>NZ_QASN01000009.1 GCF_003052585.1 Pseudomonas mangrovi | reverse complement strand
TAGAATGCGCCGGGCTTCAGGAGGTGGTTTGATCCTGAGGTTGTCTCGGAGTCGAGCGATCGAAAACGAGATGAAGGAGGAGGTTGACAGCGGTTTGAAACGCTGTAGAATTCGCCTCCCGCTGACGAGAAGCCTGGTGCTGATCGAAAGCGCAAGCGGTTGAGAAGAAACGAAAAATTCTTCGAAAACAGCTTGACGAGTAAAGAGGCTGCTGTAGAATGCGCGGCCTTGGTTGAGGCGAAAGACTTAACCAAACGTTCTTTAACAACTGAATCAAGCAATTCGTGTGGGTGCTTGTGATGTAAGACTGGTAGTCGAGATGATTATCAGCAACGCAAGTAATCACTCGTTAATTCGAGAGTTTATCGTCTCTAGCGATAGAGACTGCGATTGCTGAGCCAAGTTTAGGGTTTTCTCAAAACCCAAGCAGTATTGAACTGAAGAGTTTGATCATGGCTCAGATTGAACGCTGGCGGCAGGCCTAACACATGCAAGTCGAGCGGATGAAGAGAGCTTGCTCTCTGATTCAGCGGCGGACGGGTGAGTAATGCCTAGGAATCTGCCTGGTAGTGGGGGACAACAGTTGGAAACGACTGCTAATACCGCATACGTCCTACGGGAGAAAGCAGGGGACCTTCGGGCCTTGCGCTATCAGATGAGCCTAGGTCGGATTAGCTAGTTGGTGAGGTAATGGCTCACCAAGGCGACGATCCGTAACTGGTCTGAGAGGATGATCAGTCACACTGGAACTGAGACACGGTCCAGACTCCTACGGGAGGCAGCAGTGGGGAATATTGGACAATGGGCGAAAGCCTGATCCAGCCATGCCGCGTGTGTGAAGAAGGTCTTCGGATTGTAAAGCACTTTAAGTTGGGAGGAAGGGCAGTAAGCTAATACCTTGCTGTTTTGACGTTACCGACAGAATAAGCACCGGCTAACTTCGTGCCAGCAGCCGCGGTAATACGAAGGGTGCAAGCGTTAATCGGAATTACTGGGCGTAAAGCGCGCGTAGGTGGTTTTGTAAGTTGAAGGTGAAATCCCCGGGCTCAACCTGGGAACTGCCTCCAAAACTGCATGACTAGAGTACGGTAGAGGGTAGTGGAATTTCCTGTGTAGCGGTGAAATGCGTAGATATAGGAAGGAACACCAGTGGCGAAGGCGACTACCTGGACTGATACTGACACTGAGGTGCGAAAGCGTGGGGAGCAAACAGGATTAGATACCCTGGTAGTCCACGCCGTAAACGATGTCAACTAGCCGTTGGGTTCCTTGAGAACTTAGTGGCGCAGCTAACGCATTAAGTTGACCGCCTGGGGAGTACGGCCGCAAGGTTAAAACTCAAATGAATTGACGGGGGCCCGCACAAGCGGTGGAGCATGTGGTTTAATTCGAAGCAACGCGAAGAACCTTACCTGGCCTTGACATGCTGAGAACTTTCCAGAGATGGATTGGTGCCTTCGGGAACTCAGACACAGGTGCTGCATGGCTGTCGTCAGCTCGTGTCGTGAGATGTTGGGTTAAGTCCCGTAACGAGCGCAACCCTTGTCCTTAGTTACCAGCACGTTATGGTGGGCACTCTAAGGAGACTGCCGGTGACAAACCGGAGGAAGGTGGGGATGACGTCAAGTCATCATGGCCCTTACGGCCAGGGCTACACACGTGCTACAATGGTCGGTACAGAGCGTCGCCAAGCCGCGAGGTGGAGCTAATCGCACAAAACCGATCGTAGTCCGGATCGCAGTCTGCAACTCGACTGCGTGAAGTCGGAATCGCTAGTAATCGTGAATCAGAATGTCACGGTGAATACGTTCCCGGGCCTTGTACACACCGCCCGTCACACCATGGGAGTGGGTTGCTCCAGAAGTAGCTAGTCTAACCTTCGGGGGGACGGTTACCACGGAGTGATTCATGACTGGGGTGAAGTCGTAACAAGGTAGCCGTAGGGGAACCTGCGGCTGGATCACCTCCTTAATCGAAGACATCAGCTTCTTCATAAGCTCCCACACGAATTGCTTGATTCATTGCGAAGACGATTGGGTCTGTAGCTCAGTTGGTTAGAGCGCACCCCTGATAAGGGTGAGGTCGGCAGTTCGAATCTGCCCAGACCCACCAATGTTACGGGGCGCAGGCTTCAGTACATTGGGGCCATAGCTCAGCTGGGAGAGCGCCTGCTTTGCACGCAGGAGGTCAGGAGTTCGATCCTCCTTGGCTCCACCACTCTCGTTAGAGTACAGAAATGAGCATTGCTGCAAAGGCAGTCAGTGTTGATTTCTGGTCTTTACCAGAATCGTTCTTTAAAAATTTGGGTATGTGATAGAAGTAGACAGCATGATTACTTTCACTGGTAGTTATGTTGGCTAAGGTAAAATTTGTGAGTTCAAGCGCAAATTTTCGGCGAATGTCGTCTTCACGTTACGAATCTATAACCAGATTGCTTGGGGTTATATGGTCAAGTGAAGAAGCGCATACGGTGGATGCCTTGGCAGTCAGAGGCGATGAAAGACGTTGTAGCCTGCGATAAGCTTCGGGGAGGTGGCAAACAACCTGCGATCCGGAGATCTCTGAATGGGGGAACCCACCCAGCATAAGCTGGGTATCTTGTACTGAATACATAGGTGCAAGAGGCGAACCAGGGGAACTGAAACATCTAAGTACCCTGAGGAAAAGAAATCAACCGAGATTCCCTTAGTAGTGGCGAGCGAACGGGGATTAGCCCTTAAGTGGCTTTGAGATTAATAGAAGGCTCTGGAAAGTGCCGCCATAGTGGGTGATAGCCCCGTATATGAAAATCTCTTAGTCATGAAATCGAGTAGGACGGGGCACGTGAAACCTTGTCTGAATATGGGGGGACCATCCTCCAAGGCTAAATACTACTGACTGACCGATAGTGAACTAGTACCGTGAGGGAAAGGCGAAAAGAACCCCGGAGAGGGGAGTGAAATAGATCCTGAAACCGTATGCGTACAAGCAGTGGGAGCCCACTTTGTTGGGTGACTGCGTACCTTTTGTATAATGGGTCAGCGACTTATATTCAGTGGCGAGCTTAACCGAATAGGGGAGGCGTAGCGAAAGCGAGTCTTAATAGGGCGTTTAGTCGCTGGGTATAGACCCGAAACCGGGCGATCTATCCATGAGCAGGTTGAAGGTTAGGTAACACTGACTGGAGGACCGAACCCACTTCCGTTGAAAAGGCAGGGGATGACTTGTGGATCGGAGTGAAAGGCTAATCAAGCTCGGAGATAGCTGGTTCTCCTCGAAAGCTATTTAGGTAGCGCCTCACGTATCACTCCAGGGGGTAGAGCACTGTTTCGGCTAGGGGGTCATCCCGACTTACCAAACCGATGCAAACTCCGAATACCTGGAAGTGTCAGCGTGGGAGACACACGGCGGGTGCTAACGTCCGTCGTGAAAAGGGAAACAACCCAGACCGTCAGCTAAGGTCCCAAAGTCATGGTTAAGTGGGAAACGATGTGGGAAGGCTTAGACAGCTAGGAGGTTGGCTTAGAAGCAGCCACCCTTTAAAGAAAGCGTAATAGCTCACTAGTCGAGTCGGCCTGCGCGGAAGATGTAACGGGGCTCAAACCATGCACCGAAGCTACGGGTTCACACTATGTGTGAGCGGTAGAGGAGCGTTCTGTAAGCCTGTGAAGGTGAGTTGAGAAGCTTGCTGGAGGTATCAGAAGTGCGAATGCTGACATGAGTAACGACAATGCGAGTGAAAAACTCGCACGCCGAAAGACCAAGGTTTCCTGCGCAACGTTAATCGACGCAGGGTTAGTCGGCCCCTAAGGCGAGGCAGAAATGCGTAGTCGATGGGAAACGGGTTAATATTCCCGTACTTCTAGTTACTGCGATGGGGGGACGGAGAAGGCTAGGCCAGCAAGGCGTTGGTTGTCCTTGTTTAAGGTAGTAGGCTGATTTCTTAGGCAAATCCGGGAAATCTAGGCCGAGAACTGATGACGAGCGTTCTTTTAGAATGCGAAGTGGTTGATGCCATGCTTCCAAGAAAAGCCTCTAAGCTTCAGGTAACTAGGAACCGTACCCCAAACCGACACAGGTGGTCGGGTAGAGAATACCAAGGCGCTTGAGAGAACTCGGGTGAAGGAACTAGGCAAAATGGCACCGTAACTTCGGGAGAAGGTGCGCCGGTGAGGGTGAAGTATTTACTACGTAAGCCCATGCCGGTCGAAGATACCAGGCCGCTGCGACTGTTTATTAAAAACACAGCACTCTGCAAACACGAAAGTGGACGTATAGGGTGTGACGCCTGCCCGGTGCCGGAAGGTTAATTGATGGGGTTAGCGCAAGCGAAGCTCTTGATCGAAGCCCCGGTAAACGGCGGCCGTAACTATAACGGTCCTAAGGTAGCGAAATTCCTTGTCGGGTAAGTTCCGACCTGCACGAATGGCGTAACGATGGCGGCGCTGTCTCCACCCGAGACTCAGTGAAATTGAAATCGCTGTGAAGATGCAGTGTATCCGCGGCTAGACGGAAAGACCCCGTGAACCTTTACTATAGCTTTGCACTGGACTTTGAATTTGCTTGTGTAGGATAGGTGGGAGGCTTTGAAGCGTGGACGCCAGTTCGCGTGGAGCCATCCTTGAAATACCACCCTGGCAACTTTGAGGTTCTAACTCTGGTCCGTTATCCGGATCGAGGACAGTGTATGGTGGGTAGTTTGACTGGGGCGGTCTCCTCCCAAAGAGTAACGGAGGAGTACGAAGGTGCGCTCAGACCGGTCGGAAATCGGTCGTAGAGTATAAAGGCAAAAGCGCGCTTGACTGCGAGACAAACACGTCGAGCAGGTACGAAAGTAGGTCTTAGTGATCCGGTGGTTCTGTATGGAAGGGCCATCGCTCAACGGATAAAAGGTACTCCGGGGATAACAGGCTGATACCGCCCAAGAGTTCATATCGACGGCGGTGTTTGGCACCTCGATGTCGGCTCATCACATCCTGGGGCTGAAGCCGGTCCCAAGGGTATGGCTGTTCGCCATTTAAAGTGGTACGCGAGCTGGGTTTAGAACGTCGTGAGACAGTTCGGTCCCTATCTGCCGTGGACGTTTGAGATTTGAGAGGGGCTGCTCCTAGTACGAGAGGACCGGAGTGGACGAACCTCTGGTGTTCCGGTTGTCACGCCAGTGGCATTGCCGGGTAGCTATGTTCGGAAAAGATAACCGCTGAAAGCATCTAAGCGGGAAACTTGCCTCAAGATGAGATCTCACTGGAGCCTTGAGCTCCCTGAAGGGCCGTCGAAGACTACGACGTTGATAGGTGGGGTGTGTAAGCGCTGTGAGGCGTTGAGCTAACCCATACTAATTGCCCGTGAGGCTTGACCATATAACACCCAAACAATTTGCGTGTTAGACGGTTGAAGTCGACAAACCGAAAATTTGCAACGAACCACAAATTACTCATATCACATACCCATTCGGGAAGACGCCTCACCGCGGCTTCCCAACCCAATCGCTTGACGACCATAGAGAATTGGAACCACCTGATCCCTTCCCGAACTCAGTAGTGAAACGATTCATCGCCGATGGTAGTGTGGGGTTTCCCCATGTGAGAGTAGGTCATCGTCAAGCACCTATACCAAAACCCCGGTTATCGACAGATAACCGGGGTTTTACTTTGCGCGGGAAAAAGTCTGGGCGTCGCTCTCGGCTATCTCGGGCACTTTCCGGCAGGCCGGCAGGTCGCAGTTTCAAGTCTCGTTTAGAATGGCGGTCCCAATTCGCCTGGCACCCGGAAATGTCCGAGTCTCCTCTTGATATCGATCAGATCGCGCTGACAGAGCTCGTCGCCTGTCACGAGTGCGATCTGCTGATGCGCAAGCCCCAGCTTGCCGAGGGCCAACTGGCGGAGTGCCCACGTTGTGGGCACGATCTTTATCACCATCGCTCGCAGGTGGTGCGCCGCAGCCTGGCATTGGTGATTGCGGCGCTATTGCTGTACGTGCCGGCCAACTTCCTGCCGATCATGCAGCTCAACCTGCTCGGTCGCACCAGCCACGAGACGGTCTGGAGCGGAGTGCTCGGGCTTTACGATAGCGGTATGCAGGGTATTGCTCTGATCGTCTTCCTCTGCAGTATGGCCATCCCCCTGCTCAAGCTGCTCTGCCAGCTCAGCGTGCTGTTGAGCATCCGCTGGCGAGTAGGGCGCAGACTTGGCTTGCTGCTCTACCGGGCCTACCACCATCTGCGCGAGTGGGGAATGCTCGAGGTGTATCTGATGGGCATTTTGGTTTCTGTAGTGAAGCTGGCGGACCTGGCTGACCTCAGTCTGGGTACAGGCTTGGCCTGCTTTATTGCCTTGCTGCTGGTACAAGTCTGGCTCGAGGTGACCATGTCGCCGCACCAGATCTGGGAAACGCTGGAAGAGGGAGCTTGATGCGCGCTATCGATGCAGGGATTCGCGTCTGTCTGGAGTGCCAGCAGCTCAACCGTGCCGCCGCCGATGAGGGGCCAATAGCGTGCTCGCGTTGCGGTGCCAAGGTACATCCGCGGCGACCCAACACCCTGGTCAGGACCTGGGCGCTGCTGATCACCGCAGCCATTCTCTACATCCCAGCTAACCTGCTGCCGATCATGACGGTCAACTCCTTCGGCCGCGGCAGTCCGGACACCATCATGTCCGGCGTCATTACCCTGGCCCAGCACGGTATGCTGCCGATCGCGGCGGTGGTCTTCATCGCCAGCATTCTGGTGCCAACCTTCAAGCTGGTGGGTATCGGGTTGCTGCTGTACTCGGTACAGCGACATCAGCCGATGTCAGCCCGCCAACGAATATTCATGTACCGCTTCATCGAGTGGATCGGCCGCTGGTCGATGCTCGACATCTTCGTCATTGCCATCCTGGTGGCGCTGGTGCGCTTCGACAGCCTGGCGAGCATTGATGCCGGCGCCGGCGCCATCGCTTTTGCCTGTGTGGTGGTGCTGACGATGCTGGCTGCGATTACCTTCGACCCCCGTCTGATCTGGGACAACACCGATTCGGAAACCAACCATGACTGAACTGCCTTCGCCCAAGACAAGAGCCGCATCCAACTGGTCGGCGATCTGGGTGCTCCCTCTGATCGCCTTGCTGATCGGCGCCTGGCTCGCCTGGCAGGCCTACAGCCAGGCCGGCGTCAAGGTCGAAGTGTTCTTCGAGACGGGCGAGGGCGTGCAGGTCGGCAAGACCGAAGTGATCTACAAGGGCATGTCGATCGGCAAGGTTGTGGACATGCGTCTGGATGACCGTGGCCAGCGCCGCGGTGTCTACGCCACCCTGGAAATGAATCAGGACTTTCGCGACAACCTGCGCAGCAATACGCGCTTCTGGCTGGTCAAGCCGAGTGTCAGTCTTGCCGGCATCACCGGGCTGGAAACGCTGGTGTCCGGCAACTACATTGCGGTCAGCCCCGGCGATGGTGAGCCGAGCGAGCGCTTTACCGCGCTCAACGAGCCGCCGCCGATATCTGAGACCCAGCCGGGTCTGCACCTCACGCTGAAGGCTGATCGCCTTGGCTCGCTGAATCGTGACAGTCCGGTGTTCTATCGGCAGATCCAGGTCGGGCGGGTGAAGGACTATGAGCTGGCGGAGGACAAGACCACCGTCGAAGTCTACGTGTTCATCGACCCGGCCTACGCGGGCCTGGTGCGTAAGCACACGCGTTTCTGGAACGCCAGTGGCATCAGTGTCGACGCCAGCCTCAGCGGGGTGAAGGTACGCAGCGAATCCCTGGCCAGCCTGGTCTCTGGCGGCATCGCCTTCGCCACTCCGGAACACCGCAAGGATAGTCCTCCTACCGATCCGAACCTTCCGTTCCGCCTCTATGAGGATTTCGACTCGGCGCAGGCCGGAATCAAGGTGACGATCGAACTGAAAGACTTCGATGGGATAGAGGCAGGTCGTACACCTGTGATGTACAAGGGCATCGAGGTCGGCCTGGTCAAGAACCTGAAGGTGAAGCCGGACCTCAGCGCGGCGACGCTCGAGGTGGCGATGGATCCGCTAGCCGAGGACTATCTTGTCCAAGGCAGCGAGTTCTGGGTCGTCAGGCCATCCATTTCGCTCGCCGGCATCACCGGTCTCGAAGCATTGGTCAAGGGTAACTACCTGGGTATGCGCCCCGGCGAGCCAGGGCAGCCCGCGCAGCGGGAGTTTGTTGCACGGGCGAAAGCCCCCCCTCTGGATCTCAAGGCGCCCGGCCTGCATATGGTGTTGCTTGCCGACAACCTGGGCTCGCTGGAGGTCGGCAGCCCGGTTCTGTACCGTCAGCTCAAGGTGGGGAGCGTGCAGAGCTACCAGCTGCGGCGTGACAATCAGGGGGTGGTGCTGGGCGTGCACATCGAGCCGGAGTACAGCGAGCTGGTCAACGGCTCGACGCGCTTCTGGAACGCCAGTGGTATCAGTCTGAGCGGCGGCTTATCGGGCATCGAGGTCAAGAGTGAGTCGCTTCAGACGCTGCTCGCAGGTGGCATCGCCTTCGAGACGCCGGACTTGAGTGCGGCGCCGCAGGAACACAAGGTCCCGCGCTTTCAACTGTTTGCTGATCGAGCAACCGCGTTTCAGGACGGCGTGCGGATTCGTATCCGGATGGACAGTGCCGACGGTCTGAAAGCAGGTACGCCGGTGCGCTACAAAGGTCTGGACGTTGGGCAGGTCGACTCGATCGCGCTGACCGAGGATCTGCGCGGCGTGGTTCTGGACACGCGTATCAGCCGTCATGCCGAGCGTATTGCGGCACGTGGTGCGCAGTTCTGGGTTGTGGGCCCGGAGCTCGGTCTGGCGCGCACGGCCAATCTCGATACCTTGGTCAGCGGACAATATCTGCAGGTGCAGCCAGCGCCTGACGGAATGCCCCAGCAGCTCGAGTTCGTTGCCTTGCCCGCGGCGCCGGGCGCGGCGCCGCGCGAAGAAGGGCTGCGGCTGGTGCTCAGCGCCGCGCGTCTCGATTCGATAAAGGTTGGGGTGCCCGTGACCTTCCGTGAGATTGCCGTGGGCCGGGTGACCGGCTTCGAACTGGGGCCGAACGCCGACCGTGTGCTGATCAGCGTTCTCATCGAGCCGCGCTACGCGCCCCTGGTACGCACCGGCAGCCGTTTCTGGAATACCAGTGGCTTCGGTTTTGATTTCGGGCTGATCAAGGGGGCGACCTTGCGCACCGAATCGTTGGAAACCTTTATCGAGGGCGGCATTGCCTTTGCCACGCCGGAGGGCGAGCAGATGGGCAATCAGGCGTTGCCTGGGCAGACATTCCCGATGTTCGAGGAAGCACAGGAAGAGTGGTTGCACTGGGCAGCGAAGATCCCCCTCGATGCCAAGCGCTGAGATAGCGGGTTAAACAAGGACCGCTGATGCGGCCTCTGTTCAGTGCACCTCCGCCGGCAGCGGTTCCCTGGGCATTTCGACGGGCGTGTGCTCACGCGGACGAATGAACTTCCAGTCCGCCTCGTCGATGTAGATCCCGCTCGGGCTGGTGCCACCCTCCAGATCGATGGCCACCTGCGCCGAGACCTGCGGCTTGACCGATGCCAGGATCGGCACGAAGCCCAGCTGCAGGCTGGTCTCGATCAGCGCCTGCTGGTTGCGCTCGTCGATGTCGGCTGCTTCGTCGAGGTAGTAGGGCAGGCGTACCTTGCCGGCCTGCTCGCGGTCCATCAGGTGCAGCAGCAGGTACATGTTGGTCAGCGCCTTGATGGTCATGGTGGTGCCGTTGCTCGCCGCACCATCAATGTCGGTGTGCATCACCGGCGTGCCGCCGACCTTGGTGATCTCGAAGGCCAGCTCGAACAGGTCCTTCAGCCCAAGCTGGTTGCCGTTGGCCGCCACCAGGCGTGCCAGGTACTCCTTGGCTTCCTCGTTCTTCGCATCCTGATCGCCACCCTGTTGCAGGTCGAACACCGAGAGGGTCTCGCCCTGCTCGTACTGGCCGGCGCTGTGGATGATCTGATCGATATGCCTGAGCGCGTCCTTGTTCGGTGCCAGCACGATGCGGAAGCTCTGCAGGTTGGAGACCTGACGCTTGTTGATCTCGCGGTTGAACAGTGCCAGCTGGTGTTCGAGGTTGTCGTAGTCGCTGCGAATGTTGCGCAGGGTGCGGGCGATATCGGTGACCGCCGCGCGCCTGGCCTTCGCTAGAGTCAGCGCCTCGTCCTGGCGATGCGCGTAGGCGTTGACCAGCAGGTGCAGGCGGCGCTCCGGGTCTTCCTCGTTGTCGAACTTGGCCACGCCCTTCAGACGCACCTGGGCGTAGAGCGCCTCGATCTGGCCGTCCACGCGCTGCAGCGCCTGCCAGCTGTCCTGGTAGTCATTGAGCAGCGGCAGCAGGTTGTCCAGCGAGTCGTCTACCGGGTCCATGCAGGGCGTGCCGAAGGGCAGGTCGGCCGGCAGCAGCTGACGGCGGCGCAGGGCATCCTGCAGGGTACGTTCCTTGGCTTCCAGGTCGGCCAGCTGCCTGCCGACCAGCTGCAGCCGGGCGGAGAGCTGCTGCACGCGCTCGGCGAAGGCATCGCTGCTGCGCTTGAGCTCGTCCTGGGCGGCCTCGGCCACCGCCAGTTGCTCCAGCTTGGCCTGTTCTTCGCTGGCCAGAGTCTGGCAGCGGCGGAAGTCTTCCAGCGCCTTCTGCGCGTCCAGTACCGCCTGATACAACTGCTCGGCCTGGGCCTTGCTCGCGCCCAGGTCGGCAGCCACCGCCTGCTGGGTCTTCAGCTGGCGCAGCTCGCGCTCCAAGCGGTCGCGCTGGTCGCGCAGGGCGGCGCGGTCGGCCAGGGCCTGCAGTGCTGGCGGCTCGATGTTCGACAGATCGATCGACAGCCCCGGCACCTCGAAGGTGTTGCCGGTGAAGCGGTCCAGCACCGCCTCCACGGCCTTGACCCAGTCCTCGCCCCCGGTCTGGATGCCCTTCTCGCCCAGCGGCAGGCTGAACAGCTGGCCGTTGAACAGGCGCATCAGGCGATCGACGTCCTGCTGGCTGAATTCCTCGCGCAGGCGTGAGTAGCTGTTGTTGTCGGCGTGATCGAGCTGCTGCTTCACCGATTTCAGGCGTTTCTCCAGATCGCGCAGGCGCTCGTCCAGATCCCCGGCGGAGAACTGCCGCGACTGCGCCAGGGCACCGGCCAGCTCGTCATGCGCGTCCTTGGCCGCGAGCAGCTGCTGCTCCAGGCCGCGGGCATCCTCGACCAGGGCGAAGCGATTCTTCAGCACCGCCAGCTCGCCGAGCCAGCGCTGCAGCTCGCTGATCTCGCGCTCCAGGCGCATCAGTTCGGCGGTACCGGCACGCTGCTCGCTCTGCATGCCGTCCTGCTCGCGCTGGTAGTGCTCGGCCTGGATGACCAGTTCATCCTTGCGCGCGCCGGCGTAGTCCTGCCAGGCACCCAGCAGGTTGTCGAGCAGCGGCGAGAGCCGGTGCAGGCGACCGCGCAGCAGATCACGCTGTTGCACGCCGCTGGCCAGGGCTTCGACCAGCGGGCCGGCAGCCACCAGCGCCTGGTAGTCCTGCTCCATGCGGCGCACGTCGCGGAAGGCTTCCTCGGTGGCGGCGATGTAGTCGACGCTGCCCGAGCGCAGGCTGTGCTCGAAGGCATCGAGGAACAGCTGCTTGAGCTTGGCCGCAGTGATCTCGCGCATGTGCAGCAGGTTGATGAACAGTGCACGGAAGGTTTTCAGGCTTTGCTCGCTGGTCGAGCGCAGCGGGATCAGCGTCAGGTCCAGCGGGATCGAGGTGTGACCGCCGACCAGCAGCCGGCGCAGCTCGTCCGGCTTGACCTCATGGGCGCTGATGCCGGCCTGGCCAAGGTTCTTGAACAGCTCGCGCTGGCGCAGGCAGACGCCGTTGTCCTGGTAGTGCGCAAGGTCCAGCTCGCCGGCATAGACGAAGAACTGATGGCCGAAACCGCCGCCCGGGCCGCGCCCGGCCACGCCGATCACGTGCGGGCCATGCGGCAGCAGCACCTCGACCAGAATGTAGCTGGTGTCGCTGGCGAAGTAGAACTTGCGCGACTGCTCCAGGCTGTACTTGCCGAAGCTCATGTCCGACATGCGCGCCAGGATCGGGAACTGCAGCGCGTTGATCGACGCCGACTTGCCCAGGTTGTTGGCGCCGTACACCGACAGCGGCTGCTCCAGCGGGAAGATGCCGAGGCTGTAGCCGGCGGTGTTCAGCAGGGCGAAGCGGCGGATGCCGTAGCGTTCCTGGCTCATGCAAGCGACTCCTGTTCATCGGCGATGGCGCGCGCCAGGGCTTCCTCTTCGGATTCTTCGTCATCCACCAGGATGTCGTCGTCATCGACCACCAGGGTCGGTGCCGGCAGCGGCAGGTCGCTGCTGTGCAGGCTGGCGGCCAGGTCGCGGTCCTGCTGCACCGACAGGCAGACGTCGAGGAAGCGGTGCATCGGCGGCAGGAAGCGGTAGACGCCATTGCTGTCCTCGGCAAAACCCAGCTGGGTCAGGCGGCGGATGACCTTTTCCTCCAGTTCGTCCTGGGTGGTGACTTCGGCCTGGACGAACAGGTCGCGGTACTTTTCCAGTAGCGCCGGCAACTCGTCACGACCCAGGCTGCCGCCATCGAGCACCGCCAGCGGGTCGCGCCCCTGGTCTGCCAGGTGCTCGACCAGGATGAAGGTGAACAGCGCCAGGCGCTGGGCGGTCTTGTTGACCTGGGCGCCGGCCTGCTCGGGGACGAAGTAGTAGAAGCCTCGCGGGTCGCAGACCAGCTCAAAGCCCAGCGCCTTGAACAGGGCGCGGTACTGGTCCTGCAGGTTGCTGAGCTGGGCGTAGGGCTCCGGCTCGCTGCGCGAGAGGTGATAGCCCTTGAACAGCTCGCGGAAGATCGGCGCCAGCTGGGTCATTTCTTTCAGGTCGATGTTCATGGCCGTGGCTCACAGGTAAGCATCGTGGTACGGATGGCCGCCCGGTGGAGAACGGTCAGGGCCTTTCCGCCAGGGAGTTTGAGGGGGCAATTGGTGGACAAGTAGGGCGTTGTCCACCCTACGCAGGACTTAACCATTTGCATTGGCCACCAGCGCGAAGGAGCTGAGGCTGACGCGATGTTCCCGGGTCAGGTACTCGCGGCGTTCCAGGCGGTCGCGGGAAAAGCGCGTATCGCGGGCCAGGCGCGAGAACCAGTAGAGCAGCTCGTCGGTGGCGCCTTCGGGTTCCTGCTCCAGCAGCCAGCTCATCAGATCCGGCAGCGGCAGGGCCTGCTCGCAGCGTTCGAGCATCTCCCGAGCGGTGCGCGGCGCGCGCGGCGGTGCGCCCTTGCGTCCGGCACTAGCGCGGGGGAACTGGGTCGGCTTGGGCTGGAAGCGCGCCAGGGCGTAGACGTAGGCCTCGACCTGGCTGGCGCTGCCGAGGAAGGTGCTTTGCGGCCGGGTGAACAGCGGCAGGGACGCTTGCGGTACCGCGTCCAGGCCCTTCTTGCGGATTGCCGCCAGGGCCAGCGCCGCGCCGCGGGTCACGGCATTGTGCCGGCGCGCTTCCTCGCGCAGCGGCAACAGCAGCTCACGTGCCTTGCGCAGGGTCAGCTGGGCGGTGGTCTGCATTTCCAGAATGCGCGCGTGGGTGCGCAGCAGCAGGTCGTCATCGACCAGTTGGCCAAGCCGCGCCTGTTCGCCAAGCAGCTTGAGCAACACCTGTTCGACGCGGCGCACACCCTGCTCGAAGGCGCCGTCGGCGGCGACCAGCTGGATCATCGGCTCGACGTACTCGTCCCAAGTCGCCAGCACTTCGGCGTAACGCTGGCGCAGCGGAATCTGCCGGTCGCTGGTCTTGGCCCGCTCGGCCACGCCGACCAGCGCCTGCTCGTCGTTGGCGAGCTTCTTCAGCACGTCACGCACGCGCATGTCGAGCAGGCGCAGCTGGCGCGCCAGGTCGTTGCCGTCGCGGATCTCGAAGGCGTCCTGGATATAGCCGGCCAGGCGCTCCAGATGGCGCAGGTAGGCCTCGATTTCCAGGCACAGGCCGAGGCGATGCTCGCGCCGCAGGTAGGCAAGGAAGTCGTGGATCTGGGCGTTCAGCTCGAAGCGGTTGGGGCTCTTGGCCACCGGCACCAGGATGTCCAGGCGAATCCACTGGTCCAGGGTCGCGGTGACGCTTTCGGGTGTGCCTTCGGGCAGCTGCAGGGCAAGCTGGTTACGCAGCTCCACCAGGCTCAGGGTGCCGGCGTCGAAGCGCTCGCAGAGCGGTTCGAGCAGGGTCCAGTGTTCAGCGAGGGCACGCAGTACGCGCTTGGGTTCGATCATGTCGGCCGTGTCGGGTCCAGGCGATGAGGCCGGCGATTGTACTGCATCGGCCGGCAGTCTTCTCCGCGCGGCGCCGTACAGCTGTCCTTCTCCCTGCGGGAGAAGGTGGCGCGCAGCGCCGGATGAGGGAGGGCTGGCGCTGCAGGGAGCTTGACGTGAAGCGGCAGCGAGTTGCCTGAAGCATCCCTCACCCGCCTTCGGCACCCTCTCCCGGTGGGAGAGGGAAAAGCCATGGCGCGGCGCTTTGCGCTCCGGCCGTTTCCGGCGACAATTGCCGCCTTCGCAGCGATCCTGCGACCTGCCTCGAGGAGCCCCGGAATGAGCAGCAACGACCGCGTCATCATTTTCGACACCACCCTGCGTGACGGCGAGCAGAGCCCCGGCGCCTCCATGACTGGTGAAGAGAAGCTGCGCATCGCCAAGGCCCTGGAGCGCCTGCGGGTCGACGTGATCGAGGCGGGTTTCGCCATCGCCAGCCCTGGCGACTTCGCCGCGGTCAAGGCAATCGCCGACAACATCAAGGACAGCACCGTGTGCAGCCTGTCGCGCGCAGTCGACGCCGACATCGAGCGCGCCGCCGAGGCGCTGGCCGGCGCCAACAGCGGACGCATCCACACCTTCATCGCCACCAGCCCGATCCACATGCAGTACAAGCTGCGCATGCAGCCGGACGAGGTCATCGCCCAAGCGGTCAAGGCGGTGAAGAAGGCGCGCAGCCTGTGCGGCGACGTCGAATTCTCCTGCGAGGACGCCGGGCGTTCGGAGATCGACTTCCTCTGCCGCATCATCGAGGCGGCGATCGATGCCGGCGCGCGTACCATCAATATTCCCGACACCGTCGGCTACGCCATTCCGCATCAGTTCGGCGAGACCATCCGCCAGTTGCTCGAACGCATCCCCAATGCCGACAAGGCGGTGTTCTCGGTGCACTGCCACAATGACCTCGGTCTGGCCGTGGCCAACTCGCTGGCAGCCGTGGTGGCCGGCGCGCGTCAGGTCGAGTGCACCATCAACGGTCTGGGCGAGCGTGCCGGCAACGCCGCGCTGGAGGAGATCGTCATGGCGATCAAGACCCGCCAGGACCTGCTCGACGTGCATACCCGCATCGAGACCGAGCACATTCTCTCCGCTTCGCGCCTGGTCTCCGGCATCACCGGCTTCCCGGTGCAGCCGAACAAGGCCATCGTCGGCGCCAATGCCTTCGCCCACGAGTCGGGCATCCACCAGGATGGCGTGCTCAAGCATCGCGAGACCTACGAGATCATGTCCGCCCAGTCGGTCGGCTGGAACACCAACAAGATGGTGCTGGGCAAGCTCTCCGGCCGCGCCGCCTTCCGCTCGCGGCTCGACGAGCTGGGCATCGTCCTGGGTGGCGAGGCGGAGCTGAACGCCGCCTTCGCCCGCTTCAAGGAGCTGGCCGACAAGAAGCACGAGATCTTCGACGAAGACCTGCAGGCGCTGGTCTCCGACACCCTGGCCGAAGACACCCCCGAGCATTTCCGCCTGGTCACCCTGGAAGTGGCGAGCAAGACCGGCGAGGTGCCGCAGGCGCAGATCGTGGTCAGCGTCGCCGGCCAGGAGCAGCGCGCCAGCGCCCAGGGTTCCGGCCCGGTGGACGCGACCTTCAAGGCGATCGAGTCCATCGCCGCGTCCGAGGCCAACCTGCAGCTGTATTCGGTCAACGCCATCACCGAGGGCACCGACTCCCAGGGCGAGGTCACCGTGCGCCTGGAGAAGGGTGGCCGCATCGTCAACGGCAATGGCGCTGACACCGACATCCTGGTCGCCTCGGCCAAGGCCTACATCAACGCATTGAACCTGATGCAGGCCGGCACCAAGGCCCATCCGCAGGCGGACGGCGTGTGATCGACGAAGCGCGTCGCCGCGTCTATCTCGGCGCCATGCAGGTGGTCAGCTGGCTGCCGCGGGTGGCGCTGCCGTTCGCTGCGCCGTCGCGGCCCGGCTTGCTGGTGCCGGTAGAGGTGCCAACCCAGGCCAGGGCTGCGAACGAGGCCGAGACGTCTGCGCCGCTCGAGGTCGCGCCGACACTGGTGGCCACCGATGTGGATGCGGCGGCAGTTGAAGTGGCGCCACTGCGGCCGAAGATCGAAGTGCCGCGCCCGAGCGCACGCGGGCAAAACAGACCGGAGCCCGCCGCCGAAGAGGCCGAGGCGCCTGTCGCCGAGCCGGCCGTGGCCGCACCACCGCGTTTCGCCCTGCAGCTGCTGCGTGCCGGCAGTTGCCTGCTGCTGGTCGAGTTGCCGACCGGCTATCCGTTCCAGAGCCGCGACCCGGCCTACCTGCTGCTGCGTGATCTGCTGCGTGCCGCGGGCCTGCCGGACAGCCCGCAGCAGGTCGGCGATGGCGAGCCGATCCGCTGGCCGTTGCTCAACCGCGGCGCGTTGGACCAGGGCCCGGATTCCGCCCGCGACTATGTGCAGGCGGTACTGCAACGCGAGCGCGAAGGCGCCGCCTGCCTCTGGCTGATCGGCCTGCCGGCGATCCGCTTCGGTGGCGAACGTGATGAAGACGTCTATTGCCGCGAGTTCGCCGTCGAGGAAGTCGGCCCGGCCTGGGCGTTGCCGGGGCTGGAATTGCTGATGGACGAGCCGCAGCGCAAGGCCGAGCTGTGGCAGGCGATGCGCCGACTGATGCCGCGTTGGAAGGACGCATGAGTCAGCTGTCGTTCCGGCCGATGATCCTGGCCGATCTGGACGCAGTGCTGGCCATCGAGAACGCGGCCTACAGTCACCCCTGGAGTCGCGGCATCTTCACCGACGGGCTCAAATCCTACGACTGCTGGCTGATGTTCGAGGATGGCGTGCAGGTGGGGCACGGCGTCATCCAGCTGATTCTCGACGAAGCCCATCTGCTCAACATCACGGTCACGCCGACGGCGCAGGGCCGCGGCCTGGGCCGCGCGCTGCTGGAGCATCTGATGCGGCGTGCCAGTGAACTCAAGGCGGGCGAGTGCTTTCTCGAAGTACGCCAGAGCAACCAGGCGGCATTCCGGCTCTACGATGCCTATGGCTTCAACGAGATCGGCCGCCGCCGCGACTACTATCCGGCACCCGGTGGCGGGCGCGAGGACGCGCTGGTCATGGCCTGCACGTTGTTCGACTGATGGAAAGGGAAGGTTCTGCGATGGAAGCCCCGAGCCGCCAACTGGTCCCGCTGCAGCTGGCCGCGCTGCCCTGCGAGATCAGTGTCCCTGGCTTTGATGACGCCTACCGCCTGCACCAGATGCACAACCACGAGTCGGCGCTGCTGGTACTCGTCAAGCTGGCCGGCTACGCGTTGCTGGCGCTGGGCGCGGCGCTGCTGCTGTTGGGACCCAGGAGCGTGACGGTGCATGCCCTGTACGGCCCGACCTGGTGGCAAAGCCTGCTGCTGACTCCGCAGCTGCCGCTGATCGCCGGCGTACTGGTGGTCGGTGCGGTCGGCTGGCTGCAACGGCGGGTGGATCGTCAGCCGCTGCCGGTGCTGGAGTTCTTCGAACAGGGTTATCTGCTCAAGCTGGACCAGCCGCCACCGGCCGGGCAGGCGATGCAGATCCGCCATCTG
This sequence comes from Pseudomonas mangrovi, assembly GCF_003052585.1. Taxonomy (GTDB): domain Bacteria; phylum Pseudomonadota; class Gammaproteobacteria; order Pseudomonadales; family Pseudomonadaceae; genus Aquipseudomonas; species Aquipseudomonas mangrovi. Next base: position 27,575 of record NZ_QASN01000009.1, on the reverse strand, counting down.
GGCGGCGCGCGCTTCGCCCTGGCATTGCTGGCGCCGCCCGAGCCCCCTGCCGAATCGAGCTGAGGGCGTCAGCTCTTCTCCGGCGGTACCGTGGTGCGATCACGGCCGGTATCGAGCAAGGCGTCGCCGGCCAGCTCCTGGTCATCCAGCACCGTATCGTCCTGTTCCAGCAGGCCTTCCTCATCCAGCTGGTCGCCCGCCTGGGCCGGCGGCTTGCCGTCCAGCGGATCGATGCGCGCCAGTTCGGCTTCGTCCAGGCCACGCCCGGCGCCCGCTTCGGCGGCGCCCACCAGGCGTACGCGACGGTCGAGCGGGCCACCGTCATCACCGGTCTCGCGCGGCGAGCGAGCGCCGTCTTCGTCGATCAGGGTTTCCGGGCTGAGATCGTCGTCGGTCGGCTGATGGTCCGGCATCGAGGCGCCGGTCATGCCGGCCTCACGCACGCGCTGATCCGAGAAGCGGCGTTCCTGCTCCGGCGCGGCGTCGCCGATCCGCCGTTGCGGTTCGCTCTTGTCGAAGTCCAACGGCTCCATCGAGCCCATGCGGTCCTGGATGTCGTCTATCGGTTTGCTGACGGGATTGTGCTTGTTCATGCTGTGCTCCGCGGAGGCGACTGATGCCCGGTGGACTGTCGGCCTGGCGCAAAGATTCCACTGCCGCCGACGGCCGCGGTTCCGCCGTCCGGGTGTGACCGCTGGCACGGGCGGCTTGTCAAAGGCCCCGCGTGCTCCTTATGGTGCGCATCGATTTCGGGAGAAACCGCATGAGCGAGCTGCAGCATCTATTCGACAACAACGTGCGCTGGGCCGAGGCGATCAAGGAAGAAGATCCGCAATTCTTCGAGAAGCTGGCCAAGCAGCAGGTGCCGGAATACCTGTGGATCGGTTGCTCCGACGCACGGGTGCCGGCCAACGAGATCGTCGGCATGCTGCCGGGCGATCTGTTCGTCCACCGCAACGTCGCCAACGTCGTCCTGCATACCGACCTCAACTGCCTGTCGGTCATCCAGTTCGCGGTCGACGTACTCAAGGTCAAGCACATCCTGGTCACCGGGCACTACGGCTGCGGTGGCGTGCGCGCCTCGATGCAGGACCGCCAGCTGGGCCTGATCGACGGCTGGCTGCGGACCATCCGCGACCTCTACTACGAGCACCGCGAGCACCTGGCCACGCTGCCCACCGAAGAGGAACGGGTCGACCGCATGTGCGAGCTGAACGTCATTCAGCAGGTCGCCAACGTCAGCCATACCAGCATCGTCCAGAACGCCTGGCACCGGGGCCAGGCGCTCTCCGTGCATGGCTGCATCTACGGCATCAAGGACGGGCTGTGGAAGGACCTCAACGTCACCGTCAGCGGATTCGACCAGTTGCCGCCGCAGTACCGTCTGCGTCCGCTGGCCTGATGTACCTCGCTGCGCAGTGCCCGTGGGCGGCGTGACGGGCGCGGCGCGGCTGGCCTGGCTCGGGCTGTTTGCCGGCAGCCTGTGCTGGGCCGGCAACGCCCTGGTGGCGCGCGCGGTGCACGGGCAGATTCCGCCGCTGGGCCTGGCGTTCTGGCGCTGGTGCCTGGCCCTGGCCTGTCTGCTGCCGTTCATTGCCGTGCCGCTGTGGCGTCGGCGCGTGGCGATCCGCCATGCCGGCTGGCGCCTGCTGGTGCTTTCCGGGCTGAGCATCAGCGCCTACAACTCGTTGCTCTACAGCGCCGCGCAGAACACCGAGGCAATCAACATCACCCTGGTCAGCACCTGCCTGCCGCTGGCGACCTTCATCGGCGCCGGGCTGCTGCTCGGCGAATGGCCCACCCGGCGCGCCTGGCTGGGATTGGCGATTGCCGCGCTCGGCCTGCTCTGGCTGATCGCCCGGGGCGAGCCGGCGAACCTGGCGCAACTCAACTTCAACCGTGGTGACCTGCTGATGCTGCTGGCGGTGCTCGACTGGGCGCTGTACAGCCTGCTGCTGCGCCGCTGGGGCGCCTGGATCGATTTGCCGCCGCTGAGCCTGCTGGGCATGACCATGCTGCTCGGCGTGCCGCTGCTGCTGCCGTTCTACCTGTTCGAGCACAGCCAGGTCGGCGGCTTCACGCTCGATCTGACGGCGCTGGCGGCGATCGGCTACACGGCGCTGTTCGCCTCGCTGTTCGCCTACTTCGCCTGGAACCACGGCGTGCGGGTGCTCGGCGCCAGCCGCGCGGCGCTCAGCAGCTACTCGATGCCGGTGTTCACCGCGCTGCTCGGCTGGTTGTTGCTGGGCGAGCAGCTGCAGAGTTTTCACTGGTTGGGAGCGACGCTGATTTTTGCTGGTCTGCTGTTGGCAACCCGAACGCCGGCGAGGTGACCATGTACAGACTCTGCGTGATCGAGGGCGACGGCATCGGCCGTGAGGTGGTGCCCGCTGCCATCGAGGTGCTGCGTCAGTTGCTGCCGCAGCTGCAGGTGGTGCCGGCGCGGGCCGGCTGGGACTGTTTTCGCGAGACCGGCGAGGCGTTGCCGCAGGCCACCCTGCAGAGCCTGCGCGACTGCGGCGCCGGCCTGTTCGGTGCGGTATCTTCGCCGGCGCGGCGGGTCGATGGCTATCGCAGTCCCATCGTTCAGCTGCGCCAGCAACTGCAATTGAGCGTGAACCTGCGTCCGGTGCGCAGCTGGCCGAAAGTCTCCAGTCGCCAGGGTGTCGACCTGGTCATCCTGCGCGAGAACAGCGAGGGCCTGTACAGCGGCCGCGAACATCTGGAAGCGCCGGGCGTGGCGATTGCCGAGCGAGTGGTCAGCGTCGCCGCCTGCCAGCGCCTGGCCCGCCGCGCCAGCCAGATCGCCAGCCAGCGCAAGGCGCGGCGCATCACGCTGGTACACAAGGCCAACGTGCTGCCGCTGTCCTGCGGGCTGTTCCGCGACAGCTGCCGCGACCTGCTGATGGGCGAAGGCTGGGGCGACGTCCTCGACGAACGCCTGGTCGACCTTGCCGCCCTGCAGCTGGTGGAGCGGCCCGACGACTTCGACCTGATCGTCACCACCAACCTGTTCGGCGACATCCTCTCCGACCTCGCCTGCCACTGGAGCGGCGGCCTGGCGATGGCGCCGTCGCTGAACTGGGGCGATGACATCGCCCTGGCCGAACCGGTGCATGGCAGCGCGCCGGACATCGCCGGCAGCGGCCGGGCCAATCCGCTGGCCAGCATCCTCAGCCTGGCACTGCTGCTGAGGTATCACTGGCAGCGTGGCGATCTCGCCGACCGCCTCGAAGAGGCTGTACAGCATTTGCTCGAAAGCGGCGCGCCGACCGACTTTGGCGTCGATACCACGCGCCGGATCACCGACGGTGTAATCGAGGCGCTGAACGGCGCCTGAGCCGTACCCAAGCGCGAACCCGTCGCCAAAATGCACTGATGGCTTAGGGCTATCATTGCCGCGCTTTTTCTTGGCCAGCTACCGCCGTCCCGTCTTTGCGCATCCATGTGAATTTGCCGCTTTTCATTCGCGCGCAAAAGGCTGCGGGGTCTGTGCGAAAAGCTTACCTGTATACGTAACCATGCTAGACCTGTCGTCAAACTGGACATAGTTTGGCGACCCGTTGTCGGTTTCTCGGAGGGCTCCCGTATGGGAACCATGAATCACCTCTGGATCATGCTCGGTGGCGCCTTGCTCGCCTTCGCCTGGCTGCTGTTGATACTGCTGGTGCAGCAGTTGCGCATCCTCGGTCTGCGCCAGGCGCTGCGCCATTGCGATGCCGGCCTGCAGCGCCAGATCGAACAGCGCGCGACCCTGGATGCCGACCGGCGTGCGCTGCTCAGTGGCCTGCGTGCCGAGCGCGCGCATGTCGAGCAACTGCGTCGGCGCATCAGCCTGATGGAGCAGAGTTTCGAAACCTGAACCTACAGGCGTGCCCGGTCACGCCTGAGCCTGATGAGAGCAAAGGCGCCGGCGTGGCTCTCGGCGCGTAGCGGATTGTCGGCGTCCGGGTGGGCTGCTTGATCCTGACGGAGGGGCTTCGCAACGAAGCCAAGGGCGAGGCAGCCAAGCTTTGGGGCAGGGCGCCCGCGCCGAGAAACCCTGCTCGGTCGCCCCGGTCATATCCCGCAACCAGGCCGCAGACCGGCCGCACCGATGCGGTTGCTATATTCCCGGCCTTCCATCCGCTCGCCTCAGGAGCCGCCCGTGAAACGAACCGCCGTCTTTATCGGCCTGACCAGCCTGCTCGCCGCGCTACCTGCCTTTGCCAATGAAGACGCGACCTACGGCGCCCAGCTGGAAGGTTTCGACTATCCGCATCCGGTGCAACGCCTAGCGCTTTCCTCGCAGCAGCAGACGCTGTCCATGGCCTACATGGACGTGCCGCCAGCAACCGGGGCCAACGGCCGCACGCTGGTGCTGCTGCATGGCAAGAACTTCTGCGGCGCGACCTGGGAAGAGACCATTGGCGTGCTGAACAAGGCCGGTTACCGGGTGGTGGTGCCGGACCAGATCGGCTTCTGCAAATCCAGCAAGCCGCGCGGCTACCAGTTCAGCTTCGCCCAGTTGGCCGACAACACCCGCGCGCTGCTCGATGAGCTGAAGCTGGACAAGGTCACTCTGCTCGGGCACTCCATGGGTGGCATGCTGGCGGCACGCTTTACCCTGCAGTACCCGGACCGCGTCGAGCAGCTGGTGCTGGCAAACCCCATCGGCCTGGAAGACTGGCAGGCCGCAGGCGTGCCCTACGCCACCATCGACACGCTGTACCAGAACGAGCTGAAGACCAGCTACCAGGGCATCAAGAACTACCAGCTGAAGTTCTATTACAACGGCGTCTGGAAGCCCGAGTACGACCGCTGGGTGCAGATGGCCAACGGCATGTACCAGGGGCCGGGCCGCGAAGCGGTGGCCTGGAACCAGGCGCAGACCGCCGAGATGCTCTTCACCCAGCCGGTGGTGCACGAGCTACAGGCGATCAAGGCGCCCACCTTGCTGCTGATCGGCGGCAAGGACCGCACCGCCCCCGGCGCCAACCGCGCCCCGGAAGACGTCGTCAAGCACTTGGGCCAATACCCCGAACTGGGCCGCAAGACCGCCGCCGCCATCCCCAACGCCACCCTGATCGAATGGCCGGAACTGGGCCACTCGCCACAGGTCGAGGCGCCGGAGAAGTTTCATCGCGCGTTGTTGAAGGGGTTGGAGGCGCGGGGGAGTGCTGGGAGGTAGAGCCGCCGCCGGAGCTGGCAAGCCAACCGCACCTGGTCAGGTCTGTCGTGGTTCAAAAAACACATCGGGCCCTGTGTAGGCGCCCTTTGTTGTTCCAGCCAGCGATGCGCCGAACCCGGCTTCCGCACGCCGCAGTGCCTATGAGGGCATCTCCTAGGATTAAGATGGGTTCTGTTTATCAGCTTTATCAAGGAAGAATCAGATGTACGACCTGATCGGGGACATTCACGGCTACGCATCTGCACTCGAAAGTCTGTTGCACAAACTCGGCTACCGCGACCACGCAGGCACCTGGCAGCACCCTGAACGCAAGGTGATATTCCTCGGCGATTTCGTCGATCGGGGCCCCGAGCAGGGTGAAACCGTCCGGATTGCCCGATGCATGGTCGAGGCAGGTCATGCGTTGGCCGTCATGGGCAACCATGAATTCAACGCCGTTGCCTGGGCTACCCCGCACGAAGGCCTGGCGGGCAGTTTCCTGCGCAGCCATTCCGAGAAGAACCGCGTCCAGCACCAGGCCTTCCTGGCCCAGGTAGGAGAAAACTCCGAACAGCATCAGCAGACAATCGAATGGTTCAGAACCTTACCGCTCTACCTGGATATCAAGGGGCTGCGCGTTATTCACGCCTGTTGGCACCCGCGACACATTGAGGCACTGGCAGAGTACCTTGATGAGCAGGCGCGGATACTGCCGGGTGCCTGGCAGGCCGTGTGCAATGAGGGGACCGAGGCCTTTGAGGCGGTGGAAGTGCTCCTCAAGGGAATGGAAATACCGCTGCCGGTCGGTGTGCGTTTCAAGGATAAGGACGGGCACTCGCGCTCCAGCACGCGGACGCGTTGGTGGCAGGAGGGCGCGCAGCTGACCTATCGGGATCTGGCGATGGTCTCGCCGGCCGTCATCGAGCAACTTCCCCACGAGCCGATACCGGCCGATCTGCAGCCTGGCTATGACGGCGCCAAGCCATTGTTCATTGGCCATTACTGGATGAGGGGCACGCCCACCCTTCTGACCGATCAGATCGCATGCCTGGACTACAGCATCGCGAGTGCTGATCCCAGGCACGCCAAACTTTGCGCCTACCGCTGGAGCGGAGAGGCGATCCTGTTGGAGAAGAACCTCGTCTGGGTCGGACGTAGCGCCTGACAGGCTTATGGGGCGTTCAGCCAGCGCTCTTTTGATTTGCGGCGGTTTCATCTGTGGGCCGCCGCGCGTGAATGGTCAACACCTTCCTGGTCAACGAAAGGTCGACTCGGGTCAGCTCGAACAGGTGGTCGTCGAAGGTCATGGCAGTAACAAAGTCGCCCGTTAGAGGATCAATCAATGAGTTGATCTCCCGCGGCGGTCTACAGCGCGATCACGATAACCATACGCTATGCGCACCTGTCGCCGGATCATCTGGAGTCTCCTCTGCGTCTTGCCCCGTTGCAGCAAAGCGGCCATGCCGTATGGTGCACGGTTATGCTATCAATGATTGCACTGGAATCATCGGAGGGCGGTATGGCTAGCATCACGATTCGTAACCTGGATGACGAGCTCAAGGCACAGCTTCGCGTAGTAGCTGCCAGCCACGGTCGTTCCATGGAAGAAGAGGCGCGCATGATCATTCGCCAGGCTCTCTCCCGTCAGGAAAAACGCGGTGGCCTGGGTAGCCGTATCCATGCCCGATTTGCGGCCGTGGGTGGTGTGGATCTGCCGGCGCCTGAGCGCAAGGACAAAGCCCGCGCTGCGAGCTTTGATGAATGATCCTGCTCGATACCAACGTGCTGTTTGAGCTCATGCGATCCAAGCCAGATCCTCGGGTTCTAGCCTGGGTAGATGCTCAGCCGGCCAACCAATTGGCTATTTGCGCCATCACCGTGGCTGAGATTCTGTATGGCATTGCCCGAATGCCGGACGGCAAGCGCAAGCAAGGTCTGCTGGATATGGCCTCGGCGATGTTTGATGAAGACTTCGCAGGCAACATTCTTCCTTTCGATGCAGACGCGGCGGTGCATTACGCAGAGATTGCGGCGGAGAGTGAAGCGCGGGGAAGGGTAGTAGAGATGGCGGATGCACAGATTGCAGCTATCGGCCGGCTGCACGATGCAATGGTTGCTACGCGCAACACTCGCCATCTAGAGCCGCTTGGCGTGGGTCTGGTAGATCCCTGGACAGCCTGAAACGGCCAAGTGGTCGAGATGTAGTCATCTTCGTAGTCACTACCCAGAAACGACAAAGGGCTAGCCGAAGCTAACCCTTTGATGTGTTTGGTGGCTACACCGGGACTTGAACCTGGGACATCAGCATTATGAATGCTGCGCTCTAACCAACTGAGCTATGTAGCCAATGGGCGCGCATTATTCTCGGGTCGGCTGCGCCTGTCAAGCGATCAAATCCAGTCGTTTCAGATGCTTAGGTTGTGATTCCGCCGAGTGGTTGGAGAGGCCTGTGGGGCCTTTCGTCCGAGCTCGATTGGTAGCGGCGGGTGCTTCGGCGCGATACTGCGGGCCTTTTCTTCAGCGAGGTAGGCGGATGTCCTCCGACGGCCGTGGCGCGACCCCCGATCTGTTTGCCGATCCGCAGTTTGCCCCGGTGGGGCGCGAGCGGCTGGGCGAGCAGGCCTGGGTGTTGCGCGGCTGGGCGCGAGAGCATGATGCCGAGGTGTTCGCCGCGGTACAGGCGGTGCTGGCGGATGCGCCACTGCGACACATGTACACACCCGGCGGGCAGCGCATGGCGGTGGCCACCAGCAGTTGCGGCGGACTGGGCTGGACCAGCAGCGCCGCCGGTTACCGCTATCTGTCGCGCGACCCGCAGAGCGGCCGGGCCTGGCCGGCGATGCCGCCCGTTTTAGCCGAGCTTGCCGAGCGCGCGGCACTGGAAGCAGGGTTTGCCGACTTTGCGCCCGACACCTGCCTGATCAATCGTTATCTGCCGGGTGTGCGCTTGTCGCTGCATCAGGATCGGGACGAGCAGGACCTGGCGCAGCCCATCGTGTCTCTCTCGCTGGGGCTTCCCGCGGTGTTTCTGTTCGGCGGGGCGACGCGCGCCGAGCGGCAGCAGCCGGTGTTGCTGCAGCATGCCGATGTGCTGGTCTGGGGCGGGGTGGATCGGTTGCGCTTTCACGGCGTGCGTCCGCTCAAACCGGGCTGGCATCCGCTGCTGGGTGAGCAGCGGATCAATCTGACCTTTCGCAAGGCGCTCTGAGATGGACGAAACCGCGGCAGCATTCGAACGGGCCGGCGAGCAGCTGGCGCAGCTTGATGATGACTGGGCCTGGCTGGTGGAACAGGTCGGCCCCTGCCGGATCGAGCTGCATCCCGCGCGCGAACCCTTCGAGGCGCTGGTGCGAGCGGTGGCCTACCAGCAGCTGCACGGACGCGCCGCCGAAGCGATCGTCAACCGGCTGCTGGCGCTGTTTCCCGCGCAGGCATTTCCCGAGGCGGAGCAGTTGCTGGCGCTGGAGGACGGGCAGCTGCGTGCATGCGGGTTTTCCGGACGCAAGGTGCAGAGTCTGCTGGCGATTGCGCAAGCGCGGCTGGACGGACTGGTACCGGACAATGCCGGCGCGCGCGAGATGGACGACGCTGAGCTGGTGGCGCGTCTGACCCAGCTGCCCGGCGTCGGTCGCTGGACGGTGGAGATGCTGCTGATCTTCAGTCTGGGGCGACTGGATATCCTCCCGGTCGACGACTTCGGCGTGCGCGAGGGGTATCGCAAGCTCAAGGGGCTGGAGCGGCAGCCGACGCCTGGCGCGTTGGCCGCGCTCGGTCAGCCATGGAGCCCGCAGCGCTCGGCTGCGGCTTGGTATCTGTGGCGGGTGCCGCCGCGTTGAATGACGGCTGCAAGAAACGGAGTTCGCTGCGCTGCCCGGTTGTGCAGACTGAGGCAGTCCACTCTTCTGAGGCTAGTGCCATGACGCGTCTGCAGCCTGTGTTACCCATCGAGCAGGACCCGCGCTGGCAGGCGCTGCAGGCCGCCGGCCCGGGTGCCATACCGGGCGGGTTCGTCTATGCGTCGCGAGGACGCGGCGTCTACCTGTGGCCGGGGGCGGACGAGTGCCCGCCCGATCCGCGTGACATCGAATTCTTCGACAGCGCCGAGCTGGCCGAGGCCGCGGGTTATCGTCCGGCGGCAGAGCGCGGCGCCGAATGCGTGGCGCGGGCCTGCCGGCAGATCGAGCAGGCGCCGAGCGAGCCGAGCCTGGCCACCCTGGCCGAAGCCGCCGGCCTGAGTCCCTGGCAGTTTCATCGGCTGTTCCGCCGCGTCACCGGCGTGACGCCCAAGGGTTATGCGCGGGCCTGGCGTGCCAGGCGTTTGCGCCTGGGGCTGGAGCAGGGCGCCGCGGTGACCGAGGCACTCTACGACGCCGGCTTCGGTTCCAGCAGCCGACTCTATGAAGATGCGCCGGGTCTGCTCGGCATGCGTCCCGGCGAGTATCGCGAGGGTGGCAGTGGGCAGCGTATCCGCTTCGCCGTCGGGCAGTGTTCGCTGGGCGCGATCCTGGTCGCCTGCAGTGCCAAGGGCGTCTGCGCCATCCTCCTGGGCGATGCGCCCGAGCCGTTGGTGCAGCAGATCCAGCAGCGCTTCAGCCAGGCCGAGCTGGTCGGTGCCGACGCCGAATTCGAGGGCTGGGTGGCGCAGGTGATCGGCATGGTCGAGGCGCCGGGGCTGGGTCTGCAGCTGCCCCTCGACATTCGCGGCAGCCTGTTCCAGCAGCGAGTCTGGCAGGCGCTGCAACAGATTCCCCCGGGCACCACCGCCAGCTATCAGGACATCGCCCGGCAGATCGGCGTGCCCACCGCGAGCCGCGCGGTGGCCGGCGCCTGCGCGGCGAACTGGCTGGCGGTGGCGATTCCCTGTCACCGCGTGGTGCGTGCCGACGGCGGCCTGTCCGGCTACCGCTGGGGTGTCGAGCGCAAGGCGACCTTGTTGCGGCGTGAACAGGAAGAGCCCGGTTCGTAGGCATCCGCAGTGAATTACGCCGCTTCGCGGCTAATCCACCCTACGAATGCAACGAGCCACCGTAGGTTGGTGCCGAGCATCGCGAGGCTCAACGCTGCGGACGCAGCGGGGTTTCTGTGCTTCTCGATGTCGGGGACGACCCCGCTTACGCCCCACGGCCCGTCAGGCTTCTGCCTGTCGCAGGCATCCGCGGTGGATTACGCCGCTTCGCGGCTAATCCACCCTACGAGTGCATGAGGTCGCCGTCTCCGTAGGGCGCAATAAGCGCAGCGCATTGCGCCGTGGGTGACGGTAAGGCTGCGCGCAGCCTGGCGATGTTTTCGGGAACTGCCCCGGCGATTCAGCTGCGCAGGGCGAGTATCCGTCGTGCGCCGTAGAGGACCAGCAGGCCGATCAGGCTGCCGATGATCAGATCCGGGTAGTGCGAGCCGGTCCAGGCCACCAGCGCGCCGGCGACGATCACGCCGACGTTGATCAATACGTCGTTGGCAGAAAATATCCAGCTGGCGCGCATGTGCGCACCGCCGCCGCGGTGCCTGGCGAGCAGTGCGAGGCAGGTGAGGTTGGCGCAGAGGGCGAGCAGCGCCACCAGCATCATCGCCAGTGAGACCGGATCGCTGCCGTAGACTGCGCGTCGCACGACCTCCAGTAGCACGCCCAGCGCCAGCAGCATCTGCAGCACCCCGGCGACGCGAGCGGCGCGCAACTGCAGCTGCAGGCTGCGGCCGACCGCGTAGAGCGCCAGGCCATACACGGCGGCGTCGGCGAACATGTCCAGCGAGTCGCCGATCAGGCCGGCGGAGCGGGCCGCCAGCCCGGCGCCGAATTCGACGACGAACATCAGCGCGTTGATCGCCAGCAGCCATTTCAGTACCCGCGCTTCCCCTGCAGTCTGCTTGGCGGACGCTTCAATCGATGCCTCGGCGGCGCGGGTGTCGAGGAAGGTACTGTCCAGATTCAGGGCCGCCAGGCGTGCGGCGATCGGCTCGAGCGGGCCGTCGTGACGAATCTGCAGCTCGCGCTGCTGCAGATCGACGCTCAGCCCGCACACGCCGGGACTCTGCTGCAGGGCCAGGCGGATCAGCCGTTCTTCCGCCGGGCAGTCCATGCGCGCGACGCGGAAGCGGCTCGACCACTGCGCGCTGGCGGAGGCAGATTCGTCGGCGGCGGGCCGGTCGGCGGACGAGCAGTTTCCCTTGCAGCAGTCGCTCATTCGGACCTCCTGAGAACGGGTGTTTTGCAGCGGGGCTTGTGTGCTGCGCACTTTCAATATATAAAAATATATATTGTTAATTGTTTAAGTGTATCCGGACTTTCCCATGACCGAAACGCTAGACCTGCAGCAGCTGCGTGCCAATGCCGACGCTGCCCACCAGTTGCTCAAGACCCTGGCCAACAGCGACCGGCTGATGCTGCTCTGCCAGCTCAGCCAGGGCGAGTACAGCGTGGGTGAGCTGGAGGCGATGCTCGGCATCAGTCAGCCGACGCTATCCCAGCAGTTGGCGGTGCTGCGCCGCGAAGGCTGCGTGGAAACGCGCCGCGAGGGCAAGCAGGTGTATTACCGGATCAGCAGCCCCGAAGCGCTGGCGGTCATTCGAACCCTTTATGAACTGTTCTGCGGGAGCAAGTCATGATCACGATCGACTGGGCCAACTTCACCCCCTGGAGTTCGCTGGCGGGCGGCGCGCTGATCGGCCTGGCGGCGAGCCTGCTGGTGATCTGCAACGGGCGTATCGCCGGGATCAGCGGCGTCATCGGCAGTTTGCTCGACGGCGTGCGCGAGGGCCGTGGCGAGCGTGCGCTGTTCGTTCTCGGCGTGCTGCTGGCGCCGCTGTTGTGGGGACTGGTGACGCTGCTGCCACGGATCGAATTCCAGACCGGCTGGCTCGGTCTGCTGGTGGCCGGGCTGCTGGTGGGCATCGGTACCCGCTATGGCTCCGGCTGTACAAGCGGGCACGGCGTCTGTGGCCTGTCGCGGCTGTCCGCGCGCTCGCTGGTGGCGACCCTGGCGTTCATGGCCAGCGGGTTTGCCACCGTCCATGTCATCCGTCATCTGCTGGGGGCCTGAGCATGCGCAAGCTGATCGCATTCTTCGCCGGACTGATCTTCGGCATCGGCCTGCTGTTGGCCGGTATGGCCAACCCGGCCAAGGTGCTGGGTTTTCTCGATCTTGCCGGCGCCTGGGACCCTTCCCTGGCGCTGGTGATGGGCGGAGCCATCGCCGTGGCGCTGCTGCCTTTTGCCTGGGCTCGACGCCAGTCACGTTCGCTGCTGGGCGCTCCGATGCAGTTGCCGCAGAAGCGCGAGCTGGATCGGCGACTGATTCTCGGCAGCCTGGTCTTCGGCATCGGCTGGGGCATCGCCGGTATCTGTCCGGGGCCGGGCGTGGCGATCCTGTTGACCGGCCACTGGCAGGCCATGCTTTTCGTCGCGGCGATGCTCGCCGGGATGCTGCTGTTCACCGCGCTGGAACGCCAGCGCAACCACTGACCGGGAGGTCAACATGCAAGCCAACATCGGAACCATCGATCGTGCCCTGCGCGTCGTCGCAGGCATCCTGCTCATCGCACTGAGCCTGTTCGGCGTCATCGGCCTCTGGGGCTGGATCGGCGTGGTGCCGCTGGCCACCGGGCTGTTCAGTTTCTGTCCGGCGTACCGGCTGCTTGGTTTGAGCACCTGCAAGCGTTGCCAGTAGGTCGGCATCTCCTGGTCAACGCCTTCGGTTAGGGCGCACTAGGCCCAGCGCGTTGCGCCACGGCTACCCGCGGGTGCGCGCGTGGCGCAGTGGTTTTTCGGCCACCGCCCTGGTGGATTACGGCGCGTGGCGGCTAATCCACCCTACAGGTGAGCAGGGCACCGCGAGGCCGAGTACGGAAGATCAAGGTGGCAGGTGTACCTATTCGTTACGGCGCAATAGGCTCAGCGCATTGCGCCGTTGCCAGGCGAGGTTCAGCCGCGGGTATTCCGGGTCGTGGAGCGGCGCTTCACTCGAACGAGGGCAGGCTCGTCTGCTGTACAGCCTTGCCGGCCTCGGCCCAGGCGTCGAATCCGCCGCTGATCGAGCTGACCTGCAGGTAGCCCATTTGCTTGAGGCTGGCGGCCGCCAGTGCGGCGCGGCCGCTGGTCTTGCAATAGAGCACCAGCTTCAGGTCGCGGGGCGCCAGTTCCTGGGTGGCACTGAGCTTGAACTCAAGCAGGCCGCGGGGGATGTTGACCGCGCCCGGGATATGCCCTTGGACGAACTCATCCGGCTCGCGGACATCGATCAGCGCATCCGCCGCACGGATCGCCTGTTCCGCTTCCTGCAGATCGATTTCATGGATATGGGCCTTGGCCTCGGCGACCAGATCGTGCGCGCTTTTCATCGGCGAAATTCCTGTGAACTGAATTGGATGGTCATGCCGACTATATACCCTATAGAGTATATGGAAAATGCGCTGAAGCACCGCACCGGGGACATCCGTGAGTGGCTCCCGAAGCGCTGGCGTGTATCGGCCCCGTTCGGTGGTGGCGATGCCGCTGCTCAGTCTGCATGCTCGGCTTTGGCCACTCGGCTCTACGTCGAGCTGACGGGGCCACCGGTCTTGCCCCGCGCGTGGTGCTGCTACTAGTGCGGTGGCTGGGCGGGTAGGGCGCTGAGTCGGCGTTCTCGGGTGTTGGTGTCGTCCGGCGGGGCGCCTGGTCGCACAAATGAAAAAGCCTCCGGACCCCTGGGGGTCGGAGGCTCGCGCCGGTAGCTGTGGAGCGGCTCAGACGTTGAAGCGGAAGTGCATCACGTCGCCATCCTTGACGATGTATTCCTTGCCCTCCAGGCGCCACTTGCCGGCTTCCTTGGCACCTGCTTCGCCGTTGTACTGGATAAAGTCGTCATAGGCGACGACCTCGGCGCGGATGAAGCCTTTCTCGAAGTCGGTGTGGATCACCGCGGCGGCCTGCGGCGCGGTGGCGCCGACGCGGACGGTCCAGGCGCGGACTTCCTTGACCCCGGCGGTGAAGTAGGTCTGCAGATTCAGCAGCTCATAGCCGGCGCGGATCACGCGGTTCAGGCCGGGCTCTTCCAGACCGAGGGATTCGAGGAACATGTCCTTCTCCTCGCCGTCGTCGAGCTCGGCGATCTCCGCTTCGATCTTGTTGCACACCGGCACCACCAGTGCGCCTTCTTCCTCGGCGATGGCCTTGACCACATCCAGGTGCGGGTTGTTGTCGAAGCCGTCCTCGGCGACGTTGGCGATGTACATCACCGGCTTGCTGGTGAGCAGGTGGAAGCCGCGCACCAGGGCTTTCTCCTCGGGGCTCATGTTCTTCATCAGGCTGCGTGCCGGCTTGCCTTCGCTGAAGTGCGGGATGAGCTTCTCGAGGATGGCCTTCTGCGCCAGGGCGTCCTTGTCGCCGCCCTTGGCATTGCGGGTGACTTTCTGCAGCTGCTTCTCGCAGCTGTCGAGGTCGGCGAAGATCAGTTCCAGGTCGATGATCTCGATGTCGCGCTTGGGGTCGACGCTGTTGGCAACGTGGATGACGTTCTCGTCCTCGAAGCAACGCACCACGTGGGCGATGGCGTCGGTCTCGCGGATGTTGGCGAGGAACTTGTTGCCCAGGCCTTCACCTTTGGACGCGCCGGCGACCAGGCCGGCGATGTCGACGAACTCCATGGTGGTCGGAATCACCCGCTCCGGCTTGACGATCGCCGCCAGCGCGTCGAGGCGCGGGTCGGGCATTGGCACGATGCCGCTGTTCGGCTCGATGGTGCAGAAGGGGAAGTTCTCCGCGGCGATGCCGGATTTGGTCAGCGCGTTGAACAGGGTGGACTTGCCGACGTTGGGCAGGCCGACGATGCCGCAGTTGAATCCCATGATGTGTTCCTCGCGCGGTATCTGCCGCAGCTGATTCGTTGAATAGGGTCAGGCTTTCTGGCTATGCAGCTTGTGCATGGCCTTGGTCCAGTCGCCGGCGAGTATCTCCGGCAGCACCTCGAGGGCGAAGTCGACGCTCTTGTCGAGCAACTCCTGCTCGCTGCGCGGTGCGCGTCCGAGGACGAAGCCGGAAACCAGGCTGGCGTGGCCGGGATGGCCAATGCCAAGACGCAGGCGGTGGAAGTCATTGCGATTGCCGAGCTGGGCGATGATGTCGCGCAGTCCGTTGTGGCCGCCGTGGCCGCCGCCCTTCTTGAGCTTGGCGACGCCGGGTGGCAGATCGAGCTCGTCGTGCGCCACCAGGATGGCGTCGGGCTCGATGCGGAAGAAATGGGCCAATGCCGCCACCGACTGACCGCTGCGGTTCATGTAGGTGGTGGGGATCAGCAGACGAACGTCACGGCCCTGATGGCTGAACTTGCCGGTCAGGCCGAAATATTTCTTGTCGACACTCAGGCTGATCCGTTGCTGGTCAGCCAGGCGCTCAACGAAAAGAGCCCCGGCGTTATGCCGGGTCTGGTCGTATTCAGGGCCTGGATTTCCCAGGCCGACGATCAGTTGGACGGCAGTCACGGCGGGGCCCTTCCTCAGCCAGACGAGTGATTACTCGGCGGCAGCGTCGCCTTCTTCCTTGGCCACGCGCGGAGCATGGACGTTGGCGACCGGCAGGTCACTGCCGTGGGCCAGTGCGACCAGCTCGACACCTTTCGGCAGCTTGAGGTCGGAGAGGTGAACGGTCTGGCCGATCTCGACCTTGGCCATGTCGACTTCGAGGAATTCCGGCAGGTCTTTCGGCAGGCAGGAGACTTCGACTTCGTTCAGGCTGTGGAGGATCTCGCCGCCCTGCTGCTTAACGCCAACCGAGGTTTCCTGGTTGATGTAGTGCAGCGGTACGTGGGCGCTCAGCTTCTGGCCGGCAACCACGCGGATGAAGTCGGCGTGCAGAACGAAACCCTTGGCCGGGTGACGCTGCAGGGCCTTGATCAGCACGGTTTCCTTGGTGCCGGCAACGTCCAGCGACAGCACGTGGCTGAAGGCGGCTTCGTTTTCCAGCAGCTTGGCGAGGTCCTTGGCGACCAGGCTGATCGACACGGGCTCCTTGTCGCCACCGTAGACAACGGCGGGAACCAGGCTGGCGTTACGACGCAGGCGGCGGCTCGCACCTTTCCCCAGGTCGGAACGCACTTCGGCATTCAGGGCAAAATTGTTCATGGTGTATCTCCAGAGTGACAACAACACCCGCAACGCTTGCGACCGGCGTTGCGGGCGGTTGGTAAAAAGCCCCGCGACATGCGGGGCATTTTCGTTCGGCGTCAGGGGCTTCGGCGCGGGGCCTCAGCGGAACATGGCGCTGATCGATTCTTCGTTGCTGATGCGGCGAACCGCTTCGGCGACGACCGGGCCGATGTCCAGCTGGCGAATACGCGAGCAGGCCTGACCGGCGGCGGACAGCGGGATGGTGTTGGTCACCACCAACTCGTCCAGTACGGAATTTTCCAGGTTCTCGATGGCGCGACCGGACAGTACCGGGTGCGTGGCATAGGCCAGCACGCGGGTTGCACCGTGCTCCTTGAGCGCCTTGGCCGCGTGGCACAGCGTGCCGGCGGTATCGACCATGTCGTCGACCAGCACGCAGGTGCGGCCCTCGACATCACCGATGATGTGCATGACTTCGGAGTGGTTGGCCTTCTCGCGACGCTTGTCGATGATCGCCAGGTCCACACCCAGGGACTTGGCGACGGCGCGTGCACGCACCACGCCGCCGATGTCCGGGGAGACGATCATCAGGTTGTCGAAGCGCTGATCCTGGATGTCGTCGACCAGCACCGGGGAGCCGTAGATGTTGTCCACCGGGATGTCGAAGAAGCCCTGGATCTGATCGGCGTGCAGATCGACGGTGAGCACGCGGTCGATACCGACCACGGTCAGCATGTCGGCCACTACCTTGGCGCTGATGGCCACGCGGGCGGAACGCGGACGGCGATCCTGGCGGGCATAGCCGAAGTAGGGGATGACGGCGGTGATGCGCGTCGCCGACGAGCGGCGGAAGGCATCGGCCATCACCACCAACTCCATCAGGTTGTCGTTGGTCGGCGCGCAGGTCGGCTGGATCAGAAACACGTCCTTGCCGCGAACGTTCTCGTTGATCTCGACCATGATTTCGCCGTCGGAAAACTTGCCGACGGAAGCGTCACCGAGGGGGATATGCAGCTGGCGGACGATGCGCCGAGCCAGGTCGGGGTTGGCGTTCCCCGTGAAGACCATCATCTTGGACACGCGCAGTACCTGCCGGCTGAGGGTGGGCCTGATGAATTAAAAAGCTGTTCAAAATGGCTGCATTTGCGGCGACTTTGAACAGCTTCGTAAGAATATGGCAGGGGCGGCTGGATTCGAACCAACGCATGCCAGGATCAAAACCTGGTGCCTTACCGCTTGGCGACGCCCCTATGTGTTGCAACTGGATGCAGTGCATCCGCTCTCAGGTCAGGCTCCGAAGCGTCCGGTGCAACATCGAGATGTTGCTTCCCTTGGCGACAAACCCTGGCAGGGATGCTGGAAGTTGGGCCGCGACTCTATCAGCTTCGCTTTTGCTTGGGAAGGACCCAAACACGCAACCACCAGTGCCGGTCAATCTAGCTGAAGTGAATTTATTCAGCAAGATCAAAGCGTTACGAATTTCCGGGTAACGCTGCTCTACTACCGGCTGACAGTCGTTGTGACCGCCCCGCTCGAGAACGGCGTGCAATGTAATTGCCGGCGTATTGCGTGTCAACTCTGGCGCACGGAAAATTTCTGCTGTGCTGACAGAGACTTGCGGAACGACCACGATATACCAGGGTTCTTCCAGTTCGACCGGTTGCAGGCGTTCGCCGACACCTTCGGCGAAGGCGGCGCGGCCGCGCACGAACACCGGCACGTCGGCACCCAGGGTCAGGCCCAGTTCGGCCAGCTGGTCTTCGCTGCTGCGCAGCTGCCAGAGGTGGTCGAGGCCGAGCAAGGTGGTGGCGGCATCCGAGCTGCCGCCGCCGATGCCACCGCCCATGGGCAGACGCTTGTCGAGCCAGATATCGGCGCCCAGGGGGCAGCTGGCGTGCTGCTGCAGCGCACGGGCGGCACGAACGATGAGGTTGTCGTCATGGGGCACGCCGGCGATGTCGCTGTGCAGGCGGATCTCGCCGTCGTCACGCGCCTGAAAACGCAGCTGGTCAGCGTGGTCGATGAACTGGAACAGGGTCTGCAGCTCGTGATAGCCGTCGGCGCGGCGGCCGACGATGTGCAGCATCAGGTTGAGCTTGGCCGGTGCCGGCAGGGTCAGGGATGGCACTGACACCTCACTGGCCCAGCTGACGCGGCTGCCAGTCCTTGATCACCAGAGTGACCTCGATGCCTTCGCCATGCAGTTTGATGCGCTCGGGCAGCCAGTGGCCCTGGTGCTCGGCGTAGCGCAGGTACTCCACCTGCCAGCCGTCCTGCTGCAGGCGTGCCAGGCGGCTGTCGCCATCGAGCTCCAGGCGGCTGCGGCTGTCCGGCGCTGGCAGGCCGCGCACCCACCACAGCAGGTGTGATACCGGCAGGCTCCAGCCGAGGTTTTCTTCGAGCATGGCTTCGGGGGATTCGGCTTCGTAGCGACCCTGGCCGGCGACCTCCAGGGTCATCGCGCCGGGGCGACCGGTGAGGCGGGTAGCGCCGCGGCCGAGCGGGCCGGCAAGACGGATGTCGTAGTAGTCCTGGCGCTGCAGCCAGAACAGCGTGCCGCTGCCGCTTTCTCCTGGCTGGGCTACGCGGATGCCGACCTTGCCACTGATCTGCCAGGCGTCGATCACCCCGACCTGCTGCTTGTGCACTTTCCAGAGCGCGGCGTCGCCCTGGCCCTGCAGGGTTTCACGGGGGAACAGGCTGCTGCAGCCGGCGAGCAGACTGAGCAGGCAGCCGAGGAGGAGGGTACGCAAGGTCATGGGGCCTCGGAGCCGGTCAGGCGTTGCAGGGTGCTGCGCAATACGCTGCTGTCGGGGGTCTGTTCGAGCGCCTGCTTCCAGACGCGGCGGGCTTCATCCTGCTTGCCGTTGTGCCAGAGCACCTCGCCGAGGTGTGCGGCGACCTCGTGATCGGGAAAGCGCGCGTAGGCATCGCGTAGCAGGTCTTCGGCCTTGTCCTTGTTGCCCAGGCGGTAATGCACCCAGCCGAGGCTGTCGACGATGGCCGGGTCTTCGGGATCGAGCTGGTAGGCCATCTCGATCAGCTCCAGCGCTTCCTGGTAGCGCGTGGTGCGGTCGGCCAGGGTGTAGCCGAGGGCATTCAGCGCCGCAGCATTGTCCGGCTGCTGATCGATGATGTAGCGCAGGTCGCGCTCCATCAGTGCCAGCTCGCCGCGCTGCTCGGCGAGCATGGCGCGGCTGTAGAGCAGGTTGATCTCGTTGGGGTACTGCTCCAGCGCTTCCTGCAGCAAGGCCCAGGCGGTGTCCTTCTGCTTGCGTTCGACCAGTGCCTCGGCCTCGATCAGGTACAGCTGCATGGCGTAGTCGGGTTGTTCTTCGCGCGCCTGGCGCAGGCGCTGGCGGGCTTCATCGGCGCGGGCCAGCTGGAACAGCAGCTGGCTCTGGCGCACCTGTGCGGGCAGGAACTCGCTGCCGGGGCCGACCTGGGCGTATTGCTCCAGCGCGTTGTCGGGCTCCTTGAGCTCTTCATAGGCGCGACCGAGGTTGTAGCGCGAGGCGTCGATGTGGGCGCGGCGCTCGATCAGCTCCTGCAGGTAGTAGACGGCTTCCGGCCAGGACTCGGCTTCGAGACAGACCAGCGCGAGCGAGAAGCGCAGGTCGTCGTCTTCCGGGTAACGCTGCAGCAGGCCGGAAAACGCGCTCTTGGCTTCATCCATGCGCTGCAGTTCGACCAGCAGTCTGGCGCGCGCCAGGAGCAGGCGCTTGTCATCGGGATGCTGCTTGATGCCACGCTCGACCAGCGGCAGTGCTTCTTCGCTGCGCTCGAGATTCTGCAGCAGACGCACCCTCAGCAGCAGCGGGGCGACGTCGCGGCGACTGGCCGGATGGCTGGCGAGCAGTGCCAGGGCTTCGTCGGCGCGGTCGTCCTGTTGCAGCAGCAGGGCCTTGGCGAACAGCAGTTGGCCGTTGTCCGGGTGGCGCGCCAGCAGGCGGTCAAAGCTCTGCAGCACGGCGCTACGGGTTTGCGGATCGGTGTCGGCGGCGGACAGGGCGAGGAAGTCGAAATGAGTACTGCCCTGACGCTGCAGGACCTTTTCCATGTACTCCAGCGATTCGTCGTAGCGACCGCTGCGGGCCAGCTGGATCGCCGCTGCGCGCTGTGCGTCGAGGCTGTCGGGCGCGCTTGCGGCCCAGATCAGTGCGGTCTCGCGTGCTTCTTCCTGGGCGCCGAGGTATTCGGCGATGCGGAAGGCGCGCTCGGCAACGGCGGGGTCGCGGGTGACGCGTGCCTGTTCACTGTAGTTGCTCATCGCCAGATCGAAGCGATTGCGCTGGCCCGCCAGTTCGGCCACCAGGAGTGAATACAGGGTGTCCTCGCTGAAGCTGCCGCTGGGCTGCTCAGCCGCCGGCTCGGACGCTACGGCCTGGCTGTCTTCAGCCGGTGGTGCGTCGGGCGAGGATATTTCGGAAAAGCTCTGGCAGCCACCGAGCACGCTCAGGGCGGCAAGCAACGCGAAGGTATTTTTCATGGAAAGTGCGACTCACCTGCAGTCGGCGCATCATGACACAAGCCGCCAGGCAAGCCCATGGGGCCGGCGCAGGCTGCGGCAGAGCTGCTTGTGACAATAGTCGGCGGTGGTTGTTCTCGCCCCTGCTAAGTAGGAGAATTGCGCGCTTCCTGTCCTGCTGTAGCGATCGTGCATGGCCTTCCTCGCCCTTGGCATCAACCACAAGACCGCTTCGGTGGCTATTCGCGAGCGTGTGGCCTTCACGCCCGGGCAGATGGTCGACGCCTTGCAGCAGCTGTGTCGGCAACAACCCAACCGCGAAGCGGCGATCCTGTCGACCTGCAATCGCAGCGAACTCTACCTGGAACAGGAAGGCGCCGACGCCGACGCGGTGCTGCGCTGGCTGGCCGACTACCACCAGCTCGACATGCAGGAACTGCGTGCCGCGGCCTACGTGCATGAGGACGAGGCCGCGGTGCGGCACATGATGCGCGTGGCCTGCGGGCTGGATTCGATGGTGCTGGGCGAGCCACAGATCCTCGGCCAGATGAAGTCCGCCTTCGCCGTGGCCCGCGAGGCCGGCACCATAGGGCCGCTGCTCGGCCGGCTGTTCCAGTCCACCTTCAGCACCGCCAAGACCGTGCGCACCGATACCGCCATCGGCGAGAACCCGGTGTCGGTGGCCTTCGCCGCGGTCAGCCTGGCACGGCAGATCTTCGCCAACCTGCATCGCAGCCAGGCGCTGCTGATCGGTGCCGGTGAGACCATCACCCTGGTCGCGCGGCATCTGCACGAGCAGGGCGTCAAGCGCATCGTCGTCGCCAATCGCACGCTGGAGCGCGCCAGCCTGCTGGCCGAGCAGTTCGGCGCCCACGCCATCCTGCTCTCGGACATCCCGCAGGAACTGGTCCACAGCGACATCGTCATCAGTTCCACCGCCAGCCAGTTGCCGATCCTCGGCAAGGGTGCCGTGGAAAGTGCGCTGAAGCAGCGGCGGCACAAGCCGATCTTCATGGTCGACATCGCCGTGCCGCGCGACATCGAGCCGGAAGTCGGCGAGCTGGACGACGTCTATCTGTACAGCGTCGATGACCTGCACGAAGTCATCGAGGAAAACCTCAAGAGCCGCCAGGGTGCGGCGCAGGCCGCCGAGGAGCTGGTGCTGGCCGGCACCGGCGAGTTCATGGCGCGCCTGCGCGAGCTGGCCGCGGTCGATCTGCTCAAGGCCTATCGGCAGCAGGCCGAGCGCCAGCGTGACGAGGAACTGGCCAAGGCGCGCCGGCTGCTGGCCAACGGCGCCTCCGCCGAAGAGGCGCTCACCGCCCTGGCGCGGGGGCTGACCAACAAGTTGCTGCACGCACCCAGTGTGCAGCTGAAGAAACTGTCTGCCGATGGCCGGGTCGATGCACTCGGCGTGGTGCAGGAGCTGTTTGCCCTCGAAGAGGGCGAGTCGAAACAACCATGAAAGCCTCTCTACTGAACAAGCTCGACACCCTTCAGGATCGCTTCGAGGAGCTCACCGCGCTGCTCGGCGATGCCGAAGTCATCAGCGACCAGACGCGTTTTCGCGCCTATTCGCGCGAATACGCCGAGGTCGAGCCGGTGGTGGCGACCCTGCGTGAGTTCCGCAAGGTCCAGGCTGACCTGGACGGCGCCCAGGCGCTGCTCAAGGACAGCGATCCGGATCTGCGCGAGATGGCCGAGGAGGAAGTCGCCAGTGCCCGCGAGCGCCTGCTGGAGCTGGAGGCCGCGCTGCAGCGGATGCTGTTGCCGAGGGACCCCAACGACGGCCGCAACGTGTTCCTCGAGATCCGCGCCGGTACCGGCGGTGACGAGGCGGCGATCTTCTCCGGTGACCTGTTCCGCATGTATTCGCGCTATGCCGAGCGGCAGGGCTGGCGAGTCGAGATCCTCTCCGAGAGTCTCGGCGAGCACGGCGGCTACAAGGAAGTGATCAGCCGCGTCGAAGGCGACAACGTTTACGCCAAGCTCAAGTTCGAGTCCGGCGCGCACCGCGTACAGAGGGTGCCGGAGACCGAGTCCCAGGGCCGCATCCATACCTCGGCCTGCACCGTGGCGGTGCTGCCCGAGCCCGACGAGCAGGCGGCGATCGAGATCAATCCGGCCGACCTGCGCGTGGATACCTACCGCAGCTCCGGCGCGGGCGGTCAGCACGTCAACAAGACCGACTCGGCGATCCGCATCACCCACCTGCCCACCGGCATCGTGGTGGAGTGCCAGGAAGAGCGCTCGCAGCACAAGAACCGCGCCAAGGCCATGGCCTGGCTGGCGGCCAAGCTGCAGGATCAGCAGGACGCCGCGGCGCACAAGGAGATCTCCGACACGCGCAAGCTGCTGGTCGGCTCCGGTGATCGCTCCGAGCGCATCCGTACCTACAACTTCCCGCAGGGGCGGGTGACCGACCACCGCATCAACCTCACCCTGTACTCGCTGAACGAGGTGATCGCCGGCGCGGTGGAGCAGGTGATCGAGCCGCTGCTGATCGAGTACCAGGCCGACCAGTTGGCGGCCTTGGGTGACTAGGGCGGGATGCACATTGCGGCGAGTCGTCTGAAGCATCCCTCACCCGCCTTCGGCACCCTCTCCCGGAGGGAGAGGGAAAAGCCATGGCGTGGCCGGGGCTTTTGGAGATGTCCGCCAGCGCCGCCCCGTTTGCCCTTCTCCCCTCGGGAGAAGGTGGCGCGCATCGCCGGATGAGGGATGGCTGGAGCTGCAGGGAGCCGGGTGTGGCCTGTTTTGGAGGGCGACGGTGAGTCGCCTGAAGCATCCCTCACCGCCTTCGGCACTCTCTCCCGGAGGGAGAGGGAGAGAGGACGCGGTTTACGAAAGAGAGGGTCATTGAATGCCCAGCATCGAATCATTGCTTGCCAGCGCCGAGTTGCCCGACTCACCGAGCGCCCGGCTGGATGCCGAATGGCTGCTGGCGGCAGTGCTCGGCAAACCGGCCAGCTATCTGCGTACCTGGTCCGAGCGTGAGCTGGCGCCAGAGCAGGTTGCCGCTTTCGACGATTGCCTGAAGCGTCGCCGCGCTGGCGAGCCGGTGGCCTATATCCTCGGCCGCCAGGGCTTCTGGAGCCTGGAACTGGAGGTCGCCCCGGATACCCTGATCCCACGTCCCGATACCGAGCTTCTGGTGGAGACCGCGCTGGCGCTATTGCCCGAGGCCGCGGCGAATGTGCTGGACCTCGGCACCGGTAGCGGCGCCATCGCCCTGGCCCTGGCCAGCGAGCGACCAGCCTGGCGTGTGCTCGGCGTGGACCGCATCGACGCGGCAGTCGAGCTGGCCGAGCGCAATCGCTGCCGGCTGGCTCTGCGCAATTGCCGGTTCCAGCGCAGCGACTGGTTCGCCGCGCTGGCGCCGGCCGAGTTCGACCTGATCGTCAGCAACCCGCCCTACATACGCGCGGATGACCGCCATCTGGGCGAGGGTGATGTGCGCTTCGAGCCGGCCAGCGCGCTGGTGTCGGGCGCCGACGGTCTCGACGATATCCGCCGGATAGTGGCGACAGCACCGAACTGGCTGGCGCCCGGCGGCTGGCTGCTGCTCGAACACGGCTTCGACCAGGCCGATGCGGTGCGTGCGTTGCTCGAAGCGGCGGGGCTCGAGGCAGTCGAGAGTCGTCGCGACCTTGGCGGCCAGTGGCGCGTCAGTCTGGGTTGCAAAGCGTGATTGCGCGCCTTTCACTGGCGGGCATGCTGACGGCAGAATGGCCGCCATCTTCGCCTCGGACCGCTCCCTATGCTCAGTGATGACGAACTGCTGCGCTACAGCCGGCAGATTCTCCTGCCGCAGATCGATGTAGAGGGTCAGCTGCGCCTGCGCGCGGCACGAGTGCTGATCGTCGGCCTGGGCGGACTGGGCTCGCCGGTGGCGTTGTACCTGGCAGCTGCCGGGGTTGGCGAGCTGCACCTGGCCGATTTCGATACGGTCGACCTGAGCAACCTGCAGCGCCAGGTCATCCATGACCACGCCGCCATCGGCCAGGCCAAGGTCGACTCGGCCATGGCCAGGCTCGCGGCGATCAATCCGCTGGTACGGCTGCATGCCCATCGTCAGGCGCTGGATGAGGACTCGCTGGCCGCTGCGGTGGCAGCGGTGGATCTGGTGCTCGACTGCTGCGACAACTTCGCCACCCGCGAGGCGGTCAACGTCGCCTGCGTCGCCGCCGGCCGGCCGCTGGTCTCGGGCGCGGCGATCCGCCTGGAAGGACAGTTGTCGGTGTTCGACCCGCGCCGGGCGGAAAGTCCCTGCTATCACTGCCTGTATGGCCATGGCGGCGAGGAGGGCCTGACCTGCAGCGAGGCCGGCGTGGTGGGGCCGCTGGTGGGGCTGGTCGGCAGTCTGCAGGCACTGGAAGCGCTCAAGTTGCTGGCTGGTTTCGGCGAGCCGCTGATAGGTCGCCTGCTGCTGGTGGATGGCCTCGGCAGCCGTTTTCGCGAGTTGCGCGTGCGCCGCGATCCGGGCTGCGCGGTCTGTGGAGAGCGTGATGAGCGCTGAGGCACCGGTCGGCCTGTTCGATTCCGGCGTCGGTGGGCTTTCGGTGCTGGCGGAGATTCGTCGCCAGCTGCCGCACGAGTCGCTGCTGTATGTCGCCGACAGCGGCCATGTGCCCTATGGCGAGAAGAGTGCCGAGTTCATTCAGCTGCGTTCCTGCCTGATTGGTGATTTTCTCCTGGCGCAGGGCGCCAAGGCGCTGGTGGTGGCCTGCAATACGGCCACTGCGGCGGCGGTGGCCGAGTTGCGCCAGCGTTATCCGCAGTTGCCCATCGTCGGCATGGAGCCGGCGGTCAAGCCGGCCGCTGCGGCCACCCGCAGCGGTGTGGTCGGTGTGCTGGCGACCACCGGTACGCTGAAAAGCGCGCGTTTTGCTGCCTTGCTCGATCGCTTCGCCGCCGATGTGCGAGTGGTGACCCAGCCCTGCCCGGGGCTGGTCGAGCAGATCGAGGCGGGTGAGCTGCACGGCGCAGCCACCCGTGAGTTGCTGGCCGGTTTCGTCGAGCCATTGCTGGCCCAGGGTTGCGACACCCTGATCCTGGGCTGTACCCATTATCCCTTCGTCAAGCCGCTGCTGCGCGAGTTGCTGCCCGCAGGCGTCAGCCTGATCGACACCGGCGCGGCGGTGGCGCGTCAGCTGGCCAGCCTGCTGCAGGCGCGCGAGCTGCTGGCAACGCAGGCGCCGCGAGCGACGCGCTACTGGTCCAGTGGCGCGCCCGCGCAGCTGTCGGCGGTATTGCCGTTGCTGCTGGGGGAGTCGGCGGCGGTCGAGGCCTTGCCGGTCTGACGTCTCAGTCGTCGGTTGGCCGAGCCTGGCTCGCCAGGGCTGCCAGGCGTTGGCGGTACTGGTTGCGATAGAGCTCGGCAAAGCCGTGCAGCGCCGGCATAACCAGCGCCCAGATCGCCGCCAGCAGGAGCATGGTCGGCCAGGTGCCGAGCGGCAGCCCGACGCCGGCCAGCTGCGCGCCTGCGTAGTAGGACAGCGGTGCGCTGACTGCGCCAAGCAGGCTGGCGCGCCACCAGGGTCGAGCGGTCCAGGCCAGGCAGTGATTGAGGGTGGTCGCCAGCAGCAGCCAGAGCAGCGCCAGCCACAGCGGGATCAGCTGGCGTGGTTCGCCCTGGGAGGCGCCGAAATCGAATACACCCAGATTGAGCAGGAAGCTGTCCAGCGCGCTGCCGGCGAGGAATACGGTCACCAACAGTTTGCCTTCGGCGGCCCAGCTGCTGACCCAGAACAGGTGCACCAGTACGGCCGCTGCAACCAGCAACAGCCAGGGGCCGCCGCCGACCACGCAGGCGAACCAGCCGATCTGGAACAGCAAGGCGTTGGCAATCAGCTTGGGCATGTTCGGGTCTCGGCGATGGTCTGGCCGGCGATGCTGCACCGCTTGCCGTAAGGCTGCAAGCCTGCCCGTAAGGCAGTGGGTTGCCGAATTTTTCCGCGAGGGAGCGCCAAGTCAGAGGTTCTGGGCTGCTCTATCCGAGGTATCTGAGAGCGCACTGCGTTCGGTAGGTGCTGTCGAGCGAGCAGCAGGCCGGTCAGGCGGATGCCGTCTAGGCGACTTCCATCTAGGTGATTCCTACCGATCAGCGTTCTTTTTCAAGTGCTTATTGCGAGAAAGCCCTGCTGCGCAAGTGCGCGGCAGGGCTTCGGGTACAGCGATGGTGCGTGCTGTCGGTTATGGCACGTACTTGTACTGGGTGTACCAGCCAGCCGAGACGTTGCTGTTATGCGCAGAGCCGTTGAAGTAGGTCTGATAGCTGGTGTCGCCGGTCAGGTAAGTCTTCAGCCAGGCAGTGGTGAGGGTCTTGAAGCGGGTCTGCTGGGTGCTGGAAGCGGTGAGGCCGAACCAGTCCAGGTGGCTTGCGCCGCGTACTTCAGCCAGACCTTTGGTGATGGCCGGCAGATTGTTGTAGTAGCCGGCGATGGTGCCGGGGAAGGCCACGGTATCGCTGGCGCCGGAGATGATCAGGGTCTTGGCCTTGATGTTGCGGTAGGACGGGATGGAGACGCCCAGCCACGGAGCCAGGGGCACGGCAGTCTTGATCTGGGTGCCCAGATCGCCGGCTGCCAGCAGGGTACCGCCGCCGCCCATGGAGAAGCCCATGATGCCCAGCTTGGTGGTGTCGACCTTGTTGCGGATGGCCGAACCGAAGCGGCTGTTCTCGGACTTCAGCTTGTCGATGCCGCCCTTGTGTGCGGTGGCCCAGCCCGGCGGCAGGCCGAGGTTGTTGTTCGGTGTCATGGTGATGACGATATAGCCGTGGCTGCTCAGGTGATCGGCCAGCCAGTACATGTCTTCCTTGGTGTTGGTATAGCCGCCGGTGAGGGTGGTGGCCGGCGCGGTACCGGAGAGGTTGCACGGGTA
>NZ_QASN01000008.1 GCF_003052585.1 Pseudomonas mangrovi | reverse complement strand
GACGCCGGCGGCCTTGGCGATGTTGCCGATCTCGTTGGCGAAGGTGACCTTGGTCGCGTGCCAGACGTTGCAGGTGTACTTGATCATCTCGGCGACGGCGATGTCCTTGCGCACGATGGGCGCGTCGAGCTCACGGTAGAGCTCCTCGAGGATGTCGCCAGCCTTGGGATCGGACTCGCCGATGACGGTCATCGGCGGGAAGTCGTAGTCCTTGATCGCGGTGGATTCGCGCAGGAACTCGGGGTTGACCGCAACGCCGAAGTCGACGCCGGCCTTCTTGCCGGAGCAGTCTTCCAGAATCGGGATGACCACGTTGTTGACGGTACCCGGCAGCACGGTGCTGCGGATCACCACGGTGTGCCAGTTGTTCTTCTCGCGCAGCACGAAGCCGATCTCGCGGCACACCGACTCGATGTAGCCCAGGCCCAGGTCGCCATTCTTCTCGCTCGGCGTACCGACGCAGACCATCGACAGCTCGCTGTCGCGGATCGCCGCGGCGAAATCGGTGGTGCCGCGCAGCAGGCCGGTTTCGATCCCTTTTGCCAGCAACTCGCCAAGCCCAGGCTCGACGATCGGCGACTTGCCCTGATTGATGAGGTCGATCTTGGTGGCGGAAACATCCACGCCGATGACTTCATGGCCCCGGGCCGAAAGACAACCGGCACATACCGCACCTACGTAACCCAAGCCAAAGATGCTGATCCGCATCGTGTTCACCTCTTCAAAATTGCTAGCGCGTTCACATGGACCGATTGTGTCGGTCCATCCCTGTTTAAATGCCGTCCGGTGTCTGTTCAACGCCAAACGCAGGCATGAAATTTCCCTGCCGCCGCGTATGTACGGGCTGCTATTGGGCTTTTTTTAGGAATGTGCCCTGGTTATATCCAAGTGCTGATTGTTGAAGTGCTGGACCGATCCGTTACTTCGGAAAGTTGCGGACCGGATAAAGCGCGAGATATGACCGGGGCAGTCTGGAATAGTTTTGAAAATTATCCCGGCAAATTGCCAAGCAATTAACAAAACGCTCTATCTAGAGTATTCCAGCCGATCCTTGCGCTTTGCCAGACAGGCCTTCACAGGGGCTCAGAGTACAGCCGAGGGTTGGAAGTTCACACCGTTTATCCGGCTCTGTGACGAACGTCTTGTTGTTTGCTGTTGGCACGAAGGTACGCAATTGCATCTGACTGCAATATTCCACTGAGAGTGGTACGCAAGTGCTTGGCGAAAACGCTACGTGCGGATATGCCCTGGCAGGCCAGGGCATTTAAATTATTTTTATGACGCCAGAAATTAGTCGTTTGGATCGCGAAGAAACACCAGACTTTCCGGGGAAGAAAGAGTTGGTGCATAGCGATAACCCTGTGCATCGAAATCGCGCAGCTGTTGCGGCTGGTTGATGCGTTCGCGTATCACGTAGCGGGCCATCATTCCCCGCGCACGCTTGGCATGGAAGCTGATGATCTTGTACTGGCCGTTCTTCATGTCGCGGAACTGCACATTGATAACCCGTGCCTTCAGCGTCGGCAGGTGCACGGCCGAGAAGTATTCGTTGGAAGCCAGATTGAGCAGAACGTCGTCCCCTTGTTCGGCCAGTGCCTGATTCAGCCACTGGCTGATCCGCTCGCCCCAGAAGGCGTACAGGTCCTTGCCGCGGGGGTTGGCCAGGCGGGTGCCCATCTCCAGCCGGTAGGGCTGCATCAGGTCGAGGGGACGCAGGACGCCATACAGACCGGAGAGCATGCGCAGATGACGCTGGGCGAAATCGAAGTCCGCCGCGCTGAAATCGTCAGCAGCGAGACCGGTGTAGACGTCACCCTTGAACGCCAGCAGCGCCTGCTTGGCGTTCTCTGGGGTGAAATCGGGGGTCCAGCTGGCATAGCGGGCAACATTGAGCCCGGCGAGCTTGTCGGAAAGATGCATGAGTTCGCCGACCTGCGCCGGGGCCAGCTCGCACAGCAGCTCGATCAGTTGGGCGGCGTCTGTCAGGTGTTCCGGATGTGTATACCGGCTGGTAACGGCGGGTGTCTCATAGTCGAGGGTCTTGGCGGGGGAAATCACCATCAACATTGAAGGTCTCCTTCGATTCGAGCGGCGATTCTACCTACCTCCCTTCGCGCGCGCGCGGCGCTCTGCTTGACCTTGCCCCCGGGGTAGGGTCCAGAGTCGCTGCATCAGGCAATGGAGAAACCTAGATGGCTGAGTGCAACCATTCCCGCTGGCGACCCTCGCACGACTATCGGCCGCTCGAGTCGCGTGCGGAAAAGCAGGCCTGGCTGGTCGTCGCGCTGACCGGCGTGACCATGCTGGTGGAGATAGTCGCGGGCTATCTGTTCAACTCGATGGCACTGCTGGCCGATGGCTGGCACATGGCCTCGCACATGCTCGCCATTGGCCTGGCGGCGACTGCGTACTGGCTGGCGCGGCGCTATGCCGGGGACGAGCGTTTCGCCTTCGGCACCTGGAAGATCGAGATCCTTGCCGGCTTCGCCAGTGCGGTGATGCTGCTGGGTGTGGTTCTGCTGATGGCCTTCGAGTCGCTCTGGCGGCTCTGGCGCCCGGAGCCGGTGGCGTTCGAGATGGCGCTCTGGGTGGCGGTGATCGGACTGGTGGTCAATCTGGTTTCTGCCTGGTTGCTGCGCGATACCCACGAGCATCATGACCATGACCACGACCACGACCACGACCACGACCACGACCATGACCACGACCACGACCACGACCACGACCACGACCAGGACCCTGACCCTGACCCTGACGCAGGGCGCGATCTCAATCGCCACGCCGCCTTTCTGCATGTGCTGGCCGATGCGCTGACCTCGGTGGCTGCCCTGGTTGCGCTGGCCGGTGGGCTCTGGCTGGGCTGGGACTGGCTGGATCCGCTGATGGGGGTGCTGGGGTCGCTGATCATCGCCTGGTGGGCGAAGGGCCTGCTGGTGCAGACCGGGCGCATTCTGCTCGACAGGGAAATGGATGTGCCGCTGGTGAAGCGGCTGCGTGAGCGGATCGAACGAGAGGGAGACAGCCAGCTGACCGATCTGCATCTGTGGCGGGTAGGTCGCGCAGAGTACGCGGCGATCATCAGCGTAGTGACCCATGGGGATGCGTCGCCGGACGACTACAAGCACCAGCTTGCCGGGTTCTCCGAGCTGGTGCACCTGACGGTGGAGGTCAATCGTTGCCGCGCGCGGGACGCAGTGTCGAGCCGGTCAGAAGCCGAACTCTAACGGGCTACGATGGACAGGCCAAGCGTCGATTGCAGGGTCTTTGAAATAAACAGCGGATACGTCAAATAGCGCTTTTTGCTGTCACAGGTTTTGCTGTATCAAGCAAGACAAGACCGCCGAACCCTGCAGACAGGTGGCGGCCACCGGCCCTCTCCTCGCCTGCAGTTTCCGTAACCCGTTACGGAGGTCGGCGGCCCTGCGCGGCGCAACCCTGCGCCGTTCGGCTACCCGCAGAAGGTGACAGAGTATGGATGACCAAGGTCGCTCGAGCCCCACCGCCCCCACCCTTTACGCCCTCGATACCAACGTTCTGATCCACGACCCCAATGCCCTGCTGAATTTTCAGGAGCATCACGTGGCGATTCCGATGACGGTCCTGGAGGAACTCGACAAGCTCAAGAGTGGCAAGCACGGGGTGGCGGCGGAATGTCGCCAGGCGATCCGCCTGATCGATACGGTGCTCGGTGGTGCAACGCCGGAAGAGGTCGAGCATGGAGTGCCGATCCAGCGTGGCAAGAATGGTCCCAGCGGACTCCTGTCGATTCTCATGAGCAAACGCGCCGAACCGCTCACCTGGCTGCCGGAAGATCTCAACGACAACAAGATCATCAACCAGCTGGTCGAGCTGCAGTCAGGCCGACCCGGTTTGTCGGTGGTGCTGGTCACCAAGGACATCAACATGCGCCTGAAGGCGCGTGCCTGCGGGCTGGCGGCGGAGGACTACCATACCGACCAACTGGTCGATGATGTGGACCTGCTGTCCAAGGGTTACCACGACATGGAGGGCTCGTTCTGGGATCGGGTCAGCAAGGTGGAAACCCGTCAGGGGCATGGGCGAACCTGGCATCGGGTGCTGCTGGTCGATAATCTGCCGGCGGTGCACATCAACGAGTTCATCATCGACGAGCAGGGGTTCGTCGGCTGGATCAAGGAGATCGACGGCAACGAGCTGCTGATTCTCGATCTGCACCAGGAACAGCTGCTGCATCAGGAGGCCTGGGGACTGCGGCCGCGTGACATCTACCAAGCGCTGGCACTCTATGCGCTGCTCGATCCGGATATCCACCTGGTCAACCTGTCCGGCGCGGCAGGGTCGGGCAAGACCATCCTCGCCCTGGCGGCGGCCATCGAGCAGACCATGGTCAGCAAGCGCTACCGGCGCATCATCGCTACCCGCAGCGTGCAGAATCTCGATCAGGAGATCGGCTTTCTGCCCGGTACCGAGGCGGAAAAAATGGAACCCTGGCTGGGCGCCATCACCGACAACCTCGAAGCGTTGCACCTGGACGACGAGAGCCCGCATGGCAGTGTCGACTACATCCTGCAGAAGGTGCCGCTGCAGTTCAAATCGCTCAACTACATCCGCGGCCGCAGCTTCCAGCAGAGCCTGATCCTGATCGACGAGTGCCAGAACCTCACTCCGCACCAGATGAAGACCATCATCACCCGCGCGGGCAGCGGCTCCAAGGTGGTTTGTCTGGGCAACCTGGCGCAGATCGATACACCCTACCTGTCGGCGCCCAGCTCCGGCCTGACCTATCTCACCGAGCGCTTCAAGGACTTCCCGCAAGGTGTGCACATCACCCTGCAGGGGGTGCCGCGCTCGGTACTGGCCGAGTACGCGGAAGCACATATGTAAGGAGCAAGCCTGAAGCTGGAGGCCGCATGTCACGAGTGGCAGCACCTTGCCTGGGTGCCTGAGCCAATCAGACTGGCTTCCAGCTTCCAGCTTCCAGCTTCCAGCTTCCAGCTTCCAGCTTCCAGCTTCCAGCTTCCAGCTTCCAGCTTCCAGCTTCCAGCTGGGCTAAACTGCGCGCCTTCCCACGACGCAGGACCCTCCCATGCTCACCCATCTCGATTCCCAGGGCCGTGCCAGCATGGTCGATGTCACCGACAAGGCCGTCACCCAGCGCGAGGCGGTGGCAGAGGCGCTGGTGCGCATGCAGCCGCAGACACTGGCGCTGATCGTCAGTGGCGGCCATCCCAAGGGCGATGTCTTCGCCGTGGCGCGGATTGCCGGTATCCAGGCGGCGAAGAAGACCTTCGAGCTCATCCCTCTCTGCCATCCGCTGCTGCTGACATCGATCAAGGTCGAGCTGCAGGCGCTGGGCGAGGATGCCGTGCGCATCGAGGCGCGTTGCAAGCTGGCCGGTCAGACCGGTGTCGAGATGGAGGCGTTGACGGCAGCCAGTGTCGCTGCGCTGACCATCTATGACATGTGCAAGGCGGTCGATCGTGGCATGACCATCGAGGGCGTGCGGGTGCTGGAGAAGTCCGGCGGGCGCAGCGGACACTACCGTGTCGGGGAGGATGAATGATTCAGGTGCAGTATTTCGCTCGCTACCGTGAGGCGCTGGGCTGCGAGGGCGAGCAGCTGGAGGGCGCCTACGCCAGCGTCGATCAGCTGCGTCGCCAGCTTGTGGCGCGCGGCGGTGCCTGGCAGGTGCTCGACGAGACGCGCCTGATGTGCGCGCGCAATCAGGAGCTGTGTCGACTCGATGAACCGTTGGCGGAAGGCGACGAGGTCGCGTTCTTTCCGCCGGTTACCGGAGGCTGAGATGGCGATCAGGGTCCAGCAGCAGGGATTCGATCCGGGGCGGGAACTCAACGCGCTGCATGCGGCGAACCTGGGCATAGGCGCGGTGGCCAGCTTCGTCGGTTACGTGCGTGATTTCAACGAAGGCCAGACGGTGTCCGGCATGTACCTGGAGCACGCGCCGGGCATGACCGAGAAGGCGCTGGAGAAGATCGCCGTCGAGGCGGCGGCACGCTGGTCACTGTTGCAGGTAGAGGTGCTGCATCGGGTCGGCCGGCTGGAGCCGGGCGAGCCGATCGTCTTCGTCGGCGTGGCCAGCGCCCATCGCGCGGCCGCCTTCGAGGCCTGCGAATTCATCATGGACTATCTGAAGACCCGCGCGCCTTTCTGGAAAAAGGAGGACACCGCAGAGGGTTCGCGCTGGGTCGAGGGACGCGACAGCGACCTTGCAGCCGCCGAGCGCTGGTAGATTCGCCTGCCGCCAGCCAGACGCTGACGGCTACGCGGTCGCGCAGGATCAGTGCTTGCGCGGTACCGGCGCAAGCAGTACTTCGGGCGGCATCTCGCACTGGATCTTGCGCCCGAGCAGCTCCTCGATCGGCGGCAGGGCGAAGGCATCGTCCTCACCGGCAAAGCTGATCGAAGTGCCGCTGGTGCCGGCACGCCCGGTACGACCGATGCGGTGTACGTAGTCGTCCGGCGTTTCCGGCAGGGTGAAGTTGATCACGTGGCTGATGCCGTCGACGTGGATGCCGCGGCCGGCGACATCGGTGGCGACCATGACCTTGATCCGTCCGGCGCGGAAGCCTTCCAGCGCCTGGATGCGCTTGTGCTGGGGTACGTCACCGGACATCTGCACCGCGCTGATGCCGTCACGGGTGAGGCGCTCCTCGATGCGACGGACCTCGTCCTTGCGGTTGGCGAAGACCATCACCCGACTCCAGTCATTCTGGGTGATCAGGTTGTAGAGCAGCTTGTACTTGTCTGCCGAGGCCACGGCGTAGACGTGCTGCTCGACGGTTTCGCTGGCGACGTTCTCCGGTTCGATCTCGACGATCGCCGGGTTGGCCGTCCACTGTTTGGCCAGGTTCATCACGTCCTCGGTGAAGGTCGCCGAGAACAACATGGTCTGCCGATCGCCCTTCATCGGTGTCTGGCGGATGATCTGCCGCACCTGCGGAATGAAGCCCATGTCGAGCATGCGGTCGGCCTCGTCCAGCACCATCACCTCGACCATGTCCAGGTGCACCTCGCCACGCTGGTTGAAGTCCAGCAGGCGGCCCGGCGTGGCGACCAGAATGTCGCAGAAGCGCGCTTCGAGCTGGCGCAGCTGCTTGTCGAAGTCCATGCCGCCGACGAAGCTCATCACGTTCAGGCCGGTGTACTTGGTCAGGTCCAGCGCATCGCGGGCAATCTGCACCACCAGCTCACGCGTGGGGGCGATGATCAGCGCGCGTGGCTCGCCCATGTAGCGCTCTTTCGGTGCCGGGGTCTGCAGCAGCTGGGTGATGGTCGAGATCAGGAAGGCGGCAGTCTTGCCGGTGCCGGTCTGGGCGCGGCCGATGGCGTCACGGCCCTTGAGCGTGTAGCCCAGCACCTGAGCCTGGATCGGGGTGCAGTAGGGGAACCCGAGATCGTGGATGGCGTGCATGACCCGGGGGTCGAGATTGAAGTCGTGGAAGCGGGTCTTGCCTTCGGCGGGTTCGACCGCAAAATCCTCCAGCTTCCAGGGCGCAACGTCCACCTTGGCGGCGGTTTCACGGCGCGGCTTCGCGGTGCGGCTGCGCTCCTTGCGCGGGCGGCTTTCTTCGCTGCTGCGGGTGGCGCTGTCTGCGGCGCTGGAGCGGGCTGCCGATGGCTGTGGGGAGGGGGCTGCGGCGGGTGGAACCTGAGCGGGTTGCTGCTCCTCGCCCTTGGCGAACATCTTCTTGAGTGCTTTGAGCACGGTCATCTCTTCGACTGGTTAAGGAATGTACGCGCGCCAGTGTAAAGCAAGATGAACGGGGGGCGAAGCGCTCAGCCGCAGAGGCAGTTGCGCCCCTGCTGCTTGGCCTGGTAGAGCGCCTCGTCGGCCCGCGCCAGCAGGCTCTGCAGGGTGTCCTTGACGCGCATCTGCGACAGCCCGATGGAAACCGTCACCCCGGGCAGGACGCCCACCGGCGAATAGAAGGTTTCGATCCGCTCCAGGCTCTGGCGCAAGCGCTGGCCGATGTTGCGTGCCTCATCGACACCGATTTCCGGAAGCAGGATGACGAACTCCTCGCCACCGTAGCGAGCCAGGCTGTCCTTGGGACGCAGCTGGTTGCGCAGGGTATGGGCGACCAGGCAGAGCGCATAGTCCCCGGCGAGATGGCCGTGGGCGTCGTTGTAGGCTTTGAAGTTGTCGACGTCGAGCATCAGCATGCACAGCGGCTGTCCGTTGAAGGCGCAGCGTGTGCTCTCGCGTTCGAACACATGCTCCAGCCAGCGTCGATTGAAGGCGCCGGTGAGGGTGTCGACGTTGGCATTCTGTTCGCTGTCGAGAATGATCCGGTTGCCCTGGCGCACGCGGGTGCAGAGCAGCTCGAGCAGGTTCTGCATCAGTTCGGGCGAGTGTTCGAAAAGCTTGATCAGGGTGTCGCGATGCAGGCGCAGCACGGTGGACGGCGAGGTGGCCACCACGTAGGCGGAAGGATGATCGTTGTCGATGAAGCTGATCTCACCGGCACAGTCGCCGGCCTGCAGCGTGCTCACCGGTTGTCCGTCGAGTGAGCCGAGATAGACCTTCAGCTGGCCATCGAGCAGAAGAAACAGATGTTCGTTGCGGTTGAAAGGGGAAAGCAGAACCTCACCGGACTCCAGTTCATAGGCGCAGAAATCCCTCAGCAACTTCTGCAGATTGCTGACGGCGACGTTCTGGAACAGCCGAGCCTGCTGGATTTGCCGCAGGCTGCCTTGCCACTGCACGCTCTTCATGGCACGGATGAACCTACTGCTGACTGGTACAGGACCGTGGGCATCGCAAACACTTCCTTGGTATGGGCGAAGACCTTCGACCGACACTATTCCCCGAGGTTTGCCGTAGCAGTTCCCGGGATTCCCGTCTTCCGACGAGTGGTGCGCATTTTCTGATCATGCAGACAGAAATGGCGGAATTGGTGCACAGAATCGATACCTCGAACCTTGAGGGTAGCCCAGCACAGCGATTTCGCTGCGACTAGCCAAGCAACGCCTGCAGCCAGTTGGCGATGTCCTGGATTTCCTCGCCCACCACCTCATGCCCCATCGGGTATTCCTTCCAGTCGACGGCAACGCCCTGGGCCTGCAGGAAGTCATGCGCGGCGCGCCCCATGCTGCGAGGAACCACGTCATCCTGGCTGCCATGCAGGCAGAGCACGGGCACGCCGCGCTGTTGCTCATCCAGCCTGATCAGGTCGTTGAAGCTGGGTCCGTAAGTTGAGAGCGCCAGCACGCCGCCGAGCGGACCCTGCCAGCGCAGGAAGGCGGTATGCAGAACCACCGCGCCGCCCTGGGAAAAGCCTGCCAGCACGAGGCGGCGCGGGTCGATGCCGGCCTCACGCTGGCCCTCCAGCAGGCTGATCACCTGCTGCGCCGATGCTTCCAGCTGCGGCATGTCGAAGGCGCGGGCGGTCGGGCTGATGCTGAGGATGTCGTACCAGCTGGGCATTTCCCAGCCGCCGTTGATCGTTACCGGTCGGGTCGGCGCCTGCGGCAGCAGAAAGCGGCAGGTGGGCAGTACGCGTTGCAATGCCTCGGCGACCGGCTGGAAGTCGAAACGGTCGGCACCCAGGCCATGCAGCCAGATCACGCAGGCGTCGGCATTGCGTTGCGGTTCCAGGGTCAGCAGATCGGTCATGCGTTCTCTCCTCGGGAGTTGTTTGATGGCGTGCGGGCAAGAATAACAAGCTTGCGCTGCACGGCCCGCCAAGCGAAGCGGGGAACCGCAGCATGGAATTGGCGATCCACTCGCAAGCGAAACGGCACATGCCGTGTGACCCAGGTCTACGCTCGTGGTGCCCGGACGATCCGGATACGGCGAAAACTGCAGCTATAAGGAGGTGGTCATGAGGTCTTTCAAGGGCTGGAGCAAGGGCGTTGCTGGCGTGTTGCTGGCCTGTCTGTGTGCGACTGCGCAGGCCGGAGCGGTGCTCGATGCGGTCAAGCGCAAGGGCCATGTCGACTGCGGTGTGAGCGATGGCCTGCCGGGCTTCGCCGAGGTCGATGCACAAGGGCACTACAGCGGGATGGACGTCGATTTCTGCAAGGCGGTGGCGGCGGCGGTGTTCGGTGACGCTGACAAGGTGCGGTTCCACCCCCTGGCGGCGAAGGATCGCTTCACCGAACTGCAGTCCGGTGAGGTCGATCTGCTCTCGCGGCACACCACCTGGAGCAGTTCCCGCGACACTGCGCTGGGGCTGAATTTCGTCGGGGTGATCCTGTATGACGGTCAGGGCTTTCTGCTCAGCCGCAAGCTGTCCGCGACCACCATCGAGGAGTTGGGCGGCACCCGCATCTGCGTGCAGGCCGGGACCACCAGCGAGCTGAACCTCGCCGAGCAGTTCCGTGCCCGCGGTCTCAAGTACACGCCGATCACCTATGACAGCTCCGAAGAGAGCGCCGACGCGCTGGAGTCCGGTCGCTGCGATCTGCTGACCTCCGACCGCTCCCAGCTGCACGCCCAGCGCAGCCGGCTGAAAAACCCGGAGAACTACCTGATCCTGGCCGATGTGATCTCCAAGGAGCCGCTGGCGCCGGCGGTGCGTCAGGGCGATGAAGAATGGTTCGACATCGTGCGTTGGACGCTGTTTGCGCTGATCAATGCCGAGGAGCTGGACCTGACGGCGGCGAACGTCGAGGCTCAGGCCGAGAAGCCGTCGAATCCGGAGGTGGCGCGTCTGCTGGGCAAGTCCGGTGAATACGGCCGCGACCTGAAGCTCAAGCGCGACTGGGTGGTGCGGATCGTCAGCCAGGTCGGCAACTATGGCGAGATCTTCGAGCGCAATCTGGGCGAGAACAGTCCGCTGGGGCTCGAGCGTGGCCTGAATCAGCTGTGGAGCCGCGGCGGGCTGCACTTCGCCCCGCCGATTCGCTGACTCAGTCGGCCTCGAAACGTCCTGCCGCGCGGTTCTTGTGTACCGCGCCGGCGGGGAAGATGCGACCGCTCATGGCCAGATAGACACCGGCGTCCAGGCATTGCAGGGCGCCGATGGCCAGCCCGAGGTTGAACGGCGCGTCGCTCTGGCGCATGCGCGCCGGCTGCATGGCGCCGGTCAGGACGATCACCTTGTCGGCAATGCCGCGTAGCGCTTCGGCGGTCTCGGTCATGGTGTCGGTGCCGTGGGTGATCAGGATCAGCTGTTCCGTGCAGGCCTCGACCTGGGCGCGGATCAGCGCGCGATCCTCTTCGGTCAGCTCCAGACTGTCCTTGCGCAGCAGGCTGTCGAGTGCATATTCGAAGCTCACCCCGGCCTCGTCGAGCAGGGCCGGTACCATCGGCTCGCCGATGCTGAACTCGGACAGGGCGTCGTGGTAGATCTTGTCGAAGGTACCGCCGGTGGTGAATATCCGGATCTTCAAGGCTGCGCTCCTGGTGCGGGGACGGGCGAGTTTAGCGCGCTTGTCTGCGCCGCCACGAGATGCTTGGATGGGCGCCCTCTGCCCAGGCGCCGTGTGTGCATGAAGTCGATCGAGCCGAAACCCTGGTACGTCTATCTGGTCCGTGCGGCCAATGGCGCCCTCTACTGCGGCATCAGCGATGATCCGCAGCGGCGTTTTGCCGCCCATGTCGCCGGCAAGGGTGCGCGCTTCTTTCATTCCAGCCCGGCCCGAGCGCTGGTGTATGTCGAAGCCTGTGCCGACAAGAGTGCGGCATTGCGCCGTGAACGCGCGGTGAAGGGGCTCGGCAAGCGTGACAAGGAAAGCCTGGTCAGCGGATACGTCGGTCCGCTCGTGCTGGCGGAGTAGTCCGCGGTATTGCGCAGCCTTGGCCGGGTAGCCGGGGTGCGTTGGCGGAAATGGCGTTGGGGCGGGGCGGATCTTCGGAGTAATCTGGCCGGCCTTCCCTCTATCCCCAGCTGGAGCCTGCCATGCACGAGTTGATCCTCCATCACTATCCCGCGTCCCCGTTCGCCGAGAAGGCGCGTCTGATGATGGGCTTCAAGCAGCTGTCCTGGCGCTCGGTGATGATCCCCCCGGTGATGCCGAAACCCGACCTGACTGCGCTCACCGGTGGCTATCGCAAGACCCCGGTCCTGCAGATCGGTGCCGACATCTATTGCGACACCGCCCTGATGGCGCGTCGTCTGGAGGCGGAGAAGGCCACCCCGGCACTCTTTCCCGAAGGCCTGGAACTGATCGCTCCAGCGTTCGCCCAGTGGGCCGATTCGCTGGTGTTCCAGAATGCCGTGGCCCTGGTGTTCCAACCCGAATCGATGGCGGCGCGCTTCGGCAAGATGCCCGAGGCGATGGTCAAGGCGTTCATGGCTGACCGCCAGGCGTTGTTCAGCGGCGGCGCAGCCAAACGCGTCCCCGGCGACCAGGCGAAGAGCTTCTGGCCGCTGCTGATGGCACGCCTGGAAACCCAGCTTTCCCGCGAGAACGGTGACTTCCTGTTCGGCGAGCCGTCGATCGCTGACCTGTCCATGGCGCATCCGCTGTGGTTCCTGAAACAGAACCCGGTCACCGGCGTGTTGCTCGACGGTTATCCCGCCGTGCAGGCCTGGCTGCAGCGGGTGCTGGGCTTTGGTCACGGTTCGCACACTGACCTGTCGGCCGACGAGGCCATCGAGATCGCCCGCGCCAGTACGCCGGTGGCACTGCCGGACGAATCCTTTGTCGATCCGAACGGCTTCACGGTTGGCCGGCAGGTAGCGATAGCGGCGGTGGACTACGGCGTCGATCCAGTGGAAGGCGAGCTGCTGCACGCCGGCCTAGAGGAGCTGATCCTGCGTCGTGAAGACCCGCGTGCGGGTGTGGTGCATGTGCACTTCCCGCGTCAGGGCTTCGCTATCGAGGCGCGCTGACGGCTCAAGGCATGTCCTGGGGGTGAGCACCCCTTCGGATGACTCGGCGCGCAAGCCGCCGGGTCAGGTGCGCCCTCCGTCAGCGTGCCGCCTTGGCGATGGCCTGCGGGTTGTAGCCGCTGATGACGGTGCCCTTGACGTTCAGCAGCGGCACGCCGCGACCGCCCAGCGCCTCGTAGGCCTGGCGGGCGCTGGCGGACTTCTCGATGTCTTCCTCGCGAAAGGCGATGCCCTTCTCGTTCATGAAATTGCGCGCCTTGGTGCAGTAGCCGCACCAGGCGGTCGAGTAGAGGATCACCTCGCCGCTGCTGGCGACCACCGGTGGTTCTGGCGCGACAAATGCCTTGATCCTGTCCCATTGCTGGTAGATCGCCAGCGCGGCAATCAGCACGATGATCTTCTTCATTGCCTTCCTCCTTGAGCGGGCAGGGCGCGTCCCTGTTCGGCGCCATTGCGCAGATGTGGCAGTTGCGCCGCCAGGCGGCGCAGATGTTCCAGGTGTTCGTAGCAGAGGGTGAGCTCGCCCGCGCGGTGGTCGTACCAGGCGTCCGGGGCACCGCAGTTGGTCATGCGCAGAACCAGCGGACGGGGCAGGGCGAAGGTGTCTGCCGCCTTGCTCGCGACTGCCTCGAGTTCGCCGGAAGCACGGATTCGCGCGAGCAGCTGTTCGCCATCCTCCAGCGCATAGGAGGGCGCATCGTAGATCACCTCGATGCGTTCGCCCATCGGCTCGCCGGGTTTGCGCCGGAAGTGCTCCTTGAGCCAGTTCACCGCATGCAGCGCCTGGGCGTATTCCTGGTCGCAATAGAAGGCGCGCTCTTCCGGCAGCCCGGTGGCCTGGATGATCCATTCCATCTGCGCCGGGTCGCTGCCGTAGGCCAGACAGGCGATGGTATAGAAGCGTTGGGCATCCAGTGCATGGCTGTCCCACTCGCGGACCTGCTCCCGTGCCGGTTTCGGCCGTTGCCACTCCAGGCGCCAGTAGTCGGCGACATCCAGTAGACGGGCGGCGAAGGCCGGGTCGTCCTGTCGGCGATAGAGCAGGAACAGGCCGATGAAGCCCAGCTGGTCGGCGGCGTCTTCTTCGCGGCCGAGCACCGGCAGTTGCAGCTCGTGGATCAGCAGATGACCCATCTCGTGCAGCAGGGTGAACTCGGCGTTGGCGGTGACGAAGCGCAGCTCGTCCTCGTTCAGCGATGAGTCCGCCTGCGCGCCACCAATGCCGAGGCAGAGCAGCAGGGCGCAGAGACGGGCGATCATTGCAGGTCCTCGGCGTTGAAGGGGGCAGGGGTCTGCGGCCAGTCCTGGACGAGCGGTTCCAGCGCACGGGCGAGCAGGCTGGCGAGGATCAGGTCGCGCTGCCAGCGGTGATCGGCAGGGATCACGTACCAGGGTGATTGTGGCGCATGGCTGGCGCCGAGCATCTGCGCCCAGTGCTGCTGCAGTTCGTCGAAGCGGCGGTGCGCGTCCAGGTCGGCCGGGGACAGCTTCCAGCGCTTGCTCGGCAGCTCCAGGCGGCGCAGCAGGCGGTTGCGCTGCTCATCGGCGGAAAGCTGCAAATAGCACTTGAGCAGGTGGATGCGTCGCGGCGGCAACTGTGCCTCGAACGCCTGCACAGCCTGCAGTCGTGCGGGGATGTCCGCCGTCGTGCAGTAGCCGTCCAGGGGATCGCTGACCAGTGCTTCGTAGTAACTGCGATTGAACACGCCGATCCGTCCCGGCTCCGGCAGGCGCTGGCGATAGCGTTGCAGGAAATCGTCGCTGCGCTCGCTGATGTCGGGTGGCTGGAAGCTGCTGATCTGAACGCCCTGTGGGTCGATGTAGCCGAGCACGCGGCGGATCACTCCGTCCTTGCCCGAGCAGTCCGGCCCCTGCAGCACCAGCAGCAGCGCATCCTGATGATGGGCACGGAGCATGCGCTGGCGTTCATTGAGCCAGGGGCCGAGTTCAGCCAGCTGGGCCTTGGCGGCGGTCTTGTCGGCGAGCAGCAGGCGCGCCGGATCGGCCGCCAACGGCGCGTGCGGGTCGCACAGGCAGGCGTCGAGCAGCGCGTCCGGCAGGCGCACGGCTTAGTCCTTGCGCCGTTTTAGCTGATCCTTCAACTGGGTCGGCAACTGGCGAATGATCAGCATGTCGCGCGCCTCGTCGTACTCGACCTTGCTGCCCAGCAGGTGCGCCTCGAAGCTGATCGACAGGCCTTCGGCGCGGCCGGTGAAGCGCTGGAACTGACTCAGGGTGCGCTTGTCCGCCGGGAATTCCGGAGCCATGCCGTAATCCTTGTTGCGGATGTGCTCGTAGAACGCCTTGGGCCGCTCTTCGTCGATCAGCCCGGACAGCTCGTCCAGGGTGATCGGCTCGCCGAGCCTGGCCTGGCTGGTGGCGTAGCCGACCAGGGTCTTGGTCTTCTCGCGAGCCTGTTCCTCGGGCAAATCTTCGCTTTCGACGAAGTCACTGAAGGCCTTGAGCAGGGTGCGGGTTTCGCCGGGTCCGTCGACGCCTTCCTGGCAACCGATGAAGTCGCGGAAGTAGTCCGAGACCTTCTTGCCGTTCTTGCCCTTGATGAAGGAGATGTACTGTTTCGACTGTTTGTTGTTCTGCCACTCACTGATGTTGATCCGCGCCGCCAGGTGCAGCTGGCCGAGGTCCAGGTGCTTGGCCGGAGTCACGTCGAGCGCCTCGGTCACCGCCACGCCTTCGCTGTGATGCAGCAGGGCGATGGCCAGGTAGTCGGTCATGCCCTGCTGGTAGTGCGCCATCAGCACATGGCCGCCGGTGGACAGGTTGGATTCCTCCATCAGCTTCTGCAGCTGCTCGACCGCCTGGCGGCTGAAGCCGGCGAAATCGTGCTCGCTATCCAGGTAGGCCTTCAGCCAGCCGCTGAACGGGAAGGCCCCGGACTCCTCGTGAAAGAAGCCCCAGGCCTTGCCCTGCTTGGCGTTGTAGCTGTCGTTGAGGTCGGCGAGCAGGTTCTCGATCGCCTGGCTGGCGGCCAGCTCGCTGTCGCGGGCATGCAGTACGGCGGGGCTGCCGTCGGGCTTCTTGTCGATCAGATGGACGATGCAGTGGCGGATGGGCATGACGGACTCGCAGGGGAAAACGGGTGGTGCGCATCTTAACCGAGCGCCGGCGCTGACGTCCGGCGCCGCTGCAACTGGCGCAGGCGGTCGATGACGTAACGCAGGTGCACGTGCAACTGGTACAGCTCGTTGGAGTAG
Source organism: Pseudomonas mangrovi (assembly GCF_003052585.1). Lineage (GTDB taxonomy): Bacteria > Pseudomonadota > Gammaproteobacteria > Pseudomonadales > Pseudomonadaceae > Aquipseudomonas > Aquipseudomonas mangrovi. The sequence continues at coordinate 103,624 of NZ_QASN01000008.1, read as the reverse complement.
GAGAGCGGCACCTGCACCTTGGCCAGCTCGTCCTCCAGGTGTTCGAGGCGCTCGATCTCCTCGTCCAGGCGTTGCGGCAGAGTGCCTTTGTGCAGCTGCTGGTCGATCTCGCGCAGGTACTTGTACCAGCGATAGATGCGCGCGCGGATGCGCCACTGGTAGATCGGTCCGATGGCCTTGAACAGCGGAATCAGCAACACCAGCAGCGGGATCGCCAGGATGATGTAGCGGTCGGCCAGCGAGGCAATACGGAACGGCAGGTAGCGCTGCAGGATCGGCAGGCCCTTGTCGTAGAAGTAGTTGGCCTCGTCGAGAATCTCCAGCTGTGCGGTGGGGCGGGCCGGGAAGCTGCCGGCGGGGTCGAGCAGGTTGCCCTCCTTGAGCACCTTGCTCGCGGCATCCAGGATCAGCGGCGTCAGCGATGAATGAAAGCTGTCACCCGCTACCAGGGTCGCCAGCGGAGCCAGGGTGACGATGCGCTTCTGCGGCGTGTTGCGGGCCATGTCGAGCATGCCCTCGCCGACCTCCAGACGATTCATGTAGCGCATGCGCGCGTGATAGGCATCGGCGCGCTGCAGGCCGACCAGGCGTAGCTCGTCTGCAGCGGCAAGGCGCTGGATCAGCGCGTTCTCCGCCGGGCCAATGAAGAAGGCGGCATCCAGCTCACCCGCCAGCAACGCGGTCGCCGCACGGGTCCCGCCGATGGTCTGCCAGCCCTGCGGCAACTGGCTCTCATCGAAGCGGTTGGCCTGCGCCAGCGCGCGAACCACCGCCTGGGTGCCGCTGCCGTCGCTGCCGATGGCCACGCGCAGATCGAGCAACCCCGGTAGGCGGGCGTCCTCCAGCGGCGTGCGGACGAACAGCCAGAGCGGTTCTTGGTAGACCGCGCCCAAACTTCGCAGCGATTCGCGCGCCGAAGGCTCCAGGGTCAGTTCCTGGCCGCTCTGCACCAGGGCCAGTTCCACCTCGCCGGCCTGCAGCTGCGCCAGATTGTCGAGCGATCCACGACTGGGCAGCAGCGTGAGTTCGAAGCCCTCCTTGGCGAGTTCATCGCGCAGCCGCTCGGCGAAGGCGTGGTAGCCACCGTCCGGGCTGCCGGTGGCCATGCGCGCCTGCATCGGCGGCGGTGGGGCGACGAAATGGAACAGCGCGTAGAGCAGCCCGGCGACTACCGGCACTATCCACAGGTTGGCCAGCAGCATGATTCGCAGGTCGGTCAGCAGGCGGCGCATGGAGTTCCTCTCCCCGGAGTGATGCGCCGATGGTAGCAACCATTGCCAGCCTTGCACGCAACTGCCATGGTTGCCGGCGTTTTCCGCCACGGCAATCAGACTCGATGCGCATCCTGCACAGCTCCGACTGGCATCTGGGCCAGCACTTCATGGGCAAGACCCGCCAGGCCGAGCATGCCGCCTTCTGCAACTGGCTGGTCGAGCAGGTGCGCCTGCATGCGGTGGACGCCGTGATCGTCGCCGGCGACATCTTCGATACTGGCGCGCCACCGAGCTATGCCCGCGAGCAGTACAATCGGGTGATCGTCGCCCTGCGCGAAACCGGCGCGGGGCTGGTGCTGCTGGGCGGCAACCACGATTCGGTAGCCATGCTCGGCGAATCGCGCGAGCTGCTTGCCTGCCTCGGCACCCGCGTGGTGGCGATGGGCGGCGAGCGTCTGGATGAGCAATTGATCCTGCTGCCGCGTCGCGACGGCGGGCGGGGTGCGTTGCTCTGCGCGGTGCCCTTCCTGCGTCCGCGCGATCTGTTGCGCAGTGAGGCCGGGCAGAGTGCGCAGGACAAGCAGCAGGCCCTGCAGAGCGCCATCCACGACCATTACCAGCAGCTCTTCGCTCTGGCCGAGCAGCGCCGCGACGAACTGGAAAGCAGGCTGCCGATCATCGCCAGCGGGCACCTGACCACGGTCGGCGCCAGCGCCAGCGAATCGGTACGCGAAATCTACGTCGGTGCGCTGGAAGCCTTCCCGACCAGCGCCTTCCCGCCGGCCGACTACATTGCCCTGGGCCATATCCACCGGCCGCAGAAGGTCGGCGGCCTGGAGCACATCCGCTACTGCGGCTCGCCGATCCCGCTGTCGTTCGATGAAGCGAAACAGCAGAAGGAAGTGCTGCTGGTCGACCTGGATGAGACCGGGCTGCGCGCGGTGACGCCGCTGCCGGTACCCCGCTGGCAGCCGATGGCCAGCGCGCGCGGCAACCTTGTCGAGCTGGCCGAAGCGATCCGCGAGCTAGCCTCGCAGGGCAGCGTCGAAAGCCCGCTGTGGCTGGAAGTGCAGGTCAGCGGCGACGATTACCTGAGCGACCTGCACGCCCGCATCGCCGCGCTCTGCGAGGGTCTGCCGGTGGAGGTGCTGCGCATCCGCCGCGAACGCGGCTCCAGCAGTCCCGGCCTGCAGGCCGAAGCCCGCGAAACCCTGGATGAGCTGGACAGCGAAGAGGTCTTCGCCCGTCGCCTGCAACAGGAGCAGCTCGATGCATCCAGCGCCCAGCGCCTGCAGCAACTGTATCGGCAGGTGCTGGAGCAGTTGCGGGATGAGCAGTAACAATCGGCGTATGAAGACGAGCTTTTTGCTCGAGGTTATCGGTGTCAGGTTGTTGTTGGGGCGGCTTGGTTCTGACTATTTCTATGGAAATGGGGAAAGGATTTGATGATGCGGATAGCGTCGATACTGGGTCTTCTAGCGGCTTCATCCTGGGTTTGTGCTCAAGAGTTGCACGAGGCGGAGGAGAGACAAGTTGCCTATTCCGTGTCTGGCGAGTATCAGACGGGCATCACGTTTCAAAACAGAAGCGAAGATGTCCGCCGTATCTACTGGCTGGACTATGAGGGGAAAAGGAAGCTGTATAGCGAGTTGCTGGCGGGGCAGGAGCAACGCTTGGACACCTACCTGACTCATCCCTGGTTGGTTACGGATGAGCAGGATAGAGCCCTGGATGTCTACTACCCCGACAGCCGGGCAAGAGTTGTAGAGCTCCGGTAACGCCCTAGTACAAACTGTGACCGCCGGTGGCCGCGCAGTGCGGGACAGCAAGCGGAGGGTGCATATGAAGTACATCGATGTCGCGTGGCGACATGACTTCGCCGATGAGCCCGTGCGGCTGGTCTCTGAACTGGATGAACTGCGTTTTGAAACGCGCAAGCTGGAGTTTTTTCGTGACGGACGTGTGGGGTTTGCCTATGCCGACATCGAGATGCTTGATACGCGACTTGGTTATTTGCAATGCCCTCCGGTAGACGAAATAAATGCCGATCCACAGTTTCACGTCGTAGAACTCAGTGCGCAGGAGTATGAGCGTCTCTGGGCCAGGTACGTCGTTCTTTAGTCAGTGTCCGCCAGTTTCTGCTTGAACATTACCGCGGCACCGTTCGCTGGCTGGCGCACTGCTTGTAGAGACCGAGGCCTGATCTCGGCCTGCAAGTGCCGGACAAGGCTGCCAGAATGCGCGCCTGATTCTTCGCGACCGACACCTGCATGAAAATTCTCAGCCTGCGCCTGAAGAACCTCAACTCGCTCAAGGGCGAGTGGAAGATCGATTTCACCGCTGCGCCCTTCGCCGGCAGCAACCTGTTCGTCATCAGCGGGCCGACCGGGGCGGGCAAGACCACCTTGCTCGACGCCATTTGCCTTGCGCTCTACCACCGCACCCCAAGGATGCAGACGCTCTCCGCCAGCGGTAACGAGCTGATGACGCGGCACACCGCCGACTGCCTGGCGGAGGTCGAGTTCGAGGTCAAGGGCGTCGGCTACCGCGCGTTCTGGAGCCAGCGCCGCGCGCGTGACCGCGCCGAGGGTGCACTGCAGGCGCCGAAGGTCGAGCTGGCGCGGCTGGATGGCGAGATCATCACCGACAAGATCAACGACAAGCTGCGCGAAACCGAGCGCCTGACCGGCCTGGATTTCGAGCGTTTCACCAAATCCATGCTGCTGGCTCAGGGCGGCTTTGCCGCCTTTCTCGAAGCCAGTGCCAACCAGCGCGCCGAGCTGCTCGAGGAACTGACCGGCAGCGAGATCTACGGGCAGATTTCCCAGCGGGTATTCGAGACGGCGCGCGAAGCGCGCGTGCTGCTCGACCAGTTGCGTGCGCGGGCCGAGGGTGTCGAATTGCTGGCCGACGAGGAGCGCCTGGCGCTGACGAGCGAGCAGGCGACTCTGGCCGAGCAGCTGGCGGCGGCGCAGCTGCGTCAGCAGCAGTTGAGCGCCCAGCGTGCCTGGCAGGAGGAGCTGGCCAGGGCGAGGGTGGCGCTGGAGCAGACGAGCCAGGCGCTGGGCGCCGCCGAGCAGGCCCAGGTGCGGGCGCAACCGGAGCTGGCGCGGTTGGCCCGGGCGGAGCCGGCGGCTCGTCTGGCTGCGTCGTTCGATGCGCGGCAGCGCAGTGCGGCTGCCCTGGTGCAGGCTCAGCAGGCGAGCCAGAACCTGGCGCAACGCCAGGCGCAGGCCGTTCAGGACGGGCAGTTGGCGCTCTATCAGCTCAGCCAGGCGGCGCAGGCAGTCGAGCTGCAGCTGCGCCAGGCGCAGGATGCGCTGGCTGCCGACATCACCGGCATCGAGCAGCGGCTGGACGCCCATCCCGAGCGCGCGCAGCTGGGCGAACGCCTGGCCGCCTGGCGCCTGCAGCTGGATGAGCTGGCCCGGCGCGAGCAGATGGTCGCCGAGGCGGGTGCCGGGTTGCAGACGCAGCAGAGGCAGAGTCTGGAACTGGACGCGGGCGCTGCTCAGGCCGATGCCGAACGCAATCGCCAGCTACAGCAGAGCGAGGCGGCGCAGCAGGCGCAGGCGGCATTGCAACAGCGCTGGCAGACATTGCTCGATGGGCGCGAGGAGGCCGACTGGCGTGGCGAATGGCAGCGCCTACTGGATAGGCGAAGCCAGTGCGGCCAGCTGCTGCAGTACCTGCAGCAGCGCGAGCAGTTGCGACAGGAGCAGGCTGCGCTGGAGCAGCAGCGGGCGAGCCATGCCACGCTGCTGGCCGATGCGCAGACTGCCCGTGAACAGCTGCGTGAGCGCTATCGCGACAAGCGCGCGCAGCTGGAAGACAAGCAGCAGCTGCTTGCCCAGGAGGCGCTGATCCGCGACCTGTCCGCGCACCGCGCGCAGCTGCAGCCTGGCCAGCCCTGTCCGCTGTGCGGCGCCAGCGAGCATCCAGCCGTGGCCCGCTATGCGGCGCTGGATGTATCGGCGACCCAGACCGCGGTGCAGGCCTTGAGCGCGGAGCTGGAACAGCTCGCCAGCCAGGGCCAGCAACTGGGCGAGCAGATTGCCGGGCTGAGCGCCGCGCAGAGCGGTTTCGATGAGCGACTGCAGCAGTTGGGCGCGCGTAGCGGGCAACTGGCGACCCAGTTGGGGCAACTGGCCGAGGCGCTGGGCCTGGTAGAGCCGGACGAAGCCGCCCTGCTGGCCGCCGAGCAGCAGTTGTTGCAGCAGCAGCGCGAGGTGCAGCAGCGTCTCGCCGCGCTGGACGCGCTGAAGAAGGAATTGAGCGCAGCCGATACCGCCGCGCGGCTGGCGGCAAGCCAGGCGGGTGTGGCGCAGCTGGAGGCCCAGCGGCTTCAGCAGGAACTGCAGGCAGCGCGTCAGCGCATCGAACTGGCTGAGCGGCGCCAGGTGGAGGAAACCGCGGTGCTGGCCCGACTGCGTGCCACCCTGGCGGAGGATGTCGCCCAGCTTGGTTATCAGCTTGAGGATGCCGCCGACGCCTGGCTCGCGCAGCGTCAGGCCGAGCTTGCGCAATATCAGGACGATCAGTGCCGGCTCGGCCAGTTGCGCGAGCGACAGGCCTTGCTCGGCAGCGAGCTTGCGCAGGCCAGGCGCCAGGCCGAACACTGGACTGCGCGCTGGCAGGCGCTGGCACTGTCGGCTCCGGCGGCCAGTCGCGAACTACCCGTTGACGAGGCGTTGGCCCACTGGCAGCAAAACCAGACCGAACAAGAGCGCCTGGCCGGGCAGGCCGAGGCGCTGGCACGCCAGCAGGATCAACTGACAATGCAGCGGGCACAGGCCGAGGCCGACTGGAGCCAGGCGCTGGCGGCCAGTCCCTTCGCTGACGAGGCGGACTTCCTCGCCGCGCGTCTGGAAGACGCCGAGCAGCAGCGACTGAGCAGCTGGCGCGAGCAGTTGCAGCAGGCCCTGCTGCAGGCGCGCACGCTTCAGGGGGACGCCGTCCAGCGGCTGGAGATGCTGCAGAGCCAGGGGCAGGAGCAGGACATGGCCCTGCTGGAGCAGCAACTGGCCGAGGCCAACCAGGCGCTGGCCGAATGCAACCAGCGCCTCGGCGAGGTGCGCTCGCTATTGGCAAGCGATGAGCAACGTCGCAGCGGCCAACAGGCGCTGTTCGCCCAGATCGCTGCGCAGCAGGCCGACTACGATCTGTGGCAGCAGCTCAACGGCCTGATCGGTTCCGCCGATGGCGCGCGCTATCGGCGTTTCGCCCAGGGCCTGACCCTCGACCATCTGGTGTATCTGGCCAACCGCCAGCTGCAGCGGCTGGATGGGCGCTACCAGTTGCTGCGCAAGGCGGACGAGGAGCTGGCGCTGGAGGTGATCGATACCTGGCAGGGCGACAGCGCCCGCGATACCCGCACCCTGTCCGGTGGCGAGAGCTTCCTGGTCAGCCTGGCGCTGGCCCTGGCACTGTCGGATCTGGTCAGTCACAAGGCGAGCATCGATTCGCTGTTTCTCGACGAAGGCTTCGGCACCCTGGACGGGGAAACCCTGGAGGTGGCGCTGGACGCCCTCGATAGCCTGAATGCCAGCGGCAAGATGATTGGCGTGATCAGCCACGTGGAGGCGCTCAAGGAGCGCATTCCGTTGCAGATCAGGGTCAGCAAGGGCTATGGCCTGGGCTACAGCCGGCTGGACAGCCGCTTCGCGGTGGGTAGCTGATCGGGTCACCCCGCGTGGTCCTGGTACGGCTTTCCTTCTCCCGCCGGGAGAAGGTGGCGCGCAGCGCCGGATGAGGGGTGCGTCGGCGTGCAGGGTGACTGGCCCGGAGCCATTCGCAGGACGGCGAGTAGCCTGACGCATCCCTCACCGCCTTCGGCAGCCTCTCCCGGCGAAGAGGGGAGAGCCGAGGCCGGCTCGATACGCCGTGCGGGTCGGGCAAACACACTGCGGATCGAATTCGCCTTGCCATCGGTCTACCCTGCGAGGCGCGCCGCAGGCGCGCCCGTGGCCACGGGGATGCTGCATGAGCGAATCGATCCAGACGAAGCCGTTCCTGGCTTTTCTTCCCAACCGCGACGACATGCCCACGCACGAGGCCGTGGCGCAGCGCGTGCTGGCCGAGCAACTGGCACAGCTTCTGCGCATGGGCTACATCGGCGACTACCCCCGCGATGCCGATGGCGAGCTGGCCTACGAGGCGGTGGGCCCCTGCTACCTGGTGCCCAGCGACACCATCATCGGAACCGAGCAGGCGGCACGCCTGGGTATCCGCGGCGAGGACGATCTGTTCGGCGCGGTCGCACCCTATGCCTTCCTGCCGACCAAGGCCATCAGTCACCCGCTGGGGCACGCGGGGGCCGAGGCGCCGCCGGGTTGGTCGACGGTGTTCGGCGAGCGCATCGGTGACGCCGTCCTGGAGGGTTTCAGCGCGTTTTCCATCGTCGACGCGCGGGGCGCCGGCCTCGCACTGCTCGCTGACGGTCCTTTGCGGATCAAGCCGGTGCTGGCGCGCGGCGGGCTCGGCCAGCAGGTGGTGCGCAGTGCGGACGAGCTGGAACTGGCGCTGGAAACCCTGGATGCCGGCGCGCTGGCGCTGTGCGGTCTGGTGCTGGAGCGGCAACTGGAACAGGTACGGACCTTCAGCGTTGGCCAGGTGCGGGTGGCCGGGCTGCTGGTCAGCTACGTCGGCGAGCAGCACCTGACCTGCGACAACCAGGGCCGCGAGGTCTACGGCGGCTCGACCCTGCAATTGTGCCGCGGCGGGTTTGCGGCGCTGCAGCAATTGCCTCTGAGCGAGGAGATGCGTCAGGCAATTCACCAGGCGCAGACCTATGACGAGGCGGCGTTGGCCTGCTTTCCCGGCCTGATCGCCTCGCGGCGCAATTATGACGTGGCGCTCGGCACGGACCCGCAGGGCCGCTCCCGCTCGGGCGTGCTGGAACAGTCCTGGCGCATCGGTGGCGCCAGCAGCGCCGAGGTGATCGCGCTGCAGCGCTTTCAGGCCGAGCCCGCGCTGCAGCGGCTGCGCGCAAGTTCCGTGGAGGTTTACGGCCAGCCGCCGTCGCTGCCGGCCGATGCCCTGTTGATCTATCAGGGGACGGACCCGCAATCCGGCCCGCTGACCAAATACGCGAGGATCGAGGATGCAGGCGAATAGCGAGGCGGTGCTGATCGAGGTCGAGGACGAACAGATCGCGGGGACTTTCCTGACTCCGCAGAACAAGGTGCCGGGCGTGCTGTTCGTCCACGGCTGGGGCGGCAGCCAGCAGCGCGACCTGGCGCGCGCGCGCGGTATCGCCGGGCTCGGCTGCGTCTGTCTGACCTTCGACCTGCGTGGCCACGAGGGTACGCTGGCAAAGCAGCAGAAGGTCTCACGCGAGGACAACCTGCGCGACATCCTCGCCGCCTATGATCGCCTTGCCGCGCATCCGGCGATCGACAGCGATGCCATCTGCGTGGTTGGCAGCAGCTATGGCGGTTATCTGTCGACTTTCCTGACCCAGCGGCGGCCGGTGAAATGGCTGGCGCTGCGGGTGCCGGCGCTGTATCGCGACGAGCAGTGGGAGACGCCCAAGCGTCAGCTCGATCGTCAGGACCTGGAGGTCTACCGCGCGGAGCGGCTGCGCCCGCAGGACAACCGCGCGCTGGCGGCCTGTGCCGAATTCAGTGGCGACGTGCTGCTGGTCGAGTCGGAGAACGATCATCTGATCCCGCACCAGACGATCATGAATTACCGCTCCTCCTTCCGTCGTTCGCACTCGCTCACCCACCGCATCGTCGATGGCGCCGACCATGCGCTCAGCGAGGAAGCCTGCCAGCAGGCCTACACCAGCATCCTGGTCGGCTGGGTCACCGAGATGGTCGTCGGCGCGCGTCTGGGCCGCGGCTGATCAGCCCGGCCAGCGCGCCTTGCGCCAGGCGCGGCGCTGCTTCTTGTCGAGGAAGGTCCAGGCCAGCAGGCGGCTCTGCTTCTGGCCCTGGCTCATGCCCAGCACGCGCAGATCGCTCACGCCCAGCTCGCGCAGACGCGCCTCCAGCGGCGCGACGTTGGCCGCCTTGGACACCAGGCTGCTGAACCAGAACACCTGTTCGGCGTAGTCACGGCTCTGCTGCGCCATGCGTGCGAGAAAGGCCGTCTCGCCGCCTTCGCAATGCAGTTCGTTGCTCTGCCCGCCGAAATTCAGTGTCGGCAGCGCACGCTTGGGATCGAGGCGGCCGAGGTTCTTCCACTTGCGCTGGCTGCCGCTGATTGCTTCCGCGGCGCTGGCGTGGAAGGGCGGGTTGCACAGGGTCAGGTCGAAGCGCTCGTCGGCGCCGATCAGACCGTGGAAGATCTGCTGCGGGTCGGCCTGCTGGCGCAGTTCGATCTGTGCGCCGAGCGTCGGGTTGGCGGCGAGTATGGCGGCGGCGTTGGTCAGTGCAGCCGGGTCGATGTCGGCGCCGACGAAGCGCCAGCCGTATTCGTGCTGGCCGAGCAGCGGGTAGATGCAGTTGGCGCCGACGCCGACGTCCAGCGCGCACAACCCCGGTCCGCGTGGGATCAGTCCGTCATGGCTACCGGCGAGCAGGTCGGCGAGCTGATGGATGTAGTCGGCACGGCCCGGCACCGGCGGGCACAGGTAGCCGTCGGGGATGTCCCAGCCGCGCACGCCATAGTCCTTCTCCAGCAGCGCGCGGTTGAACACCCGCACCGCCAGCGGATCGGCGAAGTCGATGCTTGGCTTGCCGTAGGGATTGGTGATCAGGAACTGCCCCAGTGGCGGATGCGCGCGAATCAGCTCGGCGAAGTCGTAGCGGCCCTGATGGCGGTTGCGCGGATGCAGCTGGCCCTTGCCCGCGGGTGGCTTGGACGGAGCAGGGCGAGGTGGTTGCGACATAGGGGCGGGTGCTCGGCGGGCGGGGCGCGGATTTTCCCACAGCCCTCAGGCGCCTGTCGCGACTCGCCGCGTCGGCACCGGCAACATCCACAGCAGGCCCCAGAGCAGCGCGCCGGCGCCGAGCCAGAGGGTGGACTGCAGGCTGCCGCCGTGGCTCAGCCACAGGCCCGCAAGCCAGGGACCGGCCAGTTGCGCCAGGCCGTAGAGGGCGATCATCGCCGCCGACAGGCGCGGGCCCTGATGCGGGTGCAGGCTGCGCGCCAGGCGCTGGGTGAGCAGCACGGTGCCGAGGAAGGTTGCGCCCACCAGCAGACCGCAGATCAGCGTGCCCGGCCCGACCGGCAGCAGCAGCGCGGCCAGCACGCCGGCCAGCTGCACGGTGAAATTCAGCAGCAGCGCCGGCTTGTCGCCCAGGCGCGCGCCCAGGTGATTCCACAACCAGGGCGAGGGCAGGGTGGCCAGCGCGGTCAGCAGCCAGGCGCCGCCGGCCACTTTCGCCTGGCCCTGCAGGCTGGCGAGCATCGGCAGGAAGGTCATCGGCAGGATGTAGCCCAGCCCTGCCCCGGCGTAGGCGAGAAACAGCGGCACGCTGGCCCGGTCGAACAGCGCGCCGGGCGGTGCACTGCTGCCTTTGGCCTGTTCATGGGTGGCCACGTCCAGCTGGCTGATGCGCCGCCAGCCCCACCAGGCCAGTGGCAGGCTGGCGAGGGCCGCCGGCCACCAGCGTGCGCTGCCGTGGAGCCAGCTCGCCGGCAGCGCGACCATGGCGCTGGAAAGCAAAAGTCCGGCGCCAACGCCGAGGTAGACCAGCCCGCTGCTGGAGGTGCGGTTGTGCCGGGCCAGCCATTCGAGGATCAGCGCGGGTACCTGGACGAACACCAGGCCATTGGCGATGCCGTTGAGCAGGCGCAGCGCGCCGAGCAGCTCGACCTGTTCGGCCCAGACCTGCGCCAGGCTGCTGGACAGATGCAGCAGCAGAGCCCAGGGCAGCACCTGGCGGATCTGCGCCACTCGATGCCAGCGCAATGCCAGCAGTGCGCCAAGCAGGTAGCCGAGGAAATTCCAGCTGGCCACGCTGGCGCCCTGTTCCAGGGTCAGCACGCCATCGGCGACCAGGTAGGGCAGCAGCGGCGTATAGATGAAGCGACCGAGGCCGTGGACGACCAGCAGCAGGGTGGCGCCGGCGAGCAGAGCGGCTCCAAGTGTGCGGTTGTTCATCGCCAGGCCTTGCGTCAAAAAACCGCAAGCCTACCTGAAAGCGCCGCAACAGAGCACTGCCACCAAGGTCGGGTGGTCAGGCGCAGGGATACTCCAGCTCGCTGGCGATGCGTGCGGCGTGGGCGCCGACCCAGTGCGCGTCGATCGGTCCCCAGCTGTGGATGCGGTAGCGGCCGCTGTTGTTGCGGCTGCCTTCGGCCTGCTCGAAGACACAGTCGATGTCCAGTTCGGCGAGTGCTGTCAGGGTGTCCTGGGCCGTGCGTCGGGGCATGCCGGTAGCGGCGACCAGCGACGGCACGTCGGTGGCGCGGCCGCTATCGATCAGCCAGGCGACATAGAGGCGACGCAGGAAGCTGCTGCGGGTCTTGCTGATCATCGGTGGGCTCCTGAGTAAAGATCGTCATGGTGCGCCAGGACGCTCCCGCCTCCAAGTGCGCGCAGGATCGGGGTATTCGCCGGGCCGGACAGCCAAGTCACGCCGACGCGGCGGCCATGTTGGGCCTCGTGGTGCTCGGCGCCAACCTACAGTGCGGGCCGGACGGCATGTTGCGGGGGCGCTGGACTAAAAGAAAAGCCCGGCGGGTGCCGGGCTTTTTTCCTGCGCAGGCGCGCGGCTCAGACGAAGGCGAACATGCCGATGTAGGTGGCAGCGCCGGCCAGGTAGCCAATCAGGGCCAGGCCGCTGATCTTCTTCAGGTACCAGATGAAGCTGATCCGCTCCATGCCCATGGCTGCCACGCCTGCAGCCGAGCCGATGATCAGGCAGCTGCCGCCGGTGCCGGCGCAGTAGGCGAGCATCTCCCAGAACTTGCCGTTGACCACGAAGTTGCTCAGCCAGCCGCTGTCGGCACCCGCGGCGACCACTGCTTCGGGAGTGACCAGCGGATACATCTTCATCGCGCCGGCGACCAGCGGTACGTTGTCGACCACCGAGGAGAGCAGGCCGATAGCGATGTTGATTGCATAGATGTTGCCCAGGCTGTCCTTCAGCGCGGTCGCGACCTGGGTCAGGTGGCCAGCTGTGGCGAGACTGGAGACCGCCAGCAGGATGCCGAGGAAGAACAGCACGCTGGTGGTGTCGACCTTGCGCAGCACGCCGACGACCGACAACGGGTGCTTGTCTTCCTCGTTCTTGCTGCGGTGCATGATCTCGGTGGTCACCCAGAGCACGCCGAGGCCGAACAGGATGCCCATGTACGGCGGCAGGTGGGTGATGGTCTTGAACACCGGTACGAACAGCAGTGCGCCGATGCCGAGAACGAATACCACGTTGCGCTCGAACGGGGTGGTCGGGTCGCTGCGTTCTTCCTCGGTTTCCACCTGTTCGGGGCGCTCGAACTCGCCCTTCATGGTGAAGCTGAGGATCGCCAGCGGGACCAGCAGGCACACCAGGCTGGGCAGGAACAGCTGGGTGACGATACCGCTGGCGGTGATCTGGTTTCCGATCCAGAGCATGGTGGTGGTGACGTCACCGATCGGCGACCAGGCGCCCCCGGAGTTGGCGGCGATGACCACGATGCCGACCATGAACCAGCGGTCGTGCTTGTCCTTGATCAGCTTGCGCAGCAGCGAAACCATGACGATGGTGGTGGTCAGGTTGTCCAGTGCGGCCGAGAGGAAGAAGGTGATGAAGCCGATCATCCACAGCAGGTGCACGCGCTTGCTGGTGCGAATGCGGTCGGTGATGACCTTGAAGCCTTCATGGGCATCGATCAGCTCGACGATGGTCATTGCGCCGATGAGGAAGAACAGGATCTCCGAGATCTCGCCCAGGTGGTGGCGCAACTCGCCAACCACGAACTGGGTGTTGTCGCCGCCGGCGCCATGGGCGCCTGCCTCCAGCATCGGCAGCAGGCTGTCTGCGCCGAGCACCAGGATGGTCCAGCAGACCACTGCGGTGAGGATGGCAGCAGCGGCCTTGTCGACCTTGAGGGGATGTTCCAGGGCGATGCTCAGATATCCGATGACGAATATCGCGGCCATGAGTGCATACATGGGAAATGTCCGGAAATGATTTTTGGGAAGGGTTCAAAAGGCGCGGCGAGCATGCCTGATCGAATCCGCCAAGACCAGTGCCCGTTGGGCATACCTTGGTGGAGGTAGGCACCGTGCGTCCGCAACCTGGCGCCGGTGCGGGCGGCAGCGAGCTCGCCAACGTGCTCGCCAGTTCGCTTTACATGTGTATGAAAGCGCACATATAGTCGCCGCATGTCCACGCCCTCCAGCCGAACCCTAGCCATCGAAGCCGCCATCGAGTCACTCGACGGGGCCTTCTTCAAGGCGCTCTGCGAGCCACCGCGCGTTGCAGTGCTCAAGCGCGTGCTGGAACTGGGGCGAGCCGACGTCACCGAGATCGCCGCCGAGCTGCCCCAGGAACGCTCGGTGGTCTCGCGCCACCTGCAGATACTTCTCGGCGCAGGGATAGTGCGTGCCACCCGGGTGGGGCGTCAGACCTTCTACGAAGTGGATGGGCCGGCGATCATCCGGCGCCTGGAGGATATTCTCAGCCACACCCGGCGCATTGCCCCGGCGTGCTGCCCGGGTAGTTCCAGCTGATTTTTGCCAAAATACGTGCATAGGTGCGCATTGATGAACATGGAGCAACGAACACTGGACGTGGTCATCATCGGCGCGGGACAGGCGGGGCTGGCCAGCGGCTGGCATCTGCAGCGGCAGGGACTCGACTTCCTCATCCTCGATGAGCAGGCGCAAGCAGGCGGCAACTGGCGCCACTACTACGACAGCCTGGTGCTGTTCTCGCCTGCGGCCTATTCCTCGTTGCCCGGACTGGCTTTCCCCGGGGCGCCGGAGCACTACCCGACGCGCGATCAGGTGGTGAGTTATCTGGATGATTACGCGCAGCGTTACCGTCTGCCGATCCTCCAGGGGGTTCAGGTCGTCCGGGTCGAGCCGGTGGTCGAGGGCTTCCGCGTAACCGCTGCCAGCGGACAACAGTTCCTGGCACGGGCGCTGATCGTCGCCTCGGGCGGTTTCAGTCGCCCGCATGTTCCGGCCATTCCCGGGCTCGGCAGCTTTCTCGGCGTGCAGCTGCACAGCAGCGCCTACCGCAATTCGGCGGGGTTCGAAGGGCAGCGCGTGCTGGTCATAGGTGCGGCGAATTCTGCAGTACAGATCGCCTACGACCTGGCCCGGGTGGCCAAGGTCACGCTGACCACCCGCGAGGCGGTCCGGTTTGTCCCGCAACGAATTCTCGGTGCGGATTTTCATAGCTGGCTGAAATGGACCGGGCTGGAGAAAACCCGCTGGCTGAGCGACCAGAGCACGCCGGTGCTGGACAACGGTACCTACCGCAACGCGCTGAAGACCGGGCGCTTCGATCAGGCCGCGATGTTCACCCAGGTCACCCCGACAGGTGTGGTCTGGCCCGACGGCAGGGAGCAAGCGGTGGATGCGCTGGTGTTCGCTACCGGTTTTCGAGCCAACCTCGGTTTTCTCGACCACCTGCCCGTGCTCGACGAGCAGGGGCGGGTGGCGCAGCGTAGCGGGCGCGCGAATGACGTCGCCGGGCTGTACTTCGTCGGACTGCCCAGGCAGCGCAACTTTGCCTCCGCCACCCTCAGAGGCGTTGGCCCTGATGTCGAGCACATCCTTGCGTATCTGTTGAACGATCTGCGCCAGCAGAGAACCCAGCACACCGCCACCATAAGAGCCAACAGCCCGTGAGCAATCCTCTCAGCAGCCAGCGGCCGATCAATCGATTCAGGCTGGTCTGGGCCCTGGGTATCGCGCAGATCCTGGCCTGGAGCTCGACCTACTACCTACCGGCGGTGCTCGCCACGGCCATCTCCAGAGACACCGGCTGGTCCGTCACCCGTGTGGTCATCGGGCTGTCCTGGGGCTTGCTGGTCGCCGGTGCCTGTTCCCCCCTGGTCGGACGACAGATCGACCGTCACGGCGGGCGCAGGGTGCTGGCCAGCAGTTCGCTGCTGTTGGCGTCGGGCATGCTGTTGACGGGGCTGGCCAGCAACCTGCTCATCTACTACCTGGCCTGGACCTTGATCGGCGCGGGCATGGCTGCCGGGCTTTACGACGCGGCGTTTTCCACCCTCGGGCGGCTGCTGGGTGAAGACGCCCGTGCCTCGATGACCGGTCTGACGCTGCTCGGCGGCTTCGCCAGTACCCTGGGCTGGCCGTTGATTGCCGGCCTGGAGCAGGAGCTCGGTTGGCGCTACAGCTGTTTCGTGCTGGCGGCGGCGCACCTGCTGATTGGTCTGCCGATCCACCTGCTGGCGATTCCGCGCCACCAGGAGGAGCCGGTTGACGAGCAGGGCAGCGCACCTGTTGCCTGCGAGGCGCCCGCCAGTCAGTCGTTCAGGCGCATCTTTCTGCTGCTGGCGCTATTGCTGACGCTGCAGTCGCTGGTGGTCTCCTCGATCTCGGTGCACCTGCTGGATGTGCTCAAGCTGCTCGGTATCGCCAGCGCGACGGCCCTGGCCATCGGCATGCTGATCGGCCCGGCGCAGGTGGTGGCGCGCCTGGCGGAGTTCTCCATCGGGCGCAACCTGCATCCCACTTGGTCGGCCCGTGCGGCCATTCTGCTCTGCGGCATCGGCATCGTGCTGTTGCTGCCGGCGATGCCGTGGCTGGCCTTCGTCGCGGTGGCCCTCTACGGAGCGGGCAACGGCATTCTGACGATTGCCCGCGGAACCCTGCCCCTGGCGCTGATGGGGGCGGATGGCTACGGCACCCGCATGGGCCTGCTCGCCCGGCCGATGCTGGTCGCCCAGGCCACCGGTCCGGTGGCGGCGGCACTGATCCTGGAGCGATTCGGCGCAACGCCGCTGATCATCGTGCTCTGCGGCCTGGTGCTGGCGAGTCTGGTCGCAAGCTTTGCCCTGTCGGCCAGATAAGCCTCGGCAGGACCGGCTCATTGCAGCGGGCTTGAACGGCGCTGGATGGCTGACCAATGCCGGGGGAGGCGAGGCGTTATGGCGTGTCTTGGGCGGCAATCGGCTGGATCAGCAACTGTCCCAGAGATCGGGCGTCCTGTTCGCCAATCGACTTCTCCAGCCGCGGCGCTCCCGCCGTGCCCAGGACGATCAGGTTGCCGTAGCTGCAGAGGCTGCCAGCCTCTCCAGTAGCGGTATGCACCTCGACACACCAGTGCGGCAATAGCGACGCGACCGGTGTGTGGCCGGACCAGCCCGAACGGTTCTGCTCCAGCCAGGTCTGGATCTGCTGCCTCTGCGCTTCGCTGATCACCTGGGTTGTCGGTCCTCGTCGGCCCGGCTCCGCTGAGTTTTGCGCATGACGATAGACCTGCGCGTGCTTAGAAACCGTCATTTCTGGCGCCTGCCTGCTGCAGGCGCCAAGCAGCGTCACGAGGATGATCAGCAGTGGGATGCGCGGCATGTTTTCTCCAAGAGGGTGCTCAGTTGCGCCGCGAGCGTCGCACGCGCAGCAGTCTGTTGGTGTCGAATGGTCGTTGACAGCGCGCGTACCTGGCTTTTATGCGCGCTTTCGTGACGCCACGGAGTTACTTCAGTCTTACTGAGCATCGATAGAGCCCCGCAGGGTGTACTATCGGTCCCTGCCCACCGGATATCAGCCTGCCATGTCCACGCCAAGCGAAGAGAGCTGTCAGCTTGCAGCCTCTCTGATGCGGCGCATAGGTCCCGACGCTGAGATTGCCAAGGTCGCCGAAGCGACCGTTGCCACCCTGCAGGATATGCACGTGGCTCTCACTCCCGTCATTGGTCAACAAGGGGTTGCGGCGCTGTATCGCCGCAGTCTCCATCTGTGCGCTACCCAGCATCCTCATCTGGCCAGCATCTGCGGCAGTGCGCAGGCCGCCAAGGGGCTTTCCTCACTGAACGCCGTGCTGGCGGAGCAAAGCCAAGCCGATGGGCTGCTGTTCGGTGAAGTGCTGCTGACCACTTTCTACACACTGCTGACAACGCTGATCGGGCCCTCGCTCACTGCACGTTTGCTTCGCGACGTGTGGGAACCTTCTTTGAGCGACGCCCCGTCGCAGGACATTTCGCCATGAGCAGCAAAGCGACTATCAACCGCCTGGCCACCGGTGTGCCGGGCCTGGACGAGGTGCTGGGCGGAGGTTTGCCGGAATTTTCCTTCAACCTGATCGCCGGTCCCCCCGGCTGCGGCAAGACCACGCTCGCGCACCAGATGATGTTCTCCCTGGCGACGCCGGAACGTCCGGCGCTGTTCTTCACGGTGCTCGGTGAGCCGCCGCTGAAGATGCTGCGTTACCAGCAGCAGTTCGATTTTTTCGACAGCGAGGCGATCAACCAGTCGATTCGCTACATCAACCTGGCGGACGACACCCTGGCCGGTGATCTCGACGAGGTGCTGCGGCGCATTGTCAGCGAAGTGGAGATGCACTCGCCGGCGCTGGTGTTCGTCGACTCCTTCCGTTCGGTGGTGCTGGCGAGCCAGACCCGGAGCAACCCCAACAACAACCTGCCGCAGTTCATCCAGCAACTGGGCATGCTGATGACCACCTGGCAGGCGACGACCTTCCTGATTGGTGAGTACTTCACCGAAACCGACACCAATCCGATCTTCACCGTGGCCGATGGCCTGATCTGGCTGCGCCAGAGCGTTCAGCGCAACTCGATGGTGCGCAAGATGGAGATCATGAAAATGCGCGGCCAGCCGACATTGCCGGGGCTGCACACCTTCCGTATCGCCACCTCGGGTATCAAGGTCTTCGCTCCGGCGCCGATCGCCAGGGTGGCAGCGCCGCGAGAGTTTCCCAGCAAGCGCCTGAAGATGGGCGTGCCCAGGCTCGACGAGATGCTCGGTGGTGGTCTGCCCATGGGCTACTCGCTGCTGGTGGCCGGCCCCTCGGGTTCGGGCAAGAGCATCCTGGCGGCGTCCTTCCTCGCCGAAGGCGCGCGCAATGGCGAGACTGGCGTGATCGCGGTGTTCGAACAGCGCCCCAATCACTTCCAGAGTGCCGTGCTTGCGGACCTGATCCGCAGTGGCCAGGTCGGCCTGGTGGACAGTCGCGCGCCGGATCTGTCCATCGACGAGATCGTCCAGCTGCTGCTCGGCGAGATCGGCCGACTCAAGGCCACCCGCGTCGTGATCGATTCGCTCTCGGGCTTCGAACTGGCCCTGGCGCCGACCTTCCGTGAAGACTTCCGCGAGTCGCTGGCGCGCATGGTCACGGCGCTGACCAGTCTAGGTGTCAGCGTGTTGATGACCTCGGAGCTGGAAGACCGCTACACGGATCTGCGCTTCAGCCCCTACGGCACCGCGTTCCTCACCGACGCCATCATCGTGCAGCGCTATATCGAGGTGGAGAGTCGCCTGCTGCGCATCATGGCGGTGGTCAAGGTCCGCGCCAGCAGCCACAGCGACGAGCTGCGGCAGTACCAGATCGATGACGAGGGTCTGCAGATCGGCGAGCGCTTGCCGGATCAGGAGGGCTTGCTCGGCGGCCGGCCGACCCGCCACCGCCGTGGAGACAGCAATGGGTAAGCAACGCTTATGAGCGGGGCCGAGGGCAAGAACGAGGACGAGAAGGCCAGTGTCGCTCGCGAACTCTTCCTGCTCGGCCAGAAAACCGTTGAAGCGCGCGCGGCGCTGGCTGCGCTGAAGCGGGAGTTGAGCGAGGCCAATGCACAGCTCGTGGATAACCAGCATCTCGAGCAACTGATCGAGGCCAATCAGCAACTGGTGCTGGCGATACTGCTGGCGCAGGCCGATGCGGAACAACCCCGGCGTACCCAGGAAGAACTGCGGCAGATGCTGGAGATGCGTGAGGCCAACGAACAACTGGTCATTGCCGCGCTCAGCGCGCAAGACCTGCAGGCCGCCGCAGAGCAGGCGCTGGAGCGGCAACGCAACGTTCTCACCCTGGTCGCCTATGAGCTGCGCAGTCCGCTGACGCCCATCAGTATGATCGCCGGCCGTCTGGCGCGCGTTCCCAGCGAAGAGCTACCGCGGATGCAGGCGCTGATCGAAGGCCAGGTGCAGCATATGTCGCGGCTGGTGGACGATCTGCTCGACGTGTCTCGCAGCAGCACCGGCAAGTTGCGCCTGGATCGCAGCCGCGTCGACATGCAGCAACTCGTCCAGCGGGCCATCGATGTCTGTCGTCCGGCGATGACGGTGCGCCACCTGGACTTCAGCTGGACGCTGCCGGCAGGCGAGTTGCAGGTGGACGGCGACCCGGTGCGGCTCACCCAGGTGCTGGGTAACCTGCTGGGCAACGCGGCCAAGTACACGCCGGAAGGCGGCAGTGTCAGGCTCGCGGTCAGTGCGGCAAGCGGCATGCTGAAAATCAGCGTCCGCGACACCGGCATCGGCATATCCGCCCAGGCACTGCCGTTCATCTTCGAGCCGTTCATGCAGGATGTTCACGCCGCCGGTTTCAACGGCGCTGGCCTGGGCATCGGCCTGACGGTGGTACGCGAGCTGGTCAACGCCCACGGTGGCAGCGTGACCGGCAGCAGCGAAGGCAATGGCAAGGGCAGCGAGTTCGTCGTTCTGCTGCCGCTGATTGACCACTGACCCCCACGCTACACCGAGGCCCCGCGGATCATCCCGAGAGGCGCGCTCGCCGCTCTGGGTGCGTGATGGCGTTTCGATTGCACTTGTAGGCGAAGCGGCTGTCCGAGCCACAGATTCACCATCGATTCATTCATAAGAAGGAACACCCATGAACGCGATCCGAATTCTTGCCATCGCACTGATCGTTGCCGGTGCGGCCGCGCTGGCCTACGGCAGCTTCAGCTTCACCAAGGAAACCCACGACGTCAGCCTCGGCCCGGTGGAGTTTTCGATGAAGGAAAAGGAAACCGTCAACCTGCCCAACTGGCTGGGCATCGGCGCCATCGCTCTTGGGCTGGTGCTGCTGGTGGTGCGCCGCAAGGGCTGACGGGCGCTAGACCTTCCCCGTAACGACAGGCAGTACGACTCCGCCAGCAGGCAAACGTGAAAAGGAGTTTTGATCGCTCCCGTGCTTCGCTGGGGGTGATCGGATACCTGCGCTTTCTTGCGGCCGTTAGCCCCCTCCAGGCGGCAGCAAGTTGGTGGAAGTTCGTCACCTAAGACGACCGCCATGTCGCAAAAACTCTCGAGCAGGAGGGCCCGCCGCCAGATTTGGCGCAATGGCTTTGCCTGCTGCTCTCATAAGCCGTTTTGATAGCGCCGCATAGCGGTCGAGGAGACTCGGCTGAATGCTGGCGGATGCATGATAAGTTCGGGCATTCGACCGTGGGCGCTGCGCCTACGGCTTCGCTGTTCTAGGAGTTCGAGAGTGGATTACGCAGAAGTCGTGTTTGGGCGTCGCAGTATTCGCGCGTTTCGGCAGCAGCCGGTCCCGCGCAGCGTGCTTGAGGAGGTGATTGCCCTGGCCACTCGGGCGCCTTCGTCGATGAATACGCAGCCCTGGCACCTGCACGTGCTGACGGGTGAGCCGCTGGATCGCATTCGCGCCGAGAACACCGAGCGCATGCTCGCCGGGGTGCCGCCGGTTAGGGACATTCGTGGTTCCGATGCCTATGAAGGCGAGCACCGGCAGCGCCAGGTCGAGATCGCCGTGCAGTTGTTCCAGGCCATGGGCATCGCGCGGGACGACAAGGAAAAGCGCCAGGACTGGATTCTGCGCGGCTTCCGTCAGTTCGACGCGCCAGTGTCCGTCGTGGTGACCTACGATCAGGCGCTGCGTGACGGTGACATCGCCCAGTTCGACTGCGGCGCCCTGGTGAATGGCCTGGTGAACGCGGCCTGGTCCCGTGGGCTGGGCTGCGTGGTGAACAGCCAGGGAATCATGCACTCGCCGGTGGTGCGCAAGCATGCGCAGATCCCGGATGACCAGGTCATCATGATCTGCGTCGCCGTGGGCTATCCGGACGACGAGTTTCCGGCGAACGCGGTGGTGTCCAGGCGTCGTTCAGTGAATGAGGTGGCGAGGTTTGTCGGGTTTGCCGATGAGGCTGTTGGCGCGGAGTGAGACGCCGGCTGCTATCAGGCCGTATACCTGCAATGAGGCAAGGAAATGGTCTGCCTCGGCGCGCATGAGTCGATGCGTTGCATGATCGATCCTCCCTGGTGCGAGGGCCTCTCAAGGTCACGTCAATGGGGGCATAGCACCTCAGCGGGAAGCGCAACCGGACAGGGCTTCCAGCCGCGCGCTCGGTGCGGCGGCGGACCTGGCAGCCGTTCACAGTCGCGCTGCGATTTTATCGAGACGTTTGGCGCGCGGCGGGCTCCAGAGCGCTCTGGAGCCGGGCGCGTCCGGTACGGAAAAGGATTGACTTGCTGTCGTTCAACGCGGCTAAAGCGGTTCTCGCGCCTTGGTCGCCGCCTCCGTGTTCGTCTGGGACAGCTGTATCTTTTCCAGCATCTCCCGGTCTTTCAGCAGATCGATGATGAACGAATTGACGAACTGGTCTGCGATCAGCTCTTCGACAAAGTATTCGTCGTTTTCCGGTTTCATGAGCGGGAAGGCGAAGAACCATATCCAGGTGGATTTGATGTCGTCGTACTTGTAGGTCTTGGTCAGTTGCCCGTCCACGTACAGGTTGAAGTCCGCGTGGCGGACGTTGTCGCCGCGGTACGGAATCAGATAGCCGGAGCAGCCGGAAACGATTAGCCATGAAAAGGCCGATACCAGGTTGGGAGCGCCGCTGGAGTAGCTCCTGACGTCGACCGAAATGGTCGCGTTCTCCTTGGGCACCACGTCCTGGAAAAGCTGTTTCTGGCGAAATATCTCGGGATAGCGCACGTAGCCGTCGCTCCCTTCGACACTGACCCTGGGCAGGGGCGTGATGTTTTCCTGCATTTGCCAGTAGCGATTCTTGTCGATGTGGGTGGAGAAGGTGCAGCCGCTGAGCAGGATGGCTGCGCTGAGGGTCAGGATGAGCTTGTTCCGGTAGAAATTCATCGTCACTCAGCCTTGTCGTCCAAAGTTTTTTCCTGGGGTGGGTTCAGCGTGCTGGACGCGCTTTCAATGGCTGCGGATGTGTTCAGGGTACTCATGGTTCCCCCTGTGGCCGCGTGGCCATAAGCGTAGCCCGCGGAGCCGGCTATCAGGCTGATGGCGTCTTCGGTGGCGCTGCGGCGCTCGGCCACACCGCTGACATGCGTGTAGCCTTGTTTGGAGACATTGCCTTCCTGGCGGTACACCACATTTGCGCCGGGCGGTGCGCAGGCCGTCAGGCCTGTCAGCAGGCCCAGTAGGATGAGCTTGGCTTTCATCGTGGATACCTCGCTGTGCCTGGGTGGCAACTTCGGCAGTCTGCGGCAAAAACTGCCCGTCGCCTTTTTGAAGGGATTTCGAGGGTCCGGCCTGACTGGCAGGGCCGGACCTGCGTCGCTTACTTCGCCTGTATTGCCTTGGCTTGCAGGGCGGTGCAGTAGGAGGTGCCCACGAAACCGTAGGTCCAGCGCTCCTCTACCTTCACGTCGGTAATGAACGCGTCGCCGGCCTGATTTTTCAGGGAGCCATAGGCCCGTGCCATACGGTCGTTCACGCCCAGCGGAAGCAAGAGCAACAGCTGGAAGCCGCAGGCTTCAGCCGAGATGGTGCGGCCTTCGCCTGTGGGCACCACGTCGGTGACACGCGAGCCCAGAGGCACGGGCGTACCTGCGCAGGCGCTCAGAAGGGCGGTGGCGGTGATGACGCTCAGAGCTTTAAGTGCATTTCTCATTTCACGGCCTCCCCGGTGATGGTGACGCAACGGGCGGTGCCGATGACCCACCAGTACCAGTCTTCCTGCATGGTGACGTTGGTCAGCGACGTGGCACCGGGAACGCTGCCGAGTGCGTCGGCGTAGGCACGCTCGACGCGGGAGTTGAGGCCCATCGGAACGAAGTTGTACGCCGTGGCGATGACGCCCAGGCTGCCGCACGCAGAGCCGCGTGCCGAACCGAGAGTCGAGTGCTCAGCGGGCGGTGTAGGCGCTACGGTGGTAAAACCGGAGGCGCAGCCTCCCAGCAGCGTGGCCGCCCCCAGCGCGGCCATAATTGACGCCCTTTTGTGTATTCCTTTCATGCAAGCTCCTGATTGATCAACTACCGCAGTACATCGGGCGGACGCCGGAAGGGCTGTCCGTTTGCCGAAAAATGAATTCCTGATGGAGCAATGAAGGGTGATCGTCGGGCAGAGCGGTTGTCGGTACGCCCCCGCCCGCGCGCCTACGCACCCCTTGACTGGCGTGGCGCAGCGCCCGCTGACGATCCGCTGGCTGAGCCAGCAGGCGCGCTGGGTTCATGGTGTTGTGATCGGAGCGCTCTGCGCGTTCTGCGAGGCGCTGGGACGAGCCTTGAGCAGGCCGTCCTGTTGCATCCTGACTATCAGAGTGCGGTAAGCATTGGCATCGATCTCTGCCTCGGCCTTAATCGGGTTTTCGCTGAAGGGCATGGCCACGATCAGCGGCAGCCAGACCACCATGGTGGCCGAGTCGCGCAGCTCGTAGGTGCGCTCATTGGCGCCATTCCTCGCGGTAGCGCTCAGGTCCACCTTGCTGGTTGCCCAGCAGGGGATTGCCCCAAAGGTGAAGCCGGAGATCACGGCGGCAATGCCGGCTGCGGGATTGGGCTCGCTGTAGGCGATGCCCTTCAGCTCTACGTCAGCCAGCTCCGCGTTGTTTACCAGGGTGCAGCAATTGGACTCGTCCAGCGCTCGGTCGAAGCGCTGCTGGATGTACTGGTTGGGCGTTGCATTGCTGCTGTCCCAGCGCTTCTGACTGTGCTGCGAATACCACTGGCTGTACACCTTGGTCTTCTGCGCGGCCGCTGGTTGGCTGCTGTCGAAACGTGCCGTGGGCAACTCGTTGGCGCGGAAGCTGATGCAGCCAGTCAGGTTCAACACGGTCGCGAGCAGCAGGAGCAGGGGTATGGTTCTGGTCATGGTCTTTCTTCTTGTAGGGGTTGGCTTGGGTGGAACTGAAGTTTGCGCGCTGCATCCTGCTGCCTAGGTTGCTCAGAGCAGGCCGAGGTAACGCAGCACTGCGACAACGGGGAAAAGGACCAGTAGGGTTTTGGCGATATCACCGAACACCTTGTGTCTGGTATTGGCCGAGCATGCCCAGATGGCTTTTATCGTGATCACAAGGTGGGCGCTGAACAGCGGCAGCAGCAAAAGCAGCGCCACGTCGTTGTCCGCAGCGCTGACGACCATGAGGAACATCACCAAAGTGCCTACCACTCCCAAGCCCCAGAAAGCCGCGGCGAGGCTCTTGCGGCCATTCCAGAAGCCGCGCAGTTGCCATCCGAGCATCAGCAGCGGCAAGTACCAGGGCGCTTTCAGCGGGGGCGCGGTAACGCTCGCTGATGGCTCTGGCGGGGCTTCGGCGGGCGAGGTGGCGGAGATGTGCGGCGATGGTGGATTGATGAGCGCTGCACGGCGCCGCGCGTTGTGACGAATGGACAGATACAGGGCCAGACCCACGGGCAGGGCCAAGGCCGCTGTCAGGGCGCCGAGCACATAGGCTCGTTCGTTGCTGGGTACTACGTCCGGATTGAAGATCTGGAGGACGCCGATTAGCACCACCGCACCCGTGGTGACCAGATAGCCGAATGCGCCGTCGACCGGACGTTTTGCCAGAAAGCCGAAAAATTTCGCCCCGAGCATGAAGGCGCCGAGCATGATGAAATGAGCGATCGTCGGGTGCATGGTCAGTCCCTGTTCCGTGCAGTGGGGGGCGATGGCGCGCGGCGTGATCGGGGTGCCAGGTAGACGAGGCCGTTCTGGATGCGTAAGGGCCTAGGTCGACTGTCGGAGCTGACCAGGCCTAGAAAGACGAACAACAGCACCACACCTGAGAGCATCAGGGGCACGTGCTGAAGGTCATGTCCGATGGCCAGAAGGGCCGCCGCCAGCAGTAGCACGGAGTAAGCGAGCAGGCGCCTGGCCAGGGGCCTTGTGCGGTGCTTTGCGCAGTAGGCGACGCGCAGGTGGGCCCGTTGGACTTTCATCCGGTAGAAAAAGCCGAGCACCCCCGTCGCCTTGAGGTAGCTGGCCCAGAGCGGCGCCCATTCGAGAAGCACGTCCCTGGTCTCGACTATCTCGGGGGCGTCACAGGTCAGGCAGGTGGCGGACAGGTCGCTGCCGTCGGCATAGACGAGCTCCCCGGCGACCACCGGTGGCGCCGGTTCGCAAGCAGCGGAATCTGTCGTCTCAGGCAAACATGGTGGGTGGTGGCGCGGGGACACTGCGCAAGTCCTTTTGCAGAAGGTAGCCGAGCCTAACGATGAATGATGGCTTTTGGCAATCACCCGATCAGGCGGGCGGCGTCCAAGCGGTCATCACCCTGGCTAGGCCCCCTGTCAGGGTCGCTGGGAAAACCCTGACAGGGGCCGGCTGCTACGACATTACAGCGCGGCGATCCGCGCGCGCTGCTCCGCCAGCTGGCTGACTGCCTGCTCGGCTTCGGCGAGTTTGGCGCGTTCCTTGTCCAGCACTTCGGCCGGGGCCTTGGCGACGAAGCCTTCGTTGGCCAGCTTGCCGCCGACCCGCGCCACTTCGCCTTGCAGGCGCTGGATTTCCTTGTCCAGGCGGGCGAGTTCGGCGTCCTTGTCGATCAGCCCGGCCATCGGCACCAGGACCTGCATGTCGCCGACCAGGGCGGTGGCGGCCAGTGGGGCTTCTTCGCCTGCGGCGAGCACGCGCACCGATTCGAGCTTGGCCAGCTTGGCCAGCAGCGGCTCGAAGTCGGCCAGACGGCGCTGGTCGGAGCTCGATGCGTTGGCCAGGACCACGTCGATGCGCTTGGCCATCGACAGTTTCATCTCGCCACGGATCTGGCGGACGCCGAGCATGACTTCCTTGACCCAGGCGATGTCGTCTTCGGCTTCGCCGTCGATGCGTTCCAGGTCCGCCTGCGGCCAGGGCTGCAGCATGATGGTGGCGCCTTCCTTGCCGGCCAGACCTTTGATGCGCTGCCAGATCTCTTCGGTGATGAAGGGCATGAACGGGTGCGCCAGGCGCAGGATGGCCTCCAGCACGCGCACCAGGGTACGGCGGGTGCCACGCTGGCGTTCGGCACTGGCGGTTTCATCCCAGAGCAGCGGTTTGACCAGCTCCAGGTACCAGGCGCAGTACTCGTCCCAGACGAACTCATAGAGTGCCTGGGCGGCCAGGTCGAAGCGGAAGGCGTCGAGCTGGCGGGTGACTTCCTGCTCGGCGCGCTGCAGCGCGGAGATGATCCAGCGGTCGACCGGCGACAGCTCGCTATCGCCGCCATGCTGCCCGCAGTCCTTGCCGTCGGTGTTTTCCAGTACGAAGTTGGTGGCGTTCCACAGCTTGTTGCAGAAGTTGCGGTAGCCCTCGACGCGGCCCATGTCGAACTTGATGTCGCGGCCGGTGGAGGCCAGCGAGCAGAAGGTGAAGCGCAGGGCGTCGGTCCCGTAGCTGGCGATGCCGTCGGCGAACTCGGCGCGGGTCTGCTTGGCGATCTTCTCGGCGAGCTTGGGCTGCATCATGCCGCTGGTGCGTTTTTCCAGCAGTTCGTCGAGGGTGATGCCGTCGACGATGTCCAGTGGGTCGAGCACGTTGCCCTTGGACTTGGACATCTTCTGGCCCTGGCCGTCGCGCACCAGACCGTGGACGTAGACGGTCTTGAACGGGATCTGCCCGGTCAGGTGGGTGCTCATCATGATCATCCGGGCGACCCAGAAGAAGATGATGTCGAAACCAGTGACCAGCACGTCGGTGGGATGGAAGGTCTTGAGGAAGTCGGTCTGCTCGGGCCAGCCGAGGGTGGAGAAGGTCCACAGCCCGGAGCTGAACCAGGTGTCGAGCACGTCTTCGTCCTGGCGCAGCGGCTCGTCGTTGCGGATGTTGTACTTGCCGCGCACCTCGGCCTCGTCACGGCCGACGTAGACGTTGCCGGCTTCGTCGTACCAGGCGGGAATACGGTGGCCCCACCAGAGCTGGCGGCTGATGCACCAGTCCTGGATGTCGCGCATCCAGCTGAAGTACATGTTCTCGTACTGCTTGGGCACGAACTGGATCTCGCCGCTCTCAACCACGGCAATGGCTTTTTCAGCCAGCGGTTTGGTCGAGACGTACCACTGATCGGTCAGCCAGGGCTCGATGACGGTGCCGGAGCGATCGCCCTTGGGCACCTTGAGCGCGTGGTCATCGATGCTTTCGAGCAGGCCCATGCCGTCGAAGTCGGCGACGATGGCCTTGCGCGCGGCGAAGCGATCCATGTGCGCGTAGGCGCTCGGCAGGTTGGCGTCGACGCGGTCGTTGAGGCTGCCGTCGAGGTTGAAGACCTGGGCCTTCTCCAGAACAGCAGCGTTCTTGTCGAAAATGTTGATCAGCGGCAGGTGGTGGCGCTTGCCGACCTCATAGTCGTTGAAGTCGTGGGCCGGGGTGATCTTCACGCAGCCGGTGCCGAACTCGCGGTCGACGTAGTCGTCGGCGACGATCGGGATCAGGCGGCCCACCAGCGGCAGCAGCACATGGCGGCCGATGAGCGCCTGGTAGCGTTCGTCCTCGGGGTGCACCGCCACGGCGGCGTCGCCGAGCATGGTTTCCGGGCGGGTGGTGGCGACCACCAGGTAGTCCAGGCCTTCGGCGGTCTTCGCGCCGTCCGCCAGCGGATAGCGCAGGTTCCAGAGGTGGCCTTTCTCGTCGTGGTTTTCCACCTCCAGGTCGGAGATGGCGGTGTGCAGCTTGGTGTCCCAGTTGACCAGGCGCTTGCCGCGGTAGATCAGGCCGTCTTCATGCAGACGGACGAAAGCTTCCTTGACCGCTTCGGAGAGGCCGTCGTCCATGGTGAAGCGCTCGCGCGACCAGTCCACCGAGCTGCCCAGGCGACGGATTTGCCGGGTGATGGTGCCGCCGGACTGCTCCTTCCACTCCCAGACCTTTTCCAGGAACTTGTCGCGACCCAGGTCATGCCGGGAGACGCCCTGGGCGCCGAGTTGACGTTCCACCACCATCTGGGTGGCGATGCCGGCGTGGTCAGTGCCCGGTTGCCACAGGGTGTTGCGGCCCTGCATACGACGGAAGCGGATCAGTGCATCCATGATCGCGTTGTTGAAGCCATGACCCATGTGCAGGCTGCCGGTGACGTTCGGCGGCGGGATCATGATGGTGTAGGGCTCACCGCTACCCTGGGGCGCGAAGTAGTTCTTCGACTCCCATTCGGCGTACCAACGGGATTCGATGTCGTGGGGTTGGTAGGTCTTGTCCATGTGCGGCGGACCCTTATCGGCAGTCAACGGAAAAGCCGGGGAGTATACAGCCCACGCCAGGCCCTAGCGAGGGCGCGGGGTGGTCGGGAAAGTGGCCATCTGGACGTCCGTGGCTTCCCTTCTGGCTCGAGGTTCGTCCGCCAACGCGGGTGGTTCGTAGGGTGGATGACGCTTTCTTCATCCACCGCGGGCAGGTAATGGTGGATGGCTTCGGCATCCACCCTGGGTTTGCAGCCGGGGGATATTCGGTGCCTTTTGGTGTAAGTGGGTCGGTTCGTGGGGTGGATGGTGCCGTTGCTCAGGTCAGCGTTTCCCGCGTGGCGCCGGCAGTTGCGCGAGGATGAAGGCCTCGCAGGCGTCATTGAGCTGATCGCGCGGCAGGATCAGGGCCTTGAGGCTGTCCAGGTAGAGATAGACGTTCAGCTGGTCGCGTTCGACGGTTTCGATGCAGCACCAGTCGAAGCGTGCCTGGCTGTGATCGCCGGTCGCTGTCACGCCTGTCGCATCGAAACGCAGCAGGCCGCTGCCGAGCGTTGCCGTCGCGTGATCCAGATGCTCGCGCAGGTAGAGGTTCACGTAGATACGCGGCCACACCAGGCCCAGTACCAGCCAGACGGCCAGGGCAAGCACGGCATGACGCAGCGAAGGAAAGATCAGCTCGGCACCCTGTCGCCAGGCGTCCCAGCCATACAGGATCGCCACTGCCAGCAGCAGCCAGTAGCAGAAACTGAATACCTGTATGGCTCGCCGCAGCCTGGGCCTGCGCATGACGCGCTGGCTGTTGTGGCGCAGAAAGGCATCCAGGTGTTCGCGGCGCAGCTCGATGGCCAGCTCGTGGGCCGTGGAGGCGTTGCTCATGGGTTGTCATCCTGCCGGGTGGCGCGAACCTGCGCTTCGCCGCCTGGCCATTCGGCGAACTGCGGCAGGTCATCGCTGATCTCGTGCCAGGGCGCCTTGCTGGCGGCGAAGATGTGCGCCAGCGGACGCTGGCCGGGGTCCTGTTCGAGGCCGCCGAGGGCGATGCCGACCAGGTCAGGGTCGTTTTCGTAGAAGCTTGCCAGGTTCGAGCCGCAGACCGAGCAGAAGGTCTTGGTCACGTTGTCCGAGGATTTGAATCGCGACAGCAGATGCTCGCCGCTCAGCCAGCGGAACTGCGAGCTTCTGATCGAGGCGCGGGTGCGAAAGGCACTGCCGTGCCAGCGCCGGCACTTGGAGCAGTGGCAATTGAAGATTGGCCCGAGCGGGCCTTCGATCTGGTAGCTGATCGCTTCACAGAGGCAGCGGCCGGTCAGTTGCATCTGGCGTCCTTTCCCGATGGTAGTTCAGGGTTTGCGTTTGGGTTGCAGCAAGCGTTGCAGGCGCGCTTCCAGGCGCTTCTGCAGTTCGGCTTCGATCTGTGGAACGAAGTCGTCGATGACCTCCTGGAGGATCAATTGCGCCGCGGCCCGTAGTTCGCGGCTGATTCTGGCGGGGTCGGGCGTGCTGGCCGGCGCAGTTGCCGGGGGCATTGCGCTGGCAGGCAGCGGCGCTCGAAGGGGCTGCTGCGGCGGAACCTGCGGGCGTTGCGCCAGACGGTGCTCGACGACTTCGGAGAGCAGCGGAATGCTGTTCGGATCGAGCGATTCGGTCAGCAGCGGCGGCTCGTCGGCGTTGCCGTCGAGCAGGGCGCGGATCGATTCCAGATCGTTGAGCAGGTTGGCGGCTTTGTTCGGTGGTTTGGGACTGTCCATCGGGCACTTCAGCAGCGAGTCAGGCGGTGGTCGCGCAAAGAATAGCCGCGCTCGCGATAGAAACGGAAATTGTCGCGTCCCGTCTGGCGGATGCTGGCTTGCTCTATCACCAGTTCGGCGACGCGGGCGAAACCCTCGACCCGCGCCGGTACACCGGCGGCGAGGTTGATCAGAAGACCCTCGCGGTTCTGCGGTGGTTCACCAATGCCCAGCACGACCGGGCTGTCGGGCGCCTCCTCGACGAGATCGTGGGGAACGAAGCTCTCGCCGCGAAAGCGCCACAGCCGTTGGTCCAGTTCGGTGCATTGTGCCGCGTCGATGCAGCGCAGATAGACCTGCATGCCTTCACGCCAGGCCTTGGCGGTCAGCTTGCAGGCGTACTCCAGGCGGTCGCGCGGCTCGCTGCTGGGCAGGATGTAGAAGTCGACCTGGGGCATGCGGGTGTCTCGCCGGGTGGGGGAGGGCCGCCGGGTGGCGGCCGTTACGCTCAGGCCTTGCAGCGATCGAGCAGGTATTGCGTCAGCATCGGCACCGGCCGGCCGGTGCCGCCCTTGTCCTTGCCGCCGCTGATCCAGGCGGTGCCGGCAATGTCCAGGTGCGCCCAGTGGTACTGCTTGGCGAAGCGCGAGAGGAAGCAGCCGGCGGTGATGGTGCCGGCCTTGGGTCCGCCGATGTTGGCGATGTCGGCGAAGGGGCTGTCGAGCTGCTCCTGGTATTCATCGAACAGCGGCAGCTGCCAGGCGCGGTCATCGGCCGTTTCGCCGGCCTTGAGCAACTGCTTTATCAGCGTCTCGTTGTTGCCCATCAGGCCGGAGACGTTGCTGCCCAGGGCGACGATGCAGGCGCCGGTGAGGGTGGCGATGTCGATCACGCTCTGGGGCTTGAAGCGCTCGGCGTAGGTCAGGGTGTCGCAGAGCACCAGACGGCCTTCGGCGTCGGTGTTGAGGATCTCGATGGTCTGCCCGCTCATGCTGGTGACGATGTCGCCGGGGCGGGTGGCGCGGCCGCTGGGCATGTTCTCGGCACAGGCCAGCAGGCCGACCAGATTGATCGGCAGCTGCAGCTGCAGCACTGCCTGGAATACGCCGAACACGCTGGCGGCGCCGCACATGTCGTATTTCATCTCGTCCATGTTCAGCCCCGGCTTGAGGCTGATGCCGCCGGTGTCGAAGGTGATGCCCTTGCCGACCAGTACATGCGGTTTCTGCGTCTTCTCCGCGCCCTGGTAGTTGAGCACGATCAGTCGTGGCGGCTGCTCGCTGCCCTGGGCGACGGCGAGGAAGGAACCCATGCCCAGCTCGCGCAGCTTCTTCTCGTCGAGCACGTCGACCTTGAGGTTCTTGTGTGCCTTGGCCAGCGCGCGCGCTTCGTCGGCCAGGTAGCTGGGGTGGCAGAGGTTCGGCGGCAGGTTGCCCAGGTCACGGGTAAGCGCCATGCCCGCGGCGATGGCCACGGCCTCGTGGCAGGCGCGCTCGCTGGCCGGCAGGTCGGCCTTGCTGGTGAGCAGGGTGATTTTCTTCAGCGCGCGGCTCTCGCTTTTCTCGCTCTTGAAGCGGTCGAAGCGGTAGTCGCCGGCGGCCAGCGTCTCGACCAGCAGGCGAGTACGCCCATAGGCGGTACGGCCCTTGACCTTGAGATCGTCCATGGCGATCAGCGCATCGCTGCCGCCGAGGCCTTTCAGTGCGCCAAGCAGCGAAGTGGCCATCTTGCGCAACTGGCGGTCGGACAGTTCGCCCTTGCCGCTGCCCAGCAGCAGTACGCGCTCGGCCTTGAGGTTCGCCAGGTTGTGCAGTAGCAGCGTCTGTCCCGGCTTGCCGGTGATGTCGCCGCGCTTGAGGATCTGGCTCAGGGCACCGCCGCAGGATTCGTCGATGGCCTTGGCGTTGTTGCCCAGCTTGCGCCCTTCGCCGACCGTCAGGACCAGGGTCGCGGTTTTCAGGCTTTGCGGATTTGCACTTTTGACCAGGAATTCCATCACGAGCTGTCCCCAAGACAAAGAGCCGGTATTGCAGGATAATGCCGGCTATTTTTTCGCTGGCCCATCCATGCCGATGGGCCTCAAGAGCAGCTAGTGTGAGCGCAGCTGCTTGAGCCTGACAACCCTGGAGCGTCCGGTTTGATCGTCTTCCGTTACCTGTCCCGCGAGCTGCTGGTGACCCTGAGTGCGGTGAGCGCCGTGCTGTTGGTGATCATCATGAGCGGTCGTTTCATCAAGTACCTGGCCCAGGCCGCGCAGGGGCTGCTCGACCCCGGTGTGCTGTTCCTGATCATGGGCTACCGGATGCCCGGCTTCCTGCAGCTGATCCTGCCGCTGGGACTGTTTCTCGGCATCCTGCTGGCCTATGGCCGGCTCTATCTGGACAGCGAGATGACGGTGCTCTCGGCCACCGGCATGAGCCAGAAGCGCCTGACCCTCTACACGCTGTTCCCGGCCACGCTGGTGGCGCTGCTGGTGGCCTGGTTGAGTCTTGGCCTGGCGCCCAAGGGCGTTGCCGAGGTGGACCGCATCTTCAACGAGCAGGATGCCTTGACCGAGTTCGATACCCTGATGCCGGGGCGTTTCCAGACCATGAAGAACGGTACCCGGGTGACCTATACCCAGGGCCTGTCGGCTGATCGTGGCGAGCTGTCGAACATCTTCATTTCCGAAAAGCGCTTGTCCACGGCAGGCGAGGAGCGCGGCATCACCGTGCTGGTGGCGGAGAGCGGTCGGCAGGAAATCCAGCCCGATGGCAGTCGTTACCTGATCCTGCAGAACGGCTATCGCTACGACGGCACGCCGGGTGATGCCGACTACCGCGCCATCCGCTATGACACCTACGGCGTGCTGCTGCCGCGCCCGGAGATCAGTTCCGAACTCAGCGAGCGCGAGGCGATTCCGACCCGTGAGCTGTTCGGCAGTGACGACCCGCGTTTGCAGACCGAGTTGCAGTGGCGGCTGTCGATTCCGCTGCTGGTCTTCGTCGTGACGCTGCTGGCGGTGCCCTTGTCGCGGGTCAATCCGCGTCAGGGACGATTCCTCAAGCTGTTGCCGGCGATTCTTCTCTACATGGCCTACCTGGGTGTGTTGATTGCTGCGCGCGGTGCTCTCGACAAGGGGCGGATTCCCCAGGCCGTGGGGCTCTGGTGGGTGCACGGGATATTCCTGCTGATCGGGGTCGGCATGCTCTATTGGGAGTCGGTGACGCTTGCGTTTGATCGTCGTCGCGCGATGCGGGAGGTGCGTCATGCGCAGGCTTGATCGCTACATCGCCAGCAGTGTGGTGCTGGCCATTCTGGCCGTACTTGGCATCGTCGTCGGCCTGGCGCTGCTGTTCGCCTTCATCGACGAGCTGGGTGATGTCGAAGGTGAATACAGCCTGGCCGAGGCTGTGGGCTACGTCCTGCTGACCACGCCGCGACGGATCTATGAAATGCTGCCGATGGCCGCGTTGATCGGCTGCCTGATCGGCCTGGGGAGCCTGGCCAGCAGCAGCGAGCTGACGGTGATGCGGGCTGCGGGTGTTTCGTTGCGGCGGATCGTCTGGGCGGTGATGAAGCCGATGCTGGCGCTGATGCTGGTCGGCCTGCTGATCGGCGAATACGTTGCGCCGTGGAGCGAGAGCCTGGCGCAGTCCAGTCGCTCGATGGCCCAGGGCGGCGGCGAGGCGCAGAGCTCCAAGCGTGGTCTCTGGCATCGTCAGGGCAATGAGTTCGTGCATATCAACAGTGTGCAGCCGGGTGGTGTGCTGCTCGGCGTGACGCGCTACGTCTTCGACGAGGAGCGTCATCTGCTGGCGGCCAGCTTCGCCCGTCGCGGGCTGTACGAGGATCACCAGTGGCAGCTGGAAGACGTGTCCACCACGCATTTTCGTGAGCGTTCCACCGAGGTCGAGCAACTCGAGCGGATGCCCTGGCTGGTCGAGCTGACTCCCGAGCTGCTCGGCACCGTGGTGCTCGAGCCTGAAGCGCTGTCGATCACCGGGTTGTGGCGCTACATCGGTTATCTGGCGGAGCAGGGCCTGGACAATGGCCGTTTCTGGCTGGCGTTCTGGAGCAAGCTGATGCAGCCGCTGGTGACCGCGGCGCTGGTGCTGCTGGCGATCTCCTTCATCTTCGGGCCGCTGCGTTCGGTGACTCTGGGGCAGCGGATCTTCACCGGCGTGCTGGTCGGCTTCGTCTTCCGCATCGGTCAGGATCTGCTCGGGCCTTCCAGCCTGGTGTACGGCTTCTCGCCGCTGCTGGCGGTGGCGGTGCCGGGGCTTCTGTGTCTGGTGATCGGGCTGGTTCTGCTGCGCCGCGCCGGCTGATCCCGATCCGGGGGAGTGCGCTCCCCCGTTCTGCTCATTTCTTGTGGATGTTCTTCGGTAGCTGGACGATCTGGCTCTCCGAATAGAGATCGTGCCAACTGCTGCGTCCCTTCCTCAGAACCCAGAAATAGCCCAGGCCCAGGCACAACCAGGACGCGATGGCGACCATGAAGCGCAGCAATGCCTGCCACAGGCTGATCGCACTGCCGTCGGCGTTCTGTACGCGCAGCCCCCACACCTGCATGCCCAGGGTCTGGCCGTTGCGCGTCCAGAAATAGGCGAAGAAGCCGAACAGGCTCAGCAGCAGGACCGAAGACAATAGCGGGTCGCCGTCCAGTGCGCCGCTGTCGGAGAGTTGACGCAGGCGCTCTTCGCCGAATATGGCCATCTGCACCATCTTGTAGATCAGCGTGACCACCATCAGCAGGGCGGTGCAGAGCAGGAAGTCGTAGAACATGGCGGCGAATCGCCGTATCAGTCCGGCGCGGGGGAAATCGCCCTGGGGGCGCAGAAGGGGCTTGGGCATCTTGCGGCTCGTTTTAGACAAAAAGGTGCGGGCAATAAAAAAGCCCCTGATGTCGCCATCAGGGGCTTCTTGTCTAGCAGACGATCAGCCCAGGATCTGGACCTTGTCAGCCTGCATGCCTTTCTGGCCTTGCACGGCTTCGAAGGTGACCTTCTGGCCTTCTTTCAGGCTCTTGAAGCCGCTGCCTTCGATAGCGCGGAAGTGCACGAACAGATCCGGACCGCTTTCGGGGGTGATGAAACCAAAGCCCTTCTCGTCGTTGAACCACTTGACGGTACCGGTTTGACGATTCGACATGTCTTATTTCCTTGAAACTTGAGTGGATGACAGCCTCTATTGACGGATAGAGGGCTGGACTGTTGCAGAGAGTAAGAGAAGTCGAGCGGGATGTAGCAAATCGTGCGATCTACCGCATCAGGTCACGATTCAAAGCGACCCATGCAAACAGTTGGGAAACTCTACGCCAGGTCCAAAAGAAAAAACAACCCCTTCGGGCACAACAAATCGCGCCTCGTTCGCATGCCGGAAAAGCGCGCACTGCGGCGCCTGGGAGCATGTTCCTGAAACGTTGTGCCTGATGACTTTTCGCCGCAGCCGACCATCCCTAGATGGTCTTGGGAAGCGAGGTTGCCGATGCGCGCGCTGGCGTTCGGCAACCCCTCCTGGGTAGGGGATTTCGAGATCGGCCTTTTCCGCTGTCTCGAGCGCCTACCTGAAAACGGGGGCCGATGCTACAGAGCGCGGCGAAGGAATGCCAGCCGAATCTTTTTCGCTGATGGGTTTTCCGGCTGCTGGCGGATTGCTTCTGTTCTGTGTTGCATGCAGCAAATTGCCTCACTGTAAAGGCTTGAATCTCACCATATGCAGGCATAGCATGCGTCGATTCGCACTATATCTAGTGTTTCGTTGGGTCAGGTGGTGCGGCGCCAAACTGGCCCGGAAATCCCCGGATCCCGCGACTTTTCACGCCTTCAGGAGGATCAGATGAGTCAGACAGCCAAGGTGCAGCGCCTGCGAGAGGGTGTTTTCGAGATTCCAATGCAGTCTGCGTCCGAGGACATCTGGGACAAGAAGTACCGCCTGAAGACCAAGGATGGCGAAGCCATCGACAAGACCGTCGACGCCACCTACCAGCGCGTTGCCCGCGCCCTGGCCGAGGTCGAAGAGAAGAAGGTTCGCGAGCACTGGTACGAGAAATTCCTCTGGGCCCTGCGCCACGGCGCCATCCCGGCCGGTCGCATCACCTCCAATGCCGGTGCCCTGGAGCACAAGCCGGCAACCTCGACCATCAATTGCACCGTGTCGGCGACCATCGGCGATTCGATGGACGATATCCTCGCCAAGCTGCACGAGGCAGGTCTGACGCTAAAGGCCGGTTGCGGTATCGGCTACGAGTTCTCCACCCTGCGACCCAAGGGTGCCTATGTTTCCGGCGCCGGAGCCTACACCTCCGGCCCGCTGTCGTTCATGGATATCTACGACAAGATGTGCTTCACCGTGTCCTCGGCCGGTGGCCGTCGTGGCGCGCAGATGGCGACCTTCGATGTCGGCCATCCGGATGTGATGGACTTCATTCGCGCCAAGCGCGAGGGCGGGCGTCTGCGTCAGTTCAACCTGTCGCTGCTGATTACCGAAGGTTTCATGGAGGCGGTCGAAGCCGACGGCGACTGGCCGCTGGTATTCCCCCTGACCCCCGCTGAAGCCGAAGCCGACAAGGTCGACGTCAACGACCCGGCCCAGGTGATCTGGCGCGAGTGGTCGAGCCGCGCCAAGTACATCAGTCGCGAAGACGGCATGGTCGCCTGTCGAATCTTCCGCACGGTCAAGGCGCGGCGGATCTGGGACATGATCATGACCAGCACCTACGACTTCGCCGAGCCGGGCTTCATCCTCATCGACCGTGTCAACGAGATGAACAACAACTGGTTCTGCGAGGAGATCCGCGCGACCAACCCCTGTGGCGAGCAACCGCTGCCGCCACACGGCGCCTGCCTGCTCGGCTCGATCAACCTGACCCTGTTCGTGCGCGATCCCTTTACCGAGAACGCGCGCTTCGACTGGGACGAGTACCGCAAGGTGGTCGACATCTTCACCCGCATGCTGGACAACGTGGTCGAGATCAACGGCCTGCCGCTGGAAGAGCAGCGCGGCGAGATCTTCCGCAAGCGTCGCCACGGCATGGGCTACCTGGGCCTGGGTTCGGCCATGACCATGCTGCGCATGCGCTACGGCGATGCCGCCTCGCTCGAGTTCACCGAGCAGGTGTCCAAGGAGATGGCTCTGCAGGGCTGGCGCAGTGCGCTGCAGCTGGCCGAGGAGAAGGGCGTCGCACCGATCATGGAGGAGGACTTCACCGTCACCGAAGCCATGCTCGCCAAGCGCCCGGAAATGAAAGGCGATGGCTACAAGGTCGGCGACAGCATCAAGGGCAAGGTGCTCTGGGCGCGTTACAGTCGCTACATGCAGCAGGTCGCCGGCGAAGATCAGGCGCTGATCGATGCGCTGGCCGAGAAGGGTGGTCGCTTCACCCACCACAGCTCGATCGCGCCGACCGGCACCATCTCGCTGTCGCTGGCCAACAACGCCTCCAACGGCATCGAGCCGAGCTTCGCCCATCACTACTTCCGCAACGTGATCCGCGAGGGCAAGAAGTCCAAGGAAAAGGTCGACGTGTTCAGCTTCGAGCTGCTCGCCTATCGCCACTTCGTCAATGCCGACGCGTTGCCGAGCATGGAGGCGCATGACCGCAACCTGCCGGACTATTTCATCGCCGCCGACGACGTGAAGCCGACCGAGCACGTGGATGTCCAGGCCGCCGCGCAGAAGTGGATCGACTCCTCGATCTCCAAGACTGCCAACGTGCCGACCGACTATCCCTACGAGGATTTCAAGGACATCTACCGCTACGCCTGGCGCAAGGGCCTCAAGGGCTGCACGACCTTCCGCTTCAATCCGGAGGCCTTCCAGGGCGTGCTGGTGAAGGAGCAGGACCTGGCCAACACCACCTATCGCTTCAAGCTAGACGACGGCTCCGTGGTCGAGGCCAAGGGTGGCGACGAGATCGAGTACGACGGCGAGATCCACACCGCCGCCAACCTGTACGACGCCCTCAAGGAAGGCTACTACGGCAAGTTCTGACGCCATGGCGGCCAGCAGTCGGCCGCCTGCATCAACCGATATCAGGAAATACCAGCATGGCCATCAAGATCATCAGCAAGATCGTCGACTACGAGGTCGCCAAGCCCGACGCCCAGCCGCAGCCGCCCAAGGAGCTGCAGAGCGCCGCACAGCTTGAGGAGATGCACGAGAAGCTCAAGCGTCCCGAGCATCTGGAAGGCTCGACCTACAAGATCAAGACGCCGCATTCGGAGCACGCGCTCTACGTCACCATCAATGACGTGGTGCTCAATCATGGCAGTGACCATGAGACGCGCCGGCCCTTCGAGATCTTCATCAACTCGAAGAACATGGAGCATTACCAGTGGATCTCGGCGCTTACGCTGATCATCTCGGCGGTGTTCCGCAAGGGTGGTGACTGCACCTTCCTGGTCGAGGAGCTGCGCAGCGTGTTCGATCCCAAGGGCGGCTACATGAAGCGCGGTGGCCGCTGGATGCCCTCGCTGGTAGCCGAGATCGGTGATGTGCTCGACCTGCACATGAAGAAGATCGGCCTGATCAAGGATGAGGTCGATGAGCACCAGCAGGCCTACCTTGAACAGAAGCGCGCCGAGTTCGTGCAGGCCACCCAGCCGCAGAAGGCGGTCGAGCCGGACTGCGACGACAGTGCCAGCAGCTATCCCGAAGGCGCCCAGCTGTGCGGCAAGTGCCACACCAAGGCGATGATCCAGATGGACGGCTGCCTGACCTGCCTCTCGTGCGGCGAGAGCAAGTGCGGCTGATCGGTTGACTGTTCGCGCGACCTGCAACGGGTCGCGCGGCAACGGCAGGCCGGGTGCGGTGGGTCCGGTCTGCAGCGCACGTCGCTTCTCGCGTTTGCGTCTCTTCCTGCTGCCGCGTGCCTGATGCGCCTCGGACGCGTGCTTGTGCGGGCTGTCGGCGTGATTGCCGCGGCGCTTACTCTGTCCCTCGCCACTCGCTGAACTCGGCTGGTTCATTGTGTGGCGCAGCTCTTTTCGGCGGGTTTTCCAGTGGATGTGAAGCGCCCGGTCGCTTGTCTTCGGGGGTGAGACGGCTTTCGGCCGGCCTCACGCTGGTAGTGGCGACCTGAACGAATAAATAAATTGCATGCAATTTAATTGATCGTTATTCTTTGCCTGCAGTCAGGTGCGGGGCGTTGTGCCTCGCCCGTCATGATCCCGTTGAAGGAGATCCAGGATGTCCGTTCAGAATGTGCTCTACCGCGCGCAGGCGCGCGCTACAGGTGGCCGCGATGGGCGTGCCAGTTCGGTCGATGGCGCGCTGGATCTGGCGCTAGCAACACCCAAGGCTCTCGGCGGAGCAGGCGGTGAGGGAACCAATCCCGAGCAGCTGTTTGCCGCCGGCTACTCGGCCTGCTTTATCGGTGCGATGAAGGTGGTGGCCGCCCGCGACAAACGTGCGCTGCCGGCCGATACCAGCATCGAGGGAATTGTTGGCATCGGCCCGGTGGCCAATGGTTTCGGCATCGAGGTGGAACTGCGTATCAGTTTGCCGGGTATGGAAGCCGAAGTGGCTCGTGAGCTGGTCGAGCGCGCACACCAGGTCTGCCCCTACTCCAATGCCACCCGCGGCAATATCGACGTCACCCTGACGCTGGTGTAGCGCGGCGGCGCTGATCCAGTTCAGTGCTGGCTGAACGGATGGCAGTAGCGGTTATCCAACAGGCTTACCGTTGCGCAAATTCTGGAGGCGAGCATGTGCGAAAAGCCCGAGCCTGAAGTCGAGGAGCCCTATCTGATCGACCCCGGCAGCGAAGATCCCGGCTCGAGCATCGAGCAGATCGCGCCGCCTCCGGAGCCGCTGCCGGATAAGCGCAAGGAGCCGTCGCGGTAAGGTGTTTGCGGCGCTCGCCAGGCAAAAGGTATCGCCATTGCAGAAACGAAAAAGGCCTTCTTGAAGAAGGCCTTTTTCATGTTTCTGGTGCCCCGGGAGAGACTCGAACTCTCACGTTGTTACCAACGGCGGATTTTGAATCCGCTGCGTCTACCATTCCGCCACCGAGGCACGTGGCGGCGCAGTATAGGGAGGCGGCCAGGCAGGGTCAATCGGGCTGCGTGGCCAGTGTCGGGCAATTCCGGTAAGCTCTGCGCCCCTTTGGAACGACCTCTGTCCCTGTCATGCGTGTCGCCGATTTCCAGTTCGATCTTCCGGAAAGCCAGATTGCCCGCCATCCACTCGCTGAGCGCAGTGGCAGTCGCCTGCTGGTGCTGGATGGGCCCAGCGCGACAATCGCCCATCGACGCTTCCCCGATCTGCTGGAATTTCTGCGCCCCGGCGACCTGCTGGTATTCAACGACACCCGGGTGATCCCGGCGCGACTGTTCGGCCAGAAGGCCTCTGGCGGCAAGCTGGAGATTCTCGTCGAGCGGGTGCTGGACAGTCATCGGGTGATGGCCCACGTGCGTTCGAGCAAGTCGCCCAAGCCCGGCTCGCGGATACTGCTCGAGGGCGGCAGCGGTGCCGAGATGCTCGCGCGCCACGATACCTTGTTCGAGCTGCGTTTCGACGAGCCTGTGCTGTCCCTGCTCGAGCGCATCGGCCACATGCCGCTGCCTCCCTATATAGACAGGCCCGACGAAGCCGCCGATCGCGAGCGTTACCAGACCGTCTACGCGCGCAATGCCGGTGCGGTTGCTGCCCCTACCGCCGGACTGCATTTCGACGAGGCCCTGCTGGCCGAGATCGCCGCCCGTGGTGTGGAGCGTGCCTTCGTCACCCTGCACGTCGGCGCCGGGACCTTCCAGCCGGTGCGGGTCGAGCGCATCGAAGAGCACCACATGCACAGCGAATGGCTTGAAGTCAGCCAGGCGGTGGTGGATGCGGTCGAGGCTTGTCGCGCGCGTGGCGGTCGGGTGATCGCCGTGGGCACCACCAGCGTGCGTTCGCTGGAGAGCGCAGCACGCGACGGCACGCTCAAGCCGTTCAGTGGTGACACCGACATCTTTCTCTACCCCGGCAGGCCGTTTCACGTGGTCGACGCCCTGGTGACCAACTTCCATCTGCCCGAATCGACGCTGCTGATGCTGGTGTGCGCCTTCGCCGGCTACGCGCAGACAATGGCGGCCTATCGCGAGGCCGTGGCCGAAGGCTATCGCTTCTTCAGCTATGGCGATGCCATGTTCATTACCCGTAATCCCGCGCCGCGCGGCCCGGAGGAAACCCTATGAGCCGTACCTGTCGCATGTCCTTCGAGTTGCTGGCTACCGAGGGTCGGGCTCGTCGCGGCCGACTGACCTTTCC
This sequence comes from Pseudomonas mangrovi, assembly GCF_003052585.1. GTDB lineage: Bacteria > Pseudomonadota > Gammaproteobacteria > Pseudomonadales > Pseudomonadaceae > Aquipseudomonas > Aquipseudomonas mangrovi. The sequence continues at coordinate 62,267 of NZ_QASN01000008.1, read as the reverse complement.
GCGTGGCGTGGTCGAGACCCCGGCGTTCATGCCGGTGGGCACCTATGGCACGGTCAAGGGCATGCTGCCGCGTGACATCGAGGCGATCGGTGCGCAGATCATTCTCGGCAACACCTTCCACCTCTGGTTGCGTCCGGGCACCGAAGTGATCAAGCGCCACGGCGATCTGCACGACTTCATGCAATGGCAGGGGCCGATCCTCACCGATTCCGGCGGCTTCCAGGTGTTCAGCCTGGGCGCGATGCGCAAGATCAAGGAGGAGGGCGTCTACTTCGCCTCGCCCGTGGATGGCGCCAAGGTCTTCATGGGCCCGGAAGAGTCGATGCAGGTGCAGCGCGATCTGGGTTCGGACATCGTGATGATCTTCGACGAGTGCACGCCTTATCCTGCCGAGCATGATGTCGCGCGCCGCTCGATGGAGCTGTCGCTGCGCTGGGCCAGGCGCTCCAAGGACGCGCATGGTGACAGCAGTGCGGCGCTGTTCGGCATCGTCCAGGGCGGCATGCACGAGGACCTGCGGATGGTTTCGCTGGAAGGCCTGCAGCAGATCGGCTTCGACGGCTATGCGATCGGCGGGCTGTCGGTCGGCGAGCCCAAGGAAGAGATGGTGCGGGTGCTCGACTTCCTGCCGCCGCAGTTGCCCGCAGACAAGCCGCGCTACCTGATGGGTGTCGGCACGCCGGCCGATCTGGTCGAGGGCGTGCGCCGCGGGGTCGACATGTTCGATTGCGTGATGCCGACCCGTAACGCACGCAACGGCCATCTGTTCATCGATACCGGCGTGCTGAAGATCCGTAATGCGGTGCACAAGCACGACGACTCTCCGCTGGATCCGACCTGCGACTGTTACACCTGCAAACACTTCTCCCGTGCTTATCTGCATCACCTGGACAAGTGCGGGGAAATGCTCGGCAGCATGCTCAATACCATCCATAACCTGCGTCATTACCAGGTCCTGATGGCTGGTTTGCGTGAGGCTATCCAACAGGGTAAATTGGCCGCCTTCGTCGATTCCTTCTATGCCCGCCGCGGCCTGCAGACGCCGCCGCTGGACTGATTTCCCGATTTCAAAACAAGACTTTCCAAGGAGTAATGCATGAGCTTTCTGATCCCTTCCGCCTACGCGGACGTCGCTGCCCCGGCCGCCACTACAGCAGCTCCGGGTGCCGGTGGCTTCGAGTGGATCTTCCTGGTCGGCTTCGTGGTCATTTTCTACCTCATGATCTGGCGTCCCCAGGCCAAGCGCGCCAAGGAGCACAAGAACCTGATGGGCAGCCTGCAAAAGGGTGACGAGGTGGTCACCTCCGGTGGCATCGCCGGCAAGATCAGCAAGGTCAGCGATGACTTCGTGGTGATCGAAGTCTCCGACACCGTCGAGCTGAAGATCCAGAAGGCGGCCATCGCCGCGACGCTGCCCAAGGGCACGCTGAAAGCCATCTAAGACCCACCAGACATCTCACCGACGGGGCGCTCAAGCGCCCCGCGTCATAAGCGGGCGGCGTCATGCTCAACAAATACCCTTTGTGGAAATACCTGCTGATATTGGTGGTGCTCGGCATCGCCTTCGTTTATTCGGCTCCCAATCTCTATCCCAACGACCCGGCGATTCAGGTTCGCGGCCAGAGCTCCTCGCTGCATGTCAGTGAAGCGGACCTGGATCGCGCGCAGCATGCGCTCGAGGAAGCCGGCATCGCGGTCAAGTCGGCCAGCCTGGCGGAAGCCGGCAGCAGTGCGCTGATGCGTCTGCAGCGCCTGGACGACCAGGAACGTGCCAAGGAAGTAGTGCGCCGGACCCTGGGTGACGACTATGTCGTGGCCTTGAACCTCGCACCTACCACTCCCCAATGGCTGCGTAACCTGGCGGCTTCGCCATTGAAGCTTGGTCTGGACCTGTCCGGCGGCGTGCACTTCCTGCTCGAAGTCGATATGGACAAGGCCGTCGAGGCACGCTTGAAGGTCTACGAGAGTGAGGTCAAGAGCCTGCTGCGCAAGGAAAACCTGCTCTACCTGAGCATGCCGCAGCGCGGCGGTTCGATTCAGCTGGGTTTTCGCACCGATGAGGAGCGGCAGAAGGCTGAGCGCCTGATCAGCAAGGAGCTCAACGACTTCGCCATGACCTCCGAGGCGGTGGATGATCGCGTTGTCCTGCGTCTGGCGCTGACCCAGGCCAAGCTGCAGGAAATCCGCGAATACTCGATCAAGCAGAACCTGACCACGGTGCGCAACCGGGTCAACGAGCTTGGCGTGTCCGAGCCGCTGGTGCAGCGCCAGGGCGCCAATCGCATCGTCGTCGAGCTGCCAGGGGTGCAGGATACTGCTGAAGCCAAGGCCATCCTGGGCAAGACGGCGAACCTGGAGTTCCGCCTCGCGGCGACCAGCGATGCGGTTCGCGCCAGCACCGAATCCTTCGAGTTCCGTGAAGAGGGGCAGCCCCCTGTCGATCTGGAGCGCAGCGTCATCATCACCGGTGACCAGGTCACCGACGCCCAGGCTGGCTACGACGAGAACGGTCGTCCGCAGGTGAACATCCGTCTCGACGGCCATGGCGGCGAGCTGATGAATCGCGCCACGCGCAACAACGTCGGTCGCAGCATGGCGGTGATCTTCATCGAGCAGCGGCCGGTAACCCGGCCAATGCGCCAGACGGTGGACGGCGTCGAGAAGCTGGTCAATGTGCAGAGCTTCCGCGAGGAGAAGAAGGTCATTTCCCTGGCGACCATCCAGTCGCCGCTGGGCAACCAGTTCCGCATCACCGGGCTTGACGGGCAGGGCGAGTCGTCCGAGCTGGCGCTGTTGCTGCGAGCCGGTGGACTGGCCGCGCCGATGTACTTCGCCGAGGAACGCACCATCGGCCCGAGCCTGGGTGCAGAGAACATCGAACTGGGTATCAACGCGGCGCTCTGGGGGCTGCTGTTCGTCTCTATCTTCATGCTGCTGATCTACAAGTTCTTCGGCATGCTTGCGAACATCGCGTTGTGTTTCAACATGGTCGTGCTGCTGGCGCTAATGTCGATGCTGGGGGCGACCCTGACCCTGCCAGGTATCGCCGGTATCGTGCTGACGATGGGTATGGCGGTAGATGCCAACGTACTGATCTTCTCGCGCATCCGCGAGGAAATCGCCAATGGACTGTCAATCCAGCGCGCCATCCACGAAGGGTTTGACCGGGCGTTCTCGGCGATCCTCGATGGCAACCTGACCACGCTGTTGGTCGGCGGCATTCTGTTCGCCATGGGCAGCGGCCCGATCAAGGGTTTTGCCGTCACCCTGTCGCTGGGGATCATCACCTCGATGTTTACCGCAATCATCGTGACGCGAGCCATGGTCAACCTGCTGTTCGGTGGCCGTGATCTCAAGAAACTCTGGATTTAAGGGGCTGCCACGATGAAACGCGTAATCAACTTCATGGCGGTACGCCATATTGCGCTGGTGCTGACGGTTCTGCTGACTGTCGCTTCGCTGGCGAGCCTGGCGGTGAAGGGGCTGAACTTTGGCCTGGACTTCACCGGTGGCACCCTGATCGAGTTGGGCTACGAGCGTCCGGCCGACCTCGGTCAGGTGCGCAAGCAGATGGGCCAGATCGGCTATGGCGACGCCACCGTGCAGAGCTTCGGTGCGGCCACCGACGTGCTGGTTCGGCTGCAGGGCGATGATCCGGCGCTGGGCAACAAGATCGTCTCTGCGTTGACCGAGCTTGGCGGCGACAACGCGGTCAGGGTCAAACGGGTGGAGTTCGTCGGCCCGGCGGTAGGCGAGGAGCTGCGTGACCAGGGTGGTCTGGGCATGCTGCTGGCGTTGGTTGGCGTACTGATTTACGTCGCCTTCCGTTTCCAGTGGAAGTTCGGCCTGGGTGCGATCCTGTCGCTGGTGCATGACGTCATCGTTACCCTGGGAGTGTTCTCTTTCTTCCAGATCCCGTTCGATCTCACCGTGCTGGCTGCGGTGCTGGCGATCATCGGCTACTCGCTGAACGACACCATCGTGGTGTTCGACCGTATTCGCGAGAACATGCGCATGCTGCGCAAGGCGGATCTGATCGAGAACATCAACATCTCCACTACCCAGACCCTGCTGCGTACCACGGCGACGTCGGTGTCGACGCTGCTTGCGGTGGCGGCGTTGATGGTTTTCGCCGGGGAGAGTCTGTGGGGGTTCTCGCTGGCACTGATGGTGGGGGTGGGTGTCGGTACCTACTCCTCGGTTTATATCGCGGCGATCCTGCTCATCGCCCTGAAGCTGACCCGCGAGGATCTGATTCCGCCGGTGGTCGAGGAAGTCGACGAAACGCCTTGAGTGCTGGTTGGCAATAACGCACTGACGACGAGGCCGGGTCTGGAACCCGGCCTCGTCGTTTCCGGTCCAAGGTTCGGGTTCAGGCGGCTAGCCTTGGCCCGATGGAATGAATCGGAGGTTCACGTGAATAAATCGATGATCGTTGGGGCTGCTCTCGGAGCTGCCGTAGCCACCGCGGGTGGCGCAGTTGCGGCGTACAGCTTTGTCGGCGGGCCGCGTCACGCCGAGGTGCTGGCAGTGGAGCCGATCAAGGAAACCATTCGCACGCCACGGGAAGTCTGCAAGGACGTCGTCGTTACGCGCCAGCAACCCGTCAAGGACCAGCACCAGATCGCCGGGACCGTCATCGGTGCCCTGGCGGGCGGATTGCTGGGTAACCAGGTAGGCGGCGGCAACGGCAAGAAGGTCGCTACGGTGGCGGGCGCGGCCGCCGGCGGCTATGCCGGCAACAAGGTGCAGGAGAACATCCAGGCCGGCTCGACCTATACCACCACCGAGACCCGTTGCAGCACTGTTACCGACACCAGCGAGAAAGTCGTCGGTTATCAGGTGAAATATGATCTGGACGGCAAGATCGGCTCGGTGCGCATGGATCGCGATCCGGGAGACAGGATTCCGGTCGAGGACGGACGCCTGGTGCTGGCCAAGAGTGGCGACTGATTCCGCAGGATAAAAAAAGGGGGCGCTGGAATGATCCGGCGCCCCCTTTTTTATTTGCGTCTGTTTTCAGCGCTTCATCGCGGCGGACAGGTGTGGCTGGATGGCGGTGAGCACGGCCTTGAAGCACTTGGTATTGCCGGCAACGATGTGCCCCTTCTCGAGGAAGTCGTGGCCGCCGGTGAAGTCGCTCACCAGTCCGCCGGCTTCCTGGACCAGCAGCGCGCCGGCGGCCATGTCCCACTCCGACAGGCCGAACTCCCAGAAGGCATCGAAACGGCCAGCGGCGACGTAGGCCAGGTCCAGGCTCGCAGCACCGGCACGGCGGATGCCGGCAGTCTGACCGGTCAGGGCGCGGAACATGCCGAGGTAGTTTTCCAGGCCGTCCAGTTGCTCATCGCGAAACGGAAAGCCGGTGCCGAGCAGGGCCCCTTCCAGGCTCTTGCGCGGGCTGACGCGCAGGCGGCGGCCGTTGATTGCGGCGCCGCGACCGCGGCTGGCGGTGAATTCTTCCTGGCGAACCGGGTCCAGGACGACGGCATGCTCCAGGCGGCCACGGTACTTGCACGCGATGCTCACGGCGAAGTGCGGGATGCCGCGGATGAAGTTGGTGGTGCCGTCGAGCGGGTCGATGATCCACTGGTACTCGGCGCCTTCGCCGCTGCCCTCGATCGCGCCGCCTTCTTCGCCGAGAAAGCTGTGGGTCGGATAGGCCTTGCGCAGGGCAGCAATGATGGTCTGCTCCGCGGCACGGTCGACCTCGGTGACATAGTCCTTGGCTTTCTTCTCGTCGACGGCGATGACATCCAGGCGTTCGATGGAGCGGAAGATCTGTTCTGCGGCGCTGCGGGCTGCGCGCAGCGCGATGTTCAGCATGGGCTGCATGGATGTACACCTGGGTCGTTAAAGAAAGCCGGCAATTCTATCAGAATTCGCCGGACTAAGAAGCGGCTGCCTTCGTTCGTGGTTTTCGCCCAAGGGCTTCTGTAAGATTCCAGCCCCCTGATCTCTGCTGGTGGGCGTTGTGCTGCAGAACATTCGCGTGGTCCTGGTCAATACCAGTCATCCCGGCAACATCGGTGGCGCGGCGCGGGCCATGAAGAACATGGGTCTCAATCGCCTGGTGCTGGTCGATCCGCAGGAGTTTCCGAGCCCCAAGGCCGATGCGCGTGCCTCGGGCGCGACAGACGTGCTGGAGGCTGCGCAGGTGGTTGCCACCCTGGAGGAAGCGCTGGTCGGCTGCAGTCTGGTGTTCGGTACCAGTGCGCGTGATCGGCATATTCCCTGGCCGCTGCTGGATCCGCGCGAGACGGCGAGCAAATGCCTGGAGCAGATCCAGGCGGGCGGCGAGGTGGCGCTGGTGTTTGGTCGCGAATACGCCGGGCTGACCAATCAGGAGCTACAGCGTTGCCATTTCCATGTGCATATACCGTCGGATCCCGAGTTCGGCTCGCTGAACCTGGCGGCCGCCGTGCAGGTGCTGGTCTACGAGGCGCGCATGGCCTGGCTGGCTGCGCATGATCAGCCGACCAAGATGACCAAGCTCGAGGCGGGTGCGGACGTCAATGCGCAGCCGGTGACCGCCGACGAGCTCGAGCAGTACTTCGTCCATCTCGAGCAGACCCTGATCGAAATCGGCTTTCTGATTCCCGAGCGACCCCGGCATCTGATGTCGCGACTGCGCAGGCTCTATGGGCGCGCGGATGTGACGCGGCTGGAAATGAACATTCTGCGCGGTATCCTCACCGAAACCCAGAAGACGGTCCGTGGCGAGCCCCACAAGCGGAGAGAGAACGATGTTTGAGCGCATGCGAGAAGACATCCGAAGCGTATTCCATCGCGACCCTGCGGCGCGTAACTCCTTCGAGGTGCTCACCTGCTACCCGGGGCTGCATGCGATCTGGGTTCATCGTCTGGCGCACTGGTTGTGGTGCGCGGGCTGGAAATGGCTGGCCCGTGTGCTGTCCAACTTTGGTCGCTGGATGACCGGGATCGAGATTCATCCTGGGGCGAAGATCGGTCGGCGTTTCTTCATCGATCACGGCATGGGCATCGTGATTGGCGAGACGGCAGAGATCGGTGATGACGTGACCCTCTATCAGGGTGTGACCCTGGGCGGTACCAGCTGGAATGCCGGCAAGCGCCATCCGACGCTGGAGGATGGCGTGGTGGTGGGGGCGGGTGCCAAGGTGCTTGGTCCCTTCACGGTGGGTGCTGGCGCCAAGATCGGGTCCAACGCGGTGGTAACCAAGCCGGTGCCGGCCGGTGCGACTGCGGTCGGCATTCCGGGGCGGATCATCGTCAAGGTGGACGATGAGCAGGAGGCTAAGCGCCAGGCGATCGCCGAGAAGTTCGGCTTCGATGCCTATGGTGTGAGTCAGGACATGCCCGACCCCATTGCGCGGGCGATAGGTCAGTTGCTTGATCACCTTCAGGCAGTCGATGCGCGCCTGGAAGGAATGTGCGGGGCGCTCAAGGCGCTCGGCAGTGACTACTGCGCCAAGGACTTGCCGGCGCTGCGCGATGAAGACTTCGCGGAGGTCAAGGTAGAGCCTGTGGCAGATGTTCGCGGAGATTGAGTCTGTTATGATGCGGCCCCGCTTTCTCCTGCAAACCTGAGTGTTTTAATAGGTCTTATAGTTGACTTAAATACTCGGAAATAGCATAATCGCGCCACTTCAGCGATCACGTGGTAAGTGCCATGCGACTCACTACAAAGGGCCGATACGCCGTTACGGCCATGCTTGATCTGGCCTTGCATGCTCAGCAGGGGCCTGTGTCCCTGGCGGATATTTCCGAGCGTCAGGGAATTTCCCTTTCCTACCTCGAGCAGCTGTTTGCCAAGTTGCGTCGTCGTAGCCTGGTTTCCAGTGTGCGCGGTCCCGGTGGCGGCTATCAGCTGTCTCGGGAGATGGCCGATATCCAGATCGCCCAGGTCATCGACGCGGTCAACGAGTCGGTTGATGCCACGCGGTGTCAGGGGCTTGGTGATTGCCATGCCGGTGATACCTGCCTCACCCATCACCTGTGGTGCGATCTCAGTGATCGTATCCACGAGTTCCTGCGCGGCATCAGTCTGGCTGACCTGGTCAGTCGCCGCGAGGTGCAGGAGGTCGCGCAGCGTCAGAACCTGCGGCGTGGCACTGGCAGGATGCCCGATCTCGAAAAGATAGAAACGTCCGCCGTTGAATGAGCAGGGCGTTCGCCTGATAGGAGTTGTCCATGAAATTGCCGATTTATCTTGATTACTCCGCGACCACGCCGGTCGATCCGCGTGTTGCGCAAAAAATGAGCGAATGCCTGCTGGTGGATGGCAACTTCGGTAATCCGGCGTCGCGCTCGCACGTCTTCGGCTGGAAGGCGGAGGAGGCGGTCGAGAATGCTCGTCGCCAGGTCGCCGAGCTGGTCAATGCCGACCCGCGCGAGATCGTCTGGACCTCCGGTGCCACCGAGTCCAACAACCTCGCCATCAAGGGCGTTGCGCACTTCTACAGTGGCAAGGGCAAGCACATCATTACCTCGAAGATCGAACACAAGGCGGTGCTCGACACGACCCGCCAGCTCGAGCGCGAAGGTTTCGAGGTTACCTACTTGGAGCCGGGCGAAGACGGTCTGATCACTGTGGCGATGATCGAGGCGGCACTGCGCGAGGACACCGTGCTGGTGTCGATCATGCACGTCAACAACGAGATCGGCACCATCAACGATATCGCTGCGATCGGTGAGCTGACCCGTGCGCGTGGTGTGCTTTTCCATGTTGATGCGGCTCAGTCCACTGGCAAGGTGGATATCGATCTGGAGGAACTCAAGGTCGATCTGATGTCCTTCTCGGCGCACAAGACCTATGGTCCCAAGGGCGTCGGTGCGCTTTACGTTCGGCGCAAGCCGCGCGTGCGACTGGAGGCCCAGACCCACGGCGGTGGCCATGAGCGCGGCATGCGTTCGGGTACCCTGGCGACTCACCAGTGTGTCGGCATGGGTGAGGCCTTCCGCATCGCCAGGGAAGAGATGGCGCAGGAAAATCAGCGCATTGCCGCTCTGCGTGATCGCTTCTACCGTCAGCTGGAAGACATGGAAGAGCTGTACGTCAACGGCAGCCTGACTGCCCGCGTGCCGCACAACCTGAATCTGAGTTTCAATTACGTCGAGGGCGAGTCGCTGATCATGGCGCTCAAGGACCTCGCCGTATCCTCCGGTTCCGCCTGTACCTCGGCGTCACTGGAGCCGTCCTACGTGCTGCGTGCGCTGGGTCGCAACGATGAGCTGGCGCATAGCTCGATCCGCTTCACCTTCGGCCGCTTCACCACCGAGGAAGAGGTCGACTACGCCGCCGCCAAGGTGCGCGAGGCGGTCACCAAGTTGCGCGAGCTGTCGCCGCTGTGGGACATGTTCAAAGAGGGTGTCGACCTTTCCAAGGTTGAGTGGGCGGCACACTGAAGCCGTCGATGAACGGCCCTGATGAGTGAGGATTGGCAGATATGGCATATAGCGAAAAGGTCATTGACCACTACGAGAACCCCCGCAACGTCGGCAAGCTCGATGCGGAAGACCCGGATGTCGGCACCGGCATGGTCGGCGCGCCGGCCTGCGGTGACGTGATGCGTCTGCAGATCAAGGTCAACGAGCAGGGCATCATCGAAGATGCCAAGTTCAAGACCTATGGCTGTGGGTCCGCCATTGCTTCCAGCTCCCTGGCCACCGAGTGGATGAAGGGCAAGACGCTGGATGAGGCGGAAACCATCAAGAACACCCAGCTCGCCGAAGAGCTGGCGCTGCCACCGGTGAAGATCCACTGCTCGGTGCTTGCCGAGGACGCCATCAAGGCGGCGGTACGCGACTACAAGCAGAAGAAAGGCTTGGTCTGAGGAGGCGACGATGGCCATCAGCATGACAGAAGCGGCGGCTCGTCACGTCCAGCGCTCGCTGGAAGGGCGCGGCAAGGGTGAGGGCATTCGGCTCGGCGTACGCACCACCGGTTGTTCGGGCCTGGCCTACGTGCTCGAGTTCGTCGACGAAACCCAGGCCGACGACGAGGTGTTCGAGAGCTTCGGCGTCAAGGTGATCATCGATCCGAAGAGCCTCGCCTATCTCGATGGCACCGAGCTGGACTTCGTCAAGGAAGGCCTCAACGAAGGCTTCAAGTTCAACAACCCGAACGTCCGCGGTGAATGTGGATGCGGTGAGAGCTTCAACGTCTGAGCAAGGCTGAACCCAGTGGGAAATCTCTGTCACTTCGCCCGGTTCGATCTGAAACCAGCCTTTCGCATTGATCTGGATGATCTCGGCGTGCGCTATCGCAAGCGCGCCCGCGAGGTGCATCCGGATCGCTTCGCCGATGCCGGCGAGCGCGAGAAGCGTCAGGTGCTGGAAGAGTCCGCGGCGCTAAACGACGCCTACCAGGTTCTGCGCAGTGCACCCATGCGCGCCCGCTACCTGCTGTCGCTGCGTGATGGCGAGCTGCCGCTCGAGGTGACGGTGCAGGATCCGGACTTCCTGATCCAGCAGATGCAGTGGCGCGAGGAGCTCGAGGAGCTTCAGGACAGCGCTGATCTGCCTGCGCTCGCGGCCTTCAAACAGCGCCTCAAGGCTGCCCAGGAGCGGCTCAATGACGACTTCGAGCTCTGTTGGCAAGACTCCGCGCGGCATGCGGAGGCTGTAAGGCTGATGCGACGCATGCAGTTCCTGGAAAAGCTCAATCACGAAGTGCGCGATCTCGAAGAGCGCCTCGACGACTAACGTTTTAGTGTCGCTCAGGCGGCACTCTGGATATCCGACGACCTATGGCCCTATTGCAGATCGCCGAACCCGGCCAGAGCCCGCAGCCGCACCAGCGGCGCCTGGCAGTGGGTATCGACCTGGGTACCACCAATTCGCTGGTCGCTGCCCTGCGTAGCGGTATTGCCGAGCCCCTGGCGGATGCCGAGGGTCAGGTGATCCTGCCCAGCGCGGTGCGCTATCACGCGGACCGCGTCGAGGTGGGCGCCGGCGCCAAGGCGGCCGCAGCAATTGATCCGTTCAATACCCTGGTATCGATCAAGCGCCTGATGGGCCGCGGTCTCGATGATGTGCAGCAGCTCGGTGAGCAGTTGCCGTATCACTTCGTTGTCGGTGAGTCGCAGATGCCTTTCATCGACACCGTCCAGGGCGCCAAGAGCCCGGTCGAGGTGTCTGCCGAAATTCTCCGGGTACTGCGCCAGCGTGCAGAGCAAGCCCTGGGTGGTGAGTTGGTGGGCGCGGTGATCACCGTGCCGGCTTACTTCGACGATGCCCAGCGCCAGGCCACCAAGGACGCCGCGCGGCTCGCGGGTCTCAACGTTCTGCGACTGCTCAACGAGCCGACCGCGGCGGCCGTGGCCTACGGTCTGGACCAGCAGGCCGAGGGCGTCGTTGCGGTATTCGATCTGGGTGGCGGCACCTTCGATGTATCCATCCTGCGTCTGACCGGCGGCGTTTTCGAGGTCCTTGCCACGGGCGGCGACACGGCCCTGGGTGGCGATGATTTCGACATGGCCATCGCTGGCTGGATGATTGCCGAGATGGGGCTGTCCGCCGATATCGAGCCGGGCGCCCAGCGTGGTCTGCTGCGCGCTGCCTGTGCTGCCAAGGAAGCGCTTACCGCGGCGACCTCGGTTGTGGTCGGGTATGAGGGCTGGCAGGGGCTGCTGACTCGCGAGCATTTCGACGGGCTGATCGAGCCCATGGTTGCCCGCAGCCTCAAGTCCTGCCGCCGCGCGCTGCGCGATGCGGGGCTGGAGGCGCACGAAGTCGAGGCAGTGGTTCTGGTGGGTGGTTCGACCCGTGTGCCGCGCGTGCGCACGGCGGTCGCCGAGCTGTTCGGTCGTGAGCCGCTCACCGATATCGATCCGGATCAGGTGGTGGCGATCGGCGCGGCCATCCAGGCCGACACCCTGGCAGGCAATCGCCGCGAGGGCGAGGAGCTGCTGCTGCTCGACGTGATTCCTCTGTCGCTGGGTCTCGAGACCATGGGCGGGCTGATGGAGAAGGTGATTCCGCGCAATACCACCATCCCGGTCGCGCGCGGCCAGGACTTCACCACCTACAAGGATGGCCAGACGGCCATGATGATTCACGTGCTGCAGGGTGAGCGCGAGCTGGTTTCGGCCTGCCGCTCGCTGGCACGTTTCGAACTGCGCGGCATTCCACCGATGGTCGCCGGCGCGGCGAAGATCCGCGTGACCTTTCAGGTCGATGCAGACGGTCTGCTCAGCGTGGCCGCGCGTGAACTCGGCTCGGGTGTCGAGGCGAGTATCCAGGTCAAGCCGTCCTACGGACTTACCGATGGTGAGATCACCCGCATGCTGCAGGACTCCTTCCAGCACGCCAGCGACGATCGCGACGCCCGTGCCCTGCGCGAACAGCAGGTCGATGGCGAAAGGCTGCTCGAAGCGGTGCAGGCTGCGCTTGCTGCAGATGGCGAGCGGCTGCTCGATGCCGAAGAGCGCCAGGCCATTCAGATCCAGATGGACGAGTTGCGCAGCCTGCTGGCCGGACAGGACCAGGCAGCGATAGAACAGCAGATCCGGCGTTTGAGCCAGATCACCGATGCCTTCGCGGCACGCCGCCTGGATGCGACCGTCAAGGCCGCGCTGGCCGGGCGCAACCTCAATGAGATCGAGGACTGACAGTTATGCCGCAGATCATCTTCCTGCCCAACGCCGAGCATTGCCCGGAGGGCGCCGTCGTCGAGGCCGAAGCGGGGGAGACCGTGCTCGACGCAGCCTTGCGCAGCGGTATCCATATCGAACATGCCTGCGAGAAGTCCTGCGCCTGCACCACCTGTCACGTGGTGATTCGCGAGGGTTTTGCCTCGCTCGAGGCGTCCGACGAGCTGGAGGACGACATGCTCGACAAGGCCTGGGGTCTGGAGCCGAACTCGCGACTCTCCTGTCAGGCGACGGTCGCGGACAAGGATCTGGTCGTGGAAATTCCGCGTTACACCATCAACCAGGTGTCCGAAGGGCACTGAGGCAGGAGGCCGGGATGAGTCTGAAGTGGACGGATGTACTCGATATCGCCATCGAGTTGAGCGAGCGCAAGCCGGACGTTGATCCGCGCTTCATCAATTTTGTCGATCTGCATCGCTGGGTTCTGGAATTGCCGGACTTTTCCGACGATCCGGGGCGTGCCGGCGAGAAGGTGCTGGAGGCCATTCAGGCCGCCTGGATCGAAGAGCAGCAGTAGTTGCCGTCGGGCACCGCGATTGTGCACTGCTCTTATGCAAGCCTGTTGAACCCGCGTATAATTCGCGGGTTTTATTTTTCGCTTTAACCCCTTGTTTCTGGAGTTTCAAATGGCCGTTCAACGTACTTTTTCCATCATCAAGCCGGACGCTGTCGCCAAGAACGTCGTAGGCGAGATCACCAGCCGTTTCGAGAAGGCCGGTCTGCGCGTCGTGGCTTCCAAGATGGTTCAACTGTCCGAGCGCGAGGCCGCCGGTTTCTACGCCGAGCACAAGGAGCGTGGCTTCTTCAAGGATCTGGTTTCCTTCATGACGTCCGGTCCGGTCATCGTCCAGGTTCTGGAAGGCGAGAATGCCGTCCTGAAAAACCGTGAACTGATGGGTGCCACCAACCCGAAAGAAGCGGCTGCCGGTACCATTCGCGCCGATTTCGCCGTTTCCATCGACGAAAACGCCGTTCACGGTTCCGACTCCGAAGCGTCTGCTGCGCGCGAAATCGCTTACTTCTTCGCTGCTACCGAGCTGTGCGACCGCATCCGCTGAGATGAGTCGAGGGTGAATCCATGAATCAAGTTGCCGGCAAAGTGAACCTGCTCGGGCTGACCCAGTCCGGCATGGAGCAATTCTTCGAGTCCATCGGGGAAAAGCGCTTCCGCGCCGGTCAGGTGATGAAGTGGATTCACCATTTTGGCGTCGATGATTTCGACGCCATGAGCAATCTCGGCAAGGCCCTGCGCGAAAAGCTCAAGGGCTGTGCCGAGATTCGCGGTCCGGAAGTCGTCAGCCAGGACATCTCCACCGACGGCACCCGTAAATGGGTGGTGCGTGTGGCGTCCGGCAGCTGCGTCGAGACCGTGTACATCCCCCAGGGTAGCCGTGGCACCCTGTGCGTTTCCTCGCAGGCCGGCTGTGCGCTGGACTGCAGCTTCTGCTCCACTGGCAAGCAAGGCTTCAACAGTGATCTGACCGCCGCCGAGATCATTGGCCAGGTCTGGGTCGCCAACAAATCCTTCGGTACCATTCCGGCCAAGGTCGACCGGGCCATCACCAATGTGGTGATGATGGGAATGGGCGAGCCGCTTTTGAATTTCGACAACGTGGTCGACTCCATGCAGATCATGATGGACGACCTCGGCTACGGCATCTCCAAGCGCAAGGTGACGCTGTCCACCTCCGGCGTGGCGCCGATGATCGACAAGCTCGCCGAAGTGACCGATGTCGCTCTCGCCTTGTCGCTGCACGCGCCCAACGACGAGCTGCGCAATCAGTTGGTGCCGATCAACAAGAAGTATCCGCTGGCGGTAGTCCTGGCCGCCTGCAGGCGCTACATCGAGGGTCTCGGCGACAAGCGCTATCTGACCATCGAGTACACCCTGCTCAAGGACGTCAATGATCTGCCCGAGCATGCCGCGCAGATGGTCGAGCTGCTGGGCGACATGCCCTGCAAGATCAACCTGATTCCGTTCAACCCCTTTCCGCATTCCGGTTACGAGCGGCCGAGCAACAACGCGATCCGGCGTTTTCAGGATCTGCTCCACAAGGCCGGCCACAATGTTACCGTGCGCACCACCCGCGGAGATGACATCGATGCCGCCTGTGGCCAACTGGTCGGTCAGGTCCAGGATCGCACTCGACGTAGCGAGCGCTATATCGCCATTCGCGATCTGGACGCCGAGGCGGCCCCGGCACGTACCGCAAATCGAAGCTGAAGGGAGTAATACATGTCGTTCCTGCGTACTGCACTATCGGTTCTTTGCCTGAGTCTGCTCGTCGGCTGCGTCAGCAGTGGCCATGTCGATCCGATGAAGACCGCGGACGGTCGTGATCAGGCGCGCGATGCTTACGTTCAGCTGGGCCTCGGCTATCTGGAACGCGGTATGACCGAGAAGGCCAAGCAGCCGCTCAAGCAGGCGCTGGAACTCGATCCCAACAGCGCCGATGCCCACGCGATCCTGGCGCTGGCCTTCCAGCGCGAGATGGAGTACGAACTGGCCGACCAGCACTTCCGCAAGGCCTTGTCGGTGCGCGGTTCGGATGCTCGACTGCTGAACAACTACGGCAGCTTCCTGTTCGAGCGCGAACGTTACAACGAAGCCCTGGAGAGTTTCCAGAAGGCCTCCGAAGACACCATGTACGGCGAGCGTTCGCGCGTGTTCGAGAACCTCGGCCTGACTTACCTGCAGCTCAAGCGTCCCGATGATGCACGTACCGCCTTTACCCGCGCGCTGCGTCTGAACAGCCAGCAGCCCCGTGCTCTGTTGGAAATGGCGGTGCTGTCCTATGAGGGTGGCGATTACCCGGCGGCCAACAGCTATTACGGCCGTTTCAGTCAGATGACCGAGCAGAATGCCCGCAGCCTGCTGCTGGGTGCCCGGCTGGCGCGCATCTTCGACAACCGTGATCGTGCTGCCACCCTGGGTCTGCAGCTGCGTCGTCTCTACCCCGGCTCTGCCGAATACAAGCAATTTCTCGCGGAGCAGTGATGAAGCAGGAGTCTCTCGAATCGGTAATGCCTCGGGCCAACCCTGGCGACAGCCTGCGTGAGGGCCGTGAAGCGCGAGGGCTGAGCGTCGCGGAGGCGGCCGTTCAGCTGAATCTCTCGGTCGCACGCCTGCAGCAGCTGGAAGCCGGGGAGTTCGACAAGTTGCCCGGGCACACCTTTGCCCGTGGTTATGTACGCAGCTATGCGCGCCTGCTCGGGCTGGACCCCAACCGCATCGTGCTGGAATTCGACCAGTTCACCGGAACTGACGCGGCGGGCAGTGAGGTGCATGCGCTTGGTCAGATCGAGCAGCCGGTGCGGGTCGCGCATTCGTTGCTGCGTCTGCTGAGTTTCGTTCTTTTACTGGCACTCGCAGGCCTTGGCTTCTACTGGTGGCAGGAGCGCTCCACAGCTCCGACCGACCCGCTTGGTCAGGCACCGGTGCACATTGAGGTTGAAGGCGCGGACGGGCGTTTGCAGCTGCATCCGCTGACTGAACTTGAAGATGAAGCGCTGCTTGCTGCCGAGGTCGATCCGCTGCCGATGGACAGCGAAGCACTACCGGTCGACGCCCAGCCAGTTGCTCCGCCGGCCAGCGACAGCGCTCCGGCCGCGTCGGCGCAGATTCAGGCGCAGGCTCCGGCGGCATCGTCGCAGGCGCAGGCCTCCACCGTTACGCCAGCTCCGGAGGCTGCTGCATCTGCCGCGCCGGCGGTGCAGGCGGAGGCAGCTGCGGGACAGGGGACTGTTGAAGTCGTCTTCAGCGATACCTGCTGGGTACAGGTGAAGGATGCCGACGGCAAAATTCTGGCCGGTGGGCTCAAGCGCAAGGGCGAGAGCCTGCGGGTGGTGGGCAAGGCGCCGCTGGAGCTGCGCCTGGGCGTGGCCCGCGCAGCGAGCGTCAGCTACAACGGTTCGCCAGTCGATATCGCGCCCTTCACCAGCAACGAAACCGCACGTCTGAGCCTGGGTCAATAGCATGCACTGTCAGTCTCCAATCAAGCGTCGGCTTTCCCGCAAGATCATGGTCGGCTCGGTGCCGGTCGGTGGCGATGCCCCCATCGCGGTGCAGAGCATGACCAATTCCGACACCAACGATGTGGCCGCCACCGTGGCGCAGATTCGTCGTCTTGAAGATGCCGGTGCCGACATCGTGCGCGTCTCGGTGCCGGACATGGATGCCGCCGAGGCCTTTGGCCGAATCAAGCAGCAGGTGCGGGTGCCGCTGGTGGCGGACATCCACTTCGATTATCAGATCGCCCTGCGGGTGGCGGAGCTCGGCGTCGACTGCCTGCGCATCAATCCGGGCAATATCGGCCGCGAGGACCGCGTGCGTGCGGTGGTCGAGGCGGCCCGCGACAGGGGCATCCCGATCCGCATCGGCGTCAACGCAGGCTCCTTGGAGAAGGACCTGCAGAAGAAGTATGGCGAGCCGACCCCCGAGGCACTGGTCGAGTCAGCGCTGCGCCATGTCGAACATCTCGACCGACTGAACTTCCCCGACTTCAAGGTCAGCGTGAAGGCATCCGACGTGTTCATGGCGGTGGAAGCCTATCGCCTGCTGGCCAAGCAGATCGAGCAGCCGCTGCACCTGGGCATCACCGAGGCGGGCGGTCTGCGCTCCGGTACGGTCAAGTCGGCGGTCGGCCTGGGCATGCTGCTGGCCGAGGGCATTGGCGACACCATTCGCATCTCCCTGGCAGCCGATCCGGTCGAGGAGATCAAGGTCGGCTACGACATCCTCAAGTCGTTGCGCCTGCGTTCGCGCGGGATCAACTTCATCGCCTGTCCGAGCTGCTCGCGGCAGAACTTCGACGTGGTCAAGACCATGAACGAGCTCGAGGCGCGGGTCGAGGATCTGCTGGTGCCGCTGGACGTCGCGGTGATCGGCTGCGTGGTCAACGGGCCGGGCGAGGCCAAGGAAGCACACATCGGCCTCACCGGCGGTACGCCGAACAATCTGGTGTACATCGATGGTGTCCCGGCCTCGAAACTCAACAACGAGAATCTGGTGGATGAGCTGGAAAAGCTGATCCGACGCAAGGCGGCCGAGAAGGTCGAGGCTGACGCGGCGGTGATTGCCCGCGGCTGATTCAGGCTGTCTCTGCGTACCGCGCATGGGCAGAACAGACAACCAGGAAACAGGCGAACGCGCGCGGTTCACCACTGTAAACAAGCATTTTTGCCTCTGTTTCCGACCCTGCATGGACCAGCGCAGCGGTGTCGAGAACAGATCTAGGGATCATTCGTGAGCAAGACCCTGCAAGCCATCCGTGGCATGAACGACATACTGCCAGCGCAGACGCCTGCCTGGCGCTACCTGGAGTCCACCTTCGCGACGTTGCTGGATGGCTACGGCTACAGCGAGATCCGCCTGCCGATCGTCGAGTACACCGAGCTGTTCGCCCGGGGTATCGGCGAGGGCACGGACGTGGTCGACAAGGAGATGTATACCTTCCTCGACCGCAACGAGGAGTCGCTGACCCTGCGCCCGGAAGGTACCGCCGGCTGCGTGCGTGCGGTACTCGAGCATGGCCTCAATGGGGCTGGCCAGGTACAGAAGCTCTGGTACACCGGGCCGATGTTTCGCTACGAGAAGCCGCAGAAGGGCCGCTATCGGCAGTTCCACCAGATCGGCGTGGAGGTGTTCAACCTGAATGGTCCAGACATCGATGCCGAACTGATCGCGCTTACCGCCCGGCTCTGGCAACAGCTCGGGCTGCGCGATGCGGTCACCCTGCAGCTCAACAGCCTGGGCTCCAGCGAAGCCCGCGGGCGTTATCGGGAAGCCCTGGTCGACTATCTGCAGGCGCGCTTCGAGCAGCTCGACGAGGACAGCCAGCGCCGCCTGGATACCAATCCGTTGCGCATCCTCGACAGCAAGAACGCCCAGACCCAGGCGCTGCTGGTCGATGCGCCGATGCTGGCGGACTACCTCGACAAGGAATCCCAGGCGCACTTCGACGGTCTGCGCGCGCGTCTTGACGCGCTGGGCATTGCCTACCAGATCAATCCCAAGCTGGTACGCGGCCTGGATTACTACGGCCGCACCGTCTTCGAGTGGGTCACCGACAAGCTTGGCGCCCAGGGCACGGTCTGTGCCGGTGGGCGTTACGATGGCCTGGTCAGCCAGTTCGGCGGCAAGCCGACACCGGCGGTGGGCTTTGCCATGGGCATCGAGCGCCTGGTCCTGTTGCTGGAAACCCTCGAGTTGTTGCCGCCGCAACCGCAGGGCCAGGCCGATCTGTACTTCTGCACCTTTGGCGAACCGGCGGAGCTGGCTGCCCTGCGCCTGTCCGAGACCCTGCGCGAAGCATTGCCGGGCACGCGGCTGTGGTTGAACAACGGTGCCGGCAGTTTCAAGAGCCAGTTCAAGAAGGCCGACAAGAGTGGGGCGCGCTTCGCCCTCGTTCTGGGTGAGGACGAACTGGCCCGTGGCGTGGTAGCTTGCAAACCCTTGCGCGGCCAGGGGGAACAGCAGACGCTGGCCCTGGACGACCTCGCCGGCCAGCTGGCCGCACTACTGAACGAAATCTGAATTCCGCACATTTAAGGAGCAACGGGTGAGCACGCACAGCGAAGAAGAGCAGATCGCGCTGATGAGGGACTGGTGGCAGCGCAACGGCAAGCCCCTGTTGATGGGCGGCGTGCTGGCTCTTGCCGGTGTCTTCGGTTGGCAGGCCTGGCAGAAGCATGAGGCCGCTCAGGCCGCTGCCGCCGGTGCGCTCTATCAGCAATTGCTCGAGCTGGCGGTGACGCCGGCGCCGGATACGACCAAGGTCGTCGATCTGGCCTCGCGCCTGAACAAGGAACACGCCGGCAGCGTCCAGGCGCAGTATGCGAGCCTGTTCGTGGCCAAGCTTGCGGTCGACTCGGGCAAGCTCGACGACGCGGCTGGCGCCCTGCAGGCGGTGGTCGACGATCCTGCCGATGCGACGCTTGCCGATCTGGCGCAGCACCGCCTGGCGCGGGTGATGGCGGCCCAGGGCAAGGTCGAGGAAGCGCTCGCGCTGCTCGAGAAGCCGGCCCAGGTTGACGAATTCAAAGCGATCCGCGAGGAACTGCGTGGTGACCTGCTGGCCCGCCTGGGTCGTGCCGACGACGCGCATGCCGCCTATGAAAAGGCCAAGGCCGCGCTTTCCGAGGAAGCGGCGCAGGGTACCCTGCAGATGAAGCTCGACGACCTGGCCAAAGAGGATGCATGACGTGATGCGCTGGAAGAATGCCGCACTGCTGGCGCTGGCCGTATTGGCCGCGGGCTGCAGCAGCACCGACAAGAAGGAACTGCCACCGGCCGAACTGCCCAAGTTCGAGCGTGAAGTGAGCCTGAAGACCCAGTGGAGCCGCTCGATCGGCGATGGCCAGGGTGATACCTACAACATGCTGGTCCCGGCGGTCGACGGCGAGCGCATCTTTGCCGCCGACGTCGAAGGTCTGGTCATGGCGCTCGACCGCCTGACCGGCAAGGTGATCTGGAAGCAGAACCTGAAGACGCCGGTATCCGGCGCGGTGGGGGCAGGCTACGGTCTGGTCCTGCTGGGCACGCTGAAAGGCGAAGTGCTCGCGCTCGACGCCGACAGTGGCGAAGAGAAGTGGCGCGCCAAGGTCAACAGCGAGGTGCTCGCAGCGCCGGCAACCAACGGCGATATCGTCGTGGTGCAGACCCAGAACGACACTCTCTACGCATTCGAGGCCTACAGCGGCAACCAGCGCTGGGTCTTCGACAACACCCCGGCCGTGCTGACCCTGCGCGGTTCGGGTAGCCCGGTGCTGACCAACAACCTGGCGATTGCCGGTCTTTCCACCGGCAAGGTGCTGGCACTGGATACCGCGCGCGGCCTGCCGATCTGGGAGCAGCGCGTTGCCGTACCCCAGGGCCGTTCCGAGCTTGAGCGCATCGTCGACATCGACGGCGGGCTGCTGCTCTCCGGCGGCATCGTCTACGCGGTGAGCTACCAGGGTCGCCTGGCGGCGCTCGATCTGAGCAGCGGACGAATTCTCTGGGAGCGTCAGGCCTCCAGCGCCATGGGCCTGGCCCAGGGTTATGGCAGTGTCTACGTGAGCGAAGCCGAAGGCACCCTGGTGGGCGTCGACGAGCGTTCCGCCTCCGCGCTGTGGAGCAACGATTCGCTGCAGCGTCGCAAGCTGTCGGCACCGGCGGTGATTTCCAGTTACGTGCTGGTGGGCGATCTGGAGGGCTATCTGCATCTGCTCAGCCAGGTCGACGGTCGTTTCGTCGGTCGCGAGCGTATCGACAGCGCCGGGTTGCGTGCCCAGCCAGTGGTTGCGGGTGAGTGGATCTACGCTTACGGCAACGGCGGCAAGCTGGTGGCACTGACCATCCAGTGACCGCCGGCCGGGCGCCCTGCGGGGCGTACCGGGCCGTTCCTCGTGCAATGAATGTCCGGCCGCTGCCCAACGCAGCGGCCTTTGTGTTTTCGCAAATATCGCAGGTGAGAGCCTCATGGTTCCCGTTATCGCCCTGGTGGGCCGCCCCAACGTCGGCAAGTCCACCCTGTTCAACCGCCTGACCCGCAGTCGCGACGCCATCGTCGGCGATCTGTCCGGTCTGACCCGTGATCGCCAGTACGGCGAGGCCAAGTGGCAGGGGCGTACCTACATCGTCATCGATACCGGGGGCATCTCCGGGGACGAGGAGGGGATCGACGCGAAGATGGCGGCGCAGTCGCTGCAGGCCATCGAGGAAGCCGACGTGGTGCTGTTCATGGTCGATGCCCGTGCCGGGCTGTGCGCGGCGGACCAGTCGATCGGCGAGCACCTGCGCAAGCGCAACAAGCGCAGTTTTCTGGTGGTGAACAAGGTCGACAACCTCGATAGCGACGTTGCCCGTGCCGAGTTCAGCCCGCTCGGCCTCGGTGACGCGCTGGCGATTGCCGGCGCCCACGGCCGCGGCATCACCCAGATGCTGGAAACCGTGCTCGGCGAATTTCCCAAGGACCAGGAAGAATTGCCCGCGGAAGAAGTCGCCGAAGGTGAGGAGCCGACGCGGATTCCCGGCCCCAGCGAGAAGGACGGCATCAAGATCGCCATCATCGGTCGGCCCAACGTCGGCAAGTCGACGCTGGTCAACCGCATGCTCGGTGAAGACCGGGTTATCGTCTACGACCAGGCCGGCACCACCCGCGACAGCATCTACATCCCCTTCGAGCGTGGCGACGAGAAGTACACCCTGATCGACACCGCCGGCGTGCGTCGGCGCGGCAAGATCTTCGAGTCGGTCGAGAAGTTCTCGGTGGTCAAGACCCTGCAGGCGATCCAGGACGCCAACGTGGTGATCTTCGTGATGGACGCCCGCGAAGGGGTGGTCGACCACGACCTCAACCTGCTCGGCTTCGCGCTGGAATCCGGTCGCGCACTGGTGATCGCGCTGAACAAGTGGGACGGCATGGACCACGGCGAGAAGGAATACGTGAAGACCGAGCTGGAGCGCCGGCTGTTCTTCGTCGACTTCGCCGACATCCACTTCATCTCCGCATTGCACGGCACCGGCGTCGGCAACCTGTACAAGTCGGTGCAGGCCGCCTTCCAGTCGGCGATTACCCGCTGGCCGACCAGCCGCCTGACACAGATCCTCGAAGGCGCGGTGCAGGAGCACCAGCCGCCGCTGGTCAACGGTCGCCGCATCAAGTTGCGCTATGCCCACCTGGGCGGTGCCAACCCGCCGCTGATCGTGATTCACGGCAACCAGGTCGAGGCGGTGCCCAAGTCCTATGTGCGCTACCTGGAAAACACCTACAGGCGTGTGCTGCGGCTGGTCGGCACGCCGATCCGCATCGAGTTCAAGGGCGGCGACAACCCCTACGAGGGCAAGAAGAACACCCTCACCGACCGCCAGGTGAACAAGAAGCGCAGGCTCATGTCGCACCGCAAGAAGGCCGAGAAGAAGCGCAAGGACAAACGCTAGATAGCACCTGGAAGCCTGACGCCGAAGAAGGAGCCGGGCGCGCGCCTGGTGCCACCCCGCAGGCTGATCCGCTTCCAGCTTTCGGATATTCGCTGATGATCCAGAGCAAACTGCCCCACACCGGCACCACCATCTTCACCCGCATGTCGCAGTTGGCGGCCGAGTGCGGGGCGATCAACCTGTCCCAGGGTTTTCCGGATTTCGACGGTCCCGATGCACTGCGCGAGGCGGTCGCTCGCGCAGTGCTGCAAGGACACAACCAGTACGCGCCCATGACCGGCCTGCCGGCGCTGCGCGAGCAACTGGCGCTCAAGGTCCAGCGGCTCTATGGCCGCAACCTGTCGGCGCAGGACGAGATCACCGTCACCCCCGGCGCGACCCAGGCGATCTTCTGCGCCATCCACGCGCTGGTGCATCCTGGCGACGAGGTGATCGTCTTCGATCCCTGCTACGACAGCTACGAGCCGGCGGTGCAACTGGCTGGCGGCATCTGCGTGCATCAGCGCCTGCGTCTGCCGGACTTCGCCATCGACTGGCCGGCGCTGGAGGCGGCCATCGGCGCGCGCACCCGGCTGATCATCATCAACAGTCCGCACAACCCCAGTGGGGCACTGCTCTCGCGAGCGGACCTGGACCGCCTGGCCGCGCTGATCCGCGACCGCGATATCCATCTGCTCAGCGACGAGGTCTACGAGCACCTGGTGTTCGACGGCGCCGAGCACCAGAGCGTGCTGCGGCATGATGAGCTGTATCAGCGTGCCTTCGTCGTCGGCTCCTTCGGCAAGACCTATCACGTCACCGGTTGGAAGACCGGCTATGTGCTCGCGCCGCCTGCGCTCAGCGCCGAGCTGCGCAAGGTCCACCAGTTCGTCAGCTTTACCGCGGTGACCCCGCTGCAGTGGGCGCTGGCCGAGTTCATGCAGCAGCATCCGGAGCATCTGGCCGAGCTGCCGGGCTTCTACCAGGCCAAGCGCGATCTGTTCTGCGCGTTGCTGGCCGACTCGCGCTTCGTCTTCACGCCCTCGCCAGGCACCTATTTCCAGCTGGCCGACTACTCGGCGATCCGTCCTGATCTGGATGACGTGGCCATGGCCGAGTGGCTGACCCGCGAGCAGGGCGTGGCGGTGATCCCGGTGTCGGTGTTCTATCGTGAGCCGCCGGCGGACATGCGCCTGGTGCGCTTCTGTTTCGCTAAGCGCGACGACACCCTGCGTGCCGCAGCACAACGCCTGTGCGCGATCTGAACGGAGTGAGCATGAACAAGCCCGATCTTGACCTGGCGCTGATCCAGACCGAACTGGTCTGGCAGGACCCGGCGGCCAACCGCGCCCACTTCGAGCCGCTGCTGGCGCAGGCACGCGGCGCGGATCTGATCGTGCTGCCGGAAATGTTCAGCACCGGCTTCTCCATGGAGTCGGCGCGCCTGGCTGAAGAGGAGGACGGTCCCACCAGCCTCTGGCTG
The DNA here is from genome assembly GCF_003052585.1 of Pseudomonas mangrovi. Lineage (GTDB taxonomy): Bacteria > Pseudomonadota > Gammaproteobacteria > Pseudomonadales > Pseudomonadaceae > Aquipseudomonas > Aquipseudomonas mangrovi. The sequence continues at coordinate 38,248 of NZ_QASN01000008.1, read as the reverse complement.
CAGCAGCAGGCCCGACAGCTGGAGGCAGTGGTCACCGGCAGCCTGATCATCCGCGCGGCCGATGGCAGCTACCGCAACCGCCTGCTCTGGGCGCGTCCGGACGGCAGCCTGGCGCATTACGACAAGCGCCACCTGTTTCGCATGGCCGGGGAAGACCAGCATTTCAGTGCGGGCGAGCAGCAGGCACTGTTCGAGCTCAAGGGTTGGCGCATTCGCCCGCTGATCTGCTACGACCTGCGCTTTCCGGTGTGGAGCCGCGATGCCGGCGGCACCGACCTGTTGCTCTACACCGCCAACTGGCCGGCGGCACGGCGCGCCCACTGGAACCGCCTGCTGCCGGCGCGGGCCATCGAAAACCAGTGCTATGTGGCGGCGCTGAACCGTGTCGGCCGCGACGGCAAGGGCCTGGACTACGCCGGCGACAGCCAGGTGCTGGATTTCCAGGGCGACTGCCTGCTGGCTTGCGAAGATGCCGATGGCGTCCGCAAGCTGAGCCTGGATCCGCGTAAACTGGCGGCCTATCGTGAGCACTTCCCGGCGTTTCGCGATGCCGATGGATTCGTGCTGGAGCTCTAGCGCTCCGCTGCGGCCGTTGCGACGCAAACGCCCTGGATGCCCGGTAGCAGATTCCGCGCCGTGCCGAGCGCGGAGACAGTCTGAAATCCACCTCGGTCCAACGATCCGCAACATGCCCAGGAGCCCGCATGGACGCTGAAAACCCCTTCAAGACCCCCAGTGCCGAACTCACCAACCCCCTGACCCACGCGACCGAAGTACCGCTCTACAAGCTCGGCGCGGTGGGCCTGGCGACTTTCCTCGGCTCGCCGCTGGCCGGCGCCTTCCTGCTCGGCAAGAATCTCCAGGCGCTCGGTCGCGGTGGCGAGACGGGTGCAGTCTGGGGCATTGCGATCGCCATCTTTGTGGTCTGCATGGCACTGGCTTTCATCCTGCCGGAGAGCGTGCCGGCGATTCCCTTCACCATTGCCCAGGTGGCCGGGATGTTCTTCCTCGCCCAGCAGCGCATCGGGCCGGCCATGGTCCTGCACACCGAGCAGGGGGGGGCGCTTTACTCCAACTGGCGTGCCGCCGGTATCGGCCTGCTGTTTGGCCTGGGCCTGTTCGCCTTGGTGCTGGTGGTGATGCTGCCGCTGGTGCTGTTCGAGCTGATCTGAGCCGTCGATGAGTGCTGCGCTGGTCCGATGCGGATCACTGGCCGAGGTCGTCGCGACCGACTGGGATGCGCTGGCAGGTAGCGCGCAGCCATTCCTCAGCCACGCCTTCCTGTCCAGCCTGGAGGACAGCGGCAGCGTCGGCGGTGACAGCGGCTGGCTGCCTGCGCACCGGCTCTGGCGCGATGACAGTGGTCGCCTGGTGGCCGCGATGCCGGCGTACGTGAAGCAGCATTCGTTCGGCGAGTACGTCTTCGACATGGCCTGGGCCGAGGCCTGCCAGCGAGCCGGTATCGGCTATTACCCCAAGCTGCTGGGTGGCGTGCCCTTCAGTCCGGTGCAGGGGCCGCGACTGCTGGGCGATGCCCGGGCCTGCGCGGCCCTGCTCGATGCGCTGCCCAGGCAGGCGCTGGGCGAAGGGCTGTCGGGCATCCATGTGAACTTCACCGATGGGCCAAGTGATGCCCTGCTGCAGGGTCGCGAAGGTTGGCTGGAACGCCTCGGTTGCCAGTTCCACTGGTTCGATCGCGGCTATCGCGACTTCCAGGACTTTCTCGATGCGCTCAGTTCGCGCAAGCGCAAGCAGATGCGCAAGGAGCGCGAGCAGGTGGCGGGGCTCGGCATCGACTTCGAGCGTCGGCGCGGCGACCAGCTCAGCGAGCTGGAATGGGACTTCGTCTATGCCTGTTACGCCAATACCTATCGGGTCCGCGGACGCCTGCCGTACCTGACGCGGGAGTTCTTCAGCCTGCTCGCCGAACGCATGCCGCAGGCGCTGCAGCTGGTGTTCGCCCGGCGCGCCGGTCAGCCAGTGGCGATGACCTTCTCCCTGCTCGACGAGGATTGCCTGTACGGACGCTACTGGGGTTGCCTGGGAGAATTCGACCGGCTGCATTTCGAGACCTGCTTCTACCAGGGTATCGAGCAGGCGCTGGAGCTGGGCTTGCGGCGTTTCGATGCCGGCGCCCAGGGCGAGCACAAGCTGCTGCGCGGCTTCGAGCCGGTGCTGACGCGCTCCTGGCACTGGCTGGCGCATCCCGGTCTGCGCGCGGCGGTGGCCGATTTCCTCGCCGCCGAAGGAGCGGGTGTACGCGCCTACGCCGAGCAGGCGCGCGAGGCACTGCCTTACAGGCGCAACGAAGGCGCCTGAGGGGCGCGGCGTACTTCCAGCACCACGGCGGCAATTCGTTCCACGTCGGCGTAGGCCGGCACCTCCAGTTCCTCGCCGAATACGTCCGGATCGACTTCGCGGTAGCGCCAGCAGGCGCCATTGCCTTGCAGCGCAGGCCCCAGGCTGCTGAGCAGCGGGTCTTCGCCGTCGCGCATGGCGACGCCGGTGTACAGCAGCAGACTACCGCCCGGACTCAGGCGCGGTAGCGCGGCTTCGACGATCTGCAGGGACAGACCCAGACCGAGCTGGCCGCCGCCGTGACGGTAGGTGCGCTGATTCGGATCGAGCAGATAGGGCGGATTGGCGACGATCAGGTCGAAGTCGCCCTGCAGGGCGCCGAACAGGTCGCTCTCGCACAGCTGCAGGTGGTCGGCGCCGGCGAACGCCGCGTTCAGGCGTGCCAGTTCCAGCGCCGCCGGGTTGATGTCGACACCCAGTACTTCGGTCTGCGGCGCATGGCGGGCGATGCACAGGGCGCCGGGCCCGGCGCCGCAACCTATGTCCAGTGCGCGTTGCAGCGGCGCCTCGCGTTGCTGCAGGTGCGCCTCGATCGCCGCCACGAAGCGATAGCTGTCCGGCCCGAAGAACACTGCATCCTCAGCCTCGGTGGGGAAGGCGGAGTGCAGCAACAGGTTTTCACCCAGGCTGGCGACCCGCACGCTGCTGCGGCGCAACGCACCTTCGCCGTAGACCATTCCCACCGCCTGCAGCTGTTGCAGCAATGCTTGCGGCAGCAGAGCCGCCGGGAACGGGCGGTTCCAGCCGAAGGCGTCGCGCAGATCGCTACCGCAGCGGCCGGGCGTCGGCCGCGCGAGGACCCGGGCGTGGGTGGCCGGGGTGGGGGTGATGAAGTCGTAGCCCTGATCCTGCAGATAGCGCAGCAATGCGAGCAGGGCCTGTTGGCGAAGGGCTTCGGTGCGTAGCGGAGCGTTCATGCCGGTATCTCCAGCAGGCGACAGAACTCACGGGTGGCGAGCAGTCCGGCGGGGTGGTGGTGGCGGGCCGGGGTCATCCAGCCGAGCAGTTCATCGATCCGTGCGGCCGGCGTGGGCAGCTGCTTCAGGCGCAACGCCAGCAACTGGCTGTCGCGATCTTCCGGAGCCTCGACGTTTGCGGTGGAGTACTGTGGTCTGGGCCGGCGTCGCCCGTTGCTGCCTTTAACGGCGCTGTCGGCGTCCGCCGGTGTCTCGATCCAGTCACGCAGCAACTGCCGCTCATAGCCGTTGAACACCCCGAACATCTGTGCCCGCTCGCCTTCGATCAGACCCCAGAAGCGGCTATGGCTGGCCTGCTCGCCACGGCGAATCCAGCCGCGGCGCTGCAGGGCGTCGAGGAAGCCGGCGATCCCGCCGGGCTCGCTCAGCCACTGATTGACCGTGCGGCCTTCGATCTGACAGTAGTCGGCATGCAGGTGTCGGCCGACCTCGGCCTTGCGCGTCAGCATGTCGATCAGCGACTGCTGCGGGTCGAACGCCCTGATGGCGTCCAGAGTGCCGGGTCCCTGATCGTTCAGGCGATAGCCCAGGCGCAGCCGGCGCATGAATGCCTGTGCGTCGCTGCCGGCTGGAATCAGACCGCGGATGCTTTCCAGTGCCATGCGCGCGTGGCCGCTGGCGGCGTTGTCGACGGTGACGTGCAGGGTGAAGTAGTAGGGGTCCAGGCCAAGCTCGGCCAGCTCGAAGGCGCTGATCGGCAGGTGCAGTGGCAGCTGCTCGTAGCCCAGATTGAAGCCGATCAGCTCGGGCAGGTAGTCGTCCGCCAGCCAGCCCAATGCCAGCTGGATGGCGCCTTGCTGGTAGCAGGCGTCGTCGAGATCCTGCTGGTCGGCGCAGTCCTGGCTGGCGAGTAGCTGACGATAGAGCCGCACATGGTTCTTGTCCGGGCGACCACCGCCCAGTTCTTCCAGGTAGATGCGGATCAGGCCGGCATAGGCCGGATCACGCCAGTGCCGCAACAGACCATGCAGCCAGGAACCGTCGACCAGCTTGGTCGGCGCCACGCTGCGCAGAAAGTGCAGGGCGTGGGCGCGGTGGCGGAAGTAACGCCGCGGGGCGCCGGTCTGGCGCTGCTGGCGATATTCCTGGAAGGCTTCGCCGACGCTGGCGTTGCGCTGTTCCAGCCAGGCCTGCCAGTGGGCCGGGTCCTGGGGGAGGTCGCAGTTGTCAGTCTGCGCCTGCAGCTCCTGCAGCTGGCGGTCGAGAAAGTCTGCGGCCTGGGCGCGCAGCTCATCGCTCAGCGGCTGCTCCAGCAGCGCGTTGTACAGACTGCGCAGCTGGCCTTGCTGGAAAACGTTGGCGTGGGTGGCAAAAAACGGTGGGGTGAAGGTCTGGGCTCGCATGCCGGACAGGGCTCTCGTTGCGACTGTATGTGGGGTTTAGGGCGCGGCCAGGGGCAATCGGTTCCGGCCGTGCGTCGCCGCCGGGTCGCGAGCGGTGCTTGTGCGCGAACCTGCATCATGCGCAGCGACTCTCGGGTATGCTTGCCGCCATTCGCACCGGGGTGGCAGTAACGTGACCTGATGGCGCGTCCGGACGGCTGTCGCGGGCGCCCGCGTGGCACGGAGGAACCTTCGTATTTCTGGCCAGTCCGCCGGGGTCCGCCCTTGAATCAAGCTTCTTCACCCGATCCCCTCTACAGCGTGTTTCCCGGCGACAGCGAGGTGGCCCGCCATCTGCGCGGTCGCGATTGGAGCCAGGACCCGTTGGGTCCCCCCACCGGCTGGCCGGAAGCGTTGCGCCATGCCTTGCGGATCATGCTGGTGTCGCGGGCGCCGATGTGGGTCGGCTGGGGCGAAGACACCCGTCTGTTCTACAACGATGGCTGCCGCGGAACCATGGGCGAGCGTCATCCTCACGTGCTCGGCCGGCCGCTGGCGGAAGTCCTGGTCGCTGCCGGCAGTCCCCTGCACGGCCATGTGCGCAAGGTGCGCGAGAGCGGACGCGGTACCTGGGACCCGTCGCTGGCGCTGATCCTCACCCGTGGCGGTTATGCCGAGGAGACCTACCACAACATCTCCTGCAACCCGCTGTTCGACGAGAAGGGCGGGGTGGCCGGTGTGCTCTGTTACCAGGCCGATGACACCGAGCGGGTGATCAACGAACGCCGCCTGGCGACTCTCAGTCGACTGGCGTCCAACCTGGGCAAGGCCGAGTCGCGTTCGGCGCTGTTCCAGGCGATCGCCGATACCCTGGGGGAGAACCCGCAGGACCTGCCCTTCGCCATGGTCTACGTCTTCAACGATGCCGGCAGTGCCTGGCTGGCCAGTGCCAGCGGCATCGAGCGCAGTCATCCTTGCGCGGCGGCGAGTCTGGACGAGCTCCAGCTGCAGCAGTGGCAGCTGGATCGTCTGTGGGAAAGCGAGGAAGCCTTCGAGCTGCCGCTGGGGGAGGCGGCGCAGCCACTGCCTTGCGGTGCCTGGGATCGGCCGCCGCAGCGGATCGCCGTGGTCGCCCTGGCCGGGCGCGAATTGCAGCGCCCGAACGGCGCGCTGGTGGTCGGGCTGAATCCCTACCGGCCGCGTGATCTGGGCTATCTGGGCTTCATCGGCCTGGTTGCCGGGCAGATCGGTGCGACCCTGGCGCGGGTGGATGCCATCGAGGCCGAGCGGCGCCGGGTCGAGGTGCTTGCCGAAGTCGCCTGGATCAAGCAGGAGGCGGCAGAGAGCCTGCGCCTGGTGAACGAGGGCCTGACCGCGGAGGTTGAGCAGCGTACCGCCGAGCGCGACCGTCTGCATGCGCTGTTCCAGCAGGCGCCCGGTTTCATCTGCGTGCTGCGCGGTCCGCAGCATGTCTTCGAGCAGACCAACGAGGCCTTCCAGCGCATCGTCGGGCCGCGTCATCTGGTCGGCCTGACGGTCCGCGAGGCGATGCCGGAGTTGGAGAATCAGGGCTTCGTCGAGCTACTCGACGGGGTCTATCGCAGCGGCGTGCCCTATGTCGGCCGCAACATGCCGATCCGTCTGCAGCGAGCACCCCTGGCGCCGCTCGAGCAGTTGCACGTGCACTTCGTGTATCAGCCGATCCTCGAGGCGGACGGCAGCGTCTCGGGGATCTTCGTCGAAGGCAACGATGTCAGCGACCAGATTCATGCCGAAGAGGCGCTGCGCCGCCTCAACGAGACGCTCGAGTCCAAGGTCAACGAGCGCACCATTGCCCTGGCCGAGGCGCTGCAGCGCCTGCGTGACGAAGCCAGCGAGCGCGAGGCTGCCCAGGAGGCATTGCGCCAGTCGCAGAAGATGGAGGCGGTCGGCCAGCTCACCGGTGGCATCGCCCACGACTTCAACAACATGCTCACCGGGGTGATCGGCTCGCTGGAGATGATGCAGCGGCGCATCGCAGCGGGCCGTTTGGACGATATCGAACGTTACGTCGAGGCCGCGGGCGCCTCCGCCAATCGCGCCGCGGCGCTGACCCATCGCCTGCTGGCGTTCTCCCGGCGCCAGCCGCTGGCGCCGGTGCCGGCGGATGCCAATCGCCTGCTGCTGGCGATGGAAGAACTGCTGCGGCGCAGCATTGGCGAAAACGTCGAGCTGCTGCTGCAGCCGGCCAGCGAGCTCTGGTCGGTGCTCTGCGATGCCAACCAGCTGGAGAACGCCATTCTCAACCTGGCGCTCAATGCCCGCGACGCCATGCCGGCGGGTGGGCGTCTGAGCATTGCCACCAGCAATCTGTGCCTGGAGGGCGAGAGCCTGCAGGGCAGCGCGGCGCCGGTCAGCGGAGAATTCGTCCGCCTGAGCGTCAGCGACAGCGGAACCGGTATGCCGGCACACGTGATCGAGAGGGCCTTCGAACCCTTCTATACGACCAAGGCCATCGGCAAGGGCACCGGCCTGGGTCTGTCGATGGTGTACGGCTTTGCGCGCCAGTCCGAAGGCTACGTCACCATCGACTCGGAAGTCGGCAGCGGCACCCGGGTGAGCCTCTATCTGCCACGCCACCATGGGCGCCAGGGGCGCCTGCCGGTGGTGACGCGCAGCACCGGCGAGCAACGGGCCAACGGCGAAGTGGTGCTGGTGGTGGAGGATCAGGAAGCCGTGCGCCGGCTGGTGGTCGAGGTGCTGAACGAGCTTGGCTGCCGTACGCTCGAAGCAGCCGATGGTCCTGGCGGGCTGGAGATCCTCGAATCCGCCACACGCATCGATCTGCTGCTGACCGATATCGGTCTGCCCGGTATCAACGGCCGCTTGATGAGCGATGTGGCGCGCATGCAGCGGCCGACCCTGAAGGTGCTGTTCATGACCGGCTACGCAGCCCACGGCGTGTTGCCGGACGGGATGCTCAAGAGCGGCATGGGGCTGCTGACCAAGCCATTCTCGGTGGAGATGCTCAGCAGTCGGGTGCTGGAGATGCTCGCTGAAGGCGATGGCGCCGAGCTGGACTGAAAGGCATGCCGGAGATCGCGCGACCTTCATGCCGGGCCTGGAGGATGTACGGCTTTTCCCTCTCCCACCGGGAGAGGGTGCCGAAGGCGGGTGAGGGATGGTGCGGGCGACACGTGGCCTGCGAATGGCTCAGGCCTTGCTCGGCCGCCTGCACGCCGAGGCCTCCCTCATCCGGCGCTGCGCGCCACCTTCTCCCGGAGGGAGAAGGACAGCTGTGGGGCTATGGCTCGGTGTGGGGCTGAAGAGCTGCGAGCCGGCGCGGCTTTTCCCTCTGCCGGAGGGAGAAGGAAATTGCCCTTCAGACCCCGACGAAGCCGCCTGTCTGCTTCTGCCAGAGTCTCGCGTAGAGGCCGCTGCGAGCGAGCAGTTCGGCGTGGCTGCCAGTTTCGACGATGTGCCCCTGGTCCAGCACCACCAGGCGATCCATGCGCGCGATGGTCGACAGCCGGTGGGCGATGGCGATCACCGTCTTGCCCTGCATCAGCGGCTCGAGGGCGTCCTGGATCGCTGCTTCCACCTCCGAATCCAGCGCGGCGGTGGCCTCGTCGAGGATCAGGATCGGCGCGTTCTTCAGCAGCACCCGGGCAATGGCGATGCGTTGACGCTGACCGCCGGAGAGTTTGACCCCGCGGTCGCCGACATAGGCGTCCATGCCACGACGGCCCTCGCTGTCGACCAGGTCGGGAATGAACTGGTCGGCGCGTGCCTGGCGGGCGGCCTGCCAGAGCTCTTCCTCGCTGGCGTCGGGTTTGCCGTACAGAAGGTTTTCGCGGATCGAGCGGTGCAGCAGCGAGGTGTCCTGGGTGACGGTGCCGATCTGCGCGCGCAGGCTTTCCTGTGTCACGCCGGCGATGTCCTGGCCGTCGACCAGGATGCGTCCGGCTTCAGGGTCGTGCAGGCGCAGCAGCAGGTTGACCAGGGTCGACTTGCCGGCGCCGGAGGGGCCGACCAGGCCGATACGCTCGCCGGCAGCCACTGCCAGTTCGAGGTTTTCGATCACGCCGCTGCCCTTGCCATAGTGAAAATGCAGCTGCTCGAAACGTACCTCGCCATGCTCCACGCTCAGCGGCTGGGCGTCGGGTCGGTCCATGCCCAGGCGCGGCTGGACGATGCTCTGCATGCCGTCCTGTACGGTGCCGATGTTGTCGAAGATGCCGTTGACCACCCACATGATCCACTCGGCCAGGCCGTTGATGCGGATCACCAGGGCGGTGGCCAGGGCGATGGAGCCGACGCTGATTTCGCCGATGCTCCACAGCCAGAGGGCGAGGGCGCAGGTGGCGGTGATCAGCACGCCGTTCAGCGCGGTGATGCTCATGTCCATGGCGCTGATGGTGCGGGTGATGGCGCGCACTCGCTCGAGCAGCTCGGCCATGGCGCCACGGGCGTAGTCTTCCTCGTCGCGGGTGTGGGCGAACAGCTTGAGGGTGGCGATGTTGGTGTAGCCATCGACCATCCGCCCCATCACCTTGGAACGCGCGCCCGAGGCATCCAGCGAACGCTGCTTGACCCGTGGCACGAAGTGGCAGAGCAGCGCCACGTAGGCGCAGATCCACACCAGCAGCGGCAGGGTCAGGCGCACGTCGGCAGCGGCGAACAGCCAGATCGCACTGGCCGCGTAGATCAGTACGTGCCAGAGCGCATCGAGTACCTGTACCGCCGACTCGCGCAGCGAGGGCGCGGTCATCATCACCCGGTTGGCGATGCGCCCGGCAAAATCGTTGTGGAAGAAGGAAAGACTCTGGCGCAGCACGTAGCGATGGTTCTGCCAGCGCACCAGGTTGGTCAGGTTCGGTGCGATCGACTGGTGCACCAGCAGATCATGCAGACCGAAGACCAGGGGCCGCAGCAGCAGGGCCACGCAGCCCATCCAGGCCAGCTCGCCGGCATGCTCGCGGAAGAAGGTCGCGCCATCGCCGTCCTGTGCCAGGTCGACGATCCGTCCCAGATAGCTGAACAGCGCCACCTCGATCAGCGCCGCGCCCAGGCCGACCACCATCAGGGCGAGGAACACCGGCCAGATCTGCCGGATGAAGTGCCAGTAGAAGCGCAGCAGGGTGCGCGGCGGGGCGACGTCGGGGGCGGGCTTGAATGGATCGATGAGCGCTTCGAAGCGGCGAAATAGCATGCTGGGGTCCGGCAGAAGGGCCGCTGTAGCGGCCCCGGGGTGTCGTCAGAGACGGCGCGCGGAGACGATCATCACCGGCTGGCGCGGTACGTCCTGGTGGCCGGCACGGCTGCCGGTCGGCACCTTGGCGATCTGGTCGACCACGTCCATGCCCTTGCTCACCCGACCGAACACCGCGTAACCGAAGTCGCGGCCGCCGTGGTCGAGGAAGGCATTGTCTGCGAGGTTGATGAAGAACTGGCTGGTGGCCGAGTGCACCGCCTGGGTCCGTGCCATGGCCAGGGTGCCACGTTCGTTGCGCAGACCGTTGTCGGCTTCGTTGCGGATCGGTGCGGCGGTGGACTTCTGCGCCATGTTGCCGTCGAAGCCGCCGCCCTGGACCATGAAGCCGGGGATCACGCGGTGGAACTGGGTGTCGTCGTAGTAGCCCTTGTCGACATAGGCGAGGAAGTTCTCCACGCTGATCGGCGCCTTCTGCGCATCCAGTTCTACCTCGATCTCGCCAAGGCTGGTGGTGATGAGCACGCGCGGGTTTTCGGCGGCGGCAAGCGTGCCGGCGAACAGCAGGGCGCAGAGGGTGACGGCGATTTTCCTGAACATGCGGTGTTCCTTTTCTCATGGGCGCGGCAGCAGGGAGGGCCCTGGCGCGACGAAGTTGGACCGAGCGGCAGCGGGAGTGTTCCCGGCCGGACGCGGCAGCATGTTATGCCTTTGTCGCGATGTTGGGGATGACGGGCGCCGCAAAGGTTCAGGAATGAGCTGCGTTAGGCAATGCGTCCCTGCAGCAGGGGCGTTGGGAAAGGAGCGGCAGCGCGCATCGCTGCCGCGAGACGGCGCCTGGCTCAGGCGGCCCTGGCCATGCTTTCGCACTCCTCGGCGCAACGATGGCAGGCCTGCGCGCATTGCTGGCAGTGATCGTGCTGGTGCTGTGCGCACTCCTCGGCGCAGGCGCGACAGGCCTTGGCGCACAGGCCGCAGAAGTCCGCTGCCAGATCGCTGCCGCGGGCCATCAGGGCCGCAGCCATGCGGCAGAGATCGGCGCAGTCGCGATCGAGCTGGATGCAGCGACGCATCGCTTCGACGTTCGACTCCTGCAGGCAGGCGCTGGCGCAGTGTTCACAGGCGATGGCGCAGGCGTTGCAGGCCTGGATGCAGCTCTGCATGTCGTTTCGGTTCATGCTCGGTCTCCTTTTGGTGGTTGTTCTGCGCTGGACCGGTGAAGCCGTCCTCTGTTCCAGCGGATTGACCAAAGGCAAGGTCGAGCAGGCCTTTCCTTTGCCTCGCGGAGGAGTGATCTGGCCATGCCTCTCACTCGTCTGGGTGATGGGGGAGGCCGGGACAGCTTCATAGACTGCCGGATGTCCACCGCTGCTTCAGGCACCCAGAACCCAGGAGTTTCCCCTTCGATGCACAGCCTTGATCGGTGCTGCAGCCATAGCCAGCCGCACAGCGGATGGCCGGGTTGATTCCGCGTCCGGGCGTGCTGGTCTGGGGCGTGTCGGTCGCCTGCCTGTTCAGCGCGCTGGCAGTCACGCTGACACCGCGCAGTGCCGACAAACCTCGCCTGGCGGCGCCCAGCGAGCAGGGTCCAGCGGCGATGACCGAGGGCTACCGTCACCTGGACGGAGACCTGAAGGTGGATGCGCAGCACAACCTGGTGATCGACCTGGGGGTGCGCGATTATTTCGACTATTTCCTCAGCGCAGCGGATCGCACCGGGGTGGACCGCGCGACCACGCTGCTGCTGGAGGACGCCGATGCCCGTCTCGACGAACCGGCACTCGGTCAGCTGCAACAGCTGCTGGGCGACTATCTCGACTATCGCCGCGCCCGCCAGGTGCTGATGGATCGCCCCTACGTGCCGCCCCGCGACCCTCACCTCCAGCGCGAGATGCTTCGCCAGCAGGCGCGCCAGCTGGCGAGTCTGCGTCGGCAGTACCTGGACGAGGCAGTGGTCGAGGCCTTCTTTGGCGCCGAGGAGGCCTATTCGCGCTTTATCCTCGGCACCCTCGACGTGCAGCTGCGCGCTGACCTGGAGCCGGCTGCGCGCCTGCGTGCCCTGGACGAACTGCGTGAGCAGCTGCCTGCCGAGGCGAGGGAAACCGGTCGCCGGCATGGCCGCGCTCTGGGCTTGCAGGCGGAGATCGATCGTCTGCTGCGCGCCGGGGTGAGCGAGGAGCAGATGCGTGGCTTCCTGACCCTGCACTACGATCCTCCCGCGGTCGAGCGGATGCTCGCCGAGCAACGCGAGGAGCGGCTCTGGCGCACCCGCTACCATGACTATCGGCGCCAGCTTGCGGCGTTGCGACGCAGCGACCTGGCCCCTCAGGACGTTGCTTCGCGTGCCACCGAATTGCGTCGGAGCATGTTCTCTGGCGAGGAACTGCTGCGCGTGGAACACTACGATGCATTCGCCAACAACAAGAACGAGGCGTCGCGCTGAACGCGATGAAGTGGCGCGCATGGAATTGAGCATCGAGGAACTCGAGCGTCTGCTGCTCACGCAGCAACGCCGTGGACACAATCACCTGCGCTTCAGTCGGCGCCTGGAGCAGCTGTTCGCCCGCGACCGGTTTCGTTTCATGCAGCGGCACTGGGGCACCCGGATGGTGATCCTGGCGGCGGTTTCCTTCCAACTGGTGTACGGCCTGCACGACCTGCTGGTGATGCCGTTCGAGGTCAATCTCTGGCTGTTGCCGCTGCGCCTGCTGAGCGTGGTGGCGATCATTGCCTCCTGGCTCTACTACCGCTTGCCCGACGCCGATCCGGAGCGGGCCCAGCGGTACTTCGCCACCGCCTATCTGGTCTGCGGCATTCTTGTCGTACTGCTGATCTACGCCAGCCACATTCAGGGCGAGCAGATGCCCTATGAGGGATTGCTGCTGTTTCTGGTGTTCGGCCATGGTGTGCTCAGCCTGCCGTTTCGCACGGTGATGTTTTCCGGCTGGCTGCTGTATGGCCTGTTCCTGGTGTTGGGGCTGATGTTCAACAACAACTCCGAGCAGCTTGCCTACCAGCTGCTGTTCCTCGGCTGCGTCAACCTGATCGGCAGCACCGGCAGCTACCTGCAGGAGCATGCCCATCGCAGCGGCTGGATCAACCTGCGCCTGCTGAACATCGCGAGGCGTCGCAGCGAAGCCGAGACCCAGAGCAAGCTGCGGCAACTGGCGGCAGTCAGCCACGACCTGCGCCAGCCGCTCAATGCGATGGGGCTGTATGCCCAGCATCTGCAGGAATGCGCAGCCGACGCCGAGGTTCAACGGGTCAGCGAGCAGCTGAATATCTCGGTCGAGCAGCTTGGGCGCATGCTCCAGTCGCTGCTCGACTACAACCGCCTGACACTCACCGGTGCGGTGCAGACGCAGATCCAGAGCATCGCGCTGCTGCCCATGCTGGAGCGCCTGCGCGACGAAGCACAGGGAGATCCGGCCGCGTCGGGCGTGCGACTGCTGGTGGAATGCGACGAGCCGCTCTGGGTGCGCAGCGACCCGGCGCTGCTCGAGCGCATGTTGCGCAACCTGCTCAGCAACGCGCTGCGCCATGCGCAGGCCGGGCATATCTGGCTGCGCGCCGAGCAGGACGCTGAGGACGTGCTGCTGGAGGTAGGCGACGATGGCGTCGGCCTGGCCGAGGATCAACAGGAGCTGGTCTTCGAGGAGTTTCGTCAGCTCGACAATCCGGGGCGCAATGCCGACCAGGGCCTGGGCCTGGGTCTGGCCATCGTGCGCCAGCTGGCCAGGCTGCTCGGGCATCCCTTGAGGCTGGATTCTGCACCAGGGCACGGCGCGCGGTTTCTTCTGCGGCTGCCGTTGACCGAGCCGGCAGCGATAGAGGAGCCTGCCCGCCAGCAGGTCATGGCGGGCAGGGTGCTGCTGCTGGAGGACGATCGCGCCAGCCGCGAGGCGCTGCAGGCGCTGCTGCAACGCTGGGGCTGCGAGGTGCGGGCCTGTGTCAACTTCGATGAAGCGTTGCTCGTGCTCGACGACCTGCAGCCGCAGCTGCTGATCAGTGACTACCGTCTGAGCGGTGAGCTGGACGGCCTGCAGGCGCTGGAGGCAATGCGCGAGCGCTGCGGCACGATGCTGCCGGCATTGCTGGTCAGCGCTGACGTTTCACCCGCCCTGCAGGAACGCTGCATGCACCAGAGCGTGCAGTTGCTGGGGAAACCGCTACTGCCGGCGCGTCTGCGCCAGGCACTGGCCCGGCATCTGAATGGACAGCCCAGCCAGGCGGCGGTGCCAGGCCAGGCTTGAGCGTTTGCGGTCTCGGTTGGGGGCGTGCCTGGGGAGTCAGCGCGGTACCTGCCCTTCTCCCGCCGGGAGAAGGTGGCGCGCAGCGCCGGATGAGGGAAGCCCCGGCTGCAGGGTGCCCCGGTGTGGCATCCGCATCGGGCTGGCGGCGAGTCGTCTGGACTTTCCCTCACCCGCCTTCGGCACCCTCTCCCGGAGGGAGAAGGAAAGGTCGGCATGGCCGGACTCGGTGAGTCTCAGATCCAGCCGCGTTGGCGGGCCGCGGCGACGCAGGCGGTGCGCGAGTGCACGTTGAGTTCCTGATAGAGCGCCTTCAGGTGGGTTTTCACGGTGTCTTCGGAAAGACCCAGGCGTCGGCTGATCAGCTTGTTCGGCAGGCCGTCGGCGAGCAGCGGGAGAATCTCCTGCTGGCGCGGGGTGAGCTCGGCAATGGGGGTCGGTTGCGGCGCCGGCAGGCTTTCGCCGAGCAGTACGCGGGTGACCGCCAGGCGCAGTTCCTCGCTGTCCGAGCTTTTCGGGATGAAGCCCAGCGCGCCGGCGGCCAGCGCAGCCTGGGCATCCTGGGTCGAGTCACTGGCGCTGAGAATCGCCACCGGGGTCATGCGACCCTGTGCCTGCCAGCGGCGCAGCAGTTCCAGGCCGGGCATGTCGGGCAGTTTCAGGTCGAGCAGGATCAGATCGAAGTCGCGCTGCTGCAGCCATTGCTCGGCTTGCTCGGCATTCTGCGCGGTGTGAACTTCCAGCTCGCGGGTCAGCGAGCTCAGGGCCAGAGAAAGCCCGTCGAGGAAAATCTTGTGGTCGTCGACCAGGAGCAGGGAAATATGCTCGGGCAGGGTGGTACAGAGCGCTGTCATGGTGAAGTCTCATGCGGCGTTTTAATTATTGTTCGCCGTCGGAGTCTACCCCAACCGAGCCGCCCTTGGGGAGCGGGCGGCCGGAGGCAGGAGCGCCCTGCGGCGCTCGCGCATTTCAGAAGCGGTAGGTCAGCTGGCTGCCGATGCCGTGCGCGCTGTTGCGGTAGTCGGCGCTGTAGGCCGGCTTGAGAAACACCCCCGGCGCCGCTGCTCCGGTGTCGGCCAGGTTGACCGAAACCTTCTCCTCGTGGATGTAGGCATAGGCCAGATCGATGGTCAGTTCCGGGCTGGGCGTCCAACCGGCGCCGAGGCTGAAGATCTTGCGGTCACCGACCGGGATACGCACGTTGCGATGGGCGTTGGTGGTCGGGGTCTGGTCGTAGGCAACGCCTGCGCGCAGAACCAGCTGCGGATTGAGCTGGTAGGCGGCGCCGATGGCATGCGACCAGGTATCGCGCCAGCTCATTTGCTCGCGGATGCCGGCAAAGCGCCCGGCGGCGCCCTCGTTCTCCACCAGGATTTCCTCCAGTCGGCTCCAGCGCGTCCAGGTGGTGCCCAGATAGACTGTCCACTGGTCGTCGAGACGATGGGTGATGGAAGTGTCGACCGACTCCGGCATGCTGATGTCGAGGCTGGCGTCGTACTCGCTGCGCACGCCGAGCGCGCCCAGGCTGAAAGCCGAGCCCTGGAATTTGGTGCGACCTTCGAGGTTGTAATCGACCTTGGAGTGGTAGGTCAGGCCCCAGCTGGTGCGCTCATTCAGATCGACCAGTACGCCGACGTTGTAGCCGTAGCCGATGTCGTCGCCCTCGATGTTGACCTTGGTATCCGAGCCGGTCAGCGGGGCGGTGTTGAGGATATTGGTCAGCTTGCCGTCGAGCTTGTTGATGGTCGGGCCGAAGCCGATCGACACGCTCGGGTTGATGCGATAGCTGATGGTCGGCTGCAGGGTAGTGACCTGGACCTTGGAGTAGAGACCATGGCCGCGTCCCTGGAAGCTCTTCTCGTTGTCGCTGATCACGCCGAAGGGCACGTAGAGGCCCAGGCCCAGGTGCAGATCTTCATTCACTGGAGTGACCAGGTAGGCGAAGGGCACCAGCGCCTTGGGTGCGATGTCGCCGTTGCTGGTGCCGCGCACGCCGCTGTTGACGTTATCGATGTCGGTACTCGGTATTACGTAACCGAAGCCTGCGCTGACTTCGCTCTGCTTGAGCTTGGACATGCCCGCGGGGTTGCCGAAGAGGGTGCTGGCATCCTGTGCCGAGGACGAGCGTCCGGCGAAGGCTGTGCCCATGCCACTAACGCTCTGTTCGTTGATGGCCAGACCGTTGGCCATGCTCTGCCCGCAAAGGCCGGCGATGACGAGCGCCAGGGCGCCCTTCGCAAAGGGATACTGCATTGATCGACTCCTGCTGGGGGTAAGAAGCGGCGCGCAACCTAGCAGGATTGTCGGACTCTGACCAGATGATCAACTTTCGCGATATTCTGGCGATTGTCGGACAATGTGCGGCAATCATCGATGATTGCTGGGTTTTCCTGTCTTGTGCGACCGGCTGGTTGGATCGCGACTTGGAGGTCGCTCCAGCGGGGAAAGTTCTGCGGGGGGGCGTCCTCGGGTCCTTGGGCTCCCGTGCATTGCGGCAGTCGCGGATGAGGCGTGGGACTGAGCCTGGTGTTTGCCCAGGCTTCTGGATCGTGCCCGCGGCTGGTCCGTGGCGCGGGCAAAAGAAAAGGGCGGAACCTTGCGGGTCCGCCCTTGCGAGTCGATCTGCTTAGAGGTCCTTCAGGGCCTTGGCTGCACCGACGTGGCCTTTCATCGCCGCCTTCTGGTACCAGCGGCGGGCTTCTTCGGAGTCTTCCTCCACCGTCAGCCCCTGGGCGTAGTAGTTGCCGACTTCAAACAGGGCGTCCGGGTCACCCTGGGCTGCCGCCTTGCGGAACCAGCTCAGAGCAATTTCGTAGTCCTGCTCGACACCACTGCCGTCCTCGTAGCAGATCGCCAGGTTGAACTGGGCATCGCTGTCGCCCTGTTCGGCGGATTTCTTGTACCAGTAGACGGCCTTGTCCTGGTCCTGCTCGACACCCAGGCCTTCTTCGTAGGCGATCGCCAGGTTGTACTGGGCGCAGGCGTTGCCCTGCTTGGCAGCCTGCTCGTACCAGTAGGCGGACTTTTCCTCGTCCAGCTCGAAATCGTCGTCACCCTCGTCGTAGGCCAGGGCCAGGTTGTACTGGGCCGAGGCATGGCCGGCCTCGGCCGCCGCTGCCATTTCTTCGCCGGTCAGCTCGGACCATTCGTCCTCCAGTTCGCAGACGTTGGCTTCGAATTCGGCGGCGTGGGCATTGAGCCCCAGGCTCAGGCAGAACAGCAGGGCGGGGAGGGTTTGCTTGATCTTGAAGTCCATCTCGAGGGTACCGTTTGGCGGATTAATGGGCGCTAGTCTGAGAAAAACGCAGCGTCCGTGCAACGGGGTGTGCAGGGATTACTGTCGAGCTGTGAACGGCTTTGCCTTATCTGCCTGACTGATGGTGCGTGCCGGGCGATCAAGGGTGGTCCGCGCGGGCCAGTGGGCGTGTCGGGTCACAGATCCAGCCGCTCCAGGAGGCTGCGTACAGGGTCGCCAACGGATAACCGGCCAGGCACAGGGCGAACAGATTGTGGCAGGCGGTGACGCCGGAGCCGCAGTAGGCCACCAGATCTTCGCTCCGGCGCTCGCCGAGCAGGGCGGCGAAACGCTGGCGCAACGCCGTCGGCGCAAGGAAACGGCCATCGCTGGCGAGATTGTCGGTAAAGGGCGCGCACTGGGCGCGGGGGATATGGCCGGCGATCGGATCGATGGGTTCCACCTCGCCGCGAAAGCGCGGTTCGGCGCGGGCGTCCAGCAGGCAGAGGCTGCTGTCCTGCAGTCGTTCCAGCAATTCGGCCGCGTTGATCAGCAGGCGCTGGTCCGGCGTGCCGTCGAGCGTGCCGCTGGCGACGCCAGGCATCGTGTCGCACAGCGCCAGGCCCTCGCTCTGCCAGGCCTTGAAGCCGCCATCGAGCAGCCATACCCCGTCGCGCTTGCCCAGCCAGGCGAGCAGCCACCAGGCGCGGGCGGCGAAGGCGCCGGGGCCGTCGTCATAGAGCACGATCTGCGAATCGGCGCTGCAGCCGCAGGCACGCAGTCGCTGCAGCAACTGTTGCGGGTACGGCAGTGGATGGCGTCCGGACTCCCCGTCCGTATCGATGCCGGAAAGATCCGCTGCGAGATCGAGAAAATGCGCGCCGGGAATATGCCCCTGGGCGTAGGCCCGACGGCCGTGGTCCGGATCTTCCAGGGCGAAGCGGCAGTCGAGCAGGATCAGCTTGGCCGTGCCCAGACGTTCGGCGAGCTGTCGCGGTTGGAGCAGTTGGGCGAGGGCCATGGGAAATCTCCTGGTCGGTCGACTGTCGGGCAATCGGGTAAGAGGTGGCAGCGCAGCCGCTCCGGTACGGGTCATGCAGCGGGTTTCTGCTGCAGCGGGCCGGCGCCGCGTCAGTTTGAACAGCGATGTGCACCGGCTGCAACCGCCGCCCCGGCGGCGAGTGGCAGACGATATACTGCGCGCCCGCTCACCGGCCGCACTTGCCCCGGAGCGACTGTGGCGCCCGGCTCGGGCGACCGAGAGGAGGAAGCCCCTTGGCCATCGACATTCACTGGATCACCGACGAGGCGACGCTGGCACTGCACTGCGACGACTGGCTGCGCCTGCCGTTCGTGGCGCTGGATACCGAATTCGTCCGGGTCGACACCTTCTACCCCCAGGCGGGCCTGTTGCAGGTGTGTGCCGCCGGGCGGGTGTATCTGATCGATCCGTTGCTGATCCATGACTGGTCAGCGCTGGCCGAAGTGCTGCGCGCGCCGGCGGTGATCAAGGTGTTGCATTCCTGCAGCGAGGATCTCGAGGTGCTGTCGCGGCTTACCGGCAGTCTGCCGGCACCCCTGTTCGATACCCAGCTGGCGGCCGGCTATCTGAACCTGGGCTTCTCCATGGGCTACTCACGGCTGGTCCAGGCGGTACTGGGCATCGAGTTGCCCAAGGGCGAAACCCGCTCCGACTGGCTGCAGCGCCCCTTGAGCGAGACGCAGCTGAGCTATGCCGCCGAAGACGCCCTGCATCTTGCCGAAGTCTACGAGGCGCTGGACGCACGCCTGAGCGAGGAGAAGCGCGCCTGGGTGCTGGAGGACGGTGCGGAGCTGCTGCTCGCCTTTGGCCGTGAGGTCGATCCGGACGAGCTCTACCGCGACGGCAAACTGGCCTGGAAGCTCTCTCGCCAGCAGCTTGCCGTGCTGCGCGTGCTCTATGCCTGGCGCGAGCGCGAGGCACGCCGCCGCGACCAGCCGCGCAATCGGGTGCTGCGCGAGAATTCCCTGTGGCCGATTGCGCGTACCCAGCCGAAGGATCTGACCACGCTGGCGCGAATCGAGGACATGCACCCGCGCACCCTGCGTCAGGACGGTCAGCTGCTGCTGAAGATGATCGCAGACGCTGCCGCCACGCCGCCCGAGAGTTGGCCGCCGGCGGTGCCCGAGCCGTTGCCGCTGGAAGCGTCGGCGCTGCTGAAGAAACTGCGTGCGGTCGGTCAGCGCGAGGCCGAACGGCTGGATATCGCCCCCGAACTGATGCTGCGCAAGAAGCCGCTGGAGGCCCTGCTCAAGAGCGGTTACCCCCATGGCCCCTACCAATTGCCCGACTCCCTGCGCGGTTGGCGCCGGGAACTGATGGGCCAGGCGCTGCTCGACTGCCTGGCCGGAGAAAACCGATGAAACGCATCTGCTCGATCTACAAGCATCCGCACAAGGAGATGTACCTCTACGTCGACAAGCGCGAGGCGCTGGAACGTGTCCCGGAGGGACTGCTCGCCGCTTTCGGCACGCCGCAGCATCGTTTCGACTTCGTCCTGAGCCCCGAGCGCAAGCTGGCGCGTGAGGACATCCATCAGGTGCTGGAAAACATCGAGAAGCAGGGCTATCACCTGCAGATGCCGCCGGCCGAAGACGATTACATCGAACACCTGCCCGACGAGCTGTTGCGGCGCAACGATCCGCTCTAGGGAGCCTCTGAAAAAGGTAGCGAGCGAAGGTCTGGCGAGGCGAAATCAGCCGAAAAAGCGCAGTTTACGTAGGGTAAATGAGCATTTTTACCGGGTCACGTTGACCGGGCCCGCGGCGGGGGGGATTTCAACGACGCCAGGCCGAGCGCAGTACTTTTTCAGAGGTTTCCTGGGTCGGAAGGGGCCGTGGAGCAGGGCGCAATGCCCTGCGGTTATGGCGCCCTGCCGGCTGGCGCAAGCGCGCGTGAAAGGCGCAGGCGACCGGCCGCGCTTGGCGGCTGCCGGGGGCGCGGCTAGACTGCCGGCCCTTTCCGTCTCCCCCGGTGCCGCAGTGCCATGGCTGCCAAAGTCGAACCCTTCTGGAAGCGCAAGACCCTCGCCCAGCTCGATGCCCAGGAATGGGAGTCGCTGTGCGATGGCTGCGGCCTGTGCTGCCTGCAGAAACTCGAGGATGAGGACGACGGCAGCGTCTACTACACGCGCATCGCCTGCAAACTGCTCGATCTGACCAGCTGTCGCTGCAGCGACTACGCCGAGCGGCGGCGCTCGGTGCCCGATTGCGTCCAGCTCACCGCTGCCCAGGCTGACGAGTTCAAATGGCTGCCGCCGACCTGCGCCTATCGTCTGGTCAGCGAAGGCAAGGACCTGCCGCTCTGGCACCACCTGGTCTGTGGCGATCCGGACGCGGTGCACCGCGAGCGGATTTCCCAGTCCGGGCGGATGCTCAGCGAGAGCAGCGTGGCCGAGGACGACTGGGAAGAGCATCTGATTTTTCGCGCCGGTTGACCGCGCGGCGTCCGTCGCGGTCAGATGCTCCGATTGCCGTCTCAGGAGCCTGTTCATGCCCACTGCCTTGCGTTGTCTGCTGCCGCTTTTTCTGCTTCTGGTCGTGCCTGCCGGCTGGGCGAAGAACTACGACCTCGATTACCAGGTGCGCTTTCTGCCGGAGGAGGATCAGGCCGAGGTCAGCATTCGCCTGGAAAAGGGCGAGGTGGTACGCAAGCTGGCCTTCGATCTGGGTGACCAGGAGCGCTTCAGCGACTTTGTCGCCGAGGGTGAATGGACGCTGGAAAGTCCGCAGCGCGGCGTCTGGAAGCCGGCGGAAGGCGAAGCGACGCTGAGTTACAAGGTACGCATCAGCCATCAGCGCGATTCGGGGCGCTACGACGCGCGGATGACCTCGGATTGGGCTCTGCTGCGTGGCGACGACCTGATCCCACCGGCGTTTCTCGATCAACTCGATGGTGTGCGCCTGGTCGCGCGCCTGCAGTTCGATCTGCCGCCGGGCTGGAAGAGCGTCGAGACCGGCTGGCCGCGGATCGGCAAGAACCGTTTTCGCATCGACAACCCCGAGCGCCTGTTCGATCGCCCCGTCGGCTGGATGGTCGCCGGCAAGATCGGCAGCCGGCGCACCCAGATCGGCCACACCATGCTGACCGTCGCCGCGCCTGTTGGCGAGGGTATGCGGCGAATGGATGTCACCACCTTTCTGACCTTCGTCTGGCCGCATATGGAAGAGGTTTTTCCGCGGCCGCTGGACAAGCTGCTGATCGTCGGCGCAGATGATCCGATGTGGCGTGGCGGGCTGTCGGCGAGCAACTCGCTGTTCCTGCACAGTGATCGGCCGCTGGTCAGCGAGAATGGCACCAGCTCGCTGGTGCACGAGCTGGTCCACGTGGTCAGCAGGATTCGCGACACCGATCGCAGCGACTGGATCAGCGAGGGTATCGCCGAGTACTACGCGATCGAGCTGATGCGTCGTGCCGGCGGCCTGAGCGAGGACCGCCACGCCAAGACCATGGCGCGCCTCAAGAACTGGAGCAAGAACGTCAGCAGCCTGCGTACCGAGCGTTCGACGGGCCCGGTCACTGCGCGCGCGGTGCTGTTGCTGCGCGATCTGGATGCCGAGCTGCGCAAGGGTACCGGCAACCGGCACTCCCTGGATGACGTGACCCGAGCGCTGATGCGCCTGGAAAAGGTCAGCACCAAGGATTTCATCGAGATCAGCGAAAACGTCCTCGGCGAACGCTCGAAAGTGCTGGAAAGCCGCCTGCTGCGTTGAGTCTTGTTCGACGGAAGGACAGGGCGCACCTCGCCCGCCATCCTGCACGCCGACGCATCCCTCATCCGGCGCTGCGCGCCACCTTCTCCCGCTGGGAGAAGGAAAGCTGTACCGGGCACGGTGTTGTGCCAAACAGCGTGGCGAATGCGCCACGGCTTTTCCCTCTCCATCGGGAGAGGGTGCCGAAGGCGGGTGAGGGATGCTTCGGCCGGCTTGGTGCCTGTGATTGCCTCAGGAGGGATGCTTCGGCGATTCGCGGCTGCCTTTAGAAATCCCGGCCAGGTCCCTGCCGTCTGCGACCTCCCTCATCCGACGCTGCGCGCCACCTTCTCCCAAAGGGAGAAAGACAGCCGTGAGGCGATGGCGCGGGGTGGGGTCAACACAGGTGCCGAACATGTGCGGCTTTTCCCTCTCCCAGCGGGAGAGGGCACTAGAACTGCGGTCCGGAGCGCGTGTTGTTGCCTTTGGCCAGGCGATCGTAGAGCACCACGTTGACCGTGGCGGCGAGGTTCATGCAGCCCTGGGTGGGGATGTAGATGACGTCCTCGCACCAGTCGCGCAATTCCTTGCTCAGCGAGCCATCTTCGGGGCCGAACAGGTAGAGCGCGCGGTCCGGGTGGGTATAGGACGGCAGTGGGCGGGCACCTTCGACCAGCTCCACTGCGACGGGTATACAGCCCAGCGGCAGGATCTTGCGCAGATCGTCGATGTTGATCAGCGGAATGTCCTGATGGACCTTCTTGGTATCGGTGATGAAGTCGCGTGCGCGGTCGTAGCGGGTGCCGCTGTAGAACACCGAGCTGACCCCATAGCAGCCGGCTGCACGCATGATCGAGCCGACGTTTTCCGGGGACTTGGGATTGCTCAGGCCGATGCAGGCGTAACGCTTGTTGGCCATGGCGGCTTCTCGAAAAAAGACGCGAGTATACGGAAGTGACAGCCGCTTGGTCGCCTGTGGAGTTCTGCAGGCAACGCATGTTCTGGCTGATTTTCAGCGAACTAACTGGGCGCGGCGGCTTCTATGATTGCGGCGGACATCTGCACGATAGTCGCGTTTGAGCGCGGACAGGAGTCCGCATGGATCGGCTGGTGGATCGGACCTGGATGAGTGACGAAGACAAGCGACAGGCGCAGCAGAGTGAGATGACATTTCTCCCCGAGAGCAGTGAGCTGAGCGGGTTGATCCGCGATCTGGACTGGTCGCAGACCCCCCTGGGCCCCTTGCAGGACTGGCCGCAGAGCCTGAAGACTGTCACCGGGCTGCTGCTGCGCTCACCAGTGCCCATCGCGCTGCTCTGGGGCGAGCCGGGCATCATGATCTACAACGATGCCTACGCGGTCATTGCCGGCGCACGGCATCCGGCGCTGCTCGGCAGCGAGGTGCGCGCAGGCTGGCCGGAGGTCGCTGAATTCAACGACAACGTGATGAAGGTGGGCCTGGCCGGGGGGACCCTGGCGTATCGGGATCAGGAGCTGACGCTCTATCGTAGTGGGCGAGCCGAACGGGTCTGGATGAATCTGGACTATTCGCCGGTGCTCGACGAGAGCGGCCAGCCGGCCGGGGTCATCGCGGTGGTGGTGGAAACCAGTGATCGAGTGCGTGCCGAGCAGCGCTTGAAGCTGCAGGAAGCACGTCTGACTCGCATGTTCGAGCAGGCGCCGGGCGTGATGGCCATGCTCAGCGGCCCGGACCATGTCTACGAGATGGCCAACCCCGCCTACCGGCGCCTGGTTGGCGAGCGTGATCTGATCGGTCGGCCGGTGCGCGAGGCGCTGCCGGAGCTGGAGCAGCAGGGCTTCTTTGATCTGCTCGATACCGTCTACCGCAGCGGCGAGGCCTTCGTCGGCTCGGCGCGGCCGGTACGTCTGCAGCGCGCTGCCGGCCAGCCGCCGGAAGAGCGTGTTCTGGACTTCGTCTACCAGCCGCTGACCGATCAGGAAGGTCAGGTCGCCGGCATCTTCGTCGAAGGCTTCGACGTCACCGCGCGGATCGAGGCGCAGGCACGGGTGCGCAACAGCGAGGAGCGCTTTCGCGCACTGGTCAACGCCACCGCCGACGTGGTCTATCAGATGGATGCGCAGTGGACATACCTGCGCCATCTCGATGGCAAGGGTCTGCTCGAGGATCCCACGCCCCTCAGCGACTGGCTGAGCAACTGTGTGCACCCCGATGACCGTCCGCGGGTGCTGCGGGCGGTGCGCGATGCCTGTGCCCATCCGCAGGTGTTCGAGCTCGAGCACCGCTTGCATCGCCCCGATGGTGCCTTCAGCTGGATGCTGCTGCGCGCCGTGCCGCTGTTCGCCGCCGATGGCACGCTGCTCGAGTGGTTCGGTGCCTCCACCGACATCACCACGCGCAAGCAGGCCGAAGATGCGCTGCGCGAAAACGAGCGGCGTCTGCGCTTTCTCGATCTGCTGGCCAAGGAAACCGCCGGCAGCACTGACGCCGACACCATTCTGGAGCGCACCACGCGCCTGCTCGGCGAGCATCTTGACGTATCGGTCTGCGCCTACGCCGACATGGACGCCGACCAGGATGGCTTCAGCGTGCGTGGCGACTGGACCGCGCCGGGGGCCTCCAGCCTGGTCGGCCACTACAGCCTTGCCAGTTTCGGGCGCATGGCGGTGGAGAACCTGCGTGCCGGCGTGCCGCTGATCATCAATGATGTGCGCCACCAGCTGGAGGGCGCCGAGGCGGAGGTGTTTCTCAGTCTCGGTCTGGAGGCGACCGTCTGCCTGCCCCTGGTCAAGGACGGCCGGCTGACCGCGCTGATGGCCGTGCATGATCGCCAGCCGCGGATCTGGGGCCCCTACGAGCTTTCCCTTCTAACCGAGGTGACCGAGCGCTCCTGGTCGCATATCGAACGCCTGAGGTTCCAGACGGCGGCGCGTGAACGCGAACAGCGCTTCGTTCTCGAACTGGAGGCCAAGGTCGCCGAGCGCACCGCCGCGCTGGCGCAGAGCGAAGCCCGCTTGCGGGCCATCTTCGAGACGTCGCACCTGTACCAGGGGCTGCTGGATGTCGAGGGGCGCGTGCTCTATTCCAATGCCACCGCGCTTGCCGGCATCGACGCGGACAATGCCAGGGTGCAGGGACTGCCTTACTGGGAAACACCCTGGTTCAGCGCCACCCCCGGCATGCCCGAGGCCGTGCGTGCCGCCGTGCAGCGGGTGGCAGCTGGCAGTTCGGAGAACGTCAGCATGACGCTGAACCTGCCGACCGGGGTGCGCAGCTTCGACTTTTCCCTGCGTCCGGTGCTGGACGATGCCGGCGAGGTGGTCGGCATGGTCCCCGAGGCGGTGGAGAAGACCGCCCGCCTGAAGGCCGAGCAGAACCTGCAGCAGGTGCAGAAGATGGAAGCGCTGGGCCGGCTCACCGGCGGCATCGCGCATGACTTCAACAACCTGCTGATGATCGTACTCGGCAGCCTGGAACTGCTGCGCAAGCGCATGCCGGCCGATCCGGCACTGTTGCGCTTTCTCGACAACGCCAAGGCCGGGGCTGAACGCGGCGCCACCCTCACCGGGCGGATGCTGTCCTTCGCCCGCAAGCAGGAGCTGCGCTCGGCGCGTATCGACCTGTGCGAGCTGGTGGTCGACATGCGCGACCTGCTGGTGCGCTCGCTCGGTCCCAGTGTGGTGCTGGAAACCAGCTTTCCGGAGCAGTTGTCACTGGTCGAGACCGACCCCAACCAGCTCGAATCGGCGCTGCTCAACCTGGCGGTCAACGCCCGCGATGCGATGGCCGGGCACGGGCGCATCATCATCGCTGCGCGCGAGCAGCGACTCGACGACGGCGAGCACGGCCTGCTGCCGGGACGTTATGTCTGTCTGTCGGTCACCGATACCGGCGAAGGCATGGACGAGGTCGTGCTCAAGCGCGCCAGCGAACCTTTCTTCACCACCAAGGGGGTGGGCAAGGGCACCGGGCTGGGGCTGTCGATGGTCCATGGCCTGGCCCTGCAGTCCGGCGGCACCCTGGTGCTGGAGAGCCGGCCCGGCGTCGGTACCACGGCGAACATCTGGTTGCCGGCGCTCGACGATGGCAGCGTCACGGCGGCCGAGCCCGTCTGGCAGGCAAGCCCCGACCCCGCCTGGCAGGGGCCGCTGCTGACCATTCTGGCGGTGGACGACGACGAACTGGTGCTGCTCAACACCGCCGACATGCTCAGCGAACACGGTCACCGGGTGCTCAGCGCGCGTTCGGCCCAGGATGCGCTGGTCATGCTCGGCCAGCTCAAGGTCGATCTGGTGATCACCGACCACGCCATGCCGCAGATGACCGGTGTGCAGCTGGCCGAACAACTGCGCGTGAGCCATCCGCAGCTGCCGGTGATTCTGGTCTCCGGCTATGCCGAGCTGCCGCCCGAGATCGGGCAGGATCTGCCGCGCCTGGCCAAGCCGTTTTCCCAGCAGGCGCTGCTGCAGATCATCGGGCAGACCGCGGCTGGCCACGGCGCGGCGGGCTAGGTGCGGCCGGCCAGGTGCGGCCGGCCAGGCGCGGCCAGCCAGGCCTGAGACGGCGCCGGTTGCACTGTCAGCACCCGCCGCGACTGGCCCTGGGGCTCAATCGAGCAACAGCGCCAGCACGGCGATCCCCAGCGCCAGGCTCAGGCACTTCCAGAACAGCACCGGGTTGCGCTCGATCAACGGCGGCCGGTTGCGCATGAGAAATTCCTGGCTGGGGTGGCGCAGGGCGTGGGTGAACTCGGCGACGTCCTGATAGCGCCTGTTGGGGTCGGGCTGCAGCGCCTTTCGGAGGACCTCGTCGATCCACGCCGGCAGGCTACGATCATCGTCGCGCAGTGGCTGGTAGTGCAGGCGCGCCTGTGCTGCACGACTGCGGGTAGCGGCCACGCGAGTGCCGTAGGGCAGCTTGCCGCCCAGCATCTGATAGCAGATCACCGCCAGTGAAAAGACGTCCGACCGCACCGAGCCGGCTTCGCCGAGAAAGTACTCGGGAGCGGTGTAGGGCGCCGTGCCGAGCAGCTCGTCGCGGCTGCCCGGCGCCGCCAGTTCGGTCAGGCCGGCGACGCGGGTCGAGCCGAAATCGATGATCTTCAGCGTACCGCTGGCATCGATCATCAGATTGGCCGGGCGCAGGTCCTGGTGCAGCATCTCCAGCCGGTGAAACGCCCGCAGCCCCCGGGCGATCTGCTCGATCAGCCCGCGCACGGTTTCCAGCGGCGGGCGCGGGTTGTCGATCATCCACTGCGCCAGGGTCTGACCATCGACGAACTCGCTGACGCTGTAGAGGTAGTGCCGGCGCCGGGTCTGCTCGCGGGCCTTGAGCACGTGCGGGCTGTCGATGCGCCGGGCAATCCACTCCTCCATCAGGAAGCGTTCCAGGTACGCCGCATCCTGGCCCTGCTCGATCGACGGCGTCTTGATCACCACCGGGGTGGCGTCGGCGCCGTCCGTGGCGAGGTAGACATGGCTACGACTGCTGGCGTGCAGCTGGCGAACGATGCGAAAGCCGTCCAGCTCGCTGCGCGCCTGCAGCACGGGAGGTGGGGGCAGCTCGCGCAGCTGCTGTTGCAGTTCGTCGGCGTTGCGGTCGGGCAGGGCGTCGACGCGCAGCAACTGGATGGTCAGATTGTCGTCGCTGCCTCGCGCCAGGGCCGCGGCGATTATCGCCTGGGCGGCGGTGTCCAGGTTGTCGGGGTGGGCCTGGATGGTCTCGATCATTCGTTGTGCATCGAGATGCTCGTAGACGCCATCGGTGGCCAGCAGAAACAGATCGCCACGCTCCAGCGGCAGGGCCTGGTAGTCGATCTCCAGGTGCGGATTGATCCCCAGCGCGCGGCTCAGGTAGCTCTGCTCGCGGGAGATCCATAGTCGATGATCGTCGCTGAGCTGCTCCAGGCGGCCGTCGCGCAGTCGATAGACGCGGGTATCGCCGACATGGAACAGGTAGGCAGTCGAGGACTTCAGCACCAGCGCACTGAAAGTGCAGACGTAGCCGCGATCCATGTCGTAGCGGTACTGGCTGTGGCGGGTCTGCGAATGCAGCCAGGCGTTGATCGCGCTGAGCACCCGCTGCGCCGACTTCTTCACCGACCAGGTTTCCGACGTGCAGAAATAGTCGGCGAGGAAACTGGCGACACTGGCCTCGCTGGCCACCTGGCTGACCTCGCTGCTGCTGATGCCGTCGGCCAGCGCCAGGGCCACGCCCTTGCTGCTGAGCTGCGGCTCCAGCGGCAGCACGGCGCCGTGGAAATCCTGGTTGACCTGCTTGCGGCCCTTGTCACTGTGCTGGCCGATGCTGACCTTGAGCTGACTGGACATGGGCCTGGCTCCGGGCGAGCGTGGGTCAGATCACGCGCTTGGGCGCAGTGCGCACGTGAGTGGTGTAGAGCGTCAGGCCGGTGAAGGCCAGGCCGCCGACCAGGTTGCCGAGGACGGTGGGGATCTCGTTCCAGATCATGTAGTCCATGACCGAGAAGTCGCCACCCATGATGATGCCGGAGGGGAACAGGAACATGTTCACCACCGAGTGCTCGAAGCCCATGAAGAAGAACAGCATGATCGGCATCCACATGGCGATCGCCTTGCCGCTCACCGAGGTCGAGATCATTGCACCGACCACGCCCATCGAGACCATCCAGTTGCACAGCATGCCGCGCAGGAAAATGGTGAACCAGCCCGCGGCGCCGTACTGGGCGTAGCCCAGGGTGCGGTCCTCGCCGATGTGCGAGATCTTCTCGCCGATGGCGCCCGGCTCGATGGAAAAACCGTAGGTGAAGACGAAGGCCATCATGAAAGCCACGGTCAGTGCGCCGGCGAAATTGCCGAGGAACACCACGCCCCAGTTGCGCAGCACACCGCTGACCGTGACGCCGGGGCGGCGGTCGAGCAGTGCCAGCGGGGTGAGCACGAAGACGCCGGTGAGCAGGTCGAAGCCCATCAGGTAGAGCATGATGAAGCCGACCGGGAACAGCATGGCGCCCACCAGCGGCGAGCCGGTCTGTACCGTGACGGCGATGGCGAATACTGCCGCCAGGGCCAGGATGGCGCCGGCCATGTAGGCGCGGATCAGCGAATCACGGGTGGACATGTAGATCTTGGATTCGCCGGCGTCGACCATCTTGCTGACGAATTCTGCGGGAACGAGATAGGACATCTGGGGGCTTCCTCAAAGGTTGGCGGCGGCACCGGGCAGGCAGCGCCGCGCGTAGTGCTGTTTCGTTGCGCCCGTCCGTACCGGCGGCGGGCGCCTGGCGCTCAGTCCAGGCCGATCTCCACGGCGTCGCCGTTGAGTCGCGCGGGCCAGACCCGCAGGCTCTGCTCCGGGTACTCCAGACAGCTGCCGTCTTCCAGACGGAAGTGCTGCTTGTACAGCGGCGAGGCCACCACCAGCTCGCCCTTGAGCTGGCCGAGGATGCCGCGGCCGATCACGTTGGCGCCGGATTTCGGGTCGCGATTCTCGATGGCGAACAGGCGCTCGCCGGCCGCGCCCTGGTCCAGGTGAAAGAGCGCAACCTGCACGCCCTCGTGCCAGGCCACCACGCCGGAGTTGGCGACCAGGTCACCGCGACGGCACAGCGGCAGCCAGGTGGCGGGTTCGCGCAGGATCGATGCGCGGGCGAAATCGGCTTGCAGAACATTCGACTGGCTCATCAGAGCACCTCCTCGGCGACGGGAATCAGGTGGAGTTCGTGGGCGTGGACCGGCCGGCGCTGTTCGCGCTCGCGGACGAAGTGGATGTCCGGGTCGGGGCGGGCGTCGTTGACGAAGGTGCGGAAGCGCTTGAGCTTGTCCGGATCGGAGAGGGCATTGGCCCACTCGCACTCGTAGGTGTCGACCACGTGCTGCATCTGGCTTTCCAGCTCGGCGCCCAGGCCCAGGCTGTCATCGATGATGACCTGCTTGAGGTAGTCCAGGCCGCCTTCCAGGCTCTCGCGCCAGACCGAGGTGCGCTGCAGGCGGTCGGCGGTGCGCACGTAGAACATCAGGAAACGGTCGATGTAGCGGACCAGGGTGGCGTCATCCAGGTCGGTGGCCAGCAGCTCGGCGTGGCGCGGACGCATGCCGCCGTTGCCGGCCACGTAGAGGTTCCAGCCCTTGTCGGTGGCGATCACGCCGACGTCCTTGCTCTGCGCCTCGGCGCATTCGCGGGTGCAGCCGCTGACCGCGAACTTGATCTTGTGCGGCGAACGCAGACCCTTGTAGCGATCCTCCAGGCGCAGCGCCATGCCGACGCTGTCCTGCACGCCGTAGCGGCACCAGGTGCTGCCGACGCAGGACTTCACCGTGCGCAGGCTCTTGCCGTAGGCATGGCCGGTCTCGAAGCCGGCTTTGATCAGCTCGCCCCAGATCTCCGGCAACTGGTGCAACTGGGCGCCGAACAGGTCGATGCGCTGGCCGCCGGTGATCTTGGTGTAGAGGTCGTACTTCTTCGCCACCTCGCCGAGCACGATCAGCTTGTCCGGGGTGATCTCGCCACCGGCGATGCGCGGCACGATCGAATAGGTGCCGTTCTTCTGCATGTTGGCCATGAAGGTGTCGTTGGTGTCCTGCAGCGGTACCAGCGCCGGGTCGGTGATCGGCTGGTTCCAGCAGGAAGCGAGGATCGAGCCCACCGCCGGCTTGCAGATGTCGCAGCCGACGTGGCCGCGGCCGTGCTTGGCGAGCAGTTCGTCGAAGGCCTTGATGCCCTCGACGCGGACGATGCCGTAGAGCTCCTGGCGGGTGTAGGCGAAGTGCTCGCAGAGGCTCTTGTCGACTTCCACGCCACGGGCCGCGAGCTCCGCGTCGAACACCAGCTTGAGCAGCGCGCTGCAGCCGCCGCAGCCGGTGGCGGCCTTGGTCTGCACCTTGAGCTCGCCCAGGTCGGTGACGCCGGCGTCGACCTTGCAACACACCGCGCCCTTGCTGACGTTGTGGCAGGAGCAGATGGTCGCGGTCTCGGGCAGGGCGTCCGGGCCCAGCGCCGGGGCGCCTTCGGACTGCGGCAGGATCAGCGCGGAGGGATCGGCCGGCAGCTTGATACCGTTCTGTGCGTACTGCAGCAGGGTGTCGTAGTAGCTGTTGTCACCGACCAGTACCGCGCCGAGCACATGCTTGCCGTCGGCGGAGACCACCAGGCGCCGGTAGCTGGCGCTGGCCTCGTCGATGAAGCGATAGCTGCGCGAGCCAGGTGTGGCACCGTGGGCATCGCCGATCGAGCCGACGTCGACGCCAAGCAGCTTGAGCTTGGTCGACATGTCGGCGCCGGTGAAGGCTTCGTGGGCCTCGCCGACCAGCAGCGCGGCCAGGTTGCGTGCCATGCCGTAGCCGGGCGCGACCAGGCCGAAGATGCTGCCGTTCCAGCTGGCGCATTCGCCGATGGCGAAGATGTCCGGGTCGCTGCTGCGGTAGTCGTTGTCGATGACGATGCCGCCGCGCTCGGCGATGGCCAGGCCGGCGGCGCGAGCCAGCGCATCCTGCGGGCGGATGCCGGCGGAGAAGAGGATCAGGTCGGTCTCGAGGCACTCGCCGTCGTTGAAGTTCATCCGGTAGGCGTACTCCTCGCCGGCGACGATCTCCTGGGTGGCGCGCGACAGGTGTACGCCCACACCGAGGGCCTCGATACGTGCCTTGAGCGCGGCGCCACCTTCGGCATCCAGCTGCACCGGCATCAGCCGCGGGGCGAATTCGACCACGTGGGCTTCCAGGCCGAGCGACTTGAGCGCGTTGGCCGCTTCCAGGCCGAGCAGGCCGCCGCCGACCACCACGCCACGGCGGGCCTTGCTGGCCGCAGCGCGAATGTCGTCGAGATCATCGAGGGTGCGGTAGACCAGGCGCGAGTTGCCTTCGGCACCCGGAATCGGCGGGACGAAGGGGAAGGAGCCGGTGGCCAGGACCAGCTTGTCGTAGCCACGACGGCCAGCGGCGGTGACGACCTCGCGGCGGTCGCGGTCGATCTCCAGCACTGGCTGGCCCAGGTGCAGGTGCACGCCGTGGCTGGCGTAGTACTCGGCATCGCACATCGCCAGGGATTCGGCATCACGGCCGCCGAAGTACTCGGACAGGTGCACGCGGTCGTAGGCGCGCTGACGCTCCTCGCCGTAGACATGGATGTCGTAGCGGGCCAGGGCTCCGCGTGCGATCAGCTGCTCGACGCAGTGATGCCCGACCATGCCGTTGCCGACGATGATCAGTGTTTCGCGGGTGAGCGGGGTGACTATCGCGTTCATGGCCATTCCTCAATCGAAGCCGTTGCCGGGGTTCGCCCGGCGGACACGCAAAAAAAGGCGCCTGGAGCCGTTGCCAGCTCCAGGCGCCTTTGCCTGGTATTCATGGGTGTTGATGGGGAGGAAAACCTGGGCTGCGTTGCCCGTTTCGCTCCGCTCCCGCGCCCCTTGGGCGGTGGCCGACGCTGGCCACTCGGGAGTGCCCGCCGGGTATCTCGGCGAGCGTTGCAGGGGACTTAGCAGGTTGCGTGCCAGGGCTTTGGGGTGGCTTCGGGGAAGGCGGCGAACGGAGCTGGCAGGCCAGCAATAGGGCGCTGTGGCGGCGTTCGAGGGCTGTGGCAGCGGTTGGCAGGGGCTGCTGTGCGGCGGTGGGCGGGTCGGGTGCTGGTGCCGGATTGGTGCGCGGCGTCGTGGTCATCCCTGTTTTGGTGCGGCGGGCTCGGCAGTCCGCTCACCTGGGCTGCGCGCCGCAGGTGGCAGAAGTGCGCGGCGAACTACCAGTGCTCGGCGGAGATGGCGTCCGGGCAGGGATTGCTGCTGCTGACGAGTATCTGGCGGATGCTGGCGGCGATCTGCCGGGCGTAGCGGGCATTCTCCGCGTCGTCGCTGATGCTGCGCTTGTAGGCAGCGGCCGAACAGAGGGTCCAGAGTTGCGCATCCTCGGGATCGCTCAGCGCGCGTTGGCGGTAGCGCTCGGCAATCTCCTGGAGGGCTTCGCTGTTGCTGTGCAGATCAGCGCGAAACGCCCTCTCGCGCAGCATGCGGGTCGGACGGCCGGAGGAAGGCACGCGGTCGAGCAGCAGGGTACGTTCATCCTCCACCCGGAGGGAGAAGGTGCTGCCGGTGTTGCGGTTGTGGAACTGGTAGCTGCCGTCGGTCTGTCGGCGGTAGAGCGAACTGCGATTGGGCTCGATCACCAGAAGATCGGCGCCCTTGGCGGTGACCTGGATCGAGTAGCTGCCGCCCTCCATGACATAGGTTCCGGCGACGAAATCCTGGTTGCCGACGACCCGCAAATCGGTGCCCTGGTGGTTGCCCGTGGCCTGCTCGTCCTGTGCCAGGGCGCCGGCGAGGGCGACCATCAGTTTCTGCTGGGTATCCGGTGCTGGCGGCGGGGTGAGCGTCTCGCTCGCCACGACAGGCGGCGCGCTGACGGGCGTTGGCTGTGGCGCTGCGGTTGCGGCGACTGCCGCAGCGCTGTCGGGCGCGGAGGGCGCACCGGCGGGCGGCGCACCGATGGGGATGATGACCGGCGGCACCACTTTGCCGGTCTGCTGCTGCAGGCGGATGCTCTTCATCACCTCTGTCGCCTGGGATTCGGCATGCGCCTGTTTCTGCGCATCGCTCATCCAGGGTGCATGGGTGTCGAGCATCTCCAGGTGGCCTTTCAGGTAGCCGGCGTGGATCATCGCGTCGGAGTTTTCGGCAGGGGGCGTGGCAACACATCCGGCCAGGCAGAGTGACAGTAGCGCCGCATGGAGCTTCATTGGTTGCGATTCCCTTCAGATGGCTGCGCGAGCTGTTCGCTGCAGATGCTGTTGCGCGCCTGCGCTGCGCGCAACAGCTGATCGGCGGTCTGCTGGATTTCGTCGTGCATGTGCAGGCGTGCCAGCCAGTGCGCGGGTATTCCCTGTACGCCGTAGTAGGCACCGGCCAACTGGCCGGTGATCGCCGCCGTGGTGTCGGCGTCGTCACCCAGATTCGCGGCCAGCAGCACCGCGGCTTCGAACGAGTCGCTGTGCTGGAAGCACCAGAGGGCCGCTGTCAGCGAGGCGACCGAATAGCCCGAGCTGACGATCTGCTCCGCGGAGTGCTCCAGATAGTCGCCGCGAGCCAGCGCCGCGACGGCCGGTTCGTGGAACCGGGTGGGGTCCTGCTGCAGCAGCTCGGCCCGCGTGGCGCCGCAAAGTGCCTCGCTCAGGATCAGTCCGAACAGCCTGCAGCACTCGACGGCCTCGCGCGCCGCGTGGGTAGTGCGCGAGCTGTCGGCGCAGCGTGCGAGCAGTTCCGTGCGCTGCGGATGGAAGAACAGCACCACCGGGGCCAGACGCATCAGCGAGCCATTGCCGGCGGTGTTCGGCTCGTGCGAGCCGGCGAAGGGCTCGCCATTCTGCTGGAAGCGGGTCAGCGCATCGCGCACCGTCATGCCGATGTCGAAGCACTCTCCGGTCGAGCTCAGATAGCCCCATTGCCACCAGTTGAGATAGCGCGCCATCTGGTCGCGGGCGTCGAAGCCTGCGCGGGAAAGAAGGCTTTCTGCCAGGCACAGGGCCATCGAGGTGTCATCCGTCCATTGCCCTGCACGCAGGCCAAAGGGGCCGCCGCCGAGCATGTCGGTCAGCGGTTTGAAGCTGCCACGCGGCATGAACTCGACGCTGGTTCCCAGGGCATCGCCACAGGCCAGCCCGAGCAGGCAGCCGCGGTAACGTTCAAGCAGGCTGGGGGGCATCTCGCGGTGCTTGGCTTCTGGGGGAGCGAGGCGGGGCATTGCGTTGGCTCTTCTGAAGGATGAGCGGGCAATCTACGCCATTGCCCGGCTATTTATCGAGCAACGCCCTGGACCGGTGAAGCGAAATATCGATTGACTGATGCATCTGCGTGCACATATCTTCCGGTCCATGCTGACCCGTGAACAAGCCGCCGCCCAGTCCTTCGATGCGTTCAACGCCACCTTCATCAAGGCGTTGACCGAGCCGGCGCGCGTGGCGCTGGTGCGCGAGCTGCTGCTGCGTGGTCGGCTGGATGTCGGCTCGCTGGCCGAGAAGATGCCGCAGGATCGCTCGGTGGTTGCGCGCCACCTGCAGGTGCTGGAGCGCGCCGGTCTGCTGCGGGCTTCGAAGGAGGGCCGACATACCTTCTACGAGATCGATGGTGATGGTGTTCTGCGTCAGCTCGAAGAGCTGACCGAGCTGTTCAGGAAGCTGGCACCGGTGTGTTGTCCGAAGCGCTGAACGGCGCGCAAGGGGTGCCGAAAGCACCTTCTTTTTTATCTTAATATGTGCATTTAGGTGCATTGATGCATTAATTGGCCGAGAGGAACCTACGATGAAAATCCTGCTGTCGCTGTCCGTACCCATGGCATTCCTGCTGATGTGGCTGATCGAGGCGCGCTGGCCGGCGCGGGTCTACGTCCCGGTCAGGCGCTGGAAACTGACCGGCGCACTGTTCTTCCTTGCGGTCATCGTCATCGCTTCGCTTACCCCGCTGTTCTGGAACTGGGCAGGACTGACCTCGCTGCAGGTATTCGATTTGGCCGAACTTGGCTTGTGGGGTTACCCGCTCGGTCTGTTGCTGAGCAGCTTCATCGGCTACTGGTGGCATCGCGCCGAGCACCGTTTCGACCCGCTCTGGCGCGCGGCGCATCAGCTGCATCACAGTGCCTTGCGAGTGGATATTCCCGGTGCCTTCTACAGCCATCCGCTGGAAGTGCTGGTGAAGTCCACCCTTGGCATCCTGGTCAGCGTGGTGCTGCTCGGCCTGGCGCCGCTGGCGGCCGCTCTGGTATCTCTGACGCTTGCCCTGCTGGCGCTGTTCCAGCACTGGAACATCCATACCCCGCGCTGGCTCGGCTGGATCGTGCCGCGGCCGGAAATGCACGCCGCGCATCACGAATACCAGATACATGGCCGCAACTACGGCGACTTGCCCCTGTGGGACATGCTCTTCGGCACCTACCACAACCCGCTGCGTTTCGAGGGTCGGGTGGGGTTCGATGCACCAGCCTCGGCGCGCCTGGCCGACATGCTGCTGATGCGTGATGTCAACGAGGTAGCGGCCGCTGCACCTATGACAGTACCCCGGCGATCCTGAACGTTCACCATGTCGGTTGACCGACGTCAGCGCTCCCGGCGCAAGGCTGGGCGATGATCGAACGATGCATGCTCGGGTATGCGAGCGTACTGCCAGTCACAGCAGCTTGATGCTGGCGGACGGAGCGGTACGTGCGTCCCTCACGTAGAATGCAGCGCTTCCATATACCGCCCGAGAAAGCCTGGATGATCGAAGCCACCTGGATTGCGTTTGCCTTTGGTCTGGGGCTGGCTGCTCGGCAACTGGGGCTGCCTCCGCTGATTGGCTATCTGGGTGCCGGCTTCGCCCTGGCCGCCTTCGGTGATCAGTTGGGGGTTGGCAAGCAGGACAGCGAGATTCTTTCGCACCTCTCGCATCTGGGCGTGCTCCTGCTGCTGTTTACCGTCGGGCTCAAGCTCAAACCGGGCAACCTGGTGCGCCCGGAAGTCATCGGTGGCGGGCTGCTGCATTTCGGTCTGTCATCCTTGCTGATGCTGCCGCCGATCATGCTGTTTCTCGACCTCGGCTGGCAGGAGGCGCTGATGCTCTCGGTAGCGCTGGCGTTCTCCAGCACGGTGCTGGCGGCGAAGGTGCTGGAGAGTCGGCGCGAACTCAAGGCCTTCCATGGCCGGGTAGCGATCGGCGTGCTGATCGTCCAGGATCTGATCGCCCTGGTCGTCATGAGCCTGGCCAATGGCGAGGTGCCTTCGGCCTGGGCGCTGCTGGTATTCCTGCTGCCGTTGCTGCGGCCGCTGTTGTTCCGTCTGCTCGATGCCAGCGGTCACGAGGAGCTGCTGGTACTGCTCGGCCTGATGCTGGCACTGGTGGTGGGTGGGATGGGTTTCGAGGCGGTGGGTCTGAGCTCCGAACTCGGCGCACTGGCGTTCGGTGCATTGCTGGCCAAGCACAAGCGCGCCGGTGAGCTGTCGGACTCGTTGTGGTCGGTCAAGGAAGTCTTCCTGGTCGGATTCTTTCTGCAGATCGGCATCGGCGGCCTGCCGGACGTCGATGCGCTGGTCTTTGCCCTGGTGATGGCAGCGCTGCTGCCGCTGAAGACGCTGCTGTTCTTCTTCCTGTTCTTGGCGTTCCGTCTGCGTTCGCGCAGCGCGTTCCTCAGTGCGGCGAGCCTGACCAACTACAGCGAGTTCGGGCTGATCGTCATCAGCGTGCTGATGCCGCAATGGCTGGTACCGCTCGCCCTGAGCGTGGTCTTCTCGTTCATCATCTCGGCGCAGTTCAACCGCTTTTCCGCAGCGATCTACGACCGCCTGGCCCATCGCCTAATTCCCCTGGAGCGCAATACCCGGCACCCGGACGAGCAGCCGGTCTCCCTGGGCGAGGCGCAGATTCTGGTGATGGGCATGGGGCGTTCGGGGCGTGCGGCCTACGACTATCTGCAGGGCAAGGGCTATCGCCTGATCAGCCTCGACTCCGACCCGGTGATGGTCGAGCGCGCCGGTAGCGAAGGGCGCAACGTGCTCTATGCCGACGCCGAGGATCAGACGTTCTGGCAGACGCTGGAGATGAATCGCATCGAAGCGGTGATCCTGACCATGAACGATGCCGAAGCGAAGATCATCGCCAGCCGCAAGCTGCGCGAGAAGGGCTTCACCGGACTGGTGGTGTCGCATGCGCTCTACGAGGACGTGGCACGCGAGATCGAGGCGGCGGGTGCCGATCATACCTACCTGACCATGACCGAAGCCGGCGCCGGCCTGGCGCAGAACGTCGCCCAGCATCTGCAAGGCCCGGCCCGACGGGACTGATGCTTGCCTCCCGGACGGAACCGGTAGCAGCGCCGGCCTGGCTTTGCCGCACCAGGGTGGACGGTCGAAGCCATCCTCCACAGCGGGGTTCTGGTGGATGAACAAAGCGTCATCCACCCTACGAGGTGTGAGCGTACTGAACGGGCGGAGCTTCGTAGGTTGGACGGCTGAAGCCATCTGCCACGGCGGGCTTTTGGTGGATGAGCAAGGCGTCATCCACCCTACGAATTACGGGCGTACCGAGCGGGTGGAGTTTCGTAGGGTGGATGGTCGAAGCCATCCACCACAGCGGGGTTCTGGTGGATGAACAAAGCGTCATCCACCCTACGAGTTGCGGGCGTGCCGAGCGGGCGGATCTTCGTGGGGTGGATGGTCGAAGACGTTCACCACGGCGGGGGTCTGGTGGATGAACAAGGCGTCATCCACCCTACGA
>NZ_QASN01000007.1 GCF_003052585.1 Pseudomonas mangrovi | reverse complement strand
GTCCCAGTGAGCGAAGCGAACGACTTGAGCCACTAGTTAGAGTGCCCAGTTGAACGCTGAAAATGATGCCAGCGCCGAGCTTGACCGGCGGAGCGCACGGCGTTTCGGATGTGGCCCGGAAAGTTATTTGTGATGTGCACATTCTCTGAAAGCAACTCCTTTGCTGGCCACAAATAACGGCCTCTACTGTCCGGCGACCATTCGATTCAGGAACACGGCGTCGATGCGGTGAGTGTGTTTCCTGGCACGGTGCCGAACAACCAATTTTGCATTTGCCTCTAACTATTAGTAGACACCAGATGGTGTGTTTAAACGCACCATCTGGTGGATAACGTTCCTTGTCATTCCTGGCTCATCCCCTCTGGATCGCGGCTTTTCGTCTGAGCCGCAGTGATGCGGGGAGTTATGCACCACGGATGGCAGGCCGGGTTGCTTCGCCTCGGGCGGCGCTGTTAGCCGACCTTATTCCAAGCTCGTGCGGTCGTCCACGGTGGAAAGTGAGGTGGGGTGCGCATTCTGGTGGCGTGGTCTGGCGCGTGCCATTCGGGACAGATTTATTTCCCGGAGAATGCAACTGCTTGGGAAATAAATCCGTGCCCTTTTCGGCTCATGTTCGGTCTGTCGGCTGCTGTCAGCGATTCTGTTGGGGACGATGAATCGCACACAGTTTGTGTCCGTCAGGGTCGCGCACGTAGGCAAGGTAGAGCGCGCCCATATGGCCTTCGCGTAAGCCTGGTGGTTGCTCGATGGATGTGCCGCCGTGGGCGACGGCGGTGTCGTGGAACAGCTGCACCTGTTCAGGCGAGACGCACTTGAAGCCGATGGTGGCGCCATTGGCGACGGTCGCTTCCTGGTCGTTGATCGGCTCGCTGATGCCGAAGACATTGCCGTCGTGCCGATAGAACAGGCGGGTATGGCCGGTCGGCGCCTGGTTGCGAGCCGGTTCGCCGGCGCCGAGAGTGGCGAGGACCGCGTCGTAGAAGCGCTTCGAGCGCTCGATGTCGTTGCTGCCGATCATGATGTGATTGAACATTTTCCCTCTCAACTCCCTGGGTGTGGGCCGCACGGCAGGTGTGACGGGCGGCGTGGGCAAACGCGCGAATCGGTGCTGCTGGCAGCGGAACCGACGCGGCTGCAGAACCTATGCACCGCCATAAGAACCCAGAGTGGGTGGCGGGCCAAGTCGTTTTGCCAGGGACATCTGAGACTAATGGCGAGCGAAGGTCTGGCGGGGCGCCTTGGCGAGGCGAATCACGCCTGAAGCGCGCAGCCTTCGCAGGGTAAATGAGCGGTATGCCAGGGCTGGGGTGATTTCAAGACGCCAGGCCGAGCGCAGTGCCTTTCAGGAGTTCCCCAGCGGGTGTCCTGTGTCCCGGCGCGGGCCGCACCAGGCGGCGAGCGCTCGGCGTTGAGGCTGCTGCGTCCGGCTGGCGTTCACCTCAGCCGGCCGGTGTTTCTTCCTCGCCGCGCTCCAGTGCTACCTGGCGGATGGACAGGCGGATTTCCGCGGTGAGGACGCGCTTGGCGGCACCTTCGGCCAGTTCTGCGAGTTGCGGGTGGTGGCTGAGGGTGCCGGCTGCGTCGGTGCGCAGCACGCCCTCGTCGAGCAGGGTCTGGATGAAGTGGCGGAACAGGGTCTTGTCGAAGAACTCCGGGGCGTTGAGGCCATGCAGGATCGACAGGCGCTGGGCCATCACCGTGCAGAGGTTTTCCAGCTCCTCGGCGCTGACCTGGTTCTGGCCGCAATGCAGGATCAGCGCGGTGGCCATGTAGAAGCGCTGCAGGGTCGGGGTGATGGTGCGTGCCAGCAGGGTCAGCAGGACGAACTGGCGTGAGCTCGGCGCCGGGCGCACGTACTGCTCGTTGTCCAGCGTCAGCAGGCCCTGGTCGATGAAGGCCGCCAGCCACTGGTCGATCACCGCGTCGAGTTCGTCGAGGTTCCAGCGGATGAACAGCTCCGCCTGCAGGTAGGGGTAGAGCGCGCGGGTGTAGCGCAGGATCTGCTCGCGGCTGATGCGCCCGCTGCTCTGGAAGAAGCTGGCAAGCAGCGCCGGCAGGGCGAAGATGTGCAGGACGTTGTTGCGGTAGTAGGTCATCAGGACCGCGTTCTGCTCGTCCAGATAGTAGATGCGGCCAAGGGCGTCCTTCTGCTCGGCGAGCAGCTCCATCTCCTGCACATGGGCGATCAGCGCGCGGCCATCGCCTTCTGGCAGGGTGGTGTGCTGGGAGTAGGGCGTCTGGCGTAGCAGCGCCAGGTACAGGTCGAGCACCCGCACCAGTGCCGCTTCGTCCAGCGCCAGCTTGCTGCTGGAGAGCAGGGCGGTGGCGACCAGGTTGACCGGGTTGACCGCGGCGGCCTCGTTGAGCCCACAGGCGATGTGCTCGGCCAGGCGATGGGTGGTTTCGTTGAGCCACTCGGGGCGGAACTGCGGGGCGAGCTGCTGGCTGCGCCAGTCCGGCTGCTGCTGGTCGAGGAATTCGGCCAGGCGGATCGGCTCGCCGAAGTTGACTGCGACCTGACCGAAGCGCTGCTTGAGTGCGCCCAGGACCTTGAACAGGTCGAAGATCGATTCCTTCTTCTTGCTCGCGCCGCGCAGCTCGCCCAGGTAGGTGCGGCCTTCGAGCACGCGCTCGTAGCCGATATAGACCGGCACGAAAACGATCGGCAGGCGGTGCGAGCGCAGGAAACTGCGCAGGGTGATGGCGAGCATGCCGGTCTTGGGCTGGAGCATGCGCCCGGTGCGCGAGCGGCCGCCTTCGACGAAGTACTCGACCGGAAAACCACGGCTGAACAGGGTGTGCAGGTATTCGTTGAACACCGCGGTGTAGAGCGGATTGCCCTTGAAGGTGCGGCGCATGAAGAAGGCGCCACCGCGACGCAGCAGGCCGCCGATCACTGGCATGTTGAGGTTGATACCGGCGGCGATGTGCGGCGGCGTCAGGCCGTTGGTGAACAGCAGGTAGGACAGCAGCAGGTAATCGATGTGGCTGCGGTGGCAGGGCACATAGATGACTTCGTGGCCGTGGGCGATCTCGCGTACACCCTCGATGTTGTTGATGCGGATACCGTCGTAGATCTTGTTCCAGAACCAGGACAGCACCAGTTCGAGGAAGCGGATGGCGATGTAGCTGTAGTCCGAGGCGACCTCGTTGCCGTAGGCCAGGGCGCGGCGCTCGGCCTTCTCCAGCGGGATCTTCTCGCGTTCGGCTTCTTCGGCGATGGCCTGGCGCACCTGCGCGTCGTGGATCAGGCCCTTGACCAGGTTGCGCCGGTGGGAAAGGTCCGGGCCGATGACGGCGGCCTTCTGATTGCGAAAGTGCACTCGCAGGATGCGCTGGACCATGCGCAGGGTGCGCTCGTGGCCCTTTTCCTGCTCGACCAGCTCGCGCAGATGGATGGGCGCGGAGAACTGCACGCGGGTCTTGCGACCGAGGATCAGGATGCGCAGAAACCGCCGCAGGCGTCCGGTGACCGCCCAGCTGTCGGCGAAGATCAGCTTCCAGGGGCTGGTCTCGCGGTTCGGCGACTGCCCCCAGAACACCATCACCGGAACGATGCAGGCATCCTCGATTTCGTCGTTCTCCAGCGCCGTCACCAGGCGGTCGAGGGTCGGCGAAATGCCGCGCTTGTCCTGTCGGCCGAGCCAGTCGGGTTCCGGCGTGAGGTAGAAGAAACCGGTCTCGGCGTCGCCGCGGCCGATCTGTACCGGTAGCACCGGGCGCGGCAGGCCGGCCTTGCGGCATTCGCTATCGAGCACCACCAGATCGCTGGCCGAGGACTGCTGCAGCACGTAGAACAGCGGGTGGCCGCTGTCGAGCGCGTCGTCGAGCGGGGAGGGCGAGATGGCCTCGGAGCGAACCCACAGGGACATCAGGCGGCGCAGGGTGCCGAAGGCAAGGCGGCGGAGCGGCGAGAGGGTCATGTAATCTCTGGTTGCAATCGAGTGCGCCGGGCGGCACGGGGCGACAAGTGTGCCGCATCTGCCGAGCAGCGGCAAAGCGCCGGCAAGTGCCTGATTTTCTGAGGGCGCGTGGTGCTGCGGTGCCCCGTCCGTGGTGTTGCAATCGCCGCGACTCCGTCCTTATAGTTCCGCCGGCAATTTGGAGGCCTGACTCGTCCCGAACGAGTGATGGGTCAGGCTTTGACCGCGATGGTGAGGCCATGATCGAAATAAGAAATCTAACGAAGCGTTTCGCGCAGCACACGGCGGTGGACGATCTGTCCTTCCGTATCCAGCAGGGGGAAGTGCTGGGCTTTCTCGGCCCGAACGGCGCCGGCAAATCCACCACCATGAAGATGCTCACCGGCTTTCTTGCGCCGACTTCGGGCACGGCGAGCATTCTCGGTTTCGACATCCAGAAGGACACCCTCAAGGCCCAGCAGCAGATCGGCTATCTGCCTGAAGGTGCGCCCTGCTATGGCGACATGCGCGTGCGCGGCTTCCTCGAGTTCATCGCCGAGGTGCGCGGCTTCCGCGGGGCCGAGCGCAAGCGGCGGGTCGAGCAGGCGGTGGCCCAGGTCGAGCTGGAGAAGGTGCTCGACCAGTCCATCGAGACCCTGTCCAAGGGCTTCAAGCGCCGTGTCGGCCTGGCCCAGGCGATCCTGCATGATCCGCGCGTACTGATCCTCGACGAGCCCACCGATGGCCTCGACCCGAACCAGAAGCACCAGGTGCGCAAGCTCATTTCGAGCATCGCCGCCGACAAGATTGTGATCATCTCCACGCACATCCTCGAAGAAGTCACCGCCATCTGCAGCCGTGCCGTGGTGATCGGCAGTGGCAAGCTGCTGGCCGACGGCACGCCGCTGGAGCTGGAGGCGCGCTCGCGCTACCACCAGGCAGTGACCCTGGTTGGCGAGGGGCTCGACGAGTCCGCGCTGAGTGCACTGAACGGCGTCGCCGGGATCGAGCGCAACGAGCGCGAGCACAGCCTGACCGTACTGGCCCAGCCGGGCGCGGTGATCTACCCGCAGGTTGGCGAGCTGATCGCCAGCCGTGGCTGGGCGGTGAGCGAGCTGAACGTCGAGCGTGGCCGTCTGGATGAAGTGTTCCGCACCCTGACCCGCGGAGAGGTGGTATGAAACAGTTGCCTGTCGTATTCAAGCGCGAGCTGGGAAGCTACTTCGCCACGCCACTCGCCTATGTGTTCATGGTGATCTTCCTGGTCCTGGCCGGGGTCTTCACCTTTTATCTGGGTTCCTTCTACGAGCGCGGCCAGGCCGATCTGACCGCCTTCTTCAGCTTCCACCCCTGGCTCTACCTGTTCCTGGTGCCGGCCATCGCCATGCGCCTGTGGGCCGAGGAGCGCAAGTCCGGCTCCATCGAGCTGCTGATGACCCTGCCGATCACCCGCGCCGAAGCCGTGCTGGGCAAGTTCGTCGCGGCCTGGGTCTTCGCCGGGCTGACGCTGCTGCTGACCTTCCCGATGGTGATCACCGTCAACTACCTCGGCGAGCCGGACAACGGCGCCATCGTCACCGGCTACATCGGCAGCTGGCTGCTGGCCGGCGGTTACCTGGCGATTGGTTCGTGCATGTCGGCGCTGGCGAAGAACCAGGTGATCGCCTTCATCCTGGCGGTGACCATGTGCTTCGTGTTCATCGTCAGCGGCTTCCCGATGCTGCTCGACAGTCTCAGCGGCTGGGCGCCGCAGGCACTGGTCGACGCCATCGCCTCGCTTAGCTTCCTGACCCGTTTCGAAGCCATCAGCAAGGGCGTCATCGACCTGCGTGACCTGCTCTATTTCGTCACCCTGATCGCCGCCTGGCTCGCTGCCACCGCGATCGTGATCGATCTGAAAAAGGCTGACTGAAGATGAAACGACTGATGTATTCCGGCGCCGGCCTGCTGCTGATCGCGGCCGCGTTCCTGGTGTTCAACATGGTCTCCGGGCTGGCCTTCACCAACGCCCGCCTGGACCTGACCGAGCAGAAGCTCTACACCATCTCCGACGGCACCCGGCAGATCCTTGCTGACCTGGACGAGCCGATCAACCTGCACTTCTACTTCTCCGACACGGCGGCCAAGGACCTGGTCGCACTGCGCAACTACGCGCGCCGCGTCGAGGAGATGCTCAAGGCCTACGAACGCGCCGCCGACGGCAAGATCAAGCTGCGGCTGATCGATCCCGAGCCCTTCTCCGAGGACGAGGACAAGGCCTCCGCTTTTGGTCTGCAGGCCGTGCCGGTGACCCAGGGTGGCGAGCAACTGTACTTCGGCCTGGCCGGCACCAACGGTGTCGACGATACCCAGGTGATCCCGTTCTTCCAGCCCGACCAGGAAGAGCTGCTCGAATACGAGCTCAGCCGCCTGGTGCAGAGCCTGGCCAATCCGCAGCGCCCGGTTATCGGTGTGCTCTCGGGCCTGGCGGTGAACGGCGGTTTCGACTTCGCCAGTCAGCAGCCGACCCCGCCGTGGATGCTGATGGAGGAAGTCCGCCAGCTGTTCCAGATCGAGAGCCTGAAGACCGACGTCGACCTGATTCCCGAGAACGTCTCGGTGCTGCTGCTGATCCACCCGAAGAACCTGCCTGAGCAGACGCTCTACGCCATCGATCAGTTCGTTATGCGCGGCGGCAACCTGCTGGTTTTCGTCGACCCCTACAGCGAGGCCGATACCGGCATGGGCATGCCCGGTGAAGGACTCGACCGCGCCTCGGACCTTGAGCCGCTGTTCAAGGCCT
This sequence comes from Pseudomonas mangrovi, assembly GCF_003052585.1. Lineage (GTDB taxonomy): Bacteria > Pseudomonadota > Gammaproteobacteria > Pseudomonadales > Pseudomonadaceae > Aquipseudomonas > Aquipseudomonas mangrovi. The sequence continues at coordinate 214,851 of NZ_QASN01000007.1, read as the reverse complement.
GGGGCCTGCGTCTGGTGCCGGATCAGGTCGTCGGTGACGGCCAGTACGGCATGGCGGTCGGCATGGGGCAGGGCCAGGCGCCGGTACGCCATGTCGGCTGGCTCAATCTCGATGCCAGCGCGCTGGATCAGGACGATGTCAGTACCGCCGGCCTGGAAACCCTGACCTACGCCAGCGGCGGCATTCTCGAGCCGCTGGAAGGCGCCAGCACCCGCTTCCTGCCGCTGATCCAGAGTTCCAGCAACGCCATGCCCTACAGCGCGCAGCGTTTCGCCATGCTCAGCAATCCGGGCGAGCTGATCCGCGAGCTCAAGCCGACCGGCGAGCGCTACACCCTGGCCGCGCGTATCCAGGGCCCGGCGAAGACCGCCTTCCCCGAGGGTATCGAAGGGCGCAAGGACGGTCTCAAGGAAGCGGCCAACATCAACGTGATCGCCGTGGCTGACGTCGACATGCTCACCGACCGCATGTGGGTACAGGTCCAGGACTTCTTCGGTCAGCGCATCCCGCAGCCGTGGGCTGACAACGCCGGCTTTGCGATCAACGCGCTGGACAACCTGGCCGGCTCCGACGCGCTGATCAGCGTGCGTTCGCGCGGTCGCTACAGCCGCCCGTTCGTGGTGGTCGAGACGCTGCAGCGCGAGGCCGAAGCGCGCTTCCGGCAGAAAGAGGAAGCCCTGCAGCAGCGCCTGGCCGAGACCGAGCAGCAGCTCGCCGCACTGCAGCAGAACCAGGATCCGACCAAGCTGCTCGAGCTGACGCCGGAGCAGCAGGGTGCGGTGCAGCAGTTCCTGCAGGAGAAGCTGAAGATCCGCAAGGAACTGCGCGAGGTGCGCTTCCAGCTCAACGCCGACATCGAGGCGTTGGGTCGCACGCTGAAACTGATCAACATCGCCCTGGTGCCGGCGCTGCTGACCCTGGGTGTTCTGGCGCTCGCTCTGTGGCGCCGTCGTCGCAGGGGGTAACCGATGGGACGCAAGGCACTGGTATTTCTGGCTCTGCTGGCGCTGCTGCTCGGCGCCAGCTACCTCTGGCTGCAGCGTGACGGGCAACCGCAGGACGATGGTCGCGAGGCCTGGCTGCCCGAGCTGAAAGGACGGGCGGCACAGGTCGCGCTGATCGAGGTGCAGGTTGGCAATGAGCCGGCCGTGCGCCTGGCACGCGAGGGCGACCACTGGGTGCTGCCGGCCAAGGAGGGTTATGCAGCTGCATCGCCGCCGCTGGCCGATCTGCTCAAGGCGCTGCTGGAGGCGGAGAAGGTCGAGGCACGCACTGCCAATCCGCAGCTGCATGCGCGCCTTGGCCTGGCCGAGGAAGGCGAGACCGGCGAGCGAGCCAGCCGGGTGCGTATCGAGTTTGGTGGCGCTGCGGCAGCCGACGCTGCGGCGGTCGACACTTCGCCGGGCGCCGACGCGCCGGGCGCCGGTGCGCCGCTCGACCTGCGCGTCGGCAATCCGTCCAGCCAGGGTGCCGGCCAGCTGGTTCGGCGCGCGGGTGAGGAGCAGGTCTGGCTGATCAGCCGCAACATTCCGCTGCCGGCAACCGAGCTTGACTGGCTGGATCGGCGGGTGACCAGCATCGCCTTTGCCGACGTGCGCGAGCTGGACGTGCGTTACGCCAGCGGCGAGCAGATCACCGTGTACCGCGACGAGCAGGCCCAGCCCAATCTCAAGGTGCGCCAGCTGCCCAAGGACCGTGCCTTGCCGTTCGAGGCCGCCGCCAACGGCATGGCCACGCTGTTCGCCAATCTGCGCCTGAGCGATGCGCTGCCCCTGGCGCAGCTGTCGTTTGATCGCGAGAAACCGGCGCTGCGCTTCACCCTGCAGACCTTCGACGAGGGGCGTCTGGAAGGGCAGGTCTACCGCCATGGCGAGGAGTACTGGATGACCCTGCCGGTGCGCGAGGGGCTGTCGGCGGAGCAGGTGCCGGGGCGCGAGCAGTGGGCGTTCCGCATCGAGGCGCAGCATTACCAGGCGCTCGCCAAGCGTCTGCCCGAGCTGCTCGGCGAGAACTGAGTACAGGCCTGAGAGGCCCGGTTGACGGGCCTTTCAGCTGTTCTGAAAAAGCCCTTTGCAGCGCCGATCGTTGTTTTATACTCGCCGGGCGGTCGCTTCCGAGAATGCCTTCGAGATGCCTGCTATGCGCGGGTTCCGTCGGGAGGGTAGGACAACGAGAAGGTTTACCGGCCCGACCAGACGCCCCGGGACAGGGGCATCCTAATAAGAATGCTGGAGATGGTAGTAATGGCTGAACGTGAGACTGGAACCGTCAAGTGGTTCAACGACGCCAAGGGGTACGGCTTCATCCAACGCGCCAACGGCGCCGACGTGTTCGTGCATTTTCGCGCGATCCGTGGCGACGGCCACCGCACCCTCGCCGAGGGTGAGCAGGTCGAGTTCGCCGTGGTCGATGGCCAGAAGGGCCTGCAGGCCGAAGACGTCGCTCGAAAGTAAGTACCGCCCCGCAATGAAGAAGCCCGTCCATGTGATGGGCTTTTTTATGGCGGTCTGGCGGGGTTCGGTGGATAAGGCTGCGCCTTTATCCACCCTACAAAAACTCGGTGCTGTTCGTAGGGTGGATTAGCCGCTGTGCGGCGTAATCCACCATGGGCCGCTTCGGTGCAGCGGAAGAGCGCAGAGCGCTGCGGTTTTCGCTGTGGCCGGCATCGAGTTGCGGCGCAATGCGCTGTGCTTATTGCGCCCTACGGGCTGTCCTTCTCCCTCCGGGAGAAGGTGGCGCGCAGCGCCGGATGAGGGATGGTTGGCGCTGCAAGGTGTCTGGCACGGCCTGAGCCAGTCGCAGACGGCGAGTTGCCTGAAACACCCCTCACCCGCCTTCGGCACCCTCTCCCGGTGGAGAGGGAAAAGCCGCGGCGTGTTCGAGCGCCGTGTGGCTTACCCCGCGCTGTCGGCGTACAGCCTTCCTTCTCCCTCCGGGAGAAGGTGGCGCGCAGCGCCGGATGAGGGATGCGTCGGCGTGCAGGGTGCCCCGGCAAGGCCTGAGCCAGTCGCAGACGTCGAGTCGCCTGAAGCTTCCCTGATCCTCTCCCGCAGGAGAGGGGAGAGTCAGCCCTCGCCCAGCGATTCCAGGGCGGTGCCGGCGACCGGGTTGCGGCGCCAGTAGTAGGGTTGGAAGAACCGTGCGATCAGGCGCAGCGGGGTCATCCAGGCGATCCGTGCGTTGCTTCTGCGGTTGGCGAGGATGCGCCGTGCCAGGTAGGCGCAGACGATTTCCGGTGGGTCGATCACGAAGAGGAACAGGCGCTTCATCTTCTGCCAGTTCTGCGCGTTGCCTTCCTTCCAGGACGACACCAGCAGGTCGGTCGCGACCATGCCCGGGCTGAGCGTGCCGACCAGGACGGGGCTGTTCCTGGTTTCCTTGTAGAGGCCCTTGCTGAAGTGGCTGACGGCGCGCTTGCTGGTCGAGTAGACCGTCATGCCGGCGCTCCACTCGCCTTGGCTGCCCCAGCCTTCCATGTTGAAGATCTGCCCGCCGCCCTGTTCGAGCATTGCGCTCAGCGCCACCTGCGAGCCGAATATGCTGCCCATGATGTTGGTGCGCACGACGCTCTCCAGTTCATCGCCAGCAATCTCCACCAGGTCCCTGGCGGCGTGGCAGCTGCCGGCGTTGTTGATCCATACGTCGACCTTGCCGAAGCGGGCGACGCCGGCGTCCCACAGCGCCTGCAGCGAATCGCGGCGGGTGACGTCGCTGCACAGGCCATGCAGCTGCGCGCCATCGAAGGTTGCGCTCAATTGCGTCAGTGCGCGCTGCAGTGACTCGGGGTCGCGGCCGCTGATCAGTACGTTGCAGCCCTGCGCGAGGAATGCCTTGGCCAGGCCCAGGCCGATGCCGCGGGTGCTGCCGGTGATCACCACGCAAGGTGATGTTTGCGAGAGGTCCGACATGGGCATCCTTGAAGGGGTTTTCCGTTGTTCATCGCGGCTCAGCAGGCCAGGTCCGTCCGCTTTCGTGCGTGCGCCGGCGTGTTCGCCACTGGCGCCTTGCGGTGCAACAGGACCTCAGCCGGTGCGCCAGATGATCTCGCTCTCGCCGTCGGTGTCGATGCGGATCCAGCGGTCGGCGTCTTCCTCGCTCTGGCTCTCGTCCCAGCTGCCGGGGGCGCAGCGGATCTGCACGCCGAGCGCGGCGTGGGCGGCGCGGGCGCAGGCCAGGTCGTCTTCCCAGGGCGTGGTGGCGCTTTCCAGGTACAGGCTGTGCCACTTGCCCACGGCGTTCGGCAGCCAGGTGACCGGCACATCGCCCGCCTGGCATTTGTAGGTCTGGCCCTTGCGCTGCCAGGGCGTGCAGGGGCCGAGTGCGGCCTCCAGCCAGGCGGAGACGGCCTGGTAGTCGGCGTCTTTCAGGTAGATCTCGATATCCGGTTGGCGCATGGGTGTCTGTCCTGTCATTGCTGGCGCTCGAACCAGTCGTAGCGTATGGCAACCCGCACATCCAGTGGTGCCTCGATCACCGCGGCGCGACGCTCGGCGCTGGCGCGCCAGCCGTGTGGGGTCATGGCGAGCAGGTCGGCGCGATCCTGCGCCTCTGCCAGCGGCAGGCGCAACTCGAGCGTTTCGCTGCGGCTGTGCTGCAGGCCGGCGGGTAGCTGGGCCAGGTGTTTCTCGTCGTCGTAGTCGCGCACTTCGTCATACAGGCGCTGGCGCAACTCCATCAGGTGCTCGCGGGTCGGGCCGACGCGCAGCAGCACGCCGCCGGGCGGCAGCAGGCGCAGCACTTCCGCCCAGTCGAGCGGGCTGAATACGCTGGTCAGCACGCCGCAGCTGGCGTCGGCCAGCGGGATGCGCGCCATGCTGGCGACCATCCAGGTCATCTGCGGCGCGCGCTTGCAGGCGCGGCGCACGGCCTCGCGGGAGATGTCCAGCGCATAGCCCCTTGCGTCGGGCAAGGCGCGGGCGATGCGCTCGCTGTAGTAGCCCTCGCCACAGCCAATGTCGAGCCAGGTAGCGGGGGCGAGTTCTGCGACTCTTTGCGCCAGGCGCTCGGCGATCGGTGCGTAGTGGCCGCCATCGAGGAAACGCCGGCGCGCCTCGACCATGGCGGCGTTGTCGCCCGGATCGCGGCTCTTCTTGTGCTGCACCGGCAGCAGGTTCAGGTAGCCCTGGCGCGCGCGGTCGAAGCGATGCCCGGCTTCACAGGCGACGCCGCCGTCGGCCTCGCTCAGGGGCGCCTGGCAGACCGGGCAGATCAGCATGCCAGCAGCCGCACCAGTGTCTGGTAGTAGACCTCGGTGAGCAGGTCCAGGTCGCTGGCGAGGATGCGCTCATCGATCTGGTGGATGGTGGCGTTGACCGGGCCGAGTTCGACCACCTGGGTGCCGAGGGTGGCGATGAAGCGTCCGTCCGAGGTGCCGCCGCTGGTCGAGGGCGTGGTGTCGCGGCCGGTCACGGTGCGGATGCTCTGTGCCACGGCATCGAGCAACTCGCCCGGCTGGGTGAGGAAGGGCAGGCCGGACAGCGCCCAGTCCACCGACCAGTCGAGGCCATGGCGGTCGAGGATGGCGGCGACGCGCTGTTTGAGGCCGTCCTCGCTGGATTCGGTGGAGAAGCGGAAGTTGAATACCACTTCCAGCTCGCCGGGGATCACGTTGGTCGCGCCGGTGCCGCCGTGGATATTGGAGATCTGGAAGCTGGTCGGCGGGAAGAAGGCGTTGCCGTCGTCCCAGTGCTCGGCGGCCAGTTCGGCCAGCGCCGCGGCGGCCAGGTGGATCGGGTTCCTGGCCAGGTGCGGGTAGGCCACGTGGCCCTGCTTGCCGCGCACGGTGAGCACGCCGCCAAGCGAGCCGCGGCGACCGTTCTTGACCACGTCACCGAGCAGCGTGGTGCTCGAGGGTTCGCCGACGATGCACCAGTCCAGGCGCTGGCCGCGCTCGCGCAGGCGCTCGACCACCGCCTTGGTGCCGTGCTGCGCCGGGCCTTCCTCGTCGCTGGTGATCAGGAAGGCGATGGCGCCGCGATGGTGCGGATGCTCGGCGACGAAGCGCTCCACAGCGATGATCATGCTCGCCAGGCTGCCCTTCATGTCCGCCGCGCCGCGCCCGCAGAGCATGCCGGTCTCGTCGATGCGCGCGGCGAAGGGATTGTGCTGCCATTTCTCCAGCGGGCCGGTCGGCACCACGTCGGTATGCCCGGCGAAGCACAGCACCGGGCCTTCGCCGCCACGCAGGGCCCAGAAATTGTCGACCTCCTCGATGCGCATCGGCTCGATCTGGAAGCCGGCATCGGCCAGACGCCGGCACATCAGCGCCTGGCAGCCCTCATCGAGCGGGGTGACCGACGGACGATCGATCAGCTCGCAGGCCAGTTGCAGGGTCGGGGACAGGGCAGGGTTGCTCATGGCGGCTCCGGTGCGGAAGGCTGGCGGCTCGGGCCGCCGGAAAAGGCCGCCATATTAATGCAAAACGCCGGGGTCGAGCGCTTCGCCGCCGCGTCGGGGCGCAAGATGTCGATTGAGTGGACGGGGGTGCAAGGGTATACTGCCGCGCTTCCTTTTTCCCGCCTGGGAGCCCCCGCCATGCTGCGTATCAGCCAAGAAGCCCTGACCTTCGACGATGTACTCCTGATCCCCGGATATTCCGAGATTCTGCCGAAGGATGTCAGCCTCAAGACCCGCCTGACCCGTGGCATCGAGCTGAACATTCCGCTGATTTCCGCAGCGATGGACACCGTCACCGAGGCGCGCCTGGCGATCGCCATGGCCCAGGAAGGCGGCATCGGCATCATTCACAAGAACATGACCATCGAGCAGCAGGCTGCCGAGGTGCGCAAGGTCAAGAAGTTCGAGGCCGGCGTGGTGCGTGACCCGATCAGCATCGAGGCCGACGCTACCGTCGCCGATCTGTTCGAGCTGACCCGGCAGAACAACATCTCCGGCGTCCCGGTGATGCACCATGGCGACCTGGTCGGCATCGTCACCTCCCGCGACATCCGCTTCGAGACCCGCTTCGACGCCAAGGTGCGCGAGGTGATGACGCCCAAGGAGCGTCTGGTCACCGTCAAGGAAGGCGAAGACACCCAGGTGGTGCGCAAGCTGCTGCACAAGCACCGTATCGAGCGCGTGCTGATCGTCGATGACCAGTTCCGCCTCAAGGGCATGATGACCGTCAACGACATCGAGAAGGCCAAGGCCTATCCGCTGGCGAGCAAGGACGACCAGGGTCGCCTGCGCGTCGGCGCCGCCGTCGGTACCGGTGCCGATACCGAGGAACGCGTCGCCGCGCTGGTCGCCGCCGGGGTCGACGTGGTGGTGGTGGACACCGCCCACGGCCACTCCAAGGGCGTGATCGATCGCGTGCGCTGGGTCAAGCAGACCTACCCGGAAGTTCAGGTGATCGGCGGCAACATCGCCACCGGTGACGCTGCCAAGGCGCTGGCGGAAGCCGGCGCCGACGCGGTCAAGGTCGGCATCGGCCCGGGTTCGATCTGCACCACGCGCATCGTCGCCGGTGTCGGCGTGCCGCAGATCAGCGCCATCGCCAATGTCGCCGCAGCCCTGGCCGGCACCGACGTGCCGCTGATCGCCGACGGCGGCATCCGCTTCTCCGGTGACCTGTCCAAGGCCATCGTCGCCGGCGCCTCCTGCGTGATGATGGGTTCGATGTTCGCCGGTACCGAAGAGGCGCCAGGCGAGGTCGAGCTGTTCCAGGGGCGTTCCTACAAGGCCTACCGCGGCATGGGTTCGCTGGGCGCCATGGCCAATGCCGGCGGCGGTTCGGCCGACCGTTATTTCCAGGATTCCTCCGCCGGTGCCGAGAAGCTGGTGCCCGAGGGCATCGAAGGCCGCGTGCCCTACAAGGGCCCGCTGAGCGCGATCCTGCACCAGCTGATGGGCGGCCTGCGCGCCTCCATGGGCTACACCGGCAGCGGCAGCATCGAGGAGATGCGCACCAAGCCGGAGTTCGTCCGCATCACCGGCGCCGGCATGGCCGAGTCGCATGTGCACGATGTGCAGATCACCAAGGAAGCCCCGAACTACCGCGTCGGCTAAAAAATCGATTTGCCGCTGCTGCGCTCGAACAGGCGGCGTTGGAAGGAGACTCGAAATGCTCATTGGCCATACGCCAACTGCGCTTTCTCGCCTCCTTCCGCCTTGCCTCTTCTTCGCTCGCGACGTGGCAAATCGATTTTTGCCCGTCGATGGCTTGCTCCGGTGGCCGGCGTCCCGGTCAGTCGGTCTGTAAAGTTTGATGGACGCGGGGCCGCCGATTCGGCCCCTTGTCATTTGTGACTACCCACGAGAGATGCCCACATGGCTCATCCTGACATCCACGCCCACCGCATCCTGATCCTCGATTTCGGTTCGCAGTACACCCAGCTGATCGCCCGCCGCGTGCGCGAGATCGGGGTGTATTGCGAGCTGCATCCGTGGGACATGAGCGAGGAAGACATCCGCGCCTTCGCTCCGCGCGGCATCATCCTTGCCGGTGGCCCGGAATCGGTGCATGAGGCGGACAGCCCGCGTGCGCCGCAGGCGGTGTTCGACCTGGGCGTGCCGCTGTTCGGCATCTGCTACGGCATGCAGACCATGAGCGAGCAGCTCGGTGGCCGGGTGCAGGGTTCCGACGTGCGCGAATTCGGCTATGCCCGCGTCGACGTGGTCGGCAAGAGCCGCCTGCTCGATGGCATCGAGGACCATGTCGACGCCGACGGCGTGCTTGGCCTCGATGTCTGGATGAGCCATGGCGACAAGGTCACCGAAATTCCGGCCGGCTTCCATATTCTCGCCAGCACTCCGAGCTGCCCGATCGCCGCCATGGCCGATGACACCCGCGGCTACTACGGCGTGCAGTTCCATCCGGAAGTGACCCACACCCGCCAGGGCGGTCGCATCCTTTCGCGCTTCATCCTCGACATCTGTGGCTGCGAGGCGCTGTGGACGCCGAGCAACATCGTCGAGGACGCCATCGCCAACGTGCGCGCCCAGGTCGGTGATGCCAACGTGCTGCTCGGCCTGTCCGGCGGCGTCGACTCTTCGGTGGTCGCAGCCCTGCTGCACCGCGCCATCGGCGACCAGCTGACCTGCGTGTTCGTCGACAACGGCCTGCTGCGCCTGCACGAAGGCGACCAGGTGATGGCCATGTTCGCCGAGAACATGGGCGTCAAGGTGATCCGCGCCGACGCCGAGGAGCAGTTTCTCACCAACCTCGAAGGCGAGGCGGACCCGGAGAAGAAGCGCAAGATTATCGGGCGCACCTTCATCGACGTGTTCGATGCCCAGGCCAGCAAGCTGCCCAACATCCAGTTCCTCGCCCAGGGCACCATCTACCCGGACGTGATCGAGTCGGCCGGCGCCAAGACCGGCAAGGCCCACGTGATCAAGAGCCACCACAACGTTGGTGGCCTGCCGGAGGAGATGAACCTCAAGCTGGTCGAGCCGCTGCGCGAGCTGTTCAAGGACGAGGTGCGCAAGATCGGCCTGGAGCTGGGCCTGCCCTACGACATGGTCTACCGCCACCCGTTCCCCGGTCCGGGTCTCGGTGTACGCATCCTCGGCGAGGTGAAGAAGGAGTACGCCGACCTGCTGCGTCGCGCCGACCACATCTTCATCGAGGAGCTGCGCAACTTCGACTGGTACCACAAGACCAGCCAGGCCTTCGTGGTGTTCCAGCCGGTGAAGTCGGTGGGTGTGGTCGGCGACGGTCGCCGCTACGCCTGGGTCGTCGCGCTGCGTGCGGTAGAAACCATCGACTTCATGACCGCACGCTGGGCGCACCTGCCCTACGAACTGCTGGAGAAGGTCTCCAACCGCATCATCAACGAGATCGAAGGCATCTCCCGCGTTACCTACGACGTGTCGAGCAAGCCGCCTGCCACCATCGAGTGGGAGTGATCCTTCGGGGGTGAATGAAAGAACCGGCTTCGGCCGGTTTTTTCATGCCTGCGCTAATGGCGTATTCTCGTTGGTGAAACAATCGTACAGCGGTAGTGGCAGCTATCTGTAGGTGGCTGGAGATCGTCAAACATGGAAGACCTGAATGGAACTCTTAACAGCTGACGAGATTAATGCTGCATATGCTCAAGTCGAAGCTGTGGACGAGGGACGCGTAGGGCCGGATAGGGCAAATTACCTTGCGCTCTCGGATGCTGATTTTGAACTCCTCCTGTACAGCATCTACAAAGGGCACGCGCCTGAGTTGCCTTGGTACAGCAATGTTCGTCTGATGGTCACGGGAGCTGACCAAGGACGGGATGTTTGGCTCACGAAGGATGAACGGCCAGTTGGGTTTATTCAGTGCAAAAAGGTTAAGGCTGGTTTCACCCGGCCGGACACGCTCCGTGAGGTAATAAAGTTCCTTCTAAATGTTGTGCTTGAGCCGAAGCTTATGCCGGACCCGGCCGGTTTCCGATTTATTCTTGCCCTTGCTTCGGATCCTGCCAGCACTACAACCGATTTTTTCGATGCGCCACAGACTTGGCTGGCTGCCAATGAAGCAGAGCTGTCAGGTCTGGTTGCCGATGTCATTAAAAAGTATGAAGCGTTCTCGATGCTGAAGATCGAGGCTGTCTTGCCAGGCATCAGGACGGCCTTGAAGAGCCTGAAATATGAGCTTCTTAGGCCGATCGACCTCGACGCGTTACTGGAGCGCATCCCTGCTGTCCGTCAGCGGTTTTTCAAAGTTCAACTTGTCGTGGCTGTAAAGGATGCTGAGGCCATGATTGAGGCTCGGTTCGCTGCAGTCGGTTTTGTTTCAAAGAGCACGCAGACGTTCACCAGGGCTGATGTTGAGGAAGACATTACGCGCGGGTCACGCGGTCTGGCCGACTGGCCTCAAATGATTTGGGGGCAGCATATAGAGCGACCAGAGTTCGACGATCTGATCCAGCGGATCAATCGGCATCCTGCAGGCTCCACGCTGGTCGTCGGAGGAGCAGGGACTGGGAAGTCAGCACTTCTTGCTGAACTGTATTGTGCCCTCAAAGCGCGCGGCCAGATTGTGCTGGCAATAAAGGCCGACATGCTTAGTCCAGATATTGTGGATTTCGTGGATCTCGCTCGCGATCTTGGCATGTCAGGTGATATCGAGCAGGAACTTCTCTCACTGGCGGATGAAGCCCCGGTTGTGCTGATCATCGATCAGCTTGACGCTGTCAGTGAAGTGATGGACCAGAGTTCACAGCGCATGCAGGTCTTACTGCGCCTTGCGTCGCGGCTTCAGGAGGAGAAAGGTCAAGAAGGCAATAAGCTCCCCATTCATGTCATCGTTTCTTCGCGACCATTTGAGTCAAAGTTCGACGCTCGGTTTAGGCTGCTTGATGCGGATGAGTTACTACTTACCTTGCCTCCGTTCGAGCGGATATCCGCACTGCTCGGTGAGCTCGGTATCGACGCTACAGTGGCGCCCGATAGTCTTAAAGAGACGCTGCGTACGCCTTTTGCTCTCGGTATATACGTCGATCTTGCCAAATCTGGCTTGAATCCCGCAGATCTGACGGCAGCAAACCTACTTGATCGATGGCTCGACAAGAAACTACCCGTAGGGGCAGAGCGGGCTTCGTGTATAGCGTTCTTGCGCAAGCTTGCAGCTGACATGACACAGCATGAGAGCCTCTGGCGGCCGGCGGCTCACTATGAACCGGACTACAGCGAGATGCTGCGTTGGTCCGAGTCGATTGGCATTGTTATCCGCGAGGATGCCAGCATCGGCTTCAGCCATCAGTCGTGGCTCGATGATTTCCAGGCTAAGACACTCCGAACCGCAGAAGGGCTAGCTGATTACGCGTGGAGTCGCCAAGAAGGGTTGTTTGCACGGGGAACAATCTTGCGCGGCCTTGAGCACATGCGAAGGGTTGATATGGCGTCCTATGAGATGGCTATCCGCTTGTTGCTACCAAACTTCAAGACACGCAGGCATTTGCGCCATCTTGTGGCCGATTATTTGGCGAGCTCTGATGATCCGAGCGCAAGTGACATTGCTTGGGTCGACTGGATGGCGCGTAACGATTATGCACTTGCGAATCGGGCATTCAGGCAGGTAGCCATAAGATGGCCGTGCTGGAGATCAGGCTTGCTGCCGCTCCTGCCTTTTCTTCTGCAGGATGAAAAGCATCGCTGGAATGCGACCATGCTGCTCGTTCGAGAAGCTGCTGAGGACTCAAGCCAAGTTATGGATCTGGTCGACCGCTATTGGTCGGATGCCTCACATGACGGAGACGTGTTTAGTCTCTTTGAACGTTCTGGTATTGCGACCGACCGTGCAATCGCCCATGTCCGTAAGATCTTTAATCGTACGAAGTTGACAGATTGGGCGATATCCCATTACGCCAAGACTTTGCATGAGAACGGCAATACCCGAGTTGCTTTGGATCTCATCTCATTTTGGGCTGAGTTGCAGCCTGAGGATCGGCACAACGGCATCAGGGTTTATGGTGTTGAAAAGATTGCGGCAGCCGCACCGCTCTATTGCGCCGAACGGCTCTTGCCCTGGTTTGTCGGGGTGGTGTCGCGAGAGGTTGGTGATGGCCGGCCCGGGCATCGGTATCCGCAATCGATATCTGTTCCATACGATTGGAAATATGACGATGGCGAGGGGCACTTGACGCAGCTTCTGCGGAGTGTGCTCGAAGAGTCAGCAGTTTCTGATCCGCTAGGTGTGCGCGCCTTGCTTGCGACTTTTGTTGCTGTAGAAATTGATGAGGTTCAGTCGCTAGTGGCCGACACCCTGGCGGCGAACTCGGCTGTATTTGCTGAGTATGCGCTCGCGTTTCTCTTGGCCGATCAGCGGCGTCTTCATCTAGGTAGCGACACGTTCGACGATGAAGACGGTGTTGGTCAGATGATCTGTGGCTGGTCATCAAGCAATCTGATCGGCTTGATTATTCCTTACCTCTCCCCTGGAGATGTTGAGCAAATTCGTGACTATATCGAGTCATGGGAGCCTTGGAAGGAAGACCTACAGGAAGAGCGAGATCCTGCACAGCGAAGGAAGTTGCTTCGTTGGTCTGATGAGCGGAGATTGCGATTGCTTGCCGAGTTGCCAGTTCAAGTGCTGACGGCTCGTCGTCGTAGGCAAGTTGAGGAGTGGAAGGTCGAACAGCCCACACTGCAAACAAAGCACCGAGGTCGGATGCTGGCGCGGATGGTTGAGTCCCCCATGGGCCATGATCAGATGGCCAAAGCAAATGACGACGCGATTATCAAAATGCTCAATGCAGTCAACGATCACGCTGGTCGCCATGAGCATCCGAAGCATTGGCTAAAGGGCGGTGTTACTGAGTTGTCTCGGGCTTTTGCCGCATTTTCAAAGTCGTTCCCAGATCGTGCTCTTCGTATCATCCCGCGTTTACAACCGGGTCTGCACGAGCAGGTTACGGCCGCTGCGATTAGGGAGTTGTCGGCGGTTGAGGCAGTTGACGCTCAAGCACTGAAGGCTTTGATCTGGGACTCCCAATCCCGTGGGTTTTCATCGACTAGCTTTCGCTACGATGTTGCCAGCGCCATGGAGGAGCTCGCTAAACGTCTGAAAGGTCTTGAGGAGCGTGACATCGAGTTGCTCAGGGGGTGGCTGCAGCGCGACCCCAATGTATTGGCTGCAGAAACAGTACGTCATGCCGAGCTAAAAAAATCCAATCGTGAGCGGAATGAGAAGCCAGATCAACGCCCTGAGGCCATGCTATTTGGCCGGGGCGGCGGGATGCATTTTCTTCCTCAGCGCAATTTCACGCTGCTGTCAGCGATCGCAGCGGGATATGTCCACCGTGACGGCGTGGATTGTGATGGTTGGCTCGCGGAGTTGGAACTACACGTTGCGCATCCTGAAGACCCCGAGGTTTGGAGCGCCATCCTAATGTTCAGGTCGCATGAACTCTGGTGGGCGGACGCCGCAAGAGTGGGCGAGCTGATTGATGCGATCTGGCGGAGGTTTCCGGCGGCGTTTGAAGATGCAGCTGTAGTTCAGTCGTTGTGGCGCCTACGCGTTCGCATGCATACGAGCCTACAGCAGGAGATTGTCAACTTCTGGCTCAGTCATAGCGATCAAAAGCTTAGGCAGATCGGTGGTGAGTTCTCTGCTGCTAGCGTGATTGTCGATAGTGCTGCTTCTTGTGGTATGGGCGAGATAGTCGAAGCGGTGATGGCCAGGAATGATATTTTTGCCAGGTCTGGCGTGCTATTTGCGGCGGCTGCGGGGTGGAGTGAACTTGATCTCGATATTCGAAGCCGCTCGCATGCCTACCTCATTTCTGTCGCCAACACTGTCAGCGGGTTCGAGGCTCATGCTCTGTCTACAGCGGTCGATCGTGGCGAGCGATTGCCTCCTGACGAGATGACGCGTGCCTTGCTGGCCGCTGTTGCAGTAAATAATGATCTGCTTAGAGAGTCGATGGGGCGGCTGTTTGTACGCCCGCTTCAGCACCTGTTGCTTTATCCAGGCTTTGAGATGCTGGTGCTTGAGATCGCAGAGGCTGCAACTGAGCTTGCACCTACATCGCCCGAAAGAAACGTTGGAGGGTACGACGGCGAATTTATAGGGCTTGTGATTGCACTTCAGCGCTCACCAATAGAGATCAAAACTCGTGCGATGACGATCTACGAGCACCTGCTTGACGCTGAGGTTTATGGCGCAGAGGACGCTGCAGAATTTGCTTTGCGCCGTTGAGTGGCCCGTTTCCGCTGCGGCATCTTCGCCGTATTGATGCGTTAGTGTCATACCGGCACTGCCCTAGAGGACGTAGCTCTTAGCGATAAAAACCCTTGAGAGAGACTCTGACCTTTCATGATTATGATTTCAGGGGTTTTAAAACTACGGATTTAATGGCCTGTAAGTGCCTATTGGTAATAGAGTTGATCTGCAGGGCGCCGGTGTGGCGCCCTGTTCGTTTCTGCATTCAATTGATGCTGCCAGCGGGCAGCCGCGCGACGGGTGAGACAGATGGCACTGATCGGACGAATGAACTCGCTGCAGGTGGTGAAGCACACCGACTTCGGCCTCTACCTGGATGGCGGTGCGGACGGCGAGATCCTGCTGCCGAAACGCTACATCCCCAAGGATGCGCCGAGCGAGGTGGAAGACTGGCTGAACGTCTTCGTCTACTACGACAGCGAGGACAAGCTGATCGCCACCACGCTCAAGCCCAAGGTCCAGGTCGGTGGCTTCGCCAGCCTCAAGGTGCTGGATATCAACCGCATCGGCCTGTTCCTCGACTGGGGCCTGCCCAAGGACCTGCTGTTGCCGCATTCGGAAGAGAAGCGCCCGCTGCAGGTTGGCGATTACTGCGTGGTGCACGTCTTTCTCGACCAGCGCAGCCGACGCATCACCGCCACCGCGCGGCTGGATCGCTACCTGGACCGCGAGCCGGCCAGCTACCGCGTCGGCCAGGAAGTCGATCTGCTGGTGGTCGAGCCGACCGACCTCGGCTTCAAGGCGATCATCGAAGGCCGCCACTGGGGGCTGATCCACAAGAACGAGGTGTTCAAGTTCCTCCGCCCGGGCATGCAGGAGAAGGGCTACATCCGCGAGGTGCGCGCCGACGGCAAGATCAGCCTGAGCCTACAACCGGTCGGTCAGCAGGCCGCCGGCAGCCTGGCCGAACAGATCCTGGCGCGCCTGCGCGAAGCCGGCGGCAGCCTGCCGCTGAGCGACAAGAGCTCGCCGGAGGAGATCGTGCGGCTGTTCGGCGTCAGCAAGGGCAACTTCAAGAAGGCCATCGGCGGGCTCTACAAGCAGGGCCGCATCCGCATCCTCGCGGATGGCATCGAACTGGCGGAGTGATCCACCCCGCTCACTGCGCCTAGCGTGGATAACGGCGCAGCCTTATCCACCAGCAGTCGTAGGGCGCAATAAGCGAGGCGCATTGCGCCATCGGTGCGAGTCGTTGGGCCTCGCTGCGCTCGGCGCCAACCTACGGTAGCCATGCCGCATTTGCAGCTGTGATGGGAGTCCGCCACCAACCTCCGCAATCCACCTAAGCTCTTTCGCTGCGCGGCCACCCTGGCCGTCGGTACGGGAGAAGAAGGATGCTCGAAGGCGGCTGCCTGTGTGGTGGGGTGCGCTATGAATACGACGGCGAGATCGAGGAGATCTCCATGTGCCACTGCTCCATGTGCCGCAAGGCCCAGGGTGCGGCCTACGTCCCGGTCGGCCCGGTGGATGCGGCGCGGCTGCGTTTCGTGCAGGGCGAGGAGCTGCTCAAGGAATATCGGGCGATCCCGCTCAAGGCGCGGGTGTTCTGCAGCCACTGCGGCAGTCCTATCTACAGCGCCCGTGATGATCTGCCGGGCGTGCGGCGGCTGCGACTGGGCACACTGGATACGCCGATCAGCTGCAACAAGCGCTACCACATCTACGTGGACTCCAAGGCCGAATGGGAAACCATTGGCGATGGTCATCCGCAGTTCGCCAAGATGCCGCCAGGTTGAGCGGGCGCCGGGCCTCAGGTGGCCTGGGTAGCGCTGCAGGCACCTTCGACAGTCCGGTAGTGCAGTACCTCGGGGAAGGGCTCGTAGAAGTGGTGCAGCAGCCGTTTCCACTGCTGATACTCGGCCGAACCACGGAAGCCCACCTCGTGATCCTCCAGGCTCTGCCAGACCACCAGCAGCAGGTATTGGTCAGGCCGCTCCAGGCAGCGCTGCAGCTGGTGCGAGACGAAACCCGGCATGCCCGAGATGATTTTCTGTGCCTGCAGGAACGCCGCCTCGAACTGGCTCTCCTGACCCGGCCTGACCTGCAGTGATGCGACTTCGAGAATCATGTTCGAGCCTTCCTTGAAGCGGGATGGGAGATCAGCGTGCGGATGAGTGCGTGTGGCTGTGCCGTTCGAATTCCGCGCCACCTGGTTGCGTTGTTCCCCGGTGTTTCCTGGCGGATTACGCCGCTCGCGGCTAATCCACCCTACGCCAGCACCGAGCCTCCGTAGGGTGGATAACGGCCCGGCCTTATCCACCACCAGTCGTAAGGCGCAATAAGCAAAGCGCATTGCGCCGCCGCTCGGGGCCAAACCACAGCGAAAAAACGCAGCGCCTGGCGGACGACCGTCACACCGTGGATGCCGCGTGGTGGATTACGCCGCATGCGGCTAATCCACCCTACGACTGCACGAGCTCCGTAGGGTGGATAACGGCGCAGCCTTATCCACCCATATCTTCCGAGGACGCCATAAGCACAGCGCATTGCGCCATCGGTGCCGGGTGCGGGATAGGCCGCTCCTTGGGCCTTGCTACGCTCGGCGCCAACCTACTGTAGGTTGGGCCGCAAGGCCCAACGGAGGAGCCACCCGCGCCGTCAGCAGGCCGTCTCGCCACCATCGGCAACGATCATCTGGCCGGTGACGTAGGCGCTCGCCGGGCTGGCGAGGAAGACCGCGACGCCGGCGATGTCCACCGGGTCGCCGATGCGCCGCAGCGGCGTCTTCTGCTCGGCAACACGCACCCGCTCCGGGTCATCCAGCAACGCCTGGGCGAAGTCGGTGCGGATCAGCCCCGGGGCGATGGAGTTGACGCGGATGCCCTTCGGCCCCCATTCCACCGCCAGGTTGCGTGCCAGGGCCGCCTCGGCGGCCTTGGATACGCCGTAGGTGCCGATCACGCTGTTGCCGCGCAGGCCGGCGATGCTCGACAGCAGGATCACCGAACCCTCGCCACGCTCGGCCATCTGCGGCACGACCATGTTGGCCAGCCAGAAGGTGCCCTTGACGTTGGTCTGCATGATCTTGTCCCAGGCTTCGTCGCTGATCTCCAGGGTGGTGCCGTAGACCGGGTTGGTGGCGGCATTGCAGACCAGTACGTCGATGCGGCCCCAGGTCTGCAGGGTGGTGTCGACCAGGCGCTGCAGATCGTCCTTGCGGCCGACGTGGCAGGCCACGGCGAGGGCCTCGTAGCCCTTGGCCTTGAGCTCTGCGGCGACCTGCTCGCAGGCCTCGGCCTTGCGGCTGGAAATCACTACCTTGGCGCCGCAGCGCGCCAGCTCCTCGGCGATGGAGCGGCCGATGCCCTTGGTCGAGCCGGTGATCAGGGCGACCTTGCCGGTCAGGTCGAACAGCGGATTGTTCATGGGTTCTCTCCTGGGTGAGGGGTCAGAGTTTCATGCCGGGCATGTTCAGCGAGGCGGTGTTGCCGCCATCGACCGGCAGTGTCTGGCCGGTGATGAAGCTGGCGTCGTCACTGGCGAGAAAGGCGATGGCTGCGGCGACCTCCTCGGGACGACCGTAGCGACGCAGTTCGGCGCGGCCACCGAGTTTCTCTTCCTTGCCCTTGGCGCGGGCCAGGTCGAAGATCGGCTGGGTCATGCCGGTTTCCACCAGGCCCGGACAGACTGCATTCACCCGCACGTTGAACTCGCCCAGATCACAGGCGCTGGTCTGGGTCAGGTTGATCACCGCCGCCTTCGAGGCGCTGTAGGCGTTGCCGCCGGCACCGGAGCGGATGCCCGCCACCGAGGCGGTGTTGACGATGGCGCCCTGGCGCCGCTCACACATGTGCCGGCTGACGTACTGGGTGAAGAACATCGGCCCGAGCAGATTGACCGCGAGGATCTTCTGCCAGTCGTCCGGGTTCTGCTGGGTGATCGGTGGATGGCTGGTGCCGGCGATGCCGGCGTTGTTGCAGAGCACGTCGATCTGGCCGAAGCGTGCCAGAGCGTCGTTCACCAGCGCCTGCACTGCAGCTTCGTCGGAGACGTCCATCTGCCGCGACAGTACCTCGCAGCCGGCGGGTAGAAGTGCAACGGTCGCCGCCAGCCCCTCGGCCGACCAGTCCGCCAGTACCAGGCGTGCGCCTTCGGCAGCCAGTCGTTGCGCGGTTGCCCGGCCGATGCCGCTGCCGGCGCCGGTTACCAGTGCCACTCGATCGGTGAAACGCATAGCCAGATACCTCCATCCGTGCGGGTTGTGAGGCGGTTGAATCTGGCAGCGGGGTAGGGGCGCGTCAATTTTGGCCGGCCATCATCAGCAGGGGTGATGCAGGATCACAGGCCGGTATCCGCGCGAAAGCAGCGCGCTAGCGCTGAGCAGGACCCTCGACTGCGGCGAAAGCTCCAGGGTCTCAGGCGCGCCGGCACGGGCGCACCCGCCTGGTCGCTTGGCAACCAGGCGGGTGCGCAGAGGCTCTCGGAAGATCCAGGGAGGAACGCGCTCAGAGGTCGTAGCTGACGCCGACGAAGGCGCTGCGACCCATCAGGATGTGATCGATCGACTGGGCTACCTCGTCGCGCCTGGTGTTGGTCAGGTTGTTCAGCCCGGCGGTGAAGGCAAGCGCCTCGGTCGCCTTGAACTTCGCCCCCAGGTTGAGCGTGTGATAGGCGCCGGATTCGCGATTGCTGCCGCGCGCCGGCACGTAGAGCCACTGGCTGCCGGTGTACTGGTAGTCCAGGGTCATGCCCAGGCTGGGCAGCAGCTGCCAGTCGATGCCCAGGTTGGCCAGGTGCTCCGGGGTATTGCTCAGCGGCCTTTCGGTGTCGCGGTCTTCGGCGTCGGAGAAGGTGTAGTTGGCGCGCAGCGCCAGCGCCTCGTTCAGCGCGTAGCGACCGTGCACCTCGTAACCCTGCACCCGCGCCTGGCTGACATTGGTGTAGGTCATCACCGGCGGGCGGTAACCCTGGGCCGGGCGCCAGCTGTCGCTGACGATCATGTCCTCGATATCGTTGTGGAAGAACATGATCCCGGCTTCCAGGCGACCGTCCTGGTAGAGGGTGCCGAATTCCTTGCTGATCGAGGTTTCCGGCTTGAGATCGGCGTTGCCGACCACCGTGCACATGCCGCGGCAGGCCAGCACGCCGTAGCTGGGATCGGCTTGGGAGATGCTTGGCGCCTTGAATGCCTTGCCGACGCCGCCCTTGAGCACCCAGCTGTCGCTCAGGCGATAGATGCCGTAGATCCGCGGGCTGAACTCGGCGCCGAAGGTTTCGTGATGATCCCAGCGCCCGCCGACGGTGATCGCCAGGTCGCCGAAGGCGAATTCGTCCTGCAGGTAGAGGGCCTGCTGGTCGACATTGGTCTGGTTGCCGAGGTTCTGGTTGTGGCTCAGCTCGCTGCGGCGCAGCTCGGCGCCGGCAGTCAGCAGGTGACTGCCAATGTCGGTGGAAACCTGGCCGTCGAGGGTGTGGTTTTCCTGCTCGACCTCGCCGACCTTGCGCCGCAGGCTGGTCATCAGCTGCGAGTCATCGGTCAGCTCGACGTTCTCGTAGTAGTAGCGCAGGCGCGAGTCGAAGTTCTCCCAGTTGCCGTTGTGGGCGATGCCGAGACTGCTGCGCTGCATCTCCTGCGCGTTGGTGGTCAGCGGCGCCGGGGCGCCGGCGTTGTTCCAGCGGCCCTTGCGGTCATCCTCGCGATGGCTGATGTCCAGGTCGATGCTCTGCTGCTCGTCGAGCAGCCAGCTGAGGCTGCCGAAGACACTGGCGGCCTGGCGCTGTTCGGCGGCGTCGGTGCCGCGCAGGCTGAGTTGGTCGCTCTGCCAGGCGGCCTGGTCGACATGCTCGACGATCAGGTTGCCGAGCAGGCGGCCTTCGACCAGCGGGCCGCTGAGGTAGGCGCTGGTCTTGTGGCTGTCGCCGTTGTCACCCTCGGTGGGCGTCTCGTAGCTGTAGGCCACGCCGGCGGCGAGGCTATCGGTCGGCTGACGCAGGATTACGTTGACCACGCCACCGAGTGCATCGGCGCCATACAGCGAGGACATCGGCCCGCGGATGACCTCGATGCGCTCGATCGCGCTCATCGGGATCGACGACAGGTCGAAGTCGTTGGCGTAGTTGGAGGTCAGCGCATCACGCGAATTGATCCGCCGGCCATTGAGCAGCAGCAGGGTATAGTCCGAGTCCAGGCCGCGGATCTTGATTTCCTTGCGGCCGTAGCCGGAGCTGGTGTTGATGTGCACGCCCGGCAGGGTCTTCACCGCGTCGGCGAGGGTGTAGACCGGCAGCTTGTCGAGTTCCTGACGAGTGATCACCGAGACGCTGGCAGGCGCGCTCAGCTCGTTGTGGGCGGTCTGGCTGGCGGTGATGACGGTCTTGTCCAGGGCGATCGGCGCGTCGGCCTGGGCGGCGCAGGCGATCAGCGCGACCAGCAGGCCGAGGCTGCTGCGCAGGGGGAGGGAGGTGGGATGTTTCCTTGCGTATGGCATTGCTTGCTCCAGTTCAGCTGCGTTCATGGGGGTGTTGCGCACGCTTCGGGCAACGCTCGACCCGCTTGCCGTTTTGTTTTTGCGCCTGATCGGCGCGCCTCGGATATGGATGCCGAGCGGGGTCGGGGCCGGATGGGCGCGCATGCTAGTACTGGATCTTGATGCAATCAATAATAATTCGCATTATTGATGTATTCTTTGGCGGGTGCCCGTACTGCATGCTGGGCATCGAGCGACGCCGTCTGGCACGGCGTTTCGGAAGGGGGGCGACAGCTGGCTCGCAGCACGCAACTGACGTCGCCGGGCCTATCCGTTACCCTTGCGCTCCGCTTTTTTCATCGTGTTTGCTGACGTTGTACTCGCAGGAGTTGCTATGAATCTGTCGCGCCGAGAAGTACTGGCCGGGCTTGCCGGAATTGCGGTGGTCGGCCTGGGCGCGGGCGGCGCGCGCTACTGGCTGGCTCGCCCGGATGAAGTGACCACCCACGACTACGAACTGATCGCCGCACCGCTGGATGTCGAGCTGGTCGCCGGGCACAGCACCACTGCCTGGGCCTATGGCGGACAGGTTCCGGGGCTGGAGCTGCGTGCGCGCCAGGGCGACCGGTTGCGGGTGCGTTTCATCAACAGACTGGCCGAGCCCACGACCATCCACTGGCATGGCATCCGCCTGCCGATCGACATGGATGGCGTGCCCTACGTGTCCCAGCTGCCGGTGCGCCCCGGCGAGCACTTCGACTATGAGTTCGACCTGCCGGACGCCGGCAGCTTCTGGTACCACCCGCACACCGCCAGCGGCGAGCAACTGGGGCGCGGTCTGGTCGGTGCGCTGATCGTCGATGAGCGCCACGGCAGCGGTTTTCAGCACGAGCGCACGCTGAACCTGAAAAACTGGCATCTGGACCAGCAGGGCAACTTCACCACCTTCAGTGTGCCCCGCGAGGCGGCGCGTGGCGGCACACCGGGCACGCTGTCGACGGTCAATGGCGTGCATGCACCGACATTGGAGCTGCCGGCTGGACAGGTCGTCCGGCTGCGCGTGCTCAACCTCGACAACACCCTGACCTACCGCCTCAATCTGTCCGCCGGCGAGGCGCGCATCTATGCGCTCGACGGCAATCCGGTGCGCCCGCAGTCGCTGGGCAAGGAGTACTGGCTCGGTCCCGGCATGCGCATCGAGCTTGGCCTGCGGGTGCCGGCGGCGGGTGAGGAGCTGTCGTTGCGCAACGGCCCGTTGCGTCTGGCGACGCTGAAAAGCGTTGCCAGCAGCGAGGTTGCCGGTGACTGGCCGCCAGCGTTGCCGGCGAATCCGCTGGCCGAGCCGGACCTGGCGAATGCCGAAACGCTGCGCTTCAACTTCGAGTGGGCCGGCGCGCTGAGCAGCAATCTTGCCCAGGGCGCCGCGCACAGCTTCTGGCAGATCAATGGCCAGGCGTGGGATATCAACGATGTATCCTGTGCCGAGCGACCGATTGCCAGCCTCCAACTCGGCCGCAGCTATATCTTCGAATTGCGCAACCTGAGCCAGTATCAGCATCCGATTCATCTGCACGGCATGACGTTCAAGGTGCTGTCGTCCAATCGGCGGCAGATCGAGCCCTGGTTCACCGATACCTTTCTGCTGGGCAAGAACGAGACGGCACGCATCGCCCTGGTCGCCGATAACCCGGGCACCTGGATGTTCCATTGCCACGTCATCGATCACATGGAGACCGGCCTGATGGCGGCGATCGAGGTGGTCTGATCGACTGGCTTGACTCGCCGGCGCGGCGCTTCAGACTAGGCGCCCCGTTTCGCCATTTGTGCAGCCCATGAAGAAGATCCAGATCATCGACCGCAGCCACGACCAGCGCTTCATGACGCTGGCGCTGGAGCAGGCGCGCCTGGGCGGCGAGCGTGGCGAGGTGCCGGTGGGCGCGGTGCTGGTGCAGGAGGGGGAGGTGATCGGGCGTGGCTTCAACTGTCCGATCGGCAGCCATGATCCCAGCGCTCATGCCGAGATGGTGGCGATTCGCGACGCTGCGCGGCAGCTGGAGAACTATCGACTGCCCGGCAGCACCCTCTACGTCACCCTCGAGCCCTGCAGCATGTGCGCCGGGCTGATCGTGCACTCACGCATTGCTCGGGTGGTTTACGGCACCACCGAGCCCAAGGCCGGGGTGGCGGTCAGCCAGGGCGACTTCTTTTCCCAGGGCTTTCTCAATCATCGGGTGCTGGTCGAGGGCGGGGTGCTGGCCGAGGCCTGCAGCGAGCTGTTGCGCGAGTTCTTTCGTCAGCGCCGCGAGCGCCCGGGCTAGTGGCCTGGCTGGCTGATTCAGCCTGAGTCGGCAGCAGACGCTGTCAGGCCGAGTAGCAGGTGCTCGCCGCCTGGCAGGGGGTGACTACAGCGGCGGTAGTTGCTCGACGCCGTTGCCCGGCCTGTGACTGTTCGGTGCGGGGATATGCAGACCGCTTTCGGCGAGTTCGCCACCTTCGAGTTGCGGCTGGGTGACCCAGGTGAGGATGTCGTAATAGCGGCGGATGTTGGCGACGAAGTGCACCGGCTCGCCGCCGCGCGCGTAGCCGTAGCGGGTCTTGCTGTACCACTGCTTCTGCGACAGTCGCGGCAGGATCTTCTTCACGTCCAGCCACTTGTTCGGATTGAGTCCTTCGGCCTCGGTCAGCCGCCTTGCGTCTTCCAGATGACCGCCGCCAACGTTGTAGGCGGCGAGGGCGAACCAGGTGCGGTCGGGCTCCTCGATCGACTCGGGCAGCCCCTGGTGTACATGGACGAAATAGCGCGCGCCGCCATCGATGCTCTGCTTGGGATCGAGGCGGTTGGATACGCCCATCGCCTGGGCGGTACGCTGGGTCAGCATCATCAGGCCGCGCACGCCGGTCTTGGAGGTGGCGGTGGGTTGCCAGAGGGATTCCTGGTAGCCGATCGCGGCGAGCAGCCGCCAGTCCACGCCGTTCTGCTCGGCGGCCTGGCGAAACATCTTCTCGTAGCGCGGCAGGCGTTGCTGCAGGTGCTTGGCGAAGGTGTAGGCGCCGACATAGCCGAGCACGTCGACATGCCCGTAGTAGCGTTCGGTCAGTCGCTGCAGGGTGCCGTTGTCGCGCGAGCGATGCAGGAACAGATCGATTTCGGTGAGCAGGCTGCGGTCTTCGCCGGCGGCAACCGCCCAGCTCATCGGTAGCGGGTCGCCCAGATCGAAGGCAACCCTGACGTTGGGGAAATACACCTGGTTCATCGCCAGTTCGTTGGCGTTGACCAGGGTGAAGTCGATCTGGCCTTCGTCGACCATGCGCAGCAGGTCGACGATCTCGACGGCGTCGGATTCTTCAAAGGCCAGCTCCGGCAGCGACGGGCGGAGTGCGGCGAGCTGCTCGGCGTGGCTGCTGCCCTTGAGCACCATGATGCGCTTGCCGGGCAGGGCGGCGGTGCCGGTCGGTCTGCGTTGCCCACTGCGGTAGACGATCTGTGGCGCGACATCGAGGTAGCTGGTGGAGAATCGGGCAAGGTTGTCACGGCCGCTGGTGGCGATCAGCCCGGCGGCAGCCAGATGGGGGCCATCCGGCTGGTTGAGGCGGGTGAACAGGTCTTCCAGGTTGTCTGCCGTCTCGACCTGCAGCTCTACGCCCAGGTCATCGGCAAAACGCTTGACCAGTTCGTATTCGAAGCCGGTTTCGCCGTTGCGATCCTGGAAGTAGGTGGAGGGGCTGTTGCGAGTGATCACCCGCAGTACTCCCTCCTTCTGTACGCGCTCGAGGGTAGTGGGCTGAGGTTCGCTACAGCCACCGAGCAGCAGAAGGATTCCGGTCGCCATCAGCCAGGCGGCAGTGCGCATGCGGAACGCGGGTCGGGCAAACATCGGCGCAGTATACGCAAAGGTCCCCGGGTGCCATATCTCGACAGCCGGGTGCTTCTCTGCTAGCTGCGGTGCGCCGCGCACGGATGCCGCCCGCGGTGCTTTGCGCTAGAATGCGCACCCTTCAAACATCCCCTTCCCCAGAGGCTGTCCCGACGATGTTGATCCTGCGCGGCGCTCCCGCCCTTTCCGCCTTTCGCCACGGCAAACTGCTCGACCTGCTGAGGGCTCGCGTGCCTGCGGTGACCGGCCTCTATGCGGAGTTCGCGCACTTTGCGCAGACCCGCGGCGCCCTGGGCGACGACGAGCAGAAGGTGCTGGCGCGACTGCTGAAGTACGGGCCGAGCGTGCCGGTGCAGGAGCCCGCCGGTCGACTGTTCCTGGTGGTGCCGCGTCTGGGCACCATCTCGCCCTGGTCGAGCAAGGCCAGCGA
Source organism: Pseudomonas mangrovi (assembly GCF_003052585.1). Taxonomy (GTDB): domain Bacteria; phylum Pseudomonadota; class Gammaproteobacteria; order Pseudomonadales; family Pseudomonadaceae; genus Aquipseudomonas; species Aquipseudomonas mangrovi. Next base: position 189,501 of record NZ_QASN01000007.1, on the reverse strand, counting down.
CATCGCGCGCAACTGCGGTCTGGGCAAGATCGAGCGCCTCGAGCGCGGCATTGCCTATTACGTCAGTGGCGAGCTGTCCGCGGCTGACGCGCAGACCGTTGCAGCGCTGCTGCACGATCGCATGACCCAGCGCGTGCTGGCGGGCATGGAAGAGGCGCAGAGCCTGTTCAGCCAGGCCCAGCCGCGGCCGCTGACCGCGGTGGACATTCTCGGCGGCGGTCGCGCCGCCCTGGAGCAGGCCAACGTCCAGTTGGGCCTGGCCCTGGCCGAGGACGAGATCGACTATCTGCTGAAGAATTTCGTCGCGCTGGGGCGCAACCCGCACGACGTCGAGCTGATGATGTTCGCCCAGGCGAACTCCGAGCACTGCCGGCACAAGATCTTCAATGCCAGCTGGGACATCGACGGCGAAAGCCAGGAAAAGTCGCTGTTCGGCATGATCAAGAACACCTACGAGATGCACCGCGAAGGCGTGCTGTCCGCCTACAAGGACAACGCCTCGGTGATCGAAGGCTTCACCGCCGGGCGCTTCTACCCGAATCCTGAAACCGGTGAGTACGCCGCGGTTCAGGAGCCGGTGCATATCCTGATGAAGGTCGAGACGCACAACCACCCGACCGCGATCGCGCCCTTCCCGGGGGCTTCGACCGGCTCCGGCGGCGAGATCCGCGATGAGGGTGCTACCGGTCGCGGCGCCAAGCCCAAGGCCGGCCTCACCGGCTTCACCGTCTCCAACCTGAACATCCCCGACTTCGTCCAACCGTGGGAAAAGCCCTACGGCAAGCCCGAGCGCATCGTCACCGCGCTGGACATCATGATCGAGGGCCCGCTCGGCGGTGCCGCCTTCAACAATGAGTTCGGCCGTCCGGCGCTGACCGGCTACTTCCGTACCTTCGAGCAGGCGGTCGACAGCCCGCGTGGCGAGGAAGTGCGTGGCTACCACAAGCCGATCATGCTCGCCGGCGGCCTGGGCAACATCCGTGCCGACCACGTGCAGAAAGGCGAGATATCGGTTGGTGCCAAGCTGATCGTTCTCGGCGGCCCGGCGATGCTGATCGGCCTGGGCGGCGGCGCGGCTTCGTCGATGGCCACCGGTGCCAGCTCGGCGGACCTCGACTTCGCTTCGGTGCAGCGCGACAACCCGGAGATGGAGCGCCGCTGCCAGGAGGTCATCGACCGCTGCTGGCAGCTCGGTGAGCAGAACCCGATCAAGTTCATCCATGACGTCGGCGCCGGCGGCATCTCCAATGCCCTGCCGGAGCTGATCAACGACGGCGGCCGTGGCGGTCGCTTCGAGCTGCGCAACGTGCCCAACGACGAGCCGGGCATGAGCCCGCTGGAGATCTGGTGCAACGAGTCGCAGGAGCGCTACGTGATGTCGGTCGACAGTGCCGACTTCGAGCGCTTCAAGGCGATCTGCGAGCGTGAGCGTTGCCCGTTCGCGGTGGTTGGCGAGGCAATTGCCGAGCCGCAGCTGACGGTCTCCGACAGCCACTTCGGCAACAACCCGGTGGACATGCCGCTGGAAGTGCTGCTCGGCAAGCCACCGCGCATGCACCGCAGCGCCAGCCGCGAGGCCGAGCGCGGCGACGCCTTCAACGCCGCCAGCGTCGATCTGGACGAGGCGCTCAAGCGCGTGCTGCATCACCCGGCGGTGGCCAGCAAGAGTTTCCTTATCACCATCGGCGATCGCAGCATCACCGGCCTGGTGGCGCGCGATCAGATGGTCGGCCCCTGGCAGGTGCCGGTGGCCGATTGCGCAGTCACTGCGACCAGCTTCGACGTCTACACCGGCGAGGCCATGGCAATGGGCGAGCGCACGCCGCTGGCGCTGCTCGACGCGCCGGCCTCCGGGCGCATGGCTGTCGGCGAGGCGATCACCAACCTGGCCGCCGCGCGCATCGACAAGCTTTCCGACATCAAGCTGTCGGCCAACTGGATGGCGGCGGCCGGGCATCCCGGTGAAGACGCCCGTCTGTACGACACCGTCGCGGCGGTCGGCATGCAGCTGTGCCCGGCGCTGGGCATCAGCATTCCGGTGGGCAAGGACTCGATGTCGATGAAGACCCGCTGGCAGGAGGAGGGCGTCGACAAGAGCGTGACCTCGCCGCTGTCGCTGGTCATCTCCGGCTTCGCGCCGGTGCAGGACGTGCGCCGTACCCTGACGCCGCAACTGCGCTTGGACAAGGGCGAGACCGACCTGATCCTGATCGACCTGGGTCGCGGGCAGAACCGCATGGGCGGCTCGATCCTGGCGCAGACCCATGCTCAGCTCGGTCAGCAGGTGCCGGACGTTGACGACGCCGAGGATCTCAAGGCGTTCTTTGCGGTGATCCAGGGGCTGAACCAGGACAACCTGCTGCTGGCCTATCACGACCGCTCCGACGGCGGTCTGCTGACCACGGCGCTGGAGATGGCCTTTGCTGGCCATTGCGGCCTGGCGCTGAACCTCGACGGCCTGGCCGAGAGCCGCGAAGAGCTGGCGGCGGTGCTGTTCAACGAGGAGCTGGGTGCGCTGATCCAGGTGCGCCAGGATGCCGTTGAGGAAGTGCTGGCGCAGTTCAGCTCGGCGGGTCTGGGCGACTGCGTGGCGGTGATCGGCAAGCCGCTCAATAGCGCGGAAGTCAGCCTGCGCTTTGAGGGGGCGGTGGTGCTGCAGGGCGATCGCCGCCTGTTGCAGCGGCAGTGGAGCGAGACCAGCTATCGCATTCAGCGTCTGCGCGACAACGCCAGCTGCGCCGACCAGGAGTTCGATGCCCTGCTGGATGAAGAGAATCCCGGCCTGAGCGTCAAGCTCGGCTTCGACGTCAACGAGGACATCGCTGCGCCCTACATCAACACCGGCGTGCGACCGAAGGTGGCGGTGCTGCGCGAGCAGGGCGTCAACGGCCAGGTGGAGATGGCTGCGGCCTTCGACCGCGCCGGTTTCGCCGCGATCGACGTGCACATGAGCGACATCCTTGCCGGCCGCATCGATCTGGCGCAGTTCAAGGGGCTGGTCGCCTGCGGCGGTTTCTCCTATGGCGACGTGCTCGGTGCCGGCGAGGGCTGGGCCAAGTCGGTGCTGTTCAATGCCCGCGCCCGCGAAGGCTTCCAGGCCTTCTTCGAGCGCCGCGACAGCTTTGCGCTGGGCGTGTGCAATGGCTGCCAGATGATGAGCAACCTGCACGAGCTGATCCCCGGCACCGAGAACTGGCCGCACTTCGTGCGCAACCGCTCGGAGCAGTTCGAGGCGCGCGTGGCGATGGTCCAGGTGCAGGAGTCGGCATCGATCTTCCTGCAGGGCATGGCCGGCTCGCGCCTGCCGATCGCCATCGCCCACGGCGAGGGCCATGCCGAGTTCGAGAGTGCCGAGGCGCTGCTCGAGGCCGACCTGTCCGGCTCGGTTGCGCTGCGCTTCATCGACAACCACGGCAAGGTCACCGAGAACTATCCGGCCAACCCCAACGGCTCGCCGCGCGGCATCACCGGCCTGACCAGTCGCGACGGCCGGGTGACCATCATGATGCCGCACCCGGAGCGGGTGTTCCGGGCGGTGCAGAACTCCTGGCATCCCGAGGAGTGGCAGGAAGACGGTGGCTGGATGCGCATGTTCCGCAACGCGCGGGTCTGGGTCGACTGACGGATCGCTCGCCAGCAACGACGCCCTCTTCGGAGGGCGTCGTCGTTTCTACATCCTGCTGCACAGACTTTGCGGGTCTGTTGGGCTCCGCGCTGGACAGGCGTTTCAATGCGTACCAGCATTGGGTAGCCAAAGGGATTTGGGCAGAATGCCAGCATGGGGTCGACGCCGACCGGCTGCCGATCCTCAAGCCCCGGAGGTTGCATGTACAAGCTGTGTTTCTACGTTCCCGACAGCCACCTTGAGCAGGTCAAGACTGCCGTCTTCGCTGCCGGCGCCGGGCGCTTGGGCAATTATGACCAGTGCTGCTGGCAGGTTCTCGGCGAGGGGCAGTTTCGTCCATTGCCGGGCAGCAATCCGGCGCTCGGCGAGCAGGGACGGACGGAGCGCGTCGACGAATGGAAGGTGGAGCTGGTGGTCGCCGATGACGTCATCCATGCGGCGATCAAGGCGCTGAAACAGGCACATCCCTACGAGACGCCGGCGTATGACGTCTGGCGGCTGTCGGACATGGTGTTTTAGCGCTGCATGTCCGAGGCTTGAGCGGTCCTTGCGTTTGCACCCGTGCAGAACCGCTTCGATCCTGGTTTCCAGCGTGCCGCAGTCGCTACGGCCTGATTTCGATCAGCGTGCCGTCCTTCACCAGCTGCCAGATCTCGCGCATGTCGTCGTTCTTCAGCGCGATGCAGCCTTCGGTCCAGTCCAGGGTGTGGAAGTACCATTCCGGGTACTCCTCATCCACCGGGGTGCCGTGGATCATGATCATGCCGCCGGGCGGCATGCCTTCCTGGCGGGCGCGGGCCAGGTCGCGGGCGTTGGGGTAGGAAATGTGCATGGAGAGGTTGTACTTGTCGCTGTTCTTGCGCCAGTCGATCCAGTAGAAGCCTTCCGGGGTGCGCTTGTCGCCTTCGTACAGCTTGGGGCCGTCGGGCTTCTTGCCGAGCGAGACGCGGTAGGACTTCAGCGTCTCGCCACGGCTGAGCAGGTGCAGCTTGCGTTCGGATTTCACCACCAGCACCTTGTCGATGCGCGGCGTCAGATGCGGTGCGGTACTGGCCTGGCAGATCAGGCTCATGCACAGGCAGATAATGGCAAGCGACCAGCGCATCAATGCATTTCCCCGGTATTCGAAAAGATGACGCATGCGTCAGAGATTCTTGTAGTGCGCCCGCAGAGCTTCGATCGGCTCGTTGCGTACCGGGAACAGGTCGCTCCGGCGGTCGGCGAGGAAGCATTCTAAGGTACGCCCCACGGTCGGGAAAGCCAGCTCCGACCAGGGAATATCCCTTTCGTCGAACAGCTGCACCTCCAGGCTCTCCTCGCCTGCGGCAAACTCGCCGTCGCTCAGTTCGGCGCGGAAGAACATGTACACCTGATTGATGTGCGGCAGGTCGAACAGGGTATACAGCTGTAGGCTCTCGACCCGTGCGCAGGCTTCCTCCCAGGTCTCCCTGCGGGCGGCAGCCTCCATGGTTTCGCCGTTCTCCATGAAACCTGCCGGCAGGGTCCAGTAGCCGCGGCGCGGCTGAATCGCCCGGCGGCAGAGCAGGATGCGGTCCTGCCACACCGGTAGGCAGCCAGCGATGATGCGCGGATTCTGGTAGTGCACGGTCTGGCAGTTGTCGCAGACGAAGCGCGGCCGGTTGTCGCCGTCGGGGATTCGCTGCACCACGGGGTTGCCGCACTGGCTACAGAATTTCATTGTTTGCTCGCAGGTTTTCTTGTCGCTCGATATTGACTCTCCCTGGCGGCGTCGAGCAAGCGCCGGCCCCGCTTTGCTGACGAGTCTGCAGGCTTGGGCGGGGCGTTCTTTCGTGCCATGATGCCGCCGATAAGCGATGAGAGATTTCCCATGCTGGACGAGTTGCTCCAACGTGTGCGCGGCTTCACGCCACAGGATCTGGAGATCGACGCGCGTTTTCCCGAGGCTGCGGTGCTGCTGCCGATCACCCGCAGCGAGGACCCCGAGCTGGTCCTGACCCTGCGTGCCAGCGGGTTGTCGACCCACGGCGGCGAGGTGGCCTTTCCCGGCGGTCGGCGCGACCCGGAGGATGCCAGCCTGATGCACACGGCCCTGCGCGAGGCGGAGGAGGAGGTCGGTCTGCCGCCGGGTCTGGTGGAGATCGTCGGCCCCTTGAGCCCGCTGGTATCGCGCCACGGGATCAAGGTCACGCCCTATGTCGGATTGGTGCCGGACTACGTCGAATATCGCCCCAACGACGCCGAGATCGCTGCCGTCTTCCAGGTGCCGCTGAGCTTCTTCCGCGAGGACCAGCGCGAGGTCACTCATCGCATCGATTATCTCGGGCGCAGCTGGTATGTGCCCTGTTATCGCTATCAGCAGTTCAAGATCTGGGGGCTCACGGCGATCATGGTGGTGGAGCTGGTCAACCTGCTCTACGACGCCGACATCGCCCTGCACCGGCCACCGGAATCCTTCATCCATCTGGGCTGATGCCCACTCAGGAGCACGCATGAAATACCGTCTGGGGGATGCCCGGGTCGAGGCCGACCCGCAAAGCTGGATCGCTCCCAACGCCTCTCTGGTCGGCAAGGTCCGCCTCGAGGCCGGCGCCAGTGTCTGGTTCAACGCCGTGTTGCGCGGCGACAACGAGCTTATCCACATTGGTGAAAATGCCAACGTCCAGGATGGCAGCGTGCTGCACACCGACATGGGCTTTCCGCTGTCGGTCGGCAAGGGCGTGACCATCGGCCACAAGGTCATGTTGCACGGCTGCAGCATCGGCGAATACAGCCTGATCGGCATCAACGCCGTGGTGCTCAACGGCGCGAAGATTGGCAAGTACTGCATCATCGGCGCCAACGCGCTGATCGCCGAGGGCAAGGAAATCCCCGACGGCAGCCTGGTGATGGGCTCTCCCGGCAAGGTGGTGCGCCAGCTGTCCGAGCAGCAGATGAAGATGCTCGAAGCCAGCGCCGCGCACTACGTGCACAACGCCCAGCGCTACGCGCGCGAGCTGCAGGTTGACGACGAATGACGGCGTCGGCGCCGGTGGCCTCGCCCTGTGTGCATGTCTGCGCGCTGGACGATGACGACATCTGCATCGGCTGCCAGCGCAGTGCCGCCGAGATCACCCGCTGGAGTCGGATGGACGACCATGAACGCCGCGAGGTGCTGGCGCGCTGCCAGGTCCGTGCCGAGGCTGCCGGGCTGTTGCTGAGCCAGCCGCGCTAGCCCCTGCGCACTGCCATTTGCCGCCGGCTTCGCGCCGCGTGCCCTGAATAGATGAGGAATATCGACATGCCCCGAATTGGAACCCCATTGTCGTCGAGTGCGACCCGCGTACTCCTGTGTGGCGCAGGTGAGCTGGGCAAGGAAGTGGTGATCGAACTGCAGCGCCTGGGGGTTGAGGTGATTGCGGTCGATCGCTATGCCGATGCGCCGGCGATGCAGGTGGCCCATCGCTGCCATGTGATCGACATGCTCGACGGCGTCGCGCTGCGTGCGGTCATCGAGCAGGAGCAGCCGCACTACATCGTCCCGGAAATCGAGGCCATCGCCACGGCGACCCTGGTCGAGCTGGAGAGCAAAGGCTTCACCGTCATACCCACCGCGCGGGCGGCGCAGTTGACCATGAATCGTGAGGGTATTCGCCGCCTGGCGGCCGAGGAGCTGGGTGTGCCGACCTCGCCCTATCGCTTTGCCGACAGCTTTGCCGAATACGTCGATGCGGTGCAGGCGGTGGGCTACCCCTGCGTGGTCAAGCCGATCATGAGCTCCTCCGGCAAAGGCCAGTCGTTGCTGCGTGATGAAGCCGAACTTGAGGCTGCTTGGGACTACGCCCAGCAGGGCGGGCGTGCTGGCAAGGGGCGGGTGATCGTCGAGGGCTTCATCGATTTCGACTACGAGATCACCCTGCTCACCGTGCGCCATGCTGGCGGTACCAGCTTCTGCGCACCCATCGGCCATCGTCAGGTCAAGGGCGACTATCACGAGTCCTGGCAGCCGCAGGCGATGAGTCCGGCGGCGCTGGCCGAGTCCGAGCGCATCTCGCGGCGGGTCACCGAGGCATTGGGTGGCCGCGGGATCTTTGGCGTCGAACTGTTCGTGCGCGGTGATCAAGTGTGGTTCAGCGAGGTCTCGCCACGGCCCCATGACACGGGCCTGGTGACCCTGATTTCCCAGGACTTGTCCGAATTCGCCCTGCATGCGCGGGCGATTCTCGGTCTGCCCATCCCGCTGATCCGCCAGTTCGGGCCCAGTGCGTCCGCTGTGATCCTGGTCGAAGGCCATTCGCGGGAAACCGCCTTCGGCAATCTGGCGGCGGCACTGGCCGAGCCGGACACCGCGCTGCGCCTGTTCGGCAAGCCGGAGGTCGCCGGCCAGCGGCGCATGGGCGTGGCCCTGGCGCGGGATGAGTCGGTCGAGGCGGCGCGAGCCAAGGCCACCCGTGCCGCGCAGGCGGTCGACGTTACCCTGTGATCGCGCTGCTGCATCTGCTCTGGTGGATGCTTGCGCTCATCCTGCTGCCGCTGCTTCTGCCGCAAGCCTTGCATACCCGCCGCCACGCGCTGCGCCTGCCGCCGGCAGCAGGACCGCAGTGCGGTGAGGTGGGTGTCGGCGAGTCGCTGCATGTGCTGGTACTGGGCGAGTCGACCGTGGCCGGCGTAGGGGTTGAAACTCAGTCCGAAGGACTCGCCGCGCAGCTGGCAATTGCGCTCGCTGCGCAGGGCCGGGCGGTCGCCTGGCGCGCCGTGGGCGAGAACGGCATCACTGCAATTCAGGCTGCCGAGCGCCTGCTTCCGGCGAGTCTGGATGCGCCGGCAGATTTGGTGCTGCTGGTCTTTGGCGTCAACGATTGCACCCATTTCAGCTCACGCAGCGTCTGGCGCGAAGGGCTGCGGCGATTGGCCGAAAGCTGGCAGGCGAAGGGGGCGCAAGTGGCCTTTGCCGCTGTGCCGCCCCTGGCGCATTTCCGCGCGCTGCCCTGGATGCTGCGGCAACTGCTCGGCTGGCGCGCCACTCTGCTGGATCATGATCTGCGGGCGCTGGCGGCGGAGCTGGGCGCCCCGCACTGCGCGCTGGATCTGCCTTTTGCTGCGCAGTACCTCGCCCGCGACGGCTATCACCCGTCGGCCCTGGGTTATCGGCTCTGGGCGGAGGGGCTGGCGGCGCGCTTCAGCGGGTTTCGTCAGGCGCGCTAGGGGCTGCATCAGCCCGCCAGATGCGCACACTCTTCACCCGGTTCTCCGATGACTGGAGGATTTCCAGGCGATACGGGCCGATCTTCAGGCATACGGCACTGTCCGGAATGCTCTCCAGTGCCTCGGTGATCAGGCCGTTCAGTGTCTTCGGACCGTCGCAGGGCAGGTTCCACTCCAGCGCCTTGTTGATCTCGCGGATGTAGGCGGAGCCGTCGATCACCTGGGTGCCGTCGTCCTGAGGATGGATGTCGGGGCTACGCAGGATGTCCTGATTGCTGAACTCGCCGACGATTTCCTCGAGGATATCCTCCAGCGTCACGATGCCGAGCACTTCGCCGTATTCGTCGACGACCATGGCGATGCGTCGCTTCTGTTTCTGGAAGTTGATCAGCTGGGTCGACAGCGGAGTACTTTCGGGAACGAAATAGGGTTCGTGGCAGGCGGCTTCCAGGGCTTCCTTGGTCAGCTGGTTGTGCGTCAGCAGACGGGCGATCTGGCGCATATGGACGATGCCCAGGACCTGGTTGACGTCGTTGCGGAACACCGGCAGGCGGGTGTGGGTGGTGGTGCGCAGCTGGCCGATGATCTGCTCCAAATCGTCTTCCAGATCGATGCCCATGGCCTCGTTGCGCGGGATCATGATGTCGTTGACCGTCACCTTCTCCAGGTCGAGGATGCTCAGCAGCATGCTCTGGCGGTTGACCGGCAGGGCGTGCCCGGACTCACGCACGACGCTGCGCAGCTCCTCGGTGGTCAGGCTGTCACTGCCCTTCTTGGTCGCGTCGACGCCGAGCAGGCGCAGCAAACCGTTGCTGATGATTCCCAGCGCCCAGACCAGCGGATGGAATAGCTTCTGCAGTATCAGCAGGGGGATGGTGGCCGGATACGCCACAACCTCGGGGCGTAGTGCTGCCAGGGTCTTGGGGGTGATCTCGCCAAAGATCAGCAGTACCAATGTCAGGCCGATGGTGGCGATGGCGATGCCGGCCTCCCCCCAGAACTGCATCGCCAGAACGGTCGCGATGGATGAGGCGAGGATGTTGACGAAGTTGTTGCCGACCAGAATGGTGCCGAGCAACCGGTCCGGGCGTGCCAGCAGCGCGCTCGCCCGGCGTGCGCCGCCGTGACCTTCCTTGGCTCGATGGCGCAGGCGGTAGCGGTTGAGGCTGAGCATGCCGGTCTCCGCGCTGGAGAAGAATGCGGAGCAGACCAGCAGGAAGACGAGCAGGCCGAATAGAAAGCCAGGGTGAATGTGTTCCACGAGCGGGGCCTCGGAGCGGGGCGTGGTGACTGCTTATATATGCAGGATGAATTCGCGTACCAGCTTGCTGCCGAAGTAGGCCAGCATCAGCAGGCAGAAGCCGGCCAGCGTCCAGCGGATCGCCTTGTGTCCGCGCCAGCCGAGACGGTGGCGACCCCACAGCAGGATCGCGAAGACTATCCAGGCCAGGCAGGAGAGCGCGGTCTTGTGCACCAGATGCTGGGCGAACAGATCGTCGAAGAACATCCAGCCGGACAGCAGCGACAGCGAAAGCAACAGCCAGCCGGCCCAGAGGAAGCCGAACAGCAGGCTCTCCATGGTTTGCAGCGGCGGGAAGTTGCGGATCAGTCCGGAGGGATGCTTGTGCTTGAGCTGGTGATCCTGCAGCAACAGCAGCAGCGACTGGAACATGGCGATGCTGAGCACGCCGTAAGCCAGGATCGACAGCAGGATGTGCGCCAGAATGCCGGGGCTTTCGATGACGATGGGGGCGTTGCCGCTCGGCGCGAATTCAGCCAGCAGTGCGGTCAGGCAGCCCAACGGGAAGAGCAGGATCAGCAGGTTCGACACTGGCATGCGCAGGCAGGCCAGCAGGGTCAGGAAGATCACTGCGGCGGCGATCAGGCTCGAGGCATTGAAGAAGTCCAGACGCAGGCCGTCGATGGCAAGCAGCTGCAGCAACAGACTGAAGGCGTGTGCTACCAGGGCGACAGCGCCGAGCAGGCCGAGCAGGCGGGTATCGGGCTTTTCCCGGCGAGCCAGGCGCAGGCCTTGATAAGTGCTGGCGCCGGCATAGAGTGCCGCGGCCAGTAGGGTGGGCAGCAGAGGTTGCATAGATCCGTTTAGGCGAGCCCGAAAGTGCGTGAGTCTGGCATACAAGAGCGGCTGCGAGGAAGTCCCCGGCCCGGTGTCGGTGCCTCTGTCTCTTGGTTATACTGCGCGCCTTGCGGCCACCCGCCCCGGGCTTCTGGATAGGAACGCGCATGTTTGAGAATTTGACCGACCGCCTTTCGCACACCCTGCGTACCGTTACCGGCAAGGCGAAGCTGAGCGAAGACAACATCAAGGACACCCTGCGCGAGGTGCGCATGGCGCTGCTGGAGGCGGACGTCGCGCTGCCGGTGGTCAAGGACTTCGTCAATCGGGTCAAGGAGCGTGCGGTCGGTACCGAGGTGTCCAAGAGCCTGACCCCCGGCCAGGCCTTCGTGAAGATCGTCCGCCTCGAGCTGGAAACCCTCATGGGTGCCGCCAATGAGGACCTTTCGTTGCAGGCGGCACCGCCGGCAGTCGTGCTGATGGCCGGCCTGCAGGGCGCGGGCAAGACCACCACGGTCGGCAAGCTGGCGCGCTTCCTCAAGGAGCGCAAGAAGAAGAGTGTGCTGGTGGTGTCGGCCGACGTCTATCGGCCAGCGGCGATCAAGCAGCTGGAAACCCTGGCTGCCGAAGTGGGCGTGACCTTCTTTCCCTCCGATCTCAGCCAGAAGCCGGTGGACATTGCCCGCGCCGCGATCCAGGAGGCCAAGCTCAAGTTCATCGACGTGGTGCTGGTGGATACGGCCGGCCGTCTGCACGTCGATAGCGAGATGATGGACGAGATCAAGGCGGTCCACGCTGCGATCAATCCGGTGGAAACCCTGTTCGTGGTCGATGCGATGACCGGGCAGGATGCCGCCAACACCGCCAAGGCGTTCAATGACGCCCTGCCGCTGACCGGTGTGGTGCTGACCAAGGTCGACGGTGACGCCCGCGGTGGCGCGGCGCTGTCGGTGCGGCAGATCACTGGCAAGCCGATCAAGTTTCTCGGCATGGGCGAGAAGAGCGATGCGCTCGAACCCTTCCATCCGGACCGGATTGCTTCGCGCATTCTCGGCATGGGCGATGTCCTCAGCCTGATCGAGCAGGCCGAACAGACCCTGGACAAGGAAAAGGCCGAGAAGCTCACCAAGAAGCTGAAGAAGGGCAAGGGCTTCGATCTCGAAGACTTCCGCGACCAGCTCCTGCAGATGAAGAACATGGGCGGGCTCGGCGGCCTGATGGACAAGTTGCCGTCCATCGGCGGGGTCAACCTGTCGCAGATGGGCAATGCCCAGGGCGCCGCCGAGAAGCAGTTCGGGCAGATGGAGGCGATCATCAATTCGATGACCCCGGCCGAGCGGCGCGATCCCGAGATCATCAGCGGCTCGCGCAAGCGCCGCATCGCCATGGGTTCCGGTACCCAGGTGCAGGACGTCGGCCGGCTGATCAAGCAGCACAAGCAGATGCAGAAGATGATGAAGAAATTCACCGCCAAGGGCGGCATGGCCAAGATGATGCGGGGCATGGGCGGCATGCTCCCGGGCATGCCCAAGTTCTGACTCTGCCTGCGCCGCGCCGTGCTTTTCCTGGCGCGCGCAGCCTCCCGGCACGGCACGCCGCCACGGCCAGAAAAGTTCATTTGCAAAATGCCGGATAATCCTTAGAATATGCGGCCTTTCGGGCCTGGAGCCCGTGCATTCGATTTGCTAGTACCGACTACAGGAAACGATGTTCATATGGTAACCATCCGTCTTGCTCGTGGCGGCTCCAAGAAGCGCCCCTTCTATCACCTGACCGTGACCAACAGCCGCAACGCCCGTGATGGTCGCTTCGTCGAGCGCGTTGGTTTCTTCAACCCGGTTGCCACCGGCGCGGAAATCAAGCTGTCGGTCAACCAGGAGCGCGTCAGCTACTGGCTGAGCCAGGGCGCACAGCCGTCTGAGCGTGTTGCTCAGCTGCTCAAGGACGCGGCCAAGGCTGCTGCCTGAATCCCATGAATGCAACGCCCGAAGCCGCCGGTGAGCTGCTGGTCATCGGCAAGATCGTTTCGGCGCATGGCATTCGTGGAGAGGTGAAGGTCTACTCCTTCACCGATCCGATCGACAACCTGCTCGGCTACCGCAACTGGACGCTTCGGCGTGACGGTGAGGTACGACAGGTTCAACTGGTCAGCGGTCGGGCCCAGAACAAGATTCTGGTAGCCAGGCTCAAGGACCTCGATGACCGCGAAGAGGCGCGAGCCCTCGCCGGATTCGAGATCTGCGTTCCGCTCGATTCGCTACCTGATCTGCCTGACGGCGAGTACTACTGGCATCAGCTGGTGGGGCTCAAGGTCATCGACACGCACGGACAGCTGTTCGGACGTATCGATCACCTGCTGGAAACCGGTGCCAACGACGTCATTGTCGTCAAGCCCTGCTCCGGCAGCCTGGATGATCGCGAGCGTCTGCTGCCCTATATCGAGCAGTGTGTGCAGTCGATCGATCTGGCCAGTGGCGAGATGCGGGTCGACTGGGATGCTGATTTCTGAACACACGGGTGCTGCGATGACTGGCCTGCGAGTCGAAGTCATAAGCCTGTTCCCGGAGATGTTCGCCGCGATCAGCGAGTACGGCATTACCAGTCGTGCGGTGAAGCAGGGGCTGTTGCAGCTGACCTGCTGGAATCCGCGCAGCTACACCGAAGATCGTCACCAGACCGTGGATGACCGACCCTTCGGCGGTGGCCCCGGCATGGTGATGAAGATCAAGCCCCTGGAGGGAGCCCTGGCCGATGCCAGGCAGGCCGCCGGGGAGGGTGCGAAGGTGATCTACCTGTCGCCCCAGGGCCGCCCGCTGACGCAGGCGGTGGTCCGCGAACTGGCCCAGGAGCAGGCACTGATCCTGATCGCCGGGCGTTACGAAGGTATCGACGAGCGCTTCATCGAGGCGCACGTGGATGAAGAAGTGTCGATTGGCGATTACGTGCTGTCTGGTGGCGAGCTACCGGCGATGGTGCTGATCGACGCGCTGACACGGCTGCTCCCCGGGGCGCTGGGTCATGCTGATTCGGCCGAGGAAGACTCGTTCAGCGATGGTCTCCTCGATTGCCCGCACTACACCCGACCCGAGGTGTACGAGGGCAAGCGTGTTCCCGAGGTGCTGCTCAGCGGCAACCACGAACACATCCGGCGCTGGCGTCTGCAGCAAGCCTTGGGGCGAACCGCAGAACGACGTGCCGATCTTCTGGATAGCCGCTCGCTTTCTGGAGAAGAGAAGAAGCTGTTGGCGGAATACCTTCGCCAGCGGGACGATAGTTAACGTATCGATGGCGGGCCGATTGCCCGTCTCTAGGAGCACAGCAATGACCAACAAGATCATCCAGGCGATCGAAGCCGAGCAGATGAGCAAGGAAATCCCTCCCTTCGCACCGGGCGACACCGTGATCGTCCAGGTCAAGGTAAAGGAAGGTGATCGTTCGCGTCTGCAGGCCTTCGAAGGCGTCGTTATCGGCAAGCGCAACCGTGGCCTGAACAGTGCTTTCACCGTGCGCAAGATCTCCAACGGTGTCGGCGTCGAGCGTACCTTCCAGACCTACAGCCCGCTGATCGACAGCATCTCGGTCAAGCGTCGCGGTGACGTGCGCAAGGCCAAGCTGTACTACCTCCGCGACCTGTCCGGCAAGGCAGCACGCATCAAGGAAAAGCTGTCCTGAGGACTGCTTGCGGCGTAAAAGAAGAGCAGCCTACGGGCTGCTCTTTTCGTTTGTGGGCCAGTGGTGACTGCGCCCGTTGCAACCGTCCGCCTGGCTGGCCATGGATTCTAGGTCTGCGGCGGGATCAATGCAGGGCAATGGCATGAGTCCCAGAGAACAGGAAATCCAGCGCCGTACCGAGCTTTCCGTCAGTCGGGTGGCCAAGGCGGTATTCCCGCCCAGTACCAATCATCACAACACTCTGTTCGGCGGCACCGCGCTGGCCTGGATGGACGAGGTGTCCTTCGTCACCGCGACGCGCTTCTGTCGCCTGCCGCTGGTGACGGTTTCCTCCGACCGCATCGACTTCAAGCATCCGATTGCCGCAGGCTCCATCGTCGAACTGGTCGGTCGGGTGGTCAAGGTTGGTAACACCAGTCTCCAGGTCGAAGTCCAGGTGTTCGTCGAGGACATGTATTCGGCCGGTCGTGAGCACGCGATCCAGGGTGTTTTCAGCTTCGTCGCCGTCGATGAGAACATGCAACCGATCCCGGTGCTGCCGGACTTCCCGGCCTGAGCGGGGTAGTGCTGGCAGGTGCCGGCGTGGTTGTGGAAGACTGCCGCTCTTCACTCGTTTCGAGCTGCCCATGTCTGCCCTGGATCATCCACTGATCGACCGCTTCCTCGATGCCCTGTGGCTGGAAAAGGGTCTCTCGGAGCACACCCGCGCGGCCTATCGCAGTGATCTCGCGCTGTTCAACGGCTGGCTCGGTGAGCGCGGGCTGGAACTACCCGACGCGGGCCGCGAGATCATCCTCGATCATCTTGCCTGGCGTCTGGCCCAGGGCTACAAGGCGCGTTCCACGGCGCGTCTGCTCTCGGGCATGCGCGGGTTCTATCGGTACCTGCTGCGCGAACGACTGATCGCCCAGGACCCGACGCTGCAGATCGACCTGCCGCAGCTCGGCAAGCCGTTGCCCAAGTCGCTTTCGGAAGCCGATGTGGAAGCGCTGTTGGCGGCGCCGGCCATCGACGAAGCGCTTGGTCTGCGCGATCGCACCATGCTCGAGGTGCTCTATGCCTGCGGGCTGCGGGTCACCGAGCTGGTGTCGTTGACGCTGGAGCAGGTGAATCTACGCCAGGGCGTGCTGCGGGTCTTCGGCAAGGGCAGCAAGGAGCGCCTGGTGCCTCTGGGCGAGGAAGCCATCGTCTGGATCGAGCGCTACCTGCGCGACGGGCGTGGCGCTTTGCTGGGCGGGCGGCCGAGCGAAGTGCTGTTCCCCAGCAGCCGTGGCGAGCAGATGACCCGCCAGACCTTCTGGCACCGGATCAAGCTGCATGCCAGGGTCGCCGGCATCCTCAAGCCGATTTCCCCGCACACCCTGCGCCACGCCTTTGCCACCCACCTGCTCAATCACGGCGCCGACCTGCGGGTGGTGCAGCTGCTGCTGGGGCATAGCGATCTTTCCACCACCCAGATCTACACCCATGTCGCGCGCGCCCGCCTGCAGGAACTCCACGCCCGCCACCACCCGAGGGGGTGAGCCCGCTTGCGACGCACTGCGTCGCAAAGGGCGAACGACCGGCCATGGATGGCCGGGCCGGGGCCTGGTAGTGCTACGCAGTCGCGACAGGGATGTCGTCCGCAAGATCGTGGGCCCTCACTGCGTCGCAAAGGGCGAACGACCGGTCATGGATGGCCGGGCCGGGACTGGGCAATTGAGCCAGTTGCGGTAGGGGTGTCACCGGCGAGGTCGTGGCTCATGCCGAATAGCAAAGGGTGATTCGCCGGCCTTGCGGCAGCCGTCGGGCGTGCCGGACTGTCCGTCGAGGCCCGTCGCTAGCGCCCGCCGCAACACGCTGTGGTAGGCTCTGCGGCCTCATTCGTCGTACCGCCCGGAGCCTCCATGCGTCTGTCCATCCTTGCATCCGCCGTTCTGCTCAGCTGTGCCAGCGTTGTCGCCCAGGCCGCTGATCCGGAGCAGAGCATTCGTCAGGCGCTACGTCAGCTGCAGCCCGACCTGTCGGTCGACTCGGTGCAGCAGAGCCCGATGCAGGGGCTTTACGAGGTGCACATCCAGGGCGGCCGGATTCTCTATGCCAGTCCGGATGGCAAGTTCGTGGTCAATGGCCATCTGTTGCAGATAGACGGCGGCAAGGTGGTCAATCTGACCCAGCAGCAGGAATTGCGGGCGGTGGCCGATCAGGTCAACGGCATCGAGCGCAAGGAGATGGTGATCTTCTCCCCGGCGCAACCGAAGACCCATATCACCGTGTTCACCGACACCGATTGCGGCTACTGCCAGAAGCTGCACAGCGAGGTGCCGGAGCTGAATCGTCTGGGTGTCGAGGTGCGTTATCTGGCCTTCCCGCGTGGTGGCGCCGGCAGCAATGCGCACAAGGTCCTGGCCAACGTGTGGTGCGCCAAGGACCCGAAAGAGGCGATGAACCTGGCCAAGTCCCGTCGCGCCGTACCCAGCGCCGAGTGCGACAACCCGGTACTCAAGCAGTACGCCCTGGGTCAGCGCATCGGCATCGAAGGCACGCCGGCGATCATTCTCGCCAACGGGCAGCTGATTCCCGGCTACCAGCCCGCCGACGTGCTCGCCAAGGCGGCCCTGGACGCACGCTGAACGGCGCATCGAAACTTGCCTGCCGGGCGCATCTGCGCCGCAGGCACAGGCCGCAGGATCTGGCCGATTGACTAACCGCCGCGCGATTCGTAATGTGCGGCTCTTTTCCTTGCGCCCGGCGAACCGGGCGCTCCAGCGGTGATGGGGAGCTGAGCTTGAAACCGGTGAAAGTAGGTATCTGTGGACTGGGAACCGTCGGCGGCGGCACCTTCAATGTGCTCAAGCGCAACGCCGAAGAGATCGCGCGTCGCGCCGGCCGCGGCATCGAAGTGACCCAGATCGCCGCCCGCGATCCGAACCCGCGCTGCGATACCACCGGTACCGAGGTCACCGCTGACGTCTTCGCCCTGGTCAACAACCCCGAAATCGACATCGTCGTCGAGCTGATCGGTGGCTACACCATCGCCAAGGAGCTGGTACTCAAGGCGATCGAGAACGGCAAGCACGTGGTCACCGCGAACAAGGCGCTGATCGCCGTGCACGGTAACGAGATCTTCGCCAAGGCGCGCGAGAAGGGCGTTATCGTCGCCTTCGAGGCCGCCGTGGCCGGCGGCATTCCGGTGATCAAGGCAATCCGCGAGGGTCTGGCGGCCAACCGCATCAACTGGCTGGCCGGCATCATCAACGGTACCGGCAACTTCATCCTCTCCGAGATGCGCGAGAAGGGGCGGGCTTTCGCTGACGTGCTCAAGGAAGCCCAGGCGCTGGGTTACGCAGAGGCCGATCCGACCTTCGACGTCGAGGGCATCGATGCCGCGCACAAGCTGACCATCCTCGCCTCCATCGCCTTCGGCATTCCGCTGCAGTTCGACAAGGCCTACACCGAAGGCATCAGCAAGCTGACCAGCGCCGACGTCAACTACGCCGAGGCCCTCGGCTATCGCATCAAGCACCTGGGCGTGGCGCGCCGCACCGAACAGGGCATCGAACTGCGCGTGCACCCGACACTGATCCCGGCAGATCGCCTGATCGCCAATGTCAATGGCGTGATGAACGCGGTAATGGTCAACGGCGACGCCGTCGGCAGCACCCTTTATTACGGCGCCGGTGCTGGCATGGAGCCGACCGCTTCGGCGGTGGTGGCGGACATCGTCGACGTGGTCCGCGCGCTGACCAGCGATCCGACCAACCGCGTGCCACACCTGGCGTTCCAGCCGGACTCGCTTTCCGATCATCCGATCCTGCCGATCAGCGACTGCGAAAGTGCCTACTATCTGCGGATCCAGGCCAAGGATCATCCGGGCGTGCTGGCCCAGGTGGCGAGCATCCTGTCCGAGCGCGGCATCAACATCGAGTCGATCATGCAGAAGGAAGCCGAGGAGCACGACGGTCTGGTGCCGATGATTCTGGTCACCCACCGCGTGCGCGAAGCCCGTATCGACGACGCCATCGCCGCCCTCGAGGCGCTCGAAGGTGTAACCGGCAAGGTCGTGCGCATCCGCGTCGAGCAGCTCAACTAATCCGGAGCCTCAATCCCCGAGTCTGAAGCAGTGCGCGTCGGACTCGCGGTTTCAAGCTCAAACCGAAGGTTTGCACCCATGCGCTACATCAGCACCCGCGGCCAGGCGCCGGCCCTGAACTTCGAAGACGTCCTGCTCGCCGGCCTGGCCAGCGATGGCGGCCTCTACGTGCCCGAGAACCTGCCGCGTTTCACCCAGGAAGAGATCGCTTCCTGGGCCGGCCTGCCGTACCACGAGCTGGCCTTCCGCGTGATGCGCCCGTTCGTTGCCGGCAGCATCAGCGATGCCGATTTCAAGAAGATCCTCGAAGAGACCTACGCTACCGGCCCGGACGGCGTCTTCGCTCATGCCGCGGTGGCGCCGCTGCGTCAGCTCGATTCCAACGAGTGGGTGCTGGAGCTGTTCCACGGCCCGACCCTGGCGTTCAAGGACTTCGCCCTGCAGCTGCTCGGTCGCCTGCTCGACCATTTCCTGGTCAAGCGCGGCGAGCGCGTGGTGATCATGGGCGCCACCAGTGGCGACACCGGCTCGGCGGCGATCGAAGGCTGCAAGGCCTGCGAGAACGTCGACATCTTCATCATGCACCCGCACAACCGTGTGTCCGAGGTGCAGCGCCGGCAGATGACCACGCTGCTGGGCGAGAACATCCACAACATCGCCATCGAAGGTAACTTCGACGACTGCCAGGAGATGGTCAAGGCCAGCTTCGCCGACCAGGGTTTCCTCAAGGGCACCCGGCTGGTGGCGGTCAACTCGATCAACTGGGCGCGGATCATGGCCCAGATCGTCTACTACTTCCACGCTGCGCTGCAGCTGGGTGGGCCGGCGCGCTCGGTGGCCTTCTCGGTGCCGACCGGCAACTTCGGCGACATCTTTGCCGGCTACCTGGCGCGCAACATGGGGCTGCCGGTCAGCCAGCTGATCGTCGCCACCAACCGCAACGACATCCTGCACCGCTTCATGAGTGGCAACCGCTACGACAAGGACACCCTGCATCCGACCCTGTCGCCGTCGATGGACATCATGGTGTCGTCGAACTTCGAACGTCTGCTGTTCGACCTGCACGGCCGCAGCGGCGCCGAAGTCGCCCGCCTGATGGACGGCTTCAAGGCCAGCGGCAAGCTGGCGGTCGAGGACGAGCGCTGGACCGAGGCGCGGCGCCTGTTCGACTCGCTGGCGGTGGACGACGCGCAGACCTGCGCGACCATCGCCGAGGTGTTTGCCAGCACCGGCGAGGTGCTCGATCCGCACACCGCCATCGGCGTCCGTGCGGCGCGTGAATGCCGGCGCAGTCTGGCCATCCCGATGGTCATCCTGGGTACGGCGCATCCGGTCAAGTTCCCCGATGCGGTGCTGCAGGCGGGCGTCGGTCGCGAACTGGAATTGCCGGCGCATCTGGGCGATCTGTTGCAGCGCCCGGAACGCTGCACGGTGCTGGCTAACGACCTGCAGACGGTGCAGGACTTCGTCGCTGCCCACGGCAATCGCGGCAAGCCGCTCTGACCTTCGGCGTCTAGCGCCAACGGCTCCCGACCGGTGTCTGCCGGATCGGGAGCGGTCCGCCTGATCGGCTCCAGGCAAGCAGTTTTCCTCTCCCTTCCTTACCGGCGATGTCGCCATCCTCGGGCAGCGGACAGCGCCGTCGCTATCGGCTAGGCTGCGCG
The DNA here is from genome assembly GCF_003052585.1 of Pseudomonas mangrovi. Taxonomy (GTDB): domain Bacteria; phylum Pseudomonadota; class Gammaproteobacteria; order Pseudomonadales; family Pseudomonadaceae; genus Aquipseudomonas; species Aquipseudomonas mangrovi. Next base: position 169,228 of record NZ_QASN01000007.1, on the reverse strand, counting down.
GATACCTTTACAGGGAGCCGCGCATGTTCGAGTCCGCAGAAATTGGTCATTCCATCGACAAGGCCGCCTTCGACGCCGAAGAGCCGATCCTGCGCGAAGCTCTGCTCGAAGCGCAGTACGAGCTGCGGGCGCAGGCGCGCTTTCCGGTGATCGTGCTGATCAACGGAGTCGAGGGGGCGGGCAAGGGCGAGACCGTAAAACTGCTCAACGAGTGGATGGACCCGCGGCTGATCCAGGTCAGCACCTTCGATCAGCAGACCGACGAAGAGCTGGCGCGGCCGCCCACCTGGCGCTACTGGCGGCAGCTGCCGCCCAAGGGGCGCATGGGCATCTTCTTCGGCAACTGGTACAGCCAGATGCTGCATGCTCGCGTCGACAAGCGCATCGACGATGCCCAGCTCGACCAGGCCATCGACCGCACCCAGAACCTCGAGCGGATGCTTTGCGACGAGGGCGCGCTGGTCTTCAAGTTCTGGTTTCACCTGTCCAAGCAGCAGATGAAGGACCGACTCAAGGCGCTGCGCGACGATCCGCTGCACAGCTGGCGCATCAGCCCGCTGGACTGGCAGCAGTCGAAGACCTACGACCGCTACATCCGTCACGGCGAACGCATCCTGCGCCGCACCAGTCGCGACTATGCGCCCTGGTACGTGGTCGAGGGTGCCGACAAGTACTACCGCAGCCTGATGGTCGGACGGATCCTGCTGGAAGGATTGCAGGCGGCGCTGGCGCTGCGTGAGCGGCCTGTGCGTCAGCCGCACGCAGCGCCACTGGCCGCAAGCCTGGACAACCTGCACCTGCTGCAGAGCCTGGATCTGAGTCAGCGGCTGGACAAGGAGCAATACCAGGAGCAGCTGATCTCCGAGCAGGCGCGACTGTCGCGGCTGTTGCGTGACAAGCGCATGCGCAAGCACGCCCTGCTGGCGGTGTTCGAGGGTAACGACGCGGCGGGCAAGGGTGGCGCCATTCGCCGCGTCGCGGCCGCCCTCGACCCGCGCCAGTACCGCATCGTGCCGATCGGCGCGCCGACCGAGGAGGAGCGCGCCCAGCCCTATCTGTGGCGTTTCTGGCGGCACATCCCGGCGCGCGGGCACTTCACCATCTTCGATCGCTCCTGGTATGGCCGGGTGCTGGTGGAGCGGGTCGAGGGCTTCTGTCCGCCGGCCGACTGGTTGCGCGCTTATGGCGAGATCAACGACTTCGAGGAGCAACTGAGCGACGCTGGCGTGGTGCTGGTGAAGTTCTGGCTGTCGATTGATCGTGATACCCAGCTTGCACGCTTCCAGGAGCGCGAGGCGACGCCCTTCAAGCGCTTCAAGATCACCGAGGATGACTGGCGCAACCGCGACAAGTGGGATCAGTACAGCGACGCGGTCGGCGACATGGTCGACCGTACCAGCACCGAGATCGCGCCCTGGACCCTGGTCGAGGCCAATGACAAGCGCTTCGCCCGGGTGAAGATCCTGCGCACCATCAACGAGGCCCTGGAGGCTGCGTTCGCCCGCGACTGATGACGGAGCATCGCTGCGCATATGCCTGGTGAATAGTCGTCGCGCATGGGCGTGCGCTTGATTTATCCTCCGCCGTCTGAGTTTTCCTGCACATCCACATACAGAACGAGGTGCTTCATGCGTGAAGTGGTGATCGTCGATAGCGTACGGACCGGCCTGGCCAAGTCCTTCCGCGGCAAGTTCAACATGACCCGTCCGGACGACATGGCTGCCCATTGCGTCAACGCCCTGCTCGAGCGCACCGGTGTGGACAAGGCGCTGGTCGACGACTGCATCGTCGGTTGCGGCTCCAACGAAGGCGCCCAGGGTTACAACATCGGCCGTAACGTTGCGGTGCTGTCCAAGCTGGGCATCGACGTTGCCGGCATGACCCTGAACCGCTACTGCTCCTCGGGCCTGCAGGCCATCGCCATCGCGGCCAACCAGATCGCTTCCGGCTGCAGCGACGCCATCGTCGCCGGTGGTGTCGAGTCGATCACCCTGACGCTCAAGAGCACCAACCGCGACAACCTGCTGAACCCGATCATCCAGGAGCGCTTCCCCGGCATCTACCACACCATGGGTCAGACCGCCGAGACCGTTGCCCGTCGCTACAACGTCAGCCGCCAGGCGCAGGACGAGTACTCGCTGCAGAGCCAGCAGCGCACCGCGCGTGCCCAGGCCGAAGGCCTGTTCAACGACGAAATCGTGCCGATGGCGGTGAAGTACTTCACCGAAGACAAGAACACCGGTGAGAAGACCATCCACGAAGGCGTGGTCGACCGTGACGACTGCAACCGTCCGGACACCACCATCGAGAGCCTGAACTCGCTGAAACCGGTCTTCGCCGAAGACGGTTCGGTCACCGCCGGCAACGCCTCGCAGCTGTCCGACGGCGCCTCGATGACCCTGCTGATGAGCCTGGACAAGGCGCTGGAGCTGGGCCTCAAGCCGCTGGCCTACTTCCGCGGCTTCACCGTCGCCGGTTGCGAGCCTGACGAGATGGGCATCGGCCCGGTGTTCGCGGTGCCCAAGCTGCTCAAGGCCAAGGGCCTGGAAGTCGCCGACATCGACCTGTGGGAGCTGAACGAAGCCTTCGCCTCGCAGTGCCTGTACTCGCGCGACACCCTGGGCATCGACCCGGAGAAGTACAACGTCAACGGCGGCTCGATCTCCATCGGCCACCCGTTCGGCATGACCGGCTCGCGCACCGCCGGCCACCTGATCCGTGAGCTGCAGCGTCGCGGCAAGCGCTTCGGTGTCGTCACCATGTGTGTCGGCGGCGGCATGGGTGCAGCGGGTCTGTTCGAAGCCTATCGCGGCTGATCGAACAACCTGCTGCAGAAAAAGCCCGCGCATTGCGCGGGCTTTTTTGTGTCTGGCCGCCACAGCTGCATCACCCGTAGGGCGGATTAGCCGCCTGCGGCGTAATCCGCCACAGGCAGCACACCTGTCGACGTGCCGAAGGCAAGGCCATGGGCCTCAACCCAAGGCGCCCATGAATCAGGACGGCATATGCAACGGCGCAATGCGCTGCGCTTGTTGCGCCCTACCGATGCCACCGGCAAGAAAAAGCCCGCGCGGGGCGGGCTTTTTCTTGATTGCATGGGTTCATCAGAGATTGCGCGTGCGGCTCTTTTCGATGATCTCGCGCGCCTGCAGCTGGCGCTCGACGTAGGAGTGAATCTCCCGTTCGGCGTCGACCCTGGTGAAGTAGGGGCCTTCCAGCGTGCCTTCGCGGGTGGCGAAGAAGTATTGGCCGTTTACCGCGCTGATCCTGTCGCTGCGGTAGTGGCTGCCCGGACCCGGGTCGGCGGAGCGTTGACCTAGCATGATTTGCACTCCCTATGCATGGCGCATGTTGCAGGTGATTCTAGAAGTATGGCGATTTGTTGAAAGAAGTCATCTTTTCGACGGTAGCTGGAGTCGGATGAACGGTTGTGCCAGTTATCTGGCACTGGCCGCCAGGATCGGTTTCAGGCCTTGCGTCCCATTGCTTCGGCCTTGATCACCCATTGCTGGCGCTGCTCTTCGCTGGCCAGGCGTACGGGCGCGAACTCGGCCAGGCGGCGCTTGCGGATGCCGCAGAAGCCCAGCGTGGTGCGGATCATCTGATGATGCACCGGCGCGCCGTAGATCCAGCGGAAATACCACGGCGGGGTGTCCAGAGTGACCAGCAGATCCGCGCTGCGACCCGCCAGCAGCTTGTCCCAGCGCTGGCTGCGACCACGAAACTTGTAGGCGAAACCCGGTAGCAGGACGCGGTCGAGAAAGCCCTTGAGCAACGCCGGCACGCCGCCCCACCAGACCGGATAGACGAAAACCAGATGCTCGGCCCAGTGGATCTGCCGTTGCGCATCCACCAGATCGGCCTCCAGCGTCTGGCTCTGGTCATAGCCCTCGTGCAGGACCGGATCGAACTGTATTTCACCCAGCCGCAGCTCATGCACCACGTGCCCCTGGCTACGCGCACCGCGGGCGTAGGCGTCGGCCAGTGCATGGCACAGGCTGCCGCTTTTGGGCGTTCCCAGAATCAGCAGAATCTTCTTGCCATCGCCTTCCATGGGGCTCGCCCCGGATTTCCTTGCTTCAGCCACTTCGTCCTGCTCCCAGCATGCTTTCAGGGCGTACCCATTGATCGAATTGTTCTGCGCTCAGATAGCCCAGTTGCAGGGCGGCCTGGCGCAGGGTGATGCCGTCGGCGTAAGCCGTCTTGGCAATCTGTGCGGCCTTGTCGTAGCCGATGTGCGGGTTCAGCGCGGTCACCAGCATCAGGCCCTGTTCGAGAAATCCGGCCATCCGCGCGGCATCCGGCTCCAGGCCGTCGATGCAGTGGCGCTGGAAGTTGCGGCAGCCATCGGCGAGTAGACGGATCGACTGCAGCAGGTTGTGCACGATCACCGGCTTGAACACGTTCAACTGCAGATGTCCCTGGCTGGCGGCGAAGCTGATGGTGGTGTCGTTGCCCAGTACCTGACAGCAGAGCATCGACAAGGCCTCGCACTGGGTCGGGTTGACCTTGCCGGGCATGATCGAACTCCCCGGTTCATTGGCCGGCAGACGCACCTCGGCCAGACCCGCACGCGGCCCCGACGCCAGCAGACGTAGATCGTTGGCCAGCTTGATGAGGGCGACCGCCAGGGTTTTCAAGGCGCCGGACAGCGCCACCAGGGCTTCGTGACCGGCCAGGGCGGCGAACTTGTTGACCGCGCTGGTCAGCGGTAGTCCCGAGAGCGCAGCGAGTTCTGCGGCGATGGCTTCGCCGAAGCCGGCGGGTGCATTGAGCCCGGTGCCGACCGCCGTACCGCCCTGGGCCAGCTCGCAGACCGCCGGCAGGGTGGCGCGAATCGCCCGTTCGGCGATCTCCAGCTGCGCGACGAAGGCGGACAGCTCCTGGCCGAAGGTCATCGGTGTGGCGTCCATCATGTGGGTGCGGCCGGTCTTGAGCAGGTCGCGATGGCGCACCGCAAGCAGCGACAGGCCGTCACGCAGCTCTTCCAGTGCCGGCAGCAGTGCGCCCTGTACCTGCTGCAGCACGGCAATGTGCATGGCGCTGGGGAAGCAGTCGTTGGAGCTTTGTGCGTGATTGACGTGGTCGTTGGGGTGGACCGGCTGCTTGCCGCCACGGTTGCCGGTGGCCAACTCGTTGGCGCGTCCGGCGATGACTTCGTTGACGTTCATGTTGCTCTGGGTGCCGCTACCGGTCTGCCAGACCACCAGTGGAAACTGCTCATCGTGCCGCCCGGCGAGGACTTCATCGGCGGCCTGCTCGATCAGTCGGGCGACGTCGGCGGGCAACTCGCCGATACGTGAGTTGACCCGGGCCGCGGCCTTCTTGATCAGTGCCAGGGCGTGGATGACCTCCAGCGGCATGCGCTCGCTACCGATGGCGAAGTTGATCAGGGAGCGCTGGGTCTGGGCACCCCAGTAGGCATCCTCGGGGACCTCGATGGGGCCCAGGCTGTCGGTTTCGCTGCGACTCATTGGCACATGCTCCTGGCTGGTTGGCTGCACGCTAGCAAGCCTCTGAAATAGCACTGCGCCTGGCCTGGCGTCATGGAAACCTCCGCGGAATGCTCATCTGGCCTACGTAAGCGGCGCTTTCCCAGCTCGTTTCGCCTCGATCAGGCGTCCTCGCCGGACCTTCGCGCGCTACCTTTTTCAGAGGCTTCCTTAGGCCGCGGCAGGCGCAGCGGGTTCCTTGCCGTGGCCGGGCGCAGAGCGCCGGCTTCATCCTGGGCGCGCGCAAAGCATCCGGCAAGCAGGCGAGTCGCATGCGCTTGAGCCAGCCTGCACGCAGGCGCAGAATGGCCGCCTTTCTCTATCGAGGTTGCGCAGATGTCCTTTTGCCGAGCCCTGGGTGCAGCCTTGCTGCTGTCGTTGCCGAGTGTCCTGCAGGCCGCGGAGCCTGCGCATGTCGCCGCTGCCGAACGTTTCCTGCAGCTGGCGCATGCCGACCAGTTGGCTACGCCGGTCTATGCCCAGGTGCAGCAGGCTTTTGCCCAGCGTTTCGCCGAGGGTGGCGGCGCCGGTCGCGAGGCATTGCTGGAAAGTTACCAGGCCAAGGCGAATGCTGCGCTGGACAGCCGCATCAGCTGGAAAGAGCTCAAGCCGCAGATGCTGGCGCTCTATACCGACACCTTCAGCCAGCAGGAGCTCGAGGAGCTGATCCGCTTCTACCAGTCTCCGCTCGGCGCCAAGGTGCTGCAGAAGATGCCGATGCTCAGCGCCGAGTCCGCGCGCGTGACCCAGGAACGAGTGCTCGAGGTGGCGCCTGAGGTCAATCGCCTGCTGAATCAGATGAGTGCCGAACTGGCGCCGAAGAGCGCCGAGGAGCCGGTTCGATGAACAAGCGTGAACGTATCCAGGCCACCCTGGCCGAGCTCGGGCCCCAGCATCTGGAAGTGCTGGACGAAAGCCACATGCACAGCCGTGGCCTGGAGACCCACTACAAGGTGGTACTGGTCAGCGAAGTGTTCGAAGGGCAGTCCGCGGTGCGTCGGCATCAGAAGGTCTACGCCACGCTGAGCGAGCTGATGCCCAGCGTGCATGCGCTGGCGCTGCATACCTACTCGCCCGCCGAGTGGGCGGCCCAGGGCCAGGCGCCGGATTCGCCCACCTGCCGCGGCGGCAGCAAGCGCGACCACTGATTCGCTGCCGGCATCCGCTGGTTTGTTACACTGCGCGCCCGCTGCCGGCCTGGCCGGCGCCCTGAGCAACGCTGGCCGCCCATTACGCGGGCGACCTCCAGAGGGTTTCTTTCGATGAGCGACACCATAGTGGTGGCGGCGCTTTACCAGTTCGTTGCGCTGCCCGATTACCACGAACTGCGCGAGCCGCTGCTGCAGACCCTGCTTGAAGCGGGCGTGAAGGGCACCCTGCTGCTCGCCGAGGAAGGCATCAACGGCACTGTTTCCGGCACCCGCGAGGGTATCGATGCGCTGCGTGCCTGGCTGGATCGCGACGGTCGTTTCGCCGCTCTCGAGTACAAGGAATCGCTGTGCGCCGAGCAGCCGTTCCTGCGCACCAAGGTCAAGCTGAAGAAGGAAATCGTCACCCTCGGCGTCGCGGGCGTAGATCCCAATCGCCAGGTCGGCAGCTATGTCGAGCCACAGGACTGGAACGCGCTGATCAGCGACCCCGAGGTCCTGCTGATCGACACCCGCAACGACTATGAAGTGGCGATAGGCACCTTCGAAGGCGCCATTGACCCGCAGACCACTTCCTTTCGCGAGTTCCCCGAATACGTCCGCACGCATTTCGATCCGACCCGGCACAAGAAGGTCGCGATGTTCTGCACCGGCGGCATCCGCTGCGAGAAGGCCTCGAGCTTCATGCTGGGCGAAGGCTTCGAGGAGGTCTATCACCTCAAGGGCGGCATCCTCAAATACCTCGAGCAGGTGCCCGAGGCCGAGTCGAAATGGCGCGGCGACTGTTTCGTCTTCGACAACCGGGTCACGGTGCGGCATGACCTGCAGCCGGGCGATTACGACCAATGCCACGCCTGCCGCACGCCGATATCACTGGCGGACCGCGCCTCACCGCACTACGCGCCGGGAATCAGCTGCCCGCACTGCTGGGACAGCCTGAGCGAGAAGACCCGTGCCGGCGCCCGTGAACGACAGCGTCAGATCGAGCTGGCGCGCCAGCGCAACCAGCCGTTTCCGCTGGGTCGCGATCCGCGCTCGGCGTCCTGAAAACCACCCCTGCCCCATTGCCTGGAGTATTTCGATGAGCGCCCGGTTGATCTACGTGATGGACCCGCTGTGTTCCTGGTGCTGGGGTTTTGCTCCGGTGCTGGAGGCACTGGCCGCGCAGGCCGCCGAAGCGGGCATCGATACCCACCTGGTGGTGGGTGGGTTGCGCCGTGAGCGCACGGCCCTGGCGCCGGGGGACCGGGTCAAGATCCTCGGTCACTGGCAGGCGGTGAATGCCAGCACCGGCCAGTTGTTCGACTTCGCCGCCGGCATGCCGGAAGGCTTCGTCTACGACACCACCGCCGCCTGTCGTGCTCTGGTGACGGCTCGCGAGCTGGACGGCACGCGGGTCCTGCCGCTGCTGGCGGCGATTCAGAACGCCTTCTACTGCGGCGGCAGCGACGTCACCCTGCCGCTGGTGCTGGTCGAGCTGGCCGAACAGGCCGGTTACGCGCGGGGTGCATTCGCCAAGCGTTTCGATGCGGCGGACGTGGCCGAGGCGACGCTGGAGGATTTTCGCTGGGTCGAGATGCTCGGCATTGCCGGCTTTCCGACCCTGCTGGCCGAGCGCGATGGCCAGCTGGCGCTGCTGACCAACGGCTACCAGCCGCTGGAGCGCCTGGCGCCGCTGCTGACGCGCTGGCTGGAGCGCGCCGCGCATGCCTGACCGGCTGAGCTGGGCGGAAATACGCAGGCTCGCCTTGCACCACCGCAAGGCGCTGTTGCTGGCCAATCTGGTTGCCGTGTTCGCCACCCTGTGCAGCGTGCCTATCCCGCTGCTGCTGCCGCTGCTGGTCGACGAGGTGCTGCTCGGCGATGGCGATGCCGCGCTGAAGGTGATGGACAACTTCCTCCCCGTCGCCTGGCAGAGCGCCGCCGGCTACATCGGCCTGATGCTGGCACTGACGCTGGCGCTGCGCTGCTTCGCGCTGCTGTTCAACGTGCTGCAGGCAAGGCTGTTCGCGCGGCTGTCCAAGGACGTCATCTACCGCCTGCGCGTGCGGCTGATCGAGCGGCTCAAGCGCATCTCCCTGAGCGAATACGAGAACCTCGGTGGCGGCACCGTCAGTGCGCACCTGGTCACCGATCTGGACACCGTCGACACCTTCCTGGGTGAGACCCTGAGTCGCTTCCTGGTGGCCATGCTGACCCTGGCGGGGACCTCGGCGATCCTGTTGTGGATGCACTGGCAACTGGCGCTGCTGATCCTTCTGTTCAACCCGCTGGTGATCTACGCCACGGTACAGCTGGGCAAGCGCGTCAAACACCTGAAGAAGCTGGAGAACGACAGCACCGCGCGCTTTACCCAGGCGCTGACCGAGACGCTGGAGGCGATCCAGGAGATCCGCGCCGGCAACCGCCAGGGCTTCTTCCTCGGCCGGCTCGGCCTGCGCGCCCGCGAGGTGCGGGATCACGCCACCAACTCGCAGTGGCGCAGCGACGCCGCGGGGCGCGCCAGCGGGTTGCTGTTCCAGTTCGGCATCGACGTGTTTCGTGCCGCAGCGATGATCACCGTGCTGTTTTCCGACCTGTCGATCGGCCAGATGCTCGCGGTGTTCAGCTATCTCTGGTTCATGATCGGTCCGGTCGAGCAACTGCTGAACCTGCAGTACGCCTTCTACGCTGCTGGCGGTGCGCTGTGGCGAATCAACGAGCTGCTGGCGCGTGCCGACGAGCCGCAATACCCGGCCACGGTCGATCCCTTTGCCGGGCAGCGCAGTGTCGGCATCCAGGTGCGCGGGCTGCAGTTCGGCTACGGCGAGGAGCCGGTGCTCGATGGCCTCGATCTGGACATAGCGCCGGGCGAGAAGGTCGCCATCGTCGGCGCCTCCGGCGGCGGCAAGAGCACCCTGGTACAGCTGCTGCTCGGTCTCTACAGCCCGCAGTCGGGCAGCATCCGTTTCGGCGGCGCGGCGCTGGAGGAAATCGGTCTGGAGCGGGTGCGCGAGAACGTTGCGGTGGTGTTACAGCATCCGGCGCTGTTCAACGACACGGTGCGTGCCAACCTGACCATGGGTCGCGAGCGCGACGACTCGGCCTGCTGGCAGGCACTGGAGATCGCCCAGCTGGCCGAGACCATTCGCCAGTTGCCGCAGGGGCTGGACAGCGTGGTGGGGCGTGCCGGGGTGCGCCTGTCTGGCGGTCAGCGCCAGCGCCTGGCGATTGCGCGCATGGTCCTGGCCGAGCCCAAGGTGGTGATCCTCGACGAAGCCACCTCGGCGCTGGACGCGGCTACCGAGTACGCCTTGCACCGTGCGCTGAATACCTTCCTCGCAGAACGCACCACCCTGATCATCGCCCACCGGCTATCCGCGGTGAAGCAGGCCGACCGGGTGCTGGTGTTCGATGGCGGCCGCATCGCCGAAGACGGCGGCCACCAGCAACTGATCGCCGAAGGTGGTCTGTACGCCAAGCTCTACGGGCATCTGCAGCGCTGAGTTCTAGGCCGCAACTGGGCTCCCTGCAGCCGCGCCATGCGTTCGGCACCCTGCACGCCGACGCATCCCTCATCCGGCGCTGCGCGCCACCTTCTACCGGAGGGAGAAGGACAGCTGCGGGACGATGACGCTGTGTGGTGCCGAACAGAGCTTCGAACGCGCGCGGCTTTTCCCTCTCCAGCGGGAGAGGGTGCCGAAGGCGGGTGAGGGATGCCTCGGGCAACTCGTAGCGCATTTGCCGCTGCTGGTTGTTCGAGATGGCTCGCTGCTGGCGGATGCTTCAATCAAAACGCCGCTGACGGACACTTCAGACGACCTGCTGCTGAGCGCTCCAGGCAACTCGCTGCCGGATCGGCACAAACAAAAGGACCGCCCGAGGGCGGTCCAAACCGACGATGGCGACGGACGCTACGTGGCGTCCGTCTTGTGAAGGTTTTCTCAGAAGGACTTGGAGACAGCCAGGGTCACGTTGGTGTCGCAGTAGTCATCCTTGCCATACCAGACGGTGCAGGTGCTGCTCTTGATGTCGGTGTCGGTGTAGGTGAGGGACACGTCGAGGCCGACCAGGGTCTTGCTGATGCCGACGCTCCAGTCGTCATACTTCTCGCCATTGTCGACGCCAGCGTTGAGCGGGTCCTTGTAATCGCTCTGACCGTAGGTCAGGCCCAGGCCGATGCCGTAGGGCAGCTCGTGCTCGTACGCCAGGTAGGTGTACAGGCGGCTCTGCGGGTCGTAGGCGTACTTGGCGCCGACGGTGAAGCCGTAGGCGCTGACGCTGGCGAGGATTTCGTCAGTGTTGAACACGCTGGCTTCCGGGTAGACGTAGGTAGCCCAGGCCAGATCGTAGGAGATGTCCTCGGTGATGCTGCCGGCGAAACCGACGTAGTAGTCGACTTCGATGTTGGCGCCGCCATTGTTGCCGGGGAAGGCGAAGTCGTCGACGTTGGACGCCCAGACACCGGCGTACAGACCGCTTTCGTGAGCGATGTCCAGGCTGCCCTGGATTGCGCCGTTGCCGGCGGTCTGCGACTGGCCACGCCAGATGTAATCGGTAGCCAGGGTGGCGGTCATGCTCACATCGAACTTGCCGGCCGGGCTATCGAAGCTTTCGGCGGCGGCGAAACCGCTGAGACCGAAAGCGGAAGCGGCGGAAATTGCCAGGGTCAGTTTCTTCAGCATGGTGTTACTCCTGAGTGCGAAAGGTGGAGGCCTGTTGCCTCGTCATCAGCGTCTGGGCGCTTTTCTTTTAAGCCGATGACGCCTTTGCACAGTGCTTGCCAACTTTATAAAAACGTTATTTATCAATTGCTTACTGTCTTATTTCGGTTTTTTGTGATGCGTCGTCGTGGCTAACTTGCGTGCACCGTCGTGGATCGGTGCTCGTAAATGGGGCACGCCAAGGGCATGCGGAGATGACTGGCCTGAGGCTTGCACGAATCTGGGTCCGATAATCGAAGGAGTCATCTGGATGCGTGCGTTCTTTTGTGGCCTGGCCAGTCTGGCCGCGCTTTCCGTGCAGGCTGCAGAGCTGCATGTCGGTGCGGGCAAGGAGCACCTGATTGGCGAGCCGGTGCTGCACCTGCAGCGTCTGGTGCTCGAAGATGGGGCAACGTTGCGCATGGCGCCCGGATTGGGGCGGTTGCAGCTGCAAGCCGAGCAGGCATGGATCGGCAAGGGGGTGCGCATTCTGGCGCGCGGTGAGGATGCTGCGGCGGGTGCTCCGGGCACAGCCGCAATGGCAGTCACAGGGTGTGTGGACGGCCGCGACGGCGGCGCCGGTGGGGCCGGAATGAGCGGCGGGCAGGGAGTTGATCTGCAGTTACTGCTTGGTCTGCAGTCCTTCGGCTCGCTGTTGCTGGACAGCCGTGGTGGCGCCGGGGGCAGTGGCGGCGATGGTGGGGCAGGCAGTGACGGCAGTTCCGACGATCGCTGCGCCGGTGGCCACGGTGGCGCCGGAGGTGCAGGTGGTGACGGTGGCACGGGTGGTCGCGGCGGTGAGGTGGTGCTGCGCTACTGGAGTCTGAGTGCCGCGGGCTTCATTCCGATCAGCAACTACGGTCCGGGCGTACAGGTGCTCAACGGCGGTGGCGCCGGCGCAGCGGCCGGGCAGGGTGGTGCGCCGGGCGAGGGTGGTCGCGGTGAGCTGGTCAAGCGACCTACCGGCATCAAGGTGTTCCGCAATCCCGGTAGCTCGGGGAAGCCGGGGCAGCCCGGTCGCTTCGGTGCCCCGGGCGAGGACGGACGCTTCCTGATCGAGCCGCTGGCCAAGCCGGCCAGCTGAGGCGCGACCTCGAATGCCACCGGGCGGGGCGGATTCATTCGGCTTGCTCGGTGGACCAGCGCCGCAGCTCCTCGACCCTGGCGCGGCTCTCGGCCAGCGGCTTGTTGAGGGCCTCCTGGTAGTGTTCCAGCCAGCTGCGCGAGCCAACAATCATGCCGGCAAGATCGTGCATACCCGATTTGAGTCCGAGCAGGGTTTGCTGCAGGCCCTGTTCCTGGCCGATCAGGCTGCGCGCCAGCTGTTGCCGCAGCGCGGGGTCGCTACCGGCCGGTGAAGGCGCGGCCAGTCGCTCCAGCAGCGCAGCCTGTGCCTGCAACTGGGTCTGTTGCTGATCGATGTGCGCCTGCTGCTGTTGCAGGCGCGCCTCCAGTTGCACCACCTGTTCGCCAAGCTGAACGACCTCGGGCGCCAGTGCGGCGGTCTCGTCGTCGCTGACAAAGCCGATGACGCCGAGTGTGATCCAGCTGGCCAGCATCGTCAGGATCAGCCCCGCCACCACGAGCAGCAGCAGCCGGTTCATCGCGACGGTCTTCTCCACACGGGACAGATGATCTTCTGTGCTTTCCTGGGTTTCGCTGTTCGCCTGCATCGCGGTATCCCATTGTGATTGTTAGCTAAGGTCTTTCGCCCTCATCGAGCATTCACACTATTGATCTGGACTGGCAAAAGCTCGGGGAGTGCCTGTGTATACTGCGCCGCGCCCTGGCAACTGGCCAGGTGCCTCGATGCCTGGCAGGTACCGACCGACATGCCAGCCGACCTGCAACCGTCAATGGGGAGCCGTGACGTGAGCGAGACATCTTCCCACTCTGGCCAGCTCAAGCGCGGCCTGCAGAATCGCCATATCCAGCTGATCGCACTGGGTGGTGCCATCGGCACCGGCCTGTTCCTCGGTTCCGCCGGGGTGCTCAAGAGCGCCGGCCCGTCGATGATCCTCGGTTATGCCATCGGCGGGCTGATCGCTTTCCTGATCATGCGCCAGCTCGGCGAGATGATCGTCGAGGAGCCGGTCGCCGGCTCCTTCAGTCACTTTGCGCATGCCTACTGGGGCCGTTTCGCCGGCTTCCTCTCCGGCTGGAACTACTGGCTGCTCTATGTGCTGGTCGGCATGGCCGAGCTCACCGCGGTGGGCAAGTACGTACAGTTCTGGTGGCCGGAAATACCCACCTGGATGACCGCGGTGGCGTTCTTCGTGCTGATCAATGCCATCAACCTGTGCAACGTGAAGGTCTTCGGCGAGGCCGAGTTCTGGTTCTCGATCATCAAGGTGGTGGCGATCATCGGGATGATCCTGCTGGGCTGCTATCTGCTGTTCAGTGGCAGCGGCGGCGAGCAGGCCAGTGTCAGCAACCTGTGGAGCCATGGCGGCTTCTTCCCCAACGGCATCGAAGGGCTGCTGCTGATGATGGCGATCATCATGTTCTCCTTCGGCGGCCTGGAGCTGGTCGGCATCACCGCGGCGGAGGCGCAGAACCCGCAGCAGGTGATCCCCAGGGCGATCAATCAGGTGGTCTACCGCATCCTGATCTTCTACATAGGCGCGCTCAGCGTGCTGCTTTCGCTGTATCCCTGGGACAGCCTGGTGCAGACCCTGAATGCCGCCGGCGATCCCTACAGCAGCAGCCCCTTCGTACAGATCTTCTCGCTGATCGGCAGCGACACCGCCGCGCACATCCTCAACTTCGTGGTGCTCACCGCGGCGCTGTCGGTCTACAACAGCGGGGTCTACTGCAACAGCCGGATGCTCTTCGGCCTGGCCGAGCAGGGCGACGCGCCGCGCTGGCTGGCGCGTACCGACCGGCGTGGCGTACCGGTGATCGGCATCCTGGTTTCGGCGCTGATCACGCTGCTCTGCGTGCTGGTCAACTACCTGGCACCGAAGGAGGCGCTGACCCTGCTGATGTCGCTGGTGGTGGCGGCGCTGGTGATCAACTGGGCGATGATCAGCCTGACCCACCTGCGCTTCCGTGCCGCGCTGCAGCGCGCCGGACGTCAGCCGCTGTTCCGCGCGCTCTGGCATCCCTGGGGCAACCTGCTGTGCCTGCTGTTCCTGGCCTTCATTCTGGTGGTGATGTGGCTGGTGCCGGACACCCGGCTGTCGGTGTATGCCATCCCGGTCTGGCTGGCCTTCATGCTCGCCTGCCACCTGCTGCGCTCGCTGCTGCAGCGCAGGGTCGGCTGAGCAACGATGATTCCGGTCAACCCACTGGCGATTCTGATCGGCACGCTGATCATGCTGCTCAGTGTCATCAGTCTGATCGCGCTGCTGACCGTGGCAACGCTCTGGTGCTGGCCGCGTACGCGTCCGCTGTTGCGTCGGCGTCCCCGCTTGCTGGTGGTGCTGGTTATCCTGCTGGGCGTGCTGTCGGCGCCGGGTATCTGGGTCCAGCTGGAGCTGCTGGCGTTTGCCGCCGAGCAGCGTGCTGCGGCTCGCGCGCTCAATCCGACTCTGCTCGAGCCGCTCAGGCTGCAAGACATCGAGTTTCCTGCAGGCAGTCGGGTACGTTTGGAACGGGCCGAAGCGCAGACCCACTGGCGTACCGGTGATGCACTGCCCTACGGCCTTGAGACGCTGCAGGAGGCCTGGTTCGCCGAGCCGGTCGAGGTGCGCGGGCTGTGGGTGGAGCGTCTGTACTCCCCCTCGGGTTACTACTTCGCCGAGCTGGATCTGGCTGGCGACCAGCCGGTGGATGACTGGCCCTGCGCCGATTCCGCCCCGGTCGAGTTCCAGCGCGATGTGGCGGCCCGGTTGCGGCCCGCCACCTGGCTGCTGCGGCAGTGCGCCCTGCAGGCTGGCAGCGTAGTCGCCGGCGTCGAGTGGCCGGCTGGCAGCACGCTGGTCCGCAGCGGGAGCGAGTGGCGTCTGCGCTCCAGCGGGAAAGCGCCGATGAGTGTCGGCGGCATGCAGCTGAGCTGGCTGGAGCTGCGTCTTTCCGCGGAACGGGCGACTGTCACCCACGCGGGTGCGCTCGCCAAGCCGCTGCAGCTGGGTTCGATGCACTATGCCGCCGGCACCGAGGTGCTGATCTGGCCGGATGGTCAGCGCTGGTTCTCGCCGCGCCGCGTGCCGGCACGTGATAGCGACGCTGACCGACTGATCAACCCAGGCAACTCGGTACGGCAGTCGGCCGCCGGAGAGGTGCTGGGCGTCGACGACAACGCGCAATTGGGCATCATCGACTGGGCCGAGTTCGACCTCGACTGAATCTGCCGACGAATCCACGGAGCTGCCAACGCGATGCTGCAGATATCCAACTCACTGACGCTGCCCGATGACGAGATCGAGCTCAGCGCCATCCGCGCTCAGGGCGCCGGTGGCCAGAACGTCAACAAGGTTTCCAGCGCGGTGCATCTACGCTTCGACAGCCAGGCGTCGTCGCTGCCGGCCTTCTACAAGGAGCGCCTGCTGGCGCTGCGTGACAGCCGCATCACCGCCGATGGCGTGGTGATCATCAAGGGTCAGCGCTACCGGACCCAGGAGCAGAACCGTGCCGATGCGCTGGAGCGCCTGGCCGAACTGATCCGCGAGGCGGGACACACGGAGAAGGCGCGGCGGCCGACCAAGCCGACCATGGGCTCACGCAAGCGGCGGCTGGAGGAGAAAGGCCGCCGCGGCCAGATCAAGGCCGGGCGCGGCAAGGTCGATATCTGATCGTCGCCTCAGTAGTGTTCTTCCGCCTCGGCCCTGGCCTGTGTCTCGATGGACTCGGGGACTTCCGGCACCAGTTCCAGCACCGTCGGGCTGGTGCGCAGCATCGGCACGAAGTGTGCCGGTGGGTCGCTGATCAGGTCGCTGACGTGCCGCAGTCGATGCAGGTTGTAGATCGCCAGCGCAGCGAAACAGGCGGCGAAGAACAGCGGCAGCGTATCCGGGCCGAGCTGTTCGATCAGTACCCCGGCCAGCAACGGACCGCAGATCGCCCCCACGCCGTTGACCAACAGCAGCCCGCTGGAACCGGAGAGGATCTCGTCCGGGTGCAACTGGTCGATCAGCTGGGCTACGGCGAGCGGATAGACCGCGAAGGCCAGGCCGCCCCAGACGAAGAACAGCGCGAGCATCCAGATGCCGGTCGGCATCATGCTCAGCAGCAGCGAAACCAGCACCGCGAGTGAGACGACCCAGAACAGCACCGTGCGCCGGTCATGGTTGTCGGAGAAGCGTCCGATCGGCCACTGCAGCAGCGCGCCGCCGAGGATGCTCAGGCTCATCAGCAGGCCAACGCCGGAGGCATCCATGCCGTTGAGGCTGGCGTAGACCGGTGCCATGCCCCAGAAACCGCCCATCGACAGACCGGAGATGGCCGCCGCGAACAGCGCCAGCGGCGCGACCCGGATCAGGTGGCGCAAATCCACCGCGTGGGTGTCGGGGATGTTCGGCTGAGCCTGGCGGGTGAGGGCGATTGGGGTCAGCGCGCAGCAGATCAGAATCGCTGCCAGGGCGAAGAGGATGAACTCGGTTGGTGCGGCCAGCCCGAGCAGTTGCTGGGCAATCGCCAGTGCCACCAGGTTGACCACCATGTACACGGCGAAGATCTGCCCGCGCTGCTCGTTGCTGGCCTGGGCGTTCAGCCAGCTCTCGATGACCATGTACAGACCGATCAGCGCCATGCCGTAGCCGACCCGCAGGAACAGCCAGAACCAGGGATCGACTACCAGTACGTGCATCAGCGCGATGCTCGCGGCGACCGCAGCGAAAAAGGCGAATGCGCGGATGTGCCCGACCCGGCGGATCAGCGGTGTGTTGATCCAGGTGCCGAGCAGATAGCCGACGAAATAGCCGGACATGACCAGCCCGAGCATGGTCGTCGAGTAGCCTTCATGGACCCCGCGCAGGGTCAGGAGTGTGTTGAGCAGGCCATTGCCGAGCAATAGCAGAGCAACCCCGCTGAGTAGCGAGCTGATGGGGAGAATATGTGACCACATGGGGGCATCCTGGGCGATTAGGCTTGCGATGACAAGGCGAAGAGGGCGGCGGATCAGCCCTGGCGGTGCTGTTGTAGCGCCTGCTGGTCGCTGCGCGCGGCCATGATGAAGTCGTTGATGTGCAGCCCTTTCAGGCTGTGGGTCCACCAACTGACGCTGACCCGACCCCACTCGGTGAGCAGGGCCGGGTGGTGGTTTTCGGCTTCGGCCAGGGCGCCGATGGCGTTGGTGAACGCCAGGGCCTCGGCGAAATCGGCGAAGCGAAAGACCTTCTGCAACTGCGCCACTCCGCCGACCGTTTCGATCCGCCATCCGGGAAGCTGCTCCAGCAGCTCGCGTGCGCGGGCCTCTTCCACTGCCTCGGCGCTGTCGGCCTGGCAACTCTGGCAAGGGCTATTGGCGAGCGATGTCATGAACACTTCCTCCGGGTATTGAAACGGCGGGCGGGGTCACGCCTTCCCAGCAACAGACCGGCTGTCGGGGTGATGGGTTCAGCCTGGACCGGTCTGCGACCTAAGTCCAATGGGGAGGCGCCGTATGGCGGCGTATAAAGATCCGGCGCAGACCTCTGCGTGGTATTTGGATTGCAACGCTTCTTCCATTCCTCCCCGGAATGTTTTGCAGGGCGGCCCCAGGGCCGCCCTCTTTTTTTGGCCCAAATGTAGGTTGGGCGGATTTGGGTGCCACATTGCACTTGATGGCGGTTGGCTACTAGGATGGGTAGGCCAAACACAAGGAGCTAAAAATGGAATTTATTGAGAGATTAAGTGCTCTTTCCTCAAAAGTTCGTCAGCAGGGTGCATCAATTCAGACGGAGGAGGCGACGAAAACTGCTTTTGTCATGCCTTTTATTAATAGCGTTCTAGGGTATGACGTATTTGATCCGCATGAGGTTGTTCCGGAGTTTGTTTGTGATGTAGGCACGAAGAAAGGGGAGAAGATCGATTACGCGATTTTTATGAATGGTGATGTCCAGATTCTCATCGAGTGCAAGAAATTTGGTGAGTCTTTGAATATTAACCATGCCTCCCAGTTGTTTCGTTATTTCCATGTAACTAATGCGCGCATCTCGATACTTACTAATGGCCAGGTATATAGATTTTTTACCGACCTTGATGCGCCAAATAAAATGGACGAAAAGCCGTTTCTAGAGTTGGATCTGCTGGATATTGACGAGCACGTGATCCCTGAGTTGCAAAAATTAACAAAATCTGCATTTGACGTGGAGTCAATTATCAGTGCTGCGGGTGAGTTGAAGTATGTGAGTCAGTTAAAGAAGGAGATTGCTAGCCAGTTCAATGCTCCAAGCGATGAGTTTGTTAGGTTCTTTGCGTCTCGCGTCTACGAAGGGATGATTACTCAAAAGGTTCGTGAGCAGTTTTCTGAGTTAACTAGAAAGGCGGTTGCTCAGTTTCTTAATGATCAGATAAATGACCGATTGAAGTCTGCAATGAGCGGAACTCCAGTTGGTACGTTTTCGGCTCCGGCATCCGCTGTGGTACCAGCTTCTTCTGAAGGTAAGGCGGAAGCAGATGAGGATCGTGTTCATACTACCTTGGAGGAGCTGGAGGGGTTCCATATAGTAAAGGCGATTGTTCGTACTGTTGTGGATTCGAAACGAATTATTCATCGTGACACGCAAAGTTATTTTGGTGTGCTCCTTGATGATAATAATCGGAAGCCTATATGTCGCCTTCACTTCAATAGAAGTCAAAAATATATCGGCATATTTGATAAGGAGAAGAGTGAGACGCGACATCCAATTGCGTCGCTAGATGATATCTATGGTTTTTCCGATGCTCTAAAAACTACAGTCGGGTTTTACGAATAGGAGACTTCGCGGTGTAGGCCCGACATCGGGTTTTCCGATTTTACTTGGGGCCCCAAGCGCCCCCACGCTGGTTGTTAAAACAATGCGTCGGGGGCGTTGCATTTGAAGGCAGCGCCACACTTTATTCTCCCTGCCTGATCCGCCGCTTGCCGATGCGCATCAGGCGTACTCCCAGCATCAGGGCCGCGCAGGTCAGGCCGACGATCAGCCCCTGCCAGAGCCCCGCCGGGCCGCTGGCGGGGCCGAACCAATCGGCAAGGCCAAGGCCGTAGCCCACCGGCAGGCCGATGCCCCAGTAGGCGAACAGGGTGATCAGCATGGTCGCGCGGGTGTCCTGGTAGCCGCGCAGGGCCCCGGCGGCTGTTACCTGGATGGCGTCGGAGAACTGGAAGAACGCGGCATAGATCAGCAGGCCGCTGGCGACTGCGAGAACGCTGGCGTCGGTGCTGTAGAGGCGGGCGATGGCATCGCGGCCGAGCAGCATGGCGCTGGACGACAGGCACGCCAGCAGCAGCGACATGCCGATACCGATGCCGGCGACGAAGCGTGCGTCACGTGCATCGTTGCGGCCGAGCGCCTGGCCGACGCGGATGGTGATGGCCATGCCCAGCGAGTAGGGCAGCATGAACACCAGCGAGGAGAAGTTGAGGGCGATCTGGTGGCCGGCGACCACCGTGGCGCCGAGGCCGCCGATCAGCAGGGCGATCACCGAGAAGATGCTGGCTTCGGCAAAGATCGCGATGCCGATCGGCACACCGATCGACAGCAGCCGCGAGATGGTCGGCCAGTACGGCCGGTCGAAGCGGGCGAACAATTGGCTGGCGCGGTAGTAGGGCGCCCATCTGACCCAGACCAGCATCGCCAGCAGCGAGGCGATCATCACCAGCGCGGTGGCCCAGCCGCAACCGACGCCGCCCATCGCCGGCAAGCCGAGCTTGCCGTAGATGAAGATGTAGTTGAGCGGGATGTTCAGCAGCAGTCCGAGGATGCCGATGACCATGCTCGGCCGGGTGCGACCCAGGCCGTCGCTGAAGCAGCGCAGCACGTGATAGAGCGCGATGGCGGGAAAGCCCAGTGCCACGGCGCGCAGGTAGGCCATGGTCGGTTCGATCAGCTCCGCGGCGACCTGCATCCAGTGCAGCACCGGCTCGGCGTTCCACAGCAGCACGGCGCAGAGCGCGCCCACCGCCAGGCCGAGCCAGAGCGACTGACGCACCAGTGCGCCGATCCGTTCCTCGTCGCCTGCGCCGAACAGGCGCGCCACCTTGGCGGTGGTCGCCAGCAGTACGCCGGTCATCAGCAGGAACACCGGCACCCAGATCGAGTTGCCCAGGGCCACTGCCGCCAGGTCCTGGGGGCCGACGCGTCCGGCCATCACGGTGTCGACGAAGCCCATGGCGGTATGCGCCAGCTGGGCGATGATGATGGGTGTGGCGAGAACTGCCAGATGGCGCATTTCGGTGCGCACGCGGAGCAGGCGGGACTGAGCGGACATGACGTTGTATCGGGCTGGCGCGGAAGGCCCGCCAGTCTACGCCTGCACCTGCCGGGCAGGAAGCGCTTCGCGCTAGGCGCCGGCGCCTTGTTGCAGGATCCCCGGCAGCGACTGCCGATGGCGGCAGGCGACAGTGCGGATGTGCGCCGTTTTTCGCCGGGCAACCCTGAATGGTCGGGCCTTACGCTGCGGAGTCGTGCTCCGGCCGGCCGGGGTGACGGACGCGGCGAATCTGTGCCTCGGTACGAAGCCTTCCTGCGGAAAAACCGCGGGCCGCAATTCCCCGCGGGGATTACCATGGGCGCTCCGTTTTTCAGGAGCCGGCCATGCGTATCGTAGCCGACGAAAATATCCCCCTGCTCGATGAGTTCTTCGCAGCCTTCGGTGAGATCCGCCGGCTGCCCGGTCGCACGCTCGAGCGCGATGCCCTGGGCGACGCGCAGCTGCTGCTGGTGCGCTCGGTGACCCGGGTCGATGAAGCGTTGCTGGCAGGCAGTGCGGTGCGCTTCGTCGGCACCTGCACCATAGGCACCGATCATCTGGATCTGGACTATCTGCAGCGTCAGGGCATCGCCTGGGCCAGCGCGCCGGGCTGCAATGCCCGCGGCGTGGTCGACTATGTGCTCGGCAGCCTGCTGGTGCTGGCCGAGGATGCGGGGGTTGCGCTGGCCGAGCGACGCTTCGGCATCGTCGGCGCAGGGCAGGTCGGTGAGCGGCTGGCGCGGGTCATGCGCGGCCTGGGCTGGCGGGTGGAGGTCTGCGATCCACCGCGCGCGCGCGCGGGGGAGCCGGGCTTCGTCAGCCTCGATGAAATCCTCACCCGCTGCGATGTGATCAGTCTGCACACGCCCTTGGCGCGCGACGGACAGGACGCCACCTGGCACCTGCTCGACGAGACCCGTCTGGCCAGCCTGCGGCCGGGCACCTGGCTGATCAATGCCAGCCGCGGTGGGGTGGTCGACAACCAGGCGCTCAACCGGGTGCTGCAGCAGCGTAGCGATCTGCGCGCGGTGCTGGATGTCTGGGAGGGTGAACCGCAGGTGGATGTCGAGCTGGCCCGCCGCTGTCGCCTGGCCACGCCGCACGTTGCCGGTTACAGCCTGGACGGCAAGTTGCGCGGCAGCGAGCAGATCTACCAGGCACTCTGCGCCTGGCTCGGCCAGCCAGCGGCACTGCGTCTTGCCGACATGTCGCCGGCACAGTGGTTGCGGCAGCTGGAGCTGGATGCGGATTGCCCGCCGGACTGGGCGCTGGCAACCCTTTGCCGGGCAGTCTACGACCCGCGTCGCGACAGCGCCGATTTTATCCGCAGCCTGCAAGCGGAGGCCGAGCAGCGGCGTCTGGCCTTCGACGCGCTACGCAAGCACTACCCGATGCGCCGCGAGATCGATGGCCTGCAGGTGCGAATCAGTGGGGAATCGTCGCCGTTGCGCGACATGGTCAAGGCGCTGGGCGCGCGTCTGGTCTGAGCGGCCCGTGGCTGGTGCCGCACGTCGAGCCTGGCTGCCGATGCGGTACCGGCCCGGGAGCTTGCCGACCAGGCCCAGCCGAAGCGATCGGCAGCCCGGCCGTGGCGTCGGGCGAGACGCACGGAATCGGCGCGAGCCGCGCTCAGCGACTTCGCGTCACTTCAGCCGTGCTGGCTGGCGTTGCTGAAGCTCTTTTCCAGTTCGTTGCAGGCGCGCTGGATCATGTGTTCGGTGATCGGCACTTCACGGCCTTCGTCATCGATCACGGCGCCGCCGACCTGCTGCTGAGGCTTGAGCGGAATTACCCGGAGGGTGGTGGTTGCGGGCTGCTGCTGAGTCATGGAGCGCTCTCCTTGAGGCTGTTCGGGGCAGCCTACGTCGCCTGGATGAAAACTCTGTGACAGTGCTCGAGCGCAAAAGTCACAGCCTGAATGGGTGACGACTGCCTGCTGCGCGGGGCATGATCGCCCTTTTTCGCGATGCAGGATGCTCGGGCAATGAAGATGGCACGCTGGCTTTTTCCGCTCTTCATGGTGTGGGGGATGGCGGCGCAGGCGGCCGCGATCGACAGGGCGCAACTGGTCGAGGATGCGCGCAAGCAGGTCGGCGTGACGCTGTTCTACGACCCGCGCTATCAGCGCCTGGATTACCCCGGTGGCGATGTGCCGATGATCACTGGCGTGTGTACCGATGTGATCATCCGCGCCCTGCGGGCCCAGGGCCTGGACCTGCAGCAGAGGGTGCACCAGGACATGCGCGCCAACTTTGCCAGCTACCCGCAGAACTGGGGGCTGCGCGGGCCGGATCGCAATATCGATCATCGCCGCGTGCCCAATCTGATGACCTGGTTTACGCGCCAGGGCTGGAGCCTGCGGTTCTCCAGTGTTCCGGCCCGCTACCAGGCAGGTGACATCGTCACCTGGGACCTGGGCGGCGGAACGCTGCATATCGGCATCGTCAGCGACCGTCGCAGTGCCGAGGGCGTGCCATTGATCCTGCACAACATCGGCTTTGGTGCGCGCGAGGATGACCTGCTGCTGCGCTACAAGATCATCGGCCACTACCGGATCAAGGTGGCGGGCGGGTAAACAGGGCACAGGCGACATCCGTCACCCTTGCACGCCAGGGCATCTGGTTTCAGGCAGCGCGGGGCACCTTGCTGTTCAGGCCATCCCTCATCCGTCGCTGCGCGCCACCTTCTCCCGCAGGGAGAAGGAAGGCTGTATCAGCACAGCGCAGTGTGTGGCCACGCGGAGTATCGAGCGGCCCGCGGTTTTGCCCTCTCCCACCGGGAGAGGGTGCCGAAGGCGGGTGAGGGATGTTTCAGGCGACTCGCTGCAGAAGCAAAACGCGGGGGGGGCAGATGACTCGCTGCCGATGCAGAACGCGTTCAGCGCCGCACCGCCGCAGCGGCAAGGCTCAGCGGTATTCGCAGAGGTAGGCGGTGTCGCTGGCGACCTTGAGCTGGAACTTGCTGTTGGCCGGAACGGTGAACTGGCTGCCGCTCTCGAAGGTCTCCCAGGCCTCGCTGCCCGGCAGCTTGACGGTCAGGGCGCCGGCGACCACGTGCATCACTTCCAGCTGCGCGGTGCCGAATTCGTATTCGCCTGCGGCCATGACGCCGATGGTCGCGGGACCGGCGGCCATGTCGAAGGCAATGGATTTGACGGTGCCGTCGAAGTACTCGTTGACCTTGAACATTGGGATTCCTCGAAAAGGGAAGGCGGGAAAAAGGCTGGCAAGTATGCCCAAGCCGTTGCGCTCCGTCATCCCGCCCGAGCGGGTCAGTCGGGCAGGGTCAGTGGCAGCAGGCGGGCGGTGTTGCGCGCGTCTTCAAGGGCGCGGTGCTGGGTGCCGTGGAACTGCATGCCGGCCAGCTGCAGGGCGCTCTTGAGTCCCACCGGGCGCCTGAGCTGACGGGCCTGGGCGAAACGCTGCTTGAGATTGAGGTGCTCGACCTGCTGCAGCGCGCTGGACAAGCCGTTGCGCTGCCATTCCAGTTCCAGCTGCTGGCGGTCGTAGTCGCCCCAGCTGATCCAGCCGAGCAATTCGCCGGCGTAGCCGCCCAGCCAGCGCTCGAACTCCGGCCAGACCGCGGCAAGGCTTTGCGCGCTGTCCACCTCGACCTGTTCGATATGTGTCAGCTCACGGCAGAAGCGGGTCAGCAGTGGCCGCCGCAGCGGGCGGACGAAACGCTGGAAATGACCGATCTCCTGGCCATTGCCGGCGACCAGGCAGGCGCCGATCTCGATGATCTCCATTTCCTCCAGCGGCCAGCCGCCTTCCTCGGTGGTCGCTTCCAGATCGATTACCAGCCAGTGCCGCATGGTGCCTCCGTTGGCACATTCGGGTGGCGCCGAGTATGGAAGGGCTTTCGTCGGTCGGCAAACCATGGCTACCCTCTGTCGATCACTATCAGGAGGCGCATCACATGGCGAAGGTGGCATTCATCGGATTGGGCGTGATGGGCTATCCCATGGCCGGGCACCTGGCGCGTCAGGGCCATGAGGTCTGCGTCTACAACCGCAGCGCCGGGCGGGCCGATGCCTGGGTGAAGGAGTATCCGGGGCGTAGTGCGGCAAGCCCCCGCGCAGCGGCAAAGGACGCGCAGTTCGTGATGACCTGCGTCGGCAATGACGATGACCTGCGCGCCGTGGTCCTGGGCGAGGACGGCGCGCTGGCCGGCATGGCGCCAGGGGCGGTGCTGATCGATCACACCACCGCCTCGGCGCGGGTCGCCCGTGAGCTGGCACTGATGGCTGCCGAGCGTGAGCTGGGGTTTCTCGATGCGCCGGTGTCCGGCGGTCAGGCCGGCGCCCAGCAGGGCGCGCTGACGGTGATGGTCGGTGGCGAACCGGCGATCTTCCAGCGGGCCGAGCCGGTGATCGAATGCTATGCGCGGATGGTCCGGCTGATGGGGCACGCCGGCAGTGGCCAACTGACCAAGATGGTCAACCAGATCTGCATCGGCGGGTTGCTGCAGGGCCTGGCGGAAGCGCTCAACTTCGCCCGCGCCGCCGGGCTGGATGCCGAGTCGGCGATGGAGGTGATCGGCAAGGGCGCGGCGCAATCCTGGCAGCTCGACAATCGCCACAAGAGCATGCTCGCCGGCGAATTCGACTTCGGCTTCGCGGTGGACTGGATGCGCAAGGATTTCGCCATCGTGCTTGAAGAAGCGCGCAGCAACGGTGCGCCCCTGCCGGTAACCGCCCTGGTCGACCAGCTCTATGCCGAGGTGCAGGCGATGGGCGGCGGCCGCTGGGATACCTCGAGCCTGATCCGTCGCCTGGTCCCGCGCGGCTGAAACTCGCTCAGTCCAGACGCAGGCACTGGCGTTCTTCGTCTGTGCAGCGCTCGACCTGCCAGCCTTCAGCGTGTTTGCGCGCAGCCTGCCAGCGATCGCCTATTCGCTCGACACTTAGCCAGCGCGTGCTGTCGCGCGAGTAGGCGCGCGGCTGCGCGATCGGCAACTGCTGTGCGTCGACGATGAAGATCACTTCGTCGAGAAAGTAGCCTCGGATGTGCTTGAAGTGATGCCGGTCGCGCGTGGTGCCCTGATACCAGAGCAGGTTGTAGTGGCTGTCCGGCAGTTGAACGCGCGCATCGATTCTCGTGAGCATCTGCTCGCGGCTGACCCGCTCGCTGCTCTGGCAGGCAGCCAGCGACAGCAGCAGGAGGATTGTCGGCAGGCGTGGCATGGTCTTGGTCCCGGACTGGAAGGCGCGCAGGTTAGCCTGCGTCAGCAGGGTGGGCCAGCTTCTGGTAGCGACAGATTGCGCGCGAAATGGGCTGGCAACTGGCAATAAACCCGCGCCCCATGCGTTTTTGCAGGCACCGGGCTCTATCGTCCAGAGCAAACAGGCACGGCGCGAGCGTGCGGACAGGCGGCGTTTTACAATCGCCAGGGGCTTTCCATACTGACGATCCGCTATGTGTCACGCGGTCGCATGGCGCCAACCCATCCAGGGATCAAACCCAGGGACGGCGTACCGGATCGTGTAGTGGAATTGGATGTGCGGGCAGGTAAGCCAGTCCTCGTTGAATAGGAGTGTTCGACATGTCCAACCTGCCTGAAAATCCGAGTTTCCCTCCTCTGCCAGATCTGCTCGCGGGGCTTCCCGATGAGGGGCAGTCCGACGATAACGTCGTGCGCAACGCCAGCATTGCAGGCATTCAGCCCGGGCTGGTGAGTCCCGGCCTGACGAGTCCCGGCCAGATCATCTTTCCGCAGCTGCGCAGTCTGCGGGCGGGCTGCTGGCTACTCAACTACCGGCCCAACGGGGGAGCGCTGGTTTCCTATGACGGCACGCTGCGGGTCGAGGCGCATAGCGAGGGACGTACCGCCAGCGGCGATCTTTACCAGCGGCCGGTGATCTTCCTGCCGGTGCCGTTCGCGTCACCCATGCCGATTCTCGAGGCGAGCGGGCTCAGCCCCGCGAACATGCAGCTCAAACCGATCATGCTGGCCGGGCCCAACCCCGCGTCGGGCATCCCGATCCTGGCGCGCGGGCGTTACCGCTACTACCTGCGGGTGACTGCGTTGCCGGAGTATTTCTACGCCGGTAACAGTTTCAGTCTTGGCTTCGAGATGTGGCGCTTCAACGCCCCCAACAGCTGGGTCAAGGAGAGCACCCTGACTGCGCAGATGGTACGTATGAACGGCCCTGCCGGCTATCCATCGCCTTCCGATTACGCCGAGGGAGATGTGCGCAACGCCGCCAATCAGATTGTCGGGCGCCTGACGATGGGCTGGCTGTCGACCTTCCTGCGTCGTTGCACGGTGGAAATCGACACTGTCAGCGGCTCCGAGCGGCCGACTCAGAGTGGTGCCGGTCACACCTGGGCGACGGTGATGAATGCCGTTGGCTGGCAGACCACATTGCACCTGAGTGACGTCAACGTTGCCGAGCCGAGTGGGGCGTCCTGGTCGAATGCGGAGATGCATGCGGCGATGCTGGCCCGGCGGGCGGTGGTCAATCTGGACAGCGAGTGGCGCTATCACATACTTGCGGTCAAGAACATCGACTCAACGCCGCGCGGGATCATGTACGACGCTGGTGGCAGCGACTCGAACAACGTGCCGCGCGAGGGTGTCGGGATCGCCTCGCACTGGACCATCTCGGCTGGCTGGGGGACGGTCAGCGGCCAGCGCTTCGGTGCCGCCGCGGCGCCGTATTTCCGTACGGCGGTGCACGAGCTGGGGCACGCCATGGGGCTCTATCACAATTCCGCCGATTTCGGCTTCATGTGCACCAGCGACGTGATCGCTGCCGGCGCCACGCCGGCAACACCATTTCCGGCGAACATCCAATGGTCGTTCCATCCGGACAACCTCAAGCAGCTGCGTCACTATCCCGATCCGTTCGTACGTCCGGGCTCGGTCGCCTTTGGCGGTGCGTCGAACAATACCCCGGCGATCACTCCAACCGATCTGGAGGCGGATGTGCTCGGCCTGCACCTGGAGGTCAAGGCGCTGCTCGGTGAGGTTCCCCTTGGCGCGCCGGTGCGCGTGTCGCTGGCGCTGATCAATCGCGGCGAGGTGCCCCTGCTGGTACCTGCCAACCTCAGCCTGAAAAGCGAATTCGTCAGTGGCAGCGTCAGCGATCCCAGCGGCAACGTGCGCAGCTATCGCACCTTGATGCACTGCATCGAAGAGTCGCCGTTCTGCCTCCTCGAGCCGGGCGAGCGGATCGAGAACGCCATGACGCTGATGCGTGGCTCGGAAGGTGCGCTGTTCGGTACCTCGGGTATCCATGAGGTCAAGGTCGAGGTGCATTGGGACGTCGACGGGATGATTGCGCACCTTGAGGGCAGTGCCAGTGTCATGGTTACCGCGGCGGTGGATGCCGAACACGCGGCCGCTGCGCACAAGGTACTGGGTACACCGGATGCGCACCTGGTACTGGCCATAGGCGGCGATCACCTGACTGACGGCATCGAGGCTATTCAGGCAGCGCTCGACTCGCCGGTGCTGCGCCCGCACTTCGCAGCCATCGAGTGCAAGCGACGGGCTCGCGGATTCATGAAGCGCAAACCCGATATCAAGGCGGCCGAGGCGTTGCTGAGCAAGGGCACGGTGATGAGCGCCGACGAGCAGGAGAGCATCGCGCGCCTGTTGTCGGACGGCTCCGGTGCGCTGGCGCGCAGACCGAAAGCCAAGCCTGCAAGGCTGGCCAGCGCCAAGTGAGTGATTCGCGCGTGTGGTGTGTGCCGCACGCGCGACCCTTTGCCGCCACGCCGTGCGTGGCGGTACTTCTCTGCGGATGTCAGGAGGTTGCAGTGGTGCACCAGGCGGATTTGCCAGGCAACTGGCGCAAGCAGGAGCAGACCACGGGCGCGGAACAGTACGCGGCGACGCTGCGCTTCGAGAAAAACGGGCTGTATGTCGGAACTGCGGAGCCGGCCGGAGCCTTCACCTGGTGGGATCAGGGGACCTGGGAAATTCGCGGCCCGACGACTCTGGCGTTGTCGACGGCCAACGACGAGGTGGTCAGCTATCGCTTCGAACTGGTCGGGGATGAACTGCGCATCACCGATGCCGACGGCCGCAGCGTGCGTTACCGTCGTGGCGATTGATCCGACTCAGGCTTCGTCGAGCGCGAATGCCGTCAGGGTGAAGGTGGGAATGCCCATGTCCTGCAGCTTGCGCGAGCCACCGAGCTCGGGCAGGTCGATGATCGCCGCGGCTTCGTACACGCTGGCACGCATGCGCCGGGCGAGGGTGGCGGCGGCCACCAGGGTGCCGCCGGTCGCGATCAGGTCGTCGATCAGCAGCAGGGAGTCACCTTCGCAGAGGCTGTCGGCGTGCACCTCAAGCTTGGCTTCGCCGTACTCGGTGCTGTAGGTCTCGGCGAGCACGTCGGCCGGCAGCTTGCCGGACTTGCGAAACAGCACCAACGGGCGGTTGAGCTGGTAGGCGAGGATCGATCCGATCAGGAAGCCACGGGCATCCATGGCGCCGATGTGGCTGCAGTCGCTTTCCACATAGCGTTGCACCAGGCTGTCGATGACCATGCGCAGGATGCGCGGCGACTGGAACAGCGGGGTGACGTCGCGAAAGGTCACGCCGGGCTTGGGGAAGTCGGTGACCGCGCGGATCTGCGACTTGATGGCGAATTCGTCAAAGATCATCGGGGCAGGCTTCTCTTGCGGCGATGAAGGAAGACGGGCGCTGTCTGCGCCCGTCGATCAGGAGTCGAGGCTGCCGCCGGCGAGGGCGCACAGCTCGATGGGGTCGATGATGTGAACTTCCTTGCCTTCGGCCGCGAGCAGATTGGCCTGCTGAAAGCGGGTGAAGACGCGGGACACGGTTTCCACCGCCAGCCCCAGGTAGTTGCCGATCTCGTTGCGTGACATCGCCAGACGGAACTGGTTGGCGGAGAAGCCGCGGGCGCGGAAACGTGCCGACAGGTTGACCAGGAAGGTGGCGATGCGCTCGTCGGCAGTCTTCTTCGACAGCAGCAGCATCATCTGCTGGTCGTCGCGAATCTCGCGACTCATCAGGCGCATCAGCTGGCGGCGCAATTGCGGCAGCTGCACCGACAGGTCGTCGAGGCGGTCGAAGGGGATTTCGCAGATCGACGTGGTTTCCAGCGCCTGGGCGGAAACCGGATACAGCTCGTTGTCCATGCCGGACAGGCCGACCAGTTCGCTCGGCAGATGGAAGCCGGTGATCTGCTCCTCGCCACCGTCGCTCAGGCTGAAGGTCTTCAGCGCGCCGGAGCGCACGGCGAACACCGAGCTGAAAACGTCGCCCTGGCGGAACAGATAGTCGCCCTTCTTCAGCGGGCGTCCGCGCTTGACGATCTCGTCCAGCGCATCCATGTCCTCGAGGTTCAGCGACAGCGGCAGGCACAGCGCGGAGAGGCTGCAGTCCTTGCAGTGCGCCTGGGGCAGGGCGCGCATCTTGTTGGACTCGGACATGGGGCGGCTTCCTGGGATAAACACGCAATGTGCGCAAGGTTACCCCAAGGACATTGGCGCCAGCTAGCCAAAAGCACTTACTAAGGCGAAGGTCGCAGGGCGCTCTGGCAGCGACACTGCGGGCTGGGCTCAAGCTTGGCGCCTGGCTGCCGACAGACAGGCATTCGCATGACTGATGGAGCCTGATGTGCGTATCGACCCCGCGACACCCCTGGCCAACCTTACCCGGCGCATGCAGCGGCAGACGGCCGAAGCGGGCGGCGCCCCCGTTGAGGACTGGCGCGACAGCGCGCGGGTAAGCCTTTCCGCTGCCAGTCGCAACCTGTCTGCCAGGGCCCGGGAACAGGACGGGAACAAGGACATCGACGAGAGCGGCCTGCCCTCCAGCGTGCGCGACCTGCTGAAGATGATCCGCGAACTCAAGGCGCAGATAGCCGAGAAACAGGCGCAGCTGCAGGCGCTGATGAGCGATGCCGGCATGGACCCGGAAGCCAGGCGGCTCAAGCTCGAAGCGCTGCGCAACGAGATCTCGACTCTCAATGGTGCGCTGACTTCGGCGACCGCCAACCTGACCAAGATCAGCCGCGAAAGCGACCTGTCCAAGGAGCAGATGCAGCAGGTTTCCACTCTGCTGGTCAGTTGACCCCCGCGGATCTCAGATGACCTGCGATAGCCGCGGCGTTGCCAGGTGCGGCTGGTAGCGATCGAACAGCACGCACAGCGCGTGCACCAGCAGGCGGCCTGGCGGCAGCACTACCAGGCGATCTGCCGCAAGCTCGATCAGTCCGTCCGCAGCCAGCTGCTCCAGCTGTGGCCAGATCTCGCCGAAATACTCGTGCACGTCCAGGTCGTAGGTCTTTTCCAGTTCGCTGAACGATAGCTGGAATTCGCAGGTGATCTGCTGGATCGCCGCGCGGCGGATGCGGTCGTCCTGGTTGCAGATCAGGCCGCGCACGGTCGCCAGCTGGTCGTTGCCAAGGCTCTGCTGATACAGGTTGATGTCGCTGTGGTTCTGGCAGTAGAGATCGCCGATCTGGCTGATCGAGGACACCCCGAGCCCCACCAGGTCGCAATGGCCATGGGTGGTGTAGCCCTGGAAGTTGCGTTGCAGGGTGCCGTCTTCCTGGGCGGTGGCCAGCTCGTCGTCGGGCAGGGCGAAGTGGTCCATGCCGACGTAGCGGTAGCCGGCCTCGGTGAGCTGCTCGATGCTGCGTTCGAGCATCGCCAGCTTGTCCGTTGCGCTCGGCAGCTCGCTCGCATTGATCCGGCGTTGTGGCAGGAAGTGCTCCGGCAGGTGGTTGTAGTTGAACACCGAGACCCTGTCCGGCTGCAGCGCGATGACCTCGGCCAGGGTGCGCTCGAAGCCTGCCGGCGTCTGCCTGGGCAGGCCGTAGATCAGGTCGATGTTCAGCGAGCGGAACTGCAGGGTGCGCGCTGCCTCGACGATGGCGCGGGTCTGGTCGAGGGTCTGCAGGCGGTTGACCGCGCGCTGCACCTCGGGGTCGAGATCCTGCACGCCGAGGCTGACGCGGTTGAAGCCCAGTTCGCGCAACAGCCCCATGGTCGACCAGTCGGCCTCGCGCGGATCGATCTCGATGCTGTAGTCGCCGGAGTCGTCGTCGAGCAGGGTGAAGTGCTGGCGCAGCATGCCCATC
The DNA here is from genome assembly GCF_003052585.1 of Pseudomonas mangrovi. Classification (GTDB taxonomy): domain Bacteria; phylum Pseudomonadota; class Gammaproteobacteria; order Pseudomonadales; family Pseudomonadaceae; genus Aquipseudomonas; species Aquipseudomonas mangrovi. Next base: position 137,526 of record NZ_QASN01000007.1, on the reverse strand, counting down.
AGGTGACGCAGCTCGTCGTGGCTGAGAAAGGTCGGGGTGCCGCCGCCCAGGTGCAGCTGCTCGACGTGCTGGCGCTGGTCGAGATGACAGGCGATCAGTTCGACCTCGCGCTGCAGACGTTCCAGATAGGGCTGTGCGCGCCCGCGGTCCTTGGTGATCACCTTGTTGCAGCCGCAGTAGTAGCAGATGCTCGCGCAGAACGGCAGGTGCACGTAAAGCGACAGCGGCCGCAACGCCTTGCGGCTGTCGCGCAGCGCGTGCAGCAGATCGAAGGAGCCGACCTTGTCGTTGAACTGCTCGGCGGTGGGGTAGGACGTATAGCGCGGCCCCGCCAGGTCATAGCGGCGGATCAGATCGGTGTCCCAGCGGATGGCGTCAGGCATTGGGGGCGTCCCCGGTTATACGGTCAGTGGCTGGCAGTCTAGGGACTGGCCGACTGCGGCATCTTGACCTGTATCAAACCGGGCTGACTGCCTGCCCTTGAGCCCCTCAGTGCCCCATCAGCCAGTGCTGGTGCGGGCCGGGCAGGGTCCACAGGCCGAACAGGATCACCAACACACCGCCGGCGATGCGCACGCCACGCCGGCGCAGCAGGGCGGTCAGGCGTTCGGCGGCAAGACCGGTGGCCAGCAGCACCGGCCAGGTGCCCAGGCCGAAGGCGAGCATCAGCAGGGCGCTGTCGATGGCGTCACCCTGGCTCGCGGCCCAGAGCAGGGTGCTGTAGACCAGCCCGCAGGGTAGCCAGCCCCAGAGTGCACCGAGCAGCAGCGCGCGCGGCAGGCTGCTGACCGGCAGCAGGCGTCCGGCAAGCGGCTGGATGTGTTGCCACAGGCCGCGACCGAGAGCCTCGATACGGGTCAGCCCGCTCCACCAGCCGGCCAGGTACAGGCCCATGCAGATCAGCAGCAGGCCGGCGACGATGCGCAGGCCGAGCGCCAGGGGACCGCTGGCGATTGCCCAGCCGGCCAGGCCGAGAAGCAGTCCGGCAAGGCTGTAGCTGAGAATCCGCCCGAGGTTGTAGGCCAGCAGCAGGCGGAAACGGCGCGCGCGTTGCTCCGGCGGAATGGCCAGGGTCAGCGCGCCCATCAGTCCGCCGCACATGCCCAGGCAATGGCCGCCACCGAGCAGGCCAAGCACCAGCGCGGAGAGCAGCAGCGGCGTCAGCTCGATCACGCCCTGGGGTCCTTGTCGTCCTGGGCTTCATCCACGCCGGCCTGATGGCGCGGGTCCTCGTCGTCGAAGAGGATGCTGTGGGCCGGGCCGTCGAGGTCGTCGTACTGACCGCTGTCGACCGCCCAGAAGAACAGCCAGATGGCCAGGGCGACGATGATCACGGCGATCGGGATCATTACGTAGAGCGCGGCCATGGAACCTCCGGGGGGATTGGTGTACAGGGTATTCAATCAGCTGTGGCGCGACCTGGGCTGGTCGCCGCCTGCGCTCAGACGCAGGGCGTTGAGCACCACCAGCAGCGAGCTTGCCGACATGCCCAGCGCGGCCCAGATCGGGGTGACCCAGCCGACGGCGGCGAACGGCAGGATCAGGCCATTGTACAGACTGGCCCAGGTCAGGTTCTCGATGATGATCCGGCGGGTGCGGCGGGCCACCGCAAGGCCTTCCACCAGGCTGTCCAGGCGGTTGGACAGGAGTACTGCGTCGGCGCTGGTCTTGGCCAGATCGGTGGCGCTGCCCATGGCGATGCTGATGTCGGCGGCGGCGAGTACCGGCACGTCGTTGACGCCGTCGCCGAGCATCAGCACCGAGCGACCTTCGCTGTGCAGCTGGCGAAGCACCTCGAGTTTGGCGTCCGGGGTCAGGCCGCCGCGGGCATCGGCGATGCCCAGCGTGCGCGCCACCTCGGCGACCATCGGCGAGCTGTCGCCGGACAGCAGCACTACCTGCCAGTTGCGCGCCCGGCAGGCGTCGAGCAGGGCGGCGGCATCGCTGCGGATGCGGTCGTCCAGCACCAGCCAGGCGAGCGGGCCGTCGCTGTCGCCGAGCAGCAGCCACTGGCCGTTCTGCCCGGGTATCGGTGGCGCCGGCTGCTCCGCCAGGGCGCTGACGAAATCGGCTCGGCCGATGCGCAGCCTGCGACCCGCGACAACGCCTTCCAGGCCCAGGCCGGGGAGGCTGTCGACCTGTTCGGCAGCTACCGGCGCGCGGCCGAAGGCGCGGGCGATCGGGTGTTCCGAGCGATTCTCCAGCGCTGCCGCCAGGGCCAGGCAGGCGTCCTGATCCAGCGCCCCGAGCGGGTGGATGGCGCTCAGGGCGAGGCGTCCCTCGGTCAGGGTGCCGGTCTTGTCGAAGATCACCGTATCGATCCGGTTCAGGCCTTCCAGCACGTGACCACGGGTGATCAGCAGACCGAGCTGGTGCAGCCGCCCAGTGGCAGCGGTGAGGGCGGTCGGGGTGGCCAGCGACAGGGCGCAGGGACAGGTGGCGACCAGCAGCGCGAGAACGATCCAGAATGCGCGCTGCGGATCGATCTGCCACCAGACCAGGCCGACCACCGCGGCGACGCCGAGGACGATCAGCAGGAACCACTGTGCGACCTGATCGGCCAGCTCCGCCAGGCGCGGCTTCTCGCCCTGGGCGCGTTCGAGCAAGCGGACGATGGCCGACAGCCGGGTGTCGTCGCCGAGTGCCTGGACCTGCAGGGTCAGCGGGCCTTCGACATTCAGGGTGCCGGCGGTGACGCTGTCGCCTTCACCGCGTGGCAGCGGCAGGTACTCGCCGGTCAGCAGCGATTCGTCGATGCTCGACTGGCCGCTGAGAATGATCCCGTCCGCCGGCAGCAGCGCACCAGGCTGGACCAGTACGCGATCCCCCAGCACCAGTTCGCCGAGCAGGATACGCTCGGGCTGATCGTCCTGATCCAGACGCAGGCAGGATGCCGGCAGCAGGTTGACCAGCTGTGCGGTGGCCGCCGCGGTACGTTCACGTGCGCGGCGCTCCAGATAACGGCCAGCGAGCAGGAACAGGGCGAACATGCCGACGGCGTCGAAATACAGCTCGCCCACACCGGTCACCGTCGACCAGATGCCGGCGACATAGGCGCCGCCAATGGCCAGCGAGACCGAGACGTCCATGGTCAGGTGTCGGGTGCGCAGGTCGCGCAGCGCGCCGCGGAAGAAGTCGGTGCAGCAGTAGAAGACGATCGGCGTGGTCAGCAGCAGGCTGGTCCAGCGCAGGATGCTGTCCATGCCGGCGGACAAATCGATGTTGAACTCCGGCCAGGTCGCCATGCTCGCCATCATCACCTGCATCCACAGCAGCCCGGCGACGCCGAGCTGACGCAGGACTCGACGGTTCTCCGCAGCCATGCGCTCCGCGGCCTGGTCGGCCTGGTAGGGGTGGCCGGCGTAGCCGATGCGACGCAGCTCGTGCAGCAATTGGCTGAGCGGCAGCCGGGCGTCGTCCCAGCGTACTCGCAGGCGCTGGTTGGACAGGTTGAGCTGGGCTTCGCCCACGCCCGGCATTGCGCGCAGGTGCTTCTCGATCAGCCAGCCGCACGCGGCGCAGCTGATGCCCTCGATCATCAGGCTGGTTTCAGCCAGCTCGCCACTGTGGCTGACGAAGGGCTGCTGGACGTCGGCTCGGTCGAACAGCGCAAGTTCGTCGCCAAGTGCCTTGGGCAGTGCTTCCGGGTTGGCCGAGCTCTCGCTGCGATGTCTGTAGTAGCTCTCCAGGCCGCCGGCGACTATCGCCTCGGCTACCGCCTGGCAGCCGGGGCAGCACAGCTCGCGAGTCTCGCCGAGAATGCGAGCCTGAAAGCGGCCGCCGGAAGGAACCGGCAAGCCGCAGTGATAGCAGGGCAGGGGAGTGGTCATGCTGGGGCGATCTATCGCGGCCGCAAGGCCTTCGACCTCAGTAGCTCAGGTCGATCGGCTTACCTTCTTCGAGGGTCTTTTCCTCGAACAGGCGCCAGTCATTGCCACCTTCATCGCCGAGCAACTCGACGAAGCGGCGACCCACCACTGCTTCCTGCAGCAGTCCCTCGTAGAGACCGCCACCCAGTGGTTGCAGAACGATGCGGCGGTCCTTCTCCGGTTGGGTCGGCGAGATCAGGTTGAGCACCAGCTGGCGCGGGCCGCTGGCGCCGGACAGCTGCAGCCGGGCCTGGCCGCGCTCGCCGTCGAGTTCGATCTGCGCCTGCATCTTCAGCCGCGTGGCGAAGTTCTCGCGCTCCAGCGACTGGTTGATGCCCTTGCCGGCATCGTAGTAGTTGGTCACCACCAGGCTGTCCGCGGTCTTGATCGATATGGTCAGCAGCGACAGGCCCAGGACCACGGCGAACATCAGGATGCCGATCAGGAACCAGGGCCAGAACTGCTTGTACCAGGGCGCAATGAACTCTTCGGACTGCATGGGACTATCTTTCCTAGCGTACCGGGCCGGTGAAGCGGCTATCGGTGTGGTTGCTGATTTGCGGGTCGTCCTTGGCCCGGACATGGAAGACGATGGTATTGGTACTGGCCTGCAGCAGTTTCGGGTCGAGGCTCAGGTCCACTTGCACCGGCAGGACTTCCCCGGCCAGCGCCGTGACTTCGCGCTTGCCGTGATAGACCAGGCCGTCCATGCCCTCGACCTCGATGACGAAGGTCACCGGCTGCTGCGCCTTGTTCATCACCTTGAGGGTATAGGCGTTTTCCAGGTGGCCGTCTTCGTTGTAGCGGAACATCACCCGGTCCTTGATCACGTCGAGCTTGACCAGGCTGCGTTCCATCAGCGCGTAGCCGAACAAGCCCATCATGGCGATCAGCGCGACGGCGTAGCCTATCAGGCGAGGTCTGACCAGGTGGGTCTTCTGCCCGGAAAGATTGTGTTCGGTTGTGTAGCTGACCAGCCCGCGCGGGTAGCCCATCTTGTCCATGATGCTGTCGCAGGCATCGACGCAGGCGGCGCAGCCGATGCACTCGATCTGCAGGCCGTCACGGATGTCGATGCCGGTGGGGCAGACATGCACGCACATCTTGCAGTCGATGCAGTCGCCCAGGCCTTCCTTGCGGTAGTCCATGTCGCCTTTCTTGCGCGGGCCACGCTTCTCGCCGCGACCCGGGTCGTAGGAGACGATCAGGGTGTCCTTGTCGAACATCACGCTCTGGAAGCGCGCATAGGGGCACATGTAGATGCACACCTGTTCGCGCAGGTAGCCGGCGTTGCCGTAGGTGGCCAGGGTGAAGAAGCCGATCCAGAACGCTGCCCAGCCGCCGACTTCGAGAGTCAGCAGGTCGGGCACCAGTTCGCGGATGGGGGTGAAGTAGCCGACGAAGGTGATCCCGGTGAGCAGCGCCACGCCCAGCCAGATGCTGTGCTTGGCCAGCTTGCGCAGGAACTTCTGTGCGCTCATCGGGCTCTTGTCGAGCTTCATGCGCTGGTTGCGGTCGCCCTCGGTGACCTTCTCGGCCCACATGTAGACCCAGGTATACACGCTTTGCGGGCAGGTGTAGCCGCACCAGACACGGCCGGCGAACACGGTGATGAAGAACAGGCCGAAGGCGCAGATGATCAGCAGCCAGGACAGCAGCATGAAGTCCTGCGGCCAGAAGGTGGCGCCGAAGACGTAGAACTTGCGCTCCGGCAGGTTCCACCAGACGGCCTGGCGGTCGCCCCAGTTCAGCCAGACGGTGCCGAAATAGAGGATGAACAGCAGCGCACCGCCACCCAGTCGCAGGTTGCGGAAGATGCCCTTGAAGGAGCGGGTGTAGATCTTTTCGCGCTTGGCGTAGAGGTCGACGGCTTCGACCTGCTTGGGGGTGACGTCACGAACGGGAATCTGGTTGCTCATCAATGCGTACCACGGCTTTGGTGTGGGTTCCCCGGTCGTGTATACCGTCCGGGGTATTTATACCTGCCGCCTATGGTACGCCCTGATGCGTCCCGCCCGACTGCGACCCTGGGTCGCGGCGAGCCTCGGATTACTCCTCGGCCGGCTTCTGCGAGAGGCTATAGACGTAGGCTGCGAGCAGGTGAACCTTGTCGTTGCCCAACAGGTCCTTCTGCGCCGGCATCTTGCCGTTGCGACCGTAACGAATGGTCTGCTGGATCTGTGCAAACTCGAACCCGTACAGCCAGACCTTGTCAGCCAGGTTGGGCGCGCCCATACCCTGGTTGCCCTTGGCGTCATTGCCGTGACAGATTGCACAACGCGCGCCGAAGACTTCTTGACCTGCAGCAAGGTCGAGGTTCTTCGGATCGGTTTCCTCGTCACTCAGCCCGGAGAGGCTGCGCACGTAACCGGCCACGTTGCGGATTTCCGCCTCGCTGAGCATGTCCTGATGCGCCGGCATCGCGGCCTGGCGACCTTCCATGATGGTCTTCTTGATGGTTTCCGGCTCGCCGCCCCACAGCCAGTCATTGTCGGTGAGGTTGGGGAAACCGTAGCCGCCCTTGGCCGAGGTGGCATGGCAGACGGTGCAGTAGTTGGTGAACAGGCGCGCGCCGATCTTCATCGCCTGTTCGTCTGCTGCGACCTCCTCGAGCGGCATGCTCGCGTATTTCTGGAAGATCGGGCCGTACTCGGCGTCAGCGCGGAGCATTTCCTTTTCCCACTCGTGTACGCCGGTCCAGCCACCCTTGCGCTCTTCCTCGGGCAGGTGCGCCTCGGTAGCGAAGGGGGTCTTGTTCTCGGTGTCCAGGTAGCTGTAGCCCGGCAGTACGCCGCGCCAGTTGCCCAGGCCCGGGTAGAGAGCCAGATAGCCGACACCGAAGATCAGGGTGGCGACGAACAGCATGAACCACCACTTTGGCAGCGGGTTGTCGTACTCCTCGATGCCGTCGAAGGAATGGCCGACGGTTTCGTCGGTGGTGTCGGAGCGCTGGCCCTTGCGGGTAGCGAAGATCAGCCAGGTGAGCGCCAGCAAGCTGCCGACGGTCAGGGCAGTGATGTACCAGCTCCAGAATTGGGTCATTCGTTCTTACTCCTAGAAGCTTGCTCGTCACGCACGCTGGAATCGGGCTCTTCGTCGGAGAAGGGCAGGTTGGCAGCCTCGTCGAAGCTGCTCTTGCGCTTGCTGTTGTAGGCCCACAGGACGACGCCGATGAAGGCGACGAATACCAGCAGGGTGCCAAGTCCGCGAATCAGCCCGATATCCATGATGCGTTACCGTTTGTTCGTGATTGAAGTGCCCAGCGACTGCAGGTAGGCGACGATGGCGTCCATCTCGGTCTTGCCTGCGACGGCCTCCTGGGCACCGGCGATGTCTTCGTCGGTGTAAGGCACGCCCAGCACGCGCAGCGCTTCCAGCTTCTTCGCGGTGTACTTGCCGTCCAGCTTGTTCTCGACCAGCCAGGGGTACGCCGGCATCTTCGATTCGGGGACCAGGTTGCGCGGGTTGTACAGGTGCGCACGCTGCCAGTCATCGGAGTAGCGGCCGCCGACACGGGCGAGGTCCGGACCGGTACGCTTGGAACCCCACAGGAACGGGTGGTCCCAGACGCTTTCACCGGCGACCGAGTAGTGGCCGTAGCGTTCGGTCTCGGCACGGAACGGGCGGATCATCTGCGAGTGGCAGCCGACGCAGCCCTCGCGGATGTAGATGTCGCGACCTTCGAGTTCCAGCGCAGTACGCGGCTGCATTCCCTGAACCGGTACGTTGACCGCGTCCTGGAAGAACAGCGGGACGATCTGCGTCAGGCCGCCGATGCTGACGGCCAGGATCATGAACAGAGCCAGCAGGCCGACGTTCTTCTCGACTACTTCATGCTGTTTCATCAGTGCGCTACCTCAACGATCTTGGCGGCGGTGTCGAACTCGGCCGGTTTGGCGGCGCGCACGGTGCGCCAGGTGTTGTAGGCCATCAGCAGCATGCCGGCGACGAAGAAGGCGCCGCCCAGCGCGCGGATCACGAAACCGGGGTGGCTGGCTTCCAGTGCTTCGACGAAGGAGTAGGTCAGGGTGCCGTCCTCGTTCACCGCACGCCACATCAGGCCCTGGGTGATGCCGTTGACCCACATCGAGGCGATGTAGAGCACGGTACCGATGGTGGCCAGCCAGAAGTGGGTGTTGATCAGGCCGATGCTGTGCATCTGCTCGCGACCATAGACCTTCGGGATCATGTGGTAGAGCGCGCCGATGGAGATCATCGCTACCCAGCCGAGGGCGCCGGCGTGTACGTGGCCGATGGTCCAGTCGGTGTAGTGGGAGAGGGCGTTGACGGTCTTGATCGACATCATCGGACCTTCGAAGGTCGACATGCCGTAGAACGCCAGCGAAACCACCAGGAAACGCAGGATGGGGTCGCTGCGCAGCTTATGCCAGGCGCCCGAGAGGGTCATCATGCCGTTGATCATGCCGCCCCAGCTCGGTGCCAGCAGGATGATCGACATCACCATGCCGAGGGACTGGGCCCAGTCCGGCAGGGCGGTGTAGTGCAGGTGGTGCGGGCCGGCCCAGATGTAGACGCTGATCAGCGCCCAGAAGTGGACGATCGACAGGCGATAGCTGTAGATCGGGCGCTCGGCCTGCTTCGGCACGAAGTAGTACATCATCCCCAGGAAGCCTGCGGTGAGGAAGAAGCCCACCGCGTTGTGGCCGTACCACCACTGCACCATGGCATCGGTCGCACCCGCGTAGATCGAGTAGGACTTGAACCAGGTAACCGGGATTTCCAGGTTGTTGACGATGTGCAGCATGGCCACGGTGAGGATGAAGCCACCGTAGAACCAGTTGCCGACATAGATGTGCTTGGTCTTGCGCTTGACGATGGTGCCGAAGAACACGATCGCGTACGTGATCCAGACCACGGCGATCAGGATGTCGATCGGCCACTCGAGCTCGGCGTATTCCTTGGAGCTGGTCCAGCCCATCGGCAGGCTGATCACGGCCAGTACGATGACCGCCTGCCAACCCCAGAAGGTGAATGCCGCCAGACCGTCGGAAATCAGTCGGGTATGGGAGGTGCGCTGCACCACGTAGTAGGACGTGGCGAACAGTGCGCAGCCGCCGAAGGCGAAGATCACCGCATTGGTGTGCAGTGGCCGCAGGCGACCAAAGCTGGTCCACGGGAGGTTCAGGTTCAGGTCCGGCCACACCAGCTGCGCGGCGATCAGAACGCCGAGCGCCATCCCAATGACCCCCCAGACCACCGTCATAATGGCGAACTGGCGGACCACCTTGTAGTTATAAGCAGTCTGACTGATTGCTGTACTCATTTTAGGGGTTCCACGGTTAGAGGCATTCACAAGGCAAAAAACGGCGGCAAGTATGGAGAAAGCAGGTTGCCAATGCAACGACGCCCGGCCCCGCCTGCAGGCCGTAAAACGGCCGAAATACAAGGTCTTGCGCACTCTGCCGAGCCACATTTGCGGTCAATGGGGTGCAGAACGGCACCACCTTAAGGAAGGCATCGCCTTGGAGTTCTTGCGCTGCGGCGACTGTCGCGCAGTCTAGGCCATATGACCGAGCATTGCAGGAGGAAAAGGCGTGCAGTGCGACACTGCGCCGCAGGCGTTCGTCGGCTTGGCGTCAGGGGGAGATAGAGCGGGGAGGGTGCTGGCGGCGCGGACACCGCCAGCGGGTATTGCGGGTGTTACTTCTGTGCGGTTTCTTCGGCCTGGTGCGACAGGCTGTAGACGTAGGCCGCCAGCAGATGGACCTTGTCGTGGCCCAGGTACTGCTCCTGCGCCGGCATCCGGCCGTTGCGGCCATAGCGGATGGTCTGCTGCAGGTCGGTCAGTTCCACGCCGTAGATCCAGCCGGCCGGCTTGGTCAGGTCGGGGCCACCCATCATGGCGACACCCTTGCCGTCCGGCCCGTGGCAGGCCACGCAGGTGCTGGCGAAGATCTGCTTGCCGGCTGCCACGTCGGCGGTACTGCCTTCCAGCGGCAGACCGGCCAGTTCACCGCGGACGTAGGCGGCGACATTCTTCACCCCTTCTTCCTGGATCACCGCGGCCCAGGCCGGCATCACACCGGTACGTCCGGCGAGGATGCTGGTCTTGATCTGCTCGGGCTCACCGCCCCAGCGCCAGTGCTTGTCGGTCAGGTTGGGGAAGCCCGGCGCACCCTTGGCGCTGGAGGCATGGCAGACGGTGCAGTAGTTGGTGAACAGGCGCGCGCCCACCTTCATCGCCTGCTCGTCGCCGGCCAGGGTGGCGATGTCGGTCTTGGCGTACTGAGCGAAGATCGGGTCGTACTCCTTGCGGGCACGCTCCATCTCGAACTCCCACTGCTTGACCTGAGTCCAGCCGCCGCTGCGCTTCTCTTCCGGCAGGTGTGCTTCGCTGGCGAAGCCGGTTTTTTCCTGGCCGTCGAGATACTGGTAGCCGGGCAACACGCCCTTCCAGTTGCCCAGTCCCGGGTAGAGCGCCAGGTAGGCGACGCCGAAGATGATGGTGCCGATGAACAGCAGGAACCACCACTTCGGCAGCGGGTTGTCGTACTCCTCGATGCCATCGAATGAATGGCCGAGGGTCTGCTCTGTAGTGCCCTTCGGCTCGCCCTTGCGGGTGGCGAAGATCAGCCAGATCAACGCCACCAGGCTGCCGAAGGTCAGCGCGGTGATGTACCAGCTCCAGAACGTGGTCATTGTTGAGTGCTCCTAGATACGGACAGGGCGTGGCCACCCATCTGGGGTTCGTCGGCGAAGGGCAGCAGCGCCGCTTCGTCGAAGGACGGCTTGCGGCGGGCGCTGTAGGCCCAGATCACGACGCCGATGAAGGCGACGAAGATCAGCAGCGTACCGAGGCCGCGAATGGTCCCCGTGTCGAATAGAACGTCGGGCATGGCGCTTACCTCTTGTTCTGCAGGCTGGTGCCGAGCACCTGCAGGTAGGCGACCAGCGCGTCCATCTCGGTCTTGCCCTCGACCGCCGCGCGAGCGCCGGCGATGTCCTCGTCGGTGTAGGGCACGCCCAGGGTGCGCATGGCCGACAGCTTCTTCGCGGTGTACTTGCCGTCCAGGGTGTTCTCGACCAGCCAGGGGTAGGCCGGCATCTTCGACTCGGGCACCAGGTTGCGCGGGTTGTACAAGTGCGCGCGGTGCCAGTCATCGGAGTAGCGGCCGCCAACGCGGGCGAGGTCCGGACCGGTGCGCTTGGAACCCCACAGGAACGGGTGATCCCAGACGCTTTCACCGGCTACCGAGTAGTGGCCGTAGCGCTCGGTCTCGGCGCGGAACGGACGGACCATCTGCGAATGGCAGCCGACGCAGCCTTCGCGAATGTAGATGTCACGGCCTTCCAGCTGCATCGCGGTATAGGGCCGCATGCCCTGCACCGGCTCGTTGACCACGTCCTGGAAGAACAGCGGGACGATCTGGGTCAGACCGCCGATGCTCACCGCCAGGACCATGAACAGGGCCAGCAGGCCGACGTTCTTCTCGACTATCTCGTGGCTTTTCATCAGTGGGCTCCTTCAACCGTGTACTTCGCGCAGGCGGCAACTTCTTCAGGCTTGGCTGCGGCGACGGTTTTCCAGGTGTTGTAGGCCATGACCAGCATGCCGGCGAAGAAGATGAAGCCACCAAGCACGCGGACCACGAAGCCCGGGTGGCTGGCGTCCAGCGCCTCGGCGAAGGAGTAGGTCAGGGTGCCGTCCTCGTTCACTGCGCGCCACATCAGGCCCTGGGCAATGCCGTTGACCCACATCGAGGCGATGTAGAGCACGGTGCCGATGGTCGACATCCAGAAGTGCACGTTGATCAGGCCGATGCTGTGCATGTTGTCGCGGCCGAACACCTTGGGAATCAGGTGGTAGAGCGCGCCGATGGAGACCATGGCAACCCAGCCGAGGGCGCCGGCGTGGACGTGGCCGATGGTCCAGTCGGTGTAGTGGGAGAGGGCGTTGACGGTCTTGATCGACATCATCGGACCTTCGAAGGTCGACATGCCGTAGAACGCCAGCGAAACCACCAGGAAACGCAGGATGGGGTCGCTGCGCAGCTTATGCCAGGCGCCCGAGAGGGTCATCATGCCGTTGATCATGCCGCCCCAGCTCGGTGCCAGCAGAATCAGCGACATCACCATGCCGAGGGACTGCGCCCAGTCCGGCAGGGCGGTGTAGTGCAGGTGGTGCGGGCCGGCCCAGATGTACACCGCGATCAGCGCCCAGAAGTGCACGATCGACAGGCGATAGGAGTAGACCGGGCGACCGGCCTGCTTGGGCACGAAGTAGTACATGATCCCCAGGAAGCCGGCGGTCAGGAAGAAGCCCACTGCGTTGTGGCCGTACCACCACTGCACCATCGCATCGGTTGCACCGGAGTACACCGAGTACGACTTGGTCAGGTGGACTGGCAGCTCCAGGTTGTTGACGATGTGCAGCAGCGCCACGGTCAGGATGAAGGCACCGAAGAACCAGTTGCCGACGTAGATGTGCGAGGTGCGACGCTTGATCAGCGTGCCGAAGAACACGATGGCGTAGGAGACCCAGACCACGGCGATCAGGATGTCGATCGGCCACTCCAGCTCCGCGTATTCCTTGGAGGTGGTGATGCCCAGTGGCAGGGTGATCGCGGCCAGCAGAATCACCAGCTGCCAACCCCAGAAGGTGAAGGCCGCCAGCTTGGGCGCGAACAGGGTGGTCTGGCAGGTACGCTGCACCGAGTAATAGGAGCAGGCGAACAGGGCGCAGCCGCCGAAGGCGAAGATCACCGCATTGGTATGCAGTGGTCGCAGGCGACCGAAGCTGGTCCAGGGGAGGTTCATGTTGAGATCCGGCCAGGCCAGCTGAGCGGCGATGAGGACGCCGACCAGCATGCCGACGATACCCCACACCACCGTCATGATGGCGAATTGGCGGACCACCCTGTAGTTGTAGGCGGTACTGGTTGCTGTGTTCATGTATGGGCTTCCATCCACGGTTACGGGCAGATTTCTTTCGTTTTAGGGAAAGCGACGCAAGCATGGTGAAAGGGCAAAGTGCCGGTATTGACCCGGATCAATACCCACAGAGTGGTCAGGGATACTCGGAGCTGCGCTGGACGCGGCCTGCAGGCGGTGCGTGGGCGACACTGATCCTCGCCCACGGCGCCGGCGCGCCCATGGACAGTCCGTTCATGGAACGGATGTCTCAGCTGCTGGCCGCACGGGGCCTGGCGGTGGTGCGTTTCGAGTTTCCCTACATGGTCTCGCGGCGGGCCAACGGCGGTCGTCGCCCACCGGATCGGCAGCCGGTTCTGCTCGATAGCTGGCGCCAGGTGCACGCGTTAGTGCGGCTACAGGTCGCAGGGCCACTGGCCATCGGCGGCAAGTCCATGGGCGGACGCATGGCCAGCCTGCTGGCCGACGAGCTGGGCGCCGATGCGCTGGTCTGCCTGGGCTATCCATTCCACCCGCCGGGCAAACCGGACAAGCTGCGCACCGAGCATCTGGCGCAACTGGCCACGCCGACGTTGATCGTGCAGGGTGAACGCGATCCCTTCGGCGGCCGCGCGGAAGTGGCAGGCTATGCACTGTCGCCGAGTATCCAGCTGCATTGGCTGACAACCGCCGACCATGACTTCAAACCCCTGCGCAGCAGCGGCCTGACCCAGGAGCTGCAACTGCAGGAAGCGGCGCAGGTGACCGCAGACTGGTTGTCCGCCACGCTGGCCCCTGGCTCGTAGCCCGCGAGCCACTGCTTATAGACAGGAGAGTGAAATGAAACGGATGACAGAGAAATTCCCGGTTCTGGCAGCAGTACTGCTGATGGCAGGCTGCCAGAGCAGCGGCCCGGCCCAGGCCCCGGACGCCCCCGAGCAGGGCCTGCGGGTATTGAGCGTGTCCGCCGCCGAACTCGGCCCGACCACCCACGGCCGCGAAGAACCCGGCCTGGCCGAAGCCTGCCGCGATTGGCGGCTGACCCCCGAACAGGTCGAGCGCTTTTTCAGCCTGAGCCAGCGCTACGCCGAAGGCAGCGGCCTGCATCAACGCTTCTACTTCCTGCCCTGCCGCATCACCGGCGAGCTGCAGGCCGACGGCCAGCGCTGGAACTTCGCCATCAACGCCGCGGCCACCGCCAGCTGGAATAACGGCAACGAAATCCGCGAGTTCGGCTGCTCGGCGGCCGAGTGCGAGCCGCTGGTATTGATGATGCCGGATGGGGGAGAGGCGGAAGAGTAAGGGAGCTGACCGCACCACGCCGTGCTTGCCGACGTCGATGAGCTGAAGCGCCGAGCCCGGCGGTGACGCCCTTGGCTTACCGATGATCGTTGGCCTCGCTGGGCAAGCCCCAAGCCGCAACTATGGAGGCTGTCAGGCCCGCCCCGGCTCTCGAACCCCTTCATTGCTTGAGCCTGATTGCAAACCTGCATTAACCTCAGGCCAGCAAGGACGTGCAGAACCCCCTCTACCGGAAAGGATCGCCGTCATTTTCCCGCTATTGTTCCAGCAAGCCCTGGCTTCAGTATCTTCCGCCATGTTCCACGCCCCAGCCCGAAGCCGCTTCTTTGCACGGGTGTAATGAATTCACGAAATGCAGCCGTAACGCGAATACAGAAAGGCGTCGGACCGATCAGGAAAGTTGTTGTTTCTAGAAGAGAGTTTTTTTCAGGAAGCTCCGGGTTTGCGGAGTTATACCGCACGCGAGCGTTATGTATTAATGCCGCTCGCTATTTAATCACTGTTAGACTCATAGGGGTCTCTTAAGTGCATTGCAATTCGGATACCATTGAAAAGCAACTTAAGGTAATTCACGCCTGTGAGAAAGGCGCAACAGGCGTCTATTATGGGCATAGAGTAATCGCCAAAATATTTTTCCCGAAGATGGTGCCTTCACTAGACGAGATGCATCGGCATGAGTGCGAGCATTTTTCAATATTCGGTCAATTTGTAAAAGACAAGAATATAAGCAAAGGGCTTCCGCCAATACTTTGGTGCGGTGCTGGGATTATTTACGGGCTCTTCGTCGGCGTATTAGGAGAGAACTCCATTTGGGTTAGTACTGCAAGGATTGAGGAGATCGTAAATAAAGAACTAGATGATGCAGCATCTTTTTTCAGAGAAAAAGAACCTGAAATATTCAAAGCTGTTTTAGAAATTCAAAAAGATGAGCTACTTCACCAACATATAGCGGCAGATAAGGCTGATTTTTCAGGCCTTAAATCAAAGCTTGTAAGCAAACTGGCCACGCAGTGCTCATATGCTGCGAAATTTGTCGCGGCTTGTACCTGAAAAGTCTAACAAGTGGTTCAAGCCGCTCGCTTCGCTCACTCGGGACCGGCTAAAGCCTGCCCCTTAACCAAACGTTAGAAACCAAGGAAGATTTTATGCACGCCAAAAAATTTTTAGTGACACTGGCAATTCTCTTTTCATTCGGGTGCTCCACGCCATCTCCATCACAAGTTAAGCAATCCTTTGACATCAATGCGGCGATACAGAAAGCAGGACAGCTCGCCAGCCCAGAACAGACAGAAATGTATATGTTCTATCTTCCAGAAGGCACATCTGTTGATTCTGTCAAAAGCAAGCTTACAGTCTTGTTAAAACAAGCTGCCACAACCAGGGCGACCGTTGCCGTTATAGGCCCAGATTTTAATTTGAGTTACAACACATTGAATTCAACCTTGGTCGATCTTGAAACAGATGATCTGAAAGGAGCGGAAATAATATACTTGGGCGCGCAAGCGCATTTTCGCGAACTTGAAAATCTTTCAAACTTGAAAGGTGCATCGTTTAAAGCCACAAGCTTCCCATAATGGTTTTCGCCGTACCGTAAACGGGGACAGACCCCGACTCAATACGCCCTATAACTACGTTTGCGCTGTGGATCTCCCGCTTTCCTCGGGCGCTGCGGCCACCGCGATAAACCACCTGGGCTGCATGGCATCGAAGTCCGTGCGGAGATTGCTGGGCAGGTAGCTGGCGGAATCCAGGACGTACGCCTGACCTGCAGCGCGTTTGAATACCACCCAGTGCCAGAAATCTCTGCCGTGTTCCTGATGGTATTTGATGGCCAGCAGCGCCAGATCCGGCAGCGACTCCCATGACTCAAAAGGGGTTTCACCTTCGGACGCTGCCACCCCCGCGTCGGACAGCATGCGTCGCACATGTCGGGTCTGCGACCACAGCGATTCATCTTCCGCATGGACGCCCATGGCATTGGCGATGGTCTTCATCTCCGCGTAGGTCTTGCCCAGGATGTTGGCGACGGCTGCTATGCCGCATCCGGTAGGTTCTTCTTGAATGACGGGGTGGCGCACGCGAGGCTCCTTGGTATTGGGGGCGACCGATCCGTGCGTCCTTTACGCGGCGCAGGTTGGCAACGGCGGTGATACTGGGCGCAGGGTGGGTAGCTTGGAAAGAGCCGTCTGTTCTTCGGCGTTGGCTGTCCTGCGGACTACTGGTTGCTGGCGCCTTGCAATCGGGATTCTCTGGTTCGAGGTAGGTGCGCATCCTCGTTGCTGCAGGGCTTCAACCTGGCTCGGTATGCCAGCGCTTCGAAGATTGGCGCAACTCGGATGGGCGCGGCGTATCAGCGTGTTTTCACGGTAGTGGAGGGGTAGGTGCATGCACCATAGCCGGGTGGGAGACTGCCAGACGGACGATCTGCTGGGCGAGCCGGCCTTGCGCTGCGCCGCCTGCGCTGACCCCTGGAATCGAAACCTCTTCTTTGGCGGAGACACGGGTGCGCGGAGGCAATGCGATGAACTACGAACAGATCCTGTCCTTCTGGTTCGAGGAGATCGAGCCCAGGCAGTGGTGGAATGTCGACCCGGCGTTCGATGCGCTCCTGCGTGAGCGTTATGCCCAGCTGCTTTGCCAGGCGGCGCGTGGGGAGCTTTACGAGTGGCGGGAATCGGCACCTGGGCGGCTGGCGGAGATCCTTGTGCTGGACCAGTTCTCGCGGAATATCCATCGCGATACGCCGCAGGCCTATGCCCAGGACGGCATGGCGCTGGTGCTGGCACAGGAGGCGGTCGCCGCGGGCGCGCTGGATGTGCTGGAGCAGGAGCAACGCGGTTTTCTGCTGATGCCGTACATGCACAGTGAATCGCCGGCCATCCATGTGCAGGCCGAGCGCTTGTTCAAGGCGTTTACCTCGGCGACCAGCTTCAGGTTCGAAGTGCGCCACAAGGAGATCATCGACCGCTTCGGTCGCTATCCGCATCGCAACCAGACGCTGGGGCGGGAGTCCTCCGAGCAGGAGCGGGCGTTTCTCAAGGAGCCGGGGTCGAGCTTTTAGCGGCCGCCGGCAGCGGTAGTGGGCCTTCAGATTTTCCGGTTGGGCGACGGGCTATCGAGCTGTTGAAACCGGTGGTTCGCGTGGCGGCGCACAGAAGCGCTGGCTGACGCTGGCAGCGAACAGTGCGCGCGGTTCAAGCTATGCGTGCGTCGCAACCACAGGTGGACAAGGCTGCGCCGTTGTCCACCCTACGTTCGGTATCGGTATCGGTATCGGTATCGGTATCGGTATCGATGTCGCAATCCAAGGCAGGACAGGAGGTCCTGATGAAACAGCTACTGGCTCTTGTTGCGTGCAGTGCGCTGGCCCTTTTTCTGGTGGCTTGCGGGACTGCAATGGTGCTCGCGGTATCCGAAGTGCTTTCCCCGAGTGAGTTGTGGGATGTGGCCGGCGCGCTCTGGGCCGGCTTCTGGGTCACCCTCGCGCTGGGTGCGGTGCCGGCGCTGCTGCTGGGTGCGCCGATCTACTGGTGGTTCTGGCGTAGAGGCCGTGGTGGCTGGGTGGTCGCCGCCGGGCTGGGGGTGCTGCTGGGCTGCCTGGTCGGCGTGATCGAGCCTGCACTGCTGCCCTGGGGCGTGGCATGTGGTCTGGTCACGGCGCTGCTGGCCCGGCTCGCCAGTCGCTGGGTGCTGCAATGAGGGGGCTTGCGATGCAGCGTGGGCGGTGCGCTTCACGGCTGTCTGCTGCATCAAGCCTCGGCCAAGGAGTCACCTGCTGATCGGCGCGCCCCGCTGACAGCCATGCCGATACGGCCGGCGGCGGCCGTTCATTGATCCATTTCGTTGAGAGTCCCAGATGAAAGCAGCCCTGCTGATCGCTTCCCTGTTTCTGGCATTTCCCTGCCTGGCTGACTGCTCGAAAGAGGCGCAGGCCGCAGTGGGTTTCATGAATCGCTATCTGGCCTATCTGGAGGATGTCTTCGAGCGCCGCAGCGAACAGTCGGTGGCGGACTGGCTGGCGGCCGACGGGCAGGTTGCGCCGGAATTCGTCGCGGCGTATCGACAGCTTGAAGCCGAAGGCTACGCGCATGATTCCGAACTGGGTTGGGGCGTGGATCTGCTGCTCGACGCCCAGGACCATCCGGACCAGGGCTTCGCGCTGGCGGCCTGTTCCGAGGAGCCTGGCGTCGTGCTCCTGCGCGGTGTGGACTGGCCGCAGTTCGAGGTGGCGGTGTGGGTCGCGTCGCCCGAGCAGGGCAGCCAGGTGCTGGGTGCCGGGCTGGTGAACGTGCCCGCGCATGCCCGCGCCTCGCGCTCGGCGCCGACCGCGGATGAATAGCCTGCGCGCGCTGACCATCGTCGGTGTCGCCGTGCTGCTGCTCGGCCTTCGCGCGACAGCTGCCGAGATCGTCAACGATGTCAGCGGGATGAACCCGGTCCAGGTGGCGCAGGTGGTGGCGCCGACCGAGCTTGAGCAGATCGTTCGCCTGGTCCGCGAACACCCAGGCCCCATCGCCATCGGCGGCGCGCGCTACAGCATGGGTGGGCAGACCGCGAGCGACGGCGCGCTGCAGCTGGACATGCGCGGCTTCGATCGAGTGCTCGAGCTGGATCTCGAGCGCCGCGAGATTCGCGTGCAGGCCGGGATCACCTGGCGGCAGATTCTCGAGCATATCGATCCACATGATCTGTCGCCGCGGATCATGCAGTCCTACGCGAACTTCACCGTGGGCGGCTCGCTGAGCGTCAATGTGCATGGTCGTTATGTCGGCCAGGGGCCGTTGGTGCTGGCGGTGCGCTCGATCCGCCTGGTGCTGGCCGATGGCAGCCTGGTGCAGGCCAGCCCGCAGCAGAACGCCGAGCTGTTTTACGGCGCCATCGGCGGTTATGGCGGCCTGGGCGTGATCGTCGAGGCCACCCTGGCGCTGGATGAGAACAGCCGGCTGGAGCGGCATACCGAGGTCATGCCGCTGGCCGACTACCGTGCCTGGTTCGCCCGCGAAGTGAGCGGCGGCGAGGTGGTGATGCATAACGCTATTCTCTACACCGATGACTACCGCCGCGTGCGTGCGGTGTCCTTTCGGCGCAGCGATGCGCCCTTGACCGTTACCGAGCGACTGGTGCCGGCGGACCGCGACTATCGAGTGCTGCGCAAGGCGCGACAGATCAGTGCCGGGCCGGGCGGTGCACGCCTGCGCGAAGGGCTGCTGGACCCCCTGTATTACCGCAAGCCGCTGGTGCAGTGGCGCAATCACGAGGCCAGCCTGGATGTGGCCGAGCTGCAGCCGATCAGCACGGCGGATTTCAGCCACGTGCTGCAGGAGTACTTCGTGCCCGAGGCACAGCTGGAATCCTTCGTCGCCGGCATGGGCGAGCTGTTCGAGCGCATGGATGTGCAGCCGCTGAACATCTCCATCCGCCACGCCCGAGCCGATCCCGGCACGTTGCTGGCCTGGGCGCGCAAGGACTGCTTCGCGCTGGTCATCTACTACCGCCAGGGCGTGACGCCGGCCGACCGCGAGCGGGTAGGGCAGTGGACGCGGGCGCTGATCGATCTGGCCATCGCCCACCAGGGCAGTTACTACCTGCCGTACCAGATTCATGCGAGCAGCGAGCAGTTCCACGCTGCCTATCCGCGGGCCGGGGAGTTCTTCGCCCTCAAGCAGCGCGTCGATCCGCACAACCGTTTTCGCAATCGGTTGTGGGATGCCTACTACCGGGTGCCCTGAGGCGAGTCAGTCCTCTTCTGCCACCAGCGCCAGCTCGTAGTTGAAGAACTGCCGGTCGCGCTGCCAGCCGTGTTTCTCGTAGAGCGCCTGGGCGCTGAGGTTGTCGACGGCGGTGGAGAGCGACAGGCCGGTGGCGCCAAGCCTTGCGGCATAGTCGGCGGCGGCTTCGAGCAGCAGGCTGGCGACGCCCTGGCGGCGGGCGCGGGCATCGACGTAGAGGTCGTTGAGGATGAAGGTGCGGGTCATGCTGGTGGAGGAAAAGCTTGGGTACAGCTGGCTGAAGCCCACCGCCTGACGGCCGCGCCAGGCCAGCAGGATCACCGATTCGCCATGGGCCATGCGCGAGAGGAGAAACTGCCGGGCTGCTTCCACGTCGCTGTCCTGGCCGTAGAAGATCCGGTAGTTGTCGAAGAGCGGGACCACCTTGTCCAGGTCGTCCAGGCCGGCCTGTCTGATGCGGGTTTCCATCGGCATTGTTCCTTGTCCGGGTAGCCGTCGCGGCGGCGACGGCTGACGAGAGTCGACGCCCTCCCGGCTGATCGTGATAGCGGGAAGGGGCAGACCCAGAATAGAGGCTGCCCGGGCCGAACGCTGCACAGAAGCGGCAATCTTCGGACCGGGCGGGGCAAAGCGCTCGCCGAATGGCGTCAGTTGCGCATCAGCTCACGCACCAGGCGCCCGGACGGGCTCAGCTGGCTGTCGCTCCAGCCACCCTGGGTGCTGGCGCCGGGGGCGAGTGCGGCGGAGGTTTCGTCCTTGTCGGCCAGTGACCAGTTCACCCAGCTGATGCCGCGCTGGTTGAGAAAGTCGATCCAGCTGCGGGTTTCGTTGACGAACACGCCACCGCCGCCACTGGCCTGGGAGCTGCCCCATTCGGAGACGAAGATCGCCGCGTTGAGGCTGCGTGCGTAGTCGATGCGGTTGCGCAACTCCTGGCCATGGGTGCCGGCGTAGAAGTGCAGGGCGTAGAGCACGTTGGCCTGGGGTAGCGGATTTTCCGCGGCGTGGTGGATGTCCTGGCTCCAGGTGCCGGTGCCGACGATGATCGGGTTGTCCGGGTCGATCTGGCGGATCGCGCTGATCACATCCATGGCGTAAGGGCGGATGTGCTGGTTCCAGTTGACGTTGCCGTTGGGCTCGTTGGCGATCTCGTAGATCACGTTGGGATGATTGCCGTAGCGCTGCGCCATCTCGCGGAAGAAGGCGATGGCCTGCGGCTTGTACATGTTCGGATCGTTGTCGTAGAGGATGTGCCAGTCGATGATCACGTAGAGGCCGTGCTCGATGGCCGCGTCCACGGTCTCGATCACCTTGTTCTTGATCGACGGGTTGCTGATGTAGCCGCCCTCGGCGGTGTACATGGCGGCGCGCACCACGTTGGCCTGCCAGTCGTCGCGCAGCCACTTGATGCTGGCGCTGTTCATGTACTGGCCGTACCAGTGCAGGCCGTGGGAGCTCATGCCGCGCAGCTGTACCGGCTGGCCGCTGGCGTCGAGCAGGTTGGGCCCGGTCACGCGCAGCTGGCCATGGCGCGATACCGGTGTGCCGCTGGGCGGGTTGCCACCGGGCGGCGGGGTGACCGGGCCGGCGCTGGCGAAGCTGCGCACGCTGGCCGAACGCACCAGCAGGTTGCGGTCCTCGCCATTGGCCATGTGGTCGTTGTTGAAGGCGATGCGCAGCGGCTGGTTGCCCTGCTTGCCGCGGACATCGAAGCTGTAGCGCTTCCAGTCGCTGCTGTTCACCACGGCGCTGCCCAGCTGGGTGCTGCCGACGCTCACCTGCATCTGCGGCCAGACACCAGCGGCCGGCTCGCCGCGCGCGAGCACCTCGACCCGGCTCGGGTCACTGAAGGTGAAACTGTGCTCGATGTGGCCGTTGGTCCAGATGTTCCAGCTGTTCTGCGCGCTGGCGCCACCGGTGCTCTTGCTGCTGAAGGCTGCGCCATCGACCGTGACGGTGGCCGGAATGCCGGGACCACTCGCCACGCCGTCACCCAGGCGGCTGAGTTTCCACTTCTGCTGGTTGCTGCCCTGGCAGCTGCCGACCTGCACGTTGGCGCCGTTGGCGAGGCTGCCGTCGCGCACCTCCAGACACAGGGTGTTGGCATGGCGCGGGCGAATCTCGACACTGCCGGCGCTCTGGCGGCCCTGCCACTGCTGATGGAAGGCACCGCTCCAGCTGCGCTGCTGGACGTTGGCGCCAGCGGTGCGCGCGGCGTCGGCGACCTCGACCGCCTTGTCGCTGTGACGGGCGACCAGACTGTAGAGGCCGTTGCCCAGTTCACTGACCTGGAAGCGTTGTTGCGCGGCATCGGAGCGGCAGGTCTGCTGGCGCAGGTTGGCCCCCTCGGCCTGGGACGCGCCGGCGACTTCGAGACAGAGATTGCTGTGCAGCGCACGGATACGGTATTCGCCGTCGGTGCTGGCCATTGCCAGGGGCGCAGCGGCGGCCAGCGCCAGCAGCGAGCCGCGCAGGGTGTCGAGCAGGGGGAAACGCATGGGGAAGCTCCCGGTTGTTCTTGGAGGGAAGTCGATCCGGCGCCGGCAAGGCGCCGACCTTTTGCGTAACGACTGCGCGAGCACTGCGGGGTGGCAACCGGACGCGCGTCTGCGCCTGCCGGCATACCCAGCTCGCTGAGCGAAAAAGGGGTCGTTGAGACTGCGTGTTGCAGGGTTTGTTCGAGGCTGTCCGCGGCTGCGCCGCACTGGCCGATCAGCGGTCGGTTTCGCTGGGCACCCAGCAGGCTGAACCACCCCTCATCCGGCGCTGCGTGGCTTTCCATCCGTAGGGTGGATGACGCCTTGTTCATCCACCGGGGATTGTCTGGTGGATGGGTAAAGCGCCATCCACCCTACGGTCGAGGCCGGTCGTACTCTTCGCTGCCTTCTTCCGGCGGGAGAAGGATAGTTGTACCCGGCCGGCGCTGTTTTGCGCCCATCAGAAGCCCAGCACACCGCGGCTTTTCCCTCTCCTTCGGGAGAGGGTGCCGAAGGCGGGTGAGGGAGGGTTCAGACGACTCGCGGTTCGCGGGAACCGAAGCCCGGCTCAACGATTGAAGCGTGTCACCAGGGCGTATTGCTGCTGCGCGGTGTTGGTGAGTTTTTCGCTCAAGGCGGCGGTGGCCTGGGCGTCGGATGCGGTGGAGTCGCTGAGTTCGGCGATCTGCGCGATGTTGCGGCTGATTTCCTCGGAGACGGCGCTCTGCTCTTCCGCAGCCGCGGCGATCTGCCGTGACATGTCGGCGATGTTTTCCATCGCCGTGCCGATGCCGAGCAATGCCTGGTCGGCCAGCATCACCTTCTGAACACCCTGCTCGGCGTGTTCGCGACCTTCCTCGGTCGTGTTCACCGCGCTGCGTGCCTGTTGCTGCAGGCGTTCGATCAGGCCGTGGATCTGCCCTGTGGCGTCGCCGGTACGTTTCGCCAACTGACGCACCTCATCTGCCACCACAGCGAAGCCGCGACCGCTTTCACCGGCGCGCGCGGCCTCGATGGCGGCGTTCAGCGCCAGCAGGTTGGTCTGGTCGGCGATGCTCTTGATCACGTCGACCACGCTGCCGATTTCGTTGCTGTTCTCCGCCAGGCGCTCGACGGATTCCGCGGTCGCCGCGACCGTGGCCGACAGGCGCTGGATGGCTTCGCGTGTCTGCTCGCTGGTCTGGCGCCCCTGGTTCACCAGATGATTGGCCTGGTCGGTGGCGTCGGCTGCGCGCACCACGTTGCCGGCAACCTCCTGGGTGGTGGCGGCCATCTCGGTGATGGCGGTGGCGATCAGCTCGGTTTCCTGGCGCTGCCGCTGCAGCGCGCTGGCCGAACCGCGAGCCAGGGCATCGGCCTCGCGCGCCTGAACGCCAAGCTGGCGGGCGCTGTCCTCGACGCGGGTCAGGCAGGTTCGCAAGTGCGCGTCGTGCGCCAGCATGGTCATTTCCAGGCGCGCCTGGGTGCCGCGGCTGTCGGTGTACATCTGCGCGATGAGGGGCGAGTTGCTGGCCTTGCTGGAGAGCCTGAGCAGCCGCTTCACGCCGAGGTTCTGCCAGTGCAGGCCGGCGAGACCCAGCGGCACCGAGAGCAATGCGGCGAGTAGGAAGCCCCAGCCGGCGTGCATCCAGACGCCGAGCAGAAAACCGATCTGGCTGAGGAAGATGTGCGGCAGCCACTGCTGGAACACCGGCAGCCAGCGGTCGCGCAACGGTACCGCCGGTTTGCCCGCGTTGATGCGCTGATACAGCGCTTCGGCGCGACGGATCTGTTCGCGTTCCGGGCGCGTGCGCACGGACTCGTAGCCGACCACCTGATTGCCATCGCCAATGATCGGTGTGACGTAGGCGTTGACCCAGTAATGATCGCCGTTCTTGCGGCGATTCTTGACGATGCCCATCCACGGCTCGCCGCTCTTCAGGGTCTGCCACATGTGCGCGAAGACGCCGGGCGGCACGTCAGGGTGGCGCACCAGATTGTGCGGCGCGCCGAGCAGTTCCTCGAGCGCATAGCCGCTGACCTCGACGAAGGCGTCGTTGCAGTAGGTGATGACACCCTTCTGGTCGGTGGTGGAAATGAGGCGCTGTTCGCCAGGGAATGGGTACTCACGCTGGCTGACGGGCTGGTTGTTTCGCATGGGCAGGACGGGAACTCTCGAAGGGGGGTACGCAAGGACTAGGCCCGCTATCGGCGGGACGAGGTATTGCTTTAGAGGTATCTGTATTTTTGGCGCTGAAGTTTTGACGTTTTCGATGGCGATGGCAAGTAGACATCACTGGATGTGCCTTCGTTTGGCTTCAGCAGCGAGTCGCCTGAACCCTCCCTGACCCGCCTGCGGCACCCTCTCCCGGCGGGAGAAGGAAAAGCCGCGGTGCGCTCGCGGCGCCATTTGGTACAGCACCGCGCCATCGCCCCACAGCTGTCCTTCTTCCTGCGGGGGAAGGTGGCGCGCAGCGCCGGATGAGGGATGGCTGGCACTGCACGCCGTCTCGACCGCAGGGTGGAGGGCGCTCTACCCATCCACCAGAGAATCCCGGTGGATGGACAAGGCGTCCCCCACCCTACGAATGGAGACCCTGCACGCCGGGGCATCCCTCAGCCGTTTTCGGCACCCTCTTTCGGTGGGGAGGGAAGAGCTGCTGCAGGGCGCTTGCATCCAGCCAATCCTTACCCACTGATCAGCTGGCGCAGCACGTAGTGCAGGATGCCGCCGGCCTTGAAGTACTCGACCTCGTTGAGGGTGTCGATGCGGCAGAGCAGCTCATGGCGCGACTGGCTGCCATCGGGACGGAGTATTTCGAGGAACAGCGGCATGCCCGGTCGCAGCTCCACGCCCTCCAGCCCGCTGATGGCGATCACCTCGTCGCCGGTCAGGCCAATTCCCCGGCGGGTCTCGCCACCGGTGAACTGCAGCGGCAGCACGCCCATGCCGACCAGGTTGGAGCGGTGGATGCGCTCGAAGCTTTCCGCGATGACCGCCTTGACGCCCAGCAGGCGAGTGCCCTTTGCCGCCCAGTCCCGCGAGGATCCTGTGCCGTACTCCTTGCCGGCGAAGATCAGCAGCGGCGTGCCCTCGTTCTGGTAGCGCATGGCGGCGTCGTAGATCGCCATCTTCTCGCCGCTGGGCACGTGACGGGTCAGGCCGCCCTCCTCGCCGTCGAGCATCTCGTTGCGGATGCGGATGTTGGCGAAGGTGCCGCGCATCATCACCTCGTGGTTGCCGCGTCGCGAGCCGTAGGAGTTGAAGTCCTGCGGCTCGACGCCGTGGCGCTGCAGGTAGTCCGCCGCCGGGCTGCCGAGCTTGATGTTGCCGGCCGGCGAGATGTGGTCGGTGGTTACCGAATCGCCGAGCAGGGCGAGGATGCGCGCGTTGCGCACGTCGCTGACGCGCGGCGGCTGTCCGGCGATTTCGTCGAAGAACGGCGGATTGCGGATGTAGGTCGAGTCCGCCTGCCAGTCGTAGACCTGGCTCTGCGGGATCTGGATGTCGCGCCAGGTCTGGTCGCCACGGAAGACGTCGGCGTACTGGCGACGGAACATCTCGCTGTCGACCTTGGCCACGGCCGCGGCGACTTCCTGCTGGCTGGGCCAGAGGTCGCGCAGGTACACCGGCTGGCCGTCGCTGCCGTGGCCGAGCGGGTCGCGGGTCAGGTCGATGCGCACGGTGCCGGCCAGCGCATAGGCGACCACCAGAGGAGGCGAGGCCAGCCAGTTGGTCTTCACCAGCGGATGCACGCGACCTTCGAAGTTGCGGTTGCCGGAGAGCACCGAGGCGACCGTCAGGTCGGCGCTCTGCACGGCCTTTTCGATCGCCGCTGGCAGCGGGCCGGAGTTGCCGATGCAGGTGGTGCAGCCGTAGCCGACCAGATCGAAGCCCAGTCGATCGAGGGAATCGGCAAGACCGGCCGCTTCCAGGTATTCGGTGACAACCTTCGAGCCGGGCGCCAGCGAACTCTTCACCCAGGGCTTGCGCTGCAGGCCTTTCTCCAGCGCCTTCTGCGCGACCAGGCCGGCGGCCATCATCACGCTGGGGTTGGAGGTGTTGGTGCATGAAGTGATCGCCGCGATCACCACCGCGCCGTCTTCCAGGCGCCATGTCTGTCCGTCCTGGCAGTACTCGACGCCCCGCACCTGGTCTGCGTTGCCGACCGCGACACCGCCGCCGCCTTCGCTTTCCAGGCGGCCCTCTTCCTTGCCGGTGGGCTTGAGCTGCAGACCGACGAAGTGCTCGAAGGCCTGGCGTACCTCGCCGAGCAGCACGCGATCCTGCGGGCGCTTGGGTCCGGCCAGGCTGGCTTCCACCGAGCCCAGGTCCAGCTCCAGGCTGGCGCTGAACAGCGGCTCCTGTCCGTCCTCGCGCCAGAGCCCCTGGGCCTTGCAGTAGGCCTCGACCAGCTCGACGGTTTGCGCCGGGCGGCCGGACAGGCGCAGGTAGTCCAGAGTGATCGCATCCACTGGAAAGAAGCCGCAGGTGGCGCCGTACTCCGGTGCCATGTTGGCGATGGTGGCGCGGTCGGCCAGCGGCAGTTCGGCCAGTCCGTCGCCGTAGAATTCGACGAACTTGCCGACCACCCCGTGGCTGCGCAGCATCTGGGTGACCCGAAGGACCAGGTCGGTGGCGGTGATGCCCTCGCGCAGCCGACCGGTCAGGCGCATGCCGACCACCTCGGGGATCAGCATCGACACCGGCTGACCGAGCATCGCCGCCTCCGCCTCGATGCCGCCAACGCCCCAGCCGAGCACGCCGAGGCCATTGATCATGGTGGTGTGCGAGTCGGTGCCCACCAGGGTGTCGGGGTAGGCCCAGTGCTCGCCGTCGCGCAGGCTGCTCCACACCGTGCGCGCCAGGTACTCGAGGTTGACCTGGTGGCAGATGCCGGTGCCCGGCGGCACCACGCGGAAGTTGTCGAAGGCCTGCTGGCCCCAGCGCAGGAAGGCGTAGCGCTCGCCGTTGCGCTGCATTTCGATCTCGACGTTGGCGGCGAAGGCGTCGGGGGTGCCGAAATGGTCGACCATCACCGAGTGATCGATCACCAGGTCGACCGGCGAAATCGGGTTGATGCGCCGGGCATCGCCTCCGGCACGGGCTACGGCGTCGCGCATCGCCGCCAGGTCGACCACCGCCGGCACGCCGGTGAAATCCTGCATCAATACCCGTGCCGGGCGGTACTGGATCTCGCGCTCGACGGAACGCTCGGCGATCCAGCCAGCCAACGCGCGGATGTCCTCGGCCGTGACGCTCTTGCCATCCTCCCAGCGCAACAGGTTTTCCAGCAGGATCTTCAGCGAGTGCGGCAGCCGGGCGATATCGCCGAGCTGGCTGGCCGCATCGGGCAGGCTGAAATAGTTGTAGCGGGTATCGCCGACATCCAGGTGGCGGCGGCAGGCGAAACTGTCCAGGGAAGCCATGTGCATCTCCTCGGCCCGCACGGCACGGGCATCTGGGGGCTGTTGCCGATGAGCAGGTGCGTCCGCCTTGCCGGGTCGGCCAAGGCAGACGCTGCAGCCTGATTGTCCTCGTTGCGACGGTGAGCAAAGCCAACGCAGACCAACAGCGTAGCCAACTGCTCGTCGGTAAATCCTTTGTGGTACCTGACTGGACCGGGACGGGGCAGGGGGGTTCCCCGCACTGGCCTGCGATGGCAGCGGCGCAGGTGTCGGGGGCTGTATGATGCGCGCCCCAGGAGAACATCCATGAATACTCTGTTTATGCACTGCCGGCCCGGCTTCGAAGGTGAAGTCTGCGCCGAGATCAGCGAGCACGCCGCCCTGCTCGAAGTCGCCGGCTATGCCAGGGGCAAGGCCGCCAGCGCCTGTGCCGAGTTCGTCTGCAGCGAGGCCGGTGGAGCCGAGAAACTGATGCGCAAGCTGCGCTTTTCCCGGCTGATCTTTCCGCGCCAGTGGGCCCGCGGTGACTTCGTCGAGCTGCCGGAAACCGATCGTGTCAGCGTGTTGCTGGCGCGCCTGGAAAGCTATCCGGTGTGCGGCAGCCTGTGGCTGGAGGTGCTTGACACCAACGACGGCAAGGAACTCTCCAATTTCTGCCGCAAGTTCGAGGGGCCGCTGCGCAAGGCGCTGGAAAAGGCCGGCCGGCTGCGCGACGACCCGCGCCTGCCCAGGCTGCTGCTGACCTTCAAGAGTGGTCGCGAAGTGTTCCTCGGCCTGGCCGAGTCGAACAACTGCGCGCTCTGGCCGATGGGCATTCCGCGGCTGAAGTTCCCGCGCGAGGCGCCCAGCCGCTCGACGCTGAAGCTGGAAGAGGCCTGGCATCACTTCATCCCGCGCGAGCAGTGGGAGACGCGCCTGGCGCCGGAGATGGTCGCTGTCGATCTGGGCGCGGCGCCCGGCGGCTGGACCTGGCAGTTGGTCAACCGGCATATGCTGGTGATCGCCGTGGACAACGGGCCGATGGCCGAGAGCCTGATGGACACCGGCCTGGTCGAGCATCTGCAGGCCGATGGCTTCGTCTTTCGTCCGCGGCGGCCGGTGGACTGGATGGTCTGCGACATCGTCGAGAAGCCGGCACGCAGCGCGGCGCTGTTGCAAGCCTGGATCGGCGAGGGTGTCTGCCGTGAGGCGGTGGTCAACCTGAAGCTGCCGATGAAGCAGCGCTACGCCGAGGTGCGCCGCCTGCTGGAGCGCATCGAGGACGACCTGCGCAGCCGCGGCATCGCCTTCGAGTTGGGCTGCAAGCAGCTCTACCATGACCGCGAGGAAGTCACCTGCCACCTGCGCAGGCTGTGATCCACGGGTGACCTGCGCGTTGGTCTGGGCGACAATCGCGCCCTGTTTTTCGGAGCCCTGCGATGTTCGATGCCACCCCCGATGCGATTGGCGATGCCGTTCCCGACGCCATTCTCGACGCCACCGGCCTGTTCTGCCCGGAGCCGGTCATGCTGCTGCACGGCAAGGTGCGTGACCTGGCTGCCGGCGGTCTGCTCAAGGTGATCGCCACCGACCCCTCGACGCGCCGCGACATTCCCAAGTTCTGCCTGTTTCTTGGCCATGAGCTGGTGCACCAGGAAGAGCAGCAGGGCAGCTACCTGTACTGGATTCGCAAGAAGAACGACTGAGCGGCGGCCGCGGTTTCCCTCAGTCTGCCGCGTCCTGCTGCAGGCGGCGGCGGAAGCTGCCCGGGGTTTCCCCGCAGAGGCGCTTGAATAGCCGGATGAAGCCTGCGCGATCCTGATAGCCGACGGCCAGGGCAATGCTTTCCAGCGAGCGTCGCGGATCGTGCAGCGCCTGTTGCGCGGCGCTGATGCGCAGGCGCTGCAGGTAGTCGTTGGGCGTCAGCCCGGTGGCCTGCTGGAAGCGCCGCAGCAGCGTTCGTGGCGAGCAGTGCAGACGCTCGGCGAGCGCCTCGGTGCCGTGGTTGGCGGCCGGCTGGCGCTGCATTTCGCCGAGCAGTGCCAGCACGGCGGGGTCGGCACTGCGCGGTGCCGGCAGCAGACTGCGGTAGCGGCTCTGGCTGCCGCGTCGACGCGCCACCACCAGGGTTTCGGCGACCCGCTGTGCGAGCCATTCGCCGGCGTGCTCGGCGATCAGCTCCAGACACAGATCCAGCCCGGCCTGGGCGCCGCCCGAGCAGCGCCGCAGCCCGTGCCGGGTGTGCAGGGCACGGCAGTCGAGGGTGATCTGCGGATAGCGCTGGCGGAAACGCTCGGCCAGGGCCCAGTGGGTGGTGGCCAGGCCGCCGTCCAGCTGTCCGGATTCGGCCAGCAGGAAGGCGCTGCTGCAGATGCTCGCCAGCGCCTGGCTGGGCGGGCGCTGGCGCAACCAGTCGATGAAGCTTCGGTTGGCCGCAAGCGTCTGGTCGATGGCGCTGCCGGTGGCCGGCAGGAGAATCAGATCTGCCTGTTCTGCCATTGCCAGATCGCCGTCGACCTCGATGCGCGCGTAGCCCAGCCTTACGGACTGCCCGTCATGACTGAAGCGTTGCAGGTTGAACAGGCGTTCGCCCGCCAGATGATTGGCCAGGGCCAGCGCATCGAGCGCCTGGGTCAGGCTGGAACAGACAGTCTGCGGGCAGATGTGGAAGGCGATGGTGGGCATGGCGACGGATTCGGCTGCGGGTGGCGGATATAAACACCAAGTTGTCATTAAAGACAATCGGCATCGAGGCTGGCACGGGCCATACTGCTGCGTATCTCAAGGGAGCAATGCCATGTCGAATGCCCACGCCGAACTGATCCGCACCTTCTACCAGGCCTTCCAACGCGGCGACGCCGAAGCCATGAGCGCCTGCTATCACCCCAAGGTGCGCTTCAGCGATCCGGCGTTCCGTGACCTGCGGGGTGCCGAGGCGGGCGACATGTGGCGGATGCTCTGCAGCCGGGCGCAGGATTTCTCGCTGACATTTTCGGACGTACACGCCGACCAGACCCGCGGCTCGGCGCAATGGCAGGCGCGCTACACCTTCACCCAGACCGGCCGCAGCGTGCTCAACCGCATCCACGCCGAGTTCGTCTTCCGTGACGGGCTGATCATCGAACATCGCGATCATTTCGACCTCTGGCGCTGGGCGCGCCAGGCCCTCGGCGCCAAAGGTTGGCTGGTCGGCGCACTGCCGGCCGGCCGCCGCGCCATCGCCGCCCAGGCACGCCGATCGCTTGAGGCCTGGCGCCAGTCGCGGAAGTAGAGCCCGCATGAGCCCGCACTGCACCATCGCCCCACAGCTGTCCTTCTCCCGGCGGGAAAAGGTGGCGTGCAGCGTCGGACGAGGGATGGCTGGCACTGCACGTCGTGTGGTGGTCTCGACCCTAGGGATGGCGCTTTACCCATCCACCAGACAATCCCGGTGGATGAACAAGGCGTCATCCACCCTACGGCGTGCAGGGAGGCTGGCGGAAACTAGCCTTGAACCATCTCGCCGATGCGCGCCAGCACCGCATTCAGGCCATTGCTGCGTGAAGGCGAGAGCTGGCGTGACAGGCCGAGTTGGGCGAACCAGTCAGCCAGATCGAGCTGGGCAATCCGGGTCGGGTCCTCGCCATCGACCCGCGCCAGCAGCACGGCGAGCAGGCCGCGCAACAGTCGGGCATCGCTGTAGGCACGGAAATGCCAGCCCTGCTGGTGGCGTTCCGCGATCAGCCAGACCCTGCTCTCACAGCCCTGCACGCGATTGGCCTCGGTCTGCAGCGCTGGCTCCAGGGGCTGCAGTCGGTCACCCCATTGCATCAACAGCCGTGCCCGCGCTTCCCAGCCGCTGGCCGCGCTGAACGACGCCAGCGCCTGGCGTGCCGCGGCGGGCAGCTCGCTCATCGCAGCAGCTCCAGGGCCTGATCGAGCGCCTGGAAGAATTGCGCAAGATCGCCGCCGTCGTTGTACAGGGCCAGCGACACGCGAACCGAGCCGGGCAGGCCTATGCGCTCGTACAGCGGCATGGCGCAGTGGCTGCCGCCACGCACGGCGACCCCCTGGTCGCCGAGCAACTGAGCCAGATCGGCAGGGTGTACGTCGTCGACCACGAAGCTTGCCAGCGCCGCCTCCGGCGCCCCGAGCAGGCGAACGCCATCGCGGGCGCGCAGGCCGGTCAGCAAGTGCGCGTGCAGTGCCTGCTCATGGGCGAGACAAGCGGCGGGGTCGAGGCTTTCCAGGTAGGCGAGGCTGGCGCCAAGCGCAATGACCGGCCCTATCGCTGGGGTGCCGGCCTCGAAGCCCAGCGGTGCAGGGTGGAACTCGGCGCTGTGATAGTGGGCGACACGCACCATCTCGCCGCCGAACTGCCAGTGGCGCAGGCGTGCCAGGGCCTCGCTGCGAGCATGCAGTACGCCGACGCCGTCCGGGCCGTACAGCTTGTGGCCGGAGAAGACGTAGAAGTCGCAACCCAGGGCGGTCGGATCGTGACGGCCGTGGACGATGCCCTGGGCACCATCGACCAGGGTCAGCGCACCCTGCGCCCGGGCCAGTGCGATCAGCTCGGTCAGTGGCTGCCAGGTGCCCAGCACATTGGACAGCTGGCTGACCGCGAGCAGGCGGGTGCGTGGGCCGATCAGCGTGGCGGCCGCCGGCAGATCCACCTTGCCTTGCTCGTCCAGCGGCAACACCACCAGGCGGAGGCCGCGACGCTGGCAGAGCTGCTGCCAGGGCAGCAGGTTGGCGTGGTGCTCCAGGGCACTGATGGCGATCTCGTCGCCAGCTTGGAACTCGTGCTCCAGGCCATAGGCGACCAGGTTGAAGGCTTCGGTGGCGTTACTGGTGAAGAGGATCTGCGCCGGGCTCTGCGCATTCAGCCAGCGTGCGACGGCGGCACGGCTCGCCTCGAAGGCGACGGTGGCGCGCTCCGCGGCCAAGTGCCGGGCACGATGCACGTTGGCAGCTCCGCCGGCGTAGTAACCGAGCAGCGCATCCAGCATGACCTGCGGCTTCTGCGCGGTGGCAGCACTGTCCAGGTAAATCTGGCCTTCGCGCTGAAGAGCCAGGATGCCGGGAAAGTCGCCGCGCCAGGGGGAGATCAGGGGCATGGGCTTGGGTATCGCAAGGAAAGGGGCTGAGTATAAATAGACAGGCCGGGCATGTGCCCGGCCTGTTGATCATCACGCGCCCGGAAACACCAGTCGGGACGTTGCGAATGCCGGCCAGCCGCAACGGGGCATGGCGCGGCGACGCATTCAATTATGCGCGTGCAGGGCTTCGTTCAGCTCGACCGCGCTCTTGTTGGTCTTGCACTCCACCGCGCCGGTCTGCGAGTTGCGACGGAACAGCAGATCGGCCTGGCCGGCCAGCTCGCGGGCCTTGACCACCTTGACCAGCGCGTTGCCCTCGTCGAGCAGGGCGACCTTGGTGCCGGCGGTGATGTACAGGCCGGACTCGACGGTGCAGCGATCGCCCAGCGGGATGCCGATGCCGGCGTTGGCACCGATCAGGCAGCCTTCGCCGACGCTGATGACGATGTTGCCACCACCCGACAGGGTGCCCATGGTCGAACAGCCGCCGCCCAGGTCGGAGCCCTTGCCGACGAACACCCCGGCCGAGACGCGGCCTTCGATCATGCCCGGACCTGCGGTGCCGGCGTTGAAGTTGATGAAACCTTCGTGCATCACCGTGGTGCCTTCACCGACGTAGGCGCCCAGGCGCACGCGCGCGCTGTCGGCGATGCGTACGCCGCTCGGTACCACGTAGTCGGTCATCTTGGGGAACTTGTCGACGGCGAAGACTTCCAGCAGCTCGCCCTTCAGACGTGCTTCCAGCTGGCGCTCCGGCAGTTCGGCGAGGTCCACTGCGCCCTGGCTGGTCCAGGCGACGTTCGGCAGCAGCGCGAAGATGCCGGTCAGGTTCAGGCCGTGCGGCTTGACCAGGCGATGCGAGAGCAGATGCAGCTTGAGGTAGGCCTCGGGCGTGGAGGAGGGTGCACTGTCCTCGGCGAGCAGGGTTGCCACCAGCGGGTTCTGGCTCTCCGCCAGGCGCACCAGCAGGCTGGCCTGGGCCGGGGCAACGGCTTTCAGGGCATGGGCCAGCTCGGTGGCCTGGTTCTTGTTGAAGCCGATGGCCTGGTTGCCGCCCTGGTAGCCGAGGATGGGTGCTATGGCGTCCAGCAGTTCGGCGGACGGCGCCAGCATGGGCTGGGCATAGAAGACTTCCAGCCAGTTTTCCTGGCGGTTCTGGGTGCCGACACCGAAGGCCAGGCTGAACAGGGAGCGGGACATGGTCATTTCCTTCTTGACGAATGTGAGTCAGGCAAGCGCTGCAGCGTACTGTTCGGGCTTGAAGCCGACCAGGCTGCGGCCGTCGAGTTCGAGCACCGGGCGCTTGATCATGGAGGGTTGCGCAAGCATCAGCTCGATGGCGCGGGATTGGTCGAGGCCCTGCCTGCTGGCCTCGTCGAGCTTGCGAAAGGTGGTGCCGGAGCGATTGAGCACCACTTCCCAGCCGTGCTCGCTGCACCAGCGTTCGAGATGCGCGCGGTCTATCCCCTGGCTCTTGTAATCGTGGAATTGGTAGTCGATGCCCTGCGTTTCCAGCCAGGTGCGGGCCTTCTTCATGGTGTCGCAGGCCTTGATGCCATAAAGGATGTAGCTCATCGAACGCTCCAGCGATTGCAGATCGCGCGCCAGTGGGGAGGTGGCGGACTTTTTTGGCCGGCGATTATGCCACGGGGGAAAGAAAACCGGGCTCTCGACAGCGGCGTGTGGGTGCTGTGCGGGGTGTTCGCCCGAGTAAAACGGTGGGCTGCAGAGCGGCTGAAGACGAGAATCCGTATCGATACGGAGCTTCTGCGGCGGCGCAGAGGGCCTTCTCGCCGGTTCAGTCGATCGTTTGCGACGAACGGTCTTGCCGTTTCGCTTGTTTTGACGCGCCGTCCCTGAGCATCGGAATAGAGCGGTCGGAAAAATCGCCATAAATTTGGCTATTGAAACTCATCACATTTTTGACGGGGTTGCCATTATTGCGCCATTAATCCGTTGGTCGCCGGAGGGTCAACGTTATGGCGTCAAAAAACGATACTAGGGCCATGGCACTCGCCACACCGTGAGCGGACATTCGCGGTACACCCGTAGTAGGTGCAGTCAGAGTCGGAAGTCGACTGCGCTTTGAGTAAGCATCATGATCGACGTCGGCACCTGGGACCTCACCATTCCTGAAGGCACTCCTGCAATCACCATCACCACCAGCCAGCTGAAGAAGGGCTATCAGAGCAAGTACTTCCGCAATGACGGTACCCAGATCGAATTCTGGGCGCCGGTGACCGGTACCAGTACCCAGGGCAGTACCTATCCGCGTAGCGAGCTGCGTGAAACCTATTCGTTCGGCTTCAAGCGCAACTGGAAATACACCGCGGCGAACAATCAGATGGCTGCCAGGCTGGCAGTCGATGCCGTGCCCAGTAGTGGCAAGATCATCATCGGTCAGATCCATGCGGCGGATCATCCGCACCCGTACCTGAAGGTGGTTTACAGCTATGTGCGTGAAGTGGGCTACGTGACTGTCGAGATCCGCGCCAAGCCGACCGACAGCAAGAGTCCGACCGTGCTGACCTACCCGAGCATGCCGCTCGGTCATGACTTCACCTACGACGTCAATCTGTCCAAGACCGGCCTGCTGACTACCAAGATCAATGGTCTGACTCATCAGGAGCAGATCGATCCGGCCTGGGGCAAGCTGTACATGTACTTCAAGGCGGGTGCCTACGTGATCGACAACGAAGGTCCGGTGACCGAGGGTGGTCGGGTAACATTCCAGGAGCTGAAGGCTCGCCACTACTAGGTTGGGCTCTTGGGGTGCCGGGTGGCGCCGTCATGAGTGGGTGTCGATGAGGGGCCGCAGACTTGTTCTGCGGCCTTTTCGTTTCTGTCTTGTTAGTTTGGGTTGGTCTGCTTGGTGGCGTCCTGCACCGCTTATGGGGTGTCCGCTGCAGGCTTCCAGGTGCGTTGACCGTTGCTCGGGGTTTTCTGGGGTTTTCGGTCTGGTGTCGGAAAGGTGTTGGTGGGGGTTGGCTGTCTTTGTAGGGCGCCCTGTGGCTCATCTGCACCTGGTGCCTTGGTCTGGGCAGTGGGTGGCCTGGCATCTCGCTGGGTGCGGGTGTGCTTTCTGGTTTGAGTGCTGTCGTTCCTTCTGCTGGTTGAGCGCCGGTGGTTGTCTTGCCTGGATCTTCTGTTGAGGCTCTTGCGGGGGTGCGTGTCCCGAGTCTGCTTGCGGTTTTCTCGGGTTCATTTGCGCGCATTGCTCGGTTGCTGCTGGTTGTGGGGGTGTCGCTCTTCCTCTGTTTGTGATGTGCCGCTGCTCGGTACAGGTGTCGATGCGTGAAGGGTCTCGGTTGGGTTGGTGTTGGCGATTGCTTGCTGCCTTGGTCTGCCGGTGCCGAGGCCGTCGATGGCTGTTGAGAGCTGTGCAGGAGGGGGCTTTGCTATGCGGAGTCAGGACTTGTTGCGAGGCTCGGCAGGCTTGCCGGGTGCGTAAAAGGCGCGAATTGCCGCAAGTCGCCAGCGAGAGTGCCATTGGAGCGGGTGGGTTCAATGCGTCAGGGCGTGGCTGTCGACGAACGGTTTTCCCTCGTCGGTTGTTTTGACGCGGCGCTGAAGTGTGCGATCTAGAGCCTTCAAAAAAATCGTCATAAATTTGGCTGATGAAGTGCGTCACGTTTTTAGCGAAATGGCCATTATGGGGCCATTAGTCCGTTGGTCGCGGATGGGTCAATTTTATGGCGTCAAGAAAAGATACTAGGGCCATGGCACTCGCCACACCGTGATCGGATATTCGCGGTTTACCCGTAGTAGGTGCAGTCAGGGTCGGAAGTCGGCTGCACTTTGAGTAAACACCATGATCGACGTAGGCACCTGGGACCTCACCATTCCTGAAGGCACCCCCGCAAAAACCATCAGCACCAGCCAACTGAAGAAGGGCTATCAGAGCAAGTACTTCCGCAAGGACGGTGTCCAGATCGAATTCTGGTCACCGGTGACCGGCACCAGCACCCGGGGTAGTACCTACCCGCGCAGCGAATTGCGTGAAACCTACTCGTTCGGCTTCAAGCGCAACTGGAAGTACACCGCTGCCCACAACCAGATGCGGGCCAAGTTGTCGGTCGATCAGGTGCCCTCGAGTGGCAAGATCATCATCGGCCAGATTCATGCCCTCAATCATCCGTACCCGTACCTGAAGGTGGTCTACAGCCAGATTCGCGGGGTGGGCTACGTCACGGTCGAGATCCGCGCCAAGCCGACCGACAGCAAGAGCCCGACCGTGATGACCTACCCGAGCATGCCGCTCGGCCACGAGTTCACCTACGACATCAATTTGTCCAAGAGCGGCCTGCTGACCACCAAGATCAATGGCCTGACTCATCAGGAGCAGATCGATCCGGCCTGGGGCAAGCTGTACATGTACTTCAAGGCGGGTGCCTACGTGATCGACAACGAAGGTCCGGTGACCGAGGGTGGTCGGGTAACATTCCAGGAGCTGAAGGCTCGCCACTACTGAGGTTGCAGTCGGCTGGCCGGGCCGCAAGGTCCGCCCAACTGCTGCCTGGAGTCATAAGAAAAGGCCGCGGAATCACTTCCGCGGCCTTTTTCATTTCGGCTGGGTTTTGCTGCTACCTGCGCGCGATGCTCAGGTGCGAGCGATAAAGCGGCGGATGCGCTCTGCCGCCTCGATGCAGTCGGCCAGGGGTGCAACCAGCGCCAGGCGGATGCGCTGGGCGCCGGGGTTGACCCCGTCCACCTCGCGGGAGAGGTAGGAGCCGGGTACCACGCTGACGTTCTCCTGGATGAACAGGTCGCGGGTGAACTGCTGGTCGTCGCCGGGCGTGCGGGCCCACAGATAGAAACCGCCGTCGGGACGGTCGACGTCCATGACCGGGGCGAGTATCTCCAGCACGGCATCGAACTTGGCGCGGTACAGGTCGCGGTTCTCGCGCACGTGTGCCTCGTCATTCCAGGCGGCGACGCTGGCCAGTTGGGTCTGCACCGGCATCGCGCAGCCATGGTAGGTGCGATAGAGCAGGAAGGCCTTGAGGATCGCCGCATCGCCGGCGACGAAGCCCGAACGCAGGCCGGGCAGGTTGGAGCGCTTGGACAGGCTATGGAAAACCACGCAGCGGGCGAAATCGGTGCGACCGAGTTCGGCGCAGGCGCTGAGCAGGCCGGGCGGCGGGCTGGCCTCGTCGAAGTACAGCTCGCTGTAGCACTCGTCGGCGGCGATGACGAAGTCGTGCTGATCGGCCAGCGCTATCAGTTTCTTCAGTACCGGCAACGGTGTCAGGGCGCCGGTCGGGTTGCCCGGGGAGCAGAGGAAGAGGATCTGGCAGCGTTGCCATACCTCGGCTGGCACTGCGTCATAGTCCGGATTGAAGCCGTTTTCCGCCGCGCACGGCAGGTAGTGCGGCGTGGCGCCGGCGAGCAGGGCTGCGCCTTCGTAGATCTGATAGAAGGGATTCGGGCTGATCACCAGGCCGTCGCGGCTGCGGTCGATCACCGCCTGGGTGAAGGCGAACAGGGCTTCGCGGGTGCCGTTGACCGGCAGTACGTGCAGCGCCGGATCGATCCAGTCGCTCTGTAGGCCGAAGCGACGCGCGCACCAGTTGGCGATGGCTTCGCGTAGCAGCGGCACGCCCAACGTGCTGGGGTAGACCGCCAACTGGTCGAGATTGGCGGCCAGTGCTTGGGCGACCAGCGCGGGAGAGGCGTGCTTGGGCTCGCCGATCGACAGGCTGATTGCGCTACGCTCGGCAGGCGGAGTGGCGCCGGCCAGCAGCGCGCGCAGTTTCTCGAAAGGGTAGGGGTGCAGCAGGTCGAGTGCGGGGTTCATCGGTTTCTCGTGGCTGGGCGCCGGGGCGGTGGTCGTCGCCCGGTGCGGATCTTCAGATTTCTATGCGTGTCGGCGTGTCGCTGCCATCGCCGACCGACAGCTGCTCGATGATGGTGTCCTGCAGTCGCTTGCACAGCTCAGGGTCCGACAGCGGCTGGTTGTTGGCATCGGTGACGAAGAACACGTCTTCCACTCGCTCGCCCAGGGTGGCGATCTTGGCGTTCTGCAGCGACAGGTCGAAGTCGAGGAATATCCCGCCGATCTTTGCCAGCAGGCCGGGGCGGTCCGGTGCGACCAGTTCGATCACTGTCACTGGTCGTTGGGCGCCATTGTGAATGGTGACCTGGGGTGGAAAGGCGAAATGCTTGAGCTGGCGCGGCACCCGGCGCTGGATGATGGTGGGGTAGTCATCCGGGTTCTTCAGTGCGTCGATCAGGCCTGCGCGAATCTCCCTGACCCGCGCCGGGTTGTCGCCAATCGAGCCGCCGTCGGCATCCAGCACCACGTAGGTATCGAGGGTGAACTGGCTGGTGGAGGTGATCACCCGGGCGTCGTGGATGTTCAGATTGAGCTGGCTCATCGCCGCCACGGTCACGGCAAAGAAATCGTGCTGGTCGGGGGCGTAGATGAAGATCTGCGTGCCGCCCTCGAACTCGCGCTGGGTGGTTTCCTTGATCAGCACCAGCGGGCCGCCGTCCTGTGGATGCTGGAGGATGGCCTCGGTGTGCCAGGCGACGTCGGCGGCGGTATGGCGCAGGAAGTAGTAGTCGCCCAGCTGCGACCAGAGCAGCTCGGCGTCGTCCGGGTCGGTGCCGCCGCGTACCAGGATGTCCAGTGCCGCACTCTGGGTATGGCGGATCTGCTCTTCACGATCCAGCGGATTCTCCAGGCCCCGGCGCAGTGCGCGCTTGGTCTCGGTATAGAGCTGGCGCAGCAGGCTGGCACGCCAGGAGTTCCACAGGCTCGGGTTGGTGGCGTTGATGTCGGCAACCGTCAGTACATATAGATAGTCGAGACGGGTCTGGTCGCCGACCATCCGGGCGAAATCGTTGATTACTGCGGGGTCGGAGAGATCCTTGCGCTGTGCGGTGGTCGACATCGCCAGGTGGTTCTGCACCAGCCAGACGATCAGCCGGGTGTCCCATCTGGGCAGCTGGTGGCGCACGCAGAAGGCTTCGGCATCCACTGCGCCGAGTTCGGAGTGATCGCCGCCGCGCCCCTTGCCGATGTCGTGATAGAGACCTGCCAGATAGATCAGTTCGGGCTTGGGCAGGCGTTCGATGACCTTGGCCGCCAGCGGATACTTCTCTGCCACGCCGGGTTTGCCCAGCTTGCGCAGGTGCTTGATCACGTTGAGGGTGTGCGCATCGACCGTATAGATGTGGAACAGGTCGTGCTGCATCTGCCCCACGATATGGCCGAACTCGGGCAGGTAGCGGCCGAGGATGCCGTAGCGATTCATCCGCCGCAGGTTGCGATGGATGCCCTCGCGCGACTTGAACAGTTCGATGAACAGGCTGGTGTTGCGGATGTCGCGGCGGAAGTCGTCGTCGATCAGGTGGCGGTGATCGCGCAGCAGGCGGATAGTGTCCGAGCGCACGCCCTTGATCTCCGGATGCTGGGCCATCAGTACGAAGACTTCGAGCAGGGCGAAGGGGGCGCGGGCGAAGATCTGCGGGTGCAGTGCTTCCATGTAGCCGTCACGCAATTGGAAGCGGCTGTTCAGCGGTTCGATGCGGTCGCTTTCCTCGGCCTTGAGGATGACTTCCTCGAAGTGCTGCAGGATCAGGTCGGACAGCTCGACGATGCCCATCACTGCGCGGTAGTACTGCTTCATGAACTGCTCGATGGCCAGCTTGCGGTCGTCACCGCCGAAACCGAGCATCTGTGCGATCGTCGCCTGATGATCGAACAGCAGTCGATCTTCGGCGCGTCCGGCAACCATGTGCAGCGCGTAGCGGACCTTCCAGAGAAATTCCTGGGCTTCGCGCAATTGGGTGAACTCGTTTTCCTGCAGGAAGCCCTGGTCGACCATCGCCTGCGGACGGATGCTGCCGAAGTGCCGGCGGGCGACCCAGAGCAGGGTCTGGATGTCGCGCAGCCCACCTGGCGAGCCCTTCACGTTGGGTTCGAGGTTGTATTCGGTGTCGTTGTACTTGGCGTGGCGGGCGCGCTGTTCCTCGCGCTTGGCGATGAAGAAGTGCTTGCTCGGCCACATGCGTTCGGGGCTGGTGACCTCGATCATCTGCTGGCGCAGGCGTTCGGGGCCGGCGATGGTGCGCGACTCCATCAGGTTGGTGACGACGGTCAGGTCGGCGCGCGCCTCGTCGGCACATTCCTCGATCGAGCGCACGCTCTGGCCGACTTCCAGGCCGATGTCCCAGAGCAGGGTCAGAAAACGTTCGATGGGTTCGCGGAAGGTTTCGTGGTCGGCACTTTCCAGCAGGATCAGCAGGTCGATGTCCGAGTGCGGGTGCAGCTCGCCACGGCCGTAGCCACCCACTGCCAGCAGGGCGATGTCGGCATCCTCGCTCCAGTCCAGCAGGGCCCAGGCTTCACGCAGGATCTGGTCGACGAACCAGGCACGATCCTCGATTTCGCGGCGGATCTCGCGGCCCTCGCGAAAGCGCGCATCGAGCACCGCCTGGGCGCTCTGAATGGCCTTCTTGAAGGCGGCGATGGGGCTCGGCTTGAGCGCCAGTTCGGCCTGGAACTGGCCGCGGTCGAAAAGCTCGGGGTCCACCTGGGGCATGGGGCTGGTCTCTGGGCGCTGGGGTCAGGACGTTCGCGGAATGCTGTCGTCGCTGCGCAGGGTGAGGATCTCGTAGCCGCTCGGGGTGACCAGAATGGTGTGCTCCCACTGTGCGGACAGCTTGCGATCCTTGGTGATCGCGGTCCAGCCGTCGCCGAGCAGGCGGGTTTCGGCCTTGCCCTGGTTGATCATCGGCTCGATGGTGAAGGTCATGCCTTCCTTGAGCTCCATGCCGGTGCCGGCGCGCCCGTAGTGCACCACCTGGGGTTCTTCGTGGAAGATCGCGCCGATGCCGTGACCACAGTAGTCGCGTACCACCGAATAACCGTGCTTCTCGGCGTGCTTCTGGATCACTTCGCCGATATCACCCAGGCGTGCGCCTGGGCGGACCTTCTGGATGCCCAGGTACATGCATTCCTGGGTCACCTTGGCCAGGCGCTGCGCCCACTCGGGCGCCTTGCCGACCATGAACATCTTGCTGGTGTCGCCGTGGTAGCCGTCCTTGATCACGGTGACGTCGATGTTCACCACGTCGCCATCCTTGAGTGGCTTCTCATTGGGGATGCCGTGACAGACCACGTGATTGATCGAAGTGCAGATCGACTTGGGAAAACCCGGGCGGCCAGGCGCGGCGCCATAGTTGAGCGGTGCCGGGATGGCCTTCTGCACGTTGACGATGTAGTCGTGGCAGAGGCGATCCAGTTCGTCGGTGGTGACGCCGGGGCGAACGTGTTCGCCGATCATCTCCAGCACTTCGGCGGCCAGGCGGCC
This sequence comes from Pseudomonas mangrovi, assembly GCF_003052585.1. GTDB lineage: Bacteria > Pseudomonadota > Gammaproteobacteria > Pseudomonadales > Pseudomonadaceae > Aquipseudomonas > Aquipseudomonas mangrovi. Next base: position 95,513 of record NZ_QASN01000007.1, on the reverse strand, counting down.
GGCGACGCGCATCTTCTCGATTTCTGCAGGCGTCTTGATGGTGACGGTCATACGGGGTCTCGGGGAATGCCTGAAAGTCGGCAATGGTAACAGTTGAAGGCCAAAAGCTCGAAGCACGAAGGCCGCAGTGTGGGTGCCACGTCGATCTCCTGGCTTCTAGCTTAAGGCGGTCTTCTGTGCTATAAAACGCGCCGCTTTTGCAGGCTCTGCCCGCGAAGCTCAACCCACACACGTATCGACACGTTCGTCCTGGGTGCCCGCAAGGGTTGGACGGCGGGATGCGTGGAGGCCTAACCCGACTTATATAAAGGAACACTCATGTCCCAAGTCAACATGCGCGATATGCTGAAGGCCGGTGTGCACTTCGGCCACCAGACCCGTTACTGGAACCCGAAGATGGGCAAGTTCATCTTTGGTTCGCGCAACAAGATCCACATCATCAACCTGGAAAAGACCCTGCCGATGTTCAACGAGGCCCTGACCTTCGTTGAGAAACTGGCTTCCGGGAAGAACAAGATCCTCTTCGTCGGCACCAAGCGCTCCGCTGGCAAGATCGTCGCCGAGCAGGCTGCCCGTTGCGGTTCGCCCTACGTCGACCATCGCTGGCTCGGCGGCATGCTGACCAACTACAAGACCATCCGTGCATCGATCAAGCGCCTGCGCGATCTGGAAACCCAGTCCCAGGACGGCACCTTCGACAAGCTGACCAAGAAAGAAGCGCTGATGCGTCGCCGCGACCTCGAGAAGCTCGATCGCAGCCTGGGCGGCATCAAGGACATGGGCGGTCTGCCGGACGCCATGTTCGTGATCGACGTCGACCACGAGCGCATCGCCATCACCGAAGCCAACAAGCTGGGCATCCCGGTCATCGGCATCGTCGATACCAACAGCAGCCCGGAAGGCGTCGACTACGTCATCCCCGGCAACGATGACGCCATCCGCGCCATCGAGCTGTACATGGGTTCCATGGCTGACGCCGTGATCCGTGGCCGCAGCAATGCCGGCGGCGCGACCGAAGAGTTCGTCGCCGAAGCGCCGGCCGAGTCGGCCGAAGGCTGATCAGCCCGCGCCTGACGCTGCTCGGTAAGCAAGAAGGGGGCTAGGCCCCCTTTTTGCCACCTTAGGAATTGAATCGCCCGCCATGGCGGGTGGAATGGTTGAACACCTATCTACAGAGGATTCGAACATGGCAGAGATTACTGCAGCCCTGGTCAAGGAACTGCGCGAGCGCACCGGCCAAGGCATGATGGAATGCAAGAAGGCCCTGGTCGCCGCTGGCGGTGACATCGAGAAGGCCATCGACGACATGCGCGCTTCCGGCGCCATCAAGGCTGCCAAGAAGGCCGGCAACATCGCCGCCGAAGGTTCCATCGCGGTCAAGGTCTCCGACGACAACAAGACCGCGGTGATCATCGAAGTCAACTCGCAGACCGACTTCCTGGCCCTGCAGGACGACTTCAAGGGCTTCGTCAAGGACAGCCTGGAAGAAGCCTTCGCCCAGAAGCTGACCGACGCCGCTCCGCTGGTCGCCTCCCGCGAGTCCGCCCGTGAAGCGCTGGTCGCCAAGTGCGGCGAGAACGTCAACATTCGCCGTCTGGCGCGTGTCGAAGGCGACATCGTTGGCGCCTACCTGCACGGTCACCGCATCGGCGTTCTGGTCACCCTCAAGGGCGGCAATGCCGAGCTGGCCAAGCACATCGCCATGCACGTGGCGGCGAGCAACCCGGCTGTACTGAGCCCGGCCGACGTTTCCGACGAGTTGGTTGCCAAGGAAAAGGAAATCTTCCTGCAGCTGAACGCCGAGAAGATCGCCGGCAAGCCGGAAAACATCGTCGAGAACATGGTCAAGGGCCGTATCGCCAAGTTCCTCGCCGAAGCCAGCCTGACCGAGCAGGCCTTCGTCATGGATCCGGAAGTCAAGGTCGGTGAGCTGGCCAAGAAGGCCGGTGCCGAAATCGTCTCCTTCATCCGCTACGAAGTGGGCGAAGGCATCGAGAAGGCCGAAGTGGACTTCGCTGCCGAGGTGGCCGCTCAGGTCGCTGCAAGCAAGCAGTAAGACGGCTCCGGTCGTTGCTTTGAAGAGGCTGCCCGCTTGACGCGTGCGGCCTCTTTTGCAAATCGGGGCACCCATTGCACCCGAGCGTCCCTGTGACGCGAAGCATCGCAGAGGATATGCTCTGCACCCATTCGAAACGCCGCAGGAGAGATACGCAATGGCTCAGCAGGTGAGTGGTCGCCAACCTCGCTATAAACGCATTCTGCTCAAACTCAGCGGTGAGGCCCTGATGGGGGCCGAAGATTTCGGCATCGACCCCAAGGTTCTCGACCGTATGGCGCTGGAAGTCGGCCAACTGGTCGGCATCGGCGTGCAGGTCGGCCTGGTGATCGGCGGCGGCAACCTGTTCCGCGGTGCGGCACTCTCCGCCGCCGGCATGGACCGGGTCACCGGTGATCACATGGGCATGCTTGCCACCGTGATGAATGCGCTGGCCATGCGCGATGCGCTGGAGCGCTCGAACATCCCGGCGCTGGTGATGTCCGCGATCTCCATGGTCGGCGTCACCGATCACTACGATCGCCGCAAGGCCATGCGCCATCTGAAGACCGGCGAGGTGGTGATCTTCGCCGCCGGTACCGGCAATCCCTTCTTCACCACCGACTCGGCTGCCTGCCTGCGGGCCATCGAGATCGATGCGGACGTCGTGCTCAAGGCCACCAAGGTCGATGGCGTCTATACTGCCGATCCTTTCAAGGACCCGCATGCCGAGAAGTTCGACCGCCTGACCTATGACGAGGTGCTCGATCGCAAGCTCGGCGTGATGGATCTCACCGCCATCTGCCTGTGTCGTGACCACCAGATGCCGCTGCGGGTCTTCAACATGAACAAGCCCGGTGCCCTGCTCAACGTCGTTGTCGGTGGCGCCGAAGGAACCCTGATCGAGGAGTCGAACGAATGATCAACGAGATCAAGAAGGACGCGCAGGTGCGCATGCAGAAGAGCCTGGAGTCGCTGGAGCACGCGTTCGCCAAGATCCGTACCGGCCGCGCCAGTCCGGCGATTCTGGACAGCGTCATGGTGTCCTACTACGGCAGCGACACGCCGCTGCGCCAGGTGGCCAACGTCACTGTCGAGGACTCGCGCACCCTGGCCCTGACCGTGTTCGACAAGAGCATGATCCAGGCCGTCGAGAAGGCCATCATGACCTCCGACCTGGGCCTGAACCCGGCGACCGCCGGCACCACCATCCGCGTGCCGATGCCGGCGCTGACCGAGGAAACCCGCAAGGGCTACACCAAGCAGGCGCGCCAGGAGGCCGAGAACGCCCGGGTTGCGGTGCGCAACATTCGTCGTGATGCCCTGGCTCAGCTCAAGGACCTGGTCAAGGAAAAGGAAATCAGCGAGGACGAGGAGCGCCGCGCCGCCGATGAGGTGCAGAAGCTCACCGACAAATTCGTCGCTGATGTCGAGAAGGCCCTGGAAGGCAAGGAAAAGGACCTGATGGCCGTCTGACGCGGTCAGTGGTCGGATCATGAGCAAATCAAGCAAGGCGGTCCCCCCGCCGATCCCGCGGCACGTCGCGATCATCATGGATGGCAACAATCGCTGGGCGCGCAAGCGCCTGTTGCCCGGCGTCGCCGGTCATAAGGCCGGTGTCGATGCCGTGCGGGCGGTGATCGAGGTTTGTGCCGAGTCAGGTGTCGAGGTGCTGACGCTGTTTGCCTTCTCCAGTGAAAACTGGGAGCGCCCGGCGGATGAGGTGGGTGCGCTGATGGAGCTGTTCCTCGGTGCGCTGCGCCGCGAGGCGCGCAAGCTCGACGACAACGGCATTCGCCTGCGCATCATCGGTGATCGTTCGCGCTTCCACCCTGAGCTGCAGGCGGCCATGGCCGCGGCAGAGGCGCAGACTGCGAACAACCATCGCTTCGTTCTCCAGGTGGCGGCCAACTATGGCGGCCAGTGGGACATTCTGCAGGCTGCGCAACGGTTGGCGGCAGAGGTCGGTGCCGGCCGCTTGCAGCCCGAGCAGATCACCAGCGAGCGTTTCCAGTCCTGTCTTGCCACCGGTGATCTGCCGTTGCCCGATCTGTGCATCCGGACCGGCGGCGAGCACCGCATCAGCAACTTTCTGCTCTGGCAACTGGCCTACAGTGAACTCTACTTCTCCGACCTGTACTGGCCGGATTTCAAGCACGAGGCCATGCGCAGGGCGCTGGCCGATTTTGCTACCCGCCAGCGTCGCTTCGGCAAGACCAGCGAGCAGGTGGAGGCTGAGGCGCGATAGTCCATGCTGCTGCAACGAATCATCACCGCACTGATCATGCTGCCCGTCGCTCTGGCGGGTTTCTTTCTTCTTGATGGCTGGGGTTTCGCGCTGTTCATCGGCGCGGTCGTTACCTTGGCTGCCTGGGAATGGGCGCGCCTGGCCGGCTTTGCCGCGCGGGGCGCGCGTATCGGTTACGCCGCGCTGGTCGCCGTGCTGCTGCTGGGGCTGTATTTTCTCGGTCCGCGGTTACCGCTGCTGGCGCCGGCACTACTCTGGATCGCGGCGGCCTGGTGGCTGGCGGCGATCTTCCTGGTGCTCGGCTATCCGGACAGTGCGCGGTTCTGGAGACCCGCCGGCGTTGGCCTGCTGATCGGTTTGCTGATGCTCCTGCCGGCCTGGCAGGGACTGGTGCTGCTCAAGCAGTGGCCCTACGCCAACTGGCTGGTGCTGGCGGTGATGGTGCTGGTCTGGGCCGCCGATGTCGGTGCCTACTTTTCCGGCAAGGCCTTCGGCAAGCGCAAGCTGGCGCCGCGGGTCAGCCCCGGCAAGAGCTGGGAAGGTTTCTTCGGTGGCATGGCGCTGAGCCTGCTGCTGGTGCTCGGGCTCGGCCTCTGGCTGGGCTGGGGTGCGTCGTTGCTGGTGCAGGCGCTGGTCGCTGCGGCGCTGGTGGTGGCTTTCTCGGTGGTGGGTGATCTGGCGGAGAGCATGTTCAAGCGCCAGAGCGGGATCAAGGACAGCAGCAACCTGCTGCCAGGTCATGGCGGGGTGTTCGACCGTATCGACAGTCTGACTGCGGCCATTCCGCTGTTTACCCTGCTGCTCTGGTTATCGGGGCGCATGGCATCGTGAGGCATCCGCAACGGATCACCGTGCTCGGCGCCACCGGCTCCATTGGCCTGAGCACTCTGGATGTCATCGCGCGTCATCCCGAGCGCTATCACGCCTTTGCCCTGACCGGCTTTTCCCGAGTCGAGGAGCTGGCGCAGCTGTGTTTGCGGCATCGCCCACGCTTTGCGGTGGTTGCCGATGCCCAGGCTGCGCGGCGTCTTCGCGATCTGCTGGGGGGAGGCTTGCCGGCGCTCGAGGTGCTCAGCGGCGAGGAAGGTCTGTGCGCTGTCGCCGCGCATCCGGATGTGGATGCGGTGATGGCGGCAATCGTCGGGGCGGCGGGGCTAAGGCCGACGCTGGCGGCGGTCGAGGCTGGCAAGAAGGTGCTGCTGGCAAACAAGGAGGCGCTGGTCATGTCCGGCGCGCTGTTCATGGATGCGGTACGCCGCCACGGCGCGCAGCTGCTACCTATCGACAGTGAGCACAACGCGATCTTCCAGTGCCTGCCGCTGGACTATCCGCGGGGGCTGCAGCAGGTGGGGGTGCGCCGAATCCTGCTGACGGCGTCCGGCGGCCCGTTCCGTGAGACCGCCCTCGATGCGCTGGAGCAGGTCACCCCGGAGCAGGCCTGTGCGCACCCGAACTGGTCGATGGGGCGCAAGATCTCGGTCGACTCGGCAAGCATGATGAACAAGGGGCTCGAGTTGATCGAGGCCTGCTGGCTGTTCGCTGCGCGACCCGCCCAGGTGGAAGTGGTGGTGCATCCGCAGAGCGTGATCCACTCGCTGGTCGACTATCTGGATGGTTCGGTGCTGGCGCAGCTGGGCAACCCGGACATGCGCACGCCCATTGCCCACGCGCTGGCCTGGCCCGAGCGCATCGAGTCGGGGGTGTCGGCACTGGATCTGCTGGCCATCGGCCGTCTGGATTTCCAGGCGCCGGACGAGCGTCGTTTTCCCTGCCTGCGCCTGGCGCGCCAGGCCGCCGAAGCGGGTGGCAGTGCGGCGGCGACCTTGAATGCGGCCAATGAGGTGGCGGTGGCGGCGTTTTTGGGCGGGCGCATCGGCTTTCTGGAAATGTCCGTGCTGATCGCGGCAGTGCTGGATGCTCAGCCGGTGGTGCCGGTGGTGAGTCTTGAGCAGGTCATGCAGCTGGATGCCGATTCACGCGCGCTTGCCATGCGTTGGCTGGAGCGCTACGGTCGCTAACATTTTCAGCTGGCGATGGCTGCGGAGACGGAACGGATGAGCGCGCTGTACACGGTTCTAGGCACGCTGGTGGCAATTGGCGTGCTGGTTACCTTTCACGAATTCGGTCATTTCTGGGTGGCCCGGCGCTGCGGTGTGCGGGTCCTGCGCTTCTCCGTGGGCTTCGGTACGCCGCTGCTGCGCTGGCACGATCGGCATGGCACCGAATTTGCCATCGCCGCCATTCCGCTGGGCGGCTACGTGAAGATGCTCGACGAGCGCGAAGGCGACGTGCCCGCTGATCAGCTCGGGCAGTCCTTCAATCGCAAGAGCGTTGGGCAGCGTATCGCCATCGTCGCCGCGGGGCCTGTGGCCAACTTCCTCCTGGCGATCTTCTTTTTCTGGATTCTCGGCATGCTCGGCAGCCAGCAGGCGCGGCCGGTGATCGGTGCTGTCGAGGTCGGCAGTCTGGCCGAGCAGGCCGGCCTGCGTGCAGGCGAGGAGATTCTTGCGGTCGATGGCGAGGCGACGCCCGGCTGGGGCGCGGTGAATCTGCAGCTGGTCAAGCGGCTGGGGGAAAGCGGCAGCATCGAGATGCTGGTTCGCGATGAGGAGTCGAGCACGGAGACGCTGCGACGCATCGAGCTGGACGCCTGGTTGCGCGGCGCCGCCGACCCCGATCCGCTGGCATCGCTGGGTCTGCGCCGCTGGTTCGTGCAGGCGCCGCCGCTGGTGCATGAGGTGCGCAAGGACAGTGCCGCGCAGCTGGGTGGGGTGCAGAAGGGCGATCGGCTGCTGAGCCTGGGTGGCGAGCAGCTGGAGTCGCCCGAGGCAGTCGTAGCGGTGGCGCGCAGCTTTGCCGGTCAGCGTGTCGAGCTGCGCTATCTGCGTGGCGAGCAGGAGCTGAGTGCGGTGCTGCAGATTCCCGCGGACCCCAAGGTCGTCGAACGCCTGGGCTATCTTGGCGCCGTGGTCGCTTACGACCCGCTGCCGCCGTATATGCTCCGCGAGGTCAGTTACGGCCCGCTGGAGGCGGTTGGCGAGGGCCTGCGGCGGACCTGGTCGATGAGTGTGCTCACCCTTGATTCATTGAGGAAAATGCTGCTTGGCGAGCTCTCGGTAAAAAACTTGAGTGGGCCGATAACCATTGCTAAAGTGGCGGGCGCTTCCGCCCAGTCAGGAATAGGGGATTTCCTCAACTTCCTCGCGATCCTGAGCATTAGCCTGGGGGTCCTCAATCTTCTGCCCATTCCCGTCCTGGACGGTGGGCATCTGCTGTTCTACCTGATCGAATGGGTGCGCGGCCGCCCCTTGTCGGAGCGTGTGCAAACTTGGGGGGTTCAGATAGGCATCAGTCTGGTCATTGGCGTGATGATTCTCGCACTGGCCAACGACCTGGGTCGTCTGTAACGAATTCGTTGAATCACGAAGTGTGCTGCTGGTCGGCATCAATCGTTTGCTGAAACAAGAAAGGACTTCATGAAACGTCTGCTGCTACCTGCGGTGATTGCCGCCTTGATGATCGCCGAAGTTCACGCTGAGTCCTTCACCATTTCCGATATTCGCGTCAACGGCCTGCAGCGGGTTTCCGCCGGCAGCGTGTTCGGCGCGATGCCGCTGAACGTCGGCGAGGAAGTCGATGACGGCCGTCTGGTCGAGGCGACCCGCAGCCTGTTCCGCACCGGTTTCTTCCAGGATATCCAGTTGGGTCGCGATGGCGACGTACTGGTCGTTACCGTGGTCGAACGTCCTTCCATCTCCAGCATCGAGATCGAGGGCAACAAGGCCATCGAGACCGACGAGCTGCTCAAGGGCCTGCGTCAGTCCGGTCTGTCCGAGGGCGAGATATTCCAGCGCGCGACCCTCGAAGCGGTGCGTAACGAGCTGCAGCGTCAGTACGTTGCCCAGGGTCGTTACTCCGCCGAGGTCAAGGCTGACGTCATCGCCCAGCCGCGCAACCGCGTCGCACTGAAGATCGACATCAATGAAGGCACGGTAGCTGCGATCCAGCACATCAACGTGGTCGGCAACACCGTTTTCGCCGACGACGACCTGCTTGCGCTGTTCGAGCTGAAAACCACCAACTGGCTGTCGTTCTTCAAGAACGACGACAAGTACGCCCGCGAGAAGCTCTCCGGTGACCTGGAGCGCCTGCGTTCCTATTACCTGGATCGCGGCTACATCAACATGGACATCTCCTCGACCCAGGTGTCCATCACCCCGGACAAGAAGCACGTCTACATCACCGTCAACATCGACGAGGGTGATCGTTTCACCGTGCGTGACGTCAAGCTGTCCGGTGACCTGCGCGTGCCGCGCGAGGAGATCGAGTCGCTGCTGCTGGTCAAGGAAGGTCAGGTGTTCTCGCGCAAGGTGATGACCACTACCTCCGAGCTGATCACCCGCCGCCTGGGCAACGAGGGCTACACCTTCGCCAACGTCAACGGCATGCCGACCCCGGATCAGGACAACAAGACCGTCGACATCACCTTCGTCGTCGATCCGGGCAAGCGCGCCTACGTCAACCGCATCAATTTCCGCGGCAACACCAAGACCGAAGACGAAGTGCTGCGTCGCGAAATGCGCCAGATGGAAGGCGGCTGGGCTTCGACCTACCTGATCGACCAGTCCAAGACCCGCCTCGAGCGCCTGGGCTTCTTCAAGGAAGTCAACGTGGAAACCCCGGCGGTCGCCGGCACCGATGACCAGATCGATGTGCAGTACAGCGTCGAAGAGCAGGCCTCGGGTTCGATCACCGCCAGCGTCGGTTTTGCCCAGAACGCCGGTCTGATCCTCGGCGGCGCGGTGACCCAGAACAACTTCCTGGGTACCGGCAACCGCGTCAGCGTTGCGCTCAATCGCAGCGAGTACCAGACCCGTTACAGCTTCGGTTTCGTCGACCCCTACTGGACTCAGGACGGCGTCAGCCTCGGCTACAACGCCTTCTACAGCACGACCAACTACGACGATCTGGAAGTCGACGTATCCAGCTACGCGGTGGATACCCTGGGTGCCGGCGTCAGCATCGGCTACCCGATCAGCGAGACTGCGCGCCTGAACTTCGGCCTGAACTTCCAGCAGGACAAGATCAAGACCGGCCTCTACACCGTGGACGAAATCATCGCGTTCATGGATGAAGAGGGTGACAGCTATACCAACTTCAAGGCCTCGGTGGGCTGGTCCGAGTCGACCCTCAACCGCGGCGTGCTGGCCAACCGCGGTCACTCGCAAAGCCTGGTGCTGGAAACCACCATTCCCGGCAGTGACCTGTCGTTCTACAAGCTCGACTACCGCGGCCAATGGTTCACGCCGATCAGCGAGAAGCACACGCTGCGCTTCCACACTGCGCTGGGCTATGGCGACAGCTATGGTTCTACCAGCGACCTGCCGTTCTACGAGCACTACTACGGCGGTGGCTTCAACTCGGTGCGCGGCTTCCGTGACAGTACCCTGGGTCCGCGCAGTACGCCCAGCCGCATCACCGCCGCCAACGCGGTGCTGTTCGACGGCAACGGCAATCCGGTGGCGGACAAATACGGGCGTGTAACCGATCCGGACCAGGACCCGCTGCCGTTCGGCGGTAACGTGCTGGTCCAGGGTGGCGTCGAATGGCTGTTCCCGATGCCCTTCGTCAAGGATCAGCGCTCGCTGCGCACCGTTGCTTTCTGGGATGTGGGTGCGGTCTACGACACCAACTGCAGTGGCACCCAGAAGAATGGCGTGGTGGGTGGCCGCAGCAAGGATCCGGCCTGCTCTCTGGACGTTGGCAATCTGGCCAGTTCGGTGGGTATCGGTCTGACCTGGATCACCGGCCTTGGCCCGCTGAGTTTCAGCCTGGCTGCACCACTCAAGAAGCCGGATGATGCGGAAACCGAAATCTTCCAGTTCTCTCTGGGTCAGACTTTCTGACGTCCATTCGGACGCTACATAACGAAAACATGCTTTTTAAGCAGGAGTGCACTGTGCGTAAGTTGACTCAATTGGTTCTGGTTGCGGCTGCCCTGTTCGCCACCCCGGCGTTCGCCGAGATGAAGATCGCCGTGCTGAACTATCAGATGGCTCTGCTCGAATCGGATGCGGCGAAGAAGTACGCGGTTGATGCGGAGAAGAAATTCAGCCCGCAACTGAACAAGCTCAAGACCCTCGAGAGTGACGCTAAGCGCATTCAGGATCGGATGGTCAAGGAAGGCGAGCGCATGCAGCAATCCGAGCGCGAGCGCCTGGAGCTCGAATTCAAGCAGAAGGCCCGTGATTTCCAGTTCCAGTCCAAGGAGCTCAACGAAGCCAAGGCGCTGGCCGATCGTGACATGCTCAAGCAGCTCAAGCCGCAGCTCGACAAGGCGGTGGAGGAGGTTATTCGCAACGGCAGCTATGACATCGTCCTGGAGCGTGGTGCCGTGGTGGATGTGAAGCCGCAGTTCGACATCACCCGTCAGGTCATCGAGCGCATGAATCAGCAGCGCTGAGCATGACCGTCGTCACCTTTACTCTCGGTGAACTGGCAGAGCGCGCAGGCGCTCGCCTGCGTGGCGATGCGCGGCGAGTCATCGCCGGCCTGGGCACTCTGCAGGACGCAGAAGCCGACCAGTTGAGTTTTCTGGCCAATCCGCAGTATCGCAAGCTGCTGACGCAGACCCGTGCCGCGGCAGTGTTGCTGACGCCGGCGGATGCTGAAAGTCATGTCGGCGACGCGCTCATCGTCGACAATCCCTATCTTGCCTACGCTCGTCTCTCGCATCTGTTCGATCCCAAGCCGGCTGCGAGTGCCGGCATACATCCTGCGGCGATCGTCGATCCTGGTGCGCAGATCGATCCCAGTGCCAGCGTCGGCGCGGGCGCCGTGATCGAGGCCGGTGCCTGCATCGGCGCACGTGTGGTGATTGGTGCGCAATGCTTCGTTGGTGCGCGCAGCCGTATCGATGAGGATGGCTGGCTGGCGCCGCGGGTAACCCTGTACCACGACGTACGCATCGGCAAACGGGTGGTGATCCAGAGCGGCGCGGTCATCGGCGGCGAAGGCTTCGGTTTCGCCAACGAGAAAGGTGTCTGGCAGAAGATCGCCCAGATCGGTGGCGTCAGTATCGGCGACGACGTCGAGATCGGGGCCAATACCACCATTGATCGTGGCGCGCTGGCCGATACGCTGATCGGCAACGGCGTCAAGCTCGACAACCAGATCATGATCGCGCACAACGTGCAGATCGGCGACAACACGGCCATGGCCGGTTGCTGCGGCATTTCCGGCAGTACCAAGATCGGTCGCAATTGCATGATCGCCGGTGGCGTCGGCATGGTCGGCCATATCGAGGTCTGCGACAACGTTTTCGTGACCGGCATGACCATGGTCACGCGCTCCATCACCGAGCCTGGCTCCTACTCCTCCGGCACCGCCATGCAGCCTGCTGCCGACTGGAGGAAGAGCGCAGCGCGCATTCGTCAACTGGATGACATGGCCCGCCGTCTGCAACAGCTGGAAAAGCGCCTGGAAGCCGTGACCCCGAACGGGTCGGCTTCATCTGATGCCTGACCTGCGCTAGCGCGTGCCCAATCTATAAGGCCTTTCTGGACATGATGGATATCAACGAGATTCGCGAATACCTTCCGCACCGCTACCCGTTCCTGCTGGTGGACCGCGTGGCGGAGCTGGATCTGGAGGCCAAGAAGGTTCGTGCCTACAAGAACGTCAGCATCAACGAGCCGTTCTTCAACGGGCATTTTCCGCAGCATCCGATCATGCCGGGGGTGTTGATCATCGAGGCGATGGCCCAGGCGGCCGGCATCCTCGGCTTCAAGATGATGGGCGTGAAACCCTCCGATGGCACCCTCTACTACTTCGTCGGCTCGGACAAGCTACGCTTCCGCCAGCCGGTGGTGCCGGGAGATCAGCTGATCCTGGATGCGTCCTTCATCAGTGCCAAGCGCGGCATCTGGAAGTTCGCCTGCCGGGCGACAGTCGATGGCAAGGAAGTCTGTTCGGCCGAGATCATCTGTGCGGAACGCAAGCTATGAGTTTGATTGACCCTCGCGCCATCATCGATCCGTCGGCGAAGCTTGCGGATGACGTTCAGGTCGGCCCCTGGTCGATCATCGGACCTGATGTGGAAATCGGCGAGGGTACAGTGGTCGGCCCCCATGTGATCATCAAGGGACCTACCAAGATCGGTAAGCACAACCGCATCTATCAGTTTTCCTCGGTCGGCGAGGATACTCCCGACCTCAAGTACAAGGGCGAAGCGACCCGGCTGGTGATCGGCGATCACAATGTGATCCGCGAGGGCGTCACCATCCACCGCGGCACTGTGCAGGATCGCTCCGAGACCACCATCGGCGACCACAACCTGCTGATGGCCTACGTCCATATCGGGCACGACAGCGTCATCGCCAACCACTGCATCCTGGTCAACAACACCGCGCTGGCCGGGCATGTCTGGGTCGACGACTGGGCGATCCTCTCCGGTTTCACCCTGGTGCATCAGTTCTGCCGCATCGGTGCCCACAGCTTTTCCGGGATGGGCACGGCCATCGGCAAGGATGTGCCCGCCTATGTCACCGTCTTCGGCAACCCGGCCGAGGCGCGCAGCATGAATTTCGAAGGCATGCGCCGGCGCGGTGTCAGCGATGAGGCCATGGCCTCGTTACGGCGTGCCTATCGCATCGTCTATCGCCAGGGCCTGACCGTCGAGCAGGCCCTGGCCGAGCTGGTCGAACCGGCCGCGCAGTTCGCCGAGGTGGCGATCTTCGTCGACTCCATCCGCTCGTCCACGCGCGGCATTACTCGCTAGATCATGTCCAGGCCACTGCGTATTGCCCTGGTCGCCGGCGAGGCGTCCGGCGACATTCTCGGTTCCGGTCTGATGCAGGCCTTGCGCTTACGCCATCCGGATGTCGAGTTCATCGGCGTGGGTGGCCCGCGCATGGAGGCGCTCGGACTGCGCTCGATGTTCCCCATGGAGCGGCTGTCGGTGATGGGACTGGTCGAGGTGCTCGGCCGTCTGCCGGAGCTGCTGCGTCGGCGCAAGCAACTGATCGCAGATCTGATCGAAGCCAGGCCAGACGTGTTCATCGGCATCGATGCACCGGATTTCAATCTCACCGTCGAGCTGCGCCTGCGCCGCGCGGGCATCCGTACCGTGCATTACGTCAGTCCTTCGGTCTGGGCCTGGCGGCAGAAGCGGGTATTGAAGATTCGCGACGGTTGCGACCTGATGCTGACGCTGTTTCCCTTCGAGGCGCAGTTCTATGCCGAGCACCAGGTGCCGGTGCGCTTCGTCGGCCACCCGCTGGCCGATGCCATTCCGCTGCAGGCGGATCGGGCGCAGGCACGTCACCAACTGGGTCTCCCCGAAGAGGGTGCTGCGGTAGCGCTGATGCCGGGTAGCCGGGGCGGCGAAGTGTCTCGCCTGGGGCCGTTGTTTCTCGATGCAGCCGAGCGTCTGCGTACCTTGCGGCCTGGAGTGCACTTCGTCATGCCCTGCGCCAATCCCGAGCGGCGCGCGCAGCTGGAGCAGCTGTTGGCCAACCGCGATCTGCCGCTGACCCTTCTCGATGGGCGCTCGCATGAGGCGCTGGCAGCCTGTGATGCGGTGCTTATCGCATCGGGGACTGCCACGCTGGAAGCGCTGTTGTTCAAGCGGCCGATGGTGGTCGCTTACCGTGTCGCCGGGCTGACCTACCGCATTCTCAAACACCTGGTGAAAAGCCCGTACGTGTCGCTACCGAATCTGCTTGCCGAGCGTCTGCTGGTGCCTGAACTGCTGCAGGACGCGGCGACCCCCGACGCCCTGGCGCAGACCCTGGCACCGTTGATCGATGGCGGAACGGCGCAGACCGATGGCTTCGATGTGATCCACCGCGCGCTGCGCCGCGACGCCTCGGTGCAGGCGGCGGATGCCGTTCTGGCACTGGTCGAGCCACACTGATGCGGACAGGTTCCGCTGCGATTGCGACGAAGCGCCAACAGACCCTGGGGCTGGATTTCGATCTGGTCGAAGAACTGGTCGCCGGTGTCGACGAAGTCGGCCGCGGCCCGCTCTGTGGCCCGGTGGTTACCGCTGCGGTGATCCTCGATCCGAGTCGTCCGATCAAGGGGCTCAACGATTCCAAGAAGCTCTCCGAGGCGCGCCGTGAGGCGCTCTTCGACGAGATCTGCGAGAAGGCGCTGGCCTGGTGCATTGCCCGCGCCGAGACCGACGAGATCGATCGGCTGAACATTCTCCATGCCACCATGCTGGCGATGCAGCGTGCGGTCGAAGGCCTGACGGTAACGCCACGCCTGGCGCTGATCGACGGTAATCGTTGCCCGAAACTTGCAGTACCCAGTGCCGCGGTGGTCAAGGGCGACAGCCGGGTGCCGGCGATCGCCGCCGCCTCGATCCTGGCCAAGGTCAGCCGCGACCGAGAGATGCAGGCGCTGGATCTGATCTACCCCGGCTACGGCATTGCGCTGCATAAGGGCTATCCGACGCCGGTGCATCTGGAAGCCCTGCAACGCCTAGGCGCCACGCCCATCCATCGGCGCTCCTTCGCGCCGGTACGCGCCGCGTTGGAGGCGGCAGCGAGCAGTGCGGCTGTCATCCAGGCCGCCGTTGTCCTCGACTGAAAGGCGCGCATTGCTCGCTCAACCCTGACCCCGTTCCTGCCTGCGCCGATTCATCTGCCGTGACGCTGCCGTTCCACTCCCCGGACCGGTACAATCCCGCGCTCGTCCTTTGCTGCCCGGGATATCCATGAGCGTTTCCTTCGTCCATCTTCGCCTGCACACAGAGTTTTCCCTGGTCGACGGCCTGGTGCGGGTCAAGCCGCTGGTCAAGGCGGTGGCCGCCGCCGAGATGCCGGCAGTGGCGGTGACGGACCAGAGCAACATGTGCTCGCTGGTGAAGTTCTACAAGGCGGCGATGGGTGCAGGGATCAAGCCGATCTGCGGCGCCGACCTCTGGCTGGCCGGCGAAGGCGAGGACGCCGCGCTGAGCCGCATCACCCTGCTGGCGATGGATGCGCGCGGCTACCGCAACCTCACCGAACTGGTCTCGCGCGGCTGGACCGAAGGGCAGCGCAACGATCTGGTGGTGGTCGAGCGGGACTGGGTCAAGCAAGCCTCCGGCGGGCTGATCGCGCTGTCCGGGGCCAAGGAAGGTGAAGTCGGCCAGGCGCTGTTGGCCGGCAACCCCGAGCACGCCGAGGCGCTGCTCAAGGAGTGGATGACGACCTTCAGCGATCGTTTCTATCTGGAAGTGCAGCGCACCAGTCGGGTCCACGATGAAGAGTATCTGCACCTGGCGGTCGGGCTGGCCGGGCGCTGCAATGCGCCGCTGGTGGCGACCAACGATGTGCGCTTCCTGCGTCAGGAAGACTTCGAGGCCCACGAGACGCGGGTCTGCATTGGCGAGGGCCGCACCCTGGATGATCCGCGCCGGCCGCGAACCTATTCCGATCAGCAATACCTGAAGACCCCGGCCGAGATGGCCGAGCTGTTCAGCGATCTGCCCGAGGCGCTTCAGAACAGCGTGGAGATCGCCCGGCGCTGCAACATCGAAGTGCAGCTGGGCACCCACTTCCTGCCCAACTTCCCGATCCCCGAGGGCATGACCATCAACGACTACCTGCGCCAGGTGTCGTTCGAGGGCCTCGAGGAGCGCCTGGCGGTGCTGCTGCCGCCGGACACCCCAGACTACGCAGCGAAGAAGCAGGTCTACATCGACCGGCTGGAGTTCGAACTCGGCACCATCATCCAGATGGGCTTCCCCGGCTACTTCCTAATCGTCATGGACTTCATCAAGTGGGCCAAGAACAACGGCGTACCGGTCGGCCCGGGCCGTGGTTCGGGTGCCGGCAGCCTGGTCGCCTACGTGCTGAAGATCACCGACCTCGATCCGCTGGCCTATGACCTGCTGTTTGAACGCTTCCTCAACCCCGAGCGGGTCTCGATGCCCGACTTCGACGTCGACTTCTGCATGGACGGTCGCGACCGGGTGATCGACTACGTTGCCGAAGCCTACGGGCGCAACGCGGTGAGCCAGATCATCACCTTCGGCACCATGGCTGCCAAGGCGGTGGTGCGCGACGTGGCGCGGGTTCAGGGCAAGTCCTACGGCCTGGCCGACCGGCTGTCGAAGATGATCCCCTTCGAGGTCGGCATGACCCTGGAGAAGGCTTACGAGATGGAGGAGCCGCTGCGCGATTTCCTCAAGGTCGACGAGGAGGCGGCGGAGATCTGGGACATGGCCCTGAAGCTCGAGGGCATCTGCCGCGGCACCGGCAAGCACGCCGGTGGCGTGGTGATCGCGCCGACCAAGCTCACCGACTTTGCGCCGATCGCCTGTGACGAGGAAGGCGGCGGTCTGGTGACCCAGTTCGACAAGGACGACGTAGAGGCTGCCGGCCTGGTGAAGTTCGACTTCCTCGGCCTGCGCACCCTGACCATCATCAAGTGGGCGCTGGAGACGATCAATCGCGAGCAGGCGAAGAAGGGCCTGGAACCGATCAACATCGACTTCATTCCGCTGGATGACAAGAAGACCTACGAGCTGCTGCAGAAGGCCGAGACCACCGCGGTGTTCCAGCTCGAATCACGCGGCATGAAGGAGCTGATCAAGAAGCTCAAGCCGGACTGCCTGGAAGACCTCATCGCACTGGTGGCGTTGTTCCGCCCGGGGCCGCTGCAGTCGGGCATGGTCGACGACTTCATCAACCGCAAGCACGGGCGCGAGGAGATTTCCTACCCGCACCCGAACTACCAGTACGCAGGCCTGGAGCCGGTGCTCAAGCCCACCTACGGCATCATCCTGTACCAGGAACAGGTGATGCAGATCGCCCAGGTCATGGCGGGCTATACCCTCGGTGGTGCCGACATGCTGCGTCGCGCCATGGGCAAGAAGAAGCCGGAGGAGATGGCCAAGCAGCGCGGCGGCTTCATCGAGGGCTGTGCCAACAACGGCATCGATGGGGATCTGGCGGGCAACATCTTCGACCTGGTGGAAAAGTTTGCCGGCTACGGCTTCAACAAGTCGCACTCGGCCGCCTACGGCCTGGTCTCCTACCAGACCGCCTGGCTCAAGGCGCACCACGCCGCGCCCTTCATGGCCGCGGTGCTGTCGGCGGACATGCACAACACCGACAAGGTGGTCACGCTGATCGAGGAATGCCGCAGCATGAAGCTGCGCATCGTCGCGCCTGACGTGAACAACTCCGAGTTCAAGTTCACCGTCGACGAGGAAGGTCGGATTGTCTATGGCCTCGGCGCGATCAAGGGCGTCGGTGAGGGCCCGGTGGAAACCATCGCCGAATGCCGTAGCGAGGGCGGGCCGTTCAAGGACCTGTTCGATTTCTGCGCCCGTGTCGATCTCAAGCGGATCAACAAGCGCACCCTGGAAGCACTGATTCGTGGCGGCGCGCTGGATCGTCTGGGGCCGTTCTTCTCCGACGAGGCCAAGGCCTATCAGGCCGGCATCGACCGCAACCGCGCGGTGCTGCTGGCTTCGCTGGAGGAGGCGGTGCAGGCGGCCGAACAGACCGCGCGCAGCCATGACAGCGGCCACATGGACCTGTTCGGCGGCCTCTTCGCCGAGCCCGAGGCGGATGTCTACGCCAACCATCGGCATGCCCGCGAGCTGTCGCTCAAGGAGCGCCTGCGCGGTGAGAAGGAGACCCTCGGGCTGTACCTGACCGGGCACCCGATTGACGAGTACGAAGGCGAAATCCGTCGCTTCGCCCGCCAGCGCATCGTCGAGCTGAAGCCGGCACGCGATACCCAGACGGTGGCCGGGATGATCGTCAACCTGCGGGTGATGAAGAACAAGAAGGGCGACAAGATGGGCTTCATCACCCTGGATGACCGCTCCGGGCGCATCGAGGCTTCGCTGTTCGCCGATGCCTTCGCCAGCAATCAGGCGTTGCTGCAGAACGACGCGCTGGTGGTGGTCGAGGGTGAAGTCAGCAATGACGACTTCTCCGGTGGCCTGCGCCTGCGCGCCAAGCGCGTGATGAGTCTGGAGGAGGCCCGCACCGGCCTGGCCGAGAGCCTGCGGGTGACAGTGGTCAGCACGGCGCTGGATGCCACCCGGCTGAACTGGCTGGCCGAGCTGTGTGGTCGCCATCGCGGCTCCTGTCCGATCACGCTGGATTACAGCGGCAGTCAGGCACGGGCCTTGCTGCAGTTCGGCGAGCAGTGGCGGATCGACCCGGCGGACAACTTGATTCAGGCATTGCGTGACCAGTTCGGGCGCGACAACGTCTTCCTGCACTATCGTTAGGGTCTTCCTGACGTTCGGGCACTGTTCACGCGACTGAGGGTCAGTGAACAGCGTGCCGGAGAGTGCGAGCCGGTCTCGCCTTTGCGTAATTTCTGATCGACCCGGCGGCGCCTGATCCCTTAAGGTATCGCGCCACACGGAACTAGCCGCCCGGCCACCTGGCCGCCGATGCATGACGGATGCCTATGAACCCGAACTTCCTCGATTTCGAACAGCCGATCGCCGACCTGCAAGCCAAGATCGAAGAGCTGCGCCTGGTAGGCAATGACAACTCGCTGAACATCAGCGAAGAGATCGCCCGCCTGCAGGACAAGAGCAGCGCGCTGACCGAGAGCATCTTCAGTGACCTGTCCAGCTGGCAGATCGCCAAGCTGGCGCGTCATCCGCGCCGCCCCTATACCCTGGACTACCTCAGCCATATCTTCACCGAGTTCGAAGAGCTGCACGGTGACCGGCATTTCTCCGATGACGCCGCCATCGTCGGTGGCACCGCGCGCCTGAACGGCGAGCCGGTAATGGTCATCGGTCACCAGAAGGGTCGTGAAGTCCGCGAGAAGGTGCGCCGCAACTTCGGCATGCCGCGCCCGGAGGGTTACCGCAAGGCCTGTCGCCTGATGGAAATGGCCGAGCGCTTCAAGCTGCCGATCATCACCTTCATCGATACCCCGGGTGCCTATCCCGGCATTGATGCCGAGGAGCGCAACCAGAGCGAGGCCATCGCCTGGAACCTGCGCGTGATGGCGCGCCTGAAAACCCCGATCATCTCCACCGTGATCGGTGAGGGTGGCTCCGGCGGAGCACTGGCGATCGGCGTCTGCGACCAGTTGAACATGCTGCAGTACTCGACCTACGCGGTGATTTCGCCGGAAGGCTGCGCCTCGATTCTCTGGCGCACCGCGGACAAGGCGCCAGAAGCTGCTGAAGCGATGGGTATCACAGCGGCACGACTGCGCGATCTGGGGATCGTCGATCAGGTCATCGAAGAGCCGCTGGGTGGCGCACACAGCGATCCGGCAGCGGCGGCCGAGTCGGTGCGTCTGCAACTGACCGAGCAGCTGCAGAAACTTCGTGCCTTCTCCACCGAGGAGCTGCTGGAGCGTCGTTACAAGCGTCTGATGAGCTACGGCATCGCCTGATTCGCCTTCTGCCCGTGGCGGCTGGACGACCTGGCTTGTAGGCTTGGCGTCCAGCCTGCGGTTTGCCTCCCATGTCCCTTGAAACACGCCTGTTGTCCTGCGTACAACCCTGGATCGATGCGCCGGCCTGGCGGGTCGCTCTTTCCGGCGGGCTCGACTCCAGTGTGCTGCTGCATCTGCTGGCGCGTCTGAGTCATGTCCAGCAGTTACCGCCACTCTCCGCGATTCATATCCATCACGGGCTCCAGGCTCAGGCAGATGCCTGGGCCGAGCATTGCCAGCAGCTTTGCGCTGGGCTGGGTGTGCCACTGGAGATCGTTCGCGTCAGGGTTGAAGGTGGCGCCAGTCTGGAGCGTGCCGCGCGCGAAGCCCGCTACGCAGCCTTCCGCGAGCGACTAGGGGTGGATGAGCTGCTGCTGACGGCCCAGCATCTCGACGATCAGGCGGAGACACTGCTGTTCCGTCTGCTGCGCGGTGCAGGGGTGCGTGGTCTGGCAGGCATGCCGCCGGTTCGGGCGCTGGGTGCTGGCAAGCTGGCGCGGCCGCTGCTCGGCGTTACCCGCCAGGAACTGCACAGCTACGCATCAGTACATCAACTGAGCTGGGTCGAGGATCCTTCCAACGAGAACCTGCATTACTCGCGCAACTATTTGCGCCGGCGCGTCATGCCGGTTCTGACTGAGCGCTGGCCGCAGAGCGCGAGTGCGCTGGGGCGGACGGCCATGCATCTGCGCGAAGCGCAGCTGCTGCTGGATGAGCGCGCGGACGAGGACCTGGCGCAGGCCGCCAGCACAGCTCCTTTCTCGTGGCTGACTTGTCCTTCGTTGGACATGACTGTGCTGAGCGCGCTTTCGCCAGCGCGGCAACGCAACACGTTGCGGCGCTGGCTGGACTTGCTCGGCACGGCCATGCCGGACAGCGATCATTGGGCAGGTTGGGATGCTCTGCGTGATGCCGCTGTCGATGCCCAGCCGGTCTGGCGACTGGCCGGGAGCGAGCTGCGTCGGTCGGGTGCGCGAGTCTACTGGCTGTCCGGCGACTGGTGCGCGGAACCGCCGCAGCCGGCTGCGTGGGATTTTGTCGGCGGTGCACAGCAGTTGCCCGGCAACGGTAGCTTGACTCTGCAAGGGCAGGGCGAACTGCCGGGTCTGCTGCAGGTACGTTACCGCCAGGGCGGTGAACGCCTTGTGCTTGCCGGGCGCCGGCAGCGCGATCTGAAGCGGCTGCTCAACGAGAGCGGGCTGCCGGCATTCGTGCGTGCACGCCTGCCATTGCTCTGGCGTGGCGACGAGTTGCTCGCGGTGGCCAATCTGCCGTTGTTGTCCGACTTGACCGGATCGGGGTTGCGGCTGATCTGGACTCCGCCGGGTGCTGCGCATGACCAGGCGGTTTTGCCGCCGTCGCAGGTTTGAGCTGAAAGGGGCTTTCCAGTAGACTACGCTCCCGTCCTGTTACAGCTTTTCCGCAACTCCTTCGGAGGCTGCGGAAAGTCGGCCATTGTGCATCTGCATCGTGGCTCCTTCGCTTTCCCCGGTGGCGCCAGAGCCGCTTAAACGCTGACTTCTAGGGTTCTTATGACGCGCTACATATTCGTCACGGGTGGTGTTGTTTCTTCATTGGGGAAAGGCATCGCTTCGGCTTCACTGGCGGCCATCCTGGAGGCGCGGGGCCTGAAGGTCACCCTGCTCAAGCTGGATCCGTACATCAACGTCGATCCGGGCACCATGAGTCCGTTCCAGCATGGCGAAGTCTTCGTCACTCAGGACGGCGCCGAGACCGATCTGGATCTGGGGCATTACGAGCGCTTCGTGCGCACGACCATGACTCGTGGCAACAACTTCACCACCGGCCGCGTCTACGAAGACGTGCTGCGGAAGGAGCGCCGCGGCGACTACCTGGGTGCAACCATTCAGGTCATTCCGCACATCACCGACGAGATCAAGCGCCGCATCATCAAGGGTGCCGGTGATGCCGACGTGGCGATGGTCGAGATCGGCGGTACCGTGGGCGACATCGAGTCGCAGCCGTTCCTCGAGGCGATCCGCCAGTTGCGCGTCGAAGTCGGCGCCAAGCGCGCGATGCTGATGCACCTGACGCTGGTGCCCTATATCGCCACCGCCGGCGAGACCAAGACCAAGCCTACCCAGCACTCGGTCAAGGAATTGCGCTCCATCGGCCTGCAGCCGGATGTGCTGATCTGCCGCTCGGACCACCCGATCGACATTTCCTCGCGACGCAAGATCGCGCTCTTCACCAACGTCGAGGAGCGTGCGGTCATCGCCCTGGAAGACGTCGACACCATCTACCGGATTCCCGGCGTGCTACATGCCCAGGGCCTGGACGACATCGTCGTCGAGCGTTTCGGTCTGGAGTGCGGCCAGGCCGACCTTTCCGAATGGGAGCGGGTGGTCGACGCCAAGCTCCACCCGGAGAAGGAAGTCACCATCGCCATGGTCGGCAAGTACATGGAACTTCTCGATGCCTACAAATCTCTGATCGAGGCCATGAGCCACGCTGGCATCCAGAACCGGACCAAAGTGAACCTTCGCTATATCGACTCCGAAGACATCGAGAACCAGGGCATCGGCCTGCTGGAAGGCGTCGATGCCATCCTGGTGCCGGGTGGTTTTGGCCTGCGCGGCGTCGAAGGCAAGATCACCACGGTCAAATACGCCCGCGAGAACAAGATTCCCTACCTGGGCATCTGCCTCGGCATGCAGGTTGCGGTCATCGAGTTCGCCCGCAACGTGCTGGGCTGGAGCGATGCCAACTCCAGCGAGTTCGACGCCGCCTCCAAGCATCCGGTGGTCGGCCTGATCACCGAATGGCAGGACGCCACCGGCAGCACCGAAACCCGCAGCGAAGGCTCTGATCTGGGCGGCACCATGCGCCTGGGTGCGCAGGACTGCCAGCTGCAGGCCGGCTCGCAGGTGCACCAGTGCTATGGCAAGGACGTGATCGTCGAGCGCCACCGCCATCGCTATGAAGTGAACAACAATCTGCTGCCGGAGCTGGTCGCCGCCGGCCTCAAGGTCACCGGTCGCTCCGGTGATGGTGCGCTGGTCGAGGTCATCGAGTCGGCCGACCACCCGTGGTTCGTCGCCTGCCAGTTCCACCCCGAGTTCACCTCCACGCCGCGCGACGGCCACCCGCTGTTCAGCGGCTTCGTCAACGCCGCGTTGGCGCAGAAGGCACGCAAGGCATGAGCCAGAAGACCATTCGCGTCGGCAACATCGAGATCGCCAACGACAAGCCGTTCGTGCTGTTCGGCGGCATCAACGTCATGGAGTCCCGTGACCTGGCGATGCAGGCCTGCGAGGAATATGTGCGGGTAACCGAGAAGCTCGGCATCCCCTACGTGTTCAAGGCCAGCTTCGACAAGGCCAATCGCTCCTCGATGAACTCGTTCCGTGGCCCCGGCCTGGACGAGGGCATGAAGATCTTCGAGGACGTGAAGAAGACCTTCGGCGTGCCGGTGATCACCGACGTTCACGAACCCTGGCAGGCCGCCCCGGTCGCCGAGGTGTGCGACATCATCCAGCTGCCGGCCTTCCTTTCCCGGCAGACCGATCTGGTGGTGGCGATGGCGCGCACCGGCGCGGTCATCAACATCAAGAAGGCGCAGTTCCTCGCGCCGCAGGAAATGAAGCACATCCTCGCCAAGTGCGAGGAGGCCGGTAATGACCAGTTGATCCTCTGCGAGCGCGGCAGCTCCTTCGGCTACAACAACTTGGTCGTCGACATGCTCGGCTTCGGCATCATGAAGTCCTTCGAATACCCGGTGTTCTTCGACGTCACCCACGCCCTGCAGATGCCCGGCGGACGGGCTGACTCTGCCGGCGGACGCCGCGCCCAGGTCACCGACCTGGCCAAGGCCGGCATGAGCCAGGGCCTCGCCGGTCTGTTTCTCGAGGCGCATCCGGACCCGGACAACGCCAAGTGCGACGGGCCCTGTGCCCTGCGCCTGAACAAGCTGGAAGCCTTCCTCACCCAGCTCAAGCAGCTGGATGATCTGATCAAGAGTTTTTCCCCCATCGAAACCGCTTAAGTCTGCAGCGTCAGGCCACGCAGCTACCAAACGGAGTGTTGAGCACAATGGCAAAGATCGTCGACATCAAGGGTCGTGAGGTTCTCGATTCCCGCGGCAACCCCACCGTGGAAGCCGATGTCATCCTCGAAGGCGGCATCATCGGCAGCGCCTGCGCGCCGTCCGGTGCCTCCACCGGCTCGCGCGAAGCGCTGGAACTGCGTGATGGCGACAAGAGCCGTTACCTGGGCAAGGGTGTGCTCAAGGCCGTGGCCAACATCAACGGTCCGATCCGCGAGTTGCTGCTGGGCAAGGATGCGGCTGACCAGAAGGCTCTCGACCGCGCGATGATCGAGCTCGACGGCACCGAAAACAAGGCCACGCTGGGTGCCAACGCCATCCTCGCGGTGTCCCTGGCTGCCGCCAAGGCCGCTGCCCAGGCCAAGGGCGTGCCGCTCTATGCACACATTGCCGACCTGAACGGCACCCCAGGCGTCTACTCGATGCCGGTGCCGATGATGAACATCATCAATGGCGGCGAGCATGCCGACAACAACGTCGACATCCAGGAGTTCATGGTCCAGCCGGTTGGCGCCAAGACCTTCGCCGATGCCCTGCGCATGGGCGCCGAGATCTTCCATCACCTCAAGGCCGTACTGAAGGCGCGTGGCCTGAGCACCGCAGTCGGTGACGAGGGCGGCTTCGCGCCGAACCTGGCGTCCAACGAAGACGCGCTGGCGGCCATCGCTGAAGCCGTGGCCAACGCCGGTTACAAGCTCGGTGACGACATCACCCTGGCCCTGGACTGCGCTTCGAGCGAGTTTTTCAAGGATGGTCAGTACGATCTGGCCGGTGAAGGCAAGGTGTTCAGCGCCGAAGGTTTCGCCGACTACCTGGCCGGTCTGACCCAGCGCTACCCGATCATCTCGATCGAGGACGGCATGGACGAGTCCGACTGGGCCGGCTGGAAAGTGCTGACCGACAAGATCGGTGCCCAGGTGCAGCTGGTCGGTGACGACCTGTTCGTGACCAACACCAAGATCCTCAAGCGCGGCATCGACGAGAAGATCGGCAACTCGATCCTGATCAAGTTCAACCAGATTGGCTCGCTGACCGAGACCCTGGAAGCCATCCAGATGGCCAAGGCCGCTGGCTTCACCGCGGTGATTTCACATCGCTCCGGCGAGACCGAAGACAGCACCATCGCCGACCTGGCCGTCGGCACCGCTGCGGGCCAGATCAAGACCGGCTCGCTGTGCCGCTCCGACCGCGTCTCCAAGTACAACCAGTTGCTGCGCATCGAAGAGCAGCTCGGCGGCAAGGCGCCCTACAAGGGTCGTGCCGAGTTCCGTGGCTGAGTGGTGACGTGTTAAAAGAGGGCGGCGCAAGCCGCCCTTTTTCATAGAAGCGCTGCGCTTTGTCCGCGTCCTGCGCGCCCTGAACGAGAAGAATCGCCTTTTCATGGTCAAGACTCCCTACTGGCTTTTCGCCGTGCTGATCCTGATTCTGGGCGGATTGCAGTATCGCCTGTGGATCGGTGACGGCAGTCTTGCCCAGGTCAGCGATCTGCAGCGGCAGATTGCCGAGCAGCAGGGCGAGAACGAACGACTGCTGGAGCGCAATCGCATTCTCGAGGCCGAGGTGATGGAGCTCAAGGAAGGCATGGAGACGGTAGAGGAGCGCGCGCGCCAGGAACTGGGCATGCTCAAAGAGGGTGAAACCCTCTATCTGTTGACCGAATGAGCAGCGAGCTTCCGGCATTCTGGCTGGTAATCCCGGCCGCCGGGATCGGTTCGCGGATGCGCGCCGACCGGCCCAAGCAGTATCTGCATCTCGCTGGCCGCAGCCTGCTGGAACAGAGTCTCGCGGTTTTTCTCGAACATCCCCGTCTGCTCGGTTGCATGGTCGCCCTGGCTGCGGACGATCCCTGGTGGCCGCAGCTGGCCTGTGCCACTGATCCTCGGGTGCGACGCTGCACTGGCGGCGGCGAGCGCGCCGATTCGGTGCTGGCGGCGCTGCGCGCGCTGCGCGCTCAGGGTGCCGGGGCACAAGACTGGGTGCTGGTGCATGACGCCGCGCGGCCGAACCTGGCGCAGGAGGATCTGCAGCGGCTGCTCGCCGAGCTGGCCGATGATCCGGTGGGCGGACTGCTGGCGGTGCCGGCGCGGGATACCCTCAAGCGCATCGGCGCCGATGGCCGGGTGCGGGAAACCGTCGACCGCAGCACGATCTGGCACGCCTACACGCCGCAGATGTTCCGTCTGGGCGCATTGCTGCAGTCGCTGGCGGCTGCGCTGGCGGCCGGGGCAACCGTCACCGACGAAGCCTCGGCCATGGAATGGGCGGGCCTGGCGCCGCGCCTGATAGAAGGCCGGGCGGACAACATCAAGGTCACCCGCCCGGAAGATCTGGCCGCCTTGGAGCTTGCCTGGCAGCGCTGATCGGTCGCGCCGCCAGAAGCGATAGATCGCTGCTGCTTCGCGGGTGGACGGCATCCGCTCGCGCGGCCCCACTGACACCTCGCCGCCTTGCTGACGGACAATTCGTCGATCAGGCGAGTGCTGCGTCGGCTGTGGCCATTCGACTTTCCGCTCCACCAGCAGGCGGGCCAGCCTGCTGACCTGCGGCGCGTTGGCTGACGATTGCCGGTGGCTTTAGCGAAACGCTGCAAAGGTCTGCTGAGCAGGTCGCTGGCGCGCGGTGGCGTTGTGGTGGGTCGGTTGATGGTTGGCGTGTGGATTCGCGCCGCGTCGCTTGAAGGCTGTCAGGGTCCAGTAGTCTGTTCACGCATGGCTCCCAGGATGATCGGCGGCGCTCTCAGGTGCGTTGCAGCTTGCCTAGCGTGGTCTCCAGAACGCGTTCCAGCTTGTCGGCGGCACCGCCGAGGGCAATCTCCAGGGTGTCGGCCTTGTGCGATGCAGAAACCGGGTCGCGCGCCTTGATCCTCGCCTCGATCTGGCAGCGCTTGTCCTGGGCGCCGCTCTTCTCGCCGTTCTCGTCGGTGAGGTGGACTTCGACCCGAGTCAGCTGCTCGCTGAAGCGCTGCAAGGCGCCTTCGACGGTAGCGGCGCAGCGTTGCTGCAGGGCTTCGGACATCCGGATGCTGTTGTTGCTGTTGATCAGTACTTGCATGCCTGCCTCCTGGCCCGAGTGGCGAACGGATTGTTCGGGCCTCAAAGGGTTCGAGAGGGTCATGGCGGGCGGGTTCCGGGCAGACCTGTCGCTCTGCGATGTGTGGGCGGGCGAACTATTTCAGCACGTGACCAGACTCGGCACGTTGGGCCAGCCCCTCACGCAGCGCCTCGATCAGCAGGCGCACCCGCGGCAGCGGATGACGACGTTGCGG
The DNA here is from genome assembly GCF_003052585.1 of Pseudomonas mangrovi. Taxonomy (GTDB): domain Bacteria; phylum Pseudomonadota; class Gammaproteobacteria; order Pseudomonadales; family Pseudomonadaceae; genus Aquipseudomonas; species Aquipseudomonas mangrovi. Next base: position 68,476 of record NZ_QASN01000007.1, on the reverse strand, counting down.
GTAGACCGCCCAGACCGCTCCGTCCGGCGGCTGGTGGCTCTCCAGCAGCGATACCAGCTCACCCCGGTGCAGCCGTTCGAGGACGTAGTAGTCGGGCAGCTGGCACAGGCCGAAGCCGCGCAGGGCCGCGTCCAGTACTGCCTCGCCGCTGTTGCAGCGCCAGTTGCCGCGGGGCTTGAAGGGATGTTCGCGACCGTTGTCATTGAACAGCCAGGTGTCGCTGGTGCCGATCAGACAGTTGTGCCGCGCCAGCTCCGACAGGCTGTGCGGACGGCCATGGTGGGCGAGATAGGAGGGTGCGGCGCACAGGTACAGGCGGCGCGGCGCGAGCCTGCTGGCGATCAGGCTGGAGTCGCCGAGGCGGCCGAGCCGAATCGCCAGGTCGAAGCCATCCTGCACCAGATCAAGGGTACGGTTGGACAGCTCGATTTCCACCCGCAGTTGCGGATGCCGGGTCATGAAATCGTTCACCAGCGGCACGATGAAACGCTCGCCATAGGCCACCGCCGCGGTCATGCGCAGCAGTCCGGACGGTGTCGCATGCAGGTCGCCAACGGCGCGGAAGGCCTGGTCGCGCTCATCGATCAGGCGCTGGCAGCGAATGAAGAACTGCTGGCCGGCCTCGGTCAGCGACACTTTGCGCGTGGTGCGATAGAGCAGGCGGGCCTGCAGGCGCTCCTCCAGCCGGGCGACCTGGCGGCTGACGTGGGATGACGACAGGCGCAGACGCTCGGCGGCGCGCTGGAAGCTGGCGCATTCGGCGACGGCGACGAATTCATCGAGCCCTTCCCAGCGATTCATTCTTTCTCCTCGATTATCCCTGCATGGCATTAATGAAATGCCGTTGCCGGGATTATCCCTGATGGAGGCTGAATTACACTGGCTGTCTTTACTCAAGCTTCGCGAGATTTCCGCCATGACCATCAAGTCCCGTGCCGCCGTCGCCTTTGCTCCCAACGAGCCGTTGCAGATCGTCGAGGTGGACGTGGCGCCGCCCCAGGCCGGCGAGGTGCTGGTGCGCATCGTCGCCAGCGGCGTCTGTCATACCGACGCCTATACCCTGTCCGGCGAGGATTCCGAGGGCGTGTTTCCCTGCATCCTCGGCCACGAAGGCGGCGGCATCGTCGAGGCGGTGGGTGAGGGCGTGACCTCGCTGGCGGTGGGCGACCATGTGATCCCGCTGTACACCGCCGAATGCCGCCAGTGCAAGTTCTGCACCTCGGGCAAGACCAACCTCTGCCAGGCCGTGCGCGCCACCCAGGGCAAAGGCCTGATGCCCGACGGCACCACGCGCTTCTCCTACAACGGCCAGCCGATCTACCACTACATGGGCTGCTCGACCTTCTCCGAGTACACCGTGCTGCCGGAAATCTCCCTGGCGAAGATTCCCAAGGAAGCGCCGCTGGAGAAGGTCTGCCTGCTCGGTTGTGGCGTCACCACCGGCATCGGCGCGGTGCTGAACACCGCCAAGGTCAGCGAGGGCGCGACTGTGGCAATCTTCGGCCTGGGCGGCATCGGTCTGGCGGCGATCATCGGGGCGAAGATGGCCAGGGCCGGCCGCATCATCGCCATCGACATCAATCCGGCGAAGTTCGCCATTGCCCGTGAGCTGGGTGCTACCGACTGCATCAACCCCAAGGAATTTGCCAAGCCCATTCAGGACGTCATCGTCGAGATGACCGATGGCGGCGTGGACTACAGCTTCGAGTGCGTCGGCAACGTGCAGCTGATGCGTGCGGCGTTGGAGTGCTGCCACAAGGGCTGGGGCGAGTCGACGATCATCGGCGTCGCCGGTGCCGGGCAGGAGATCAGCACCCGGCCGTTCCAGCTGGTCACCGGCCGGGTCTGGCGCGGCAGCGCGTTCGGCGGGGTCAAGGGTCGCACCGAGCTGCCAGGTTATGTGGAGAAGGCGCAGAGCGGCGAGATCCCGCTGGATACCTTCATCACCCACACCATGGGGCTGGACGAGATCAACCGCGCCTTCGAGCTGATGCACGAAGGCAAGAGCATCCGCACCGTCATCCATTTCTGATAGCTGATAGCGACAAGTTGCCCTGTGGCAGCTTGCGGCATGCGGCTTGGCTGCCGCGGAGGACTCCATGGAAATCGTCTCCAGCAACAAGAGCTTTGGTGGCTGGCACAAGCGCTATCGACACCCTTCGCGAGTGCTCGACTGCGACATGCAGTTCGCCATCTATCTGCCACCGCAGGCCGAGCAGGGTGAAAGATTGCCGGTTCTGTACTGGCTCAGCGGACTGACCTGTACCGACGAGAACTTCATGCAGAAGGCCGGTGCCATGCGCCTGGCCGCCGAGCTCGGGCTGGTACTGGTGACCTCTGACACCAGCCCTCGGGGACCCGAGGTGCCCGGCGACCCTGAAGGCGCCTGGGATTTCGGTCAGGGTGCCGGGTTCTACCTCAACGCCACCGAGCAGCCTTGGGCGCGTCACTACCGCATGCATGACTACGTGGTGGACGAGCTGCCGACGCTGGTCGAGGCGCATTTTCCGGTATCGGATTCGCGCGGCATCAGCGGCCACTCCATGGGTGGGCACGGTGCGCTGGTCTGCGCGCTGCGCAACCCCGGGCGCTATCGCTCGGTGTCGGCCTTTGCGCCCATCGCCAATCCTCTGGACTGTCCCTGGGGGGAGAAGGCATTCAGTCGGTATCTGGGCGAGGATCGCTCGCGCTGGAGGGAATGGGACGCCTGCGCGCTGCTGGCCTCGGCGCAGGAGCGGCTGCCGCTGCTGGTCGACCAGGGCGATGCCGATAGCTTCCTCGCCGAGCAGCTCAAGCCCGATGCCTTGCGCCGCGCAGCGGAGGCGGCCGGCCATCCACTGACGCTGCGGCTGCAGCCCGGCTACGACCATAGCTACTACTTCATTGCCAGCTTCATCGAGGATCATCTGCGCCATCACGCAGCGGCACTGGGTGCGGCAAGCTGACCGACGAGCCGTCAGCGTCGGCTGAGGCCTGAAAGGCCTGCGTTGACGTCAAGACTGCGGATAGGCTGTGTCGCTTCCAGCTTCCAGTTAGAATCACGCCCTCGTTCTTCAGGGCAACCTTCCTATGCGTATCGGCCACGGCTACGACGTTCATCGTTTCTGCGAAGGCGACTTCATCACCCTGGGCGGCGTGCGAATTGCTCACAGCTTCGGCCTGCTGGCCCATTCCGACGGCGACGTGCTGCTGCATGCCCTCAGTGATGCGCTGCTCGGCGCCGCTGCGCTGGGCGATATCGGCAGGCATTTCCCCGACAGCGACCCGCAGTTCAAGGGCGCCGATAGTCGCGTGCTGCTGCGCCACGTGCTCGCGTTGGTGCAGGCCAAGGGCTGGCAGGTCGGCAATGTCGACGCGACCATCGTCGCCCAGGCACCGAAGATGGCCCCGCACATCGAGGGCATGCGTGCACTGATTGCGGCTGATCTGCAGGTCGACCTGGATGCGGTCAACGTCAAGGCCACCACCACCGAGAGGCTCGGTTTCACAGGGCGCGAGGAGGGTATCGCCGTTCATGCGGTCGCCCTGTTGCTCAAGGCATGACCGAGTCCGAGCTGCTCGGGCCGCGGGCCCATGGCGAGCCCTGCGGCAGCGCCGTACTAAAGGCGGTGGCCGAAGACTTCCAGGTCGACGAGGTACTGGACATTCCCCTGGCTGGCGAAGGTGAACACCTCTGGCTGTGGGTCGAGAAGCGCAACCTGAACACCGAGGAAGCCGCGCGGCGCATCGCTCGCGCCGCCGGTGTACCGCTGAAGCTGATCAGCTATGCCGGCCTCAAGGATCGCCAGGCGCTTACCCGGCAGTGGTTCAGCCTGCATCTGCCCGGCAAGAGCGATCCGGACCTGGCGGCCGCCGAGGACGAAGGCCTGCGCATCCTCAAGCGCCAGCGTCACAGTCGCAAGTTGCAGCGCGGTGCCCATTCGGCAAACGGATTCCGTCTGCGACTGACCCGACTGACCGGCGACCCCGAGCAACTGGAGGCACGCCTGCAACGGATTCGCCAGCGGGGCATTCCCAACTACTTCGGTGCGCAACGCTTCGGTTTCGACGGCGGCAATATCCACGAGGCGCGACATTTCGCCCAGCAAGGGCGTTTCCCCGAGCAGCGCAATCGTCGCTCGCGCCTGCTCTCGGCGGCGCGCAGTCTGATCTTCAATCGGCTGCTGGCCGAGAGGGTCGCGGCGGGCAGCTGGGATCGTGCACAGCCGGGCGATCTGCTGGCGTTCACCGACAGTCGCAGTTTCTTCCCGGCGGGAGTGGAGGAATGCAGCGACCCGCGTCTGGCCGCGCTTGATCTGCATCCGACCGGTCCGCTGTGGGGGCGCGGGGAGTCACCTGCCGCTGGCGCCAGTCAGGCGCTCGAGCAGTCTGCGGCGGGAGGCGAGGCGCTGCTGCGCGACTGGCTGGTCGAAGCGGGCATGGAGCACGAACGGCGTATCCTGCGCCTCCCCATAGGCGGGTTGACGTGGCATTATCCCGCCCCTGACATCCTCCAACTTGAATTCGTTCTGCCTTCGGGCTGCTTCGCCACCGCGTTGGTGCGTGAGCTGGTCGAGCTGGCGGAACAGACGGACACAGCATGCGGATTCTGATCGCCAACGATGACGGGGTGTATGCACCGGGTCTGGCTGCGCTCCACGGCGCGCTGGCCGACTATGCCGAGTGCCATGTGGTCGCGCCCATCCAGGACATGAGCGGTGCCAGCAGCGCCCTGACCCTGGACCGCCCACTGCATCCAGTCGTGATGCCCAACGGCTTCATCGGCCTCAATGGCAGCCCGACCGATTGCGTCCATCTGGGCCTCAACGGCCTGCTTGAGGACAAGCCCGACCTGGTCGTGTCCGGGATCAATCTGGGCGCCAACCTCGGTGACGACGTCCTCTATTCCGGCACTGTTGCGGCCGCGATCGAAGGCCGCTTCACCGGCCGTCCGGCCTTTGCCTTCTCGCTGTTGTCGCGCCAGCCGGACAACCTGCCGACGGCCGCCTACTTCGCGCGGCTTCTGGTAGAGAAGCATGCCGAGCTTGAGCTGCCGCCGCGCACCGTACTCAGCATCAATGTGCCCAACCTGCCGCTGGATCATATTCGCGGCATCCAGATGACCCGCCTCGGCCATCGCAGCCGCGCCAAGCCGCCGGTCAAGGTAGCCAATCCGCGCGGCAAGGAAGGCTACTGGATCTCGGTCGCCGGCGACGCCGAGGACGGCGGTCCGGGTACCGATTTCCACGCGGTGATGCAGGGCTACGTCTCGGTGACGCCGTTGCAGCTTGATCGCACCTTCCAGGAAGCCTTTCGCGGCCTTGGCGACTGGTTGGAGGGGCTGCTCTGATGGCGTTCGAGCAACCGGACCTGAGTCGTCACGGCATCGGCATGACCTCGCAGCGTACGCGCGAGCGGCTGATCCAACGGCTGTATGACGAGGGCCTGTCCAACGCCCGAGTGCTCGAGGTAATTCGCCGCACGCCGCGCCACCTGTTCGTCGATGAGGCGCTGGCCCATCGCGCCTACGAGGACACCGCGCTACCCATCGGGCATAACCAGACCATCTCGCAGCCCTACATGGTCGGCCGCATGACCGAGCTGCTGTTGGCCGCGGGCCCGCTGGACAAGGTGATGGAGATCGGCACAGGTTCCGGCTATCAGACCGCCGTACTGGCACAACTGGTGGAACGGGTGTTTTCCGTCGAGCGGATCCAGAGCCTGCAGGATAGGGCCAAGGAACGGCTCGCCGAGCTTAAGCTGCGCAACGTGGTTTTTCGCTGGGGAGACGGCTGGGAGGGCTGGAATGCCCTCGGTCCATACAACGGCATCATCGTGACCGCCGCGGCTGCCGAGGTGCCCCAGGCGCTGCTCGATCAACTGGCGCCTGCCGGGCGACTGGTGATCCCGGTCGGCGCGGGCGAACTGCAGCAGCTGCTGTTGATCGTACGGGAGGAGCAGGGCTTTTCCCGACAGGTGCTCGATCCGGTGCGCTTCGTGCCGCTGCTCAATGGCCCGCTGGCCTGACTCGTGACTGAACTGGAAGGACCCATGAAGAAAGTTGTAATGCTGTTTCTCAAGGGCATGGCAATGGGAGCTGCTGACGTTGTGCCCGGCGTGTCGGGCGGCACCATCGCCTTCATCAGCGGGATCTATGACGAGTTGCTGCGCGCTCTGGCGCGGATTCCGGAAGCGGCGTTACAGCTGTTGCGCGGTCGCGTTGGCGCGGCCTGGCAGACTGCCAATGGCAACTTCCTGCTTATCCTTTTTGCTGGCGTTCTGACCAGCATCTTCAGTCTTGCGAGGTTGATCACCTGGCTGCTGGAAGCGCACCCGATTCCGTTGTGGAGCTTCTTCTTCGGCCTGATCCTGATTTCGACTTACCTCGTCGGCCGGGAAATCTCGCGCTGGCACTGGAGCAGGATGCTGATGCTGGTCTGTGGCACCGCCTTCGCGTTCTGGATCACCGTCGTCTCGCCCATTCAGCTGGAAGGTACACCGCTGATACTGTTCTTCGCCGGCGCGTTGGCGATCTGCGCGATGATCCTGCCTGGTATCTCGGGAAGCTTCATCCTGTTGATTCTCGGTCTGTATGCCGTCGTGCTGGCCGCGGTGAAGAGCCTCGATCTCACACTGCTTGCGGTGTTCGCTGCAGGCTGCGTGATTGGTCTACTGTGCTTCGCCCGTCTCCTCAGCTGGCTGCTTGAGCGCCTGCGCGATCTCACTCTGGCGTTTCTCTGCGGTCTGATGCTGGGCTCGCTGAACAAGGTCTGGCCGTGGAAGCAGACACTCGAGTGGCAGCAGGGCAGTGACGGCAGGCAGACACCCCTGGTGCAGCAGAACCTGCTGCCGCATGACTTCGCTCTGGCGAGCGGGCAGGATTCACAGCTTGCGCTGGCACTGGTTCTGGCGATTTGCGGAGTTCTGCTGGTCTGGGTGCTGGAGCGTTTCGCCAGTGCCCGCCGGGTTGCATCGAATGAGTTTTGATCATCATCCAAGGCTGGGGAAATCCGTGACAGTGGCCATCTTCAGAGCGGCAACAAGCGTTCGGGCAGCGCCGCTGCTGCTAATGCTGACGCTATTGTCGGCCTGCTCCAGTGCTCCGCCGGGCGGGGTTCAGGTGGTCGACCGCGAGCGGCGTGAGGCAGCGTCACGGCAACCGGTGCGCAGTGGTCAGTACATAGTGCAGCGCGGCGATACGCTCTATTCGATCGCGTTTCGCTTTGGCTGGGACTGGAAGGCGCTGGCTGCCCGCAACGGCATTGCTGCGCCCTACACTATCCATCCGGGACAGCGAATCCAGTTCGCGGGACAGCCGACCAGCACGGTCGCTACGCGCCCGGCGCAGCAAACGACTCGTCCGCCGGTTGCCACTACTCGGCCAGCAGTAACGAAACCATCAGTTACAACTACCCCGCCTGTTACCCGGCCGGTGATCCAGCCGCCGGCGAGTAAGCCGACAACCGCGCCTGTTCCTGTAACCCGCTCTGCATCGGGCTGGGCATGGCCGGCGAGTGGCCCGATCATCAGTCGATTTTCGTCAAACGGCAGTTTGAATAAAGGAATTGATCTGGCTGGGGAATTGGGCCAGCCTGTTTTGGCTGCGTCTGATGGGACTGTGGTTTACGCCGGTAGCGGCCTACGCGGCTACGGTGAATTGTTGATCATCAAACATAGCGATACCTACGTTAGCGCTTACGGTCACAACCGTAGGCTGTTGGTGCAGGAGGGGCAGCAGGTCAAGGTAGGGCAGAAGATCGCGGAGATGGGCTCGACGGGTACTGATCGAGTCAAGCTGCACTTCGAGATTCGCCGGCAAGGCAAGCCAGTCGACCCCTTGCAGTATCTACCCGCTCGTTGATCTGAAGCCTGTTCGCACCCCTTGCGTGGGTGGATGGGATCATGGACCGCCAGGGATTTGGGGCCGCATGAACCTGTTTGGCGAACTCAGCTTAGGACAACAATAATATGGCTCTCACTACCCAAGAAGCGCCGGAGTTTGACCTGGATGTCGACGTGCTGCTGATGGACAGCGACATCGCTCTGGAAACCGCCTGCGACGATGAACCTGCTGCCCGTCCCGTGTCGTCTGCAAAGGCCAGATCGTCAGCCTCGCCCAAGCAGCACAAGTACATCGACTACACCCGCGCGCTAGACGCCACCCAGCTCTATCTCAACGAAATCGGTTTCTCGCCTTTGCTTTCTCCCGAGGAGGAAGTGCATTTCGCGCGTCTGGCGCAGAAGGGCGATCCAGCCGGTCGTAAACGCATGATCGAGAGTAACCTGCGATTGGTGGTCAAGATCGCGCGCCGTTACATCAATCGTGGCCTGTCCCTGCTCGACCTGATCGAAGAGGGCAATCTCGGTCTTATCCGCGCGGTGGAAAAATTCGACCCGGAGCGCGGCTTCCGCTTTTCTACCTATGCGACCTGGTGGATTCGGCAGACCATCGAGCGCGCCATCATGAACCAGACACGCACCATTCGCCTGCCGATTCATGTGGTGAAGGAACTCAACGTCTATCTGCGCGCCGCGCGGGAACTGACCCAGAAACTCGACCATGAGCCCTCTGCCGAAGAGATCGCGCGCTTGCTGGAAAAGCCGGTTGGCGATGTCAAGCGCATGCTCGGATTGAACGAGCGGGTCTCTTCGGTGGATGTTTCACTCGGTCCGGACTCGGACAAGACCCTGTTGGACACCCTTACCGATGATCGTCCCACGGACCCTTGCGAGCTGCTGCAGGACGATGATCTTTCCCAGAGCATCGACCAGTGGCTTTCGGAACTGACTGAAAAGCAGCGTGACGTCGTCGTGCGGCGCTTCGGCCTGCGTGGTCATGAGAGCAGCACGTTGGAGGAGGTGGGCCAGGAGATCGGCCTGACCCGTGAGCGCGTGCGACAGATTCAGGTGGAGGCGCTCAAGCGTTTGCGCGAGATACTCGAGAAGAATGGTCTGTCCAGCGACGCGCTTTTCCAGTAGTTCGAACGCAACGATCAGGACCCGGCCAGGTGGCCGGGTTTTTTTCGTCCGCAGTTTGCGGTGCGTTCCGTATGCATCCGAGGGCCACATCCTCCTTTGCTCGCCAGGTTGTAGGAAATTGCTTACAAAGACTGTAGGAAGAACCGTCGAAGGAGGTGCGGAATTTACCTTCTAATATTTTAACGTTATGTTTTAAAAGGATTTTTTATGAATGGCTGAATATGCTTGGTCGTTTTTGCCGTTGGCGGCATGCTTGCGGCGATTCTGTGCGGCAGTAGTATCGCAACCGTGTCTACGGACAGACACAGTCGTCAAGGATGACGATCAGGGAACATCGCAGGAAGCGATTCATCAGGAAGATGAAAGGGAAAGAAAGGGAGTAGGGAAGAAAAAGTGGGCGGCTAACTACCGCCCCTTTTTTTGCCCGCAGAAAAGTGAATCCTGGGCCGCCGCGCGCGCAGAAAAGCCCAGAGAAAGCGGTCGGCGCTCATCGAGTACCGCTGCCCGTCAAATGCCCATGAAAAAGCCGATGTCGGTTTCCGACATCGGCTTTTTCGTTGCTGCTACAGGCCGATCAGCGGCGAGCGGTTGTCTGCAGGTCTGCGAGCATGGCTGCTTAGCGCTCGAGATGCTGCAGCTTGTCCTTGACGCCGTCCCAGTCGGCCGCGTCAGGCAGGGCATCCTTCTTCTCGGTGATATTCGGCCAGACGTCGGCAAGTGCCGCGTTCAGCTCGATGTATTCCTGCATGTCTTCAGGCACCTCGTCTTCGGAGAAGATCGCCTGGGCCGGGCATTCCGGCTCGCACAGCGCGCAGTCGATGCACTCGTCCGGGTGGATCACCAGAAAGTTCGGGCCTTCGTAGAAGCAGTCCACCGGACAGACTTCCACGCAATCGGTGTACTTGCACTTGACGCAGTTGTCGGTGACGACGAAGGTCATTTCTCGATTTCTCCTCAGGCAGCGGTCGAGGGTTTTGGCAGTTACCGCTCGACTCGAAAGAATTCCCGGACTCTCAGGCAAACGGTCCGGGATTCAAAAGCGCGCAGGATTCTAGCAGCTTGCGCGCAGGTCGGTTATAGCCGTTCCTTCAACTGGTACAACAATTCCAATGCCTGCCGTGGGGTCAGATCATCCGGACGCAGCTTGTCCAGCTGGTCCAGCACCGGGTGTGGCAGGCTGGCGAACAGGTCGTTCTGCATGGGTGCGGCAGATTGTCCCGCGCCTTCCTTGCGTGTCTCGTGGGGAAGACTGGTGGTTTCCAGGCGGGCAAGATGTTCCCGCGCGCGGAGGATAACCGGCCCCGGAACCCCCGCCAGCTGGGCCACTGCCAGGCCGTAGCTCTGGCTTGCCGGTCCCGGCAGGACGTGATGGAGGAAGACGATGCGTTCATTGTGTTCGGTTGCGTTCAGATGCACGTTGGCCACGCCGCCTTCGGTTTCCGGCAGTACCGTCAGCTCGAAGTAGTGGGTGGCAAACAGTGTCCAGGCGCGCAGCTTGGCCAGTTGTTCGGCGGCGGCCCAGGCCAGCGACAGACCATCGAAGGTGCTGGTGCCGCGGCCGACCTCATCCATAAGCACCAGGCTGCGTTCGCTGGCGTTGTGCAGGATGTTGGCGGTCTCGCTCATCTCGACCATGAAGGTCGAACGACCGCCGGCGAGGTCGTCGCTTGAACCTATCCGGGTGAAGATGCGATCCACCACCGACAGCTCGCAGGCGGCCGCCGGGACGAAGCTGCCAATATGTGCAAGCAGGACGATCAGCGCCGTCTGGCGCATGTAGGTGGATTTACCGCCCATGTTCGGACCGGTGATGACCAGCATGCGCGTATCGTCATCAAGGCGCAGGTCGTTGGCCACGAAAGGGGTTTCCAGCACCTGCTCGACCACCGGGTGGCGTCCCTGCTCGATGCACAGGCAGGGGCGATCGACGAATGTCGGGCGGTTCAGGTCCAGTGTCAGCGCACGCTCCGCCAGATTGCTCAGTACGTCGAGTTCGGCCAGCGCCGCGGCGGTGTCCTGTAGCGGTGCGAGCTGGCCGATCAGGTGTTCCAGCAACTCTTCGTAGAGGGCTTTTTCCCGGGCCAGGGCGCGGCTCTTGGCCGAAAGTGCCTTGTCCTCGAAAACCTTGAGCTCCGGAGTGATGAAGCGCTCCGCTCCCTTGAGGGTCTGGCGCCTGATGTAGTCGGCGGGGGCCTGTTCGGCCTGCTTGCTCGGCAGCTCGATGAAATAGCCATGGACCCGGTTGTAGCCGACCTTGAGGTTGGCCAGGCCGGTACGCGCCCGCTCGCGGGTTTCCAGATCCATCAGGTACTGGCCGGCGTTCTCGCTGATCGACTGCAGCTCGTCCAGCTCGGCGTCATAGCCGGTCTTGAGCACGCCGCCGTCACGAATCACCGCTGGTGGGTTGTCGATGATCGCGCGTTGCAGCAGCTCGGCAAGTTCCGGATAGGTCTGAATGGCACCGGCAAGCTCTTGCAGATGAGCAGCTTCGATTGGTTTCAATGCCGTCTGCAGCTGCGGCAGCGCGGCGAGAGCGTCGCGCAGTCGCGCGAGGTCGCGGGGACGGGCATTGCGCAGTCCGATGCGGGCGAGGATGCGCTCCAGATCGCCAATGTCCTTCAACTGCGGCTGCAGCGTTTCGAAGCGATAGTGTTCCAGCAGGCAGGTGATCGAATCCTGGCGCGCCCGGAGCACCTCGAGGTCGCGCAGCGGACGGTTCAGCCAGCGCGTCAGCAGACGAGTCCCCATTGCCGTCTGGCAGCGATCCATGACCGACTGCAGGGTGTTTTCGCGGCCGCCGGCCAGGTTGGTATCCAGTTCGAGGTTGCGTCGGCTGGCGCCATCGAGCACCACTGTGTCATCGAGGCGTTCGTGGCGCAGGCTGCGCAGGTGGGGCAGGGCGGTGCGCTGGGTCTCCTTGGCATAGGTCAGCAGGCAGCCGGCGGCACCGATGGCCAGGCTCAGCTGCTCACAACCGAAACCTTTGAGATCCTGAGTGGCGAACTGCTGGCAAAGGCTGCGCCTGGCGCTCTCCCGATCAAAGTCCCAGGGCGCTCGGCGCTGGGTGCCGCGGCGCTTCTCGGCCGGCAGACCTTGCGGCCAGTCGTCGGGGATCAATAGCTCCGCAGGGCTCAGGCGGTCCAGTTCGGCGAGCAGGTTTTCCCAGCCGGCCAGTTCCTGAACGCTGAAGCGGCCACTGGTGATGTCGAGTACCGCGAGTCCGAACAGGCGCTCGTCGCCCAGCACTGCGGCAATCAGATTGTCGCGGCGCTCGTCGAGCAGGGCCTCGTCGCTGACCGTACCCGGAGTGATGATGCGCACTACCTGACGCTCGACCGGCCCCTTGCTGGTTGCCGGGTCACCGATCTGCTCGCAGATCACCACCGACTCGCCGAACTTCACCAGGCGAGCCAGATAACCCTCTGCCGAATGGAAGGGAATGCCGGCCATCGGTATCGCCTGGCCTGCGGACTGGCCACGGGCGGTCAGGGTGATGTCGAGCAGTGCGGCGGCCTTCTTGGCGTCCTCATAGAACAACTCATAGAAGTCGCCCATGCGGTAGAACATCAGCTGGTCGGGGTGCTGACTCTTCAGGCGCCAGTATTGCGCCATCATCGGGGTGTGTGCGGAGAAGTCCTGATTTTCTTTGGTCATCGGCGTTCGAGAGGCGTGTCTGCGAGCCCGGTATGGGCGACGGCGGGCAAGGGTAACACGCACTTTCTCCGCCGAGCAGGCAGCGGCTTCCGATCAGCGTGGATGCTCCAGCGGCTGTGGTTGGCGGCGGTGCTCATCGCTGTCCGACGGTCGACCGGTATCAGGATCATCGGAGTCTGAGCCCTCGACTTCGTCATGCGGTGTTATCAGGGTGCCGCGACGAATCTGCTCGTCCATGCTCTCCCTGCCCACGGCGGGCGCGGGCACCCGGGCCGGATCCAGGCGTGGGCCGGATGGATCGGTAGGGCCTGGCGACTCGGCCAGGGCGAGACTGCTGACGGCCAGCAAAACGCTCGGTAGCAGGCGAGTGATCATGTTGCTCTCCTCGGGGTGTGCGCATTCTCAGCTTTGCGATGGCAGGCATGTTCCGCGGCGGCTCGAAGATGGCAGGTAGCAGTCGGCGGTGCGGAAGGCCTTGAAGTTGTGACCCCGCAGGTCGGTGAGTGTTCGGCCAGGTGCCGCAGCGCTTTTGCCGGCCGAGAGCGGCTGCTAGTGTCGCGCCTTGGAGCTGATGAGCGAGGCCCTGATGATGAAGATGGACGTGGACGGGCTTGCCGCCCTGCTGGGGGAAACCCTGCGACGCAATGGTGCGCAGGTAAGTACTGCCGAGTCCTGTACCGGTGGCGGTATCGCCGAGGCGATCACGCGCGTCCCGGGCAGCTCGGCGTGGTTCGAAGTCGGTTACGTGACCTACTCGAATCGGCAGAAGACTGCGCTGCTCGGTGTCCCAGAGCCGTTGTTGGTGCAGGTCGGCGCGGTAAGCCGGGAGGTGGTCGAAGCCATGGTTCTCGGCGCCCAGCGGCTCTCGAGCGCGCGTTATGCCGTTGCCGTCAGTGGTATTGCCGGTCCGGACGGCGGTACGCCAGACAAGCCGGTGGGCACCGTGTGGCTGGCCTGGGCGGATAGCGATCGGGTGTGCAGCCAGCGCCGGCGTTTCGATGGTGATCGGGCTGCGGTGCGTGCGCAGACGGTGCACTGTGCGCTGAACGGCCTCTTGTCGCTGAGCCGCGGAGAAAATCTGCCTCAGGGGTAGGCGAGAAACTTGCCCTATGCTCTAATACTGTCTACTTATACAGTTGTTTTTGCCTGACAGGCTTTGCTGACTACGCGAGGAATCCAATGGACGACAATAAGAAGCGCGCTCTGGCTGCGGCTCTGGGACAGATCGAACGGCAATTCGGCAAGGGCGCGGTGATGCGCATGGGCGATCACGAGCGTCAGGCGATTCCGTCCATTTCAACCGGCTCTCTGGGTCTGGATATCGCGCTTGGTATCGGCGGCCTGCCGAGAGGGCGAATCGTCGAGATCTACGGTCCGGAATCCTCGGGCAAGACCACCCTGACCCTTTCGGTGATTGCTGAAGCGCAGAAGCTCGGCGCCACCTGCGCGTTCGTCGATGCCGAACACGCGCTGGATCCCGACTACGCCGGCAAGCTGGGGGTCAACGTCGACGACCTGCTGGTTTCTCAGCCGGACACTGGCGAGCAGGCGCTGGAAATCACTGACATGCTGGTGCGTTCCAACGCCGTTGACGTGATCATCGTCGACTCGGTTGCCGCGCTGGTGCCCAAGGCCGAGATCGAAGGCGAGATGGGCGACACTCACGTCGGCCTGCAGGCTCGCCTGATGAGCCAGGCCCTGCGCAAGATCACCGGCAACATCAAGAACGCCAATTGCCTGGTGATCTTCATCAACCAGATCCGCATGAAGATCGGTGTGATGTTCGGCAACCCGGAAACCACCACCGGCGGTAACGCACTCAAGTTCTACGCTTCGGTGCGTCTGGACATCCGTCGTACCGGCGCGGTGAAGGACGGTGACGAAGTGGTCGGCAGCGAGACCCGTGTCAAGGTCGTGAAGAACAAGGTCGCTCCGCCGTTCCGCCAGGCCGAGTTCCAGATCATGTACGGCAAGGGTATCTATCGCACCGGCGAGATTATCGACTTGGGCGTTCAGCTTGGTCTGGTCGAGAAATCCGGTGCCTGGTACAGCTACCAGGGCAGCAAGATCGGACAAGGCAAGGCGAATGCAGCCAAGTACCTGGAAGATAACGCCGAAGCCGGCAATGCGCTGGAAAAGCTGATCCGCGAAAAGCTGCTGGTACCCTCCGGTCCGCGTTCGGCGGTAGCCGATGAAGTGGACGATACGGCCGAAGCGGACGTCTGATCCGTCGATGGCCACGCCGCTCGACACTCCGGTTGCCGTGCGCCGCGCGGCGATGGACCTGCTGGCTCGTCGCGAGCACGGCAGGGTCGAGTTGTCGCGCAAGCTACAGCGCAAGGGCGCCCCTGCGGAGCTGATCGAATCGGCGCTGGATCGGCTTGCGGATGAGGGTCTGCTGAATGAGGGCCGCTATCTGGATGCCTACGTCGCCAGCCGGGCGCGTGCCGGCTACGGCCCGCTGCGTATCCGCGAAGAGCTGGCCCAGCGTGGTCTGCTGAAAGCACAGGTCGAAGAGGCGCTGCAGGCGTGTGCGGTCGACTGGAGCGAGGCGCTGCAAGAACTGTGGCGTCGACGCTTTGGTGTACTGCCTGGCGATGTCCGGGAGAGGGCCCGTCAGGGCCGCTTTCTGGCCTATCGCGGCTATTCGATGGAGCAGATCTCCCGCGTGTTGCGTGGCGCCTCTATCGACGACTGAGCAAGCAGCCGGTCATCAATGCACATCGATCTGCGCTCGGCTTTAGCCAGGCTGGCCGAGCGCAGCGGGTCTCTCTTGTGTCGCGAGCACGCGTGGGCGTCAGGCCCAGTGTTGCTCCAGGTTGATGAAGTCCAGCAATTCGCGCAGGCGACCGTGGTCACGACCATTGAAGACGAACGCCAGGCGTGTCAGATGGCAGAGTTCCGGCTCGTCGCTTTCCGATTCGCAGTAGGCCTGCTGACTGAATCCGTCGCGCAGGCATAGGTCGGCGAAGTCCTTGCCCAACTGTGTCAGTGCCGTCTGTTTCAGCGGGTGGTTCATGCGGATCACGAAGGTGTCCTTGAGCCAGCGACTGGAGTGGAAGTTGCGGTAGAACTGGGCAATTTCCTCGGCCGCATCCTCGGCACTATGGACCAGGCGAACCAGATGCATGTCGCTGGGCAATATGTAGCGGTTGTCTGCCAACTGCTCCTGGATGAACGTCAGCGCGCCCTTCCAGTAGTTGCCGCCGGGCTCGTCGAGCAGTACCACCGGCACCAGGGGGCTCTTGCCGGTCTGGATCAGGGTCAGAACCTCCAGCGCTTCATCAAGGGTGCCGAACCCGCCGGGGCAGAGCACCAGCGCGTCGGCTTCCTTGACGAAAAACAGCTTGCGCAGGAAGAAGAAATGGAAGGACAGCAGGTGCGCACTGTCGTGCACGGTAGCGTTGGCGCTCTGCTCGAAGGGCAGGGTGATGTTGAATCCCAGACTGTTTTCCAGGCCTGCACCTTCATGGGCTGCAGCCATGATGCCGTCACCCGCGCCGGTCACCACCATCAGTTCGTAGCGTGCCAGCAGGGCGCCAAGCTCGCGCGCCAGAGCATAGAGCGGATGGTCGATCGGCGTGCGCGCCGAGCCGAACACCGTGACCTTGCGCCGGCGTTTGAACTGCTCGAGGCTGGCAAAGGCGTTCTCCATCTCGCGCAGGGTCTGCAGCATGATCTTGGCGTCCCAGCGATTGCGGTCTGCCTGGGCCATGCGGATCACGGTCACCAGCATTTCACGGTAGAGCGCGGTGTTGGGGCTGCCGCTGGCGGCGGCAAGATTCACCAGTTCGTCGATCTTCTCTGCGAGATCGATCCCGCTGGTCTGGTAGTGACGAGACAGGTACTCGTCGGACTCGAAAGGCATAAACGCTCCTTGTAGTGAAGACCCGGCTGCTCGCCGAGCCCGGGCGCGAAGTCGATACTCTGCGCCACTCAGAGGGCGATCTGCTCGCCGGGTTCCGGAATATTGGCCTCCCAGTGCAGTTCATCACGCAGACGCTGCTGCAGAATCTGCATTTTTTCGAACTCGCCGTGGACCAGATAGAGTTCCGGACGGTGGTCGAAGTTCTTCACCCAGTCGACCAGTTGCGATTGCCCGGCATGGGCGGAGAAACCGCCGAGCGTGTGAACCTTGGCTTTCACCGCAATGCGTTGGTGCAGCACCTTCACCGTGTCGATGCCGTCGACGATGGAGCGGCCCAGGGTGCCCTTGGCCTGGAAGCCGGGGAACACCAGATGACACTCCTCGCGCCAGAGGTTGTGCTTGAAGTGGTGAACGATGCGCCCACCGGTACACATGCCGCTGCCGGCGATGATGATCGCGCCGCTCTTGATCCGGTTGATTGCCATCGACTCCTCCGGCGTTGGCGTGCAACGCAGGATCGGCAGCCAGTCTTCGATGCGCTTGATGCCGTTCTTCTGCAGCATCGCGTGCTGCTCGGGATCGAAGTACTCGTGGTGACGCGAGTAGATGGCGTTGGCGCGGATGGCCATCGGACTGTCGAGGAATACCGCCTGCTGCGGCAGCCGACCCTGCTGATAGAACTGGCCGAGGTAGTAGATCAGGTCCTGGGTGCGGCCAACGGCGAAGGAGGGGATCAGTACGTTGCCGCCGTCACGATGGGCCTGCTGAAGTATTTCGGCCAGCTCGTCGAGGGTGTCCTGGCTGCAGCGATGGTCGCGGTCGCCGTAGGTCGATTCGAGCATCACCAGGTCGGCCTGCTTGAGGATTGCCGGCGAGCGCATCAGGGGTGAGCAGGTATTGCCCAGGTCGCCGGAAAACACCAGGCGCCGGCTGATGTGATGGTCCTGCACCACCAGCTCGACGATCGCCGAGCCGAGGATGTGCCCGGCTTCGTGATAGGTGAGTTCGACGCCTGGAGCTATCTCCGTCGGCTGGCCGTAGTTCAGCGCCTGCCGCTGGCCCAGCATGCGTTCGGTGTCGGCGACGGTGTAGAGCGGCTTGACCGCAGCCTTGCCCTGGCGCAGACGCCACTTGTTCTCCCATTCGGCGTCCTTCTCCTGGATATGCGCCGAGTCCAGCAGCATCAGTTCCATCAGGTCACAGGTCACTTCGGTGGCGAAGATCGGCCCGCGGAAACCGTCGGCAACCAGCTTGGGCAACAGGCCGGTGTGGTCTATGTGGGCGTGGGACACCACCACCGCGCTGAGCTCGGCGGGGTTGAATGGAAATCCGCTGCTGTTGCCTTCTTCGTCTTCGCGACGGCCCTGGCGCATGCCGCATTCGAGCAGCACCTTGGCGCCGTCGCGGCTCTCGATCAGATAGCAGGAACCAGTGACCTGGCGAATGGCGCCAAGGAAATTAAGCAGAGCCATGAGTTCTCCTCTTGGGGTAAGGTCGCCAGCTTGACGGCAGTTGCCCAGGCCAGGCTTGACGCATGTCAGCGTCGCCCGCAAAGCGGCTGTCTAGACTGCGCAGAACGTTGCCAACGGAGGTCATTATGTCCCAGATACTGCCGAGTATGGCCGAGCTGGATGCCCACTCTCAGTCCGAGCCGGAGTTTTCCACCTGGCGAGAAGGTTACGGGCCTTTTCAACACGCCCCGGAAACCCAGGCGGCCGTCTTCCGGTTGGCGCACCAGCTGGTGCAGCTGGGCATGCAGCCCGATCTTGCCAGTGTCTATCGCATGCTCGCGGCGCTGGATCGGCTCGGTTCGGCCGGGCTCTGGCTGGTGGTACACATGACCTATGCCGCTCGGGTCTCGCCCGATGGCGCACCGCTGCAGGCGGAAGATTTCAAACCGATCCCGGAAGGCCACACCGGCGGCGCGCTGAACATGGTCCCGGCCTACGCCGGCTACCTGGCTCTCAATGCACTGACCGGCCAGACCCGCGGCTGGCTGATGGGGCAGGGGCACTGCGTGGCCGCCATCGAGGCGCTCAACCTGCTGACCGCCAACCAGCATCCTGAGCAGGCCGAGCGCTACGGTTTCGATGAGGCCGGCATGAGCCGTCTGGTTGCCGATTTCTACAGCTACGCCCAGGCAGCGGATGGCAGCCCGGGCATCCCCCTGGGCAGCCACGTCAATCCGCATACCGCAGGTGGCATCGCCGAGGGCGGCTATCTGGGCTTTGCCGAGCTGCAGTACACGCACATGCCGCTGCCGGGCGAGACGCTGGTAGCCTTTCTCTCCGACGGCGCCGCCGAGGAGCAGCGTGGCAGCGACTGGATGCCGCGCTGGTGGCGCGCCGAGGACAGTGGTGTGGCACTGCCGGTGATGATCGCCAACGGCCGACGGATCGAGCAGCGTACCGAGCTCGGCACCCACGAAGGCCTCGAGGGTTTCCGCCAGCATCTGCGCCGCTGCGGTTTTGATCCGATCACCTTCGACGGTCGTGACCCGGCCGCCTTCGTCTGCGCGCTGTGGGAGATGGAGCAGCGTACCGCCCGGCGCGTGCAGGAAAAGAACAGCGGCATCCTGCGCTATCCGTTGCCGATGCCCTATGCCATTGCCGAGACCGTCAAGGGTTTCGGTTTCTTCGGTGCCGGTGGCAACGCCGCGCACAACCTGCCGTTGCCCGGCAATCCGTCGCGCGATGGCGAGGCCCGCTCGCTGTTCAATCAGCATGCCGCTCCCTTGTGGGTGGCACCGCGTGAGCTGGCCGCCGCCCGCGAGCTGTTCCTCGCCACGCGCGAGCAGCGGCCGCTGGAGCGTGACAACGCCCTGGCCCAGCGGGCGCCCGCCGCACCGAGCATTCCGCTGCTCGGCTACCGCGCCGAGAGTTGCTCACCGATGAGCGCCCTGGACGATTTCTTCGTCGCCTTGACCCAGGCCAATCCGCAGCTGCGCCCGCGCGTGGGCAATCCCGACGAGCTGGCCAGCAACCGCTTGGGCGGGGTGCTCAAGGCCTTGCGTCATCGGGTCTGCGAGCCGGAGAGCGAGCTGGAAGCGGTCGATGGCCAGATCATCACCGCGCTCAACGAAGAGGCGGTGGTATCGGCGTGCCTGGCGAACCAGGGTGGCCTGAACCTGGTGGCCAGCTATGAGGCCTTCTGCGTCAAGATGCTCGGCGCCGTGCGCCAGACACTGATCTTCGCCCGCCAGCAGAAGGAGGTTGGCCGGCCTGCCGGCTGGCTCGGCTGGCCGCTGGTGGCCACCTCGCACACCTGGGAGAACGGCAAGAACCAGCAGTCGCACCAGGACACCACCTTCTGCGAAACCCTGCTCGGCGAGATGAGCGACATGGTCCGAGTGCTGTTTCCGGCCGATCACAACAGCGCCCTGGCGCTGCTGCCGTCGATCTACCAGGCGCGCGGCCAGCTTGCCTGCATGGTCATACCCAAGCGCGAGCGGCCCTGCCATTTCGACCAGGCCCAGGCCGAGCGGCTGGCCCGTGACGGCGCCATCGTGGTCGACGAGCAGCCGGGCGAGGGGCCGCTGCTGCTGATCGCCAACGGCAGCTACCAGCTGGCGGAAATGCTCCGCGCGGCGGCCCGCCTGAAGGACGCCGGTTTTGCCTACCGCTTGGTTTACCTTCAGGAACCAGGACGTTTCCGCGCCCCGCGTGACCGCTGGGAGATGGACTACGTGGCAGCCGAGACGCTGGTCGAGGCGCTGTTCCCCGAGCGCTACGAGAGCCGCATCCTGCTCACCCACATGCGTCCGGAAGTGGCTCGCGGCCACCTCTGGCCGATCCTGCCGGATGCGCGCAAGAGTTCGGTGCTGGGTTATCGCAACCGCGGTGGCACGCTGGACGAGGCCGGCATGCAGTTCGCCAACCGGGCCTGCTGGGCGAACGTGCTGGCGGCGTCAGCGCGCTTGCTGGATCTGCCGCGTACCGCGCTGCTGACGCCCGCAGAGGCCGCTGCCGTGGCGGGCAAGGGCGATCCGCGCCTGCTGCGTTGATGAGGCTCGTTAGCGGTGGGCGCAAGCTGCGCCGCCGCGCCTTTACTCGGCGCAGTCGTCGCTGCTGAAACGCTCGCGGGTCACCGGCAGGTTGCTGCCCAGCTCGCTGAATTCGTAGCGCAGGATGGCGCCACGCTCGAGCAACTGACGAAAACCTGCATTGCTGCAGACGCTGCTGCCGAGCTGGTTGCGCACGCTGTCCGGGTTGCCGCGCATCTGCGCGGCATGGACGGGGCGCACGCTCAGGTGGTTGATCAGCTCGGTGCCTTCCACCGTGTAGCCCTGATCGAGGATGTCTTCATTGATCGCCCGCGGGGTGCCCTTGCTGCTTTCCCGGGCGACCTTTTCCAATGCGCGCGTCAGCTCGAAGTCTTTCAGGGAGGCAGCCTGGATGGCGCAGGGCAGCAGCAGGGCGGCGATAAGAAGCAGACGGTGCATGCGGATCTCCATACGGTGGATGTTGGCGGGCTGCTCGAGGTGTTCGTGCAGTCCGGCGGCGAGCCCTGGACGATGGCTTGCGGGTCGTGCGAGGCAGCGGTTGCGGTCGGCGTAGGACCGGCTCGCCGGGCGACGGTTCAGCGCAGGATATCCGATCCGCCGCGGCGCGCCATGCGGCATTGCTGCGAGCCGCCTGCCGACTGATAGACTTGCGCCCCTTTTCGATCGGGAGGCAGGCATGTCGCACGCGGTTTCAAGGCTCTGTGCCGAACGTCTGGCGCGCAGCAGCAAGCCTTTCCTGGCGCGCGGTTCGCGCGACCCGCGTTGCCCGGAGTGCCGGGTGGCGCTGCGGCATTGCGCCTGCGCCTGGCGACCGCGGGTGGATGCACATTCCGCCTTCTGCCTGCTGATGCACGACATCGAGCCGCTCAAGCCGAGCAACACCGGCTGGCTGATCGCCGATGTGGTTGCCGACACTCATGCCTTCGGCTGGACCCGCACGGCAGTCGAGCAGGGTCTGCTGGCGCTGCTGGATGATCCTCGGTGGCAGCCGTTCCTGGTCTTCCCTGGCGAGTACGTCGCCAGCGAACGGGTGGTCAGCGAGGTGCCGCGTGTGGCGGGGCGACGGCCGCTGTTCATCCTGCTCGATGCGACCTGGACCGAGGCGCGCAAGATGCAGCGCAAGAGCCCCTACCTGGATCGCCTGCCGGTGCTCAGCCTGCAGCCGGAGCAGCTGTCGCGCTACCGCCTGCGGCGTTCCACCCGTGGCGAGCATTTGTGTACCGCCGAGGTTGCCGCGCTCTGTCTGGAGCTGGCCGGCGATGAGTGCGCGGCCAATGCGCTGGACGCCTGGCTCGACGTGTTCAGCCAGCACTACCTGGCGGCCAAACGCCACCGCGCACCCGACCTGCAGGACCCGGCGCACCTCCACCTGCAGGCTTTGCTGGACGGGACGCGCGCGCCGGCTGCCGACTGAACGCAGCTGCGCTCAGACAGCTACGCGCCTGGGCCAGAGCTGGGCGACCAGCATCCCCGCGAACATCAGTCCACAGCCGACGTAGCCCCGCGCCTGGAGCATCTCGTCGAGGAACCAGGCGCCGGCCAGGGCGGCGAACACCGCCTCCAGCGAGAAGATCACCGCCGCGTGGGAGGCGAGGGCGTCGCGCTGGGCGATCACCTGCAATGTGAAGCCGATGGCGACGCCAATCAGCGCGCCGTAGAGAATCGCCGGACCTGCACCGAGCAGGGCGGGCAGGGTGATCTCTTCGAACACCAGCGCCAGCAGCAGGCTGATCACCCCGCAGGCGGCGAACTGCAGTACGGCCAGGCGCAGCGGGTCGTGACGCCGCGCCAGCGAACCGATCATCAACACGTGCACGCCCCAGACCACCGCGCCGGCCAGTTGCAGCCAGTCGCCGGAAGCCACCTGGAAGTTCTCGCCGACGCTGAGCAGGAACATCCCGACCACCGCCAGGGATGCGCCCAGCCAGGTGCCCAGTCCGGTGCGCTGGCCGACCAGCAGCCCGATCAGCGGCACCATGATCACGTAGAGCCCGGTGATGAAGCCGGAGTTGGTCACGCTGGTGAATTGCAGGCCGACCTGCTGCAGATTGATCCCCAGCGCCAGCACCACTCCCATCAACAAGCCACCGAACCAGAGTCCGCGACTGGCGGGTTGGATTGGCGGGGCGGCAGAGTCACGTCCACCCGGCCGCCAGAAGAACAGTGGCAGCAGTACCAGGGTGGCCAGCAGAAAGCGCGCGCCGCTATAAAGGAAAGGGCCGACATGCTCCATGCCGCGGGTCTGGGCGACGAACACCGAACCCCAGATCATGGCCGTCAGCAGCATCAGAAGGTCGGCGCGCAGAGCTCTGTTCTGCATGGTGGTTCTCGTTGGCGAAAGCCGGCGATTCTGCCGCAAAGCATCGGGCTTGACCACTTGGACAGGGCTGGGCATGCTGAGCGCCCTTCGGCCTCCACAAGAAGAATAGGGAACAGTTCATGGCCGCTTATGAAATTCTCATCGCCGACGACCATCCCCTTTTTCGCAGCGCCCTGCAGCAGGCCCTGACCCTGGGTCTGGGCCCGCAGGTGCACCTGGTGGAAGCCGACAGCATCGCCGCACTGGAAGCCCGTCTGGCCGAGCGCGCCGATTGGGATCTGGTGCTGCTCGATCTGAACATGCCGGGCGCCTACGGCTTTTCCGGTCTGGTGTTGCTGCGCGGACAGTACCCGCAGCTGCCGGTGGTGATGATCTCGGCTCAGGAAGAACCGGCCGTGGTGGCACGGGCGCGAGAGTTCGGCGCCAGCGGTTTCATTCCCAAGTCCTCGCCGCTGGAGACCCTGCAGCAGGCGGTGCGCAGCGTGCTCGACGGCGACACCTGGTGGCCGCAGCAGGATCTTGCCGAGGGCGCCGTGAGCGACGAAGCCAAGGCGGTCAGCGCCGGTCTGGCGAGTCTGACGCCGCAGCAGTTCCGCGTCCTGACGATGGTCTGCGACGGCCTGCTGAACAAGCAGATCGCCTATGAGCTGAACGTCTCCGAGGCCACGGTCAAGGCCCACGTCACCGCCATCTTCCGCAAGCTCGGCGTACGTACCCGTACCCAGGCTGCCCTGTTGCTGCAGCAGCTGGAATCCATCCCGCGCAGTTGATCCACCCGTCGAGGACAAGGAATGTCAGCCATACCCGGTAAGCGCGGCGTCGCGCGTATCTATCACGCCATCGGTTATTCGTTTGCCGGCCTGCGTACGGCCTTCTTCGGCGAGGCGGCCTTTCGCCAGGTCGTGCTGCTCAATGGGGTGCTGGTGCCGCTGGCGTTCTTCGTTGACGTCAGCCGCGGCGAGCGCGCGCTGCTGGTTGGCGTCTGCCTGCTGGCGCTGATCGTCGAGCTGCTCAATTCGGCAGTGGAGGCGGCCATCGACCGCATTTCCCTGGAACGCCATCCCCTGTCGAAGAATGCCAAGGACATGGGCAGCGCCGCGCAGCTGGTGACCCTGACGCTGATCACCGCGGTCTGGCTGCTGGTGCTGCTGGGCTGATCATCCTCAGGCGCGCGGCAGCTCGATCAGATCACTGCGTGCGACGCCGGCAGTCAGCGCCTGGCACTGCTCGAGGAATTCGCGCATCGCTGCGCTCTGGTACTTCTGCCGGTGCCAGATGAAATAGAACTGCCGTCTAAGGTCCAGCTCCGGGGTTGCCAGCTCGACCAGGCTGCCGCGGCGGAAGGCGTCGCGCAGCGCCAGCCGGGAAATGCAGCCAATCCCCAGGCCCGATTCCACCGCACGCTTGATCGCCTCGGTGTGCTCCAGCTCCAGTCGCACGTTGAGGCGACCGGGATAATGGCGCAAGGCATGCTCGAAGGTCAGGCGGGTGCCTGAACCCTGTTCACGCAGGATCCAGTTTTCCTCGGCCAGCTCGGCGATGCGCAGCGCGCCGGCACCTGCCAGCGGATGGTCGGGCGCGCAGAACACCACCAGCTCATCCTCGACCCATGGCGTGACCTCGACATCCGGGTGATGACATTCGCCCTCGATCAGTCCCAGATCCAGCTCCTGCTGGGCGATCTGCTCGACCACGCGCGAGGTGTTGTGTACCTGCAGCTGCACCCGGCATTCCGGATGGCGCTGCATGAAGCGGCCGATCAGCAGCGTTGCCAGGTAGTTGCCGACGGTGAGGGTGGCGCCGACGTTCAGCGAGCCGAAGCCGCTGCGGCCATCGAGCAGGTTCTGTACCTCGCGGGCCTGGTCGAGCAGGGCCACCGCCTGTGCCAGCAATTGATGGCCCAGGGCATTGAGGCGCAGGCGCTTGCCGATGCGGTCGAACAGCTGGCAGTCGAACTGGCGCTCCAGCTCGGTGATCGAGGTACTGGCCGCCGACTGCGACATTGAAAGGAACTCCGCCGCGCGGGAGACGCTCTCCTGGCGGGCGGTTGCGACAAAAACCTCGAGTTGGCGCAGGGTGAACCGCATATCTGTATAACCGATTAGTGATATTTAGATAATTCGTTTAACAGATATCCTGCCGGTTCCTAGAATGGCCCGCAACTGCATTCCCGGTTTCCTCGGAGGACATCGCCGCCATGAGCAATCTGAACGTCGAGCGCGTGCTCAGCGTCCATCACTGGAACGACACCCTGTTCAGCTTCAAGACCACCCGCAATCCCGGGCTGCGCTTCGAGAACGGCCAGTTCGTGATGATCGGCCTGGAGGTCGAAGGGCGGCCGCTGATGCGCGCCTATTCGATTGCCAGCCCGAACTACGAGGAGCACCTGGAGTTCTTCAGCATCAAGGTGCCGGACGGCCCGCTGACCTCGCGCCTGCAGCACCTGCGCGAAGGCGACAACCTGATGATCAGCCGCAAGCCGACCGGCACCCTGCTGCTCGACGACCTGCTGCCGGGCAAGCATCTCTACCTGCTCAGCACCGGCACCGGCCTTGCGCCCTTCATGAGCGTGATCCAGGACCCGGCCACCTACGAGCGCTTCGACAAGGTCATCCTGGTGCATGGTGTGCGCTACGTGAACGAGGTCGCCTACCGCGAGTTCATCACCGAGCATCTGCCGCAGAACGAGTTCTTCGGCGAGGCGCTGCGCGACAAGCTGATCTACTACCCGACCGTGACCCGCGAGCCGTTCGAGAACCAGGGCCGGCTCACCGACCTGATGCGCAGCGGCAAACTGTTTGCCGACATCGGCCTGCCGCCGATCAACCCGCAGGACGACCGCGCGATGATCTGCGGCAGCCCGAGCATGCTCGACGAGACCAGCGCGGTGCTCAACGAGTTCGGCCTGAAGATCTCGCCGCGCCTGGGCGAGGCGGGCGACTACCTGATCGAGCGCGCCTTCGTCGAGAAGTAGCACTACGCGCTCGCCGCCTCGGCGGCTGAGCCACACCGCGCAGTCGCCGTACAGCTGTCCTTCTCCCTCCGGGAGAAGGTGGCGCGCAGCGCCGGATGAGGGATGCGTCGGCGGGCAGGGTACCTGGCGTGCTCTGGCTTGAAGCGGCGGCGAGTCGCCTGAAACCTCCCTCACCCGCCTTCGGCACCCTCTTCCGAAGGTAGAGGGAAAAGCTGCGAGCGTTCGAAGCTCTGTTCAGCACCACACGGCATCACATAGCACCACCGCCCCGCAGCTGTCCTTCTCCCTCCGGGAGAAGGTGGCGCGCAGCGCCGGATGAGGGAAGCTTCGGCGGGCAGGGAGATGGGCTTGGTCGCAGCATCGGCGGGCAGGTTGCCCGGCCTCAGTCCCGCTCGACCTCCAGCACCCGGATCACTCCCGCCCGCGGGTAGTGCCAGCGCACCTGCACATCCCACAGCAATACACCGTAGCGGCGCTCCGGTTCAGGGCGCTGGTAGGCCGGGCGCGGGTCCTGCGCCAGGCATTGTTCGATCAGCTCCACCAGGGGCTCGCCCAGACGCTGTGCATGCGCCTGGGCCTGGGCGAGCGCCGCGGCGTCCCACTCCACCGCGATGGGGCAGGGCGGGGCGTCGGCGATGGCGTTGTGCGCGCCGGCCACGCTGTCGGCGTAGGGTACGTAGGGCTTGATGTCGAGCACCGGGGTGCCGTCGAGCAGGTCGATGCCGGAGAGCCGCAGCCGTCCAGGCTCGATGCCATCCAGGCGTACCACCGACTGGCCGATGCCGTTGGGACGATGGGTGGCGCGGCTGGCGAACACGCCGATGGAGCGATTGCCGCCCAGGCGCGGCGGACGCACCTTCAGTCGCGGTTTGTCTTCCAGGGCCTGGTGAAACAAAAACAGCAGCCAGACATGGCTGACCTGCTCCAGCCCCTGCAGTGCCTCGGGCTGATCGAATGGCGGCACGAGTTCAAGCACGCCGCGCGCCGCGGGGGCGAGCAGGGGCTGACGGGGAATGGCGAATTTTTCCTTGAAGCAGGAGCGGACAAAACCGATCGGATCTACCTGGTAGGACATGGCGGCGGCCGGACGCGGGCAAAGGCCGCCATGCTACTGCATCGTCACGCTGGCCGCGCTGTTCAAGCCACGGCCGTCGGCGTCACTCGAGGTGGAAGCCACCGTCGATGGGGATGATCGCACCGGTCATGTAGGCCCCGGCGGTACTGGCGAGCATCACCGCCAGCGCGCTCATCTCGTCCTCGCGGCCCCAGCGCTTCATCGGGATGACCGCGCAGTCTTCGGCCATGGCCTCGGCATCGTTGGAAATGTGGCGGGTCATCTTGCTCGGGAAGCGCCCCGGCGCGATCACGTTGACGTTGATGTGCTCGCTCACCAGCTCGCGCGCCAGCATCCGCGACAACTGGTGCAGTGCCGCCTTGCTCGGGCCGTAGGCGTAGGCGTTCTCGCCGTGGGCGGTGATGCCGGCCACCGAACCGATGTTGATCACCCGCGCCGGGCTCTCTTCGGTGCCGGCCTTGCGCAGCAGCGGCAGCAGCTGCTGGATGCAGCCGAACACCGAGGTGACGTTCAACTGCATGCACTTCTCCCACCCGGACATCGGGTAGCTTTCCAGCGGCGCGCCCCAGGAGGTGCCGGCGTTGTTGACCAGGATGTCGAGCTTGTCCATCTGCTGGCCCAGCTCATGGGCCAGGGCCTTGATGCCCTCTTCGTGGACCAGGTTGGCGGCGATGCCATGGCACTCGCCAAAGGCCGACAGCTCGGCCGCAACATCCGCGCAGGCCTGGGCGTCACGCGCGCAGATCCACACCCGCGCGCCGGCTTCGAGCAGGCCCTTGGCGATCATGTGGCCAATGCCGCGGGTGCCGCCGGTGACCAGGGCCGTGCGGCCCTTCAGGGAAAAGTACTGGTGCATCTGGGAAATCCTCCAATGGCGATGACTCCACCCTAGCGTGCCCTTGGCGCTGTGGCAGGCACTATTGCCGGCGCAAATGCCGCTGCATCCACGTCGGGCCGCTCTTGAGTCCGGCCGGGCGAATCCAGATAATGCGCGCCACGCCGGTGTAGCTCAGTCGGTAGAGCAGCGCACTCGTAACGCGAAGGTCGCAGGTTCGATTCCTGTCTCCGGCACCACATAAATCAAGGCCTGCAGCGATGCAGGCTTTTTTATTTTCTGTGTGCGGGCAGCCCGGACCCGCAAACAGCGGATTTTCCTGCGTACCCGCCTGCGTACCGCTCTTGTGCCTGCCAGCCAGGCGCCTGTTTCGATTTCGGGCTGAACTCAGCCTGCCTGCCGGGTTACAGTTCGGCTTTTACCGCCTCACCCAGGAGCAGTCGCGTGAACACGGAAAACCATTCCCAGACGGCCGCCTTTCTCTGGTCGATTGCCGACCTGCTGCGCGGTGATTTCAAGCAGTCGCAGTACGGTCGCATCATCCTGCCGTTCACCCTGCTGCGCCGTATGGAATGTGTTCTGGAACCGACCAAGAACGCGGTGATCAGTGAGGCCTGTGCGCAGGAAGGCCGTCCTGATCTGGTGCGTGAGCGGCTGTTGCTGCGCGCAGCCGGGCAGCAGTTCTTCAATGCTTCCAAACTGACCCTAGGCACGCTGTCCGACACCCAGACTGCCGCCGACCTGATGAGCTATGTGCAGTCCTTCTCCAAGGACGCCCGCGAGATCTTCGAGCACTTCCACTTCGAGGACTTCGTGCAGCAGCTCTCGTCGGCCAACCTGCTGTATCAGGTGGTGCAGCGCTTTGCCGCCACCGACCTGAGCCCCGAGCGCATCAGCAACTTCGGCATGGGCATCATCTTCGAAGAGCTGATCCGCAAGTTCGCGGAAAGCTCCAACGAAACCGCCGGGGAGCACTTCACCCCGCGCGATATCGTGCACCTCACCACCTCGCTGGTGATCACCGGGCAGGACGACAAGCTCAAGCCCAACAGCATCGTCACCATCTACGACCCGACGGCCGGCACCGGCGGCTTCCTCTCCGAGGGCGACGAGTACATCCAGTCCATAAGCCAGCAAGTCACAGTGTCGCTGCACGGCCAGGAGCTGAACCCCGAGTCCTACGCCATCTGCAAGGCGGATATGCTCATCAAGGGCCAGGACGTCACCAACATCAAGCTGGGCAACACCCTGTCCGACGACCAACTGCCCGACAGCCGCTTCGACTTCATGCTCAGCAACCCGCCGTTCGGCGTGGAGTGGAAGAAAGTGCAGAAGCAGATCACCGACGAGCACACCGACAAGGGCTTCAACGGCCGCTTCGGCCCCGGCCTGCCGCGCGTGTCCGATGGCTCGCTGCTGTTCCTGCTGCACCTGGTAAGCAAGATGCGTGACCCGCGTGAAGGTGGCTCGCGCATTGGCATCATCCTCAACGGCTCGCCGCTGTTTACCGGTGGCGCCGGTTCGGGCGAGTCGGAGATTCGCCGCTACCTGCTGCAGAACGATCTGGTCGAAGCCATCATCGCCCTGCCCACCGACATGTTCTACAACACCGGCATCGCCACCTATGTGTGGGTGCTGAGCAACCACAAGGCCGCCGTGCGCCAGGGCAAGGTGCAGTTGATCGATGGCAGCCAGCACTTCGCCAAGATGCGCAAATCCCTCGGCAGCAAGCGCCAGTACATTACCGAGGAGCAGATCGACGCGCTGGTGCGCCTGTATGGCCGCTTCGAGGAAACCCCGCAGAGCAAAATCTTCCCTGTCGAAGCCTTCGGCTACCGGCGCATCACCGTCGAGCGCCCGCTGCGCCTGAATTTCCAGGCAAGCCCGGAGCGCCTCGAAAAAGTGCTGGCAGAAAAAGCCATCGAGAAGCTGGACGCCCCGGCACGCCGGCGCCTGATTGAAGCCCTACAAGCCATGGACGCCAGCGTGCTGCACCGCAACCGCGAGCAGTTCAGCAAACTGCTGAAAAAGACACTCAGCGCCCACGATGTATCGCCCAGCACGCCGGAGCTGAAGGCCATCCTCAACGCCCTGAGCGAGCGCGACCCAGAAGCCGATATCTGCATGGTCAAAGGCCAGCCGGAAGCCGATGCTGGCCTGCGCGACAACGAGAACGTGCCGCTGGGCGAGTCGGTGTACGACTACTTCGAGCGCGAAGTGAAACCCCATGTGCCGGATGCCTGGATCGACGAAAGCAAGACGGATGCGCAGGACGGTGAAGTCGGTGTGGTTGGCTTCGAGATTCCCTTCAACCGCCACTTCTATGTATTCCAGCCGCCGCGCCCGCTGGCAGAGATCGACCGCGATCTGAAAGCCTGCACCGACCGCATCAAGCAAATGATCGAGGGGCTGTCGGCATGACATTTCCCTGCTACCCGAAATATAAGGCGTCAGGCTTTTTGTGGTTGGGGGACGTACCTGAGCATTGGACGCTCAAGCGCCTTGGCCATTACTTTGAAGAGCGCCGCGAAAGGGCTAGTGATACTGAGTTCGAGCCTCTGTCAGTCACCAAGAACGGGATTGTTCCTCGGCTTGAAAGCGCAGCAAAAACTCAGGACGGAGATAATCGAAAGAAGGTTCTGGCAGGCGATTTTGTTATCAATAGCCGCTCTGATCGAAAGGGCTCATCCGGGTTATCGCCACTCGATGGCTCGGTTTCGTTGATCTGTACCGTATTGATCCCGGCTGGATTGCACGGTCCATATATCCATCACTTATTCAGAAGCGAGCTGTTCCAAGAGGAATATTACCGTTGGGGTAAGGGGATAGTTGCTGACCTCTGGAGCACGAATTTTTCTGACATGAAGAATATTGTGCTGGGAGTCCCTTCTGAAGAAGAACAAACCCAAATCGCCCGCTTCCTCGACCACGAAACCGCCCGCATCGACGCGCTGATCGAAGAGCAGCAGCGCCTGATCGAACTGCTCAAGGAAAAGCGCCAGGCCGTCATCTCCCACGCCGTCACCAAAGGCCTCGACCCGACGGTGCCGATGAAAGACTCCGGCGTGGAGTGGCTGGGCGAGGTGCCGGCGCATTGGGTAGTAAGCAGGGCGAAGCTTGTATCTGACATATTCGTGCCCCAGCGAAACAAGCCAGAGCTAAACGATAGTGAAGGTATTCCTTGGGTAACGATGGAGGATATGAACGGCGGATATATCTCGGCCACGAACCTCAAAGTCACAGAGCTTGCTGCCCGTGAGGCAGGCTCTAAAGTGCTCAAAAAAGGAGCCGTCATTGCAAGCTGTGTCGGACGCTTCGGGATAGTTGCAATAAACGCTGTTGATGTTGTTATCAATCAGCAGCTTCAAGCTTTTGAGCCCAGGAAAATTAAGGCTGAGTACCTGAGAAGCATCGTCTCGTTATCAAAAGAGTATTTTGAGCTGATTGGTACCGCGGCAACACTGGTTTATGTGAATCAGCAGGGCTTTGAAAACCTTCCAGTCTTGGTCCCCTCTGCCGGCGAGCAAGAGTCAATTTGTTTATATGTCGATGAGGCAAATGCTCGATTTGATGCATTGCTTTCGCAATCGCTCGAGTCGATAGAGTTACTCCAAGAACGCCGTTCCGCCCTTATCTCCGCCGCCGTGACCGGCAAAATCGACGTACGCAGCTGGCAGCCACCGGCCAGCACCCAAGCCCCCAAGTTAGAAGTAGCAGAGGCCAACTAAATGGCGGACAGCAAGGAAGCTCAGTTCCAGCAGGACATCATCACCGCCATGGTCGCCCAGGGCTGGCTGACCGGCCCGGCCAGCGGCTATGACCGGCGCACGGCGCTGTATACCGAGGACTTTCTCGGCTACTTCAAGGACGCTTGGCCCGAGCGCTGGGACAAGTTCGCCAAGGCCAACCCGAATAATCCGGAAGCGGTGCTGATACAAAAGCTGGTACGCGAGCTGGAGCAGGACGGCACCCTGGAGGTGCTGCGCCATGGCTTTAAGCTGCCGGGGGTGAAGATCGAGGCCTGCAGCTTCAAGCCCGACCACGGCATGAACCCGGACACCCTCAAGCGCTATCAGTGCAACCGCCTGCGCGTGGTGCCGGAGGTGTCGTATTCCCCTCACTACCGCGAAGGCGCCGATTCTTCACAGAGCTACAACCCGCGCCTGGATCTGGTGCTGTTCGTCAACGGCATCCCCGTCGCCACGCTGGAGCTGAAAAGCGAGTTCAAGCAGAGCGTGGAAAACGCCAAGCGCCAGTACCGCTACGACCGCCCGGTAAAAGACCCACTGACGCGCAAGCCCGAGCCGCTGCTGACCTTCAAGCGCGGCGCGCTGGTGCATTTCGCGGTCGGGCAGAACGAGGTGGCGATGACCACCAAGCTGGCCGGCAAGGACACCTTCTTCCTACCTTTCAACCTCGGTAGCCTCGACGGCGGCGCCGGCAACCCGCCTGCGCCGGATGACAGCCAGTACGCCACCGGCTACCTGTGGCAGCGCCTGTTCCAACCGGATGCCTGGCTCAAGGTGCTGGGCCGCTTCCTGCACCTGCAGAAGAGCGTGAAGGAAGATGCCGACGGCAAGCGAGTGACCAAGGAGGCCCTGATCTTCCCGCGCTACCACCAGTGGGAAGTGGTCAACACACTGATCGAGACCACCCGCAGTGAGGGGCCGGGCAAGCGTTACCTGATCCAGCACAGCGCCGGCTCCGGCAAGTCCAACTCGATTGCCTGGACGGCGCATCAGCTGGCCTCGCTCTACGATGCCGAGGGCCAGCGGCTGTTCAACTCCGTGATCGTGATTACCGACCGCACCGTGCTGGACAAGCAGCTGCAGGACACCATCTACCAGTTCGAGCACGCCCAGGGCGTGGTCAAGTGCATCACCCGCGATATCGGCAACCAGAGCAAGTCCGAGCAGCTGGCCGAGGCGCTGGCCGAGCAGACGCGCATCATCATCGTCACCATCCAGACCTTCCCGGCGCTGTTCGATGCGCTGGACAAGTACCCCAAGCTGGCCAGCGGGCGCTATGCGGTGATCGCCGACGAGGCGCATTCCTCGCAGACCGGCTCATCGGCCAGCAAGCTCAAGCAGATTCTCGGCAGCGATGCGCCGGAGGCTGAGGAGATCAGCGCCGAAGAGCTGCTGGACGCCGCCGTGGCTGCCCGCGCGCCCAACGAGCGAATCAGCTATTACGCCTTTACCGCCACGCCCAAGGCGAAGACCCTGGAGCTGTTTGGTCGCCCGGCCAACCCGGCGTTGCCGGCGAGCGCCGACAACAAACCCGAGGCGTTTCACCTCTACTCGATGCGCCAGGCCATCGAGGAAGGCTTCATCCTCGATGTGCTGCAGAACTACACCACCTACAGCACCGCCTGGAAGATCGCCCACCCGGACGGCGACGACGAGGAGGTGGACTCGAAAAAGGCGCGCATGAAGCTGGCGCGCTGGGTGCGCCTGCATCCGTACAACATCAGCCAGAAGGTGGAAGTGATCGTCGAGCACTTCCGCGCCAATATCCGCCACCTGCTGGGCGGCCAGGCCAAGGCCATGGTGGTCACCAGCAGCCGGCAGGAGGCGGTGCGCTACCAGCTGGCGGTGCAGGCCTATGTGAAACAGATGGGCTACAACGATGTGCACCCGCTGGTGGCCTTCTCCGGCAGCGTACTGCCGGACGGGGTGATCCCCGAAGAGGTGACGGAAAGCAGCAGCCTGCTCAACCCCGGCCTGAACGGGCGTGACCTGGCGGAGGCCTTCGACACCCAGGACTTCAACGTGATGATCGCCGCCAACAAGTACCAGACCGGCTTCGATCAGCCCAAGCTGTGCGCCATGTACGTGGACAAGAAGCTGCAGGGCGTGGACTGCGTGCAAACCCTGTCGCGCTTGAACCGTACCTTTGGCGACAGCAAGCCGACCTTCATCCTCGACTTCTTCAATGACGCCCAGGACATTCTCGACGCCTTTCTGCCGTACTACACCAAGGCCGAGCTGACCGACGTGACCGACCCGCAGCTCATCTATGACCTGCAGAAGAAGCTGGATGCCGAGGGCATCTACCATTGGGAGGAAGTAACGGCGTTCGCGCTGGCCTTCTTCGACCCCAAAGCCGCTGCCAGCAAACTCAGCTACTACTGCGCGCCAGCCAGGGAGCGTTTCGCCAAGCGCTACAAGCTGGCCCAGGAATCACGCCAGCACGCACTGGAGTTCAAGCGTACTGCCGAGCAGAACGGCGACAGCGCCGGCCTGAAGAAGGCCGAAGCAGCCGTGAAGGAAGCCGGCGAGCAGGTGGATCAGCTCGACCTGTTCAAGAAGAACCTGCAGAGCTTCGTGCGCCTGTACGAGTTCCTTTCGCAGATCATTCCCTATGAGGATCGCGAGCTGGAGCAGCTGTGCGTGTATGCCAAGCACCTGCACCCGCTGCTGCGCGTGGATCGACTCGATCAGGAAGACGTGGACGTGGGCGAACTGCAACTGACCCACTACCGCCTGACCAAGCGTGCCGAGCATCAGCTGCGGCTGAGCGAAGAAGACGGCGACTACGGCCTCGATCCGGCCACAGGACTGGGCAGCGGCAAGCCCCATGACCCGGAGAAGAAGCGGCTGTCGGAAATCATCGAGGCGCTCAACGATATCTTCGGTGCCGAAGTGAGCGATGAAGACCAGCTGCAGTTCCTCACCGGCATTGCCAATCGCATCAGCCGCCAGGAGGATGTGATGGCCCAGGTGAACAGCCACTCGGTCGAGCAGGTGATGCACGGCCTGTTCCCCAAACGCGTGCTCGATACCGTGCTGGACGCCATGACCGACCACGAGAAGCTGTCGCTGGAAGTGCTGGATAACGAGACCAAGAGCCGGGCGTTTGCGTTGGTGATTTTGAAGATGCTGACGCAGCAGGCTGGGGTTTCGACCCAGGTTTGAATGACGCAAGGGCTGAAAAGCATGGAAGCTCTCAGGTGACAGTGGCCTAGAGAGCGTCCGGGATGATTAACCGAGCATCAGCTCCTGGACCCGCGCCTTGAGGTCATCCACCGCGAAGGGTTTGGTCAGCACCAGCATGCCGGGGCCGAGCTGGCCGTCGCCGATGGCGGCGCTTTCCGCGTAGCCGGTGATGAACAGGGTCTTCAGTTCGGGGCGGATCTCGCGCCCGGCGTCTGCCATCTGGCGGCCGTTCATGCCGCCTGGCAGGCCCACATCGGTGATCAGCAGGTCGATGTGCGCCTCGCTTCGCAGGGCCTCAAGGCCGGACAGGCTGTCGGCGGCTTCGATCACCGCGTAGCCAAGCTCGCTGAGAACTTCGCTCAGCAGCATGCGCACGGTTGGCTCGTCGTCCACCACCAGGATTCGCTCGCCGGCGCCCGCGAGCGACGGCGGCAGGTGCTGGGCGCTGTCCTCGTCGCTGAGTGCTTGCCCCAGATAGCGCGGCAGATAGATGCACAGCGAGGTTCCCTTGCCCAGCTCGGAGGTGAGGCGAACCTGACCGCCCGACTGCTTGGCGAAGCCGTAGATCATCGACAGGCCCAGGCCGGTGCCCTGACCCAGTGGCTTGGTGGTGAAGAAGGGGTCGAAGGCGTTGGCGATCACGTCTGGCGACATCCCGGTGCCGGTGTCGGTGACGCTCACCGTCAGGTACTCGCCTTCAGGCAGTTCGTAGAGGCGGGCCTGGCGGGCGTCCAGTGTGCGGTTGGCGGTTTCCATGGTGATGCGCCCGCCGTTGGGCATCGCATCGCGGGCATTGATGGCAAGGTTGAGCAACGCATTTTCCAGCTGGCTGGTGTCGACGCGCGCCGGCCAGAGGTCTGCTGCGGCGATGCTCTCCAGTGCGATGCCCGGCCCGACCGTGCGCTGGATCAGCTCGGTCATGCCGGCGATCAGCAGGTTGACGTCGGCAGGACGCGGGTCGAGGGTCTGGCGGCGGGAGAAGGCCAGCAGGCGGTGCGTCAGTGCGGTGGCGCGCTTGGCTGCACTCTGCGCAGCGGCCAGGTATTTCTCGATGTCCTGCGCGCGGCCCTGGGCAAGTCGTGCGCCCATCAGCTCGAGGGCGCCGGAGATGCCCGCCAGCAGGTTGTTGAAGTCGTGGGCGAGGCCCCCGGTCAACTGGCCGACGGCCTCCATCTTCTGCGACTGGCGCAGCTTCTCCTCGGTCTGCATCAGCTCGGCGGTGCGTTCTGCGACGCGCTGCTCCAGGGTGTCGTTGAGCGCGCGCAACGCCGCCGTCGCGCGGTCCCGTTCGGCCTCGATCGAGCGACGCTCCTCGACATCGATGAGCACGCCGGGAAAGCGCAGGGCGGTGCCATCCTCGGCCAGTTCCACGCGCCCGTTGGCCTCGAGCCAGTAGTACTTTCCGTCGGCGCGGCGCACCCGATACTGATGGGCGTAGGCGCCGCCACGTGCGATGACTTGCTGGATGGCGGTGGCGAGACCGTCGCGGTCATCGGGATGGACGTTGGTGACGATCTGTTCGAGTCGGCTACCGTTGCGACCGAGTGCCGGATCCAGGCCGAAGGAGCGGGCAAAGGCTTCGTCGAAGGTGAAGATGTCGCTTGGCAGATTCCAGTGCCAGGTGCCGATGATCGCACCCGCCGCCAGGGCCAGCTGCACGCGCTCGACGTTTTCCCTGGCGAGTGCTTCGCTGGCGCGCAGGCGTTCCTGGGCGTTGCGCCGTTCGGTGACATCGCTGAAGAAGATGCCGATCTGTCGATCAGCCGGGTCGCCCACGCGCACCGCACGGGTGTCGAACCAGCGCTCGAAGGTATTGGCGTAGTTCTCGAAGTTCGCCGGCTCGCCGGTCTTGGCGACGCGGCCGTAGGTCTCGAACCAGAAGGGTTCGAGGTCCGGCGCGTACTCGGTGACCCACTTGCCGAGCAGGTCGACGCCAGCCTGGCGCTCGAATGCCGGGTTCACCTCGATGAAGCGGTAGTCGACCGGGTTGTCGTCGGCGTCGAACTTGACCTCGGCGATGGCGAACGCCGCTTCGATGGTCGCCACCACCGTGCGGAAACGTTCCTCGCTTCGGCGCAGCGCGGTTTCCGCGGTGTGCGTGCGGGTCAGGTCCAGCAGCGCGCCGATCATGCGTACCGCCTCACCGGTAGGGGTGCGGATCACGTGGCCGCGGTCGAGTACCTTGGCGTAGGAGCCATCGTGTCGCCGAAAGCGATATTCATCGGACCAGGAGGCGTCGCTGCCCTCGATCACGGCATGGATGGAGGCGCTGATGCGTGCGCGATCATCCGGATGGATTTGTGCGAGCCACCAGTCGCTGCGGGTATCGAGCGTCGCCAGCGGGTGGCCGTAGGCGTCTTCGAGCGCTTCGTTCCAGAGCACCTGGTTGGTGTGCAGGTCCCAGTCCCAGACCGCATCGCTGGTCGCTTTGGCGGCGAGTCGATAGCGTTCCTTGGCTTCTTCGAGGGCTTGCCCGGCGAGATGCTCGCTGGTGCGGTCGCGGAGGATCTTCATGAAGCCCAGATGACCGTTGTCGTCGCCATACAGCGGCATCATCTCGCCGGATGCCCAGAACTGCTGACCGTCCTTGCGCAGATGCCAGCGCTCATCGGCTACCCGCCCGTTGCGCAAGGCGCACTGCATCTCCTCTGCGATCCTGCCGCTGGCACGGTCTGCGGGGGTGAAGAAGCGCTCGACACCTTGCCCGCGCACTTCCTCGGCGGTCCAGCCCATCACGTGGGCGGCGCCGGAATTCCAGTCGGTGATGATGCCGGCCGGGTCGGTCAGGATGATGGCGAATTCGATGGCGCTCTCGAACACCGCCATCTGGCGGCCGGCGCTTTTGGCGAGGGCGGTGCGGTTGCTGGCGCTTGGCCCGCCAAGTGCGGCATGGGCGAGGGCGGAGGATCGGGCGGCGTGCGCCGCGTCGAGGTCAAGCGCAGGGAGGTCGTCGCGCGCCGGGTCGATTCCGGCATCGATGAGCATGGCCGAGAGGCGCGCTACCTCCCGCTGCAGCTCTTCGCGAGTCAGATCTTTCTGGGTCGCCACACTATCGCACCATCGTTCTGAATCTACCTGGCGCTTCGCGCCGTTCGGCCGTTGAGGCTATCAAGCCTGCATAACGCTGGCTTTAAAAATCTCCTTTTCCGGCCCGGAGGTTGCTCCCGGGTGCTGCGGAGGCGGTCGTCTCGCGGCGGGCCACTTCCGCGCGTTACCGGATTCAACCCCGGCGTGGCCGCTGGCTCAGACCTGTTCACAGGTCATGCTTCGGCAATCTGTGCGCTGATCAGCACTCTGCCAGTGACGCCCATCGCCTCACCCTGAGCGTTCTGCCCTTGATGCCTGTCCGATCTGCAAAGCGGACAGCGAGGAGCGAGCGATGAAAGGTGCAGAAGCCTACGTCAACGATCAGTGGAACAGCTGTGGTCTGGCCGATCTGCCACAGGACAGCGGGGCGCTGCAGGTGACGCTGCATTTCGTGATTCCACGCGACACGCAGTTCACCGGCCTGTTCGAACATGTGTGCCAGGTGGCGGAGCGGCATCTGCGCGAGGCCTATCCGGGACGGGATGTGCATGCCGAGCCGGTGGTCGGCTCGGTCGTCGGCGACGGCAGTGGTGACGGCATCGACCTGCGCTATCGGATCGCCGCGCAGGGTGCCTAGTGCCGTTGCAGCCGCTGCGCGCACGGACTCTTTCCAAGCCCCACATCAGCATCCTTACCGGGGGAAATGTCATGCAGGTGCTCTTCGTCCACGGGTTGGGCCGCTCGCCGCTATGCGGCAGCGCGCTGTTGCGCCGCCTGCGCGCCGAGGGTTGGCGTACGTCGAATTTCGGCTATCTGGCGGCTCTGGAGCGGCTCGACGGCATTGTCGACAGGCTCGCCTCGAACCTGCGCCGCCTGGCGCGGCGCGGCGACTATGTGCTGGTCGGTCATTCGCTGGGTGGAGTGCTGCTGCGCATGGCGTTGAACCGTCTACCCAGCGACGTGCGCCAGCCTTGTCAGCTGGTTCTGCTCGCCTCCCCGGTGCGTGATTCGCGGCTGGCGCGATGGAGTCGTTCGCAGCGTCTGTACCGGATGTTCTCCAGTGATTCCGGTGCGCTACTGGCCTCCGCTGCGAAGATGAAAGCCATAGGTGCGCCGACCGTACCGACCCTGAGCATCATCGGTACGCGGGGTGATTCGCGAACCCGGCAAGCGTTTGCCGGGCAGGTCAACGACGGCGTGCTTTCCCGCGCAGAAGTCATGCCCTGGTGGTCCTGCGATGTCGTGGAAGTGGAGGATGGCCACCTGGGGCTGCCGAGCAACGCGCAGGTGGTGGAGTTGGTGGCCGAGCATCTGCTGGCGGTCTGCGAGCCGAGTTAGCAGGCTGTTGAAAAACAACCTGCGTGGCCATCGCGGCGTTAAAAACCGGCTCAAAATGCTCATTTACAACGCGTAAACTGCGCTTTTCCACCGGTTTTTGCCTTGCGCTGGCTGCCTCGCCAAGGTTTTTCAACAGCCTGTTAGGCGAGGCGTTCGGACTGGCTGCCAGAATCGCCACGATCGGTTGGGCCAGTTGGCTCGGGCAGTGTTCGTTGCCGGTTGCAGAGACTGCATTCGACGGCCGCGGGTGGCTGGTCAGGTCAGCTCCTGCAGCGCTGCATCCCAGCCGTCCAGTTGCGCGGGGCGGCTGTCGCCTGCGCAGTGCAGCAGAGTAGCGGGCGGCACGGTCAGTCGACCCTGCTTGAACTTCATCTTCACCAGTACCGTTGCGCACAGTTCGCCGCGGCTGTGGAACTGGTGTTCGAACCAGGCCCAGCGCTCGTCGAACCAGAGCACTCGCGAGCGTACTTCCACTATCGCGAACATCCGTACCGGGCGCTGAAAACGGATCAGCTGCGAGCCGTTGACGAAGCTCAGACCCTGGCGCATCAGCTTGCCGAGCAGGCCGCAGCGCAGGATGAAATCGAGCTGCGCGCACTCGGCAAATTGCAGGTAGCGGTCACTCTTCAGATTGCGGATGCCGGCGTCCAGCGGCGAGGCCCAGAAGCGGATCTTCAGCGTTTCGTTGCTCAGATGCCGTCCGACGCCGGGCAGGGCGAGCAGCAGGGTGATCAGGTTGCGCAGCAGGCCGGCCATGGCGACTCCATTGTTGTCATTGTTCGGGTTGCACTGGTGTTACATTCCGCGGAATCCCGGCAGTGAACCGGGTCCGCCTGGCGACGGTCAACCCTCATGACGAGGTACCGTCAGTGCTTTCCAGCCGTCAATCC
Organism: Pseudomonas mangrovi; assembly: GCF_003052585.1. GTDB lineage: Bacteria > Pseudomonadota > Gammaproteobacteria > Pseudomonadales > Pseudomonadaceae > Aquipseudomonas > Aquipseudomonas mangrovi. The sequence goes on along the minus strand of NZ_QASN01000007.1, from coordinate 28,596 downwards.
CGGAGCAACCCGTGAACAGATCCGCATTGCTTCTTCTGCTTGGGCTCGCTGTATCCGCCAGCGCTGCGGAACCGCGCCCGGAAATCCGCGTGATTCCCAAGAGCTATGTCAGCCCTGGCGCATCCGGTAGCGTCTACGGCCATTCGCAGAGCGAGGTGCGTGAGCGCATCGGTGGCTACGAGGTACCGCTGTTGCCGAGTCGTCAGGAAGACCTGCAGATCCAGTATCAGCAGCGCAACAGCGGTGGTCTGCGGCAGAGCACCGAGTATCCCGGCGGCCTGCGCATCGAGCACCAGCCCGGCTCCGGCCAGGAACGCTATCAGCGGGTGCGTTGAGGCGCGGCGCGTACGGCGAACCCGCTTCAAGTCTGAGTCTCAAGCAACATGCCTAACGCAATGCGGATCAGGGTAGATGGGCTTCGCGCCGCGTCCTTGCCATGGGCTGCTCGAAAAGCGGGCGTGTTTGGCAGTTTTTCAATCGCGGCATGCGCCGACTTGTGGGAATGCGGTGCAGCGCCTAGCGTTGTTCTCGTGGCTTTTCCGGCCTGCCGCAACACCCCATCGAGTTAAAAGGAGTTACACCCATGATCAAGAAAGTCCTTCTTGCTTCCGGTTTTGCCGTTCTGCTCAGCGGCTGCGCCACCGGTATGTCACCGGTTGGCGTGGGCCTGATCACCGACGTCAAGGGTCCGATCACTGCAACTACCGCGCAGGGCAGCAAGTCCGGCTCGGCCTGCGCGACCACCATCATCGGTCTGATCAACAAGGGCGATGCATCGATTCAGGCGGCGAAGACCGCAGGTGGTATCAGCAGCGTGGCCACCGCCGACTATCACACCAAGGGCTTCTATCCGTTCTTCGGCAGCACCTGCGTCAACGTCACTGGCAGCTGATTGCCTTCCGCCGGGCCGTGCAATGCGGTCCGGCGTCCCCCGCTCGGCGACTTGCTTCGAACCCTGCACTGGCGAATCCTGTCTACCCGGCATGCTGCGTCCATCCGGACGCGATGACGTGGGGAGGAAGGCATGGCGATTCTGGATCTGGGCGGGCTGAGTACCGGCACACTCGTCAAACGCACGCTGGCCGAGTTCTCCGCCGATGAGATGCCCACCTTCGCCGCCGCGCTGGCCTTCCAGATGCTGCTGTCACTGTTTCCCTTCCTGCTGTTTCTGATTGCTCTGCTGGGCTTTTTGCATCTGCCGCAGTTCTTTGACTGGATTCGCGAGCAGGCCGCGATCTTCCTGCCGCCGGTGGCGCTGGAGACGGTCGACGAGGTGATCGCCGAGTTGCAGAAGCGCCAGGCCGGTCTGCTTTCATTCGGCATCCTCTTTGCGCTGTGGACGGCCTCGGCGGGGGTGCGTTCGTTGATGGTGGCCATGAACGGTGCCTACGACGTCAGCGAGACTCGTCCGGCCTGGAAGCGCTTTCCGCTGTCGTTGCTGTACACCGTGGGCATCGCCGCGATGCTGCTGGTGGCGGCGGCGCTGATGCTCGGCGGACCGCTGCTGATCGACTGGCTGGCGACCCAGTTCGGTGTGCAGTCGCTTTCCACCGGTATCTGGACCGCGCTGCGCTGGCCGTTGGTGGTAGTGATGATGATGCTCGCCGTGGCGCTGCTGTATTACTTTGCGCCGGATGTGGAGCAGGAGTTCCGCTTCATCACTCCCGGCTCGATTCTCGCCGTGGCGGTGTGGATTGCGGCGTCGCTGGGGTTCGCCTTCTACGTGCAGAACTTCAGTGACTACGACGCGACCTATGGCAGCGTCGGCGCGGTAATAGTGCTGCTGCTGTACTTCTACATCTCCGCCGCCGTGCTGTTGCTCGGCGCCGAACTCAATGCAGTGATCGAGCACCATGCCCGTGACGGCAAGGACCCGGGCGAGCGCCAGGTGCCCTCCTGACCGACGCCGGGATCAGCCCTGGCGCGCCAGCTCCTGTTCCTCGACCATCGCGCGATCGCGGCCGGCGAGCTTGGCGCGATAGAGCAGGGCGTCCGCGTGACGGATCTGCGTCGGCCATTGCTCCGGGCTGCCGAGTAACGTCCCGCCTATCGATACCGTCACGCCCCCCACGCTGCCGAATGGCCTTTCGCCGACACGGGCGAGCAGTTTGCCGGCGACACTGAGCAGGCCATCCAGGTCGATGTTGGCCAACAGCAGCAGAAATTCCTCGCCGCCGGTACGGAACAGGCGATCCTCGCCGCGCGCCGAGCTCTTCACCCGCTCGACGAACTCGACCAGGACCTCGTCTCCGGCGGCGTGCCCGTGCTGGTCGTTGACCCGCTTGAAGTGATCCAGATCGAGCACCAGTACGCCGTAGCGGGTGCGGTGACGTTTCTGCGTGGCGCTGGCGATGGCCAGTTCGATCTCCAGAGCACGGCGATTGCCAACGCCGGTCAGGGGGTCAAGGCTGGCTTGCTGTTCGAGAAGATCCTGCTGGGTGCGGGCGCGCAGCGCAAAGATCAGCACCAGCCCGCTGGCGGTGAGGGCGGTGAAAAGGAACGAGAGCAACTGGTAGTCGTTGGCGAAAACCTCGGTACCACGGCCGAGCAGGGCGATGGCGGCGAGTGTCGCGGCGGTGAGCAGCAGCGCCCAGCGCGGGCTGACGACGAAGAAGTTGAACACGATGACCACGTAGATCCAGAACAGCCCGGTGGTCTTCAGGTTGAGCACCACCAGCACCGCGCAGACCGAGACCATGAGCGACATGATCAGCCCCGGACGGCGGGTGTCGCCGGTGCGCCAGGCATGCGCCACGCCCAGCAGCGAGCAGATCACGATCACCGCATCCAGCACCGCCACCGTCAGATCCCCGCGGATCAGTCGGTAGATGCCGTAGGGCGTGATGGTGAGGATCGGCAGCAACCCCATCAGGGTGAGAACCGAAAGTTGGTAGTTGCTGCGCAGTCGTTCGAACATGCCATTTCCCATGGGTGGACGGGGAACACGAAGTTGCACTGTCAGTCGATATCGAGCTTAGCGAATATGCATGATCCAACGGCCACTCTGGCCTCGCCGAGCCGGGACGGCTGGTGTGCATTTTCACGGTCGATTTTGCAGGCTGGTGCCATTGTCAGACCACGGCTCGGCGGTGGAACAGGTGTGGCTCGGATGAATGTCGCAGCTGTGCTGGCCGTCGCTCGATGCCGGAGTTCGCTGTGCTACCCTCCAGATCACTGTTACCCGACCTTCGGGTTCTGCTTTGGTCTGTTTATCGTGTCGATCCGTTCCAAGCTGATCCTGCTCGTTCTTGCGGTACTCACACCTACGCTGTTGGCTGCTTCCTTCGCCATCTCCTATGTGTACGAAGATCAGGGCGCCGAGGTGGAACGCAGTATGCGCGAAGCCACGCGGGCCCTGTCGCTGGCGCTGGACAAGGATATTTCCCGGCGCGAGGCGATGGTCGCAACCCTGGCGACGTCGCCAGCGCTTAGCCGTGGCGATCTGCTGGAGTTCTACCAGCAGGCGCGGCAGATCGCGCCCACCTGGGACAACAGCGTGGTTCTGGTGGATCCCGACGGGCAGCAGTTGCTCAACACCCGCAAGCCTTTCGGCGAGCCCCTGCCACAACGTTCCAGTGGTCTGTCGTACCCGCCTTCGGCGGACGAGAGCGTGAGCAATCTGTATCGCTCCAACATCAGCGATCTCTACAGTTTCTCGGTGCGCCGTGCGGTCATCCGCGACGGTCAGTTGCGCTACTACCTCTACATGAGCTCTTCGGCGCAGCAGCTCAGCGAGCTGCTCACCACTCAGCGTCTGCCACCGGGTTGGCAGGGCACGGTGCTGGACCGTGAAGGTCGCATCGTGGCGCGGACGCATGAGGCGCCGACCTATGTCGGCAGCATGGTCAGTGACTCCTTCCGCAGGCGGGTGATGGCGCAGGAGGAAGGCTTTCAGGAGACCGTGGGGCGCGATGGCGTCAGTATGTTCAGTTATTTCAGTCGTGCGCCTTCCTCGCGCTGGACCGTGGTAATCGCCCAGCCGAAACTGGAAGTGCAGCGCCGTACCGGCTTTGCGGTGCTCTTCGCCAGCCTGGGTGCGTTCTGGTTGCTGGCCATTGCCATCGCCCTGGCGTACTGGGTGGGACGCAAGATTTCCATGCCGTTGCGCATTCTCGATGCTGCAGCCCAGGCCATGGGCAGCGGCCAGATGATCAGCCCGGTACCCACCGGCATGGTCGAAACCGACCGCACTGCCCGGGTGCTGGCCCAGGCCAGTGAACAGATCCAGGGCGCCAAGCTGGAGATGGCCGCGCGGGTGGCGGAGGCAGTGGCGGAAGTGGAACGTTCGCAGCGCGCACTGCTGCAGTCGCAGAAGCTCGAGGCCCTGGGTCGCCTGACCGGCGGTATCGCGCATGATTTCAACAACCTGCTGCAGGCGCTGACGGTCGGCTTGCAACTGGCGTTGCGCTCGGTAGAGGAGCCTCGCGCGCAACGTGCGCTGGAGGCCTGTATGCGTTCGGTGGAGCGGGGCAGCAAGTTGACCCGGCAGTTGATGACCTTCGGCCGCAATCAGGTTTCCGAAGCACGGGTGCTGGATCTGCGCGAGTTGCTGCTGGGCATGCATGATCTGCTCGACGGTGCGCTGCCCAGCCGTGTGCAGATGCGCTACCAGTTGCCGGAACAGCCCTGGCCGGTGTTCGCGGACCCGCTGCAGTGCGAACTGGCGGTTCTGAATCTGGTGCTCAATGCCCGCGATGCCATGCCCGGTGGCGGTGAAGTGCGTATCAGTCTGTGTCGCCCCGATCAGACCCTGGACAGCGTCGAACTGTGTGTCGCCGATACTGGCAGCGGGATGAGCGAGGAAGTCCGCGAGAAGGCGTTCGACCCGTTTTACACCACCAAGGAAGTGGGCAAGGGCACTGGCCTCGGGCTGGCCCAGGTGCATGGTTTTGCCGGTGCCAGTGGTGGCAGCGTGCGGATCGAGAGCGAGGCTGGTAGCGGGACCCGCATCATCCTCCGTCTGCCGCTGAGCGACCTGCCGTTGACTACCGAAGGCAGTGTCGACGAGTTGACCGAGCCGTCGCTGCCCAGTGCCCGGATCCTGGTGGTGGACGACGATCCGCATGTGCTCGAAGTTGTTTCCGACATGCTCGAGAGCCTGGGCTACCAGGTCTGTACCGCTCACGGCGGCGAACAGGCACTGGCGCTGTTTCAGGCAACGCTGGAGCCAGGCGTCGCACCCGGCCAGCGCTTCGACCTGCTGTTCTCCGACATCGTCATGCCCGGCCCGCTGGACGGCATCGGCCTGGCGCTGGCGGTACGCGCGCTGGAGCCGAGTCTGCCGATCCTGCTGGCTACCGGCTACAGCGAACGGGCACCTGCGGAGTTCGGCTTCAGGGTGCTGGCCAAGCCCTATCGCGCGGCCACGCTGGCGGAAGCATTGCGGCAGATGCTGCAGGAGCGCTCACCGCCGTCAGGTTGAGGCAGCAGGCCGGCAGCATTGATCGGGATTTGCACGTTCTGTCGCCGGTCGCTGGTGCGAGCTGTGGTTTGGGTCGAAAATGCCATGGTTTTCCGGCGATGAGTCCGACTGTTGTGGGCCAGCTGCGAAGGGAGCGAGCAGGTGATGCGAGGATGGGCAAAGGCGCTGGCGATCTGGGTAGTGGCCGGTCTCGGCTGGAGCACTCATGCACCCGCCGAGCCGCTGCCCTGGGCATTGCTGCCGTTACCGGGGGTGGTCGAGCTGGAAAATGGCGTGCCGGTGCGCGGCATGCAGCTGGATGCCCTGCACCTGCTCGAGGATCGTCTGCCCGATCTGCAATCGAGCTATCGCGCCGCCAATTATCGACGTCTGCAGCAGGACATGGCGCAGGGCTTGGACTTCTGCGCCGCGCCTTTCTTTCGTCGCGCTGATACCGATCGCATCGGCCATTTCGTGCCCTTCACCGTGAGCACGCCGATTCAACTGGTCATCCGTCGCGACGAGCTGCAGCGCTTTCCGTTGCACGGTGAGCGGGTCTCGCTGCGTGAGCTGCTGCAGGATCCCCATCTTCTCGGCGGGCTATCCACTTCGCGAACCTACCCCGAGGAGATTCTCGAGCTGCTGCACGGTGGCCTGGAGTCCGGGCGCCTGGAGTGGGTGGGCGGTGCCAGCGGAGGCGAGAACCTGCCGTTGATGGTCAGCGTAGGCCGACTGGACTACAGCTTCGAATTCGGCACCATCATCAACAGAATGACCGGCGACTCGCGGTTGCAGCAGCCACTGATTGCCGTGCCGTTGCAGGAAAGCCTGGCACTGGTCGAAAGCGGCATCTACTGCACCCGTAGCGAATGGGGCCTGCGCATGGCCGGGCGCCTGGATCAGGCGATCCGTGAGCTGTCGCGGCGACCGCAGCCGATGCTCGAGCTGTATCGCCGGTACATGCCGGAGACTACCTACAACGTCTACGCCGAGAAGATTGCCGCCTACTATCGAATGCGTGCCGACGTGCCGCCGCTGCTGCCGATGAAACGGCCCTCGGCGTCAGAATAGTGAGCTGATCTGCGGCCGAACGAATGCTTTTGCAGTAACCTCGGCGCAACATCGGCGGCCCTGTTGCCAGCCCCCTTAAACCTTTGCACGGCAGCCCGTCATGCCCCCCCAGTCACAGTCGCAGGACCTCGAGTATGCCGCCCTGAGCGTTGCGGGCCAGGTGCGCAGCAATAACGAAGATGCCGTGCTCTGCCGCCCCGATCTCGGCCTCTGGGCGGTCGCCGACGGCATGGGCGGCCATAGTCGTGGCGACCTCGCCAGTGCCACTGCGCTGGCTGCGCTGGAGCGGGTGATGGCTGACGGCATGGCGTTGGTCGAGGCGGTGCATCAGGCGAACCAGGCGATTCTTGCAGAGGTGGCAGCCAACGCTGCGGTGGAAGGCATGGGCACGACCCTGGTTGCTGTGCATTTCCACGCCGAGCGCTGCGAACTGGCCTGGGTCGGCGACAGTCGCGCGTACCGGATCGGCCGCAGCGGCATCGAGCAGCTCAGCCATGACCAGAGCTGGGTGCAGTCGATGGTCGATGCCGGTGAGCTGAGTGCGCAGGAGGCTCGTCACCACCCGCGGCGCAACGTGATCCTGCAATGTCTGGGACGTGACGACCAGGCCCTCGAGGTCGAGAGCGTCGAGTTGCAGCTGGCACCCGGCGAGCTGCTGCTGCTGTGTAGCGACGGTCTGACCGGCGAGCTGGAGGACGAGCAGATCCGGGAACTCTGCACTCGCGCCGGTACTCTGGTGGAATTGGTCGAGTCGCTCGTGGCGCTGGCCAATAGCCATGGTGGCCGCGACAATATCTCCTGCATAGTGCTCGGCCGCTCGGCGCCGCATGAGACAGACGCGGCGCAACCGCGGCCTGGCCTGCTGCGCCGCCTGTTCGGCAAGCGCGTTCCCCCTTCCCGCAATGCATAGATTGGCAATGAACGACAGCGTGCTCGAGATACCCGGTTATACGGTGCACCGCCGGTTGGGCAAAGGCGGAATGGCCGACGTCTACCTGGCCACACAGGAATCCCTGCAGCGCAAGGTGGCGATCAAGGTACTGCACGCCGACGCGGACGAGAGCTTCAGCGAGCGCTTCGTCAAGGAGGCGCACATCGTTGCGTCCCTGCGACATCCGGGAATCATCACCATCCACGATGTCGACCGCCTGCCTGATGGTCGCTACTACCTGGCCATGGAATACCTGGCGGGGGGCGATCTGGCGCAGCACCGTGGCGAAGTATTCGAACCGCTGCGTGCGCTGAACATCGCCCGCCAGATCGCCAGCGGCCTGGCGGTAGTCCACGACAAGGGCCTGATTCATCGCGATATCAAACCGGCGAACATCCTCTTTCGGGAGGATGGCAGCGTGGTGATCACCGATTTCGGCGTAGCCAAAGCACTGGAGATCGACAGTGACCTCACCCACGCCGGTATCGCCGTCGGCAGCCCGGCCTACAGCAGCCCGGAACAGGCGCGCTGCCTGCCGCTGGACGCGCGCACCGATATCTACAGCCTCGGCGTCACGCTGCTCGAGCTGCTGACCGGGAGCAACCCGTTTCGCGGCGCCAGCTACACCGACAGCGTGATGCAGCATCTGCAGATGGATGTGCCACGTCTGCCCGGCAGCCTGGGGGTGTACCAGCCGTTGCTCGAGCGCATGCTCGCCAAGGAGCCGCAGGCGCGCTATCCCGACTGCCACGAGCTGCTGCAGGACCTGATCGGGCTGGGCGCCAGCGATCCGGACGCGACCCAGTTGCGCAGTACTCCGTTCGCCGCTGCGGCAGTGCCTCCTGCCGCGCTTCCGCAACGTCGGCGCAGTGATCGACTGCGCACGCCGCTGCTGGCGGTGGGGGCGCTGTTTGGCGTGCTGCTGGCGGTGGCGGTGGCGATCTCCTCGTATTTCACCCATCAGCGCGAAACCCTGGCCGAGGTGCTGGTGCAGGGCGAGCTGAGCCTGCAGGAGGGCCGGCTGCTGCAGCCGGAGCAGGACAACGCCGACTACTATTTCCGCCGCGCGCTGGCGCTGGATGAGGGCAACGTGCAGGCGCTCGACGGGCTGAAGCGTGTGCTGCGCGCGCGCATCGAGGGTTACCTGACCCTGGCCGAACAGCGTTTCGCCGAAGACAAGCTGTTGTTACCCGAGGACGACGGCGCGGTCTACTACTACCGCCAGGTGCTCGGCTGGGAGCCGAATGACCCTCGGGCGCTGATCGGCCTGGGCAAGATTGCCCAGCGTTATGCCGACATGAGCGAGGGGGCCTACTCGCGCTACGACTACACCCAGGCGCTGGAGTTGATCGAACGCGGCCTGGAGGTCGAACCGGAAAATCCCGCACTGCTGGTCAAACGCCAGGAGCACGCGCGCCGGGTGGCTGCCTTCGAGGCGGCCAGGCGACGAGCCGAAAGTCAGCCCCGGAGACCGGCCAGCCAGGTCCGCGAGGTGCGCAACTCGGTCAAACAGATATGGAATGAGGTGTTTCGTTGAGGGCAGTGCCAGGACTGGCCCGGATCGAACATCAGCGATTTCAACGCCCGGGTGGCGCGACACTTGACCATCAAGGCTGTTGGAGTTGCACTTGAGGCCTACTCGCGCCGAAGATGCGAGGCCGTCAACGCTGTCCTACCAACCACTGCAGTCAAGGTGCCATCGAGATGCTCAGGATTCATTTCAGTGATAACCATCAGGCCCCGGTCTGGCTGGCCGCCGAGCGTTTCGGCATCGGTAGTGGGGCGGACAACGATCTGGTGCTGGAGTATCCCGGCGTTTCGGCCAAACATGCCGAGATCCGTCAGGAGAATGGCCACTACTACCTCAGCGACTGTCTGAGCGAGAGCGGCACCTTCGTCAACGGCGAGCGCATCTCGGGCAATTTCCAGCTGCGCGATGGCGACAAGGTCCGTATCGGCGGTCGCGAGCTGCAGCTGGTCGACCCGGCACGCAGCAACCTCAAACTCGCTTCCCCGCCGGCGCGCTGGTCACTGCAGGTCATGCAGGGCGAGCACGAGGGCCGCAAGTTTCCCATCACCGGCTCGATGACCTTCGGCCGCTCGGTCAAATGCGAGCTGTGCTTCAGTGATATCGAGCTGTCGCGCCGGCACTGTGAGTTCTTTCTGAAGAACGATGTACTCGAGATCAAGGACCTGGCCTCTGCCAACGGCGTCTTCGTCAATCATCAGAAGGTCTCGACCGCCGTGCTGCAGTCGGGCGATCAGCTGCGCATGGGTTCGGTCACTCTGATGGTGATCGGCCCGAAGGTGGACGTGCGCGAAGAAGTACAGGAAGACGCGACTCGCTTCATGCGCGTTGCCGACCTGCCCGCAGCCGCGCAGAAACCGGCGGAGAAGCCCAGTGGCCGCGCCGGCGCTGCCAATCCGCTGCATGCCGCCCAGCAGCCCGAACCCGCCGCGGTACCGCAGCGCGCCGCTGGCTCGACGATGCTGATTCCACTGATGGTCGGTGCGCTGCTGGTCGTTGCGGTGGTCGTCGCAGCCGTCGTTCTGCTCTGAACGAATACCGCCCTCCCGGCAGTGCCGGAGCAGGGCGGCTGCAACCTACTGCTGCTAACGCAAAGACAGTCCAGCGTGCCGTGGGCCGCTGGCGCATCCCGCAGATCCGAATTTCCCACGCAGTGCTCGAAGCATGCGCAGTCTGCGCTGATCAGCGTGTCGCCGCGCCTGCAGGCACTCGTGCTCGAACCGTGGGGGCGCTTTGCCCGCCGCAAAACCGCAAATAAAAAGACCCGGGCCGAAGAAGTCGGCCCGGGCCAAGGGGATGTTCTTACTCTGCGCTGGCGCCGAGTTCGTCGAGCGCGTCGGGCTGGCTCTTGAAGGCGCGGGCAAAGACGTCGCGGTGGCGGGCCATGAATATGCCCAGCTCCTCGCCCTGTTCATCGCTCAGCGACGGAACCGCCCTGTGCAGAGCCGAACTCAGGCGCTCGGCCAGCTCGAGCATCTTGTCATGACGATCCGCCTCGGCCTTATCCATGAACAGGCGCTCCGGATCCCGGCTGCTGCGATACACCACTTCGACGGCCATTCATTCACCTCTGCCTTCCCATCGGGTTGATACTGTATTTCCGTACAGTATAAGCGGCGTCTGCCGAGTTGCCCAGCCCCGCAGTGAAACCACCATCAAGCAGCGTCATCTGCTCTGGGTATGCTCTCGAAAGCCCGGTGCAGAGCGTTTCGCTTGCTCTGTGGTCTGAGCTGTCCAGACTGCTTTCAACTCAATGGGGAATCAACAGTGAAAACCAATCTTGCCGAAGGACTGCGCAATCGCATGCACGGGCTGGCCGAGTCGCTCGGCAATCTGCTGGTCGAGAGCTTCCACTATCTGGCGCTGTTCGGTATCGGGGGGATTACTGCCTGGGCGGGGGTGGATGCCTTTCTCGGCATGCTGGAGAAGGGCTCGATTTCGGTCGACGACATCCTGCTGTTGTTCATCTACCTGGAGCTGGGCGCGATGGTCGGGATCTACTTCAAGACCAACCACATGCCGGTGCGCTTTCTGATCTACGTGGCCATCACCGCGCTGACCCGCCTGCTGATTTCGGACGTGTCGCACCATCATCGCCCGGACATGGGCGTCGTCTATGTGTCCGGCGCGATCCTGCTGCTCGCCGTGGCGATCCTGGTGGTGCGCTTTGCGTCCTCGCGCTTTCCCGCTGCCCAGCCGCGGCAGCGGGTGCTGCGCGATGACGAGGTCGACTGACTCAGATGCAGACCTGGCCAGGAGCGGCGCGAGTCGGCTGCTCCAGGCGGGCGGCGTGCATTGCCAGCAGAGTCGGATTGCTCGCCTTGCCGCGATCGATCTCGATGCCGACCTGGATGCTCTGGATCAGATTGTCCAGGCGCCAGGGGTCGTTGCGCTGCTTCGGACTGATCAGCCGCTTGGCGACCAGTCCGCTGTCGTCATAGAGCCGCAGGGTGATGCTGCCATCCGGACTCTCGAGGCTGAAATTCACCCGGTAGTCGCTGGCGAATGCGTCGGTGAGGACCTGAAATGGGTTGTACATGATGGGTCACCTGGCTTGTCTGAAGGAGAAGACGGGGGATTGACCTGCATAAGCCGTGCAAGTTTCCTCGTGGATCTCGCAATCGCCCGTCACCCGTGGCCTGTAGGCGGATCGGCGATGAAGTCGCAGGGCTTCCAGCGTCGCGTTTGCGCCTCTTTGCCATGCCTGCTGCGCGATTCTGGTGCGCAGCTGAGGCTGCTCGGCGCCGTTGGTCGCGGATATGGTCGGCTCTCTCGGTCACGGCTCAAGGAGATGCAATTGACTATCAATCAGTAATCAAACTCAATATGATTCGCGCTCCGTTGATTGTTACGTGGAGCTATTACCGTGCGCACCCATCTTCATCCGTTGTCTCTTGCCATCGCCCTGGCGTCGGTCGCTCTTCCGGTTCTTGCCGTCGAACCCCAGGGAGGCCCAGCAGCAGAGCAAGCGGAAACGCCTGTCGAGCTGCGCCCGCAGTATGTCGAGGCGGTACGCGAGGAAGGTGACGGGCCGGTAGCGGGCTATGTTGCCAAGCGCAGCGTAACGGCCACCAAAACCGACACGCCGCTGCTGGAGGCTCCCCAGTCGATCAGCGTGGTCACCGCCGACCGCATCCGCGATCAGGGTTCGCTGACCGTTCAGGACTCGCTGCGCTATGTCGCCGGCGTACGGGGCGAGACCTATGGTCTGGACAGTCGCGGCGACTCGGCGCAGATCCGTGGCAGCTCTCCGCTGCTGATGCTCAACGGCCTGCAGCAGAGCTTCGGCTCCTACAACAACACCCGGGTCGATCCCTTTACCCTCGAGCGCATCGAGGTACTGCGCGGGCCGTCGTCGATGCTTTACGGACAGAGCCCGGTCGGCGGCCTGGTCAACATGGTCAGCAAGCGCCCGCGCGAGGAGCAGAGCACCGAGCTGCAGGTGCAGTACGGCAGCTTCGATCGCAAGCAGATCGCCGTCGACAGCACCGGCCCGCTCAACGATGAGCGCAGCCTGCTCTACCGGGTGGTCGCCATCCAGCGCGACAGCGATACCCAGGTTGATCACGTCAAGGACAACCGCCTGCTGCTGATGCCCTCGCTGACCTGGCGGCCGAGCGAGGATTTCGAGTGGACCCTGCTGGCCAATGTGCAGAAGGACGACAGCGGCACCAACTCCTCCTTCCTGCCCCATCGCGGCACTGTGCTGGCAGCACCCTACGGCCGCTACGACACCGATCTGTTCGTCAGTGAACCGGGTTATGACGAGTACGACAGCGAGCAGATCGCACTCAGCTCGCTGGCCTCCTGGCGGATCAGCGACGACTGGACCCTGCGGCAGAACCTGCGCTGGCAGCGCAGTGAGGTGAGCTATCAGACCATGTATGGCTGGCCGCCAGTGCTGGGGCCGGACAACCGTACGGTCAACCGCGTCTACTACGTGTCCAAGCCGGAGGTCGACGTCTGGGTGGCGGACCATCACGTCGAGGGGCGTTTCGATACCGGCGCACTACAGCATCAACTGCTGATCGGCGTCGATTATCAGCGTTCCGACGCACAGAGCCGTCAGGGCAGGGGCGCTTCAACGCCCCTGGACCTTTACGCCCCCGTATACGGAACCTTCGACGCTTCGCAGGTGGTGCTGCTTGACCAGCCGAATCAGCACACCCGCCAGGAAGGCATCTATGTTCAGGACCAGATTCGCCTTAACAACTGGGTGGCCACGATCGGCCTGCGCAAGGACTGGGCCTACAACAAGGTCCAGGGCAAAGATGCGCAGAAGGATGACGCTGTCACGGGTCGCTATGCGCTGACCTATCTGTTCGACAACGGTGTGGCGCCCTACCTGAGCTACAGCGAATCCTTCCAGCCGAGCATCGGCATAAACCAGGCGACCGGCCAGGCATACAAACCCCTGGAGGGCGAGCAGTGGGAGCTGGGGGTGAAATACCAGCCGCAGGGCAGTGGCAGCCTGTATACCGCGGCGGTTTTCGATCTGCGTGAGCAGAATCGGCAGATGCCCGACCCGAACAATCCGCTCAATACCTTGCAGAGCGGGGAGACGCGTGCCCGCGGGCTGGAACTGGAAGCACTGGTGGAAGTCGATGCCGACTGGGACCTGATTGCCACCTACACCCGGCTTGATACCGAAGTGCTCAAGGGGGCCGCGGTACAGGAGGGCAGCCGTCTGGCCAGTACACCGGAGCAGATGGCATCGCTGTGGAGTCTGCATCGCTTTAGTCTGGCGGGCATTCCCGGCTTCAAGGTTGGTGCGGGCGTGCGTTACGTCGGCGCAAGCTGGGACGGCATCGATCAGCTGAAAACACCGTCGACCACCCTGTACGACGCCATGCTCGGTTACGACCATGACGAATGGAGCGTCAGCCTCAACGCCACCAACCTGGCCGACGATACCTACTACACCACCTGCCTGAGTCGCGGGGATTGCTTCACCGGCAACCGCAGGACCCTGGTCGGCACCCTGAGCTACCGGTTCTGACCGGGCCCGTTGATCGGCATCCGGAGGACACACGCATGATGATCGAATCCAGCAACCTTGCACCGCGTCTGGGTATTTTCGCCCGGGTTCTGGCGGCGCTGTTTGGCGGCTATGCGCTGGCGTACTGCTTTACCGCCTTTCTTTCCGTGTATCTGCCGCTCATTCGCGCAGACCGGGTGGTCTACGCCAGCCTGGGCTGCTTCGCGGTCTGGACTGCGGCGGCGATCTACGCCTTCGGCGCGCGGAGCGCCACGCGGGCCTGGCTGGTGATCGGTGGCCTGGCCTTGCTGCTGGGCCTGGCGGCATTCCTGCCTGCCGAGCTGGGGGCACGCCCATGAGTTTGCGTCAGTCCATGGCCGGCCTGCATACCTGGGGTGGCCTGCTGCCGATCTGGCTGCTGTTCGTGGTGATCTTCACCGGCACCCTGGCCTGCTTCGACAAGGAGCTGGAGCGCTGGATGCGTCCTGGTCTGCAGACGCCGGGGCAGATGCAGATGAACGCCGACGACGTGCGCCAGTGGCTCAAGAACAATGTCTCGGAGGAGCTGCATGCCTACTGGATGCATCCGCCAACGACGCGTGAGCCTTACTGGCAGCTGGGTTGGGAGGAGCACGACAGCGGCGAGCGCGGGCGCAAGCTGTTCGCTCCGGTCACTGGCGAGGCGTTGCCCGATACCCTGGGCGGCAACTTCTTCTTCAGCCTGCACTACCAGCTGCACGCCGGCACCTTCGGCATGTACGTGGTGGGCCTGGCAGGCATGTTCATGCTGGTCGCGCTGGTCTCGGGGGTGATCATCCATCGGCGGATCTTCAAGGACTTCTTCACCCTGCGACCGAACGCCAACGGCCAGCGAGCCTGGCTCGACGGGCACAACCTGTTCGGCGTCATCGGTCTGCCGTTCCATCTGGTCATGGCTTATACCGGTGTGGCGATCTTCGTCGCTTCCTACATGCCGGCGGGCGTGCAGGTTGCCTACCAGGGCAACCCGCTGAAGTTCTTCCACGAAGTGGCCGGCGGCTATCACCGCGAGGAGCTGGAACAGCCGGGCGGCACGCCGATCGCGCTGGAGCGTCTGCTGGCCGATGCGCGCGCGCAGTGGGACGGTGGCGAGGTGGGCTGGATCAGCGTGCATCATCCGGATGATGCCAGTGCCGTGGTGGATATCCGTCGACGCGACCCTTCGCGCATCGGCTCGCCCCAGGACACCCTCAGCTATGACGCCGCCACCGGCGAGCTGCTCAACGTGCAACAGGCGGGCACTGCCTACCGTGCCTATATCTGGATGGCCGGCCTGCACATGGGGCAGTTCGGTGGCAGCCTGGTGCGCTGGCTGTACGTTGCCCTGGGCCTGGCCGGCTGCGGCATGCTCATCGGCGGGTTGCAGGTCTGGTTGCGCAAGCGCGAGGCCCGCGGCGGTGCCGGCATCGCCCTGGTTCGCTCGCTGAATGTCGCAGTACTGGGCGGCCTGCCGGTCGCATGCCTGGGATTGCTCTGGGCCAATCGTCTGCTGCCCGCCGAGTGGGCCATGCGCCAGACGCTGGAGGGCTGGAGCTTTTCCCTGCTCTGGCTGGCCATCGCCGGCTGGGCACTGGCGCGACGCGGGCGTGCCGGCTATCGGCCGCTGGCCTGGCTGGCTGCCGTGTTGGCGCTCGGGCTGCCCTTGTTGAACCTGCTGCTGGTGCCCCAGGGGCATCTGCTGGCGAGCATCGGACGCGGTGACTGGGCACTGGCTTCGGTCGACCTGACGTTGCTGACGATTGGCCTGCTGTGCCTGCTCTGGGTACGTCCGCGCACGCAGCGCGAAGCCCGGACCAGACTTGCCGAGGTGACCCCATGATGCTGCTGGCACTGGCGCTGAATCTGTTCGGCATGGGCAGTTTGAGCATGGCGATGAAGCGACATCACCGTCAGCTCTGGAAGGGCGAGCCGGGGCGCGTTCGGGTAGTGGTGCTGCGTCTGGCGGCCGTTCTTGTGATTCTGCTGGCCCTGGCGCTCTGCGTCGTCACCACCGGCGCTGAGCAGGGCGTGCTGTTGTGGCTGTGCCTGCTGATGCTGGCGGCACTCGTTCAGGGGTTGCTCCTGGCGTTCCGTCCCCATCTGGTGCGCTATGCCGCTGCGCTGCTGCTTTTGCTGGGTACCGGGGTGGCGCTGCTGTGAATCATGGCCGCCCCTTTTCAGGGCACACGGTAGCTGAATCTGACTTCTGGATCAGGATCTGCGGCGGCAAGAGGCGCGCATTTGCCGTTCATCGCCACTTTTCTCACCCTGGCCCGTCGCTTGCTGTAGTCCCCCCGTGCAGTGCCATAGGAGCCGCGTGATGGACAATCCCTTCAAATACCTCAGCGACGCGTTCAAGGATGATTTCGAAGTGCGTTTCGTCATCGAACGCATGGATGGCAGCCTGGTCCTGGTGCTGTCCGACAACGAGCGGGTCAAGGTGCGCCGGGCCCTTTCCGGCGATCAGCTGGGTGATCCGGACAGGCTGGAGCAGATCGTTCAGAGCATTCGCTTCGGCCTGGCCATCGATTCCGGCGACGGCCTCAGCGGGCTCGATCGGCTCAGTGCCGAAGGCCTGCACCGGGCGGGCTGAGGGCGATTGTGCGGCGGTCGTCCGGCCGGTTCACGCAGCAGCCAGTGGCCTGATACATCCCTCACCCGCCTTCGGCACCCTCTCCCGGAGGGAGAGGGAAAAGTCGCTGCATCTCGGCAGTACGAGTGCGCCATCCAGTGCAAGCCGGGTACAGCTTTCCTTCTCCCTCCGGGAGAAGGTGGCGCGCAGCGCCGGATGAGGGGCCTGAGGTGCAGGGTGCCTGCCGCGCCTTCTGAGCGCTGGCGCGCTGTGCTCAGCTGAGCGGGGAGAGCAACTGGTCCAGATCTTCCTGCTCCAGTGACCAGCCGCCAGCGTTGCCTTCCAGGACTCCGCGCGCCAGTTCGGCCTTGTGCTGCTGCAGTTGCTGGATCTTCTCCTCGATGCTTCCGCGGGCAATCAGACGGTAGACGAACACCGGCTTGTCCTGGCCGATGCGATAGGCGCGGTCGCTGGCCTGGGCCTCGACGGCCGGGTTCCACCAGGGGTCGAAGTGAATCACCGTGTCCGCCGCGGTCAGGTTGAGTCCGGCCCCGCCGGCCTTGAGGCTGATCAGGAAGATCGGCAGGTCGCCGTCCTGGAACTCGTGGATCTGCGCCTGACGATCACGCGTCGCGCCGGTGAGCTGGGCGAAGGGGATGCGCCGCTTGCGCAGCTCCTCCGCGATCAGTTCGAGCATGCTGGCGAACTGCGAGAACAGCAGCACGCGACGACCTTCGGCAAACAGCTCGTCGAGCATGCGCATCAGTGCGGTCAGCTTGGCCGATTGCGCGGCGCCGGCGGGTTGCGCGTCACCCAGCAGGCGCAGGTCGCAGCAGACCTGGCGCAAGCGCAGCAGCGCCTCGAGGATCAGCATGCGGCTGCCGGCCAGCCCCTGCCGGCGGATCTCTTCACGCAGCTTGCCGTCCATGGCCAGGCGCAGGGTCTCGTAGCGGTCGCGCTGCGCCTCGCTCAACTCCACCCACTGAATGATCTCGCTCTTGGGCGGCAGCTCGCGGGCCACCTCTTCCTTGCGCCGGCGCAGCATGAAGGGCCGTACGCGGGCATTCAGATGCGCCAGGCGATGGTTGTCGCCGTCGCGCTCGATGGGTTGCCGGTAGAGGCGGTTGAAGGCGGCTTCATCGCCCAGCCAGCCCGGCGTGAGGAACTGGAACAGCGCCCACAGCTCGCCCAGGTGATTCTCCAGCGGCGTGCCGGTCAGGCACAGACGTTGTTCTGCGTGCAGCTCGCGGGCGGCGAGGGCGGCCTTGCTGCGCGGGTTCTTGATGGTCTGCGCCTCGTCGAGGATCAGCACCGAGAACGACTGTTCGCGCAACCTCGGCAGGTCGCGCGGCAACAATGCATAGGTGGTCAGAATCAGATCGAAGCGCTCCAGCGTGGCGAAGTGCTCGCTGCGTTTCGGACCGTGCAACGCGAGTACCCGCAGCTGCGGGGTGAACCGGGCCGCTTCTTCCTGCCAGTTGCCAATCAGGCTGGTCGGCATGACGATCAGCGCCGGCCGCTGCAGACGCCCCGACTGCTTCTCCAGCAGCAGGTGCGCCAGGCTCTGCAGGGTTTTGCCCAGGCCCATGTCGTCCGCCAGCACGCCACCCATGCCGAGCTCGCGCAGGGTCTGCATCCAGGCCAGGCCCTGGGCCTGGTAGGTCCTCAGCTGCGCGCGCAGGCCGGCGGGCGCGGCCAGCGGTGTCTCGGCGGCACGGCTGAGGCGTGCGCCGAACTCGCGCAGACTGTCGCCGCCCTGCCAGTCCAGCTCGAGCGTCTCCAGTTGCTGCAGGCGCGCGGCGTCGGCGCGGTTCAGCCGCAGTCGCTCGTCGTTTTCCCCGGCGGCACCGAAATACAGTTCGGCGAGCACCGCCAGCAAGGGTCGCAGGCGCCCGTAGGGCAGGCCGACGCGGCCTTCGCCCAGCGGCAGCTCCACCAGCAGCAGCTCGCCGTCGCCGCGCTGGGCCAGGCTCTGTGGATCGAGTAGCCAGGGCGCGCTGCGTAGGGTGCGCAACAGGATCGGCAGCAGGCTGATACGACGGCCCTCGACCAGGATGCCCATCTCCAGATCGAACCAGTCATGCCCGGGCGCTTCGCTGACGCTGGCGTACCAGCGCTGCACCGGCTTGAGGTCGAAGTGGAAGTCGGCGCTCATCTCGATCTGCCAGCCCTGGGCGCGAAGCCGTGGCAGCGCCTCGCGCACGAAGCTCAGCCAGCTCGCCTGGTCCTTCAGCTCGAAGGGTTCGCCGGCTTGCTCCGGGAGGGCTTCGCTGCGGCGCAGAGCGGGTTGCAGGCCGAGCGCAAGCAATTGCGCGCGGAACAGGGCCTCCTGCTCGGGCTGACGGTTGATGCGCAGGCGCTGGCCGTCACGGTTGCGCACGCTGAGCTGCGGCTGGTTGCGTTCGCCCACCTGATGGCCGGCATACAGGAACGCCAGCGCTGCGCGGTGCTGCGTCTGTTCGAGCATGCGCTGGCGGCGGCCGTCGAAGTGCAGGCGACGATGACTGCCCAGGCGCAGCAGCGGCTGCGGCGCAAGGTCTTCGATCAGCTGTTCGCTCTCGGCCTGGGGGAGCTCGATCGGCACTGCCAGCGGGTCGTTGCGCTGCTGCAGCTGCTCAAGGGTGATCAGCACCGCGGCGATGTGCTTGCAGTTGCCGCCGACCGGACAGCTGCAGCGCCCCTCGATCCGCCAGTGTTCGCCGCCGGCGCGCAGCAGGATGTGCTGGCGGTAGGGACGCTCGGCGGTGCCGTGGCAGCGCGCCTCGATGGTCTGCGCAGTCACCTGGATGATGCGCACCATACCGAGCTTGGCGTAGGAGCGTCCCCGCGCCAGAACCTTCTCGTCGAAGAGGGGCGCCCAGTCCTGCAGGCGCAGCTGTCGGCTGTCCAGCGTCACGTGCCGAGGCCTGTCGCGCAATACGCCGGTTGGCGGCCGACCGGCACCTCAGCCTTCCTCGGCTTCGAGACGGGGCTCGAAGATCCGGGTGGGCAGGCCGTCGATGCTGGTCTGATTCTTTTCCGCCCAGTAGCGCCGGATTCCTTCGTCGCCGATGCCGGCGGCCCAGTCGTTGAGCTGCTCACGCTCGCCGACGTAGTCGAAGAACGGCACCGACATGCCGCAGGAGGCCTGCACCAGGTCGACATCGAGGATGAAGATCTGCCGGGCGCCGGGCAGGGGCGGGAAGCCTGCCGCCAGGCTGGTCCACTCGGCATCATGGCGATGCACCGCCCGCGCGTTACCGTACAGTCGCAGGATCAGCGGCTTGCCCTCGAAGGCGCAGAACATCAGGGTCATGCGCGGGTTCTGCAGCAGGTGCGCGGCGCTCTCGTTGCCGCTGCCGGTCACACTGAGCCAGGCGACGCGGGTGCTGGAGAGCAGGCGCAGCGAGTCCATGCCCTTGGGCGAGAGGTTGACGCGGCTGTCTGCCGTCGCGGTGCCGACGAAGAAGATCTTCTGCGCCGCGATGAACTGCGCGAAGCGTTCGCTGATTTCCGGATACTGCTTGGCCATGGCTGAACCCCCCGCGGCTGGGCAGGGGCTTCGGCACCCTGCGAGGAACCGAGGATCTTGCTGGCTTTACGCCGGCAATTGCAAGCGCCGCTCAGGCCTGGCAGGGAATCTCGGCCAGTTCGCGCTGCAGGTCGTCCAGGCGCTTGTGCAGATGTGCGCGCTGGCGCGGTTCTGCCATCAGGTGCACGTCGCGCAACAGTTCGCGTGCCTGCACCTCGGCCGCAGCAAAGATGCGCCGGTATTCGGGCGTCCAGTACTGCTGGCGCTGCTGCATCAGGGCGCTGATGCGCTCGGGGAAGTCGGCCTGGTCGCGGGTCTGCAGCGTCTGCAGCAGCCGCGCGTGCCATTGCGCACGGTTGTCTATCCACTGCTGGTTCTGGTTACCCAGCGCCTCGGACCACTGGCGCACGCGGGCCTTCTGCGCCTGCGTCAGGCGCCCATACCAGGTCGCCAGGCGCTTCTCCATGCGTTCGGCACGGTCGGCGATCTGCTCGCTCACGGGCGGTTGCAGATGTTCCTTGCGGCGCTCGTCGATGTCCTTGCGCAGCGCCTCCTCGAGCTGGCGCACCTGCGCATCGTCGAGATCCCGCAGCAGCTCGATGGTGGTCGGGGTGATCTGCCGGGCGATGGCATCGATCGCCTCGCGGGCCTCGTCGAAGCGCGCCTGCATCTGCTGCGGATCGAGTTCCTCGCTGCGGCTCATCTGCTGCAGCGAGGCGAGCCAGTCGCGATAACGCGGCAACTCCTGGCTGCAGTGCCAGAGCAGATGTTCGTCGAGTCGCTCATCGAAGAACGCGCGCTGCTCATCGGACATCTGCAAGTAGTCATCCAGCGACCAGGGAATGATCATGTCCAGGTTGCGATAGGCCAGACCCACACGTGAACAGGCGACAAGCGTCAGCAGCAGGCTGGCGGCCAGGCCCAGCAGCAGGGCGCGGACAAGGTCAGAGGAACGCGGGGTCATGGCAGGGCTCGACGGGGAGTGTTACTGCATAGAGGTCGCCAGCGCCTGGCAGTTCAGCGCTGGTAGACGCCATCGAAGCGAACGTTCATGCCGCCGCAGTTGCCGTTGTCGTCGACTATCAGGAACTGGCCGAGCAGACGCAGGCGGGCATGGCAGCTGTACTCGTCCTCGCCTTCGCGAATATGCAGGAGGTGGCCGTCCTCGACCATGCCGGTGCCGCCGAGGCTGCCGACGTGTACCACGCGATCACCGAAGCTGTTGATACCGCCATACCAGACGGCGTCGCCGCTGACTTCCAGGGCGCCGTCGCTGCCCTCGCTGATCTGCAGACGGTTGTCGTAGAACTGCCAATCGCCCAGCCACTGCTGCGGCAGCTCCGGCGGCAGCGGGCGCAGGTCGGCACTGGCCATCCAGCCGACGAACTCGCGTCGGGCGCCCTGATACCAGACGCAGCTCCAGCCGTCATTCTGCTGCGCGACCAGGACCTGGTCGCCCTTGACCAGGTAGCTCTTGCGCCGGCACTCGGCCCCCTGCGGGCAGCCCTCGGCGTCATCGAAGAAATGGCTGCGCTCGCTGCTTACCTCGGCCAGGGAGAAGCCGCCCGCACTGGCCGGGAAATGGCCGTTGCGACAACTGGCCGGATCGGCCAGAACAGTACTGCCGGCAAGGGCGAGCAGGGCGCCGAGAACCAGGGCTGATGCGTGCATGCAAATCCTCCTGCGCGCGGTGCGCTCAGAGCTGCCGGTCGAGACCGAAACGCTTGATGATGCGGCCTTCGACCAGGGCCTTGGGCAGCAGGCGCTCCATCAGCGGCATGCTGCGGCTGCCATTGCCCAGGCGCAGCAGGCGCGGTGGCTTGCTGCTGCTCGCGGCGGCAAGCAGATCACGAGCGAACTCTTCCGCCGGGGTCGGGTTGCCCTGTGAGGCATTGGCGCGTGCCATGATCGCCTTGCGTAGCGGCCACCAGGGCGAACGTTCGCTGATCAGCTGTTCGGCCTCGTGGCTGGCATTGGCACCAAAGCTCGAGGCGATGGCGCCTGGCTGCACTTCCATGACGCGAATGCCGAACGGGTTGAGCTCCATGCGCAGGGCGTCGCTGAGCGCATGTACGGCGGCCTTGGATGCGCAGTAGGTGCCGGCGAAGGGCGTCACCAGAACCCCGGAGACGCTGCCGATATTGACCACCAGCCCACGACTCGCACGCAGTAGGGGAAAGCACGCCTGGGTCAGGCTCACCAGGGCGAACACGTTGGTCTCGAACTGCCGGCGCATCGCTTCGGCGCCACCGTCCAGCAGAGGGCCCATGGCGCCGTAGCCGGCGTTGTTTATCAGGATATCCAGGCGGCCTGCTTCGCCCTGCAGGCGCTCGGCCAACTGCCCGACCGCAGCGGCGTCGTTGACGTCCAGTTGCACCGCCACGAAGCCCGCATCGCTCAGTCGGCGGACATCTTCATCCTTGCGTGCGCTGGCCCAGACCTGGTGTCCGGCGGCTTTGAAGGCATCGGCCAGCGCGCGGCCTATGCCGCTGGAGCAACCGGTGATGAGCGTGACGGGAGCGTTCATGGTGGCTTTCCTGTTGTTGTTTTGTTCAGGGCTTATCGGGTGAAGCGGCCACGCAGGTCGATCGCGCGGTACTCCAGGCTCTGCGGTCGGTAGCCGGGACGAAGCGCTGGCAGAGGCAGGCACTCCTGCCAGCGCGCGTCGGCCAGCAGGTTACCGGGGCCGTCGTAGTCCAGCTCCGCAGGGCGGCCCTGGATCAGATTGGCGCTTTGGCCCGGACTGTGGACGTAGAGTTTCCAGCGCAGCTCACGCAACGCCCGGCTGTTGCCGTTGTGTACCTCGACCCTGAGCGGACGGGCGCCGGGGCACTGCACCAGGTCATGCTGCAGGCGGATCTCGACACGCGACAGGCGTCTGCTCTGCTGTTCCTGTTGCCAGACCACCACGGCGGCGAGCAGCAGCAACCCGCAAAGCGCGGCGAGGGAGACCGGCAGGGCCTTGTGCGGATAGCGGATGACCAGGATCAGCCAGGTCACCGCGAGCAGAACGCCAATCAGCATGAGTCTCTCCGCAGGTGATAGAGGGGGGATGTTCGCAAGCCGGGCGCAGGGGTGCAAACATTCCGCTGCAGACGGATGTTCTGAAGGCCGCAGCTGCGTAATCCAGGTGGCTGTCTAGGCATGCCGGGGAGGCTGGCTGGGGGGGCGCGCGATTCTGCCGCCGAGGGTAGACAGCGACAGTCAGCACAGCTGTTGTCGTCTGCTACTGCCTGGCGCGTGTTCGTAAGCGGGGCGTGGTACGAGCGAACAGGGTTGGCAGGAGGCGAGTAGGCCGACGGGGCGCGGGAGCGCCCATCTGCTTTGGTTTGCGGGGGTAATCCGGCCCCGAAGGGCCGGAGCGGGGTCAAGCGGTGGTTTTCAGGCCTGCTGCGGTACGACCGTAGACATCTTCGAGACGCTCGATGTCGTCTTCGCCCAGATAGCTGCCGGACTGCACCTCGATGATTTCCAGCGGGATCTTGCCGGGGTTGGCCAGGCGATGAACCGCGGTGATCGGGATGTAGGTCGACTGGTTCTCGGTGAGCAGGAAGGTCTTCTCGTTGCAGGTGACCTGTGCAGTACCGGAGACGACGATCCAGTGCTCGGCGCGGTGGTGGTGCATCTGCAGCGAGAGCTGCGCGCCCGGCTTGACCGAAATGCGCTTGACCTGGAAGCGGCCACCCATGTCGACCGAGTCGTAGCAGCCCCAGGGGCGATACACGGCGCAATGGTTCTGGGTTTCCGGACGGCTGTCGGCGTCCAGACGCTGAACCAGCTTCTTGACGTTCTGCACCTTGTCCTTGTGGGCGATCATGATCGCGTCCTTGGTTTCCACCACCACGATGTTGTCCAGGCCAAGGATGGTCACCAGCTTGCCGTTGCCGTGCACCAGGCAGTTGCGGCTGTCTTCGACCATCACGTCGCCCTTGAGGACGTTGCCGTTCTCGTCCTTGTCATGCACGTCCCAGATCGAGGACCAGCAGCCGACGTCGCTCCAGCCGGCGCTCATCGGTACCACGCAGGCGTGCTCGGTCTTTTCCATCACCGCGTAGTCGATGGAGTTCTCCGGGCAGCAGGCGAAGGTCGCGGCGTCGATGCTGATTTCGTCGCCTTCCACGTTGCTGCGCTCCAGAGTCAGCAGGCAGGTGTCGTAGATGTCGGCGTCATGCTTCTTCAGCTCTTCGAGGAAGCGGCTGGCGCGGAACAGGAACATGCCGCTGTTCCAGAAGTAGTCGCCGGACTCGACGAAACTCACCGCGCGCTCGGCGTCCGGCTTCTCGACGAACTGCATGACGCGCTTGACGCCCTCATTCAGGTCGTCGCGCGCCGCCATGTCGCACTTGATGTAGCCATAGCCGGTTTCCGGGCTGGTGGCCGGTACCCCGAACAGCACCATCTCGCCCTGCTCTGCGGCGGTGGTGGCAAGGGCCAGGGCACGCTGGAAGGACTTCTGATCGTCGATCACGTGGTCGGCCGGCAGTACCAGCATCAGCTCGTCACGGCCTTCGGCAACCAGCTTCATCGCCGCCAGGGCAACGGCCGGCGCAGTATTGCGGCCGAACGGCTCGAGCAGCAGGCCCTGAATCGGCAGGGCGAGCGAGTCGAGCTGTTCACGGACGATGAAACGGTGGTCCTTGTTGCACACCAGCAGCGGTTTCTGCATGCCATCGAACGCCAGGCGCTGGAGTGTCTGCTGAAACAGCGTGTGCTCACCGGTGAGGGCCAGGAACTGTTTGGGAAACTGCTTGCGCGATAGGGGCCAGAGCCGGGAACCGCTGCCGCCGGACAAGATTACTGGGATCATGCTGTCTCTCCTGAAACGTTCAATAGGGTGTTGTTTCTTGTGGTTGTGTCGTATCGGCGGGCAATTACTGGGGCAGCGCCGGAAGCCGTTTCTCTTTCATTGTTCGTGCAAGTACTTCGCCAGTTGCTGTCTTTCTGCTTGCCCGTTTTTGAGACGGGCGATCCAGCTTGGGTCGAAGTCGCTCAGATCATTGGTCATCGGCAGGTAGCGCTCGGGGTATTCCCAGATCACCACTTGCGGCGGGTGGTCACGCAGGTCATCGGACTGCAGGTACTTGAGCATCGGCAGCATCGGCCCACGGCCGGATTCGGCGTGGTTGGTCAGATCGCTCATCAGCGCCTCGCGCAGTGCACCGTCGAAATTCCAGTCCGGGTTGGCGCTGTAACTGGTTCCGACAAGGGCAACCGGAATCTGTTCCTCGCCGAACAGGTCCGCATCCGCGGCGGATTGCGCCTTGTGAGTGGTGCGCTGTTGCAGGACATCCGGCGGAGGCAGCAGGTCGGCGAACAGCGGGTCCAGGGGCAGGAAGGTGATCAGGTCACCCTCGAGCTTCTTTTCTGCGCCGACCTCTGTGACGAACGGCGTCGGTTCGGCGTTCAGCAGCGCCTGGCTACGAATCGCCTTGCCCAGCTGCTGGGCCACCACTTCGGCACCTAGCGGCGTCCAGTGGGTGTCGGTACGCAGGAACACCGGGCCCTGCTGTTTGGTCCGGCGCAGCGGAGTCAGCAGGTCGGGTGCAACGATTGCAGCCTCACTGGCCTGGTTATGGAACTGTTGGAACAGCTCGTCGCGCAGTGCAGTGGGGCGGTTGTCGCCCATGTACTCCGGATACAGACGATTCTTCGCCGGCACGATGGCCAGGACCAGGCGAATGTCGCGCTTGGCCAACTCGTCGCGAACACCGCGGATCAGGGCCCAGTTGTCGTCGATGTTGCGTTCGGCGTTGACGACCGGCTTGAACTCCTCGTCGCTGAACAGCCATTGCTCGAGGCCGACCACCACCCCCGGGCGGCCGGTGCCGAAGAGCATGTACTCAAGTGCTGCCCAGACGTTGGTGCCCAGGCGCTTGACCGGGAACTGCTGGTCATAGTGGCTCTCCAGCGCGCGGGTCAGTTTGCCATCGACCACCGAGCTGTCCGGCGGAGCGTCAAAGCTGCCCAGTCCCTTGACCGACAGCGCGCCGAGCAGCAGCAGCAGGGCCAGGAACAGGGCGACGTAGACTTTTCTAAGCTGACGCGTCATAGGTGCCTTCTCAGAACTGGAAATAGAGGAATGGGGAGTAGCTCTGCGCGGAGAGCTTGAGAATCGACACCGCGAACAGCACAAGGATCGCTGCGCGGACGAAATAGCGCGGCAGGGCGCTGCTCCAGGAAGCGCGCTGCACCAGCATGCCGGAGCTGGTCATCACTACTTGTGGCGAATCGCCCGGCACGGCACGGATCATCCGCGGCTGATCGGTCGCCGGGCCGTCGGCGTCGGTCTGCGGCGACTTGGGCGACAGCGGGTTACGGTAGAACTGGCGCAGGCCGCAGATGGCCAGGGTGATGTAGGCGATGACCAGGGTGACGATCTGCAGTTCGGTGATCGCCGCCTTGTTCAGCTCCGAAAGGCCCCAGCCGTTGAAGCTGAACATCGCCTCGTACATGCGCCAGGCGACGCCGACGTTTTCGGCACGGAAGATCACCCAGCCGAGCATCACCAGGAAGAAGGTCAGCGCCCACTTCAGCGGATTGATCCGATGCGGGGCGGCGTTCACGCCCAGCGCACGTTCGATGGCCAGCCAGGTGCCGTGCCAGGCACCCCAGATCAGGAAGGTCCAGTTGGCGCCATGCCAGAAGCCGCCGAGCAGCATCGTCAGGAACAGGTTGCGGTAGGTGTTGAAGGTGCCGTTGCGGTTGCCGCCCAGCGGGACGTAGAGGTAGTCGCGCAGCCAGGTCGACAGGCTGATGTGCCAGCGCCGCCAGAACTCGGTGATCGATTGGCTGATGTAGGGCTGGTTGAAGTTCTCCATGAAGCGGAACCCCATCATCAGGCCCAGGCCGATGGCCATGTCGCTGTAGCCGGAGAAGTCGAAGTACAACTGTGCGGTGTAGGCCAGCATGCCGAGCCAGGCATCGCCGGTGCTGGGGTCCTGCAAGGCGAAGCAGTGGTCCACCAGCGGCGCCAGGGAGTCGGCGATGAAGACCTTCTTGACGAAGCCCTGCATGAAGCGGGTTGCGCCTTCGGAAAACTTGTCCAGGCTGTGGGTACGCCCGGTGAACTGGTCCGCGAGATCCTTGTAGCGCAGTACCGGCCCCGCGATCAGCTGCGGGAAAAGCGCGATGAAGGCTGCGAAGTTGATCAGGTTTTCCGTCGGTTTGGTGTCGCCGCGGTAGACATCGATCAGGTAGCTGATCGACTGGAATATGTAGAAGGAGATGCCGATCGGCAGGATCACCTGGGTGAGCAGAAAAGGCTCCAGCCCCATGGCTTCCATTGCCGCATTGACGTTCTCCATGCCGAAGTTGGCGTACTTGAAGTAACCCAGCGTTGCCAGGTTGCCAACCACGCCCCAGAGCACCCAGCGCTGGGACTCACGGCTGCGTATACCGGCGCGATGGATGCGCAGGCCGAAGATGTAGTTCCACATCGTCACTGCGACGAACAGCAGCAGGAAGTCCACTCGCCACCAGGCGTAGAACAGGTAGCTGCCGATCAGGATCAGCAGGTTTCGGTAGCGGGCCGGGCTCAGGTAATAAAGGCTGAGGAACAC
Organism: Pseudomonas mangrovi; assembly: GCF_003052585.1. Taxonomy (GTDB): domain Bacteria; phylum Pseudomonadota; class Gammaproteobacteria; order Pseudomonadales; family Pseudomonadaceae; genus Aquipseudomonas; species Aquipseudomonas mangrovi. Next base: position 1,027 of record NZ_QASN01000007.1, on the reverse strand, counting down.
CGGCAGGAAGAGGAACAGGAATACGTTGGATGAGAAGACCATGGATCAGTAACTCGCGCATGCACGCCAGAGGGAAGGTTCCAGGGGAACCCGCCAGATATCCCCCCAGGTAGCGAGTGTCCGACGTGCCGCGCACATCGGACACTCGCCTGCTGGGTTGCCGGGGCAGCGATGACCGCCTGCCGGCGCCGGGGTTTCGGTTGCAGTCCTGGACAGCGAGCGCTTGCAGGTCGCGGCGGCTCCTGGCCAAAAGGCCGGGGAGTGGCTGGTGATCTGCGTTCTGCCTGGGTTGGTCCGCATGGCTGCGTCCTCATCCTGCTCGTTGACCCGCTGCGCCGAGGCGGAGCGGGTCTTGCCAAGGGCAACAGTCAGCCCGTCGTTACCAGCAGATGCCTTCTGCGCCGGCGGCGGTCTTGCCGGTCATGAAGCCGACCAGATCGATCACCTGCTTGCCGGCCGGAACCTGCTCGGCGTAGGCGCGGAAACGCGAGTCGCCATTGCCCAGAACGACGATGTCGGCGCTCTGTACCACCTCGTCCAGATCGGACTTGAGCAGCGAGGACACGTGCGGGATCTTCGACTCGATGTATTCCTTGTTGGCACCCAGCACGCGGGCGTACTCGACGTTGCTGTCGAAGATCGACAGCTCGAAGCCCTTGCCGATCAGCATCTCGGCCAGCTCCACCAGCGGGCTTTCACGCAGATCGTCGGTGCCGGCCTTGAACGCCAGACCGAGCAGGGCAACCTTGCGGCTGCCGTGCTGGGCGATCAGGTCGAAGGCGTTCTGCACCTGGACCGAGTTGGAGCGCATCAGCGAGCTGATCAGCGGCGACTCGATGTCCCACTGGCTGGCGCGGTAGGAGAGGGCGCGCACGTCCTTGGGCAGGCAGGAGCCGCCGAAGGCGAAGCCCGGGCGCATGTAGTACTTGGACAGGTTGAGCTTGTTGTCCATGCACACCACTTCCATTACCTCGCGGCCGTCGACGCCGGCGGCCTTGGCGATGTTGCCGATCTCGTTGGCGAAGGT
>NZ_QASN01000006.1 GCF_003052585.1 Pseudomonas mangrovi | reverse complement strand
GGCGTCGGGCTGCTCGACCTTCTCCAGCTTGCGCAGCTGGGCCTTGAGCATGGTGGCGTCGATCTTGGCCTTCTTCAGCGCATCATCGCCGGCGGGCTTGGCGACGGGCGNAGCAGTCGGTGCAGCTTCCAGGTCGGCCAGGGCCTTTTCCGCGACTTCGAGTTGCTGGCGCAGACGGGCGAGTTCGGCTTGCTGATCGGCGTCGGGCTGCTCGACCTTCTCCAGCTTGCGCAGCTGGGCCTTGAGCATGGCGGCGTCGATTTTGGCCTTCTTAAGCGCGTCGTCACCGGTGGGCTTGGCACTGGTGACGGGCGCGCTGGCCTGTGCGGCGTCGAGCGCCTTCTGTGCGGCTTCGGCGGCGCTACGCAGCTCGGCGACCTGGGCCTTGAGCTCGTCGGTGTCGTGCTGGGCCAACTGTTTCTCGGCCTTCTTCAGCGCGACCTGGGCCATGCTGGCCTCGATCTTCAGCTTCTTCAGCTGGGCATCTGCCGCTTCCGGCGCGGTCGCAGGAGGCGCCTCGCTCTGCGCGGCCTTGGCCTTGGCAGCACGTTCGGCACGGGCAACGCGCTCGGCTTCCTTCTGTTCCTCGACCCGGCGCAGGCGCTCCTGGCGCTGTTCGAAGCGCTGCTTGGAGTATTCGGCCTTCTGCTGCTTCTGCTCCAGATCGCGGATCTCGGCCTTGGCCGCCCGGTAGTACTGCACCAGCGGAATGCTCGAGGGGCAGACATAGGCACAGGCGCCGCACTCGATGCAGTCGAACAGATTGTGTGCCTTGAGCTGTTCGTGCTCGTGGCCCAGGGCGAAGAAGTGCAGCTGCTGCGGCAACAGGCTCGCAGGGCAGGCCTCGGCGCACTCGCCGCAGCGGATGCACGGCAGCGCCGGCGGTGGGGCGGGCAATTCCTTGCGGGTCACCGCGAGCAGGCAGTTGGTGGTCTTGATCAGTGGTACATCCAGCGACGGCAGCGAAAAGCCCATCATCGGACCGCCCATGATCAGGCGTTCGAGCGTTCCTTCGTCCAGTCCGGCGAAGGCCAGCAGTTCGTGGATCGGCGTGCCGATCAGTGCCTCGACGTTGCACGGCCGCGCCAGCGCCTCGCCGGTCAGGGTGGTGATGCGCGAGATCAGCGGCCGACCGAGCATGACCGCGTCATGGATGGCGACGCAGGTGCCGACGTTCTGGCAGAGCATGCCGATATCCGCCGGCAGGCCGCCGGCAGGCACTTCCTTGCCGGTGAGGATCTGGATCAGCTGCTTCTCGCCACCGGACGGGTACTTGGTCGGGAACACCTTGAGCGTGTAGCTGCGCTCGGCGAGCGCCTCGCGCACTGCGGCGATGGCTTCGGGCTTGTTGTCCTCGATACCGATCAGCACCTGGTCCGGCTGGATCAGATAGACCAGCACGTCGATACCGGCGACCAGCTCGGCCGCTCTTTCACGCATCAACAGGTCATCGGCGGTGATGTAGGGCTCGCACTCGGTGCCGTTGATGATCAGGGTGTGGATCTTCTGGCTCGGCCGTGCCGATAGCTTCACCGCGGTCGGGAAGCCCGCGCCGCCCATGCCGCTGATGCCAGCCTCGCGAATGCGCGCCAGCAACTCGTCGGGCTCAAGTGCCCGGTAGTCCGGGCAGGGCGCAAGCGGCGCCCACTCGTCCAGCCCGTCGCTGTCGATGACGATCGCAGTGGCTGGCAGCCCGGAGACGTGGGGGTACGGCTGCGGTCCTATGAAGGTCACTCTGCCCGACGTAGGCGCGTGCAGCGGGGCGCTGACGAAGCCGTTCGACTCGGCGATCTTCTGCCCTTTGAGCACGCGCTCGCCGACACTCACGCAGGGCTCGGCGGCGGCGCCGATGTGCTGTGCCAGCGGCAGGATCAGCTGACGTGGCAGCGGCGGATAGAGGATCGGGCCGCGGTTGGACAGCTCCTTGCGTTCGGCCGGATGGATGCCGCCGGGAATGTCCCAGACCTTCAGCGCCGGGTTCTGTGCCAGGGCGGTCATGCGGCCTGCTCCCGGTCAGTGGCGATCAGCTGGCCAGGCGGCAGCGGTTGCGACCATTTCCAGCCCTGCAGGTTGCTACCGACCTCGATCATGTCGATGCAGTCGACCGGACAGGGCTCGACGCAGAGGTCGCAGCCGGTGCATTCCGAGGCGATCACCGTATGCATCTGCCGCGCGGCGCCGAGGATGGCGTCGACCGGGCAGGCCTGGATGCACTTGGTGCAGCCGATGCACTCGGCCTCGCGGATGAAGGCGACCATCTGCGGCTTTTCGCCGCCTTCGGCGTCCAGCGGCTCGGGCTCGACATCCAGCAGGTCGGCCAGCGCCTGGATGGTCGCCTCGCCGCCCGGAGGGCACTTGTTGATCTTGTCGCCGCCGGCGATGGCCTCGGCGTAGGGCTTGCAGCCGGGATAGCCGCACTGGCCACACTGGGTCTGCGGCAGCAGGGCGTTGATCTGCTCGGCGATCGGGTTGCCCTCGACGCGAAAGCGCACCGCGGCAAAACCGAGGATGGCGCCGCACACCAGGCACAGCGCGAGCAGCGCAAGAACGGCGATCAGCACCAGGCTCATAGCTTGATCAGCCCGGCGAAGCCCATGAAGGCCAGCGACATCAGGCCGGCGGTGATCATGCCGATGGCCGCGCCCTGGAAGGATTTCGGCACGTCGGCGATGGCGATGCGCTCACGCATGGCGGCGAACAGCACCAGCACCAGGGAGAAGCCGAGCCCTGCGGCGAAGCCGTTGGCGGTGGCAGTGATGAAGGTGAATTCGCCACGGTTGGCGTTGAGCAGGGCAACGCCGAGCACGATGCAGTTGGTGGTGATCAGCGGCAGGAAGATCCCCAGCACCCGGTACAGCAGCGGACTGGTCTTGTGCACCACCATTTCGGTGAACTGCACCACCACGGCGATCACCAGGATGAAGCCGATGGTGCGCAGAAACTCCAGGTCCAGCGGCTTGAGGATGTACTCCTGCATCAGGTAGGCGCACATCGCCGCCAGGGTCAGCACGAAGGTGGTGGCAAGGGACAGGCCGATGGCCGTCTCGATCTTCTTCGACACGCCCATGAACGGGCACAGGCCGAGGAACTGCACCAGCACGAAGTTGTTGACCAGGATGGCGCTAACCATGATCAGGGCGAGTTCGGTCATGCACGGATACCGTCGCGAGCTGGCCGGGGCCGGTGGAAAGAGGGCGCCTATTATCGGGAAGCGGTCCGCCCGCTACAAGCCGAAAGACTGCGGCAAAAGCGCTGACGACGGCCGGTTGAGCCGCCTGCTCAGCGCCTGAGTGCGGTTACTTCACCCGTTGGCCGGGGCGGGCGCCGGCGTCCGGGCTGAGCAGATGGATCTCGCTGCCGCCCGGACCTGCGGCCAGAACCATGCCTTCGCTGACACCGAATTTCATCTTGCGCGCCGCCAGGTTGGCCACATACAGCGTCAGCCGGCCCTGCAGCACGCTTGGGTCGGGATAAGCGCTGCGAATGCCGGAGAATACGTTGCGCTTGGCGTCGCCGATGTCCAGGGTCAGACGCAGCAGCTTGTCGGCACCCTCGACCAGCTCGGCCTTCTCGATCAGGGCGATGCGCAGATCGACCGCGGCGAAGGCATTGAAGTCGATTTCCGCTGCCAGCGGCTCTTTGCTTAGCTCACCATTGCCAGTGCTCTGCGCGGCGACATCGGTGCTCTGCGCCGCCAGGTCTTCCTTGGAGGCCTCGGTCATGGCGTCGATCTTCGCTGCCTCGATGCGGGTCAGCAGCGGGGTGAAGGCGTTCAGCTGATGGTCGGCCAGCGCATGGGGCAGATCGCCCCAGCCCAGCGGCGCAACGTTGAGGAAGGCTTCGGCGTCGGCGGCCAGTCGCGGCAGTACCGGCTTGAGCAGGATCACCAGCTGGCGGAACAGGTTGATGCCCAGGGCGCAGATCTGCTGCACCTCGGCCTGCTTGCCCTCGACCTTGTTCAGTGCCCAGGGCGCCTTGTCGGCGATCCAGGCGTTGGCGCGGTCGGCCAGGGCCATGATCTCGCGCATCGCGCGGGAGAAGTCGCGGGCCTCATAGGCCTCGGCGATGCTCGGCGCGGCGGCCTGGAAGGCCTCCCACAGCGCGGGTTCCGGGTTGGCCGCGACCAGCACGCCGGCGTTGCCCTTGTGGATGAAGCCGGCGCAGCGGCTCGCGATGTTGACCACCTTGCCGACCAGGTCCGAGTTGACCTTCTGCACGAAGTCCTCGAGGTTCAGGTCGAGGTCGTCGACCCCGCGGCTCAGCTTGCTCGCGTAGTAGTAGCGCAGGTACTCGGGGTTCAGGTGGTCCAGGTAGGTGCGCGCCTTGATGAAGGTGCCGCGCGACTTGGACATCTTCTGCCCGTTCACCGTCAGGTAGCCGTGCACGTTGACCGCGGTCGGCTTGCGGAAGCCTGCGCCTTCGAGCATCGCCGGCCAGAACAGAGTGTGGAAGTTGACGATGTCCTTGCCGATAAAGTGATACAGCTCGGCCGTCGACTGCTGGCTCCAGAAGGCCTCGAAGGACAGCTCCGGGCAGCGCGCGCAGAGGTTCTTGAAGCTGGCCATGTAGCCGATCGGCGCGTCCAGCCAGACGTAGAAGTACTTGCCCGGCTCGCCGGGAATCTCGAAGCCGAAGTAGGGCGCATCGCGACTGATGTCCCACTCCTGCAGGCCGCCGTCGAGCCACTCGGCGATCTTGTTCGCCACTGCGTCCTGCAGCGCACCACTGCGGGTCCACTGCTTGAGCATGGCGGCAAAGTCGGGAAGCTTGAAGAAGAAATGCTTGGAATCCTTGAGCACCGGGGTGGCGCCGGAGATCGCCGAGCGCGGATCTTTCAGTTCGGTGGGCTCGTAGGTGGCGCCGCACTTCTCGCAGTTGTCGCCGTACTGGTCTTCCGCGCCGCACTTGGGGCAGGTGCCCTTGATGAAGCGGTCGGCGAGGAACATGCCCTTGTCCGGGTCGAAATACTGGGTCACCGAGCGCGTGGCGATGTGCCCGGCATCGCGCAGGCGGGTGTAGATCAGCTCGGCCAGCTCGCGGTTTTCCGGCGAGTGGGTGGAGTGGAAATTGTCGAAGGCGACGCCGAAGTCGGCGAAGTCGGCGCTGTGTTCGGCCTGGACGTTGGCGATCAGCTGTTCCGGGGTGATGCCTTCCTTCTCCGCGCGCAGCATGATCGCCGAGCCGTGCGCATCGTCGGCGCAGACGTAGATGCACTGGTGACCACGCAGCTTCTGGAAGCGCACCCAGATGTCGGTCTGGATGTACTCGAGCATATGGCCCAGGTGGATCGAGCCGTTGGCGTAGGGCAGGGCGCTGGTGACGAGGATCTGGCGGGTATCGGACATGGTGGTCAGGGATACGGGGGATGCGAAAGAAGTCGGCAACTATATAGGCGCAGGCAGTTTTTTTCATCCGTGCTGCGCCGGCCGCGGCAATCCGGCCCCGCCGCGCGGGCCTTGGTCGCTGCTATCATGCCCGCCTGTTTTGCTCAGCCTTTCGGAGTCATGCCATGAGTGCCCTCACCCGCGAAGCGGTGGAAAACTGCCTGCGTCAGCTCACCGATCCCCATCTGGACCAGGACCCGGTCAGTGCCGGCTGTGTGCAGGCCATCGATATCCAGGGTGGCCGGGTTTCGGTGTGTCTGGAGCTGGGCTACGCCTGCGGCCTGTTCAAGTCCGGCTGGGCGCAGATGCTGCAGATGGCGCTGGAGAGCCTCGACGGCGTCGAGGCGGCAAGTGTCAGCGTCGAGGTGAACATCCAGGCGCACAAGGCCCAGGAACAGGTGCCGGCACTGGCCGGGGTGAAAAACATCATCGCCGTGGCTTCGGGCAAGGGCGGGGTCGGCAAGTCCACCACAGCGGCCGGTCTGGCGCTGGCCCTGGCTCGTGAGGGTGCCCGAGTGGGTGTGCTGGATGCCGATATCTACGGGCCCAGCCAGGGAATGATGTTCGGCATCGCCGAAGGCACCCGGCCTGAGGTTCGCGAGCAGAAGTGGTTCGTGCCGATCGAGGCGCACGGCGTGCAGGTGATGTCGATGGCCTTCCTCGCCACCGACGACACGCCCATGGTCTGGCGTGGCCCGATGGCCTCGGGCGCGCTGATCCAGCTGATCACCCAGACCGCTTGGGACGACCTCGACTATCTGGTGGTAGACATGCCGCCGGGCACCGGTGACATCCAGCTGACCCTGGCGCAGAAGGTGCCGGTCGCCGGTGCGGTGATCGTCACCACGCCGCAGGACCTGGCGCTGCTCGATGCGATCAAGGGCGTGGAGATGTTCCGCAAGGTCAACATCCCGGTGCTCGGTGTGGTGGAGAACATGGCGGTGCACATCTGCTCGAACTGCGGGCATGCCGAGCATCTGTTCGGCGAGGGCGGTGGCGAGAAGCTGGCGGCACGCTATGGCGTCGAGCTGCTGGCGTCGATGCCCTTGTCGCTGGCAATCCGCAGTCAGACCGATGCCGGCAAGCCGATCGTGATCTCCGATACCGAAAGCCAGTTGGCGATGCTCTACCAGCAGATGGCGCGCAGCGTGGGTGCGCGTATCGCGCGTTTTGCCCAGGGTGCCCAGGCGATGCCGAAGATCGTTATCGAGGAGTGATCAGGGGGCGCGGCTGGATATCGGGCCTCGCTTGTTGGGCTTCGCGTCGCTCAGCGCCAACCTACGTGGCCAGCGGCGCGAATGCCGCTGAGCACACGGGCCCAGAAACGAAAAAACCCGCCGAAGCGGGTTTTTTCAAGCGTTGAAGCTCAGGTTAGATAACCTGGACTTCCTCAGCTTGCATGCCTTTCTGGCCGCGGGCAGCGACGAAAGAGACTTGCTGGCCTTCTTTCAGGCTCTTGAAACCGTCGCCTTGGATGGCGCGGAAGTGTACGAACAGGTCGTCACCGGATTGCGGGGTGATGAAGCCGAAGCCTTTCTCATCGTTGAACCACTTGACGGTGCCAGTTTGACGATTGGACATGTGAATGTCTCCTTGAAACAGGTTTTTGGGAATATGGACCGGAAATTTCCAGACCATCACTGAGTGCAAGGAGATAGGAGTCGTAGCAATGTTCGGATCGAAATCTGAGCCTGTCGCGATTCACGGTGACACATGCAGCAGCAGCCGTTGCACCATACGCTTTTTGCGCGCCGATGAAAGCTTTATTTTTCCTTTTTTGTCCTGTTTCACGCTTGCCGTCAGCGCGCAATGCACTCATCGCGCCTTTGGGAACTTCGCGCCGAGGTCGGCGTCGCGGCGTTGCGTCAGGCCGGCGGGCTGTGCGGAGGTCGCGCCGCAAGCGGGCTGCGCACATCACCGGCGTTCGTGTAAGCAGCGCCTGAGGAGGGGGTGGATGGCGGCAGCGTGAGTTTCGGCGGGCTTTTAGCGGGGCAGGCAGCCCGGTAATATGCGCGCTCGTTTTTCAACTTCCAGCCAATCAGGACGCCCGCCATGAGCATCAAATCGGATAAGTGGATTCGCCGCATGGCCCAGGAGCACGGGATGATCGAGCCCTTCGTCGAGCGCCAGGTGCGCACCGAAGGCGCCCAGGCGCTGATCTCCTACGGGGTGTCCAGTTACGGCTACGACGTGCGCTGCGCCGATGAATTCAAGGTATTCACCAATATCCATTCGGCCACCGTCGATCCGAAGCACTTCGACGAGCGCAGCTTCGTCGACATCAAGGGCCCGGTCTGCATCATCCCGCCAAACTCCTTTGCCCTGGCGCGCACGGTCGAGTACTTCCGCATCCCGCGCAACGTGCTGACCATCTGCCTGGGCAAGAGCACCTATGCGCGCTGCGGGATCATCGTCAACGTCACCCCGCTCGAGCCCGAGTGGGAAGGCCACGTGACCCTGGAGTTCTCCAACACCACCACCCTGCCGGCGAAGATCTACGCCAACGAAGGTGTGGCGCAGATGCTGTTCCTCGAGTCCGACGAGGAGTGCGAAGTCTCCTACCGTGATCGGGGCGGCAAGTACCAGGGCCAGACCGGCGTCACCCTGCCCAAGGCCTGAAAGCTCGCGCAGGTAGAGCGATCTCTGCGTGAAAACCGAACGCCCCGCCTCAGCGGGGCGTTTTCATTTGTGCCGGCGAAGCGGACGACCGGCCGGAATTTTCCCGCGGCCGTCGGACTCTACCGCCGCACCAGTGCCGGCGCTGCCGGCGGTGAACGCGGAGAGACGACAATGAATCATCGACATCAGTGGGGCGCGGGCAGCATCCCTGGCCAACCCGATCCGGATACCCCCCAGGAGCCGGGGGTGCCGGATCTGCCCAGCGAGCCGGGGATACCGACCCTGCCGGACGATCCGCCCCCGGCTCCGGTGGCCTGAGCTACCCCGCTCAGGCGGCGTTGGCGGCTTCCAGCGAGAGTGCCCGATTCAGTGCGCTGAAGAAGGCGCGCAGGCTGGCGGTGGTCAGGTTCTCGTCGATGCCGATGCCGTGCAGCGACCGCTGACCGTCCAGGCGCAGCTCGATGTAGGCGGCGGCATGGGCGCTGGTCCCGGCGCCGATGGCGTGCTCGTGGTAGTCCATCACTTCTACCTTCAGCGGCAGAGCGGCGACCAGCGCTTCCAACGGGCCCTTGCCGATTCCGCGCCAGTGCTGCACGCCGCCCTTACCTTCGACTTCCACGTCGATGGCGCAGGTGCCGTTCTCTTCCTGCAGCCGATGGCCCTTGAGCGCATAGGGTGCGCTGGCCTCGAGGTATTCGTTCTCCAGCAGCCGGTAGATCTGCTCGGCGCTCATCTCAAGGCCCAGGCGATCGGTCTCCTTCTGCACCACCTGGCTGAACTCGATCTGCATCCGCCGCGGTAGGTTGATGCCGTATTCCTGTTCCAGCAGATAGGTGATGCCACCCTTGCCCGACTGGCTGTTGACGCGGATCACCGCCTCGTAGCTGCGGCCGATGTCGGCCGGGTCGATCGGCAGATAGGGCACTTCCCATACCCCGTCGGCGCTCTGCTGGGCGAAGCCCTTGCGGATCGCATCCTGGTGCGATCCGGAGAACGCGGTATGCACCAGATCGCCGACATAAGGGTGGCGCGGATGCACCGGCAGCTGGTTGCACTCCTCGACCACCTTGCGCACCGCGTCGATGTCGGAGAAGTCCAGTTGCGGATCCACGCCCTGGGTGTAGAGATTCAGTGCCAGGGTCACCAGGTCGACGTTGCCGGTGCGCTCGCCGTTGCCGAACAGGCAGCCTTCGACCCGGTCGGCGCCAGCCATCAGCCCCAGTTCGGTGGCGGCTACGCCGGTGCCACGGTCGTTGTGGGTGTGCAGGCTGATCAGCACGCTGTCGCGCCGGGCGATATGGCGGCCGAACCACTCGATCTGGTCGGCATAGATGTTCGGCGTGGCCACTTCCACGGTCGCCGGCAGGTTGAGGATGACCTTGTTCTGCGGCGTCGGCTGCCAGACCTCGATCACCGCGTTGCAGACCTCCACGGCGAAATCCAGTTCGGTGGCGCTGAAGGTTTCCGGCGAGTACTGGAAGGTCCAGGCGGTTTCCGGCTGCTCGGCCGCCAGCTCGTTGAACAGGCGCGCCGCCTTGACCGCGATATCGATCACCCCGGCCTTGTCCTGGTTGAAGACGATGCGGCGAAACGCCGGGCTGGTGGCGTTGTACAGATGGACGATGGCCTTCTTCGCCCCGCGCAGCGACTCGAAGGTGCGGCGGATCAGGTCCTCGCGGGCCTGGGTCAGCACCTGGATGGTGGTGTCGTCGGGGATGTGGCCTTCCTCGATCAGCTTGCGCACGAAGTCGAAGTCGGTCTGCGAGGCAGAGGGGAAGGACGCCTCGATCTCCTTCACGCCGACCTTCACCAGGGTCTGCCAGAAACGCAGCTTCTTCGCCGGGTCCATCGGTTCGATCAGCGACTGGTTGCCGTCACGCAGGTCGGAGCTGCACCAGATCGGCGCGCGGGCAATGGTCTGGTCGGGCCAGGTGCGATCCTTCAGGCGGATCGGCGCGAAGGCGCGGTATTTCTGCGACGGGTCTTTCAGCATGCTCATGACGGTGTTCTCGGGTTGTCTTCGGCGCACGGAGTCTTTCCGGGCCTGTATGCGGCGAAAACTAGATAAATGCGTTTCTGGTTGCAAGCATTGTTAAAAAATTGGAATAAACGGTCTCTTTTTGATTTTTTGGTGATTTTTTTATTCGGCTGGCCGGCTTTTGCGATTAATTGTTGCGCGTCAAGAACTCGGCCTGCGACGCCGGGCCACAATGGCGGCGCAGGTCGCAGATGCGATCATGCTGTCGGACTGGACAAGGGGCGTTGGTTTGAGGGCAGGCAGGATCAGAGCGTTGGGCAGCTGGCTGGGCGTATTCGCCATCGCCATGCTGTTCATTGGTCCGCCGCTCGGGCAGTGGCGCGCCCAGCAGCAGGCGGCCATGTCTGCTGCCGAAAGGCACTCGCCCAGCGCCCATGCCGCCCATGCCGCCCACGGCCATGTCGGGCATGACCCGCACGCGGCGCATGGCATCACCCCGAGCGCTTCCGGGCAGGACCATGCGCAGCACGCGTCAGGCACACGCCAGCTCGGTGCGCTCACGCTAGATCATTGTGGTTATTGCCATCTGGTTGCCAGTTTCGCAGCGCTGCCGGCCGCCGTCGGCGACTGCCCGATACTGCGCTGGGAAGCGCAACCACCCGCGCAACCGGTTTACCGCGAGCCCGTCAGTCCGCCGCGCCACGCCCGGCGCGCCCGCGCACCTCCCCAGGAACACGCCTGACCGAACATCTTCCTGCGCCTCTGGCGCGGGCGATCTCAACTTGTGCGTGGAAAAACCATGAACTCGAACTTCGCGAGCGCTGCGGCGCATGCTGCTGCCCGGCAGCCCAATTCCGGGTATTACTTCCGATTCGCTCCCCTGACACTGGCGATCTGCGCCAGCCTTGCTCAACCCGTGCAGGCCGCCGATACCCAGGGCACACCGCTGCAGTTGGCGCCGCTGGTAGTGACCGGCGTCGCCCAGCAGTCGCCAGTCACCGTGGTGACCAATCCCAAGCTGCCGCGCCAGCCGGTGCCGGCCAGCGACGGCACCGACTACCTCAAGACCATTCCCGGCTTCTCCGCGGTGCGCAGCGGCGGGGTCAACGGCGACCCGGTGTTCCGCGGCATGTTCGGCTCGCGCCTGAACCTGCTGACCAATGGCGGTGTGATGCTCGGCGCCTGCCCCAACCGGATGGATTCGCCGGCGTCCTACATCACGCCGGAAAGCTACGACCGCCTCACCGTGATCAAGGGTCCGCAGAGCGTGATCTGGGGGCCGGGCGCCTCGGCTGCGACCATCCTCTTCGAGCGTGAACCCGAGCGCTTCAGCGAGCTGGGTGGGCGGGTGGATGCCAGCCTGCTGGTCGGTTCCAACGGGCGTTTCGACCGCCGTATCGACGCGGCTGCAGGCAGCGAACAGGGTTATCTGCGCCTGCTTGCCAGCCGCGCCAGCGCCGACGACTACGAGAGCGGCAGCGGTGACACGGTGCCCTCGCGCTGGGACAAGTGGAGCAGCGACCTGGCACTGGGCTGGACGCCGGACGAGGACACCCTGCTTGAGCTGACCGCCGGCGTCGGCGATGGCGAGGCGCGCTACGGCGCCCGCGGCATGGATGGCAGCCAGTTCGCCCGCGAGACCCTCGGTCTGCGCTTCGAGCGCGACAACATCGGCGAGGTGCTGCAGAAGATCGAGGCGCGGGTCTACTACAACTACGCCGACCATGTGATGGACAACTACAGCCTGCGCAACCCCAATCCCAACGATCTGATGATGAACATGCGCGGGCCCTACGCCAGCAATGTCGACCGCCGCACCTTGGGCGCCCGACTCGCGGCGACCTGGCGCTGGGACGACTATCAGCTGATCAGCGGCGTCGATGCGCAGAGCAACGAACATCGCTTGCGCCGTGCTGCCGGCGTCGACACTTACAAGACCCTGCCCTGGAGCAAGGACGCCACCTTCAACCAGTACGGACTGTTTGGCGAGCTGACCTGGTATGCCGCCGACGCCTCGCGAGTGATCGCCGGCGCGCGTCTGGACCGCGCCTCGGCGCAGGACGAGCGCGCGGTGCTGAGCAACATGATGGGCATGGCGCCGCGGACCAACCCGACCGCCGGCGACGAGCGCAGCGACACCCTGCCCAGTGCCTTCGTGCGTTACGAGCAGGACCTGGCGGCGCTGCCGGCCACCGCCTACATCGGTCTGGGGCATGCCCAGCGCTACCCGGACTACTGGGAGCTGTTCTCGGCCGCCAACCAGATCGGCGTGCCCACCGCCTTCGTCAGCGTCAAACCGGAGAAGACCACCCAGCTGGACGTCGGCCTGCAGTACGAGGACGGGCCGCTGCAGGCCTGGGTCTCGGGCTACGTGGGGCAGGTGCGCGACTACATCCTGTTCAGCTACGGGCCGGGCGCCAACCCGCTGCACACCATCTCCTGGGTCGACAACATCGATGCGCGGATCATGGGCGCCGAGCTGGGCGCCAGCTATCGCCTGAGCGAGCAGTGGAAGACCGACGCCAGCCTGGCCTACGCCTGGGGCAAGAACAGTTCCGATGATCGCGCGATGCCGCAGATTCCGCCGCTGGAAGCGCGCCTGGGACTGGGCTACGAGCGCGGCGACTGGAGCGCTGGGGCACTCTGGCGGCTGGTGGCGGCGCAGAACCGCATTGCCGAGCAGCAGGGCACGGTGGTTGGCCGCGACTTCGACGAGAGCCCAGGCTTTGGCGTGTTCTCGCTGAATGCCGGCTACCGCGTCAGCCCGGACGTCAAGCTCAGCGCCGGCATCGACAACCTGTTCGACAAGGCCTACAGCGAGCACCTCAACCTGGCCGGCAACGCCGGTTTCGGCTTTCCCGCCGCAACCCGCATCGACGAGCCGGGGCGGACCTGGTGGGCGCGGGTGGACATGAGCTTCTGAGTCCCGCGAGTCTTCAGCGGCCATCCCCGCCGTGGATGGCCGCTGTGCTTTCAGCCGTGCTGGCGCGAGGGCAGGGCGGCGCTGCCCATCTCGCGCATGTCGGCGCCGCTGGGGTGCTGGAACACGCGCAGGCCGAACTCCGGCAGTATCGCCAGCAGATGATCGAAGATGTCCGCCTGGATGCCTTCATAGGCTACCCAGGCCGTGGTGCTGGTGAAGCAGTAGATCTGCAGTGGCAGGCCGTCCGCGGTGGGCGCCAGTTGGCGGACGATCAGCGTCATGTCCTGATGCACGTCCGGATGGCTGCGCAGGTAACGCTCCACGTAGGCGCGAAAGGTGCCCAGGTTGGTGATGCGCCGGGTGTTCGCCGGCTCCTGACCACGCTCGGCAAGGCGTGCGTTCCATTCGTCGATGTCGCGCTGCTTCTGATTCAGATAACCCTCCAGCAGATTGAAGCGCTTCAGCCGATCGCGCTCCTCGGGCGCGAGGAAATGCACGCTCTGTTGGTCGAGGAACAGGCTGCGCATCATGCGGCGGCCGCCTGACTCCTGCATCCCGCGCCAGTTCTTGAACGAGTCGCTGATGAAGCGCTTGGTCGGGATGGTGGTGATGGTCTTGTCCCAGTTCTGCACCTTGACCGTATGCAGGGCGATATCGATCACATCGCCGTCGGCGTTGAGCTGGGGCATCTCCACCCAGTCGCCGACGCGGATGATGTCGTTGGAGGTGATCTGCACGCTGGCGACCAGCGACAGCAGCGTGTCCTGGAAGATCAGCATGAGCACCGCGGCCATGGCGCCCAGGCCGGAAAGCAGGATCAGCGGCGAGCGGTCGATCAGCGTGGCGATGATGAGGATGGTGGCGATCGCATAGAGCGCGATCTTGATTACCTGCAGATAGCCCTTGATCGGGTGCAGGTGGGCGTCCTTGCGCCGCTGGTAGACCCGGTTGATCAGGTCCAGCAATGCGCCCAGCGCCAAGGCGATGGTCAGGACGATGAAGCCGCTGCAGACGTTGCGGATTACCGTCACCAACGCCTCGGGAAGGCCCGGTACGGCAGCGATGCCGAGTGACAGGACCAGCGCCGGGACCACGTTGGACAGGCGTCGGATGATACGGAAATCCTGGATCGGTACCTGGCTTTGCTGGCGCAGCAGGCGGTCGATTCCACGGACCAGGATACGCTTGACGATCCAGTTGGACAGCCAGGCGCCCAGCAGCAGTGCGCTGACAGCGACCAGCGTGTGCAGCTCCGGGTGCGCCTGCAGCCAGACGAGGCCCTCGCTCAGTTGTTCTTGCATCGGTTGGCTCCTAGCGTCTCGGACGGTAAGCGTCCAAAAGGCTGGGACCATAGCAAAGCAGGCCTCAGGGGTTAACCCGCAGCTGATTCGAGGTGTGTCGCAAGGCTCAGCCAAGTAGCGCGAGAACCGCCTGCGGACGTTGGTTGGCCTGGGCGAGCATGGCCTGGGAGGCCTGCTGGATGATCTGCTTCGACGCCAGCGTGGCGGTCGCTGCGGCATAGTCGGTATCGAGGATGCGCGAGCGACTGGCGGCGGCGTTCTCGGCCACGCTCTGCAGGTTGGCCACCGTCGCCTCCAGCCGGTTCTGCATCGCACCCATGTAGCCGCGCTGGCCGTCGATGTAGGTCAGCGCATCATCGATGTCCATCACCGCCAGCCCCGGCGACTCGAGCAGATTGACGCGGCTGAGGGCAAGCGCATCGACACCGAATGCGGCGAAGCCCATTTGCACGGTTTCGTATGCCTGGGCGCCAACCTGGAACTGGATCAGGTTGTTGCCGCTGCTGGCGCCCATCTTGAACAGTTCCGGCATCTCCAGCGCGAAACCGCGCGAGCCGGGCAGGCCGGTGCCCTGGTTGGCCAGGACGGAGCGCGCATCGAGGACAGGACCGCCGTCGGCGTCCAGTCCGCCGATGGCGCCGGTGTCCGCATTGCCCAGGTTCATCGCGGCCACGTAGCCGGCGGCATCGGCGTTGAACTGTGTGCTGAAATCGCCGAGGCCGCTGAATGCGCCCTTGCTGGCATTGGCCAGTGCCTGGTCCAGGGTCGAGCCGGCGTTGTTGCTGAGGTGGGTCATGACGTCGCGAATGCCGCTGCCACCTGCGCTCTTGATTTGGTCGTGCATGTAGCGCACCGCCGCGTAGCCGCCGGAGTAGCCGGCCGAGCCGCTGACGTCGTCGCCATTGAAGGCGGCAAGAATCGCGGCGACGCTGGTGCCGCCGCTGGTGTCACCCGCCAGGCGTTCGTCGGCACCCTGCACCGCCTCGGCCGCGCCTTCCTTGAACCAGCTGGGCAGTGCCGCGAAATTCATGCTGCGGCCCATGATGGCGTGGGTCATCTCGTGGGCGATGACACGGTCTGTGTACTGTGGACTGTTGCCGCCATCCGGCAGTGAGGCGGCGTCGAAGTAGGCCAGGTTGACGTCCATGACCTGGTCGTAGACACGGCCGCCGGCGCCGACGGTGCCGGCAACATAGGCCAGGGTCTGGCTGGAGGGATCGTTGCTCAGGGTGATCTTCAGGGTCGCGCCCGACGCGCTGATGCCGAATGCATCCTGCACGCGCTGCTCGCCTTCGGCGATCCAGAAGCCCTTGAGCGCGTTGAGTACGGCGCGTTGATCGAGATCGCCGAGCGCGGAGAAGCTGCTCTGGTCGAACACTTTGCGTCCGGCGAAGGTGGTGGTCTCGTTGACGCGGTTGATTTCCTGCAGCAACTGCTGGGCCTCGGCATCGAGTGCTGCGCGTTCGTTGGCGCCGCTGCTGCCGTTCATCGCCTGCAACCCGAGCGAGCGGATGCGCTGCAGCGCGTCGGTGACGGTTTGCAGCGCACCCTCCGCTACCTGCAGCAGCGAAATGCCGTCGTTGGCGTTACGCACGGCGACGCCCAGCCCGCTGACCTGGGAGCCAAGGCGGTTGGAGATCTGCAAGCCGGCGGCGTCGTCCCGGGCACTGTTGATGCGCTGGCCGGTGGACAGGCGCTGCAACGTGGTTTCCAGGTCTCGACCGTTGGCTTCCATATGGCGCCGGGTGAACGACGAGGCGATGTTGGTGTTGACCGTTAGCATGGGCGGCCCGAACGGATGATTCCGTATGGCCAGCAACATCGGCTGGCGTAAGGCTTTCTTGAGCGGCGAAGAAAAATGGTCGTACCGGGGGGCGGCGCAACGCGCGGTGCTTATTGCGTCCTACGGGGAGCGCGGGTGGAAGGCGGTGCCGTTATCCATCGTGCGGGCGGCTTGCCCTGCGTAGGGTGGATTGGCCGTTGCGTGGCGTAATCCACCGTGGCCAACGCCGATGGTCAGGGCTTGAAGGCGCCGATGAAGATCGCCGGGTCGACCCGCGCGTCGTTCAGGCTGACGTTCCAGTGCAGGTGCGGCCCGGTGGCACGGCCGGTGGCGCCAACCTTGCCGAGCACCGCGCCGCGCGCCAGTTCGTCGCCGACGTTCACGTCGACGGCCGAGAGGTGGCAGAACATGCTGATGAGTCCCTGGCCATGGTCGACGAACACGGTCCGGCCGTTGAAGAAGTAGTCGCCGACCAGGATCACCTTGCCCGCCGCCGGCGCCTTGATCGGTGTGCCGGCTTGGGCGGCAAAATCCAGCCCGGAATGGGGGTTGCGCTCCTCGCCATTGAAGAAACGACGCAGGCCGAAGGGCGAGGACAGCGGGCCGTTCACCGGGCGGTCGAACAGCAGGTTGCTCGGCTGGCGCGGGCTGAACTGACGATAGGCGGCGTTCTGCTCGGCCAGCTCGCGCTCGATGCGTTGCAGATCCTTCGGGTTCGGATTGACCTGGCGCTGGTTCTTCAGGGTGATGTGCTGGGCGCGGTACTCGCGCGGGCCGACCTGGAAGTGCCGCGCCTGGCCGGCGACCTCCAGTGTCTGGCGACCGGGCTTGGTGGTGAGCGGGATGCCGACGATGGCGATCCAGCGGCGGCCATCCTCCTTCACCGTCAGCACCGGCTTGCCCTGATAGCGCGCGGTCGGCGCCTGCGCGCCTTCACCCAGATCGACCACCGCCACGCCACCGGGCACCGGCTTGTTCAGCAGGCGGGTGATGAAACCTTCTGCCTGCACCGGCAGGGCAATACAGAACAGCAGGACGATCAGCAGGCGCATCGAATTTTCCGTTGGCAGTCAGGTGGGTGGACAAGGCGGTCGGGGTTGCCGTTCGACGCTGTCACTCGAGCAGCGGCAGCTGGCTGCTGCCTTCGACACGCAGGGGCAGCTCGCCCTCGCTCAGGCGTGCCCTGAGCAACTGCCCCGGCCGAACCTGCTGCGGATGGCGAATGGCCTGGCCCTGCTCGTCCAGCAGGATGCTGTAGCCGCGACTGAGCGTGGCCAGCGGGCTGACCACCTGCAGCGTCTGCACCAGACCCTGCAACTGCTGGCTGCGCTGGCGCAGCCCCTGCTGGATCGCCCGTGGCAGGCGTTGTTCGAGGCTGTCCAGGCGCTGGCGCAGCAGCGCCAACTGGCGACCGGGGTGCTGCGCGGCGAGGCGGCCGTCGAGACGGCCGAGGCGTTCGCCGGCCTGCTCCAGGCGGCGGCGCAGGGCGCGTTGCAGGCGTTGCTCCAGATCGTCGATCCGCTGAGCCTGCTGCTGCAGCCGCTCGCCAGGATGGCGCAGGCGCCGGCCGAGTGCCTCGAGGCGCATGCCGGCCTGCTGCAGCTGGGTGCGCATGCGCAGTTGCAAGCGGCGGGAAAGACTTTCCAGGCGCTGGCGCAGGTCGCTGTTGTCCGGCGCCAGCAATTCGGCGGCTGCCGAAGGCGTTGGCGCGCGGACGTCGGCGACGAAGTCGGCGATGGATACATCGGTCTCATGGCCGACCGCGCTGACGATGGGCGTGGCGCAGCCAGCCACGGCGCGCGCCACGCTTTCCTCGTTGAAGCACCAGAGGTCTTCCAGCGAACCGCCGCCGCGCGCCAGGATCAGCGCATCGAAGCCGCCGCGATCGGCCAGCTGCAGGGCGCGAACGATCTGCGCGGTGGCCTCGCGGCCCTGCACCGGGGTGGGTATCAATGTGAGCTCGACCTGGGGTGCGCGTCGACGGAAGACCGAGATGATGTCGCGGATTACTGCCCCGGTCGGCGAGCTGATGATGCCGATGCGCCGCGCATGGCTGGGCAGGGTGCGCTTGCGTTCGGCGGCGAACAGGCCTTCCGCCTCCAGCTTGCCCTTGAGCGCCTCGAAGGCCAGCCGCAGCGCGCCGTCGCCGGCCGGCTCGAGGCTGTCGAGGATCAGCTGGTAGTCGCCGCGCCCTTCGTACAAGGAGACCTTGCCGCGCACGCGAACCGCCAGGCCGTCGCGCAGCGCCTGGCGCACCCGCGCGGCGTTCTGCCTAAACAGCGCGCAGCGCACCTGGGCCTGGGCATCCTTGAGGGTGAAGTAGATATGTCCGGAGGCCGGCCGCGACAGGTTGGAGATCTCGCCCTCGACCCAGATCTGGGCGAAGACATCCTCCAGCAGCATGCGCGCGCGGCCGTTGAGCTGACTGACGGTAAGCACCTCGCGGTCGAGCCCGAGGCGCTGGAAGGGGTCCTTGATCATGGGGCGCGATGATAAGGCAAAAAGCCCGGGCCGGTGGCGAGCGGGTGATTGCTGGGTAGGGGCGGGACGCATTCCCACGCGGAGCATGGGAATGCTAAGCGAGGTCACGCGTAGGGCGGATTGGCCGTGTAGCGGCGTAATCCGTCGGGCGGTGTAAGGAGCAGGCACGGGGCAGTTGAGTGGCGCCAGCGCGAGGCGGCGGCGCAATGCGCTTTGCTTATTGCGCCCTACGCGAATCGTAGGGCGGATTGGCCGCAAAGCGGCGTAATCCGCCGTGCCGCCACCGAATGGGGCTTCACAGCGCCCGCGTAAGTATCCGGGCGCTGGTCTGGGGGTCGATGTCGCGATGCTCGCCGAGGGCCACCATGCGATGTGCGCTCAGTTGGGCCACCACCGGGTCGATGACTTCCTGGCCAAGCTGGTAGGCAGCCAGGCGGGTCGGCACGCCCATGCTTTCGAAAAACTCGACGGTACGGGCGATGGCCGCATCGATGCGCGCGTCCTCGTCGCCCGCGCCGATCTGCCAGACCCTGTCGGCGTACTGCAGCAGCTTGGCGCGCTTGGCCTCGCGGCGTTCGGCGAGCACTGCCGGCAGCAGTATGGCCAGGGTCTGCGCATGGTCCAGGCCATGCAGCGCAGTGAGTTCGTGGCCGATCAGGTGGGTCGCCCAGTCCTGCGGCACGCCGCAGCCGATCAGGCCATTCAGCGCCTGGGTCGCGCACCACATCAGGTTGGCGCGTACCGCGTAGTCCTCGGGGTTGGCCAGCGCCTTGGGACCTTCCTCGATCAGCGTCAGCAGCAGGCCCTCGGCATAGCGATCCTGCAGCGGCGCGTCGGCCGGGTAGGTCAGGTACTGCTCGATGGTATGCACGAAGGCATCCACCACGCCGTTGCCGATCTGCCGCGGCGGCAGGCTGAAGGTGGTGCGTGGGTCGAGGACGGCGAAGCGCGGGAACAGCAGCGGATTGGAGAACGGCAGCTTGGCCTTGAGTGCGGCGTGCGAGACCACGCCGCCGGGGTTGCTCTCCGAGCCCGTCGCGGCCAGGGTCAGCACGCAGCCCAGCGGCAGGGCGCGGGTTGCGCGGGTGCCGGTGAGCAGCTGGAGCGGGTCGCCGTCGTGGCAGGCGGCCATGGCGATGAACTTGCTGCCGTCGATCACCGAGCCGCCACCGACGGCGAGGATGAAGTCGCACTGCTCGGCCTTGAGCTGCTCGACCGCGCGCACCAGGGTGGCGAACTGCGGGTTGGGCTCGATGCCGCCGAAGCGGCTCAGGTGGTAACCCTGTAGCGCCTGCTCGACCTGCTCCCAGACCCCATTGTTGAAGATACTGCCGCCGCCATGGGTGACCAGTACCCGGCTGCCGGCGGGGATTTCCTTGGCCAGTGCCTTGATCTGGCCTTCGCCGAAGTGGATGCGGGTCGGGTTGTAGAAGGTGAAGTTGCGCATCGGAGCGTCCTGTGAATGCTTGTTCAGTGGTCTGGACTATAGCCTGCGCACTCGCCATTGCGACGAATGGTCGGGTATTCAGCGCGCTTGGGTAGCAGCGCGCGGTGCTGCTTATAATGCGCGCCTTTCTGCACTCTCCAGGCGAGGCGAACATGCCCGATCTGCAACGCTTCGGCGGCATCGGCCGGCTCTATGGCAATGAAGGGCTTGAACGATTGGCGGCGGCCCATGTGGCGGTGGTCGGCATTGGCGGCGTCGGTTCCTGGGCGGCCGAGGCGCTGGTCCGCTCCGGCGTGGGCGAGATCAGCCTGTTCGATCTGGACGACGTTTGCGTGACCAACAGCAATCGCCAGTCGCATGCGCTGGCCGACACCATCGGCCGGCCCAAGGTCGAGGTGCTGGCCGAGCGGCTGCGGGCGATCAATCCGGCCTGCGCGGTGCATCCGGTGGCCGACTTCGTCAGCCGCGACAACATGGCCGAGTGCATCACCGAGCAGTTGGATTTCGTCCTCGACTGCATCGATGGCGTGGCGGCCAAGGCGGCGCTGATCGCCTGGTGCAAGCGGCGCAAGATCGGCCTGGTGACCACCGGCGGCGCCGGCGGTCAGGTCGACCCGACGCAGATCCGCGTGGCCGACCTGAACAAGACCTTCAACGATCCGCTGGCGGCCAAGGTGCGCTCCACGCTGCGCCGCGACTACGGCTTCTCGCGCACGGCGGGGCGCAACTATAGCGTGCCCTGCGTGTTCTCCACCGAGCAGCTGCGCTATCCCAGCCCGGATGGCGGGGTCTGCCAGAGCAAGAGCTTCGTCGGCGAAGGGGTCAAGCTCGACTGTGCCGGCGGCTTCGGCGCCTCGATGATGGTCACCGCCAGTTTCGGCATGGTCGCGGCGGCCAAGGCGGTGGAAAAGCTGGTCGCCGGTGCCCGCAGGCCGAGCGAACGCGCGTAGGTCGGGCCGCAAGGCCCAACGTCCGCCACAGCTCGGAGGTCGCGGTATGGCCTGTCGGGCCTCGCAGGCTCGGCGCCAACCTACGGGCCGCAGGGTCTTCAGCCGCGTCACGGTCCCGTAGGTTGGGCCGCAAGGCCCAACGTCTGGCGCGGGGTAGGAGGTTGGGTGCGGCGTGTTGGGCCTCGCAGGCTCGGCGCCAACCTACGGGCCGCAGGGTCTTCAGCCGCGTCACGGTCCTGTAGGTTGGGCCGCAAGGCTCAACGTCTCACGGGTTGGAGGTCGAGGCATGGCCTGTCGGGCCTCGCAGGCTCGGCGCCACCCTACGAATCAATAACGCTCTGTTTATCCACCAGTCCGTTGCGCAAAGCTTGTGTCCTTCACGACGGCCGTAGGTTGGCGCCGAGCAACGCGAGTCCCGAGGACCGGCGTCGTGCTCACTGGCTGACCCAGCGCTGGCGTGACCAGGCGCTCAGGGCATCCACCGCCAGTACCAGCAACAGCATGGCGAGGATCACGCTGGCGGCCTGGGCTTCCTGGAACAGGCTCAGGCTGACATAGAGCATCTGCCCCAGCCCGCCGGCGCCGACGAAGCCGAGCACGCTGGCCATGCGGATGTTGTTCTCCCAGCGATACAGGCTGTAGGCCAGCAGCTGCGGCCAGACCCCCGGCAGGGTGCCGTAGCAGAAGGCGGCGATGCGTCCGCCACCGGCCAGGCGGATGGCCTCGGCCGGCTCGGCGGGGGTGTTCTCCAGCGCTTCGGCGAACAGTCGGCCGAGCACGCCGGCGGTGTGCAGTGCCAGCGCCAGGGTGCCGGCGTTCGGGCCGAGGCCTGCGGCCAGCACCATCAGCGCCGCCCAGACCAGCTCCGGAATGGCGCGTAGCGCGTTGAGCAGCAGGCGCGTGGCATGCAGCGCCAGGGCACCGCAGCGGCCGGCGGCCGGTAGCGCCAGGAGCAGGCCGAGCAGGGCGGCGAGCAGTGTGCCGACGGCCGACATGGCCAGGGTTTCCAGCGCGCCGCGGCCGATGGCGGCCAGGTGCGGCGCGGAAAAGTCCGGCTGCAGGAAGCCGCTGGCGTAGTCGCCCATCTGCCTGAGCGACTCGCGGCTGGTCAGCTCACTCAGGTCGATCTGCAGGAAGCGGAACGAGGCCGCCACCGCCAGCAGCAGCGCAGCCAGCAGCAGGTAGTTGAGGGCGCGGCTCATGTCAGGCGCGCCCGCAGCAGGCGGCTGAACTGGTCGGCCAGCAGCACCAGGGCGAGGAACACCAGCAGCATGCTGGCGACTTCACCACCGGCGAACATGCGCATCGACAGGTCGATCTGCTGGCCCAGCCCGCCAGCGCCGACGAAACCCATCACCACCGAGGCGCGGATCGCGCATTCCCAGCGGTAGACGCTGTAGGAGAGCATCTCGCCCGCGGCATTCGGCAGCACACCGTAGAAGAACGCGCCAAGCCGCGAGCTGCCGGCACCGAGCAGGGCGCGCGCCGGGCGCGGGTCGACCGACTCGAAGATCTCCGCGTAGACCTTGCCGAGCATGCCGGCGTAGGTGATGGCGATGGCCAGCACGCCGGCGGTCGGCCCCAGGCCCACGGCACGTACGAAGAGCAGCGCCCAGACGATTTCCGGCACGCTGCGCAGCACGATCAGCAAGCCGCGCACCGGCCAGCGCGCCAGCAGCGACCACCAGGCCGGCCGGCCGCCGCGATGCAGCGCGGACAGCGACAGGACGCGGCTGGCAGCCAGCCCGGCGGGCAGGGCCAGTGCCAGCGCCAGGGCCATGCCGGCGGTGGCGATGGCCAGGGTTTCCAGGGTCGCGCGCCAGAGCAGCAGGAGAAAATCGCCCTGATGTGCCGGCGGCCAGAAGTCGGCGACGAAGCGCCCCATGGTCCGGGCATTGTCCTGATCCAGCAGTACGCCCAGGTTCAGCTCGCTGAGCGACAGCGCCGGCCACAGCAGGACCAGTGCCAGCACGGTCAGCGCCAGGCGCGGCAGGGCAGCCGGATCGTGGCGGGCAGCGTTCATCAGCAGCGCTGCACCTGCAGTTCGTTGTGCAGCGGGCGGGCATCGCCGGGCGGCTGCAGCTGCTCGTTGGCATAGAGCGCGGCGAGCTCCTCGGGCGAGACCTCGGCGGCGGGGCGATCAAACAGCACGTGCCCGTCGCGCAGGCCGATCACCCGGGGGAAGTGCGCCAGCGCCAGTTCCACCGCATGCAGGCTGGCGATCAGGGTGATGCCGCGGTTCTGCGCTTCGCGGCCGAGCACCGACAGGGTATGGCCGGCCAGCACCGGATCCATCGCCGAGACCGGCTCGTCCGCCAGGATCAGCTGCGGCGCCTGGTACAGCACGCGGGCGATGCCGGCGCGCTGCAACTGGCCGCCGGAGAGCTGGTCGCAGCGCTGGAACAGCTTGTCGGCCAGGTCCAGGCGCGCCAGCTCGCCGCGCACGCCGGGGATGTCCAGCGGATACAGCAGGTTGACCAGCGCCCGTGCCAGCGACCACTGGCCGAGCCTGCCGGCCGCGACGGCGGTCACCACGCGCTGGCGCGGTGGCAGGGGCGGGCTCTGATGGATCAGGCCGATGCGCCGGCGCAGTTTCTGCCGGGCGCGGCCAGACAGGCGCCAGGGATTCTCGCCAAGCAGTTCCAGATCGCCACTGCTGGGTAGCAGGGCACTGGCGAGCAGGCGCAGCAGGGTGGTCTTGCCGGCGCCGGACGGGCCGATCAGCGCCACCCGCTCGCCGTGCTCGATGCGCAGGTCGATATCGGCGAGCGCACGGGTGCCGTTGGCGTGGGTCAGACCCACGCCGTGCAGCCGGATGGTCACTTCAGCAGGCCGGCGTCGCGGGCTGCCTGCTCGATGCTCTGGTAGTTTTCCGGGCGGGTCTCGATGAAGCGGCTGGCGGCCTGCAGGTCGAGGATCGCCTTGTGCTCGGGATTGCTCGGATCGAGGGCGAGGAAGGCGGCCTTGATCTTCGCGGTCAGCTGCGGATCGAGGTTACCGCGCACCGTCCAGTTGTAGTCGTAGTAGGGCTCGGTGGTGGCGAAGACGCGGACCTTGTCGGTGTCGACCTTGCCGGCGGCGACCAGCTTGTCCCACACCGAGGCGTTCAGCACACCGGCGTCGGCCTTGCCGGCCTGGACCCAGGCCACGGTGGCGTCATGCGCGCCGGAGTAGGCGACGCGGCTGAAGAATTTCTCCGGGGTGATGTCGTCCTTGAGCATGAAGTAGCGCGGCATCAGGCTGCCGGAGGTCGAGGACACCGAGCCGAAGGCGAAGGTCTTGCCCTTCAGGTCCGCGAGGGTCTTCACGGCCGGGTCGGCGGTGATGAACTTGCTGGTGAACACTGCATCCTGTTCGCGCTGTACCAGCGGGATGGCATTGCCGGTCTTCAGGCGGGTCTGCACGAAGGTGAAGCCGCCGAGCCAGGCCAGGTCGACGCGGTCAGCCGCCAGGGCCTCGACCACCGCGGCGTAGTCGGAAACCGGAACGAATTTCACCGGCATGCCCAGCTCCTGCTCCAGGTAGGCGCCCAGCGGCTCGAACTTGCGCAGCAGTTCGGTGGGTGCCTCATCGGGAATCGCGGAAACCCGCAGCGTCTCGGCAGCTTGGGAAAAAACGGCGGACAGGGACAGGGCGACGCCGGCGGCAAGCGCCAGGGAATGCTTGAGCATGGAAATTCTCCGGTTCAATAGCGGAAAAGTGCGCCTGTACGGCGGCGCGAGGCCGCGATTATAGGTGCTGCCCGCCGGGAGGGTGCAATGCCCTGCGGTTCTTGCGCCCTACGGGCGTGGATCACGCCCGCTGTTTGCGAGTGCGCAGGTACTCGACCACCGCCTGCTGGTCGCCGGCGAATTCGATGCGTTCGGCCTTGCTCTCGCGCTGGTAGGCGTACATCGGGTCATAGTATTCGCCGAGCAGGCCTTCGATCCAGGCGCGGTGCAGGTCTACCGAACCGCTGCGGGCCTGTTCGGCGAGCGCCTGGTCCATCAGCAGCGCGAGGCGCTGGTAGCGTTCGCCGCCGAGCCGTTTGACGATGTTCGCCAGGCTCTGCTGCAGGCGCTCGGCAAAGGCGGGAAAACCGACCTCGGCGCCGTGCAGGGCGATGAACTCGGCACCCAGGTCGATCACATAGTCGCGCAGGATGCGTTCCACGCGACCCTCCAGGCTGTCTTCCAGCCAGACCAGCGGGAAGCGCTGCATGCCCTGGTGCAGCGGCAGCGGCAGCGAGCAGCTGCCGATCATCCGGCTCTCGTCTTCGAGGACGAAGGCCTCGCCGCCGGCGGCGCGGCGCTTGAGCAGGTCGATGGCCAGGCGGTTCTCGAAGTCGATCTGCCCCGGCTGCGGGGTGGCGCGCTTGCCGAAGCTGGAGCCGCGGTGGTTGGCGTGGCCTTCCAGGTCGACGGCATTGTCCAGTTGCGCCAGCACCTCGGTCTTGCCGGTGCCGGTCATGCCGCCGACGATGACGAAATCGCATTCGCCGATGGCCGCCTCGGTGGTCTCGATCAGAAAGGTGCGCATCGCCTTGTAGCCGCCGAGCACGCGCGGGTAGTCGATGCCGGCTTCCTCCTTGAGCCACTGCTGGGTGATCTGCGAGCGCAGGCCGCCGCGGAAGCAGTACAGGTAGCCGTTCGGATTGGCGCGGGCAAAAGCGGCCCAGGCTTCGATGCGGTCGGCCTTGGTGGCGCCGCTGACCAGCCGGTGGCCCAGCTCGATGGCGGCCTGCTGGCCGTGCATCTTGTAGCAGGTGCCGACCTTCTGCCGCTCGATGTCGTTCATCAGCGGACGGTTGATCGCGGTCGGAAAGGCGCCCTTGGAAAATTCCACCGGGGCGCGGGCGTCCATCAGCGGCAGGTCGCCGAGGAAGATGGCGCGGTAGTCGGCACTGTTGTCGCGCATCAGTGCACCTCTACCGCGTGGCTCTGTCGGGCGCGCAGCTCGCCGATCGGCGCAAGCGTCAGGCCCTGCTCGGCAGCCACGGCAAGGAATTCGGCCTCGCCCGCAGGCGTCACTGCGACCAGCAGTCCGCCGCTGGTCTGCGGGTCGCATAGCAGCAGTTTCTGCTCTTCGGACAGCGCGGCGATGCGCTCGCCGTAACTGTCAAAGTTGCGCAGGGTGCCGCCGGGCACGCAACCCTCGGCCAGGTAGTGCTCGACGCCGGCGATGCGCGGCACTGCGGCGTAGTCCAGGTGCGCGGTCAGCCCGCTGCCATCGGCCATCTCGACCAGGTGGCCGAGCAGGCCGAAGCCGGTGACGTCGGTCATCGCCTGCACGCCGGCGAGCTTGCCGAAGCGACTGCCGGGCTTGTTCAGGGTGCACATCCAGTCCCGTGCCAGGCCGACATCCTGCTCGCGCAGCCTGGCCTTCTTTTCTGCGGTGGTGAGGATGCCGATGCCCAGCGGCTTGGTCAGGTAGAGCCTGCAGCCGGCGCTGGCGGTGTCGTTGCGTTTCATGTGCTGCTTGTCGACCAGGCCGGTGACCGCCAGGCCGAAGATCGGCTCGGGCGCATCGATCGAGTGGCCGCCGGCCAGCGGGATGCCGGCTTCGTCGCAGACCGCACGACCGCCGCGGATCACCTCGCGGGCCACTTCCGGCGCCAGCACGTTGACCGGCCAACCGAGGATGGCGATGGCCATCAGCGGGTCGCCGCCCATGGCATAGATGTCGCTGATCGCGTTGGTCGCGGCGATGCGGCCGAAGTCGTACGGGTCATCGACGATGGGCATGAAGAAGTCGGTGGTGGAGACCACGCCGCGCTGCTCGTCGATGGCATAGACCGCCGCATCATCGCGCGAGGCGTTGCCGACCCAGAGCTTCGGGTCGAGGTTCTGCGCGCCGCTGCCGGCGAGGATCACCTCCAGCACCTTGGGCGAGATCTTGCAGCCGCAACCGGCACCGTGGCTGTACTGGGTCAGGCGGATGGGTTCGCTCATGCGCGCTCCGGGGGCTGTGCGGGAAAGCCGGCGATTCTAGCAAAGCCGTGCCCGTCACAGAGGAGCGCCGTCAGCTCGTCGGTAGCAGCGCCGCAATCTCGTCCGCGCTGAGCACCTTGCCCACCGAGACGACCTTGTCGTCGATCGCCAGCGCCGGGGTCGACATCACGCCGTGGGCGGCGATCTCGGCAAAGTCGGTGACCTTGATGATCTGGGCCTCGCGACCGAGGCTGGCCAGGGCGGCACGGGCGTTGTCGGCCAGGGTCAGGCACTTCTTGCAACCGGAGCCGAGGATCTTGATCTGCATGTGGGTGTTCTCCGTGATGACTCAGATGAGCAGGTAGGCGAAGGCATTGAACAGCACGCCGATCAGCATGATGCCGACCACGACGATGCCGACGAAGGTCGCCAGCAACGGCAGGCGCACCACCTTGCGCAGCATGATCAGCGACGGCAGCGACAGGGCGGTGACCGCCATCATGAAGGCCAGCGCCGTGCCCAGGCCGACGCCCTTGGCGACCAGCGCCTCGGCGATCGGCAGGGTGCCGAAGATGTCGGCGTACATCGGAATGCCGGCCAGGGTCGCCAGCGGCACCGACCAGGGACGGTCCTGGCCGAGTAGGCTTTCGATCCACTGCGCAGGCAGCCAGTTGTGGATCAGCGCGCCTATGCCGACCCCGATCAGCACATACATCCAGACCCGGCCGAACACCTCGCGCACCTGCTCCCAGGCGTAGCGGGCGCGGTCGGCGCGGGTCAGCTGCTGCTGCGGGATGTCCAGCACCGGGCTGTGCAGGACGAAGGGTTCCAGGTGACGCTCCATCTGCGCGCGGCCGATTAGGGTGCCACCAAGCACCGCGAGAACGATGCCGACCAGCACATAGGCCAGGGCCACGCTCCAGTTGAACACGCTGGCCAGCAGGATCACCGAGGCCAGGTCGACCAGCGGCGAGGAGATCAGGAAGGAGAAGGTCACCGACAGCGGCAGTCCGGAGCCGGTGAAGCCGATGAACAGCGGGATCGATGAGCAGGAGCAGAACGGCGTCACGGTGCCGAGCAGGGCACCGGTGAGGTTGGCGCGAAAGCCGCTGAGGCGGCCGAGGATGCGCCGGGTGCGCTCCGGCGGGAAGTGGCTCTGCACCCAGGAGATGGTGAAGATCAGCACGCCGAGCAGGATGAAGATCTTGATCACGTCGTAGATGAAGAAATGCAGGCTGCCACCGATGCGGCTGCTCATGTCCAGACCGAACAGATCCTCGACCAGCAGACGCACCAGCGCGGCCAGCCAGTCCATGCGCAGCAGCTGATCGTTCAGCCAGCGGAAAACCTCCATCGCCTGCTCTCCTTATGCGCGTGCCAGGCTGCGCTCGTACCAGGGCTTGCTGCGATTGATCAGACCCACCAGGGCGAGCATTACCGGCACCTCGATCAGCACGCCGACCACCGTGGCCAGTGCCGCGCCCGAGTCGAAACCATAGAGCACGATGGCCACCGCCACCGCCAGTTCGAAGAAGTTCGACGCACCGATCATGCTGGCCGGGCCGGCGATGTCGTGACGTACCTTCAGTGCGCGGCAGAGACCGTAGCCCAGCGCGGCGATGAACAGCGTCTGCAACAGGATCGGCACCGCGAGCATGCCGATGATCAGCGGTTGCGCGACTATCGCCTGGCCCTGGAAGGAGAACAGCAGCACCAGGGTGGCGAGCAGGGCGACGATGGAGAACGGCGCGATCCTGGCCAGCGCCGCCTGGAACTGCGCCTCGCCGCTCTTACGCAGGTGGGCGCGCAGCACCTGGGCGATGGCCAGCGGGATGACGATGTACATCAGCACCGACAGCAACAGGGTGTCCCAGGGCACCGGGATCGAGGACACCCCGAGCAGCAGCGCGACTATCGGGGCGAAGGCGAAGACCATCACCAGGTCGTTCAGCGCCACCTGGGTCAGGGTGAAGTTGGCGTTGCCGCGACACAGGTTGCTCCAGACGAAGACCATCGCCGTGCAGGGCGCCGCACCCAGCAGGATCAGCCCGGCCATGTAGCTGTCCAGCTCGGCGGCCGGCAGCCAGTCGGCGAACAGCACCTTGATGAATAGCCAGCCGAGCAGTGCCATGGAGAAGGGTTTGATCACCCAGTTGACGAACAGGGTGATGCCGATGCCGGCCTTCTCCCGGCGCACCTCGTGCAGGGCGGCGAAGTCGATCTTCATCAGCATCGGGATGATCATCACCCAGATCAGCAGGCCGACCGGGATGTTCACCTGCGCCACCTGCAGCGCGCCTATTGTCTGGGCCGCCGCCGGCAGATAGAGGCCGAGCAGGGTGCCGGCGACGATGCACAGCAGTACCCACAGGCTGAGATAGCGTTCGAACAGGCCCATGGGGCTGGACTGGCTGGACATGACGGCTCCGTGTTCATCGGCATGAAATATATGTTTTACAGAATATGCCTACAGCAATATATTCGGCAAAACGAATTTGTTGTCGCGGGTCAATGCCATGTCACCACCGCTGCGGGTCCTGTTCCTTTGCGTCGCCAACTCGGCGCGCTCGCTGATGGCCGAAGCCCTGCTGCGCCAGAGCGGCGCGGGGCGCTATGCGGTGTTCAGCGCCGGCAGTCGTCCGGCACAACCGGACCCGCGCGCCCTGGCGGCACTGGAAGCCACAGGAGTGCCGGTGGAGGGACTGCGCAGCAAGGCCATCGACGAGTATGCCGGCGAGCACTTCGACTACGTCATCACCCTCTGCGACAAGGCGGCGCTGGAGTGCGCGGCGCTGCCGGAGGCTGACGAGTTCCTCGCCTGGCACTTCGAGGACCCGGCCGGCAGCCAGCACCCGCAAGCCTACCGCCAGACGCTGCAGGCCATCCATGAGCGAATCAAGCTGTTCCTGCTGATCAACGACAAGGAACAGGCGCAGCTGGCCGACAGCCTGACGCCGCTGGCGCTGTTCAAGTGCCTGGCGGATGAAACCCGGGCGCGCCTGTGCCTGCTGATCGCCAGCGAAGGCGAGCTGTGCGTGTGCGAGCTGACCGCGGCACTGCAGCAGAGCCAGCCGAAGATTTCCCGCCACCTCGCGGCATTGCGCGCTTGCGGCCTGCTCGAAGACCGGCGCCGTGGGCAGTGGGTCTACTATCGCCTGCATCCGCTGCTGCCGGCGTGGGCGCGCGCCATCGTCGAGCTGGCCGGCACTGCCGCCGTCGCCGAGGTGGCCGCCGACCGTACCCGGTTGTGCTGCATGGGCGAGCGCCCGCTGCGCCTTGCCGAGCAATGCTGAACCGTCACTTTTTCGAGGGAACGCCCATGCACGACGATCTGCCGAACATCGACGCCGAGCTGTTCGATGCGCCCAGTCCCGAACGCCTCGGCCTGCCGGCGCAGCCTTCGCACAAACCGCGCATCCTGCTGCTGTACGGCTCCAACCGGAAGGTCTCCTACAGCCGGCTGCTGACGCAGGAGGCCGCGCGGCTGCTCGATGCCATGGGCGCCGAAACGCGTATCTTCGATCCGGCCGGGCTGCCGCTGCCGGACGATGCGCCGGACAGCCACCCGAAGGTGCAGGAGCTGCGCGCGCTGATGCAGTGGTCCGAAGGCCAGGTGTGGTGCTCGCCGGAGCGCCACGGCGCGATGACCGCGGTGTTCAAGGCGCAGATCGACTGGGTGCCGCTGGCCATCGGCGCGGTCCGCCCGACCCAGGGCAAGACCCTGGCGCTGATGCAGGTCTGCGGCGGCTCGCAGTCGTTCAACGCACTCAGCCAGATGCGCGTGCTCGGCCGCTGGATGCGCATGTTCACCATCCCCAACCAGTCCTCGGTGCCCAAGGCGTTTCTGGAGTTCG
Organism: Pseudomonas mangrovi; assembly: GCF_003052585.1. GTDB lineage: Bacteria > Pseudomonadota > Gammaproteobacteria > Pseudomonadales > Pseudomonadaceae > Aquipseudomonas > Aquipseudomonas mangrovi. Next base: position 245,170 of record NZ_QASN01000006.1, on the reverse strand, counting down.
ACGAGCACGGACGGATGAAACCCTCGCCGTTCTACGACCGGGTGGTCGACGTGATGGAGGAGCTGTTCAAGTTCACCCTGCTGCTGCGCGAGCGCGGCGACTACCTGGTCGATCGCTACTCCGAGCGCAAGGAATCGGCCGAACAGCTGTCCGCGCGCGTCAACCAGCGGGCGATCTGAGGCATGTTGAAGACCTTCGGCCTGTTCGCCCTTACCGCGCTGGCGGAGATCCTCGGCTGCTACCTGCCGTATCTGTGGCTGCGCCAGGGCAAGAGCATCTGGCTGCTGTTGCCGGCGGCCCTGTCGCTGGCGCTGTTCGCCTGGCTGCTGTCACTGCATCCGATCGCCTCCGGGCGGGTCTATGCCGCCTATGGCGGGGTGTACATAGGTGCGGCGCTGGTCTGGCTGTGGCTGGTCGACGGTGTGCGTCCCAGCCACTGGGACCTGCTCGGCGCCGGCGTCGCCCTGCTGGGCATGTTCATCATCATGTTCGCGCCCCGTTCGGTGGGTTGAATCAGCCTCGGTCATGCAAAGGGTCATGTTTGTCTGCAAGGGTCGTCTATCGGCGCGGCACGGGCTGCGCCGTTCGTTCGGAATCGGTTAGCAAGGAGATCTGTTCATGTCGATCAAGGTTGGAATCAACGGCTTCGGCCGCATCGGTCGCCTCGCCCTGCGCGCGGCCTGGGACTGGCCGGAGTTCGAGTTCGTGCGCATCAACGACCCGGCCGGCGATGCCGCCACCCACGCCCACCTGCTCAACTTCGACTCGGTACACGGGCGCTGGGCACACGAGGCCGGCAGCGAGGGCGACTGCCTGCTGATCGACGGCAAGCGCGTCAGGGTCAGCGCGAACAAGGCCATCGCCGACACCGACTGGAGCGACTGCGACCTGGTGCTTGAGGCCAGCGGCAAGATGAAGACAGTGGCGGTGCTGTCGGCCTATCTCGACCAGGGCGTGAAGCGCGTGGTGGTCTGCGCGCCGGTCAAGGAATCCGGTGCGCTGAACGTGGTGATGGGTGTCAACCAGCAGCTGTTCGATCCGGCGCAGCACCGTATCGTCACGGCGGCGTCCTGCACCACCAACTGCCTGGCGCCGGTGGTCAAGGTGATCCACGAGGCCCTCGGCATCCGCCATGGCTCGATCACTACCATCCACGACCTGACCAACACCCAGAGCATCCTCGATACGCCGCACAAGGACCTGCGCCGCGCGCGCGCCTCGGGCCTGAGCCTGATCCCGACCACCACCGGCTCGGCCACCGCGATCGCGGAGATCTTCCCCGCGCTGCGCGGCAAGCTGAACGGCCATGCCGTGCGCGTGCCGCTGGCCAATGCCTCGCTGACCGACTGCGTGTTCGAGGTCGAGCGCACGACCAGTGCCGAAGAGGTCAATGCCCTGCTCAAGGCCGCTGCCGAAGGGCCGCTGGCCGGCATCCTCGGCTATGAGGAACGTCCGCTGGTATCGGTCGACTACCGCACCGATCCGCGCTCCTCGATCATCGACGCGCTCTCGACGATGGTGGTGAACGGCACCCAGGTGAAGATCTACGCCTGGTACGACAACGAATGGGGCTACGCCAACCGCGCAGTGGAACTGGCGCGGCTGGTGGGAAGGGCGTGATTTTCCCTCTCCCGCTGGGAGAGGGTGCCGAAGGCGGGTGAGGGATGCTGCGGTATGCAAGGTCTGTCCAATCTATCCACATGATCACGAGGACACATCAGATGCAGGCCTTGTCCCGCCTGGCGCCGGAGATTCGCCAGTACCTGCTGGTGACCGGCAACTACTGGGCCTTCACCCTTACCGACGGCGCGCTGCGCATGCTGGTGGTGCTGCATTTCCACCAGTTGGGCTACTCGCCCTTGCAGATCGCCGCGCTGTTCCTGTTCTACGAGGTCTTCGGCGTGGTCACCAACCTGCTCGGGGGCTGGCTGGGCGCGCGCATCGGCCTGAACCGGACCATGAACATCGGCCTGGGCCTGCAGGTGGCGGCGCTGCTGATGCTCACCGTGCCGCTCGCCTGGCTCACGGTGCCCTGGGTGATGGCGGCGCAGGCGCTGTCGGGGATCGCCAAGGACCTCAACAAGATGAGCGCCAAGAGCTCGATCAAGCTGCTGGTACCCGCTGGCGCCGAGGGGCGTCTGTACCTCTGGGTGGCGCGCCTGACCGGCTCGAAGAACGCGCTCAAGGGGGTCGGCTTCTTCCTTGGCGGCGCCTTGCTGGCGCTGCTCGGCTTCCGTGTCGCCCTGCTGGCGATGGCCGGCGCGCTGCTGCTGGTCTGGCTGGCCAGTCTGGCGCTGCTGAAGAAGGACCTGGGCAAGGCCCGCGCCAAGCCGAAGTTTCGCGATCTGCTGTCGAAGAGCTACGCGATCAACATGCTTTCCGCCGCCCGCCTGTTCCTCTTCGGCGCGCGGGACGTCTGGTTTGTGGTGGCGCTGCCGGTGTACCTGGCCAGCGTGTTCGGCTGGAGCTTCTGGCAGGTTGGCGGGTTTCTCGCGCTCTGGGTGATCGGCTACGGCATCGTCCAGACCCTGGCGCCGGCGATCACCGGCACGCGCAGCGCCAGCCTGCCCGACGGTCGCACGGCCTTCGTCTGGGCGGCCGTGCTGGCCGGGTTGCCGGCGGCCATGGCCTTTGGTCTGGAATTGTCGCCCTGGGTTCTGCTCGGCGGCCTGCTGCTGTTCGGCGTGCTATTCGCGGTGAATTCCTCGCTGCACAGCTACCTGATCGTCAGCTACGCCAAGGAGGATGGCGTAGCCCTGGATGTCGGTTTCTACTACATGTCCAACGCCCTCGGCCGGCTGCTCGGTACCCTGTTGTCGGGCTGGGTGTACCAGGTCTGGGGCCTGGCGGCCTGCCTCTGGGTATCGGCGCTGTTCGTGCTGCTGGCCGCGCTGATCTCGCTGGGCCTGCCGCGCCATGCCCAAGCTTGAGGGGCGGAACCGCAGCCAGCGGGTTTGATCGGATGAACCACCACGCACAGATCAGGGAGAGCGCCGATGCGCGTCGCAGTGTTCAGCAGCAAGCCCTATGATCGCGAATTCCTCGACCTGGCCAACCAGCGCCACGGCCACGAGCTGAGCTATTTCGATGTGCGCCTGGCGCCGCAGACCGCCGCCCTGGCGGACGGTTACCGGGCGGTCTGCGCCTTCGTCAACGACTGCCTCGATGCCCGGGTGCTGGAGCAGCTGGCCGCCGGCGGCACGCGGCTGCTGGCGCTGCGTTCGGCCGGCTTCAACCATGTCGACCTGCAAGCAGCGGCGCGGCTGGGCATGACGGTGGCACGGGTGCCGGCCTATTCGCCGCACGCGGTGGCCGAGCATGCCGTGGCCCTGGTGCTGGGGCTGAACCGGATGACCCACCGCGCCTACAACCGCGTCCGCGAAGGCAACTTCGCCCTCGACGGCCTGCTCGGCTTCGACCTGCATGGCAAGACCGTCGGCGTCATCGGTACCGGCAAGATCGGCCTGATCTTCGCGCAGATCATGCATGGCTTCGGTTGCCGGGTGCTGGCCAGCGATCCGCAGCCGAGCGAGGAGGCGCCGCCGTGGCTGGAATACGTCGCGCTCGAACAGCTGTTCGGCGAGAGCGACATCATCTCGCTGCATTGCCCGCTGACGCCGCAGACCGACCACCTGATCGACGCCGCCGCCATTGCGCGGATGAAGCCGGGCGTGATGCTGATCAACACTGGCCGCGGTCGCGTGGTCGATACCCGCGCGGTGATCGCCGGGCTCAAGTCCGGGCGCATCGGCCGGCTCGGCCTGGATGTCTACGAGGAGGAGGAGCACCTGTTCTTCCAGGACCTGTCGCAGCGGGTGATCGACGATGACCTGTTCATGCGCCTGACCACCTTTCACAACGTGCTGATCACCGGACACCAGGCGTTCTTCACCCGCGAGGCGCTGGAAAACATCGCCGAGACGACCCTGGCCAACATCAGCGCCTTCGACAGCGGCAAGGGCGAGCTGCATCGGGTCGGCAGCGAGCGGCTGGCCTGAACGGCACCGGTTACACTGCCCCCCTTCATCCTGCCGGGAGTTCGTCATGCAGCTGCACCTGAACGCCACCTCGCCCTTTGCCCGTGTCGCGCGCATCGTCGCGCTGGAGAAGGGCGTCGAGCTGGAATTCTGCTGGAGCGATCCCTGGAGCGACCAGGCCGAGCTGCTGGCGGTCAACCCGCTGGCACGGGTGCCGGTGCTGGTCTGCGATGACGGCGAGAGCATCGGTGAGTCGCTGCTGATCGCGCTGCACCTGGACAGCCTGTCGAGCCGCACAGCGCTGCTGCCGGCGGCGCGGCAGGCGGCGGTGCTGCACCTGGCGGGGCAGGGGATCGGGCTGATGGAGGCGGCGTTCAACCGCGTCATCGCGCGCAAGCATGAAGGCGCGACTGCCGACCAGAGCCTGCTCGGCCAGCGCCGCCTACGCGCCATCGAGCGCACGCTGGCAGCGCTGGAAACTGACTGGCCGGCGCGCGCAGGCGAGCAAATCAGCCTCGGCGATATCGTCATCGCGGTGGCGCTGGACTACCTGGCCTTCCGCCTGCCGGAACTGGACTGGCCGGCGCGTTTCCCGGGCTTGTTCGAATGCCATGCCCGGCTCGCCGCCCGCGAAAGCTTCTTCAGTACCGCCTTCGGCTGAGCGGCTGCTCCAGGGCGACGCGGTACTCGCTGTGCAACGCGCCGAACTGCTCGCGGCTTTCGTAGCTGGCGTAGTGCAGTTCATCCACCTCCAGTGTCAGTTCCGTTGCCGGCAGTTCGGCCAGGCGCTGGCGCAGGGTCTGCGCATCGATCTGCCGGCGATACAGCCCCAGGGTGATATGCGCCACGTAGTCGGCCTGGCGGATTTCCTCGCTGGCGCTGCCGAGGGTTGCCCGCCACCGCGCCAGCCGCCCCTCGGGATCGTCGACGGGTAGAAAGGCGGCGCTGGCGAAGCTGTCCGGCGCGCCCAGCGGCAGTGTGCAGGCGGGGCCGGCGCTGCGCCGCAACTGCTCGATCTGCGCCTGCAGGCGGGATGGGGTGAAATCGTCGTCGAAGCGCTCGCTGGGCTGCGCGAAGCCGCAGACGAACAGGGTCAGGTGCGCCTGGCGCGCGCCGGGCGGATGCAGCAGGTCGGCCAGCTGTGACTGCAGTTCGGTGATGTACGCCAGCAGCGCCGGTTGGCGCAGCGGGATCATCCAGATGCCGTAGCGCGGCCGGCCGCGATGCCACTCGGGGTAGTCGCGCAGCTCGGCCGGCAGGGTCTGCGGCTGATCGAAGAAGCGCACCGGCTCAGATGGTTCGGCTAGCGCGCAGGGCGTCGATCTGCGTCGCGTCGTAGCCCAGCTCCGCAAGCACCTCGGCGTTGTGCTCGCCCAGTTGCGGGCCGACCCAGTTCACTGCGCCGGGCGTATCCGACAGCTTGGGCACTATGCCGGGCATGCGGAACGGCTTGCCGTCGGGCAGGCGCGCCGACAGGAACATCTCGCGGGCCAGGTATTGCGGGTCGGCGAACATGTCGGCGGCCGAGAAGATGCGGCTGGCCGGCACCTCGGCGGCCAGCAGGGTGGCTTCCACCTGATCCAGCGGCAGCGAGCCGGCCCAGCGGTCGATCACCCCGTAGAGCTCGTCGCGCCGCGCGTCACGACCGGCGTTGTCGGCCAGGCTCGGATCGTCGGCCAGATCCGCAAGGCCTATCGCGCGCATGAAGCGTTGGAAGATCGCATCGCCGTTGGCGCCGATCTGGATATGCCGGCCGTCGGCGCAGGTGTGGATGGAGGAAGGCGTGATGCCGGGCATGATGTTGCCGCTGCGTTCGCGGATGAAGCCGAACACGTCGAACTCCGGCACCATCGATTCCATCATGGCGAACACCGCTTCGTAGAGCGCCACGTCCACCACCTGGCCGCTGCCGCCGTTGACCTCGCGCTGGCGCAACGCCATGAGCGCGCCTATCACGCCCCAGAGCGCGGCGATGGAATCGCCGATGCTGATCCCGGTACGCACCGGTGGGCGGTCCTCGAAGCCGGTGATGTAGCGCAGCCCGCCCATGGACTCGCCGACCGCGCCGAAGCCCGGCTGATCCTTCATCGGCCCGCTCTGGCCGAAGCCGGACAGCCGCAGCATGACCAGCCTGGGGTTCAGCGCGTGCAGCACGTCCCAGCCCAGGCCGAGTTTTTCCAGCACGCCGGGGCGGAAGTTCTCGATCAGGATGTCGGCTTCGGCCAATAGCTTCTTCAATACCTCGCGGCCGGCCTCGTGCTTGAGGTTGAGGGTGATCGAGCGCTTGTTGCGCGCCTGTACCAACCACCACAGCGAGGTGCCTTCGTAGAGCTTGCGCCACTTGCGCAGCGGGTCGCCGCCATCGGGCGACTCGACCTTGGTCACCTGCGCGCCGAATTCGGCGCAGATGCGCGCGGCGAAGGGGCCGGCGATCAGGCTGCCGAGTTCGACGACCTTGACTCCCGCAAGGGGCTGGCTGGGATTCATGGCATCTCTCCTGGCTGCGCTGGCCGGCAAGCCTATTCGATCCGGGAGCGATTGCGAAATCCGCGGTCTGCGACCCGTGCCTCGCTTTGTCGATACCTGGCTGGGTTCTAATGGCATCCCTCTGAACATCGATCGCCGACAGTGGCCTGGCACACGCACTGCGCCCACGCGGCTTCTGGTCCAGGTGTTCGCCCGTTTTCCGCTTCACAGGCTGTTCAAGGAAGAATTTCTGCCCGCCGGCCCGGATGGCTATCTCCTTGATCTTCCTTTGCTTTTTTCGACTTTTCGGCGCTGGCCGAGATCTCTCTGAAAATACTTACATGTGATGGCTTGATTCGTTACATGTGATGGCCTAGGCTGCGTTCCATGGAAAGCAAATCGTCCGCCCATTACCAGCGTCTCTACCGTCAGCGTCTGCGCGAGCAGGGGCTGGTGAAGAAGGAAGTCTGGATTCTGCCCGAGCACACCGCGTCGCTTGCGGCATACGAAAGGAAACTGCGTCAGCCCAACGCGCGGCTGGCTTCGATGGAAAAGGAGGAGGGTATGAGCATGTCGCAGGTTTGGACTGCACAGGCACTGCATGACGCACTGGTTGCCACCGATCTGGTCGGCAGCGGCCAGGCCACGATCGAGCTGATCCAGGGGGCTGACGCCAGTCTGCACATCCGCATGCGCGAATATGGCGACCTGCCGCTGTTCGTCGCCATCGGTGGCGAGCAGATCATCGTCGAGGCGCTGCTCTGGCCGGCCGAGGATATTCGCGATGCGGCCGCCTTCAACGAAGAAGTGCTGCGCACCCACAAGCTGTTCCCGCTGTCCTGCATCGGTCTGGAGATCCTGCCCGATGGTCGCGCCTGCTACACCATGTTCGGCGCACTGAGTGCTGGCTCGACCCTCTCCGACGTGGTCCTGGAGATCGAGCTGCTGGCGGACAACGTGATCAAGGCCACCGAGGCCTATGAAGATTTCCTCAAGGCCGACGGCCAATAAGGAGAGATGCAAATGAACGTCTGGAGCAAATTGCTGACCGCCCTGCGCGGTGGTGCCAACGAAGTGGGTGAAGTGCTGGTCGACGGCCAGGCCCTGCGAATCCTCGATCAGGAAATCCGCGATGCCGACGTGGAGCTGCGCCGGTCCAAGGAAGCCCTGGCCGAGATCATGGCCAAGCAGAAGCTGGCCGCCGAGCGCGCCGGCAAGGCCGCCACCCGGGTTGCCGAATACGAGCAGTACGCCCTCAAGGCGCTGGAAAACGGCGACGAGGCACTGGCCCGTGAAGTGGCGGGCAAGATCGCCAACCTGGAAAGCGAGCTGGCCAGCGACCGCGAGAACGCCGATGGCTACGCTGCCAGCGTCGCCCAGCTACGCGCCGCCGTGACCCAGGCCGAAGGCAATATCAAACGCCTGAAACAACAGGTCGATACGGTCAAGGCTACCGAGAGCGTGCAGAAGGCGCAGATGGCGGTGGCCCAGCGCTACGGTGGTTCGCAGGCCAAGCTGCATACCGCGGTCGAGTCGCTGGAGCGGATCAAGCAGAAGCAGGCCGAGCGCGCGGCGAAGATGGAAGCCGAGGCGGAGCTGGCACAGAGCACCGACGCCGACCAGGTGCTGGACGCCAAGCTGCGTGCGGCCGGCCTGAAAGCCGATGACGCCAGCGCCGAAAGCGTGCTGGCACGGCTGAAGGACAAGAGCAACAAAGGCTGATCGTAGTCCGCGCCGACTCCACCGTGGGGTTGGCGCGGATGACTCAGGGAAAGGAGTGTCATGGAATTTCTGCAGATCGTGTTGTCGTTTCCCACGCTGCTGTTCACCGGGATGTTCTGCCTGGTGATGATCTATTGGCTGGTGGTGGCGCTGGGTGTGGTGGATATCGATCTACTCGATTTCGGGGTGGACTCTGCTGCAGAGGCAGCCGGCCAGACTGAAGGGCTTGCAGGCCTTCTCTCGAAGCTAAAGCTGAACGACGTTCCCGTTACCGTGGTGTTGACGCTGCTGACAATGGTCGGCTGGTTGATCACCTATCTGTGCGAAGTCTGGCTGTTGCGGCATCTGCCGTTGGGCATACTGCGTTATCCGCTTGGACTTCTCGTGGCAGTCGGTGCCCTGATGCTGGCGGTGCCCGTCTGCTCCGCCCTCTGCCGGCCGCTGCGCGCACTTTTCCGCAAGGCTGAAACAACCACCAGCAAGTCCGTGCTGGGGCAGGTCGCGATTGTTCGTAGCGGCAAAGTGACGCTCTCGCAGGGCGAAGCGGTACTGGAGGACGGCGGTGCCGGCCTGATACTGCGCGTGCGCGCCGATGAGGCGAAAGGATTCAAACGAGGCGATCGTGTGGTGCTGCTGGAGTATTTGGGTCCCGAGCACGCCTATCGCGTCATTTCCGAAAATGAATTCCGGGGCGACTGAATCCGGAGCTTTAGCCAGTAAAAAGGAGACAAATTCGATGGGACTCACGTTGTGGGGATTCGCCGCCGTCATAGGCGGTGTGGTGCTGGTGGTGTTTGCCTTGGTTGTCATGTTCAAGGCGTTCTATATCAAGGTTCCGCAAGGCACCGCGCTGATCGTCAACGACATGAGCTCCACGCCCAAGGTGCATTTCACTGGTGCGCTGGTCTGGCCGGTGATCCACCTCAAGGAGTTCATGAAGATCTCCCTGATCACCCTGGAGGTCGACCGCCGCGCCAAGGACGGGCTGATCTGCCGCGACAACATGCGCGCCGACATCACCGTGGCCTTCTACCTGCGCGTCAACGAGACCCAGGAAGACGTGCTCAAGGTGGCCAAGGCCATCGGCGTGGACCGGGCCTCCGACCGTGCGGCGGTGAACGAGCTGTTCAACGCCAAGTTCTCCGAAGCGCTGAAGACGGTCGGCAAGCAGTTCGACTTCGTTCAGCTGTTCGAGAATCGCCAGGACTTCCGCGACCGCATCGTCGAGGTGATCGGCAATGATCTCAACGGCTACGTGCTCGAGGACGTCGCCATCGACTACCTGGAGCAGACCGCGAAGAACTCGCTCGACCCGAGCAACATTCTCGACGCCGAGGGTATTCGCAAGATCACCCAACTGACCGCCGCGCAGAACGTGATCACCAACGAGCTGGAGCGCAACGAAGAGCTGGCGATCAAGAAGAAGAATGTCGAGACCCGCGAGGCGACCCTGGCGCTCGAACGCCAGCAGGCCGATGCCGAGGCCCGCCAGCAGCGCGAGATCCAGACCATCCGTGCGCGTGAGGAGGCCGAGACCCTCAAGGTCCAGGAAGAGGAGCGCCTCAAGGCTGAGCAGGCACGCATCCAGACCCAGCAGGAGCTGGATATCCGCGCCGAGAACCACCAGCGCGAGGTCGAGGTGGCGCAGCAGAACCGTCAGCGTGCGGTGGTCATCGAGGTCGAGAAGGTCACCCGTGCCAAGGACCTGGAAATTGTCGCCCGCGAGCGCGAGGTCGAGCTGCAGCGCATCGAGAAGGAAAAGGCGCTGGAGGAAGAGCGCAAGAACATCGCTGCGGTGATTCGCGATCGGGTGGCGGTGGAGAAGACCGTCGCTCAGGAAGAAGAGCGCATCAAGGAAGTTCGCGAGGTGTCCGAGGCCGACCGGCAGAAGCAGGTCACCGTGCTTCACGCCCAGGCCGAAGCTGAGCAGGAGCTGGTGCGCCAGGTCAAACAGGCCGAGGCCGACGAGACCCGCTCCAAGCACAAGGCGGTGGAAATCAACAACCTGGCCCAGGCCGAACTGGAAGCAGCGGTCAAGCAGGCCGAGGCCAAGAAGAAGATGGCCGAAGGCATCGAGGCCGAGCGCGCAGCGCCGGGTCTGGCCGATGCGCGTGTGCGGGAAGTCACCGCCGCGGCGAAGGAGAAGGAAGGCCTGGCGGATGCGCGGGTCAAGGCCGAGCAACTGATCGCCGAAGCCAAGGGCGAGCAGGAAAAGGGCCTGGCGGTGGCACGGGTCACCGAGGCCCAGGCGGCAGCGAAGGAGAAGGACGGCCTGGCCGATGCCCGCGTGCTGGAAGAAAAACTCGGCGCTCAGGCGCGTGGCGAGGAGCAGCTCGGCAGTGCCAAGGCCAAGGCGACCCACGACCTGGGTTCGGCCGAGGCGCAGGTTCTGCTGGAGCGCCTGAACGCCGAAGCCGAAGGCCTGGCGAAGAAGTTCGGCGCACTGGATGCGCTGTCCGACAACGCCCGCGCCCACGAAGAGTTCCGCATGCAGCTGGAGAAGAGCTTCGAAGAGGCCATGGCGGCCATCGCGGCGAACAAGGAAATCGCCAAGGACCAGGCCGAGGTGCTGTCCACCGCGCTGGCCAAGGCGAAGATCGAGATCGTCGGTGGCGAGGGCGACTTCTTCAATTCCTTCGCCAAATCGCTGTCGGTTGGCAAGGCCATCGAAGGCGTGGTCGGCAAGAGCCCGGTGGTGCAGGACGTGCTCGCCCGCCTGCTCAACGGCAAGGCGCCGGCGGCTCCGGTCGCAGCGCCCAAGGCTGACGGCCCGAGCGACGCCTGACCGGACGCGCCCCCCGCTGCATCACGCATCGGGGGTCGCCGGTCGAGCCAGGCGTTGTGCCCCGGCTCATCCATGCATGCCTTCACTGATCAGGAAAACCCCATGTCAGAACCAAGAGATTATCTGGAGCTGTCCTTCCGTTCGATCCAGTGCTTCGCCGACGACGGCCGCCTGGATCTGGGCGAGCTGGATTCGCTGCTGGCGATTGCCGAGCGTGATGGCGCCATCGACGACAACGAGCGTCGGGTGCTGAAGAACATCATCGGCCGGATCAAGCCGGACGAGATCGACCAGCCGATGCGCGAGCGCCTCGCCGAGATTGAGCAGAAGCTCGGCGCCTGACGCCGGGGCAGCAGGAGATGTGTAGGGTGGACAAGGCGCAAGCCTTGTCCACCAGACGGCCTCGAGCTCCGAGGTGCTGGACATGCCCCTGGCATGTCCACCCTACGGGCGTGCGGCCTCCTGCGGGGGCAGCTTTTTCGTAGGGTGGGCATGGCGCAAGCCTTGTCCACCATGGCTAACCTCGCATCCTGCTGATGGCCGATCCGGCGGCATGCCCAGCCAACAAAATCATCGATAGCCCGCAGACGAAGATTCCAGGAACCAAACGATGTCGGACGCTCAACCACAGGACGTATTGGACAAGGCGGTTGCCGAGGGCGGCGCCTATGAAGTGCTGCAGCGGCGCCTACAGGAGCAGGGCCAGCGCCTGCGTGCGCTGACCGATGCGCTGAACGCGCAGCGCCTGGAGGCATTCGGCAGCAGTCGCATGGAAGTGATTGGGCGGGTGCGCATCCGCACCGAGAACAACTGCGTCGCCCGCGACATCGTCCAGGTCGGCGACTGCCTGCTGTTCGGCTACAACGTGTTCCTCGGGCTCAAGCAGGAGACCCGCATCGAGGACGTCTTTTCGCTCTACCGCCTGAGCGAGCAGGCCGAGGGTTATGAAGCCGAAGCGGTGCCGCTGGCCGGCAGCTTTCTGGCCCAGCAGGGCTTCGTCAACGACTTCAACGAGCTTTATACCTATTACAAGAACACCCGCCTGCTGCAGCTGCTGGTGCGCGACGGCAAGCTGCTGGCGAGTTTCCAGATCGGCGAGCGGGTCAGCGACATCCGCGTGTTCCGCTGGTCGATCTCGGTCGACGGCAAGGAGATCCGCTACATCGACAACCGCGGCGAGCGCGACATCGCGCTGCCGGCGCCGTTCGACTTCGAATGGCAGAAGTGCGGTCGCGAGATGGTGGTCAACGGACGCCATCCACACCTGAATATCCTCGATACCGTCTTCGTCGAAACCGTCGGTGGCGACCTGACGATCAAGGTCGAAAACAATACCGAGGACGGGCTGGGCATCTATCGCGAACCGGTGGTCGACAAGACCCAGTCGCTGGACGATGCCCAGGTCGAGTACGCCCGCCTCGGCAGCCTGATCCTGCTGAAAATCCTGCCCTACCGCGAGGAGCAGTGGCGCTACCTGGTGTTCAACTGCCTGACGCGCAAGGTCGAGCGCATCGACGCCATCGGCCTGGCCTGCGTGCAGCTGCCGGAAGACCACGGGATCATCTTCCCCGGCGGCTACTACCTGCAGAGCGGCGAATACAAGACCTTCGAGCAGTCGATGCAGGGCATGCGCTTCAAGCGCGCGGTGCGCTCGCCCAATGGCGAGGACGTGCAGTACGTCTTCTATCACCCCGAAGAAGGCCGCTCGGCGCTGTTCACCTACAACATGATCAGCCGCCAGCTGCAGAATCCGATCTTCGGCCACGGCTACGCGCGCCTGGAAGACGGGCGCATGGTGATCTTCGCCGCCGAGGGCGAGGAGCCGACGCGCATCCATCCGATGCAGATCTGGCAGACGCCATTCCAGAGTGACGAGTTCGCCGCCCGCCAGCCGACCCGCGGCGGATTCTTCGGCCGCATCGGCAATGCCGAGCTGGTGCGCGGGGTGTCCGACCTGCTCGGCCTGAGCCGCGAGATCGACAGCCCCGAGGTGTCGGTTACCCGCTACACCCAGCTGTGCCAGAACACCCGCCGGCTGTTCGACGCCTACCACTGGCTCGACGATGCCCAGTGCGAGGGCCTGGCGCCGCTGCTGCGGGAGGTCGCGGCGACCGGCGAGCTGGTGCTGGATGAATTCGAGAAGGTCGAGAGCATCCGCCAACAGTCGGCGCGGGCCATGGCCGAGGCCGAGACCGGGCAGAAGAGCCTGCTCGCCGGGCTCATTCCCGACAGTTGGGATCAGGTGCAGCAGTATGTCGACGCGCTCAACGCGATCACCGCGCAGCGTGGCCGGCTGCTGACCATCCGCGATTTGCGCTATATCGATGTGCCCCGTATCGACGAGATGGAGGCCGAGCTGCTCGCCCACCAGACGCGGATTGCCGCGGCGACCAGCGCCTTCCTCGCCAGCGACGCCGCGCTGCAGCCCTACGTCAGCCTGCTCGCCGAGCTGGATGCGCAGGCGCAGAAGGCCGAGAGCGTCAGCCAGCTCAACGAGCCGCTGCAGGCGATGCAGGAGCTGGCCGGCAACCTCGACATGCTGTCCTCGCTGATGGCCAGCCTGCAGATCGATGACGCTACCCAGCGTACCCGCATCGTCGAGTCGATCTCCGAGGTCTACGCCCGTCTCAACCAGTCCAAGGCGCGCGCCGAACAGCGGCGCAAGGGGCTCGGCTCGGCCGAGACCGTGGCGCAGTTCGGTGCCCAGTTCAAACTCTTCAGCCAGGGCATCACCAACGCCCTGGCCCAGGCGCAGGACCCGGAGCGTTGCGACGAGCAGCTGTCGCGCCTGCTGGTGCAGCTGGAGGAGCTGGAGAGCCAGTTTGGCGATCACGAGCGGTTCCTTGGCGACATCCTGGCCAAGCGCGAGGAGCTGCTGGAAACCTTCGAGGCGCACAAGCAGAGCCTGCTCGACGAGCGCCAGCGCCGCGCCCAGGGCCTGCTCGACGCCGCCCGGCGGATTCTCGACAGCCTCGCCCGGCGCACCGCGCGCTTCACCGCGATGGAAGAGCTCAACTCGTTCTTCGCCGCCGACCCGCTGATCCTCAAGCTGCGCGAGCTGGCCGAGCGCCTGCGCGAGCTCAAGGACAGCGTCAAGGCCGATGACGTCGAGGCGCGCCTGAAGGGCGCCCGCGACCAGGCGGTGCGCGCGCTGCGTGACAAGAGCGAGCTGTTCGAGGAAGGCGGCAACGTCATCCGCCTCGGCCCGCGCCATCGCTTCAGCGTCAACACCCAGGAGCTCGATCTGACGCTGATGCCGCGTGGCGATGCCCTGCATCTGCACCTGACAGGCACCGATTTTCTCGAGCCGCTGCGCAATCCCGAACTGGAGGCGCTGCGCGAGTTCTGGCAGGTCGCCCTGGAGTCGGAATCGGCCCAGCTGTATCGCGCCGAATACCTGGCGGGCGAGGTGCTTGCCGCCGCCGAGGCCGGTCGCGAGGGGCTGAACCTGGACCTGCTGCGGCCGCTGCTGGCCGACCCGGACGCGCTGACCCGGCGCGTGCGCGACTTCGCCACGCCGCGCTACAAGGAAGGCTACGAGAAGGGCATCCACGACCATGATGCGGCACTGATCCTGGCGCGCCTGCTGCCGCTGCGCGAGAGCGCCGGGCTGCTCAGTCATGCACCGGCGGCACGCGGCCTGGCGTTGTTCTTCTGGGGTCAGGTGCATGCTCAGGACGCCTTTGCCGGCTGGCCGGAGCGCGCGCGCAACGGTCGTAATATCCTGCAGCTGTTCGCCCGCCGTGACGCCCTCGACCAGCTCGAGGCCGAGGTGCAGGCCGCCATCCAGGCCTGGGCCGAGAGCCAGGCGCTGGTGCACGAACCCAGACTGCTGGCCGAGGCCGCCGAGTACCTGGTGCAGGAGCTGGCGGCCGAACGCATCGAGTTCATCCTCAGCAAGTACGCCCGCGAGCTGCTCGCAGGATTGCAGGCGCGTCTGCAGGCGGCGCGGGTCTGGGACGGTTTCCAGCAGACCCTGGCACGCCTGGAGGCGCGTCCTGGCGCGCAATGGGCACTGGTCGAGAACTGGTTGCAGGGGCTGTGCAGCGAGGGCGAGTTTGCCGAGCTGAGCAACTACATCGCCGAAGCCATTGCTCTGTTGCTGCTGCCCGAGAGCCTGCCGCGACGGATCACCGAGCTGGATCTGCGTTTCAGCCTGGAAGGCCTGCTGGGCGAGCACCCGCGCATTCACGAACAACGCCTGACCCTGGCGCTGGACGACTTCTTCGCTCGCCTGCGCGAGCACCGCCAGCGCTTCCTCCCGGGGCTGGCCCGCTATCAGGCGCTGCGCCAGGAGATCGTCAGCCGCGAGCGCGAGGCCCTGCGCCTGGCCGAGTTCAAGCCGCGGCCGCTGTCCTCGTTCGTGCGCAACAAGCTGATCAACGACGTCTACCTGAGCTTCATCGGCGACAACCTGGCCAAGCAGATGGGCACCGCCGGCGAGAACAAGCGCACCGACCTGATGGGCCTGCTGATGCTCATCTCGCCCCCCGGCTACGGCAAGACCACGCTGATGGAGTACGTCGCCCATCGCCTCGGGCTGATCTTCATGAAGATCAACGGCCCGGCGCTGGGCCACGAGGTGCGCTCGGTGGACCCGGCGCAGGCACCCGACGCGACCTCGCGCCAGGAGCTGGAGAAGCTCAACCTGGCGCTGGAGATGGGCAACAACGTGATGCTCTATGTCGACGACATCCAGCACACCCATCCGGAGTTCCTGCAGAAGTTCATCTCGCTGTGCGATGGCACCCGGCGCATCGAGGGCGTGTGGAAGGGCAAGACCAAGACCTACGACATGCGCGGCAAGAAGTTCTGCGTGGTGATGAGCGGCAACCCGTACACCGAGTCCGGCGAGCTGTTCAAGATTCCGGACATGCTCGCCAACCGTGCCGACATCTACAACCTGGGTGACACCCTGGGCGGCATGCAGGAAGCCTTCGCGCTGTCCTACATCGAGAACAGCCTGACCTCCAACCCGGTGCTGGCGCCGCTGGCGACCCGCGACATGGCCGACGTCTATCGCTTCGTCGCCAAGGCCGAGGGCAAGCCATTCTCCAGCAACGAGCTGTCGCACAGCTACAGCGGTGCGGAGATCAACGAGATCGTCACCACCCTGCAACGGCTGATGCAGATCCGCGACGTGGTCGGCCGGGTCAACCAGCAGTACATCGTCAGCGCAGCGCAGGCCGATCAGTACCGCACCGAGCCGCCGTTCAAGCTGCAAGGCAGCTACCGCAACATGAACAAGATGGCGGAGAAGATCAGCTCGGTGATGAACGATGCCGAGCTGCTGCAACTGATCGCCGATCACTATCAGGGCGAGTCGCAGCTGCTCACCAGCGGCGCCGAGGAGAACCTGCTCAAGCTCGCCGAGTTGCGTGGCAACATGACCGAGGAGCAGGCGCAGCGCTGGGCGCAGATCAAGCGTGATTTCCTGCGCAACAAGGCCATGGGTGGCAGCGACAGCGATGTTGGCGGTCGCGTGGTGGCGCAGCTCAACGATCTGGTCGAGGGCGTGCGCGAGCTTGGTGGCGCGCTGCAGCAGCCCGCTCAGGCGGCGACCGAGCCGGCGCCGGCAGTGCCCTGGGCGCAGCTGCTAGAAGGGCTGGAAAACCTCGGCCGGCTGCGGCCGCAGGTCGAGGTCGTCGCGCAGCCGCAGCCGGCGGTGCAGAAGCTGCTGGAGAGCCTGGCCGACACCCTGCAGGACAGCTTCCTGCCACTGATCAAGACCATGGACAAGAAGATCGACATCGATCTGCGTACGCACAACCGCATGCTGGAAATCTCCACCCAGCTGCGCAGCCTGGCCGAGCACCTGGGCCAGGAGCAGCGCAGCAGCGGCGAAGACGAAGCGCCTGCGTGAAGGACGGCGCGCTGAGCCGGCTGCGCCTGCTGCTGGCGATCGCCGCCCTCATGCTGTTGCTGCAGCTGGGCAACAGCCTGAGCGGCTATGCGCTGAACGGGCTGGGTCTGGTGCCGCGACAGCCGCAGGCGCTGGCCGGGGTGCTGTTCTCCCCGTGGCTGCACGGCAGCTGGGCACATCTGCTGAGCAACCTCAGCGGCCTGCTGCCGCTGGGCTGCCTGGTGCTGTTGCGCTCGCGACGTGATTTTCTCTACGCCAGCGCCTTCATCATCCTCGGCAGTGGCCTGCTGGTCTGGCTGTTCGGTCGCACCGGCGTGCATGTCGGCGCCAGTGGCTGGCTGTTCGGTCTCTGGGGCCTGTTGCTGGCGCGCGCCTGGTTCGATCGCAGCCTGCTCGATCTGCTGCTCGCCGTACTGGTCTTCCTGCTCTACGGCGGCTGGCTGTTCGGTCTGTTGCCGCGTGAAGGGGTGTCCTTCGAGTACCATCTGGCCGGCGCCTTCTGCGGTGTGCTTTATGCTGCTTTCAGCCGCCGAAGGGATCGTTGAAAACCAGCCCGGCTATGGTTTCCTGCGGCACTCTGCAGCCCTGCAGTCGTGCATTGCCATCGCTGCGTCGCTGTTTTTTGCGAGGCCGCCCTGTCGGTTGTGCGCTGGCTGTCTCGCCTAGGTCTTTCGACGGCCTTTCCAAATGATGAAAAGGGAGCTTTATGGATTTCGATCGTCTTGACCGGCAACTGCGCGAGAGCGTTGCTGACCTGCGTTTGAGCAATGAGGAACGCGACGAGTTGCGCCAGCTTGGCAGCAACCTCGGCACCGAGCAGGTGCGCTACATGCGTAACCGCGCCTTCGCCCTGGTCCGCGAGCTGGTCCGCGAGCCGGGCAACGCCGAGCCTGCACTGAAGTGGCTGGAGCAGGTGATCAAGACCCTCGACGCCGCGGCGACACCGGTGGTATTCGACCAGGCCAGTGCGCATTTCAGTCCCGGCGAGAGCTGCCGGCGCAAGATTCGCGACCTCTGCCAGCAGGCACGCAAGAGCATCGATATCTGTGTCTACACCATCTCAGATGATCAGCTCAGCGAAATCATCCTCGCCAGCCACCAGCGCGGCATCGCCGTGCGAGTGATCACCGACAACGAAAAGCAGTTCGACGAAGGCAGCGACATCCAGTGGCTGCGCAGCCGTGGCGTGCCGTTGCGGATCGACGCCGGGCCCTATCACATGCACCACAAGTTCGCGATTTTCGACGGCCGCCTGCTGCTCAACGGCAGCTTCAACTGGACCCGCAGCGCCACCACCAGCAATGAGGAAAACCTGCTGGTGATCAACCATCCGCAGCTGGTGGCCAGCTACGCGCGTGAATTCGAGGCGCTCTGGGCGCGCTACGCGGGCAACTGATGGGCGAGCAGCGGGAAGCCCCGGAAGAGGTTCGCCAGCGTATCGGCTTCTACCGCAGCTGCTACCTGGCTGACAGTCGCGACCTGGATCTGGACAACCTCGGCAAGCTGCGCGCCGAGCGCTGGGCCTGGCTGGACGGTCGCGACGAACTGGCTTGCGGCGACCTGCCGGTGATCGCACTGCCACCTGCGCTCGGCGCCGAACTGGACAAGCAGCAGAATCTCTATCAGCGCGAGCTGCAGCTGGTCTACGGCGTCCTGCCGATCTGTGGCCGCCTGCAGCGCGAGGATGCGCCGGCATTGTCGTTGTGCGGTCCGCTGGTCTACTACGAGGCGCGCCTGAGTGCCAGTGCCGATGCCGACGGCTATCTGCTGACCATCGACACGGCGCAGCCGCATGCCAATTGGCGCCTGCTGCGCAGCCTGATGCGCCCCGAGCATGTCGACGAGCTGTCCGGCCTGCCGTTGCCCGCCGCAGCCATCGACGCCCACGTGCTCGGCGAGCTGCTGCAGTGGCTGCAGCGTTTCACCCTGGTCGAGGATGTGCTGCAAGGTGCGGCCTTTCCCCGTCTGGACGAGGCGCAGACGCTGAGCAAGGCACGCCGCGGCAAGCCCCCCTCGCTGCGCGCGGCGGCGTTCGTGGCGTTGGTGGCGCGGGGCAGCGGCAGTCGCGGCATCGCTCATGAGCTGCAGCAACTGCAACAGAGCGAAGCGCTGTCCGCGCCGCTGCGCCGGTTGCTTGGCGAAGCGCTGCCGGCGGACCCGCGCGAGGCGGTGAACAGCACGCCCGAGAGCCTGCCGTCGCTGCTCAGTGCGGCGCAGGTGCAGGCGCTGGACAGCGCGGCGCGCTTCGATCTGAGCCAGATCGCCGGCCCGCCAGGTACAGGCAAGAGCTACACCCTGGCGGCGCTGGCACTGGATCGCTACCTGAATGGCGAAAGCGTGCTGGTGGTCAGCCGCAGCGAGCAGGCGGTGCGGGTTGTCGCCGACAAGCTGCGCCACGACTTCGGGCTGGCCAATATCGTGCTCGACGGCAATGGCCAGGACCTGCGTCGGGCGTTGCGGGCCCATCTGGACGACTGGCTGCAAGGCAACCTTGGCGGCCGCCAGCGCCTGACGCAGACAGCCGCCGAACGGCATTGTCGCAACCAGCGCCGGCGCCAGGGCCTGGACCCGGATACACCGCTCGAGCTGCCCGAGGAGCCGCTGCGCGCGCAGTTGCAGGCGCTGGTCGAGCAGGAACGGGGGCTGGCCGAGGCCTTTCGCCAGCGGGCTGTCCAGGCGTTGCGCTGGAGCAGCCTGATCGAGCGTGCCCAGCGGCGGGCGCTGGGCTTCTGGGCGCGCTGGTGGACCTTGCCTCGGGCCCGCCGGCAGGTTCGCGAGGCGGTCCGTCCCTGGGAGCTGCTCGATCGACTACGCCAGTGCCAGCGCGAACGCGAACAAAGCAGCCAGCGCTACCTCGGCCTGCGTCGCCGGGAGCAGCTTGGCTACCTGGTCGCTACCGAGCGGCCGACCTTGGTGCGTTATAACCAGGCGCTGCGTGCGCGCAACTCGCAGCGCCAGCTGGCGCTGTTCGACGACATCGAGCCGACGCAGTTGCTCACTGCCTTCCCGATCTGGGTGATGACCCTGGACGAGCTGCATCGCCTGCTGCCTCTGCGTGCAGAACTGTTCGACGTGATGCTGATGGATGAGGCCAGCCAATGCGATATCGCCTCGGCACTGCCGGCCTTCCAGCGCTGTCGGCGTGCGGTGGTCTGCGGCGACGTGCGCCAGCTGCGCCACGTCTCCTTCCTCTCGCGCCAGCGCGAGGTCGACCTGCTGGTGCGTGCCGGCCTTGACGCGCGTGATCGTGAGCAGTGGAGCTATCGTGACAACAGCGTGCTCGACCTGGTCGGCATGCACCTGGCCAGCCAGCAGGCGGTGACCTTCCTCGACGAACACTTCCGCAGCCGCCCGGCGCTGATCCGCTTCAGCAACGAGCAGTTCTACAACGGCCAGCTGAAGGTGATGAAGGAAAGGCCCGGCCAGGAAAGTCCGGGTCTCGCCAGACCCAGCCAGGAGAGCCCCGGCCAGCCGGACAGCGCAGCACTCGCGCACGCAGGCTGCGACAGCCTGCAGCTGGTACGGCTGCAGGGCGAGCGCGCCAGCAACGGGGTCAACCAGGCGGAAGTCGACTGGGTGCTGAACATGCTCGGCGAGCACCTACGGCACTATGCCGCCAGCCCGCTCAAGCCAAGCATCGGCGTGCTCTCGCCGTTCCGCGACCAGGTCGACGCGATTCGCGAGCAGGTCGCCGCCAGCCTGTCGCTCGAGCAGGTGCGCGAATTCCGCCTGCTGATCGCCACGCCCTACGGCTTCCAGGGTGAGGAGCGCGACCTGATGATCATCAGCTTCGCGATCCACGGCGGCAGCTCCCAGGCCGCTGCCTATCTGAACCGCGAGGACATGTTCAACGTCGCCATCACCCGCGCCCGCGAGCGTCAGCTGCTGCTCTACAGCGGCGACGAGAAGGGCCTGCCGTCCGGCCATCTGCTGCGCCGCTATCTGGAGAACCTGCACGCCCAGCAACGCGAGCATCCTGCCGGGCAGGCTCTGAACGGCTTTCAACAGGCACTGTGCAGCGCGCTGCAGGCCCACGGAGTGCGGACCTGGGCCAACTACCCGCTGGCCGGTCTGCTGCTG
The DNA here is from genome assembly GCF_003052585.1 of Pseudomonas mangrovi. Lineage (GTDB taxonomy): Bacteria > Pseudomonadota > Gammaproteobacteria > Pseudomonadales > Pseudomonadaceae > Aquipseudomonas > Aquipseudomonas mangrovi. The sequence goes on along the minus strand of NZ_QASN01000006.1, from coordinate 224,277 downwards.
GACCTGTTCTGCCAGCGCGGCGACAAGTACCTGGCCATCGACCTGGTGGGCTTCCCGGGGGAGGGTGAGGGCTTTCTCGAGCTCGAACGCTATCTGGTCCTCGCCCGCGCCGGCCTGGAAACGCTGCCGCTGAGCTACGCGCTCTGGACCCTGGAACCGGAGCTGGCGCTGCAAGCGCTGCTGCAACGTCTGTAGAGCGGCGGCTGCGGGCGAGTGGGCGCGCAAATCCTGACCAGTTGCGATCGTTTTCGATGCAGGCACATTGCTATACTCGCCGCCTTCCTTCGCCCCCGCGTCCGAGAGTTCCGATGGGCCTGCATACTCCCACGCTGCTAGTGGCCAACGCTCTGGTCATGAGCCTTTCCGGAGCGCTGCTGCTTTACAGCTGGTGGCGCGGACGAGAGGAGCGCACCCTCCTGTGGATGGGCGCGCTGCTGTTGCTGGCGGTACCCGGGATCATCATGAACGCGCTGCGCGGCATGGGCTTCGACTACGTGCCGATCATTCTCGGCAACATCATCCTGTTGCTGGCCACCGCGATGCACTGGACGACCATGCGGGTATTCGCCGGTCGTCCGCTTTACTGGCCCGGGCTGCTCGCGGGGCCGCTGCTGTGGACGCTGTTGTGTCTCTGGCCGACCTTCTATGACTCGGTCGAACTGCGCGTGCCGCTGTATTCGCTGCTGGTCATCGCCTACATGCTCGCCTCCGCGTCCGAACTGTGGCGCAGCCGCTGGCAACTGGACGTATCCATTGCCCCGGCACTGGTACTGATGGCCTGTCACGGCGGCTTCTACAGCGTGCGGCTGTTTCTCGATCCGGGTGCGCCGCTGGGCGCTTCCAGCAGCAGCGCGTTTTTCGCCGTCGTGGTGATCGAGAGCATGCTCTACGCGGTGGGCGCCGGCTTCATCACCCTGTCGATGGTCAAGGAGCGCGCCGAGGCGCACTACCGCGAGGCCTCGCTGACCGATGCGCTGACCGGCATCGGCAATCGTCGGGCCTTTACCCAGGCCGCCCAGCAGCTGCTCGAGCGCAGTGCCGGCGAGCCGCGACGACTGGCCCTGTTGCTGTGCGACCTGGACAACTTCAAGCAGGTCAACGACCGCCTCGGTCATCCGGCCGGTGACTGGGTGCTGCGACGCTTTGCCGAGGTGCTGGTGCAGCACATGGGCCCGGGCGCGGTGTTCGGGCGGATCGGGGGCGAGGAGTTCGCCTGCCTGGTCGAGGCCGAGCACGGCGAAGCGCTGGCGCTGGCCGAGCGCATTCGCAAGGATTTTTCTGCCAGCGTGCGCGAACAGGGACCGCTGAGCACCAGCATCGGCATCGCCACCGCGGCGATCGGCGGGCTGGACCTGTCGCGTCTGCTGTCGCTGGCGGACGCCGCGCTGTACCAGGCCAAGCACGAAGGCCGTGACCGAGTGGTGCTCAGCGAGCTGCAGGTGCAGCTGAACGAAGTCGGTCAGACCGAACGGCGCCGGCGTTTCCGGTAGACTGTCGCCCCCTTCGCCCGCGACGAGCTGCCTCCATGGCCCTGCAAGCCACCACCTACAAAGTCGAAATCAACCTTACCGACCTCGATCGCGGCGTCTACCAGTTGCTGCGCTTCACCGTGGCCCGGCATCCTTCGGAAACCGAAGAGCGGCTGGCGGTGCGGCTGATCGCCTATGCGCTGTTCTACAACGAGCAACTGTCGTTCGGCCGTGGCCTGTCGGATGTCGACGAGCCGGCGCTGTGGGAAAAGAGCCTGGATGACCGGGTGCTGCACTGGATCGAAGTCGGTCAGCCGGATGCCGATCGCATTACCTGGTGCTCGCGGCGCACCGAGCGCTTCAGCCTGGTGGCCTATGGCAACCTGCGGGTCTGGCAGACCCGGGTGCTCGACGGCGTGCGCAGCCTGAAGAACATCAATGTGGTCGGCGTCGAGCAGGCGGCGCTGGAGAACCTGGCGCGCGACATGCCGCGCGCGCTGAACTGGAGCGTGATGATCAGCGACGGCAGCCTGTTCGTCACCGACGAGCGCGGCCAGCACGAGATTCCGCTGGAGTGGCTGGCCGGCGAGCGCTGAGCCGGATGGGTTCGGTAGGACGGACGCTTTTTTCGTCCACCAGAGCGAGCGCAGGTGGTGGACGGATGAAACCTCGTCCAGCCTGCGAGTCTGTGTTCCATCGTCCCGGGTCATATCCGGGCTTCATCTGAAAAGCGACACCTTGCCCATGCGTATCGAAGCCCGCCCGTTACCTGCCCAACTGCCTGATCTGGGCAACCTGCCGCCGTTGCTGACCCGGCTCTACGCCGCGCGTGGGGTACGCTCGGCCGAGGAGCTGGACAAGGGCCTGGCGCGGCTGATTCCGTACCAGCAGCTCAAGGGTATCGAGGCCGCGGTGGAGCTGCTGGTCGAGGCGCTCGAGCGCCGCTCGCGAATTCTCATCGTCGGCGATTTCGATGCCGACGGTGCCACTGCCAGTGCGGTCGGGGTGCTCGGTTTGCGCATGCTCGGCGCGGCGCAGGTCGATTACCTGGTGCCGAACCGCTTCGAGTTCGGCTACGGCCTGACCCCGGAAATCGTCGCGGTGGCCTGCGAGCGCCGCCCGGACCTGCTGATCACCGTGGACAACGGCATCTCCAGTGTCGAGGGCGTGGCGGCGGCACGGGCGGCCGGCATGCAGGTGCTGGTCACCGATCACCACCTGCCGGGCCCGCAACTGCCGGCGGCCGATGCCATCGTCAACCCGAACCAGCCCGGCTGCGAGTTTCCGAGCAAGGCGCTGGCCGGCGTCGGGGTGATCTTCTACGTGCTGCTGGCGCTGCGTGCGCGGCTGCGCGAGCTGGGCTGGTTCGCCGCGCGTGCCGAACCGAACCTCGCCGAGCTGCTGGATCTGGTCGCCCTGGGCAGCGTCGCCGACGTGGTGCCGCTGGATGCCAACAACCGCATCCTGGTCAGCCAGGGCCTGGCGCGGATCCGCAAGGGCTTCGCCCGGCCGGGCCTCAAGGCCGTGCTGGAGGTGGCCGGCAAGCAGGCCGCGCGGATTTCCTCCAGCGATCTGGGCTTCATCCTCGGTCCGCGACTGAATGCCGCCGGCCGCCTGGACGACATGAGCCTGGGTATCGAGTGCCTGCTCTGCGAGGACGAGGCGTTGGCGCACGACATGGCTGCACAGCTGGATCAGCTCAATCAGGATCGCAAGGCCATCGAGCAGGGCATGCAGCGCGAGGCGCTGGCCCAGCTCAAGGATCTGCCGCTGGACGACCTGCCCTTTGGCCTGTGCCTGTTCGAGGCCGACTGGCACCAGGGGGTGATCGGCATCCTTGCCTCGCGCCTGAAGGAGCGCTACCACCGCCCGACCATCGCCTTCGCCGACGCCGGCGAGGGTGTGCTCAAGGGGTCGGCGCGCTCGATTCCGGGTCTGCACATCCGTGACGCGCTGGACGCGGTGGCGGCGCGTCATCCGGGGCTGATCAGCAAGTTCGGCGGCCACGCCATGGCGGCCGGGCTGTCCTTGCCGCAGGCGCATTTCGGCGCCTTCGCCGCCGCTTTCGATGCCGAGGTACGGCGGCAGCTGTGCGCCGAGGATCTCACCGGTCGGCTGCTCTCCGACGGCCAGCTCGGTGCCGAGGAATTCCATCTGGAACTGGCCCGCGCCCTGCGCCATGCCGGCCCCTGGGGCCAGCATTTTCCCGAGCCGCTGTTCCATGGCGTGTTCCAGCTGGTGCAGCAGCGCCTGGTCGGCGAAAGGCATCTGAAGATGACGCTCAAGAGCGAATGCGGCAGCGTGCAGCTGGACGCCATCGCCTTCAACGTCGACCGCGAGCTGTGGCCCAACCCGCAGGTGCGCTGGGCGGAGCTTGCCTATCGTCTGGATCTCAACGAGTTCCGCGGTCAGGAAAGCGTGCAGCTGCTGGTCACCCATCTGGCGCCGCGCTGAACCCGACCAACGGTGCAGTAACGTCGTCGATTTCGCCTATCCCTGTTCGACCAGAAGACAGTCACCGCGTTGAAGCGGTGGCCTTCAGTCGAGGAGGCGAAAGATGCGTTGCATGGTTCTGATCAAGGCAAGCCCGCAGTCGGAGGCGGGCGAGATGCCCAGCGAGGCGTTGCTGACGGCAATGGGGCAGTTCAACCAGGCGCTGTTCGATGCGGGTGTGCTGGTCGACGGCGGTGGTCTCAAAGCGACCTCGGTGGCTGCCCGGGTGCGCATGTCCGACGCGGGTACGCAGGTGGAGCAGGGGCCGTTCCTGCCCTGCAACGAGCAGGTCGCCGGTTACTGGCTGTGGCAGGTGGCGTCGCTGGACGAGGCCATCGAATGGGCGCGGCGCTGCCCGCTGCCGATGCCCGATGAAGCCACCCTGGAAATACGTCCGCTAAACGAGATGGAAGATTTCGCCACTGCCAGCGACGAGGTGCGCGAGCAGGAACAGCAACTGGCTGCGCGGCTGGCGGAGGTGGCTCGATGAATCTCAACGCCTATCTGTTCTTCGACGGCAACTGCGAGGCTGCCTTCACCTTCTATGCCGAGTGCCTGGGCGGCGACGTGCAGGCGTTGCTGCGCTACTCGGAATCGCCCGAGGGGCCACCACCGGCCGAGGCGGATCGAGACCGGATCATGCATGGCTGCATCCGCATCGGTGAGCAGGTGCTGATGGGTACCGATTGCTCAAACGGCGAGCCCTATGCGGGCATCCAGGGCTGCTCGCTGACGCTCAGCGTGGATTCGGCCGAGCAGGCCGAGCGTCTGTTCGCTGCGCTGGGGCAGGGCGGTCAGGTGCAGATGCCGCTGGAGAAGACCTTCTGGGCCGAACGCTTTGGCGTAGTGGTGGACCGTTTCGGGGTGTCCTGGATGATCAACTACGCGCCCATGGGATGAAAGCCCGCGGCACCTTTGCGCGCTGCGTTGCCGTTGAGTAGGCAAGGCAGCGCGTTCCCCGACGTGGCAGTCGGTCAGGCAGCTATTGCGGCCCCGCGCTCAGCGGGCATTTCGCCAGCGCGGTATGAAACGGCAACAGAATAGCGCCGTGCAGGGGTTGAACCGGGAGCGCCGGGCGGGTTCTGATCAGCACGCCCGCCGCCGAGGTTTTCATGAGCCAGTTGTTCCAGCCGCTGACCCTGCGTCAGTTGACCCTGCCCAATCGCATCGCGGTGTCGCCGATGTGCCAGTACTCCGCCCGCGAAGGCCTGGCCAACGACTGGCACCTGGTTCATCTGGGCAGCCGCGCCGTCGGTGGCGCCGGCCTGGTGATCGTCGAGGCCACGGCGGTGCTGCCCGAAGGGCGCATCTCGCCGGAAGACCTGGGTCTTTGGTGCGACGAGCAGATCGAGCCGCTGCGCCGCATTACCCGTTTCATTGAACAGCAGGGTGCCGTTGCCGGCATTCAGCTGGCGCATGCCGGGCGCAAGGCGAGTACCTGGGCACCCTGGCTCGGCCGTCACGGCAGCGTGCCTCTGGCGGCGGGGGGCTGGACGCCGGTCGCGCCGTCGCCGATTGCCTTCGACCCCGAACATGCCCTGCCCGAAGTACTCGATGAGACCGCTATCGAGGCAGTCATCGAGGCCTTCGTGCGCGCCGCCGAACGCGCCCTGGCTGCCGGCTTCAAGGTGGTCGAGGTGCACGCCGCGCACGGCTACCTGCTGCACCAGTTTCTCTCGCCGCTCTCCAACCAGCGGCAGGACGACTACGGCGGCTCCTTCGACAATCGCATCCGCCTGCTGCTGCAGGTCTGCGCGGCGGTACGCGCGGTCTGGCCGCAGGAGCTGCCGCTGTTCGTGCGGCTGTCGGCGACCGACTGGGTCGAGGATGGCTGGAATCCGGACGAGACGGTGGCGCTGGCGCGGCACCTGAAAACCCTCGGCGTCGACCTGGTCGACGTGTCCTCCGGCGGCACCGCGGCCCAGGCCGACATTCCGCTGGGGCCTGGCTACCAGACGCCGTTCGCCGAGCGCGTGCGCCGCGAGGCCGGTATCGCCGCCGGCACCGTCGGCCTGATCACCGAGCCGGCGCAGGCCGAACACATCCTGCGCACCGGCCAGGCAGACCTGATCCTGCTGGCCCGCGAGCTGCTGCGCGATCCCTACTGGCCGCTGCACGCCGGCGAGGCGCTGAACGACCGGACGGTGCCCTGGCCCGCCCCGTACGTGCGCGCGGCACGCCGCGACACCCCCATTCGCAACCTGACAGAGCAACCCCGCAAGGAGTGATGATGAAAACCAAGAGCCTGCTCGACCAACTGCTCAAGTCCGGCAAGGACCTGCTGGCCGGCCAGCAGGGCGGTCAGCCCGCCCAGCGGCCTGCGCAGAAATCCGCTGGCGGCCTCTCCGACATGCTCTCCGGCGGTGGCCTGGGCAGCGTGCTGTCGGGTGCCGGTGGTGGAATGCTGGGGGCGGGAGCCCTCGGCCTGCTACTGGGCAGCAAGAAGGCGCGCAAGATGGGCGGCAAGGTGCTGACCTATGGCGGCCTGGCTGCGCTCGGCGTGCTGGCGTACAAGGCCTATGGCAACTGGCAGGCGCAGCAGGGTGGCGCCCAGGTCGAGCCGCAGACTGTCGACCGCCTGCCGGCACCCCAGGTCGAGCAGCACAGCCAGGCGATCCTGCGCGCGCTGGTGGCTGCCGCCAAGGCCGACGGCCACATCGACGCACGCGAGCGTCAGCTGCTCGAGGAAGAACTCGGCAAGCTCTCCGGCAACGATCTGGAGACACGCCGCTGGCTGGAAGCGGAGCTGAACAAGCCGCTCGATCCGGCCGAAGTCGCGCGTGCCGCCAGCACGCCGGAAATGGCCGCCGAGATGTACCTGGCCAGCGTGCTGATGGTCGACGAGGAACACTTCATGGAGCGCGCCTACCTCGAGGAGCTGGCACGCCAGCTGCGCCTCGACCCCGCCCTCAAGAGCGAACTCGAGGCGCAGGTACGTCAGGCCGGCGCGGCCAGCGATCCGTTCGAGATGACCAACTGATTCAATGCCTGCGCTCGGCACCCTGCACGCCGTCGCCTCCCTCATCCGCCGCTGCGCGCCACCTTCTCCCGGAGGGAGAAGGACAGCTGTGGGGCGACGGCGCGGGGTGGTTCCGAAGCGCTGCGAGCATGCACGGCTTTTCCTCTACCTCCGGGTGAGGGATGCCTCTGCGTGCAGGGTCTTTCCATCCGTAGGGTGGATGACGCCTTGTTCATCCACCGGGGATTGTCTGGTGGATGGGTAAAGCGCCATCCACCCTACAGGCCAGCCGGCGTGCAGCCGACGTCTCCCTCATCCGCCGCTGCGCGCCACCTTCTCCCGAAGGGAGAAGGACAGCTGTGGGGCGATGGCGCTGTGTGGTTCCGAAGAGCTGCGAGCATGCACGGCTTTTTCCTCTACCTCCGGGAGAGGGTGCCGAAGGCGGGTGAGGGATGCCTCGGGCGGCTCGCAGCCTGTGAAGAAAGACTCCACCTAATCTCCACCGGCCCTCCACGCTGACTCCACAAAAGGCCATCAGGATCGTCTCCGATCAATCCCGTCTTCGGAGGCCCTGCCATGTCCATCCCGTCCCTGCGTTGCCGCGTGCGCAGCCTGTTGCTTCTTTGTGGTCTGCTGCTGCCGGTCCTGTGCACGGCGCAGCCCGGCCAGCATGGCGACAGTCCCTACTTCGCCATCGAAGGCGGGGATCCGGCGCTCGACCGGCTGCCGCTGAAATCCACCCGGGTCGAGGCGCGGGTGCTGGGTGTGATCGCCGACGTGCGGGTGATCCAGCAGTACCGCAACGAGGGCACCCGGCCGCTTGAGGCGCGCTATGTGTTTCCCGGTTCGACCCGGGCGGCGGTCTACGGCATGACGGTGCGCCTGGGTGATCGCGAGCTGCAGGCGCAGATCCGCGAGAAGCAGAAGGCCAAGGTCGAGTTCCAGCAGGCCAAGAGCGCAGGCAAGACCGCGGCCCTGCTCGAGCAGGAGCGTGAGAATGTGTTCCAGATGAATGTCGCCAACATCCTTCCCGGCGATGTGGTGGATGTCGAACTGCGCTACACCGAGCTGCTGCTGCCGGAAGACGGGCTCTATCGTTTCGTTTTTCCGACGGTGGTCGGCCCGCGCTACAACGGCACGCCGGATGGCGAGAGCCACCAGGCCGAGCCCTGGGTCGCCACGCCGCATCTGGCCGAAGGGGTGCTGCCGGCGGATGCCTTCACACTGCAGGTCGAGTTGCAGTCACCGGTGGCGCTCGGTGCGATCCAGTCGCCCAGCCATCGTCTGTCGGTACGCAAGGAGCGGCCGAGCCAGGCGCACATCGAGCTGGCCGAGAAGCGCGGCGCCAACAATCGCGACTTCGTCCTCGAGTACCAGCTCGGCGGCGACGATTTTGCCAGCGGCGTGCTGCTCTCCCGCGGTGCCGAGGAGAATTTCTTCCTGGCGCTGGTGGCGCCGCCGCAGCAGGTTGCTGCTGAACAGCTGGTGCCGCGCGAGTACATCTTCGTGGTGGATATCTCCGGCTCCATGCACGGCTTTCCGCTGGATACCACCAAGCGGCTGATGGAGCGCCTGCTCGGCAGCCTGCGCCCGGCCGACAGTTTCAACGTGCTGCTGTTCTCCGGCAGCAGCAGCTTCCTGGCCGCGGAACCGCAGCCGGCTTCCCCGGCCAATATCCAGCGTGCGCTGACGCTGCTGAACACCCGAATGGGCTCAGGCGGCACCGAGTTGCTGCCCGCTCTGCGCCAGGCGCTGGCGTTGCCGGCGGACCCGGAGCGCGCGCGCAGCTTCGTGGTGGTCACCGACGGCTATGTGACCATCGAGCGCGAAGCCTTCTCCCTGGTCCGCGAGAACCTCGACAAGGCCAACCTGTTCGCCTTCGGTATCGGCTCATCGGTCAATCGCCAGCTGATCGAGGGGCTGGCGCGGGCGGGGCAGGGCGAGCCCTTCATCGTCCTCGATCCGGCCGGTGCCGACCGCCAGGCCGAGCGCTTCCTGCAGATGATCGATGCGCCGCTGCTGGCCAATCCGCAGGTCAGCTTCAACGGCTTGCAGGTGCATGAGGTCGAGCCGCCGGCACTGCCGGACCTGTTCGCCCAGCGTCCGCTGGTGGTGTTCGGCAAGTGGAGCGGTGAACCGACCGGCAGCCTGCTGGTGGAGGGCCGCAGTGCTGCCGGGCTTTACCGGGTCGAGCTGCCGATCGATGCGACCCAGGCGGTGGCCGAGAATCGTGCGCTGGCGCATCTCTGGGCGCGTCACCGGATCGCCACGCTGACCGACCAGGAGACCCTGGAGCGCGGCTACGCGCACAGCCAGGCGATTCTCGATCTGGGGCTGAAGTACAGTCTGCTCACCCCCTATACCTCGTTCATCGCGGTGGATCACGTGGTGCGCAACCCCGATCCGGCGGCGTCGGCCACGGTCAAGCAGCCGTTGCCCTTACCGCAAGGGGTCAGCAATCTGGCGGTCGGCACGCCGATTCCCGGCACCCCGGAGCCGAGCGTCTGGCTGATGCTCGGGCTGTCGGCGCTAGGTCTGGGTTGGCTGGCGCGGCGTCGCCGTCAGCTGGAGGCCTGAGATGCAGGTGCTGAGCGGCGCGCGCCATGGGTTGCCGGCCTGGGTCTGGCTGGCGTTGCCGGCACTGGCGCTGTGGCCGTTGTGGCTGTGGAGCCTGCAGCGGATGAGCGATGGCTCGGACGATCCGCTCGGGGTGGTAGCGCTGGCGGCATTGCTGGTGCTGCTCTGGCGTGAACGACGTCAGCTGCGCACGCCGCGCCTGGCGGGACTGATTTTCTGCCTGCTGGCTGGCGCCGCTGCGGTGCTGAGCGCGGGGCAGCTACCGATGTTGTTGCGTGCCGCGATGGCGATCCTGGCGCTGTTCGCCGCGCTGCTGAGCCTGCGCGCGCCGGGCCAGCCGCTGCTGGCGTGGCTGGGCCTGGGCCTGCTGGCATTGCCGATCCTGGCGTCGCTGCAGTTCTTCGCCGGCTACCCACTGCGGGTGCTGACTGCGGAGGCGAGTCTGTGGATTCTGCGTGCGGCAGGCATGCAGGTGCAGCGCCAGGGCAGCGCGCTGGATGTGGCGGGCCGCCTGGTGATGGTCGATGCGCCCTGTTCCGGCATCCAGATGGCCTGGATGGCCTACTTCACCGCCTGTGTGACAGCGGCCTGGCTGCGCCTGGATGACCGCCGTCTGTTGCGTCGGCTGCCGCTGCTCGGCGTGCTGGTACTGGCCGGCAACGTGGTGCGCAACAGCCTGCTGGTGGTGCTGGAGACCGGAGCGCTGGCGGGGTCCGAGTGGCTGCATGAAGGCATCGGCCTGCTGGTGTTCGCCAGTGTCTGCGCGCTGGTTCTGCGTTGCGTGGCGGGCGCCGCGGAAGCGCCAGGTGAGGTTCCTGCAGCCATCGCGGCACCGCGAACACCCTTGCCGGGAATACAGCAGGCGTTGTTGGTCGGCGCCTTCGCCGTCCTCGGCAGCTGGCCCTTGCTCGCGCCGCAGCAGGCCGAGCAGCCGCCGTCGCAGCGATTCGTCGAGTGGCCGGCGCGCCTGGATGGCGAGTTGTTGCAGCCGTTGGCGCTGTCGGCGGTGGAACAGCGCTTTGCCGCCGACTTTCCCGGGGTGATCGCGCGTTTCCAGACGCGCTCGCGGGTGGTGGTGCTGCGCGAGGTCGAACGCCCGACGCGCAAGCTGCATCCGGCCGCCGACTGCTATCGCGGCCTCGGCTACCGCATCGATGCCGAGCAGCTGCGTCAGCCTGCGGATGGCATCGGCCTGCAGCGCTGTTTCCGCGCCAGCGCGGAGGAGGGCGTGCTGCAGGTCTGCGAATACATAGAGGACGCCGCCGGCCAGCGCTTCAGCGATACCTCGGCCTGGTACTGGGCCGCGCTCGGCGGCCGCTCGCCCGGGCCCTGGCGAGCGGTAACCACGGCCGCTCGGGACCAATGATGTCGGGGTGGAGCATGGGGCGGGGGCGGTGTTGGGCAGCGTTGGGCCTCGCGGTGCTCGGCGCCAGCCTACGGCGCGGTTGGGGTGTGGCCGTCTGTCGCGAAATGATCGTGCGGACGTCAGGTTGTAGGGCGCAATAAGCAACGCGCATTGCGCCGTCATTGCCGCTTGGATTCGCCGCTGGCTGCACGAGTACCGCCCTGGCCAACGCTTGCGCCGGCTCAGATCACTTCCTGGGCTTTTCTAGCCGGCGAGATCATTGCCCCGCGCTCTGTATAAACTGCGCGGCGGGAAGAGGAGGCGTTGAATGAAAGGGCGGATCTGGGGATGGGCACTGCTTGGCATGGTGACGTTGCCGGCACAGGCGCAGTTGCTGGTTGATCAGCGTGAACTGTTGCAGGAGGACGGGCGTGTGCCGCGCGAGATGGCGCTTGATCGGCTGCAGCAGGTGCGTTTCGCCTTCCGCGAGATGCCCGCGGCAGGGCAGCGCTGGTCGACCTGGCTGCGCGGCTACGCTCAGGATGGCGAATGGCGCGGCGCGGACCCCTCCCTGCAGCTGCAGTCGCAGGGTCTGGTTGTGGGCCTGGATCGACCGCTGGCCGGGCAATGGATGGGTGGCGCTCTACTGGCGCTGGGGCAATCCGAGGCGGATGCCGACAGCGGCGGTTTCGTCGTCGACAGCCAGCAGCTGGGTATCTACGCCGCCACGCGGGTCTATCACCAGTTGGGTTTCAAGGCCGGCCTGCTGCATGGCTGGCATCAGCTCGAGGGGCATCGCCTGCAGGGCGGCACGCGCCTGAGCGGGGATACCCAGGCACGTAGCCTGCAGCTGTTTGGCGAGGCCAGCTACGCGATGGATTTTCGCAATTTCAGCCTGGAGCCCTTCGCAGGCCTAGCCTGGCAGCGCAGTGCCTTCGACGGCTTCGGCGAGCGTGGAGGCGCGGGCGCCCTGCAGCTCGACGGCGGTGACGAAGAGCGGGCCTACCTGACCCTGGGCTGGCGCCTGGCCAGACCCTGGACCCTGGAGCAGGGGCGTCTGGTCGGGCGTGCCAGCCTGGCACTGCGGCAGCAACTGAACGATGCGCGCTTGTCGCTCGATGCGTTGAACGCGAGTGGCGAGCAGGCAAGGTTGCGTGGCCGTGACCTGGACGCCAGCAGCCTGCGCCTGGATCTGAGCCTGGATCATGAGCTGGGCCGCGGCCGCTACCTGGGGCTGGGTTACGCCGGGCGCTTCGCCGAGAGCGCCCGCGAGCAGTCGCTGGCCCTGCGCTTGAGCCTGCGCTTCTAGTCTGCGCCGGGCGCCCCGGAAGGCCGCTTCGCGCGGGCCCGCCGGCGTCGGCGGGTACGGGTTAATTGTTGGCGGCCAGGACTGTTCTCGCTGCCAGCCGTTTACCGGGGAATCGGTGCGCAGCCTGCCGTGCGCGGGCTGCCAGCTGCGCGCAAGTCCGGTATACTCGCCGGCTTTTCAGAACCCTGAGCGGTCGCGGCCGGTTGCCGTCGTGCTCGATCTGGCCATCGGCCGGTCGAGGGCGGATCAGCCGGGCGGGGCATGCCTACTGCCGATGAGTGCTGCCACCATGGAAATCAACCCGATCCTCAACAGCATCAAGGACCTGACTGAACGGACCCAGGCAATTCGGGGGTATCTTTGACTACGATCACAAGCATGATCGGCTGGTCGAAGTAAACCGCGAGCTGGAAGACCCGAACGTCTGGAACAAGCCTGAATACGCGCAGGGCCTGGGCCGTGAGCGCGCCATGCTGGCGCAGATCGTCGAAACCATCGACGACCTCACCGGCAGTCTGGCCGATTCGCGCGAGCTGCTGGACATGGCTGCGGAAGAGAACGACGAAGGCGCGGTGAGCGATATCGTCGCCGAAATCGAGCGCCTGCGCGGCATCCTCGAGAAGCTCGAGTTCCGCCGCATGTTCAGCGGCGAGATGGATCCGAACAACTGCTACCTGGATATCCAGGCCGGCTCCGGCGGCACCGAGGCCCAGGACTGGGCCAACATCCTGCTGCGCATGTACCTGCGCTGGGCCGACAAGCGCGGCTTCAGCGCCGAGATCGTCGAGCTGTCCGAAGGCGAAGTCGCCGGCATCAAGGGCGCCACCGTGCATATCAAGGGCGAATACGCCTTCGGCTGGCTGCGCACCGAGATCGGTGTGCATCGCCTGGTGCGCAAGAGCCCGTTCGACTCCGGCGCTCGTCGCCACACCTCGTTCTCGGCGGTATTCGTGTCGCCGGAGATCGACGACAAGGTCGAGATCGAGATCAACCCGGCCGATCTGCGGATCGACACCTACCGCTCCTCCGGTGCCGGTGGTCAGCACGTCAACACCACCGATTCCGCGGTGCGCATCACCCACGTGCCGACCAATACCGTGGTGGCGTGCCAGAACGAGCGCTCGCAGCACGCCAACAAGGACACCGCCATGAAGATGCTGCGGGCCAGGTTGTACGAGCAGGAGATCCAGAAGCGCAACGCGGCCTCGCAGGCGCTGGAAGACACCAAGTCGGATATCGGCTGGGGTCATCAGATCCGCTCCTACGTGCTCGACGACTCGCGCATCAAGGATCTGCGTACCGGTGTCGAGCGTAGCGACTGCCAGAAGGTCCTCGACGGTGACCTCGACCAGTACCTCGAGGCCAGCCTCAAGCAGGGGCTGTAACGCCGCGGCAAGTTATCAGCTGCAAGCCGGGCCTGCGTGTGCCTGCCTGGCTTGCGGCAAAACCTTCACGACGATGAACCGACCGGGACGACCCGACCATGAGCGAACAACCGCTGAACCCGCACGCCATCCACGAGGAAGAAAACACCCTGATCGCCCTGCGCAAGGAAAAGCTTGCCGCCGAGCGGGCCAAGGGCGCGGTCTTTCCCAATGACTTCCGGCGCGACAGCCTCTGCGGCGAGCTGCAGCAGGCATATGCCGACAAGAGCAAGGAAGAGCTGGAAGGCGCGGGCATCAAGGTCAAGGTGGCCGGGCGCATCATGCTCAACCGCGGTGCCTTCATGGTCATCCAGGACATGAGCGGGCGCATCCAGCTGTACGTCGATCGCAAGGGGCTGGCGGCGGAAACCCTCGAGGCGATCAAGCACTGGGACCTGGGCGACATCATCGCTGTCGAGGGCACCCTGGCGCGCTCGGGCAAGGGCGATCTGTACGTCAACATGGAGCAGGTCAGCCTGCTGACCAAGTCGCTGCGTCCGCTGCCGGACAAGTTCCACGGCCTGACCGACACCGAGCAGCGTTACCGCCAGCGTTACGTCGACCTGATCATGAACGAGGAGGTACGCCAGACCTTCCGCGTGCGCTCGCAGGTGATCGCCCACGTTCGCCGTTTTCTCAATGAGCGCGGCTTCCTCGAAGTGGAAACGCCGATGCTGCAGACCATTCCCGGTGGCGCCGCGGCCAAGCCCTTCGAGACCCACCACAACGCCCTCGACATGCCGATGTTCCTGCGCATCGCCCCCGAGCTGTACCTCAAGCGTCTGGTGGTCGGCGGCTTCGAGAAGGTCTTCGAGATCAACCGCAACTTCCGCAATGAAGGCGTCTCGACCCGGCACAACCCCGAATTCACCATGCTCGAGTTCTACCAGGCCTACGCCGACTACGAAGACAACATGGACCTGACCGAGGAGCTGTTCCGCGAACTGGCTCAGCTGGTGCTGGGCACCACCGACGTGCCCTACGGCGACAAGCTGTTCCATTTCGGCGAGCCCTTCGTGCGTCTGTCGGTGTTCGACTCGATCCTCAAGTACAACCCGGACATCACCGCTGCCGACCTGACCGACATCGACAAGGCCCGCGCCATCGCCAAGAAGGCCGGCGCCAAGGTGCTCGGCTTCGAAGGCCTGGGCAAGCTGCAGGTGATGATTTTCGAGGAACTGGTCGAGCACAAGCTGGAGCAGCCGCACTTCATCACCCGCTACCCGTTCGAAGTCTCGCCGCTGGCCCGTCGCAGCGACGATGATCCGAGCGTCACCGATCGCTTCGAACTGTTCATCGGTGGCCGCGAGATCGCCAACGCCTATTCCGAGCTCAATGACGCGGAAGACCAGGCCGAACGCTTCCATGCCCAGGTGGCGGACAAGGACGCCGGCGACGACGAAGCGATGCATTTCGATGCCGATTTCGTCCGCGCGCTGGAGTACGGCATGCCGCCCACGGCCGGCGAAGGCATTGGTATCGACCGCCTGGTGATGCTGCTGACCAACTCCCCGTCGATCCGCGATGTGATCCTGTTCCCGCACATGCGCCCGGAGCTTTGACCCAGTCCACAAAAAGACCGCCTCCGGGCGGTTTTTTTGTGGTCGCGGGGAATTATCCCTAACCTGTCAGATCAAAGTCGCATTCTTCTACCGAGTCAGAGGATTGACGGCTGTGACCATCATGCTCGCCGAGGGCAGCGCCGCACATCTGGCCAGCGCTGTCGCTGAAAACGTTCAATACCACGGGCGCAAGGCCATCCGGCGACGCAGCGAGGCGCGCCGCCAGGCGATTCTCGATGCGGCCCTGCGCATCATCATCCGCGAGGGCGTAAGGGCGGTGCGGCATCGGGCGGTAGCGGCAGAAGCCGAAGTGCCGCTGTCGGCCACGACCTACTACTTCAAGGACATCAGTGATCTGATCACCGATACCTTCGCGCTTTACGTCGAGCGCAGTGCCGCCCGCCTGGCCGAATTCTGGCAGGGCACCCACGTGCTGCTGCCGGACAGCGTGGAGCTCGACGGCGGCGTCGCCAGCCGCCGGGCGCTGGTCGAGCATATCTCCGTTCTGCTCAGCGAGTATGTCCTGACCCAGCTCGACCAGAACCGGCAGGAGCTGCTGGCTGACCAGGCGTTCCGCCAGGAGGCCTTGCGCAATCCGCATCTGGCGACGCTGGTGTGCCAGCATCGCGAGATTCTGGTGCGCGGCGTCACCCACTTCTTCGAGCTGCTCGGCTCGCCGCGTCCGCAGCAGGATGCGACCCTGTTGACGGGGATCATCTCGCAGATGGAGTATCAGGGCCTGCTGGACGGTGTCGGTTGCCTGGATGCTGGCGAGATGCAGGCAGTGTTCCGTCGCTACATGCATCTGGTCCTGGGGCTCAGTGCGCCCGATTCGGTGCATGCCCCGAGCGAGCTGGCCGCCGCGGTCTGAGTCGCCCGTTCTTTTGATCCAACCTTCCCGGTCGAAGCCGTTCTGGCTTCGGCCCTTCAGGAGTGCCTGAATGAAAGCCTGGCGTGCCTTGCTCGTGCTCACCCTGGTGATGCTCGGTGGTTGTCTGGTCACTTTCGAAAATCCCATTCCGCCGGAGCAACCGGCACCCTTGCCGCTATTGGGCGAGTGGAGCGGCGAAGACGAATGGGGCGAGCAGCGCTTTCTCGATGTGCGTCTGAGTGGCTCCAACCTGTACCGCGCGGTGAGCACCATAGGCAGTCCTGACAATCCCAAGGGACGCGAAGAGACCGCCTTTACCGTGGCCCAGCATGGCCGGCGCTGGTATCTTTGCGCGGGCGTGCCGAAAAAGTACGGCGCGAATTTCGCCATCGCCGGCTTCGAGCTGACCCGCGACAACGAACTGGTCCTCTACAGTCTGGACGTCGAGCGCATTCTCGACGAGCTGGATGCAGGGACGTTGCAGGGTCGTCGCGTGAGCCTGCCGGAAGCCGATGGCGTACTGGTCAGCAGCCCGCTGGAAAAGGTCTTCGAGTACCTGGACGACCCGGCCAACTCCGGGGTCTTCATCGAAGTGGCCCGCTACCAGCGCGTTGTCGATTGAAATCGCAGACGCGGGGAGCCGATGGGCAGTCAGGAATCGCTAGATGAATATCAGAGCGTCATTCGCACGCTCTCCGATCGACTGGTCGAGGCGCAGACGCCGATCCGCGTGCTCGACGCGGTCAAATGGGACGACAGGGTTCGCCAGGCATTCTTTGCCGCCGGCGCGAAGAAACTGCCGGAAGTCGATCGCGCCTACTACGAGCAGCGCCCCCTGAGTTTCGATGCGGCAGCGAAGAAACAGGAATTCCAGAACATCGAGCGCGACATCACTCGCCAGCTCGGCCAGTTCAATCCGGTCGGTCAGATCATGCGGCGCATGTGCAAGGAATACCGCATGGTCATCCGCATGCTCGAGGCGCGCGGCAGCGCGGACTTCGGACTGATCTCCCAGGAGCTCTACGGCGCGGCGTCCGATGCCTTCCACGCCGGCGACCCGACGCTGGCCGATCTCGGCCTGATGCTCTCGGACTTTCTCAACAACATCGCCACTCGCGGTGACCTGGCTGACGAGCCCAAGACGCTCAGTGCCAGCGAAGCGGTGGCGCTGCTGCAGACCCGTCTGGATGGCGTTTTCGGTCGGGGTGGCGAGCAGAGCATCGTGCGGGTGTTCGAGTCCGATGGCATCGTCGCCGATGCCGCCGCCGGTGCCGACTACATCAAGATCCGCAGCGATGCGCGTTTCAACGAGCGCGACGTGCGGGCGCTGGAGGTGCACGAGGGACTGGTGCACGTGGGTACCACGCTGAACGGTCTGAGTCAGCCGATCTGCACCTTCCTGGCCAAGGGGCCGCCGTCCTCGACGGTAACCCAGGAAGGGCTGGCGATCCTGATGGAGGTGATCGCCTTCGCCTCCTACCCGACGCGCCTGCGCAAGCTGACCAACCGCACCCGCGCCATCCACATGGCCGAGGAGGGCGCCGACTTTCTCGAGATCTACCGCTTCTTCCTGGCCCAGGATTACGCCGAGGATGAAGCCTACGGCAACGCCAGCCGGGTATTCCGCGGCTCGACGCCGGATGGCCTGCCCTTCACCAAGGACCTGTCCTACCTGAAGGGCTTCATCATGATCTACAACTACATCCAGCTGGCGGTGCGCAAGGGCAAGCTGGAGCAGATCCCGCTGCTGTTCTGCGGCAAGACCACCCTGGAAGACATGCGCACCCTGCGCCAATTGGTCGACGAGGGACTGGTGGCACCACCGCGATACCTGCCGGCGCAGTTCCGCGACCTCAATGCGCTGTCGGCCTGGATGTGCTTCTCCAACTTCCTCAACCACCTGAGCCTGGACCGGATCGAGGCGGACTACGCCAATATCCTCTGAGCCGATCGGAAGCCGCGCACGCTCAAGGCTCTGCAGAACCACCCTGAACCATCGCCCCACAGCTGTCCTTCTCCCTCCGGGAGAAGGTGGCGCGCAGCGCCGGATGAGGGATGGTTGGGCCTGCACGCCGGGTGGTGGCCTCGACCGTAGGGTGGATGGCGCTTTACCCATCCACCAGACAATCCCCCGGTGGATGAACAAGGCGTCATCCACCCTACGGATGGAAAGACCCTGCACGCCGAACCATCCCTCACCCGCCTTCGGCACCCTCTCCCGGTGGCAGAGGAAAAATACATCCTGCGAGGGCGCTGGCGGCAGCGCACAGGATGGCTGGTCTCAGGTCGCAGGCGGCTTTAAGCTTGCGCACCTTCATCATCAACGAGCGGAACCCGCATGAGCGAGCGCAACCTGATCCCCTACATCCTCACCGCCATCGGCAGCGTCGCCGGTACCGTTGCGGTGCTCGGTTACTACGGCTACCTGCATTTCGCCAAGCCGGAAGATGCCTTGCTGCTGTCGGAGTTCACCATGCTCAAGACTGTGCCCGGCGAAGACTACAAGGTCTCGGTCAAGCCGGCGGACCAGATCGCCCAGTGCATCGACGGCGTGCTGGTGCTGTTCGATACCAAGCAGAAGGGACTCAGCGGCGTGCTGGTCGACAATCGCAAGCAGGCTGTGCGCTGCCAGCTCGAAGCAGCGCAGTAGTCCCTCTCGAGGCGCTCTCTTGCGGTGCGGTTCGGCGGGTAGCCTGCATTGCACAAACGCTCAGCCCCGCGCACCCCGGAACAGTGCAGCGGCAGGTAGAGCGTAGAGCAGGATCGAAAGGTCGCGCTGCGCCCGTCTAGCGCGCGGCGCGCTGGCGGGGGTGCCGACGCGAGGCCAGGTAGCTTTCCAGGCTGGCGACCTGATCCGCATCGAGGAACAACCCCAGCTTGCTGCGTCGCCAGAGGATGTCTTCGGCACTCATGGCCCATTCCTGCTGGCACAGGTAGTCGACTTCGCAGGCGTGCAGATGGCCGCCGAAATGCTCGCCCAGCGCCAGTTCGCTGTTGCGCTGGTCGAGTAGCTCCCAGGCTCTGCAGCCATAGCTCGCCGCCCAGCGCGCTGCGAGGTCCGGAGCCAGCCAGGGATGACGGGCAAGGAGAATCCGCGTCAGTTCCGCCGCGCTCTGGCCCTTTTCCCCGCCTGGCAGCGCAGCCTTGCCGGTCCAGGCCGGGCGCATGCCGGGGAAAGCCGGTGCGAGCAGCGCCAGGGCCGATTCAGCCAGCCGCCGGTAGGTGGTCAGTTTGCCGCCGAAGACCGATAGCAGCAGGCCGCTTTCCGCCGTGCCGGACAGATCCAGGGTGTAGTCGCGGGTGACAGCCGACGGGTCGCCCGACTCGTCATCGCAGAGCGGGCGCACGCCACTGAAGCTGGCGATTACATCGCTTGCCTGCAACTGCTGGCGAAAGTGAGCGTTGACCACCGACAGCAAGTACTGGGTTTCCTCGCTGCTGATCCGCACCTGACCGGGATCGCCGTGGTAGTCGCGATCGGTGGTGCCGATCATGCTGAAGTGCTGCATATAGGGGATGACGAAGACGATGCGCCTGTCCTCGTTCTGCAGGATGTACGCCTGATCGCCCTGGTACATCGCCGGCACGATCAGGTGGCTGCCCTGCACCAGGCGAATGCCGTAGCGTGACTGCTGGCGCAGATCCTCCTTGAGAAAACTCTCGACCCAGGGCCCGGCGGCATTCACCAGTGCGCGCGCGCGCAGGGACACGCGGCTGCCGTCCTGGCGCTCCAGATGCAGGTGCCAGAGGCCTTTGCTGCGGCGCGCGCCAAGACAGCGAGTGCGGGTATGGATATGCGCTCCGCGTTCGCGTGCGGCCATGGCGTTGAGGACCACCAGGCGCGCGTCGTCGACCCAGCAATCTGAGTATTCGAAGCCGCGGCGGATGTCCTCGCGCAGCGGGCTGTCGGCAGCGAACTTCAGCCCGTGGGAACCGGCAAGGGTGCGCCGCCCACCGATATGATCGTAGAGAAACAGGCCGAGGCGGATCATCCAGGCCGGGCGCAGGTGCGGCCGATGGGGCAGGACGAAGCGCAGAGGCCGGACCAGATGCGCTGCCTTGCGCAGCAGCACCTCGCGCTCTGCCAGCGCCTCGCGCACCAGACGAAACTCCATGTGCTCCAGATAGCGCAGACCGCCATGGATCAGCTTGCTGCTGGCGGACGAGGTATGGCTGGCGAGGTCGTCCTTCTCGCAGAGAAAAACGCTCAGGCCGCGCCCGGCTGCATCCGCCGCGATGCCGACACCATTGATGCCGCCGCCAACCACGGCCAGATCGTAGGTTTCCGCAAGGGGTGGAACAGCGAGCGTTGGGTGAGCCATGCGGTCCTCGCAGGTCGACGCGCCAGCCTGGGGGTGCCAGCGTGCAAGGCTCCATTCATCCCAGAAGCGCAGAGCCATTGCAAGTCACTCGAGGCTCTGTTCCGCGGCATCCGGGCAGTCTGCGCAGCAGCTCACGGAAGCACGGCGGACTGGCACGATCGGACGGGCGCTCAGGTGCGCGCCGCCTGGGTGGGGACCGCGCCGTATGTCACCCCTTCGTTGCGACCAAGCGCAAACTTGACCGAAAGCCGGCCGCGCCACTCGGCGGAGATGTTGCGGGGCTCGCCGCGGAATTGCCGCAACGTGCAGAATGGCTGCCGCAACCTGCCAAGGAAAAGGAGCCGCCGTGACCCCCGCCATCGATCTGCTGCGCAAGGCCGCTGCCGAATTTCGCCTGCTGAGTTACGAGCACGATCCCAAGAGTGCGTCCTACGGCCTGGAGGCTGCGGAAAAGCTCGGGCTGGCACCGGCGCAGGTGTTCAAGACACTGCTGGTGGCCAGCGAAAAGGGTGAGTTGCTGGTGGCCGTGGTGCCGGTGGCCGGCAGCCTGGATCTGAAGGCACTGGCCCAGGCTGCCGCGGTGAAGAAAGTCGACATGGCCGATCCGGCCGCTGCGCAACGAGCGACCGGTTATCTTGTCGGAGGTATCAGTCCGCTGGGGCAGAAGAAGCGCCTGCGGACCTTCATCGACAGCAGCGCACAGAACCATGAGCGCATCAACGTCAGCGCCGGGCGCCGCGGGCTGGAGCTGGAGCTGAGTCCGGAGACCCTGGCGCTGCACAGCCAGGGGCAGTTCGCCGCCATCGGTCGCGATTGACAACAACAAGGACAGCGCATGCCTTCACATCTACTCGCCATCGACCAGGGCACCAGCAGCAGTCGCGCGATCATCTTCGACGCCACGGGCAAGCCGTTGGCCCAGGCCCAGCAGGAATTCACCCAGCACTTCCCGCGGGATGGCTGGGTCGAGCATGACGGTGAGGAGATCTGGGACAGCACCCTGGCGGTCTGTCGTCAGGCGCTGCGCGACGGCGGGCTGAGTGCCCACGACATTCTCGCCATCGGCATCACCAACCAGCGCGAGACGACGTTGCTCTGGGATGCTGCCAGCGGCGAGCTGCTGCACCGCGCGATCGTCTGGCAGGACCGGCGTACTGCCGACTACTGTGCCCAGCTCAAGGCCGATGGCTGGGAGGAGAAGGTCAGCGAGAAGACCGGCCTGCTGATCGATCCGTACTTTTCCGCGACCAAGCTGCGCTGGTTGCTGCGGGAGGTGCCCGGAGCGATGGAACGTGCGCAACGGGGCGAGCTGCGCTTCGGCACTGTCGACTGCTTTCTGCTCTGGCGCCTGAGTGGCGGCAAGGTGCATCGCACCGATGCCAGCAATGCCTCGCGCACCCTGCTGTTCAATATCCGCGAGCAGTGCTGGGACGAGGAGTTGCTGGCGCTGTTCGATATTCCGCGAAGCCTGTTGCCCGACGTGCTCGATTGCGCTGCCGAGTTCGGCCATTGCGACGAGCAGCTGCTGGGCGCGAGCATTCCGGTGCTGGGCATGGCCGGTGACCAGCAGGCGGCGCTGATCGGCCAGGCCTGTTTTCGCCCGGGGATGGTCAAGAGCACCTATGGCACCGGCTGCTTCATGGTCCAGAACACCGGCGAAACCCTGGTGCGCTCGCGGCATCGCCTGTTGTCGACGGTCGGTTACCGTCTCGGTGGCAAGGTCACCTATGCGTTGGAAGGCAGCATCTTCGTCGCCGGCGCCGCACTGCAATGGCTGCGCGACGGCATCAAGCTGATCCGCCACGCGCAGGAGAGCGAAGCACTGGCGCAAGCGGCGGGGCAGGCCTGCGGCGTCTACCTGGTGCCGGCCTTCACCGGTCTGGGCGCACCCTATTGGGACCCCAAGGCGCGCGGGGCGATCTTCGGTCTGACCCGCGATACCGGGATCAAGGAAATCGTCACTGCCGGCCTGCAGTCGGTCTGCTACCAGAGTCGTGATCTGCTCGAGGCGATGGTTCAGGACGGCGCCAGCCCGCCGAGTGCGTTGCGGGTCGACGGCGGAATGGCGGTGAGCGACTGGACCATGCAGTTTCTCGCCGACCTGCTCGGGGTCGCGGTCGAGCGCCCCGAGGTCACCGAGACGACGGCGCTGGGTGTCGCCAGCCTGGCCGGGTTGCAGGCGGGGTTGTACGCCGATCTCGACGCGCTCGCGGAGCACTGGCATCTGCAGCGCCGGTTCGAACCGCGCATGCAGCAGGCGTTGCGTGATCAGCTGTATGCCGGCTGGCTGGATGCGGTGACCCGGGTGCGCAGCGAGCCCTGAGCGAGGCTGGCACTTTGCGCCCTTGGCGACCCGAGGGCGGTGACTATACTAGCGGCACCCAAACAGGCTGGTGGCGGCATGGAAGGAAGCTACGTACAGACATCCCGCAGTCAACTGATTCGGATGCGGCGGATTTTTCTCGCCGGGGTGGCGTCACTGCTGCATCTGCTGTTGTGCTGGATCGCCTACGCCATGGGCTTCATGACCCTCGGCCTGTTCGGCATGCTGGTGCTGTCGCTGGTCGTGGTCGGCAGCAGCCTGATGTTCCTCGGCCTGACCTGGTTCAACCTCAACCTGCGCTTTCACGATCCGAGCCTGACCATCGCGCAGATGCTCTGGGCCATCGCGCTGGTCTTCGCCAGCTCCTATTTCGCCGACAAGCTGCGCCCGGTGTTCCTGATGATGGTCCTGCTGGTGCTGATGTTCGGCGCCTTCCGCCTGCAGTTGGCGGGCTTCGTCAAGGTCGGGCTGTTCACCATCGCCTGTTACATCAGTCTGATTCTGCTGTTGCTGGCGGGTGATTCACGTATCGAGCTGCGCCTTGAGCTGATCAATGCCATGGAGTTTCTGCTGCTGCTGGTGGGCGTTTCGCTGCTCGGGCTGGACATGAGCCGGCTGCGCCGCAAGCTGCAGGAGCGCAACCGCGATCTGCGCCAGGCGCTCGAGCGGATCCAGCAACTGGCGATCACCGACGAGCTGACCGGTCTCTACAACCGCCGCTTCGCCCACGAACTGATGGATCAGCAGAAGGCGCTGGCGGATCGCGGCAACTACGACTTCGTGCTCTGTCTGCTGGATATCGATTTCTTCAAGGAGGTCAACGACCGCCATGGTCATGCGGTCGGCGATGCGGTGTTGCGACAGATGGCCAGGCTACTGCAGACGCAGGTGCGGGATATCGACTTCATTGCGCGTTACGGCGGCGAGGAATTCCTGCTGCTGCTGTCGCGAACCGACGAGATGGGCGCCGTGCACATGCTCGATCGATTGCGCCAGGCGCTGTCGGAAACGGTCTGGGAAGGGTGCGAGGATCTGCGTCTGACCGTCTCGGGCGGGCTCAGCCGCTACCAGCCGAAGGAAGACTGGGAACACACCCTGCTGCGGGTCGACGAGGCCTTGTACCGGGCGAAGAACAACGGCCGCGATCAGGTGGTGCTGCTCTAGGATCTGCTGTCGATATCTGCCAGGCCGGGACGCATCGGGTCAGCCGGGTCTTGCCGGTTGCCTGCGGAGCCGATGGCTCCGCAGGCGTTCGCTCAGAAGCTGTATTGCATCTGCACCCAGAACTTGTCGGTGTCCACGCTGAAGTCGTCGGCGTCGTAGCGCGCGTACTTGACCAGTCCGGTCAGGCCCTTCACGCCGGGAATGGCGCGGCCGTAGGAGACGTCGAGCTCCTCACCGTAGCGGCTGCTGCCGGTGTCGGCGCGGAAGTTGTGGTACCAGGCCTGCAGGTTGCCACCCAGCAACGGCAGGGTGGCCGTCAGGTAGCTGTCCTCGACACCGCCTGCGGGGGTCAGCAGGAACACGTCGGCCCAGCCCTGGAACGCGTGCTTGGTTGCCAGCGGCGTCTGGAAGGCACGGTTGCCCGGGCCGCTGTCACCGCCAAGCACTTCCTGGCCGACCTTGAACTGCATGCCCTTCCAGGTGTAACCCAGCTCGGCCAGGTAGTAGTCGCTGTCCAGACGTAGCGGGTTGTCGGCCCAGTCCTTCTGTTCGGCGTATTCCAGTGCGTAGTTGAAGCCGGAGTGTGCGCCGCTCAGGCGCAGGCCGGTGGTGCTGCTCGACTGGTTGCCGCCGGAGAGGTTGTCCAGGCCCAGGCGGTACTGGTAGAGCGTGGCCAGCACGGCCGGGTGGAACTGGTACTGCAGGTTGAGCAGATGGCTGTGACCTTCGATGTTGGCCGGATTGGCCGGGCCGTCGAAGCGCCCGTTACCGGGGCCGAAAATCGTGTTGATGTTGTCCAGGTAGGCGTAGCTCAGGGTCATGCCCTGGATGGGCTTGAGCTGGGCCAGAACGCCGTCGTAGGTCTGCTCGTTCTGCCGCCAGGCGACGCCGCCGACGAAGCGCTGGTTGTCCAGGTTGATACGCTGGCGGCCGACCACGGCACTGCCCAGGGCGTGGTCATAGCGCAGCAGCGCCTGGTTGATCTCTCTGCCGTCCGGATCGGCAACCACCGAATAGTCGGTCTGGCCGTTGCGCGTGCTGTTATAGGCCGCGTCACCCAGGCGCGAGACGTTGTCTGCCTCGATCAGCGCGGACAGGCCGTACCACTTGCCGCTCTGGAAGCCGACGCGGGTGCGCAGGGTCTGCGCGTTGGCGTTGTTCAGCGCGTTGTCCTGGTCGACGTGCTCGTAGCGATAGCGCAGATCGATGATCGGCTTGCCGTCGCGCAGCAGGTTGCCGATGTCTTCGGCGGTGGCGGCGTGCGGGAGAGCGGCGAGGATGCCGAGGGAGAGGAGGGAGTAGCGGAAGTTGGCCATTTTGATCGTTCCTTCAGTTGCGCAAACGCATAAAAAAACGTCACGCACCCGGCCCATTTCAGGGGGGGATGTCGTGACGTCGTCGTCGGAAGATTGTGTGGCAGACACGCCGTTGTGCTGACCGCGATCGGCTAAAGCAGGCGGCGTGCCAGAATTGCCAAGTGATTGAACTGGCTGGCTTTATGACGATTTCGAGACAGTCGGCGCGGGTGCTGCGCACCTTCGCCGGTCATGCCCGGCGGTCGGCTGCGCCGCAATGGGTCAGCTGCTGCTGTAGCGGCGGACGCCGTCGCCGGGGAGGGTGGCATGAGCGGCCACGCTGCCGGGCACGTCGAACAGTACCAGGTGATCGGCGGCCACACGGATGCCCAGGCTGTCGCCCTGGGGGATGTCGACGTGGCTGGGAAAGATCGCTTCGAGCTGGGTGCCGGTGGGCATGCGCAGGCGATAGAGGGTGTAGGCGCCGAGAAAGGTCTTGCCGGTGATCAGCGCGCTGAGCGGGCTGAGCGGGTCGTAGACGATGTCGTCGGGGCGCAGTAGCACGTCCACGGCGCTGCCCGGTGGCCAGGTGTAGGCGCGGTTGCCGCGGATCAGGCCGAGCTCGGTCTGCACCGTGTCCGGATCGGTCAGCTGTCCGCGAATGAAGTAGCCCTGGCCGATGAAGCTGGCGACGAAGGGCGTCAAGGGCTCGTGGTAGAGGTTGTAGGGGGTGTCCCACTGCTCAAGCTGGCCGTCGCGCAGCACGCCGATGTGATCGCTGACGGCGAAGGCTTCTTCCTGGTCGTGGGTAACCAGAATGGCGCTGGTGCCGCGACTCTTGAGAATCTCGCGCACTTCCTGGCTCAGGCGCCTGCGCAGCTCGACATCGAGGTTGGAGAAGGGCTCGTCGAGCAGCAGCAGGCGTGGCTCGGGTGCCAGCGCGCGGGCCAGCGAGACGCGTTGCTGTTGACCGCCGGACAGCTCGTGGGGGTAGCGCTTGCCCATGTGCTCGAGCTTCACCAGTTCGAGCAGTTCGGCGATCACGCGGTCGCGCTGCGGATGCTTGCGGATGCCGAAGGCGATGTTCTGCGCCACGGTCAGGTGCGGGAACAGGGCGTAGTCCTGAAACACCATGCCGATGCGGCGCTTCTCCGGCGCCAGGGTGAATCCGGCACGCGAGATGATCTGGCCGGCCAGTTCTATCTCGCCAGCCTGGATCGACTCGAATCCGGCAATCGCGCGCAGGGTGGTGGTCTTGCCGCAGCCGGACGGGCCGAGCAGGCAGCCGATGTCGCCGGCATTGAGATGCAGATCGAGGGACTGGACGATCTTCTGCCCGCCATAGCCGCAGGAAAGCCCGCGCAGGTTGAGCAGAACGGCCTGGCTCATGCGTGGTGGTAGGCCGGCTCGACCAGCATCTCGAGCAGCGCCTTCTGTGCATGCAGGCGATTTTCCGCCTGATCCCAGGCGACCGAGCGCGGGTCTTCGAGCAGGTCGGCGCTGATTTCCTCGCCACGGTGGGCCGGCAGGCAGTGCATGAAGAGCACGTCGTCGGCGGCCAGGTCGAGCAGGGCCTGGTTGACCTGATAGGGCGCGAACAGCGCGCGGCGCTGCGCGACCTGGTCTTCCTGGCCCATCGAGCACCAGACGTCGGTGCTGACCAGGTGCGCACCGGCCACCGCCTCGCGCGGGTCGCGCATCAGGCGCACCCGATCACCGGCCTTTTCCAGGAAGCGCGCCTTGGGCTCGAAGCCTTCCGGAGTGGCGACATTCAACTGGAAGTCGAACTGGATCGCCGCTTCGACGTAGCTGTTGCACATGTTGTTGCCGTCACCGACCCAGGCCACGGTCTTGCCGGCGATGCTGCCGCGATGCTCGATGAAGGTCTGCATGTCGGCCAGCAGCTGGCAGGGGTGCAGATCATCGGAGAGGCCGTTGATCACCGGCACCTGCGAGTGCGCGGCAAAGGTGGTGAGGGTGCTGTGGGCGAAGGTGCGGATCATGATCGCGTCGAGCATGCGCGACATGACGATGGCACTGTCGCCGACCGGCTCGCCACGGCCCAGCTGGGTGTCCTTGGGGGAGAGGAAGATGGCCTGGCCGCCGAGCTGGATCATGCCGGCCTCGAAGGACAGGCGGGTGCGGGTCGATGCCTTCTCGAAGATCATCCCCAGGACCCGGTTCTTCAGCGGTTCGAAGAGTACGCCGCGCTTGCGCAGGTCCTTCAGTTCGCTGGCGCGGCGCAGCAGCCCGGAGAGCTCCTGGGGCGTGCAGTCCATCAGCGAGAGGAAGTGTCTTGCGCTCATTGTGTCAGCTACCTTGGTTCAACCGGGTGCGCGTCGACGGGGTCGGATTCATGCGTGAGAGGCAGGCAGGAACCCGTGGCCGACGGGCCGCACCGGGCAACGAAACGGGGGACGGATCGTATAGGAAAAGGTCCTGCAGGCGCAAACCAGGCGGTTTTCCGACGCGCATGGGTGTGCCTGATGATGCCTGATTCAGCCGGCGAAGCCGGTGGCGACCGCCGGGGCGAGTGGGCATAGTTTCAAACCTGACCGGTCGTCTACAAAAGCAGAGGTTGGCCCATGAGCAAAACCCTTCATTACCGTGCGTGCCATCTGTGCGAGGCCATCTGCGGCCTGGCCATCGAAACCGCTCCGGGGGCCGACGGTACCCCGCAAATACTGTCGATCCGCGGCGATCAGCAGGACAGTTTCAGCCGCGGCCACATCTGTCCCAAGGCGGTGGCGCTGCAGGATATCCAGAATGATCCTGATCGGCTGCGCCAGCCGGTGCGCAAGGTCGACGGCCAGTGGCAGCCGATCGGCTGGGAGGAGGCCTTCGAGCTGGTCGCCGAGCGTCTGGCAGCCATCCGCGAGGCCCATGGCAACAACGCTGTGGCCATCTATCAGGGCAACCCCAGCGTGCACAACTATGGATTGGCGACCCACAGCAACTATTTCCTCGGCCTGCTGAGAACGCGCAACCGCTTCTCGGCGACCTCGGTCGATCAGCTGCCGCATCACCTGGTCAGCGACTGGATGTATGGCCACGGCCTGCTGCTGCCGATTCCGGACATCGACCATACCGACTTCATGCTGATCCTCGGCGGCAATCCGCTGGCCTCCAACGGCAGCATCATGACCGTCCCTGACGTGGAAAAGCGTCTCAAGGCCATCCGCGCCCGGGGCGGGCGGGTGGTGGTGGTCGACCCGCGTCGCAGCGAAACCGCAGCCATTGCCGATCAGCACCTGTTCGTTCGCCCTGGTGAAGATGCCGCACTGCTGCTGGGCGTGCTCAACACCCTGTTCGAGGAAAACCTCGGCCGTGCGACACATCTGCCGGTGGTCGGTGTGGATCAGGTGCGTGAGGCGATCAAGAGCTTCAGCGCCGAATCGATGGCGCCGCGCTGCGGTATTCCCGCCGGCAGGATCCGCCAGTTGGCGCGGGACTTCGCCGCTGCCGAACGGGCGGTTTGCTACGGGCGCATGGGGGTCTCCACCCAGGCCTTCGGTACCCTCTGCCAGTGGCTGGTGCAACTGATCAACCTGGTGACCGGCAATCTCGACCGCGTCGGCGGTGCGCTCTGCACCGAGCCTGCGGTCGAGGTCGTGGCCAAGTCCCGTGGTGGCCGACTGCGGCGCTGGCACAGCCGGGTGTCCGGGCTGCCGGAATACAACGGCGAGCTGCCGGTTTCGGCCCTGGCGGAAGAGATCCTCACCCCCGGCGAGGGGCAGATCCGCGCGCTGATCACGGTTGCCGGCAACCCGGTGCTGTCGACGCCCAACGGCGTACAGATGGACAGGGCGCTGCAGGGCCTGGAGTTCATGCTCAGCATCGATCTCTACATCAACGAAACCACCGCTCACGCCGATCTGATCCTGCCGCCCACCGCGCCGCTGGAGCACGACCACTACGACAGCACCTTCAACATGTTCGCGGTGCGCAACGTCACCCGCTTCAACCAGGCGGTGCTGCCGCGCCCCGAGGGCGCGCTGCACGACTGGGAGATTTTCGTTGGCCTGGCGCGCGCCTTCGCCGCACGCACAGGTGTCGAGCTGGCGCCGACCCAGGCCCCGGAGAGGATCATCGATACGGCCCTGCGCGCCGGGCCGCATGGCGAAGGCAGTGAGCGTCAGCTCGATCTGCAACGTTTGCTGGAACACCCTCACGGTATCGATCTGGGGCCGCTGCAGCCGAATCTGGCGGCGCGCCTGAAGACCGAAGATGGCGTGGTCCATGCCGCACCGGTCGAGCTGCTGGGCGACCTGCAGCGTTTTCTCGCCGTCACCCTGCCGGCGGAGGACGAATTGCTTCTGATCGGCCGCCGCCATGTGCGCAGCAACAACTCTTGGATGCACAACTATCACCGGCTGGTGAAGGGCAAGCCGCGTCACCAGCTGCTGATGAATCCAGTCGACCTGGATGCCCGTGGCCTGGCGGATGGCCAGCGTGTACGCATCCGCTCACGGGTGGGTGCAGTGGAGGTCGAGGTCGCCGCCAGTGACGAACTGATGCCGGGCGTGATCAGTCTGCCGCATGGCTGGGGGCATGCCCGTCGGGGAGTGCAGATGGACATCGCCCGCGCGCAGCCCGGCGCCAGCGCCAACGACCTGACCGACGAACGGCTGCTCGACAGTCTCTCCGGCAACGCGGTGCTCAACGGCGTACCGGTGCGGGTGGAGGCGGTCTGAAGCAAGTGGCAAGACCGAGCCAATTGCTGGGAAATTCCTTTACAATGTCGGCCATCCGCCGACCCCGGGTCGGCCAGATTCCCGACTCCTGACGAGGTTAGCCATGGACATCATCGAAACCATCAAAGAGCAGATCGCTGCCAACACCATCCTTCTGTACATGAAGGGCTCGCCGAATGCCCCGCAGTGTGGCTTCTCCTCGCGCGCGGCGCAGGCAGTCATGGCCTGCGGTGAAAAATTCGCCTACGTGGATATCCTGCAAAACCCGGAAATCCGCGCCAACCTGCCGAAGTACGCCAACTGGCCGACCTTTCCGCAGCTGTGGGTCGACGGCGAGCTGGTCGGCGGCAGTGACATCATTAGCGAGATGTTCGAGAAGGGTGAGCTGCAGACCCTGATCAAGGGTGCTGCGGAGAAGGCCAAGGCCTGACCACGCACACCGGCAACTGCAGAAGCCCCGCTCGATGCGGGGCTTTTTTATTGGCGAAAAATGCTACCTCGCTCGTCGGTTGCCATATCCAGCCGAGACATGAAAGCTGACTTCGCCGACGCCCTCAGCAACCGCCGGCACAACTGGCCGGCGGGTATAAGCCTGCACGCATTCATCATGTTTTTTCTGCTAAAGCGAGGCGGCATCACCCTCGCGTGTGTGCCTACCCTGCCGGCCACGAGGTCTGTCGCCGGAGAGGGGCGTCGGTAGGTGACAGATCACTGTCGATATGTTCCTTGCCCGACTGCAATGGAAATGAAACAAATTAATGCATGTCATTGAGAATGTTTATTCTTTGAAATAGCATCCGCGCCCACTGTAAACAAACTGTAAATTTCGGGGGTGGGGATGCAGCTTTCCAAGGTGGCACTGGCCGTTGCGCTGGCTGTTGGCGTGTCGAGCGTTCAGGCGAAGGAAGCGGTCGAGCTGGGCGCGACGGAGATCATCGGTGGCAAGGCCAAGGCAGCCGAGTTGCCCGGTTCGGGCACTGTGCTCGACGAGCAGGAACTCAAGCGCTTCCGCTACACCGACATCAACCGAGTACTGGCCGAAGTGCCGGGCGTTTATGCGCGTAGCGAAGATGGCTACGGCCTGCGGCCGAACATCGGCATCCGCGGCGGCGCCGGCGAGCGCTCCCAGCGCGTTACCCTGATGGAGGACGGCATTCTGATCGCACCGGCGCCCTATGCCGCGCCTGCCGCCTACTACTTTCCCACCACCGGACGGATTGCCGGCGTTGAAGTACTCAAGGGTCCGGCAGCCATTGCCAACGGCCCTTACACCATCGGCGGCGCGATCAACCTGTTGTCGACGCCGATTCCCAGCCAGCCGTTCGGCGGGCGCATCGTGCAGGAGCTGGGCAGCGACAATCTGTACCGCACGCATCTGAATGTCGGTGGTTCCAGCGAGAACGTCGGCTGGCTGGTGGAAGGGCACACCCACGCAACCGACGGCTTTGCCGAAATCGACCGCGCGTCGGACCGCACAGGTTTCGACAAGGACGACCTGATGCTCAAGCTGCGGGTCAACAGCGATCTGGGTGCAGACATCTACCAGCAGCTCGACCTCAAACTGCAGTACGCCCAGGAAGACTCCGACCAGACCTACGTAGGCCTCACCGATCGTGACTTCAAGCGCGACAGTGAGCGCCGCTACGGGCTGACCAAGCTCGACAACATGCGCAACAACTTCAAGGGCGTGACCCTTGGCCACCTGATCGATACCGGCGACTTCCGCGTCAGCACCCAGGTCTATTACCACGAGTTCCAGCGCAACTGGTACAAGGTCGACCGTATCGGCAACCAGAGCATCGGCAACGCCTTCAACTGCGCCAATTTCGGCGGCAACTGCGGTGGTCAGCTGGCCAGCCAGGCCAACGCCCAGGCGATCCTTGACGGAACCGCGGCGGCGCGGGTCGATGTCAAGGGCAACAACCGGCGCTATCGCAGCCAGGGCATCCAGAGCAAGTTGAACAAGGATCTGCAGCTGGCCGGCATCGAGCATGGTCTGGAGCTCGGCGTGCGCTATCACGAAGATCAGGAAACCCGCGATCAGTACAGCGACCAGTTCCAGCAGGCTGCCACCGGCGATCTGGCATTCGTCAGTCGTACCTTCGAGGCGGTCCGTACCCAGCGTGCCAAGGCCGTGTCCCACTACATCACCGACAGCATCAAACTGGGCGATCTGACCCTGACGCCGGGCATGCGGGTCGAGGACTACAAGGTCGGCCGGCGTGGCGACAATGTGCGCGACCAGCATGATCGCGAGACCCTGTTCGGTCTCGGTGGTCTGTACAAGATCAACCAGCAGCTGAGCGTTCTGGCTGGCGTCCACGAAGGTTTCACACCGACCGCCACGCTGGGGGCCGATGCCGAGAAGGCGCTCAACTACGAGCTGGGTCTGCGTTATGCCGACGGCCGCCTGGGTGCGGAGTTGGTCGCGTTCTACAGCGATTACGAGAACCTGCTCGGAACCTGTACCGCCTCCACTGGCAGCAACTGCAATCCGGGTGATCAGTTCAACGGTGGTGAGGTCCGCGTTCGCGGCCTGGAGTCGAAGCTGAACTACGAGCTGATCCAGGGCGCTGGCTACAGCCTGCCGCTGGCGGTGAGCTACACCTGGACCGACAGCGAATTCAAGACCTCCTTCGCCGACGAGTTTTTCGGTACGGTGCAGCGTGGCGACGCACTGCCCAATCTGCCGGAGCACCAGGCCAGTGTCAGTCTTGGTTACCGCAACGAGTCGGGCCTTGCCGTGGATCTGCGCACCAACTGGTTCGACAGCACCTGCAGCTTGGCGTCCTGTGGTGCCTTCGAGAAGCTCGATAACTACTACACCGTCGATCTGTCCACCCGCTACGCGCTGGATGCCAAGACCGAGGTCTATCTCAATCTGCTGAACCTGACCGACAGCACCGATGACATCATCGCCCGCCAGCCGGCCGGCGCCCGCGGACAGATGCCGCGCAGCGCCATCGTCGGCGTCAGCTACGGGTTCTGATTACACCCGCAACAAAAAGGGGAGCCATTGGCTCCCCTTTTTTATTGCCTCGCGCTTTTGGCTATTCGCCCATTTGCGACTGCAGGTAGTTCTCGATGCCGAGCTTGTCGATCAGACCGAGCTGGGTTTCCAGCCAGTCGATGTGCTCTTCCTCGGATTCGAGGATCTCTTCGAGCATCTCGCGGCTGCCATAGTCGCCGACGCTCTCGCAGTAGGCGATGGCGGCCTTGAGGTCAGGCACACCACTGTTCTCCAAGCGCAGATCGCACTCGAGCATCTCCTTGGTGTTCTCGCCGATCATCAGCTTGCCGAGTTCCTGCAGGTTGGGCAGGCCTTCAAGGAAAAGGATGCGCTTGATCAGCTTGTCGGCATGCTTCATCTCGTCGATGGACTCGTGGTACTCGTGCTTGCCCAGCTTGTTCAGGCCCCAGTCCTCGTACATCCGCGCATGCAGGAAGTACTGGTTGATCGCCACCAGTTCGTTGCCGAGGATCTTGTTGAGGTGCTGGATGACCAACTTGTCGCCTTTCATCGCCGGGCCTGCCCTTGAGAAATGAATCAGGCCCGAAGTCTGGCCGCGCAGGGGCAGGGTGTCAAACCTAAGTGTTTGAATTCAAATGCGAATTTTTCTCATGAGAAAATGCATTCGGGATTGCGCGGCGAATGGCTGCCGCAGACGCGGATTTTCAGCCGCAGGAATCGGCAAATAGAGGGGCTTGGAGGGTAGAAAAGGTAGGCGATCAGGCGGCGCTGAATTGCGCCGGGTAGGCGAGGGATGCCTGGCTGCTCTGCAGGTCACCGAGGGTTTCACGAACGACCTGCTTGGCAAAGCAGGCGCATTTGCCGCACTGGGTGCCTACGCCCAGCGTCTCGCGCACGTCACGGTAGCTGCAGCAACCCTCATAGATTGCATCCTTGATCTGGCCGTCGGTGACGCCTTGGCAGAGGCAGACGTACATGCGAGAAACCTGCGCGGGTGAGTGATGGAAGGATACTAATGTTAATGAGAATGCGTGTCAAAAAGATTGTTCATTGAGCTGGGTAGGAAGTGGACGAGCGGTGCTATCCGCTGGTAATGAGGCGGCCCGATAGCTGGGTGGGAAGGTGTGGCACGGAGATTGGGCCGCAAGGCCCAGCGTGGGTTGGCGAGTAATGCTCAACTGTTGGGCTTGGCTGCGCCCAGCGCCAACCTACGGGGGCGTGAGGTTGGTGCGTGCTCTGTAGGTTGGGCCGCCAGGTCCAGCGGAATGTCGAGACAGGGGCAGCTTGGGTCAGTCGTCGAAATCCTGCCAGCCGCCCATTTCCTTCCAGCGGTTGACCACCGCGCAGAACAGCTCGGCGGTCTTTTCCGTGTCGTAGCGTGCGGAGTGTGCCTCGCGCCCGTCGAAATCGATGCCGGCCGCCTGGCAGGCTCGTGCCAGCACGGTCTGGCCATAGGCGAGGCCGGCGAGGGTCGCGGTATCGAAGCTGGAGAAGGGGTGGAACGGGTTGCGCTTGATCTCGCAGCGCGCGGTGGCGGCATTGAGAAAGCCCAAATCGAAGCTGCTGTTGTGTCCGACCAGAATGGCGCGCTTGCAGCCATTGGCCTTCACCGCCTTGCGCACGCCGCGGAAAATCTCGTGCAGTGCATGATCTTCGCTCACCGCCATGCGCAGCGGGTGGTCGAGTTTGATGCCGGTGAACTCCAGCGCCGCCGCTTCGATGTTGGCACCTGCAAAGGGTTCGATGCGATGGAAATGGGTGTGCTCGGGGAACAGGAAGCCCTGTTCGTCCATGCCGATGGTCACCGCGGCGATCTCCAGCAGGGCGTCGGTGGCGCAGTTGAAGCCGCCGGTCTCTACGTCCACCACCACCGGCAGGTAGCCACGAAAGCGCGCGGCCATTGGGTGACGCGGGCCGGGCGGCAGGCTGCCGTCGAGTTCGTCTTCGAAATTGTCTTCACTCACGCGTGTTCCTCCAGCAGGCGCCAGCGCA
This sequence comes from Pseudomonas mangrovi, assembly GCF_003052585.1. Classification (GTDB taxonomy): domain Bacteria; phylum Pseudomonadota; class Gammaproteobacteria; order Pseudomonadales; family Pseudomonadaceae; genus Aquipseudomonas; species Aquipseudomonas mangrovi. The sequence continues at coordinate 189,507 of NZ_QASN01000006.1, read as the reverse complement.
GCTTTTCACCGGCGCGCAGCGGAATGACGGTCTGCTCGCCCAGCGGCAGTTCGGTCGGGGCTACCCAGTCCTCGCGGATCAGGGTGATGTGGTCGGTATTGCGCGGCAGACGATAGAAATCCGGGCCGAAATGGCTTGCGAACGCTTCCAGCCTGTCCAGCGCGCCGCGTTGCTCGAAGGCTTCGGCGTAGAGTTCGATGGCGGCAAAGGCCGTGTAGCAGCCGGCGCAGCCGCAGGCGGCTTCCTTGGCGTGGCGCGCATGCGGCGCCGAATCCGTGCCGAGGAAGAACTTCGGGCTGCCGCTGGTGGCTGCGTCCAGCAGGGCTTCCTGATGGGTGTTGCGCTTGAGGATCGGCAGGCAATAGAAGTGCGGGCGAATGCCGCCAACTAGCATGTGATTGCGGTTGTAGAGCAGGTGGTGCGCGGTGATGGTCGCCGCCACGTTGGCGGAAGACTCGCGCACGAACTGCACCGCATCGGCGGTAGTGATGTGCTCGAAGACCACACGCAGCTGTGGGAACTGCTCGACCACCCGGCGCATGTGCTCATCGATGAAGGCCTTTTCGCGATCGAACACGTCGATCTCGCTGCGCGTCACTTCGCCATGCACCAGCAACGGCAGGCCGACCTCGGCCATGGTCGCCAGCACCGGGAAGATCGCGTCGATGCTGGTCACGCCGGAATCCGAGTTGGTGGTGGCGCCGGCCGGATAGAGCTTGGCTGCATGGACGAAGCCGCTGGCCTTGGCCTGGCGGATGTCCTCGGAGCTGGTGCGGTCGGTGAGATAGAGCACCATCAATGGTTCGAAGCGGCTGCCGGTGGGGCGTACATCGAGAATGCGCTGGCGATAGGCGCCGGCCTGCTCGGCGTTGCGCACCGGCGGAACCAGGTTCGGCATCACGATGGCGCGGGCGAAGCTGCGCGCGGCGTCACGCACGGTATGGGCGAGGACACCGCCGTCGCGCAGGTGGATGTGCCAGTCGTCGGGGCGCAGCAGGGTCAATCGGTCGGACATGCGGGATTCCAGGCGGGTGTAGGCAGGGTTGCAAGCATGCGACGCATGCTACCGGAAAATGCCGGCGAAGCCGACCGGGGGCTGCACCGCGCGCAGCATGCTGCGTGGCGCTCAAGTTTTCCGCGCGCGCCCCGATACCCGTTCAGTAGCCCATTCCAGGAGCGTGCCGTGCGCTTGCGTCCTCTCGCCGTGTTTTTCCTGTTGGCCAGTCAACCTGCGCTGGCGATCACCTTCCAGACTCGGCTGGAGAACGTCGAGTGGACGGTGACGGGGGACAAATTCGAGTGTCGCCTGGCGCAGCCGGTCAGTCAGTTCGGCAGTGGCGAGTTCGTTCGTCGCGCTGGCGAGCAGGCGACCTTTCAGCTGAGTGCGCGCGAGCGCTGGATGGGGCCGGGCAGCGCTACCCTGCTGGCGGCGGCCGCGCCCTGGCAGCCGGGGCGCGGCGACATCAATCTGGGGCGGGTGACGGTAGGAGACGGTGAGGTGCCCTTCACCAGCTCCCAGGAGCAGGCGGCACGCCTGATGACCGGTCTGCTCGAGGGGCGCAGCCCGGTGGTTCGGCATCGCACCGCCATGGGCGGGGATTCGCTCGAGGTTCGCCTGCTGCCGGCGCGCTTCGGCAAGGCTTACGAGGAGTATCTGACCTGCACGCTCGGCCTGCTGCCGGTGAATTACGATCAGATTCGCCAATCGCAGATCGGCTTTCCCAGCGGCGGTGTGGAGTTGGAGCCGCTGTCGCAGGCCAAGCTGGACATCATCCTGCAGTACCTGGAAGCCGATCCGAGCGTCAACCGCATCACCCTCGACGGGCACTCCGACAACAGCGGCAATCGACTGACCAACCGCGACCTTTCGCGCCGGCGCGCCCAGGCGGTGATGGACTATCTGACCGGTCAGGGCATTCCGGCCGAGCAGATCACCCTGCGTTTCCACGGTGAGCGTTATCCGCTGGTGGCCAACAACAATGCGGCCAATCGGGCACAGAATCGTCGCGTCACCCTGCGCCTGGATCGCGAGGCGGTGGTCAGCGAGCAGCCGGCCATCGCACCCGACTGAGCCCGCGCCCCTGTAAATCGACCGCCGCGACCGGTAGAATCACGGGCTTTTCCGTACTACCCGTGGAGCAATGGCATGGCGGACGTAAACAAGGTTGTCCTGGCTTATTCCGGTGGCCTGGACACCTCGGTGATCCTCAAGTGGCTGCAAGACACCTACAACTGCGAAGTGGTGACCTTCACCGCCGACCTCGGTCAGGGCGAGGAGGTCGAGCCGGCCCGTGCCAAGGCGCAAGCCATGGGCGTCAAGGAAATCTACATCGACGACCTGCGCGAAGAGTTCGTGCGTGACTTCGTCTACCCGATGTTCCGCGCCAACACCGTCTATGAAGGCGAGTACCTGCTGGGTACCTCCATTGCCCGTCCGCTGATCGCCAAGCGTCTGATCGAGATCGCCAACGAGACCGGCGCCGACGCCATCTCCCATGGTGCCACGGGCAAGGGCAACGACCAGGTGCGCTTCGAGCTCGGCGCCTACGCGCTCAAGCCGGGCGTCAAGGTGATTGCCCCCTGGCGCGAGTGGGATCTGCTGTCGCGCGAGAAGCTGATGGACTACGCCGAGAAGCACGCCATCCCGATCGAGCGCCACGGCAAGAAGAAGTCGCCCTATTCCATGGATGCCAACCTGCTGCACATCTCCTACGAAGGCGGCGTGCTGGAAGACACCTGGACCGAGCACGAAGAAGACATGTGGCGCTGGACCAAGTCGCCGGAGGCGGCGCCGGACTCCCCGACCTACATCGAACTGACCTACCGCAAGGGCGACATCGTCGCCATCGACGGCAAGGAAATGAGCCCTGCCAGCGTGCTGGCCGAGCTGAACCGCATCGGTGGCGAGAACGGTATCGGTCGTCTGGACATCGTCGAGAACCGCTTCGTCGGCATGAAGTCGCGCGGCTGCTACGAGACCCCCGGCGGTACCATCATGCTCAAGGGCCACCGCGCCATCGAGTCGATCACCCTGGATCGCGAAGTCGCCCACCTCAAAGACGAGCTGATGCCCAAGTACGCCAGCCTGATCTACAACGGTTTCTGGTGGAGCCCCGAGCGTCTGATGCTGCAACAGATGATCGATGCCTCCCAGGCCAACGTGAACGGTGTGGTGCGCCTGAAGCTGTACAAGGGCAACATCATCATCGCCGGACGCAAGTCCGACGACTCGCTGTTCGATGCCAACATCGCGACCTTCGAGGAAGACGGCGGCGCCTACAATCAGGCCGATGCCGGTGGCTTCATCAAGCTCAATGCCCTGCGCATGCGCATCGCGGCGGGCAAGGGCCGCTCGCCGCTCTGAGCCGCTAGCGGGTTTTACCCAAGCCCCGGCCACAAGCCGGGGCTTGTCATTTGGACACCGAGGAGACTGACGATGCGCCTTTTGCACACCATGCTGCGGGTCGGCGATATGGACCGTTCCATCAGCTTCTATACCGAAGTGCTGGGCATGACCCTGCTGCGCCGCAAGGACTACCCGGAAGGCAAATTCACCCTGGCCTTCGTCGGTTACGGCGACGAGGCGCACAACAGCGTGCTGGAGCTGACCCACAACTGGGGCGTCGACAGTTACGAGCTGGGCACCGCCTACGGCCACATTGCGCTGGAAGTCGAGGACGTCTACAAGGCCTGCGAAGACATTCGCGCCCGGGGCGGCAAGGTCACCCGCGAGGCCGGGCCGATGAAGCACGGCAGCAGCATCCTGGCCTTCGTCGAGGATCCGGACGGCTACAAGATCGAGCTGCTCTCACCCAAGCGCGCCGACTGAAGACCATTCGCCCGTGCCGCAGGGCGACCCCGGCAGGGCCTGCCTATACTCCCTGGAAAGCGCTCCAGGGAGACCCCGCATGTTCCAGTCCATGGAAGCCGCCCGCCTCGAGGCCCTGCACCTGGCCCAGGATCCCTGCGGCCTGCGTGCCATCGTCGCCATCCACCACACCCGCCTGGGTCCGGCACTGGGTGGCTGTCGTTACCTGAGCTATGCCGACGAGGCGTCCGCCATCGAGGATGCCATTCGCCTGGCTCGCGGCATGAGCCGCAAGGCGGCGCTCGCCGGTCTGCCGCTGGGCGGCGGCAAGGCGGTGATCATCCGCCCACCCTATCTGGGCAATCGCGCAGAGCTGTTCGAGGCCTTCGGTCGTTTCATCGAGACCCTGGCCGGGCGTTATATCACCGCAGTGGACAGCGGCACTTCGAGTGCCGACATGGACTGCATTGCCAACCAGACCAGTCACGTCACCTGTACCACCGCCAACGGTGACCCTTCCGCACACACCGCGCTGGGTGTCTTCGCCGGCATTCGAGCCACCGCCCAGGCGCGGCTGGGCAGCGACAACCTCGAAGGGTTGCGCATTGCGATTCAGGGACTGGGCAACGTCGGCTTCGCCCTGGCCGAGCAATTGCACGCAGCGGGGGCAGAACTGTTGGTCAGCGATCTCGATCCGGGACGGTTGCAACTGGCGATCGAGCAGTTCGGCGCCCAGCCGGTAGCGGCCGAGGCGCTGCTGACAACGCCCTGCGACATACTTTCGCCTTGCGCCCTGGGGGCGGTGCTGGACAGTCGGGCGATTGCCCACCTGCGTTGTGCGGCAGTCGCCGGGGCGGCGAACAATCCGCTGCTCAGCGAAGACCTGGCCAGCGAGCTGGAAGCCCGCGGCATCCTCTATGCGCCGGACTACGTGATCAATGCCGGCGGCCTGATCCACGCGCACCTGAGTCACGAAGGAACCGCGCCCGGCGTCATTGCTGCGCAACTGTCGCGCATTCCGCAGCGGCTCACCGAACTCTTCGCCCATGCCCAGGCCGAGAAGCGCTCGCCGGCCTGGGTGGCGGAACGCATGGCGGAGCGAATGCTCTACGACTGATTCGAGTGTCCCCGGTGGGCTGCGGGTCACCCCTTGCAGCCGCACCGCAACGAGGCGCCCAGAAGGTGCCGAGGAGGGAGCATGCAGGACCTGCCGTTCACCCGCTTTCTGGCTGCAAACGGCCAGCTTGCCAGCGATGCACCGGCCTGGAGTGCCGAGTCGCAGCCGCTGCAGCAGCTCTATCGGCAGATGGTTCTGACCCGTCTGTTCGACCAGAAGATCGTCGCCCTGCAGCGCACCGGCCGCATCGGCACCTTCGCTCCGGCCCTTGGCCAGGAGGCGATAGGCGTGGCCATCGGCAGCCGCATGCAGGCCGAGGACGTCTTCGTTCCCTACTACCGCGACAGCGCGGCGCAGCTGATGCGCGGCGTGAGCATGGAGGAGATCCTGCTCTACTGGGGCGGTGACGAACGCGGCAGCGACTACCGCGCGGCCTCTGCGGTGCAGGACTTTCCGGTCTGCGTGCCGATCGCCACCCAGGCCCTGCATGCCTGCGGCGTTGCCACGGCGTTCCGCATCCGCGGCGAACATCGCGTGGCAGTCACCACCTGCGGCGATGGCGCCACCAGCAAGGGCGATTTCCTCGAGGCCCTCAACGTCGCCGGTGCCTGGCAGCTGCCGGTGGTGTTCGTGATCAACAACAACCAGTGGGCGATCTCGGTGCCGCGGCGTATCCAGTGCGCCGCGCCGACCCTGGCGCAGAAGGCGCTGGGGGCCGGTATCCCGGGCGAGCAGGTCGACGGCAACGATGTGATCGCCGTCTGCGAACGGCTGGATGCGGCCTTGCAGCGCGCCCGTCAGGGCAAGGGGCCGACGCTGCTGGAATGCCTGACTTATCGGCTCGGTGACCACACCACGGCAGATGATGCCAGCCGCTATCGCAGCGAGGAGGAAGTGCGCCAGGCCTGGCGCGAGGAGCCGATTGTGCGTCTGCGCACGCTGCTGGCCGGTCGCGGCGATTGGGACGAGGAGCGCGAGCAGGCCCTGGTCGCGGATGCTCAGCTGCGTCTGCAGCAGGCAGTGGAGCGCTTCGAGGCGATTGCCCCGCGGGCACCCGAGGCGCTCTTCGAACATGTCTACGCGAGCTGGCCGCAGGCGCTGGCGGAGCAGCGCGAGACGCTGCTGGAGCGGCTGCGTCGGCAGGCGACGCAGGGGGTGGCGCATGACTGAGCGCAGCTACAGCCTGCTCGAGGCGGTGAACCTGGCGCTGCACCGGGCCATGCACGACGACCCGAACGTGGTCCTGCTCGGCGAGGATATCGGCGTCAACGGCGGCGTGTTCCGTGCCACCCTGGGCCTGCGCGAAGCCTTTGGCCTGAAGCGGGTGATGGACACGCCGCTGGCCGAGAACATGATCGCCGGACTGAGCATCGGCATGGCCGCCCAGGGCCTCCGGCCGGTGATGGAAATCCAGTTTCTCGGCTTCATCTATGCGGCGATGGAACAGCTGGTGTCACATGCCAGTCGCCTGCGCAACCGCACCTGCGGCCGACTCAGCTGCCCGCTGGTGGTCCGCGCACCGATGGGCGCCGGCATCCGCGCGCCTGAGCATCACAGCGAAAGTGTCGAGGCGCTGTTTGCCCATATCCCCGGTCTGCGGGTGGTGGTGCCCTCATCGCCGGCGCGCGCCTACGGCCTGCTGCTGGGAGCAATCGATGATCCCGACCCGGTGATCTTCCTCGAACCGACCCGGTTGTACCGGATGAATCCGCAGCCGCTGATCGACGACGGCCGACGCCTGCCGCTGGACAGCTGCTTCACCCTGCGTGAAGGCAGCGACCTGACGCTGATCAGCTGGGGTGGTGCGCTGGTCGAGACGCTGCAGGCAGCCGAACGCCTGGCCGAGCGCGGCATCGCCGCCGAGGTGATCGATCTGGCCAGCATCAAACCGCTGGACCTGCAGACACTCGAAGCCTCGGCGCGCAAGACCGGCCGTGTGGTGATAGTGCAGGAGGCGCCCGTCAGCGGTGGCATCGCTGCCGACATCTGCGCGGCGCTCTACGAGCGGGTCTGGTTCGAGCTGCAGGCACCGATCATGCGGGTCTGCGCGCCGGATATTCCGCCGCCGCTGTACCGCCTCGAGCCGCTGTACATGCCCGAGGTCGGCGAGATTCTGGCGGCCTGCGAAAGGGTCCTCGACTTCGGCTGAACAGCAGGGGAGCACTAAGCATGGCGAGCAAGTACTTCAAGCTTCCGGATCTGGGCGAGGGCCTGCAGGAGGCCGAGATCGTCGAGTGGCACGTGCAAGCCGGACAGCAGGTCAAGGCCGACCAACTGCTGGTCTCGGTGGAAACCGCCAAGGCCATCGTCGACATTCCTGCGCCGCAGGACGGCGTGATCGAGCGCTGCTACGGCGCGCCCGGTGATGTGCTGCATGTCGGCGAAAAACTGTTGGCCTATGTCGGCGAAGAGCCGGGCGCGACCGTGGTCGGAGAGCTGCAGGCCGGCAGCGGGCACAGCGCGGACAGCTTCTGCATCGGCGCCGCGCCTTCCAGCCGCGACTACCTGCCGCCGCGCGCCACACCGGCAGTGCGCCAGCTGGCGCGACGCCTGGGGGTGGACCTGGCCACGCTTGCGGGCAGCGGTGCGGACGGTCTGGTGACGCTGGCGGATGTCGAGGCTGCAGCCGGCAGCACGGTCTTCAGCGGTGGCGAGAAGCTGCGCGGGGTGCGTCGCAGCATGGCGCAGAACATGGCCCGCGCGCACGCCGAGGTGGTCCCGGTGAGCATCCACGCCGATGCCGACCTGCACCGCTGGGGCGCAGCGCGCGACCCGCTGATTCCGCTGGCGAAGGCGATTGCCGCGGCCTGCCAGGCCGAGCCCATCCTCAATGCCTGGTTCGATGGCCGCAGCCAGACGTTGCTGCGCCATCCGCAGCTGGACCTGGGTATCGCCGTGGATACCCCGGACGGGCTGTTCGTGCCGGTGCTGCGCGATGTCGCCGGGCGCAGCAGCGAAGATTTGCGCGACGGCATGCAGCGGTTGCGTGCGGATGTCCGCGCCCGATCGATCCCGCCGCAGGAGATGATGGGCGCCACCCTGACCCTGACCAACTTCGGCACTCTGTTCGGACGCTACGCCAGCCCGGTGGTGGTGCCGCCGCAGGTGGCGATCATCGGCGCCGGCAGTATCCGTGACGAGCCGGTCGCGCGGGCTGGCCAGGTGTTAATCCATCCGGTCCTGCCGCTGTCGCTGACCTTCGATCACCGGGTGGTGACTGGAGGCGAGGCGGCGCGCTTTCTGCGCGCGCTGGTGCAGGCGCTGGAGGCGGGCGAGGCTGGGTAGGGTGAGTCCGGCGCCGCAGGTGCTGCGTCCATGCAGCTCGTGTGCCTTGAGGCTCCTGGCTTCAGCTCGGTAGGCGGCATCTGCATCTGGATGCCCAGGCACAAGTGAACTGCGCGCGCAGCCTCGCCTGAAGTGCCCGGGCGGCCGCACCAGCCGCCCAGGACGCGCTCAGCGCAACATCAGCAGCGGGGTGCGAGTGGTGCGCAGCATGCTCGCGGTGGTGCTGCCGATGAGGAATTCGCGGATGCGCGAATGGCCGTAGGCGCCCATCACCAGCAGGTCGATGTCGTGCTCGGCCTGGTAGGCGTGCAGCGCCGGTTCGATCTCGCCGGAGCGGATCGCGCAGGTAGTGGCGAGGCCGGACTCCTGCAGCAGCTTGCCGGCGCTTTCCAGTTGACTACGGTTTTCGCCGCTGTCGGCACCGATCATCAGCAGGTGCACCGGCAGACCCTGCGCCAGCGGGCTGGCGGCGAGCATGGCAACGCCCTTGCGGGTGGTGGCGCTAGCGTCGAACGCCAGCATCAGGCTGCGTGGCGGACGGAATTCGGCAGGGGTTACCAGCACCGGGCGGTGCATCACCCGAATCACGCTTTCCAGTTGGCTGCCGACCTGGTCGGCAGCGCTCTGGCTGTCTTCGCCCTGACGACCGATCACCAGCAGGCGGATCTGCTCTTCCAGCTCGCGCAGGGTGTCGACCAGACTGCCGTGGCGCTGACGCATGGCGGGTTCGCTGATCCCGGCAGTGCGGGCGCGCTCGCGCGCCGCTTCAAGCAGGCCACGACCCTGTTCCAGGGCCAGACGGCTGCGCTGCTCGTCTAGGTTGGCCAGCTCTTGCAGCAGGTTTTCGCGGCTGCCCAGGCCGATGTTGCCACTGAGGTCGGCCGCCACTGGATAGTGTCTGTGGTCGAGCACGTGCAACAGGGTCAGCGGTGCGCTCAGGCGCTGGCTGGCCCAGGCGGCGTAGTCGCAGACGGCGGGAGCGCAGCGGGAGGCATCGATGCAGCCGATTACCTGGGTCATTGTCATTCTCCTTGTCAGTGGCCCATGAGCTTGTCGATGGCGTCGGGTTTGTCATGCACCCCGAAGCGGTCGACGATGGTGGCGCTGGCCTCGTTCAGGCCGAGCACCTCGACGTCGGTGCCTTCGCGGCGGAACTTGATCACCACCTTGTCCAGCGCGGCGACGGCGGTGATGTCCCAGAAGTGCGCGCGGGACAGGTCGATCACCACCTGGGCGATGCCCTCACGGAAGTCGAAGCCGCCGACGAACTTCTCTGCCGAGCTGAAGAACACCTGGCCGACTACCTGATAGCGGCGCAGGTTGCCGTCCGCTTCCAGCTGCGAGTCGATGCGCAGGTAATGGCCGATCTTGTTGGCGAAGAACAGCGCGGCCAGCAGCACGCCGGCGAGCACGCCGTAGGCGAGGTTATGGGTAAAGACCACCACGACTACCGTCACCAGCATGACGATGTTGGTCGACAAGGGGTACTTGCGCAGGTTGCGCAGCGAGTCCCAGCTGAAGGTGCCGATCGAGACCATGATCATCACCGCCACCAGCGCGGCCATCGGGATCTGCCCGACCCAGTCGCTGAGGAATACCACCATCAGCAGCAGCAACACGCCGGCGGTCAGCGCCGAGAGGCGACCACGGCCGCCGGATTTCACGTTGATGATCGACTGGCCGATCATCGCGCAGCCGGCCATGCCGCCCATCAGCCCGGAAGCGATGTTGGCCACGCCCTGGCCCTTGCACTCGCGGTTCTTGTCGCTGGGGGTGTCGGTCAGGTCGTCGACGATGGTGGCGGTCATCATCGACTCGAGCAGACCGACCACGGCCAATGCGGCGGCGTAGGGGAAGATGATCGCCAGGGTCTCGAAGGTCAGCGGCACTTCCGGCCAGAGGAAGATCGGCAGCGTGTCGGGCAGCTCGCCCATGTCGCTGACGGTGCGGATGTCCAGGCCCAGGAGCATGGACACGCCGGTCAGCAGGACGATGCAGATCAGCGGCGACGGCAGCACCAGGTTGCGGCTCCAGCGCGCCAGTACCACGAACAGCGCCATGCCGATACCGCCCACCATGAAGCCGACGCGAGGCTCGATGCTGCCGGCGATCAGGGCGAAGCCGAGCACCAGGAAGGGCACGCCGATACCGGGGAAGACCTTGCCGCCCAGCCACGGCAGGCCGTAGATCAACGCCAGCCCTGCGGCGGTCATCGCATAGACCGGCCAGGTGACGCCGGTCAGCTCCGGCAGCTGGGCCATGAAGATCAGGATCGCCAGCGCGTTGACGAAGCCGGTGACCACCGAGCGCGAGACGAAGCGCATCAGCGAGCCCAGACGCAGATAGCCGGCGCCGATCTGCAGCACGCCGCAGAGCAGGGTGGCGGCGAGCAGATATTCGAGGCCGTGGTTCTTCACCAGCGTCACCATCAACAGCGCCATGGCACCGGTGGCTGCGGAGATCATCCCGGGGCGGCCGCCGACGAAGGCGATCACCACGGCGATGCAGAAACTGGCGTAGAGACCGACCTTGGGGTCGACGCCAGCGATGATCGAGAAGGCGATGGCCTCCGGAATCAGCGCCAGCGCCACCACGATGCCGGCCAGCAGGTCGCCGCGGATATTGAAGAACCAGGTTTGCTTGAGGGTTTGCAGCATGATCTTTTCCGTTCTGATGGCGTCGCCACTGCACGGGGGATGCAGGCCGGTGCCAATTCGTATTGACGCAGGGAGCGGTGAAACAACGATCGCAGACGGCAGCGAAGCGACCGGCGACGGCAATGCGGACGGGCGCCATCGGGCGCTCATCGAAGGCGGGGGCGTTACGCTATGGCGGACTGATCTGCCGGGCGTTTTGCGAAGAGGGCATGGCGAAGGTCGCTTTGCAGTATTGCGAAAGCGCGGCAGTCTAGCAGCCCGAGGCGCCGTGGGCGACCGCAAGAGTCTGTGGGGTACGAGTTGGCCAGACAGGCGTGTAGCGTGCGCGAGACCTGGCTACCGCCATAGGACGGGAGCTGGTCTGTGCGCTCGAGGCGCGCGCATCGTGCGCGGATCATTTGCGACGATTCGGCGCAATGCGCTGTGCTTGTTGCGTCCTACGTGGGGACGCTTCTACGTAGGGCGGATTAGCCGCAAGGCGGGGTAATCCGCCGTGAGTTGGGGGCCAGCGCAGCGTCCGAGCAGATCAAGCCGCCATGACCCTTGCAGTGTTCTCGAACCAGCCCAACGCCTGCTCCCAGAGTGGCTGGGCGTCGGCCCGGAAGTAGCCCATGTGGCCGATGCGCGCGGGACCGTCACGGCCCGGCTGCAAGTCCAGTGCCTGGTAGGGCGCCTGGCTGTAGGCGGCCATGAAGGCATCGCGCGAGCGTGGCATCGCCCAGAGATCGTCGGTGGCGTTGGCTGCCACTATCGGGGTGCGCACCTTGGCGAAGCGCTCGATCAGGCCGGCGGCCAGCTCGGGATCATCGAAGAAGTAGCGCGGATAGCGGCACCAGCGTTTCCAGTCGCGATAGACCCCCAGGGGCAGGTTCTCACCCATGCCCAGGCGCTTCCAGGCCAGGTAGCCCTTGGCGCGGACCACCAGCGGACCAACCAGATTCCACATTGCCAATACCCGCAGGCGTTCACTGGCCGGCATCCAGCCATGCCAGCCGGCGCCGGTGCCGAAGGTGTAGAAGCCGTCGATCTTGTGATGGTTGGGTAGCAGGCCGAAGGCGTGACCGCCGAAGGAATGGCCCACGCAGAACAACGGCAGTGTCGGCTCATGCAGCACTTCCACCGCCTCGCTCAGGTCCAGGTGCGCCCAGTCCAGATAGCGCATCTGAAAGCCCTTCAATCGCTCAGGCGCCGAGCGACCTATGCCCCGATAGTCGAAGGTCAGGGTGGAATAGCCTTGCCGAGCGGCGAATTCGGCAAAGCGCCGGTAGAACCCCTGGGGCACGCCTGTGGCACCGGCCACGATCAGGTGTGCGCGAGGGTTGACCGCGGGGTAGAGGGTCGCGCTGAGCGGATAGCCGTCTGCGGCAAGCAGCTGCAGCGGTTCCGCCCGCACGGGAAAGTCGGATTGGCTCATTGCGCGGGTCCTTGAATGCCAAGATGGGTGGCGGATAAATATATAGACCAGTCGGTCTATTTTTCGCAAGCGAATTGTCTGGTCTGGAGCGCGGCCGGGGTGTCGGCAAGCAGGGTGCGATGAGAGACCTGTATGACGCGCTGGCGGCGAGTCGCCTGAACCATCCTTCGGCACCCTCTCCCGGTGGGAGAGGGAAAAGCCGCGCATGCCCTTCATAACCACACAGCGCCATCGCCCCACAGCTGTCCTTCTCCATGCGGGAGAAGGTGGCGCGCAGCGCCGGTTGAGGGAAACATCGGCGTGCAGGGTGGTGGGTGTGGCCGGGGTGCTGGCGCACAGGCTGCCATGTGAGACCTGGATCAAGTGCTGGCGGCCGATTGCCCAAGCCATCCCTCACCGTCAGCCGATATCGCCGCTTCCGAACGTCAGGCCACCGCCATCGGCCCGCGTGGACCGGTCTGCAGGTAGTGGACGCTGAACAGCTGCTGCGGGTCGGTCCACAGCGCGCGAGGAGTGAAGCCCGCCGAACGCGCCAGGTCGCAAAAGCTCTCGACGCTGTACTTGCAGGAGATTTCCGTGTGCAGGCTTTCGCCGGCAGCGAACTGGAAGCGGCGGCCTTCGATGCGTACCTGCTGCGCGCGCGGGCTGAGCAGGTGCATTTCGATGCGGTTGAGCGCCTCGTTGTAGAAGGCGCGATGGACGAAACGGTCTGGCTCGATATCGCTGTCCAGCTCGCTTCTGATGCGTTCCAGCAGATTCAGGTTGAACGCCGCAGTAACGCCCGCGGCGTCGTTGTAGGCGGCTTCGAGAACCCCCTGGTCCTTTATCAGGTCGACGCCGATCAGCAGCCCGCCGCCCAACGGTAGAAGCCCGTGCAGATTGAGCAGGAAGCGCCGCGCCTCGACCGGGGTGAAGTTGCCGATGCTGGAGCCGGGGAAGAACGCCAGCGGCCGGCTGCTGCGCAGCTCCGGCGGCAGCTGCAGCGGGCGGGAGAAGTCGGCGCAGGCGGCGTGCACCTCAAGCCAGGGGTAATCGGCGGCAAGTTGCTGGGTGCTGCTGCGCAGAAAATCCCGCGAGATGTCGATGCCCAGGTAGCTGGCCGGACGCAGGCGTTCCAGCAACAGACGCACCTTGCGACTGGCGCCGCTACCCAGCTCCAGCAGGCAGGCTCCGGGGCCGGCCAGCGCGGCGATGTCGTCGGCGGCATCGCGCAGGATCTGTTCTTCGGTACGGGTCGGGTAGTACTCCGGCTGCAGGCAGATCTGCTCGAACAGCTCCGAACCGCGCTGATCGTAGAAGTGCTTGGGCGAGATGGCCTTGGGCGTCGCGGCAAAACCGGCGAGTACGTCCTCGCGCAGCGAGTCGGCGGGCTGGTCATCGTGCTGATCGTGAAAGCGTATCGCCAGAGCCATGTTCAGGCCTCCGTTGCCAGACGCAGGCCGGCGAACTGCCAGCGCATGTGCGGATAGAAGAAATTGCGGTAACTGGCGCGGATGTGCTCCTCGGGCGTGGCGCAACAGCCACCCCGCAGGACCATCTGCCCGGACATGAACTTGCCGTTGTATTCGCCGAGGCTGCCCTCCAGCGGCGCGAAACCGGGATAGGGGCGGTAGGCGCTGGCGGTCCATTCCCAGACATCGCCGAACAGCTGGCGCAGAGCGTTGCCGCGGCCGCCCTGGGGTTGCAGCAGATCGCTCTCGAGAAAGGTGCCGCGCAAGGGTTGATCGGCAGCGGCGACTTCCCACTCGGCCTCGGTCGGCAGACGTGCACCCGCCCAGCGGGCGTAGGCGTCAGCCTCGAAGAAGCTGATGTGGCAGACCGGCGCGTGCGGCTCGAGCGGGCGCAGGCCGGCGAGGGTCATTTCCTGCCATTGGTTGTCGATCCGCGTCCAGTACAGCGGCGCTTGCCAGCCTTCACGCTGGATCAGATCCCAGCCGTCAGCCAGCCACAGCTCGCAGCGCTGATAGCCGCGGTCTTCGATGAAGGTCAGGTAGTCGAGGTTGCTCACCGGGCGGCTGGCGAGGCGGAACGCTTCGAGGAACTGCCGGTGGCGGGGGCGTTCGCAGTCGAAGGCAAAGCCGTCGCCGGCATGGCCGACGTGCCGCAGTCCGGCAGGGAACTCCAGCCACTGCAGGGCCGCATCGCCGCCCGCCGGGGGCTTCAGGTCGTCGCGATAGGCAGGCCGCATGGGGTTCTGCGCGAAAATATGGCGTATATCCATCAGCAACAGTTCCTGATGCTGCTGCTCGTGCTGCAGCCCCAGCTCCAGCCGCCGCTGGATCTCCCCCGCGTGGGCCGGCGGCGGGGCAGCCAGCAGCTCGCCCATGCCCTGGTCGACGTGTCGACGGTAGTCGAGCACCTGCCCCAGAGAGGGTCGCGCAAGCAGGCCACGCTGAGCACGCGGGTAGGGCGCGCCGTGGGTGCGGTAGTAGGAGTTGAACAGGTGATCGTAGTGCGGGTCGGGGGTTCGGTAGCCGGGCAGGAAGGGCAGCAGGAGGAAGGTTTCGAAGAACCAGCTGACGTGGGCCAGGTGCCATTTCGGCGGGCTGACGTCGGGCATGCTCTGGATCACGCAGTCTTCCGGCAGCAGTGGCGCGCAGATTGCTTCACTGCAGCTGCGCACCTGCCGATAGCGCTGCTGCAGATGCTCGAAGCACAGCAGTGCCGGTAGCGGTTGGGAGGTCTGGGCAGGCCGTCGCACGGGCAGCTTCCTGTCGGAGCGGGATCAGTAGTTGGGTGGCGTCTCGGGCAGAGTCGAAGGGTCTATGATCCATGGCATGGACCAGGGTTGCAGATGACAGCCCTTGTGCGTGAGGTCCAGGCGGGCCTGCTCTATCACGCCGTTCAGGCGCAGCGGATTGGCATATTGGGTTTGGTGAACATGGCTAATACTGAGCAAGGTGGTGCCGTCACCGTTCATCACGGTAAGCGCGAAGCTGTCGTCTTCCGGGTTGGCTCCGGTGACGCAGCCGTAGGGCTGGAAGGCGTCACTGGCGAGTTTCATCGCCGTGTCTATGTCGATGCGTTCGGTCATCGCGAGAATCTCTGCGCAGGGGCTTGGTGGATAGACCGGGGCGCTGGCCAAAAAGGTTCCCGGCAACCGACGAGCCGCACGCCGGGGCATCGCCGATGAGGTGGGTGCTGCTGTGTTGTGCACTGATCTCACCACTGTGCATGGCCGATGGGCATGCCTTGCGGGTGGGGTTCGGTACGCACAAGCCGCCCTATGTGTTCGAGGGCGAGCAACGCGGGCTGGAGGTCGAGATAGTCGCGGCGGCGATGCAGGCGGCCGGTCTGTCGATGAAGGTCGAGCACGCGCCCATGGAGCGCTTGCAACTGATGCTCAGCCGCCATCAGTTGGATGCGATGGCTACCACCAATGCGAGGGGCTCGGTGGAGGAGCACCTGTCGCAGCCGTATCTTCAGTACAGCAACATGGCGGTTGCGCTGAGCAGCCGGCAGCTGCGCATCGAGCGCATTGCCGATCTGTCGCAGTATTCGGTCAGCGCCTTCCAGCGCGCGCGATTTCTTCTGGGTGATGAGTTTCGCCAGATGGCCCAGAGCAATCCGCGCTACCGCGAGGAACCGCGTCAGATCACTCGCAATCGACTGCTCTACAGCGGGCGTATCGATGTGGCAATCGGCGACCCGCGGATCTTCCGTTACCTCGACGCGCTGGTCGCCGAGCAGGTCGATACCAGCCAGGCGCTGACCTGGTATCCGCTGTTTCCGCCCAGCGACTATCAGGTCGGTTTCCTCGACCCGCAGCTGCGCGACCGGTTTGACGAAGGCCTGGCGCTCATCCGCGACAACGGGGTGTACGCCGATATCCAGCGCCGCTACGCCGGGCACTGAAGCAGGGAATGTTTATCCGTAGCGCAGGGTCTACCCGTCGACTGTCATGACGGGGTGAACTGATGCAGATTCGCTTGATCGAGGGCCTGCAGTGGAACCTGCAGGAATCCGCAGAGGGCTGGTTGTGCAATGCAGGCGGGGAGAAGATCCACCTGCGCCAGGGCGACATGGACGGGGCCTGCGGTCCCTATTGCCTGGCCATGGCGATGCTTGCGCGCAACCAGTTGAGTCGGGCCCAGGCACGGGGCTTCGAACCGGTCGACGGGCGTAGCCGCTACGGCCGCCTGATGCGGGCACTTGAACATCATGAGCCACTGGTGCGAGTGGGCACCACGGGTGACGATCTGCTCGACCTGCTGGCGCAAGTGAACGACCGCGAGCACTTCGTCTGTCAGGGGCCGGGACTGGAGATCCTGCAACGCACCCGCGAGCATCTGGAGCGGGATCTGCCGGTACTGCTGGGCTTTCATGGGCGCAGGGAGAGCGGCATCAAGCACTGGGGGCTGGTGATAGGTTCGAGCGACGAGGCACTGTTCATGCTCGATCCGGCGCATCCGCTGCAACCCGGCTGTGCCTGGAATTCGCTGATCGCCACGCAGCCGGCTGGCTCGCGCTACGGCTATCGCTACGTGAATCCGAAGGGAACCTGGGCGGTGATGCTGAAGGAGATGCTGGCGCTGCTTTGAGGGGGGTGACCGGCGACGGGCGTCGCCGGTCGGATGGATCACAGACCCTTGGGGTTCGGACCGTACTGGTTCTCGCCCGGCTGGCTGTCCAGCGCCAGGAACACGATCAGCACGATACCAGCGATCGGAACCAGCGCCAGCAGCAGCCACCAGCCGCTACGGCCGGTGTCATGCAGACGGCGAATGGCTACGCCGATGCTCGGCAGCAGAACGGCCAGAGCATAGATGCCGCTCAGCACGCTGGGCATGCCGAGGATGCCGTCGATGATGCTCAGGACAATGCTTGCAATGACGCTGAAGAGGGTGAACCACCAGTATTCTGCGCGACGTGCACGGCCATCGAATACTGCGTATTTCTTGAGTACGTCTACATACCAATGAATCATATTTTTCTTCTGCTCCTATCCTTGTGTTCCCCGGCTGTTTGCTCGCCGACCCCTGGGGAAGGGCCGGCACCCCGCCACCATGCGTCAAAGCGCTGCGCGACTCAAGAGCGAAGCGTGGTCTGGCGCACGCGGATGCGAACGATTCCCTGTTTTGTAGGTCGCCTGCCGCGCCTGGCGCTATCATGTCGCCCCTTTTCAACGGCGGATCGATCATGAGCGAGCAGATTTCCCCCCTCTACGCCAAGTTGCTGAGCGAGACCGCGCGCATCAGTTGGCAGGAACTGCAGCCCTTCTTCGCCCGCGGCGCCCTGCTCAAGGTGGCGTTGGGCGAAGACCTGGTGGCGATTGCCGAAGCGCTCGCCGAAGATGACCCGGTGCGGGTTGCCACCTGGCTGGAGGGCGGCCAGCTGTGCAAGGTCGAAGCCGAGCAGGCGCAGGACTTCCTCGCCCGTGACCCGCAGCTCTGGGCGGTGGTGGTGGCGCCCTGGGTGATAGTCCAGGAACGCCCGGAAGACGAGTAGGGCCTTTTGCTGGAGTGATGCCGATGTCCGTTTCCCTGCCCTCTCTCTCCTTCGCTGGCATCGGCCTGATGGGCCTGCCGATGTGTCGCCGCCTGCTGGCCGCAGGCTATCCGCTGAAGGTCTGGAACCGCTCGCCGGACAAGTGCGCGCCACTGGTGGCGCTGGGTGCGGTCCAGGTCGCCACGCCGGCGCAGCTGTGTCATGGCAGCGAACTGGTGATGCTCTGTCTGGCCGATACCGCTGCGGTGGAGGAGGTGGTCTTTGCCTCAGATGGCATCGCCAGCGCCGCCCGGGCGGACCAGTTGCTGGTGGACTTCTCCAGTGCCGAGCCAGCTGCAACCCGCGCCATGGCCACGCGCTTGCAGGCGGCGTGCGGCATGCGCTGGGTGGACGCGCCGGTGTCCGGCGGCACGCCAGGCGCCGAGGCTGGCAGCCTGGCGATCATGGCTGGTGGCGCGCTGGCTGACATCGAGCGCATCAGACCGGTCCTGGCGCACCTGGGCCAGCGGCTGACGCGCATGGGCGAGGTCGGCGCCGGCCAGGTGACCAAGGTCTGCAACCAGATGATCGTCGCCTGCAATGCCCTGGTGATTGCCGAGGTGGTAGCCCTGGCCGAGCGCGCCGGAGTCGACGCGGCACTGATCGCCCCGGCGCTGGCCGGTGGTTTTGCCGACTCCAGGCCGCTGCAGATACTGGCCCCGCAGATGGCCGAAAGCCGCTTCGAACCGATCAAGTGGCACGTGCGCACGCTGCTCAAGGACCTCGACACTGCAGTGCGCCTGTCGCGCGAGCAGGGCAGTGCCACACCGATGAGCGGCCTGGCCGCGCAGCTGATGCGTCTGCATGGTAGCCAGGGCTTTCTGGCGCAGGACCCGGCCACGCTGGTGCAGCTCTATCGCGAGGATGAAGCATGAAGCTTTGCGCCAATCTGTCGCTGCTGTTTGCCGAGTTGCCGCTGATAGAGAGAGTGCGCGCGGCCCGCGTCGCCGGCTTCGACGGGGTGGAAATCCAGTTTCCCTACGAGCTGGCGGCGATTCGACTGAAGGAGGCGCTGGCGGCCGCGGGCCTGCCACTGGTGCTGATCAACCTGCCGGCCGGCGATCTGCTACAGGGCGGGCCGGGGCTGGCCGCGGTGCCGGTACGTCAGGTGCAGTTCGACGCGGCGCTGGACGAGGCTCTGACCTATGCGGCGATGGTCCGGCCGAGCTACGTCAACGTGCTGCCGGGGCGTCTTGCCGAGGGGGTCGAGCCAGAGCGGGCGCTGACGACTCTGGCGGGCAACCTGCGCCGCACCGCCGAAGCCTTCGCCGTGCTCGGCATTCGCGTGCTCTGCGAGGCGATCAACCCGCTGGACATGCCGGGGTTCCTGGTCAACACGCCGCAGCAACTGCAAGCGCTGCTGGATGTAGTCGACCACCCCAACTGCCAGGCGCAACTCGATCTCTACCACATGGCCCGTCAGGGCCTGGACCCGGCGGGCTGCGTTCGCCAGTTGGGTACAAGGATCGGCCATGTGCAGTTCGCCGATTGCCCCGGCCGCGGCGCCCCCGGCACCGGCAACCTGGACTTTTCAGCGGCCCTGGCGGCGCTGGACGAGATCGGCTACCAGGGCTGGCTGGGTGCCGAATACCGTCCTGCGCAGGAGGATTTCGCCTGGCTGCAGCGCTGGAAAAATACAAACCGGTAGGTTGGCGCTGAGCAAAGCGAAGCCCAACAGACAGTCTGTGGGATCACCTATGGGCAGGGAGTCGTAACGGTTTTTCGCTTGCAAGTCAGCGGATTACTAGGGGGTCCGGCTTATTGGGCCTTGCGGCCCAACCTACGTCTGGCTCAGGGCTGCGCGCAGACGTCCTGGGTCAGGTCCAGGCGGGCGATCTCGACGCCGTCGTTGCCGCTGTAGATGAAGCTGTAGGTTGCGCCCTGTTCCAGGGTCTTCTTGATGTCTGCGTCGTTGCAGGTGCCCTTCTTGATCTCGGGGCTGACTTCGGCGAGGAAGTCCATGTCGGCGAAGTCGGCAGAGGCGTACTTGGGCAGGCTATAGAAGTAGCTGATGCGCGCGCCGGGGCCGACCTTGGTGCTGTCCAGGCGGGTGTGCTCGTCCATCATCGTCGGACCCTTGGCATTGAACTCGTCCGCCACCTGGGTAAACCCCTTGATCAGAGCCTCCTCGGTGCGCTTGGCCTCTTCGGCTTCACGGTCGCCGCAACCGGATAGCGAGAGGGCGGCCAGGATGGCAGCCAGCAGGGCGAGGGGACGAGCCGATTGGTTCGAGGTCATGGCGGATTCCATTCGTGGAGGGGAGAGAGGCCGCGAGCGCGGCGTTTGGCATCATAGCCGCAGTCGATCGCCGGGCGCGAGCCTGCGCCGAGCGTCCTTGTAAACCTGGTACAGCGTGCGCCGACTAAGCCGGATCTGCAGCCTCAGTCGAGCTGGAACAGCAGCACCTTGAGCGCGGCGTCAGGGTCGATGTCAGCGAACTCAGGCGGGTTGTCCAGGCGCTCGACGAAGCGCAATGCGGGTGCCTCGCTGCGCATGCCTTCGATGAGAAACGCCGGGCTGGTCGCCGGGTCGTTCAGGCAGGCCAGCACCTGACCTTGCTCACCGAGCAGTTCCGGCAGGCGGCGCAGGACGCGTGCGTAGTCGCGGTCCAGGCTGAAACTGCCTTTCTGGAACGAGGGCGGGTCGATGATCAGCAGGTCGTAGGGGCCAAGCTTCTTCAGTTTGCCCCAGCTCTTGAACAAGTCGTGGTCGAGGAAACTGACCCGCGACAGGTCGTGCTGATTGAGCCGATGGTTGTCGCGGCCGCGACTCAGGGCTGCTCGCGCCATATCCAGATTGACCACCTGCTCGGCACCACCGGCGATGGCTGCCAGCGAGAAACCGCAGGTGTAGGCGAACAGATTGAGCACCCGCTTGCCCTGTGCGTTGGCGCGCACCCAGCGCCGGCCGAAACGCATGTCGAGAAACAGACCGCTGTTCTGCTTGCGGCCCAGGTCGATCAGATAATTCAGGCCGTCTTCGCTGATCCGTAGCTGCTCGACGGGCTCGCTGACCAGCCATTCGGCCTGGCTGTCTGCCGTATAGCGGTGTTGCAGCAGCAATCCGGTAGCCCCGCTGCGTTCCCAGGCAGGGCTCCCCGTCAGCTCCAGCAGCAGCGCTTTCAACGCCTGCAGCTGCTGCGCGTCGGGTTCGCGAAACAGCCCGACCAGCACCACACCCTGCAGCCAGTCCACGGTGATCTGCTCCAGCCCCGGCCAGCGCCGCCCCCGGCCATGGAACAACCGCCGGGCGTCGGCAGGCGGCGTATGCAGCGCTTCGCAGAGCTGCTTGTGGAGAATGGCGAGGGCGTCAGGTGTCATGCGTGGTACCGCTGGAGCAGGGCGCTGCATTCTAAAGGCAGAAGTGCTGCAGTTGGGCGCAGATCGGGGGCATGCAGATCGTTGGTGCGCAGGTCGTAGGGCGGATTAGCCGCCTTGCGGCGTAATCCGCCGTAGCGGGGCGACAGGAGAAACAGGACAGACGAGGTTCGCGCTGCACTGGCGCATGAACACTGCGATTGCGTGACTTGGCTGGTCTGGTCCTTCAAGCAACGCTCAGGAGGGAGCAGGCCCTCCATCCCCCTTGAGCAAGCTTCATATTCCGGGCTTCGAATCGCCGGATGACGCTGGCGGCTTGCGCGCCAGCACGGCGCCATAGGTGAAGGTACAGCGGCGCAAGCCCAGCAGCGGCGTCAGCAACGATGCGGCGATATGGCGCCAGCGCCAGAGCGGCAGTCGGCCTCGCGCCTTGATGATTTCGACGATGGCGAAGTAGGTGGCAAAGAGCGGCACATGGGCGACCGACGGGGCGACCTTCCACGACCAGTTCTCGATCTTCGGCTCGTCGAAACCCTGCGCGCGTAGCGCCGCGGGCAGCAGGTCCTGGCGGCACATCTCGGGTACGGCCCAGGACAGACACCAGCGCCAGTAGACCTTGGCCATCAGGCGAGACAGCACGCCCTTCTCCGGGAGTTCGCGCAGCAGCATGGCATCGACCATGAGGAAGTGACCGCCCGGCTTGAGGAGTCGGTAGGCCTCGGCAAGTACCGCCGCCTTGGTCGGGCCTTCCGCGTGGCAGGCGCTTTCTATCATGCAGACGGCATCGCAGCTTTCTGCCGGGAGTCCGGTGGCGGTGAAATCGACGCAGTGCATGCTGATGGCATGCCCGCGTTCGGCCTGCTCGTTGAGTCTTCGGCCTATCTCGATCTGGGTCGGCACGATGGTCACCACGTCGACCGCCAGTTCAGGGTAGCTGGCGACTGCCGAGCGGGCGGTTGCGCCGGTGCCGCCACCCAGATCCGCCAGGCGGGTCGGCCTTTCGAGCGGAAGTTGCAGGCGGGCGAGCACCTGCTGGTTCATCTCCTGAAGCATGGCTTCGCGGCGGAAGGGATTCATCCCCCAGCGCCAGTAGCCGAAGTGCATGTTCATCCCCCGGCTCCAGGTGCGGTAGTCCTCCGTTGCCGCGGTGTAGTACTGCAGCACCTGCTCGCGAATCTGTGCCTGACTGGGATGTTGCATGCCCGTTTCCATCTCGCTGCTGTCGGGGCGGGCGTCAGCCGATGAAGTGTCGTTCAAGTGAACCTCTGCTATCGGTAAGGGAATACGGTCTGCAGCCGCCGGTCAGCGGCATCCGCGGCGCAGCCTGCAAGAGCAGGGGCCATGCGGGAGATGTCGAATAGGGAAGATATCGCTGGTGGCGCGGATGAAGCGGGCGCCACCGCCTGGAGACGGGCGGAATGCGGAGGACGAGCAGGTTGTAGAAGGTCGAGTCCATTTGCCAGCTACCGAGTATCCGTGTCGGTGGCCCGTGGCGGCCGGATAAGGCGCCGGGTTCTGCAGTTTGTATACAGCAGCGCTTCGGGGTGGTCGAACTCGAAGCCGCAGGCTGTGGTCTGGCTCACGAAGAGCCGCTGCAAGGTTTGAGTCGAGAGCTTAAGTCAGGGACGGAGCAGGCTCTTCCTGACCCGGCACGCTCGGAGCTGTTGTATGGGTAGCAGCAAGACCGGGGGAAGATGGATTCGTCGAGGCGGAGCGGGGTGGCGCCCGGTGCCACATGGAAAAGGGCCCCGCAGGGCCCTTTCGATTGGCTGGAAGTGCTTCGCCTCAGCCCAGCTTCAGGCGTTCGCGTGCGGCCTGGTATTCGCGGGTCAGGCGGGCAACCACGTCCCTGGTCGGCAGTACCTCCTTGACCGCACCGACGCCCTGGCCGGCGCCCCAGATGTCGCGCCAGGCCTTGCTGCTGGTGGAGCCGAAATTCATCTTCGACGGGTCGGACTCGGGCAAATTGTCCGGGTCCAGGCCGGCGGCGACGATGCTGCCCTTGAGGTAGTTGCCGTGCACGCCGGTGAACAGGTTGGAGTAGACGATGTCCGAGGCGGCAGCGTCGACGATCATCTGCTTGTAGGTCGGGTCTGCGTTGGCTTCTTCGGTGGCGATGAAGGTCGAGCCGATGTAGGCCAGGTCGGCGCCGGCGGCCTGGGCGGCAAGGATCGAGTTGCCGTTGGAGATCGAGCCGGACAGCAGCAGCGGGCCGTCGAACCATTCGCGGATCTCGCTGATCAGCGCGAACGGCGACAGCGTACCGGCATGACCACCGGCGCCGGCGGCAACCGCGATCAGGCCGTCGGCGCCTTTCTCGATGGCCTTGCGCGAGAACTTGTCGTTGATCACGTCGTGCAGGACGATGCCGCCCCACTCATGGACCTTGGCGTTGACGTCCTCGCGGGCGCCAAGCGAGGTGATGATGATCGGCACCTTGAAGCGCGCGCAGACTTCCAGGTCATGCTCCAGGCGGTCGTTGGACTTGTGCACGATCTGGTTGACGGCGAAGGGCGCCGCCGGGCGATCCGGGTTCTGCGCGTTGTGCTCGGCCAGCTCGCGGGTGATGCGTTCCAGCCACTCTTCCAGCACATGTGCCGGGCGCGCGTTGAGTGCCGGGAAGGAGCCGACCACGCCGGCCTTGCACTGGGCGATGACCAGGTCTGGGTTGGAGATGATGAACATCGGCGAGCAGACCACCGGGATCGACAGGCCTTGCAGGATGGCGGGCAGGGACATGGTGACTCCACTTTCGATTGGCCGGGCTGCCCCGGCGGGCGGTTGCGGGATGCCCGGGTGGCCGCGTCATGGCCAGCGCACCCGGGCGTCAGTGATTACTTGGAGAGGAACTTCATGCCGTCTTCCAGGCCCTGCAGGGTCAGCGGGTACATGCGGTCCTCGACCAGCTCGCGGATGATGTTGGTCGAGCTGGTGTAGCCCCAGGCGTCCTTCGGGTAGGGGTTGATCCAGATGAGCTTCTTGTACTTCTCCATGAAGCGCTTCATCCAGACATAGCCGGCTTCCTCGTTCCAGTGCTCGACGCTGCCGCCGGCCTGGGTGACTTCATAGGGCGCCATGGCCGCGTCGCCGACGAACACCACTTTCCAGTCCGCCGCGTACTTGTGCAGCAGATCCAGCGTGCTGGTGCGCTCGGAGGTGCGGCGCAGGTTGTTCTTCCACACGCTCTCGTAGATGAAGTTGTGGAAGTAGAAGTACTCGAGGTTCTTGAACTCGGTCTTGCAGGCGGAGAACAGCTCCTCGCAGACCTTGACATGGGCGTCCATCGAGCCGCCGATGTCGAACAGGATCAGCAGCTTGACCGTGTTGCGCCGCTCCGGGCGCATCTGGATGTTGAGCAGGCCGCCGTCCTTGGCGGTGTGGTCGATGGTGCCGTCGAGGTCGAGCTCCTCGTGGGCGCCCTGGCGGGCGAACTTGCGCAGCCGGCGCAGCGCGACCTTGATGTTGCGCGTGCCCAGCTCGACCTGGTCGTCGAGGTTCTTGTACTCGCGCTGGTCCCAGACCTTGACCGCCTTGCCCTGGCGCTGGCCGGCGTCGCCGACGCGGATGCCCTCGGGGTTGTAGCCGCCGGAGCCGAACGGGCTGGTGCCGCCGGTACCGACCCACTTGTTGCCGCCGGCGTGCTTTTCCTTCTGCTCCTCGAGGCGCTTCTTGAACTCCTCGATCAGCTTGTCCAAGCCGCCGAGGCTCTGGATCTGCGCCTTCTCTTCATCGGTCAGGTGCTTCTCGAATTCCTTGCGCAGCCACTCGTCGGGGATCATCGCCTCGATATGCTGGTTGAGGTTTTCCAGACCCTTGAAATAGGCCGCGAAGGCACGGTCGAACTTGTCGAAGTGACGCTCGTCCTTCACCAGGATCGCCCTGGCGAGGTAGTAGAACTCGTCCATGTCGGCGAACACGACGTTGTGCTTGAGCGCGTTGATCAGATCGAGCAGCTCGCGTACCGATACCGGCACCTTGGCCGCGCGCATTTCGTTGAACAGGTTGAGCAACATACACGTGCCCCTGAAAGAATCATTGATTGCCGCGGGGCCAGTCGACTGGCCAGGGCTGCACGGTGTGAGGGCTGAGCGAGCTAGCGCCCGGCCAGGCGAGGCGTGGTGAGAAAGCGCAGCTTACGTCTGTAAGTGAGCATTTCGAACCGCGCCTCAACGCCGCCTGGCCGACGCGCAGCCAGCCCGGTTTTAGCGCCCGGCGCGGCGGGCCATGAAGGCCAGCCGCTCGAGCAGCATCACGTCCTGCTCGTTCTTCACCAGGGCGCCGGCCAGTGGCGGGATGGCCTTGGTCGGATCGCGTTCACGCAGCACGGCTTCGCCGATGTTGTCGGCCATCAGCAGCTTGAGCCAGTCGACCAGTTCACTGGTGGAGGGCTTCTTCTTCAGGCCCGGCACCTTGCGCACGTCGAAGAACACTTCCAGCGCCTCGGCGACCAGGTCGCCGCTGATGTTCGGGTAGTGCACGTCGACGATCTTCTTCAGCGTCTCGCGATCGGGGAAGGCGATGTAGTGGAAGAAGCAGCGGCGCAGGAAGGCGTCCGGCAGTTCCTTCTCGTTGTTCGAGGTGATGATGATGATCGGGCGCTGCTTGGCCTTGATCGTCTCGTTGGTCTCGTAAACGTAAAACTCCATCTTGTCGAGTTCCTGCAACAGGTCGTTGGGGAACTCGATGTCGGCCTTGTCGATTTCGTCGATCAGCAGGATCACGCGGTCCTCGGACTCGAACGCCTCCCACAGCTTGCCCTTCTTGATGTAGTTGCGAACGTCATGAACCTTGTCGGAATCCAGCTGCGAGTCGCGCAGGCGGCTGACCGCGTCGTACTCGTAGAGACCCTGATGGGCCTTGGTGGTGGACTTGATGTGCCAGGTGATCAGCCGGGCGCCGAAGGCTTCGGCCAGTTGCTCGGCGAGCATGGTCTTGCCGGTACCCGGCTCGCCCTTGACCAGCAGCGGGCGCTGCAGGGTGATGGAGGCGTTGACGGCGAGCTTGAGATCGTCGGTGGCGACGTAGGACTGGGTACCTTCGAACTTCATCTGCAAATCCTCGAAACGGTTGCACGCGGCGCGGAGCCGGGCGGCTCCTTATGAGTAGGCGGCGACTATAACGCGGGCTGGCGGCCACTGTGAACGCAGCGGCGCCATTCAGTCACTGAATGGCTCTGGGTGTCGCTGGAGGAGGTGCCTCAACCCCGGAGGCTTGAATTCTGCCGTGGCCGACGTGCAATCTCGGTCGCGGTGCTTGCCGGGTACGGTGCAGCGTCAACCGTCAGTCCTGCGGGTCGCTCGACCCCTCGAATCCTGGGTCGAAGGCTTCGACGAAGCCGTTGCGCAGGATCGCGATGAACGCCTGCAGCGGGCTCGTCTCGGCATCCTGCAGGCTACCGCTGAGCGGCACCCGGGTGGCGAACTGGTCCTCGCTCTGATTCTTCAACACGTTCTCGCTGATGCCGACCAGGGCTTCCCAGGCCGAGCGGAAGAACCCCTTGTCGCTGTCGGACACGTCCTGTTCCCAGTCGAAGATTTCCACGTCATGCAAAAGCGGCTTGATGTAGCCGTCCAGTTGTCCCTTCTCGGCGCTCGCCTCGATCACCAGGTCGCCATGACCGGCCTTGAAATCGAATTTGCCATAGGCGCCGCTCAGTTCGTTGAGCTGGGTGAGGTCGATGTCGCGGGCACGCAGGCGCATCTCGAAGTCATAGAAGTCCTTGAACGGATCGAATGATGCCTCGGCCTCTACCGGTGCGTGCCCGAGCAGCAGCCCGTCTCCAGCGAACCGCGCGACGCGGGTGCCGTCATCGCCCTCGACGTTGGTCAGGTTGTGGAAGGTCGCCTGGATGTCGCTGGTGCGAACATCCACCTGCGGGTCGGACTGGAAATTGCGAAAGCTTACCTGGCCGTCCACCAGGTGCAGCTCGTTGAGGGTGATGGGCAACAGCTCTTCCAGCTCTTCGCGCCAGTCGGTGCCCTCGCCACTCTGCGAGTCATCCCCGTCCTCGCCGCCATCGACGAAGTTCAGCACGGGTCGCTCGAAGATCACTTCGGCGACTATCGCCCGATCATTCCACAGCGAGCGCCAGCTGACCGCAATGTCGATCGCGGCGATCTGCACGAAGGGCACCGGCATTTCCTGGTCCTTGCGGACGATGAGCAGTTCGTCGAGGCGATAGGCCCCGCGCCACCAGGCGAGGTCGACATCGCTGATCCGGCCGCGGTAGTCGCCCATGTCGGCGAGCTTGTCGTTCAGGTAGTCGCGCAGCAGGTAGGGCAGCAGCAGATGCAGCGCCAGGAGCAGGGCCACCAGGATCAGAACGGCTTGCAACGGGGTGCGTACGAGTCTCTTCATGATCGAGCAGACCGCTGGCCAGGGCCTGCCGTTCCCTGCGCCCCGACGTTGCGTACGGACTGGACGGCCCGGGTGTGCAGGCATAGGCTTTGGCTCTTTCCCGTACTCCGCATTCCGTCAAGGACAGTGCCATGAGCCGCATATTTGCAGACAACGCCCAGAGCATCGGCAATACCCCGCTGGTGATGATCAACCGTCTCGGTGCCAAGGGTGTGACCATCCTGGCCAAGATCGAGGGGCGCAATCCGGGCTATTCGGTGAAGTGCCGGATCGGCGCCAACATGATCTGGGACGCCGAACAGAAGGGCCTGCTCAAGCCGGGCATGACCATCGTCGAGCCGACCTCCGGCAACACCGGCATCGGCCTGGCCTTCGTTGCCGCGGCGCGTGGCTACAAGCTGGTGCTGACCATGCCCGCCTCGATGTCGCTGGAACGGCGCAAGGTGCTCAAGGCGCTCGGTGCCGAACTGGTGCTGACCGAGCCGGCGAAGGGCATGAAGGGCGCCATCGAGAAGGCGGCCGAGCTGCTGGCGCAGAACCCTGGCGAGTACTACATGCCGCAGCAGTTCGATAACCCGGCCAATCCGGCGATCCACGAGAAGACCACCGGCCCGGAGATCTGGAACGACACCGACGGCGCCATCGACGTGCTGGTCTCCGGGGTAGGCACCGGCGGCACCCTTACCGGCATCTCACGCTACATCAAGCACACCTGCGGCAAGTCGATCCTCAGCGTCGCGGTGGAACCGAGCAATTCGCCGATCATCAGCCAGGCGATGGCTGGCGAGGAGCTGAAGCCGAGCCCGCACAAGATCCAGGGCATCGGCGCCGGTTTCGTGCCGAAGAACCTCGATCTGTCGCTGGTCGACAAGGTCGTCACCGTCAGCGACGACGAGGCCATGGCCATGGCGCTGCGGCTGATGCGTGAGGAAGGCATCCTCTGCGGCATCTCCTGCGGCGCGGCGATGGCGGCGGCGGTGCGCCTGGCCGAACAGCCGGAGATGCAGGGCAAGACGCTGGTGGTGATCCTGCCCGACTCGGGCGAGCGTTATCTGTCCAGCATGCTGTTCAGCAACCTGTTCACCGACCAGGAAATGCTGCAGTAACCGTGCGCCCGGAACACCGGGCGTCGCCAGCCAGTAGAGGAGAGCGGCGATGAAGGTTCTACCCACCGTTTTGCTGGCTTTATCGCTGGTAGCCGGCGCGGCGAGTGCCGCCGAGTGCCCGGCGCTGCTGCAGGGTGAGCTGCCGCGCCTGCGTTCACCTGACAGCATCGACCTGTGCGCACAGTTCGCCGGCAAACCGCTGCTGGTGGTGAACACCGCCAGCCACTGCGGTTTCGTCGGCCAGTTCGCCGGCCTGGAGGCGCTGTACCAGCGCTACAAGGACCAGGGGCTGGAGGTGCTCGGCGTGCCGTCCAACGATTTTCGCCAGGAAGACGCTGACGCCAGCGAGACCGCCAAGGTCTGCTACGTCAACTACGGCGTGACCTTCGGCATGACCGAACAGCAGCCGGTCCGCGGCAAGGACGCCATCCCGCTGTTCCGCGAGCTGGCCGCCCAGAGCAGGGCGCCACGCTGGAATTTCTTCAAGTACGTGGTCGGCCGCGATGGCAAGGTCATCGCCAGCTTCTCCAGCATGACAGCCCCGGACGATCCCAAGCTGATCGCCGCGATCGAGCAGGCGCTGGCCTCGCAACGCTGACCCACCCGCACCATCGCCCCACAGCTGTCCTTCTCCCTGCGGGAGAAGGTGGCGCGCAGCGCCGGATGAGGGAAGCTTCGGCGCGCAGGATGCCGAGCGCAGCCTGAGACATGCCTAGGCGGCGAGTCGCCTGCACCATCCCTCACCCGCCTTCGGCACCCTCTCCCGGCGGGAGAGGGAAAACCGGTGTGTTGCTTGAGCTCCCGTGAGGCTATCGCTTGTTGGGGATCAGCAACAGACGCTGGTTGCCATACACCCGGTCGATATTCTCGCTTCTGAACGGGAAGCTGACGTAGTCGCCGCGGCGCCAGGCGTCGATGCCGTCGGCGTAGTGCGGGCTGGCGGGGTTGCCGGACTGGCCGCTGCTGTTGATCGCTTGCATCGGTTCCTGCGCGCCGAAATCCACCACCAGGCGCATGGCCGGGATCAGCCAGGTGTCGAAATCGCGACCCCAGGGGTAGGCGGAGACGTTCAGCGTGCTGTGGTCGCCGCCGGCGGGGTAGGGGCCGCGATTCAGGTAGCCGCTGATGGCTTCCAGCTTGCTGCGCTGGCCGGCCGGCAGCAGGGCGGCGGAGCGGCTGCTGTCGCTGATCCAGTGGTAGCGGTGCAGTTTGCCCCACTGCCAGCCATGGCGATCGGCCCCCAGGCGTTCCTCGCAGAGGGCCACGGCGGCGGCCAGGCTGCGGGCCAGGATGGTCGGCTTGTCTTCGCGTTCGGGGGTGCGCAGATCATCCCAGAAGGGACTGTCGTCGCGACCGAGCAGATGGTCCGCCTGTGCCGAATAGGAGTTGTTGGCGGTGTCCACCAGCGCCTTCCAGGCCGGGCTGTCCTCCGGACCGAGTTCGTCGAGGAATATCTGCTGCGCGCTCATGTGCAGGAAGGCTGAGTAGAGTGCAGCGTCCGCAGAGCTGGCGTGCAGATCACCGTCGAACGCCAGCAGGCGGCGCAACGCTTCCTCAGCCCTGGCGCGTTCCGCGGCGGGCAGGCGGGCGATGGCTGCACGCAAGGGCTGCTGCATGCCGGGGGTGCTGAACATGCCCTGCAGCTTGCCGGCGAAGAGGGTCTTCTGATCGAGCTGCATGGCTTTCATGCTCGCCTGATCGTGCCTGCCGCTGCCGGCCAGCTCGGCGATACGCTCGGCGCGTTCGGGGTAGTACCAGGAGCTCGACAGCTGCATGCCGTAGCCGCGCGGCACGCTGCGCTGGTTGGCGCTGCCGAGCCAGCCTGCGCTGGGGTCCTGGTCGTAGGGATGCAGCATCGGGTCGGCGAAGCCATCCCAGTCGTAGTGGCCGTCCCAGCCGGGTGAGGGCAGCAGGCCGATGCCGCCACGCCGATTCGGGTAGCGACCGGTGACCTGCCAGCCGATGCTGCGCGCATCGGCGAACACCAGATTCAGCGGAACGGCGCGAATCTCGCGGGCTGCCTCGAAGGCCTGGTCGAGGTTCTTCGCCAGCGACAGATCGAAGAACGCATCCAGGCTCCGATCCCCCTCGAGCGAGGGCATGCGCAGCGCCAGGCCGAGGTTGCTGGCATGGCTGGCCGGTTGCAGTGGCAGCTTGCGCTCGCCCGCCAGGGCGGCGTTCAGCAGCGGCCCGTTGCGCGTCTCGTGCAGGGTTTCGCGACGCGGCGACTGGCCCTTGATGAAGAAGGTCTCCTGGCGCTCGCGGGTCGGCAGCCACTTGCCATCGGCCAGGTAGTACAGGCGACCGCCTTCGGACTTGAGCTGTTCGAGGAACAGATCCTGGGTATCGCCCATGACCATGGTCATGCCCCAGGCCAGATGACCGTTGTAGCCGGCGACCACGGCCGGCACCCCGGCCACCGAGACGCCGGCGGCGTTGAATTTCGGCGAGCGGATCTGCACGTAGTTCCATGCCGAGGGCAGGGCCAGCGGCAGATGGGTGTCGTTGGCCAGCAGGCTTGCGCCGCTGCGGCTGCGCTGCGGGGCGATGGCCCAGTTGTTCGAGGCGGCGACGCCGAGCATGTTCAGCTCGGCGATGGCGCTGGCGGTGCGTTCCAGCTGCGGCAGGCCGTCGATCTGCGCGCCGAGGCGCAGGCCGGCGAGTTTCTGCGCTTCATCGAAAGGCAGTGGCTCGTCGGGGTAGGTGGGCAGCAACCAGGCC
The DNA here is from genome assembly GCF_003052585.1 of Pseudomonas mangrovi. Classification (GTDB taxonomy): domain Bacteria; phylum Pseudomonadota; class Gammaproteobacteria; order Pseudomonadales; family Pseudomonadaceae; genus Aquipseudomonas; species Aquipseudomonas mangrovi. The sequence continues at coordinate 158,238 of NZ_QASN01000006.1, read as the reverse complement.
AGCTTGTCGCTACCGACCTTCTCGGCGAGCACCAGGCTGGCGATCTCCTCGCGCAGGTTGACTGCCAGGCTGAAGTTCATCAGACAGAAGATCAGTGCCGAATCCTCGGGTTTCCAGTAGGCCGGACGGTGGCCGGACTCGGCGAGATCCATCGGCAGGCGGTCGCGGTAGCGATAGAGGTAGGCGTTGACGCCGCGCGCATAGACTTCGAAGGTCTGTTTCAGACGTGGCGAGGCAGCGCGGTAGAGCTGGTCGGCGCTGCGCCTGAGTTCCACGCTGCGCATGAAACGGTCGACGTCCAGTGCGCCGGGCCCGACCATCTCCGACAGGCGCCCCTCGGCCAGCAGGCGCATGCTCACCATCTGGCTCAGGCGATCACCTGCGTGCACGTAGCCCAGGGCGAAGACCGCGTCGTGAAAGCCGGATGTCTCGATCAGCGGCATGCCCAGCGGATTGCGCCGGATGCTGGCGCTGCCGGCCAGGCCGGTGACCCGCTCGATGCCCTTGCTCGGCGGCACGCTGGCGCCGTAGCGGCTGTCCAGCAATGACTGGCAGCCGCTCAACCCCACGGCAGAGAACAGCAGGGCGGACAAGCCGAAGACGGCGAACGGACGGAAGCGGATCGGACGCATGAAGACTCTCGGCTGGAGCAGGGTGGTCCCGGCGGGCTGCCAAGGTTAGCAGCGTGGCTGTGGCAGGCAAGCGGCGGTAAGGGCGGGAGCGGATCGGGATAGCGCGAGCGGCGTCCAGCATCCGGCGGCGAGTCGCCTGAACCATCCCTCACCCGCCTTCGGCACCCTCTCCCGATGGGAGAGGGAAAGGCTGCGCACGCTTGAGGCTCTACATGACAACCACCCCACGCCAGCGTCTCACAGCTGTCCTTCTCCCGCCGGGAGAAGGTGGCGCGCAGCGCCGGATGAGGGATGGTTGGCGCTGCAGGTGGTCTGAAATTCAGCGCAGACTCAGCGCGCCAGCCCTTCATCCAGAAGCCAGCGTGCCGCACTCCGGGCAGCGGCCTTATGTTGCAGCTCCAGTTCGCCGAAATGCACTTCATGGCGACGTCGTTCGGAGCGCTCCAGGGCTTGCCAGTCGGCGTGGGTCGGGATGTCGGCGGTAGCCTCGAAGAGCGTCTGGAAGACTGCGGTGCGACTGTCCTGGCTGAGCAGCGGATCGAAATTGTCGAGTAGCACCTTGATCCGGATCGCGCCCTCGATCAGCGGCAGCTGGCCTTCGAGCAGGGCGCCGGCAAGTATCCGCAGGTCTTCGCGCAGCTGCGCATGGCTGGCCTGTGCCGCCTCGCGCTGCCGTTGCTGCTGGCGCCAGACGCGGCGCCACAGGTGCAGGGCGTAACCGGCGAGTGCCGCCAGCAGCAGAATGCCGGCCGCGACGAGCAGCCAGAATCCGCTCAGTCCGGTCTCAGGCACCGTGGCACTTCTTGAATTTCTTCTCGCTGCCGCAGGGGCAGGGATCGTTGCGGCCGACATCCTTGAGCGCGTTGCGAACCGGCTCCTGGTGGTTGCAGTGCGGTCCGTGCACGTGGCCGTGGTCATGGCCATGGTCGTGATCATGGGCGCAATCGGGGCCGTGGACGTGGGGTTCTTGATGCATGGGGAATTACTCCGGGATGTAGTCGCCGGGGATTATCTCGCCATTGCGCAGCAGTTGCACCTTGCGACCGAACAGCAGCCCGGTCTTGATCTCCGCCTGCAACTGGTAGCTGATCGGCCGGTCGGGTTTCTCGAGCATGCGCACGACCTTCTTCAGGTGGCGCCAGAGGTTGGTGCGTACCGGTACCTTGAAGGTGTGACGGCTGTGCGCGGGGACGGTGAACCAGTCCGAGGATTCGCCATCGGCGAGTTTCATGCCGTTCAGATGCACGCTATAAACCATGCCGCGCACGGGCACGCTCACCGGATTGGGATTGTCGATGCGAAAGGTCAGATGGAACAGCTGGTCGGTGAGCCGGGCGCGTTCCACTTCAATCTTGACGAGCTCGATCTCGGGGTCGTCGAACTGGCCAGTGAACCAGGTCGAGCAACCAGCGAGGCTGCTCAGAAGTATCAGGGAAAGCGTTAGGCGGATAATTCTTGTCATTTGCGCCTGCGATAGGGCCGCTGTTGATGCGAGGCGGCAGTGTAACAAGCCGCAGGTGACAGGCAATCGATTGGTTCGACAAAAAGATCTGCGCCATACTCGGGCCAGCACAGCAAAGGGAGCGTGAGCATGAGCCGCTATGAAATCGCCTTTTCCGGGCAACTGGTGGCCGGCGCGCCGCTGGAGCAGGTAAAGGCCAATCTGGCCCGGCTGTTCCAGGCCGACGAGCAGCGCATCGCGATGCTGTTTTCCGGGCGGCGGATGGTGATCAAGACCGGCCTGGATGAAGCCGGTGCGGAGAAGTATCGGGTCACCCTGGAACGCGCTGGCGCCGTGGCGGAAGTCCGCGCGCTGGATGTCGAGGTCGAGGAAGTCGAGCTGGCACCGCCGCCGGAGCCTCAGGCGCAGCGCCCGGCAGCGTCCGCCGCCGCGGCGCCGACTGCCAGCCCGGCCGGGGCGAAGGTGATTCCGCGCGACGAGTACATGGCCGCGTTCGCCGACGTCGAGGCGCCGGACTTCGGCATCGCTCCGGTCGGAGTCGATCTGCAGGACGAGAAGCCCGATGCGCAGGCCCCTGAGGTCGATCTGTCGCAGTTCAGCCTGGCGCCGGCCGGCAGCGACATGGGCGAGATCCCGCGCAAGCTCGACGGCCCGCTACCGGATATCTCGCACCTCAAGCTGGAACCCTGACGGCTTCCGGTTGAAAGCCAGGGGCGGCGAGTCTTTCGCCGCCCCCGGCTTTTCTGCAACTGGCGGCTGGTGGCCGCAGTTCGGCGCGCACAAGGTCTGTGCGCCACAGCCAGTCGTTGCGGCGCCAGGGCGGGGCGCGGTCGGGCGAGATTTGCAGGCGTCTTTCGTCGTGGCTGCTAGATTCACTTCACCTGCGCAGTGGGCAGACCCTCTTCTGGAGCAGTCGTGATGGCCAACCAGGTATTCGCCAACGGTATGGAAATTTCCTGCAAGGCTGCCGACGGCAAGTCGGTGGCCTGTTTTCCGGATGTCTGCTTCACCCCACCGCAAGCGCCACCTACGCCGCCCGGCGTGCCCATTCCCTACCCCAACACCGGCATGGCCAGCGACACCAGCAATGGCTCGCGCACGGTGAAGATTTCCGCCAAGGAAGTGATGCTCAAGGACCAGAGCTACTTCAAGACCAGCTACGGCGATGAAGCCGGCTGCGCGCCGAAGAAGGGCGTCATCACCAGCAAGATCAAGGGCAAGGTGTACTTCACCGCCTGGTCGATGAACGTCAAGTTCGAAGGCAAGAATGTCGACCGCATGGGCGATCTGACCACCCACAACCACGGCTCCCAGGGCAACACCGTGCCCTGGCCGTATCTGGACGAGGTGGCGCTGGCCCTGGATGACCACCCTTGCGCCAAATCTGGTGACGCCAAGAAGGTCAATGACGATTGCAGCAAGCCGATTGCCAAGGACTGCTCGGATGCCTGCTGCAAGGCCCGGCGCTGCGTCATGGTGCCGTTCAGTCCGAACAGCTGTGTGGGTTGCGGTGGCAAGACCCCGCATCACCCGATTCCGGTTGGCGAGTTGTCCGAGTCGCGCAAGAAGGGCGAAGCCCGCGGCCAGTCGCGCTATCCGAAGTATTCCGACGGTGCCGCACCGTGCATCTGCGTCGAGGGCAAGGACCACGACTCGCGCAACCCGGTGTCGACGGAGCTGGACGAGCACGGTCGCGTCGGCGCCAAGTTCGCCCAGTTGCGCAATGACAAGCTGCCCAAGGGCACCAAGCTGGGTGCCGAGTACGATTTCAGCATCGCCCTCGACTGTGGCGCGCAGGCGGTTTCCTCCGCCACCGGCTGCGACGAGGCCTGCGTGCGCAAGCAGCTGGAAGTCGCGCACGAGCAGATGGACGTGAAACCGACCGACAAGGCCTTCAAGAGCAAGCAGAAGGCCAATGTTCCGCTGTTCAAGAAACCACCGATAGCCGCAGCGCCGGTGGCCCCCCAATAGGTTACGGATAGACGAATGCCATCTTCCCCCGATTATTTCTTTCTCGACGGTATCCCGCTCGGCGCCGGTGACATCGCCCTGGCGGCCCAGTACAACGCCTATGCGGACGTGGAAGCGTCGCGTCTGTTGCTCTGGCTGCAAGGGCAATGGACCTACGTCGACTTCGACGAGGACGTGATTCGCTCGCTGGCCTACGACGCAGCCAGCGCCACTCTCTACATGCTTGGCAAGAATGGCTCGGTGTATCGGCTGGGCGGCGCCGGGGCTGGGATCGGGTTCACCCATGCCAGCATCGCCGGGACCCTGGCCGAGGAGGCGGTGGTCGACCCGGAGGAGCGTGGCGAGCTGCTGCGCATTCGCGTCCTCGACGGACGAGTGCTGGTCTGTGGCCTTGGCGGACAATTGCTGGAGCGCCGAGGTGGCAGCTGGCAGAGCCTGGGCTTCGAGACGCCCATCGCCGAATCCCCGGACTTCGAAGATGTGAGCCTGGACGAGCAGGGCTGGCCGCTGGCAGTCGGCTGGGCCGGCGCCGCCTACCGCTTTACTCCGCAGGGCCCGCAACGCCTGGACTTGCCCAGCAACCTGATCTTCTCGACCTTGGTCGCCGACGGCCCCGGCCGCCATCTGCTCTGCGGCAACCAGGGTGTCGCCTTCGAGATCATCGGCAACATCTTCCGGGATTGCAGCGTCGAGGAGCCGCAGGGCAATCTCTGGTCGATCGTGCGTCACGCCGGGCTGATCTACGCCTGCGAGCCGGGACGCTTGCTGGTGCGCAAGGGCGACGTATGGGAAACCGAAAGCGTCAGCCAGAGCATCGCCGGGCCCTCGTTTCATCGCCTGCTGTCCACCGGCACGGAGCTCTGGTCGTTCGGCGCAGACCATGTCTTCGTCAAGCGCGAGGAGGGCCAGTGGCAGCAGTTCGCGGTGATCGGTAACGAGATTTAGCCGCGTCGCCGTGGTCCTTCCGGGCAGCGCGGCGCTTCAGAGTACTTCGATGCGATCACGCCCATTGGCCTTGGCCAGATAGAGCGCGCGGTCGACGCGATCGAGCATCGCCTGGGTGCTGCGGTCGCCGTCGTACTGGGTCACGCCGAAGCTGGCGCTCTTGTGCTGAACGGTATCGAAGACAAACGCATTGATGCGTTGCTGCAGCAAGGTTGCCGCGGCGCGCGCCTGCTGCGCGTCCGCTTCGGGCAGCACGATGAGAAATTCCTCACCGCCCAGGCGACCGACCTTGTCGACATTGCGCACGTTCTGCCGCAGCAGGGTGGCGAACTGGCGCAGCACGTTGTCGCCGACGGTATGGCCGTGGCTGTCGTTGACGTTCTTGAAGTGGTCTATGTCCATCAGGATCAGCGAAAACGGCGTGCCATAGCGCTGCGCACGGGCCAGCTCGCCAGCGAAGAACTGGTCGATGCGGGCGCGGTTCCACAGGCCGGTGAGGCCGTCGGTACTGGCGCTGAGAGCGAGGTCGCGATGCTGCAGGAAGATTTCCTTGTACGCCTTCTCCAGCACCTGGGCGCAGAGCAGGCCGAAGGAGAACGATGCCAGGATCCAGATCAGGTGCAGGCGCTGCACGCCCGGCTGCAACGAGTCGGTGAAGGTCACGGCAAGGATGATCAGCGCCGAGATCGAGGCGGTCAGCATGGCCTGGCGCAGGCGCAGCCCGGAAATGGCGAAGGTCCAGATCAGGTTCAGGTACAGCTCGGGTGCGAAGTGGGCGAAGTCCGCGTGGCCATAGTTGAAGTGCAGGTTGACGGCTACCGCAAACGTCGGCGCGGTCATCAACACAGCGATCATCGGTCGGTGCAGGGTCGGGCGGAAGCTCATCAGCCCGGTCGCCAGCAGCAATCCTGGAATCACCCCGCCATGCAGCAGCAGGCGCAGGCCATGGGCATCGCTGGCGACATTCAGCTCGATGGCGGCATACACCAGGTACAGCGCCATGGTCAGGAAGGCGACGTAACGGATCTGCGCGACCTTGGCATGCCGATACCAGGCAGCGAAGTGCGCGCAGGTGGCCGGTGAGCTGTCGTGCAGCGGGTCCAGCGATTGCTTCAGGTGTTGGATCAGGCGCACCGGCTTCTCCTGGCAGGTTGCCAGCATGCTACACAGGAAGCGCCGCGCAGCTCCAGCGCCGAGGTGGGCGGAAACGGGTGAGGCGGCGTACAGGCCGCCGGAGACGTTCTGCCGAGAGTGTCTGGCTGCAGCCTTGTCGGCGGAGCCAACGGCGGGCGATCAATCCGTGTCGAGCATCTTCAGCAGCGGCCAGCGTGCCGCCCAGTTCTTGGTGACGACTCGCTCGCGGTACAGCGGGTGCTTCCCGGCGCAAAAATGCGGGCCGGGGCGGACGATCAGGTCGAACAGATCAGTCAGGCCGAAAGGTGCCGCTACCTCCAGCTGATCGTCGTCGCTGAGCCTGATCGCCACGGCGGTCGCGGTCTCCGGCCAGTGGCGCATTGCATCAGTCGTCGAGTCGTAGGGCTGGTCGTGATTGCGCAGGTGCATGCGTGCCTGGTTCTTGATTGACCAGTTCAGCGTCTCGTCGCGCTGCTGCAGCAGTGAATCGAGTTCGGCATCCAGTGCTGCCGCGGCGCGCGCATTATCGAACCAGACGACGTCCACATCGCCCGAAGGCGGCGTGATCGGGCGATGGTGCAGGTGATCCCAGACCGCGTTGCGTACCAGACCGGCAGCCACCCAGCAGTCGGGCAGGGCAAGCTCGCGTACCAGACGCAGGATCTGCATGCGCCTTGGGTCAGCGGTGATGATGTCGCGCAGTCGTTGAATGTGCCGCATGCGGGCCCCTGGCAAGTTCGCGCGTTCAGCGCAGTTGCAAATGCACCACCACCGGCCGGTGGTCGGAACCCAGGTCCGGGCCCAGGCCGGCGTCGATCCGTCGCCAGTGCCCGGAGGCGAACACGTGATCGAGCGGCAGCAGTGAGAGTCCACTGAACGCGTTCGGCCAGGTCGGTGCCAGTCCGCTGGCGCGCTGCAGGCGCGGATCAATGCCGAACAACGTGCGGCTCCAGGGCGTGGCGTTGAAGTCGCCGGCCATCAGCGCCGCCTTGTCGCCTTGCGCCAGCCGCTCTGACTCCTCGGCCAGTGTCCGGTCGCGGGCCCTGGCGAAAGCACTGCTCAGCGGCGGCATCGGGTGCAGCGCGGCAAGCGCTACGCGGCGTTCGGCGAGATGCATCGACGCATGCAGACGCAGGGTCTGCTGGGCATCGGCGGGTTCGACGATCCGTATATCGCTCAGCGGATGTCGGGAGAGGATGGCCAGGCCGAACGGGTCGGCCTGCGGTGCCTCCACCCGGTAGGGGTAGGCGAGCCGCAACGCGTCACTGGCCAGCGCCTGCTGCGCCACCGCGGTGAACTCCTGCAGGAACAGCAGATCCGGCGCCTGCTCGCCCAGCAGCCAGTGCTGCAGTGGCTGAAAATCCCTGCTGGCCAGATTGAGGTTGGCAGAGGCGACCAGGAGGCTCGGCTCCTTTGCGTCACCTTCCTGCGTCGCCGGCAGACTGGTCGGCTGATGGGCGAAAACCAGTGCCAGCACCGCGCTGGGAACCAGGCACCGCCATCCGTCGCGCAACACCAGCAGCAGCGCCAGGCAGAGCATCCCCAGTCCCAGGTACAGCCACTGCCAGTGGCCGAACAGCTCCAGCGCCCAGAGCGCATCCAGGCGGATGAGGCGTGACAGCGGCGCGCTCAGGCTGGCCAGCGCACATAGCCAGAGCAGCCGGCGTGCTCGACTGCGCAGCAGGGTTGGAAAGGATGGGGAGGTCTTGCTCACGAAAAGGCTCGATCGAAGGGGCGCTGGCAGGTGATCAGGGACGGGCGGGGACGGCGGCACCGCCGGGTGAAAATGGCGCAGCGCACTGTGCCATATCTGCCGGCGCATCCGACAGCCAGCCGGCGTGGCCACTGCCGGCGAGCAGCGAGGTGAATGCCCGCAGGTGATGCTCAACCGCCCGGACGAGCGTTGCTCAGTTGAGTCGTCCGGGTCTGCTCGCCGCCTTTGCCTGATCCGTCGCCCCGAGCATGTCGGCCACCCGCGTGGCGAGCACGTCGAGGGCGAAAGGCTTGGTCAGCAGCTGCATGTTCGGGCCGAGGAAATCGGCGCGGCTCATTGCGCCTTCCGCGTAGCCGGTCAGGAACAGCACCGGCAGCTGCGGCTTGAGCTGCTGCACCACCTCTGCCAGTTGGCGGCCGTTCATTCCGGGCAGGCCGACATCGGTGACCAGCAGCTCGATGTCTTCCAGGCGCCGGAAGTAGTCCAGTGCCTCTTCGCCATCGCGCGCCACGACGACCTGATAACCCAGCTCCTGCAGCAGCTCCTGATTGATCAGGCGTACCGAGTCGTCGTCCTCGACCAGCAGGATCGGCTGTCCCTTGCCCGGCACCAGCAGCTCCTGCGCGGCCTGCGCCGCAGAGGAAACCTGCACGGCCTGGGGCAGGCGGATCGAGACGCTGGTGCCGGCATTCGGTGCGCTGTCGATGGTGAGAACGCCGCTGCTCTGACGGGCAAAGCCGTAGACCATGGAGAGCCCGAGACCGGTGCCCTGGCCGATGGGTTTGGTGGTGAAGAACGGCTCGGTCACCCGACTGAGCAGGTTCTGCGCAATGCCGCAGCCCGAGTCGCGTACCTCGATGCAGACCTCGCCTGCATCCGCGCCAACGGCTGATCGTTGCAGGCGAGTGCTGATCGTCAGGTTGCCGCCGTGGGGCATGGCGTCACGGGCGTTGAGGGCCAGGTTGAGCAGCGCGTTCTCCAGCTGGTTGGCGTCGGCGCAGACCCAGGGTTCTTCCGCGCTCAGATCCAGCCGCAGCACGATCTGTTCGGTCAGGGTTCGTTCCAGCAGATCCCGCAGCGTCAGGACCAGGCGGTTGACCTCGAGCGGCTTGGCATCCAGCGACTGGCGCCGGGAGAACGCCAGCAGCCGCTGGGTCAGTGATGCCGCGCGTCCGGCGGAGCTGAGTGCGGCATCCATCAGTCGATCCACGCCGTCGGTTCGCTGGTTGGCGATGCGCAGCTTGATCAGGTCCAGCGCGCTGATGACGCCGGTCAGCATGTTGTTGAAGTCGTGGGCGATGCCGCCGGTCAACTGGCCGACCGCCTCCATCTTCAGCGATTGGCGCAGCTGTTCTTCGGCGCGCGCGCGTTCTTCGCTCTCGGTGCGCAGCTGCTGGACCACCGCGTTGAGCTCGCGGGTGCGTGCCTGCACCTGGATCTCCAGCTCCTCGTTGAAGCGTCGCAGCGACAGCTCGGCCAGTTTTTCTTCATTGATGTCGACGATCACCGCTGCCGCCCCTATGACCTGGCGGCTGCCGCCATACAGGGGTACGGCGCTGACCCGCATCCAGGATTGGGAGCCATCGCCCTGATCGTGGCAGAAGTCGATGCCGGTGGCGGGTTCGCCACGTAACGCTCGAGCGGCGGGGAACATCTGCGGCTCCAGCCGGTTGCCGTGCGCATCGTATCCCGTCCAGGCGGCGGCGCGATCCGGCTGCCGGGAAGGGATGACGCCGCCGGAGGTGTACTGCACATACAGCGGATTGGTGACCAGGGGCTGCCCCTGGTCATCCATGAAGCAGACCCCGACCGGGATGTTCTCCAGCAGCGTCTGCAGGCGACCGCGTTCCTCGGCCAGCTCGACCAGGCGATCACGCATCTCGAACTGCCGCTGGCGCGAGCGCCAGGCAGCCGCCACGGCGCTGAGCAATGACGCCGAGCTGAGAGGGCGCTCCAGCACCACCACATGTCCCGCCGAGTCTGGCAGACGCCGCCGCGCCAGCTCGGTATCCCTGCCGGAGCGACGCTGGTTGGACGACAGCAGGATGACCGGGATTTCCGACCAGGCCGGTTGCTCGTCCAGTGCCGTGCCCAGCGCACCAGTGTTTCTTTGCAGGGCTTCCTCGGTGAGGATCAGGAGCCCGGTCTGGCTGTCTATCGCACTCGCCAGGGTGGAGGCGTCTTCGTAGGTCTGTACCGGGTATTTGTCGCCGAGCAACCGGCTCAGGCAGACCGCATCGCCCTTGAAGGGTGCGGCGACCAGCAGCGTCGTCGGTTGGAACCGGGGTTCATCGGTCACGTTTTCGCTCTTCCAGCAGGGGTGCGTCGGAGCCGAAGTACTCGGGCGTGCCGGTGAGCACGCCGCGGAAGTCGACCAATGGCTCGCCTACCCGCAGCCCTTGCGAGTCGATGCGCAGTTCGCGGATGGCGTTCTCGTGAGCCCCGCTGCGGTGCTTGAGCACCGAGATGGCCTTGCGCAGCCGCCCCTGTGCCTCGAAGAAACGAATCAGGATGACCGAGTCCGCGACATAGGAGATGTCGAGATTGGTCTCCAGAGACCCCACCAGTCCGTGCTGCAGGCCGATCAGGAAGGTCACCACGCCCAGATGGCTGAGGTAGGAGAGCAGCTCGTGCATCTGCAGCAACAGCTGCTGTTCCTGGGGCATGGCGGTCATGTAGCCGTTGAGGCTGTCGACCACGATCATGCTGGCGCCGCGCACCTCCACATCGCTGCGCACGCGCCAGGTGAACTCGCCGGGAGACACCTCGCCCGGATCGATCTGCAGGATCAGCAGCTGGCCGCTATCGATGTAATGGCCCAGCTCAAGCCCCATGCTTTTGGCGCGAGTCAGCAGGGTGCCGATGCGTTCGTCGAACTCGTAGATGGTGCATTTTTCGCCGCGCGCGCAGGCCGCGGCGAGATAGATCAGGGTCAGGGTCGTCTTGCCCGAACCGGCCGGGCCGGTGATCAGGGTGGTGGTGCCCTTCAGCGGCCCGCCGCCGAGCAGCTCGTCCAGCTCGCCAACGCCGCTGCGGACCGCTTCGCCTTTGAATTCCACGTGATGTGACGCTGCGATCAACCGCGGATAGACCTGCAGGCCACCCTTGCGGATGGCGAAGTCATGGAAGCCGCCGATGAAGTCGACCCCACGCAGCTTCTGGACCTGCAGGCGCCGGCGTGCGGCACCGAAATCCAGGGTCAGGCGCTCCAGGGTGATCACCCCGTGGCAGAGGCTGTGCAGATGGTTGTCGCGCTCCGGTGCGCGCCCGGCCAGATCGTCGATCAGCAAGACGGTGACATTGCGCCCGGCAAAGAACTGCTTGAGCGCCAGCACCTGGCGGCGATAGCGCAGCGGGTCCTGGGCCAGCAGGCGCATCTCGGAGAGGCTGTCGAATACCAGCCGTTTGGGCTGCAGTTTGTCCACCCGTTGCTGGATCAGGCGGATGGTGTCGCCGAGTTCCGCTTCCCAGGGATGCAGGATCGATTGTTCATAATCCTCCCCCAGCACCTCTTCGGAGGAACCGAACTCGAACAGCTCGACGCCATCCAGCGACCAGCCATGCGAGTGAGCGACGCTTTCCAGCTCTTCGCTGGTTTCGGAGAGGGTGATGTACAGCACCGGCTCGCCGGCGGCGACCCCTTCCAGCAGGAAGCGAAGGCCCAGGGTGGTCTTGCCGGAGCCCGGTGTTCCTTCCAGCAGATACAGGCGGTTGCTGGGCAGACCGCCCTTCAATACGGAGTCCAGACCGGCATTGCCGGTTGAAATAAGCGGACGCGTTAGAACCATTACTACCTCGAATTGGCGCCGTAGCAGAACGGCAGTGCCTTAGCGAGTCAGAGCTGGAGCAAAGGTCAAAAGTTCATCATCTGTCGCCGAACAGGCGGCTGTCGAAGTGCGCCTTTTTTACAAGAAAAATAAGCAAAAACAGTGAGTTGAGAGTCGATGATGACCTGAGGGCTTCGCCGAAAAGCCCCTGCATCGGCAGTCCGACATCACGCTGTCGGTGGGGCGGTCAGCCCTGATAGGTGCTGGGTGGCGATCCGCCGAATTCGGTTGTGCGCAGGCATAAATGCCCCGTGCTGCGCAGCATCGGCGGCGGCCGGGCGCACGCCCGAGAGCGTCTTGTTTCGATGCGCAGCAGTCGGTATCGGCAATGAGCGGACCCGGTCTTTTCGTCTTGGTCGGAGGCGTGCCGGACTCACCCGGTTTTTTGCATCGACCCGCCCGGTCAAGCAGGATGTAGGGTCACTGGACCGTGCGGCCGGCTCGGCGCCCGTGCATCTGGCCGGGCGCAGACGCCCCAGGCAGGGCTTGTCGGCGGGGCTGCCTGGCAGCCCGCGCAGGAGGCGAAACGAAGATCGAGAGGGAGCATCAGGCGCCGCTGAGGTCCATGGTTTTTCCGCAACAGGTAATGAAGAGGGGTGAAGGATGGATGAGGTGATGGTGCAGCTGGAAGAGTTGTCGCAGGCGTGGCTGCCGCTGGTGTTGCAGTACGGCGGACAGGTGCTGTTGGCGATCGTGACGCTGGCAATCGGCTGGTGGGTCATCGCGCGTCTGACCGCCGGCGTCCAGGTGCTGCTGGAAAGACGCAACATAGACCGCTCACTGCATGCCTTCATCGGCACCCTCGTCAGCATCGGGCTGAAAGTCGTGCTGCTGATCACCGTCGCCGGGATGATCGGGGTCGAGACCACCTCCTTCATTGCCCTGATCGGCGCCGCCGGTCTGGCCGTCGGGCTCGCCCTGCAGGGCAGCCTGGCGAACTTCGCCGGCGGCATGCTGATCCTCATGTTGCGGCCGTTCAAGGCCGGCGAATACATCGAGGCGCAAGGCATCGGTGGCACCGTGGACAGCATCCAGATCTTCTTTACCGTGCTCAAATCGCCGGACAACAAGACCATCATCGTGCCCAACGGCAGCCTGTCGAACGGCAACATCATCAACTACTCGCGCCAGCCGACGCGGCGGGTGGACCTGAACATCGGCATCGACTACGGCGACGACGTGAAGCAGGCGCGGGCCATCCTGCTGGGGCTGGCGCAAGCGGACCAACGCGTCTTCAAGGACCCGGCCCCGGTGGTCTGGCTGACCGCGCTGGGCGAGAGCTCGCTGGATCTTTCCTTGCGCATGTGGACCAGGACGGAAGACTTCTGGGATGTTTTCTGGACCCTGCAGGAGCAGGCCAAGGAAGCGTTCGACAAGGCCGGGATCAGCATCCCCTTCCCGCAACGCACGCTGCATATGATTGCGTCGCCTGCACCGGCGAAGACCGGGGAGCAGCCTCCGGCGCACAACTGAGGCGCGAGGGAGGGCCGGGCGGGGCAGGGTGGCTTTGAACGGGGTGTGATCTCATCCCGCGCAACGGTGTTGCTGCTGCCCGCAATGACGTTGTGCCGGTTGAACGGGCCATCTGACGCCGGCTGGCTTGAGGCACCGATAAAGCGTGGCCCTTCCTGGCTGCACCCCCTGCTCAAACGGTCGCAGGGCCAGCGCCAACCCGCATAGGCTGGTCAGAGACTCCAACGGTGATTTCGCTCAGTGATTACGACGCCACCTGGCCTGCTTTCTTTGACGAGCAGGCTGGCCGACTTGGCGTTTGCTCGTTGCTGCTGCGGGTCGAACATGTCGGCTCTGTAGTCGTGCCCGGGCTTGCCGTTAAGGAACCTCTGAAAAAGTAGCGAGCGAAGGTTGGTGGGAACGCCTAGTTGGGGACGCCTAGCTGGGAACGCCTAGTGGGTCTCACTAAGCTGGAAAGCGCAGTTTACGTAGAGCAAATGAGCATTTTGACGGGGTCGCCTAGACGGGGTCGCCTAGACGGGGTCGCCCTGACGGGGTCACTGTGACCGGCACCGCGGCGCTGGTCATTCCAGCCACGCCAGGCCGAGCGCGGTCCTTTCCAGAGGCGTCGTGGGACATGTCCTGGAGATCGACCATGCTGGTCAGGCTGCATTGGGGAAGATGTGCCGGCGTCCCGTCAGGCCCTATTCGCAGGGGAGACACTAGGCATCGCCGCTCAGCCGTTGAATTCATTGAATATTTGACGGCCGTTAATTGAATGGACCGATGTCGCTCAATGCTCGCTCAGGCATTGATGGCGAGTTGTTCAGCGGTTCGAACCAGCGGAACTTCGTTCAGAAATGCTTCGGATATGTGACGGCCCGCATAGCGCCGATCAGCGGCCGTACCGCCCGCCACATAAGACGGAACCACCGCATTCAATCAGCTTCAAAAGTCCCTGGCCGCCCCTGCCTGCGGTTTCTAGTCAACCCTGATTCCACTATTGGAGCATTTTTCCATGCGCGCCTCCGTGAGCGTCTTTTATGCAAGTTTGCGGCTGTTGTCCGCAGGCTTGTTGTTAACTTCTTCTGCTGCCTTCGCCGCGGATCCCGTTGTAAAAATCTTCGGTATCGGCCAAGGGTTCCTAGTGCCGCCTCAGGAGCCAGTCCGGGTGCAGTATCAGGTCATCCCAGAACTGCCCGGCAACCATTCCTTCTACCTGGACGGCGCCCTTCTCCTTGTCAGGGACGGGAGCCGGATCAGCCGCACCAGCTCGGGCGCCTACGCCATCACTTACCCGGGCGGGATCGCACAGGATCGCGTGGTCGAGCTGCGCATCTGCGTCGATGCGGTGCCCGCTGCCGCCTGCGATCAGGTCAGCATCCGTGCCGGCCAGGCGCTGATGCCCGGCCAGATGGTCGAGGTCAAACCGGTCGGCGTGGCCGGTCACCTGCCGGCGCAAACCGCCTTCGATATCAACTACACCGTTGGCCTGCCAAGCGCAGCGGATCGCCTGCTGTATGTCGACGACGTCCTGCGTGAGCGGCGTGCGGTCACCCGGGTCCGATCCGGCCCCGAGAAGTTCAGATACCCCGGCACCCTGGAAGTCGGCGAAAAGCGCATGGTGCGCATCTGCGTCGACGAGGAATCAGCCACCTGCGGATTTGCCGAAGTGACGGGCGGCCCCGCACCCCATGGTGTCGATCTGCCTGAGCCCTTCCTGGTGGAAAGCCTGCCCGAACACTTCCAGGTCATCGCCGGTTGCACCCCGGTCTGCGGCTACTACTCGAATATCTACTACGGTGATCCCGCCGTCAGCTGGGTGCCCGACCGTGGCGACGGCATGCCCGACGGGCTGCGCATGGATCTCTACTACTCCGGCGCGGATGGCCGGCTGAACCCGGACGCCGTCCCCCGAACCCTGATCATCTACGCGCACTCGGCCGGCTCGAGCAAGGAATCGCTGCTGTCGACCAAACGCTCGTTGCTGAACCACTTCCTCAGAATCGCCAATAACGGCGCCGGCGTGGCGGTCGCTTCGGCCGACTTCCGTCACCCGACCAAGCAGATGAACCCTGACCGCACCCCGGTTTCGGTCGCCGATCTGAGCTACCTCGTCCAGTTCGCCCGCCAGCATGCCGCCGAGCTCAACATCAACCCGGACGATATCTTCATCGTCGGCAGCTCGCTCGGTGGTGGCATTGGCATCCATGCCGCCACCCGCGAAATCGCCAACCCCGCCGATCCCGCGCCGGTCAGAACACAATCCTCGGCCGTCCGCGGCATCTTCATCAACGACGGACAGACGTCGTTCGCGCCGCACTGGTTTCGTAACACCTACCTCGAGCCGGCCGTATGGCCTCGCTACCAGTCCGACCTGCTCGACGACGAAGAGCGCCTGCTCTACGGCCACGCCATTGCTGGCGTCAACAGCAACGCGCCGCTGATGGAGCTGACCTTCAGCACCCGCTATATCGATCACAAGGTCTCCCTCTGGGAGTTCCTCACCCGCACGGCCGACCCCATGCACCTGCCGAACTACGGCCTGGTGATGGAAGCGCAATACCGCCTGCACGGCGTGGGTGAGCGCATCCGCGTGAGAGAGCGCTACGCCGGCAACTTCGGCCAGGACGCCGCACGCTTCATTACGCAGAACCGGCTGGGACGTGACTGAGGCAAAAGACTGCCGGTTTCGGAAATGAATGACTCAGCGAGGGCTGGGGCGCTCGGCCGGAGCTGCGCGCTCAAGTGGAGCTGCCATGACGGGCGGACCCGCGTCAGCAGACGCAGGGTTCCGGCCCGGCAAACTCGTTCGCGTGAAGTAAATGTGGCAGGTTCACTTCCGGCGGGAGAATGGACTTGCAAATAAATCCGCCCCCTTTGTTTCCCCGGGCTCCCGTCAGCTGTACGCGCTGAACAGTGCGCGCCTTCAAAGTTTGGCGAGGTGCTCGGGCGGTCGTCTTGGTCTGGGGCGACAGGCATGGCATAACGAAATTCAGGCGCTCATTGGGAGTGCGGCACCACTGTCCATCCATGCAGGGTCCTATGAACTCAGGGTTTGCTCGCCACAAGGGCCTGAAGCTCGCGCTGCTTGTGGCAGCCTTTGCCGTGCCGATGCTGGCGGCGCTCGCGTTGATCGCTGCCGCCCGTTCCGCTGCGAAACTCGATACGTTGGATATTGCGTTTTGCTTGCTGACGTTGACCAATTGCCAACCACAGAGTCCCTTTAGCGACGCTCCGGTCTGGCCATCGTTACTGAGACTGAACGCGGCTGTTTTTCTGTTCTGGCTTATCTACGCAGGCAGCGCGCATCTGTGCCTGGCAGCCCGTCGTACCTGGCTCAAGGTGTTGGCCCTGCTGCTGGCATTGAGCATGCCCACAGGTATGGTCTTCGTTGGGTTTCTGGCCATTCTGCTGCCTCAGGTTCGGCTCTGAGATGCTACGTCAGCTGACGCTTGCAGGATTGGTCATAGGCCTGGTCATTGCCGCAGCCGACTATCGACTTCTAGGGAAAACCCGCCAATACCTCACGCTGGAGCAAGCGGCGCTGCACCAGGCGCTTGAGCAGCGTGTCGTCGAGCGCATGGACCCGTTGCTGCGCCGGTACTGGCGGGGGCTGGAGCTGCGTCCGGGGCAAGACCCCGATGAGATTGCAGTGCTTGCCCGTTGGGCCTGGATGGATGGCGATGAGCGCGAGGCTGCAGGCTTCGAGATGCTGGTGGATTACAAGGCCTTCGAGCTCCAGCAGCAGGTGCAGCTGCATCGTCCCTGTCTGAGGGAGGTCCACGTGCTGTCGTCGCCGCCGGGCGGCCTGGCCCCGGAGCAATTCATTCAATACCTGCATGTGGATGTCCCATTGGGCCCTCCGCATTCCCAGTCGCCCCTGGCAGGCTGGCGCCCCACGGTCGTTGATCGTGTGGCCATGGAGTCTGGCAAGGTGACCTTTCGAACCGGGTTTTCCGCTTACGCACACCAGGTCCATCTTGCGCCGAATGGTGTATGGGACCCGTTGGATCCCTCTTGTCGGCCGCTGTGAAATCAGCACCTGAACAAAGACTTCATTGGCGTTGACCTGATCGGTCTGCAGTCGCTGCCTTGTCAGCGGGCCATGCGCTTGGCTTGGCCTGCCCGTGGAAGCCCGCAGTGCCATCCGTGGATCCTCGCGCCTTTTCTGCGTTGAATTGATCCCCCTGGGAGAACAGGTGCTGCAACGGTCACGCGTCCCATGGCGAGTTCAAAGGGATGCGAGAAGCGGCCTGTCACTCATGCTTTGCGAGGACTCCCGGGGCTGGCGATGTGCCTTTCTTCACGTTCGCCCCCAGGAGCCCGACCCGAACGCCGTGGGACCTGAGCAGCTTGGTGCTCTGTCTGCTGAGTACCAACAAGACGATCAGATTGATGAGCGGGATGATCGAGAACAACCCCATCATCACCGTGATGGCGACATGGTTCAGCAGCATGGAAAGACGAACCGCGGTGACGAGGATGTAGATCATCAGGATCAAGGACAGGACACCCAGGATGATGACCGCAGACTCACCTTTGATTCCGATGGCCTTGGCTATCGGGTTCAGAAAGATTTGCGCCAGTACGCCAAAGATCAAGGCGCGTTGCCTGGCGGCAACTTTGACCAGTTTGTCAGAGACGCGAGTGTCGGGAATCTGGAGATCCGATTCGGGTGCCCTGTATACGTTAATGTCCATGATGATTTCTCTTTTGAAACAAAGGTGACAGATTTATTTCTGCCGAGGGAATTGACTTTTAAATAGATCCGTCCCCTTTGTTGGCGAGGTGCGCGGGTTTTGGGCCGAATAACTTTGATTCAGTGAGTTAAGTAGGTTTTCGAATGACTGATTGAAAACCGTAGTCTGTCCCGAATGGCACTATTGACTCAGCGCTGAATCGTGGTCTGTGCCTGGTTGCTCCAGGTTGTTTTCTCAGGAGACATTGAAGCGCTTAAGTCCCGCGTAGACAGTGGCAACCACGCCGACGAGTGATGCCACACCTAGAGCGGGAAATAGCAATAGAAGATCAATTCGAATGTTGCATTCCCCCGAGCACAGGATGCGGTACTTCATTAAGAACTCATAAAGGCAGTAGAAAAGCCAGGCACAGCCGACAGCCTGGGCGACTTTGCTCTTAGTCAGAACTCCGGCGACCATGAAAATGGCTGATGGGGCCAAGGCTAGCCAGGGCTGAATAATAAGAACTGATACATCCATGCTTATCGCCTAACAGTAATTGGATTGCGTGCTTCGTTAATTTCAGAGAAATAAAGGTGGCAGATTCATTTCTGGCGGAATAATGGGCTGTAAATAAATTCGTGCCCTTTTTCTAACTGCGGTAGTCGCTGCAAGGGTGGTGGTCACCAAGCATCGGTTTCATTGTGCTTACCGAAAGGGCAGTTGAAGAGTTTGCTCAGGGATACGCATCAACGCCTTGTCTCCAAAAGCACCAGAACAGCAAGCCTGCCGCTGCGCCTATCAGTGCCCAGGCCAGGAGGCCGCTCATCAGCGGGGAGGATGGAAGGGCTACGCAACTCGCTATCGCTCCGGTAATGGCGCCGCCCAGCATAGAGGACCACCATCGGACGAAGTCGAAGCGATAGGCGATATAGAAGAGAGGCGCACCGAAGAAAAGAGCGGCTGCCAGAGTGAAGGGGAAAAGAACAAATGAGAATCCCAAGGGTGCGAGCAAACTTGAACCGTTCTCGATCACCATCATAAAGCCAACGATCATTCCAGGCAGTGCAGAGGAGGCAATAAGACCAGACGCTGCTGCATTGAATCTTTTCATACCCATTCCTTGGCGACTGCCGGAAAAGCGCCGAACCATGTCCACTGCCTGAGGACTACAGGTTGCCCGTGTAACTCTTCGAGCTGTCGCAGGTCTCGCGCGCGATCCTCGGTTTCAATGGGCCCCCAGCCCGAGGAAAGTGTTTGGCCAGTCAAGGATTCGGTGCGTGAGAGCACGATTCTTCCTGATACGAGACTCTGCAGTTTGTCCAGCGCGCCGCGCGCGATCAGCCGCTTGTACCCCAGATTGGTGAGCGTGCGTTCATGGGCGCGAGGATAGAAATCTGTACGGCCTACATGCGTGTGGATTATCTGGGAGGAGATCGTGATTTCCCACGGCTGGATATAAACCGAGACTGATCCGATCTCCTCGCACGGAGAGGCATGGCTTGCGATCAGCACGCCGTAGCGGTTGCGGCTCAAACTGAACTCTCCCAGCCCTCGCTTGGATAGTCCGCCCAGGAATAGTCGTTCGGTCAGCATTGTCTTTCCTCTTCGAAGCCAGCGACTCCGCGCCGGCAGAGCCGTGAACAAGGGCTTAGGAGCAGAGTGGCGAACAGGAGATGGGATGGCGCTCCAGAACCGAGAAGGTGTCCAGCACATGCTTGCGCACCTGCTCGATTTTCTCCTGCGCCAGCTGACCTTCAACGGTCATCTGTACGCTGTAGTTGTCATCGGAGAAACGGACCACTACGCCATCTATGACGATGCGATGAATCCCGTATTCGTCATCATCCTCACATTCAGGCAATGTCTCGTGAAGCAGCGGCGGAGCGTACAGCTGAGGAAACGCGTCCAGCGCGGGTTCACCTTTCAGCTCTTTCCGCAGCTTCAGCAACTGTTCATCAAGGTCACTCTGTTTGAAGTTTCTGCTCCACAGCGCATTCCTGATATCCCAGAGGTGATTGCGACCAGTGTCCTCGCGCTGGAACTCGAAACGAGGCCATTGACGGTCAGTCAAGCGTTCCCATCGCCACTCTTCCAGATGAAAAGCCCAATCATCGATGCTCTCGACGAGGCCGACCTTCTCGCCGCGAAATAGCTTTCCTCCCGAGACAAGGATGCTCGCTCCGTCTTGCAACTCCGCGGTGTGTCGATGAAGCCATCCTGGGGCAGGACCATTTGTCTGGATGGGGCAGACAGACCAGTCACGGGTATCAACGACCAGCACTTGTGTCTGTCCTACATGGCGTTCGCTCAAATAGCCCAGATTGCCGATCAGGATGATCTTGTCCCCGACAGCTGTGGCGCTGTGGAAATCCGTTGGGGGAAATGCAGTTGTCGGGTAGATGAACACCTGAGTCTCACCGGACGGTTCCATGACGACGATATCGTTGTAGATGTAGAAGTCAGGGTCGTAGAAGTCTTCATGTTCCCCTGCGATCCACACCGTGCGACCATCCGCTAACTGGGTTTCGCTTTGTCCGAATCGGTCAAAGCACCACGTGGGGCCTTCGTCGAATGCTGACGGGCCGTTCAGCATATCGTTGGCGCAGAACGCACTTAGGCGAGTTCGGATCAGCCAGTCCCAAAGCGGGTTACTTGATGACTCGGGATTCTTCCCACCCCGGCGTGGCGAGCGCCAGGTGTCGAAGACGCCAGGGGTGACCGTAGCAGGTACTTCATTTTCGGAACTCATACGCAGTTATCTCTTTAGCGGATGCGATATCTTAAAAAGTCGATGAGGCGTCGTGCACAAGTATAGCGCTGTACCAACAAATAAATTTATCGACAAGTAAAGGTGACAGATTTATTTCTGTCGGGAGAATTGACTTTTAAATAAATCCGTCCCCTTTTTTCGCATCTTTAGTTTTTATTTTTATCTTGTGTTTTAGTCTTTATCGTACTGAGTCAGCAAAGCTTTACCTTATTGTGCGAAATGCCAGCTATTTGGCGCGTGCTCTGCGAGCCATTCTGCGTTTTAGATATTCGCCCAATGGTTTATCTGGAACCTTTTTGAAAGCAGATAACCGTGTTAAGCGGGACCTGACTTTTATCTCACTATCTGCTTTATCTGCGTCTACTTCAGATGCATGTCCGTTTAGGCCGCGAAGAGCATCTGCCACTGCGTGTCGCTCGGCCATATGTCCACGCCGTTTTGAGCGCGGAATATTTTTGCGACTTGCCTTTGAGTTCTCATCATAGGTGTTACGACAGTCCTTTTTATAGCTTTTTCGCTTCTTATCATCTGGGGACTTGATTCTGCTCATATTGTTTATTCTTGCATAACGTATGGTTAAGGGGCGGGCTTTAGCCCGTCCCAGCGAGCGGGGCGAGCGATTTGAACCAGTTGTTATGTTTCGACGCAACCATCTAAATTATGCCGGCTTCTTTTTGTAGCTTTTTAATATACCCATTCAAGGATTTATTAAAAACAGGGATGGTGTCACTTACAAAATCCCAGTTAAAATTCAATAAAGCGCTGCTCCAGCCTACGCTATAAATAACCCCGTCTTCGTCGGGTTTTTTATTACCATGCGTCATGATAAAACTTTCTTGATCAAAGTGCGCGCCGTGCTTATTGCGGTAAGCCTTGGCATCTTCTATAAATTTATTGAATTTTACTTTAACTTCGCCAGAAAATGCCTCTGAAATTATCTCATCAAGAATCGGCTCCCAAAATGGTTTCTTGTTGGCGGAAATAACCCCTTCCTTTCCATAGCCGTCGTTAAAAATAGTGCAAAATTTAATAATTATTTCTTCAGTTGTTAGCTCGTCAATGATATGAATATCATGAATGTCAGGGAATAAAGAACCATGTTTTTCTTCGAAGCTGTTTAATGCCTCTCCATCAAGTCGTAGACCAGTTTTCAATCTTCTGCGTTCAGTATCATATAACTCGGTAATATGCAACGGCCTTCCAGTGTTGCAAAAGCGGTGCACTCGTTGCCTAAGCGCCAGAAGATCAATGATTCTATTTGTGGCTATTTGCCAAAGATATAACCTGCCAAGGGTCTCTTTCACTATTAGCATGGCCTTTATTTAGTGTTGATGACTCAGTCAGACTAAGTGAACATAATAGTGATTAGAAGTCCGGTTTTTCGGAGTTGCCTGAAATAAAATTTTCTATCAGAAACAACGACTTGGCTGATCGCTTCGGCGCGTGTTCGTATTCGCTTGACGGCTGTATTTCGTGAATCCATTACACCAGAGCCTAAGAGGCTCCGTCAGAACTGCGGCTGGGGGTGTTTTGAACGGTAGCGGAGAAAATGACGGCGATCCTTTCCGGTGGGTGGGGGGCTTCACTTCCTTGCTGACCCGAGGTTAATGCAGGCCAGTCGCCATGCTCAAGTCGCAAGCCGGATAAAGGGTGCTCTTGTTGCTGCGGAGCGATGTGCGGCGCGTGGTCGGTGTTGGCCGTGTCGCAGATTGAATACCGGTTGAGTGGCTGGCGGGCGCTACGAAGAACCTACAAATATCCATCTCATCGGCTGGGATAAGGCTCTAGCATGGCCTTCGTTTGCCTTTGTCCATGGATTGCAGGAGAGCTTCGTGAAGTTGACCGACCGTTTCTTGTTGGCCCTGGGGCTGGTGATTCCGCTCTGGTTGTGGCTCGGCGTGACGCTGACGGCGCTGGCCTATCCCGGCTATAGCCATCTTGATCAGGCGATGAGCCAGCTGGGCGCTCAGGGTGCGCCGACGCAGGCTTTCTCGGCCTGGGTGAACAACCTGCCGCTGGGTGTGTTCTTCGTGCTTTTCGCTGTCGGCGTTGGGCGGCGGTTTCGCGCATCGCGGTTGGCGCTGCTGAGCGCCGGCTTGATCGGTGTGCATGGTCTGGCGAGTTTCGCTACCGGCTACTTCGCCTGCGACCAGGGCTGTGCGCCGGTGACGCCTTCGTTCTCCCAGCAGATGCACAACCTCGCCGGGCTGCTCATGTTTCTCTCGCTCACCTTGGCCGGTGCGCTGTGGATCTGGCTCGGCAAGCGACTGCTCGCGTCGTCGCGCTTCGCGCTCTTTTCAGCGGCCTGTACTTTGCTTGCACTGGTCAGCGTCGTGCTGATGGGCAAGGCCTTCGAGGATGGCGCCTGGTTCGGTCTCTACCAGCGGATCAACTACGGCGTGTCGGTGCTGTGGGTCGCCGGTCTGGCGTTGATCGCTCTTCGGTCGGGCGAACGAGCGGACTAGCGACTGGCGCTATCCACCCGTTCACCCAGTCATCAACCATTAGTTGCCCAGCGAGTAGCGGGCAGGCTTACCCCGGAACCGGCGCATCCGCATGGATCAGCCCCTGTTCCTTGGCTGCCTTCCAGAACGAGGCGGGTACCGGTGTGGACATCGAGGCGACGTTCTCGCGGATCTGCTCCGGGGTGCTGCCGCCGGGGATGATGCTGGCGACCACGTCCGGGGCGTTGCAGAAGTGCAGGGCGGCAGTGCGCAGGTCGGTGCCGTGCTCGCGGGCCAGGGCCTGGGCACGTTGACGCTTTTCCGGCATGCCGTCAGGAATCTTCTTGCTGTAGTTGAAGTAGTCGTTGCCGGCCAGGTAGCCGGAGTTGAGTGGCGAGCCGATCACCAGCGAAACGTTGCGCTGGCGGCACACCGGCAGCAGGCGCTCGACTGCATCGGCATGCTGGATCAGCGAGTACTGGCAGGCCTGCAGGATGACGTCCGGGTCTGAGCGTTCGATGGCGGCTAGGCTCGGTTCCAGGGTGTTGACGCCCATGCCCCAGCCCTTGATCAGGCCTTCCTCGCGCATCTTCACCAGCTCCGGCATCGCGCCTTTCACCGCCACCTCGAAGCGTTCGCGCCAGCCTTCGCCGAGGTCGATGTTGTCCGGCGAGAGGTCGTGGATAAACACCAGGTCGAGGCTCGATACCCCCATGCGCTGCAGGCTGTCCTCCACCGAGCGGCGGGTCGCGGAGGCGCTGTAGTCGTACTCGTAGCGAAAGCCGACCGCGTCCTTCCAGTTGTCGTGCGAGTAGCCAGGCTCGGCATGCAGCAGGCGGCCGGTCTTGGAGGAGATTTCGAACTCTTTCTGCTGCTGGTCACCGAGGAAGTAGCCGATGCGCTGCTCGCTCAGGCCCAGGCCGTACCAGGGCGAAGTGTCGTAGTAGCGGATGCCGGCATCCCAGGCGGCCTGCATCAGCTGCTGCGCCTGGGCATTGCTCATTGGCCGGCGGGCGTTGCCCAGGGCGATGGCGCCGCCATAGCCGTAGCGCAGGTGCGGGCGGTAGCGTGGATGCCTGCCGTCGTTGGTCGCCAGGCCGAGCTTGCCATGGGCGGGCGGTGTGGAGGCGGCGGACGAAGGGGCTGCCTGGGCCAGGCCGAGATTGCCGAGCGAGAGGCCGGCTGCGCCGATGGCAGTGGAGGCGATGAATTGGCGACGTTGCATGGGATTCTCCGGGCGGGGGCTGTGACAGTTTGCGACCCCTGCTGTCGCCGCAGGTTTCGCCGCAGGCGTTGCCGGATGTCGCGGCCGTCGGAGACAGCGCCGGCTCGCTTGAACGTTCTGCCGCCGGCATCGGTCAGCTGAATCGTCATCCCTATGGAAAAATCCCCATGAAAACACTCATCGATCCATCGAAAACCAATGTCCACGGCCTCGAACGCAGTGCCTCGCTGGGTGGAGGCCTGGCGTTGCTCGGTGCCGGTCTCAGTCGTGGCGGACTGCTCGGTTTCATCGGTGCCGCGGTGGGCGGGTTGCTCGTGGCGCGCGGCGCGACGGGGCAGTGCGAGCTCAAACGCATGCTCCAGGAGAAGCAGGCGCAGTCGCCCGACAAGGCGCGTTACGCCCACATGCCGCTGGATTCCGAATCACGCAGCTTCGATTTCGACGGCCAGAAGCGTTTGCCCGACAGTGTACCGATGGGCCACGAAAGCCATCTGCACACCCCCCTGAGATGAACCTTGCGTATGACCTGGAGCGCTTCGTCGTCGCCCAGCAACGCGATTACCAGCGTGCGCTGGGCGAGCTGCAGGCGGGACAGAAGCGCAGTCACTGGATCTGGTACGTGTTCCCGCAGTTGCGTGGCCTGGGCCATAGCGAGATGGCGCAGCACTACGGCATCGTCGATCTGGCGGAGGCGCGCGCCTATGTCGCGCATCCGCTGCTGGGGCCGCGCCTGCAGGAATGTGCCGGCGCGCTGCTCGCCCACCGCGGGCGCAGTGCGCGGCAGATCATGGGCGCCCCGGATGATCTCAAGCTGCGCTCGAGCATGACGCTGTTCCACGCGGCCGATCCGTCGCAGGCGTTGTTCAGCGAAGTGCTGGTGGCCTTCTACGACGGCGAGGTCGATCTTGCGACCCTCAAGCGCCTGGGGCCGGAAGGCAGCATCTGAGCCGCGCTTGCCGCAGGCCTCTGCATCCGGACACCTGACGTGAGCGATCTATCCAGGTTGGCGCGTGGCGTCATCGCACGCTGGTGGACAAGGCTGCGCCTTGTCCACCCTACGAATAACGGACGCGCTCCGGACCTGGAGCGATCGCCGGGGGTTGGTTGCCGCCGCAGGATGCTGGATGGCTTCGACCATCCAGCCTACGGAAGCCTGCGAGTCGTTTGAACCATCCCTCACCCGCCTTCGGCACCCTCTCCCGGTGGGAGATGCGAAACCCCACACCGCGCCATCGCCCCACAGCTGTCCTTCTCCCTCCGGGAGAAGGTGGCGCGCAGCGTCGAATGAGGGATGAGTGGGGCTGCAGGGTGCCGGCAGAGAAGCGTTCGGCGCTGTTTATTCCTTGCCTTGCGCCACCGCCCAGACCCCGCCATCCCCGACCACGAAGATGCGCTGGCCAGGCTCGGCGCGCTGGTTCATTGCGCCGGTGAAGCTGCCGAACGCGGGCAGCAGGCTGACGCCATCGCTCAGTACGAAGCAGGGCAGACGCAGGCTCTGTCGTCCGCGCCCACGCAGCTGGTAGGCCGGATGCAGGTGACCGGCGAGCACCGGGCGCGTGGGATGCGGCCGCGGCTCGTGTTGCAGCGCGAAGGGGCCGAGCAGCAACGGCTCCGTCACTACTTCGATGCCCAGCTCGGTGGGCGGGTCGCCGGCGCGTTTGTCGTGGTTGCCGCGCACCAGGGTGACGGCCAGTGCAGGATGCCGCGCGCGCCAGTCGCCGAGGGCGTTCAGCGTCGCGGGGGTCTGCGCTTCGGGCGCATGCAGAAAGTCGCCGAGGAAGATCAGCCGCTGGCAGGCAAAGCGCTGCAGCAGCGCATCCAGTCGCTGCAGATTATCGGCCGTGGTGCCTTGCGGGACGGGCTGGCCGAGGGCGCGGTAGGTCGCGGCCTTGCCGAAGTGGATGTCGGCGACCAGCAGTGCCTGCATCGCCGGCCACCAGATGGCCTTGTCCGCCAGCAGCCAGAGTTCGGCGCCGGCCAGCTGCACCGGCAGGTGACGGGGATGTGAGGCGGGCACAGCAGCCTCGCCGCGCGGATATTCGCTGTTCACAGGGTCTTCTTCTGCGGTCGGTGCTTCGGTGGGCGCGGTTTGCCGTCCTTGCCCTGGCGCGGGGTGCGTTTGCGCGGCATCGGGCGCTCGTCATCGATGGCAAAGCCCGGCGCGTCCGTCTGATAGCCGCCGGGGCCGGCAGCCTTTTCCAGGTCGGCGACCATGCGCTTGATGCGTTCGGCGAGTTTCTCCGAACTGAGGCTTTCGCGAAAGCGCTCGACCAGCAGCGGAAAGGCGAAGGGCGTGGCGCGTTTGATCGGCCGTATATCCAGCTGCAGCGCCTGCAGTCGTTGCAGGGTCTGCTGCAGGCGCTGCACGTCCAGCTCCTGACGCAGCACTTCCTGCTGCGCCTGGCTCAGCAGCAGGTTGCCCGGATCGTGCTGCTGGAATACGTCGAAGAACAGGCCGCTGGAGGCCTGCAGCTGGCGAGTGCTCTTGGGCGCGCCGGGGTAGCCGGTAAAGACCAACCCGGCGATCCGGGCGATCTCGCGAAAGCGTCGCCGCGCCAGCTCGCCGGCATTCAGGCTGGCGAGTATCTCGTTGAGCAGTTCGTCACTGGCCGCCAGCGCCGCGGGCAGCGTCTCGGCAAAATCCACCGGGCTGGCGCACAGCAGTTCAAGGCCGTAGTCGTTGACCGCGATGGAGAAGCTCAGCGGCTGGCTGCGTGCCAGGCGCCAGGCCAGCAGACTGGCGAGGCCCAGGTGTACCGAGCGCCCGGCGAAGGGGTAGAGGAACAGGTGCCAGCCTTCGCGGGACTTCAACACCTCGGCTAGCAGGGTGCTTTCGCCGGGCAGCGCGGACCACTGCTGCTGTACCTCCAGCAGCGGCCGCAGCAGGCGCATCTCGGCGCTGGCGTAGTCGTCGCGCGCGGCGGCGTCGAGCTTGACCAGTACCGCGTCGGCCAGCTCGCTGGACAGCGGCATGCGCCCGCCGTTCCAGCGCGGGATGGCGGCCTTTTTGCTGGTGGCGCGGCGGACGAACACGGTCATGTTTTCCACCCGCACCAGTTCCAGCGGCCGACCGGCGAAGAGGAACACATCGCCGGGACGCAGGCGGGCGATGAAGCCTTCCTCGACGCTGCCGAGCGAGCCGCCAGCACCGCCCCTGGTCCAGTACCTAACCGCCAGGCTGGCATCGCTGACGATGGTGCCGATGCTCATGCGATGGCGCCGCGCCAGGCGCGCGTCCGGCACCTGCCAGAGGCCGTCGGCATCCGGCTCGGCGCGGCGATAGTCGGGGTAGGCGGTCAGCGAGTGGCCGCCGTGGCGGATGAACGCCAGTGCCCATTGCCATTCTTCATCGCTCAGCTCGCGATAGGCCCAGGCACTGCGCACCTCGGCCAGCATCGCCTCGGCGAAGAAGCCGCCAGCCAGCGCCATGCTGACCAGATGCTGGACCAGTACATCGAGGGGTTTTTCCGGCGACAGCCGCGCCTCGACCTTGCGCTCGGCCACGGCGGTTTGTGCGGCGGCTGCCTCCAGCAGCTCCAGGCTGTGGGTCGGCACCAGGGTGGCGCGGGACGGTCGGCCAGGCGCGTGGCCGGAACGACCGGCGCGCTGCATCAATCGGGCGACACCCTTGGGCGAGCCGATCTGCAGCACCCGCTCCACCGGCAGAAAGTCCACCCCCAGATCCAGGCTGGAGGTGCAGACCACCGCCTTGAGCCGGCCTTCCTTGAGCGCCAGCTCGACCCAGTCGCGCACCTCGCGCGACAGCGAGCCGTGATGCAGGGCGATCAGCCCGGCCCAGTCCGGGCGCGCGTCGAGCAGTGCCTGGTACCAGATCTCCGCCTGCGAGCGGGTGTTGGTGAACACCAGCGCGGTGCTGCTGGCGTCCAGCTCGGCGACCACCTGCGGCAGCATGCGCAGGCCCAGGTGCCCGGCCCAGGGGAAGCGTTCGAGGCCCGGCGGCAGCAAGGTGTCGATGCGCAGATCCTTCGGCAGCTTGCCCTGCACCAGACGTCCGGCCGGCATCAGCACCTGCTGCGCGTGCGCAAGATTGCCCAGGGTGGCGGACAGGCCCCAGACCAGCAGTTGCGGGTTCCACAGGTGCAGCCGCGCCAGGGCCAGTTGCAGCTGCACGCCGCGCTTGTTGCCGAGCAGTTCGTGCCATTCGTCCACCACGACCATGCTCAGGTGGGCGAAGGCTTCGCGGGCGTCCGCACGGGTCAGCAGCAGGGTCAGGCTTTCCGGCGTGGTGATCAGCGCGCTGGGCAGCCGCCGGCCCTGCCGCGCGCGTTCGGCGCTGCCGGTGTCGCCGGTGCGCTGGCCGATGCTCCAGTTGATCTGCAGATCATCCAGCGGCGCCTGCAGGGCGCGCGCGGTGTCGGCGGCCAGGGCGCGCATCGGGGTGATCCACAGCACCGTCAGCGGGGCGGGGGGCGATGTTCGGCGGGGCGGCGCTGCGGTGCCGATGGCGGGCATCTGGGCGAAGCGATCCAGCGCGGCGAACCAGACGGCGTAGGTCTTGCCGGCGCCGGTGGACGCATGCAACAGACCCGAGTCGCCGTCGTGCAGCGCCTGCCAGACCTCCTTCTGGAAGGCGAAGGGTTTCCAGCCGCGACTGGCAAACCAGAGACTCGACGGGCAGGGTGCACGCGCCATCAGAGCAGGCCCTGTAGCGTGGCCAGGGTGTCGGCATCCTCCACGGATTTGTCGGTGCGCCAGCGCAGCATCCGCGGAAAGCGCACTGCCACGCCGCTCTTGTGCCGTTTCGACAGGGCGATGCCTTCGAAGCCCAGCTCGAACACCAGGGTCGGGGTCACGCTGCGCACCGGGCCGAACTTCTCTACCGTGGTCTTGCGGATGATCGCGTCGACCTTGCGCATCTCTTCATCCGTGAGCCCGGAATAGGCCTTGGCGAAGGGCACCAGCACGCGCTCGCCGGGGGCGGAGTCGTCCCACACGGCGAAGGTGTAATCGGTATACAGACTGGCGCGGCGGCCATGTCCGCGCTGGGCATAGATCAGCACCGCATCGACGCTGAAGGGGTCGATCTTCCATTTCCACCACAGGCCCAGGTCGCGGGTGCGGCCGACGCCGTACAGCGAGTCGCGGCGCTTGAGCATCATGCCTTCCACGCCCAGGTCGCGGGAGGCTTCGCGCTGGCGGGCGAGGTCCTGCCAGTTGCTGCCGGTGATCTGCGGCGACAGGTGCAGATGGGCATCGCCGATCTCGGCCACCAGCATCTCGAGGCGTGCGCGGCGTTCGTCCTGCGGGCGTTTGCGCCAGTCCTCGCCGCGCCATTCGAGCAGGTCGTAGGCCAGCAGCGCCGCCGGCACTTCCTCGAGCAGCTTCCTGCTCAGGGTCTTGCGGCCGATGCGCTGCTGCAGCAGGGCGAACGGCTGGATGCCGAACAGCGCATCGCTGCCTGGTTCGGGCTGTTTCCAGACCACCAGCTCGCCGTCGAGCACGCAGCCATCGGGCAGCGCATCGGCCAGCGCCTGCAGCTCGGGGAAGCGCTCGGTGATCAGCTCCTCGCCGCGCGACCATAGCCAGTGGCGGCCGTCGCGCTTCACCAGTTGCGCGCGGATGCCGTCCCACTTCCACTCCACCAGCCAGTCGCTGGCCGGGCCGAGCTGCGCGTCGAACTGCTCCAGCGGCTGCTGCAGCGGATGGGCGAGAAAGAACGGGTAGGGCTGGCCGCCGCGCTGGGCGTGTTCTTCATCCGACTCCGGCGCGATCAGTGACAGATAACGCGGCGCGCTGGGCCGGTGCGACAGGTCGGTGTAGCCCACCATGCGCTGGGCGACGCGCTTGGCATCGACCTGCGCCAGGTTCGCCAGCGCACGGGTCACCAGCAGCTTGGAGACGCCGACGCGAAAGGCCCCGGTGAGCAGCTTGAGGCTGACCATCAGGCTCTGCTGATCCAGCTGCGCCCACAGCGGCGGCAGACGCGCGGCCAGCTCTTCCGGTGGCAGGCCGCGCAGCGGCAGCAGCTGTTCTTCCAGCCACCAGGCCAGGCCTTCCGCGCAAGCGTGGGGCGATTCGGGGATCAGCAGGGCGATGGTCTCGGCCAGATCGCCGACGGCCTGGTAGCTCTCCTCGAACAGCCAGTCGGAGAGGCCGGACAGGCGGGTCGCCAGTTCGCGGAGGATTTTCGTCGGTACGACCTGGCGCGGCCGCCCGCCGGCGAGGAAGTACACCGCCCAGGCGGCGTCGGCAGGTGCTGCCTGGGCAAAGTAGTCCTGCATCGCCTGCAGCTTGGCGTTGCTCGAGGTGGTCGCATCCAGCTGCGCGTAGAGTTCGGCGAAGGCCTTCATGCGGAGACCTGCGGCTCGGCGGTGTCGTCCTCGTCGCCGTATTCGGTCTCGAACCCGCGGGCATCGAGACCCTGCTCGCGCAGATGGCGCACCAGCACGTTGACCTGCCCATGGGTGACCATCACCCGCTCGGCGCCGGTCTGCTCGATGGCCCAGAGCAGGCCGGGCCAGTCGGCGTGGTCGGAGAGGGCGAAACCACGATCCACCCCGCGCCGCCGACGGGTGCCGCGCAGCAGCATCCAGCCGCTGGCGAAGGCATCGCTGTAGTCGCCGAAGCGGCGCATCCAGGTGCTGCCGCCGGCCGACGGCGGGGCGACGACCAGCGCCTGGCGCAGCGCCGGATCGGTCTTCTTGAAGTCACCGGCGTAGTGGGTGGCAGGGATGCGCACCCCGCCGGCGCGATAGACCTCGTTCAGCGGCTCGACCGCGCCGTGTACCAGGATCGGCCCGATGCTCTCGTCGATGCCATGCAGGATGCGCTGGGCCTTGCCGAAGGCATAGGCGAACAGCACGCTGGCGCGCCCGGCGGCGGCGTTGGCGCGCCACCAGGCATCGATGCCGGCGAAGATCTCGGCCTGCGCCGGCCAGCGATAGATCGGCAGGCCGAAGGTCGATTCGGTGATGAAGGTGTGGCAGCGCACCGGCTCGAAGGGCGCGCAGGTGCCATCCGGCTCGACCTTGTAGTCACCGGAAGCGACCCAGACCTCGCCCTGGTATTCCAGGCGCACCTGGGCCGAGCCGAGCACGTGGCCGGCGGGGTGAAAGCTCAGGGTCACGCCGTGATGATCGAGCCGCTCGCCGTAGGCCAGCGTCTGCAGCTGAATGTCCTCGCCCAGCCGCGAACGCAGGATGCCTTCACCGGGTGCCGCCGCGAGATAGCGCGTATTGCCACGCCGGGCGTGGTCGCCATGCGCATGGGTGATCACCGCCCGCTGCACCGGCCGCCAGGGGTCGATGTAGAAATCACCGGGCGGGCAGTAGAGCCCTTCCGGGCGGGAAACGACCAGATCCATGAATCCACCTTGGCTGCTTGGTAGAGCTATGAACGTTGGCGGGCGGGTTAGGTTCGGAGCCTAACCGAGCTCTGCTGACACTCTCCAGCGGCGCATCGTCGGCAACCATCCGTAGGGCGCAATAAGCGCAGCGCATTGCGCCGTTGTCCCGGCCTGCGAGCACGCGTCGAACGTGCTCGTTCACAAGCTCTACGTGGGAATGCAGCCTTCGACGCTCCAGCGTCGCGCAGCCGGGAACCCACCGTAGGGCGAAATAGGCGCAGCGCATTGCGCCGTCGCTCCTGCGCCTGCGAGCACACGTCGAACTTGCATGCCCGGGCGGTCGCATGACAGCATTCGCAACTGCATCTATTTCCTATTTGCATTCGAATGTCATCGAGGCCCGTCGTGTCGCTGCCGCCTGCGTCTCCCATCGCCGAGCTCTACCGCGGTCACCATGGCTGGTTGCTGGGGTGGCTGCGGCAGCGCCTGGGTTGTCCGCAGAACGCCGCGGACCTGGCCCAGGACACCTTCGTCCGGTTGCTCACCCAACGTCAGGCGCGGTCGCTGCACGAACCACGGGCGTTTCTCGCCACCGTGGCGCGCGGGCTGCTGGTCGACCATTACCGGCGCGCCAGCCTGGAGCGCGCCTACCTGGAAGCGCTGGCCAACCTGCCGGTGGCCGAGGTGCCGTCCCCCGAGACCCGCGAGTTGATGCTGGAGACGCTGCTGGAGATCGACCGGCTGCTGGACGGCCTCAGGCCGCGGGTGCGCGAGGCCTTTCTGCTCGCCCAGCTGGACGGCCTGAGTTACGCGCAGATCGCCACGCGCATGGGCCTGTCGCTCAGCTCGATCCAGCAGTACATGACCCAGGCGTTGAGCCACTGCTACAAGGCGCTGTACCCATGAGTGCGCTGGACCACGCGGTGGTCGAGCAGGCGATTGCCTGGCGCGTGTGCCTGGCGACCGGCACCTGCGCCGCCGAGACCTTCGCCGCCTGCCAGAGCTGGCGTGCGCAGCACCCGGAACATGAGTTGGCCTGGCAGCGCCTGGATGCGCTGGAAGGGCGCTTTGCCGCGATTCCCGCAGCGCTTGGTCACGCCACCCTGGCTGCCGCGCGACATGACCCGCAACGCCGCCGTGCACTCAAGGCGCTGGTGCTGCTGGTCGCCGCCGGCGGCGCCGGAATGCTCGGCGTCTCGAATGGCAACGTCGTGCAGCCCTGGCTGGCCAATCTGCGTACCGGCGTGGGCGAGCGACGCTCGCTCGAGCTGCCCGGCGGCGGGCGGCTGCACATGAATGCCGGTAGCGCGCTGGACATCGACTTTGCAGGCGAGCGCCGCCTGCTGCGCCTGTATCAGGGCGAGATTCTGCTGGAGACCGGCAACCAGGCCGCGCCGCGGCCGTTGCTGGTCAGTACCGACTTCGGCAGCCTGCGTGCGCTGGATTCGCGCCTTTTGCTGCGCCAGCACGTGGACGGCATGCAGCTTGCGGTCTATGCCGGTGCGGTCGAGGTCAGGCCCGCCGACGGTCGACGGCAGCGTGTGGAAGAAGGCTGGCAGGCCCGCTTCGACGCGCACGGCGTGACGGCGCCACAGCCTGCCGAGAGCGAGCGCGCCAGCTGGGTGGACGGCGTGCTGGTGGCGCGCGACATGCGTCTGGACCAGTTCGTCGCCGAGTTCGAGCGCCAGCGCCACGGCCTGCTGCGCTGCGATCCGGCCATCGCCGGGCTGCGCATCTCCGGCGTGTTCCCGCTGGATGACAGCGAGCGCGCGCTGGCGGCGGTGGCGCGTACGTTGCCGGTGCAGGTGGTCTATCGCACCCGCTGGTGGGTGACCCTGCAGCCGGCCTGAGGCCGGCATGCTCAAGCGGAGCGTGGGGGCCTGCGTTTACCCCGGCTGGCGTAGGTTGGCGCTGAGCGCAGCGAAGCCCAACACATGAGGCGTTGCACTTGGGCTGCGCGAGAAGCGGCGGGCCGCCGGGAGGGAGATTCGCCGGGCTCCGTGCTCGCGGACGCAGAGCGTCCGGGGCGGCGTTCCCCCGCAGCGTGGGAGCGATAAAGGGAACGAGCAAAGGGTATCTGCGTTGGGCCTTGCGGCCCAACCTACGCCGGAAGGGGGCGTCGTAGGTTGGTGCTGAGCGCAGCGAAGCCCAACACATCGGGCAACGCATACGTCCCAGGCTGTGTCACGCGGAGCGCGGGCGCAGAGGGCGCCTGTGTTGGGCCTCGGCCCAACCTACGTCGGTGTGGAGATCCGCCGGGCTCCGTGCTCGCGGACGCGGAGCGTGGGAACGATCACCGTGCGGAATGCCAAGCCGGAGCCGCGCGCGCTTTTCCCTCTCCGTCGGGAGAGGGTGCCGAAGGCGGGTGAGGGAGGGTTCGGTGTGCTGGGTGCCGCGAGATTCTTGGAAAAATTTCTGCAGGTTTTCCGCGCTCGTTCGGCCTCCCCTTCGCAAACCTCTTTTCGCAGCTTTCGAAGGATCAAGCATGTTTGTTCAACGCTCTCCGGACTCACTGGCCCGCGCCGTGCGCGGTGCCCTGTTCAGCCTCTGCCTGCCGCTGGCGACCCTGCCGGCGATGGCGAGCGCCGCCGCGGCGCTGCAGGAATACCAGATTCCGGCCGGCGAGCTGGACGTTGCGCTCAATAGCTTCGCCCGCCAGGCCGGCGTGCTGCTCAGCTTCGACCCGGCGCTCACCGCCGGGCAGCGCAGCCCCGGCTTGCGTGGCGAGTACCCGCTGGAGCAGGGCTTTGCCCGCCTGCTGGCTCGCTCCGGGCTGCGCGCGGTACAGGGTGCGGACGGTGACTATCGGCTGGAGCCGATCCCGGCGGGCGAGAATCGCCTGCAGCTGGACGATCTGCATGTCCGTGGTCGCCAGGCGGAGTCTGCCGTCGGCCCGGTTGGTGGTTATGTCGCCCGGCGTACGCGCAGCGCGACCAAGACCGATGCCTCGATCCTGGAAACCCCGCAGTCGATCAGCGTGATCAGCCGCGAGCAGATGCAGGCGCGTGGCGCCGCCACGGTGGAGGAGGCGTTGCGCTACAGCCCCAGCGTAAGCACGCCCTACGGCTACGACCCGCGTTACGACTGGATGAGCATGCGCGGCTTCGATGTAAAGGGCTCAACCTACCGCGACGGCCTGCTGCTGAATCGCAGCACCTACGGCCTGGCGCGCCCGGATGCCTACCTGCTGGAGCGGGTCGAGGTGCTGCGCGGCCCGGCGTCGGTGCTCTACGGCCAGAGTGAGCCGGGTGGCATCGTCAACCTGGTCAGCAAGCGTGCGCCGGACACGCCGCTGCGTGAGGTGCGCCTGCGTGCCGGCAGCGACCAGCTCGGCGAGCTGGCGGCTGACGTCGGCGGACCGCTGGACGAGCAGGGTCACTGGCTCTATCGCGTCACCCTGCTGGGCAACGATGCCAACGGCCAGGTCGACAAGACCGGCAACCAGCGCCAGGCCTTCGCGCCGACGCTGACCTGGCGCCCCAGCGAGGACACCGAGCTGACCCTGTTCGGCATGTACCAGAAGGATGAGGGTGACTTCGCCTTCAGCCGCCGCTTCGCCCCGACCCTGGTCAACGCCTTCCGCCTGCAGCACAACCGCGAGCGGGACTTCTACGAGGGCGAGCCGAGCTTCAACCGCTTCGATCGCGCCTACGCCTCGTTCGGCTACGAGCTCAGCCACCGCCTGAACGACACCTGGACGCTGCGCCAGAACCTGCGCTACGAGCAGATGAACTACGACTATCGCTACCTGAACAACACCGGCGTGGCCTTCGCCGGCACCACCCTGACGCGCAGCGCCAACGTCAAGGACGAGCAGTTCGACGGCTGGACGCTGGACAACCAGGCCCAGGCCGACTTCGTCACCGGGCCGCTGACCCACCAGTTGCTGCTGGGGGTGGACGGGCGACGGCTGGCCGCCCGTGAGATCAGCCGCTTTGGCGCCGCGCCGACGCTGGACCTGCTCAACCCGGTCTACGGCGTCAACGTGCCCTGGCCCGCCAAGGATGCCGACAACGACATCACCCGGCGCCAGACCGGTTTCTACCTGCAGGACCAGATCGCCTTCGACGAACACTGGCACCTGCTGCTCGGCGGTCGCTACGACCTGGCGCGCAGCGAGACCGAAAGCAACCTGGGTGCTGCGCGCAACACCCGTGACGACGAAGCCTTCAGCGGCCGCGTCGGCCTGGTCTACGTCGCCGACAACGGCCTGGCGCCCTACATCAGCTACAGCGAATCCTTCAACCCGACCAACTCCAGCGATCCGGCCAGCGGCAGGCCCTTCGATCCGGAGACCGGCCGCCAGTACGAGGTCGGCGTGAAGTTCCAGCCGGAGGGCGAGCGCAGCTTCGTCAGCCTGGCGTTGTTCGACATCACCAAGCAGAACGTGGTCAGCACCAACCCCAACGATCCGAACGACCGTCGCCAGGTCGGCGAAGTGCGCAGCAAGGGGCTGGAGATCGAGGCGCTGGCCAGCCTGACCCAGGGGCTGGACCTGCACGCCAGCTACACCCGCACCAATGCGCGCATCCAGAAGAGCGTCAACGCCTGGGAGGAGGGCGCGCGGCTGGCGTTCGTGCCGCGCGAACAGGCGGCGCTGTGGCTCGACTACAGCCTGCAGGACGGTCCGTTGGCCGGCTTCGGCGTGGGCGGCGGGGTGCGCTACATCGGCGAAGCCTCCTACACCGGGCAGAACCCGCTGTTCGGCCTTTATGGCCCACGCATCATCGAGGCCGAGACCGCCGGCTACAGCCTGTTCGACGCCAGCCTGCACTATCAGCTGGACGGCCTGCGCCTGGCGCTCAACGGCAGCAACCTGGGTGACCGCGAGTACGTCAGCTCCTGCGACGTGCAGGCCTGCTACTACGGCTATGGCCGTACCGTGACTGCCAGCGCGACCTACAACTGGTGAGTCCGCAGGCGGCCGGTGAGCCCGGCCGCCTCGGCTTCAGTAGGGACTGGCGGTGGGACGCACGACGATCTCGCTGACGTCGACGTCGTCCGGCTGCTCGATGGCATAGGCCAGCGCCCGGGCGATGGCATCCGGCGTCAGCGCGACGCGACGGAACTCCTTCATCGCTGCACGTGCGCCTTCATCGGAGATGGTCTGCGCCAGCTCCGACTCGACCACGCCGGGGCAGACCACGCTGACGCGGATCTTGTCGGTCTCCTGGCGCAGGCCGTCGGAGATGGCGCGCACCGCGAACTTGGTTGCGCAGTAGACGGCGGCGGTGGGCACCACCGAGAGTCCGCCGATGGATGAGATGTTGATTACCTGACCATGTCCCTGCGCCTCCATGCCCGGCAACACGGCGGCGATGCCATGAAGTACCCCGCGCACATTGACATCGAGCATCTGGTTCCACTCGTCGATCTTCAGCGCCGACAGGGGCGACAGCGGCATGACCCCGGCGTTGTTGATGATCACGTCGATCTTGCCGAACTGCGTCTTGGCGAAGTCGGCGAAGGCCTGCATGTCGGCCAGGTCGGTGACGTCCAGCGCGCGAAACCGCGCCGAGCCACCCTGGGCATGGATCTCGGCGGCCAGTGTCTCCAGCCGGTCGGTACGCCGGGCACCGAGGACGACATGCGCGCCCTTAGCGGCGATAAGCCTGGCGGCAGCTTCACCGATACCGCTGCTGGCGCCGGTGATCAGTACGACCTTGCCTTGAATGTTCGACATGAGCGGATCTCCTCCTGAATTGTCGTGGGCGCCAGCGCGGTGCCTGCAGGGGCAGGCGTTCGACTGGCTACGCTCGCCATGCTACGGATGCAACCGGACGCAACGAATGCCGATCCCTGCGCCGCGCTTGCCTATTTCTGTCGGGTTCGTGGACCTGCGAAGGGGTGAATCGAGCCGGGGCTGGCGACAATTCACAGGGGAGCGCGGAGGGCGAAGCCGGGGAGGGAGAGGTTTGTGCTCGTTCGATTTATTCGAACATCATCTTCGATATTGGGTGGCTATTTAGATAAGTGAGTTGCGCGCAGAATTCTCCTCACTGCGGCTCACCAAGGTGGTTAGCCCTTCAAGAGGAAACAGCCATGACCCAGTCCAACGTAATCGCCCGCGCTACCGCCCTCGGCAACTCCGCCGCCTTCACCTCCACGGCCGCGCTCAGCGGTCGCCTCCTGCTCAGTGCCATCTTCCTGCTCTCGGGGATCTCCAAGATCAGCGCGCCGGCCGGGATGATCGGCTACATCGAATCGGTCGGCCTGCCGTTCCCCAGCCTGGCGCTGGCACTGGCGATCCTCACCGAAGTGGTCGGCGGCATCGCGCTGATCCTCGGCTACCGCACCCGTCTGGTCGCAGCAGGGCTCGCCGTGTTCAGCATCGCCACCGCACTGGTGTTCCATAACCAGCTGGGCGACCAGAACCAGTTCATCCACTTCTTCAAGAACCTCGCCATGGCTGGCGGGCTGCTGCAGGTGGTTGCCTTCGGCGCCGGTCGCTTCAGCCTGGATGCGCGTCGCGGCTGACACCACGGCCAGCAGGTCGTCGCCGCCTGCTCAACTGGAGTCGGTGAGTACCGCAGGCAGGAAAGAGAAACCGGGCAGATGCCCGGTTTTTCTTCGTCCGGCTGACGGTGGGTTGCGGTGCTGCGACGTCGCGGATCGGGCCTGACCCGGGCCCAGCGCTCAGGCCTCCCCGGTCAGCTGCGCGCTGAAGCGCTCGATCAACCAGCGTGCCGCAGGGCCTGGCGGGGTGTCGGTGCGGTAGATGATGTCGAAGGGGTAATCGACGCCGCTGCAGTCGGGCAGTTCGAGGCGTACCAGGCGGCCGCTGGCCAGATCGTCGCGGACCCGGTCGATCGGCATGTTGCCCCAGCCGATGCCTTCGCGCAGCAGCATGTGCTTGGCGCCGAGGTCCGCCAGGCGCCAGGTGCGGTTGCCGAGCACGGCGAACTCCTGATCCTCGGTCAGCCGCGAGCGGTCGGTGAGCACCAGCTGCACATGTTCGCGCCCGGCGCCAGGCGCATGTGGACCCGGTTGCGCCAGCGGGTGGCCGGGTGCGGCGACCGGGACCAGCGCCACCTTGCCCACGCCGATGCGTTCGATGCCGTCGATGCTGGTGGTCAGCGGGCCGCTCACGCCCAGCGTCGCCTTGCGCTCGAGGACCAGCTGGGTGACGGCGCCGAGCGCTTCGATGTGCAGGTGCAGCTGCACGGTGGGGAAGTGCTCGCGAAAGGCCTTGAGCGCATCGACCACCCGTGCGCTGGGCAGCATCACGTCGAGCACCAGATGCACCTCGGCTTCCAGGCCGTGCAGCAGGCCGCGCACCTTGGCGCGCAGGCCGTCGATGCCGCTGTAGATGCTGCGTGCTTCGGCCAGAACGGTGCGGCCGGCGTCCGTCAGCTGCGGTTTGCGGGTGGTCTTGCGGTCGAACAGGCTGACGCCCAGCTGCATTTCCAGGTTGGCGATCGAGTAGCTGACTACTGAGGTGGCGCGGTGCAGCTTGCGCGCGGCACCGGCGAAACTGCCGACCTCGACCACGGTGAGAAAGACGCGCAGCTGGTCCAGGGTCGGCGTGCCCGGGTCGGAAATCATCTCAGGTTCCTCGAACGTTTCGCCGCATGTTATCTACGTTGTGTCGATAAGCCAGCAGCACGAATGATCACGGCCCCATTCGCTCGACCGGGTTCGCCGAGACCTTGCTGACCGTGCCGGCGGGGATCGCCACAGGACCCGTCATGGAACTTCTGTGTGGCCAAGCGATACGCTCCGAAAGCGGATTTGCGCGCCATCTGCGCAGTCCCGGTCCTGGCCGGTGCCTGCCCGTTCTGGCAGCATGCCCACCTCAGGCTGATCTGTGTCTGCGAGGAGCCCGCACATGGATATGAAAGTCGCTGCCGCTACGGCCGATACCGCGCTCCACCGCGCCGAGCTGCTGCGCCGGCTGATGCAGCGCGTGCCGACGCCGGGGACCTTCGAGACGGCCATCGCGCCCTTGCACGTCATCCGCTGCGATGCGCCGAACGAGCCTGTGCATGGCGTGCACCGGCCAGCCCTGTGCCTGATCGTGCAGGGCAGCAAGGAAGTGCGCCTGGGTGATGAGCTCTACCAGTACGACCCGCTCAACTATCTGGTGGTCTCGGTGACGCTGCCGGTGTCGGGGCAGGTGATCGAGGCAACGCCCGAGGCGCCCTATCTGTGCATACGCCTGGATCTGGACCCGGCGCAGATCGCCCAGCTGATCGCCGAGGCGCCGCCGGCAGGCGTTCCCGACGAGCCAGGGCGCGGGCTGTTCCTCGAACCCATAGACGCGCCGCTGCTCGATACCATGCTGCGCCTGGTGCGCCTGCTGGATACGCCGCGCGACATCGGCATGCTCGCGCCGCTGGCATTGCGCGAGCTGTACTACCGCCTGTTGCGTGGCAACGAAGGGCGACGGCTGTACAAGATCGCCCTGGGCGATAGCCAGACTCACCGCGTGACGCGGGCCATCGACTGGTTGAACAGCCACTACAGCGAGCCGCTGCGCATCGAGCAACTGGCGCAGATCGCCAACCTCGGCACCTCCACGCTGCACCACCGCTTCAAGGCCGTCACCGCGATGAGCCCGCTGCAATACCAGAAGCAGCTGCGCCTGCAGGAGGCGCGCCGGCTGATGATCGGCGAAGGCCTTGACGTCGCCAGCGCCTGCTACCGGGTCGGCTATGAAAGCCCCTCGCAGTTCAGCCGCGAATACAGCCGCCAGTTCGGCTGCCCGCCGTCGCAGGATGTTAAGCGGCTTCGCGGGAGTGGCTGAGCGAGTGCCTGGGGCGATCTGCCCGCAGACCGCAGAGCCCCTAGCGATGTGATCGGGGTAGGGGTTGGCCGGTCAGTTGGGTTTTGCAAACGCACGGGCCAACCCCTCGCCGTCAGTTCCTGATTACCGGGGGTGTAGGTCGACTGCCGCGCTCATAGGCACCCAGGTCGCAGCGGGCATCGCCGTCGTCGTCGCCGTCCTGGGGGCGGGGGGCGCGTTGCTGGTCGTGGCTGCTGCAGTTGCCGATGCCGGCATCGATGGCCGGGCTTCCCGCCGGCAGCGGGAAGGTCGCCAGCAGCTGGGTATCGTCGAGCCCTGCGATGACTGCCCCGAACAGGTTGTCGGGATCGGCATGCAGCTCCGCCGGGCAGTTGCTCCCTGTGGGCACCAGCATCAGGCCGCTGCTGGATAGCAGGGCACCGGGGCCCTGGCTGTTGCAATCGCGGGGGATTGTTTCATCAGCGTCGAGGTAGTTGCCGATGACCAGGCTGTTGCGTAGCTGCAGGCGACCGCGATTGTCGATGCCTGCGCTGGTGTTGCGAATGATGCTGACGTGGATGAGCTGAGCGCGGGTGTCGCTCTGGTTGTCCTGCCGATAGGGATCACCGTTGTTGAACGCCGCATTCGCTTCCGCACGGCCGTAGGCCAGGGTGCTGTTGACCAGCTTGAGCTGGCCGCCCAGATCGTTGGCGATTGCCGTGCCCCAAATGTCGTTGGTGCCGCCGCCACGGTAGAACAGGCTGCGTGCGATGTCGGCGACCCCGCGGTTGTAAACCCCCGCCCCGGCGCCCTTGTCGTCGGGGCTGGAAACCCCGTTGCTTTCCAGGCGGCTGTCACGCATGAACAGCACGCCGCGGTTGAAGATCGCACCGCCGCGGCCTGGATTGGGTCCTTCGCCGCCGGTAGCGGAGTTGCGCACGAATGCCGACCAGCTGATGTGGGCCTCGCCATAGTTGGCGATGGCGCCGCCCTGGCCCTTCCACCAGCCCTGCTCCTCGGTGATGGGTTGATCGACGGGCTGGACGGTGCGGGCACGGTTGCCTTCCAGCAACACCTGGCGCAGTTCCAGCCGGCCGTGGTTTTCCACCGCGCCGCCGTTGGCGGGGCTGAAACCGTCCTTCAGGCTGAGCCGTTCCAGGCGCAGGCGGGCACCCGGGTGGATTTCGAACAGGCGATGTCGCAGGCCTACCGAACGGATGACGCTGCGCGAATAGCCGCTCCCTACGATGCGCGCGTCTGCGGTGAGATCGAGATCGTCGCTGGCGTTGCCGTCTTCATCCCCGTTGCTGAGGAGGTCGAGCAGATATTCGCCGTCAGGTAACAGGATCAGGTGGCTGCCGGGTGTGCTATTGGCGGCATCGATTGCGTCGCGCAGGGTGCAGTGGCTGTCACAGGCGCCGTCGCGACCATCCTGGGTCTGATTGACGGTGAAAGTTGCCGCTGAGGCTTCGCCCAGACCGAGACAGAGCAGCAGCATCGGCAGCCGAAGGAGCAGGCGTGAACGAACAGGCTGGAACATGGATTTCTCCGGGCGAGCAGGGCTCGCGT
The DNA here is from genome assembly GCF_003052585.1 of Pseudomonas mangrovi. Taxonomy (GTDB): domain Bacteria; phylum Pseudomonadota; class Gammaproteobacteria; order Pseudomonadales; family Pseudomonadaceae; genus Aquipseudomonas; species Aquipseudomonas mangrovi. The sequence continues at coordinate 116,377 of NZ_QASN01000006.1, read as the reverse complement.
GGTGGCGGAGAAAACCGGCTTCCGCGGGTGTGAGCGCGACATCGCGCGTGACGGTGACGGGCCGTTCGCCCGCCGCATTTGTATGGGGCAGTCGAAGGCAAGGATTCCCGGTTTTGCTCGCGGCACCTGAGGTGCCGCTGCGCAACGGAGACGGGTTCGGGCGGCGGGCTGCACTCTTCTGATGAGTGCGACCTGCCAGAGCGCTACTCACGGATAGGCCCGCTCGAACGCCCCCAGATCGCAATTGACGATGCCATCGCCATTGCCGTCGCGCAGACGGTCCAGGCCACGTTGGTCGTGGCTGGCGCAGCCGCCGACGCCGGCATCGATGGCGGCGCTGTTGCGGCGCAGCGGATGGACCTGGCTGCCGTTGTTTTCCTGCAGGAGGAAAAGATGGTGGGTGAAGGTGGTGTCGTCGGCAATGATGGTGTCGGCGACGCAGCCACCGGCATCGCTGCCCAGCAGCAGTCCGCGCGCCTGATAGCCGATGGCGCCGGGTCGGTTGATGCAGTTGCGCACCTCTTCGAACTCGCTTGCGCGGTTGCCGGCGATGATGCTGTTGCGCAGCAGGAGGTCGCCACGGTTGCTGATTCCCCGGCCCTCGTTGCCGGCGATGGTGACGTGGTAGAGCCGAGCCTGGGCTTTTGCGCTGAGCTCAGGCAGCCAGGGATGGCCGTTCTCGAATGCGCTCTGCTCGACGCTGAAATTGCCGCTCAGGGTGCTGTTGGACAGGGTTATCCGCCCGACGTTGGCGATGGCGGCGCCGTAGCCGCCCCAGGAGACCTGGTTGGCCTGGAAGCTGGTGCGAGCGATGTCGGCGTCGCCCAGGTTGTAGAGCGCGCCGCCCATGCCCGACTCGTTGTAGTCGTTGGCCCGGTTGGCGACGAACAGGCTGTCCCTTAGTAGCAGGCTGCCCTGGTTGTAGACGCCGCCACCCTTGCCGGGGGTAGCCGTCTCGCTGGCGTCGAGGCGGTTGCCGCGAAAGGTCGCGCGCTGCGCCTCGAACACGCCGAAGTTGGCGACGGCACCGCCGCTGCCAGTGCGCTCGGCCGGGTAGGGCATGTAGGAAATCAGCAGGTTGTCGACGAATGCCACCTCGCGCACGGCGGTCTTGCCGTGATTGAGCAGGGCGCCCCCGTCGAAGATCTGCAGGCCGCCGGTCAGGGTCAACCCTGTCATCCGCAGCTGCGCGTCCGGATGGACGTGGAACAGGCGGTCCAGATGCTGGGCATTCAGGCGGGTCACTCCGATGCCGCGCCCGACGAGGGTAACCTGGCCATGCACGTCGAAGTCGCCGATGCGGTTGTCGTCCTCCTCTATCGGCCAGTCGTAGCCTGTGTCGGGGTTGGCCCGTTCCAGAAGGTACTCGCCGGCTGCCAGCCGGATGAAGGTATCGCCGGGGGTCTGGTTGGCGTGCGAGATCGCCTCGCGCAGCGAACAGTGGCTCGGCGTGCACTGGCCATCGTCCTCGTCGGCGAAAGTGGTGACGCGCAGATCGGCGGCATGCGCGGGCAGCGCCGCGACCAGCAGCAGGGGAAGCGTGAAGCGGACAAGACGGTGCATGGGACTGACTCCTGAGCCTGGCCAGCCGCTGCGGGCGCAGTGACGATGGCTGGCAAATGGAGCCGGTACCGCGCAGGGGGTTGCCGCGGCAGTGATCAGGAAGTGACGCTGATCACGCTTGATCGATGCTTTCCGACCGCCGGCTGCGAATCGCTCGCGCGCTGACGTTCTTCTCCTGGTCCCTGGGCCTGGACGATGGGGCTTGACGGCTCTGGGATACTGAATCGAGCACCGCCCCGGCGCGGCGCATCATTGTATGACTCCGAGGAAGCAGCCCCATGCGCGAAGCAGAACTCAAGGCCCTGTTCGATCAGCAGGCCGCCGGCTACGACAAACAATGGGCCGGGATGGCGCCGATCCGCGATGCGCTGCATTTCCTGCTCGGCTCGGTCTTCGCCGAGCTGCCGCAAGACGCGCGGATTCTCTGCGTCGGTGTCGGCACCGGCGCGGAGCTGGCCTATCTGGCCGAGCGATTCCCAGGCTGGCAGTTCACCGCGGTCGACCCCTCCGGTGCGATGCTCGACATCTGCCGGCAACGCGCGGAGCGGGGCGGATTCTTCTCGCGCTGCCGCTTTCACGAAGGCTATCTCGACACCCTGCCGGAGCTGCCCAGTCATGACGGCGCCACCTGCTTTCTGGTGTCGCAATTCATGCTCGATGCGCAGGCGCGCATTGGCTTTTTCCGGCAGATCGCCCACCGGCTCAAGCCCGGCGCCATCCTGGCAGACGCCGACCTGGCTTCCGACATCCTCTCACCGGCCTATGAAGCGCTGCTGCGTAGCTGGATGACGCTGATGTCTTCTGCCGGCGTGACCCCGGACATGCTCGAACGGGCCCGCGCGGCCTACGCCAATGACGTGGCCGTCCTGCCGCCGTCGCGGGTCGCCGATCTGATCGAGGCGGCGGGATTCGAGCCGCCGGTACAGTTCTTCCAGGCGGGGTTGATGCATGGGTGGTGTGCGCGGGTGCGGGCAGGTTAGTCAGAGGGGGTTCGATCCGCCGCGAGCGTCCGGCGCCTTGGCGTAGGTCCGCGCACATAACATCCGGCGGCCGGCCCATAGCGCCTGCCCTCGTCGTCTGCCCCCCTCAGAGTCGGCGTTTCCTCGATCTGGTCCTGTCGGTATGGGCGCTGGCGGCGGCTTCGTTGAGAAGACGCTGGAAGGTTGGGCATTCGGCGTGACTGGGCGCCGGGCAGATAGCTGCATGTCTCAGGCCCCTGCTCATTGCTCGCAGGCGTCGGATGGTCGCGTCGATCTCATCTGCCTTGGCAGCCAGGATTTGCCGATCGATGTTCGGCTCGCCTTTCCCGGTGAGCATCGTGCGGATCTCGTCGAGGCTGAAACCGGCGGACTGCCCGAGAGAGATCAGCGCCAGCTGATCCAGGATGTTGGCCGCGAAGCGGCGTCGTTCACCGGGCTGATTCAAGGCAAGCACGAGGCCTTTCTCCTCGTAGAAACGCAGGGTCGAGGCCGGCAGACCGGAGCGGCGGGTCACCTCACGGATGTCCATCTTTACCTCTTGACCTCAAGTTGACTTGAACTTGTAGGGTGGCGACTGAAACCTTTCCAGTCAAACCCATCGAGGCCGCCATGAACTTGAACATCGTTGCAACCATCCTCCTGACAGGCGTGGGTGCCACCCTGGTCATGGACCTCTGGCTGCTGCTTCTGCAGCGGCTCGGTGTACCCACGCTCAACTTCGCCTTCATCGGGCGCTGGGTGGGGCACCTGTCTCGCGGCAGGTTCCACCACCGCTCCATCGCAGCGTCCGAACCCATTCCCCATGAGCTCGCACTGGGCTGGGTGATGCACTACGCGACCGGCGTGGTCTTCGCAGCGATGTTCTTCTTGCTGGAGGGGATTTCCTGGGCGCAACAACCCAGGTTACTTCTAGCGTTAGCGTTCGGGCTGGCCACGGCTGTTTTCCCCCTGCTGCTGGTTCAGCCTGCGATGGGCGCCGGCATCGCTTCAAGGAAGACCCCGAGCCCGATAAGGAACTGCTTGAAAAGCCTGGCCAACCACGCCGTATTCGGAGCGGGCCTCTACCTCTGCGCAACCCTTCTCGCAGCCCGCGTGGCTTGAGCCGCGCACCCATCACCACCGGAGAATCAGAATGAAAAGAGTCGCCATCGTTTATCACAGCGCTCATGGGCACACGGAGCACCTTGCCGGGCAGGTACTGGCGGGAGTGGTGAGCGTTCCGGGTGTAGAAGGCATCCTGTTGCAGGCGCTGAATACGACGGCTGCGCCGAATGAGCTGGTCGGATATGACGGCATCATCCTTGGGTCCCCCACCTACCTGGGTGGCGTGTCCGCGCCTTTCAAAGCATTGATGGACGCTACCGGCCAGCTGTGGCGTACCCAGAGCCTGCGCGGGAAACTTGCGGCGGGTTTTACGGTGTCGTCGCTGCCTGCCGGGGACAAGCAGTCCACGCTGATGTCGATGTTCGTCTTTTGCATGCAGCACGGCATGTTGTGGGTGGGCAACCCGATTCTTCCCGAGCAACACGATGGCGTTCCTTATGACGAAGCCGCCAATCGCTTGGGCTCCTGGTCCGGCCTGATGGCCCAGGCAGAAAAATCCTCTACCGGCGATGCCTTTGCGCCAGGAGATATCAAGACCGCCAGGATGTTCGGCAAGAACTTCGCTGCGACGCTCATGCGTCTGGACGCCGCGCAGTGCCCGGCGGAGGTCGGGTAGTCGAGATCCTGGTTCAGCTCACGATCTCATTGGCGTGTCTGGGAGTGGGAGGGCTCCGCGCCTGCGATGAGTGGCTGTTTGGCCGAAACGGGCAGTCCAATCGGTCCCGTCTCAATGCTGTCCGTCACTATCGAAGACGATCGGCCGGGCGGCATGACTGCCAACGCGGGCAGGGACGTCGCCCGAAAGCAAATTCGCCAACCTTTGCTTCACTACCTGCAGCAGCTTTGCCCCGATCCTTGAACGCTGTGCCTGGAAAGGACGGATGGGGCGGCTGCGCCGGGAGTTTCAACAGCCTCATCGGGGCTCCATGCCCTCATCAGCACAGCGTCCATCAAGGGAGAAACAGCCATGAACTACCAGGAAGTGGTGCAAGCGCTCGACGCCATCCTCACCGCAAAGAAACGCGAGATCGAAGGCTTCAGCCAGTACTCCGGTGGTTGGGAGAACTGGCTGAAGATCGAAATGACCGGCAAGTGGTCCTTTGGCCAGGTGTTTCCGGAACAGCATGTCTGGGACGATAAGCGCCAAATCGACCTGTGGTTCCCCGACACCCGCTTCGGCGTCGAGCTCAAGTGCCTTGGCCTCAATCGCATTGCGCACAAGGAACACATCATCAGCGAGATCGCCTCCACATACAGGTCGTTTTGCCAGGACGCGCTGGTGGACGTCGAAAAGGTCAGGACCATTCCGCAGGGCGGCACGGGCATGGCTGTGGTGATCATCCCGACCTGGGTGCCGGAGGATCGATTGGTCACGCTCAAGAGCGAGCTGAGCGGCGTGACCTATGCCTGGAGCTACATGGGCAATGGCGGCTTTGTCGTGGGGATCCATCGCAGCCACTATCTCTAGGTGGCTGCGGCCAAGGGAGTGGCGGCTATCGGCCAATTGCGGACACTGGGTTAACGAACTATCTCTGTGAAATTTGCATGCTGGCTGGCCAGGCAATCACGAATGAACTTCCCGGGCCAGCCGGTCGGCATATCGCATGACCGCCATGACCCTCTGCGATGGCTTTGACCACGGCGAGTCCTAGGCCGCTGCCACCATTCTTTCGAGAGCGCGAAGGATCTCCACGACGAAAGGCCTCGAAGATCTCGCTGGTCAGTTCGCTATCAATGCCGGGGCCATCGTCTTCCACGCTCAACTGACAGTCGTCGCCGACCTGTTCCAGACGCACTCGCAGGTTGCCTGGGTCGGCATGGCGCAGGGCGTTCTCCAGCAGCGCCATCAGCGCCTGGCGGATGCGCAGCGCGTCGCACTCCACCAGCAAGTTGGCATCCAGTTCGTCGTGCAGGTGAAAGCCCTTGGACGCCAGCGGCTCGGCGAAGGCCCTCAGCACGACGCTGAGTTCATCGGCCAGGCGGACCCTGGTGCGCTGTATGTCCAGGTGGCCACTGTCCCTGAGACTCAGCACGCGCAAGTCTTCGATCAAGCGGTTCAGTCCCCCCACCTGGCGCAGCAGCCCCTCGAACAGCTCGTTGCTGGGATCGAACACGCCTTCTGCCAGACCCTGCAGGCGACCGCGCAGTATGGTCACCGGCGTGCGCAGCTCGTGGGCGATGGCGGCGTTCCAGAACTCGCGCTCACGGGTCATGCTCTGCAGGCGCTCAGCCATGACGTTGAAGTCGCGTACCAGTTGGGCCGTCTCGCCGGTGGCCTGTTCGTCCAGCGGTGCGCGTGCCGTGAGATTGCCCTGGGCCACTTCGCGCAGGCTGTGTGCCACCGAGTTCAGCGGGGTGATCAGGCGTCGCGACAGGCGAATGGCGACAAACACCGACATAGCCAGTGCGGTGGCAATGGTGCAGCCAATCCAGATCATCTCTACCCGCGAGGGTATCCAGGTTTCTGAGATGCTGCCCGGCATGTAAGCCGATGCGATGGCGTAGAACGCGTAGGAGCCGAATACGGCGATGAAGATGATGCTCAGCCCCATCACCGCCAGGGACTGGATGAACTGCCGGCGCAGGCCCGGTGTTGGTTTCATTGCTCGACGCCAAAGCGATAGCCCACGCCCCAGACACTGGCCGGCACGCCCTGGATATCGAGCGCTTCAAGCTTCTTGCGCAGTTTGCTGATGTGGCTGTCCACGGTGCGTTCCTGGGTGTCACCTTCGGGCAGGCAGCTCTCCAGGAGTTCGGCGCGGCTGAACGCTCGTTTCGGTGCGCGCATCAGGCACGCCAGCAGTTTGAACTCGGTCAGGGTCAGCTCTAGCGCGTGTGTTTGGCCATGCTGCTGCACGCTGGCTTCATGGCTGTCCAGGTCGATCTGGAAGGCGCCGACGCGCAGCATCTGGGTCGCGACGGGTGCGCTCGCCCGCGTGCGCCGCAGCACCGCCTGAACACGTGCCACCACCTCAGCCGGGTTGAAGGGTTTGACCACGTAGTCGTCGGCGCCCAGGCGCAGACCCATGAGCTTGTCGATGTCCTGGTCGAGCGCGGTGAGCATGATCACCGGAGTGTCGCCGCGGGAGCGGATTTCACTCAGCACCTTCCAGCCATCGAGCACAGGCATCTGCACGTCGAGCAGCAACAGATCCGGCTTGAGTGCCTGGTGCAGGGCCAATGCCTGCTGGCCGTCACTGGCGTGCTGGGTGCGCAGGCCGTTGCGTTGCAGGTAGGCAATGAGGATGTCGGCGATCTCGGCCTCGTCCTCGGCGATCAGCACCAGTGCCGAGGCGTGGGAGGTAGGGCTGGTGCGCGCATTGAGATCGGACATGGACAGCCTCGCGGACGGTGGCGCTGAATTTTATAGCGCCCTCCATGCTTTCTCCACAAAGCCTCGAATCATTCGCAATAGCCACACCTCAGACTTCAGCCTCGATCAGCCCCCGGTCGACATCAGGTCACCTGGGCGTAGCGTGCAACGAGGAGTGGGTTATGGGCAGTAAACAGCGGCCTCTGGGCGTCGTGTTCGCAGGACTTGCCGTACTGGCACTGGCAGGTTGTGATGCGGCGCCACAGGAAGCCGAAGCTCCGCCGCCTGTTGCGGTGTCGGTACTGACACTGCAAGCGCACGAACTGGCGATCAGCGAGGTTCTGCCCGCGCGGGTGGCCGCCGTGCGCAGCGCCGAGATTCGCGCGCAGATCGGCGGCATCGTGCAGCGTCGCCTGTTCGAGCAGGGTGCCGAGATCGCGGCCGGTGCCGTGCTGTTCCAGATCAACCCGGCGCCGTTCAAGGCCGAGGTCGACAGCGCCGCCGCAGCGCTGCAGCGTACCGAGGCGGTTCTGGCACGGGCGCGCGTGCAGGTCGAGCGGCTCACCCCGCTGGTGCAGGCCGAGGCGGTCAGCCGCCAGGTGTATGACGATGCTGTGGCGCTGCGCGAGCAGGCCGCCGCCGATGTGGCTCAGGCCAAGGCGGCGCTGGCGCGGCGCAAACTGGACCTGCAGTTCGCCAGCGTCGAGGCACCGATTGCCGGGAGGATCGACCAGGCGCTGGTCAGCGAAGGTGCACTGGTGTCGCCGAGCGATGCCACGCCCATGGCGCGCATTCAGCAGATCGACCAGGTGTACGTCGACGTACGCCAGTCCGCTTCAGTGCTGGACGCGCTGCGTCAGCAGGCCGGCGCAGCGGCGCCGGAGCTGGGCGTGGACATCCTCGGCAGCGACGGTAAACCGCTGGGCATGCGCGGGCGCGTCCTGTTTTCCGGCGTCGAGGTGGATGCCGGCACCGGCGACGTTCTGTTGCGGGTGCTGGTGGACAACCCGCAACGCCGCCTGCTGCCGGGTCTCTACGTGCAGGCGCGGATTCCGCGAGCACATTACTCCGCCGCTCTCCGCGTGCCGCAGCAGGCGGTGACCCGCAGCGCGGGCCACACCAGCGTGTGGGTGGTGGATGCTCAGGGCCGGGTAAGCCCGGTGCCCATCGAACTCGGTGAACTGGTCGAGCGCCACTACCGCGTCGTGTCCGGGCTCAGCGTCGGACAGCAGGTGGTGGTCGAGGGCATCGAACGCCTGAGTCCCGACGCCCAGGTCGCCACGCGCCCCTGGCAACCCGCCGTCAACGGCGAACAACTTAGCGCCGTCGCGCGCTGAGTCCGGAGAAGCCGTCATGCCGCAGTTTTTCATCAACCGCCCGGTGTTTGCCTGGGTGATCGCCCTGTTCATCGTGCTGGGCGGCATCATCGCCATCCCGCAATTGCCCATCGCCCGATATCCGTCGGTGGCGCCGCCGTCGGTGACCCTCTACGCCAGCTATCCGGGGGCCACCCCGCAGACGCTCAACGACTCGGTGGTGAGTTTGGTCGAGCGCGAGCTGTCGGGGGTGAAGAACCTGTTGTACTTCGAGTCCTCGGTGGATACCTCAGGCTCCGCGCAGATCACGGCCACCTTCAAGCCGGGCACCGATACGGAGCTGGCCCAGGTGGACGTGCAGAACCGCGTCAAGGCCGTCGAACCGCGCCTGCCCCAGGCCGTAAGGCAGAACGGCCTGCAGGTGGAGTCCGCCGCCTCGAGCTTTCTGATGATGGTCGGTCTGACCTCGCCCAACGGTCAGTTCGATGAGGTCGCCCTGAACGACTACCTGGCGCGCAACATTGTCCAGGAGCTGCGGCGTATCGACGGCGTGGGGCGTGTGCAACTGTTCGGCGCAGAGCAGGCCATGCGCGTCTGGGTCGACCCGAACAAGCTCACCGCCTACGGCCTGACCATGAACGAGCTGGCCCAGGCCATCGAGCAGCAGAACGCGCAGATCGCCCCCGGCCGCATAGGTGACGAGCCTGCATTGCCCGGCCAACGCCTGACCGTACCGCTGACCGTGCAAGGGCAACTGACCACGCCGGAGCAGTTCGCTGCCATCGTACTGCGCGCGGGCGCCGACGGTGCCAGGGTGGTGCTCGGTGACGTGGCGCGGATCGAACTGGGCGCCGAGTCCTACGCCTTCTCCAACCGCGAGAACGGCTTGGCGGCGACCAGTGCCGCCATCCAGTTGTCGCCCGGTGCCAACGCCGTGCGCACCGCTTCGGCGGTGCGCGAACGCCTGGCTGAACTGGCGCCGAGCATGCCGGCCGGCATGGCCTACTCGGTACCGTTCGACACCGCGCCCTTCGTCAAGGTGTCCATCGAGAAGGTGATCCACACCCTGTTCGAGGCCATGGTGCTGGTGTTCCTGGTGATGTTCCTGTTCCTGCAGAACCTGCGCTACACCCTGATTCCGGCCATCGTCGCGCCCATCGCACTGCTCGGCACCTTCGCGGTGATGCTGCTGGCCGGGTTCTCGATCAACTCGCTGACCATGTTCGGCATGGTGCTGGCCATCGGCATCATCGTCGACGACGCCATCGTGGTGGTGGAGAACGTCGAACGGCTGATGGCCACCCAGGGGCTGTCGCCGAAAGAAGCCACCTCACGGGCGATGCAGGAAATCACCGGCGCGGTGATCGGCATCACCCTGGTGCTCACCGCCGTGTTCATCCCCATGGCCTTTGGCAGTGGCTCGGTGGGGGTGATCTACCAGCAGTTCAGCCTGTCGATGGCGGTGTCGATCCTGTTCTCGGCCTTCCTCGCCCTGAGCCTGACGCCGGCACTCTGCGCCACGCTGCTGCGCCCGGTGAACGCCGACCATCATGCAAAACGCGGCTTCTTCGGCGCCTTCAACCGCGGCTTCGAACGCCTCACCGCGAGCTATGGCGCGCAGGTGGCACGCCTGGTCGGGCGCAGCGGACGAATGATGGCGGCCTTCGCCGTGCTTTGCGCGGTGCTGGCCGTCGCGGCCGCGCAGTTGCCGTCGTCGTTCCTGCCCGAGGAGGATCAGGGCTACTTCATGACTTCCATCCAGCTGCCCACCGGCGCTACCAGCGAGCGCACGCTGGACGTGGTCAAGGCCTACGAGGCGCACGTCGCCTCGCGCCCAGGACTGGACGCCAACCTGGTGGTGCTGGGCTTCAGCTTCGCGGGCTCCGGCCCCAACGCGGCCATGGCCTTCACCATGCTCAAGGACTGGGATCAGCGTGATGGCGCCACGGCCGCCGAAGAAGCCGCGCTGGCGCAGCAGGCCATGGCCGACAACGTCGAGGGCACGGTGATGAGCCTGATGCCTCCGGCCATCGACGAGTTGGGCACGTCCTCCGGTTTCACCATGATCCTGCAGGATCGCGCCAATCGTGGCGAAGCCGCCTTGCAGGCCGCGCAGGCACAACTGCTGGAACTGGCCGCGCAGAGCAGCGTCGTCAGCGACGTCTACCCGGATGGCCTGCCGCCCGGCGAGAGCATCCGTCTGGAGATCGACCGGCAGAAGGCCGAGGCCATGGGCCTGTCCTTCGCGGCCGTGAGCAGCACGTTGTCGGCGGCCATGGGCTCGTTGTACGTCAACGATTTCCCCAACACCGGACGCCTGCAGCAGGTCATCCTGCAGGCCGACGCCTCCGCGCGCATGCAACTGGACGACGTGCTCGGCCTGCGTGTGCGCAACGCCAGCGGCGGCATGGTGCCGCTGCGCGAGGTGGTGACGCCGGTGTGGAGCGAATCACCGCAACAGATGCTGCGTTACCAGGGCTTCCCGGCGGTGCGTATTTCCGGAGGAGCAGCGCCCGGCGTGTCCAGTGGAGCAGCGATGGCTGAAATGGAACGTCTGGTCGCGCAGTTGCCCAAGGGCTATGCCGCAGCCTGGACGGGCGTGTCATTGCAGGAACGCCAGTCGGCGGCGCAGGCACCGCTGCTGATGCTGCTGTCGGCGCTGGTGGTGTTTCTGGTGCTGTCGGCGCTGTACGAGAGCTGGTCGATCCCGCTATCGGTAATGCTGGTGGTGCCGTTGGGCCTGCTCGGTGCGGTGGCGGCGGTGATGTTGCGCGGCATGCCCAATGACGTGTTCTTCAAGGTGGGGATGATCACCCTTATCGGCCTGTCGGCGAAGAACGCCATCCTCATCGTCGAGTTCGCCCGCCAGTTGCACGGTGAGGGACGCACGCTGATCGACGCCGCCGTGACCGCTGCGCGTCTGCGCCTGCGCCCGATCCTGATGACCTCGCTGGCGTTCACCCTCGGCGTGGTGCCGCTGATGCTCGCTTCTGGCGCCAGCGCGGAAACCCAGCACGCCATCGGCACCGGGGTGTTCGGCGGCATGCTTAGCGGCACCCTGTTGGCGGTTTTCTTCGTGCCGGCCTTTTTTGTCTTCGTCATCGGCACGCAGGAGCGATTCAGCGCCTGGCGTGCTCGGCGTGGCACTGCTGCGCTGACTCGGGAGAACCCGTGATGCGCCTGTTACTGACCCTGTCCCTACTCGGCTGCCTGAGCGCCTGCTCGATGACACCAACTCTGCAACGCACGGCCGCGCCGGTGCCGCCGAGCTTTCCCGTGGCCGCCGCAACACCGGCTTCGGCGTCGCCGGCCAGCGCACTCGGCTGGCGTACGATGTTTGGCGATCCGCGCCTGCGACGGCTGATCGACCTGGCCCTGAGCAATAACCGCGACCTGCGCCTGGCCACCCTCAACGTCGAGGCGGCGCAGGCGCAGGGGAACATCCAGCGCGCCGCGCGCCTGCCGGCCGTGGGGCTGGAGGCGACGCGCACGCGTGAACGCAGCGTGAGTGGTGATGGACACAGCCAGGCCAGCCGCGAGGTCAGCCAGCAGAGCGGCGTGAACGTCGCGCTCAGCGCCTTCGAGCTGGACCTGTTCGGCCGTGTGCGGGCGCTGTCCGATGCGGCATTTAACCGTTACCTGGCCAGCGAGCACGGGCGTGATGCGGCGCAGATCGCCCTGGTCGGCGCGGTAGCCGAGGCGTACTTCGCCCAGCGTCTGGCCGGCGAGCAACTGCAACTGACCGAGCGCACCCTGGCCGACTGGCGGCAGTCGCTGGAACTGGCGCGCCTGCTCAAGCAGGCCGAGCAGAGCAGCAGCCTGGACGTGGCCCAGGCCGAAGCGCAGGTAGCCCTGGCCGAAGCCGATCTCGAAGCACGCCGGCGTGCCCTGGCACAGGCGGATAACGCCCTGCAGCTGCTGGTGGGCAGCGAACTGCCGAGCGATCTGCCCGCCGCTTTGCCATTGCAGCGCCAGGTGGTGATCGCGCAGCTGCCGGCCGGGCTACCGGCCGACCTGCTGCTGAGCCGGCCAGACCTGCGCCAGGCCGAGCAGCTGCTGGTGGCCGCCAATGCCGATATCGGCGCGGCGCGGGCGGCGTTCTTCCCGCAGATTTCCCTGACTGCGTCGTTCGGCTATGCCAGCACCTCGCTCGGCAGTTTGTTCGACCCGGCAAGGCGGGTCTGGCGTTTCGCCCCGCAGATTTCCCAGCCGCTGTTCCAGGGCGGGCGCCTGCGCGCTGAGCTGCGCCTGGCCGAGGTACGCAAAACCGAGGCAGTCGCGCAGTACGAGCGCGCCATCCAGACGGCCTTCCGCGAGGTGGCCGATGCCCTCGCCGGTACCGCCACCTTCGACCGTCAAATGGAGGCGCAACTTCGCGCGGTAACCGCTGCCGAGCGGCGTTTGCAACTGTCCGACTTGCGTTACCGCGCAGGAGTCGATGGGCGTCTGGAACTGCTGGATGCCCAGCGCCAGTTGCACGCCGCACGGCAAGCGCTGCTGGAGCTGCGCCGGGAGGAAATCGCCAACCGGGTGGCATTGTACAAATCGCTGGGTGGTGGTCTGCACGAGCGCGATCTCGCGGAGACTGCCGCTGTCAGAGCGGCTCAGTAGAGCTGGCCGTCAGACGGCGTCGCCCACTGCGATCATGGGGTCGGTGGAAGCCAGTAACGGTGGGGCGGAGGGCTCGCTGGAAGCCACTGCGTACGAGTTGGGAACAGGCCTCGGGATCACCTTCTTCGGCGTATTCATCTCCAATATATTTAGCCGCACGATCTCACTACCAGTGGATCTTGCGAATCGACTAACAGAACGTTCGAGGATTCCAGAATGGTCAAACTCCTGAAGGCTAACGTAGGCACTCTCAGCGAGTTTAAAACTGCTCTCCAGGACTCGTTCCGCGTGGCAGCAGAAGCTGACTCAGGTCAGCCGCTTGAAGAGCCCATTCCTTCTGATGAGGACATAGAGCAGTCCATCGCTGTTGATGGGGCTGCTATCTACTGGATCATGGAAAACGATCAGCGTGTCGGCGGCGCGATTATAGTAATTGATGAAATAAGCAATCTAAACTCATTGTCATTCTTCTTCATTTCAACCAGCCAGCAGAGTCGTGGGCTAGGGTTACAAGCCTGGAGGGCAATCGAGAACGAGTATCCAAACACCAATGTCTGGGAAACCGTAACCCCCTATTTTGAGAAGCGAAACATTCACTTTTATGTAAATAGGTGTGGCTTCAAAATTGTTGAGTTCTACAACAAATTTCATCCGGATCCAAACCAGGCTTCGGTTCAGGTCCATCAAGAACGGGAGGGCAATGAGATGTTCAGGTTTATGAAGGTTATGGGCCACAAGTAACTTCTACCCCAATCCTTAAACGGCTGCTTCTGGCTGTAACCAGCCAGTCAATTTGTTACATGCCAATCCTCGCGCCAGGCAGAACCCTGTCCGCCCATCTTCAGGCCATAAATCCCACAAAGCACTTCTTGAACTTGCCGCCAATTTCACACGGGCAGCGAACGTTGCGACCGGCTTTCAGCGACGCCATGGGGGCGAGATATTACCAGCGTCCGGTAAAGGTGACGTGGGCGCGGAAAAGCGTCCCCGGAGCCGCTTCTTGGCTTTTCACGTTCCGCTCGAGCCACCGACTCTGCCGGCTCCACTGTTTGATGTAGGTGCGATCGAGGGCGGCTTGCTGGGCGCGCAGGATGCTGGTTATTTCGTGATCTGTCCACGATGGTTAGACCAGCAGATAATCTCTTCATGGCGGCTGTCAGGTCAGCCGGAATCTGAGGAAAAGCAATGCTGGCCGATAGGGTTTCAGTATCAGCGTGAAAGAGCATCGCAAAGTAGATCAAAAACTATACGTATGCATCGAGCTGTGCGTAGCTCCCTGTGGGTAACCAGCCAGATCGGAAATGCTACTGGTGGCACGTCCTCAAGCACTTGGACAACACCTACGGTGTCATTAGCAATATCCTCAATTTGAGCACCTATTCCAAAGCCGTGGCGTACCATTTCCCAATGAGTCGCGGTGTTGTCTGCAAAGCAGCGGAAATTAGCAGCTGTTACAGGCAGACCATGAGCTTGCAAGAATGCCAGGTAATTTCCGGAACGGTCTGCGCCAATAAAATCATGTTGCGCGATATCGGCTGCCGTGCGTGGATGGCCATTTTCGCGCACCCAGCTCTCGGCAGCATAAAAGTATCCAGATGCATTGCGAACCAATCGGCCAATTAACTCAGGTTCCGTGGGAGAAACATGGCGGATCGCAATGTCTGCCTCACGGCGAAGCAAGTCACTGAGGCCATCCGTTGGAACAACCTCCACAAATATTCCAGGCGCGAACTTACGGAGCCGAAGCAAGATTTTGGGGAGCAAGTAGGATGCAATCCCGTCGCAAGCCGATACCGAAACAACGCCCTCTAGGGATTCCGAGCGACCTTTAGCAGAAAGCCCCAGGTCTCTAGCCGCAGCACCCATCAGACGTGCATGCACCAATAGATCACTGCCCGTTGACGTCAGCACCATGGCTTTGCCTACCCGCTCGAAAAGCGTCACCCCCAGACTCTGTTCAAGCGCGGCGACCTGACGACTGAGAGTGGGTTGCGTCTGCCCGAGCTTACGCGCTGCTGCTGACAACGAGCCGGCCTCTGCTGTCTCCAGAAAAGCTCGTAGCTGATTCCAGTCGACCTTATCCATGCGTAAATGCATATGTTCTCTGCAATTTATCTCAATACCGTCAGGTGATTGGCCGGGATAGTATCAGCACTGTTGTCGGGTTTCGCCATATCCATGCAAAGGACGCACGCCCATGTACTCACCTCTCATCTCCGCCAGCGGCCGAGGTTCTGAAGATGCAACCTCTGCTGTCATGGCCAGCAAAGCACGCTTCTGGAATCGAGTGGCACGCAAATATGCGAGTGATCCTATTGCTGACCTAGATGGTTATGAAAGGACGTTGCTGCGCGTAAAAGAAATGCTGTCGACGGAGTATGAGGTACTGGAGATCGGTTGTGGCACAGGATCAACCGCACTGCGGTTGGCTCCTGCCACGCGACGATTGGTGGCCACAGATATATCCGAACAGATGATTGCCATCGCTTGCGAGAAACTCGCCAGCCACCCTGTGCCCCAGCTAGAGTTCAGTCTGGCAGATGCTGATGGGGCTTTATCGGAAGATAATGCTTTCGATATTGTCTTGGCATTTAACATGCTGCATTTAGTGTCGAGTTTGTCGCAGACGCTAAAATCGTTAGTCAAGTCTCTGAAGCCAGGTGGCTTACTAATCTCAAAGACACCCTGCCTGAGCGAGATGAACCCCTTTATACCAAACATTGCCTTGCCGCTGATGCGAGTTGTAGGCAAAGCCCCGCCTGTACTGTGTTTCACTGCTGCACAGTTAAAAAGCGCCATGGAAAAAGTTGGTTTAGATATTGTTTCTGTAGAGCGCCATGGGAGTAAGGGCAGGGACTTTCGTATTTTTATAGTTGCGCGAAATGTTAATTTCTGAAGCTAATTGCTGATTCCCTAAGTCTAGAATAGGTCGGCTTGGCCTCCAGTCGAGTTCCCATATAGCACAAGAGAATTCCTTAACTGGAAGTTATTTCTTGAGGCTTCACTTTGTCAAAAAAAGGAGCTTTAAAATGAAAAAGCATGCTTTTGCCTTTATGTTTAGCGTTCAATTTGCTTTGGCTGGCTGCGCCAGTAACGGCAATCAGTTTGGTAGCCATGCGATTCTGTCTGAACAAGGGCAACAGTCGCGGTTGAATGAGGTACGTGCAGGATCATCAAATAATCCTGATACTGGGATGAGCGCGCGGGACACTGTGGAAACAGTCCAGGATATTACTCAAACTGCTCGTGAAGCCAAATCTACCGTGTATGAGGTAAGGCGAACCCTCGATGAGCTTAAAGGACTTATGGAGGGTTGGTGAGTTGAAGGCTCATTCGGTTTCATATTGCGCAGCGTTAATGGCTCTTGTGCTTTTCCCGTTTTATGCCCAGGCTCGCCCATGTGTAGAGGGTGTTTGCCTGGGGGATTCAATACACGCGGTTGAAGAGTTCAGGTACGAAACTGTCGAGTCATTTGGTCGTCAATTATCTCCTCGCAAGAAGCGGGAGTTGGATGCTACCTACCCAAGGTACCCGGCGGAGTTGGCTATGCCACTTTTACAGGGTCGATTTGATAATAAAATACTTATGATGTTGCCTGCGGTGAACAAAGCATGCTCACCCAGGAGCATGATCGGAAAGACGCTTGAGTCTGCAGGTGTGCAAACACAATTCACACTGCAACTTGATACCGCTGGGAGTTGGAAGGTTGTGGGAATTGCGCAGATTTTCCCATCTCTAACTCGCGATGAGTTGAGCAGGCTAGCTGTTGAGCTGGACAAAAAGTATGGGAAGTATTCAATTCACTCTGCAAATAAAGCGCCACATTATACGTATGTCTTCAATCCTAATCTGGCGCAACCCTATTTCGTGCTGGCTCAACCCATGCCAGACAAAAAAATGATGGAAAAATACAGGCGTAGTTGCGCTTGATTAATATCCGGCGCTATCTGCTTTGTCGGTTTTATGGATATTAATTTCTATCAGGCGTTCAGCTCTCATGTCTGAGTTTTTTGATTTTTATCCTGAGCTGGAAGGTGAAATGGCCAAATATATTGGCCCCGGCTTCGGGAATTCTGGCAATAGCAATTTCTGTTTATCTGGTTGTGCCGGTCTCTACGCTATATGGCTGCATTGTTGGCGTTGAGCTTGTCTATGCCGAGTTTGAAATAAAACGATTAGAAGTCGATGGGTTGGAAGCTGAGTTTCTTGAAAAGTGGGGACAGGCCACGAGTTAATTAGTTATTTCGTGGTCTGTCCCCGATGGCTTCACAGCGTCCGGTAGTCAAGGATTCTGCGCTAGGCCGCTTTGGACTCATTCAATGGAATCCGCACCGTAAAGGTCGTTCCGCTACCGGCGCTGGAGTCGACGTCGATACTGCCCATGTGCGCGTTGACGATCGCCGAGGCGATGTAGAGGCCAAGCCCCAGGCCGGCGCCATATTCGAGGTTGCCGCTTTGCAGGTGGCGGACCATTGGGTTGAACAGGCTGCTTTTCGCGCTTTCTTCGATGGGCATTCCTGCGTTGTGCACTGCCAGCACGGCGTGGCCGTCGTCGCTACTCAGGTTGACGGTGACGGTCGAGCCTGGCTCGCCGTGCTGCAGGGCATTGCCGATCAGGTTGGCGATCACCTGCTCCATGCGCGATCTGTCGAAGTGGCCGAGGAGGCTGGGTTCGGACTGCAGCACTATCTGCCGGTCCGGGTTGTAGGCCCTGGCTTCCTCGACCATGCCTTCGCAAGCCTGCGCCAGGTCATCGTCGACCATGCGTACCGGGATGCCGGCGCCGGAATGGGTGCGGGTGAAGTCGAGCAGGTCGCCGACGATCTTTATCGCGCGATTCACGCTGGTGTAGATGCGCGACACGTTCTTGGTCGGTTTGGGCGCTAGATCGCCCGCGCGCAGCAGTACTTCCGAACTGAGCAGGATGGCGCCCAGGGGGCTGCGCAGGTCATGCCCGAGAATGCCGAGAAACACGTTGCGGGCGGCGTCCACGGCATCGGTATAGCTGACTACCGACTCGGCAATTGCCTGGTCGATGGCTTCGTTGAAGCGAACGATGTCCGACACCTTCTGCTCGGGGGTCACCTTCGCCGAGGGCATCCACAGCATCAGCACGCTGGTGCGCAGCGCGCGGTATTCGGCGAGCATCTGGCCGATGGTGAAGCCCGAGAAGTGGCGCAGGTCCGCGTGCGTTTCGGCAGCGGTGGTTGCGCGCGAATCCGGCGCTTCGCCCTGGGATTTGGAGATCCGTGCCTTGACCGTCTGGGTGGTGCGCAGATCGGCGGCGATGGTGCACAGCATCTGTTCCGCGTGGTCGCGCAGTTCCGCGGAGTCCATCCCGGAGGCTCCGGGGGTCATGGTCTTGGCGAAGTCTTCCCAGTGCTGCAGGATGGGCTCGATGTTTTCCAAGATGAAGTCGGCCAGGCGCATGGTTGCTCCCCTTTGGGTGTGTAGGTAGACGGCGACGCACTGATCAGTGCAGAGGAGCGAGTGGCGAGACTACAGGTACAAGGGCGTACCGCGGAAACTATAGGTGTCGTGCGCGCACGTGCTGCGCGCGTGGCCGCGGCAGGGGATGCATGTCTCTATCGGCATGTGCGGCGTCTTGCTTCCAGGTCCGCCGCCTGAGTTACGCCTGTGCGGACGCCACAGTTGGCGTTGGGCGGGTGGAGGATGCGATCCTGGGCCTGGGCTTGCTCGGTGCCGATCTGCGTGGATGCCCTGTTCTTAGCCCAGATAAGGCGCGCAGCACTTCTTGAACTTGCCGCCATTACCGCACGGGCAGGGATCGTTGCGGCCGGCTTTCAGCGGTGCGGTGGGGTCGATGAAGTACCAGCGACCGGCGCTCTGGACGAAGGCCGAGCGTTCGCGGTGGGCATGTTCGCCGCCGGCGTCGCGCCAGCGGGCGATGAAGGTGACATGGGCGTGCAGGGCGTCGCCGGGCACCGCTTCTTCGCTTTCCACGTCGAGGCCAAGCCACTGGCTCTGCCGGCTCCACTGTTCGATGCCGGCGCGGTCCAACGCGGCCTGCTGGGCGGGCAGGGTGGTGGCGATCAGGTAGTCGATCAGACCCAGTGCGTAGGCGCTGTAGCGTGAGCGCATCAGTTCGGAAGCGCAGTTGGGCAGCGCGCCGGCATGCAGGCGGCCGCAGCACTGAGCCAGCGCTTGCTGGCTGCCGCAGGGGCACAGGTTCGGCTGCAAGGTCATGTGCGCCTCACCACCAGTACTTCCCAAAATTCTCCGGATTGGCCCAGAACTTGGCGTTGAGCCAGTCGGGCACCTGCTTGTAGTCGAGCAGATCGTAGGTGAACAGGGTCAGGGTCTGTTCGTCGCGCTGGAAACGTTCGCTGGCCTGCAGGGCGAGGGCGAAGAAGTCGGTTTCCTGCCAGGGGCAGGCGTCCAGGTCGGCCAGCACGGCAACGCGGTTGGTGTTGAGGTTGCGGATGCCGCCGAGCAGTTCCTGGGCGTCGCGCTTGGGCATGTGCTCCAGGCAGTCGACCAGCAGGGCAAGGTCGTAGCGCTCGCCCGCGTGGTCGGCGCTGAGGGCGGCGGCGGGGTTGTGCGTCAGTTGCGCGGACGGGTGGGCTTCCAGCCAGGCGCTGAGCGCCGGCAGTTCGCTGGCGCCGACCAGCAGCACACGCTGCGGTGCGTAGCGGGCGAGCAGGGCAGCCAGCGCCTGCTGCGGGGTGCGTTGGGAAAGCGGAGCGCTCATGGATGTTCCTCGTGAAGCCGGAAAAGG
This sequence comes from Pseudomonas mangrovi, assembly GCF_003052585.1. Classification (GTDB taxonomy): domain Bacteria; phylum Pseudomonadota; class Gammaproteobacteria; order Pseudomonadales; family Pseudomonadaceae; genus Aquipseudomonas; species Aquipseudomonas mangrovi. The sequence continues at coordinate 96,751 of NZ_QASN01000006.1, read as the reverse complement.
CGGTTCAGAAACTCGGGCGGGCGACGGCGACGAATACCAGTACCACGCCGACCAGCAGGTTGGCGCCGACCATGCGGCGGATATCGCCCAGCGCGGCGCCGCCGGCCGGCCAGTCGCCTGCTTCGACCGCGCGACGCAGCGGTGGCAGAAGCAGCAGTTGCACGCGCAGGAACAGTGACAGCATCACCAGGTACAGGCCGATCATCAGCTGCACATGGAAGGGCATCTGCGCAAAGCCGCCGAAACCCATGTGCAGCATGCCCACACCGCTGATCGGCAGGATCAGCACCGCGGCCCAGACCCAGAGGAAGAAGCGCGGGAAGACATCGAACCACAGGCGCAGGCGCTCGGGCGGTTGCAGGGCCGAGACGGCGGCCGGGCGCAGGATCATCCAGGCGAAGAACATGCCGCCGACCCAGACCAGCGCGGCGAGGTTGTGCAAGGCGAGAAGCGCGTGAAACGGGGACATTCGGCAAACTCCGCTGGCGGTCGAAAAAACGCGCGCTATGATAGCCGCCCGTTGCCGATACTGAAAATTTGTCCAGTGCTTAGCCCAGAACTCAAATCCCAGATCCAGGGTGCCTACAGCCGTTTTCTCGAGGCCAAGGAGCTCAAGCCGCGCTATGGCCAGCGCCTGATGATCGCCGAGATCGCCAAGGTGCTCGGCACGATCAAGGTGGACGAGGAAGGGCGCCGCGCCGGCGAGCCGGCAGTGGTGGCGGTCGAGGCGGGCACCGGGACCGGCAAGACGGTGGCCTACAGCCTGGCGACCATTCCGCTGGCCAAGGCCGCCGGCAAACGCCTGGTGATCGCTACCGCGACGGTGGCGCTGCAGGAGCAGATCGTGTTCAAGGATCTGCCAGATCTGATGCGCAACAGCGGGCTGAATTTCAGCTTCGCCCTGGCCAAGGGGCGTGGTCGCTACCTGTGTCTGTCGCGTCTGGATGCGCTGCTGCAGGAAGGTCAGGCGCAGAGCGCCACCGCGCAGATGTTCGAGGAGGAAGGCTTTCGTCTGGATGTCGACGAAGCCAGCCAGAAGCTCTACACCCAGATGGTCGAGAAACTCGCCGGCAACCGCTGGGATGGCGACCGCGACAGCTGGGCGCAGGAGCTGGACGATGCGGCCTGGTCGCGGCTGACCACCGATCACAGCCAATGCACCAACCGGCATTGTCCGAACTTCCAGCAGTGCGCCTTCTACAAGGCCCGCGAAGGCATGACCAAGGTCGATGTCATCGTCACCAATCACGACATGGTGCTGGCCGACCTGGCGCTGGGCGGCGGCGCGGTGCTGCCCGACCCGCGCGACACCCTGTATGTGTTCGACGAGGCGCATCACCTGCCGGACAAGGCCATCGGCCACTTCGCCCATTTCACTCGCCTGCGCTCCACCGCCGACTGGCTCGGCCAGGTGGAGAAGAACCTGACCAAGCTGCTCGCCCAGCATCCGCTGCCGGGCGACCTGGGGCGGCTGATCGAGAAGGTCCCGGAACTAGCGCGCGAGCTGCGTAGCCAGCAGCAGTTCATGTTCGCGGCCTGCGAGCAGTTGGCCGACTTCAAGGCCGGCGAGGACATGAGCGGTCGCGAGCGGCCGCGGCATCGCTTCGTCGGCGGGCTGGTGCCGGAGCATCTGAGCGAGATGGGCCTGGAACTGAAGAAGGGCTTCGCGCAACTGAACGACGTCTTCACCCGGCTGACCGAGCTGCTCAAGCAGGCAATGGATGGCGAAGGCAGCGTCGGCCTGGCCAGCCACCAGGCCGAGGAGTGGTATCCGCTGTTTGGTAGCCTGCTGGCCCGCGCCCAGGGCAACTGGGAGCTGTGGACCGCCTTCACTACTGAAGATCCCGAGGACAGCCCGCCGATGGCGCGCTGGCTGACCCTGGCCGAGTTCGGCGATATCGAGGTCAACGCCAGCCCGATCCTCGCCGCCGAGACCCTGCGGCGCAATCTGTGGAACGTCGCCTATGGTGCTCTGGCGACCTCGGCGACCCTGACCGCACTGGGCACCTTCGACCGCTACCGCATGCGCGCCGGCTTGCCGCGCAGCGCTGCCACCGCGGTGGTGCCCAGTCCGTTCCACCATGCCGAGGCGGGGGTGTTGCGGATTCCCGATCTCAAGGCCGATCCGCGTGACGTGCCGGCGCATACCGCGGCCATCGTCCGCGAGCTGCCACGCCTGGTCGAGGGCTCGCGCGGCACCCTGGTGCTGTTCTCCTCGCGCAAGCAGATGCAGGACGTCTTCGACGGTCTGGAGCGCGAGTGGCGCAAGCGCGTGCTGATCCAGGGCAACCTGTCCAAGCAGGAGACGCTGAACAAGCACAAGGCGCGGGTGGATGCCGGCGAGCCGGGGGTGCTGTTCGGCCTGGCCAGTTTTGCCGAGGGCGTCGACCTTCCCGGCGCCTATTGCGAGCACGTGGTGATCGCCAAGATTCCCTTTGCGGTGCCGGACGATCCGGTCGAGGCGGCGCTGGCCGAGTGGATCGAGGCGCGCGGCGGCAATCCCTTCATGGAAATCGCCGTGCCCGATGCCTCGCTACGCCTGGTGCAGGCCTGCGGCCGACTGCTGCGTACCGAGGCCGACCGCGGCAGCATTACCTTGCTCGACCGGCGCATGGTCACCCTGCGCTACGGCAAGGCAATCCTCAACGCGCTACCGCCGTTTCGCCGCGAGATCGAGTAGGGCAGGCGGGGGAGGGTTCAGGCCACTCGCCGGCACGTCCAAACCTGGCCAGGCCGAGCTCCCTGCTGGTCTCGGCATTCCTTATCCGATTCGGTGCCGGCGCAGGTTGGAGGTGGCAATCGTAGGGTGGATCGCGCTTTACCGATCCACCGTTTTTGGTGGATGAAAAAGGCGTCATCCACCCTACGTTCCTGCGCACCGAGGCGGACCGGGCCAGCATCACGCTGCTCGACCGGCGGATGGTCACCCAGCGCTACGGCAAGGCAATCCTCAACGCGCTACCGCCGCTTCGCCGCGAGATCGAGTAGGGCGGGCGGGGGAAGGTTCAGGCAACTCGCCGCCGCGTCCAGCCAGGCCACGCCGAGCTCCCTGCAGGCCACACCATCCCTCATCCGTCGCTGCGGGCCACCTTCTCCCGGAGGGAGAAGGACAGCTGCAGGGCGCTGGCGCGATGTGGTTCTGAAGAGCTGCGAGCATGCACGGCTTTTCCCTCTACCTCCGGGAGAGGGTGCCGAAGGCGGGTGAGGGATGGTTCAGGCAGCTCGCTGTCGGGTTGTTGCTGATCCATCGCGACTTTCCTGTGCGGCATCAGCGCTTCCTTATCCGACGCACCCATTGCCTGACGCAGTGCTTGGACGTCATTCAGCCGCTCGATGAAGGTGCGCAAGCGGGGTCGAGCGGTTCCCTTCGCCTCCGTGCGCTGGAACAATGAGCCCTCTCCGAGAACAACAAGACAGAGGACCAGCCGTGCAGATTCAGGGTTATTTCGATCTGAAGTTCGAACCGGTGCGCGACGCCTTTGCCGCGCTTTTCGACAACCCACAGGAGCGCGGCGCCGCGCTGTGCATCCAGGTCGGCGGTGAGACGGTGGTCGATCTCTGGGCGGGCACCAGCGACAAGGCCGGCGGGCAGGCCTGGCACAGCGACACCATCCTCAACGTGTTCTCCTGCACCAAGACCTTTACCGCGGTGGCCGCGCTGCAGCTGGTAGCCGAGGGCAAGCTGGAGCTGGATGCCCCCGTTGCGAAAATCTGGCCGGAGTTTGCCGCTGCCGGCAAGCAGGCTGTGACGCTGCGCCAGTTGCTCGCGCATACCGCGGGCGTCACCGGCGTGCGCCAGCCGCTGGCACCGGAAACCCTCTACGACTGGGATGCGATGTGCGCGGCGCTGGCCGCCGAGGCGCCCTGGTGGACGCCGGGCCAGGCGCATGGCTACTCGCCGATCAGCTATGGCTGGTTGATCGGCGAGCTGCTGCAGCGCGTCGACGGCCGCACTCCGGGGCGTTCGATCATCGCCCGCACCGCTGCGCCACTGGGGCTGGATTTCCATATCGGCCTGGCAGATGGGGAGTTCGTCCGGGTGGCGGAAATTGCCCGTGGCAAGGGCAGCCTGGGCGATGCAGCGGCGCAGCGGTTGCTTGGGGTGATGCTCGGGGAACCGCAGGCGCTGAGCACCCTGGCGTTCAACAATCCACCGTCGGTAATGACCAGCACCAACAAGCCCGAGTGGCGGCGCATGGAACAGCCGGCGGCGAATGGCCACGGCAACGCGCGCAGCCTGGCCGGGTTCTACGCCGGACTGCTCGATGGTCGTCTGCTTGATACGGCGCTGCTGGCGGAGATGACCCGCGAGCAGGCCGTCGGCGAGGATCGCACGCTGCTCACTCGTACCCGCTTCGGTCTGGGCTGCATGCTTGATCAGCCGGGCGATGCGGGCGGCGGCACCTTTGGCCTTGGTCCGCAGGCGTTCGGTCATCCGGGCGCTGGTGGCAGCCTGGGTTTTGCCGACCCGGAGCGCGCGCTGGCCTTCGGTTTCGTCACCAATACCCTGGGGCCTTATGTGTTGATGGACCCGCGGGCGCAGACGCTGGCCCGCGCCGCCGGTCGCTGTCTCGCCGGCAAGTGAGAACCGCTGGTCGATTTGCGCCTCACAGGCTTTGCGAATCAAGCTGTTGCGTACAGAATCCAGAACGCGCATCAGCAGTGACCGGCGAAGCCGGCGCCGCTGCCGATGTTCCGCATGCGGCCAGGCCGGTGGCTCGTCGTTGTTGATCAAGCAGTCAAGACAATGGAAAACCCCATGACCCTGTTGAAGTCCTTACCCCTGTTCGTTTGCCTTGGCTTGCTGGCCGCCTGCAGCAGCCGCGAAGTTGAGCCGGAAGTTCCGCAGATGCCGCCGCCGGAAGTCTCCCAGGCCTGGCTCGACGAGTACGAACCGAAGGTGAAGGAAGCCATCGTCGGCAGCGGTTTCGAACTGGAGCGCAAGGAAAACGTTCTGCTGGTGATCGCGCCGGCAGACCTGACCTTCAACAAGGACCGTCCGAGCATGCTGATGCCTTCCACCCTCGGCCCGTTCAGCAAGATGGCCAAGCTGGTGGAAGCCGACGAGCGCGTCGGTATCCTGATTCTCGGGCACGCCGACAGCAGCGGCGCCTACCAGCTCAATCGCGACCTGAGCCGCGACCGGGCTGCGTCGGTAACTGCCATCTTTCGCCTCAGTGGTCTGAAGCAGGACCGTCTGCTGCGCCAGGGGGTTGGTTCGGATATGCCGCGGGCGGCGAATGACAGCAAGGAAGGCCGGGCGCTGAACCGTCGCGTGGAGATCATCCTGACCCGCAAGGACACCCTGGTTGCACTCATCAGTCAGTACAACCGCCCCTCCCCGGCGGTTGCGGCCACGGTGGCGGTGCCTGCGCCAGACAAGCCGGCTGAACCTGCGAAGAGCACCGCCAAGCCGACGCCGCGCGTGGTTGCCGCCAAGGAGCAATAGGCACGCGTCGGTCGCCGCTCAACTAAGTTGCGGCAGGTCAAGCCGCCGACGTCGGCAATGGTTAAGCTTGCCGCTCCTGCTGCCTGGAGACTCGAGCAATGACCCGCACCCTGGCCGACATGCGCCGCGACTACACCCGTGACGGCCTGAGCGAAACTCAGGCCCCCAGCGAACCTTTCTCCCTGTTCCACCAGTGGTTTGCCGAGGCTGTCGATATCGAACAGCACCCGGTGGAGCCCAATGCAATGACCCTGGCCACGGTGGACGAGCAGGGCCGCCCGCATTGCCGGGTGCTGCTGCTCAAGGCGCTGGACGAGCGCGGCTTCACCTTCTTCACCAACTACGACAGTGCCAAGGGCGCCGAGCTGGCCGCGCGTCCGTTCGCCGCTATGACCTTCTTCTGGCCCAGCCTGGAGCGCCAGGTGCGTATCGAGGGGCGAGTGGAGAAGGTGTCGGCGCAGGAGTCCGATGCCTATTTCCAGGTGCGGCCGCTGGGCAGTCGGCTGGGTGCCTGGGCCTCGCCGCAGAGCAGGGTGATCGCAGACCGCCAGGAACTGGAGCGTCTGCTGGCGGAAACCGAACAGCGCTTCCTCGATACGGCTCCGCATTGCCCCGAGCATTGGGGCGGGTATCGCCTACTGCCGGAACGCATGGAGTTCTGGCAAGGCCGCGCCAGCCGCCTGCATGACCGCCTCAACTACCGTCTCGCCGAGAACGGCTGGCAGCGTGAGCGCCTGGCACCCTGAGCCGCGCTGACGGGTGGATTACGCCGCTACGCGGCTAATCCACCCTGCGCATTGCCCTCCTTCGACCCGCATGCCCCGAAGAGCGCAGCGCATTGCGCCGTGGTGCCGAGCACGCTGCGGGTGGTGGATTACGCCGCTGCCGCGGTTAATCCACCCTACGGTGGCCGGATGTCCTCCGGTGCTTCGCATGCTCCTGTAGGGCGCAATAAGCGCAGTGCATTGCGCCGTAGCGCCTGCTCGGACCGCCATCATTCCTGAATGAACTAAGGCTGGTGGATTACGCCGCTGTGCGGCTAATCCACCCTACGAGAGCACCTACCACGTCTGCCGCGCTTCGAGTGCTCCGGTAGGCGTAGTAAGCGGAGCGCACTGCGCTGGCGTTCGGCAAATCCAGCCCACAAAAAAGGGGGACGCTTGCGCATCCCCCTTTTTATGTTGCAGCGACTGCTTACTGCTGCGGCTTGGGCTCTTCACCCGCTACCGTGGCGCTGTCATCGCTCTCGCTCACGCGCTCGCTGATCGGCTCGACCGGAGTCGCTACCTCTTCAGCGGCCACCTGGGCCGGGGCGGGGACCGCTTCGCTGGCCTGGTCGGCGGCAACCTCGGCTTCAGCCGCTACCGGCTGTTCCTCGACTACGGCTGGTTGGGCCTGCGGATTCTCGGCGGCTTCGCGGGCAAGGCGCTCGGCCTCGCGCTGGCGGCGTCGAACTTCGCGCGGATCGTTGGGTGCCCGGCCGCCGCTGGCGACAGGTGCTTCCACGACCGGTGCCGGTTCCACTACTTCAGCAATTGCCTCAGGGGCCGGCGCCTCGCTGACTACCTGCGCAGCGGGCTGCGCGATCACCTCGGCTTCGACCGCTGCAACCGGCTCTGCCTGAGGCGCGACGACTGCTGCCGGCTGCTCGAACGTCTCGGCAGGCTGCGCGACCTGGGCGGCTGCGGCCTGAGCTTCGACCACCTGAACTTCGCTGGCGACGACCTCTTCGTTGCGCTCGGTGACCGCTTCGATTTCGTTGCTGTCAACGAAAGCAGCTTGCGGCTGTGTAGTCTCGGGTTGAGTAACCTCTGGCTGAACGGCTTCGGACGGCTGAGCGCTGGCCTGGTCGGCAGCAATGGCAACCGCTGCGACAACCGGAGCTACCGGAGTAGCGTTCTCGTCCGGTGCGCTGTCTTCTGCACTTTCGATCAGGTTGCCGTCGGCATCACGCTGGCGTTCGCGACGGTTGCTGCGGCGGCGCTGGCCACGCGAACGACGGCGCGGACGCTCGCCATTCTCGTTGCCTTCGTTGCCTTCTTCATCGTTGCCGGCTTCGTCGTTCAGCAGTTCTTCATCGCTGGCGGACTCGGCAGCGGCCGGGCGCGGCTGGCGCTCTTCACGCGGAGGACGCGGCTGGCGCTCTTCGCGCGGCTTGCGCTCGACACGCTCCTCGCTCTGAGTCTCGGCGTTGACGTCGGTCGGCGCTTCGGTCTGTGCATCGAGCGGCTCGCGCAGTTCACGCGGACGACGCTCTTCACGCGGCTCACGCGGCTTGCGGTCTTCGCGTGGCGGACGCTCGCGACGGGTGGCTTCCTGCCCCTCACGCGGCTCGCGCACTTCGCGCGGCTGACGCTCTTCACGTGGCTCGCGGGCTTCACGCGGTTGGCGATCCTCACGTGGCTCACGCGGTGCGCGCTCCTCGCGTGGTTTGCGCTCTTCGTCACGACGGTTGCCACGGCTGCGGTTCTGTTGACGGCCGTTACGACGCTCGTCACTGCGCGGCGAACGTTGGCCGGCGGGCTTCTTCTCCGGAACAGCGGGCTTGACCGGCTCTTCCTTGGAGGCGAACAGGCCGACCAGGGATTTGACCAGGCCCTTCAGCAGGCCGGTCTCAGGAGCCTTGTGGGCAACCGGCTGCGCCTCTTCGGCAGCGGCTGCCACGACCGGAGCGGGTCGGGTCGGGGCGGTCTTGATCGCGGCTTCCTGGCGCACCAGGGTACGGGTGGAGGCGACGGTCGGGGCTTCTTCGACTTCGGCGGCGGCGATCTCGTAGCTGGACAGGCCGGTGAGGACTTCCGGGCTGTCGTCGCGCAGACGCTGGACTTCGAAGTGCGGCGTTTCCAGATGATCGTTGGGGATGATCACGATGCGCGCACGGGTGCGCAGTTCAATCTTGGTGATGCTGTTGCGCTTCTCGTTGAGCAGGAAGGCGGCAACCGGAATCGGCACCTGGGCGCGAACCTCGGCGGTGCGATCCTTGAGGGCTTCTTCCTCGATCAGGCGCAGAATGGCCAGCGACAGCGATTCGACGTCACGGATGATGCCCTGACCGTTGCAACGCGGGCAGACGATGCCGCTGGTCTCGCCCAGCGAGGGGCGCAGACGCTGGCGGGACATCTCCAGCAGGCCGAAGCGCGAGATGCGGCCAACCTGGACGCGGGCGCGATCGGCTTCGAGGCTTTCGCGGACCTTTTCTTCCACGGCGCGCTGGTTCTTCGCCGGCGTCATGTCGATGAAGTCGATGACGATCAGGCCGCCAATATCGCGCAGGCGCAGCTGGCGGGCGATTTCCTCAGCCGCTTCCAGGTTGGTCTGCAGCGCGGTTTCTTCGATGTCGCTGCCTTTGGTGGCGCGCGCCGAGTTGATGTCGATGGACACCAGAGCTTCGGTCGGATCGATGACGATGGAGCCGCCCGACGGCAGCTTCACTTCACGCTGGAAGGCGGTTTCGATCTGGCTTTCGATCTGGAAGCGGTTGAACAGCGGGACGCTGTCCTCGTAGAGCTTGATCTTGCTGGCGTACTGCGGCATCACCTGCTGGATGAAGGACAGGGCTTCTTCCTGGGCTTCGACGCTGTCGATCAGCACTTCGCCGATGTCCTGGCGCAGGTAGTCGCGGATCGCGCGGATGATGACGTTGGATTCCTGATAGATCAGGAAAGGAGCGGCGCGCTCTTCCGAAGCGCTCTTGATCGCCGTCCACAGTTGCAGCAGGTAATCCAGGTCGGCCTGCATTTCCTCGCTGGAACGACCCATGCCGGCGGTACGCACGATCAGGCCCATGTCGGCCGGTGCGTTCAGGCCGTTGAGGGCCTCGCGCAGCTCGTTGCGTTCTTCGCCTTCGATACGGCGGGAGATGCCGCCGGCGCGGGGATTGTTCGGCATCAGCACCAGGTAACGACCGGCGAGGCTGATGAAGGTGGTCAGGGCTGCGCCCTTGTTGCCGCGCTCTTCCTTCTCGACCTGGACGATGACTTCCTGGCCTTCACGCAGCACTTCCTTGATGTTCACCCGGCCTTCGGGGGCCTTGCTGAAGTACTCGCGGGAGATTTCCTTGAGTGGCAGAAAGCCGTGGCGTTCGGAGCCGAAGTCGACGAAGGCGGCCTCGAGGCTGGGCTCTACGCGGGTGATCTTGCCCTTGTAGATGTTGGCTTTCTTCTGTTCACGGGCGCCGGACTCGATGTCCAGATCGTAGAGGCGTTGGCCTTCTACCAGGGCAACACGCAACTCTTCGGGTTGAGTTGCGTTAATCAGCATTCTCTTCATGTTGTACCAATGGTTTCCGGGGCTGCCGGAAGCCGCGTTCGGTACACACGACGTTCAGGTCGGTGTCAGGCGCGTCAGAAACGGTCGTAAATCGTTCCAATGTCTAGCGACGGTGGGCTCTTGGCCGGGGTCGCGACGGACGTCTCCTGCATTCTGTGATGACACAGAAGCAATAAATCAGGAGGAGGAATCAGGCGCATCGGCAGCGGACGAAATGAAGCGTCTTGGTGAATCTACGCTGCTCGGCTTCTGTGCATCTCCACCCTACACGCATCTCTGAAAATCGGGCACCGCTCGCAGAATCCGCAGCGGGTTGGCTTCATTGCCCACGCTCGGAAGCGCAGGCGTCAGTGGCTCAAGGCTTTGTTCGTAAAAGAGCGCTCAGATGACGTCACTCGTTTTGCAGGATGGCCTTGCATCCTTGATGTTGTGCACGCGGTGGAGAGAGCTTGTTGCGATCATCCCCGAACCGGGCCGATTTTGGCGGCCTCGGGACTATATCAGCAATCATTAAGTGCTTCAAATCAATAAAAAATTGTTATCATCGCCGGCATGACGAATCCCGCCCCGGCTGCCTCTGCCGTCCAGTTTCTCGAAGTCGAACCCGAACTGGCCGGTCAGCGTATCGACAATTTCCTGCGTACCCGTTTGAAGGGTGTGCCCAAGACGCTCATCTATCGCATTCTGCGCAAGGGCGAAGTGCGCGTGAACAAGGGGCGGATCAAGCCCGACTACAAGCTGCAGGCTGGTGATGTGGTGCGGGTTCCGCCGCTGCGCATGAGCGAGCCTGATGAGCCGGCGCCGCTGGCGCAGGGGCTGCTGGAACGGCTCGAGGCTGCCATCGTTTATGAGGACAAGGGGCTCATCGTGCTGAACAAGCCGGCCGGTATCGCCGTGCATGGCGGCAGCGGGTTGAGCTATGGCGTAATCGAGGCGTTCCGCCAGCTGCGTCCGGATGCCAAGGAGCTGGAGCTGGTACACCGGCTGGATCGCGATACCTCGGGCCTGCTGATGATCGCCAAGAAGCGCAGCATGCTGCGCCATCTGCACGAGGCGTTGCGCGGTGATGGCGTGGACAAGCGCTATCTGGCGCTGGTGCGCGGCAGCTGGCCGACGTCGAAGAAGCGCGTCAGTGCGCCGCTTTTGAAGAACACGCTGCGCTCGGGCGAGCGCATGGTGGAGGTCAATGACGAGGGCAAGGAGGCGCTGACGCTGTTTCGTGTGGTACGGCGCTTTGGCGAGTTCGCCACGCTGGTCGAGGCCAGTCCGATCACCGGGCGCACCCATCAGATTCGTGTGCATGCCCGGCATGCCGGGCACAGCATCGCAGGTGATCCGAAATATGGCGACGAGGCGTTCGATCGCGAAGTCCGCGATCTCGGCGGCAAGCGCCTGTTCCTGCATGCACACAGCCTGCGTCTGACCTTGCCGGACGGCACTGAGCTGACGGTCGAGGCGCCGGTCGATGAGCTCTGGTCTGCCACGCTGGAGCGCCTGAGTGCCTGACTACAAGCTGCTGATCTTCGATTGGGACGGCACCCTGGTGGATTCCATCGGTCGTATCGTCGATTCGATGCGTGCAGCCAGTGATGCCTGTGGTTTGCCGCGGCTCGGTGATGCGCGCATCAAGGGCATCATCGGCCTCGGTCTGCCCGAGGCGGTCGCCAGTCTCTATCCCGAGCTGGATGACGCACGATGCATCGAGCGTTTCCGTCATCACTACAGCGAGCACTATCTCACTCTGGAAAGCCAGCCTTCGCCACTGTTTTCGGGTGTCGCCGAGGCTTTGGAAGATTTTCGCGCGGCGGGCTATCTGCTGGCCGTTGCGACCGGCAAGAGTCGTGCGGGTCTGGATCGGGTGCTGCGCGGCCGGGATTGGCAGGATTTCTTCGATATCACTCGTTGTGCCGACGAGACTGCGAGCAAGCCTGAGCCGCTGATGCTCGAACAGATCATGGCGCACTGCGCTGTGGGGCCTGCACATTCGTTGATGGTGGGGGATTCGATCTTCGATCTGCAGATGGCGCGCAACGCTGGGGTGGACTCGGTGGCTGTAGGTTACGGTGCCCAGTCTTTGGATGAGTTGCATCGGCACGGTCCGCGCCTGGCGATCAATGAGTTTTCGCAATTGCGCACCTGGCTGGAATCGCCGGTGCGTCAGTCAATCGAGGTGAGTGAGCATGTCGGATGAGTGGAAGGCGTCGGCCGGCGATGACAAGAGCTGGAAGCTGCTCGAAAAAACCCTGCTGGCCAGCGTTCAGGAGCAACGTCGTTCGCGACGCTGGGGCATCTTCTTCAAGGTGCTGACCTTCGTGTACCTGTTCGGTGCGCTGCTGATCTTCTCGCCGGCGATGAAGATGCAGGGCGCTGCGACTTCCGGTGATGGGCATACCGCGATCATCGAGGTGCGCGGCATGATCGCGGATCGCGAGCTGGCCAGTGCGGACAATATCGTTGGCAGCCTGCGCAAGGCATTCGAGGATGAAAAGACCAAGGCGATCATCCTGCGTATCAACAGTCCGGGTGGAAGCCCGGTGCAGTCCGGCTATATCTATGACGAGATTCGCCGGCTGCGCGCAGAGCATAGCGAGATCAAGGTTTACGCGGTGATCACCGATCTGGGGGCTTCCGGGGCTTATTACATTGCCAGTGCCGCGGATGAGATCTATGCCGACAAGTCCAGCCTGGTCGGTTCCATCGGGGTGACCGCCGCCAGCTTCGGCTTCGTCGAGACCATGGAGAAGCTGGGTGTCGAAAGGCGCGTCTATACCTCCGGTGAGCACAAGGCGTTCCTCGATCCCTTCCAGCCGGAGAAGGAAGACGAGCGGGTGTTCTGGCAGGGGGTCCTGGAAGCCACGCATCGCCAGTTCATCGACAGCGTGAAGAAGGGTCGTGGTGAGCGCCTCAAGGATGCCGAGCATCCCGAGCTGTTCAGTGGCCTGGTCTGGTCTGGTGAACAGGCGCTCGCGTTGGGCCTGGTGGACGGGCTGGGTAGTACCAGCTACGTCGCCCGGGAGATTGTCGGTGAGGCCAATCTGGTTGATTTCAGCGTGCAGGAAACGCCCTTCGATCGCTTCACCAAGCGCCTTGGTGCCAGTGTCGCCGAGCATCTGGCGATGTGGATGGGCTTCCAGGGGCCGACGCTGCGCTGATGCTGAAGGCGTGTCGATCAGGGGATTTGCACGCCTTCGGCCAATAGCATGTCGACCAGGCGAATCAATGGCAGTCCGATCAGACTGGTGGCGTCCTCGCCCTCGGTGCGACGGAACAGGCTGATACCAAGACCTTCGGCCTTGAAGCTGCCGGCGCAGTCGTAGGGTTGCTCGGCGCGCAGGTAGCGCTCGATGCGATCCTCCTCCAGTTCGCGAAAGTCCACATTGAAGCGGATGTGGTCGACCTGGCAGTGGCCCGTCCGGCTGTTCAGCAGTGCCAGTCCGGTGAGAAAGCTGATGCGCCGTCCGCTGGCGGCGAGCAGCTGATTGCGAGCACGCTCGTGATTGCCGGGCTTGCCGAGAATGTAGCCGTCGAGAACGGCTACCTGATCGGAGCCGATGATCAGGTGCCCTGGATGGCTCGCCGCCAGCGCTGTGGCTTTGTTCCGTGCCAGACGTGTGACCAGATCCTCTGCGGCTTCCCCGGCGAGCGGGCTCTCGTCTATGTCCGGTGATGCCGTGGTGAAGGGCAGGCGCAGGCGCTCGAGGAGTTCGCGTCGGTAGCGGGAGCTGGAGGCCAGCAGCAGGGGTGGCATGGAAGTCCTACCTATATATAAAGGAAAGGAATTCTAGCCCCGGCGACTCATCCGGCACAGGCGGAAATTCCTTTGACAGGGGCGGGGTGCATCCCTAGAATGCGGCGCCTATGTTGAATGGGCCGATTCCACCTCATGTCGATCCGCGCAAGCTGGCTGATCGCGGCACCACCCTCAAGGGGGAGATGCCGCTAGCCGGTTTCACGCGGCTTTGCGAAGCGATTGCTGAAGGCTCCGGGACTGTACGTGCGGAGTTGGAGTTCGATCGCGACGAACAGCACACTGTGGTCATTCGCAGTTCGCTGGATGTCGATGTGAAGATGGAGTGCCAGCGTTGTCTGGAACTGGTCACGCTGCCGATCCACAGCGAATGCGAATACGCGGTGGTACGCGAGAGTGCCAATACCCAGTCGCTGCCGAAAGGCTACGACGTACTGGAAGTGGGAGAGGATCCTCTGGATCTTCTGGAGCTGATCGAGGAAGAGCTTCTGCTCGCCTTGCCCATCGTCCCTGCCCATGCTCCGGAAGATTGCCAGCAGCCGGCGGGTCTCGAAGAGCCCGAACCGAGCGAGGACGAGGTGACCCGGTCCAACCCGTTCAGTGTTTTGGCGCAGTTAAAGCGTGACCCAAACGTTTAGGAGTTAATAAATTATGGCTGTTCAGCAGAACAAAAAATCCCGTTCCGCTCGTGACATGCGTCGTTCCCACGATGCCCTCGAGGCCAGCGCACTGTCCGTCGAGAAGAGCACCGGTGAAGTTCATCTGCGCCACCACGTCTCCCCGGACGGCTTCTATCGTGGCCGCAAGGTGATCGACAAGGGCGCCGACGAGTAACCTTGTCAGCTCCGGTTATCGCTATCGATGCAATGGGTGGGGACTTCGGTCCCCACTGCATTGTTCCGGCCTGCCTTCAGAGCCTGGCCGAATTCCCCTCGCTGCATCTGGTGCTGGTTGGCCAGTCATCCCTCCTGGAAGAACTTGTTTCTGCCGAGCCTTCGGTGGATCGTTCCCGTCTGCGAATCCTGCACGCTGCTGACGTTATCGGCATGGCTGAACGTCCGTCGCAGGCGCTGCGCGCCAAGGCTGACTCGTCGATGCGGGTTGCTCTGCAGTTGGTTCGCGATGGTGAGGCGCAGGCCTGTGTCAGTGCCGGCAACACCGGCGCGCTGATGGCTTTGTCGCGCTACGTGCTGAAGACCCTCCCAGGTATCGACCGTCCCGCAATGGTCACCGCCATTCCCACCGAGGCCGGCCACACCCATCTGCTTGATCTGGGCGCAAACGTCGACTGCAGTGCTGAGCACCTCTATCAATTCGCCGTCATGGGGATGGTGGCCGCCGAGGCGCTGGGGATCGAGCGTCCGCGGATCGCGTTGCTGAACATCGGTACAGAAGACGTCAAGGGCAATCAGCAGGTAAAGCTTGCCGCCAGTCTCCTGCAGCAGGCGCCAGGGCTGAACTATGTCGGCTTCGTTGAGGGTGATGGTCTTTACCGCGGAGAGGCCGATGTGGTGGTCTGCGACGGCTTCGTTGGCAACATTCTGCTCAAGGCCAGTGAAGGACTTGCCGGGATGATTGCCGGGCGAATCCAGCGGCTGTTCTCGTCGAGCCTGCTGGCACGCCTTGCCGGTGTGGTGGCGATGCCACTGCTACGCGGGCTGCAGGCCGAGCTGAGTCCGGCTCGGCATAACGGTGCCAGCTTTCTAGGGTTGCAGGGCATCGTCGTCAAGAGCCATGGCTCGGCGGGTGTGGAGGCCTTCCGCAGCGCCATCCGCCTGGCTCATCGGGAAATTCGCGAGGACCTGCCGCAGCGCCTGCATGGACGGCTGGAGCATCTGTTGCTGTAGGATGTGACCCCTGTTTCAGGTCGGCCATCCAAGCGACAGTCTGATCAACGGTCACCCGGCTGATCTTTCATCGAGTTCACAGGGATTTTTCTGCATGTCCGCTTCCCTCGCATTTGTTTTCCCCGGTCAGGGGTCCCAGTCGCTCGGCATGCTCGCAGAGCACGGTGCCGGCAGTTCTCTCGTTCTGGATACCTTCTCTGAAGCGTCCGCCGCCCTGGGCTACGATCTCTGGGCGCTGACCCAGCAGGGTCCTGAAACGGCGTTGAATCAAACCGACAAGACCCAGCCGGCCATTCTCACGGCCTCCGTGGCCCTTTGGCGTCTCTGGCTGGCAGAGCAGGGCGCCGAGCCGGCCTTCGTCGCGGGCCACAGTCTTGGCGAATACTCCGCGCTGGTCGCTGCCGGCAGCCTGCCGTTTGCCGCTGCGGTCAAGTTGGTGGAGCTGCGCGGGCAACTGATGCAGCAGGCTGTGCCTGCAGGTCAGGGGGGTATGGCTGCGATTCTCGGTCTGGAAGATGCCGATGTGCGCGCTGCTTGCGATGAGGCAGCGCAGGGCGAGGTGGTGAGCGCGGTCAATTACAACGCACCCGGCCAGGTGGTGATCGCCGGTTCTGCCGCGGCAGTCGAGCGGGCGATCGAGGGCTGCAAGGCTCGTGGTGCCAAGCGTGCCATGCCGCTTCCGGTCAGCGTGCCGTCGCACTGTGCGCTGATGCGCCCGGCAGCCGAGCGCTTCGCCGAGGCGGTCACTGCCATCGACTGGCAGCAACCGAAAATTGCCCTGGTGCAGAACACCAGCGCTGCAGTGGTTAGCGATCTGGATACCCTCAAGCAGGATCTGCTGGCGCAGTTGTATAGCCCGGTTCGCTGGGTGGAGTCCATGGTTGCGCTGAGCGCGCGTGGGGTTACCGATCTGGTCGAGTGTGGGCCCGGCAAGGTCCTGTCTGGGCTCAACAAGCGCTGCGTCAAAGGTATCGGTACCCATAATCTGGATACTCCGGAAGCATTTTCAGCGGCCCGCGCCGCCCTGGTTTGAGCAAGGAGATACGCATGAGTCTGCAAGGCAAGGTGGCGCTGGTTACTGGCGCAAGTCGTGGTATCGGTCAGGCCATTGCGCTGGAACTGGGCCGTCAGGGCGCTATCGTCATTGGCACCGCAACCAGCCCGACGGGTGCCGAACGCATCGCCGAGACGCTCAAGGCAAATGGCATCGAAGGTGCCGGGCTGGTTCTGGATGTCGGTAACGACGAGTCCGTAGCCAGTACGCTGGAGCATATCCAGCAGCATCTCGGGCAGCCGCTGATCGTGGTCAACAATGCCGGTATTACCCGCGACAATCTGATGCTGCGGATGAAGGACGACGAGTGGTTCGATGTCATCAACACCAACCTGAACAGCCTGTATCGCCTTTCCAAGGCGGTGCTGCGCGGCATGACCAAGGCACGCTGGGGGCGGATCATCAACATCGGCTCGGTGGTCGGAGCCATGGGCAACGCCGGCCAGACCAACTATGCTGCCGCCAAAGCCGGGCTCGAGGGCTTCAGTCGCGCTCTGGCGCGCGAGGTCGGCTCGCGAGCCATCACCGTGAATGCGGTCGCGCCGGGTTTTATCGATACCGACATGACGCGCGAACTTCCCGACGCACAGCGTGACGCTCTGCTGGGGCAGATTCCGCTGGGTCGTCTGGGGCAGGCCGAGGAGATCGCCAAGGTCGTGGCTTTCCTGGCTTCTGACGGCGCAGCCTATGTCACTGGGGCGACCATCCCGGTGAATGGCGGCATGTACATGAGTTGAATGTGACGAAAGTCACCAGAAAGTTGTCATACAGCCCGTCTACAATTCGCCATCGAGCCGCATCTGGTTGAAGATGGATGCCTTGAGGGGCGCAGGGTGGCAGGCGAGCAGCTTGAAATGCTGAAAACCCTTTCTATACACTAACCCGCAGACCAGCTGCTGGACTGTCCACTAGGAGTGAAAACTAGGTATGAGCACCATCGAAGAACGCGTCAAGAAAATCGTTGCCGAGCAACTTGGCGTCAAGGAAGAGGAAGTGACCAACAGTGCTTCCTTCGTTGAAGACCTGGGTGCCGACTCCCTTGACACCGTTGAGCTGGTGATGGCTCTGGAAGAGGAATTCGAGACCGAAATTCCGGACGAGCAGGCCGAGAAGATCACCACTGTCCAGGAAGCCATCGACTACATCACTGCGCACGCGCAATAAGTAGTCGATTCCTGTACGAAGAAAGCCGCACTGCCTTCATTGGAGTGCGGTTTTTCTTTCCGCTGGAGAAAGTTGGCTCCGTCCTTCCTGGCTGCTTCCGGCAGCTTCGGGTAGTCCGACGTGCGAGCTGAATCGAGAGCTGCAATAAATATCTGGTTTTGAGGAGATTGCTGTGTCGCGTAGACGCGTCGTGGTCACCGGAATGGGCATGCTGTCGCCGTTGGGCACCGATGTCGCAAGCAGTTGGGACGGCATTCTTGCCGGGCGCAGTGGCATTGCCCCCATCGAGCATCTGGATCTGTCTGCCTTTTCCACCCGCTTCGGCGGATCGGTGCGCGGGTTCGATGTGGAGCAGTACCTCTCTGCCAAGGAAGCACGCAAGCTCGACCTGTTCATCCAGTACGGCCTGGCTGCGAGTATCCAGGCAGTGCGTGATTCGGGCCTAGAGGTCACCGACGCCAACCGTGAGCGCATTGGCGTGGCCATGGGCTCGGGCATCGGCGGCCTGACCAATATCGAAAGTAACTGCCGCTCGTTGCACGAGCAGGGCCCTCGGCGGATATCGCCGTTCTTCGTGCCTGGCTCGATCATCAACATGATTTCCGGGTTCCTGTCGATCCATCTCGGCCTGCAGGGTCCCAACTACGCCATCGCCACGGCGTGCACCACGGGTACTCACTGCATCGGCATGGCTGCCCGCAACATCATGTACGGCGAAGCTGACGTGATGGTGGCCGGCGGCGCCGAGATGGCCGCCTGTGGCATCGGCATGGGCGGCTTTGCTGCGTCCCGCGCACTTTCCACGCGCAACGACGAGCCGACCCGGGCCAGTCGCCCCTGGGATCGGGATCGCGACGGTTTCGTGCTCTCCGATGGTGCCGGTGCGTTGGTGCTGGAAGAGCTGGAGCATGCTCGTGCGCGTGGCGCCACCATTCACGCCGAAATCATCGGTTTCGGCATGAGCGGCGATGCCTACCACATGACGGCACCCCCGGAAGATGGCGCCGGCGCGGCACGTTGCATCGGCAATGCCCTGCGCGATGCTGGACTGAATCCGCAGCAGGTTCAGTACATCAACGCCCACGGCACCTCCACTGCAGCCGGTGATATCGCCGAGGTATCGGCCATCAAGTCGGTGTTCGGCGACAGTGCCAGGAGCGTAGCGGTCAGTTCGACCAAGTCGATGACCGGCCACCTGCTGGGTGCGGCAGGTGCAGTTGAGGCGATCTTCAGCATTCTCGCCATTCGTGATCGCGTGGCGCCACCGACTATCAACCTGGACAACCCCGGTGAAGGTTGCGACCTCGACTTCGTCCCCCACGAAGCGCGGGCCATGCCGGTGGACGTGGTGCTATCCAATTCCTTCGGGTTTGGCGGTACCAACGGTTCGCTGATCTTCCGTCGCTTCAACGGTTGATGCCCCACTGGGTCGATGGTCAGCCCGCTGAAAGCCTGCCCCTGGAAGACCGGGGGCTGGCCTACGGTGACGGGCTGTTCGAGACCCTGGCTGTTCGTCACGGCCAGCCGCTGCAGTTGGAGCGTCATCTGTCGCGGCTGGCTGAAGGCTGCGAGCGCCTGGCCATTGCGGTTGATCTCGAACAGGTGCGCGAGGAACTCGAACTGTTCTGTCGACAGCTGGGCGACGGCGTAGCCAAGCTGATCCTCACCCGTGGCGATGGCTTGCGTGGTTACGCTCCGCCATCTCTCGCACGCTCGCGTCGCATCATCATGGGCGCGTCACAGCCGATTTACCCCGTCGGCAATGCGCAGGACGGCATCGAGCTGTACGAGTGCCGCACGCGCCTGGCCGAGCAGCCGCTGTTGGCCGGCCTGAAGCATCTGAATCGGCTGGAGCAGGTCCTGGCCCGTGCCGAGTGGCAGGACATGCGCTACGCAGAAGGTCTGGTTTGCGATGTTTCGGGCCGGATTGTCGAAGCGGTTTTCAGTAACCTTTTCCTGATCCGTGAGGGTGTCCTGCAGACCCCGGCTCTGACCCGTTGCGGCGTGGCTGGGGTGATGCGCGCCGAGCTGCTGGAGCATGCTGAAAGCCTTGGCGTCCCCTGTGTCGTGGGCGACTACGAACGGGCCGATTTGTTGGGGGCCGACGAGATATTCGTCTGCAACAGCCTCTATGGTGTCTGGCCTGTGCGGCGCTTCGCGGGGCGCGACTGGCCGGTCGGTCCACTCACCCGTACACTGCAGGCCTTTGCCCGCAGGCTGACGGACGGTTGACGGTGATTCGCAAGTTCTTTTCCCTATTGCTGTTACTGATTGTGCTCTCTGCGATGGCGCTGGGATATGTCGCCTGGGCTGTCGGCAACAGCGTGCGTCAACCGCTGTTGATCGACCAGGAGCAGATGCTCGAAGTCGCACCGGGCGCCACCCCCGGTGGACTGATCAATCGCCTTGCGGCCGACGGAATCCTTCAGGATCCGCTGTGGCTGCGTCTCTACTGGCGCCTCAACCTGGCCCAGAGCAAGTTGCACAGTGGCGAGTATCGGCTGGAGCCGGGCATGACCGCCGGCGATCTGCTGGATTCCTGGCGCAGCGGTGACGTCGTGCAATACAGCCTGACGCTGGTCGAGGGCTGGAATTTTCGCCAGTTCCGCGCCGAGCTGGCACGTCATCCCAAGCTTGCGCAGGAGCTGGCCAGTGCCAGTGACGCAGAGGTAATGGCGGCACTGGGGCAGGCGGGCGTTCATCCGGAGGGGCGTTTCTTTCCGGACACCTATCGCTACGTCAAGGGCATGCGTGACCTCGACCTGTTGCGCCAGGCCCACGCCAGGATGCAGCAGGTGCTTGAGCAGGAGTGGGATTCGCGCGATGAGGGGCTGCCCTACGCTGACGCCTATCAGGCGTTGATCATGGCCTCGCTGATCGAGCGTGAGACCGGAGTGCCTGAGGAGCGGCGCGAGATCGCCGGAGTATTCGTGCGGCGGCTGCGCATCGGCATGCGCCTGCAGACCGATCCCACGGTCATCTACGGCATGGGCGAAGCCTACAATGGGCGCATCACTCGAGCCGATCTGCGTCGTCCGACGCCGTACAACACCTACGTGATCGACGGGATGCCGCCTACGCCGATCGCCATGCCGGGGCGTGAGGCAATTCACGCGGCGCTGCATCCCCTGGCCGGCAGAAGTCTGTACTTCGTGGCACGTGGTGACGGTAGTCACGTATTTTCCGCAACGCTCGACGCGCACAATCGTGCGGTGCGCGAGTATCAGTTGAAGCGTCGCTCGGACTATCGCTCGAGCCCTGCGCCTGCTGGCCGATGAAGCAACGGGAGCAACACATGTTCATCACCCTGGAAGGACCGGAAGGCGCCGGCAAGAGCACCAACCGCGAGTACCTTGCACAGCGTCTGCGTGAGCAGGGTGTGACGGTATGCCTGACCCGTGAGCCCGGTGGCACGCCATTGGCCGAGCGCATACGCGAACTGCTGCTGAGCCCCAGTGACGAACCCATGGCCGCGGATACCGAACTGCTGCTGGTGTTCGCGGCCAGAGCCCAGCACCTGCAGGAAGTCATCAAGCCTGCACTCGCGCGTGGTGAGTGGGTGCTCTGCGATCGCTTTACCGATGCGACCTACGCCTATCAGGGCGGTGGGCGCGGGCTGTCTTCCGCACGCATCGCCGAACTGGAGCGATTCGTCCAGGGTGATCTGCGCCCCGACCTGACGCTGGTGTTCGATCTGCCGGTCGAGGTGGGGCTCGCCCGAGCAGCGGCTCGCGGCCGGCTCGATCGCTTCGAGCAGGAGCAGCGGGGCTTCTTCGAGTCCGTGCGCACCACCTACCTGCGTCGTGCCAGCGCAGCGCCGGAGCGCTATCGCATTCTGGACGCGGCGCAGTCGCTCGAGGACGTGCAGGCGGCCATTGATCGGTTGCTGCCGGCGATGCTGGAGCATCGCGGTGGCTGACGTTTTCCCGTGGCAGCAGTCGCTCTGGCTGCAGTTGGCAAAACGTCCGCAGCACGCCCATGCCTACCTGCTGCACGGCCCGGCGGGCATCGGCAAGCGTGCGCTGGCAACGGCGCTGGCGCACTTTCTGCTGTGCCAGGATCGACAGGATCTGCATCCCTGTGGACGCTGCAAGGGCTGCCTGTTGCTGGCAGCGGGTACGCATCCTGATCTTTACGAGTTGAAACCTGCCGAAGACAAGAAGAGCGTGGGTGTCGACGATGTCCGCGCGCTGATCGACTTCATCGCCAAGACCGCGCAGATGGGCGGGCACAAGGTGGTACTGGTAGCCGAGCCGCCGGCCGAGGAGATGACCCTGGCCGCGTCCAACGCCTTGCTCAAGAGCCTGGAAGAGCCCTCGCGCGACACGGTGCTGCTGCTGCTCTGCGACCAGCCCAGCCGGCTGCTGCCGACGATCAAGAGCCGCTGCGTGCAGCAGGCATGTCCCCTGCCAGGCGAGGATGAGAGTCTCGCCTGGCTGAATAGCCAGTTGCCAGAGGCCGGCGAGCCGGAGTTGCGCGAGCTGCTGAGTCTCGCTGCTGGCTCCCCGCTGAAGGCGCTGGGTCTTTCTGCGCAAGGTGTCCGCGAACAACGTGCCCTGGTGGTGGAGGGGATCAAGAAGTTGCTCAAGCGCCAGGTTACCCCCAGTCAGCTCGCCGAGGCCTGGGCGCAGGTATCGCTGGTGATGCTGGTCGACTGGTTGTTCGACTGGAGCCATGCGATCCTGCGCTATCAATTGACCGGCGATGAGGAGACCCTGGGGCTGGAAGACATGCGCAAGGTGAACCAGTATCTGGCGCAGAAGAGCCGCAGGGACAAGGTGCTGCAGATTCAGGCCGAACTGCTGCAGCAGCGGCAGAAGGTTCTCGGCAAGTCCAACCTCAATCGTGCGCTGCTACTCGAGGCCCTGTTGGGCCAGTGGGCAAGCCTGCCCGGACCGGGCTAGAATCGGCCACTGGAAAAATCAGCAAGGACACTGCATGAACCTGCCTCCGAATCTGGGACCGCGTAACGGAATCCTGTCCCTGACCATCAAGGACAAGTCGGTGCTGTACGCCGCCTACATGCCTTTCATCAGGAACGGCGGCCTGTTCATTCCTACCAGCAAATCCTACAAGCTGGGCGATGAGGTCTTCATGCTGCTCAATCTGATGGATGAGCAGGAAAAGATCCCGGTTGCCGGCAAGGTCGTCTGGATTACTCCCAAGGGTGCCCAGGGCAACCGCGCCGCCGGTATCGGCGTGCAGTTCGGTGACGGCGACAATACCGCCCGCAACAAGATCGAGACCTACCTTGCCGGTGCGCTGAAGTCGGATCGACCGACCCACACCATGTAACGGCTGCAATCTGCGGCAAGTATCGAGAGCGCCCTGACCGGGCGCTTTGTCATTTCAGGAGACTGCGCAATGCTGGTCGATTCCCACTGTCATCTTGATCGTCTGGATCTGTCTGCCCATGGTGGCTCCCTGGATGCGGCGCTGGATGCCGCTCGGGCTGCAGGGGTGGGTCATTTTCTCTGTATCGGCGTCAGCGCCGAGAATGCCGATGCAGTGAAGGCGCTGGCCGAGCGTTACGAGGATGTCGATTGCTCCGTCGGCGTGCACCCGCTGGACCTGGCCGCTGATGCCGAGCCAGCGCTCGACTGGCTGTTGGAGTCGCTTGATCACCCGAGGGTCGTGGCCATCGGTGAGACCGGTCTCGACTACCACTACGAGCCCGAGGCGGCCGAGTTGCAGCAGCGTGCCTTTCGTCTGCATCTGCAGGCGGCGAAGGTCACCGCAAAGCCGGTGATAGTGCATACCCGCGAAGCGCGTGCCGACACCCTGGAGCTGCTGCGCGAGGCTGCGCTGACCCAGGCCGGCGTATTGCACTGCTTCACCGAGGACTGGCCGATGGCCAAGGCGGCTCTGGACATGGGCTTCTATATCTCGCTGTCGGGCATCGTTACCTTCCGCAACGCTGATGCCCTGCGGGATGTTGCCCGCAAGGTTCCGGCGGATCGGCTGCTGGTGGAAACCGATGCGCCTTATCTTGCCCCGGTGCCGCACAGGGGCAAGGCAAATCTGCCGCAGTACGTGCGCGAGGTGGCGCAGTTCATCGCCGAGGTCCGTGGTGAACGATTCGAGACGCTGGCGGAGCAGACCACGACGAACTTCCGCCGTCTTTTCCCTCTGTCACGAGCCTGAGTACGCCGCGTGGCGTGATTTTGCTGTGCATAAAAAAACCCGGACTCTGGGGGAGAGGAATCCGGGTCAAGACCATTAGGAGTAAATCGAGATACCGAGGTCCGGGGTATCTCGGCCGATGCGGCGCCCGGGGGAAGGCGCGGCGCATCAGTGATCTTGAGTATTGGCGAAGATCGGCAGATTTCCACCCCCGATCCGCCACTTTTTAAACGTATTTGGAATACCCCGGCCGCTGCTCAGAGCACTAGCGCGCCAGTCGGGTGATCAACGCCAGGCTCTCATCCAGGACCTGCGCGCTCGTGTAGAAGTGCGGCGAGAGACGGATGCCACCGCCGCGCGGAGCGCACACCACCTGCTCGGCCATGAGCTGGCGGTAAAGCTGCTGCGGGTCTTTGCCTGCAACCGAAAAGGTGACTATTCCAGCCCGCCTGGTGCGGTCGGCAGGGCTTCGTACGGTCACGCCGGGGATCGCTCGCAAGGCTTCGTCCAGCCAGTCGATACGCTGCTGCAACTGTGCCGCTACTTCGCCCATGCCGACCTCCTCGAGCAGCGACAGACTGGCGTCCAGGGCCATCGTCCCCAGCAGGTTCGGGCTGCCGCATTCGAAGCGCCTGGCGCTGGCGGCCGGTTGCCAGTCGCGGCGCTCGTAGTCGCCGGAGTGCTCCAGCATGTGCCAGCCGTACTCGTGCAGTTTCAACTGCTGACGCAGGTCGCTGCGACAGTAGAAGACGCCGAGCCCCTCCGGGCCGAGCAGCCACTTGTGCCCGTCGGCCATGGCGAAGGCGCAGTCGCATTCCTGTACATCAAACGGCAGGGCGCCGATCTGCTGGATGGCATCCACGCACAGCAGCACGCCCTTCTGGTTGCACAGGCGGCCGAGCCGCGGCAGATCCAGTCGCAGACCACTGGCGTACTGCACTGCACTGACCGATAGCACGCGGGTGCGTGCTGTGCAGGCACTGATCAGATCCAGCTCCGGATCCGCGCCATCGAGCGCGACGGCGATGACCGCTACGCCGCGGTCCTTCAGGGCTTCCCAGACCACCCTGTTGGAGGGGAACTCCTGGTCGCTGATCACCACCTGATCGCCGTCGCGCCAGTCGAGGCCGAAGGCGACGAAGGAGAGGGCTTCGGAGGTGTTCTTCACCAGCGCGATGTCATCGCTCGACGGCGCATTGAGCAGCCTTTGCAGGCGCTCACGCAGACGCTGTTCGGTTTTCAGCCACTGCGGGTAGTCGCGTGCACCGCTGCGACTGTTCTGCTCGGCGAAGGCGGCAACGGCCTGGGTGGCACGCAGCGGCCAGGGCGCAACCGCCGCGTGGTTGAGATATCTCAGTCCGACTTCGTGGGGGAATTCGTTTTCGATGTTGAACATTGGTCGGTGATCCGTGCATTTTGGGACTGGACAGGCATAATACGCCCCCTTGATATCCTGACCGTGCCGCCATCATGCAGAAAGAGTCCCGTAAAGTTCGCGAGTTTCGTCGCCGCGAGCAGGAAATCCTCGATACCGCGCTCAAGCTTTTCCTCGATCAGGGTGAAGACAGCGTAACCGTTGAGATGATTGCCGATGCGGTCGGCATCGGCAAAGGCACCATCTACAAGCATTTCAAGTCCAAGGCGGAGATCTATCTGCGTCTGATGCTCGACTATGAGCGAGACCTGAAGGCGCTGCTCGACTCGCCGGACGTTGACCGCGACAAGGAAGCCCTGTCGCGTGCCTATTTCGAGTTCCGCATGCGTGATCCGCAGCGTTATCGTCTGTTCGACCGCCTCGAGGAAAAGGTGGTCAAGAGCAGCCAGGTACCGGAGATGGTCGACCAGCTGCACAGCATCCGGGCGTCCAACTTCGAGCACCTGACTGCGCTGATCAAGGGGCGCATTGCCGAGGGCAAGCTCGAGGACGTGCCGCCGTACTTCCACTATTGCGCCGCCTGGGCGCTGGTGCACGGCGCGGTGGCGCTCTATCACTCGCCCTTCTGGCGCGATGTGCTCGAGGATCAGGACGGCTTCTTCCAGTTCCTCATGGATATCGGTGTGCGCATGGGCAACAAGCGCAAGCGTGACACCGATCCAGCTGCGCTCTGAGGGGGCGAGGGCGGCACGGCTCGGTGCACCAGAGGTCGCTGGCGTCGATATACTTCGGGTGTCTGCCTGCCGGAGCCGCACATGATCGTTGATCGCCAGGGCCGGCGCTTCCGCAATCTGCGGATCAGCCTGACCGCCGCCTGCAACTACGCCTGCACCTATTGCGTGCCCGACGGCAAACGCCTGGTGGCAGCGCAGGATGAACTGTCGGCAGAGGCCATGGGGCGCGCCGTTGCCTATCTCATCGAGGCGGCGGGTATCGAACGCTTGCGCATCACGGGCGGCGAGCCCCTGGTCAGTCCACGGCTCGAGCCTTTCCTGCGTGTCATAGCAGGATTGGGGTTGCAGGATGTCAGCCTGACCAGCAACGGCCAGCTGCTGGCGCGCAAGCTGCCTGTTCTGCTGGATGCCGGCATCCGCCGCATCAACGTTTCGCTGGATACCCTGGACGCGAATGCCTTTGGCCGCATCGCTCGCGGCGGTGATCTGGCGAGTGTTCTGGAGGGCCTGGAGCAGGCGAGCGCCGCCGGCATGCGGATCAAGCTGAACATGGTGCCGCTGCGCGATGCCAACCTGGATCAGGTCCTGCCGCTGCTCGAGTACTGCCTGGAGCGGGGCTTCGAGCTGCGCTTCATCGAACTGATGCGCATGGGGCATCTGGCGCGTGATGGCGCCGGTTTCCAGCGTCAGTTCGTCGGGCTGGCCGAGCTGCTCGAGCTGATTGGCGAGCGCCACCCGTTTATCCAGGCCGAGTCGGCGCTGGACGCCACGGCCATGCGCTACGAAATTCCTGGGCAGGGCTTCTTCGGTGTGATCGCCAATGAGAGCGTGCCCTTCTGCCGGACCTGCTCGCGGCTGCGGCTGTCCTCCACCGGCTGGCTGCACGGCTGCCTGTCGTCCGGCAGTCGCCACTACATCGGCGATCTGCTCGACAAGCCCCGCCACCTGGCCCTGCCGGCAATGCAGCGGTTATTGGTGAAGGCCCTTGCGGACAAGCAGGAGCTGATCTTTTCCGGCGGTGCCACCGTGATGAAGATCATCGGCGGTTGAGTTCAACGTTTCCTGAGGATGTCTGTTCAAGATGAACGCGCGTGTCTTTCCCATCAGTTACATCGAGCCGGTATTTCGCCCGCCGAGTGAGGCGCATTCGCTGATCCTGCCGGTGACCAACGGCTGCTCCTGGAACAAGTGTGGTTTCTGCGAGATGTACACCGCGCCGCAGAAGAAATTCCGCGCGCGCGACGAGGCCGAGGTGCTGGAAGAGATTCGTCGCTGCGGACAGAGCCTGATCGTGCAGCGGATTTTCCTTGCCGACGGCGACGCGCTGGTTCTGCCGACCCGTCGGCTACTGACCATCCTGCAGGCAATCCGCGAGCACATGCCAGAGGTCGAGCGGGTCAGCAGCTACTGCCTGCCGCGCAACCTGCGTAAGAAGTCGGTGGAAGAGCTGCGCGAGCTGGCCGATGCGGGCCTGAAGATGGCCTATGTCGGCGCCGAATCCGGGGACGACGAGGTGCTGGCGCGGGTCAACAAGGGCGAGACCTACGCGTCGACACTGAGCGCGCTGGACAAGCTCGGGCAGGCTGGTATCACCCGCTCGGTGATGATCCTCAATGGCCTGGGTGGGCGTACGTTGAGTGATCAGCATGCGGACAGCTCGGCGCGGCTGATGAACGAGGCGCAGCCGGAGTTTCTCTCCACACTGGTAGTGAGCTTTCCCCAGGGCGAGGCGCGCTATCGCGAGCAGTTTGCCGACTTCGAGCCGCTTGGCCAGCTGGAGCTGTTCCGCGAGGTCGAGCGATTGCTGCAGCAACTCGAGCTGCGTGACACGGTGTTCCGCAGTGACCATGCCTCCAATTATCTGGTGCTCAAGGGCACCCTGGGTGAGGACAAACAAAGGATGCTGGCGCAGGTTCGTCAGGCCATCGAACAGCCGCAACGCGCCGGCTTGCGCCAGGAGTGGCAGCGCGGGCTCTGAGAGAGTGGCGCGGAAGCTGCATCGGAGCGCCATTCGCCGGTTTTCCGTCGCCGGCAGGAGAAGAATATGCGTGTTTTCCTCGTGCTCGTGCTGCTGGCGCTATCCGGTTGCATGAAGACCAGCGACCTTGCCGATGGCGCGCTGTACCAGTTGCGCGACGCCGGTTTCCTCGATCACAACCGTGCCCAGCGCAGTGCCAGCTGGCGACTGCAGGCGGACTCCTTCATCTTCATCGCGCAGAGCCACTTTGTCCCGCCCGGCAAGGCCTATCCGCGGCCGAACGTGGTCGCCGAGGAGGCATTTAAAGGGTTCGTCGAGTATTTCCCCCGGGTGCGCCGCGCGCCGGCGCCGCGCGGCCTGGACGAGGCGCTGCAGGAGGCTCGCGGCGTCGGGGCACACTACCTGCTCTACACGCGTTTCGCCGGGGCTGATGATCGAATTGGCACTTTCGAGGAATGGGAGGATCAAGAAGCTCTCGACCGTCTCGGCATCGATTCGGGTGTCATCCAGTTGATGCTGATAGAAATCGGCACCGGCTATCTGGTGGATAGCGCACGAATCCGCAGTCGTGGCGGCTTTCTGACGTTTTATGAGAATCGACCGGAGGACCTGATTGGCCCTGCATTTACCGACTATGCGCAGCGGCTGATCGGGTTTTCCCGTTGAGGAGGCTTGATGACTGAAACGGACAAGGCTGGCGGACTGCTGGCGCAGATACCCAAGGGCGAAGGCAAGGGGTTGCCACCGGTTCATCTGTGGAATCCGGATTTCTGCGGTGACATCGACATGCGTATCGCTCGCGATGGGACCTGGTACTACCTTGGCACGCCGATCGGTCGCAAGCCGATGGTGCGGCTGTTTTCCACCATCATCCGCCGCGACGGCGACGACTACTTCCTGATCACGCCCGTCGAGAAGGTCGGTATCAAGGTCGACGACGCCCCATTCGTCGCGGTGTCGGTAGTGGCTGAAGGGGAGGGCGAGCAACAGCGTCTGCGTTTTCTCACCAATGTCGAGGATGAAGTGGAGGCGGGCGCCGAGCACCCGATCCGGGTCGTCCTGGATCCCGCCACTCAGGAACCCTCGCCCTACGTGCATGTGCGCAGCAATCTCGAGGCGCTGATCGGGCGCAACGTTTTCTATCAGTTGGTCGAGCTGGCGGTGCCTCGGGAAATTGATGGCCAGACCTGGCTTGGTATCTGGAGCGGGGGAGAGTTTTTTCCGATCGGGCCGCAATCCTGACTGCCTGATCAGACTACGCCGCAGTGTCCCGCGCAGCGCCAGTGAGTACTTTCTTCGCGCCTCCCTGCCGTCGGATTTCCTGCACGGTGAGTCGTGGGCTTTCCGGCAGCCTGAGCTGACGGGGCGTCCGCAGGGTTTGTGCTGTGCTGGTTGGCAGATCTCAGTCGCGCGCTGATGGGCGAGTTCAAGCGCGAGCTCCGCTGAAACAACAAAGGCTCCCGAGGGAGCCTTTGTTGTTATGCAGCCGAATTACATGTTGGGGTAGTTCGGCCCACCGGTACCTTCCGGTGCGACCCAGGTGATGTTCTGCGCAGGGTCCTTGATGTCACAGGTCTTGCAGTGCACGCAGTTCTGGGCGTTGATCTGGAACTTCTTCTCGCCGTCTTCCTTGGTCACCACCTCGTAGACGCCAGCCGGGCAGTAGCGCTGCGCAGGTTCGTCGTACTTGGGCAGGTTGACGTTGATCGGGATGCTCGGATCGGTCAGCTTCAGGTGGCAGGGCTGCTCTTCTTCATGGTTGGTATTGGAGAGGAATACCGAGGACAGCTTGTCGAAGCTCAGCTTGCCGTCCGGCTTCGGGTAGTTGATCTTGGTGCACTGCGCGGCCGGCTTCATGTGCGCGTAGTCCGGCGTGGTGTCGTGCAGCGTCACCGGGATCTTGCCGCCGAACCAGTTCTGGTCGACATAGTTGAAGGCGCCGCCCATCAGTACGCCGAACTTGTGGATCGCAGGGCCGAAGTTGCGGCTGCGGAACAGCTCGTCATACAGCCAGCTGGCCTTGAACGACTCGACGTAGCTGTTGAGCAGATCGCCGCCCTCGCCACCGGCGAGCAGCGCATCGGCTGCGGCATCGGCTGCCAGCATGCCGGACTTCATCGCGGTGTGGCTGCCCTTGATCTTGGCGAAGTTCAGGGTGCCGAGATCGCAGCCGATCAGCGCGCCGCCGTTGAAAACCATCTTCGGCAGCGAATTCAGGCCGCCCTTGCAGATGGCGCGCGCGCCATAGGCTACGCGCTTGCCGCCTTCCAGATACTGGGCAACCACCGGGTGGTGCTTGTAGCGCTGGAACTCGTCGAAGGGCGAGAGGAAAGCGTTGGAGTAGGACAGGTCGACGATCAGGCCGACGACCACCTGGTTGTTTTCCAGGTGATAGAGGAAGGAGCCACCGGTGTTCTCGCTGTCGACCATCGACAGCGGCCAGCCAGCGGTGTGGACTACCAGGCCCTGCTCGTGCTTGGCCGGGTCGATGTCCCAGATTTCCTTGATGCCGATGCCGTAATGCTGGGCGTCGGCTTCGCTGTCGAGGTTGTACTTCTTGATCAGCTGCTTGCCGATGTGGCCACGGCAGCCTTCGGCGAACAGGGTGTACTTGGCGCGCAGCTCCATGCCCGGGGTGTAGTAACCCTCTTTCGGCTGGCCTTCGCGGTCCACGCCCAGGTCGCCGGTCAGGATTCCGCGCACTACGCCGTTCTCGTCAATCAGCGCTTCCTGGGCGGCGAAGCCCGGATAGATCTCGACGCCCAGGCCTTCGGCCTGCTGGGCCAGCCAGCGGCACAGGTTGCCCAGGGAGATGATGTAGTTGCCTTCGTTGTGCATGGTCTTGGGCACGAAAGCGTTGGGCACCTTGAACGCCTTGTCGGCGTTTTTCAGCATATAGATGTCGTCACGCTTGACCGGGGTATTCAGCGGGGCGCCGAGTTCCTTCCAGTTGGGGAACAGCTCTTCGAGCGCACGCGGCTCGAACACGGCACCAGAAAGGATGTGGGCACCCACTTCGGAACCTTTCTCAACCACGCAGACGCTAAGCTCTTTGCCCGCTTCGGCGGCTTTCTGTTTGAGTCGGCATGCGGCAGACAATCCGGCTGGGCCGGCGCCGACGATGACGACGTCGAATTCCATAAACTCGCGTTCCACAGGCTATCTCCTACTCAAGGCGCTTTCGTATTTTATCGGGGAAGGCTAGGCTCGGTTCCTTGAGCTGTGCGCCGCGCATTATATCCACGCGTCTTTATGTGGGCCAATACAAACGTTCGTTTGAATACTGGTGCAGCTCGGCTGAATCTGCTACGGGCACCCGCGCTGAGCGGGTCGGTTGTATTGACCCGCCACCTTGATGCAGTCAAGATACCGGCCGGTTTTGCGCTCGCCCAGGGCTTGCCGGTTCCTATCCGGTTGTCACGCATCACTGCCAGGCCCGTCTGGCGACTCCTTTAATTCACCGAGAGTAACGAGGAATCCATGAAGGTTCTTGTAGCTGTCAAACGAGTGGTCGACTACAACGTCAAGGTTCGCGTCAAGGCGGACAACTCCGGCGTTGACCTCGCTAACGTCAAGATGTCGATGAACCCCTTCTGCGAAATCGCCGTGGAAGAAGCCGTGCGCCTTAAAGAAAAAGGTGTGGCGAGCGAAATCGTCGTCGTCTCCATTGGCCCGAATACCGCCCAGGAGCAGCTGCGTACCGCTCTGGCGCTGGGGGCCGATCGTGCCATTCTGGTCGATACCAGTGAAGAGCTGAACTCCCTTGCCGTCGCCAAGCTGCTAAAGGCTGTGGTCGAGAAGGAGCAGCCGCAGCTGGTCATCATGGGCAAGCAGGCGATCGACAGCGACAACAATCAGACCGGCCAGATGCTCGGCGCGCTGACCGGTATGGGTCAGGGCACCTTCGCCTCCAAGGTCGAAGTCGCCGGCGACAAGGTCAACGTCACCCGTGAAATCGACGGCGGTCTGCAGACCGTTGCTCTGAACCTGCCCGCGATCGTCACCACCGACCTGCGTCTGAACGAGCCGCGCTACGCGTCGCTGCCGAACATCATGAAGGCCAAGAAGAAGCCGCTGGACGTGGTCACCCCGGACGCCCTGGGCGTTTCCGTGGCTTCCACCGTCAAGACCCTGAAAGTCGAAGCGCCGGCCGCTCGCAGCGCCGGTATCAAGGTCAAGTCCGTTGCCGAACTGGTCGAGAAACTGAAGAACGAGGCGAAGGTAATCTAAATGACTATCCTGGTTATCGCTGAACACACCAACGCCGCGCTGGCGCCGGCTACCCTGAACACCGTTGCTGCTGCCGCCAAGATCGGTGGTGACATTCATGTGCTGGTCGCCGGTTCCGGCGTAGGTGCCGCTGCCGAAGCGGCCGCCAAGATCGCAGGCGTTTCCAAGGTGCTGGTTGCCGACAACGCTGCCTTCGCCAACCAGCTGCCGGAGAACGTCGCTCCGCTGGTTGCCGAGCTGGGTAAGGCATACAGCCACGTGCTGGCTGCTGCTACCAGCAATGGCAAGAACATCCTGCCGCGCGTCGCCGCTCAGCTGGACGTCGACCAGATCTCCGAGATCATCTCGGTTGAAAGTGCCGACACCTTCAAGCGTCCGATCTACGCCGGCAACGCCATTGCCACGGTGCAGTCGTCCGCTGCCATCAAAGTCATCACCGTGCGTGCCACCGGTTTCGACCCGGTTGCCGCCGAGGGTGGTTCCGCTAGCGTTGAAGCCGTTTCCACTGGCGGCGACGCCGGCAAGTCGGCTTTCGTTGGTGAAGAGCTGGCGAAGTCCGATCGTCCCGAACTGACCGCTGCCAAGATCGTCGTTTCCGGCGGCCGTGGCATGCAGAACGGTGACAACTTCAAGCACCTCTACGCACTGGCCGACAAGCTCGGCGCTGCCGTGGGTGCCTCGCGCGCTGCAGTCGACGCCGGTTTCGTGCCGAACGACATGCAGGTCGGCCAGACCGGTAAGATCGTTGCTCCGCAGCTGTACATCGCGGTCGGCATCTCCGGTGCTATCCAGCACCTGGCGGGCATGAAGGACTCCAAGGTGATCGTCGCGATCAACAAGGACGAGGAAGCCCCGATCTTCCAGGTCGCCGACTATGGCCTGGTTGCCGATCTGTTCGAGGCTGTTCCCGAGCTCGAAAAACTGGTCTGACCCTTCCAGGTCGCACCCGAGAAGCCCGCTCTTGAGCGGGCTTTTTGCTTTGCGAGCGGCGCCTCGGCGTCGCTGCCGGCGCAAGCCTTCTGCTATTCTGGCGCTCGCTCATCTGCTTACAGAATGGAAACCACTCAATGCCTCTGTCTCTTCGGATGACGGCGCTCGTGGCTATGGCCGCGCTATCCGCTGCCCTATCCCCGGTACATGCCGCTGATCGCTGCGAGCGCCTTGTCGCAACGGGTGATCCTGCGCATCCGCCGTATCTGTGGCGTGATCCGCAGCAGCCCGAGAAGCTGCTGGGTGTGCACGCCGATCTGCTCGAGCGTCTTGCCAAGGAGCTGGGAGTCAGTATCGAGCTCATTCCCAGTGGTAGCCTCAGCAAGGCGCAGGCTGAAGTGGTCAGTGGACGCGCGGATCTGCTGCTGGGTGCGCAATTGAGCACTGCCGGGCTGCAGGCCATGGACTTCGTGCACCCGCCACTGCAGAGCACGCCTAGCGTGGTCTGGGTACGGCGCGATGCGGCGTTTGCCTACTCGGGCTGGAACGATCTGCGGGGGCGACAGGGTCTGTTGCTCAAGGATGCCGCGCTGGGTGCGCAATTCGAGACGTTCGCCCGGGCCAATCTGACGCTCAAGCAGGTCGATGGTCTCGAAGAGGCGCTGGACTTGTTGCGTCGTGAGCGTGCGGACTTCCTGATCTTTGATCGCTACAGCGGCTCGGCGTCCATTGCTGCAATGGGCTTTGCCGATGAGCTGCAGGCGCTGGACTGGCCCGTCGCCAGTCAGAACCTGCACCTTGCGCTGTCGCACAGCTCGGCGTGCAACGAGCCTTGGCTGCGTGGTCAGCTCGCGCTCAAACTGACCGAGCTGGCCGCTACAGGTGTCGCGGATGGTTTGCTGCAGATCAATCTGCAGCGCTGGATGCAGCAGCTGGCTCCGGTTGTCGAAATCGAAACTCCCCAGGAATAGTGTCGTGAGCCTTCGTTATCTCTTGTTGTCTGCCGTCGTTGGCATGGCAGGTTGCGCCAGTGATCCCGCTCCGTTCGAGCAGATGCGCTTGACCGAGCGAGCCCTGGAGCAGGCCGCAGCGGTGGGCGCCACGACCAGTACGCAAGAGTACCGGCTGGCCGAGGAGCGCTTCGCGCTGGCAAAAAAGAACATGCAGGAGCAGGACTATCGGCGGGCGCGCATGCTGGCCGAGCAAGCCGAGCTCGATGCGCGCCTGGCCGAGGCGTTGACCCTGAGAGGGGAGAGCGAGCAGGCCATCACGGTACAGAATGCCCGTATCGAGCGCCTGCGTAAGCAGTTGGGGAGCCTGCGATGAAGTGGTTTTTGTGGGTGGCGCCCGCGTTGCTGCTCTGTTCCGGTTGTACGGGAAGTCTTGGCAGGCAGGAGCTGGCGGACGCGCAGCTGTTGTTCGACCAGGTGAAGAGTGATCCCCAGGTACTTGAAAGCGCGCCAAGAGATGTGAGCCGGGCAGGCGAGTCGCTGGCCAGGGCCGAGGGTTTCGCTGCTCATTGGGGCACGGATGCGGACGTCGAGCACTACGCCTACCTCAGTCAGCGCTACAGCCAGATCGCCCGCGAGCATGATCAGCTCGTGCGCAATCAGCAACAATCACAACGTCTGCAGCGTGAGCAGGACCGCCTGCAGCAGATGCTGCGCGAGGCAAGGCTGCTCAGCGCTCAGCAGCGCAGCGAATGGCTGGACGAGCAGTTGCAGCGTCTGGCGACCATGGAGACCGAGCGTGGCCTGGTGATGATCATCGGTGACGTGCTCTTCGAGCCTGGTAGCAGCGAACTGAACCTATCCGCCAGTCGCACCGCCCTGCAGCTGGTGCAGTTTCTGCAGCTGAATCCGCGACGACTGGTGCGCATCGAGGGCTACACCGATAGTCGCGGCGAAGCAGAGGAGAATCGCGAGCTCTCGCGCCTGCGCGCCCAGTCGGTAGCCCAGACGCTGGTGGATATGGGAGTGGCCGCCGAGCGTCTGCAGGTGATCGGATACGGGGAGGCCCATCCTGTCGCTGAGAATGCCTCGGCCCGCGGGCGGGCAGCGAACCGGCGGGTGGAGATCGTCTTTTCCGACGAGAATGGGCAGCTGGGCGCCGAGCGCTGAGGGTCAGTGCGAGAGCTTCAGTCCTACCAGGCCGATCAGAATCAGCAGCACGCTGAGCAGGCGCGCCGGTGAAACGCTCTCGCCAAACAGCCAGATCCCGGCCACGACTGTGCCGACTGCGCCGATACCGCTCCATAGCGCATAGGCAGTGCCTAGGGGCAGATGCTTCATTGCCATTCCCAGCAGCGTCAGGCTGGTGATGAGCGCTGCCAGCGTCAGCGCGGTAGGAAGCGGGCGGCTGAAGCCGTCGCTGTATTTCAGGCCAAGCGCCCAGGCAACTTCGAACAGGCCGGCGAGAAGGAGCAGGAACCAGGACATGGCAGTTTCCTCAGTCGTGATGAACTGAGGGCCGTCCCTCGGAAGCGCTAGGCGCGGCAGGGTCGTCCCTGCCGCGCAGTGGATCCTCTCACCATTGGCGCTCCGTCGCCAACGCCGAGTCAGACGCCTTGCGGTATTTCCTCGCCACCGAGCGCGTCGAACAGGGCGGGGATGAAGTCGATCAGGGTCAGCATCATCAAGGTGAAGCTGGCGTCGAACTGGGCGTGGGCATCGTCGCCTGCGTCCTGATCGGCCTGTTCCTGCAGCAGGTCCTCGAAGCGCAGGCGCTTGACCGCCAGCTTGTCGTCGAGCACGAACGATAGCTTGTCCTGCCAGGCCAGCGACAATTGCGTGACCTGCTTGCCCGAATTCAGATGCAACTGGATTTCCTCGCCGGCCAGATCCTGACGCTTGCAGCGCACCAGGCCGCCGTCCTCATGGGTGTCACGCAGCTCGCATTCGTCGAGTACGTGGAAATCAGCGACTGCCTGGCGGGTCTTGAGCCATTCGGTGAGGGTGGCGCTGGGGGCGATCTTTACCGATACCGGGCGCAGCGGCAGCGAGCCGATGGCTTCGCGCAAAGTGGACAGGAGGTCTTCGGCGCGCTTGGGGCTGGAGGCGTCGACCAGAATCAGTCCCTGCTCGGGCGCGATTGCGGCGAAGGTGCTGGAGCGGCGCAGAAAGGCGCGAGGCAGCAGCGTCTGGACGATGTCGTCCTTGAGTTGGTCGCGCTCCTTCTTGTAGACCTTGCGCATCTGCTCCGCTTCGATCTCGTCGACCTTCTCCTTGAGTGCGTCGCGTACCACGCTGCCCGGCAGGATGCGTTCCTCCTTGCGCGCAGCGATCAGCAGAAAACCCTGGCTGGCATGTGCCAGAGGTGCGTCCGCGCCTTTACCCAGGGGCGCCACGAAACCGTAGGTGGTCAGTTCCTGGCTGGCGCACGGGCGGGCCGGCTTGCTGCCCAGCGCAGTTTCGAGCGCTTCGGCGGAGAAGTCGACCGGCTGGGTCAGGCGATACACGAGAAGGTTGCGGAACCACATGGGGGTGAATCTCCAAGATCGCGGGGGATGCATTATTCCCGCGTTGGAGTGATCGGCCAACCCTAAGCTAAGCCATTGGAAGATCGAAATTTTTTTTCACGCTGGGGGTTGCCAGCAGGGAAGTCGCTCCGTAGAATGCGCCCCACTTCGAGAGTGAAGGGTGATTAGCTCAGCCGGGAGAGCATCTGCCTTACAAGCAGAGGGTCGGCGGTTCGATCCCGTCATCACCCACCAATCTCGGGGTTACGCGCAGCGGTAGTTCAGTCGGTTAGAATACCGGCCTGTCACGCCGGGGGTCGCGGGTTCGAGTCCCGTCCGCTGCGCCATTTTTCCTCCCCAAAGTGACAACGCTACACCCCCTCGCATCACCCGTTCGGGTTCTTCTGAACTTCTCCACATTTCCTGGTTCATATCGCATAGCCTGCTGTCGCGCATGCCTGTTAAGCTCGCGCTCTCACCTGTGAGGCTCCCTGCACGTACAAGGAAAACAAATGAAGAAGCACCCTTTGGCCATTGCTGTGGCCGTCGTCGGCCTGGCACTCGTCGGCTGTGATTCCAAGACCGAACAACCCAAGGCAGCCATGGAGCTGACCACCATCGAGCAGAAGGTCTCCTATGGCCTGGGACTGCAGTGGGGGGACCGTCTGTCCCAGGACAAGTCCGTGCAGCTGGATGCCGATGCCATCGCCCTCGGGGTGAAGGACGCCATGGCGCGCAACGAGTCGCGTCTGAGTGATGAAGACATGCAGGACGCCTTCGACAAGCTGCGCAAGGCATCCGAAGAGAAGCTTGCCGAGCTCGACAAGCAGGCTCAGGAAGCCGGCAAGAAGTATCTGGAAGAGAACGGCAAGCGTGAAGGTGTCGTTACTACCGAGTCGGGCCTGCAGTACGAGGTCCTCGAGAAGGCCGAAGGCGAGCAGCCCAAGCCGGACGACGTGGTCAAGGTCAACTACAAGGGCATGCTCACCGACGGTACCGTCTTCGACGAGTCCGCCAAGCACGGTGGTCCGATCGACCTGCCGCTCAACGGTGGCGTAATCGCCGGCTGGCTCGAGGGGCTTCAACTGATGCATGTAGGCGAAAAAGCCAAGCTCTATGTTCCCTCCGAACTGGCCTATGGAGAGCAGAGTCCGAGCCCGGTGATCCCGGCCAACTCGGTGCTGGTGTTCGAGCTTGAGTTGCTGGCGATCAACCAGCCGCAAACGCTGTCCGATGAAGTGCCGGAGATCGAAGTCCCTGCCGAGCAGTGATGTCGGTTTGAATCACAACGCCCCGCAGGTCGGGGCGTTGTCGTTTTCGGCCTTCAGGGGCTTGAAGAGCGTCGCAAGCGTAGCAGTGTTACTGTTATGCACAATCGAGCAGGGGCTGAGGTTGCGCCTTATCGCTGCGCGTCCAGTGTCTTTATTTGTTTTCAAGTTATTGTTTTTAAAAGATTTTATTCGGTGAACAAAAAGTGCCCGATTTGACTGCAGGCCTTGTGGTTCGGGGCCTTGGGCAAATCATTCAACTTCTGTTCACAGTGTTATCCACAGCTTTGGTGGATAACTCCAGCAACCCCAGTCAGGCCGCGGCCTGGCAAGGAGTCCGAATGAAACTGCCTTCTTCCTTTCCTCGTTACCGTGAGTTGGCCAAGCGCTACCTGGCCGATGGACGACTCCCCCTGCTGCTGTCTGCTGTCTCGCTCAAGGGCGTCCGTCAGGGCGGGCGGCTAGGCAGCACTCGGGATGATCTGGCACTGCTGGGACGCCTCGCGGCAGCCTGGTGGCGCGGTGAGTACCGAGGTATCAGCCGGCAAGCTCTGTTGGCGGTGGTTGCTGCACTTATCTATTTCGTGTCGCCCCTGGATGCGGTGCCCGACTGGCTGTTCGCGGTTGGATTTCTCGATGACATCGCTGTCCTGGCCTGGGTGATGAAAACCTGGCGTGGCGAGCTGGACGTTTTCAGGGGCTGGCTGGAGCGGCGCAGCGCCGATCAGTTGAAGCAGCTGGAGGTGCTGCCGGCTGATCCTGCAGGCTCGTGAAGGGCGAGTTGCGGCGAAGCTGTTACCATGCCGACCGCTCGGCGGGTTTGTTCTAGGAGGAATTCATGAGTGTGCAGGTGATTCTGCGGGATGGAGAGCCCGAGTATGCGGTGCTGCCCTGGGCCGAGTACCAGGCGCTGCGTCGGGCGGCCGGGCAGGGCGGCGAGGCGCCGGGTGTCGAACAGCCCGCTTCGACGTATGCCCCGGCGCTGAGCGAGCTGGCCAGCCTGCGCGAATCCCGCGCGATGGAGGCGGAGCAACTGGCGCGCGCGGCCGGTATCAGTCCGGCCTATCTTGCGATGATCGAGAGCGGCGAACGACTGCCGGATACCGCTATCCGCCGCGCCCTCGCGGTTGCGTTGGGGGTCGATGGCTGGAGTGACGCACAGTGAGCCTGAGCATCAGTCGACAGCAATGGAATGCCCTGATCGAGGCGCTGGACGATGTGCGTCGCCAGCGTCACCTGGTCACCTATCGCGCTCTGCTCGAGCGCCTGGACCTGCCGGCCCCGGCCATGCGCACCCTGGCGCTGGCGCTGGAACATCTGGCGCAGTTGGATGCGAAGGCACAGCGGCCTTTACGTAGCGCGCTGGTGATCAGTCAGGGCGCGAGCCGCCTCCCGCGTACCGGTTTCTTCGAATGCGCCGAGCGTCTGGGTTGCTTCAGCGGGCCGGTGGATGGTCTCGCCGCCGCCTCCTGGCATGCGTCGGAAGTGGCCCGGGTTTTCGAGTTCGATTATCCGGAAGGTGTCTGATGCTCTGGAAGCTGCGTGCACGACTTGGCTACTGGCTGGCACGACGGCTGTTCCACTGGTCCTGGGCGATGCGCCAGCCCCGTCTCTGGCAATGGATACAGGGTCAGTTCGCACGTCTGGCGGCGCTGGGCGATCCCGCCGCACAGAGCTTCTACGGGCACATCCTGCTGTTTCGCGGGCAGGGGTTCGGTGCCCGGGAAGAGGGATTGCGCCTGCTGCGTCTGGCGGCCACGGCCGGGGATCCGAAAAGTGCCTATCAGCTGGGTGTTGTCGCTCTAACGGCTGACCTGAATTCCGAGAGCGATGCCGCCGAGACCGCGCGCTGGTGGCGAGTGGCTGCCGACGCCGGTCACCCGCTTGCCGCTAAGCGTCTGGCGCAGCTGCTGGAAAGTGGTGCGACGGGCCTTGCCGCAGACCCA
Organism: Pseudomonas mangrovi; assembly: GCF_003052585.1. Lineage (GTDB taxonomy): Bacteria > Pseudomonadota > Gammaproteobacteria > Pseudomonadales > Pseudomonadaceae > Aquipseudomonas > Aquipseudomonas mangrovi. Next base: position 57,179 of record NZ_QASN01000006.1, on the reverse strand, counting down.
GTCGCGGCAGCGGTTTATGCCGAGCGTGCCAAGCAGCTCGGTCTTTGAGCGCAACGATTCAGCCCGCCTGCTGCAGGGTGTCTATCAGGTGCATGCTGTAGCCGGGCACCTGCTTGGCACTGCGCTTGGCTTCCGAGGCCAATGCGGCCAGTGCGGCGGCATCCATCCCCACGGCCTGTTCTGCTCGCAGATGAACCACGCCGATCGAGAGGGACAGCAACGAGAACGTCTGGCGTCTGCCGTTGCGGTCGTACTCGAGGAAACAGCCAGCGGCCAGGTGCTCCGGATGATAGAAGCGCCGGCACTGTTGCTGAAACGCCTCCTGTAGTTGCTGTAGCCGTTCCTTCCAGTGATCGGGCCCGAGCACCATGAGAAAGTCATCACCGCCGATGTGGCCGACGAAGTCCTGGCTCGGATCGGCCCTTTCGCTGAGACAACGTGCCAGGCCGAGGAGTACCTCGTCGCCCTTGGCGTAGCCGTAGAGATCGTTGAAGGGTTTGAAGTTGTCGATATCGACGTAGCACACCAGCGCTTCGCGAGGCTGCTCCAGCAGACGGGCCAGGCATTGCTGGATGGGTACATTGCCAGGAAGCAGGGTCAGTGGATTGGCGTGCCTGGCCTGTTCTATCTTCAGCTCGGTGATCAGCTTGAGAACGTCGATGACACGGCCCAGACCGATATAGCGGCCGTTGTCGGTGATGACGAAGTCCTCTTCGATACGCTGTCGCGCGCGGCAGGTCAGCAGTCGGCTGACCTGCTGTATCGACTGGCTGACTTCCACGGCGAGAAAGTCGTTGCTCATCAGTCGGCTGACCGGCTTGCGTGCCAGCAGGTCCGCGGCAAATGGCTTGAGCAGCGCGTCCGAAAGCGCGTGCCGGTGAATGATGCCGACCGGCTGCTGAGCGTCGTCCAGCAGCGCGAGGGAATTCATCCGCGGTTGCTGGCGGAACAGATCGAGGACCTCCGCGATCGGGGTCTGGCGGCTGGCCGCCGGTTGCTCGATCAGCAGTGCCTGCAAGGGACGCTGCTGCTGATCGTGCTGACTGTCCACTGTTCTGGCGGGGCGCGGCAGCAGGCTGGCAACGTCCGTAGGCGGCACTTCCTGGGGGCGGCAGAGCAGGTAGCCCTGCACCAGGTCCACACCCATTTCCGTGAGCACCTGCAGCTCTTCGATCAGCTCGATGCCTTCGGCGATCACCTGGGCGCTGGAGACCCGTGCCATCTTCAGGATCGAGCCGACGAACTCGCGCTTTACCGCATCCAGATGAATGCCGTCGATGAAGTGGCGGTCGATCTTGACGTAATCAGGTCGCAACTGCGCCCACATGCGCAGGCTGGAGTAGCCAGCACCCAGATCGTCCAGGGCGATGGAAAAGCCCATTGCGCGATAGTGCCGCAGCGCGCTGTCGAGCAGATCGAAATCTTCGATCGGTGACTGTTCTGTCAGCTCGATCACCACCCCATCCGCGGCGATGCCGTGTTTCTGCAGCAGCTGGAGCGTACGTCCCGGTTGATGGGCGGGCTCCAGCAGCGTCTCCGGGGATACGTTGAGGAACAGCTTTCCGGGTAGCGCCATGCTGCTGAATCGACTGCAGGCCTTGTCCCGGCAGGCCAGCTCCAGTTCGCTCAGCCGTCCCGCCCGGCGCGCGGTGGCGAACAGAGTCAGCGGGGAGTGCAAGGGTCCGCTGGATGGGCCGCGGGTGAGCGCCTCGTAGCCGAGCAGTCGGCGCTCGGAGAGGCTGACGATGGGCTGGAAAAGGCTGTTCAGGTCGCCGTGAGCGAGGATCGAATCCAGCACGCTCAACTGCTCGGTGACGGTCATGGGGTATCTCGCCGACAGTGAAATGAGAAGGGCCGACATTTCGCCGGCCCTGCTCATTTCACGACAGCTTCATGACCCTTTGGTGACGGAGGGTCTCAGTGGCGCGCGACCCGTTCGCTGAAGTTGAGATAGTCCAGCAGGATACGACCGCTCTCGGTGAGATAGGCATCGTCTTCCGGGCGAGTCTTGTCGTCTTCCGCGAGCATGGCGGTTTCATCTTCCTCTTCGAGCTTGTTCAGCGGCTCTTCACCTCTGGCCTCGCGGCGAGCGTTCTCCAGCGCCAGTTGACGTGCATCGAAATCGGCGTGCTGGGCGCGTCGCTTGGCCTCGTTCAGACTCAGCCTGGTTTCGTTCATCAGCTCCCGGCTCAGGGCCAGACGCTCGCGGCTGTAGACGAAGTCGGGGTCGTTCAGCGTGCGTTGCTCGTGGCGCACCCGAAGCTCGCTCAGGAAGGGCTTGAACGGGTCGCCGGCACCCTTGATCGCCGGTTTGATGCTGTCCCAGGGCATGGCCTCGGGTAGCGCGCTTTCGCCAATTTCCTTGGCATCCAGCAGGCTCGGGTAATCGATGTCCGGCAACACGCCCTGATGCTGGGTACTCTGGCCGGAAACCCGATAGAACTTCGCCAGGGTCAGCTTGAGCTCACCATGGTTGAGCTCCTGAATGGTCTGCACCGTGCCTTTGCCAAAGGTCGGACTGCCGACGATCAGCGCTCGATGATAGTCCTGCATGGCGCCAGCGAAGATTTCCGAGGCGGAGGCGGAAAGACGGTTGACCAATACGGTCATCGGCCCCTTGTAATAGACGCCGGGGCTTTCGTCGGCAAGCACGTCGATCCGGCCGTCGCTGTTGCGTACCAGCACGGTCGGGCCCTCGTCGATGAACAGGCCGGTCAGCTCGGTGGCTTCCTGCAGCGAACCGCCGCCGTTGTTGCGCAAGTCGATCACCAGGCCGTCGACCTTCTCCTGCTCCAGTTCCTTGAGCAGGCGCTTCACGTCGCGGGTGGTGCTCTTGTAGTTCGGATCGCCGGCTCGGTAGGCCTTGAAGTCCAGATAGAAAGTGGGGATTTCGATCACGCCGAGTTTGTACGGCCGACCTTCGTGCTCCAGGGTGATGACCGATTTCTTCGCCGCCTGCTCCTCGAGCTTGACCGCCTCGCGGGTGATGACGACCTGCCTGCTGGTCAGATCGTTCGGCGCATTGCTCGCCGGAATGATTTCCAGGCGAACCTGCGAACCCTTGGGACCGCGGATCAGTTTGACCACCTCGTCCAGGCGCCAGCCGACTACGTCGACCATCTCGTCCTTGCCCTGGCCCACGCCGATAATCTTGTCGGCCGGGGCAATCTGCTTGCTCTTCTCCGCCGGACCTGCCGGAACCAGTCGGACGATCTTCACGTACTCGTTGTCGTTCTGCAGCACCGCGCCTATGCCTTCGAGCGACAGACTCATGTTGATGTCGAAGTTTTCGGCATTCTCCGGAGAGAGGTAGTTGGTGTGCGGATCGTAGGTCTGCGCAAAGGCGTTGACGTAGCTCTGGAACACGTCTTCGCTGCGGGTCTGTTCCAGCCGTGCAAGCTGGTTTCGGTAGCGCTTGGTCAGCAGTTCGCGAATGGCTTCGGGTTCCTTGCCGGCGATCTTCAGGCGCAGGACCTCGTCCTTGACCCGCTTGCGCCAGAGCTCGTCGAGCGCAGCGACGTCGCGTGGCCAGGGCGCGGTGTCACGCTTGACCTCGAGGCTTTCATCGACTGTGAAGTCGATCTTGTCCATCTGCTCGACCTGCTTGAGGGCGAACTTCAGGCGATCACTGAGCCGCGCCAACTGGCGCTTGTACATGATGTAGCCGGGCTGCAGTTCACCGCTCTTGAGGAAGTCGTCGAAGCGGGTGCTCCAGCGATCGAACTCGCGGATATCGCTGGCGGTGAAGTAGCTGCGCGACGGATCGAGCAGCTTGAGGTAGTTCTCGTAGATCTTCTTCGAGCGCTCGTCATCCAGCGGCGGCTTGTTGTAATGGTGGCGCTTGAGCAGCTCGACCACGTTGAGACTGGCGATTACCTGCTCGCGGTCGGGCTGCAGGTATTCCCAATGCTCGGGGCCGCTGGTCTTGGCACTGAGAGGCAGTGCGCCGAGCCCCAGCAGGAGTGCGAGGGTGCTGCGGGTAATGAAGTGCTTCATGCTGGATCGACGCGGGAGCTGGTGATAACGCATATTAGGCCGTCTTGAAGGGTGCCGGTTCCGTCAGCGGGAGCGGCGCACAGGGCAGAAACCTGACGCTGACGAATCGGATTCGGCGGGGTCAGAAGCGGCAAGGCCTGGATGAGTCTAGTGCATGGGCGAGGAATACTGCGTACCGCTTGTTCCACGTACAGCGCTTGCCGGGAATGACCGGACAGCCGTCCGGATCAGGTTCAATCGAAGCTCACTATGGGGGCACCGTGAAGGCATTGCAAGGCGTGAAAGGGGAGCTTGAGTGGTCGGAACACAGCGTTCCGGCTTGTGGTCCGGGTGAGGTTCGCATTCGTGTTGCGGCCGCCGGTCTGAACCGTGCGGACCTGCTGCAGAAGGCCGGTCTGTACCCGCCTCCGGCAGGTGTGGTCGACATTCTCGGGCTCGAATGCTCGGGCGTCATCAGCGAGGTCGGCAGCGGCAGTCGCTGGCAGGTGGGGCAGCGCGTCTGCGCGCTTCTTGCCGGTGGCGGCATGGCCGAGGAAGTGGTGATCGACGAGCGCAGCGTGATGCCGGTGCCCGAAGGGCTCGACCTGCATCAGGCCGCGGCGCTGCCGGAGGTCTATGCGACTGCCTGGCTGAACCTGTTCCAGCTGGCGGGACTGCAGCCGGGCGAGAAGGTCCTGCTGCACGCCGGCGCCAGCGGTGTCGGTTCGGCGGCGATCCAGCTCTGTCGGGCGTTCGGCAATCCCTGTTGGGTCAGCGTCGGCAGTGCCGAGCGGCTGGCCTACTGCGAGGCACTGGGCGCCGAGGGCGGCGCGTTGCGCGGCGAGTCGCTGGAGAGCCTGCGTGACTTCGCACCCTTCGACGTGATTCTCGATCCGGTCGGTGCCAGCTACGCGAAGCTGAACATGGAGCTGCTGGGCGAGGACGGTCGCTGGGTGCTGATCGGCCTGATGGGTGGGCGCGAAGCTGCGCTCGATCTGGCGCAATTGCTGGTGCGACGAATCCGTCTGATCGGCTCGACCCTGCGCACCCGTGATCTGGCGTTCAAGGGCCAGTTACTGGAATCGCTGGTCGACAAGGTCTGGCCGCTGTTTGCCAGCGGCGCGCTGAGTCCGCAGCTGGAAGCGGCCTATCCGATCAAGGATGCCGAGGCCGCGTTCGCCGCGCTGGCGAGCAATCAGGTCTCCGGCAAGCTGGTACTGGTGATCGATCCCGACCTGAGCTGAGTCAGTTGCGCAGCCGCGCCTGCAACCCGGCGCGCACGCTGGGCCATTCGCTGGCGATGATGCTGAAGATCACCGAATCGCGAATGCGTCCGTCGCGCATCACCATGTGGCTGCGCAGCAGCCCTTCTTCGCGTGCGCCGAGGCGTGCGATGGCGTTGCGCGAGGCGTGGTTGAGCAGGTCGGTCAGCAGCTCGACGCGGTTGACCTGCCAGTTCTCGAAAGCGTGCTCGAGCATCAGCAACTTGGCCTCGCTGTTGACGTGGGAGCGTTGCCAGCTACGGCCAATGAAGGTGAAGCCGATTTCCACCCGTCGATGCGCCGCCTCGATGCAACGAAAGCGCGTGCTGCCGGCGATGCGCCCGCTGCACTGGTCGATGGTGGCGAATGCCAGTTCGCGACCTGCCGCAAAGGCGCTCTGCGCTGCCTCGAGAAAGGCCGGCAGCTGCTCGGGGCGAGGGACGCTGGTGACGCCCAGGTTCCACAGTTCGCCATCGCTGATGGCTTCGGCCAGACCCGGCAGATGGCGCTCGTCCAGCGGCTCCAGCCGCACACGCGGGCTTTCCAGGGTGATCTTGCGCACGTCCAGTCGTTTGGCTTGCATGGGTTGCGGCTCCTTCGCTCATTGTCGGGGCTGATGGCAGGGTCTCACCAACGGCGTTGTCGCTGCCGGAACTTGCTCACGCTCGGCTACACTGAATGCCTCTGCGCAGGCGCGACCTGCCGCCCCGCATTCACCGCCCGGAGTTGTCCGCATGGCCAAGGTAATGCGCCTGGAACGGCGCCGGCTGGACGTCGACCAGTTGCAGCTGGGCATGTTCGTTTGCGAGCTGGATCGTCCCTGGGAGTCGACCGACTTCATGTTTCAGGGCTTCCTGCTGGATGATCGGGCTACCCTGGAAGCCGTTCGCGAATGCTGTCGTCATGTGTATGTCGACGACTTTCGCCAGGTTGAAATGCCCGCCGTGACAGTGGTCTCGACGGCACAGAGTGACCTGCCTGCCGTGCCGCTGCGTGACGAGATCGCTCCCGCCGAGCGCAGTCATGCGCGCAGTGCCGCGTTGGTCGAGGATGTGTTCGCCGCTGTGCGTATCGGCCGCGGAATCGACGCACGCGCTTGCCGCGAGGTCGTGCAACAAAGCCTGGACAGTCTGCTGCGCAACGAGAGTGCACTGCTCTGGCTGTCGCGTATCCGCTCGGTTGACGCCTACACCAGTCAGCACTGTCTGGCAGTCTCGGTGATGGCTATGGGCTTCGGCCGGCACCTGGGGCTTGAGCGCGCGGCGTTGGAAGAGTTGGGTATTGCCGGACTGTTGCACGACGTCGGCAAGATAGGCCTCGATCAGAGCATTCTCAATAAGCCCGGCCGCCTGGAGCCGGACGAGTTCGAGCACGTCAAGTCGCACGCCCAGCTCGGTTACTGGATGCTGCGCGGCAGCGCGGGGATGGCTGTTGCGGTGCTCGACGCCGCGCACGGCCATCACGAGCGGCTGGATGGGCAAGGCTACCCGCAAAGGCTGGATGAGACGCAGATCAGCCAGCCGACCCGCATCATCAGCATCGTCGACTGCTTCGATGCGATCACCAGTCACCGCGTCTACGATGCCGCGCGCACGGTCAAGGAAGCCTTTCAGATCCTCATGGACCTGCGTGGCTCTCACTTCGACACCTCGCTGGTGGTGCGTTTCATCGAATGGCTGGGAATCTTCCCGGTCGGCACCCTGGTCGAGCTGCACACCGGTGAGGTGGCGCTGGTGCTGGAGAAGCATCCGCGCTGGCAGCTGCGACCCAAGGTCGTGGTACTGCTCGACGAGCAGGGGCGGCGCTGCACCCCGCGGCTTATCGATCTGGCCAAGGTCAGCGCCGATGGGCTTTCGCAGCCCTATCGCATCACCGTCGGACTGGCCGACGGCGAGCGTGGTCTGAGCATGGCTGACCCGCAGTTGCAGGCACTGCTCGCCAGCCGCGAATTGCTCGCGGAGCTGGAGGATCAGCCCATCTCGAACGACCCTGCTCAAGGACAGCGATAGGGGCTTTCGCTGGCCAGTTCGACCCCGCTGTTGCTGTCGAAGATGCGGACCTGATGGACATTCGGGTTGCCGCACAGGCCCCGGCGCATGGAGTAGATCTGCGAGCCGTGCGCATGAATCATCATGTTCGGCAGGGCGGGCTGGCCGCGGCTGTCCTCGCCGTGGAGGCTGTACTGACCGGAGAGAGTGATACAGCCGCCGAGTAGCAGGCCGGCGCTGAGAGTGCAGATGGCTTTCATGTTTTCGTCCCTGAGTGTGTGGAGGCGCATCCATTGCGCCCGTCTCAGGATAGCCGGGAAATCCGCGTCTGCTCAGCCAACGAGGAAGCGTTCGCTCAGCCCGCCGAGTTGTCCTGCCAGCCGGTGCAGCCGTTCGCCCTGCTGCGCGAGATCGCCCGCCTGGCTGGCATTGCTCTGGGCTACCTGTTGCACGCTGTCCAGATGGCTGCCCATCTCGGCCGAGACGGCAGTCTGCTCATGGGTTGCCGCAGCTATCAGCTCGTTCATCCGGCTGATTGCTTCGATCTCTGTGGCCACTGCCTCCAGCAGCTCCATGGTCTTCTGGCTGTCCTCGACGCAGCGGCCAACGTTCTGGCGGCTTTCCTGCATCGCCTCGGCTGCCTTGCGGCTACCCTGCTGCAGGCGGCTGATGATGTCCTGGATTTCGGTGGTCGAGGTGGCGGTCTTCTGCGCCAGATTGCGCACCTCGTCGGCGACCACGGCGAAACCGCGGCCCTGCTCTCCGGCGCGGGCTGCTTCGATGGCGGCGTTGAGCGCCAGCAGGTTGGTCTGCTCGGCGATGCTGCGGATCACTTCCAGCACCCTGCCGATCTGCTCGGACTGGCCGGCGAGGTCCTGTACCAGCTGGTCCGTGCCGTCGATCCGAGTCGCCAGCAGACCGATCTCGTTGCGCGTCGCCGACACCGCCAGGCGACCTTGCTCGGCCTTGCCATTGGCTTCTCGTGCTGCCTGTGCGGCCAGGTCGGCGTGGCCGGCGACGTCGTCTATGGCGCTGCTCATCTGGCTCATCGCCGCTACCATGTAGGCCGTTTCGTCGAGCTGGCGGCTGGCGCCCTCGCGCAAGTGGCGGGTGGTCTGAGAGAGCCGGCTGGCGCTTTCGTCAAGGCTGCGGGTATCTCCCAGGACCACTCCAACCAGTTGTTCCAGCTGCTCGATGAAGCGGTTGAAGCGCAGGGCCATCGGACCCTGTGACGGGTTGCGCTGGCGCAGGTCGATTCGCTCGCCTTCGGTGAGACTGACGGTGGTCAGCATCAGCGCTTCGCCCTCGCGAGCCTCGATGTTGGCGCGCATGGCCAGATATATGAGGATTGCGCTCTCCAGCACCACGTAGAAGGCGTGCAGCCAGACGATGCTCCAGCTGCCCTGGGGGATCATGAAGACGTTGACGCCCTGCAACTGCAGGGCGAAGAAACCCAGATGGTGCATCGCGATGGTCAGGGCCGCGACCAGAATCGGCAGCCAGTCGCGGTAGTACACCAGGAAGGCGAGCAGGGCAAAGATGCCGAAGTGCATCTCCAGCATGCCGTGGGCCTGGTTGATGTGCAGCGCAGCCATGGCCATGAAGGCTATGCCGAACAGGCAGCGTAACAGGCGTTCGCCAGGGATCAGCGCCGTGAGCAGGCTCAGCGCCAGAGCACTCAGTCCACCTATTGTCAGTGCCTGGCCCCAGGAGCCGGTGAAGCCGGCCAGCACCAGCGCGTAGAGAAACAGGAACCAGAGCACGCCGAGCATGATCCGGTCAGCCTTCCGGTAGTGCTGCTGGAGGGTGACGGCGGCATGGCTCATCGGCTGTTCCTGGTCAGCATGACGTAGTCTCGAACAGGTGGCTGAAACGCGGCCCGCGCCAGGCGCGATCTCACGGAAGTGGCTTCTCGAACAGCGGTTCGCGGCGTGCCTGCGGCTTGGCCAGCAGCAGTTGTGCCGTGCCGATGCCGCGCTCGATGAAGCCGCCCTCGCAGTAGCACAGGTAGAACTCCCACATGCGGTAAAAGTAGTCGTCGTAGCCGAGACGCTCCAGTTCGTGGCGGGCGCGACGCAGGTTCTCGTGCCACAGGCGTAGCGTGCGCGCGTAGTGCTGGCCGAAGTCCTCCATGTGCAGCAGGTTGAGGTCACTGTCGCTGGTCGCGACCTCGAGCATGCGGTTGAGCGAGGGCAGGAAGCCGCCGGGGAAGATGTAGCGCTGGATGAAGTCCACCGAGCGCCGTGCCTGCTGGTAGCGCTGGTCGCGAATGGTGATTGCCTGCAGCAGCATCAGCCCGTCGGGCTTGAGCAGATGCGCGCACTGGCGGAAGTACTCGGGCAGGTAGCGATGACCGACTGCTTCGATCATCTCGATCGACACCAGCTTGTCGTACTGGCCGGTCAGGTCGCGGTAGTCCTTGAGCAGCAGGGTGACGCGATCCTGTAGACCCTGCTCGAGGATGCGCTGCCGGGTGTGGGCATACTGCTGCTGCGACAGGGTCGTGGTGGTGACGCGGCAGCCGTAGTGGGTGGCCGCGTAGAGCGCCATGCTGCCCCAGCCGGTGCCGATTTCCAGCAGGTGGTCGCCGGGTTTGAGATCGAGCTTGCGGCAGATGCGTTCGAGCTTGTTCAGCTGCGCCTGCTCCAGGCTGTCGTCGGCGCGTTCGAACATGGCCGCCGAGTACATCATGGTCGGGTCGAGGAACTGCTCGAACAGCTCGTTGCCCAGGTCGTAATGGGCGGCGATGTTGCGCCGCGAGCCGTCGCGGGTGTTGCGATTCAGCCAGTGCAGGCCGCGCACCAGGGGGCGGCCGAGCAGCGCCAGGCCACCCTCCATGGCATCCAGTACGTCGAGGTTGGCGACGAACAGGCGGATCACCGCGGTGAGGTCGGGGCTGCTCCAGTAACCGTGGATATACGCCTCACCCGCGCCGATCGAGCCGTTGCTGGCGATCAGGCCCCAGGCGGCGCTGTCGTGGACATGAATTTCCGCGCGCAGCGGCGCGTCGGCGCAGCCGAAATGCAGGTGTTCGCCCCCTTCATGGACCAGCAGGTGACCGGTTTTCAGGCTCGCCAGCTGACGCAGCACCAGGCGCCGCAACAGGCCGGCAACGATACCGCTGGCCGCCAGAGGGTTGGCTTTGACCGACAGGCTAGTGCTCTTCATGACTGCGCTCCTGAGGCGATGGGGTGGCCAGTCCGTAGGGGCCACGCGAAGGTTGGTGGTTGAACAGGGGAATGCGTTTGATGGCCAGGCGCAGGGCCTGCCAATAGATGGCGGCGAGGGTCTTGCCGGTCATCCAGGGAAAGCGCAGCAGCTGGCGATGCAGGCTGGCGCGGGTAAGAGCTTCGCGCTGCAGCGCAAGGCCCGCCTGGAACAGGCGCGTCTCGCCCTGCCAGTCTTCCATCTGCACCGTCAGGCGCTCGCCCGGCGGCCCAAGGCGCATGCGGTACTCCAGATCCAGCGGCAGGAAGGGCGAGACGTGAAACTGCTTGGCCAACGCAAAGCGCTGGGGCAACTCGGCGGTCACCGGCAGTACGTAGTGATAGCGCTGCCGCCAGGGCGTGTTGCTGACCTCGCAGAGCACCGCGCGCAGTTGCTCGTCGCGGTCGAAGCAGTAGAAGAAGCTCACCGGGTTGAACGACAGCCCCCAACTGCGTGCCTGGGTCAGCAGACGCACCGGGCCGTCGAATGTCTCGCCGAGGATCTCGCCGACCCGTGCGCGCACCGCGTCGACCAGACGCACGCCGGCGCTGGTGTAGTCGGGCAGGTAGTCGGTCTCGCGAAAGGCGAAGGGCTGCCAGCGGCCATTGCCGGCCAGCGGCGAGAGCGCGAACAGCGCCTGCTGCTCATCCAGATCCAGATACAGAAGCCCCATGCGGTAGCGGAAGGCGTGCACGCGCGGCGCAAAGCGGCGGTGCTGGACCCAGCCGCTGTACAGGGCGCTATGGCGGATCTCGCCGCTCACGGCTCGATGCCCAGTGCGCGGGCCACGCGCAGTCCGCTGACCACGCCGTCCTCATGGAAGCCGTTGGCCCAGTAGGCGCCGCAGAAGTAGCTGTGCTGCGGTCCCTGCAGCTCGTCGACGCGCGCCTGAGCCTTCAGCCCAGGCAGGCTGAACTGCGGATGGGCGTAGGTGAAGCGGTCGATCACCTTGGCCGGATCGATGGCGTCACTCTGGTTGAGGCTGACGCAGAAGGTCTCCGGCGCATCCAGACCCTGGAGGATGTTCATGTCGTAGGTCACCGCTGCCGGCTGCTGGCGCGGCCCGCCAAGGCGGTAGTTCCAGCTGGCCCAGGCCAGGCGCCGGCGCGGCAGCAGGGTGGTGTCGCAGTGCAGCACCACCTCGTTGTCGGCATAGCGCAGGGCGCCGAGGATTTCCTGCTCGGGCCGGCTGGGGGTGGCGAGCATCGCCAGGGCCTGATCGCTGTGGCAGGCGAAGACCACCTTGTCGAAACGTTCGCTGCCGGCAGTGCTGTGCAGGGTGACACCGTCCGCATCGCGCTCGACGCGCTGCACCGGACAGTTCAGCCGGATGGCTCCCGCGAAGCTGCGGGTCAATGGCTCGATATAGGCGCTGGAGCCGCCCTTGACCACGTACCACTGCGGCCGGTTGCTGATCGACAGCAGGCCGTGGTTCTTGAAGAACCGGACGAAGAACTGCAGCGGGAAGTCGAGCATGTCGGCCAGCGACATGGACCAGATCGCCGCGCCCATCGGCACGATGTAGTGATCGATGAAGCGCGTGCCGTAGCCGCCCAGCGTCAGGTAGCGACCCAGGGTGGTGTCGGCGGCAATGCGCCCGTGCTGCAGATCGTCCAGGGCTTCGCGGTTGAACCTGAGAATGTCGCGCAGCATGCCCCAGAAACCGGGCGAGAGCAGATTGCGACGCTGGGCGAACAGGCTGTTGAGGTTGTTGCCGTTGTACTCCAGGCCGCTGGCCGGGTCGTTCACCGAGAAGCTCATCTCGGTCGGCTGGTAGTCCACGCCGAGCTCGCCGAGCAGACGGATGAAGTTGGGGTAGGTCCAGTCGTTGAAGACGATGAAGCCGGTGTCCAGCGCATAGTCGCGTTCGCCCCGGCTAACCTTGACGGTGTGGGTGTGGCCGCCGATCCAGTCGGCGGCTTCGAATACGCTGACCTCGTGCTGGCGGGCCAGCAGGTAGGCGCTGGTCAGCCCCGAGATACCGCTGCCGATGATGGCAATCTTCATGCTTGAGGTTCCTTGGCGGGACGGGCCAGGCGTCTGCCCAGCGCCAGGCGCAGGCCGGCGGGCAGACCGCCGAGGGCCTTGAGAATCAGGATGAACAGGCCGGGGAAGGTGATTTCCAGCGGCTGCTGGTCCAGGCGTTCAGCGATGTGCCGGGCGGCGCGTTCGACCGGCCAGCGCATCGGCATGGGGAAGTCGTTCTGCCGGGTCAGCGGGGTGTCGACGAAGCCGGGGCTGACCAGGGTGACGGCGATGCCCTCGTCAGCCAGATCGATACGCAGTGATTCGAGCAAGTAGCGCAGCCCGGCCTTGGAGGCACCGTAGGCCTCGGCGCGTGGCAGGGCGAGAAAAGTCACCGAGCTGCCGACGCCGACCAGCTGCGGCCGATCTCCCTGGCGCAGCAGCGGCAGAGCGGCCTCGATGCAGTGTGCCGGCGCCAGCAGGTTGGTGCGCACCACGCGCTCGATCAGCGCCGCGTCGAAGTGCGCAGCGTCCAGGTATTCGCAGGTGCCGGCGTTGAGGATCACGCAGTCCAGTGCGCCCCACTCGCGCTGGATGGTCGCGCCAATCGCATGCACCTGGGCCGGCTCGGTGAGATCGCCCGGCAGCACCAGGACTTGTCCCGGGAAACGCGCGGCCAGGGTCTGCAAGGGCTCCTCGCGGCGGGCGCTGAGCGCCAGCTGATGGCCGTTCTGCAGCAGCTCTTCGGCCAGCGCCGCGCCGATGCCGCTGCTGGCGCCAGTGAGCCAGATGCGTCGTGCGTTCATGCCAGTCGTCCCTTCAGCCAGCGGATGATCCTGCCCAGCAGCGGCAGGTGTTCGTAGAGCAGGGCGCCGGCATCGAAGTAGTCACGATGACGCACGACCCTGCCGGCAGCGTTCCAGCGCAGGAAGGAGCAGCCCTCGACGCAGATCACCTGGCCGCTCGCCAGGCGCGGATGGCGAAAGCGCATGCTCCAGCGCAGGTAGCCTTCGCCGTCGCGTACCTGATCCATGCCGTGGAAGTCGAATTCGAGCGCTTCGACGTTGGCGTAGAGATGGTCGAAATAGTCCCGCAGGGCTGACAGACCATGCACCTCGTGCAGCGGGTCGGAGAAGTGCACCTGCTCGTCATAGAGCTGGCCCAGTCGCGCCAGGTTGTCGGCATCCAGCGCGGCGAAGGCGCGGGCGAAATCGTTGAGAAAGGTGCTCATGGACGCAGCTCCGCAAGGTGCTTGAAGGCGCTCAGCGCCCGTTCGCGCGAACGCGAAAGGTCGACGATCGGGCGCGGGTAGGCTGGTGCGTCGAACAGTCCGCCGAGGGCGGCCGGGTCGTGGATGTCGCGGGCAGAAAGATGGGCCAGTTCCGGTACCCAGGTACGGATGAAGCTGCCGTCCGGGTCGAAGCGGCGCGACTGGCTGAGCGGGTTGAACAGGCGAAAGTAGGGCACCGAGTCGGTCCCGGTGGAGGCGCTCCACTGCCAGCCGCCATTGTTCGCCGCGAGGTCGCCGTCGATCAGGTGGCGCATGAACCAGCGCTCGCCCTCACGCCAGTCGATCAACAGGTTCTTGCTCAGGAACATCGCCACCAGCATGCGCAGACGGTTGTGCATCCAGCCGGTGGCACGCAGCTGGCGCATGGCCGCATCGATCAGCGGGAATCCGGTATTGCCGGCCTGCCAGGCGGCCAGCTCCTCGGGGGCGTGGCGCCAGGGCAGGGCGTCGGTTTCGCGGCGGAAGGCACGGTGCATCGAGACCCGCGGGAAGCCGACCAGTACGTGCTTGTAGAACTCGCGCCAGAGCAGCTCGCCGATCCAGCAGACGACGCCGGGGCTGCCGCTGTCGAACTCGCCCTGATTGATGCGCAGGGCGGCGTGCAGGCACTGGCGCGGCGACAGCACACCGGCGGCGAGATACGGCGATAGCTGACTGGTGCCGTCCAGCGCGGGGAAGTCGCGGGTCGCCTGGTAGTCGTCGAGGCGTTGTTCGGCGAAGTCGTCGAGAGCACGCGAGGCGCCGTCCTCGCCCGCCGGCCAGTGCTGGTGGATCTGCGCGGACGTCGCAGCGAAGTGCTCGACGCCTTCGGGCAGCGGATCGCTGGCAATGGCCAGCGGCGCCTGCGCGGCGGGCTCGGCGAGAACCGCCGGTACACCGAGTTGCAGGCGAGCATGGCAGAGCTTGCGGAACTGGCCGAAGACCTGGAAGTAGGTGTCGCTGCGGGTCAGCAGGGTGCCCGGGGCGAACAGCAGCTGGTCGAGGTGGCTGTGCAGGGCAATGTTGTCGGCGCGCAGACGCTTCGCCACTGCGGCGTCGCGGCGACTCTCGTTGACGCCATACTCCTGATTCAGATGCACGGCACGCACGTCATGCTGCTGGCAGACCTGGGCGAGCACGGCGGGCACCCCGGACCAGTCGTCACTGTGTCGCACCAGCAGCGGCACATTCAGCCGCGCCAGGCGCTCTGCCAGCAGGCGCAGATTGCGCAACCAGAAATCCACCTTGCAGGGCGCGTCGTCATGCGCCAGCCATTGTTTCGGGGTGATGACGTAGAGCGCCACTGTCGGCCCGGCCGCCATGGCGGCGTTCAGCGCGGTGTTGTCGCGGCTGCGCAGGTCGCAGCGCAGCCAGAGCAGTTGGGTCATGACGGATTCACCTCGCTGGCGGCGAGCAGGCCGGCAGCCTTGAGCTGGGCGATCGCCTGCAGGGGATCGGCCGCGCTGGCGATGGCCAGGCGCTGCAGATCACTGGCGTGGATGCTGGCGGCGGGGCCGACGAAGATCACCGGGCAGCCGCTCTGCTGCAGCAGCCGCGGCAGCTGGCGCTGGAGGAACTGGCTGTCCTGCGCCTGGCTGGCATAGAGCAGCAGTGCGCGTGGACGCAGGCGCTCGATTGCCAGCTGCAGCTCGGTCGTCGGCACCTGCCACTCGAGCAGTTCGACCGGGCAGTCGGCGCTGGAGGCGAGCCAGGCGCACAGCCAGAGACCCGGCTCGACCGGCTGCTCGCCGAGGTTGGCGAGCAGCAGTGGCGCACCGCCGAGCTGACGGTTGTTGTGGTAGATGCGCAGGCCCAGTTTGCTGCGCAGCCAGCCGTGGAACAGCACCTGCTCCAGACGCGCGCCGAGCTGGCCCTGCCAGCGCTGTTCCAGCGCTGTGAGCAGCGGCATCAGCAACTGCGCGCAGAGGGTAGGCGGCGGGTACAGCGCCATGGCGTGGTTGAAGCGGTCGTCGAGGCTGCGTTCGGCGCACAGGCCGATTGCATCGAGCAGTTCGCCGCGCAACTCGCTCCAGGGGTTGTGCTCATCGTTCAAGGCCACTGGCGGCGCTTCCAGCAGGGTCTTCACCTGGCTCACCGCAACGCCGCGGTTGAGCCAGGTGAGGATGGTCTGCACGCGCTGGACGTGGCCGGCGTCGTAGAGCCGATGGCCCTTGCCGGTGCGCTGCGGCACGATCAGCCCGTAGCGCCGTTCCCAGGCACGCAGGGTGACTGGGTTGACGCCGGTGAGGCGGGCCACTTCGCGGATCGGCAGCCAGCCCTGGGCAAGCGCCTGCTGGTAGCCGTCCGCCTCTTCGAGAGGAATGCTCATGGTCAGATCGCGTTGCGCAGGCTGAGATCTTCGGGATGTGGCTGCAGGTAGGCCTGGCTTGCCACGTACTGATCGGGGTGACGGCGGAAGTGGTGCTTGAGCAGCGTCAGCGGTACCACCAGCGGGACGATGCCGCTGCGGTACTGCTCGATCAGCTGCTGCATCTCGTACTTCTCTTCGCGGCTGAGGGCCTTCTTCAGGTAGCCGACCAGATGCTGCAAAACGTTGCTGTGGGTGCCACGGGTGGCGGTGACGCGCAGGCCCTGCATCAGCTCGCTGAAGTAGCTTGCGGCCAGTGCCGGCAGATGCTGCTGTCCCAGGTCGGCGAGCAGTCGACCGAGCCTGCGGTAGTGCTCGGGGCTGTTGGCCATCAGCTGGTATTTGTAACGGCTGTGGTAGGCGATCAGCGCCTTGGGCGTGAGGCCGGCGGCGAGCAGACGGCGCCATTCGGCGTAGGCGAACACCCGGGTGAGGAAGTTCTCGCGCAGCACCGGATCGTTCAGGCGACCGTCTTCCTCTACCGGCAGATCGGGGCAGGCGCGCATCAGCGCGGCAGCGAAGATGCCACTGCCACCGCCCTCGGTCGGATAGCCGTTTTCCTGATACACCTTGACCCGCTGCATGCCGCAGGAAGGCGACTTCTGCATCAGGATGTAGCCGCAGATGTCCTGCAGTTCGCTGGCGACGCGGCGGCCGTAGGCATCCAGCTCGGCGGTCACGTCCAGCTCGGGTCGCCGGCTACCGCGGGCGCGCGGCGCGGCGGGGTCGCCCACCAGGCGAATCGCCTCGCGCGGTGTGCCCAGGCCGATGGCCACTTCCGGGCAGACCGGCACGAACTCGAAATGCCGGGCCAGCACGTCGCTGCACAGCTGCGACTGCTTGTGGCCGCCATTGAAACGAACCGGAGCACCGAGCAGGCAGGCGCTGATACCGATGCGAATGGGCTGGGAGCTGGGCATGATGCACCTCTTTTCTTGTACATGAAGTAATTCTTGTACAACTTGAGGTCATCATAGATGGCGCATTGTACAAGTCAATAGGCTTGTACAAGATTTGTATGGGCTGGCTGGTTTACTGCCAGCCGAGCTTCCAGGCACTGTCATCGCGCAGTGCGCGCCAGTCGATCCATTCGCTGCGGCCGCTGTGTACCGTCTGCAGCTCGACCTGCACCAGCACGCCCAGCTCGTCGTGTTGCAGGTCGATCACCATGAAGTGCTTCTCGCGATTGCGGGGCTGACAGGCGGTCCACTTGGACAGCCGCAGCTTGCCCGGAGCGAAGCGGTTCACAGGTTATCCAGCAGCCGGCGTGCCGCCTCCTGACCGCTCAGCCAGGCACCCTCGACCCGCCCGGAAAGGCACCAGTCGCCACAGGCATAGAGGCCCAGGTCGGTGTCGGCCAGGGCGCTCCACTCGTGGCTCTGCGCCGGTCGCGCATATAGCCAGCGATGGGCGAGGCTGAAGCGGGCGGCAGGCACCGGGCAGCCGATCAGCTCGGCGAAGGCGCCGCGCAACTGTTCCGCTACCTGATCCTTGGACAGGTCGAGGTTCCGTCGGCTCCAGGCGCTGGAGGCGTGCAGGGCCCAGGTGTCGAGGGCCTGTTCGCGGCCGGGCTTGCTGCGGTTGCGGGCGAACCAGGACAGCGCACCCTCCTTGACGAAGCAGCCGTCGACTTCGCTGTCCAGCGGCTCGTCGAAGCCCAGCGCCACCGCCCAGGTCGGCTCCATGAGCACGCCTGCGGCAATCGCCGCCAGGGTCGGCGCCGAGCTGAGCAGGGTGCTCGCCTGCGGCGCCGGCGTGGCCACTACCACCTGGTCGAAGGGGCCGTGGCTGCCGCCGTCGGCATCCAGCAGGCTCCAGTGCTGCTCGCCACGGAAAACCTCGGTAATGCGGCAGCCGAAGGTCGCTGGCAGTTCGCCAAGCAGGCCGCGGGTGAGGGCGCTCATGCGCGGGGTGCCGATCCAGCGCTGCTGTTCGTCCAGCGAGGGCGACAGGCCGTGTTGGTCGGCCTGGTAAAGCCTGGGCAGCCACTCTGCCACCCAGCCGAGGTTCTGCCAGTGATGCACCGCGGCGGCGAAGCGCCGGTCGCGGGCGGTGAAATATTGCGCGCCGAGATCCAGGCTGCCGGCCTCGCTGCGCTTGCTGGCCATGCGCCCGCCGCTGCCGCGGCTCTTGTCGAAGAGTTGTACCGATTGCCCCGCGTCAGCCAGTTCCCGTGCCGCGGAGAGGCCGGCGATGCCGGCACCGATGATGGCAATGCTCATTTTTCTACCTCACTGCAATTTCAGACAGGCTACGCTGAGCCTGAAAGCTGTACAATATTTTCGATCTGTACAGGATGATCGGTCGAGCCTTTCGACCGACCTCTTCACAGCAGGAGAATGCCATGCGAGTACTGCTCAGCGGAGGAACCGGCCTCATCGGTCGCGCGTTATGCGATCAATGGCGGTTGCAGGGACACGATCTGATCGTCTGGAGCCGCACACCGGAGCAGGTTCCGGCTTTGTGTGGCGAGGGCGTTCGCGGTGTGGCGCAGCTTGAGGAACTGGGTGATATCGAGCTGGATGCGGTGGTGAATCTCGCAGGCGCACCTATCGCCGACCGGCCCTGGACACGCAAGCGCAAGGCGCTGTTGTGGGATAGCCGGATCCATCTCACCGAGCGCCTGGTGGACTGGCTCGGCACGCTGAACCACACGCCGGCTGTTCTTGTTTCCGGCTCCGCGGTGGGCTGGTACGGCGATGGCGGCGAGCACCCGCTGAGCGAGGACTGCGCACCGATCAGCAACGATTTCGCCAGCCAACTGTGCGTGGCCTGGGAAGAGAGCGCCCAGCGCGCCGAAAGCCTCGGGATGCGCGTGGTGATGGTGCGAACCGGGTTGGTGCTGGCCGGCGACGGCGGTTTTCTTCAGCGCCTGCTGCCGTCGTTTCGGCTTGGCCTGGGTGCGCGCCTGGGGTCGGGACGGCAGTGGATGCCGTGGATTCACCTGCAGGATGAGATCGCCCTGATCGATTTTCTTCTGCAGCACCCTTCGGCAAGCGGTCCCTATAATGCGTGCGCTCCGCAGCCGGTACGCAACGCCGAGTTCACCCAGGCGCTGGCCGGGACGCTGCATCGTCCGGCGTTTCTCGCAGTCCCTGCGGCTTTGTTGCGTCTCGGCCTCGGCGAGATGTCCGGCCTGCTTCTGGGAGGCCAGAAGGCGCTGCCGGGAAGGCTGCAGGGTGAAGGCTTCGTGTTTCGTTTCAATGATCTGCAGGCGGCGCTGGCCGACCTGCTGGATTGACTAGTCGCCCCGCCGCTGGTGGGGCATAGGCATATGTGGTCAGGAAAATTGCATGACTGAGCAGGCGTTGTTGTTGGTCAACCTGGGTTCTCCGGCTTCCACCGAAGTGGCGGATGTGCGGCGCTATCTCAACCAGTTTTTGATGGACCCGCACGTCATCGACCTGCCGTGGCCGCTGCGTCGACTGCTGGTGTCGCTGATCCTGGCACGCCGACCGGCGCAGTCCGCGCATGCCTATGCCTCGATCTGGTGGCCGGAAGGTTCGCCCCTGGTAGTGCTTGGCCAGCGCCTGCGCGACGCCGCGCGCGAGCATTGGTCGGAAGGGCCGGTGGAGCTTGCCATGCGCTATGGCGAGCCCTCCATCGAGCGGGTTCTGCTTGATCTCGCTGGCCGGGGCATCCGCGATGTGGTTTTTGCGCCGCTCTATCCGCAGTTCGCCGACAGCACCACCACCACCGCGCTGGAGGAAGCGCGACGGATTTTGCGCCAACACGATCTGGATCTGCAGTTGCGCGTGCTGCCGCCGTTCTACGATCAGCCGGACTACCTGCAGGCGCTTGCGGAAAGCGCCCGGCCCTATCTGGAGCAGGGCTTCGATCATCTGCTGCTGAGCTTTCACGGCCTGCCCGAGCGTCATCTCAAGCGTAGCGACCCGAGCGGTCAGCACTGCCTGAATGGGCCGGATTGCTGTCAGCGCGCCGAGGGCGAGGTGCTTGCGCGCTGCTATCGGGCCCAGTGCCTGCGCACGGCCGATGGCCTGGCGCGCAGTGCCGGCCTGCGCCCGGAACAGTGGTCGGTGGCCTTCCAGTCGCGTCTGGGACGAGCCAAGTGGATCGAACCCTACACCGAGGCGCGACTGGAAGAGCTGGCTGCGTCGGGGGTGAAGAAGCTGCTGGTGATGTGCCCGGCATTCGTCGCCGACTGCATCGAAACGCTGGAGGAAATTGGTGACCGCGGGCGTGAGCAGTTCATCGCCGCTGGCGGCGAGGAGCTGCTGCTGGTGCCCTGCCTGAATACCCATCCGGCCTGGGTGCAGACCCTGGTGCAACTGGCGCGCAACGCGCCCCGCGCGTTGTAGGCCAAACCCGGCTCTTACCTGCCGTCTCCTCGCTTGTTGTACAAGCCCTGTAAAAACACGCTTCGGCTGTCTGGCGCTTTCGCCGGGCTGCCGGGAGCGCGTTTTGGCGCGAAATGTCTTTGCCTGAGCCGGGGTCTGCTAGCGGTGTTGGAACAAAAAGCTTGCACAAGATCGGCATAAAGCTATACAAAAGCTGTACAGATATTTTTCACGTACAGCTTTCGAGGAGCGCCCCATGCCGGAATACCGTGCCCCCTTGCGCGACATGCGTTTCGTCTTCGACGAAGTGCTCGATGCCTATGCCACCCTGCAGACGCTGCCCGCGCAGCGCGAGTTCGGCGACGATCTCGGTGGCGCCATCCTGGAGGAGGCGGCCAAGCTGGCCGAGAACGTGCTGGCGCCGGTCAACGCCATTGGTGATCGCCAGGGTTGCCAGTACGACCCGCAGAATCACAGCGTGAAGACTCCCGAGGGTTTCCGCGCAGCCTATCGTCAGTTCGCCGACGGCGGCTGGACCGCGTTGGCCTGTCCGACCGAATTCGGCGGCCAGGGCTTGCCGCACGTCCTGAACATGATGGTCGAGGAGATGACCTGCTCGGCCAATCTGTCGCTGGGCATGTACCCGGGCCTGACCCACGGTGCGATCAATGCGCTGGTCGCGCACGGCACGCCCGAGCAACAACAGAAATATCTGCCGCGACTGATCAGCGGCGAGTGGACCGGCACCATGTGCCTGACCGAGCCGCAGTGCGGTACCGACCTCGGCCTGATCCGCACCCGCGCCGTGCCGCAGGCGGATGGCAGCTACGCCATCAGCGGTACCAAGATCTGGATCACCGGCGGCGAGCATGACCTGGTCGACAACATCGTCCATCTGGTGCTGGCCAAGCTGCCCGATGCACCGGACAGCGTGAAGGGTATCTCGCTGTTCCTGGTGCCCAAGTTCCTCGACGACAGCAGCCGCAACCCGGCGTTCTGCGGTGGCCTGGAGCACAAGATGGGGATCAAGGGCTCGGCTACCTGCGTAATGAACTTCGAAGCCGCCCGCGGCTGGCTGATCGGCGAGCCGAACCGCGGCCTGGCCTGCATGTTCACCATGATGAACAGCGCTCGCCTGATGGTTGGCATGCAGGGCCTGGGCATCGCCGAGGCGGCCTGGCAGATCAGCCTGGGCTTCGCCCGCGAGCGCCTGCAGAGCCGCTCGCCGACCGGACCCAAGGCGCCGGACAAGGCCGCCGACCCGATCATCGTGCACCCTGACGTGCGCCGTAACCTGCTACGGCAGAAGGCCATGATCGAAGGCTGCCGCGCGCTGGCCTATTTCACCGGCCTGCACGAGGACGTCGCCCACGGCCACGAAGAGCCGGGCGTGCGCCAGCAGGCGGACGACCTGGTGCAACTGCTGACGCCGGTGGTCAAGGCCTTCCTCACCGACGAGGGGTTTGCCTGTGCCAACGACGCGCTGCAGGTGCTCGGTGGTTCCGGCTTCACTCAGGACTGGGGCATCGAACAACTGGTGCGCGATGCCCGCATCACCCGCATCTACGAAGGCACCAACGGCATCCAGGCGCTGGATCTGGTCGGGCGCAAGCTCAACCTTGGTGGTGGCCGGGCGCTGCGCGCCTACTTCGGGCTGATCCAGCAGTGGCTGGGCGAGCATGCCGACGCCCCGCACGCCAAAAGCGTGGCGCGCGCCCTCGAGCGCCTGCAGCAGGCCACTCTGTGGATCGCCACCCAGGGGATGCAGGATGCCGAGCAGGCTGCGGCAGCCGCCACGCCTTACCTGCGTCTGTTCGCCCTCACCAGCCTGGCCTGGATGTGGTCGCGCATGGCCGCGGTGGCGTCCCGCCAGCTGGCGCAGGGCAGTAGCGAGACGGCCTTCTACGGCGCCAAGCTGAAGACTGCAGATTTCTTCATGGCGCGCCTGCTGCCGGAAAGCGAGTCGCTGCTGGTCGAGATCCAGGCCGGCAAGGCCAGCCTGATGGCCTTCAGCGACGAGGAATTCGCCGCCTGAGAAGTGTTTCCCGGCTGGCGGCTCTCCCTCCCTGTTTGGAGTCGCCGGCTTTTTTATTGCCCCTTGGCGGGTGCCGTTACCGGTACCCGCCTTTTTTATGGCTCATCGCCGGTTGCGCGGTGGCAGCAGGGCTCCCCGGCGTGGCTCTTCAGCGATCGAAGAGGTCCTTGAAGAACGCCCGCATGTCGGCCCAGGAGCGCTCGTCCGCTTCCTTCTGGTAGCCCAGATCGAGACCATGGGCCTGGTGGGCGTCGGCGCCGGGGTTGGTGAAACCATGCTTGGCGCCGGGCAGGCTGACGAAGCGGTAATCGGCACCAGCCTCGTCCATCTCGGCCTTGAAATCGCTGATCTGCTGCTCGGTGATCATGCTGTCGGCTTCGCCATGTTCGACCAGGATCCTGGCCTTGACGCTGCCCTTGCTGGCCGGCACCGCCGGCACCAGCGCGCCGTGGAAACTGACCACGCCAGCCAGCGGCACGCCCTGGCGAGCCATGTCGAGCACCACCTTGCCGCCGAAACAATAGCCTATTGCCGCCAGGTGCTCGGTATCGGTCTGCTCCTGGGCCTTGAGCAGTTCAAGTCCGGCCATGAAACGCGTGTTTGCGGTCTCGGCGTTGGCGGTGGCGGCCTGCATGAAACCCATCGCATCCTTGGGATGGGTGGTGTTGCGGCCTTCGCCATACATATCGACGGCCAGCGCGCTGTAGCCCAGCTCCGCCAGGTCGCGGGCGCGGCGCTTGGCGTAGTCGTTCAGGCCCCACCACTCATGGACCACCACGATGCCTGGGCGCTTGCCCTCGATGGCATCGTCGTAGGCGTAGTAGCCGATCATCTGCGTGCCGTCCGGCGCGGTGTAGGGGATCTCGCGGGTCTGTATTTCCGCCTGGGCGACGGCGCTGACGGACAGCAGCAGGCCAAGCAGGCCGTGACGGGCGCAAGCAAGCATGATGATTCTCCTTCGGGGCGGGTGTCGCGCGGCGGCGACGGGAACAGGGACGCTACAAGCAAGGGCGCGTTCGAAGCAAGGCGTCTGCGCCGCGGGTCTGTCTCAGGATGAGACCTGATTGTCAGCGAGTGGCGGTGCGCAGCGCAGACGCGCTTCGGGATACTTAGCCGTTAGGCAGCGAGTCGCCTGAAACATCCCTCACCCGCCTTCGGCACCCTCTCCCGGTGGAGAGGGAAAAGCCGCGGCAATTCGGCACTCCGAGAGACTCATCGCGCTGTCGCGCGCAGCATTCCTTCTCCCTCCGGGAGAAGGTGGCGCGCTGCGCCGGACGAGGGATGCGTCAGCGCGCGGGGTGCCCGGCATGTCGCCGACGGCCTGCTTACCAGCCCGGCACCCCGCGCATGTCCGGCAGTTTGTGCGCGATGCCCTTGTGGCAGTCGATGCAGGTGGCTTCGCCGGCGGCCAGGGCGGTGGAGTGGAACTGCGCGGCGCGCGGACTCTGGCGGGTGAAGTCCATGTAGTCGAAGGCGTGGCAGTTGCGGCACTCCAGCGAATCGTTGGCTTTGAGCCGTGCCCATTCGTGTTCGGCCAGCTCACGACGCTTGTCGAGGAACTTCTCGCGGGTGTTGATGGTGCCGAAGATCTTGCCCCACACCTCCTTGGATGCCTGCATCTTGCGGGCAATCTTGTCGGTCCACTGATGGGGTACATGGCAGTCCGGGCAGGTGGCGCGCACGCCGGAGCGGTTGCTGTAGTGAATGGTTTCCTTCATCTCGGCGTAGACGTTGGCTTCCATCTCGTGACAGGAAATGCAGAAGGCCTCGGTGTTGGTCACCTCCAGGGCGGTGTTGAAGCCGCCCCAGAAAATGATGCCGGCGACGAAGCCGCCGAGGGTCAGGGTGCCGAGGCTGTAGTGCACGCTCGGCCGGCGCAGGACGGTCCAGTAGCGCTTGAGCAGCGCGCGCAGGGCTTTCATTCGCGGCTCCTCACTGGCGGTCTTGCGGCAGCTCGTGCTGCAGCAGGACGTCGATGTTCTGGAAGTTGTTCTCCACCAGGGGCTTCACGTCCTGCTGGGGTACATGGCACTGGGTGCAGAAGTAGCGCCGCGGAGCCACCGCCGCGAGGGTCTGGCCGTCGCGGTCGGTGTAGTGGGTGATGCTGATCATCGGCGCCTGCGCCTTGCTGCTGTTGGCGCGGCTGTGACAGGCCAGGCACTTGTTGCCGTTGATGTCGACGTGATACCCGCGAATGCTGTGTGGAATGGTCGGTGGTTGCTCGGGGTAGTTGCGCTCGCGACGGACGTCCTTGTTTTCGTCGTCCTGCAGCTTGGGCGGGGTGAACTCGTGGGTGATGGTGCCGCCGGGACGCCGACCATCCGGCGCCGGAGCATCCAGGGGGAAGTCGATCTCCGGCTGGGCGTTGGGTGCTCGGGTGGCAGTACCGGTTTCGGCAGCGACGGCGAGGCCGAAGGTCGCCAGGAGCACGATGGGCAGTAAGCGATAGTTCATGTCGGCGCTCCTCAGGCAATGCTGACCACTTCGATCTTCACGGCACACTTCTTGAAGTCGGTCTGCTTGGAGATCGGGTCGGTGGCGTCCAGGGTGACCTTGTTGATCAGCTTGTTGGCGTCGAAGAAGGGTACGAAGACCAGGCCGCGTGGCGGCTTGACCCGGCCGCGGGTTTCCACGCGCACCTGCACCTCGCCGCGTCGGCTGATCACCTTGACCACACTGCCGCGTCGCGCGCTGAGCGCCTTGGCGTCATCCGGATGCATGTAGATCAGCGCATCGGGCACCGCCCGGTGCAGTTCGTCGACGCGCTGGGTCATGCTGCCGGTGTGCCAGTGTTCGAGTACGCGGCCGGTGCTGAGCCAGAACGGATAATCGTCATCGGGCATTTCCGCCGGTGCCTCGTAGGGCAGGGCGAAGATGATCGCCTTCTTGTCCGGGTAGCCGTAGAACTGCACACCGGTGCCCTTCTCGACGTAGGGGTCATGGCCCTCGCGATAGCGCCACTTGGTCTCCTTGCCGTTGACCACCGGCCAGCGCAGGCCGCGCTCCTGGTGGTAGACGTCGAAGGCGGCGAGGTCGTGGGCGTGGCCGCGGCCGAACTCGGCGTACTCCTCGAACAGTCCCTTCTGGATGTAGCAGCCGAAGGCAGCGGCATCGTCGTTGCGATAGCCCTTCTCGATGTCCTCGAGCGGGAAGCGGTCGACCTGGCCGTTGGCGAAGAGGATGTCGTACAGCGTCTTGCCGCGGTAGGCAGGCGACTTGTCGAGCAACTCCGCGGGCCAGACTTCCTCGACCTTGAAGCGCTTGGAAAACTCGATCAGCTGCCATAGGTCGGAGCGCGCCTCGCCGGGTGCCTGGACCAACTGGTGCCAGAACTGGGTGCGGCGTTCGGCGTTGCCGTAGGCACCTTCCTTTTCCACCCACATGGCGCTGGGCAGGATCAGGTCGGCGGCCTGAGCCGAAACGGTGGGATAGACGTCGGAGACGATGATGAAGTTCTCCGGGTTGCGCCAGCCCGGCAGGATCTCCTTCATCACGTTGGGGCCGGCCTGCATGTTGTTGGTGACCTGGGTCCAGTAGACCTTGAGCGCGCCACCGTTGAGTTCGCGACTCTGCTGCACGGCGTGGAAGCCGGGCTTTTCCTGGATGGTGCCGGCGGGCAGTTTCCAGATTCGCTCGGTGCTGGCGCGATGCTTGGGATTGGTCACCACCATGTCCGCCGGCAGGCGATGGGAGAAGGTGCCGACCTCGCGTGCGGTGCCGCAGGCGGACGGCTGACCGGTCAGCGAGAAGGGGCTGTTGCCCGGTTCGCTGATCTTTCCGGTGAGCAGATGGATGTTGTAGATCATGTTGTTGGCCCAGACACCGCGGGTGTGCTGGTTGAAGCCCATGGTCCAGAACGACATGACCTTGACCTTCGGATCGGCATACAGCTCGGCCAGCGCCTTGAGCCGCTCCGCTGGCACGCCGGATTCTTTGGCGGCATGCTCCAGGGTGTAGGGTTTGAGGAACTCGGCGTACTCGGCGAAGCTGATGTCGCTCCAGCTGCCGGCGACCGCGGCGTTTTCCGCCTTCAGTTCGCGCGGGTCGGTCGGGCGCAGGCCGTAGCCGATGTTCTGCGCGCCCTTGGCGAACTTGGTGTGCTTTTCGACGAACTCGCGGTTCACCGCTCCGCTCTGGATGATGTGGTTGGCGATGTAGTTGAGGATCACCAGATCGGTCTGCGGGGTGAAGACCATCGGGATGTCGGCCAGCTCGAAGCTGCGATGCTCGAAGGTCGACATGACGGCGACCTTGACGTGCGGCGCGCTCAGCCTGCGGTCGGTCACGCGGGTCCAGAGCACCGGGTGCATCTCGGCCATGTTCGAGCCCCAGAGGACGAAGGCGTCGGCCGCCTCGATGTCCTCGTAACAGCCCATCGGTTCATCCATGCCGAAGGTGCGCATGAAGCCGACGGCGGCCGACGCCATGCAGTGCCGCGCATTGGGGTCGAGGTTGTTCGAGCGAAAGCCCGCCTTCATCAGCTTGTTGGCGGCGTAGCCTTCCCAGATGGTCCATTGCCCCGAGCCGAACATGCCGATGGCCTCCGGACCGCCGGCCTTGAGCGCCGCCTTGTATTTCTCGGCCATGACGTCGAAGGCCTGGTCCCAGCTGACCGGTTGGAATTCGCCCTGCTTGTCGTACTTGCCGTCCTTCATCCGCAGCAGCGGTTGGGTCAGCCGGTCGACGCCATACATGATCTTCGACAGGAAGTAGCCCTTGACGCAGTTGATGCCGCGGTTGACCTCGGACTTCATGTCGCCATGGGTGGCAACCACGCGATTCTCGCGGGTGGCGACCATGACGCTGCAGCCGGTGCCGCAGAAGCGGCAGGGCGCCTTGTCCCATTTCAGGTTGGTGGCTTCGGGTTCGGTGATCAGGTTGCTGGCGCTGGTGGCAATCGGCAGGCCGGCGACGCTGGCGGCGATGGCGGCGGCGTTGGCCTTGGCGAACTGGCGGCGGGTGAGACTCATCGGTTTTCTCCTTCGAGATTGAGGAGTTCGTGGTAGATCAGGACGGCGTTGAGCACGCCGGGCAGGTTCTGGATCTGGTCGATGGTGTCGAGGATCTGGCTTTCGTGCTCCGTCTCCAGAACCACCACCAGTTTCCCCAGGGGACTTTCCTGATGCAGTTCCAGGTGCGGCAACAGGCGCAGATTGGCGCTGACTGCCGGCATGCTTTCAGGACGGCAATGCACCAGCAGGCTGGCGATGTGCAGGATCTCTTCCATGCTCGATTCCTTGGGGTAATCGGAGGCGGCGTGCGGTGGGTGTCAGCTCACAGGGCCGGGCGGACCGAAGATCATCTGGATGATCCAGACGGCAAAGCCGTAGCCGCTGACCAACACCACGCTGAGCATGGGAAACAGGAACACGATGAGGAAGATGTACAGCCTGGTTTCTTCGCGCTTGCCTTGCGGCTCGGTTTTTTGTGGGGCTGTGTTCATGGGGGCGCTCCGCAGAGTTCGTTTTCAGCCTATATGCCAAACGCGATATCGGCAAAGTTACCTTCCGATCTTTGTGGATATTTGACGGGTATGCGACCTGAGGTCATTGCTGCTGGGTGAAATCGTGCCGTGAGGCGGCTTTCCCAGGCGCCGAGGACGTTCTCTGGTGCTTTCGGTGCGGCTGGCCAGCCGCGCGTCGTCTGTGCCGGTACTCCCTCATCTGCCTCGGGTCGAGAGCGACAAGGTTCACCCCAACGGCGACCCTCGGGCGTTCGAGCCCTACAGCAGCGCGAGTCGTAGCGCATCAACGCAACCTGCCAGGGCGGCGCCGGCCGCGGCGGTGGCGCCAGCTGCTGGTTGGGGGGCTGGAGCATCCAGCAGCCTTTGCCGCTTAGGCCGAGTCAGGCGAAGTTGCGCCCGCCATTGCCCAGGGCAAGATTGGCAGCCGGGCAGGGCCTTGCGTAGTGGTAGCCCTGGGCGAAGTCGCAGCCGAGCGCTTGTAGGGCCTCGCCGGTCAGTTGGTCTTCCACGCCCTCGGCCAGTGTCTGAAGCCCCAGTGCCGTCGCCATCTGGATGATGGCGCTGACAATCGCGACTCCGTCAGCAGCATGCAGGTTCTGCACGAATGTGCGATCGATCTTCAGCATGTCTACCGCTAGACGCTGCAAGTAAGCCAGCGAGGAGTAGCCGGTGCCGAAGTCGTCGATGGACAGGCGAACACCTAGACGTTTGAGACGATCAAGTTTTTCCAGAACCTGCGTGGTATTGCGGATCAGGCTTGATTCGGTCAGCTCCAGCTCCAGGCAGGAAGCGGGCAGGGCATGGCGCTTCAACGCCCCGGTAACCGCGCTCTCGAGGTCGCCCTGGTAGAGCTGGACCGCGGAGATATTGACTGCTACGCAGGCAATCTCCGCGCCTTCGGTCCGCCAGCGGGCCATCTGCCGGCAGGCTTCGTCCAGCGTCCAGGCACCGATGGAGACGATCAGGCCGCTGTCCTCGGCGAGCGGAATGAACTGATCCGGTGGGACCAGGCCGCGGGAGGGATGCTGCCAGCGTATCAGTGCCTCAACGGCGATGATGGCGTTGCTGCGCAGATCAATCTGCGGCTGGTAGTACAGCACCAGTTCCTGGTTGCCGACGGCCTGGCGCAGATCGTTGATCATCTGCAGGCGCTGTTGCATCTCCGAATCCATCTCGACGTCGTAGTAGCGCCAGGTGCGGCGCCCGGATGCCTTGGCGCGGTACATCGCCATCTCCGCATTGCGCAGCAAGCCCGCGAAGTCCTCGGCGTCGCCCGGTGCAACTGCCGCTCCCAACGAGACGCTTATCTGCAGTCGCTCGCCGGCGATGACGAAGGGCTCTTCGAGGCCGGCAAGAATCTGCTGGACCCGATTGGCAACGGCGTCGGTATCTTCCAGGTCGGCTAGCAGAATGACGAACTCGTCGCCTCCTGATCGGCTAGGCGTCGCGCTTTCCGGGATCAGTGACTCCAGTCGTCGAGCCATGGCGCGCAGCAGTGCATCACCCTGGCCATGGCCCAGGGCATCGTTGATCAGTTTGAAGTCATCCACATCCAGAAAGAGCATCGCGATCAGCCCACCCTTGCGTTGCGTGCGGCTGAGCGCCTGGCGGGTCCGGTCCTTGAGCAGCGACTGGTTCGGCAGGCCGGTCAGGCTGTCATGGAACGCCAGAAACTCAACCTGGCGCTCGGCGGCCTGCCGCTCGTTCATCTCCTGCGACAGCCGTTCGTAGGGCGCGCGGATGCTGGCGACGAACACTACCTGATAGATGAAGCAGTAGGAGATGATCTTGTAGATGTGCCCGAGCAGACTGTAGAAGCTGTTGACGTTGCCGTAGAAGGTGAAACAGAGCTCCGAGAGGATCGAGATCAAGGTCGCTGCCAGCATGCCGCGGGCATCGTATGGCAGGTCGGCGTTGCGCAGATACCAGAAGCGCGCCGCCGCGATGCCGAGCAGGGCGATCAGCAACCACTCGACGGCGATCTTGAACGCCGTCAGCCCCTGACCTTCGATGAAGGTTCGTGGCCAGATCTGTGGTTGGTACAGCTTCAGGTACAAGGTCAGGGCTACCGTCGCGAGGCTTGCGACAAGCAACCCAAGGCGCGATCGGCCGGCTTGTCGATTGCTCCAGCGAATGGCCACCAGCAATAGCGCGGCGGCGGTGAACAATCGCGCCACCAGCCAGAAGCCGATAGCTTTTTCCGGCGAGGCCGGAGTTACGAAATCCGGCATGCCCTTGTAGGAAAGCAGATGCGCGAGATCGAGCAGGGCGATCGCAAGAAAGGCACAGCCGAGCAGGGGGTTCGAACGGCTCTGTGAGTGGTTACTGTGCCAGGCCACGGCAAACACCAGCACTGCAACCGTGATCGAGAAGACTTCAGTGATGCTGTGCAGCCATACCGGAAACCACGCCGGGCTGCCTCGCAGGTCGGCCAGGTCATCGATCAGCCAGACGCCCAGCAGGCCTAGCGCGAGAGCGGCCACCAGCAGCGCGGCGGGGGTGAGGCGGGATGCACTGGATCGGTCGGAAAGAGGCCTGGACACGTCGGCGAACAACCGAGGGGCGGATTCGGGGAAAAGAATGTACACCTGCGAGGGCGCTATAGCCATACAGAAGATATGGACTTTAGTAGGGCCGGCCGTCCCTGCCGTAGTGGATCAGGACCCAGCGGGCGCCTGGTTCAGGTCTGCTGCTGTCGTCCACTGAAGCGCAGTGTCTGTTCACAGCGCCGGCAATAGTAGCGACGCCCCTTGGCCACCAAGGCATGGCGCTGGGCGCTGAAGGGGAACTCGTTGCGTTCATCGCAGCGGCACAGATAGACGTAGCTGGTTCGGGGGCGGCGCTCGATGGCGTAGTCGTGACAGCGTTTGGGTTGCAGCCCATAGACCCCGAGCATGATCGATTGCCACTCACTGCCGTGCGGCTGGATGCGGGCACCGAACACCTGGTGGGCGATCAGGTGAGCCACTTCGTGGGGCACGGTCTGCAGCAGGAAGTCCTCGCGATTCTCCGCGTACAGGCGGGGATTGAAGCGCAGCAGGTTTTCGGTGAGGTGGGCGACGCCGGCCTTCTGTCCGCGCAGGCGAAAGCTCACCTCGGGAAGCACGAAGCGGCGCTGGAAGAAATCTTCCGCGAGCTGGTAGCAGTGCTGGACGCGAGCGTGCAGTTGTTCGGGCATGGGCTGATCCGCAAAAGAGCCGCGCGATTATGCCCAATGCCTGGACTGATCGCAGCCCGGAAACGACGAAGCCGCCCTGAGGCGGCTTCGCAGATGCGGGAGGGGAATCAGCTGGTGTAGACCGGGCCTATTCCCACGCCCCAGAGGATGACGCTCATCGCGATCATCGCCACCAGCAGGACCAGGCCTACTGCCAGTACCGAGCTGGAGAACAGGAAGCCTTCCTCGGGTGGAATGTTCATGAAGGTCGGCATGCCGACGTAGAGCAGGTAGACGGTGTAGCAGATGGCGGCGGTGCCGACGATCATCGCCAGCCAGATGTTCGGATAGAGCGCGGCGAGTCCGCCGATGAACAACGGCGTGGCGGTGTAGGCGGCGAATACCACGCACTGGGAGATGCTCGGGCTGGCGTCGTAGGTGCGTGCCATCCAGTGGATGAAGGCACCCATGATGGCGACGCCGACCAGCATCGCCAGGTAGGACAGCACGGTCATCTGCAGCGCGCTGGACTCGGTGAGCATTACCGGCGCGCGGGTGCCTATGCTCCAGCCGACCTGGGTGGTGCCGATGAAGGCGGATAGCGCGGGTATGGCAGCAAGAATCAGAACGTGGGTCAGGTACATGTGGCTGATGCTCTCTTCCTCGCCACGAATCTCCTGCCATTCCTGATCGGGATGGGTAAATAGCCCCCAGACATGATTAATCATTTCAGACACCTCCTCTTATTATTGGCCGACCTGGCTCTGCGCCCGGCGCGCCTGCGAGCGCCACCGGGTGCGAGGGCCGTTCTCTGCGACCTTATGCCGCAGTATAGGCAGGCGCTGGAGGCCGCGCCGGTTCTGGCTTAGAGCAAATTGCTCTTGGCAAGCTAGCGGTAATAGCGTTGCAGTATTTCCATGGCCAGATTGATCGACTTCAGGCGTTCGGTGCTGCCGCCCCGGTCGGGGTGATGCAGGCCGACCAGTTGGCGATAGCGTTGCTTGATTCGAGCGGCGGTGACCGGTACGTCTTCCTCCATCTCGAACAACTCCAGGGCGGAGCGTTTCTCGTCGCCGCCCTGCATGCGCGTCCAGAAGCTGCTGAGCAGACGGGCGACGTCGGCGTCGCCGGTTTCGCGCAGCTGATTCAGATCGAGGTAGTAGTCACGCAGCGGATCCTGTTCGGCCAAGGCGTACTCGCCCTCGGTGTAGGGCAGCAGGCAGATGCACATGGGGTCGATCTGCAGATGCCCGCTGGCGTCGTGCCAGAGTCTGTCGCGCAGGCGGTAGAGCGCGTTGAACAGCAGGAAGTGGCTGCGAAACAGCACCAGACGATCGCTCAACGGCAGCGATGGCAGATGGCTGCAGCGACCTTCGCGCAGCGTCTGCAGCAGCCGGTACTCGCTGACACCGCCGGGCACTTCCTGGAGCAGGCCATACAATTGGTCGGCGAGGTCGAGTGCTGGGTCTAGATCAGGCATGCGAGTCCTGGCTGTGGTGGGCAGTCGATCGGATCTTAGAGCGCTGACCGGGAAAAAGCAGGGCGCTCGTTCCGAGTGATGACGGGCAGTTGCTGCCGGCTGCCGCTGCGATGCTCATTGAGTGCGACAGCGTATGGGTCGCCTGCGGAAAACAACATGCACGCCGCTGTCAGTCCGCTGGCTGGATGTTGGCTGTGCTGTGGCGCCGCTTACAGCTGAGGCTTTCGCGGAATGTCGAGGTACATCCGGTCGGGATTTCCCGGATGAGTTGCCATGGGCTGCGACAGCAGCTGCTTTGCGCGTAAAATGCGCGCCTTTCGCATCTTCCGGACTTTCGCGCGCCATGGGCACCCTCTCGGTCAATCAGAACAAGCTGCAGAAACGCATTCGCCGCCTGGCCGGTGAAGCGGTCACCGATTTCAACATGATCGAGGACGGTGACAAGGTGATGGTCTGCCTGTCCGGCGGCAAGTTATAACCAAAAAAATATTTGTAAAGCCTATAAACCTGTAGACATTGCCTGTAAGCCCCGCCTTCCGTCGCTTTTCCTTTCCTCTCGTTTGACAGAACTCATTTGTGGACTAGTTTGTAACTAAATCGGTTATTGGACTAGCTTTTTTGTCAATCATGAAAGTCAAACGATACCAATTCAATTCGTTGCCCTTCGTGTCGATAGTGGACGAAGCGGATTGCCCTATTGATCCGTATGTTTCCTGCTACCTCAATGGTGCTTTATCTGCTAAATCGGCCAATACGAGATTTAGGTACGCAAATGAACTGCTGTTCGTGCTGCAGTACTTTTCGGAAAAAAATATTGACCTACCCGAACGAGTTGCGTCGGGCATTTTTATCTCCCAGATGGAGTACGTGCAGTTCTATGACAGATGCTGCTTAAGTAAGGGTTCTGGTGATGAAGGTATAAATATAAGATTTCTAGATATAAATGATAAACATCTAAGGAACATCATTGTTGCCAATCAGAAAGGGATGGCAAAGGTCGCTAGCGAAACCTTGCAAGGTCGCATCAGACGACTTCGACAATTTCTTTTATGGTTGTTCGATGAGTTTCACGAAGTGCAAGATGCTGACGAAAAAACAAAAAATAAATTTAATGGGCTTATTGCAAAAATTAGGTTAGATGAAGATGCCCTTGGCAAGAATGGAGGGCAACATGTTGGCGATCCTGAGGAATCGGTGATCCCGGATGACGTTTTCGTAAAGTTTTTAGAGATGGTGATGCCGTCCTCTCCTAATAATCCCTTTAAAGCATCTAGGGTGAGGAATTACTTGATCGTCAATTTGCTAGTCCTAAGCGGCATCAGAAGAGGTGCGCTGGCAAAATTGAAGATTTCTGACTGTCTATTTCATGGCACTAACGATCAGCTAGCTATTTATCGATCTGCAAATGATCCAACAGATCTGCGCTCTGAAAAACCCAATCAAAAGACAAAAGCACACTTCGCCTCGGTTGATCCAGGTTTTTTGGAGAAGGTTAAGTTCTATATTGACAACGTTCGTATTGCCTTTCCTCGTGCGCAATTCCATGACTTCGTGTTTGTCAGCGAAAATGACTCTAAAGGCACTGCGGGTCAGCCTCTTTCTTTAAAGGCAATAAATGCAATATTTCAAAAGCTCTCTAGGTCGCTGGGCTTTCATGTCCATCCTCATTTGTTGCGCCACAAATGGAATGAAATTTTTGATAAGAAAGGGGAGTCGCTTGGGGTCAATCCGGCTTTGCTTGAGGATGCTAGAAAATATGCCATGGGCTGGTCGCAAAATACGACTCAGAACAGACGATATAATGAAAAGCGAATTGCGCTGAAGACGAGAGAGATATCAATGGCGCATCAAAAAAGAGTGGATCCGCAAAAATGACTCGCGAGAAGAGGCGGGAAGTTTTTAAGTCTCTGACTAATGAAGGCTCATGGATTACGGCCAAATCTGGCCTGATGGTGAATACCTCGGAGGATGTATGGATATTACTGCCGAATAATGGAAAAGGAAAACGGTTGTGCGTTGACTGGGTTCATTCGTCTAACATGCCAGATGATGATAAAAAATTAATTCTGAGTGTATTTGTGGACTACGTTCGAACCAAGGCTGCGAGTACGGCGTCAGGTATCGTTTGCAATGTAAAGCCATTTATGTTGAATGGCATTCCGTCCTTAGCCAGAGTTAAATCTATATGGAGTGGGCTGCAGACAAACAATAAGAAGGGGCTCAATCAGTTCTTTGGGACGCTCTCTAGGCAAGGTAATACACGGTATGAAGAATATCACAAGTATACGCGGACACATTTGGACAAGGGTAAAGACAATGCTCTTGATCCTTCCATTGGGGCACTAAGCGATATTGAGTTTGACTCGTTAGCCAGGCAGATCAATGAAAATATACAAGAGTTCGACTGGGGCGCCAGTCGGGATCTTTTGTTTTTTCAGTCGCCGAGGCTATATGCGCGGCTCAGAAATATAGTCACTAACAAGTTGTTGCTCTCCATCGTAAGGCGGCCAATTCAAATTGCGCTATTGAAATGGTCTGATTTGATCCCCTCGGGTGCGAGTTTTCGCGACGCGGGAATTCTTCCTGTGGACGAAATCGGCACGGTAGGGGGGCAAACATTGCAGCTTAGAGTGTTCATAGTTAAGTCTAAGGGCGCACAATTCTCAAGGGAGCGGCCCGAGCGCTATCCAATACATCTTTCCGAATATATCTCAGGGGTTCTTATAGACTATAAACGGGTGGTATTGGAAGGGCTCAGACTAGTGATGGACTCAGCAGAGATTCAAGTGGATCAATCTGAACTCTTGAGCCTCATGAATGATATGCCTATGTTTCCAGCGGTTGATTTTTTTGAAGTGCGATTTGACTCTTTAGATTTGTTCAAAAGCATGTTTACGCCAAAGTCTACTGCCTACCACATATCGGAGACTGCAGTTGCACACGCCATGAGATGGGTTCCGGTTGCCTCTGATCGAACTGTCGAATGTATGGCTACTTCCAATAGAATTCGTCACACCGTATTAACTCGCGGTGCTCAAAATGGTCTGCCCGCCGTTCAATTGGCCAAGATGACAGGTGTCACCGTGCCGGCTGCAAGGCATTACATAGATTTGGATTATGTATCTAGGAGAGAGATTGACACAAAGTATATCGGAAATGAGTTTCTAAAGAAGGCTTTTAGCCATACCTTAACTGTCGTTCCGGAAGGCGATGAGGTCATTGTCGACAATAAGTTCAACCCTGTTGGTGGGGCACTCAACAAGCATTCCTGCGCGACCTGTTCAACTGTTTTAGGGAGACCATTGGGGTGTTATGGGTGCCCAAACTTTCGTCCGATGCTAGAAGCTGATCACAGGTCGGTATTGGCTGATGCAGAGGGCAAGCTTGCTGCAAACCGCAACTCCCTAGTTAGTCCTATTTACGCCCGAAGTATTGAAAAACTGGAGAGACAGATTGTTTGGGTGAAGCAGACAATAATGGTTTGCGATGAAGAACTCGCAAGGCAGCGCACAATCAATGCTTAACAAATACCTTGGCCGATTGGAGCGGCTCATCAACGAATATCGCGAAGCCGAGCTAGCGCAATTTGAAGGACATGGCGGCAAGAAGGCGAAGTTTGATGATTTGGTCTGGTATCACGTGGACCCCAATACTGGCCGCCGAACCAGATTCTTGTGTGGTGTACATGGGCGTAAGGGCAAAGGCAACGCCGGCAACCATCCCATATACGCCCTTCCTTACCCCTATGACCACCTGATAAAAGTGTGGATCATAGAAACAACGAACACACCACTTTCCGTCAACGAGAAAAAAACTCGGACGTCGGTAGCTAGGAAATTGTTGTCACTCATGGATGGTGATCTCTATGAGCAATCAGAGTGCACAATCACCAGTCTTAATTTGGGGGCGCGTTCAGCTGACCGCTTGCGGCCGTTTCTCGCGTTCTGCGCTGAAAAGGGGGTGATGCGAAAGGTCAACCTGAAGGGCAGCGACAGCAGAGACAGGACGGGACATGCCACGTTTGACAATACGCTGGAGAAACTTCCAGATATCCAAGCAGTGCTTGCGCTAGCCGACATCTTCTCTACTGTATTTGAGTATGTGGATGAACATGGCTCGCTGCGCCCTGGTAAAGAGATAAAAATCCATGATGCCTTAGTAGTGACTTTTGGAACGCTGTCGCTGGCGTCGCCTAATCGAACTTCTGCGGAAATACCTGTTCTTCCTAAACAAAGACTGCATTGTTACTCTGAAAGCAATGGAGAGCCAGTTTATTACCTCGACTGGATTGGAAGTAAAGGCTACGGGAACAACAAGAACCACATACTTGCGGTGCTCGCTGATCCGATAAAGAAAGCCATGAACTTCTTTTACAAAGCATGCGAGCCAGCGAGAATTCTATGTCGATTCTACGAGAACCCGGACCAAAGCTTGAAAGCGTTGCTTGGTGGGTTCGAGATAGCGCCAGAACTAAAGAGGAATTTAAATTTAGCCCAGCGGCCCAATCTTTTCACATTGGGTTATGCATTAGGGTTCTATGGGGCTAATGATTGCGTTCCGATCCTTAAGGAAGGAGTTGATCTGACTTCCACCTATAAAAGTCAAAGAGGCCATTTTTTCGAAAAAAAACCGATTTATTCATTGCGGCCTAAAGATCAGTTGTCCGTGTCGCAAACAAGAAGTGCAGCTTTAGCAGGATTACCCCACTTGTTCGGGTACGCCAATATGCCAAAAGTTTTTTCCGATAAGTCTGTCGTTTCGGTTGAAGAAGTGCAGGAGTGGTGGATTGCTTTCTATAGGACATCAATTTTGCCGGAATTTCCACTCTCATTTTCAAGCGGAGAATCAAGTATCAAGCTTAAGGATGCCATGTTCTGCTTCTTGGGGAGTTGGCTTTATGGTGCGCCCGAGAGTGTCGGAAGTGGTGGGAAAGTTTTTCAAAAGACAAACTATGCGGTGGTGCCATTAGCGTCGCTAGGCGCCTCGGTTCTTACTCGACTGGTCGGCCAGGGGCGCTACACGACATCGATTTTTCAGGATTACGGATTTTCGTCAGAATTAATTCTGCGACCGCATAGTCTGCGGCACTTATCTAACACCCTTGCTGATTTAAGTAGCATTCCAGTTGAAATTATCACTGCTTGGTCTGGCAGAAAGAATCCCGAGCAAACCCATACTTATATTCATACGACTCACGACGAGAAAGCCAGTCGTGTGAGTGCGATATTGAATTCGCCAGATATCGACAGGCGGGATATTCGAGTCGTTTCCCAAAATCAACTTACACAAACCACCAACCTGCCGGCATCTGTCACCTCCACCGGTCTTTGTACTCAAAATCTTAATGTAACGCCTTGCAATTATTTGAACGATTTCGTCTCGCAGTGCTTCATGTGTCCGGAGACTTGTCACATAGCAGGCGATGTGAAGACAATCGAGTTTTTTGAGAAAGATTTATCGTTTCAAACTTTGAGATTAGAATCGGTAGCGTGTGATCCACGCTTACCAAACTCCCAGGCGATGAGGCAGTGGTATCTAATTCACTCGCGAAATACCCATATTCTATCCATGCTGAATGATTTGATGAAAAGTAAGCCTGTCGGAACGATGATTCGTTACTCAAATAAAAATTCTGAGTTCAGTTTGACCGATCTAAATACCAAGATCATTACAAAGGTCGCGTGTGCCCTACCGGATTTTGAGGCTCGCCTGAAGGGTATTATTGAAGATAAGACTGCCAGAACAGCATCTGATGCTAATCCCGAGTTGCGCTCTCTTTTATCCTCTTTCGGTCTGTCTGAAGGGGAGGTGTGATGTGGTAGTACCAAAAATATCAGCTCAGCAACAGCGTAAAATTGAGATTATGTTAGCTAAGTGGGTAGGTAAGCTGACTTGGGACGCGCTGGTCGCTAAGGTAGAGCTTGAGCTTGGCATAAAAACAACTAGACAAACCCTATGCACTTATGTCGGTATCAATACATATTATAAGAATAAAAAAGCTCAACTTCGTGGCGCAACTCCTTCCCTGCTCACAAAGATAACTGCTTCTGAAGTAAAGCTTGTGGAGCAAATAGAGCACTTGAAGGCTGAGGTTGCGGTTCTCAAAAGAAATAATGCAGAGCAACTGCGTATGATTGAGAGGATGCTTTTGAACGCCAATGCCATTCCCAACCTTGATCTCTATGCCTTGATCAAGAAAAGACCTGAAGAGATACAAAATGGCTAATCATTCGTACACCTCCTCGACTATGCCGTATTGGGCACACGCTTGGTGTGCAATCCAAGGGGGCATCCAGGAGAGAAGACTTGCTTTCTCCCGGATATGACCATCACGCTTTAATTGCCCCTTCGCTGACTAGGCGAGCTGTTTGCGGGTCATACGCAAAACCGGTAATCGACCCATCTCGAATGCGCTCAACCGCCTCATCAATCACATGCAGCGGCACCAG
The DNA here is from genome assembly GCF_003052585.1 of Pseudomonas mangrovi. Lineage (GTDB taxonomy): Bacteria > Pseudomonadota > Gammaproteobacteria > Pseudomonadales > Pseudomonadaceae > Aquipseudomonas > Aquipseudomonas mangrovi. The sequence continues at coordinate 18,261 of NZ_QASN01000006.1, read as the reverse complement.
AAACCACTCCCTAGGTTTGACCGGATGGCCGAAGCGGTCTTCGATGGTCAAGTCCAGCTGCGCCGCGCCGAACAGGCGGTGGAAGATGTTTTCCAGCCGGGTGCGGTTCAGGTTGTGCAGCTTGTAAGTAGCGACCACCTCCACATCAGCCAGCAGGTAGGTGGCGTCTTTGTCTGCGCCTGCGATGCGGGTTTCCACTCGGCCTCCGGTTACGCCGATCTTGTGGATCAGCTCGCGGTGCTCGGCCACGAAGGGGTGGTTAGACTGGCTGCGCAGCACATAGATAGTGCCGCTTTCTATGTCGTCCGGCTCGGCGATGTCGCTGAACAGTGGGCCTGAGTCGACCTTGATCAGCCGAGATCCGGCACGCCCCTCACTGTCCTTGTAAAGCGCCCGCTGTAGGGATCGTAGCAACAGATCACTTTCCGTCTCATTGGAGTAGATGACGCGCAAACGCCCGTTCGTCTCCGCATTCGGCGTTTTGTAGGTGTCCCCGACTTCGGCGACGTAGGCAATGAGCCCGCTCAGAATGAAGAAGTCTCCAGCCTCAATGCTGGCGTTCTTGCCAAAAGGCTTGGTCACCCAGCGCTTTTGCTTGAGGCCTACTTCCACTTCATCAAACAGCGGCTTGAAATTCTCGAAGTCTTTACAGGGGTTCCGAGCGGCCATCTCTTCAGCCGCTTTTATTGCCGCACTGGAACGCACATGCCTCAGTACCGTTATGTCGTCCTGCTCGACGGACTCACTACCGATGCCCAGCTCGGCGAGCAAGGCGTCCTCATCCAGGTCATCCACATTAGTCGTGGTGACCGCAGTACCTGACAGTAGGCCGTGAGTATCCAGACCGGCCAGTAGGGTTTGTGCCTCTGGCAGTTTGCGCAGTTGATCCAGGCGCACGGCATACAAGCGCTCAAAAATGTCGCGGTCTTCGCCATGCAGCGGAGCGCGGCCGTGGGTCTGATAGAAGCGCTGAATGTCCTCGAAACCAGCGATGATGCGCTCTTCGCGAGGAGTTCGAGTGGCTGTCTTGAGCGTGGGGACTTCTACCCCCAGCGCCTCCAGCAGGTCGTCATCGTTCATATCAGCCATTGGCGGATTCCCCCTGCGCCGCTTTGGCTTGGGCGCGGTAGCGTGCCAATGCTGCTACGCCTTCAGCCAAGCGTTTTTCCCAGGCATCGGCAGAGTTGATGTCGGGCAGGCGGCCGCGCTCGTTCTTGAACTGCAGGGCACGCTTGGCCAGCTCTCGCGCCTCATCTTCGGGGATGCTCACCTTCTTGGCGGCAATGCTGGCCTGAACCTGGCGCAGAGACTTTTCATCCATTGCCTTCGCCAGTACCGCATAGGCGGCATCGAAGGGGTTGATGCGGTCGATCAGGTCAATGTCCAGCTCGCGCACGTTAACGAATTTGCGCACGCCATCAAGCAGTGCTGTGCTGCCCTGCACGTTGTCGCTACCGTTTGCATCTGCCTGCGCCAGAGCCAACTTGGCCTGCTGGGTAATGTTCATGGCGGCGATGGCGTGCTGGCGGATGGCTTCCTGGTCGACGTCGCTCAAATCGGGGTACCGCTCGCGCACGATCTTGCCCATGCGCAGTTGAGTCAGCTCTTCCGGCAGGGTGTTCTCCTTATCGAACAGGCCGCGCTCCAGCACGGTTTTGTCCTGCAGGAAGCTGGTCACTACTTCGTTCAAGTCTTCTTTGCAGATGCGCGTGGCTTCTGTGCTTTGCGGCGTGGTCAGGCCGTTAATCTCGACATGGAACTGGCCCGTGGTTTCATTCACACCCAGGTTGGTGCCGCCCGGTTGATACCCCTCCGGGCCATAATTGAAGCCTTCTTTCGGCCCGGTATCTTTCGGGGTGAACTCATAGCGCGGGGCGAGCACCTGTTCCATCAGCAGGCTGGCAGAAATGGCCTTGAGCATATCGTTTACCGCTTCGGCTACAGCTGCTTGATCAGCCATTGGCTCTGCGATCAGGTTGGTGAAGCGTGAGCGCTCTTTACCTTCTGCATCGCGGGTGGCACGGCCAATGATCTGCACGATTTCGGTCAGGCTCGAACGGTAGCCGATGGTCAGCGCATGCTCGCACCAGATCCAGTCAAAGCCCTCCTTCGCCATGCCCAGAGCGATGATCACATCGACGTTGTCGCGGTTGTTTTTCTGCGCCGGGTCTTTCAATGCGCCGAGCACTTTGGAGCGTTTGCCTGGGTCGCTGTCATCCACCAGGTCGGCCACTTTCAGCGTGCGGCCGTCCTTGGCTTTGATCAGGTGAAAGCCGGTGGTCGGGTCTACACCTTGCCAATCGCCGAGCGCGCTCATGATCTCGTTGACCTCGCGCTCTTTGTCCTTGAGGCTCTCGCGGGCATTTACGTTTGGAATGTGGACGATGGTTTTCAGTGCCGGGTCCAGCACCTTGGCGACCGCATCCACGTACCGGCCGGTGTAGAAGAAGTAGCCAATATCCAGCGACTTGAGCCAGCGGTAGCCGTTGAGCTGCTCGTAGTAGGTGTAGGTGACTGTCTCAAATTTGTTCTCTTCCGACGGGGCCAGCACGGCCTCGCTGTCACCACGGAAGTAGGAGCCGGTCATGGCAACCAGATGCACCTTGTCGCGGTTGATAAACGCGCTCAGTTGGCTACCCAATTTGTTGTCCGGGTTGGCGGAAACGTGGTGGAACTCGTCGATGGCAATCAGGCGGTTGTCGAAGGCGTCAATGCCCAACTCTTCCACGGCAAAGCGGAAGGTGGCATGGGTGCAGACCAGCACCTTGTCGCTGCTGTTCAGGAAGGCGCGCACTGCATCTACCTTGGACTTGGCCACACGCGGCTCATCGATGCCTGGGGCATTGCACAGGTTCCACTGTGGGGCTACTTGCCAGTCCCAGTAGAAGCCATGTTGGCTCAGAGGCTCATCGGCAAAGCTGCCGCCAATGGAACGTTCCGGCACTACGACTATGGCCTGCTGCAGTCCCTGGTTGTGGAGCTTGTCCAGAGCGATAAACATCAGGGCGCGGGACTTGCCTGATGCCGGTGGCGATTTGATCAGCAGATACTGTTCGCCGCGCTTGGTATAGGCGCGTTCCTGCATGGTACGCATGCCCAGCTCATTGGCCTTGCTGGATGCCCCAGTATGCGCGGTAGCAATGGATACCGACGGCACTGTGTAGCTGTTGGTCGGGTTGGTAGTGTTAGTCACTGTGATTCTTCCTCCATGAGAGTGCCGTCGCCTGGGCATTTCGGATGCGGGCTTTGAGATCACCTAACCACTCGCCGTAGCTTTCGGGGGGCGTGGTCAGGCTAGCAGGGGTATTGCTCATGCCTTTTTCCCTCGTGGCTTTTTCGGCGCCACCTTCGATGTATCTGCTGTCATCTTGGTGTAGAGGTCAAACAGCTTTTCCAGTCGTTCGGTATCGTTTCTAAAACGCCGACCGATGTAGATGCGCTCCAACACTTCATCGTTGCGCTCGTGGGCGTGGCGCAGGTTGTCAGGCATAGCTTCTGGATCGTACAAGTCGGCAATGGTGGCGGGGAAATGGGCTTCGCGAGCCAGCAGGATGTCCTCGGCGCAACGGGTCAGATCGGCCTTGTTCTGTTCGGTGAGCAGTGGAACTGGGAAGGTGTTCCAGCCTAGGGTATTAGAGTATCGGTAGTCTGTTCGTAGCCTAACGCAAACCGTTGCAATCCATTGCTGGTGCAATCGGCTTGCAACTAGTGCTAAGCACCAGATCGGGGCCTCATAAATGACTGCAGCTGTATCAGCTACGACCGTGCCTCCATCGACAAAACCGCAAGGCAAATAAGGCCTGTTCTCTGAAGTGACACGAGGAACAATCAGGGCTACGCCATCTTTATGGGGTGTATAGACAAAGCGGTGTGGTGTATTTGCGTTGTCATTTGACTGTTTACCCTTACTGGCACTACGCACCTTTCTGACTAGATCAAAGCGCATTTTGATAGGCGGGATTAACTCAGCTAACTGCAACGTTTCGGATTCAATCCATAAGCAATGACGCGCAGTCGATCGAACAAATTCTTGTGAGCCCATGTAACGCCGGATAAGGGGAGATGCTTCCGGATACTCTTGGAGGATGTTCTGGATTTCTTCCTTGCCCTCAAAGATCAGGTTTCCGCCATCTGATGGTTTGTTGCCGTAGTCCATGGTTGGTAAGTCATCAGGACGTCGTGGGCGTTTTTCCACGATGACATTGGGCATGCCAATTAGGTAGGGCCCAATATTGCTGACCTCTTTAAGGGTATCCCCGTCGAACAGTCGTTGAAATTGCCTTCTTCTTTTGGAAACGCCAACAATGACACATGTCACACCAGCTTTATCTTTTGCCAAGTTCCCCCATGTAAATGGCCGGTGGGCAAAGAATATTGACAGTCCTCGATCCAGAATTAGCGGCCATAACATAGCCACCTGAATGCCTTGGCAAATTGTTTTCGTCGCTACTAGCGCAAAGTCTGCGTCTTGCTCAGCGCAGTACTGAGCAGCCTTTAAATACCAGGCTGCCACATAGTCAAGATCCTTGTAGCTCTTGGTTTCTTTAGAGAAAACGGCATCCATGTCGCTCTGTTGGGCTTCATCGCGCCACTGACTTCCAAGATATGGGGGGTTGCCGCAGATATACGTCTCACCACCTTCGTTGGCGAAATCGATTTCCGTCTGGTTGAGTGGCGTTCCGAACAAGTCATCGGCCACCACTTTTACCCCTGTCCCGGTTGGTGGGCAGATGCTTAGCCAATCCAGCCGAAGCGCGTTGCCGCACACAATCCAGTTTTGCGTGTCCAGCGGTAAAAACTCTGCCAGTGCATCCTGCTGGCCGCGATACAGCACGTCGCACTGAAACTCGGCGATGATTAGCGCCAAGCGGGCAATCTCTGCCGGAAAATCGCGTAATTCAATGCCTCGGAAGTTGGTCAGCGGTATTTCCGACTTATTGTGAGCCTCGCCCCGCCGACGATTGATTTCTGCCTCGATCTCGCGCATCTGCTTGTAGGCGATAACCAAGAAGTTGCCGGAGCCGCAGGCCGGATCAAATACGCGAATATGTGCCAAACGCTTGCGTAGGTTGAGCAGCTTGGCTTTATTGTCACCGGCTGCTTCCAGTTGCGCTCGCAGATCATCCAGAAACAGCGGATTCAGCACCTTGAGGATATTGGGCACGCTGGTGTAGTGCATTCCCAGTGCGCCACGTTCTTCATCATCGGCAACTGCCTGGATCATGCTACCGAAAATATCTGGATTGATTTTTTTCCAGTTCAGGTTACCTGCGTGCAGCAAATATGTGCGAGCCATACGCGTAAAGCGTGGCACCTCGGTGCTGCCTGAGAACAGACCACCATTCACATAGGGAAAGCTATTGGCCCAACCAGGAAGCCGAGGCTGTGTGATGGTGCGCTCGGCGTCCTTGATGTTCATTGCGCGGAAAATTTCCGACAGCACCTGATGGGTATTGGAGCCGTCGCGCTCGCTGTAACGCTCCATAGTGCGTGTGAACAGGCTTTCGCCTCTGAATATGTCGGTGTCTTCGGCAAAGAAGCAGAATACCAAGCGCGCCATAAAGTGGTTCATGTCAGCGCGGCGTTCGGCTTTGGCCCAGTCCGGATTCTCGTTAAGCAGCTCGACGTAAAGCTTGTTTAGGCGGCTGGTGGCGCGCACGTCGATGGGGTTGTCCTTGATCTCCTTGATGGTGGAGATGCCGGCCAGCGGCAGCAGGAAACCGAAATGGTTGGGAAAGTCCGGGTAGTCGCAGGTGATGGTTTCACCCGTGATCAGCTCTTCGGCCTCCAGCGTTTGCCCGTCGGTGGCAAGGATGAACTTGGCCTTGGCTTTTGTGGTGGCCGAGCTGGTGCGCAGCGCCTTGAGCGTTTCGCCCACGGTGCCGGGCTCGCAGGCGGCGATATGAATGTTATTGCGCAGTAGTACGCCGCCGGGTACGTCCGAAGCGTTGTTGTTGCCAGCGCGTAGACGCTTGATCTCTGCGTCTTTTCTGCCAAATGCAGCCATGAAGGAGAACGGGAATTCTGCCGCGTCAAAGGGCTCAAGAGCCAGGTCCGATATGGCGGACTCAATTTCTACTGCATTCATGGTTTACCACTGTCCAGATCGCTGATGCGCGAAGGCGGCGACTTTGGCCGCAAAAATTTTGGGTAATGGCTACATCCCCTGGCCGGCACATGTTGCTCTGTCGGCTTGGCGTCAGCATCGGCAACTCAGCTCTGTTCAGCAGAATTGGCGTATGCCTAATGCCATCGGCGGCGACAGCCGAGCGCCCTGAGCCAGTGACCGGGAAATCAACCACTACACGATGCCGGGGGATGATAAAGGAAGGCGCTTCTTTAATGCGAAAAAGCCGCAGACCTCCAAGTGTTGTCTGCAGTTGCAGGGGCCATCCGAGAGCGAAGTTCGGCCCGGACTGGTCAGGCCTTCTTGAACACCGCTCTCGATCAGATGCGGAGCTACAGCTCTGACAACTGAGGCAGAAGGCAGGATGGATCGCAAGCGAGCTCGCTTGCAATGCGATAGAGCTTCTCGACGGTGATGTTTACTTCGCCACGCTCGATTCGCCCCATATAGCTACGGTCCATACTGCAGGCCAGCGCTAGAGCATCCTGAGAAATCCGACAGGCCTTTCTCTGCGTCCGGATGCGTTCCCCTAACGCCTTCGCCAACTTATCCATGACCGTCTCAATTCCAGTTGAGGCGGCACTATCGTGTGTTTGCGGACGTAGGAGCCACGGATTATAATCCGCATTTCCTCTGCGTTAACTCTTCTGGTGCCTCAATGAAATCGGCCTCGTTTACCTTCGACAGGCGTCTGTATGAGCTGCTTCAGGAGGAAGGGCGTTCAAGGTTCACGACGCGTGAACTGCGTGATGCCTATGCCAAGCGCCTGGATGGCATGACTTTCCGTATCGGTGATGTGCGCCGCTATGTGTATGAGCAGATCCGCCGAATGCTGCGCATGGGTTGGGTTGTGCTCGATGAAGAGCGCCGTTCGCGGGGACAGGTCTACCACTTGCAGCCGATTCCGGCACATCTGCAATTGGAGCTGATCGACAACGGGTTCGAGAACAGCCATAAGACTGCTTGTGAGCCAGAGCAGGAGCCGTCAGCGTTCGATAATGCGGCGGTGCCGCAACCATCAGTCGATGCGGATCAGCACCTGGAGGCGCTCCTCAAGGAAATCAGGCTGGACTTCCTCGCATCGATGGGCGAGGCGGAGCGATACAAGCTGCTCCTCGATGATATGCCGCATCTCCGGGATAAGGTCGAAGGCGAGTACCTAGAAGCTAGAGACCGAAGCTCGCGCCTGCTGGGCCATCTTCGCGCCATCGAGAAGACACTCAAGACGCTTGCCTCCGCACGATGACCACACTGCTGCGAAACTGGCAACGCCGCTGCATCGACGCGGCACTGGAGCACTTTACTGCCACGCCGCACTTCTTCTGCCAGGCAACGCCGGGTGCCGGTAAGACGCGTATGGCGGCAGAGCTGGCCAGCAGGCTGCTTGAGCAGGACCGGATCGATCTGGTGCTCTGCTTCGCACCATCCTGCCAAGTTGTCGAGGGCTTTCGCTCGTCCTTTGCTGCGGTGCTCGGCAGACGCTTGGATGGCCAACTCGGCGCAGTTGGGGCAGCGTTCACCTATCAAGCCATGGAATACCGAGATGAGGCGTTCTGGCGACTCCTCGATGACTACCGTGTATTCGCGGTTTTTGACGAGATCCACCACTGCGCCGGCCACGATGTACTCCTGAGCAACACCTGGGGCCAACAGATTCTTCAGCGGGTACAGGACAGGGCCACCTTCACCCTGGCCCTCTCCGGCACCCCATGGCGTTCGGACGATAGGGCCATTGCCCTGGCCCGCTACTCGACGCCCGAGGGGCACCTGATCTGCGACTACCGCTACGGATTGAAAGAGGCCATTGCTGATGGTGTGTGCCGCTCCCCTCGCATTGTCCTGCTCGACAACCAGAAGGTGAAACTTACCGAGGAGCTGGACACAGAGAGCACTGTCAGGATGTTTCCCAGCATTGCCAAACTATTGGGGGAGTCCCCTGTCACCTACGAAGAGCTGTTGCGTCATGACGAGGTGATTGATCAGTTACTCGGTCTCGGGTGCAGCAAGCTGGATGAGCTTCGCCTGATCAAGCCTGATGCGGCAGGCTTGGTGGTTGCCACCGACATCGAGCACGCCCAGCAAATTGCCTTAGCCCTGGAAACCCTGGGTGAAGGTTGCCGCATCGTGACCAACAAAACCCCGGCTGCGCAGCAGGTTATCAATGCGTTCAGACACAGCGCCTGCCGTTGGATTATCGCAGTTGGAATGATCAGCGAAGGCACGGACATTCCTCGACTCCAGGTGTGCTGCTACCTCAGTCGCATCCGCACTGAGCTGCATTACCGACAAGTGCTGGGGCGAGTGCTTCGGCGCACAGGCGAGCCCGATAATCAGGCGTGGCTGTTCATGTTAGCGGAGCCGACACTGCAGTGCTTGGCTGAGAGAATTGCAGATGATCTACCGGATGACCTGGCAGTGCTGAACGAGGTAGGGATGCCAGCCTCCACTTCAGGTTCAATATCTGGCTGGATTGGGGCTGCTGGCAATATCGATGTCGTGGATGACAGTAATGGAAGTGGCATTGCGCAGGTAATTGGGGCAGGTGCTACATGCACCTTATCCCTGGGGGGCTCTGCCGCTGAGCCAAACCATCTGGTCAGCTTTTCCAAGCACTACCGGCAACAGTTGCTGGCTTGCTTTTGATGCTTGTATGGAGGACAGAATTCAAGCGTCGGCAGACGTGCTTGACTGAATCAGGAGATAGCCGCATTGACCCTTCCTCACGAAAGAACCCGCAGCGTCATCAAGACCGAAGAGTTCCTGCGAGAACTCGCCCGTAACACTGAGCTGCCTCAGGATATCCGCAGCTATGCGAAAAGCCTGCTCAGGCACTACCCGTCGGCCGACCAGATACTCTCGTTGGGGCGCCTTGAAGAGTGCCTGTTGAGCGATGCACCGGATGATGAATATCGACGGCGGGTGATCGCTTTCCATCAGCCGCTGTTCAGCTCGTCATTGGACTTCACGCGATAGAAATGAGAGCCGCAATGTCCAGCACTGATTTTGCTCTGTCGGTATCCACCCGCATTGCGCAACGGGTCAAGCGCTTACCCAAAGGGCAACCCTTCTGCATCAGCCGCTTTGCGGAGCTTGGAGCGCGTGGCGCCATATCCAAGGCGGTAGCTCGGCTGGTCAGCCAAGGCGAACTTGAACGGGTGCATCGAGGAATTTACATGCGCCCGAAATCCAGTCGATACGTTGCACGGGTTCGCCCAAATGTATGGGAAGTAGTGAGCTTGATCGCTAGGCAGAACCGCCATGTTCTACAGATTCATGGCGCTCATGCGGTCAGGTTGTTTGGACTGAGCACCCAGATGCCGCTCATTCCGATCTATTACACCAGCGGACCCAGCCGATCATTTTTTATAGGTAAGGGTGAGGTCCGGTTGGTACATGCGGCACCAATGGTCATGCAGCGTGCCGGGACCGAGGTAGGGGCGGCTATCAGCGCACTATTTTATCTCGGTAAAGACGGCTCGACCCCGGAATGCATTGCCGCGATCAAGAAGGTGCTCAGGCCTGAAGACCTAACCACATTAATGGCCTGCAAAATGCCGAAATGGATGCGCATGGCGTTGGAGCAGTCAGCGCGCATACACACCGTCAACACGCTTGCTCCTTAACGCTCTGTCAGGCAGATTTCCGTTGCTGGCCGAGTCCGACCAAGCGACATCGGCGGCATCCCTTCACCCCTTGACCAAACGAAGATGGGCACCTGATTTCCCACCAGAGTCGGATGGGTTAGCGCTCTGCCCCTTCAACACGTTCAACATCAATCCGAACGTCAATTCATTGATCTCCTCAGGACTGATTGCCAGTTCTCCCGCGACGCCAGCTTTCCCAACCCCATCTGCACGTAACGCGGCGAAAATCTTCTCCAGGATCACTGACCGCTCATGAGCAATAGATTCCGGCTCTTCGGTGCGATAGCCCTCTTGAGCAATCTGAATACACAGCGTTCGGTAAGTCCACTCCGTGGAAAGCCCCAGGCTATGAAGCCGGTAATTTAAGGCTGCCACAGAAACGGACCAGAGCTTCTTGTATTTGATGAGGCTTTTGATAGTGATCGAACGTGGAGCCATTGCTAGAACGCTTGCACGTGGCATTAGAAAAGCCGACGCAAAGGCATTCGCCTCACGCTCTAAATCAGGTCCTTGTGGGTGGGCATGCTGGTGCATAACCAAATGTCCTAATTCATGAGCTGCGTCAAAGCGGCAACGCTCGGCCGACTTAAAGGTATTCAAGAACATAAATGGGCGGCCGCCACTCCACATCGAGAACGCGTCGACCTCCTTTGCATCAATTGCAAGTGAGTAGACACGAACGCCTTTCGACTCAAGAAGCGCAATCATGTTCTTAACCGGCTGCTCACCTAAACCCCAGTGTGCCCTCAGCATCTCCGCAGCGGCCTCTGGCGCTTGGGCACTGCGTGATAGTGCCAGCTTATCGAGCGCCTCAAAATTCGTCAGTGCAGCGCGTTCGGACCCCAGGTCCGGAAGATCTGGCTCTGGCAAATCGAAACGTTGCTCGATCCAGTCATTCAGCAGGAGCGCAATTGCGCCTGCACCGAGAGCTGAATCCCTAAGGCCAGCAGTCATCTTTGAGAGCGACCGGAAACTGGCAACATCCGGCGTTGGCACCTCAGGATCATCACCAAAGAAAAACGCTTCGGGGAACCGAAGCGTTTTAGCGATTTTTGCCAGGGTTCCAGGCTCAGGCTCCTGCGTGCCACTCTCGTAGCCGGAGACTGATCGCTCCGTTACTCCTATATGAGTGGCAAGCTCACGCTTTTTCATACCTCGCCGGCGACGGGCGAGCGCAAATCGTTGTGGATTAAACATGATCTATCACGAGCTTTTACGGCGAATTTCGATGTCGATATCCGGACCGCCTGGGGAGGTAACCTCAAAGAAATCATCATCAAGAGCAAGGGTGCCAAGCATGATGCGTTCAGACCAGAAATTGATCTTGCCGCCTTTACCCATTCCCGATGGACGTGAGAGCTCGATGCGGATTTCCTTCTTCACCGTGTCGGTGTGGTGGAGCAGGATCCAGGTCTCATGAGGGCCTGATTCAGGCAGCTCCTCCGGATCGGGCAGCAAGTCATCAAACATGTCGAACTGGCAGTTCCGCTCAACAGCATCAACTGTATTTTTACCCTTCCTGGATCGGCTGCTCGGCATCCCCAGCAGATTTCCAACATAGCTATCTCCCGATGCGACAGCAATCGCGAGATTGAGCGCCGAGTGAACGGTAAGAGGGTAGTTCGACTGTTCATGCGCGACCCACCCTAGTGGGCGCAGCTGATCGCGCACCGCTCCTACCAACCAGCCCCACATTTCAAGGCCGGGAAAAATGCTGGGATGGTTAGGAGTCAGGCGAACCCGCTGTAGGTGAGCTTGATTGATAGCCTCACGCAGTGGCTCGCGCTCCAGACTCAACTGTTCAAGACGGGCGGCGATTTCATCCTGATCACTGAATACCTGGCAAGCCTGCATCTGAGGACTCCTAACACAACGGTGACTTCCGGTTATTCTTCCTCAAATGAGGTAAAAAAACAAGAAGCACACGTCGCGGAGGGAGACCGAGAGGACGTTGCAGCATGCGTGTTGCCGCCTGTGCATTTTCCACCCACATGCCGGAATTTCATTGACCCAGTTTCGAGCACCAAGCGAGTTGTAGAATTTCGCTTTCAGACTGCTGGGTTAGGGCAGAATAGCGTCGGCACCTGGGTTAAAAATGCACTGGCGATAACATTTGATGTTTGCGGCAGTACCGCCTCCCGTTCCGGATTGGCACAGTAATAGACTTGATTCAAATTCGGAGGAAGCATGGGTATTTCGTATTACCTCGCATGTTTGGAGACCCGGCAATATGTCTGGGTTGGCAGGCTTGACCCACAGGGGGAGGTGCCGGCGGTGGACGTCGAAGGCTCCATCGCCATGTTCGCGCTGGAGAATCGGAACAAACCGTTGATCGTCGTTAGTGAAAGCCATCCGATCCTCGAAGAGGGAATGGAGTGGTCGCCGCCCGCAACGCAAGAAACGTGCAGCGGACAACCATGACGAACCACCGCCAACCGCATCTGTCGAAGACCTGCCATATCCACCGCCGGCATGGCACACCAGACCATGCTTGAGCTAACGCAGCGGGGCTGGAAAACTGGCAAAAGGCGCTCCGTTGCGCAGTGCCCTCGGTTACTCTTTTTAATACGAAGATGAGGTCTGCCCGGTGACAGAGAGCCATAAAGACACCATTTGCGATGTATGCGCTACCAGTACGAGGGTGCCGGGGTACGGCGAGCAGTTCGGGACGCTTCAGGCGCTCTGGGGCTATGGCGCAGGGCATGATGGCGAACGCTATCGAGTCAATCTATGCGAAAGCTGCTTTTTCGCGGCACTAGCGTTTTTGAAGCAGGAGCGCCGCACGCAGAATCTGTTCAGCGATGAGCAGCCCTGCGAGGAGCGCCCATTCGGACTAGTCGCCCGCGATGACTACTTTGGTGATTCGTAGCCATATCGCAGAGATGAGGTTATTGGCTCGCCAGCATCGAACTCAGGCCATGTCTGCACGACTTCTCGGTACAATGGCGTCACCGGCAATCGCTCTAGGGATCTCGCTTGACTGACGCAAAACTCACTGAAGTCGAGATGCGGCGCGCGCTTGGCCTAGACCTCGCGCCTTCGAAATCGAAGCAGCCCATACCCAAACAGCACTCTACCGTCACACTCGTTGAATTGAGCGTGCGTAAGAACGGTGGTTCGCCATTCCGCTTCGAGCACCGCTCCCGTTCCATCAGTACTCTCGCTGCCCAACTCGAGGCCGAGAAAACAGCACGGGAGAAAGGGTATGAGGTCTGGGTCGTGTTGGATATCAGGCAGGTTTCATCATAGAGCCGCAACAGCCGTCAGTCAGTCCACGCCTCGCTGATTGCTCTGGGGCAGTGAACGCTTGAGTCAACTAGATCGAGTCAGTTCGCACTCGGGCAGCTCTTGGCCGGCACCTGTCTCTTCCAGGGTAAGCCGCCTCAAGCCCTTACGTTACCGTCCATAACTGATCAATCCGCGTCGTATAGCTCGGGCTCATCATCTCCCGACGCATGCCCCAGTCCGGTTTCGCCGGCACCCCTGCAGGTCGCATCGTTCCACGCCCCCATCGTGCATTGATCGCATCCATCACCCCCATCACCCGCTCGGCAGCCATCGGCGGTGTCGCGACGAACAGGTCATCAGTGAACTCGCCACGCTGGCGCAGATCGAGCAACAGGATCTCCGCCTTACTGAATGCAAAGCCGGCCCGGAAGATCAGTTCCAGCCCCGCGGAGGCGGCTTTGGTTATCAGTCGGGTATCGTCGGTCGGATAGGGCAACTCACAGATAATGCCCTTGGTGAACTTCGGCTCGTCCGGGTTGAACATGCCAGTACGAATGCTGATCCGTACCTTCTTGCACAGGGAGTGCTGCGCGCGCAGCTTTTCACAAGCCCGAGCGGTGTAGGAGGCGACCGCTTCGCGGATCGGCGGCAGTTCATGTAAACGCTTGCCGAACATCCGGCTGCAGCAGATCTCTTGCTTCGGCGGTACTTGCTCCTCGAGCGCCAGGCAGGATGTGCCACGCAGCTCACGGGCCGTCTTCTCCACCACTACCGAGAACTTGCTGCGCAGTGTCCAGGCGTCAGCCTGGGCAAGATCCCAGGCAGTACGAATGTTCATGTCGGCCAGGTGGGCGGTCATCTGCCGGCCGATGCCCCAGACCTCGCTGACATCCATCACCTGCAGGAGCCTGTTGCGCTTTTCGGGCTTTCGGATGTCCACGACCCCACCGGTCTGCCGTTGCCATAGCTTCGCCGCACGATTGGCCAGCTTGGCCAAGGTCTTGGTCTGGGCAATGCCCACCCCCACCGGGATGCCAGTGCAGCGCAGCACCCGTGCACGCATCTCCCGCCCCAACCTCTCCAAACTGCCAGGCATACCGGTCAGGTCGGCGAACGCTTCATCAATGCTGTACACCTCAAGCACCGGAGCCATCCCCTCGAGAATGGTCATCACCCGCTGACTCATGTCGCCATAAAGCGCGTAGTTGCTGGAGAACGCAAAAATGCCGTGCTGCCGAAGCTTTTGCCTGATCTGAAAATACGGCTCACCCATCTTGATGCCCAGCGCCTTGGCCTCGGCCGAGCGGGCGATCACGCAGCCGTCGTTGTTCGACAGCACGACGATAGGCGTACGCAGCAGGTCCGGGCGAAACACCCGCTCGCAACTGGCGTAGAACGAGTTGCAGTCGATCAGGGCAATTGCCGACTCAGCCTGGGGCATGGCAGCGCACGCTGTGGGTGGGGTCGTCTCAGAAAACGGAAAATAAAGCACGCTAAGCCGGTTGCAGCGGCCGTAGCGGCCTGAACTTGCCCGCGCCGATCTTGGCGCTGCTGCGCCAGAGGTAATCGCCGGTCAGGTTGATGTGCTCCCAGCCGAGCGGCGACAGGTACTGCAACAGGCCGTCATCGACGGCTTGACCGTGGCCACGCAAGGCGTTCGCGGCCCGCTCCAGATAGACCGTGTTCCATAGCACGATGGCCGCCGTCACCAGGTTGAGGCCGCTGGCCCGGTAGCGCTGCTGCTCGAAGCTGCGGTCGCGGATTTCCCCCAGGCGGTTGAAGAACACGGCGCGGGCCAGCGCGTTGCGCGCCTCGCCTTTGTTCAGCCCGGCATGCACGCGGCGGCGCAGCTCGACGCTTTGCAGCCAGTCCAGGATGAACAGTGTGCGCTCGATGCGTCCCAGCTCACGCAGGGCGACGGCCAGGCCGTTCTGGCGCGGGTAGCTGCCAAGCTTCCTGAGCATCAGCGAGGCCGTCGCCGTGCCCTGCTTGATCGAGGTGGCCATCCGCAGGATTTCATCCCAATGGGCGCGGACGTGCTTGATGTTGAGCGTGCCGCCGATCATCGGTTTCAACGCCTCGTAGGTGGCATCGCCCTTCGGGATGTAGAGCTTGGTGTCGCCCAGGTCACGAATGCGCGGGGCGAAGCGGAAGCCCAGCAGGTGCATCAACGCGAAGACGTGGTCCGTGAACCCTGCCGTGTCGGTGTAGTGCTCCTCGATCCGCAGGTCGGATTCGTGATACAGCAGGCCGTCGAGCACGTAGGTCGAGTCGCGCACGCCGACGTTCACGACCTTGGTGTGGAACGGCGCGTACTGGTCGGAGATATGGGTGTAGAACGTCCGCCCTGGGCTGCTGCCGTATTTCGGATTGATGTGGCCGGTGCTCTCGGCCTTGCTGCCGGTGCGGAAGTTCTGGCCGTCCGACGATGACGTGGTGCCGTCGCCCCAATGCTCGGCGAAGGGATGTCGGAACTGCGCGTTGACCAGCTCGGCCAGTGCCGCCCCGTAGGTTTCGTCGCGGATGTGCCAGGCTTGCAGCCAGGCCAGCTTGGCGTAGGTCGTGCCGGGGCACGATTCCGCCATCTTGGTCAGGCCCAGGTTGATCGCGTCGGCGAGGATCGTGGTCAGCAACAGGTTTTTGTCCTTGGCCAGGTCGCCTGACTTCAGGTGGGCGAAGTGCCGGGTGAAGCCCGTCCATTCGTCTACCTCCAGCAGCAATTCGGTGATCTTGACGTGCGGTAGGATCATCGCCGTCTGGTCGATCAGGGCCTGTGCGGTATCGGGCACCGCCGCATCGAGCGGCGTGATCTTCAGGCCCGACTCCGTGATGATGGCGTCCGGCAGCTCGTTGGCCAGCGCCATGCGGTTGACGGTGGCGAGCTGCGTTTCCAGCAGCGTCAGCCGGTCATGCAGGTACTGGTCGCAATCGGTGGCCACGGCCAGCGGCAATTCGCTGGCCTGCTTGAGGCTGGCGAATTTCGCGGGCGGCACCAGGTAGTCCTCGAAGTCCTTGAACTGGCGCGAGCCTTGCACCCAGATGTCGCCGGAGCGCAGCGCGTTCTTCAGCTCCGACAGCGCGCACAGTTCGTAGTAGCGCCGGTCGATGCCGGTGTCGGTCATCACCAGCTTCTGCCAGCGCGGCTTGATGAACTCGGTCGGCGCGTCGGTGGGCACCTTGCGGGCGTTGTCGCTGTTCATGCTGCGCAGCACCTCGATGGCGTCGAGTACGTCCTTGGCGGCGGGCGCGGCCCGCAACTTGAGCACGTCGAGAAATTCCGGCGCGTAGCGGCGCAGCGTGGCGTAGCTCTCGCCGATGCGGTGCAGGAAATCGAAGTCCTCGGGTTGCGCGAGCCGCTGCGCTTCGGTGACGCTCTCGGCGAAAGCATCCCAGGACATGACGGCCTCGATGGCGGCGAACGGATCGCGGCCCGCTTGCTTGGCCTCGATCAGCGCCTGGCCGATGCGCCCGAACAGCCGCACCTTGGCATTGATCGCCTTGCCGGATGCCTGGAACTGCTGCTGATGCTTGTTCTTGGCGGCATTGAACAGCTTGCCCAGGATGCGGTCATGCAGGTCGATGATTTCGTCGGTGACGGTGGCCATGCCCTCGATGGCGAGCGCCACCAGGGTCGCGTAACGCCGCTGCGGCTCGAACTTCGCCAGGTCGGCGGGCGTCATCTGGCCGCCCTCGCGGGCGATCTTGAGCAGCCGGTTCTGGTGAACCAGCCGCTCGATGCCGGAGGGCAGGTCGAGCGCCTGCCACGCCTTGAGGCGTTCGATGTGTTCCAGCATGTGCCGCGAGTTCGGTTTGACCGGGGATTGCCGCAGCCAGGCCAGCCACGTCGTCTTGCCGTTGTCGCGGCGCTTGAGCAGATCGTCGAGGCGACGGCGATGCACGTCCGTCAGCGGCTCAGCCAAGGCGTCGTAGAGACGCCGGTTGGCGCGGGTAATCGCTTCGGCGCTCGCCCGCTCGACGGCGTTGAGGGCGGGCACAATGACCGACTGCCGCCGCAGGTGCTCGATCAAGGCTCTGGCCAGCACGATGCCCTTGTCGGTTTGCATGGCCAGCTCGGTCAGCAACTGGACAGCCTGCCGGTAGTGGCCAATCGTGAACGGCTGGAAGCCGAACACCGTTTGCAGCTCGACCAGGTGCTCGCGTCGGGTCTGCTCACGCTGCCCGTACTCGTCCCAGCTTTCGATGCCGACCTTGAGCTGGTTGGCGACCAGTCTCAGCAATGGCGGGAACGGTGGCTCATCAGCGCCAAGGATGACGCCGGGAAAGCGCAGGTAGCAGAGCTGCACCGCGAAGCCCAGCCGATTGGCCGGGCCGCGCCGCTGCCGGATGATGGAGAGGTCGCTTTCGCTGAACGTGTAGTGACGGGCTCTGTTGCAAAGATTGGCGGCAGTCAGAGGTAGGCTGTCGCTCTGCGCCGATCAGGCGGCTGCTGCGAAATGGTGGTTGAGCATGCCCATGGCCTCCGTCAGCGCCGAGGGCCCAATGCCAAAAGCTCTCTCCACAAGGCGCACCTCGCCCCTGATGCCGGGCTGCAGGCACCAGGGGCGAGCCTGTCCTTTGCGCAGGGCTCGCATGACTTCGAATCCCTTGATCGTGGCATAGGCCGTGGGGATCGATTTGAAACCGCGCACCGGCTTGATCAGTATCTTGAGCTTTCCGTGATCGGCCTCGATCACGTTATTGAGATACTTCACCTGCCGGTGGGCCGTCTCCCGGTCCAGCTTTCCTTCGCGCTTCAATTCGGTGATCGCTGCACCATAGCTCGGCGCTTTGTCGGTATTGAGCGTGGCAGGCTTTTCCCAGTGCTTCAGGCCTCGCAGGGCCTTGCCCAGGAACCGCTTCGCTGCCTTGGCGCTGCGGGTCGGCGACAGGTAGAAATCGATCGTGTCGCCCCGCTTGTCGACTGCCCGGTACAGGTAGGTCCACTTGCCCCGCACCTTGACGTAGGTTTCATCCAGGCGCCAGCTCGGATCAAAGCCACGCCGCCAGAACCAGCGCAGCCGCTTCTCCATCTCCGGGGCGTAGCACTGGACCCAGCGATAGATCGTCGTATGGTCGACCGAAATGCCGCGTTCCGCCAGCATTTCCTCAAGGTCGCGATAGCTGATCGGATAGCGACAATACCAGCGCACCGCCCACAGGATCACATCACCCTGGAAATGGCGCCACTTGAAATCCGTCATCGTTCCGTCCGTCCAATCTCCGCCAAGCATGCTCAAGCTTCACGATTTTTGCAACAGAGCC
>NZ_QASN01000005.1 GCF_003052585.1 Pseudomonas mangrovi | reverse complement strand
GGGCTCTGTTGCAAAGATTGGCGGCAGTCAGAGGTAGGCTGTCGCTCTGCGCCGATCAGGCGGCTGCTGCGAAATGGTGGTTGAGCATGCCCATGGCCTCCGTCAGCGCCGAGGGCCCAATGCCAAAAGCTCTCTCCACAAGGCGCACCTCGCCCCTGATGCCGGGCTGCAGGCACCAGGGGCGAGCCTGTCCTTTGCGCAGGGCTCGCATGACTTCGAATCCCTTGATCGTGGCATAGGCCGTGGGGATCGATTTGAAACCGCGCACCGGCTTGATCAGTATCTTGAGCTTTCCGTGATCGGCCTCGATCACGTTATTGAGATACTTCACCTGCCGGTGGGCCGTCTCCCGGTCCAGCTTTCCTTCGCGCTTCAATTCGGTGATCGCTGCACCATAGCTCGGCGCTTTGTCGGTATTGAGCGTGGCAGGCTTTTCCCAGTGCTTCAGGCCTCGCAGGGCCTTGCCCAGGAACCGCTTCGCTGCCTTGGCGCTGCGGGTCGGCGACAGGTAGAAATCGATCGTGTCGCCCCGCTTGTCGACTGCCCGGTACAGGTAGGTCCACTTGCCCCGCACCTTGACGTAGGTTTCATCCAGGCGCCAGCTCGGATCAAAGCCACGCCGCCAGAACCAGCGCAGCCGCTTCTCCATCTCCGGGGCGTAGCACTGGACCCAGCGATAGATCGTCGTATGGTCGACCGAAATGCCGCGTTCCGCCAGCATTTCCTCAAGGTCGCGATAGCTGATCGGATAGCGACAATACCAGCGCACCGCCCACAGGATCACATCACCCTGGAAATGGCGCCACTTGAAATCCGTCATCGTTCCGTCCGTCCAATCTCCGCCAAGCATGCTCAAGCTTCACGATTTTTGCAACAGAGCCCACACGAGTATTGAGCATAGTCGAGATTGGTGCAGATCACTTCTGATATTGAACTGTCAGGAGCTGGCTGCACAACAGCCATTACGCCCAATCAACTGGTGCAGTCGTCTTCTGAAAATGACATTTGGTATCTCTCATAAACGGATGTTTTTGAGAGAACTATCTTCGGCCTTCACACGCACGAAAGGCGGCGAAGCTCCGCCGTTAATCCGTCCGCCGGAGATCTCGCCCAGGCAGGCTGAAGGCCGAGCAAGCCTGACAGGCCCGAAAAGCCCGGCACGGGCGTCGGCGGCGATGACGGCGGCGGCATTATCCAGGGTTGATGATGGAAGTGGAGGATATCGACAACCTCTCGCGCAACCAAGACATCGCGGTCGGACTGCAAGTGATCTTGAAGCCACGGGCCCGTCCCACCCCGACATGGACCTCGATGCCCGAACGGACGTTAGATTTCGAGTTCTAGGCGTTCTGCGATGAAGGTTGGATCCCAGCCGGGATTGAAAGTGTCGACGTGGGTGAATCCGAGCCGCTCGTATAGGCCACGCAGGTTCGGGTGGCAGTCGAGCCGCAGCTTGGCGCACCCCTGCGTTCGCGCGGCATGGCGGCAAGCCTCGATCAGCGCGGAGCTGACACCCCGGCCCGCATGTGTCCGTCGCACCGCGAGCTTGTGCAGATATGCGGCCTCCCCCTTGAGGGCGTCGGGCCAGAACTCGGGATCCTCGGCCGACAAGGTGCAACAGCCGACGATGCCGTCGCTGCAACTCGCGACTAGGAGCTCGGATCTCAGGACGAAGGTCTCCGCGAATGTCCGGTCGATCCGCGCGACGTCCCAGGCGGGCGTTCCCTTGGCGGACATCCACGCCGCAGCGTCGTGCATCAGCCGCACAACCTCGTCGATATCACCCGAGCAGGCGACCCGAACGTTCGGAGGCTCCTCGCTGTCCATTCGCTCCCCTGGCGCGGTATGAACCGCCGCCTCATAGTGCAGTTTGATCCTGACGAGCCCAGCATGTCTGCGCCCACCTTCGCGGAACCTGACCAGGGTCCGCTAGCGGGCGGCCGGAAGGTGAATGCTAGGCATGATCTAACCCTCGGTCTCTGGCGTCGCGACTGCGAAATTTCGCGAGGGTTTCCGAGAAGGTGATTGCGCTTCGCAGATCTCCAGGCGCGTGGGTGCGGACGTAGTCAGCGCCATTGCCGATCGCGTGAAGTTCCGCCGCAAGGCTCGCTGGACCCAGATCCTTTACAGGAAGGCCAACGGTGGCGCCCAAGAAGGATTTCCGCGACACCGAGACCAATAGCGGAAGCCCCAACGCCGACTTCAGCTTTTGAAGGTTCGACAGCACGTGCAGCGATGTTTCCGGTGCGGGGCTCAAGAAAAATCCCATCCCCGGATCGAGGATGAGCCGGTCGGCAGCGACCCCGCTCCGTCGCAAGGCGGAAACCCGCGCCTCGAAGAACCGCACAATCTCGTCGAGCGCGTCTTCGGGTCGAAGGTGACCGGTGCGGGTGGCGATGCCATCCCGCTGCGCTGAGTGCATAACCACCAGCCTGCAGTCCGCCTCAGCAATATCGGGATAGAGCGCAGGGTCAGGAAATCCTTGGATATCGTTCAGGTAGCCCACGCCGCGTTCGACGCGCTCCGGCGCACGATCGAGACGCAGGGCGCGCAGATCGGCGCGGAAATGACCGTGATGCGGCGCGGGCTGGAAGCGGCTTTCGACCAGCTCGAAAAGATCGAGCCGGCGCAGGACTACAAGCCCCAGCTCGCCCAGCTCGTGCAGGCGCTCGACAATGTTGCGGAGCGGCTGCACGGCGTAGAGCAATCGCCTATTCTCCGGCAGGGTGCGACACACTATGCGGCGCTCCTCGAGCGCAGCGGCGAGGCCCTGATACGCACCGCCGCGCAGCAGCTCGAGCGGCAGGCGTCCGACCTCGAGCGCGCCGGCCGGAACCTCGCCGCTCATACGAAAAGCGCCTACGACCGGAAAAGTCAGGATTTCCGCATATGGATGGCCGGCCTTGTCGGGCTGTTCGTCGGCATATTCCTGATTTTGCTGTTGCCGCGTTTCCTGCCCTTCTCGGCCGACACCCATGTTGCGGCGACCGTCATAGGTCAGGACCGATGGAACGCCGGCGTCACCATGATGCGGGTGGCCGATCCCCGAAGCTGGCGCGGCGTGGCCGATTCCTCGCAGCTCGTGCGCGACAATGCCGAGGCGATCGGGCAATGCGCCGAGGCCGCGCGCACGGCCGGTTCAGATCAGCAATGCACCATCACCGTGAAAGCGCCGGCAGCACCGGCGCAGTAGGGTTGTGGGGGGACACCAGTTATTTCGGGAGGTTTTCTTCCGCCTCAACAGGTCCGGCGGCCATCGCGACGAGGCGCGCCGCGATACGCTTGCGCAGTTGCTCGGGGAGCGGGCGCGACGACAGCGCCTCGTGAATCCACAGCCCATCGGCGGCAAGGCGCGAAATGAACCTGTCCAACTCGGCAGCGTCGTTTCCAATCGGCGCAGGAGGTGCCCAGCGGTCGATGACCTGTTGCCACAGATCGCCAAGCTGCCGATTGTCGGAGCTTTCCAGTATGAGCAGCAGTTCGACCCGCCGGGCAGCTCTTGCGCAGGTGTTGATGTAGGCGGCGTGTCGTTCGGCGTCTGTCGCCCTGTCCGAGGTGTTGCCGGCGCTCGCTTCCAGCTCCTGTTCCCATGAGCGAGTCAGATGCTCATGGGTGGCGAGGATCAGGGCTTCGCGCGACGGGAAATGATACAGAAGGCCGGCGCGTGTTATGCCGGTTTCGAGCGCTACGGCGTCGAGGGTGACGGCGGTGAGGCCGTCACGCTCGATGATGCTCACAATGGCTTCAAGCACTTCGAGGCGCTTGCTGGCTCTCGCCATGTCGGCTTCCTTAGTGTTGTGTGGGATAGGCTGACGATTGCGAGCCGGGACCGTAGCGCCGCAACAGGATGCCGGTGATCAGGGCACCCACGGCCAGAACACCCGCCGCCACGTACATGACGACCGTATAGGCGTGGTCGAATGCGATTCCTGCCGCTTGACGCACGACAACACCATCGGCCCCCGCCTCGTTGGCAAAGACCAGCGCCGACGCCATGCTGTCGCGGGCCGCTTCCGAGGTTCCGGCGGGGAACACGACGTTGACCGTATAGAGGTAGGCCAAAAGACTTCCGAGAATTGTGACAGCGAACAGACTGCCAAACTCGTAGGACACTTCCTCGACCGACGACGCCATGCCGGCGCGATGCACAGGCACATTGCCCACAATAGCCGTTGATGCCACCGACATTGTTGCACCTACGCCGGCACCGGTCAGCGCCAGACCGGCGATCAGCCAGCCAAGGCCATGAGTGATGCCCCATGTCGCAAGCAGGACCGCCAGCGATCCCGCCGCAAGCCCGCCAGCTATAAGGATACGTAGGCCAATACGATGCAGGAATGCACCACCGAGCAGCGCAGTCGGCAATGATCCGAGCGCCGCCGCCGAAACCAGCATCCCGGCTTCCAGCGGCGTGAAGCCCGCAACGAGCTGGAAGCGTTGCGTCGTAGCAAGCTCAACACCGCCGATGGCGAACAGGGAGAACGCGGCCGCTAGAACGCCCGATGTGAACGCGGCATTGCGGAAGATCGAGAAGTCGAGCAGCGGGAACGGCAGGCGCAGTTGCCGGCGGACGAACAGCGCTCCGGCGAGGATGGCAACCAGCAGCGAAATAGCGGGGACGGCCCACGACTGCCCGGCATGGGCAGATTCCTTGATCGCGATCACAAAAGCCGACAGCGCCACCAATGCCTGAAACGACGACACCACGTCCCAAGGCTTGGTCGCATCGCCGGCCACCTTCGGCGCAACGATCAGCGCCGAAATGAAGGCAGCGACCACTACCGGCACATTGATGAGGAACACCGACCCCCACCAGAAATGGCCGAGCAGAAAACCGCCGATGATCGGTCCGAGCGCAGCGCCGACGACCGACAACGACCCCCAGATCGCAATGGCGATGTTGCGTTCCCGGTCATCCTCGAAGGTGACGCGGATGAGGGCGAGTGTCGCGGGCATCATCGCCGCCGCGCCGACCGCCAGAAAGGCCCGCGCCCCGATCAGGATTTCCGCTGTAGGCGAATAGGCCGCCACAATCGACGCGACACCGAACAGCACGAGGCCGATGAGGAACATGCGCCGGTGACCGATCCTGTCACCCAGCGTCCCGGTGCCGAGCAGCAGGCCGGCCATGACGAGGGGGTATGCGTTGATGATCCACAACCCTTGCGTTGCCGTCGCGCCAAGCTCGCGCGTCAGGGTAGGCAGGGCCGTGTAGAGGACCGAATTGTCCAGAACGATAAGCAGGAGACCGGCGGCGACGGTCACCAGAAGAACCCAGCGGTTCGAGTGGGCGGCAGGCATGATAGCACCATTCAGTGAGAGTAGCCAAACTTTACAGACAAGTTAGTAAAGTATCAAGCGCCTGCCCGTGAGGAACTTCAGACAATGGCCGACAGCGGGGCTTCGCATTCCGGGGCGCGATCAATTTGTCGCGAAATTCCTGATTTTTGCGACAAAATCGCCGGCGCTGATTTTGCAGGGAAAAATCTGTCGCAAAAATCAGGTGCGAAAGTCAAACTTGTGCGACTGACTTTCGCGACACGTCGCGGCCCGGATTCCGCGCCGCTGCGGACGTGGTGCAGGTTTCAGGATTTGCGCGACATAAGGGGCGCGAAGGAATTTAATTCTGGATCACCAGATCAAAAGACCTTGGCGGGCAGACGCGCTCGAAATAGTAGCTTTCAACATCGTCCCAAACAGCGTGCCACGCGGCTAAAAAGCCCTCCGCGCCCTGTTCGCGCGCAGCAGTCCGTTCATGCCGCACTTTGGTCGGCACATCCACGATCACGGCGAGGTCGATCAAATCCCGAAGGAACGGAGATGCGGAATAAGCTCCTTCGA
This sequence comes from Pseudomonas mangrovi, assembly GCF_003052585.1. GTDB lineage: Bacteria > Pseudomonadota > Gammaproteobacteria > Pseudomonadales > Pseudomonadaceae > Aquipseudomonas > Aquipseudomonas mangrovi. The sequence continues at coordinate 1,247 of NZ_QASN01000005.1, read as the reverse complement.
GCAGAATCGTGGGCGCTGGCGCGACTTCGGTAAATTCGTTCTTGAGGCTGTAAGTGCCATCCGGGCCTAGTCCCTGCATGAAGTCGAAAGCTCGCCACTGTGCAGGTTCCCCCTTGCGTAGAGGCTCTATTGCCTCGCGAACGCGGTCCCACTCAAAAACGCGATTCAACCGCTCCGCCACGGTTTTGTGAGGCCACTCGGATTCGGGAACCTGCGTTTGATAGAAATCATCGAGCGTAACCAAGGCTATGTCGGTCAGCTTCGCCAACCTTGCCGCAATCGTTGACTTACCGGAGCCGCTTCCCCCGTCAAGCGCCACGACAACAGGACGTGCGAGTTCGGCGCGGAGGGCTTCTATTCTCTCAAGGGCTCTGTTGCAAAGATTGGCGGCAGTCAGAGGTAGGCTGTCGCTCTGCGCCGATCAGGCGGCTGCTGCGAAATGGTGGTTGAGCATGCCCATGGCCTCCGTCAGCGCCGAGGGCCCAATGCCAAAAGCTCTCTCCACAAGGCGCACCTCGCCCCTGATGCCGGGCTGCAGGCACCAGGGGCGAGCCTGTCCTTTGCGCAGGGCTCGCATGACTTCGAATCCCTTGATCGTGGCATAGGCCGTGGGGATCGATTTGAAACCGCGCACCGGCTTGATCAGTATCTTGAGCTTTCCGTGATCGGCCTCGATCACGTTATTGAGATACTTCACCTGCCGGTGGGCCGTCTCCCGGTCCAGCTTTCCTTCGCGCTTCAATTCGGTGATCGCTGCACCATAGCTCGGCGCTTTGTCGGTATTGAGCGTGGCAGGCTTTTCCCAGTGCTTCAGGCCTCGCAGGGCCTTGCCCAGGAACCGCTTCGCTGCCTTGGCGCTGCGGGTCGGCGACAGGTAGAAATCGATCGTGTCGCCCCGCTTGTCGACTGCCCGGTACAGGTAGGTCCACTTGCCCCGCACCTTGACGTAGGTTTCATCCAGGCGCCAGCTCGGATCAAAGCCACGCCGCCAGAACCAGCGCAGCCGCTTCTCCATCTCCGGGGCGTAGCACTGGACCCAGCGATAGATCGTCGTATGGTCGACCGAAATGCCGCGTTCCGCCAGCATTTCCTCAAGGTCGCGATAGCTGATCGGATAGCGACAATACCAGCGCACCGCCCACAGGATCACATCACCCTGGAAATGGCGCCACTTGAAATCCGTCATCGTTCCGTCCGTCCAATCTCCGCCAAGCATGCTCAAGCTTCACGATTTTTGCAACAGAGCC
>NZ_QASN01000004.1:0-5000 GCF_003052585.1 Pseudomonas mangrovi | reverse complement strand
ATAAAGGCAAAAGCGCGCTTGACTGCGAGACAAACACGTCGAGCAGGTACGAAAGTAGGTCTTAGTGATCCGGTGGTTCTGTATGGAAGGGCCATCGCTCAACGGATAAAAGGTACTCCGGGGATAACAGGCTGATACCGCCCAAGAGTTCATATCGACGGCGGTGTTTGGCACCTCGATGTCGGCTCATCACATCCTGGGGCTGAAGCCGGTCCCAAGGGTATGGCTGTTCGCCATTTAAAGTGGTACGCGAGCTGGGTTTAGAACGTCGTGAGACAGTTCGGTCCCTATCTGCCGTGGACGTTTGAGATTTGAGAGGGGCTGCTCCTAGTACGAGAGGACCGGAGTGGACGAACCTCTGGTGTTCCGGTTGTCACGCCAGTGGCATTGCCGGGTAGCTATGTTCGGAAAAGATAACCGCTGAAAGCATCTAAGCGGGAAACTTGCCTCAAGATGAGATCTCACTGGAGCCTTGAGCTCCCTGAAGGGCCGTCGAAGACTACGACGTTGATAGGTGGGGTGTGTAAGCGCTGTGAGGCGTTGAGCTAACCCATACTAATTGCCCGTGAGGCTTGACCATATAACACCCAAACAATTTGCGTGTTAGACGGTTGAAGTCGACAAACCGAAAATTTGCAACGAACCACAAATTACTCATATCACATACCCATTCGGGAAGACGCCTCACCGCGGCTTCCCAACCCAATCGCTTGACGACCATAGAGAATTGGAACCACCTGATCCCTTCCCGAACTCAGTAGTGAAACGATTCATCGCCGATGGTAGTGTGGGGTTTCCCCATGTGAGAGTAGGTCATCGTCAAGCACCTATACCAAAACCCCGGTTATCGACAGATAACCGGGGTTTTACTTTGCGCGGGAAAAATACTCAAATCATCCTGCGAGGCTGGTAGCGGTGCGGCCGTCAACCTATCATGCCCGCCAGTTCAAATGAGGCTGCTGATGAGAGCATTGCTGCGAGTTCTTGGTGATGGAGCCTTTCACTCGGGAGAAGAGTTAGGGGCGCTCCTCGGGGTAACGCGAAGTGCTGTCTGGAAACGGCTCCAGCGTTTGGAGGCGGATCTTGGCCTGTGCATTCATGCCGTGAGAGGCAAGGGTTATCGCTTGGCTGAGCCTCTTATGCTGCTGGAGGATGCAGCCTATTTCTCCGCGCGACTGACTTGGCCTGTCAGGGTGCTTGATTCGGTCGACTCTACCAATCTCGAAGCTCTCAGGTATATGACTTCTGCTGCCCAGATATCGCCGATCTGCATTGTTGCGGAGCAGCAGACCGCTGGTCGTGGGCGCAGAGGACGACCCTGGGTAAGTCCGTATGCCGAAAATCTCTACCTTAGTGTGGTGGTGCCAGTGGAGGGAGGGGCCAGGCAGCTGGATGGCTTGTCTCTTACGGTAGGGCTCGCCGTGTATCGCGCGCTACGAATATATGATTTACCTGGTTTGGGGTTGAAGTGGCCCAACGATCTCTTGGTTGCGGGTCGAAAGATTGCGGGAATCCTGCTTGAGTTGCACGGAGATCCGGCTGACAAGTGCGGCGTGGTTATTGGTATCGGTATCAACGTGAATATGCTGAGGGCTCCAGAGGTTGATCAGGCCTGGACGTCTCTGCGGTTGATTCGAGGAGAGATGCTCTGTCGTAGCGAGTTGCTTTATCGGGTTTGCGAAAGTCTCCGTACCTGTCTCGCGCTACATGCGCAGGGTGGTTTCGCCGCTCTGCGTGGAGAGTGGCAGGCTGCACATCTTTGGCAGGGGCATGAGGTGGTTCTAACTAGCGGACAGCAGGTGATTGGCGGTCGGGTGCGGGGAGTGGATGAGGGGGGCGCCTTGCTGCTGGAGAGCGAGGGAGCCACTTGCGCCTATAGCGGTGGCGAACTGAGTTTGAGGCTTGCTGATGATTCTTGAGCTCGACTGTGGCAACAGTTTTATCAAGTGGCGCGTACTTGCGGGTCCCGATGAGGTTCTGGTGTCGGGTGTGGATGAGTCGCTTGGCGCTGCACTGGAGTCGATTGCAGGCCGGGGCTTGATTCTGACGGCCTGTCGTCTGGTGAGTGTTCGCAGTGATCTGGAAACACGAGCGCTGGAGCTGGAGCTGGCAGGGCAGCTACACGTCCCGGTCTTGATCGCTCGCTCGGCGGAATGTCTTGCCGGTGTAAGCAACGGTTATACCGAGCCGCTTCGCCTGGGTTTGGATCGATGGCTGGCGCTGGTCGCGGCATTCCACATGAGCCAAGCTGCCTGTCTGGTGCTGGACTTGGGTACTGCGGTGACTGCCGATTTTGTTTCGCAGGAAGGGCATCACCTGGGGGGGTTCATCTGTCCGGGGTTCGCGCTTATGAGAACTCAATTGAAAACCCACACCCGACGAATTCGTTACGAACAGGACGAGGTGGTTGGCGTTCTGCGTGAGCCGGGCAAGAACACCGCAGACGCGGTGGAGAGAGGGTGTATGCATATGATCAGGAGTTTTGCTGAAGGGCAGGTTCTGCTCGCCAGGGAGCTGTTGGGCCAGAATTTTCAGTTGTTCTTGACTGGCGGAGACGCGGGTTACATTGCGGATCAGTTCGATCAGGCGCGCGTGGTGCCGGATCTGGTTTTCAGGGGGTTGGCTCTGGCTTGCCCTGTCGGCAACGGGGATAGCTGAGTGCGCTGGCTGTTTCTGCTCCTTGTGGTTCTCAATGCCTTCTACTTCGTTTGGAATCGTCAGCAGGTGCCACTCCAGCCAAAGGAGGTGGCTCCGGTTGCGCTTTCGGGCGCGCGCCAGGATGTGCAGCTTCTGGGTGAGTCTACGGTTGCTCCGGATTCGCGTATCGCAAGTCCGGGGCGTGCCGCAGATATCTGCATGTTCCTTGGCAGTTTTCCTGATAGGGCTGGTGCCGGGGCATTGGAGCAACGCCTGCTGAGTCTCGATATCCAGTCAGATGTCCAGGTGTCCGAGGCCTCGGGTAGTGTCGATTTCTGGGTTTATCTCGCGCCGCTTGCGTCGCGCCAGGCATCGTTGCGGCAGTTGCGTGAGCTTCAGGCGCGCAGAATCGATAGCTACATCATTACTCAGGGCGAGCTGGCCAACGGAATCTCGCTGGGGATCTTTCCTCGACACGATTCGGCAGAAAGCGTGATGCAGCGTTTGCGCGCTGCAGGCTATGAGCCGCGCTTGCGAGAGCTTGCCCGAAGTGTGAGCAGCTACTGGGTGCGCATAGAGCCTTCCAGTCGGCGTCTGGTCGATGAAGGTTTGCTCCAGCGTCTGGCTGGTGATTTCCCTGGCTTGCAGCATCAGTTAATGCCCTGTCAGGGCGTTGCAACACCTGAGTAGTTTGCATAGAATGGCCGCCGCTTCGCAGGGTGGTCTTTACAGGCACCTCTGTCGGGCGTCGTCAGGTGCGGTAACCTCAAGTTTTTATTGAGAAATTGCTTGACAGTAGGGCGGCTTGAGATAAAAATGCCGCCTCGTTTTGGAGGGGTTCCCGAGCGGCCAAAGGGATCAGACTGTAAATCTGACGTCATCGACTTCGAAGGTTCGAATCCTTCCCCCTCCACCAGATTAAGCGCGAGCTACAGGCTCCGCGGGTATAGTTCAGTGGTAGAACCTCAGCCTTCCAAGCTGATGATGCGGGTTCGATTCCCGCTACCCGCTCCAGTTTGTTGTTGGCCAGTGTTTCGCTCATGTAGCTCAGTTGGTAGAGCACACCCTTGGTAAGGGTGAGGTCAGCGGTTCAAATCCGCTCATGAGCTCCAAACCCCAAAGGCAGATATGAAAATATCTGCCTTTGTTTTAATTGCGGCACTGATTCGATCAATTCCTGTTAGGGAGACGGTCTAGATGGCTAAGGAAAAGTTTGAGCGTAACAAACCGCACGTCAACGTCGGCACCATCGGTCACGTCGACCATGGCAAGACCACTCTGACTGCAGCTCTGACCCGCGTTTGCTCCGAGGTTTTCGGTAGTGCCAAGGTCGATTTCGACAAGATCGACTCGGCTCCGGAAGAGAAGGCTCGTGGTATCACCATCAACACCGCGCACGTCGAGTACGACTCGGCTGTTCGTCACTACGCTCACGTTGACTGCCCGGGCCACGCTGACTATGTGAAGAACATGATCACCGGTGCTGCGCAGATGGACGGCGCGATCCTGGTCTGCTCGGCTGCTGACGGCCCCATGCCGCAAACTCGCGAGCACATCCTGCTGTCCCGTCAGGTTGGCGTTCCGTACATCGTCGTGTTCTTGAACAAGGCTGACATGGTCGATGACGCCGAGCTGCTGGAACTGGTCGAGATGGAAGTTCGCGACCTGCTGTCCACCTACGATTTCCCGGGTGACGACACTCCGATCATCATCGGCTCTGCGCTGATGGCTCTGAACGGTGAAGATGCCAACGAAATGGGCACCACTGCGGTCAAGAAGCTGGTCGAGACTCTGGACAGCTACATTCCGGAGCCGGTTCGTGCCATCGACAAGCCGTTCCTGATGCCGATCGAAGACGTGTTCTCGATCTCCGGTCGCGGTACCGTTGTGACTGGTCGTGTCGAGCGCGGCATCGTCAAGATCCAGGAAGAAATCGAAATCGTTGGTCTGCGTGACACCACCAAGACCACCTGCACCGGCGTGGAAATGTTCCGCAAGCTGCTCGACGAAGGTCGTGCTGGCGAGAACTGCGGCGTGCTGCTGCGCGGCACCAAGCGTGATGACGTCGAGCGTGGCCAGGTTCTGGCCAAGCCGGGCACCATCAAGCCGCACACCAAGTTCGAAGCCGAAGTGTACGTTCTGTCCAAGGAAGAAGGTGGTCGTCACACCCCGTTCTTCAAGGGCTACCGTCCGCAGTTCTACTTCCGCACCACTGACGTGACCGGTTCGTGCGAGCTGCCGGAAGGCGTCGAGATGGTAATGCCGGGCGACAACATCAAGATGGTTGTCACCCTGATCAAGCCGATCGCCATGGAAGACGGCCTGCGCTTCGCCATTCGCGAAGGCGGTCGTACCGTCGGCGC
>NZ_QASN01000003.1 GCF_003052585.1 Pseudomonas mangrovi | reverse complement strand
GTCAAGGACCTGCGCCTGCGCACCTTCATCGGCATCAACGAGGACGAGATCCGCAACAAGCAGGACGTGCTGATCAACCTGACCATCCTCTATCCCGCCTCCACCGCGGTGGAGGTCAACGACATCCAGCACGCGCTGAACTACCGAACCATCACCAAGGCGATCATCCGCCACGTCGAGGAGAACCGCTTCGCCCTGCTCGAGCGGCTGACCCAGGAAATCCTCGATCTGGTGATGGCCCATCCGCAGGTGCGCTACGCCGAGGTCGAGGTCGACAAGCCGCACGCCCTGCGTTTCGCCGAATCGGTATCGATCACCCTCACCGGCCATCGCTGAGGAGCCGCCCATGCACCTGCAATCTTCAGCCGTGACAGCCGCCAGCCTGCTGCTGGCAACCCTGCTGAGCTGGCCGGTCCAGGCGCAGGCCAGCTGGCGCGAGCAACTGCCTGCCGCCGAGCTGGTCGGTGAAGGCACCCTGCGCTACTTCGGCCTGCGTATCTACGACGCGCGCCTGTGGAGCGCCGCTGCCGACTTCGATCCACAGAAGGCCTTTGCCCTGGAGCTGACCTATCACCGCAGCATCAGCCGCGACGCACTTGTTGAAACCAGCATGGATGAACTGCGCCGCCTGGCCGACGCGTCGATCAGCGAGGCGCAATTGCTCGACTGGCAGACGCAGATGAACCAGGCCTTCGTCGACGTCGAGCCGGGCCAGCGCATCACCGGGGTATTCCTGCCTGGCGAGGGCGCGCGCTTCTACGTCGGCGAGCGTCTGCAACACGAAGTACGCGACGCGCAGTTCGCCCGCGCCTTCTTCGCCATCTGGCTCGACCCGCGCAGCCGCGACCGCGGCCTGCGTGCCCGTCTGCTCGGCCTGCGCTGAGCCCAACCGGAGAACCGCCATGATCAGACCCCTCGCCCTGCTCTGCTGCCTGCTGCTCGCCAGCTGCGGCAATGTCGATATCCAGGACTACGCCAAGGAGTCGCCGCCGCTGGATCTGCGCGAATACTTCGATGGCCGCGTCGAGGCCTGGGGCATGTTCCAGAAACGCTCGGGCCTGGTAGTGAAACGCTTCCATGTGGTCATCGACGGTCACAGCGAGGGTGACAAGCTGATCCTCGACGAGCGCTTCGTCTTCAGCGACGGCACCACCCAGCAGCGGGTCTGGACCATCACCCCGGATGGCGAGGGTCGCTGGCGCGGCACCGCCGGCGATGTGGTCGGCGAGGCCGTCGGCGAGGTTGCCGGCAACGCCCTGCGCTGGCGCTATGTGCTGCGCCTGCCGGTCGATGACAGCGAGTACGAGGTCACCCTCGACGACTGGATGTACCTGATCGACGAGCAGACCCTGGCCAACCGCTCGTTCATGAGCAAGTTCGGCGTGGAAGTCGGGCAGATCACCCTGTTCTTCCGCAAGAGCACACCCTGAGCGGCGCAGGACGCGCCCGCGTGCTCCGGCAGCGGGCGAATCAATCGGGCAAGATGCTCGGCGGCAGAGACGGCGACACGGCGGAAATTCACGAATTGTAAACAAGCAGTCCGCGCCTGCTTTCAACCAGGCTGCGGCAACGCGGGTAGTTTTTCATCGGCCTGCTAGAATGCCGCGACATCGGCCCAGAGACCTCTCGCGCATGATCAACGCCAAGCTGCTGCAACTGGTGATAGAAGCCTCCAACGACGGCATCGTGGTGGCGGAACAGGAAGGCGACGACAACATCCTGATCTACGCCAACCCGGCCTTCGAACGCCTGACCGGCTACAGCGCCGACGACATCCTCTACCAGGACTGCCGCTTCCTGCAGGGTGACGACCGCGACCAGGCGGGCCTTGCCGCCATCCGCGAGGCGGTACGCAAACAGCTGCCGTGCCGGCAGATCATCCGCAACTACCGCAAGGACGGCAGCGCCTTCTGGAACGAACTGTCGATCACCCCGGTGTTCAACGAAGCGGATCAGCTGACCTACTTCATCGGCATCCAGAAGGACGTCACCGCCGAGGTCGACGCCCTCACCCGCGTGGAACAGCTCGAAGCCGAACTCGCCGCCCTCAAGGCCGAGCGCAGCTGACCCCTCTTGTTGGGCCTTGCGGCCCAACCTACGCCCATCGCCCTGCCCCGCACCGTAGGCTGGCGCCGAGCGCCGCGAGGCCCAGCAGACGGAGTAGCGGCAAGCGCACCGAAACCTGCCAACACCGCAGCCGCCATACCAAATGATCGTTCCCACGCTCCGCGTCTGTGGGGCGTCCCCGGAGTCAGGTTCCCACGCCGGAGCGTGGGAACCATCGAAACGCTCAAGACCGAACGCAGCTGATCCCCGCGTTGGGCCTCACGGCCCAACCTACGACAATCATCGCTGCGTTCCTCACCGTAGGCTGGCGCCGAGCGTCGCGAGGCCCAGCAGGCGGAGTAGCGGCCAGTGCGACGAGCCCCGCCGATACAGCCGCTCTGGTGACATGCCAAATCGCAGGCATAAAAAAACGGGAACCAAGGGGTCCCCGTTCGAAAATTTAGAATCCGGCCACCTGAAGCCGGGGATCTAACTACAACCTCACCTGCGTTCCCCAAGGAAAACGCACGGCCAGTCTGCCAAAGGCGCGCTGTCTTTAGGGTTTAGCTTTGTTGGCCGTTTGCAAAGAAATGTAAACGGGCGTGCGACTGGCTCTTGCTCCAGCTGCGCGGCAGAATGCGCGGCATGTCCGCCTCCTACATTCCCCCCTGCTGCAGCGCGCCGAGCCACGCCTGGTTGTTGCCGACCCGGCTCGACGGCGCCTGCATGGTCAGCAGCCGGTTCGATCCGGCGCTCTGGCACGAGGAGCAGTTCGCCCTCGCCGGGATTGCGCCGGCGCGCGGCGTGGCCAAGCGCCAGAGCGAGTTCCTCGCCGGGCGCATCTGCGCCCGCGAGGCACTGGTGCAGCTCCGCGGCGAACCCGGAGTGCCGGCGGTCGGTGAGGATGGCGCGCCGCAGTGGCCCGGCGGGGTGGTCGGTTCGATTACCCATGGCCAGGGTCGTGCCCTGGCCGTGGTAGCGCCGGCCCAGCGCATCCAGGGGCTGGGGCTGGACATCGAAACCCTGCTGCCGCCAGCGCGCGCCGAGCGGCTGCAGGGTGAGATCCTCAGCGCCGACGAGCTGCGCCGCCTGGACGGACTGGACGAAATCGAACGCGCCCAGGCGATCACCCTGACCTTCTCGATCAAGGAGAGCCTGTTCAAGGCGCTCTATCCGCTGGTCGGTCGACGCTTCTATTTCCACGACGCCGAGCTGCTCGAGCATGACGCCAGTGGTAACGCGCGGCTGAGACTGCTGATCGACCTGAGTACCGACTGGCGTAGCGGCGCCCTGCTCGACGGCCAGTTCGCCTGCTTCGATGAGCGTCTGCTCAGCCTGGTGGCGATACCCGCCGCGCGTTAGCAAGCCTCTGGGCACACTGCGCTCGGTCTGGCGGCGCTGAAATCAACCCCGCTGCAAGCCTGGCCAGGATGATCCCGACTGGGCGTCCCCGACTAGGCGTCCCCGACTGGACATCCCCAACCAGACGTCCCCGACTAGGCGTCCCCAACCAGGCGCTCCCTATCGAACGCTCGCCGCGCAGCTACTGCTGCTGCCGCGGCCAGACCAGGCTGAAACTGGCGCCGCCGAGTGCCGCGCTGCGCGAGACCTCGATCTTTCCGTTGTGCCAGTAGATGATCCGCCGCACGATCGACAGGCCCAGTCCGTGCCCGCCGGACGCACGGGTACGGCTGTCATCCAGGCGAATGAAGGGTCGGAAGATCCGCTCGCGATCCTCTTCCGGCACGCCGGGGCCGTCGTCTTCCACCGTCAGCCGGCAGCGCTTCGGGCCGACCCAGCAACTGACCCAGACCCGCGACTCGGCATGCCGCAGGGCGTTGCTGACCAGGTTCTGCAGCGCCCGCTGCAGGTAGCGCGGCTCGGCCTCGGTGAGCACCGCGAGGGCGCCGGGCGGATCGCTGTACTCGCCGCGCAGCAAATTGACCTGGGCGCGCAGCGGTGCCAGCTCCACCATCACCTGATCGATCAGCGCATTCAGATCCACCGGCTGGAAGTCCAGCGCCGGCGCGCCCTGCTCCAGCCGCGCGTAGGTGAGCATCTCGTCGAGCAGGCGGTCGAGCTCCTGGATGTCGTTGTCCATGCCGGTCATGTACTTGTCGCGCGCCGTATCGCTCTCGGCATCACCGAGCATCTCCAGGCCGAAGCGCAGCCGCGCCACCGGCGTGCGCAGCTCATGCGACACCGCGCGAACCATCTCGCGCTGGATGCCCAGCGAGCGTTGCAGATGTTCGGTCATGGCGTTGAAGGCCAGCGCCAGGCGCCCCACCGAGTCAGCCGAGTCGACCGGTGCGCGCACCTCCAGGCGACCACGGGAAATGCGCGTGGCGGCTTTCTCCAGCGCCGCCAGGCGCCGCTCCAGCTGGCGCACCAGCAGATACACGATCAGCCCGATCAGGGTCAGGCCGAGCACACCGATCAGGATCAGCACCTGCGGCGGATAAGGATTCATCTGGTACAGCGGGCCGAGCTCCAGCACCCAGGGCGTGCCGGCGATGCCGGCGAACACGTGCACCGCATCGCCGCCACGGCCCAGCGCCATCACGGTGTCGCCGTCTTCCACGCGGCGACGCTGATCCTGGTCGAGATTGGCCTCCTGTAGCGTCACCAGGCGCAGGTCGAAGCCGAAGCCCTTGTCCTGCTTCAGCTCCGCCAGGCGCGCCGGCTGCTCGTCACGCGGGTAGCGCACCAGCTCGTCGATCAGCAGATAGATCGTGGCGCGGGCGAGCTGCTCGCTGATCTGCTCGACGTCACTGGTCAGCACCAGTTTTTCCGTCTCGCTCACCAGCGCGTAGACCCGCACCGAATGCGCCCCCAGCTCGCGCACCGCGATCTGGCCGGCGAACAGGCGATTGCGCGTGGTGCTGTCCAGGCCGAGGATTTCCAGCGGGTGCAACTCCAGCTGCAGGCCGAGCAACCGGCCCCAGAGCACCAGCGCGCGGCGGCGCTCGATCGGGCTCTGGTGTTCGAGGTTGTCCGCCATCAGCCGGAAGGTACCGTTGGCCAGTCGCTCGCGGTGCTGGTGGGTACGCTTCTCGTTGACCATTTCCACCGCGCCGGCGCCGAGCATGGCCACCAGCACCAGGGCCGCGAGCATGCCGCCGTAGATGCGCAGGAAGATCGAGTTCACGTGAAAATCTCCGCCGCCAGGGCAGTCATGGCCGCGCCGATTCCAGGGCCTCGCGGACGAACAGGTAACCCTTGCTGCGCACCGTCTTGATCAGCCGCGGGTGCATCGGATCGTCGCCGATCTTGGGACGGATGCGCGAGACGCGCACGTCGATCGAGCGGTCCTGGCCGTCGTAGCCGATGCCGCGCAGCGAGGTGAAGATCTCCTCGCGGGAGAGAATGCGCCCGGCGTTGGAGGCCAGCAGCCAGAGCAGGTCGAACTCGGCGCCGGTCAGCTCGATGCTGCGCTCGGCCAGCCAGGCCTCGCGCATCGACCGGTCGATCACCAGCGGGCCGAACTCCAGGCGCTGGCGATCTTCCGGCGCGTCGGCAACCCCCTCGCGCCGCCGCAGCAAGGCGCGGATACGCGCCAGCAGCACACGCGGGCGCACCGGCTTGAGCACGTAATCGTCGGCACCCAGCTCGAGGCCGAGCACCTGGTCCATCTCGTCGGTACGTGCGGTGAGCATCATGATCGGCCCCTCGTAACCGCCGCTGCGCACCTTGCGGCAGATCGACAGCCCATCCTCGCCGGGCAGCATCAGGTCGAGCACCACCAGCGCCGGGCGCTCGGCGAGGATCCGCGCCGCTGCCGCCGCGCCGTCGGACTCGATGGCGACGCTCAGGCCATTGCTTTCGAGGTATTCACGGGTCAGTTCGGCCAGACGCTCGTCATCCTCGACGATCAGCACCTGCCAGGATTCCTGCTCCACGACGTACTCCTGCTTGGCATTGCTTGGGGGCCGGCATTGTAGCAATCGACCGCAGCCGGCGCAGTGCCAGCACGCTCCGGCGCGTACCGGTGCCGGCTGCGAGCACGCCACAGCGCACATGGGCCAAGTCTGTCCGGCCGGTCACTGTCCAGGGCCGGCATCAGCACTATATGTAGTCGTCGGAAAAAACCGACCACCTGGTAAATTTTCTCACCCCGGTGGCCATCCCCCGCCAGAGCGCGCCCGCTCGCGCTCTGCGCCAGGCATGCACAGATCACCCACACGTTATCCACAAGATGTTCAGCAACTGGAGCCTTGCGAAAGCAAGATTCACGGCCTATCTTGTGCCCCAGCAAAACGAATGGCACTAGATGTAGTTTATCCACGACCGACGCCCGGGCTGCTGCAGAGCCTGCCAGCGATCAGTCGGAAAAGCCCTTGCGCCCGCGCAGGGGAGCACTGCCAGCGCCGTCACCAGGTCATCGGGACCGCGCGCAGAGCCAGCCCAACAAGACACTAGATGTAGTGTTTCGCGTTTCACGCGGAGCACAGCCCTTTCAGCAATCCCGCCACCTTGGCAGGACGGACGAAACCCGTACCACGGAGCCCACGCATGCACACCGAAGCCACCCGCGACACCCAACAGCCGCTGCCGCCCAACGCCAGCGACGACAGTCTGGAACTGGCCGCCACCGCCCCCGGGCTGCTGCGGGTGATCAAGCGCAACGGCAGCGTGGTGCCCTACACCGATGACAAGATCGCGGTCGCCATCACCAAGGCGTTCCTCGCGGTCGAGGGTGGCACCGCCGCCGCCAGCTCGCGCATCCACGACACGGTCGCGCGCCTGGCCGAGCAGGTCACCGCGACCTTCCAGCGGCGCATGCCGTCGGGCGGCACCCTGCACATCGAAGACATCCAGGACCAGGTCGAACTGGCGCTGATGCGCGCCGGCGAGCACAAGGTCGCGCGTGACTACGTGATCTACCGCGAAGCCCGCGCCCAGGAACGCAAGCGTGCGCGCAGCGAGGAAGTCGCCCAGCCGCACCCGAGCATTCGCATCACCGGCGCCGACGGCAGCCTGCAGCCGCTCGATATGGGCCGCCTGCAGACCATCATCACCGAGGCCTGCGAAGGCCTGGCCGAGGTCGACGGCGCGCTGATCGAGCGCGAGACCCTGAAGAACCTCTACGACGGCGTCGCGCAGAAGGACGTCAACACCGCCCTGGTGATGACCGCGCGCACCCTGGTCGAGCGCGAACCGAACTACAGCTACGTCACTGCCCGCCTGCTGCTCGACAGCCTGCGCGCCGAAGCCCTGAGCTTCCTCGGCGTGGCCACTGCCGCCACCCACCACGAGATGGCCGAGCTCTATGCCCGCGCCCTGCCCGCCTACATCGCCAAGGGCATCGAGCACGAGCTGCTGGCGCCGAACCTCGCCGACTACGACCTGGACAAGCTGGGCGCTGCGCTCAACCACGAGCGTGACCAGCAGTTTGCCTACCTCGGCCTGCAGACCCTCTACGACCGCTACTTCATCCACAAGGACGACGTGCGCTTCGAGCTGCCGCAGATCTTCTTCATGCGCGTGGCCATGGGCCTGGCCATCGAGGAGCCGCAGAAGGAAGAGCGCGCCATCGAGTTCTACAACCTGCTCTCCTCGTTCGACTACATGGCCTCCACGCCGACCCTGTTCAACGCCGGCACCCTGCGCCCGCAGCTCTCCAGCTGCTACCTGACCACCGTGCCGGACGACCTGGGCGGCATCTACAGCGCCCTGCGCGACAACGCCCTGCTGAGCAAATTCGCCGGTGGCCTGGGCAACGACTGGACCCCGGTGCGCGCCCTGGGCGCCTACATCAAGGGCACCAACGGCAAGAGCCAGGGCGTGGTGCCCTTCCTCAAGGTGGTCAACGACACCGCGGTGGCGGTCAACCAGGGCGGCAAGCGCAAGGGCGCGGTCTGCGCCTACCTGGAAACCTGGCACCTGGACATCGAGGAATTCCTCGAGCTGCGCAAGAACACCGGTGACGACCGTCGCCGCACCCACGACATGAACACCGCCAACTGGATTCCGGACCTGTTCATGAAGCGCGTCTTCGACGACGGCCCCTGGACCCTGTTCAGCCCCTCCGACGTACCCGACCTGCACGACCTGACCGGCAAGGCCTTCGAAGAGCGCTACGAGTACTACGAAGCCATGGCCGGCTACGGCAAGCTCAAGCTGCACAAGACCATCGCCGCCAAGGACCTGTGGCGCAAGATGCTCTCGATGCTGTTCGAGACCGGCCACCCGTGGATCACCTTCAAGGACCCGTGCAACCTGCGCAGCCCGCAGCAGCACGTCGGCGTGGTGCACAGCTCCAACCTCTGCACCGAGATCACCCTGAACACCTCGCCCGACGAGATCGCCGTGTGCAACCTCGGCTCGGTGAACCTGCCGCAGCACATCGTCGACGGCAAGCTGGACCTGGAAAAGCTGCGCCGCACCGTCAGCACCGCCGTGCGCATGCTGGATAACGTCATCGACATCAACTACTACAGCGTGCCCCAGGCGAAGAACTCCAACTTCCGCCACCGCCCGGTCGGCCTCGGCCTGATGGGCTTCCAGGACGCGCTCTACCTGCAGCACCTGGCCTATGGCTCGGAAGCCGCAGTGGCCTTCGCCGACCGCTCGATGGAAGCGATCAGCTACTTCGCCATCCAGGCCTCCTGCGAGCTGGCCGACGAGCGCGGCGCCTACGAGAGCTTCGACGGTTCGCTGTGGAGCAAGGGCATCCTGCCGCTGGACTCGCAGCAGATCCTCATCGAGCAGCGCGGCCAGAAGTACATCGACGTCGATCTCTCCGAGTCGCTGGACTGGGCCCCGCTGCGCGAACGCGCGAAGAAGGGCATCCGCAACTCCAACATCATGGCCATCGCGCCGACCGCGACCATCTCCAACATCGTTGGCGTGTCGCAGTCGATCGAGCCGACGTACCAGAACCTCTACGTCAAATCGAACCTCTCCGGCGAGTTCACCGTGATCAACCCCTACCTGGTCCACGACCTCAAGGCCCGCGGCCTGTGGGACCCGGTGATGGTCAATGATCTGAAGTACTACGACGGCTCGGTGCAGCAGATCGACCGCATCCCGCAGGACCTGAAGGACCTCTACGCCACCGCCTTCGAAGTCGACACCAAGTGGATCGTCGAAGCCGCCAGCCGCCGCCAGAAGTGGCTCGACCAGGCGCAGTCGCTGAACCTGTACATCGCCGGTGCATCGGGCAAGAAGCTCGACGTCACCTACCGCATGGCCTGGTTCCGTGGCCTGAAGACCACCTACTACCTCCGTGCCCTGGCCGCGACCAGCACCGAGAAGTCGACCATCACCACCGGCACGCTGAATGCGGTGTCCAGCGGCGGGCAGGAAACCCTGAACGCCGCGCCGCAACCGGCACCGGTCCCGCTGGCATGCTCCATCGACAACCCCGACTGCGAAGCCTGCCAGTAAGAGTGGGCGTGCGAATCTGAGCGGCCACCGCGTTGTTGCCGGGCAGGTCCGCCCCCATCGCGTACAACAGTACGCTCAGGGGCTCCTCCCCGACGGGCGCCTGGCAGCCACTCGCTCAGCTTCACGCTCGCAACGAAGAGCTTCGTAGTTCCGTAGGGTGGATGTCGCTTTCCACATCCACCAAGGCCCCGCCCGCGGGCCCCCCTTTTACCAACGGCCCAACCACAGGCCGCGACAACAACGAGCCGTGCTTTTGCGTGCATCACCAAAAGCCGCCAAACAACATGCCCGACCGGCCACACGCCGGTCCGCAGGAGGAATGCAGATGCTGAGCTGGGACGAATTCGACAAGCCTGAAGAAACCACCGCCGCCGCCCCGGGGCGCATGGCTGCCGCGCAACTCGCCAGCGAAGACGACGCGCCCTCCTCGGTGCAGGACGCCCGCGCCGTATCGGCCGACGACTCCGACGCCGTCGCCCGCGCCAAGGCTGCGCTCGATGCGCTCGACATCCAGGAAGGCCTCGACGACCTGGAAGGCGCCAGCGCCCGCGTGCAGGTCGGCGACAAGCAGATGATCAACGCCCGCGCCGACCTCAACCAGCTGGTGCCCTTCAAGTACGACTGGGCCTGGCAGAAGTACCTCGACGGCTGCGCCAACCACTGGATGCCGCAGGAGGTCAACATGACCGCCGACATCGCCCTGTGGAAGAGCAAGGACGGCCTCACCGAAGACGAGCGCCGCATCGTCAAGCGCAACCTGGGCTTCTTCTCCACCGCCGACAGCCTGGTCGCCAACAACCTGGTACTGGCCGTCTACCGCCTGATCACCAACCCCGAGTGCCGCCAGTACATCCTGCGCCAGGCCTTCGAGGAAGCCATCCACACCCACGCCTACCAGTACTGCATCGAGTCGCTGGGCATGGACGAGGGCGAGATCTTCAACATGTACCACGAGATCCCCAGCGTCGCGAAAAAGGCCAGCTGGGGCCTCAAGTACACCCGCTCGATCTCCGACCCGACCTTCACCACCGGCACCGTCGACACCGACAAGCAGTTCCTGCGCAACCTGATCGCCTACTACTGCGTACTTGAAGGCGTGTTCTTCTACTGCGGCTTCACCCAGATCCTCTCCATGGGCCGCCGCAACAAGATGACCGGCACCGCCGAGCAGTTCCAGTACATCCTGCGCGACGAATCCATGCACCTGAACTTCGGCATCGACATGATCAACCAGATCAAGATCGAGAACCCGCACCTGTGGGATGCCGCGATGAAGGACGAAGCAACCCAGATGATCCTCCAGGGCACCCAGCTTGAAATAGAGTATGCCCGCGACACCATGCCGCGCGGCGTGCTGGGCATGAACGCGGCCATGATGGAGGACTACCTCAAGTTCATCGCCAACCGCCGCCTGACCCAGATCGGCCTGCCCGAACAGTACGCCGGCGCGAGCAACCCGTTCCCCTGGATGAGCGAGATCATGGATCTGAAGAAGGAGAAGAACTTCTTTGAGACGAGGGTGATTGAGTATCAGACGGGGGGGGCTTTGAGTTGGGATTGATGGCTCGATGACATCAGCGTAGATTGACCCTACACCTGCCAAGGATGTTGGGGTTGAAGCTAAAATTAAAAGCCCCGCTTAGTGCGGGGCTTTTTTATTCAGCAAAATAATAAAACCCGCAAAAAAAATGATACTCAAAGAAAAACACCCTACCCAATGGAAATCAACCATCACACCAATACTGCCCCCATCAAGTATTGCGACACAGCTTTAGAACCAGCCGAAATCGTTATCCACTACTAAACAGCATCAGATTCAACAAACAAAAAATACAAGGGAAATAAATGGCAAGCAAAAGCAACCAAATGTTATCAAGCATTTTTCATGAGCGCGGGCAGTTCATGATTATTGGGCTAACAGGCCGAACCGGATCAGGATGTACTACTGCCGCCAATATATTGGAAAGCACGTCCCCCGACTTTCCTTTATTGGCAAATTTTGAATACCGCGGAGAACCCTTCTACCAAGGCCTCGACGCGAGACGGTACGAGATACTATCTAAATACGCTTCAGAGAAGTTTCAAAGCTTCATCTCGATAAAAGTAAGCGACTTGATTTCATCATATCTACTACTACTTAATCCCGACGAGATGATTGAATTCGCATTCAACCAAGACACCAGAATAAACAAAACACACCTCCAAAACACGATAATCCATGGCAAATTCTCTAAAAATTATATAGTTCAAAAATTTTCGAACATACTCAGGGAACTACTCATTCACAAAGAAAAACCAAAACTAGAACCAGAAGAACTCGAAAACTTCATGAGATTCCTTAAGCTCATAAGAAAATTTACGAGAGATTTCAAAAAAGAACTTCAAGAGGTAGACAACCATCTATATGTTAAAGTTTATCAAGCCGCCGGAAATTCCATTAGGAGAGTCGGCGCCGTGGAGCCGAACTATACATCCATGGAGTTCGTACCAATTGCAGTCTTACAGCTACCAGAAACTATAAATAGAACAATAAAAATAATTAGAAAAACTCATGGCAAGGCATTTATAGTTATCGACGCAATCCGCAACCCATTTGAAGCAAAATTTTTCCGCGAAAGATATGCGGCATTCTATCTTATTTCGGTAAATGCGCCAGACGAAGACAGAAAAAGCTACCTTCAAAACGTACACAAATTCAGTGTTGATGAATTTGACCAGCTCGAAAAAAGGGAGTCAGGTAAAACTGTAGTGGAAGATGCAGACTTCATTAGCCAAAACGTCCAAAGATGCATTGAAATATCCGACATCCATATATTTAACCCAAGAAATGAATTAGAGAATAACAATGTACTAAAAGCACAGCTAGCATGGTATTTTTCATTAATGCTTCACCCAGGCTTAGCCACGCCTAGCGCATTAGAGAGGGTAATGCAGATTGCCTATACAGCGAAGAGCAATTCTGGATGTATTTCCCGACAGGTCGGCGCAGTTGTCACAGATAAAAACAACTCAATAAAAGCAGTCGGCTGGAATGACGTAGCGAAAGGCCAAGTTCCATGCAACTTGAGATCACTTCCCGGCTTGCTAAATCACTTCGATGCCGTCACTTACAGCGAGTACGAACGAAATAACACGGAATTCAGAAATGCCGCCAGAAAAGAACTTATAAAAATAGTAGACAAGAACGGCGCTCAAGGAAAGAACCTTTCCTATTGTTTTAAAGACTTAAAAAACTCCATTGATCGCAAGTCCAATCAGGTTCACACCAGATCTCTACACGCAGAAGAAAATGCATTTTTACAACTAGCTAAGTACGGAAGTTCGGCCATAGAAGGCGGAAAGTTATTTACCACTGCAAGCCCTTGCGAGCTATGCGCAAAAAAAGCTTACCAGCTAGGTATTAGTGAAATAGTCTACATAGACCCATATCCAGGAATTGCAAAAGACCACATTATAGCGATCGGCGAGAACCCGCCAAAACTGATACAGTTTCGAGGAGCTGTCGGGAGAGGCTATTACCAACTATACGAACCCACACTACCCTATAAAGACGAACTAAATTACTTAAAAGACAATGATGATTAATTTAGAACACGCCATAGCTTTCATTAATCAATTTATCTTCCTCCGCATTCAGCGAGCTCATCCAGCCCCCACCTAAATACCCTGCAACCACGGCTCATCTCAGCGCACCCCCGAGATCGGCTAGCTCTAGATACTTAAACCGAGAATATTATGCTGGAAAAATCTTTATATGAAACAACCCAGAAAATCATTGAAGACGCCGAGGACTATCTTTTAAATACAAAACTCAACAGCCGCACCGGAAGGTGGTTACATAGACAGCTTCTAGCCCCACTAGCCTTGATTTTATTCGGCTCAAAGGAAGCACTTAAACCCTTCACCAAGTGGGGAGCAATGGCTTTCATTTTCCTATTGAGCGGATCGCTAATCCTTAAAGGAACTCACGCCTCCATAGAAACCACACAAACCGTCTTATTGGCAATAATATATGGCTCAGTGCCTTTAATTATGTTCGCCGCTCCCAGCACTTATATCTTTAGCGAACTTACACCAAATCAAATAACCGCGATTTCTAAATCAATCACCAGTCATGGAGTAGAAAGTCCGGACAAAATCGATTTAATTGAGGAGAACCTCAAGCTAGCGGAGGAGCGCGCCAAGGAGCGAATTAAAAGCTTCAAATGGCTCATCGGAACCTGCTGGGCTCTTGCAATACTTATCACAAACCAATTGAATAGCCTAACCACCAAATCTGAAAGCTTTGACCTTAATCGAACCCTTCAAAACAATTTTATATTTTTAACATCCGCAATCCTTGCCACTCTTCTTGCCCTCTGGATCACCATAAGCTACAAGCGCGCAACCGAAGCAATATTCAAAGCCATAAAATACTCACTTCTCGAAATTAGACACTCACTTATTATCATCGAAGACAAAAATCAACCGAGAAACTAATCAGCTGATCAGGGACAGACCACGATTTATCGGCTGATTTATTTTCCATCGCTGCCTCGCCTTTCGCCCTGACGGCGAGTTACTTTCTCTTGCCTGGCCAAGAGAAAGTAACCAAAGAGAAGGCCACCCCAACATCCGGGCCTGGCCGCTGCGCAGCCAGACTTCCCTCGCTCCGGCGCCGCTCCGGAGGCCGCAGCTAGGCGCCCCCCAGGGATGGGCCTTCCATGGCTCAACCCTGACTCTCGCGGCATCCATGCCGCTCACCTCCTGCGCAACACCTGCGCTCGGCCTTCTGTAAGGGGATTCGACGAGGTGGCCTGAACGTCCGAGCTCCCTTGTAGGGTGGACAACGCTCTGTTTGTCCACCATGGGCCATGCGCCGAGGTGGACCAAACATCCCGGGCGGTTGGAAGCGCCGAATGGTGGATGAACAAAGCGTCATCCACCCTACAACCGCGTCTATCGTATGTAGGTGGGACCGGAGCGGGTAGCCACGCGCTGCCTGTCCACCCTGTTTCATGCACCCAACGCTCAAGGATGAGCCGCCATGCCCAACTACCGACGCGCCCGTGTTCCTGGCGCCACTTACTTCTTTACCGTCAATCTGCGGGACCGCAGCAGCGATCTGTTGATCCGCGAGGTCGATCTCTTGCGCGAGGCGGTGCGCGCGGTGAGGGCACGGCATCCGTTCCATATCGATGCCTGGGTGGTGTTGCCTGAACATATGCATTGCATGTGGACGCTACCGCCGGGCGACGCCGACTTCGCCGTACGCTGGAAGGCCATCAAATTCGCCTTCGCCAAACGCTTGCCGATCAACGAGAGCCGCACCCTCAAGCAACAACACAGACGCGAGCGCGGTATCTGGCAACGGCGCTACTGGGAACATCTGATCCGCGATGAGCAGGACTACCAGCGTCATTTCGATTACATCCACTTCAACCCGCTGAAGCATGGATATGTCGCGCGGCTGGCGGACTGGCCCTATTCGAGCTTTCACCGGGCGGTCGCGATGGGCGTCTATCCCGAGGATTGGTGTCTCGCAGCGGAGCAGCTCGACGGTGCTTATGGGGAAAGTGCCGAGTTCAACAACCACCGCAATGGTGGATGAACAAAGCGTCAGCTACGCGCGCCGATCCACCCTACGCGCTGCACCCGCACCAGCCTTCAGCGCGCAGGCAGATCCCCCACCGGCGCCAACAAGACTTCGCTGCGCTCCTCCACCTGCGGCCAGGCAGGCCCCGGCGGAAGCGCGGTCGAGGGCATCGTCATGTCCTCGCCTTCCGCCAGCATCTGGTCGAAGGCTGCGTCCAGGCGTTGCAACAGCAGCGGCGCGTTGTCGCTCTTGCGCGAGATGATCAGCCGAATCGGCAAGGCTTCCACCATGACATGCGGCAGTGGCGGCAAGCCGGCGTCGCGGATGGTCTGCTCCATCGGCAACTGGTAATCCAGCAGGTAGTCGCCGCGTTTGCGCAGCAGCAAAGCCAACGCAGACGCTCGATGGTTTGTACGCAGTTCCTTGATTTCACGAGCCGGGTCGAACAGCAGCTCACGGGTGCGCGGCCAATAGCTGTAACCGCTGAGCATGATCACGACTTTCCCGTTCATGTCTTCCAGGACTCTGGGCGCCGGGGTCTCGGGAAGGTGATAGAGGTTGAGCCGGACCTCGGACAGCGGCCGATCCGACTCCAGCACATGCCCCCTGAGCTCCGGCTTGTCCGGCGCACCCGCCCAGAGATGGACGCGGCCTTCGCGCATGTCGTTGTACAGCCGCGCGATGGGCAGGCCGCGAAATTCCGGCGTATAGCCCGCGCGCTGCAGCAGGCGCGTCAGCAGATCCACCAGCGGCCCCGTGGCACGCCCCTCGGCCGTAGTGGATACGGACGGTGGGAAATCGTAGTAGCCCACGACCACAACCGGCGGCTGCGCCTGGCATACGCCGCTCAGCCCAAAGACCAGGAGCATCAGATATCTGAGTTTCACCATACTTCCTACTTCTTGGCTGCGGACTCATTCTGCAGGCGCAGGCCTTGGAGAGCTTTCCGCACGCACCATGGATACGCACTGCCGCCCAGATCACTGGACGATCTGCACCAGTTTAGCCCTTAGCGGCCGGCTGGCACGTACCCGTTTGGGGAAGTATCCATTCGCTGCTAAAAGGAACTCGTACAGCCACCGCGATAACGGATCAGAAGACGACAGGAACGCGTCCTGATCCATCCTGCGAGACCGAGCACAGCCAGCGGCCAACGGTCGATGGGGAAGGTCTGGCCGCCTGGCTACAGCTCACACAACCCGCCCGGCACCGCCAGCACCCAGTCGCGCACCGCGCGAATCGTCGGATCATCGCGACGGCTCTCGGGATAGACCAGGTGGAACGGCTTGCCCGGCATCTCCGGCCCGAACGGCTGCACCAGCCGCCCCTCCTTCAACTCGTCCTCGATCAGCTCGCGGCTCATCAGGGCCACGCCCTGCGCGCCAAGGGCGGCGGAGATGGCGTGGGTTTCGTCGGAGAACACCAGCCCGGCACTGAGGTCCAGGCCCGGCACGTTGGCGAGCTTCTGCCAGGCGGCCCAGTGAATCGGCGCGGAGGCGGCGCCCTGGGCGCGGAAGTGGATCAGCGGGTGCCTGGGCAGGTCGGCGTTATCGCGCAAGCCAAGATGCGGACTGCAGATCGGCACGAAGGTGTTGTCGAACAGCTTCTCCGCCACCAGCCCCGGCCAACGGCCATCGCCATAGCGGATGGCGACATCAGCCGTGACGCCGTCCAGCGCGACCGGCTCGTGGGAGGTGTGAAAGCGCAGATCGATATCGGGATGCGAGTCCCGCAGCATGCAGACCCAGGGCACCAGCCAGCGCACCGCGATGGCCGGGGTGGTGCTGAGCGTGATCGCCTGACGGCAGGGCTTGGCGCTGAGGCGTTCGACCGTGCTGCTGATGCTGCCGAATGCCGCTTCCAGCACCTGCTGCAACTCGCGCCCCTGGGCGGTCAGCTCCAGCTGCCGCGGCTTGCGCAGGAACAGCGCAACGCCGAGCGATTCCTCCAGTGAACGAATCTGATGACTGATCGCCGTGGCGGTGACGGACAACTCCTCCGCCGCCTGCTTGGCGCTCTCGTGGCGGGCGGCGGCCTCGAAGGCCCGCAGGGCTGAAAGCGAAGGTAGCCAGCGCTGCGCCATGGCTGAGTTCTCCTCATCTGTTATCGGAAGAAATGGTCGTTTGTCGCCCGTGCAGCCTAACCCTAGGCTGGATTTACCGCGAATGACGGATGAAAAATTTCACAGAGGAGACTCAACATGACGCACCTTCTTTACCTGGACGCCAGCGCCCGCCCCGGCCTTGCCGGCAAGGACGAGCACGGCTCGCACAGCCGCAACCTCACCCATCGTTTCGTCAGCCAGTGGCGTGCAGGCCGCGCGCAGGACGCCATCGTCTACCGCGACATCGGCCAGAACCCGCCCTCGATCATCAACCACGACTGGATCGCCGCCTCCTTCACCGCGGAGGAACGCCACGAGCCATGGATGCAGGAAACCCTGGCCGAGAGCGACCTGCTGGTCGATGAACTGGTAGCGGCCGATGTGCTGGTCATCGGCACGCCGCTGTACAACTTCGGCATGCCCGCCTCGCTCAAGGCATGGATCGACCAGATCGTGCGGCCGGGCAGAACGGTTGCGCTCGATGACAGCAACCCTGCCGATCCCTACGTGCCCCTGCTGGCCGACCGGCCCCGGCACGCGGTCATCCTCACCGCCCGGGGCGGCATCGGCTTCGGTCCCGGCGGGGAGATGGCGCACATGAACCACCTGGAGCCGAACCTGGTGACGGCGCTGAATTTCATCGGCATTACCCGCATCCATCAGGTCGCCATCGAAGGGCAGGAAATCGGCGGCGAGGTGCTGGCCGCTTCGGTCGCCCAGGCGCTGCGCGAGGTCGACGGGCTGGTCAGGCAGCTGCAGGAAGTGCTCGAGCCCAGCGCGGTGCCGGCGTAGGCAAAGCGGCCCTCGATGGTCGAAAGGAGCACCCGGCAGGCATGCCGTTCGGTGGTTACGGGGCGCTCCCATGCTCCGCGTGGGAATGCGGCCATTGATACGCCTGCGTGCGCTTCGGCAGGTCGATCGACATGAGCCGCCATGGTGGATGAGAAGAGCGTCATCCACCCTACTGATCGTCGCCCCCGCGCTCCGCGTGGGAACGCAGCCCGGACGTTCTGCGTCCGCTTCGCGCCGTGCCAGCCGAGCCATCGGACGACGCCGAGCGCAGCGGGGCCTGCTCCCACGCGGAGCCTGGGGAGCTATCGGCTGGCTATACCGACAAGCGCTACAATGCCGGCCCGCCGACCTGCCAGAGCCGCCCTCGATGTTCACCCTCGTACACCTGGACACCCCACCGCCCGAGTCCCTGAAAGACCAGGTGCTGCAGATGGTGGTGGACTACTTCAGCGACATCAGCGCGGTGCCGGTGGCCTCCGACAATCCGCTCTATCAGCTGTACCAGTACGTGATCGGCTTCGAGGTGCACCTCTATCTGCAGGCCATGAACGGCACAGCAACCAGCCCCACGCAGCTGATACTGGCGCTGGATGACGAGGACCCGTCCCAGGTCCTGGGGTTCGCCCTCTACCTGCCGAGCCTGGATGACGCCGAAGCCTGCACGCTGGCCTATATGGCGGTGCAGGCCAGCCAGCGTCGCCGCGGCATTGCCCGCGGCATGCTGCAACGGGTACTCGACACACGTCCGCACGCCGAACTGGCCTGCCTGGCAAGCAAGGTGCCCTGCTTCGAGGCCCTGGGCTTTCGGGTGCTGGCCACCCAGCAATCGCAGGTGCTGATGAACACCCGCGCCCAGCGCTCGGACGGTCTGGTGGCCGTGCAGGACCTGGCGCCGATCTTCCAGTCCAAGGAGGTACGGCAGATCCATGCCTACCTGCTCAAGCAGCACGGCAGCCAGGCGATGAGCGAGGCCGAAACCCAGCGTGACCAACTGCTCGACGAGATGGCGCATGAAGCCGAGCTGCTGGTGCGCGAGCGCCTGGCCTACTCATCCATTCATTGATCGCGCCCTGACTTCACGCGGGAGACGACCTTGAGGTTATTGCCTCATCTTCCGCCAGTTAGCCGTGACGGCCCTGCCACGGCGGATGAAAGCAGCGTCATCCACCCTGCTCCGCACAGAATACGCACCGCCCCGGAGACATCCGGCCGGCACGCGCGCACCATGCAGCATCGAAGCAGTCCCCAAGGAAGATGCGCATGGACCTACCCTTTCTCAGCCTCCCCGAGTTTCACCGCGTCTACTTCTATCGGCTCGTCACCTTCGGCTTTCTCGCGCTGGCCTGTGTGCTGAGCGTGGTCAAACTGTCCGAGATGACTCCCGGCGAGCGGATGCTGATCCTGCCTGGCTTGCTCCTGATGTGCGGACGCTTCGCGGTGGAGTGGCTCAGGCTGAGCAGATGCGCGCCGGCGAGCATCCACAATGCCGAGCTGATCATCACCAGCGCCGGCGGCCACCGGCAGATTCCGCTCAAGGACATCCGTTCGGTCACCTCAAACCACAGCATCTTCATGGTGCGCCGCTACCGATCCTGGACCGATCACCTGGCGTTCATGCAGTTCACCCTGAGCAATGGCGAGCGCGTCCACACCCTGGTGGAAAGCGCCGTTTTCGAGCTTCCCGCGGGCAAGAAAAGCCTGCTTGCCATTCGCCAGGCGATGCTTGAAGCGAAGATCAGGTCGGCCTGATTCGCAGCGTTCCTGCCGCGCGCGATGTGCCCCTGATGCGCCCGCGTGCAACCGTCGGCTGCTATCCGCTCCGGGGAGCGCTGCAGAAACTCACCGCACGCGGCGCGCAAGCGCCGCGCTAAAGCCGCCACTCCTGCGCAAGCGAAGGGAAGTGCAGGCGCACGACCTGATCGGAGATGAACTCGTATTCGGGCACCACCAGGTTGGTCGGTGGCGGCATGTTCGCGTAGACCCGGCCGGCAAGGTCGAAGACGCCGCCGTGGCAGGGACAGAAGAACTGCGGCCCCGGACGCGCAAAGGGCTCAGGCGTGCCGCTGTTGTCAGGGCGGTAGTCGGGAATGCAGGCCAGGTGCGTGCAGATGCCGTAGACGATGAAGTATTCCGGCCGAACGGAGCGCAGCGCGTTGCGCGCCTGCTCCGGCTGCTGCGAAGACGCTGAGAGCGGGTCCGCCAACCGGGGGTTTTCCTCCTCCAGCAGGCGAATCGTCTGCGCCGAACGGCGGATGATCCACACCGGTTTTCTCGCCAGCTCCACCGTCATCCGCTGGCCTTCCTGCAGGCCGCTGAGATCCACATCAAGATAACTGTTCCGGTTTTTCCACAGGTCCCAGGGGCCGAACAGCGAGCCCAGCAAACCGGCGCCGCCCGCGAACAGACCCAGCGAACCGAGCAGGTTGCGCCTGCGGACAGACTGCCCCGCCTGGTCAGCCGAGACCTTCAGCGACATGCCCATGATCAGGCCGTAGACCAGGCCTGCCAGAGCGCCCGCCGCCAGGTAGAGCCGCGCCTGCTGCAGGAAGAAACCGACACTCTGCCCGGCGAGGTACAACAGCCAGAGCGCGCCACAAAGACAACCCAGCGCGGCGTAGAGCAGGGTACGCAGGCCCGCCGACAGTCTTTGCCGCACGAAGAAACTGATCAGCAGCGTGGGCACCAGCATGGCCAGAAAGGCTTTCCAGGCGGCCTTGAGCGGGCCGACCGAGTGCACCAGATCGCCGAGCGAGACCAGTGAATCCGACGACCAGAACACGCCGATGTAGATCAGCCAGACCCACACCTGGATCGCCAGGCACAAGGCGAGAAAGCTCTGAGCGAAAAACGCAAGATTCCTTTTGTTCATAGATCCTTCCAGCGAGAGGCGATGCCGCGGGCATCGATAGTAAACAGGCCGTGGCGGATCTGCCTTGATCCTGGCCACGCTCTGCGAGGCAAGGCAGCTCTGGCGTCCCGGCCCGCAGTAACGCGGCAGAGCGGTGAACGCGAGGAATTTGGGCGGCGGCAGGCGGTTTCCGACAACCACCGCTCGGTGGATGAAAACAGCGTCAGCTACGCGCCCCGATCCACCCTACGGACTGCGTCCCGCGGTTCACTCAGCCCGCCCGGTTGCCCTGGTTGCGCGCCAGCTGGCTGCGGTATTCGCCGGGGGTCATGCCGGTCCAGCTGCGGAAGGCGCGGATGAACGAGCTCTGTTCGGAGTAGCCGAGCAGCAGTGCGACATCGGTCTGCGCCAGCGCCGGGTCGGCCAGATACTGGCGGGCCAGGGTCTGGCGGGTGTGCGCAAGCAGGCCGCGGTAGCTGTAGCCGGCGCTGCGCAGCTGGCGGTAGAAGGTACGCAGCGAACAGCCCAGCGCTTGAGCGACGGACTCGGCGCTGGCGTCGCCGTTCTTCATCGACTCCAGCACCTGCTCCTGCACCCGTTGGAAGAACACGCCGGTCTCACGGTCCTCCACTTGTGGCTGCTGCGCCAGCAACGCCTGGGCCTGTTGTTCGAGCAGGCGCAGCAGATAGGGGTCCTTGCTGGAGATCGGCAGTGCCAGCAGATGCGCCGGAATCGCCAGCTCGATCGCGTCACGCTCGAAGTCCACCGGGCAACCCAGCAGCGCCTGGTAGACACCGACATCCTGCGGCCGTGGAAACGGCAGGCCGGCGCGAATCGGCGTCACCGCCCGGCCGATCAGCACCCGGCACAGGGCGACGAAGACCGCGAGGCTGAACTCGCTGGCCAGTGGCGTGTTGGCCACGGCCTGGGTCCAGCGCATGTGCAGCACGCCGTCCTTGAGCCGGGAGCGCGCGATCAGGCCGCCCTGCAGCAGGTCCTGATAGCGCTGGTAGCGCGCCAGCGCCTGGCCCAGGGTGCCGCAGGAGGAAACCATGTAGCCGACCACGCCGAACTGTCGTGGCTGACCCGAGAGACCCAGGCGGATGCCCAGCGCGCTGACCGGGTCCTGCTCCCAGACGGCCTGCAGCAGGTCGCAGAAGCGCAGCGCCGAGACGCTGGGCGACTCCAGGTCGCGGCTCATCTCTTGCAGCAATGCAGCCGCCGGCAGATCGCGCTCGCGCACGTAGCTCTGCAGCGTTTCGATGAAGCCGGATGGGATGCTGTCGTTGGTGCTCATGGGCGGCACTATCGGAACGCTGGCACAAAATGTCAATCCGGCGCGTGCTGCCAATACAGCCGGGCAAGGCCGGACATACGCTAAGGGCTTTGCCAGCCCCGTGCGGAGAAGATCATGGCGTACGTCGTCACCCAGAGCTGTATCGGCAACAAGCACACCAGTTGCGTCGACGTGTGCCCGGTCGAAGCCTTCCGCGAGGCACCGGACATGCTGTTCATCGACCCCGAGGTCTGCATCGACTGCAACGCCTGCATCTCGGCCTGCCCGGAAGGTGCGATCTTCCCGCAGAGCATGGTGCCGGCGGAGCAGATCTCCTTCATCACGCTGAACGCGGAAGGCGCGAAAACCCACCCGGTCATCCGCGAAAGCATCAAGAGCGGCGAACAGGCGAGCAGCCCGCTGGAACGACTGCCGGGGCGCTTCGCCATCGTCGGCTCCGGTCCCAGCGGCTTCTACGCCGCCGAGGCATTGATGAAGCAGATGCCGGCCGCGCGCATCGACATGTTCGAACGCCTGCCCACGCCCTTCGGGCTGGTGCGCTACGGCGTGGCGCCGGACCACCCGCGGATCAAGTCGGTCACCGCCGGCTTCGAGCGCATCGCCGAGTCGCCGCAGTTCCGCTTCTTCGGCAACGTGCAGATCGGCCGCGACCTGTCCAGCAGCGAACTGCGCCAGCACTACCATGGCGTCATCTATGCCACCGGGGGCTCGCAGAGCCGCGCGCTGGCGCTGCCCGGCGCCGACAGTGGCAACATCTTCGGCTCGTCGACTTTCGTCGGCTGGTACAACGGCCATCCGGACCAGGCTGCGCTGGCGCCACAGATGGACGGGACAAGCGCCGTGATCATCGGTATCGGCAACGTCGCGCTGGATATCGCCCGCCTGCTGGTACTGCCCCACGCCCAACTGACCAAGACCGACATCGCCGATCACGCGCTGCAGGCGCTGGCCGCCAGCGGTATCGAGGAAGTGCGCCTGCTGGCCCGTCGCGGCCCGGCCCAGGCGGCCTTCACGCCCAAGGAACTGGAACAGCTGATGGCCATCGATGGCCTGCAACTGCTGGTCGACCCCGCGGATCTCGCACTCGACGACGCCACCGCACACCAGCTGGAGCAGCCCGAGTTCGCCGAAGCGCGGCAGAACATCGCCCTTTTGCGCGAGATCGCCGCCCGTCCGCAGGGCGAAGGCAAGCGCATCCGCTTCATGTTCTACACCAGCCCGACCGGCTTCAGCGCCCGCGAGGGCAAGGTCGCCAGCGTGCAGGCGCAGCGCACGGAACTGGTTCGCGACGCCCAGGGGACGCTGGTAGCCCGTCCCGCCGCGCAGACCCTCGAGATTCCCGCCAGCCTGGTGGTCCACGCCATCGGCTACCAGGGCTCGGCCATCGACGAGCTGCCGTTCGACAGTGGACGCGGCGTGATGGCCCACCAACAGGGCCGCATCAACGGCCACGCCGAGCATCGTGACTACGTCGCCGGCTGGATCAAGCGTGGCGCCAGCGGCGTGATCGGCAGTAACCGCCAGTGCGCCAGCGAAAGCGTGCAGCGCCTGCTGGATGACCTCGGCAACAGCCTGCCGACGCTGGGCGAAGTAGACGTCGCCGACCTGCTGCAGTCGCGCCAGGTCGAGAGCGTGAGCCTGGCCGACTGGCGTCTGCTGGACCAGCACGAGCAGGCCCGCGGCCGCGTCGAGGGCCGCACCCGGCGCAAGGTGGTCGACATTGCCCAGATGCTGCAGGTCATCCGTGACGCCCGCGCCCGCGAGGAAGCCAAGACCCGCCTGCCGGTGAAGACTCATCACCGCGCCTGCACGCTCTGCGAAGCCATGTGCGGGGTGGTGATCAAAACCCAGGGCGAGCAGATCCTGTCGATCAGCGGCGACGAGAACGACCCGCACAGCGAAGGCCACATCTGCCCCAAAGGCTATGCCCTGCAGGATCTGCACAACGACCCGGACCGCCTGCGCACGCCGCTGGAGAAGGTCAACGGGCAATGGCTGCCGATCGACTGGGACAGCGCGCTGGACAAGGTCGCCGCGCGACTGGCGGACATCCAGAAGCGCCATGGCGACGATGCCGTGGCCGGCTACTGGGGCAACCCCTCCTCGCACAACCTGGGCCTGATGATGGGCTCCAACGCGCTGCGCAAGGTGCTCAACACCCGCAACATCTCCTCGGCTGCCTCGCTCGACCAGATGCCGCACCAGCTGGTGTCCTACCTGATGTTCGGCCACAGCCAGCTGTTCACCATCCCCGACATCGACCGTACCGGCTACATGCTGATGCTCGGCGCCAATCCTGCCGCCTCCAACGGCAGCCTGATGACCGCCGGCGACATCCTCAAGCGCCTGGAACGGATTCGCGAGCGCGGCGGCAAGGTGGTCCTGGTCGATCCGCGGCGTACCGAGTCGGCGCGCTATGTCGACCAGCACCTGTTCATCCGCCCCGCCACCGATGCCTTCTTCCTGCTCGGGCTGATCCGTCACGTGCTCGACAAGGGCCTGAGCAAGCCCGGCCGCCTGCAGGAGCTGGCGGACAACTGGGGCGCGCTGGAGCCGCTGTTCGACGGCGTGTCGATCGAGCAGGCCAGCGCCCGCTGCGGCATCGCGGTGGACGAGATCAAGCGCATCGCCGAGGAATTCGCCGCCGCCGAATCGGCGGTCTGCTACGGCCGCATGGGCGTCGCCACACAGAGCTATGGTGCGCTCAACCACTGGCTGATGCTGGTACTGAACATTCTCACCGGCAACCTCGACAGCCCCGGCGGCATGATGTTCACCACCCCGGCGTTCAACAAGGCGCAGAGCCGGGCGATGGGCAGCTTCAATACCTACCAGAGCCGTGCCCGTGGCCTGCCGGAATTCGATCGCTACTTCCCGGCCGTGACCATCGCCGAGGAAATGCTTACCCCCGGCGAAGGCCAGGTGCGCGGTTTCGTCTGCGTCGCCGGCAATCCGGTGCTGTCGACGCCCAACGGCCGGCAGATGGACGAGGCACTGGAGCAGCTGGAGTTCATGGTCTCGATCGACTTCTACCTGAACGAGACCTCGCGCCACGCCGACATCATCCTGCCGCCCACCGGGCCACTGGAGCACGAGCAGTACGACATCGTCTTCAACATGCTGGCGGTGCGCAACCTGGCGCGCTACAGCGAGCCGGTGTTCGAGGCGCCGGAAGGCACCCGTTGCGACTGGGACATCGTCCTCGGCCTGGCCCAGCGCATCGAGGCACTGAAGAACCCGGACGCGCCGCCCGCGCGGCCGATGCCCGCGCCCGAGCAGATCCTCGACCACGGCCTGCGCACCGGCCCCTACGGCCAGGGTTTTAACGAGTACAACCAGTGCGGGCTCCACGGCGAGCCGATCCGCCACGACGAGCCACTGAGCGTCGAGGTGCTCAAGCGCTACCCGCATGGCCTCGATCTGGGACCGATGCGCCCGTCCTTCCCCGGCTACCTGTTCACCCCCGAGCAGCGCCTGCGCCTGACGCCGCCGGAGCTGGTCGCCGATCTGGGCCGGGCGATGGCCGAACTGCGCAGCGCACCAAACGGCGAAATGATGCTGGTCAGCCGCCGCGACCTGCGCACCAACAACTCCTGGATGCACAACAGCCAGCGCCTGGTCAAAGGCAAGGACCGCTGCGCCCTGCTGATCAACCCCGCGGACGCCGCGCGCCTGGGGCTTTCCAGCGGCAGGCAGGCACGCATCATGTCGCGCACCGGCGAGCTGCTGGTCAGCGTGCAGGTCACCGACGACATCATGCCCGGCGTGGTCTGCCTGCCCCACGGCTGGGGCCACGACCGCGAAGGCGTAGCCCTGCGCGTAGCGCAGAGCAACCCGGGCATCAACGTCAACGACATCACCGATGACCAGGTGGTCGACGTACTCTCCGGCAACGCCGTGTTCAACGGCGTTCCGGTCTCGGTGGTGGCGGCCTGATCCGGCCCTGTGAGCCAGCCGGCTGGCTCGCAGGGCTGATCGTCACGGGCGGCTGATCGTTGGCTGGCTGATCGTTCCCACGCTCCGCGTGGGAACGCCGCTCTGGGCACCTCTGCGTCCGCCGCAACCCCTGCTCGCCCCACACCACTGCCCAAAGCAGAGCGTCAGAGCACCGGCTCCCACGCAGAGCATGGCAGCCATCGGATCTGGCATCTGTCGATGCGTCGGCGGAAGCGGATGAGCCGATGACGTAGGGTGGATAACGCTGTCCTTATCCACCGTGAC
Organism: Pseudomonas mangrovi; assembly: GCF_003052585.1. GTDB lineage: Bacteria > Pseudomonadota > Gammaproteobacteria > Pseudomonadales > Pseudomonadaceae > Aquipseudomonas > Aquipseudomonas mangrovi. The sequence goes on along the minus strand of NZ_QASN01000003.1, from coordinate 49,861 downwards.
CGGCTGTCGAATGGTCAACACGGTCCCGGTTCACCCGAACGCAACCCGGCACATCGCTGAACGGCGCTATTGCCGCACAGGGCACCAGGCGTCAGATCTTCACACAGGCAAACAGCGCGTTCCCGGAAGCCTGGTCCCAGGGGAGGATCTTCTCGTAGTCATGTTCGAGCACCTGCACGTGGAAATACGGCCGCAGCAACTCGCCCAATTCGTCGAAGCTCACCGCAACCATCGGATGCTCGTCATGCCAGACCTGGCTCTGGCCGTCAGTGCTGCGCTCGATGAACAGCTTCAGCGACTGCTGCTCGCCACTGCCCGGGTAGTGCCAGGCGGAGGTGAAACTGAAGTCGCCGTCGGCATGGCGAGCACGGTGCGAGACGCAGGAGGCGTTGTCGATGCGGTTCTTGTCCACGGCGTTGAAGCAGAACAGCCCGCCGTCAGCAAGCGCCGCGTGCACCGCCGCGAGACAGGCGCGCAAGCGCTCGATACCGCCGCTGTAGTGGATCGAGTAGAGAAAGCAGGTGATCAGGTCAAACGGCTGGTCGACGCTGAAGTCACACATGTCCTGCAGGGAAAACTGCGCTTCCGGGCAGCGCAGGGCCGCCTTGTCGAGCATCGGCTGATTGATGTCGAGCCCGTTGCTGAGAAAGCCTGCATCGAGGAAATGGCGTACGTGCGGACCGGTTCCACAGGCCAGATCAAGATGCCGCGTGCCGGCTTTGCCGAACAATTGCTGCAACCTGCGCACACAGTGACTTTGCGCGCTGTAGTCGATGTCGGCACACATCAGATCGTAGTATCCCGACAGGTCGGTGTAGAGGGCGTTTCCGGGCATGCTGGGGGCGTCGGTAGGCGGGGCGCGCATCATATCCCAGCGTCGGTGATAGCGCTCTGGCGACGCGCCACCGTTCCGCCGGCACGCACGGAAAGGTCTGGCCTAACCGACCTTGCCCGCCCCGCTGGAAAGGGCGTCGATGATGCGGCACTCGCTGACTGAAGACTCGCTGCAACCCGCCAGGCGCTGCAACTCGGTTTCCAGCCGTCGCAGATCGGCGATGCGCTGGCGGACTTCGACCAGATGGGACCGCACCAGCAGATCGACATCGGCGCACGATCGCCCGGGCTGGTCCGCCAGCGCAACCAGCCCACGAATTTCCTCCAGGGAGAAGCCCAGCTCTCTGCCACGCTTGATGAAGCGCAGTCGCTGCGCATCCGGCTCACCGAACGTTCGATACCCCGCCTCAGTACGGGCAGGGGCTGGCAGCAGGCCGATGCGCTCGTAATAGCGGATGGTTTCCAGGTTCACGCCAGTGGCCTTGCCGAGTTTGCCGATGGTGAATTGCATCGCTTGACCCTGTAGCGGCTACAGGGTTTAGGGTACTGCCATCAATAGCTGGAGGCGATGCTCATGGCGGGAAATTGCTGCAATAGCAGGTGCACCGATTCGGCCGCGACCGGAACCTACCGGCGCATCCTGTGGATCGCACTGATCATCAATCTGCTCATGTTTGCGCTGGAAATAGGCGCTGGCGTGCGTTCGGGCTCGGTCTCGTTGCTGGCCGACTCCCTGGACTTCTTCGGCGATGCGGCCAACTACGGCGTCAGTCTGTTCGTGCTGGGCCTGGGGGTCGCGACACGGGCACGCGCGTCACTGGCCAAGGCGCTGACGATGGGCCTGTTCGGAGTCTTCATTCTGGCGGTCGCGGTCGACAACTTTCTCGATGCCAGTGTTCCGCACGCCTCGACCATGGGCGTCGTCGGGACCATCGCGCTGCTGGCCAACGTCGCGGTCGCAGTGATGCTTTTCGCCTATCGGGACGGCGACAGCAACATGCGCAGCGTCTGGCTATGCAGCCGCAACGACGCGCTGGGCAACCTCGCCGTGATGCTCGCCGCGCTGGGGGTGTTCGGCACCGGCGTCGGCTGGCCGGACCTCATAGTCGCGACCATCATGGCGCTGCTGTCGATCAGCGCCGCCGTGCAGATCACCCACCACGCCATCGCCGAGCTGCGTAGCGAGCGACAGAGCGTGGCCAACAAGTGATCGACTGAGCATCACCCGCGCCCTCCGACTCGTCTGCAGCGGCGCCACGTTCTCTGACAGGCCGTCGCGCAGCGGTGCCGGGACACTACTTGCGTCTCACGTACCGCCGAATGCTGCGCCAAAGGCGCCGCGGCTTTTCCCTCTCCATCGGGAGAGGGTGCCGAAGGCGGGTGAGGGATGGTTCAGGCTACCCGCTGTCGCATCACTGGTCCGGAATCTCGACCTCGACCAGCTTCGCCAGCAGCGTCAGCGATTCCTGCCAGCCGAGGTAGCAGGCGTCGGTCGGGATCGCGTCTGGGATGCCTTCCTGGGTGATGTTCAGCTCGGTGCCACAGGAAACCGGCGTGAAGGTCACCGTGACCTGCATGGTGCCCGGCAGGCCCGGGTCGTCGAACTGGTCCTCGTAGCGGATGCGCTGGTGTTCGAGCAGCTCCAAATAGCGGCCACGAAAACTGTGGCTGGTACCGGTGGAGAAGTTGCTGAAGGACATGTGGTAGCCACCTCCGACTCGGGCATCGAGCGCATGGACCTTGCCGGTGAAGCCGTTCGGCGGCAGCCACTTGGCCTTGGCATCCGGATCGAGAAACGCGCGATAGAGACGTTCTGGCGAGGTGCGCAGGACGCGGTGCAGACGGATGGTGCTGGGCATGGCCTTCTCCTTTTGTTTGCGGGTTGCCGGGATGGCCTGACTAGTCGAACGGGCGCTGCCGCTTTCGACAACCTGATTCACTTTTGCATTCGCCAGTGAGCACGGCCTTACCCGGTCGAGTCGCAACATTTCTAACGGGGCCGTGACGGCTGCACGCCGCCCATCCCGTGGGGGCTGCCAAAGTACCAGGCATGACCGACCAGTCACCGCATTACAGCAAGCCGCCCCGGAACGTCCGACGCCATACGGGCGGCGCTGCGACCGTCGCGCTGACCGGGGACCGGTGGCTGGATCGCGGTGGCCGCTGCATGTCGAACGGCCTCCGCGCGCTGCGGCACGGCGGGCCCATCGAACCCGCTGGCCTGACCCGGTCATGGATCGGTGCGATAGCCGCCATCACGGCCTGCGTGGCGATTTACCTACAGGACACCCGAACATGCGCTTGACCCTCTGCATGGCCGCCTTCGGCGCTTTGCTTCCTCTGCTGAGTAACGCGGCGTGGGCCACCACCGGCGTGAGCGAAATCCGCAGCGCCAGGGATGGTGGCGCCGTCACCCTGTTCTATCCATCATCCTCGACAGAACGTCGGGTAGAACGCGGCGACTTCGTATTCCAGGCCGCCTGGGACGGCCAGCCGGAGCCTGGCAACGACCGGCTGGTGGTTATTTCCCATGGCTCTGGCGGCTCGCCATGGCTCTATCGAGAACTGGCGCAAGCGCTGGTTGCGGCCGGCTTTGTGGTGGCGATGCCGAGCCATGCCGGCGACAACTCCGACGACCCGAGCGCGCCGGGTCCGGAGAGCTGGAAACGGCGTCCACTCGAGGTATCTGCCGCGATCGACGCGGTGCAGGATGACGACCGCTTCGATCTTGCACTGGACCGGGTCGGCGCCTATGGCATGTCCGCAGGAGGTCACACCATGCTCAGCCTGGCCGGCGGCCAGTGGTCGGAGGCGCGATTCCGCCAGCACTGCGACGAACATCTGGCCGAGGACTTCCAGACCTGTGTCGGACTAATCACTCGCTTGAACGGCGGCATCCTCGACCCGCTGAAGCAATGGGCCGCACGGAGAGTCATACGTCGCCGCTTTGAAGATCCGCACATGCACGCACATCAGGACCGGCGCGTTGCTGCCGTGGTTTCCGGCGTACCGCTCGCGGCGGATTTCGACCTGCGTACATTGGCCTCTCCCCCCATACCCGTCGGCATCATCAGCGCTCGCCAGGACCGCTGGCTGATACCCCTCTATCACAGCGATGCGTTGCTGCAGGCCTGTGGCAGTTGCGAGCATCTGAGCGATCTTGAACAGGGCGGCCACGGCGCGCTATTGGCGCCGCTCCCCGCGATCGATGACGCATTGCTGGAGGAACTGATTGGCGACCCGCCGGGTTTCGACCGTGCGACGGAAGTGCCCCGCCTGAACGCGCTGATCATCGACTTCTTCGAACGGCATCTGCTTGAACCCGCACCCTAGATCGATCCCGCAAAACAGATAACGCCGCGGAGAGTCGGCACGCGTGCGGTGGTTCAGCGTGCGAAACCAAGCGCCCTACAACCGCCACAGCCCGCCGCCGCGCGACTTTCTCCCGACGGGAGGACAGCTGAAGTCGATGACGCTGCGTGGGGCCACGCGACGCCTCGAAGCGCCGCGCTCCGGGAGAGACTGCCAAAGGGTAAGTATCTCTCAGGCGACTCGCTGCCCTGCTAGCAGCCTCTCCCCCGTCTGGACGACCCTCTTCAGGACGCCCCGGTCAGCGCGACCCGGTCAAGGCGACCCGAACAACGCCGTCCAGTAGATCGCCGCATCGCTCTTCGGGTCCTCGGCGTAGGCGGCGCCGAGTTCGCTGAACTGGGCGCTCATCAGGTTGGCGCAGTGGCCGGGGCTGGCCAGCCAGGCGTCGACCACCCGCTGCGGGGCGTCGAGGGCGGCGGCGAGGTTTTCGCCGACGCGGCTGCCGTGGTAGCCGGCCAATTCGGCACGGTCCCCGGGAACGCGGCCGTCAGGGTCCTGGTGGCTGAAGAAGTTGCCGTTGGCCATGGCCCGGCTGTGGCCCTCTGCGGCGATGCCGAGTTCGGCATTCCAGACCAGCGCGGCGGCGGCAGGGTACTCCTGGCTACCGCAGCGACGCGCCTGGCTACGTGCCTGGTTGACCGCCTCCAGCAGGCGCTTGCCTTCACCCTGCCAGTCGCCCAGCCGCGCCGTGAGCAGGGGGCGCCCGAGAACGATGCGCCATTCGCGCTCCTGGCGGCTGATCCCGATATCGATGAACTGCGCATCCAGCAGCAACTTGCAGAAGCTCTGCCGCAGCACCGCCATCGCCGCCTGCGCATCGCGCGGACCGGACAGGTTGATCGCACGCACGTTGGCCAACGGATAGCCGCTACGGCCGAGCGACTCTTCCAGACCGCCGATGCCGACCGACAGCACCAGCCGCTTGTCCACCGACAGCGGCGGCAGTATCTCGCTCGGCTCGCCGGAGCAGCGCTGCACCTCGGCGCGGTAGCTGTTGATCGATTCGAGCAGACGGGCTTGCTCATCGGCTGCAGCGACGGCGCTGCCGAACAGGCTTGAGAGAAGAATGCAAAGACGCAAGACGGTGGGGCTGCGCATGGGGCTCTCCTGAATGCGGACCCACCCATGATGCGCGATTGCGCGAACAAAGAAAGCCACCCGCAGCGGTGAGCGGCGCGCGGTTGGCGACATAGCTGAGGCCGCAGCGATGGCCCCTGTCGCGACGCGGGTGCAGCGCGGGTGCAGCGCGAGCGCAGCAGCAAGTGCGCCTGCATCGGCGTCTGCCACCCCGGGCCCGCATTGTTACCCACACCCACCGCTCAAACCGCGCCCGTCACCCCAGCAGTCAGTGCCGTCCGCAAAAGCCTCGCCAGCCATTACAATGCCCGCCCCGCCCTTTAGCCGGTCACGCGCCATGTCCCTGCCCCGCCACCATCTGGAACTGCTCAGCCCCGCTCGCGATGCCGAGATCGCCCGCGAGGCCATCCTGCATGGCGCCGACGCCGTGTATATCGGCGGGCCGAGTTTCGGCGCGCGGCACAACGCGGAGAACAGCGTGGCGGACATCGCCGGGCTGGTCAGCTTCGCCCACCTGTTCCATGCGCGGGTCTTCGTCACCCTCAACACCATCCTGCACGACGACGAGCTGGAGAAGGCGCGCACGCTGATCCACCAGCTGTACGACGCCGGGGTCGATGCGATCATCGTTCAGGACATGGGCGTCATGGAGCTGGACATCCCGCCGATCGAGATCCATGCCAGCACCCAGTGCGACATCCGCACCCTGGAGAAGGCGCGCTTCCTCGGCGCGGCCGGTTTCTCGCAACTGGTGCTGGCGCGCGAGCTGGACCTGGCGCAGATCCGCGAGATCCACCAGCAGGTCGACACACCGCTGGAGTTCTTCATCCATGGCGCGCTCTGCGTGGCCTTCTCCGGCCAGTGCAACATCTCCCACGCGCAGACCGGGCGCAGCGCCAACCGCGGCGACTGCTCGCAGGCCTGCCGCCTGCCCTACACCCTCAAGGACGAGCATGGCGGCGTGGTGGCGTTCGAGAAGCACCTGCTATCGATGAAGGACAACAACCAGAGCGCCAACCTGGCGGCGCTGGTCGATGCCGGCGTGCGCTCGTTCAAGATCGAGGGGCGCTACAAGGATGTCAGCTACGTCAAGAACATCACCGCCTACTACCGCCAGCGCCTGGATGACGTCCTCGCCAGCCGGCCGGAGCTGGCGCGCGCCTCCAGCGGTCGTACCGAACACTTCTTCGTCCCCGATCCGGACAAGACCTTCCACCGCGGCAGCACCGACTACTTCGTCAGCGAGCGCAAGATCGACATCGGCGCCTTCGACTCGCCGACCTTCACCGGCCTGCTGGTCGGCGAGGTGGAGAAGGTCGGCAGGCACGACCTGATCGCCGTGACCCACGAGCCGCTGTCCAACGGCGATGGCCTCAACGTGCTGGTCAAGCGCGAGGTGGTGGGTTTTCGCGCCAGCGTGGTCGAGCAGTTGGCGCACCATGAGGACGCCGGCGCGCCGCGCTGGCGCTACCGCGTCGAGCCTAACGAGATGCCCGCGGCGCTTGCCCGCCTGCGTCCGCAGCACCCGCTCAATCGCAACCTCGACCACAACTGGCAGCAAGCGCTGCTCAAGCCCTCCGCCGAACGTCGCGTCGGCCTGCGCTGGTCGGTGGTGCTCGATCCGCAGGCGATTCGCCTGAGCGCCAGCAGCGAGGAAGGCATCGTGGCCAGCGCCAGCCTGCCCGGCCCCTTCGGTGCGGCGAACAAGCCCGAGCAGGCGCTCGAGCAACTGCGCGAGCTGCTCGGCAAACTCGGCGCAACCCGCTACCACGCCGAGGAGGTGAGCATCGAAGGTGCGGCGCTGTTCGTGCCCAATTCGCAGCTCAAGGCGCTGCGCAACCAGGTCATCGACGACCTCACCGAGGCGCGCCTGGCGGCGCATCCGCGTGGCGGGCGCAAGCCGGTCAGCGTGCCGCCGCCGGTCTACCCCGAGGCGCACCTGAGCTTCCTCGCCAACGTCTACAACGACAAGGCGCGCGCCTTCTACAAACGCTACGGCGTCGAGCTGATCGATGCGGCCTATGAGGCCCACGAGGAAACCGGCGAGGTGCCGGTGATGATCACCAAGCACTGCCTGCGCTTCTCCTTCAACCTCTGCCCCAAGCAGGCCAAGGGCGTCACCGGCGTGCGCACCAAGGTCGCGCCGATGCAGCTGGTGCACGGTGACGAGGTGCTGACACTGAAGTTCGACTGCAAGCCCTGCGAGATGCACGTGATCGGCAAGATGAAGGGGCACATTCTCGATCTGCCGTTGCTGGGCAGCCAAAGCGTGGTCGCCTCGATCAGCCCGGACGATCTGCTCAAGACCATCCGCCGCTGAGCGCTGAGTGCAGGCCGGGACGGCGCGCTATTGCCAGTCTGGGTTTCAGCACCCTGCACGCCGAACCATCCCTCATCCGGCGCTGCGCGCCACCTTCTCCCGCAGGGAGAAGGACAGCTGTGGGGCGATGGCGTGGGGGGTGGTCATGCAGGGCTGCGAGCCTGCACGGCGTTTCCCTCTCCCTCCGGGAGAGGGTGCCGAAGGCGGGTGAGGGATGCAGCGGGCGACTCGCAGCCTGAGAGATCCAGGCCTTGATGGCAAACCGCCACATGGCTAGAGTGCCGGCCCAAGCGCCTGCGCTCACCTCATCAAGCTGTTCCAAAGGGATTTCCCATGCGTATTCTTCTCGCCGTCTTCGCCCTGCTCGCCATCAGCGGCTGCAGCATCAAGCAGAACGTCACCCCGGCCACACTGGCGGCGCCGACCAGCAACGAGATCTGCATGATCCCGGATCGCGGCCTGCGCGAAGGCTTCCACACGGCCTATCGCCAGCAGCTACAGCAGAAGGGCTTCATCGTCAGCGAGAAGCAGCCCGGCACCAGCACCTCGGCCTGCCCGCTGACCACCGCCTACACCGCCAACTGGGCCTGGGATCTGGCGATGTACATGGTCTATGCCGACATCCGCGTGTTTCAGGATGGTCGCCAGGTCGGCCATGCCAACTACGACGCCAAGATGGGCGGCGGGCGCATGGACAAGTTCATCGACGCCGAAAACAAGATCGCCGAGCTGACCAGCCAACTGTTCCCCGCCGGCGCACCGCGGGTAGTCGCGCCGCAAGTCGAGGCCAACCCGGCTGCGCCGCTGTCGCCTGCCGCCTACAAGCAGCAGCAGGTCGAGCAACTGATGCGCGAAGGCCTGTCCTACGAGGAATACCAGCGTCGCTACCGGCAGATCATGGCCGAGTGATGACGGGCTTCACGTCCCGCTCAACAGCGCCTGGACAGGGTGTGAATTGTTCTGCATAAGGGCCCGCGCAGCCGACTTCATGCGCGCATGAAGTGCTGCGACTCCTCGCCCTGAACGGACTCTCGCCCCCATGAAGAAACTCCTGCTCTGCCTGTTTACCAGCCTGCTGCTTGCCGGCTGCAGCGACGCGGTGACCTATACGATCGACAACCCCACCTCGACCAACCTGGAGCTGGACATCGACGGCACCGCCTACCTGATCCCTTCGGGCGTCAGCTACGAGATAAGCCTCGAACCTGGCCTGCACAGCATGCGCAGCGAGCAGCTCGGCGAGCTGCAGTTCATCGTCTACAAGGGCGGTGTTGGCGGGCTGATCAACCCGACCCTGAGCGACTACGTGATCGCTCGCGAAACCTACGTCACCGACGAATCCAAGCTGAAGAATTTCGGCAGCATCCACAGCACCATCGTGCTCGACGGCGTGCCCTTCACCGGCAGCCTGGAACTGCGCAACCAGCTGTTCATCGACAAGACCTGGCGCTTCCCGGTTCAGGAGCCGTTCCCGGAGGAAGTCACCGGCCATGTCACCGAGCACGGTGGCAATATCTTCAGCAAGATCTTTCGGCGCGACGAGTTCGTCGAGTATTTCGAGCAGAGCAACGAGATGCCTGGCTACTTCGCCGCCCAGCGTGATGAAGAGGCAGCCAGAGCGCCGCGCCACCTGGTCCGCGCGCCGAAGGAGCTGCCCAGGCTCGAAGAGGCCTACGAGCAGCACACCGGCCCGCTGCGCGAGGTCTACGCCCAGCGCCTGAAAGCCACTGAGGTCAGCGAGCAGGAGCGCCTGCAGAAGGCCTACTTCGACGCGCAGATGGCCTACACCAAGGCGACCGCGACCGTCGGTTCGAAGCTGTCTACCGAAGCCAACATCGCGGCCAACAACTTCGTCTCAACCATCGCCGCAGCGATGGGCAGCTCGGCCCTGGTGCTGCCCTGACAGGAGCCAACCGGGCACTCTGCAGCAACGGCCATCCGTCATCCAGCGCTGCACGCCACCTTCTCCCGGAGGGCGAAGGACTGCTGCGGGGCGATGGCACGGGATAGTGGGCATGCAGTGCCTCGAGCCTGGCTTTTCCCTCTCCCACCGGGAGAGGGATCTGTCAGACGCCGCGGCGCATTTTCGTGCGCCCGCTTGCAGCCTCAACTTCCCGCCTGTGGCATCCTTGGCGCCCGCCGGAAATCTGCGCTCTGCTCGACTACCCTGAAACTCGTACATCCCCTCGCGTAAGGACACGCCATGCCAACCCGCCTCGTTCTGCTGCTTTCCCTGCTTCTGCTCGGTGCCTGCACCACCGACCCGAAAACCCTGTTCGACAGCCAGGTCCGAACCAGCACCACGCCCCTGGCGACCAGCCTTGCCGAAGCCGTGCGCCTGGCCCCGGTGGCGCCGTTGCAGATCGACCCCGGCCGCGCCCCGCAATACCAGATCGGCCAGGATCAACCGCGCCTGCTGCTGCACGATCTGCCAAGCAACTACCGGGTCTTCCGGATAACCCTTGAAGCGCAGCAGCTGTACAACCTGCAAATCGTCTCCGACTGCATCAGTTGCTCGGGGAACGCCAAGTACGGTCTCAAGCCTGCGGTGTTTCTGCTCGACGCGGACGGCACGCTGGTCGACGAGCATCCCAGCCAGGCGCTGACCGGGTCCCGTGGGGTATCACTGCGGATGAGCGGGCTGGCGCCGCACAGTGGCGACTACTACCTGCTGGTAGCGGCGGACAACCGTGCCCTGGGCTACGAGATCGTCCTCGAACACCGGGGTATCAACCAGCCGATGCTGGTCACGCCGAACTCGGTGGGGCGGCGTCGGCCGAGCCCGATGCGCAGCTACCCGATTGGCGAGATCCGCGTTTTCGCCAGCACTCGCCGCTAGCCCCCGCATGCCGCTCCCGGTCGCTCGCGGGATGCGACCGTCGGGCGGCATTGTCGCTGCGCAGACGATTTAAGGACTAGGCTGCCGGAGTGGGTCGGCTCGATGGCCGAACCCGGGCTTCGCCGCCATCCGCGGCGAGTCGTCATCGCACCCAAAGGGGTAGAGAACATGAGCAAAGGCACCTCACCGCACAAAGAGAGCAAGAAGAAGCCACTGAAGAGCGCCCAGGAAAAGCGCGCCGCCAAGCACGAGAAGAAGGGCGGGACCACCCTGCTCGGCAGCCATTCGACGCATTGATCTTCCTCACTCGCAGCACCGCGCGCTTCTGACGCGCGGCGCTGTGCCGTGAACAGCCTGCCGGGCTTCACCCCGAGCGGGACGCCCCTCTCGGCGCACCCTGCGTGCCGATGCACGACCCCACCCCATCCGCCCGCACAAGCCAACATCCCTGCCTCCACGCCAATCTCATGCCTGCCAGTGCTGCGACCAGGCGAAGCCGTGCGAGCAGCGCAGCAGGCTTGAAACATCCGTTCAGTACGGTAGGCTCGGCGCCTTCATCCAACAGGAGTCTTACCCATGGCCCGAGCCACCGCCCGCCACATCCTGGTTTCCAGCGAAGCCAAGTGCAACGAACTCAAAGCCGCCATCGAAGCCGGCGCCGATTTCGCCCAGATCGCCAAGGACAATTCGACCTGCCCGTCCAGCCGCCAGGGCGGTGACCTGGGTTCGTTCGGTCCGGGGCAGATGGTCAAGGAATTCGACACCGTGGTGTTCAGCGCCCCGGTGAACGTGGTCCAGGGCCCGGTGAAGACCCAGTTCGGTTATCACCTGCTGGAAGTCACCAGCCGCCAGGACTGAGCCACCGCCCCGCTCGCTCCGGCGCAATGCCGGGGCGTTGCAGCGCCGTACAGCCCGGCCCGACTGCATCCATGATTCTGATCGACGGGTATTCGGTAGCGACAACTCGCTCCCACAGCCTGCCTGCAAAGTCCAGACTAGAGCCATTCCGTCCTCTTGTCCGACAATAAGGCGCCGCGTCATGACCCACAGCCCCCTGACCCTCGACAGCCCCTTCTCCACCCTGTCCGCCCTGGTCAGCGCCAACGCCTCGAGCCGCCCCGAACATCCGGCGCTGATCGAAGACGAGCAGCGACTGAGCTACCGCGAGCTGGACCAGTTGCTCGACCAGGTCGCCTTCAGCCTGCAGCAGGACGGCCTCGCCGCCGGCGACTCGATCGCCATCTGCGCCAGCAACTCGATCAACTATGCCGTGCTGTTCCTCGGTGCGCTGCGCGCCGGTGTGGTGGTGGCCCCGCTGGCGCCGTCCTCGACTGCCGAGAGCCTGCAGACCATGATCCGCGACTCGGCAGCAAGGCTGGTGTTCGTCGATGCACCCGTGCAGCAGGCGCTGGCCGCCATCGAGGCGCAACTGCCAGCGCTGCTGAGTCTGGATGACAGCAATCGCACGCGCGGTTTCAGCCAGTGGCTGCGTCAGGGCAAACCGACGCCGGTGGAGATCACGCCGGCGATGCACTTCAACATCATCTATTCCTCCGGCACCACGGGCGAGCCCAAGGGTATCGTCCAGTCCCACGGCATGCGCTGGGCGCACATCGTTCGCGGCATTCCCTTTGGCTACGGCCCGGACTGCGTCACCCTGATGTCGACGCCGCTGTACTCCAACACCACGCTGGTGTCCTTCCTGCCGACGCTGGGCCTGGGCGGAACCCTGGTGCTGATGGCCAAATTCGATGCCGCCCGCTACCTGCAACTGGCCCAGCAGCACCGCGCGACCCACAGCATGCTGGTGCCGGTGCAGTACCAACGCCTGATGAACCGTGCCGACTTCGACAGCTACGACCTGTCGAGCTTCCACATGAAGTTCTCCACCAGCGCGCCCTTCCATGCCGAACTCAAGGCCGACATTCTCAAGCGCTGGCCAGGCGGGCTGGTCGAGTTCTACGGCATGACCGAAGGCGGCGGCTCCTGCATGCTGATGGCGCACCTGCATCCGGAAAAGCTCGCCAGCGTCGGCCAGCCGCTCGACGGCCACGACATGCGGGTGATCGACGAGGATGGCAACGAGCTGCCCTACGGCGAGATCGGCGAAGTGGTCGGGCACTCGCCAGCGATGATGGAGGGCTACCTGAACAAGCCCGAGAAGACCGCCGAGGCCGAGTGGTACGACAAGAGCGGCAAGCGCTTCATCCGCACCGGGGATGTCGGCCGCTTCGACGCCGACGGCTTTCTGACCCTGATGGACAGGCGCAAGGACATGATCATCAGCGGCGGCTTCAACATCTACCCGAGCGATCTGGAGGCCGAACTGCGCCAGCACCCGGCGCTGGCCGACGTCACCGTGGTCGGCGTGCCCTCGACCAGCTGGGGCGAAACCCCGGTGGGCTACGCCGTGCTGCGCCCGGAGAGCAACGCGGGCGCAGAGGAGATCCTTGCCTGGTTCAACCAGCGCGTCGGCAAGACCCAGCGCCTGAATCGCCTGATCCTCACCGACGAACTGCCGCGCAGCGCGATCGGCAAGGTACTCAAGCGCGAGCTGCGCGACCAGTTCTTCGCCGAGCACGGCGTGCTGGAGTAAAAAACTACAGCGCCATCGCCCCACTGCTGTCCTTCTCTCTTCGGGAGACGGTAGCGCGCGGCGCAGAGCCAGGGAAGGCTGGCACGGCAGGGTGCCTGGTGCCCGGTTCGAAAGCAGCCGCGAGTTGCGTGGAGCATCCCTCACCCGCCTTCGGCACCCTCTCCCGATGGAAAGGGAAAAGCGGTGTGTGCCCTGACAAACACACTGCACCATCGCCCCGCAGCGGTCCTTCTCTCCCCGGGAGAAGGTGGCGCACAGCGCCGGATGCGTTGGAGACGGCCGCTGCATACCGGCTGGTCCCGACCTTAGGGTGGATGGCGCTCGACCCATCCACCAGACGATCCCCCGGTGGATGAACAAGGCGTCATCCACCCTACGGATGGAAAGACCCTGCACGCCGGGGCATCCCTCACCCGCCTGCGGCACCCTCTCCCGGCGTGAGAGGGAAATGCGGCGCTACGGCTCAGGCATCCGGCCAGCGCCAGAGCGGTTCGTCGAGCAGGCCGCGGCCGGCCACGCGGGTTTCGCCCAGGCTCTTTTCCAGGACCACGGCGTTGCATTCGGGATGCGCTTCCAGAGTCGCGATCAGGCGGTTGGCGTGCGATACCACCCAGACCTGGCTGCGCGCCGAAGCCTGGATGATCAGGCGCCCGAGCGCCGGCAGCAGATCCGGGTGCAGGCTGGTCTCAGGCTCGTTCAGAACCATCAGCGACGGCGGCCGCGGCGTCAGCAGGGCAGCCACCAGCAGCAGATAACGCAGCGTGCCATCGGACAGCTCGGCGGCGCTCAGCGGGCGCAGCAGCCCGTCCTGCTGCAGATGCACGGTGAACAGGCCGTCGTTTACCTCGATACGCAGGCGCGACCCTGGAAAGGCATCCTCGATGGCAGCATCCAGCGCATGCGGATCGCCAATCTCGCGGATGGTCTGCAGGGCTGCGGCCAGATCGCGACCGTCATGTGCCAGCACCGGGGTGCGGGTGCCGAGCTGTGGTTGACGGGCCGGCGCGTCGGCGTCGGTGCGGAAATGATCGTAGAAGCGCCAGCCGCGGATGATCTCGCGCAGCTGGAAAACCTCCGGGCAACTGGCGTCGCGGCCGACCTGGCTGAACAGGCTGTCGAAGGTGGCCAGATGCTGTGCCAGCACCTGCCACTCGCGCCCCTCGCGGGCACGCAGCATCGGCCCCTTGCGCTCCACCAGCAGGGAAGCCGGTCGATAGGCCGCCCCGGCCCAGATCGATTCCAGCTTGATCTGCGGGTCGAGGGCGAAGGCGCTGGGCGTCTCGCGGTCCTCACCGGAATTGGAATCGGGCAGCCCCAGCGAGATGGCGTAGCTGAAGTCCTCGCCGGCGAAGCCCAGCCGCAGCCGCTTGGGCCCGCGCGAGGGGCCGCCCTCGATCGCCACCTCGCCCTCGCGCATACGTCGCGACAGGTTGGCCGGTCCGGCCCAGAAACTCGACGCCAGGCCCCCTTCGCGCGCCAGCGCCGCCACCACGCCGCCCTGGGCGGTTTCCGCCAGCAGGCGCAGGGCCCGATAGAGATTGGATTTGCCGCTGCCATTGGCGCCGGTGATCACGTTGAGCGCACCCAGCGGCACCAGCAGCGAACTGATCGAGCGATAGTTGTGTACAGCGAGGGTGTGCAGCATGGGGATGTCCTTTTCCAGCGGCGATCTGCCGGGCAGCTTACCGAAGCAGGCGCCGGCGGCAAGGGCAGCACTACACGACGAGGCGAGCCGCGGGCACGTGTGCGCTCGGTTGAGGGCAACACCGGAGCCACTGCAACCCGTTCGGACCGCCACCCAGCCGTCCAGATGCCGCGTTCCCGGCCGGCTGCAGGTCAGACCGAACTGGCTACCCACGATCTACTCGGCAAGCTACCTGGCAGGCGAGCAGGTTGGGCCTCGGTAGGTCAGGCCTCGGCAGGTCGGGCCTCGCCAGGCCATTCGGGCGAGTCGCTGCAATCTCTTCTGCGCCGCCCCCTGCCCGGCCGCCCCGTCACCACGGACCAGCACTCGCCAAGAAGTCTCAACCAGGCA
The DNA here is from genome assembly GCF_003052585.1 of Pseudomonas mangrovi. Lineage (GTDB taxonomy): Bacteria > Pseudomonadota > Gammaproteobacteria > Pseudomonadales > Pseudomonadaceae > Aquipseudomonas > Aquipseudomonas mangrovi. The sequence continues at coordinate 34,788 of NZ_QASN01000003.1, read as the reverse complement.
TCCCCGGCAATGCGCCACCGGCCGGCTTTTTCGGCTCATCCGTAGGCGACTGCGGTCGCCTGGGTTAGGCTCGCCGTTCACCTTCTGGAGAGACCCTGCAATGAGCACAGCGCACAGAGCCCTGCTGGCCGTTCTCCTGAGCAGCGCTCCCTCCGTCTTCGCGGATGGCGCGGCGCCGCTGCGGCTTTTCAACTCGCTGGCTCCGTGCGTCGAGATCGACCGCCTGCGACTGCTGCCCGGCAATCCACCGCAGCTGAGCGGGCGCATTCAGCAACGCAGGCATCGCGGTGAATGCGGTTGTGTCTCGGCGGTGATGGCTTACCAGCTGTCCGCAAAGAATGCGCCGGGCGAGCTGCTGGCCTACGGTCGCTTCATGCCACCTGCGGATGGGCAGCTTCTGATCGATCTACCCGGCGCACTCGACCTCAGCCAGGCATCAAGGGTGCGCTTCACCTGCGCTGGTCCGGAATAGTTGTCGGCATTGATGCAGATCGCCCTGGGGCGCGCCTGGCGACACTAGACTGTGATCGACCTCCGCTGTTCGACGAGCCGCCCATGACCAGTCCGCTGAAGTCCCGCGAAGCGCTGCGCAAATTTCTCGAGCAACATCCCTGCCCTGCCCGTCAGGACGCCGCCCTCGGCGAGCTGCTGGTGGCCGGTGGCGATCTGCATGCGGAGCAACTTGAGCAGGCTCTCGAACATCAGCGGCAGAACCCTGCTGCCGGACGTCTGGGGCAGGTACTGCTGCGCCTGAAGATGATCGACGCCGACCGCCTGGCCAGTGGCATCGCACGCCAGCTGGACATTCCGCGCGTCGCCCTGGCGGACTTCGATATCGAGGAGAGCGCGCTGGCGCTGCTGCCCGAGGAGATCGCCCGGCGCTACCAGGCGATCCCGCTGATGTCGCTGGAGCACCGCCTGCTGGTGGCGACTCCGGACCCGACCCGCAGTGACCTGGCGCACGTGCTGATGTTCGTCACAGGCCGCCAGGTCGAGGCCGTGCTGGCCGACGCCCATGAAGTCGACGCGGCGATCAACCGCAGCTACGGCGGCGCCACCGCCCTGCAGCTGCCGGAGAACGAAGCCGACGAGGAAGCGCTGAGCCTGCACCGGATCAAGCAGCTAGCGGAAGACAAGCCGACCGTGCGCTTCGTCAACACGCTGCTAGAGGACGCGATCAGCCGGCGCGCCTCGGACATCCATCTGCTGCCCGGTGAGCACGACGTGCGCATCCTGCTGCGCATCGATGGCGTGCTGGTCGAGGTGCGGCGGATCAAACCGAGCAATCTCAGCGCCATCGTCAGCCGGATCAAGATCATCGGCGGCATGAACATCGCCGAGCGCCGCCTGCCCCAGGACGGCCGCCACCTGGTACAGCGCGACGGCCGCAACATCGACCTGCGCCTGTCGATCATGCCGACCGTGCATGGCGAGAGCGTGGTGATCCGCATCCTCGACACCGGCCAGGGCCTCAAGACGCTGGAGCAGATCGGCTTCAGCGAACGCGACACCGCGCGCTTTCGCAATCTGATCAGCCACAACCAGGGCATCCTGCTGGTCACCGGACCCACCGGCTCGGGCAAGAGCACCACCCTCTACGCAGCCCTCAATGCCATCCGCGCCAGCGGAGTGAACATCATCACCGTCGAGGACCCGGTGGAGTACCAGATCGATGGCATCCGCCAGATCCAGGTCAAGCCGCAGATCGGCTACACCTTCGCCCGCGCCCTGCGCCATATCCTGCGCCACGACCCGGACGTGATCATGGTCGGCGAAATCCGCGACCAGGAAACCGCGCTGATGGCCACCGAAAGCGCCCTTACCGGTCACCTGGTGCTGTCCACATTGCATACCAACAGCGCCGCCACCACGGTCACCCGCCTGCTGGAGATCGGCATCGCGCCCTACCTGCTCAATGCCAGCCTGATCGGGGTGCTGGCGCAGCGCCTGGTGCGGCGCAACTGCCCGCACTGCCTGGTCGAGGAACAGGTACCGGCACACGTGCGCGCAGCCCTCGGCCTTGGCGCGGACGAACGCTTCCACATCGGCAAGGGCTGCGAGCACTGCCGCGGGCTGGGTTTTTCCGGCCGGGTCGCGGCCTACGAGCTGCTGGAAGTCACGCCCGCCTTGCGCGCGTTGATCCAGCCGGCTGTTTCGGCGCAACGGATCGAGCAGCAGGCGATCGACGACGGCATGAGTCCGCTGACCCAGAGTGCGTTGCAACTGGCCCGCCAGCGTCTGATTTCGCTGGCGGAGGTCTATCGGGTGCGGTTGGACTAGCCAACCACACGCCGCCTTGTAGGGCGCAATAACCGCAGGGCATTGCGCCGGCTGTCGCCGCATCGCTGCCCAGTCCCGCTACCGCAGCGTTCAGGCCGCCGGAGCCAGCTCCGCCAGTCGCTGGCGCGCCTTGAGCAACCCCTGCTGGGCAAACTCCCCACCCAAGTTCAGACCTTCGGCATGCACGAACTGCACGTCGTGAATGCCGATGAAACCCAACGCCTGGCGCAGGTAGGGCTCCTGGTGATCCATGGCGCTGCCGGCATAGACGCCACCACGGGCAGTCAGGACAAAGGCACGCTTACCCTGCAGCAGCCCCTGCGCGCCCTTGTCGGTGTACTTGAAGGTCACCCCGGCGCGCAGCACGTGATCGAGCCAGGCCTTTAGGGTGCTGGGGATGGCGAAGTTGTACATGGGCGCCGCGAGCACCAGCACGTCGGCCGTGAGCAATTCGGCGGTCAGCCGCTCCGAACGCTGCAGTGCAGCCTGCTCGGCAGGGCTCTGCTGCTCAGCCGGGGTCATCCAGCCGCCGAGCAGGTCGGCATCCAGGTGCGGCACCGGCTCACGCGCCAGATCGCGCAGCTGGACGCGATCCTGCGGGTGGGCCGCCTGCCATTGGCGGACGAACTCGGCGGTCAGCTGACGCGAGACCGAATCCTGCTGACGGGCGCTGCTTTCGATGACGAGGACCTGGGACATGGTGTTTCTCCAATGTGGGTGGCGATGGAGAAAGATTACCCAGGGTATTTTCGATAAAAAATCGGAAATATCAGCTAGATTTGATCTAAATTGTCGATGCGACCATCATTCCAGCCCGCATTCGAGGCGGATGCGCAGACGCAGGATGTCACGGGTGAAGCGCACGTTGAGATTGGCCTTCTCACCCGACTGCAGCAGCACCTTGCGCGTGCGCGGCGCTTCGGGTCCATTGCGGAATACCGCCGAGCAGCGGGCGGCTGACTGACCCTGGTTGACCAGGAAGATGGCACCGATGTTCGGCGCGACTTCCTGCACGTCGTAGGACACTTCCGCCCCGTTCAGCGATTTTTCCACCTCGATCGGATAGGCGAAGGCGGTCAGCGGCAACAGGCTCAGCAGGGCACAGCAGAGTTTTTTCATTGTTCGGTCTCCGGCAGGGGACCGCCAGAGTAGGCAATAGGAGCGTCGGATGAAAGCGCCGCGTGTGACATTGGAGCAATGGCGGACCCTGCAGGCGGTGGTCGACCAGGGTGGCTTCGCCCAGGCGGCGGAGGTACTGCACCGTTCGCAATCATCGATCAGCTACACGGTGGCGCGCATGCAGGAGCAACTGGGCGTGCCGCTGCTGCGCATCGATGGGCGCAAGGCGGTGCTTACCGAGGCGGGCGAGGTGCTGCTGCGCCGCTCGCGGCAGTTGGTGAAGCAGGCCAGCCAGCTCGAAGAGCTGGCCTTCCACATGGATCAGGGCTGGGAGGCGGAGGTGCGCCTGGTGGTCGATGCGGCCTACCCCACGGCCCAGGTCGTACGCGCCCTGGAGGCGTTCATGCCGCAGAGCCGTGGCTGTCGGGTGCGCCTGCGCGAGGAGGTGTTGTCGGGGGTGGAGGAAGTTCTCCACGAAGGTACCGCCGACCTGGCCATCAGCGCCCTGGACCTGCGCGGCTATCTGGGCGTACCGCTGTGCGATGTCGAATTCGTCGCCGTCTCGCATCCGCAGCACTCGCTGCAACAGCTGCAGCGCGAACTCACCAGCCAGGACCTGGAAAGCCAGATGCAGGTGGTGGTGCGCGACTCCGGCCGCCTGCAGCCACGGGACTCCGGCTGGCTCGGTGCCGAACAGCGCTGGACGGTGGGCAGCCTGGCGACCTCGGCCACCTTCGTCGGCAGCGGCCTGGGTTTTGCCTGGCTGCCCAGCCATCTGATCGAACGTGACCTGCGCGAGGGCCGCCTCAAGCACCTGCCGCTGGAAAACGGCGGGCGGCGCAGCGCGCGCTTCTACCTGTACGCCAACAAGGATCGCAGCCTCGGCCCGGCCACCCAGATCCTGGTCGAGTTGCTCAAGAGCAGCTCGTCCGGCACAGGCACGACTCCAGGCTGAGCGGCGGGCAACGGCACACCCCAGGGGTTGCTAGACCAGTGCCCGCAGCACCAGCACTGCACACTCGCTCAGTTCCAGCAGCGCGCCGGCGGTGTCTCCGGTGGTGCCGCCAAGGCGGCGGAGCAACTGACGACGCAGCAGCAGATACACCGCCAGCGCTGCGAGCACTGCCAGCACACCGCTCCAGCCGGCCAGCAGACAGGCAAGGCCAGTGAGCAACAGCACGCGCCAGCCGGCATCGCGCGGCAGGTGCGCAGCCATGGCCGCGCCCAGGCCGCCGACGCGCACGTAGGGCGTGGTCAGGAACAGCCCGAGCAGGCTGGCGCGGGCCAGCAGCGGCGCCAGCAGCAGCGCCAGCCACTGCCCGGCCTGCAGCAGCGCCAGCAGCGCGGCGAACTTGAGCAGCAGCAGCAGCACCAGCACCACCACCGCCATCGGCCCGCTGCGCGGGTCCTTCATGATTTCCAGGGTGCGCTCGCGATCACCCAGCCCACCGAGCCAGGCATCGGCGCTGTCGGCCAGCCCGTCCAGATGCAGCGCTCCGGAAAGTGCAACCCAGAGCGCCAGCAACAGCGCGGCGGCCAGCACCTGCGGCGCATCCTCGAGCAGCCAGGCGCCCGCCAGCAGCAGCACGCCGAACAGCAGCCCGACCAGCGGGTAGCAGAGCAGCGAGCGGCCCTGCTCCTCGGGGCTGGGCATGCGCGGCAGCTGCAGCGGCAGGCTGGAGAGAAACTGCAGGGCGATCAGAAAGGGCATCACGGCAATTCCTCTAGCAGCAGCCGACCCTCGTGCAGGCGCACCTGCAGGGAAAACAGGCAGGCATGCCCGGCCTCGACCTGCAGCAGACGCGCCGCTGGCAGGCCGCGGGCGCGCGCCAGCAGCAGGCGAATCACCCCGCCATGGGTGACCGCCAACAGATGGCCGCCGGCATGCTCATCCACCAGCCTTGTCAGCGCCTCCAGCACCCGCGCCTCGAAGGCCGTCAGGGGCTCGCCGCCGGGCGGGGTGAAGGCGTAGGGATCGTCCCAGAACAGCCCCAGTTCGGCGCTGCTGGTGTCCATCAGCTGCGCCGCGCTCAAGCCTTCCCAGTCTCCGAAATCCAGCTCGCGCAGCCCCGACGCGGGCTGCAGCGGCAGGCCATGGGACGCCGCCAGCTGCTCGGCGAACAGCCGGCAACGCTGCAGCGGTGAGCTGACCAGCGCGCTCCAGCCGCCGCGACCCTGCAGCGCCTGGCGCATCTGCGCCCAGCCATCAGCGGTCAGGGCATCGTCGATGCGCCCGCGAAAGCCGCCGCCCCGCTCGGTCTCGCCGTGGCGCAGCAGGTCCAGACGCAGGCTCATGCGTCGGGCGCCGACACCGCGGCCTCGGCGAAGGTGGCCATCTGCGCATGCAGCAGACAGGCCTGCTGCAGTAGCGGCACCGCCAGCGCAGCGCCACTGCCCTCGCCCAGGCGCAGACCCAGATCGAGCAGCGGTTCGGCATCCAGTTCGGCCAGCAGCAACCTGTGGCCCGGCTCGACCGAACGGTGGGCGAACAGCAGCCAGTCGCGGCAACCCGGGTTCATCCGCACTGCGCAGAGCGCCGCGACAGTACAGATGAAGCCATCCACCAGCACCGGTATACCCAGTTGTGCACAGCCCAGATAGGCGCCGGTCATGGCGGCGATCTCGAAGCCGCCGAGGCGACGCAGGGCTTCCTGCGGGCTGTCGATATCGGGACCGTGCAGCGCCAGCGCACGGGCGATCACCTCGGCCTTGTGGCGCACGCCGGCATCATCCAGGCCGGTGCCGCGGCCGGTCAGGCGCTGCGGGGTTTCACTCAGCAGCGCGCAGGCCAGGGCACTGGCACTGGTGGTGTTGCCGATGCCCATCTCGCCGGCGATGAACAGCTGGCTGCCGGCATCCAAGGCGCGCTGGGCGGACTCTCGCCCGGCGGTCAGGGCGGCCGCGCACTGCGCCTGGCTCATGGCCGGCGCACGGGTGAAGTTGGCGGTGCCCGGCCCCAGGTGCAGCTCGCGCACCCCGGCCAGCGCCTCACGCGGCACCGCGCAGCCCAGATCGAGTACTTCCAGGGTCGCGCCCTGGGCCCGCGCCAGCACGCTGATGGCCGCGCCACCACGGACGAAGTTGCGCAGCATCTCGCCGGTCACCGCCTGCGGGAACAGCGACACGCCCTCCTCGACCACGCCGTGGTCGCCAGCGAACAGGCCGATCCACAGCCGCTCAAGCAGTGGCCGTTCCTCGCCGAGCAGCCCGGCCAGCTGCACCGCCACGCTCTCCAGCCGGCCGAGCGAGCCGGCGGGCTTGGTCAGCTGGCCCTGGCGCACCAGCGCGCAGCGCTCGGCCTCGGCGTCGGGGATGCGGCAGGCGGCCTGCCACCAGTTGTCGTTCATGCGTTGCTCTCCTTCAGCACCATCGGCAGCCCGGCCACCGTGAAGATCACCCGCTGCGCGCGTTCGGCGACGGCCTGATGCAGCCAGCCGGATTCGTCGACGAAACGCCGGCTCAGCTCGCCCATGGGCACCACGCCCAGGCCAGTCTCGTTGCTGACCAGGATGATCCGCCCCGGCAGGTCGGCCAGGCAGTCCAGCAGCGCATCGCGTTCGCGGACAAAACGCTGCGGATCGGCGTCCAGCAGCAGGTTGCTCAACCACAGGGTCAGGCAATCGATGAGCAGGCAACGATCTTCCGCGGCCTGCTCGCGCAGCACACGCGCCAGCGCCAGCGGCTCCTCGATCAGCGCCCAGTGTGCCGGGCGCCGTTCGCGATGATGGGCGATGCGCTCGGCCATCTCGCCATCGCGCGCCTGGCCGGTGGCGATGTAGTGCACCGCAAGCCCCGACTCGGCGGCATGCCGCTCGGCCAGGCGGCTCTTGCCCGAGCGCGCGCCGCCCAGGATCAGTTCGATCATGTGGATGTCTCCTTCGTCGGCAGGCCGCAGAGTGTACGCAGGCGCTCGCCATCCAGGTGCGCCTCTACGAGGTCGGCCAGGCGCTCGATGTCGCGCTCGCGCAGGGCGTGGTAGTCGAACGCCTCGACCTGCTCAAGCCCCGCCCAGCGCAGCAAGGCTTCGCAGGCCTGCGGCTGTTCGAACAGTCCGTGCAGGTAGGTGGCGAGGATCTGCCCGTCGGCGCTCAGGGCGCCATCACTGCGGCCATCGTCCAGCCCGACCGCGCCATTCAGCCCCGGCCCGCTGCTGATCCCGGCGTGGATCTCGTAGCCACTGATCGGCACATCCTCCAGGCACAACCGGCCGTTGACGTTGCGCAGCTGTTTTTCCGCAGCCAGCTCGGTGGAAAAGTCCAGCAAACCGAGCCCGTCGCTCTCTCCGGCCGGCCCTTCCAGGCCCAAGGGATCGGCGATACGCCTGCCGAGCATCTGCAGCCCGCCGCAGATGCCCAAAAGCTTGCCGCCATAGCGCAGGTGCCGGGCGATAGCCGCATCCCAGCCATGCTCGCGCAGCCGTGCAAGGTCGGCGCGCACGCTTTTCGAGCCGGGCAGGATGATCAGGTCGGCCGGCGGAATGGATTCGCCAGGGCCGATGAATTGCAGATCGACCTGGGGATGTAGGCGCAGCGGGTCGAAGTCGGTGTGGTTGCTGATCCGCGGCAGCACCGGCACCACCACCCGCAGCAGGCGCCCGGCCTTGGCCAGTTGGCGCGCATCGATGGCGTCCTCGGCCTCCAGGTGCAAGTCGGTGAGGTACGGCAGCACGCCCAGCACCGGCTTGCCGGTGCGCTGCTCGAGCCAGTCCAGGCCCGGCTGCAGCAGCGCCAGGTCACCGCGAAAACGGTTGATGACGAAGCCGACCACCCGCGCCTGCTCGCTGTCGGAGAGCAGCGCCAGGGTGCCGACCAGATGGGCGAATACCCCGCCCCGGTCGATGTCGGCAATCAGGATCACCGGGCAGTCGACCGCCTCGGCAAAGCCCATGTTGGCGATGTCGCCGGCGCGCAGGTTGATCTCCGCGGGCGAGCCGGCGCCTTCCACCATCACCAGCTCATAGGCCGCGCTCAGCCGCGCATGCGAAGCCAGCACCGCCTCGCGGGCGACGCGCTTGTAGTCGTGGTAGGCCACCGCATCCATGCTCGCCACCGCGCGGCCGTGGATGATCACCTGGGCGCCGATGTCGCTGTTGGGCTTGAGCAGCACCGGATTCATGTCGGTGTGCGGCGCCAGCCCCGCGGCCTGGGCCTGCACCGCCTGGGCGCGGCCGATCTCGCCGCCGTCGGCCGTCACCGCACTGTTGAGCGCCATGTTCTGCGGCTTGAACGGCACCACGGCGGCACCCTGGCGGCGCGCCCAGCGACAGAGCGCGGTCACCAGGGTGCTCTTGCCGGCGTCCGAGGTGGTGCCCTGGACCATCAGCGTAAGGCTCATGGGTTCTCCTCGTTCCAGGCCAGCAGGGCGGCGTCCAGGCGCTGCCAGCCGGCTTCGTCGCCGGGCAGGCCGAAACGCAGGCCTAGAGGGTTGCGATACAGGCGCAGCAGGATGCCGCGCCGGGCGCAGAAGTCGAACAGTTGCGCAGCCTGCTCATGCAGCAGCCAGTGGAACAGCGCACAGCCGCCCAGCGGCGCCAGGCCATGCTGGCGCAGCAGCTCCGCCAGGCGCTCACCCGCACTCAGCAGGGCCGCACGCTGGACCTGCTGCGCCGCAACGTCAGCCAACAGGCTGCGACCCAGCAGCCGGCTGGGCCCGCTCAGCGTCCAGGGACCGAGTTCGCGCTGCAGGCAGGTCAGCAGATCGCGCTCGGCCAGGGCGAAGCCCAGGCGCGCCCCGGCCAGACCGAAGAACTTGCCGAAGGAGCGCAGCACGATCAGCCCGGGCCGGTGGCTTTCAGCTGCCAGGCTGTGCTCGGGAGTGCAGTCAATGAAGGCCTCGTCAACGATCAGCCAGCCGCCGCGTTCGGCCAGCCGCGCATGCCAGTGCAGCAGTTGCTGCACCTCGATCAGCCGGCCGGTGGGATTGTTGGGGTTGACCACGACCAGCACGTCGAGCCGGTCCAGCGCGCGGCGTATCGCCCCCTCGGCACACTCCACCAGGTCATGCCCGGCGCGGCGCCAGGCATGCGCATGCTCGCCATAACAGGGCGAGAGCACCCCGACCCGGCTGCGCCCACGCAACCGCGGCAGGGCCTGGATCGCCGCCTGGGAACCGGCCAGCGGCAGCAGCTCCGCGGCGCGATAATAGTCGCGCGCCGCCGCCTCCAGGCCATCCTCGGTCTCCGGCAAACGCTGCCAGGCGCTGGCGTCAATCGCCGGCAGCGGCAGCGTGAAAGGCGCGATGCCGGTGGACAGGTCCAGCCACTGCGCCGGCTCGATGCGGTACTTGAGCGCTGCCTGCAGCAGGCGACCTCCGTGTTCAAGCATGTACAACTCCCCACAACAACAATGCCAGCAGCCAGAGCCCGGCTGCTCCCTGCACCAGCGACAGCGCCCGCTCGATATCCCGCGCCCGCGCTGGTGGCCCCTCGCCGAGCGGCGGACGTACCTCGCTGCGACCGTGATAGACCGCCGCACCGCCCAGGCTGACGCCCAGCGCACCGGCCCCGGCGGCCATCACCGGACCGGCGTTGGGGCTGTCCCAGGCAGGTGCCTGCCGCTGCCAGCAGCGCAGCGCAAGCGCGGTACGCCCAAGCAGCGCGTAGCTGAGCGCGACCAGCCGCGCCGGCAGATAGTTGAGCACATCGTCGATGCGCGCCGCAGCCCAGCCGAACCGCGCAAGCCGCGGCGTGCGGTAGCCCCACATGGCATCCAGGGTATTGCTCAGCCGATACAGCACCACCCCCGGCGCGCCAGCCAGGATGAACCAGAACAGCGCGGCGAAGACCGCGTCGCTGCCGTTCTCCAGCACCGACTCGGTACCGGCCCGTGCCACGCCCTCGGCATCCAGCACCGAGGTATCGCGACTGACCATCCAGCCGACCCGTTTGCGCGCCTCGGTCAGGTCGCCCAGGCGCAGCGCCTGTGCCACCGGCAAGGCGTGTTCATAGAGGCTGCGCATTCCCAGGGCCAGGTACAGGCAGCCGATGGCGAACAGCGGCCCCAGATAGGGGATCTGCTCCAGCAGCCAGGCCAGCGTGGTCAGCGGCAGCACCGCCAGGCACCAGGCGGTGACGCCGTGACTGCGCCAGGCGCGGCCGCTGCCGTCCGCCGACAGAGGGCCGTTGAAATGCCGTTCGAGCCAGTTTGCCAGCCGGCCGAAGGCGACCAGCGGGTGGGCGCGGCGCGGCTCGCCGAGGAAGGCATCGAGGAGGATGGCGGCCAAGCAACTGAGGAACAGGCTCATGAGCGCGCCCCGCCGACTCCGGGGGCTTTACGGCCTGACCTATGGACACCCTCGGCGTAGGTTGGTGCCGAGCGACGCGAGGCCCAACGGGGGCCGTACGAAGCGTGGCCCGGGGATTTGGTGTACGGCTCATTGTCTGCGTGTCTCGCCGGAACGGGTTTCGGCCCCCCGGCCGAGTCACTTTCTTGTTGCTTGCCCAACAGGAAAGTAACCAAAGAAAAAGGGCACCCCGACATCCGGGTCTGCCCGCTACGCGGCCAGACTCCCCTCGCTCCGGCGCCGCTCCGGGGGCCGGCAGGCATGGGCCATCCCTGGCCCAACCCTGCCTCTCGCGGCCATCCCGGCCGCTCGCCCCCTGCACGACACCTGCACTCGACCGGACGGAAGGGGAACCCGGCTCCTGCGCGTCTGGTCGTTTCGTTGAAAGTCGACAGTCCGTCCGGTGGATAAGGCTGCGCCGTTATCCACCCTACGAAAAGCGAAGCAGCCTGCCTTGCACAGCCTCGCGGGCGACACCCAGCGCCCCTTTCGTCCGGCTGAGCGGAATCGTCGCGTAGCGGGGTGAGCCGCAGGGATGCGGCGAAAGGCGCAGAGGGCCATGGATGGCCCTTCTGTCGGGGGACGCCTAGCCACGGCCCCTTGGAGCGACGATGCAGCGAGGGCACCCTGCGCGCAGCGCAGGGCCGGACGACGGGGCAAGCGTTTTTGGTTCCTTTTTTGGGGCCGGCCATCCGGGCGACTGAAAAAAGGGACTCGCCCGGCAGGGCGAAACCAGAGCGATCAACCAACTCGATAAATGGCGAACGCACGCGAACTGGCACGCGCACAACGCAGCCCTGGGCAACCCTCACCCCTGCTCCCCCCAGCGATTCTCGAACACCAACTCCGCCAACGGCCGCGCCTGGGTCCAACCCTCCAGTTCGAGCATCGGCGCCGGGTAGAACTCGGCTACCGGCCCCAGGCAGAGGACTGCCACCGGCTTGGCCCCGGCCGGCATGCCGAGCAGTTCGGCCAGCGCGAGCGGGTCGAACAGCGACACCCAGCCCATGCCCAGGCCCTCGGCGCGGGACGCCAGCCAGAGGTTCTGGATCGCGCAGGCGAGCGAGGCCAGGTCCATCTCCGGCAGGGTGCGGCGGCCGAAGACGTGCTGCTCGCGGCCGTCCATCAGCGCCGCCACCAGCAGCTCGGCACAGTCGCGGATGCCCTCGACCTTGAGCTTCATGAACGCCTCGCCGCGCTCGCCCAACGCCTCGGCGGTACGCTGGCGCTCGGCCTCGACCAGTGCACCTATGCCCTCGCGCAGCTTCGCATCGCTGATGCGCAAAAAGCGCCAGGGCTGCATCAGGCCGACGCTGGGCGCCTGGTTGGCGGCCTGCAGCAGACGCGCAAGCAGCTCGGGGGCGACCTCACCGCCAGCGAAGTGGCGCATGTCACGGCGCTCGCCGATTACCCGGTAGAGCGCGGCGCGCTCGGCCTCGCTGTAGGCGTGGGAAGTCATGGTCGAAACAGCTCCGCGGCGGCTGCCGGGTTCGACGGCAGGTAGAAATGGATGTAGCTGGCATTCAGCCGGCCGCGACGATACAGGGCTTCGCGGGTACGGCGGTAGTTCGGGCATTCGCCGAAGGCCAGCGGCGTCAGCGTGGTGTCCAGACTGGAGTGGTGATAGGTGTGGCCGCGCAGGCCACCTTCGGGCAGCTCGATCTGCTGCAGCGCCAGGGCGGTGAGCTTCGGTTGCAGACGGGCCTCGCCCGGCAGCAGACCGAGCATGGGCGCGCGGCGGCCCTGCACATCGCTCAGGCCGTCGAGCAGGTAAAGCAGCCCGCCGCATTCGGCCAGCAGCGGCTTGCCGGCCTCGGCATGGACTCGGATTGCCGCACGCATGGCCTGGTTGTTCGCCAACTGATCCAGGTGCAGCTCCGGGTAGCCGCCGGGCAGGTAGAGGGCATCGACCTCGGGCAGCGCCGCATCGGCCAGCGGCGAGAAGAAGCTCAGCTGCGCGCCGAGTTCGGCGAGCAGGTCAAGGTTGGCCTGGTAGAGAAAGGCGAACGCGGCGTCGCGCGCCACGCCGATGCGCACCCCGGCCAGGGATTTTTCCAGCAGCCGGGCCGGCGGCGCGGCAAAGTCCACCGGTGTTGGCAGAGAGGTGTCGGCGCTGGCCGCCAGGGCATCGGCGGCAGCGTCCAGACCTGCGTCCAGGTCGGCCAGCTCCTCGGCCTGGACCAGGCCCAGGTGGCGGCTGGGCAGTTCCACCTCGCTGCTTCGCGGTAGCGCGCCGTACCAGCGCAAGGCGGCGGGCAACGCATCGCGCAGGATCTGCCCGTGGCGCTCGCTGCCGACCCGATTGCCCAGTACCCCGGAAAACGGCAGGTCGGGCTGGAAGCTGGCCAGTCCATGGGCCAGCGCACCGAAGGTCTGCGCCATGGCGCTGCCGTCGATCACCGCTAGCACCGGCACGCCGAAGCGCCGCGCCAGATCGGCGGCCGACGGCGTGCCGTCGAACAGGCCCATCACCCCTTCGATCAGAATCAGGTCGGCCTCGCCGGCCGCGTCCCAGAGCAGCCGGCGGCTTTCATCTTCACCGACCATCCACAGATCCAGCTGATACACCGGCTGACCACTGGCGCGGGCGAGGATCATCGGATCGAGAAAGTCCGGCCCGCACTTGAATACCCGTACCCGCCGGCCCTGACGACTGTGCAGGCGTGCCAGGGCGGCGGTCACCGTGGTCTTGCCCTGCCCCGAGGCCGGTGCTGCGATCAGCAGCGCCGGACAGGTGCGGGGTTCGAGCGTCTGGGTTGCCTGATCGGTCATCGTCGTTCCTCTGTGCTGGTTGGCCTTCGCCCTCCGGGAGAAGGTGGTGCGCAGTGGCGGATTAGGATTGCGTCTGGCGGCACCGAGCACCCTGCAGCACCCACCATCCCTCACCCGCCTTCGGCACCCTCTCCCGGCGGGAGAGGGAAAAAGCCGGGCAGCGCGCTGCGCAACGACGCTCCTGACTTTCCTTCTCCCACCGGGAGAAGGTGGCGCGCAGCGGCGGATGAGGGATGCGTCTGGCGGCAGGAACCTGCCCTGCATACCAGCCGAGATCACCTGCCTGCATACCTCGCCATCCCTCACCCGCCTGCGGCACCCTCTCCCGGAGGGAGAGGGAAAAGCCCGGCGGCGCGTTGCACTGAAGAAAAGCGTTAGAACTCCACGCCCTTCTGTGCCTTCACCCCGGCCTTGAAGGCGTGCTTGACCAAGGTCATCTCGGTGACGGTGTCCGCTGCCTCGATCAGCGCCGCCGGCGCGCCGCGGCCGGTGACCACCACGTGCTGGTTCAGCGGCCGCGCCTGGATGTCGGCGAGCACCGGCTCAAGCTGCAGATAGCCGTGCTTCAGGGCGATGTTCAGCTCGTCGAGGATCACCAGACCGATGCTTTCATCGCTGAGCAGCTGGCGCGCGACGGCCCAGGCTTCACTGGCCTTGGCGATGTCGCGCTGGCGGTCCTGGGTTTCCCAGGTGAAGCCTTCGCCCATCACGTGATAGCTGACCTCGTCGGGAAAGCGCCGGAAGAAGGTCTCCTCGCCGGTGCTCGCCGCGCCCTTGATGAACTGCACCACGCCGCAGCGCATGCCGTGGCCAAGGGCGCGGGCGAGCATGCCGAACGCCGAGCTGCTCTTGCCCTTGCCGTTGCCGCTGTGCACCAGCAGCAGGCCGTACTCGTCCTGGGCCTCGGCGATCTTCTGGTCGATCAGCGCCTTCTTGCGCTGCATGCGCGCGGCGTGGCGCGCATCGCGTTCGGCCGACTCGCTCATCGGTTGGCTTCCTGGGCCTGACGCAGGCGCAGCGCCGAGACGATCGCAACGTGCAGCAGCAGCGCCGAGCCGACGTAGAAGGCCAGGTTGCTCAGATGGCGCGGCAGGTAGTGGCCGATGCGCCAGACGAAGCCTTCCACGCTCGCCTCGGGATGGCGCCCGGAAAAGAAGTAGAAGATGCCGCCGGAGATCAGGTAGGCAATGAAGGCGGCGACCACCACGGTCAGCACCAGCAGCGCCAGGCTGCGCAGGTCCTCGCGCGCCACCCGCGCCAGCAGGCGGCCAGCCAGCCACAGGCTGCCATAGGCCGGCACCAGCGCCCAGTACACAGGCGACAGGCACCAGTCGCTGATGCTGCCGTTGGCCAGCGAGCTGTAGTCGAGCAGTACCGCCTCGGCGAACAGCGCGACGAACGCCAGCCGCGAACGCAGGTAGAAGCCGGCGAGGAAGAAGATCGACCAGGAGGCGCTGGGCAGGTTCTCCACGCTGGCGAAGTGCTGACCGCGGGTGACGGCCATCAGCAGCACCAGCGCGATGCCGATGGCCAGTTGGGCCTTGGTGGAGAGCTTGATCATCGAGAGTTCCTCCTGGTGCCCGTCATGGGCGTCTGGTTGTCACAGCGCCTGATAGCGCAGGGTGAAGTGGATGGCCCGACCCGGTTGCTCGTAGGTCTGGGCGGTTTCGTAGTCGCGGTCGAACAGGTTGCTCAGGCGCGCCTGCAGGCGCCATTCCTCGTTTACGCGGTACTCGCTGCGCAGATCGACCAGGGCGTAGCCGGGCAGGCGCGAGGCCTCGCTGTTGCTGGCCACATCGAAACGCTCACTGCTGGCGTAGAGGGTTGCACCGACACCGACACGACCGAAGTCGCGGTCCAGATCGATGTTCAGGGTGCGCCGGGCACGCCGCGGCAGCAGGTTGCCGTGGTTGGCGGCGCTGCGGTCGCGCGGGTCGAGGAAGGTCAGGTTGGTGGCGATATCCCAGCCGGCCAGCTCGGTGCCGAGCACCGCTTCCAGACCGCGGATGCGCGCGGTTTCGACGTTGTCCGGGCGCAGTACGGCACCGTCGCGGGCCCAGATGATCAGGTCGTCGATCTGGTTCTCGAAGGCATTCAGGCTCCAGTGACCCCAGGCGTGATTGCCAGCCAGGCCCAGCTCGTAGCTCTGCGACTCCTCCGGCTGCACGTTCGGGTTGCCGGCCGTGTTGCCGCTGGCCGGGTAGTACAGATCGTTGAAGGTCGGCGCGCGGAAGGCCGTGCCCCAGGAGGCGGACAGCAGTAGCTCGGGGGTCAGCTCGTAACTCCAGCCGAGGCTGCCGGTGTCGTGGCTGCCGAACAGCGAGTCGCGGTCACGACGCAGGCCGAGCTGCACGCCGTGGCGGCCGAAGGCGCCCATGTACTGCGCATAGCCGGCCTTGTTATTGCGCGAATCCTCGGCGTAGCGGCTGCTGGTGTCGATGCGGTCGCGGCGGTAGTCCAGGCCAAGGGTGACGAGGTGGTCATCACCCAGGCTGAAGTCGTTCTGCCAGCCGAAGCTTTCCCGGGCGGTATCGAAACGCGAGAAGAAGCGGTCGTCCTGGAAGGCGTCGGAGCGGTCTTCGCTGTGCCCGGCCTGCAGGGTCACCGCCCAGGGCTCGAGCGGATTGAAGCGCGCCCGGCCGCCGATGACCTGCAGCTCGCCATCGTTATAGGCGTAGCGGCCGCTGTTGCCGTTGCTGGCGCGGGTGTCGAAGTCGCTGTGGCTCTCGGCCTGCAGCCAGTTGCCGTCAAGCTCAAGGCCACTGGCAAAGCGGTAGCCGGCGCGTAGCGAGGCGGAGGTCTCGCGGTAGCCGTCGGCATCCGACTCGTAGGCGCGTGGTGCGGACGGTCGGTAGGCGCGGGCGTTGATGCCGTCGGTGGACTCACCGGCCAGGCCAAGGCTGAACCAGCCGGCACCATTGCCGCCGGCCACCCCGGCGCTGCCATCGAAACTGGAACGGCTGCCGGCACCCAGCGAGACCCAGGGGCGCAGGCCCTCGCGCTCGCCGTGCCGGGTGAAGATCTGGATGACCCCGCCCATGGCTTCGGAACCGTAGAGGCTGGAGCGCGGTCCACGTACCACTTCGATGCGTTCGATCTGTTCCAGCGGAATGCTCTGCAATGCCGCGCTGCCGGAGGTGGCGGAGCCGACCTTGACCCCGTCGACCAGCACCAGCACGTGCTTGTCCTGGGTGCCGCGAATCGACAGCGAGCTGCTCTTGCCACGGCCGCCGTTGCTGGTGACGCTGACCCCGGCGAGCCCGCGCAAAAGCTCCGGCAGGGTCCGGGCCTGGCTGCGCTCGATCTGCTCGCGCTCGATCAGGGTACTGGAGGCAACGGGAGCGATGGGCATAGCCAGGGTGCGGGTAGCGGTGACCACCTGCGGGTTGAGTGGCAGGGGTTGTTCCGCGGCGAAAGCGCTCAGGGGTGCGCAACCGAACAGGATGAAAGCCGTCGGGCGCAAAAGATGAGGGAACTGCAACAAGGTCTGTCTCCGTCGTGCCCACCCGCACGACTCAGGGTCGAAGGAGCAGACGACGGAAACCAGCAGGAAGCGGGAACGGAGCCACGCATCCCGTTCAGCGCCCGCCGCACTGCCGTGAAATGCACCAGGCCGGTCTCCGGGCTTGCGAGTGGAAGGCACGGACGCACCGTACATTCCCGAAACCGTGCCTTCCCGTGCGCCGCACAGTGGCTGTGTTACGGTTTCTCTACTCGCCTACCGTTGCGGGGGCAGCGCCGGAATCTTCTTGCGAATGAACCGGCTTCCCTGTTTCACCCCTCCGTCAAAGCGGGGGGCACCTGAGGCAAGCGGCGGAGGTTAGAGCAGCGGCGCCCCCGACGCAACCGCCAGACAGTCGCACCACGCAGCTCATTCATTGCAGACAAGGTCATCCCTCTCCATGAGCCACATCCTGCACATCTCCGACACCCACTTCGGCACCGAGCAGGCGGAGGTGGTCGAGGCCCTGCAGGCACATGTCCGCGAGCATGGCGCCGATCTGCTGGTGCTCTCCGGCGACATCACCCAGCGCGCCCGCATTGGCCAGTTCGCCGCCGCCCGCGCCTTCGTCGACAGCCTGCCGATCGAGCGCAGGCTGGTGATTCCGGGCAACCATGACCTGCCGCTGTACAACGTCCTGCAGCGCTTTCTCAGCCCCTACGGCAACTATCGCGAGGCCTTCGGCGATGACCTGGAACCGATCCACGAGGACGACCAACTGCTGCTGATCGGCCTCAACACCACCCACCCGCGCCGGCACAAGGACGGCCTGGTCAGCTCGTCCCAGGTACAGCGGGTCTGCCAGCTGCTCGCCGCCAGCGACCCGGCCAAGCTGCGCATCGTCGTCGCCCACCAGCCGTTCGGCTCGATGGAAATCTCCGACCTGAGCAACCTGCAGCACGGCGCCATGGCGGCGCTCGGTCGCTGGGCGAAGGCGGGGCTGGATCTGGTGATGGGTGGGCACATCCACCTGCCTTACGTGCTGCCGCTGAGCCAGCAGTACCCCAGCCTGGCCCGCGAGATCTGGATCGTCCAGGCCGGCACCACGCTGTCCTCGCGCATTCGCGGGACCTCGCCGAACTCCTTCAACCGCATCCATTTCCAGGCTGGCGGTGACAAGCGTGTGCAGGTCGAGCGCTGGGATTACCGGGACGGCGCCTTCGTCGCCGCAGCGCATTTCGAACTGGGTTGGCCCGCAGGCTGACGGGCGTCGCAGAACCTTGCGCCGAGACTGGCAGTCGCTGAGCGCGACTGGTTAACTCCGCCTTCCTCCGCCATGGACAGCCCAGGATGAAGGCAGCACTCATCGGCCTGCCGCTTGCCGCGATTCTTGCCGGCTGCGTGCCCTACCCGGTCAACAAGACCCTGCAACCCGCCGCCCGCCTCCAGCTGCTGGATCAGCGCGGCATGCCCGTGGCGGACGCCGAAGTGACCCTGATCAGCCGCAACCGCTTTGGCCAAAGCGAGCATCTGCGCCAAACCGGCCATAGCGATGCGCAGGGCTGGGTGCACTTCAACCGGATGGCCGAGTGGCGCGTCGAGACCAGCATGCTGCACGGCAGCGCTCAGTACCTGTGGAACTGGTGCGTCTATCGCCCCGGCTTCGTCACCTGGCAGAGCACGCCCGAGGGCGACCGATTCAACCGCGAGCAGAGCGTGCGCCTGCTGCCTGGTGCGTCGCGGCCTTGCCCACCCGCCCCTGGGGAATGACGATGTACGTGGTCATCTTTCGCGCGCGCATTCGACAACTCGACGAAGACTATCGACGCAGCGCCGAACGCCTGCGCGAACTGGCGCTGGGACGCTACGGCTGCCTGGCGTTTCACGCGCTGAGCGAGGGCGAGGAGGAGATCGCCCTGTCCTACTGGCCGGACGAGGCGGCGATTCGCGCCTGGAACAACGATCCCGAACACCGCCAGGCCCAGCAACTGGGTCGCGAGCGCTGGTACGCCTGGCATCGGGTCGAGGTGGCGCAGATCGAACGCGCCTACGGAGCAGCGCCATGAATGGCTACTGGCTGTTCACACCGCTGCTGCTGCCACTGTTCCTCGGCGGCCTGGCCCTGCCCTGGCTGCACTGGCGCGACAGCGGCGAGCTACCCCTGCCTTCGCCCGGCGGCTGGCTGGCGCTGCTGGCCGCCGGCGCACTGTTGCTGAGCAGCACGCTACTGGGAGAGAACAACCCGTTGCACGCCTGGCTGGGGCTGGACCGCCCGCTGCCACGCGCACTGCCTGCGGTCTGGGCCATCTACGGGCTGCCCTGCTGGGGCGCGGCCCTGGCGCTCTGGCCTGCGCCGCTGGCGCGACGCCTGCCGGGACAGTCAGGCAATCAGGAAATGGCCCGCGCCCTGATAGCCTTCGCCGGCTGGGCTCTGTTGCTGGTCGCCGGGCTGATCCAGTTGATCATCGCGTAGGTTGGCGCCAAGCAAAGCGAGGCCCAACAAGCGGGCCATCGACTACCACCTCCTGCCACCCCGACTCCGAGGCAACTCGCACCCGCCCGTTGGGCCTGGCGGCCCAACCTACCTGTAGGTTGGCGCCGAGCAAAGCGAGGCCCAACAAGCGGGCCGCTCGTCGCGCAGATCGGTGTCAGTTCAACGCCATCCGCTCCGGCTGCAGCACCCGCCGCGCCTCGAGAAAGCTGTTGCGCCAATAGGCTTGCTCCAGGCGATCCAGGCGCACCGTGCCGCCGCTGGAGGGCGCATGCACGAAACGACCTTCGCCGACATAGATCCCGGCATGGTTGACCTGGCGTGCGCCGCCGGTGGCAAAGAACACCAGATCGCCGGTCTGCAGGGCGTCGCTGGCCACCTTCGGAGTGCGCTGGGCGACCATCTCGCGGGTGGAGCGCGGCAACTGGATGCCGGCCGCGTCGCGGTAGACGAAGCCGATCAGGCCGCTGCAGTCGAAGCCGCTTTCAGGCGTGTTGCCGCCATAGCGATATGGCGTGCCGACCAGGCCCAGGGCACGGAACATCACGTCTTCGGTAGGCGAGGAAAGCACCTGGGGTGGCGCGGGGTCGAAGGAAGGTGGCGGAGCCTGGCGGCCGGCACAGGCGGCCAGAAAGGCGAAACAGATCAGCAGTGAAAACCGTGCCATCGACTGCATGGAGGGCGCTCCCGTTGCGGTTTCGCCCTACTCTGCCGGCCGAAACGCCTGACCGCAAGCCTGGAAGACCCGTATCAGCGCGTCTCGACCTCTTTCTCGCTCTCGCCCGGTGCCAGCGCCAGGACGCGCTTGGCCTGCAGGTAGCTGCGTTTCCAGTAGCTGTCTTCGAGGCTGTCGACACGCACGCCACCGCTGCGACTGCTCGAGGAATGGATGAACTGGTCATCGCCCAGATAGATGCCGGCATGGCTGACACGGCCACGGCCACGGTCATTGAAGAAGATGACGTCACCCGGCTCGAGCTCGGCGCGACTGACCCTGGGCGCATCCAGATTGATCATCTCGCGCGTGGAGCGCGGCAGCTTGAGACCCACTTCTTCGTTGAACAGGTAGCCAACGAAGCCGCTGCAATCGAAGCCGGTTTCGGCCGAGCTGCCGCCATAGCGATAGCGAGTGCCGACCAGCGAAAGACCGTGGGCCAGCAGGCTGTCGGTGAGCTGAGGCAGTTCGTAGGATTTGCTGCTGTCGCTGAGGAAGTCGATAGGCTCCTCGTCGAGCATTTCCTCGGGCGGTGCAACGGGTGCGCTGTAACTGATCGATGGCTGCGGGGCCTGGCTGGCGCAGGCGGACAGCAGAACTACGAGTGCACAAGGCACGAGGGGTGCGAAGCGTTTGAGCATGGGCACGACCGTGTCGGTGGACTTCAACAAGGGCGCGACTATGCCGTCTACGACCTTCATTTGCAATTTCTATTGAGCGGATTTGTGACCTGCTATCAACGGCAGAACATCTAAGGCCCGCCGCGGGATATGGATGTCGACACGCTCGCTCAGGGCGGTCCGCTGCGGGTTTATCTCCACGCTCAGGCCACCGCGCCGGCGGGTTTCCAGCACCGGTTCGACGATGTACGGAAAGCTTGCCGTGGTGCCTACCGCCAGCGTCACCTCGAAGCCCGTGCGCAGCTCGCGGTAGAGGTTATCGATGGCCTCCT
Organism: Pseudomonas mangrovi; assembly: GCF_003052585.1. Taxonomy (GTDB): domain Bacteria; phylum Pseudomonadota; class Gammaproteobacteria; order Pseudomonadales; family Pseudomonadaceae; genus Aquipseudomonas; species Aquipseudomonas mangrovi. The sequence goes on along the minus strand of NZ_QASN01000003.1, from coordinate 13,736 downwards.
CGGGCAGCATCTCCTCGAACAGCACCACCGGCGGCCGCAGTACACCGCCACAGGCTTCACAGCGCGGCGGCAGCGGGCGGTCCAGGTGCGCGAGCAGCGAGGGGTCTTCCCGCCCGCAGGACTGGCAGAACAGCGGCGCCAGCTCGCCATGGATCTCGATCAGTTGTGCAGGCGGGCTGCCGGCGGCGCGATGCAGCCCATCGATGTTCTGCGTCAGCAGCCAGCACTGCGGCTTGCGCCGCTGCAGCCCGGCAATCGCCTCGTGGCCGGCATTGGGCTGGGCGGCGAGACAGGCGCGGCCCAGCTCGGCCAGGTACTTCCAGCACAGCGCCGGGTCCTGGCGCAGCATCGGCCCGGACAGCACCGCCTCGATCGGCAGGCCTTCCTCGGTGCGGCCGTTGTACAGCCCGCCCAGTCCGCGATAGGTCGGCAGCCCGGAGTCCGCCGAGAGGCCTGCGCCGGTAATGAAGAGAATGCGTTCGGCCCGTTCGATGGCCTCGGCGACGCGCAGGATGTCTTCTTGCATGGGCTGCCTCCGTCCGGCTGTGGCGATCAGTGATTGACCGTGTGCGCCAGCATCACCGACAACTGACACAGCGGTCGCCCGCTCTGTTCCTGCCAGGTGTTGAAGGCTGCCTGCACCGCCGCCAGCTCCTTCAGACTGGTCGGCACCTTGTCGACGATGCCCTGGGCCTTGAGCGCGGCGACCACGTCATTGGTGGGCACGAAACTGTCCTTGCCGGCCATGCGCAGAAAGCGCGGCGCGGACAGGCCACCAAGCTGGGTGCCGCGCTTGCTCAGGTATTTCCACAGACCGGTGATGTCGCGCTCCGGCCAATCGGCCAACAGCGCGCCGAAGCTGCCGTGCTCCTGCGCCACGTCCAGCACGAACTGGGCGTTGCGCGGCACGCTCTTCAGCTTGCCCAGGTGGCGGATGATCCGCGCGTCCTGCATCAGGCGCTCCAGGTGTTCGCCACCCATCAGCACCACCTTGTGCGGATCGAAGCCGAAGAACGACGCCTCGAATGCCGGCCACTTGGCGTCCACCAGGCTGTGCTTGAGCCCCGCGCGGAAGATGCGCAAGCTGATCAGCGACAGATAGCGGTCATCGCCAGGTTGGCGCAGCTCATCCGCGCTCTTCGGTTGTGGCAGCCGCGCCTCCAGCGCCGCGGCCGAGCCGAAGCGGTTCAGACAATATTCGTGGAGCCACTGATAGTCGCGCATTGCCAAACCCGGGTCGTCAGAACAAGGCAGCAAGGGTGCCGCGCAACCAGCAGCGACGCAATCATCAGGACGCGAAGCGGTCGGCGGACTGAAAGAGGGCGCCCGGATAGCGTTCCTTCCTTATATCGAGCATCCACACCAGGCCTGCTAGGGGGTCTCGGCTGAACCCGCCACGCGCCAGTAACCGCAGACCATGACATCGGACGTCCCCATGAACATTTCCAGCCTCCCCCGCAAAGCCCGCCCCCTCGCCCTGGCGATTCCGTTTTTCGTAGCCGCCGCCGCAGCGACCGAAGGACAGCCGCCAGCATCGCAGATGCTGGAGATCCCCGCCGGCGAGCTGCAGACCCTCGCCTGCCCTGACCTGGCGCGCATCTGCGATCCGAGCGAGTACGTCGAGCGCACGGTGCCGATCAAGGCGTTCAAACTCGCGGCCATGGAAGTCACCTTCGCCCAGTGGGACGCCTGTGTCGCGGATGGCGGCTGCCACGAGGAGTCATCCGGCTGGGCCTACCGCAACCGGGAGGTGCATCCGCCTTGCGTTGCGGGCGAGGTTTGCCAGTACCCGTTCGACGAAGGCTGGGGCCGCGGCGAGCGCCCGGTGGTCCACGTCAGTTGGGAAGATGTGCAGCGCTATCTGAGCTGGCTGAATGCAAAGACCGAGCAGACCTATCGCCTACCCACCTCCGAGGAGTGGGAGTACGCCGCCCTGGCGGGCGCGGACAGCCGCTTCCCCTGGGGCGATGCGCTGGACCCTGAGATGCTCAACTGCAACGGCTGCGCTGGAGACTGGGGCGGCGTACAGAGCGCACCGGTCGGCTCCTTTCCGGCCAACCGCTTCGGCCTGCACGACATGCTGGGCAATGTCAGCGAATGGGTATCGAGCTGCGTGCCGCTGAACGAGCCGGGCAGCCAGCAGTGCACCAGCTACCTCTACCGCGGCGGCGCCTGGTCGTTCGACGCGCCGAACATCGATCCGCGCCGGGTGAACTGGAACTACGCCGAGTTCCGCGCGCCCTTCCTGGGTTTCCGGGTGGCGCAGTAGCAGGCCGCTCCACACGGCCTCATCACCGCTCGCCGCATGCCTTGCATTCGCCAGGAATCCTTCTTCAACACAACCGGCCACCATGTTCAGAACACTCATTTCCGCGCTCACCCCAGGCAGGACGCCGCCGGCACGGCCGCTGCCCTTCGACCTCCTCACCGAGCCGACGGTAAGCTCGCTCGCCGCACGCCCGGCCGCCCGGATCATCGACAGCTTCGAATGTATCGAAGGCATTCCCGTACCGGATTGGGGCGCCTTCAGCGACTGGCTCGAAGACCTTGCGGGTGAGCAGATGCGCGCCCAGGCATGGAGTGAAGCAGAGCAGATCTGGCTGGCGCATCTGGGAATCGCGCTGGGCCCCTCGTACCGTCTCGCCAGGCAAGGCGACTGCCTGATCCTCTCGTGCATGGCCGACCGGCAGCTGACCTCGCTGTTCGACTTCATCCGCTGCAAGAGCCGGCAGATCACTCGCCTGCTCGACGGCCTTGCCGGCCAGCCTGAGTGGGGCCACGCCATCCTGATCGTCTTCGCGGACCACGAGAGCTACTACCGCTACGTCTCGCGCTATTACCCCGAAGCCGGCGAGTTTGGCTTGAGCGCGGGCATGCAGATCAATGCCGGCTGCAGCCACTTCGCCATGGTGCAGGACGACTTCAGCACGCTGGAGCCGACCATCGTCCACGAGATGACCCACAACTGCCTGAGCCATCTGCCCATTCCCGTCTGGCTGAACGAGGGCATTGCCGTGAACATGGAGGCGCAGTTGTGCCGATCGGCGCTGACCGACCTCGGACCGCAGCAGATGCGCGAGAAACATCAGCAGTTCTGGGATGAGGCGCGTATCCAGGAATTCTGGTCGGGCCAGTCCTTTCGGCGCAGCGATGACGCCAGCCTGCTCTCCTACGACCTGGCGCGAATTCTGGTGGCACGTTTCTCGGCCGACTGGCCTCGCTTCAGGGCCTTCGCCAATGCAGCGCAGGCAGACGACGCGGGCGCTGCGTCGGCGAACGAGCACCTGGAAATTGCGCTCGGCACAGCCGCCATGGCGATCATCGACGCGCCGAAGCAGGGTGGCGACTGGCACCCCGATCCCGCCCGCTGGCCAGCACTAACAGAGCCTGGGGGATTCGTTCTACAGCCCCACGGCATGTGGAGCAGCCGGTGAGCAGGCAACAGGATGTCACTTGCGTGCGAGTCCGCCTCAAACCAGACATGCTGGCGCGTGTTCGCGAGTGGGCAGCGTTCGTCTCCACCCACCGACAGGAGGCGTTGCAGACGCTGAAAGCCGAGGGCGTGGAAATCGAATCGGTGTTCCTCGAATCCAGCGTTGAGGGCGACTCGCTCATCTATTACATGCGCGCCAGCTCGCAGCGCGAAGCCGAACGCATTGCCACGCGCTCCCTGGCAGCGATCGACGCCTACCACCACCGCTTCAAACAGGACGCCTGGGAGAAGGTCGAACCACTGGAGTTGCTGCTCGACCTGCGCAGCTGAGTAACCCTCAACCGCGCAACCTCTCAGCCGCGTCACGCAACGCCCGGGCGGTGCTCTCCCAACCCAGGCAACCATCGGTGACCGACACCCCGTAGTGCAGGTTGGCGCCCAACGGCTGGCAGCCATCGAACAGATGGCTCTCGAGCATCACCCCGCGCAGGCTATGGTCGCCGGCCAGGCGCTGGCGCAGCACGCTATCCAGCACCTCGGGCTGGCGCAGCGGGTCCTTGCCACTGTTGGCGTGGCTGCAGTCGACCATGATTCGTGCGGCAATGCCCTGTCGCTGCAGAGCCTGGCGCGCTGCGGCGACGCTGGCCGGGTCGTGGTTGGGGCCGCCGTGGCCGCCACGCAGGACCAGATGAGTGTCGGGGTTGCCGCGAGTCTCCAGTAGCGCCGGGTGACCAAGATCATCGAGGCCGAAGTGACGATGCGGATGCTCTGCCGATCGCATGGCGTCGCAGGCGATACCCAGGCTGCCGTCGGTGCCGTTCTTGAAGCCGACCGGCAGATCGAGGCCGCTGACCATTTCACGATGCACCTGGGATTCGCTGGTGCGCGCGCCTATCGCCGCCCAGCCCAGCAGATCATCGAAGTAGCCCGCCGCCAGTGGCTGCAGCAGCTCGCTGGCAATCGGCAGACCGAGCGCAAGGATCTCCAGCATCAGCTGGCGCGACAGCGCAAGTCCCGCCGCCATGTCGCCGCTGCCGTCCAGGTGCGGGTCGTAGAGCAGGCCCTTCCAGCCGACGGTGGTACGCGGCTTCTCCACGTAGGTGCGCATCACCAGCACCAACTGGTCCTCGAGTTGTGGGCGCAGTTGCTCCAGGCGCTCGGCGAATTCAAGGGCGGCGCGGGGGTCATGCAACGAGCAGGGACCGACCACCACCAGAAGGCGCGGGTCACGCCCGTCGAGCACGGCGCGAATCTGCTCGCGGTCACGGGCGACGCGCGTAGCGAGGTGTTCGTCCAGCGGCAGACGCTGGCGCAGCAGCGCGGGACTGGGCAACGGCTGCGCGCTGCGACGAGCCATGGAAGGGGAAGTTGCTGAAACGAGCTGAGCAGGGGCATTCATGTCTGGCGTTCCTTGGCCGGCGCGGGCAATCCCGCGGCGACGCTAGTCGGGTGTTCGTTCACGTGCTGTCAGGGCGGCGCTGAGGCTGCTAAATCGCCAGTCATTGCGGTAATAGCGGTAGCTGTTCATCTGTGGTTCCTCGTCAGTGGCGGGCCAGTCGCGGCCCGAAAAACAAAACCCCCGATCGGGTTGCCGACCGGGGGTTCGTGAAAACGTCTCTGGTGGCGACCCTGCGTTACTAGGGCGCCTGCGGGGTATCAGGCGCGCCTGTGGCTAAACCAGTACCCATAAAAACCGGCCACGCACGCACCGAAGACAGCGCGAGCTGACGGCAGGGACGAGACGGTTGGCAGGATGGGGATGGCATGCGGATCTCCAGAACGAGCAGCGACCTTACTGCAGCCAACCGCTCGTGTTCAAGGCAAAAACACAGGTTTTGTTGCCGACACCGGGCGGTGCGACCGATACAAGCGTGTTCGATCCAGAAGGGCCATCGGAACGTAGCTGGGGCCGATCAGGCCAGGTCCAACAGCGCTCGGTGCGCGAGGCCGTTGGACATCAAGGCCTGAGCTTCGTCACCTGGCGGATTACGCCGCGCCGCGGCTAATCCGCCCTACGCCTGCCGCAGAGGGTCACCTCGTAGGGCGCAATAAACGCAGCGCATTGCGCCATTACGGATGGTTCCCTCGCGCACGCTCAAGGAAGTGAGAGCCGCATCAGGAACGAGCTCCGCCAGCATGACGGCCGCACGTCGAGCCTCACGACTTCGGGCTGCGGGCCTACAGACTCATAACGTCGAGAAAGCGCGGCGTCGCACTGTCGTCGATGCGCAGGCTGGTGAAGTCGAACAGGTTGCGGTCGGCCAGTTGCGAGGGCACCACATTCTGCAGCGCGCGGAACATGATCTCGGTGCGGCCGGGCGACTGGCGTTCCCAGTTCTGCAGCATTTCCTTGACCACCTGGCGCTGCAGGTTCTCCTGCGAGCCGCACAGGTTGCAGGGGATGATCGGAAACTCTCGGAGCTGACTGTAGGCCTCGATGTCGGACTCCGCGCAGTAGGCCAGCGGACGGATCACCACGTTGCGGCCGTCGTCGGAAAGTAGCTTGGGTGGCATCGCCTTGAGGGTGCCGCCGTAGAACATGTTGAGGAAGAAGGTCTCGAGGATGTCGTCGCGATGATGCCCCAGCGCCATCTTGGTCGCGCCGATCTCGTCGGCGTAGGTGTAGAGCGTGCCGCGACGCAAACGCGAGCACAGCGAGCAGGTGGTCTTGCCCTCGGGGATCTTGTCCTTCACTACCGAGTAGGTGTCCTTCTCGATGATGTGGTAGGGCACGCCGATGGATTCGAGATAGGCCGGCAGCACGTGCTCGGGAAAGCCCGGCTGCTTCTGGTCCATGTTCACCGCGACTATCTCGAAGCTGATCGGCGCGACCTTCTGCAGATAGAGCAGCACGTCGAGCATGGTGTAGCTGTCTTTCCCTTATAGCTTAAGAACACATAACTGGACAGCATCAGAATAATCGCAACCTGTTGATTTTAAATGAATTAAATAGAAATCTGGCTTTACAGAAAAATGCGAAAAAGTAAATTTTGCGTCTTCCTGACCTCTAAACACCCTCTTCCCCCCCCGAAAAATCACCTTGAACCTTTACAAAATCCGAACGACATCAATCCGGCCTTCAACGCTGGATGATGAAACCTCGGCTGCTTCGAATTCGTAGGGCGGTCGGGCATCCGACCTATCAATGGATAGATCTATAAAATTGAAGAGACTACGATCAGCTAACTGGGATGGACTTACGTTTTGTAAGCTGTGAAAGATGTTTTCTACGCAGCCAGGATTTACCGAATCCCACTCCGCAATCATCGACTTGATTTTTTTCCTCTGCAAATTCTCTTGCGAGCCGCAGAGATTGCACGGAATGATTGGATATGCGCTATCGGCAGCGACCTTTGCTATATCCTTCTCACGACAGTAGGCGAGCGGCCGGATAACTATATTTCTCTTGTCATCGCTAAGAAGCTTAGGAGGCATCCCTTTCATTTGCGCCTGGAAGAACATGTTCAGAAACAAAGTTTCAACCATGTCATCCATATGATGACCGAGTGCCAATTTAGTAGCCCCAATTTCCTCGGCAAAACTATAAAGCGTGCCCCTTCTGAGCCTAGAGCAAAGAGAACAAGTAGTCTTACCTTCTGGAATCTTACTCTTGACAACGGAATAAGTATCCTTGTCAATTATATAATAATCAATACCTTTAGCCTCAAAAAACTCTGGCAATATATGCTCTGGAAAGCCAGGTTGCTTCTGATCAAGATTCACCGCCACAACACTGAATTTTATTTTCGCAACTCTTTGCAAGTGCAGCAAAGCGTCAAGCATTACGAATGAATCTTTGCCACCACTTACGCAGGCCATAACCTTGTCGCCATCTTCGATCATTGCGTAATCTACAACAGCCTTGCCCACATTGCCGCGCAGCTTTTTGCGACGATGCTCCGCAGCACTATTAATCCGAGACGCTTGTTCGCCCATCATCATAAATACTAGCTTCCAATTAAAATATTTACAAAATCAAATTGCCATATAAGCATGGCCTACCTTGCAACATCCCGCACTACTTGCGAAGGATTAAGATAGCTAGACACTACCAAAATCGGGCGCAGAGACAATCCGAAGCAAGGCACTGCATTGAGGCTACGCTTTTAATATACGACACAAACTCTTAAGTAAATCTATACGACAGTTTCATCTGCCGAGTTTGATCCCAGCTATATCATAACAAGATTATGCCTGCGTTTTATAGAAGCTCCTGACCAACGATCCATTCAGCTTGACCGAGTCGCAACAGAGGAGGATGACGGCACGGAGCTCTGCAAGTCACGCGGAGAGGCCGCAGCAGCCCCAGAAACGCATATGGCTACAGGCAAGCATCAGTTTTCAGGCGGTGGAGATCAAGCCTTCAGCGAAGCCTCGATCGCGGCAATGTCGATCTTCGTCATGCCATCATGCCACGAGCGCACGCGTTGCTGCCGTTCGATCAGGGCTGGGTATGGCAGCCGTCAGGATATGCGGGGTGATCTACCACGAAACGCCCCACTCGCCCCTGCACCAGCCATACGCGCTCACCTGCCCCCATTGTCGATGATCGCGCTCCACAAGTGGTCTGTCTCAGCCTGATCATCGGTCGCGACCTGGAACGAACACGTCTCTTTATGCTGGAGCACCGGGGCACGCGCGTTACCCTGAACTCGGCCGTGAACACATCGCTCTGCTTGCCGGCCGGATAGTCGCCCGGAGCGTGGCGGACGACCACCACGCCGCCCGGAAAGTCTCTGCATAGAAAGAAGATGTCTCCCCTTTGATTACAACAAAACGGCAGTAGCTGATTGGCGGAGGCGATTCGAAGCTTCCCCTCATCTAGACCGAAACCGGCCATTAGTTGCCCTTCATGAACGGCTGCGCCCGCTCCATCACCGTACGTCACAGTACCTAGGGCAACAGGGGCGATTCAGTTATCCACTACTGATGATGCAATCTACCTTTCACAACTCCTTCAAAGGCATCTCCGGCCAGCGACGCTTCGCATCCGCACTGGACAGGGCAGGTGTTGCACAATAGCGTTCTGCCACGAGCGGCCTGGCGCCTCCTGGTCGCCGCTACCTCAGAGGGAGTTGAATTGTGCTTGTAGAATCGCTTCGTTTACTCAATTTCAAAAAATTCAAAGATAAAACTTTTGAGTTCAACGAGGATGTCAATATATTCGTTGGTGATAACAACGCTGGAAAAAGCACAATCTTGGAAGCATTGGAGATCGTGCTCAACTTCCAGCATCGGGGTCGATCATTCAGCAGTGAATTTTCTCCCGATCTATTCAATAGTGACGCGGTTGCTGAATTTTTAGCCTCCCCGAAGGATCCTGCAGACTTACCCGTTCTCGTAATCGAGGCGTATATGAAGAGCGTGCCTAATTACCGCGGCACGAACAACAGCCTGCTGAAAGACGCTCAGGGGGTTCAAGTAAGAGCGAGCTTCGATCCAGACTTCACAGAGGCCTATCGAGAGTACTTGGCCGCCGGGGCTCCAATTAGCAGCATTCCAGTGGAGTTTTACAAAATCGAGTGGATGGATTTTTCTTGGAACGTCATCAAGCCGTTGACGAAGCAGTTCCGGGCACTCTACATCGACCCAACTCGCATCCATCCTACATTCGGGAAAAATCAATACATCTCGAATGTCCTGAATACCGCGCTCAAGAAGGACGAGGAGTACCGTCTGAGTCTCAATTATCGTGAGACCCTACAGTCCTTTAACGCTACTGATGAAGTTAGAACGGTCAACAAGGATTTGGATTCTGATAATAGAATCACCGACAAGAAACTAACCATTGCCGCCAACACGATGCCGGCGGGCGCCCTACAGAGTGGCTTGCAGCTTGAGGTGGATGCCGTGCCTTTTCATATGATTGGAAAGGGTGAGCAGAGCAAGGTGCAGATCAAGTTGGCACTCCATAACAAGTCGAAAGATATTGATCTTGTGATGATGGAAGAGCCGGAAAATCACTTATCACACGTCGAGCTTAGCAGGCTTATACAAGACATTGAAGATCAGCGAAACGGTAAGCAACTGTTCCTTACCACTCACAGTTCGTATGTGTTGAATAAATTGAGCATCGACAAGATCTGCTTGCTCCATGGCTCATATAAGCGACTGCACCTATTAGACAAAGGGGTGGTGAAGACACTGAAGCGGCTACCAGGCTACGATACCCTACGTGTTGCTTTGTCCAGAAAGGTGGTGTTGGTAGAAGGCCCGTCTGATGAATTGGTTCTTAAGAAAATTTATCAGGATAACAATAAGGGTCGTCTGCCTGAGCAGGATGGGATCGACATCATCGTAGTGCGTGGCGTGGGTTTCAAGACATTCATCGAGATTGGCAAAGAAATTGGTACCGCAGTGAATGTACTGCGGGATAACGATGGCGATTACGCGAAGAACGTGGTCGAAGCGCAAAAAGAGTATGCGGCGTACCCGAATATCAAACTTGTCTCATCTACGGACAATAATGAATTTTCGCTTGAGCCGGCCATGATCTCGGCAAATGCTACGTCGGAAAAAGAACTGCTGGCGTTTGCTAAAATCGTGCTTTCATCTGTGACCTACAATTTGCTAGTCGCGGAACCGACATTCGATGACAAGCGTGCATTTGTCGTCGACTGGTTCAAGAGCGCTGATGGTGATGGCAAAGGAAAAAAGAAGGTCGACTCAGCTATCAGGTTGTTTGAAACCACTGAGCCATTCAAGTATCCGGCTTTCCTTGGCGAGGTACTGAGCTTTGTCTAACACTCTGTGCATAGCTGGCGCGGGATCAGGCAAGACTCAAAAGATCATTACTGAGTCGATTGCAGAGATTGAGCGCGGTGGCAAGGTACTTGTAGTGACCTATACCACTAGCAATCAGCAGGAGTTGCGACGCCGATTCCTGGAGGCTTTTGGCAGGTCCAGTGATAGGTTCGTGGTGAAAGGCCTGTTCTCGTTCTATCTGGAAGACATGGTGAGGCCGTATCAGCAATCGCTGTTTGCGCAGCGGATTGACGGAATATTCTTCAACGAACGCAATCCTCATCTAAAGCCTGGGTCGACCTATATGTTGCCTGGGCGCAAAGAGCAACTGGAGGACAAAAGCTACAACCCAGACCACTTTCTGACTCAGGGTGGGACGAAAGCCCACACAGGCTTCCTGGCGAAGCTGGCGGCCCGGGTGGCGAAGGCCACAAAGAATGCTGCTGCGATTCGTCTCGGCGATATCTATAGCCAAGTTTACTTCGATGAGGTGCAAGACTTGGTTGGATGGGATTATGAGATGCTCAAGGCGCTGAGCAAGGTAATGAGATCCCCCATCACCTGCGTGGGCGACTTCCGACAGACAGTGTATGAAACAACTTTTGGCCACAAGGCACCTCAAACGGCTACAGAAAAGATTGCAGCGTTCAAGTCCATGGGCTTCAAAGAAGAGGCGCTCGTGCGCAATTGGAGGTGCATTCAAACGATCTGTACGATCGCCGATGCGGTGCACAAGGGCGCCTACAAGGCGACTGAATCAGCCGTTGAAAACATCCCACCTGAACTCGCCCATCACCTTGGTGCTTTCATCGTCAAGCATTCTGACGTCAATGACTACATCGCAGCGTATGACCCAATGGTACTGCGCTGGAACGTGACTTCTGGAGCAAAGATTCTTCCTGCTCAGGCTCGCTGCTACAACTTTGGCAGCAGCAAAGGATTGGGTTTTGATCGCGTGCTGATTCTGCCGGCGGAGAGCCAGATGCATTTCGTATTGGATGGCGTTGCCCCTTTCCCTGCGGATGCCGAGACAGCGCAGAACAAGATGTACGTTGCCATAACACGGGCGAGGTACAGCCTTGGGTTCATCGTGCCGGACAAGAAAGCAGAGGGCTTGCGTTTTCCTGTGTGGACGAAGCCCCTTTCTTGACGTGGCTACTCGTTATCGCTAAGTGGCGAAGATGGGCTGCACTGTAGTTAGTTGCACTCTACATCTTCAGCCTTCGAAGCATCCTCTGGTTGCAATGCATGATGGATGCTTTCTAGTCGAGTCTGAAGTTCATCGAACGTGGTGATCTGAATATCTTTGAGGCTGTTTCTGAACTGCTCGAACGAGCGTTGCTGCTTTTTGTCGCTTGGTGTTCGGCCAATGATGATCACTATAGGAACTGCGTGCGCATGAGCTCGTTCCTCCATGTCTGCAGTCAGGCTGAGCACATCTTGCAGAAGAAGCGCCCGTTGGCTCAGGGCCTGTGCTATCGAACCGCCGAGCTCTGTCGATGGGCCGTAGACATCCGTACGATATTCGTTTTTGCTGACAAGCTCCTTTTGAGGGTGTTTGATCTCTATGAGAGCGAGGTTTCTTGTCGATCTCGCAGCCATAAGGAAGTCTGTGTGCTGGCCACCTTGCCCGGAAACTTGCTTACCGCCCACGTAGGGCTTTGACGCCACCATTTTCACCGGATGACCAAAAGCCATGTCTAGGATAAATGCATTGTCGGTAAAGAATTGATGCCAATGATCTTCGTTCAGATTTCGCGACATCATCTTCTTGTAGGCCTCGATCAGTTGCCCCAGCGTGACAAGCTCGATCTCCGCTTTCAGTTCATAAAGCGCACGCGGCTCGTTACGTGCGATGGAGGAGGCGTTCTTCTTCACCAAGCGTGTGGCGGAGCGCTGATCTTGGTTCGAGAGCTTGTCCCTGCCTAGATTGACCAGATCTTTGAGCACATCTGGGGGTAGCCTTCGTGCGCGTGCCGGATACAGCTCTGGATTCACTTTGTGCAGCAATCCGGAATAACAGACTAGTTTCTTGTCTTCAGCAGTATCTCTCTGATGCCTACGGCTGATTTTTTCGATTCGAGAGCACAGCTCCTCGAACTCATTGATACCTAAACAGTACCGATTGCCGTCTATTCTAACCTCGTCTGTAGCCTCACCAGCCTGAATTCGCAGGGTGTCAACGCCATCGAGTTCGCCAATCGCAGCTGGGATGAAACGGTACTCGTATAGAAACCCTAGTCCGAAGCGCCAGTCTTTTCTAAATCCGGGCGGTAATTCGGACAGCAACGCTTCCAAACTGTCTTGATCGTAAGGCAGCTCGTCAAGCTGAAGGGATGGATCAACAAGCTCAATACGCTCAATGGTACCGTACCTAGGCTTGCCATAATTATCATTGTCGTTGCGTGAGATCTTGGGATAGAAGGTGAGCTCCTCAGCTGTCACTGCCATGATGAGGAGCCAATCGTGAGAGTCTACTGGCAGGCTGACGTCACTAAAGTAGACCAGCGTAATGTCCGCCGATGGGGCGCCAGGACTTACGATATTCCCGTTTTCGTCCACAAGGTCAACGCGCAGAAACGGCCCTCCATCGGTGCGGTTCTGCATGGCGTATTGCGAAGGCCGAATCGAAGCCATTGTTTGTCCTTTACATGAGGCTTGGAGCTAGTAAAGCGATAGGCTCTGTTGCAAAAATCGTGAAGCTTGAGCATGCTTGGCGGAGATTGGACGGACGGAACGATGACGGATTTCAAGTGGCGCCATTTCCAGGGTGATGTGATCCTGTGGGCGGTGCGCTGGTATTGTCGCTATCCGATCAGCTATCGCGACCTTGAGGAAATGCTGGCGGAACGCGGCATTTCGGTCGACCATACGACGATCTATCGCTGGGTCCAGTGCTACGCCCCGGAGATGGAGAAGCGGCTGCGCTGGTTCTGGCGGCGTGGCTTTGATCCGAGCTGGCGCCTGGATGAAACCTACGTCAAGGTGCGGGGCAAGTGGACCTACCTGTACCGGGCAGTCGACAAGCGGGGCGACACGATCGATTTCTACCTGTCGCCGACCCGCAGCGCCAAGGCAGCGAAGCGGTTCCTGGGCAAGGCCCTGCGAGGCCTGAAGCACTGGGAAAAGCCTGCCACGCTCAATACCGACAAAGCGCCGAGCTATGGTGCAGCGATCACCGAATTGAAGCGCGAAGGAAAGCTGGACCGGGAGACGGCCCACCGGCAGGTGAAGTATCTCAATAACGTGATCGAGGCCGATCACGGAAAGCTCAAGATACTGATCAAGCCGGTGCGCGGTTTCAAATCGATCCCCACGGCCTATGCCACGATCAAGGGATTCGAAGTCATGCGAGCCCTGCGCAAAGGACAGGCTCGCCCCTGGTGCCTGCAGCCCGGCATCAGGGGCGAGGTGCGCCTTGTGGAGAGAGCTTTTGGCATTGGGCCCTCGGCGCTGACGGAGGCCATGGGCATGCTCAACCACCATTTCGCAGCAGCCGCCTGATCGGCGCAGAGCGACAGCCTACCTCTGACTGCCGCCAATCTTTGCAACAGAGCCC
>NZ_QASN01000023.1 GCF_003052585.1 Pseudomonas mangrovi | reverse complement strand
GCGCCGACGGTACGACCGCCTTCGCGAATGGCGAAGCGCAGGCCGTCTTCCATGGCGATCGGCTTGATCAGGGTGACAACCATCTTGATGTTGTCGCCCGGCATTACCATCTCGACGCCTTCCGGCAGCTCGCACGAACCGGTCACGTCAGTGGTGCGGAAGTAGAACTGCGGACGGTAGCCCTTGAAGAACGGGGTGTGACGACCACCTTCTTCCTTGGACAGAACGTACACTTCGGCTTCGAACTTGGTGTGCGGCTTGATGGTGCCCGGCTTGGCCAGAACCTGGCCACGCTCGACGTCATCACGCTTGGTGCCGCGCAGCAGCACGCCGCAGTTCTCGCCAGCACGACCTTCGTCGAGCAGCTTGCGGAACATTTCCACGCCGGTGCAGGTGGTCTTGGTGGTGTCACGCAGACCAACGATTTCGATTTCTTCCTGGATCTTGACGATGCCGCGCTCGACACGACCAGTCACAACGGTACCGCGACCGGAGATCGAGAACACGTCTTCGATCGGCATCAGGAACGGCTTGTCGATGGCACGAACCGGCTCCGGAATGTAGCTGTCCAGAGTCTCGACCAGCTTCTTGACCGCAGTGGTGCCCATTTCGTTGGCATCTTCACCGTTCAGAGCCATCAGCGCAGAGCCGATGATGATCGGAGTGTCGTCACCCGGGAAATCGTAGGTGGACAGCAGGTCGCGAACTTCCATCTCGACCAGTTCCAGCAGCTCGGCGTCATCGACCATGTCAGCCTTGTTCAAGAACACGACGATGTACGGAACGCCAACCTGACGGGACAGCAGGATGTGCTCGCGAGTTTGCGGCATGGGGCCGTCAGCAGCCGAGCAGACCAGGATCGCGCCGTCCATCTGCGCAGCACCGGTGATCATGTTCTTCACATAGTCAGCGTGGCCCGGGCAGTCAACGTGAGCGTAGTGACGAACAGCCGAGTCGTACTCGACGTGCGCGGTGTTGATGGTGATACCACGAGCCTTCTCTTCCGGAGCCGAGTCGATCTTGTCGAAATCGACCTTGGCACTACCGAAAACCTCGGAGCAAACGCGGGTCAGAGCTGCAGTCAGAGTGGTCTTGCCATGGTCGACGTGACCGATGGTGCCGACGTTGACGTGCGGTTTATTACGTTCAAATTTTTCTTTAGCCACGACAGCAAACCTCGTACTTAATGGGCTGAATCAAGCTTGTTTTTTGATGATAGCTTCGGCGATGTTGCTCGGAGCTTCGGAGTACTTGGAGAACTCCATGGAATAGCTCGCACGCCCCTGGGACATCGAACGCACGTCGGTCGCATAACCGAACATCTCGCCCAGCGGAACTTCGGCACGGATAACCTTGCCGGCAGGAGTGTCTTCCATACCCTGGATCAGACCACGACGACGGTTCAGGTCACCCATCACGTCACCCATGTAGTCCTCAGGGGTCACCACCTCAACCTTCATGATCGGCTCAAGCAGTACCGCACCGCCCTTCTGGGACAGCTGCTTGGTCGCCATGGAAGCGGCGATTTTGAACGCCATTTCGTTGGAGTCAACGTCATGGTACGAACCATCGAAAACGGTCGCCTTCAGGCCGAGCAGCGGATAGCCGGCAACAACGCCGTTCTTCATCTGCTCCTCAATGCCCTTCTGGATCGCCGGGATGTATTCCTTCGGAACCACACCACCCACGACTTCGTTGGTGAACAGCAGGCCTTCCTGACCTTCGTCGGCCGGAGCGAAGCGAATCCAGCAATGACCGAACTGACCGCGACCGCCGGACTGACGAACGAACTTGCCCTCGATCTCGCAGGTATTGCGAATGGTTTCGCGATACGCCACCTGCGGCTTGCCGATGTTGGCATCAACACCGAACTCGCGCTTCATGCGGTCGACGATGATGTCCAGGTGCAGTTCGCCCATACCACCAATGATGGTCTGACCGGACTCTTCGTCGGTCTTGACGCGGAACGACGGATCTTCCTGAGCAAGCTTGCCCAGTGCGATACCCATCTTCTCCTGGTCGGCCTTGGTCTTCGGCTCGACGGCAACGTGAATCACCGGCTCCGGGAAGTCCATGCGCTCGAGAACGATCTGCTTGTCCAGATCGCACAGGGTGTCACCCGTGGTGACGTCCTTCATGCCGATCAGAGCAGCGATGTCGCCCGCGCGCACTTCTTTGATCTCTTCGCGCTGGTTGGCGTGCATCTGCACCATACGACCAACACGCTCTTTCTTGCCCTTGACCGAGTTGATCACCGAGTCACCCGAAGCGAGAACGCCCGAGTAGACGCGAACGAAGGTCAGGGTACCAACGAAGGGGTCGGTAGCGATCTTGAACGCCAGCGCAGCGAAGGGCTCTTCGTCGCTCGACTTGCGGCTGTCGACCTTCTCGTCATCATCCGGATGCACACCCTTGATGGCCTCGACTTCGTCGGGAGCCGGCAGGTAGTCGATAACGGCGTCGAGAACCAGGGGTACGCCCTTGTTCTTGAACGACGAACCGCAGACCGCGGGAACGATTTCGCAAGCCAGGGTGCGCTGACGCAGACCGGCCTTGATTTCCTCGTTGGTCAGCTCGCCGCCTTCAAGGTACTTGTTCATCAGCTCTTCGTTGGCTTCGGCGGCAGCCTCGACCATGTTCGAGCGATATTCGGCAGCCAGGTCAGCCAGCTCGGCAGGAATCTCTTCCTCGCGATAGGTCATGCCCTTGTCGTCGTCGTTCCAGTAGATCGCCTTCATCTTGATCAGATCGACCTGACCCGCGAAGTTTTCTTCGGAACCGATCGCCAGCTGCACCGGAACCGGCGTGTGGCCCAGGCGCTTCTTGATCTGCTCGACGACGCGAATGAAGTTGGCACCCTGACGGTCCATCTTGTTCACATAGACGATGCGCGGCACGCCGTATTTGTTGGCCTGACGCCAAACGGTTTCGGACTGCGGCTCGACACCGGAAGTACCACAGAACACCACGACAGCACCGTCGAGGACGCGCAGCGAGCGCTCCACTTCAATGGTGAAGTCGACGTGACCGGGGGTATCGATGACGTTCACGCGGTAGTTGTCGAACTGGCCACGCGAACCTTTCCAGAAGGTAGTGACGGCAGCAGAGGTGATGGTGATACCACGCTCCTGCTCCTGCACCATCCAGTCGGTGGTCGCCGCGCCGTCATGCACTTCACCCAGCTTGTGGTTAACGCCGGTGTAGAACAGTACGCGCTCCGTCGTGGTGGTCTTGCCCGCGTCAACGTGGGCACAGATACCGATGTTACGGTAACGGTTAATCGGGGTAGTACGGGCCACAATAAGGTCCTCGTAAGATAAGCGCGTAGATTAGAAGCGGTAGTGCGAGAAGGCCTTGTTGGCCTCAGCCATACGGTGCACGTCTTCACGCTTCTTCACCGCAGCGCCCTTGCCCTCGGAGGCATCCAGCAGCTCGCCAGCCAGGCGCAGAGCCATGGACTTCTCGCCACGCTTGCGGGCGAAATCCACCAGCCAACGCATGGCCAGGGCATTGCGACGGGAAGGACGCACTTCAACAGGAACCTGGTAGGTAGCACCGCCTACACGGCGGGACTTAACTTCGACCAGCGGAGCGATGGCGTCGAGAGCTTTCTCGAAGATCTCCAGGGGATCGCTGTTCTTGCGTGCCTTCACGGTGTCCAGCGCGCCGTAGACGATACGCTCGGCTACCGCTTTCTTGCCGCTTTCCATCACATGGTTCATGAACTTGGCGAGGATCAGGCTTCCGTACTTAGGATCGGAAAGGATCTCACGCTTGGCTGCTACACGACGTCTTGGCATTGATAAGCCCTCAAACGGTCTTCAGGTTAGCCCGGAGACACTTGCTCCGACCTTACTCTTATCGACTCAAAAAATTAGGTAAACGGAATTACTTCGGACGCTTGGCGCCGTACTTCGAGCGACCCTGCTTGCGATCCTTGACGCCGGAGGTATCCAGCGAACCGCGCACGGTGTGATAACGCACACCCGGGAGGTCCTTTACACGACCGCCACGGATCAGAACCACGCTGTGCTCCTGCAGGTTGTGACCTTCACCACCGATGTACGAAGAGACTTCGTAGCCGTTGGTCAGGCGCACACGGCAGACCTTGCGCAGTGCGGAGTTGGGTTTCTTCGGCGTGGTGGTGTACACGCGAGTGCACACGCCACGGCGCTGCGGGCAATTCTGCAGCGCAGGCACGTCGGACTTCTCGACGATACGCTTGCGCGGCTGACGTACCAGCTGGTTAATCGTTGCCATCTTTAGCTCCACTGTTGTCTTTCGACGCTATCGCTTTCAAAAGAAAGCAAAATGGCAGAGCACGTGCCCTGCCAAATTTAGGGGTGCATGAGTCTAAAGAGACTGCACCACCCCGTCAAGGCAGGCTCCGGCTAGAAACACCGGAGCCTGACACTCAGCTGTTGCTCGAGTTGAGCGCCTCGGTCAGCGCTGCCTCGACTTCGCTTGCACTGACGCGGACCGGCTTGTCGACGTCGCGACGACGCTTGCGCTCGCTGTGATAGGCCAGACCGGTACCTGCCGGAATCAGACGACCCACCACCACGTTCTCCTTCAGACCACGGAGGAAGTCGCGCTTGCCAGTGACGGCTGCCTCGGTCAGCACGCGCGTGGTTTCCTGGAAGGACGCCGCGGAGATGAACGACTCGGTCGACAGCGACGCCTTGGTGATGCCCAGCAGAACGCGCTCGTACTTGGCGACGAACTTGTCGTCCGATGCCAGCTGCTCGTTCTCCTCCAGCACCTGGGTGAGCTCCATCTGGTCGCCCTTGATGAAGCTGGAATCACCCGACTCGGCCACTTCGACCTTGCGCAGCATCTGCCGCAGGATGGTCTCGATGTGCTTGTCGTTGATCTTCACGCCCTGCAGGCGGTAGACGTCCTGGATCTCGTTGACGATGTACTTGGCCAGTGCGCTGACGCCGAGCAGACGCAGGATGTCGTGCGGGTTGCTCGGACCGTCGGAGATGACTTCACCCTTGTTGACCTGTTCACCTTCGAACACGTTCAGGTGACGCCACTTCGGAATCAGCTCCTCGTACGGATCGCTGCCGTCGGTAGGCGTGATGACCAGGCGACGCTTGCCCTTGGTTTCCTTGCCGAAGCTGATGGTGCCGCTGATTTCCGCCAGGATCGACGGCTCTTTCGGACGACGCGCTTCGAACAGATCGGCAACACGCGGCAGACCACCGGTGATGTCGCGGGTCTTCGAGGTTTCCTGGGGGATACGGGCGATGACGTCACCGACACCGACCTGCGCCCCATCCGCCACACCGACCAGGGCGTTGGCAGGCAGGAAGTACTGGGCCGGTACATCGGTACCCGGCAGCAGCAGCTCCTTGCCATTGTCGTCGACCAGCTTGACCGCCGGACGGATGTCCTTGCCTGCGGCCGGACGATCCTTCGGATCCAGCACCTCGATGTTGGTCAGACCGGTGAGCTCATCGGTCTGACGCTTGATGGTGATGCCTTCCTCCATACCGACGAAGGTCACGGTACCCTTCATCTCGGTAACGATGGGGTGAGTGTGCGGATCCCACTTGGCAACCACGGAGCCAGCAGCAAGCTTGTCGCCTTCCTTGACGGAGATGACCGCACCGTAGGGCAGCTTGTAGCGCTCGCGCTCGCGACCGAACTCGTCGGCAATCGCCAGCTCGCCGGAACGCGACACCGCGACCAGCGCGCCGTCGGTCCGCTCGACGTGCTTGAGGTTGTGCAGGCGGATGGTACCGCCGTTCTTGACCTGGACACTGTCCGCAGCGGAAGTCCGGCTGGCCGCACCACCGATGTGGAAGGTACGCATGGTCAGCTGGGTACCCGGCTCACCGATCGACTGGGCAGCGATGACGCCGACCGCTTCGCCGATGTTGACCTGATGCCCGCGGGCCAGATCGCGACCGTAGCACTTGGAGCAGATGCCGTAGCGGGTTTCACAGGTGATCGGCGAACGCACGACGACTTCGTCGATGCTGTTCAGCTCGATGAACTCGACCCACTTCTCGTCGACCAGGGTTCCGCCCGGGACCAGCAGCTCGTCGGTGCCCGGCTTGAACACGTCACGGGCGATCACTCGGCCCAGTACGCGCTCGCCGAGCGGCTCGACCACGTCGCCGCCTTCGATGTGCGGAGTCATGACCAGGCCATGCTCGGTACCGCAATCGACTTCGGTGACCACCAGATCCTGCGCCACGTCGACCAGGCGACGGGTCAGGTAACCGGAGTTCGCGGTCTTCAGTGCGGTATCCGCCAGACCCTTACGAGCACCGTGGGTCGAGATGAAGTACTGCAGAACCGACAGACCTTCGCGGAAGTTCGCGGTGATCGGCGTCTCGATGATCGAGCCGTCCGGCTTGGCCATCAGGCCACGCATACCGGCCAGCTGGCGGATCTGCGCAGCCGAACCACGCGCACCGGAGTCGGCCATCATGTACATGGAGTTGAAAGACTCCTGCTCGACGGTTTTGCCTTCGCGGTCGACGACCGGCTCCTTCGACAGGTTGGCCATCATCGCCTTGGACACTTCGTCGTTGGCCTTCGACCAGAGGTCGATCACCTTGTTGTACTTCTCGCCCTGGGTAACCAGGCCGGAGGCGTACTGCGACTCGATTTCCTTCACTTCCTCGGTGGCCGCATCGATGATGCGCGCCTTCTCGTCCGGAATGACGAAGTCGTTCACGCCGATCGACACACCGGAGATGGTCGAGTAGGCGAAACCGGTGTACATCAGCTGGTCAGCGAAGATCACGGTGTCCTTCAGACCAACCACGCGATAGCACTGGTTGATCAGCTTGGAGATCGCTTTCTTCTTCATCGACTGGTTGACCACGTCGAAGGACAGGCCGTCCGGCACGATCTGGAACAGCAGCGCGCGGCCGACGGTGGTGTCGACGATGCGGGTGTTCTTCAGGGTGCTGCCGTCCTTCTGGGTGACGACTTCGTTGATGCGGACCTTGACCCGAGCGTGCAGCGACGCTTCGCCGGCACGGAAAACGCGGTCGACTTCCTGCAGGTCAGCGAATACGCGGCCTTCGCCCTTGGCGTTCACCGCTTCACGGGTCATGTAGTACAGACCCAGAACCACGTCCTGCGACGGCACGATGATCGGCTCGCCGTTGGCCGGCGAGAGGATGTTGTTGGTCGACATCATCAGCGCGCGCGCTTCCAGCTGGGCTTCCAGCGTCAGCGGCACGTGAACGGCCATCTGGTCACCGTCGAAGTCGGCGTTGTACGCGGCGCAGACCAGCGGATGCAGCTGGATCGCCTTGCCTTCGATCAGCACCGGCTCGAACGCCTGGATGCCCAGACGGTGCAGGGTCGGTGCGCGGTTGAGCAGCACGGGATGTTCGCGAATCACTTCGGCGAGAACGTCCCAGACTTCCGGCAGCTCGCGCTCGACCATCTTCTTGGCAGCCTTGATGGTGGTCGCAAGACCACGCATTTCCAGCTTGCCGAAAATGAACGGCTTGAACAGCTCGAGAGCCATCTTCTTCGGCAGACCGCACTGGTGCAGACGCAGGGTCGGACCCACGGTGATCACGGAACGACCGGAGTAGTCCACGCGCTTGCCGAGCAGGTTCTGACGGAAACGACCCTGCTTGCCCTTGATCATGTCGGCCAGGGATTTCAGCGGGCGCTTGTTCGAGCCGGTGATGGCGCGACCACGACGGCCGTTGTCGAGCAGGGCGTCGACCGCTTCCTGCAGCATGCGCTTTTCGTTGCGCACGATGATGTCCGGCGCCGACAGGTCGAGCAGGCGCTTGAGACGGTTGTTACGGTTGATCACTCGACGATAGAGGTCGTTGAGGTCGGAGGTCGCGAAGCGGCCGCCATCCAGCGGAACCAGCGGACGCAGATCCGGCGGCAGAACCGGCAGAACGGTCAGCACCATCCACTCCGGCAGGTTGCCGGAGCCGAGGAAGGCTTCCATCAGCTTCAGGCGCTTGGACAGCTTCTTGATCTTGGTTTCCGAGTTGGTCTGCGGAATTTCTTCGCGCAGGCGACCGATCTCGTGCTCCAGGTCGATGCCGTGCAGCAGCTCGCGAACGGCCTCGGCGCCCATGCGCGCGTCGAAGTCGTCACCGAACTCTTCGAGGGCTTCGAAGTACTGCTCGTCGTTCAGCAGCTGACCCTTCTCGAGGGTAGTCATGCCCGGATCGATCACCACGTAGCTCTCGAAATAGAGCACACGCTCGATGTCGCGCAGGGTCATGTCCAGCAGCAGACCGATACGGCTCGGCAGCGACTTGAGGAACCAGATATGGGCGACCGGCGAGGCCAGCTCGATGTGCGCCATGCGCTCACGACGAACCTTGGCCAGTGCCACTTCCACGCCGCACTTCTCGCAGATCACGCCGCGGTGCTTGAGGCGCTTGTACTTGCCGCACAGGCACTCGTAGTCCTTCACCGGGCCAAAGATCTTGGCGCAGAACAGACCGTCACGCTCGGGCTTGAAGGTACGGTAGTTGATGGTTTCCGGCTTTTTCACTTCGCCGAACGACCAGGAACGGATCATTTCGGGCGAAGCCAGGCCGATGCGGATTGCGTCGAACTCTTCGACCTGACCCTGGTTTTTCAGCAGATTCAGTAGGTCTTTCAAAGCCTTTCCTCCTAGAGGAGCAGGGAGTGGGCATCAGTGCCCCACTCCCAATGCACGTCACGTGTTATTCGGTTTCCAGATCGATGTCGATGCCGAGCGAACGGATCTCTTTGATCAGTACGTTGAAGGACTCGGGCATGCCCGGCTCCATGCGGTGATCCCCGTCCACGATGTTCTTGTACATCTTGGTACGGCCGTTCACGTCGTCCGACTTGACGGTCAGCATTTCCTGCAGGGTGTAGGCGGCGCCATAGGCTTCCAGTGCCCAGACCTCCATCTCCCCGAAGCGCTGGCCACCGAACTGCGCCTTGCCGCCCAGCGGCTGCTGGGTAACCAGGCTGTAGGAACCGGTGGAACGCGCGTGCATCTTGTCATCCACCAGGTGGTTCAGTTTGAGCATGTACATGTAGCCGACGGTGGTCGGACGCTCGAACTGGTTGCCGGTGCGGCCGTCGATCAGGCGCATCTGGCCGCTTTCCGGCAGATCAGCCAGCTTCAGCATGGCCTTGATCTCGCTTTCCTTGGCACCGTCGAAGACCGGCGTTGCCATCGGCACGCCGCCCTTGAGGTTCTTCGCCAGCTCGAGGATCTCGGTATCGGAGAAGGACTCGAGGTTTTCCTGGCGACCACCGATCTCGTTGTAGATCTCGGTGAGGAACTTGCGCAGTTCAGCGACCTTGCGCTGCTCTTCGAGCATGCGGTTGATCTTCTCGCCCAGGCCCTTGGCCGCAAGACCAAGGTGGGTTTCGAGGATCTGACCGACGTTCATGCGCGACGGTACGCCGAGCGGGTTGAGGACGATGTCGACCGGCGTACCGTTGGCATCGTGCGGCATGTCTTCGACCGGCATGATCACCGAAACCACACCCTTGTTACCGTGACGGCCAGCCATCTTGTCGCCCGGCTGGATGCGGCGGCGGATGGCCAGGTAGACCTTGACGATCTTCAGTACGCCCGGCGCCAGGTCGTCGCCCTGCTGCAGCTTGCGCTTCTTGTCTTCGAACTTGTCATCGAGCAGCTGACGGCGGTCGGAGATGTAGGCCTGGGCCTTCTCCAGCTGCTCGTTCAGCGCGTCGTCGGCCATGCGCAGCTTGAACCACTGGCCACGCTCGATGCCGTCGAGGATCTCGTCGGTGATGACCGCGCCCTTCTTCAGGCCGGCGCCGCCTTCTGCCTTGGCACCTACCAGGGCGGAACGCAGACGCTCGAAGGTCGCGCCTTCGACGATACGGAACTCTTCGTTGAGGTCCTTGCGGATCTCGTCGAGCTGCATCTTCTCGATGGCCAGCGCACGGCTGTCACGCTCGACGCCATCGCGGGTGAAGACCTGCACGTCGATGACGGTGCCCTTGGTGCCGGTCGGCACGCGCAGAGAGGTGTCCTTAACGTCGGACGCCTTCTCACCGAAGATCGCACGCAGCAGCTTCTCTTCCGGGGTCAGTTGGGTCTCGCCTTTCGGGGTGACCTTGCCGACCAGGATGTCGCCGGCGCCGACTTCGGCACCCACGTAGACGATGCCTGCTTCGTCCAGCTTGTTCAGCGCAGCTTCACCCACGTTGGGGATGTCCGCGGTGATTTCCTCTGGGCCGAGCTTGGTGTCGCGCGCGACGCAGGTCAGTTCCTGGATGTGGATGGTGGTGAAGCGATCTTCCTGGACCACACGCTCCGACAGACAGATGGAGTCTTCGAAGTTGAAGCCGTTCCAGGGCATGAACGCAACGCGCATGTTCTGACCCAGTGCCAGTTCGCCCATGTCGGTAGACGGGCCGTCGGCCATGATGTCGCTGCGTGCAACCTTGTCGCCCTTGCGCACCAGCGGACGCTGGTTGATGCAGGTGTTCTGGTTGGAACGGGTGTATTTGGTCAGGTTGTAGATGTCGACACCGGCTTCGCCAGTCTCGACTTCGTCGTCGTTGACGCGCACCACGATACGGCTGGCATCGACCGAATCGATCACGCCACCGCGACGGGCCACCACGCAGACACCGGAGTCACGGGCGACGTTGCGCTCCATGCCGGTACCTACCAGCGGCTTGTCGGCACGCAGGGTCGGCACGGCCTGACGCTGCATGTTCGAACCCATCAGCGCGCGGTTGGCGTCATCGTGCTCGAGGAACGGAATCAGCGAGGCTGCGACCGAGACGACCTGCTTGGGCGAGACGTCCATCAGTGTGACGTCTTCCGGCGCCTTGACGGTGAACTCGTTGAGGTGACGCACGGCCACCAGCTCGTCGATCAGCTGGTTCTTGTCGTTCATCAGTGCCGAAGCCTGGGCGATCACATGATCGGCTTCTTCGATGGCGGACAGGAACACGATCTCGTCGGTGACCAGGGTGTCCTTCACCACGCGGTACGGGCTCTCCAGGAAGCCGTACTGGTTGGTGCGGGCGTAGGCCGCCAGCGAGTTGATCAGGCCGATGTTCGGACCTTCAGGAGTTTCGATCGGGCAGACGCGACCGTAGTGGGTCGGGTGTACGTCGCGGACTTCGAAGCCGGCGCGCTCACGGGTCAGACCGCCTGGGCCGAGTGCGGAGACACGGCGCTTGTGGGTGATCTCGGAGAGTGGATTGTTCTGGTCCATGAACTGCGACAGCTGGCTGGAACCGAAGAACTCCTTCACCGCCGCCGCAACCGGCTTGGCGTTGATCAGATCCTGCGGCATCAGGCCTTCGCTTTCGGCCATCGACAGACGTTCCTTGACCGCGCGCTCGACGCGCACCAGGCCAACGCGGAACTGGTTCTCGGCCATCTCGCCGACACAACGCACGCGACGGTTACCCAGGTGGTCGATGTCATCGACGATGCCCTTGCCGTTACGGATATCGACCAGGGTCTTGAGCACGTCGACGATGTCTTCGCGGCTCAGCACGCCGGAACCTTCGATCTCGGTACGACCGATACGACGGTTGAACTTCATGCGGCCCACGGCCGACAGGTCGTAACGCTCGGCGCTGAAGAACAGGTTGTTGAACAGGGTCTCGGCGGCATCCTTGGTTGGCGGCTCGCCAGGACGCATCATCCGGTAGATCTCGACCAGGGCTTCCAGCTGGTTGCTGGTGGAGTCGATCTTCAGGGTGTCGGAGATGAACGGACCGCAGTCGATCTCGTTGGTGTACAGAGTCTCGATACGAACGACCTGAGCCTTGGTGATCTTCACCAGGTGGTCGGCAGCCAGCTCAGTGTTGCACTCGACGATGATCTCGCCGGTAGCCGGGTGCACGATGGCCTTGGCAGTGGTACGACCGATCACGTAGTCCAGCGGAACCTCGAGCTCCTGAATGCCCGATTTTTCCAGCTGGTTGATGTGGCGCGCGGTAATACGACGGCCTTGCTCGACGATGACCTTGCCCTTCTCGTCCTTGATGTCGAGAGCGGCAATTTCACCACGCAGGCGCTTGGGCACCAGCTCCAGGCTCAGCGACTCGCCCTTCACATGGAACACGTTGGTGGTATAGAAGTTGTCGAGGATCTCCTCGGTGCCGTAACCCAGCGCGCGCAGCAGTACCGAGGCCGGCAGCTTGCGACGACGGTCGATACGGACGAAGACCGCGTCCTTCGGATCGAACTCGAAGTCGAGCCAGGAGCCGCGGTAGGGAATGATCCGCGCGGAGTACAGCAGCTTGCCCGAGCTGTGGGTCTTGCCACGGTCGTGGTCGAAGAACACGCCCGGCGAACGGTGCAGCTGGGAAACGATGACGCGCTCGGTACCGTTGATGATGAAGGTACCGTTCTCGGTCATCAGGGGGATTTCCCCCATGTAGACTTCCTGCTCCTTGATGTCCTTGATGGCCTTGTTCGACGACTCCTTGTCGAAAATGATCAGACGGACTTTCACACGCAGCGGTACGGCAAAGGTCACGCCGCGCAGCACGCATTCCTTGACGTCGAACGCCGGCTCGCCGAGGCGATAGCCGACGTACTCCAGAGCAGCGTTGCCCGAATAGCTGATAATCGGGAAAACTGACTTGAAGGCTGCATGCAGACCGATGTCACGGAGCTGCTCCTTGCTCGCTCCTGCCTGCAGGAATTCGCGATACGAATCCAGCTGGATGGCCAGGAGATACGGCACATCCATGACATCCGGCAACTTGCTAAAGTCCTTGCGGATACGTTTTTTCTCAGTATATGAGTAAGCCATCAGCGTTCCCCAGCTTGGTCACCTGCTTGTTCGGCACTCCCCAACGGGAATAACCGGAAATCTTGCGAACCCCTTGGTTCGCTCCGTCGCCATTCAGCAACGGGCCGCTCGAATGGCAGTGGCATCAGCCGACCACCTAGAACGGAAAAAGGCCGGTGGCAAAAGCCACCAGCCGTCAGCCTTGTGCGAGTCGCGCAGGCTGTAGACGCAAGGTCGTCGCTTACTTGAGCTCGACTTTGGCGCCAGCTTCTTCCAGAGCCTTCTTGGCCGCTTCGGCCTCGTCCTTGGAGACGCCTTCCTTGACCACGCCCGGGGCGGTGTCGACGACTGCCTTGGCTTCTTTCAGGCCCAGACCGGTCAGTTCGCGAACGACCTTGATCACGTTCACTTTCTTCTCGCCAGCTTCGGAGAGGATGATGGTGAACTCGGTCTGCTCTTCAGCTACAGCGGCAGCAGCGGCCGGACCGGCAGCGACAGCAGCGGCGGCGGTAACGCCGAACTTCTCTTCCATTGCCTTGATCAGTTCAACAACCTGCATCACGGACATTTCGGAAACGGCGTTGATGATGTCTTCGTTGGTCAGAGCCATGACTCTAATTCCTGTATTGGGGGACAGCCTTCGCGGCCATCAAATTAAACAAATAAGAGTGAAAGAGGAGATGCGCGCCAATCAGGCGGCAGCGCCTTCTTTCTGGTCGCGAACGGCCGCCAGCGTACGAACGAACTTGCTGGTGGCGCCTTGCATCACGCTCATCAGCTGCGAAATCGCTTCGTTGTAGGTCGGCAGAGTCGCCAGTACGTCGATCTGATTGGCTGCGAGGAACTGACCCTCGAACGCAGCTGCCTTGATCTCGAACTTGTCCTGACCCTTGGCGAAATCCTTGAAGATGCGGGCAGCAGCGCCCGGATGCTCGTTGGAGAACGCAATCAGGGTCGGGCCTTTGAACACGTCGTTGAGCACGTCGAACTGGGTGCCCTCAACGGCGCGGCGCAGCAGGGTGTTACGCACAACGCGTACGTACACACCAGAAGCGCGGGCCTCTTTACGGAGTCCGGTCATAGCACCTACGGTCACGCCACGGGCATCAGCCACGACAGCGGACAGGGCAGCTTTGGCAGCCTCGTTGACTTCAGCGACGATGGCCTTCTTGTCTTCGAGTTTAATTGCCACGGGTTTACTCCTGGATGTTACCGTTTCGTCCAGCCGGAGCCGGACGGCGTTTTGGTGTCTGATTCGGTAGGAATCGGGAGCACCATCTGCGTAGGTTAAGGAATCGCTTCCTCGGTTTAAGGCTCTCACCACCTACGGTCTTGGACAGCCCCCGCCAGGCAGGGACCCCAATCTTGCCAACCGGCAGCCCGCAGGCTGCCGGTCGTATTCGTTACGCCTCGAGCGAACCCTGATCAATGATCAGACCCGGACCCATGGTGGTGCTCAGGGTCACGCGCTTGACATAGATACCCTTGGAGGTCGACGGCTTCATGCGCTTGAGGTCGGACAGCAGTGCTTCCACGTTCTCCTTGACCTTGACCGGCTCGAAACCGACCTTGCCAACGGAGGTGTGGATGATGCCGTTCTTGTCGGTACGGAAACGCACCTGACCGGCCTTGGCATTCTTCACGGCAGTGGCGACATCAGCGGTCACGGTACCGACCTTCGGGTTCGGCATCAGGCCGCGCGGGCCGAGGACCTGACCCAACTGACCGACAACGCGCATGGCGTCCGGGGAAGCGATGACCACGTCATAGTTGAGGTCGCCGCCTTTCATTTCAGCAGCCAGCTCATCCATGCCTACGCGATCAGCACCGGCGGCCAGAGCGGCTTCTGCGCCCGGTCCCTGAGTGAACACGGCAACGCGAACGGTCTTGCCGGTGCCGTTCGGCAGAACGGTGGCACCACGAACGACCTGGTCGGATTTGCGCGGGTCAACGCCGAGGTTCACGGAGATGTCGATGGACTCGGCGAACTTGACGGTGGACAGCTCTGCCAGCAGGGCAGCCGCTTCGACGATATTGTATGCCTTGCCTGCCTCGATCTTGGCGGCGATGGCCTTTTGGCGCTTGGTCAACTTAGCCATTTACACACCCTCCACGTTCAGGCCCATGCTACGAGCGGAGCCGGCGATGGTACGCACGGCCGCATCCAGATCAGCTGCGGTCAGATCCGCCTGCTTGGTCTTGGCGATCTCCTCCAGCTGAGCACGGGTCACGGTGCCGACTTTCTGGGTGTTCGGGCGAGCCGAGCCACTGGTGATACCTGCAGCTTTCTTCAGCAGCACGGCTGCCGGAGTGCTCTTGGTCTCGAAGGTGAAGCTGCGGTCGCTATAGACGGTGATGATCACCGGAGTCGGCAGACCGGGTTCCATGCCCTGGGTCTTGGCGTTGAACGCCTTGCAGAACTCCATGATGTTCACGCCATGCTGACCCAGCGCCGGACCTACGGGCGGCGACGGGTTGGCCTGGCCAGCCTTGACTTGCAGCTTGATATAAGCGGTGATTTTCTTAGCCATGAGCTACTCCAGTTTGGGTTCAAGCGCCTCGAAAGGCTCCCCGGTTAACAACACATTTATCCCAATGACGAAAAAACCCCGCAGTCCACGACTGCGGGGTGCGGGATCTCTTTTCAGCTACGCCTTCTCGACCTGGCTGAACTCCAACTCCACCGGAGTGGAGCGACCGAAAATGAGCACCGCGACCTGAATCCGGCTCTTTTCGTAGTTAACCTCTTCGACCACGCCATTGAAGTCGGCGAACGGGCCATCGACGACACGAACGACCTCACCCGGCTCGAACAGCGTTTTCGGCTTCGGCTTATCGCTACCATCAGCAACGCGACGGAGAATAGCCTCAGCCTCCTTCTCGGTGATGGGCGCAGGCTTGTCGGCAGTGCCGCCAATGAAACCCATGACGCGCGGCGTGTCCTTGATCAGGTGCCAGGTCCCTTCGTTCATTTCCATCTGAACCAGCACGTAACCCGGAAAGAACTTCCGCTCGCTCTTGCGCTTCTGGCCATTGCGCATTTCGACCACTTCTTCAGTGGGAACCAGAATCTCGCCGAACTGATCTTCCATGCCGGCCAGCTTGACGCGCTCGATCAGCGAGCGCATGACATGCTTCTCGTATCCCGAGTAAGCATGCACGACGTACCAACGCTTAGCCACTGGACACCCTTAACCAACAATCAAAGAAACAAGCCAACCCAGGAGGGAGTCGAGCCCCCAGAGCACTAGCGCCATAACCAGCACAACCACCACAACGATCAACGTGGTTTGCGTGGTCTCCTGACGGGTAGGCCATACGACTTTCCGAATCTCGCCTCGCGCATCCTTCAGCAACGAAAAGAAGGCGCGCCCTTTTGCTGTCTGCAACGCAACAAAGCCGGCAACCAGGGCCAGCACGAGCAGCGCCAGAACACGGTACAGGATCGACTCACCAGCGAAGACATGATTACCCACGATCCCAACCGCGACCAATGCAACTACAACGAGCCACTTGACCAGATCGAAGCGCGAGTCTTTGACTTCCGCCTTTGCGTTCATCTACTAAAGATCCTGTAACTGAGGACGCCAGATCCGGAAAGGGAATCTGGCAGGCCAGGAGGGAATCGAACCCCCAACCTGCGGTTTTGGAGACCGCTGCTCTGCCAATTGAGCTACTGACCTGGAACGAATCAGGCCGACCATTATGCCGGCCCGAATGTTTTTGGGCAACCGATTATTCGATAACCTTGGCAACCACGCCAGCGCCGACGGTACGACCGCCTTCGCGAATGGCGAAGCGCAGGCCGTCTTCCATGGCGATCGGCTTGATCAGGGTGACAACCATCTTGATGTTGTCGCCCGGCATTACCATCTCGACGCCTTCCGGCAGCTCGCACGAACCGGTCACGTCAGTGGTGCGGAAGTAGAACTGCGGACGGTAGCCCTTGAAGAACGGGGTGTGACGACCACCTTCTTCCTTGGACAGAACGTACACTTCGGCTTCGAACTTGGTGTGCGGCTTGATGGTGCCCGGCTTGGCCAGAACCTGGCCACGCTCGACGTCATCACGCTTGGTGCCGCGCAGCAGCACGCCGCAGTTCTCGCCAGCACGACCTTCGTCGAGCAGCTTGCGGAACATTTCCACGCCGGTGCAGGTGGTCTTGGTGGTGTCACGCAGACCAACGATTTCGATTTCTTCCTGGATCTTGACGATGCCGCGCTCGACACGACCAGTCACAACGGTACCGCGACCGGAGATCGAGAACACGTCTTCGATCGGCATCAGGAACGGCTTGTCGATGGCACGAACCGGCTCCGGAATGTAGCTGTCCAGAGTCTCGACCAGCTTCTTGACCGCAGTGGTGCCCATTTCGTTGGCATCTTCACCGTTCAGAGCCATCAGCGCAGAGCCGATGATGATCGGAGTGTCGTCACCCGGGAAATCGTAGGTGGACAGCAGGTCGCGAACTTCCATCTCGACCAGTTCCAGCAGCTCGGCGTCATCGACCATGTCAGCCTTGTTCAAGAACACGACGATGTACGGAACGCCAACCTGACGGGACAGCAGGATGTGCTCGCGAGTTTGCGGCATGGGGCCGTCAGCAGCCGAGCAGACCAGGATCGCGCCGTCCATCTGCGCAGCACCGGTGATCATGTTCTTCACATAGTCAGCGTGGCCCGGGCAGTCAACGTGAGCGTAGTGACGAACAGCCGAGTCGTACTCGACGTGCGCGGTGTTGATGGTGATACCACGAGCCTTCTCTTCCGGAGCCGAGTCGATCTTGTCGAAATCGACCTTGGCACTACCGAAAACCTCGGAGCAAACGCGGGTCAGAGCTGCAGTCAGAGTGGTCTTGCCATGGTCGACGTGACCGATGGTGCCGACGTTGACGTGCGGTTT
>NZ_QASN01000022.1 GCF_003052585.1 Pseudomonas mangrovi | reverse complement strand
TTTTTCCCGCGCAAAGTAAAACCCCGGTTATCTGTCGATAACCGGGGTTTTGGTATAGGTGCTTGACGATGACCTACTCTCACATGGGGAAACCCCACACTACCATCGGCGATGAATCGTTTCACTACTGAGTTCGGGAAGGGATCAGGTGGTTCCAATTCTCTATGGTCGTCAAGCGATTGGGTTGGGAAGCCGCGGTGAGGCGTCTTCCCGAATGGGTATGTGATATGAGTAATTTGTGGTTCGTTGCAAATTTTCGGTTTGTCGACTTCAACCGTCTAACACGCAAATTGTTTGGGTGTTATATGGTCAAGCCTCACGGGCAATTAGTATGGGTTAGCTCAACGCCTCACAGCGCTTACACACCCCACCTATCAACGTCGTAGTCTTCGACGGCCCTTCAGGGAGCTCAAGGCTCCAGTGAGATCTCATCTTGAGGCAAGTTTCCCGCTTAGATGCTTTCAGCGGTTATCTTTTCCGAACATAGCTACCCGGCAATGCCACTGGCGTGACAACCGGAACACCAGAGGTTCGTCCACTCCGGTCCTCTCGTACTAGGAGCAGCCCCTCTCAAATCTCAAACGTCCACGGCAGATAGGGACCGAACTGTCTCACGACGTTCTAAACCCAGCTCGCGTACCACTTTAAATGGCGAACAGCCATACCCTTGGGACCGGCTTCAGCCCCAGGATGTGATGAGCCGACATCGAGGTGCCAAACACCGCCGTCGATATGAACTCTTGGGCGGTATCAGCCTGTTATCCCCGGAGTACCTTTTATCCGTTGAGCGATGGCCCTTCCATACAGAACCACCGGATCACTAAGACCTACTTTCGTACCTGCTCGACGTGTTTGTCTCGCAGTCAAGCGCGCTTTTGCCTTTATACTCTACGACCGATTTCCGACCGGTCTGAGCGCACCTTCGTACTCCTCCGTTACTCTTTGGGAGGAGACCGCCCCAGTCAAACTACCCACCATACACTGTCCTCGATCCGGATAACGGACCAGAGTTAGAACCTCAAAGTTGCCAGGGTGGTATTTCAAGGATGGCTCCACGCGAACTGGCGTCCACGCTTCAAAGCCTCCCACCTATCCTACACAAGCAAATTCAAAGTCCAGTGCAAAGCTATAGTAAAGGTTCACGGGGTCTTTCCGTCTAGCCGCGGATACACTGCATCTTCACAGCGATTTCAATTTCACTGAGTCTCGGGTGGAGACAGCGCCGCCATCGTTACGCCATTCGTGCAGGTCGGAACTTACCCGACAAGGAATTTCGCTACCTTAGGACCGTTATAGTTACGGCCGCCGTTTACCGGGGCTTCGATCAAGAGCTTCGCTTGCGCTAACCCCATCAATTAACCTTCCGGCACCGGGCAGGCGTCACACCCTATACGTCCACTTTCGTGTTTGCAGAGTGCTGTGTTTTTAATAAACAGTCGCAGCGGCCTGGTATCTTCGACCGGCATGGGCTTACGTAGTAAATACTTCACCCTCACCGGCGCACCTTCTCCCGAAGTTACGGTGCCATTTTGCCTAGTTCCTTCACCCGAGTTCTCTCAAGCGCCTTGGTATTCTCTACCCGACCACCTGTGTCGGTTTGGGGTACGGTTCCTAGTTACCTGAAGCTTAGAGGCTTTTCTTGGAAGCATGGCATCAACCACTTCGCATTCTAAAAGAACGCTCGTCATCAGTTCTCGGCCTAGATTTCCCGGATTTGCCTAAGAAATCAGCCTACTACCTTAAACAAGGACAACCAACGCCTTGCTGGCCTAGCCTTCTCCGTCCCCCCATCGCAGTAACTAGAAGTACGGGAATATTAACCCGTTTCCCATCGACTACGCATTTCTGCCTCGCCTTAGGGGCCGACTAACCCTGCGTCGATTAACGTTGCGCAGGAAACCTTGGTCTTTCGGCGTGCGAGTTTTTCACTCGCATTGTCGTTACTCATGTCAGCATTCGCACTTCTGATACCTCCAGCAAGCTTCTCAACTCACCTTCACAGGCTTACAGAACGCTCCTCTACCGCTCACACATAGTGTGAACCCGTAGCTTCGGTGCATGGTTTGAGCCCCGTTACATCTTCCGCGCAGGCCGACTCGACTAGTGAGCTATTACGCTTTCTTTAAAGGGTGGCTGCTTCTAAGCCAACCTCCTAGCTGTCTAAGCCTTCCCACATCGTTTCCCACTTAACCATGACTTTGGGACCTTAGCTGACGGTCTGGGTTGTTTCCCTTTTCACGACGGACGTTAGCACCCGCCGTGTGTCTCCCACGCTGACACTTCCAGGTATTCGGAGTTTGCATCGGTTTGGTAAGTCGGGATGACCCCCTAGCCGAAACAGTGCTCTACCCCCTGGAGTGATACGTGAGGCGCTACCTAAATAGCTTTCGAGGAGAACCAGCTATCTCCGAGCTTGATTAGCCTTTCACTCCGATCCACAAGTCATCCCCTGCCTTTTCAACGGAAGTGGGTTCGGTCCTCCAGTCAGTGTTACCTAACCTTCAACCTGCTCATGGATAGATCGCCCGGTTTCGGGTCTATACCCAGCGACTAAACGCCCTATTAAGACTCGCTTTCGCTACGCCTCCCCTATTCGGTTAAGCTCGCCACTGAATATAAGTCGCTGACCCATTATACAAAAGGTACGCAGTCACCCAACAAAGTGGGCTCCCACTGCTTGTACGCATACGGTTTCAGGATCTATTTCACTCCCCTCTCCGGGGTTCTTTTCGCCTTTCCCTCACGGTACTAGTTCACTATCGGTCAGTCAGTAGTATTTAGCCTTGGAGGATGGTCCCCCCATATTCAGACAAGGTTTCACGTGCCCCGTCCTACTCGATTTCATGACTAAGAGATTTTCATATACGGGGCTATCACCCACTATGGCGGCACTTTCCAGAGCCTTCTATTAATCTCAAAGCCACTTAAGGGCTAATCCCCGTTCGCTCGCCACTACTAAGGGAATCTCGGTTGATTTCTTTTCCTCAGGGTACTTAGATGTTTCAGTTCCCCTGGTTCGCCTCTTGCACCTATGTATTCAGTACAAGATACCCAGCTTATGCTGGGTGGGTTCCCCCATTCAGAGATCTCCGGATCGCAGGTTGTTTGCCACCTCCCCGAAGCTTATCGCAGGCTACAACGTCTTTCATCGCCTCTGACTGCCAAGGCATCCACCGTATGCGCTTCTTCACTTGACCATATAACCCCAAGCAATCTGGTTATAGATTCGTAACGTGAAGACGACATTCGCCGAAAATTTGCGCTTGAACTCACAAATTTTACCTTAGCCAACATAACTACCAGTGAAAGTAATCATGCTGTCTACTTCTATCACATACCCAAATTTTTAAAGAACGATTCTGGTAAAGACCAGAAATCAACACTGACTGCCTTTGCAGCAATGCTCATTTCTGTACTCTAACGAGAGTGGTGGAGCCAAGGAGGATCGAACTCCTGACCTCCTGCGTGCAAAGCAGGCGCTCTCCCAGCTGAGCTATGGCCCCAATGTACTGAAGCCTGCGCCCCGTAACATTGGTGGGTCTGGGCAGATTCGAACTGCCGACCTCACCCTTATCAGGGGTGCGCTCTAACCAACTGAGCTACAGACCCAATCGTCTTCGCAATGAATCAAGCAATTCGTGTGGGAGCTTATGAAGAAGCTGATGTCTTCGATTAAGGAGGTGATCCAGCCGCAGGTTCCCCTACGGCTACCTTGTTACGACTTCACCCCAGTCATGAATCACTCCGTGGTAACCGTCCCCCCGAAGGTTAGACTAGCTACTTCTGGAGCAACCCACTCCCATGGTGTGACGGGCGGTGTGTACAAGGCCCGGGAACGTATTCACCGTGACATTCTGATTCACGATTACTAGCGATTCCGACTTCACGCAGTCGAGTTGCAGACTGCGATCCGGACTACGATCGGTTTTGTGCGATTAGCTCCACCTCGCGGCTTGGCGACGCTCTGTACCGACCATTGTAGCACGTGTGTAGCCCTGGCCGTAAGGGCCATGATGACTTGACGTCATCCCCACCTTCCTCCGGTTTGTCACCGGCAGTCTCCTTAGAGTGCCCACCATAACGTGCTGGTAACTAAGGACAAGGGTTGCGCTCGTTACGGGACTTAACCCAACATCTCACGACACGAGCTGACGACAGCCATGCAGCACCTGTGTCTGAGTTCCCGAAGGCACCAATCCATCTCTGGAAAGTTCTCAGCATGTCAAGGCCAGGTAAGGTTCTTCGCGTTGCTTCGAATTAAACCACATGCTCCACCGCTTGTGCGGGCCCCCGTCAATTCATTTGAGTTTTAACCTTGCGGCCGTACTCCCCAGGCGGTCAACTTAATGCGTTAGCTGCGCCACTAAGTTCTCAAGGAACCCAACGGCTAGTTGACATCGTTTACGGCGTGGACTACCAGGGTATCTAATCCTGTTTGCTCCCCACGCTTTCGCACCTCAGTGTCAGTATCAGTCCAGGTAGTCGCCTTCGCCACTGGTGTTCCTTCCTATATCTACGCATTTCACCGCTACACAGGAAATTCCACTACCCTCTACCGTACTCTAGTCATGCAGTTTTGGAGGCAGTTCCCAGGTTGAGCCCGGGGATTTCACCTTCAACTTACAAAACCACCTACGCGCGCTTTACGCCCAGTAATTCCGATTAACGCTTGCACCCTTCGTATTACCGCGGCTGCTGGCACGAAGTTAGCCGGTGCTTATTCTGTCGGTAACGTCAAAACAGCAAGGTATTAGCTTACTGCCCTTCCTCCCAACTTAAAGTGCTTTACAATCCGAAGACCTTCTTCACACACGCGGCATGGCTGGATCAGGCTTTCGCCCATTGTCCAATATTCCCCACTGCTGCCTCCCGTAGGAGTCTGGACCGTGTCTCAGTTCCAGTGTGACTGATCATCCTCTCAGACCAGTTACGGATCGTCGCCTTGGTGAGCCATTACCTCACCAACTAGCTAATCCGACCTAGGCTCATCTGATAGCGCAAGGCCCGAAGGTCCCCTGCTTTCTCCCGTAGGACGTATGCGGTATTAGCAGTCGTTTCCAACTGTTGTCCCCCACTACCAGGCAGATTCCTAGGCATTACTCACCCGTCCGCCGCTGAATCAGAGAGCAAGCTCTCTTCATCCGCTCGACTTGCATGTGTTAGGCCTGCCGCCAGCGTTCAATCTGAGCCATGATCAAACTCTTCAGTTCAATACTGCTTGGGTTTTGAGAAAACCCTAAACTTGGCTCAGCAATCGCAGTCTCTATCGCTAGAGACGATAAACTCTCGAATTAACGAGTGATTACTTGCGTTGCTGATAATCATCTCGACTACCAGTCTTACATCACAAGCACCCACACGAATTGCTTGATTCAGTTGTTAAAGAACGTTTGGTTAAGTCTTTCGCCTCAACCAAGGCCGCGCATTCTACAGCAGCCTCTTTACTCGTCAAGCTGTTTTCGAAGAATTTTTCGTTTCTTCTCAACCGCTTGCGCTTTCGATCAGCACCAGGCTTCTCGTCAGCGGGAGGCGAATTCTACAGCGTTTCAAACCGCTGTCAACCTCCTCCTTCATCTCGTTTTCGATCGCTCGACTCCGAGACAACCTCAGGATCAAACCACCTCCTGAAGCCCGGCGCATTCTACTCGAATCCGCCACCAGCGCAACCTTTATTTTCTTCTAAGCTCTTGTTTTACAAAGGCTTTTCCGAACGAGTCACACTGGAAGTGGTGCGCATTATAGGGCCCTTTGCGCTCGCGTCAACAGCTTTATCGAGACAGACAACAACACTTTCAGGGCCTCGCTGCCAACTTAGCCGCTCAGCGTCGCTCTCCGCGCAGCTCAAGCACCCGCTCCTGGAGCATCTGGCGGGTGGCCAGTTCCGGCGATACCGGCTCGCCAGCCACCAGCGTCACCCGGGACCAGATGCGCCGAAACAGACGCTTGCCCTGGTCGCGACTGAAGAAACTGCCCCACAAGCCCTGCAACGCCATGGGAATGACCGGCACCGGGCTGTCCTTGAGGATCAGCTCCACGCCGTTCTTGAACTCGTTGAGCTCGCCGTCAGCAGTCAGCTTGCCCTCGGGGAAGATGCACACCACCTCGCCATTCTCCAGATACTGGCGGATGCGCACGAAAGCCTGTTCGTAGGTTGCCAGGTCTTCGCCGCGCGCGGCGATGGGTACGGTGCCGGCAGTACGGAAGATGAAGTTGAGCACCGGCAGCTGGTAGATCTTGTAGTACATGACGAAACGCACCGGCCGGCGAATGGCACCGCCGATCAGCAGCGCATCGACGAAGGACACGTGATTGCACACCAGCACCACCGGGCCCTCGTCGGGAATGGCTTCCAGCCCGCGATGTTCCACGCGGTACATCGAGTGGCCGAGCATCCATATAAGGAAGCGCATGCTGAACTCGGGGACGATATGGAAGATGTACGCGTTGACCGCGATGTTCATCAGCGACACAGCAAGGAACAGCTCGGGGATCGACAGCCCGGCGACGCTCAGGAACAGAATCGCCACCAGCGCCGATACCACCATGAACAGCGCGTTGAGGATGTTGTTGGCAGCAATCACGCGGGCGCGTTCGTTCTCCAGGGTCCGCGACTGAATCAACGCATACAGCGGCACTATATAGAAGCCGCCGAACAGCCCGAGACCGAGTATGTCGGCCATGATCAGCCAGCCCTGAGCATGTGACAGCACCGCCATCCAACCCTGCAGCTCGCTCCCGATCGGCGCAGGAAAGCCACCGGAATGCCACCAGATGAGAATGCCAAACAGGCTCAGACCGATGGAGCCGAAGGGCACCAGGCCGATCTCGACCTTGTGGCCCGAAAGCCGCTCGCAAAGCATCGAGCCGGAAGCGATGCCCACCGAGAACACGGTGAGGATCAGCGTCAC
Source organism: Pseudomonas mangrovi (assembly GCF_003052585.1). Taxonomy (GTDB): domain Bacteria; phylum Pseudomonadota; class Gammaproteobacteria; order Pseudomonadales; family Pseudomonadaceae; genus Aquipseudomonas; species Aquipseudomonas mangrovi. Next base: position 143,912 of record NZ_QASN01000022.1, on the reverse strand, counting down.
CACGCTCTCGTCGCCATACAGCCAGTCCTTGGCAAAGTTGGGGATCTGCGCCAGGTAGATGGCGCCGATGAACCAGAACCAGGAATTGCCGATCAGCGAGCGCGACACCGCCGGACGTTGGCCCAACCCCAGATGCATGATTCGCCAGGTCTGACGGAAAATGTTCCAGTCCAGCTGCAGCTGCGGCAACGATGGCTCAGCACGTGGAATACCCAGACTGGCGCAGTAACCCAGCAGTGCTATCAGCACCACGGCGCTTGCGACCAGCGAGGCGTAGTGACTGGAGGAGAGCATGATTCCCGCTCCGATGGTCCCGGCCAGGATGGCCAGGAAGGTCCCCATCTCTACCAGCGCGTTGCCACCAACCAGCTCGGACTCCTTCAGATGCTGCGGCAGGATCGAGTACTTCACCGGCCCGAACAGCGCCGACTGAGTACCCATACCGAACAGCACCACCAGCATCAACGCAAGCGACTCGAACCACACCGCCAGCGCCCCAAGCAGCATGATGCCGATCTCGCCCAGCTTGACCATGCGGATCAAGCCATCCTTGGCGAACTTCTCACCGAACTGCCCGGCCAGCGCCGAGAACAGAAAGAACGGCAGGATGAACAGCAGCGCGCAGAGATTGACCAGCAGGTCCTTGTCCAGGCTGATGCCGAGAAAGCTGTCGGCCAGGGTCAGCTTGAACAGGATTGCCAGGATCACCGTCTGTTTATAGATGTTGTCGTTGAACGCACCCAGCGACTGGGTGAGAAAGAACGGCAGAAAGCGCTTCTTGCCGAGCAGTGCGAACTGCGATTCGCTGGTCATGATCCCTTGTCCTTCTCAATGGTGGCGCCCAACCGGCTTGCACATCCCTGGCTCGCCAATACCGGCAACTCGTCCTACTCCACTGCAGCTGGCAACCGAGGCCACGCGCAGAGTGATTCACCGGCAACAGCCGAGCGCCGGCTATTGGAGCGCAAAGCGGGCGTTGAGCCAAGCCCGCATGCTCGACGGGGTCGAGGTTTTCCAGGCAGGCCCGCGAAACCACCGACCAATGCTGCAACCTTCGCAGCAACAGACCTGAGCACAAACAACCATACGACCTTGGTCGCACAGCAAAACCTGTCTGCCACGGCTTTGCCGCCGCGCGCTGCGGTCCTATGCTGTGAGCTTGTTGCCTGCCGCGTCTGTCCGGAGTCTGAATGTCGCTGTCCATCGGCCTGATCGCCGCGGTTTCCCTTCTATATATGGCGGTGCTGTTCGGCATCGCCTTCTATGGCGACCGCCGCGCCAAGCCACTGTCGCCGCGGCTACGTGCCTGGGTCTACAGTCTGTCGCTGGCGGTGTACTGCACCAGTTGGACCTTCTTCGGCGCGGTCGGCCAGGCCGCCGAGCAGCTCTGGTCATTCCTGCCGATCTATCTGGGGCCGGTGCTACTGATGCTGTTCGCACCCTGGGTGCTGCAGAAGATGGTGCTGATCAGCAAGCAGGAGAACATCACCTCGATCGCCGACTTCATCGCCGCGCGCTACGGCAAGTCGCAGTCGCTGGCAGTCGTGGTGGCGCTGATCTGCCTGGTCAGCGTGCTGCCCTACATCGCGCTGCAGCTCAAGGCCATCGTGCTGGGGGTGAATCTTCTGACCGGTTCCGGGGCGCACTCGGTCGGCAGCCAGGGCCAGGACACCGCGCTGATCGTCACCCTGGTGCTGGCGCTGTTCACCGTGCTATTCGGCACCCGCAGCCTGGATGCCACCGAGCACCACCGCGGCATGGTCCTGGCGATCGCGTTTGAATCGATCGTCAAGCTGCTGGCCTTCCTCGCGGTCGGGGTGTTCATCACCTACGGGCTATTCGATGGCTTTGGCGATCTGTTCGAGCAGGCCAGACAGACACCGATTCTCGAAGGCTACTGGGCGACGCCGATGGACTGGTCGTCGATGCTGGTGCAGACCGGGGTGGCGATGATGGCCATCGTCTGCCTGCCGCGGCAGTTCCATGTGGCAGTGGTGGAGAACACCGAATCCGGCGACCTGCGCAGCGCGCGCTGGATCTTCCCGCTCTATCTGCTGCTGGCCGTGCTCTTCGTGGTACCGATCGCCCTCGCCGGGCAGATGCTACTGCCCCCTGGCATGGCGCCGGATTCCTATGTGATCAGCCTGCCGCTGGCCGAGGCCCACCCGACCCTGGCCCTGCTGGCCTTCATAGGCGGCGCTTCGGCGGCCACCGGCATGGTCATCGTCGAGGCCGTGGCGCTCTCGACCATGGTATCCAACGACATGCTGCTGCCCTGGCTGCTGCGGCGCAAAACCGCCGAGCGCCCCTTCGAGGCCTTCCGCCACTGGATGCTCAGCGCCCGGCGCATCAGCATTCTGCTGATCCTGCTGCTGGCCTATGTCTGCTACCGGATGCTCGGTAGTACCACCAGTCTTGCGACCATCGGCCAGGTGGCCTTTGCCGCCATCACCCAGCTGGCGCCGGCGATGTTTGGCGCGCTGCTGTGGAAGCAGGCCAACCGCCGCGGCGTATTCGCAGGTCTTGCAGCGGGCTCGCTGATCTGGTCCTACACCATGGTGCTGCCGCTGATCGCCGGTGGGCTGGGCTGGTCGCTGGACCGGTTTCCGGGGCTCGAATTCCTGCTCTATCAACCGATCGGCATCGATGTGCAACCGCTGACCCGCGGTGTGGTGCTGTCGCTGGCGGGCAATTTCCTGCTGTTTGCCTGGGTGTCCTACCTCACCCGCACCCGCGTCTCCGAGCACTGGCAGGCCGGGCGCTTCATCGGCCAGGACGTCGAGACACGCGGCAGCCAGCGCAGCCTGCTGGCGGTGCAGATCGAGGACCTGCTGCTGCTCGCCGCGCGCTTTGTCGGCCATGAGCGCGCCCAGCAGAGCTTCGAGCGCTTCGCCTATCGCCAGCGCCAGTTGCAGTTCAACCCGCAGCAGCGCGCCGATGCCGAATGGATCGCGCATACCGAACGGCTGCTGGCCGGCGTGCTCGGGGCGTCCTCGACACGGGCAGTGGTCAAGGCGGCCATCGAAGGTCGCGAGATGCAGGTCGAGGATGTGGTGCGCATCGTCGACGAGGCCACCGAGGTACTCGAATTCAACCGCGCCCTGCTGCAGGGCGCGATCGAGAACATCACCCAGGGCATCAGCGTGGTCGACAAGTCGCTGCGGCTGGTGGCCTGGAACCAGCGTTATCTGGAGCTGTTCGACTACCCCGAGGGGCTGGTCTACGTTGGCCGACCGATCGTCGACATCATCCGCTACAACGCGGTGCGCGGCCTGTGCGGGGTCGGTGATCCGGAGGCGCACGCGCAACGCCGGCTGGAATGGATGCGCCAGGGCAACGCGCACACCTCGGAGCGGTTGTTTCCCAACGGTCGGGTGATCGAGCTGATCGGCAACCCGATGCCCGGTGGCGGTTTCGTCATGAGCTTTACCGACATCACCGAGTTTCGCGAGGCGGAGCGCGCGCTCAAGGAAGCCAACGAAAGCCTCGAGCAACGCGTCGCGGAGCGCACCCAGGAACTGTCGATGCTCAACGAGGCGCTGTCCGACGCCAAGGCGGTCGCCGAGACCGCCAACCAGTCCAAGAGCCGCTTCCTCGCCGCCGTCAGCCATGACCTGATGCAGCCGCTGAACGCCGCCCGGCTGTTCTCCGCAGCCCTGGGTCATCAGGCCGAAAGCCTGCCGGGCGAGGCCCGCGAACTGGTCCGCCATCTGGACAGTTCGCTGCGTTCGGCGGAAGACCTGATCAGCGATCTGCTGGACATCTCGCGCCTGGAAAACGGCCGGATCAATCCCGAACGGGCAAGCTTTGCCCTCGCCGAGCTGTATGACGCACTGGGTGCCGAATTCCGCGCCCAGGCGCAGGAGCAAGGCATCGACTTCCGCCTGCGCGGCAGCCACGAGCGCATCGAGAGTGATCCGAAACTGCTGCGCCGAGTGCTGCAGAACTTCCTCACCAACGCCTTCCGCTACGCCAATGGCGCCGTGCTGCTGGGGGTTCGGCGCGAGGCCGGCGGTCTGCGCCTGGAGGTCTGGGACCGCGGGCCTGGCATCCCCAGCGACAAGCTCGGGGTGATCTTCGAGGAGTTCAAACGCCTGGACAGCCACCAGACCCGCGCCGAAAAAGGCCTGGGGCTGGGACTCGCCATCGCCGACGGGCTCTGCCGCGTGCTCGGCCACCGCCTGCAGGTGCGCTCCTGGCCCGGAAAAGGCACGGTCTTTAGCGTCAGTGTTCCGCTGGGCCGTGCCGCGGCGGCGCAACCGCAAGTGCGTACTGCCGAGCCAGTGCCGCATAACCTCGGCGGCGCTCAGGTGCTCTGCGTGGACAACGAAGACAGCATCCTCACCGGCATGAGCAGCCTGCTCTCGCGCTGGGGCTGCCAGGTCTGGACCGCACGCAACCGCCTGGAATGCGAGCACCTGCTGGCCGAGGGCGTGCGTCCGGCGCTGGTGCTGATCGACTACCACCTCGACGAGGGCGAAACCGGCACCGGCCTGATCGCCTGGCTGCGCGGGCAGCTCGGCAGTGAACTGCCGGGAGTGGTGATCAGCGCGGACGGCCGCTCGGAGCTGATAGCCCAGGTCCAGGCCGAAGGGCTGGATTTTCTCGCCAAGCCGGTTAAGCCTGCGGTGCTGCGCGCGCTGATCAGCCGCCATCTGAAATTGAGCGGCTAGGGCGTCTTTGGAAAGACGTGGCCAGGAACCGGGCAAGCACAGCTTTCGGCATGCACGCCTGGTCGGGCCACGGTGGTCGGGCCACGGGGTGGGCCGCGCTGGCCGCACCACTGAGTTACCTCGCCCCAGATCGCGTCACGCTGCAGCTCGCAGTGACCTCGACCGGAAACAAACCTGGGTTCGACAGTTTTCCGAAGAGTCCTGGCCCTGACTCGCCCTCCTCCGCAACCGATGTCCGGGCTGCCCGATGGCGCCGCCGTCCCCCTTCGCTGAGCGTTTGCGCGGCATCTGGCAGGACGCGGTCGCTGACCAACCATCGGTACCGCTAGAATCGCTCAGGCTTCCACCCCATAAGGAACGGCCATGCTGGCACACACGGAACTCCTGCTCGACCTGGCCACCGCGCTTGCCGTAGGCCTGCTGATCGGCACCGAGCGCGGCTGGAGCGCGCGCGATACCGAGGAAAGCCAGCTGGCCGCCGGCATTCGCACCTTCGGCCTGGTCGGTTTGCTCGGCGGCCTCGCCGCCCTGCTCGCCTCGCATCTGGGGATCGGCGCCTGGATCGCCATGCTTGTGCTGGTCGGGCTGCATGCCCTGGCAGGCTACATCGGCGACCAGCGCCGCAATGGTGACCTGGGCATGACCAGCGAGATTGCGCTGCTGCTGACCTTCCTGCTCGGCAGTCTGGCACTGGTCGAAACACGCGCCCTGGCGGCCGGCTGTGCGGTGGTCATCGCCCTGCTGCTGAGCCTCAAGCAGGATCTGCACGGTGCGCTGCGCAGGCTGTCGGAAGTCGAGCTGTCGGGTGCGCTGAAGCTGCTGTTCATCTCGCTGGTGCTGCTACCGGCGCTACCCAATCAGGGCTACGGCCCGTGGCAGGCGCTCAACCCCTATGCGACCTGGTGGATGGTGGTGCTGATCGCCGGTATCGGCTTCGCCGCCTATGTCGCGGTGCGCCTGATCGGCACCCGCCACGGCCTGGTGGTCAGCGCGCTACTCGGCGGTCTGGTTTCCTCCACCGCCATGACCATCACCCTGGCCCGTCTGCACAACGGCCCCTCGATGCGCGCGCTGCTCGCCTGCGGCCTGCTGGCGACCTCGGCGCTGATGTTTCCGCGGGTGCTGCTGGAAGTCGGCATCATCAATCCGCAACTGCTCCCGCCGCTGCTGCTACCGCTGGGAGTGGCCATGCTGGTGTACACCGCCGGCGCACTCTTCTATTACCGTGCCGCTGGGCGCGAGCTGGTCGGCAATGTCGAGGCGCCGCTGACGAACCCCTTCGAGCTGGGGCCGGCGTTGCGCTTTGGCGCGCTGCTGGTGTTGGTACTGTTCATGGTCGAAGCCGCGCAACACTGGCTCGGCGATGTCGGCATCTACCTGGTCAGTCTGCTGTCGGGCATGACTGATGTAGACGCCATTACCCTGTCGCTGGCACGTAGCGCGCGCGCCGAGCTGGATGGGGAAATCGCTACCCGTGGGATCTATATCGCCGCTTTCGCCAACAGCCTGGTCAAGGCCGCGCTGATTGCGCTGATCGGAGGGAAGGAGCTGGCCCTGCGTACGCTGCCGGTGATGCTCGCCGGCATGCTGTTGGGCCTGTTGGCACTGCTGCTCTAAGCAGGATCAGAGTTCGCGACAGCTGCCCTTGCGCTCAAGGCGCAGTGCCAACTCGCTGGCCCGACGGTCACCCGCGCGAGCGGCCTGGCGCAGCAACTGCATACCGATACGACGATCACGCTGATTGTCGCAGTCGCTGCACAGCAGTTGTCCCAACCGCGCCTGAGCCTGAACCACACCCTGGCGCGCCGGGGTCTTGAGCAGGTGCCCGGCAATGCGTTTGACACTCATCGTCTGGCCGATGCGCGGCTGATCGAGTAGCCACAGCGCGACCCGCAGCGGAAGCTTGGGACGCAGGGCAGCAGGTTCGCCGGAGGCAGCTTCGCGAAACTTCATGAACGGACCAGTCGGGCTCGGGAGCCGCGCACTCTACTCCTTTTTTTGCCCCGGTAAAGACTTGCAAAATATGCCGGCAGGCGTTCTAGACCGGCGCCTCGATTTAATCCACAGAACCTGTGGATAAATCAGTGGACAAGATGGGTGCAAGACGCCGAAGGCCCAGTCTGACGGGGCCTGAGCTTAAACTGGCGGTTTTTTCACCAGCAAAAAAACTCCTTATTTTTCATGAAGTTAAAAAGCGCAACGAAAAAATCAATGACTTACGAGCGATTGTGACAGCGAAATGGCAAGGTGCTTCGCCATTGTGCAAAAGTCCACGGCGCGGGCAGCGCCAACGCCCTTCTTCAGTGCGTTTTGTCAACCCAAAAAGCGCGCCCGGATGTCGCAGCGCCAAGCGAGCGGACTTGCCATCCCGGCATGCCTGGGCCACTCTCCCTGGCTAACCCATTGCCGGAGTAGCAGCCGCGATGGCGAGAAGAATCAGGTTCTGGCTGCGCACCATCTTCCTCACGCTTTTTGCGCTACTGCTGATAGCTGCCCTCCTCGGCTGGCTGTACTGGCAGCATCTGCGCGAGCAGTTCGGCATCGAGCAGCTTGAGCTCAAAGGCGTCGAACTCGATCTTGATCAGTTGCTCATAGCGGATCTGCGGATCGACCTGAACCATCCGGGCCTGGCAATGCGCTTGCACGCTCGAGAACTGCGCCTGACATGGGCGCGCGGCAGAGAACTGGGATGGCATTTCGAAGCACTTAACCTGCAACAGCTCGAGGTCTTCCAGCATCCCCCCCGACAACCCTCGACAGAAGCACCCGACGGACTGCAGAGCCTGGACCCTGAGCAACTGCTGCCCAGGGCAGTGCCCCGGCATGTGGCCATTTCCGAGATCGCGCTGGACCTGCCGTGCCAGCAGACACGCTGTCGTCTACAGGGCGCATTGCGCCTGGACCACGAGCCTCATCCGCAACTGCATGTCAGTCTGAATCGCGGCGCGCATCGGCTGGACCTGCATGCCTGGAGTGGCGCAAGCGCGCTGCCGACGCTCGAGGCGCGTCTGGAGATCGACGGCGAACCCAGCGCCCACCTGCGCAGCACCTGGCAATCCAGCGCTGTCGGCAATACCTGGAACGGCAAACTGGAACTACCCGCGCGGGGCGATACCGCCTGGCTGTGGGAGTGGCTGGAAGAGTGGCTGGGCACGCTTCCGCCGCTGGACCAGGCGCCAGGCAGCCTGGCACTGAGCGCCGACTGGCTGCTGCAGCTCACCCCGGGCGCACTCGACCTGCAACGCCTGCTGCACGCCAGCGGCCATCTCGATCTGCAGGCCGACCTGCCCGCCCCCTGGCCGGTTCCGGGCGTCGGCCCGCTGCAGGGACAGGCCGTGATCCAGCTGCTCGGTACGGACGGTAGCTGGCAGGCCCGCCAACTGCAGGCGCAGCTGCAGCTCAATGCCCTCGACCCGCAGTTGCTGGAGCATCTACCCGAAGGGGCCGACCCAGGCTCCCTGCAGCTGCAGATCAGCGCCGAGGAGCAGGCGTTCGCCGACAACACACTTGGCCTCAAGTTGCAGGTTTCCAGCAGCGGTCCGTTGCATATCGAAGGCCAGGCGCAGCTCCACGCCCAACTCGACCCGCAGGCCTGGGAGCTGCGTCTGAATGCCGCAAAACTTCAGCTGCGCGCGGCAGAACTGCGCCATCCCGACGTTCGGATACAGGGGATGCAGGCGCAGTTGACGACCAGCGGATTGCTGAATCAGCACGGACTGCAACTGCATCTGCAGCCCGGCTCGCAGGTTCAGGCGACTCGACTGACCTGGCTCGATCCCAGCCAGCCCGTCACCGCGCGCCAGCTGCAGCTGCAGCTGGACGGGCTGCAGTGGGCCTCAGACCTCGACGCCGAGCAGACACTGCTAGCGCCCATCGACCTGCGCATCGACGCCCTCGAACACAGCGCATTGCGCAGCCAGGGTTGGGATTGGCGCGGCAACCTCCAGTACGACAATCGACTGGTGCTGGACGGAACCCTGTACAACGACGCCGGCCTGACGCTGCGCACCCGTGCACAGCAGGGCGACGGCAGCGTCCTGCTGGATGGGCAATTGAACGAGCTGCACTTTGCCGGGGGCAATCCCCTGCAGCGCACCCTGACCGACTGGCCGTCGACGCTTGAACTCAGCGCCGGCAGCATGCGCCTGGAGGCCAATGCGGTCGTTGCGGACCAACGTCCCCTACAGGCACGCGCCAGCATGCGCCTGAGCGGAGTAGCCGGCATTTTCGATCGCAGCGAGCTGCAGGGAGTGGACGCTCAGTTGCAGCTCGACCTGCGCAACGAGCGACTGCAGATAGGGATCGAGCAACTACAGATTGCCCAGCTCAATCCCGGCGTCCCACTGCAGACGGTGGCGCTGCGCGGCGACTACACCGCCGCGATCGGCTCCCCCACCATCGGTCGCCTCAATTGGCAGCAGGCGCAGGCACAGCTGTTCAACGGCCGTATCTGGCTGGACCCAGGCACCCTGGATCTTGCTGCAGACAACCCCGCACGGTCGCTGCATGTACAGGGCATCAGTCTTGCGCAGTTGCTGCAGGCCTATCCTGCCGAAGGCCTCGAAGGCGACGGCAACATCGACGGCGAGCTGCCGCTGCGCCTGACTCCGGACGGACTCAGCATTGCCGACGGCACGCTGGCCGCCCGCGCTCCCGGCGGACGGTTACACTTCAGCTCGCCCAAACTGGATGCTTTCGGTGCCAGCAACCCGGCACTGGGGCTGGTGGTCCAGGCACTGAGCAATTTTCACTATTCACGCCTGGAGAGTGGCGTCGATTACAGCGAGCAAGGCACACTGCAATTGGCATTACGCCTGGAAGGTGAAAATCCGCAGATCGAGAACGGGCGACCCATCCACTTCAACATCAACATCGAAGAAGACATTCCCGCTCTGCTGACCAGCCTGCAGCTGAGCGGCAAGGTCAGCGAGCGCATCCAGCAGCGCGTGCAGGAACGCATGCGCGAGGCCGAATCAGCAACGCCCTGAGCACAGGGCACCGCAAGAGGAGAGATCCATGCGACTGCGCATGCTCTGCAGCATCCTGCCACTGGCTCTGCTGGCCGCCGCCTGCACACCCACGGTGCAACTGGCCATGCCGAACGAGCCGATCAACATCAACCTCAACGTGAAGATCGAGCACGAGATCTACGTCAAGGTCGACAAGGCGCTGGACAACATCATCAGCGAAGACAGCGGACTGTTCTGAAGGAGACGCACATGAACTTCTATCGACGCGGCGCACTGCTCTTGCTGACCCTGTGCCTGAGCGCACCGGTCTGGGCACTGGACCTCAGCGGCGCCATGGCCGCCCTCGGCGATGCCAAGGCTGCCGGCCAACTGGGCGAACAGCCTGATGGTTATCTGGGCGTGGTTCGGGCCGAAGGCCAGGCTGAGGATATCGCCCGCCTGATCAATCGGGCCCGACGCGCGGAATACCAGCGTGTGGCCCAGAGCAACAAGATCAAGCTGGCGGATGTCGAAGCCATCGCGGGCAAGAAGGCGATCGAGAAGACGCCCAGCGGCCAGTTCATCCAGCTCGACGGACGCTGGCTGCGCAAGTGACTCGACGCCCCGGCTCAGGCCGGCCGGGGCAACACACCTTCCTCAAGAAACAGCTCCAGGCGGAACAGTCGCGGCTGATCAGGGCCCTGGGCCTGTTTGAACGCCACCAGGCCTGCACTGGTTTCGCAGAGCCAGGCGGTCATGTTCTTCGGTTTGCGCTCAGCAAACGCTCGTGGCACGAAGAGTGCGACGTTCACTCCATGCTCCGGGCAGCGAGCGGACTCGAACTCGAACGCCTCCACGCCCGCAGCACGCATCGCAGTGCCGATACGCTGGGTGGCACGGTAGTCCCGCCGATCCACCAGCGCGTCCCGCTCGGCCGCAAATGGCGGCGCCTGCAGCTGTACTCCCCGCTCGACCTGATAACGCACCTCGAAGGAAGCATGCGCCGAGCGAATGCGTCCGCTCGGTGGCGGGGTCTGCATTCCGCTCCAGAACAGGAAGCGGTAGTAGGCCGTCTCGGCCATGGCCGTCTCCAGCGACCAGGCGCCGTAGAACAGGCTCGGCTCGTCACGGCTGCCGAAACGCGAGCCCCAGCGCAACGGCGGATAGCGAAACGGTGTTTTCAGCAGATAGTGAAGACCCTCGGTACCCTCGGGTAGCGGCGGCTTGCTGCGCTCGAGCAACTGCTCGAGCAGGGCCTGCTCTTCCAGATCGTCGACCAGCTGCTGGGTGGCGACCTGCTCCTGGCTTTCGACCAGCCGCAGCAGGCGTCCGCGCAAGGGACGAATATGTTGCTCGCCGTCGCAACGGATCCAGATATCCAGGCTCTGCATCAGATCTTGCCGCGAATGGCATCAAGGTATTCGGCCACCCGGACCAGGCCCTGGACCTGCTCCATCAGCTCCAGCGGCACCCCGCTCAGATGGTGGTTGGCCGTGCGCAGGAAGTGACTCATGTCCGCCAGGTCACCGCCGAAAAGCGCGTACAGACTCCGGTAGATACGGATCAGCAGCAACGCCAGCTCACCTGTCTTGCTCTCGGCACGCAAGCCACCGCTCTCCTGCCAGCGGCTGATTGCAGTCCGGTGCACTCCGACGATGGCAGCCAGTTCCTGCTGGGTAAGGCCCAGCTGCTCGCGAGCATTGAGCAATGCCTTGGCCAGGACATCATCGGCATCAAGCTGGGGGCGGGTTAGCGCGGTCATTGCTCCTCCTCCGTGCATTATCGACAACTAAAGCACATATTGCCTGATAACGACAAAAATGAAAGTGACTTGATCAATCGCCCGACGATAGACACAGGCGGCCGCCCTGGGGCGGCCGTCATTCCCTGCAGTAGATAGCGTGAAGAGTTGAACGCCTACGAGCAGACGTTGCCTGGTGCATGGAAGCTGACATCGGTCTTGTCGATTTCCGGGCGATAGTTCATTACCACGGAGATCCCTGTAGCGCCCCGCCCGCCTTGGCTGGAGGAATCGAATACCCAGACCTCATACCAGACGGGCGGCAGGTGCCTGACGATACGGACCTGCTTCAACGACTGCTCATCGAAGCCACAGTGGCCTTCTATGTAGTCCAGAGCAGCGCGTCGAATGTCGTCGTTGGCAGCGGACTGACCGGGCTCTCCTGCGAGCACGGTCTCGATATGCAGTGCGCTGCCCGTCTGCGAGTACTTGTACCTCATGGGTGAATACTGCGCGTCGAGCGCGGCGTTGAGCTTGTCCGCCTGCTGCGCCGGATTGCCCGCGCATCCGGCAAGCACGGCAAATACCAGAATCCATGAACGCATGATCAAACCTCCTTGTTTGCATGAATGCGCGGAAGTGCGTGTAGTGCGGATGTTTCCGAGCCGCATGAGCACATGCGCCCGAAGGCGCGCCGGCTAAGCGGGCGAGCGCTCAAGCCTGCGGCCCGACATCCGCGTTCATCAAATTACCCAACCTGGCCCATACCGGCCCTGCGCAAGATCGCAACTTGCGCAAAACCAATATGCGATTCGCTTTGCTGCGCTCATGGTCGAGAGCTCCGTGCGCCAAAGAAGGCCCCGATCGACGAGTGCGTGCAGACTGCGAAAAAGAAGAAATCGTGCGGGGAGCATGCAGCCGCATAAGGCCACACAGACCTGAAGACAGACGAAATGACGTGATCAAGCTCAAGGCAGGCTGAGGCGATCAAAGCGCTCCGCGGAACCGGACTGTGGCCCTAGTTTCGCCCCAACTTTCCCGCCAGAAAAGAAAAAGCCCCTGAAATGCTCAACCATTTCAGGGGCTTAGACGTTACGTGTTATGGCGGAGAGATAGGGATTTGAACCCTTGTCCAATCGTTTCAGTGCGTCTCAAAGCCGCTCAATTCGCACTTTCCCCCCTGCCCTGCCTCTCGTTTCATCTCAATTCGGCACAGTGATTTCGACACTTTTTCGACATACCCCCTTGTGAACTGTGCGTCTGTAGCGAGATACGTGTGGCTACTCGGTTAATTTATTCTGATACAAAAACACGCAAGCCCTTCTTGACCGCAAGATCAGATTAACGCTACTAGTTTTGCTCTTCGTATTCTTCCTCGCCATTTGAAAGGTGCTTTTCAGGTGGCATGTATTTAACTTTACACCCTGTCAGATTTTGCACTAACTCTGCGACAATTTTTGCCCTAGCAGACGCAAAACCAACATCATCGCCTGCCTCCCAGTAGGCATAAACATCCTTACTTAATAAGTGCTTACTCAGCGCCTCGTCATCTATAACAGCGGAGCCTGGATTGAGGGAGTCGGAATAAGGGTAAATGACTTTAGAGAGGTTGATTTTTTCAATCTCCCCTTTTACAGGAGATGCACTGGAGAAGAATTTACTTGATTTCTCCTTAAGATGACCGCCATCAATGCTTCTGCCGTCAATTGTCTCACTCGGACATTGTAAATTTAGAAGAAGCGTGAACGTAGTGCTGGAAGCGTTTTTTAGATTAAAGTCGTCGTACATTAATCTGGATATATCAATCGCGTCATCTGGGAATAGCGCTGCACTATCTCCGCGAGCAAAGTCTCTAATCGATTTTAGATCTTTATTGTTTTGCCCAGTGCTTGCACCTCCAAAATATCTAGTTGCGGAAGTACCCCAAAACCAGCGGGTTAATTCACTTACTTGGCCGGGCGTTGGCTTTCGGCAAATCCTATGGAACTCAACCAAATGCGTGAGCTGCATTCCATATGGAATATAGCTGAAGTCCTTTATGTTCAAATGCTCACTCAGGAAGAGAAGAGAAACTGCGAGGGATTCTCTAGCCTCCAATGCTGCAGATTTTAGCTCGCCAGAGCTCTTTGAACGGAGTCGCTGAATATCCTCTTTATTTATTCCAAAGCCTGCGGCTGCAGCTATTGATCTAAGTATTATTTGATCTGATACATCATTAAAGCCTAGCTCACTACAGGCCTCTCGGATCCCTCCAATCTCTCGAGAAAGATCGAAGTCATCACTCCAAGTCGCAGCCATCATCAGATCGACAATAGTTAGCTTTCGGCCGGTACTGTTAATACGCTCAAAAATTGGAGCAACTTCATCAATCGTCATGTCCCCGATTTTTACTACTGCAATCTTGTAGTCCTTAATAGACCTCAATAGACGCTCGGCTGTTTCAAAGTAACGCCTACCGTCTTCCAGATGCTCAAATTTCATGCACTGCCGTATAAAATCACTCGTCTTTATAAGCCTATTTAAAGGGAATAAGCTTACAAGATTGTTCTCGGGGGGATGAACGAATGTTTCCGATTCGAGGTCAAAATGAATATTCCAAATATCTTTCTCGCCTACTCCATCCCAAAATAATGCACCACAGAGAGTGGTTAACCTTTGCTGCCCATCAAGGAGGTAGTTGGTTGGGTAACGAGTGCTTTCGTCTGTATTAACCTCCAAACCTGAAATTGACCTTTCACTAGTTAGCTTTTGAGAGCTATTCCAGATTAGGATGCTGCCAATTGGGTAGCCTTTATATATGCTATCCAGCAATTTCAACATATCTGATTTCTGCCAGACAAACGGACGCTGAAATTTAGGAAGCTTTATCTCTCCTGACTTTACAAGAATTGCAAGCTCTTCCAGGCGCATAATCTCTGGCTTAGGGTCTTTCATTTGCATGAAATCTCCTCGACATTCTTTTTGAATATATTTAAATGCAAAGGATGAATTATGCTCCTCGGACTCATATTTTGAAGGATATCAAATTTGTGAAGGAGCGCTGCCATTTTAGGATATCCAAGCTCCATGTCATTACGCCCGGAAAGCTCAATCTTGGTTATTGAGTTATAGAATATCGCCACAAGCTCTGCCTCCGAAAGTTGCGATCTTACGAACTTTGCGTAGCCGGCCTTTTCTTTAGAATCTATCAATTTGGAGTCGTTTATATACTTTAATGTATGGTAAAGATTTCTAAAATAATGAGAGAAATTATCTATATATTCCTCAGCCACCTTCTTATACGCAGCCCTTACTTTTTCTTCATGCATAGGGAGCCCCTCATCCAAGAAATTATCAAGAGTGCCAACGCCTCGCTCAAGAGCTTCGTCTATATTGGCGACGTCAGATGCCTCTAGTTCGGGGAAATCATTCTGCGTGACTTTTTTGTCATCTTTGATCTGTCGAATTTGCGGCCTACTTAACTTTTGGAGGGCGCAGAATCCTGTGAAGTCTATATCTCTAGATTTAAGCTTCTCGTTCAGAGCTTCAAACGCTTCTATCCCCGTCTTCTGTATGATTTTTACTTTTTCTGAGTTCTCATTATGTAATCGCAGCAATTGGAAAAAAGTGCTTTCAAACCTTTGGTGGTCCGCAGTGCTTCTGGCCTCTGAAAGCTCTTTTCTCTGAAGCAAAAGTGTGCATATGAGCGCGGAAAATGCCATGCCGGAAAATAGGGCATTTATAGCCCCAAATTGGTCGCCAAATAGCCCCCGAGTCTCCGCATCTTTAAGGCCTTCTACCCCGTCGACATTTAGTTGAATCCAGTTGCCAAAGTAGACCCAGGCCCCTATTACCAGCATAAATAGCATAATAAATAGTAGAAACTCGCCAAATATCCGCCACGTTTTGGGGCTGGTTAAAAAGTTTACAATGCACTTCACCGGTGATTTCCTTCTCTCAGACCTAGAACCAATTAACTTATCCCAAAGCTTTCTTTTTTTTCATTTCTGGCTGCGGGGTCATCTGCGTATTACCAATACCAGAATCGGCGTTCATCTGGCTGCGTTCTCTAGTCAGTATCCATTCGCATGCTCTAGTCCTTTTCGCCGCCCGTCCTTCGGGAATGCCAGCGCCTAACCACTTCTTTAGTAATCGCTATCCCGCGTTTTGATTGGGCAAGTTTGAATGGGCGGCCTCATACTCCGGGCTTGTTTGGCCGCAATCGGGATGAACTTCTCCGCTAACTATCCATAACGCATATTGAGGAAATAGCTTAACGATTGCTTCGATTTCCTCAGCCTTTATTTCTCGTTTTCGAGCTGTGTTCTTAAGGTTGTTCCATGTATAGCGACTGATCCCTGTGCGCTCTTCTAGCTCGGGGAGACGAATCCCTGAGCTTTTTAAAATAGTTATAACGCGCTCTTTAATCATAGCCATTTGATCTATAGTTGATGTATCCAATATGGATCAACGGTGGCACTATCCGTTCCAAGACTATCCATTTCGGATAATGCAGCGCTGAATAACTGGCATTGCAACGAATAGTGACGGAACGAGCATGGAACTGGAAGAGCTGGACCCTTCAAAGCTGATCGGCCCTCAGCAAGATGTTGAAACCATCGAAAGCTGGGCTGAACGCAATGGCGTCTCATACGGCGTCGCTCGGGCCTGGGCGATGAAGTCCGTGCTGCCTACCGTGAAGTTCGGCAAGCGTCGCATGGTGAATAGCGCCCTGCTTCGCTCCTGGCTGCTTGAACAGGAGTGGACCGCGTGAATCATGACCACACTCAGCCGCTACTTACGCCAGCCGCACCCGGCCCACTGCAGCTGCTCTGTGTGCTGGTCCAGAACCGCGACGGCGCAGCCCGCTGGCTCCCCGTCCACGCCCTGCAACCAATGCCGCCCCGTGTCGGTGTCTCGGGACGCTTTAACCGGGCGCTGGTTGCTCAAGCCGGCTTTTACCTGCGCGAAACATACGCCCGCCGACCGGCCGCAAAAGTGGTGGTTCGTGATTCACGACTCGGGCAAGCCAACTCCCTTCGTGCCGATCTTCGAGCCGTTCGAGCTGGAGGGCTGAGCAAATGAAACAGCCTGTCGCTGATATCGCTACCGAAGCTGCTGACGGCTACGTCCTCTGCCAGGACTGCGGCCATGTCGAGCCTTGGACCGCTGACCGCCATCAAGAACGCGAGGCCTGCAGCAGGTGCGGCGGCCAATTCTGCGGCTGCGACGCCTGCAATGAGCTGGCACGTCTGGCCGTCCAGTTCCAGACCCCGGACGAGGTGAAGCCATGAACACGCCTCGCTATCTCGTCGCGCTTCTCTGGCATTGGCTGCCGCCGTTCGTACTTGGCTTTACGGCGGCGTTCGCGCTCTTGGTGTATTTCGCCGGCCAACAAAATGACGCGATGGTCGATGCCTACAAGTCTGCAGTTAGCCAGCTCGTAAAGGCCTGCAACCCTCCCGCGCCCCTGGGTGCCTCCGAGGTCAAGGACACGCCCGCAAGCCGCACGCGGAGCACAGATGGCGAAGCCAGCGAGCACCGAACGGGTGAGGACGTGGCGCAGCGCATCCTTGACCCACCCCCGACCATCCAGCCTCCGTGAGGGAGTAGGGGAGAAGCTTTTCTTCCCCTGCTCCCGAGCCCTCGGCGGCGAGAGTGGGATGACAAGGGCAAAGCCCTTGGTCTGTAACGCGACACCGGCCCGCGCATAGGTCGAGAACAGAACCACGGCAAACCGAGAAACCCCATGGGCGAAAAACTGAAAAGTTCGCTCGTGTGGACCCGCTCGGCCTGCTGAAAGGCAAAACCGCGCACTCAAGCGCACCACCAGCGAGGAAACACAGATGGCACGTTCGATTATGGAAGTCGCATTTCTCGGAACCCAAAAGACCGAAGTCGACGGCACCAAGTACGTGAAGATTTTCTATGGCGATGAGCCGGACGGTAAGACCGAACACGGCCTGTCGATTGTGGGCATGCCCGCTGCGGATGAAGTGGCCGACGAACTCTTCTTTGCCGGCGCCAACTTCGCCCCGTTGGAACTGGTCCGCGTCACCTTCGAAGTGGCACGCGGCGGCCAGAACAAGGGCAAAAATCTCGCCCTGCATATCGAGGCCGTGAAGCCTCGCACCGCTGAACCCGCCCGCGCTGCTGCTCCTGCTGCGCAGCCGAAACCGGAAGCCAAGTAATGAACCTGCTCGCCTGTGACGGGGAAGTGTCCGTCGTCGCGGGCGGGCCCCAGTGTTCCGGCGCGTGGCTACTGGTTCACGCGCCAGAACCCTTCGATCCGAGCCAGTTGGACACCGTCCAGATAGCCACTGCGTTCGGCGTTGGTTTCACCCTCGTCGCGACTGTCCTGCTGATCGGTATCGGCGCCAAGGCGGTTCTCGACTTCATCAAGGGCGCATAGCGCCAAAGGAGAAAAACAGATGCAAAAGCTCAAGCGCGTTTCGCGTGACCTCGTCCTCGCTCTGCCGTTTGCCGCTGCTGCTGCAGCTGCCAACGCTGCCGGCTGGGACTACTCCGCCCTCACCAGCGACATCGACTTCAGCACCATCGCAACCGGCGTTCTTGCCGTCGCTGCGCTGCTGGCTGCCGTCTATGCCGGCATCAAGGGCGCCCGCGTCGTTCTCAGCTTCCTGCGTGGCTGATAGCGGCATGGATGAACAGGGCGGGGTTATTCCCGCCCTTTTCTTTGAGGGTGTGAAAGATGGCCGACCTCTACTACTTCGCCTTCTTCGTCATCGGCGCTGCCTGCGGCTATGGCGTGTTTTCGAGGTTCTGACGATGCGATTTCTCTACTCTGCCTGCCTTCTGTGGCTGGCCTCGTTCGCCCTGGTCTCCACCGCCTCGGCAGCCAACTACCAGTGGTATATCCACGCTCAGCCAAGCTATGTGTATGGCTCCGCTTCGGCAGCATGCTCGGCGTACATAGAACGAAGAAACCAAGCGGCCATTGCCAGTGGCTCTGTTTATCGCTGGAGCTCGCCTTCTGTGACGGCGGCATCGCATCCGACGCAGTTCTATTGCAAAACGGCAAAGACTTCGACGATCAACCCGTCATACAACGTGCCAGAACAATCCCTAGGCTCTCGCGATGGTGACGCCTGCCCGGCCGGCACTGTTCCCAACTCGACTCTGGAATGCGTCCCTCCGCCAGAGCCTTGCGCAACGGGCACACCCTTTTTGGCGCGCAGCAGCGGACCCATCGCCGAAGCGGGCGGTCGCTCTTTTGTCATCGCCGGCTCCCCTGGCCCTCTGTGCGTCAATAACTGCACCCACGGCGACGGCACCGAACGGCAGACCTCCTGCTATCGCACCCCTGGCGAGACCAATCAGGGCTTTTGCAACTACGTCTTGCTCTCCAATGGCCAGGCCTGCAACGGAAACGAGGGCGTCCCTGGGGGCGCCGGCGATCCGCTCAATGATTCGCCGCCCACCGATCCCGATGAACCCCCGAGCGACCCCGACGACCCGTGTGGCGGCATGCCTGGCTACGTGTGGAGTGGCACTACCTGCGTAAAAGCCCCAGACGATGGCGGCGACGGCGGCGGTGATGACGGCGGCGACTCGGGTGGCGATACCGGGGGCGGTTCGGACTCAGGCGGCGGGTCTGATTCGGGTGGCGGATCTGACTCGGGCGGGGGCTCTGATTCGGGCGGCGGTTCGGACTCTGGCGGCGGCTCCGACTCGGGGGGCAGTACGGGCGGCAGCAATGGCGGAAGCACCGGCGGCGGTAACGGCTCAGGCAATGGCGAGGGCGAAGGTGACGGCAGTGGCGATGCCAGTGGGGGTGAGGGCTGCTCCGGCGATTCGTGCGGCTTCATTGAACCCGATGGCTACGGCGACGACGTCGGCACCGTGCAAAGCAACCTTGAGCGCTTCTACAACGGCGTCATGCAATCGCCGATAGCGCAAGCCGTTACCGGGATTCAGATGCCTTCGGGCGGTGCTTGCCCGGTAGGCAATATCCCGCTGTTCAACACCACGATCACTTTCGATAGCCATTGCGATCTGTGGGCTCAGGTCTCGCCTCTTCTGTCTCTCGTCATGTTGGGCGTTTGGTGCCTGCTCGGCATCCGCATCGTTCTGTCCGCGTAAGGAGTCTGACCATGGACTATTTGCAGCGCATCTTTAACTTCGTTTCCCGCATCTGGGATGTCATCAGCTCGCTATTCCAGTGGCTGCAGGATGCCTATGACTGGTTTGTCGAATTCATCATCGGATTCCCTGACTTCTTCATGAAGTGGATCGTCGATGGCGCCATCGACTTCTTCAACTGGCTTCCCGTCCCTAGCTTCTTCCAGCAGGCGGCAGGCGCGCTCCAGGGGATTCCCAGGGAAGTTATCTACTTCATCGAGCCTTTTCGTGTTGGTGAAGGTCTCGCCATCGTCATGATTGCCTTCCTGCTGCGGTTCATCATCCGCCGCATCCCGATCATCGGGTGATGCCATGGCGATCGACGCATATACCGGGCTGCCCGGACACGGCAAAAGTTACGGGGTGGTCGAGCACGTCATCATTCCTTCGCTCAAACAAAATCGCCTCGTTGTTACCAATATTCCGCTGGCGGCTGATGATCTGCTGATGGACTTCGGCGGGCGCATTGAGCAGCTGCCCGCCGACTGGTTCGAGCGCGCCGACCTTGCCGAGCTTGCGCCGCCCGGTGCCGTTCTGGTGCTGGATGAACTGTGGCGGCGCTGGCCGAACGGCATGAAAGCCAGCGAGGCCAGCGTCGAGGATAAGGCGCTCCTCGCCGAACACCGTCACCGCGTCGATGTAAAAGGCCGCTCGATGCGCGTCGTGCTGGTGACGCAGGATCTGGCCCAGATTGCCAGCTGGGTGCGGTTGTTGGTGGAAACCACCTACCGCATGCGCAAGCTGAGCAAAAAGACCTTCCTGGTGGATATCTACCGCGGGGCGGTGACGGGACCGCGCCCACCGAAGTCGTCGATGCTTCGACAAG
This sequence comes from Pseudomonas mangrovi, assembly GCF_003052585.1. Classification (GTDB taxonomy): domain Bacteria; phylum Pseudomonadota; class Gammaproteobacteria; order Pseudomonadales; family Pseudomonadaceae; genus Aquipseudomonas; species Aquipseudomonas mangrovi. Next base: position 123,602 of record NZ_QASN01000022.1, on the reverse strand, counting down.
CGGGCGGCAGGTTCAAGGCTGAGGTTTTCCGCTACTACCAGTCGGCTACGCAAAGCCAGAGCGGCGACGTGGGCGATGAATCCAAGGCCGATGGCCGCGCCTCGCTGCTGCGCTCCTGGGGGCTTTGGGGGCTGATCCTTCTGATTGTCGTCGGACTCATCGTCGGGGTTGTCGGCATTTCGCGCTTCTTCTCGCCTGAGCGCTTCACGCCTCCCGAGCCGGTCGCAGCACCTGTTGCTGCCCCGATACAGACGCCACAAAGCCAAGGCAGCAGGGCCGCCGCGCAGGTTTACAAGACCAAGCCCGATGGCCCGGTCATGTCGCAGACCTGGCGCGTGGGCGGCCATGTGATGCCCGCAGAATTTCGAGCGGATGCGGCGAAGGTGTCCTTTGTCGTTCTGGTCTCGAACGCGGGCGGCCGGCGTGTTCTGCCCATCACCGATTGCAGGTTCTTCCCGAGTGGGCGGGATGTGTTCTGCGACGTCGATGGCGAGCGCGTGACGCCCTGGACGGGCCGTGGCGCGGTCACGACGGTGATAGATCCGCTCTCGCTGACAGGGACGTCTGCTGCGCCGGCTCGCTAGCGTAGCGCCCCGAGCCGCGCTGCTGACGTCCCTGTAACACGTCAGATAAACCGGTTTGGATCGTTTCGATTCGTTGCTATTTGGAGTTTTGGAAGTGAAGGCAAAAGATCAGCGCAGAGTGGATAACGAGTTCAACCCGTCCCCAGCTGGACGACTGTTCTTTGACCACAAGACAGCGAGGATTACAGACCTGTCGAAAGTCCGCTTGCTCCGCTGCGGCGTCGATACGGTCCGCCAGCTTTACCGGGGAATCATCCTGCCGGGTGTCCTGGCGCTGTTCGACAAGCCCGGCGCCATCGTCGATTTCGCCGGCCAGCGCTGGCACTCCGGTCGCGTCGGCCGTGATTCCGGGTATCAGTACAAGCTGCAGAACTCCGACCTTGGCTTCATTCTGCTCATCAAGAACTTCAACGCCAAGGCCGACAGCCTCGGCCCTCATCTGAAAATCGAGGTTTCACCGCACGCCATCGACAGCCTGTCGCCTGAGCGGCTGCAAGCGCGAATGGATTTCTATGCGTCGCAGGTGCTGAGCCACGTCGAGGTCAATCAATGCGCGGTCCATCTGGCCCTGGACCTGCAGGGCTGGCAACCGCCTGTGGATCTGGTGGCGCGCATGCACTGCCGAGCGCGGACGCACCGGGACATTTCCGGGATTCAGGAAATCGAGTGGGCCACCAAGTCGAGCGTTTACGGCCGGGGCGAAACGTCGATGTTCGGCTCTGCCAGTGGCGTACAGCTGTGTCTGTACAACAAGACCGAGCAGGCCAAGGCGACCGACAAGCTCGACTACTGGGAAAGCGTCTGGCGCCGCGCTGACGACTACTTTGACCCGGCCAGCCCGGACAACTACAACCCGGAGCAACCGGTGTGGCGGGTCGAGCTGCGCTATCACCATTCGGTCATTCAGCAATTCGCCAGCGGCTCGGTGGACGTGCGCACCGGAGCAGCCATCGAAACCCGGTCGTTCGACACCTTCGCGGCCCATTTGGACGGCCTGTGGCGCTATGGCCTGGGGCAATTCAAGCTGCTGGCCCGCCCTGGATACTTCGAGCCCATCTGGACCCTGATTCGTGATGACGTGCGCGTCGAGACTGGCGTGGATTCGCTGGCCGATGACACCGAATACAAGCGCTACTACAAAACTGCGCGGGGCTTCTCGGGGAAGAACGTCGAGCTGTTCCTGGGAAACTTCGTGAGCCTGCTTGCACGGGAGCGAGTGGGCGCCGGGAAAGCGTTTGAGAGGCTGCAGGAGTGGGAATGCTGGCCGGTGATCCGCGATCACTACGCGGCCAAGGACATGACTGAACGGGATATCTACAAGCACATTCGGGATCTGCTCGAAGAGCGTCATGTTCGCTGGGGGCGCGCTGTCTGATGGCGCTCGAGCAACTGCCGGACGGCCGCTGGAAGGTCGATGTGGAGCCCATCAAGGGCAAGCGGTTTCGTAGGACTTTCAAGACCAAGGGCGAAGCACAGCGATTCGAGGCTACTTGTCGAGCGAAGGTCATCGACGCGCCTGATTGGTCACCTCGGCCCAAGGATCGGCGGCGACTGTCTGAGCTGGTGGACCGTTGGCACACACTGCACGCCTATACCCTATCCGACGGCGATGCACGGCGACGCCTACTGGACGACCTAGCAAAGGCCCTCGGCGACCCTGCGGCGATCAGCATGACCGGCAACGAGTACGCTGAGTACCGGACGCGAGCTTTGAAAGCTGGTGCCAACCCCAAAACGTTGAACAACCGGCTTGGCTACCTGCGCTCGTTGTTCAACGTCCTGCATCAATTGGGCGAAATCGATTTCGCCAATCCGATGACACGCGTCCGCCCTCTTCGCCTGCAGGAAAAGGAACTGGCCTACCTGACAGATGAGCAGATCGGCACCTTGTTCCAGGCAATCAACAGCAGATGCAAGACGCCGCATGTGGCGATGGTGGCGGCGATCTGTCTGGCGACTGGGGCGCGCTGGGGCGAAGCGCAAGGATTGAGTCCGGAGCGGGTCCGAAACCAGCTGGTTACCTTTGTGAATACCAAGGGCAAGCGAGCGCGGTCAGTGCCGATAGCACCGGAGCTGGAAAGCCGTATTCAACAGCACTTCAAGCAACACGGTCCCTTCTCCAATTGCCTTAACAGCTTCGACAAGACCCTCGCCGTCTCCGGTCTCAAACTCCCCGCCGGTCAGTCCTCGCACGTGCTGCGACACACGTTTGCCAGTCGCTTTGTCATGAACGGCGGAAACATCCTGACGCTACAGAAAATCCTCGGACATACCTCGCTGGCTATGACCATGCGCTATGCACATTTGTCACCGGATCACCTGCAGGACGCGCTGAGACTCGGCCCGATAAGCGACATTCGTGGCTTCGTAAAGCAGTGGCTGTGACTAACCGAGCAGCCCTTTGCAAATCAAGCTCCAAGCTGCGTCCGGCCAGTAATCCTTTATTCGCTCAGATGCCTTTGATATCGGCGACTCTGGATCGGTGTGCAGAAATAGCCCTTCGCCTGTTTTAAATTCGTAATGCTGAGCTAGGTGGTCTAACAGCGCCTCTGTATAGGCTGCAGGCTTTCCAACGCTTTGGAGCTGTACGTACTCAATTAACGCATTACTTGCGATCAGTCCCGCCAGATGCTCGGACTCTCTGAGCCTATCGCCCTGCCACCAAACCTTCACCCAGGCCGACTCACCGGCTGGCAAAGGCTCATCGACTTGCACAGGCAAGATCAATGTCCCATCTCTGAGGCATCTAGCACCTGTAAGGTTGCCTACCCGTTCGAGGGTATAAAGGGGAGCGAGGTTCGAGATGAAAAGGACTGCGTCTTCTCCAGACAAATGCATTGCCGTACTCCTTTCGACACTTTTTCGACACTTACCATACGCCAGAAAGCAAAAGCCCCCGAAACTCTATGAATTTCAGGGGCTTAGGCAAGCATTATGGCGGAGAGATAGGGATTTGAACCCTAGGTACCCGCGAAGGTACAACGGATTTCGAATCCGTCCCGTTCGGCCACTCCGGCATCTCTCCAGCGGCGCGCATGATAGCAGCAGCGATGCTCGATGCGAACCCCATCTGCGAGGATTTTTCGCAGTTATTCAGGGGCTTGCAGGTTCGTTCAGCGGGTCAGGCGGACCAGGGCTTCGCGGTACTTGTCCGCGGTGCGCTGGCAGACGTCCGCGGGAACCGTCGGCGCCGGGGCCTGCTTGTTCCAGCCGGTGGACTCGAGCCAGTCGCGCACGAACTGCTTGTCGAAGCTCGGCGGATTGCTGCCTTCGGCGTAGCTGTCGGCTGGCCAGAAACGGCTGGAGTCAGGGGTAAGCACCTCGTCCATCAGGGTCAGGCTGCCGTCTTCATCGAGACCGAATTCGAACTTGGTGTCAGCGATGATGATGCCGCGGGTCAGCGCGTACTCCGCGGCCTGGCGATAGAGCGCGATGGCGGTGTCGCGAACCTTGGCCGCCAGCTCGCCGCCGATCAGCGCCTCGCACTGGGCGAAGGAGATGTTCTCGTCATGATCCCCCACCGCAGCCTTGGTCGAGGGCGTGAAGATCGGCTCCGGCAGGCGCGAGGCCTCCCTGAGACCGGCCGGCAGGGCGATGCCGCAGACGGTGCCACTCTTCTGGTATTCCTTCCAGCCGGAGCCCACCAGGTAACCGCGCACGATGGCCTCGACCGGCACCGGCTTGAGACGTTTGGCGACCACCGCCCGCCCTTCCACCAGCGGCAGCTCGGCGGCCGGCACCACGTCTTCCACCTGGTCGCCGGTGAAGTGGTTCGGCACCACGCCGGCGAGCTTGTCGAACCAGAAGTTGGAGATGGCGGTGAGGATCTTGCCCTTCTCTGGAATCGGCTCGTCGAGGATCACGTCGAACGCCGACAGACGATCGGTGGCGACCATCAGCATGCGCTTGGCGTCGATTTCGTAAAGATCGCGAACCTTGCCGGAATAGATCTTCTTCAGGCTCAGGGTGGTGGGTGTGGTCATGTGAAAGCCGCCTGTATCAAAAGAACGGGCGAAACCCGAGGGTTTCGCCCATAGCTGTAGCCTGCGTGCCGACCCTGCTGGCCGGCCAAGCGATCAACCGAGCCGGTCGCGGACCTGCTCGAGAATCCGCCGCGCAACATCGGCTGGCGCCACGGTGTTGATGTCCTGCTCGACGGTGACCTGAACGCTGCGGCCGACCTGACTGAGACGAACGCGGTAGCGCTCGGCGCGTGCCTCGACCTCGTCCTTGTCCGGCTCACTGCCAAACATCCGCGAGAAGAAACCGGGCTCCTGCTCTTCCACCTGGGCCCGCTCGGCCAGATTGACGAAGTACAGGCCCTGGCTGCGATCGACGTCCTCGACACGCAGGCTCGCCTGCTCGAGGGCTCGACCGACACTCGACCAGGCACGATCAAGATCGGTATCCAGGGTCAGCACCGGATTACCGCTACCGTCGGGAGCAAGATTGGTGCGGCTCGGCGCATCGTAGTCACGCGCGGCCAGCAGCGAAACGCTGCCGCCTTCGCCGCTGCGGCTGACGCTGCTGAGCAGCTCGTCGAGCAACGCCGATTCCAGCGCCGCGTTGCCCGAGGTGCCGGCAAAGGCCGGCTCGGCGCTGCTGCCGGCCGGACGCTGCGCACTGAGTACGAAGACTTCACTGGTATTGCGCTGCACGCCCGGTTCCACACGTACGCGCAGACGTACCTCGTCACCATCCAGCAGCCCGCCCACCTGGCCAGCCATGCTGCCCTGAAGGTCAGCGGCGGCTTGCCAGTCGGTAACGAACTCGCCGGTACGCGGACGCTCCTCGGCGACTTCAAAGCCGTTGTCGGAGAAGAACTGGCGCACCAGTGGCCAGACCTCGGCGGGGCTGCGCTGGGCTACCAGCCAGCGCGCTTCGCCACTGTTCTGCAGACTGAACTCGCTGGCACGCGCCTGGACCTGCATGGCCTGCGGACGCGGCACTTCGAACTTGCCTTCACGCTGGCTGGAGTCGGCTACGCCCGCCGGAATCGGCAGCAGCGGATCCAGACGACGCGCCTCGACATTCGGCGGCAACTGCATCTGGGCAGTGGGTCGGGCCGAAAGATAGTCGCTACCGCGATCACGGAAGTACCCCTCGTCCCCCCACAGCCAGCCACAACCGCTGGTTGCCGAAATCATCAGGGCGAGCGTGGAAAATCCTGCCAGTCGCTTCATGCGTATGCGTTCCTCGATTCAGATCAGTACGCCGCTCTGGCGCATGGCCAGGCGCAGCGGTTCATGACAGCGCTCGCTCAACCAGGTGAGCGGCAGGCGGATACCCTGCTGGATCAGCCCCATTTCGTGCAGTGCCCACTTCACCGGAATCGGGTTGGATTCGAGGAAGAGGTTCTTGTGCAGCGGCATCAGACGGTCGTTGATGGCGCGCGCCATGGCGGACTCGCCACGCATCGCCGCCGAGCAGAGCTCGCTCATCGCCCGCGGAGCGACGTTGGCGGTCACCGAGATGTTGCCCTTGCCACCCATCAGCATCAGCTCGACCGCGGTGGGATCGTCGCCGGAGTAGACCAGAAAATCCTTGCTCACGCGCGCCAGCACTTCCTTGGCGCGCTGCAGGTCGCCGGTCGCCTCCTTGATGCCGATGATGTTCGGCACACCGGACAGGCGCTCGACGGTCTCCGGCAGCATGTCGCAGACGGTACGCCCGGGCACGTTGTAGAGAATCTGCGGAATGGCGACGGATTCGGCGATATGGCGGAAGTGCTGATAGAGCCCTTCCTGGGTCGGCTTATTGTAGTAGGGCGTGACCAGCAGGCAGGCATCGGCGCCGGCAGTCCTGGCGTTCTCGGTCAGCTCGATGGCTTCGCGGGTGCAGTTGGCCCCGGTACCGGCAATCACCGGAATGCGGCCGGCGACCTGGTCGACGACACGCCGGATGACTTCAATATGCTCGGCGACGCTCAGCGTCGCCGATTCGCCAGTGGTGCCGACCGCGACTATGGCGTGGGTGCCCTCCTGGAGGTGGAAATCCACCAGCTTGCTCAGGGCGTCCCAGTCGAGACCGCCCTGCGCATCCATGGGCGTGACCAGCGCCACCATACTGCCCGCAATCATGCAACCGCTCCTGCCGGAAAAAAGAGCGCCAATGGTACTGGCGCCATGGGCCTTGCACAAGCGAAGTCCGGGGCTTGCCGCGGCGCGCCGAAAGCTTGCTGCGACGCGGCTGCGCGCCGCGCATCCAGGCATCCGGCGATGCCCGCAGAAACCGCGCCGAAGCGTACGCCATGCGCAGCCAGGCATTCCCCTGCTCGGTGCTTTTCGCTACCCTTGCGGCTTTGTCCGGCACCCCAACGGCCGTACTGCTGCCCTCGCTCTAGGAAACCCTGCATGTCCACCCCCAGCGCTCGCGAACAGTTCCTCGTCATCAGTGCCCTTGGCCCCAATCCCATGGAGCTGACCAACGTGCTGTGCCGTGCCAGCCTCGAAAGCCGCTGCTCCATCGTCAGCACTCGGCTGAGCCGGCATGGCGAGTTCAGCGCACTGGTACTGCAGGTCACCGGCAGCTGGGACGCACTGGCGCGTTTCGAAAGCGGCCTGCCGGGTCTGGGCAAGAAGCACGAGTTCAACATCAGTTTCAGCCGTAGCGCGACAGGCGACAGTCGTCCGCAGTCGCTGCCCTACGTGGCCTATGTCAGCGCGGTCTATCGCCCGGACATCCTCAACGAGCTGTGCCAGTTCTTCGCCGATCACAAGGTCGAGCTCGACGCCATGACCTGCGATACCTACCTGGCACCACAAACCGGCGGCACCATGCTCAACGCCACGCTGACGGTGATCCTGCCGCCGGGCACCCAGATCAGCTGGCTGCGCGATCAGTTCCTGGACTTTGCCGACGCCCTCAATCTGGACGCCCTGATCGAACCCTGGCGCCCCCAGGCCAACTGAGGAGCCACCATGAGCGTTGCGCTTGGCAAACCGGTAACCGACTTTTCCGCCCCGGCAACCAGTGGCCAGCAGGTCGAGCTGGCACAGCTGCGTGGCAAGCAGGTGGTGCTGTACTTCTACCCCAAGGACAGCACCCCCGGTTGCACCACCGAAGGTCAGGACTTTCGTGATCTTTATCCGCAGTTTCTCGCGGCCAATACCCAGGTCTTCGGTGTTTCGCGCGACGGACTCAAGGCCCACGAGAACTTCAAGGGCAAGCAGGGCTTCCCCTTCGAGCTGATCTGCGACAAGGACGAAGCGCTTTGCCAGCTGTTCGACGTGATCAAGCTGAAGAAGCTCTACGGCAAGGAATACATGGGCATCGACCGCAGTACCTTTCTGATCGACGCCCAGGGCGTGCTGCGCAGCGAGTGGCGCTCGGTCAAGGTTCCCGGCCACGCCTCAGCGGTGCTCGCCGCGGCTCAGGCCCTGCACAACGCCGGCTGAGCAACGCTCAGCCGGTCAGCAACGTCTCTTCGTTGGAGCGCCTGGGCCAGGCATCCAGCACCGCCTTGCACAGCGTCGCCAGCGGGATCGCGAAGAACACACCCCAGAAGCCCCACAGCCCGCCGAACAGCAGCACCGCGCAGATGATTGCCACCGGATGCAGGCTGACCGCCTCGGAAAACAGCAACGGCACCAGTACGTTGCCATCCAGCGCCTGAATGATCGCGTAGACCACCATCAGGTACAGGAACTGCTCGCCCCAGCCCCACTGGAAAAGGCCGATCAGCGCCACCGGCACAGTCACCACCACGGCGCCGATATAGGGCACTACTACCGACAGTCCTACCAGCAGTGCCAAGAGGGCCGCGTAGTTGAGACCCAGCCAGGCGAAGGCGATATAGGAAACGACGCCGACGATGGCGATCTCGATGACCTTGCCGCGGATGTAGTTGGCGATCTGCAGGTGCATTTCCCGCCAGACCTGCGTCATCAGGGCGCGCTCGCGCGGCAGATAACCGCTCATCCACTGGCCGATCAGGCGCCCGTCCTTGAGGAAAAAGAACACCAGGATCGGCACCAGAACCAGGTAGATCATCGCGTTGACCAGCATCGGCAGACTGGACAGTGACATCGTCAGCGCCCACTGCCCGACGTTACCCAGCTCGCCACGGACACGCTCGATGCCGGCTCGAACCTGTTGCTCATCGATCAGTGTCGGATAACGCTCGGGCAACACCAGCAGCATGTTCTGCCACTCGCCGAACATCCGCGGCAGCTCGTTCACCAGCGCACTCAGCTGGCGCCAGAGCAGAGGCATCAGGACGAACAGACAGAGCACCAGCAGCCCCATGAACAAGGCGAACACCAGCCAGACCGCAAGCACATGGGAAAGCCGCAAACGCTCCAGTAGATTGACCATGCCCTGCATCAGAAACGCCAGGATCAACCCCGCCAGCACCGGCGCGAGCATGCCGCCCAGGGTAAGCACCACGGTAAAGCCGAGCAGCAAAATCACCGCCAGCACCACCGCCTGCTCATCGGAGAAGTAGCGGTGAACCCAGTTCTGCAAGACCTTGAACATCCGACCTCCATCGCGCGCGCGCCTTTGCGGCAGCCCATCATTCATCGAGTTCGGCATCCCTGCCCGCGCCCGCCAAAGGGGCGCGCCTTCAACCCTTGCGCAACCAGTAGTGGTAGACGCCCCCTTCGACCTGCTCCTGCAGCATCTGGTGCCCGGCAAGCCGGGCGAAGGCATTCAGATCGCGCTGCGAGCCAGCATCGGTGGCCATGATCCTGAGCACCGCACCACTGGGCAGCCGGCTCAACTCCATCTTGGCCTTGAGCAAGGGCAGCGGGCAGTTCAGGCCCCGCGCATCCAGCTCGGCGTCGAACGCCAGGGTCGTTTCGGTCATGTGCTGACAGCTCCGAAAAAGACGCCAGCATACCCAAGCAGACGGCCGCGTGCCCGTTCAGCGCGGATGAAAGATGCATGAACCAGGCCCAATGGCTACAGTAGCCACTTCGTCCAGACCTGGTCCATCGCATGAAGCTGCTGCGCCCCACCCTGATCGCCCTCGCCTGCCTGCTCGCAGCCCCCGGCGTTTCCGGCAATCCACTGCCGGCACTGGGTGATGCCAGCTCGTCGATCGTTTCACCGGAGCAGGAACACCTGCTCGGACGCACCTGGCTGAGTCTGCTGCGTGGCCAGGTGCGCCAGCTCAGCGACCCGCTGCTCAAGGACTACGTGGAGACGAGCGTCTACCGCCTGGCCGAGACCAGTCAGCTGGATGATCGACGCCTGGAGTTCGTCCTGCTCGACAGCCCGCAACTCAACGCCTTCGCCGCTCCCGGCGGAATCATCGGCGTCAATGGCGGCCTGTTTCTCTACGCGCAGACCGAATCCGAGTACGCCTCGGTCATGGCCCACGAGCTGGCTCACCTTTCCCAGCGCCACTTCGCGCGCGGCCTGGAGGCCCAGCAGCGGATGCAGATTCCACTGATGGCAGCCATGCTCGCCGGCGTCGTGGCCGCCGCGGCCGGGGCTGGCGACGCCGGCATGGCGGCGATCATGTCTGCACAGGCAGCGGCGATGCAGGAGCAGCGGCGCTTCTCGCGGCAGAACGAGCAGGAAGCGGACCGCATTGGCCTGATCAATCTGGAGCGCGCAGGCTATGACCCCAGGGCCATGCCGCTGATGTTCGAACGCCTGATGCGCCAGTACCGCTTCGATCGCAAACCGCCGGAGTTCCTGCTGACCCACCCGGTGTCGGAATCCAGGGTTGCCGATACCCGCAACCGCGCCGAACAGTTGCCCACCGGCGGTATCCAGGACAGCCTGCGCTACCAACTGATGCGCGCGCGCGTCCAGCTTACCTACGAAGACACCCCCGGCCTGGCTGCCAAACGCTTTCGCGCCATGCTCGATGAAAAGCCCGAACTGGACGCCGCACGCTACGGACTGACTCTTGCGCAGCTGAAGAGCGGCCAGCTCGCCGAGGCGCGCGAAAGCCTGGCGCCCCTACTGCAAAAAGCCCCGCAGGAGCTGACCTACAACCTCGCGAGCATCGAGATCGCCATCGCCGGCAATCGTCTGGGCGAGGCCAGGAAGCTGCTCGACCAGCAGCGCGAGCTGTATCCGCGCAGCCTGCCACTGCGCCAGGCACATGCCGACCTGCTGCTGCGCGAGGGTCAGATCAAGGCTGCCGAAAACGCCTATGACGAACTGGCCCGCAGCCGCCCGAAAGACCCGGATATCTGGTACCAGCTTGCTGAAGTACGCGGATTGGCAGGCAACACCGTCGGCCTGCACCAGGCAAGGGCCGAGTTCTTCGCTCTGGTCGGGGATTACGATCCGGCGATAGAGCAGTTGGACCTGGCCAAGCGCCGCACCCAGGGCAACTTTCAGCTGGCTGCGCGCATCGACGCTCGCCAGCGCGAGCTGCGCGACGAGCAGCGAATGGTCGAGGAACTGCTGCGCTAGCTCACTTGCCGGGGCGCGATGGCAGCGAGTCGCCTGGAGCAACCCTCGCCCGCCTTCGGCACCCTCTCCCGGTGGAGAGGGAAAAGCCGCGGCCCGCTCGATACCCCGCGCACTCCGTGCGGCTCTGAACGCCACACAGCATCATCGCCCCACAGCTGTCCTTCTCCCTCGGGGAGAAGGTGGCGCGCAGCGCCGGATAAAGGGTGCGTCGACGTGCAAGGAATCCGCTAAGGCCTCAGCCATTCACATATTGCGGGTCGCCGAAAACATCCCTCATCCTCGCGCCCTATTCTGGAGGGAAAAGAAAAAGGCCCGGCAGCCCGATATCTCGAGCGCATCTGGCGGTCTGCGCCGACCGGGAAGCGGCTTTCAACCGCCCCGCTCAGCAAATGGTGAAGCCTCAGGCGTTGCCGGAAAGCCTCATCCGCGCTGCCTGGGTGAAGTCGAGCATGCGCTTGAGCGGTTTTACCGCCCGCGGCACGAGCGCCGGGTCGACATGGATCTCGTTGCTACCCAGGCGCAGACTGTTGAGCACACGTTCCAGACTGTTCATCGCCATCCACGGACAGTGCGCACAACTGCGGCAGGCCGCACCGTTGCCCGCGGTCGGCGCCTCGATGAAGGTCTTGCCCGGACACAGCTGCTGCATCTTGTAGAAGATGCCGCGATCGGTGGCGACGATGAACGTCTGGTTGGGCAGTGTCTGCGCAGCCTTGATCAGCTGACTGGTCGAACCCACGGCATCGGCCAGCTCGATCACCGCTTCCGGCGACTCGGGATGCACCAGGATCGCCGCATCGGGATACAGCGCCTTCATCTCTTCCAGCTGGCGTGACTTGAACTCCTCGTGGACGATGCAGGCGCCGTCCCAGAGCAGCATGTCGGCACCGGTTTCGCGCTGGATGTAACGACCCAGGTGTTTGTCGGGTGCCCAGATGATCTTCTCGCCGTTGTCCATCAGGCTCTCGACGATTTCCAGGGCACAGCTGGAGGTGACCACCCAGTCTGCCCGCGCCTTCACCGCTGCCGAGGTGTTGGCATAGACCACCACGGTGCGCTCGGGATGCTGATCGCAGAACGCCGAGAACTCATCCACCGGGCAGCCCAGGTCCAGCGAACAGGTCGCCTCGAGCGTCGGCATCAGGACGCGCTTTTCCGGGTTGAGGATCTTGGCTGTCTCGCCCATGAACTTGACGCCTGCGACCAGCAGCGTCTGCGCCGGGTGCTGGCTGCCGAACCGGGCCATTTCCAGCGAGTCGGAAACGCAGCCGCCGGTTTCTTCGGCGAGCGCCTGAATCACCGGATCACAGTAGTAGTGCGCGACCAGCACGGCGTTCTGCTTCTTGAGCTCGTCGGCGATCTCGCTGCGGTAACGCGCCTCCTCCTCGGGAGAGAGTGCGCGCACCTGCTTGGCATCGAGGTGGGCCTGAACGAGAAGGCGTTCGGAAATCTGGGTCATGTCATCAGGCTCTGAATATGCTTTCAGGGCGGCGAGTATATCCGGCATCGCACAGGCTGGAGACAACTGACAGCAACGCAGGCGAGGATCGCCGAAAAACCGAAGGCAAAAAAAATCCTGAAAACCTCAGCGGTATTTCAGGATCTCTATCCTCCAGAGGAGGCTTGTATGGTGGGTCGTGTAGGATTCGAACCTACGACCAATTGGTTAAAAGCCAACTGCTCTACCAACTGAGCTAACGACCCGACGCGGGGCGCATCATACTGATTTAATTCGTAAATTCAAACAGTTTTGGGAAAGTTTTTTCAGTAATAGCTGGTCGGGTCCGCCACCCCGGCCGCAGCGAAGCCCTCCGCGCGGAAGCGGCAGCTGTCGCAGCGACCACAGGCGCGGCCCTGATCGTCCGCCTGGTAGCAGGACACCGTCAGCCCGTAGTCGACCCCAAGCGCCACCCCCGCAGCAACGATCTGCGCCTTGCTCATGCTCTGCAGCGGCGCGCGGATACGAAAGCCCTTGCCTTCGACACCTTCACGCGTGGCCAGATTGGCCATGCGCTCGAACGCTTCGATGAACTCCGGACGGCAATCCGGGTAGCCCGAATAGTCCACCGCATTCACACCAATGAAGATGTCGCGCGCGCCCAGCACTTCTGCCCAGCCCAGAGCGAGCGCCAGAAACAGCGTGTTGCGCGCCGGAACGTAGGTCACCGGGATGCCCTCGCTGGGCGATTCCGGCACAGCGATGTTGCTGTCTGTGAGCGCCGAACCGCCGATACCGTTCAGGTCCAGCCCGATCACCTTGTGCTCGCGCATGCCCAGATCCGCCGCAACACGCTCGGCAGCAAGCAGCTCGGCTCGATGCCGCTGACCGTAGTCGAAGCTCATGCTGTAACAGCTGTAGCCGTCCGCCAACGCCATGGCAGCGACCGTGGCAGAGTCCAGACCGCCAGAAAGAAGGATGACCGCCCTCTTCTCACTCATCGATGATCCTCCTCTCAATGCCCGGGCTCGTCGTTCCACAGCAGCTTGTGCAGCTGCAGCTGGAAGCGTACCGGCAGATTGTCGGCAATGATCCAGTCGGCCAGCGCTCGCGGGCTGACCTGGCCGTGACTGGGCGAGAACAGCACCTCGCCGGCGCGCTCATCGAGACGGTACTGGATCAGTTTGGAGACCGCCCAGTCGTAGTCCTCGCGCGAACAGATGACGAACTTGACCTGGTCATTACGGGTCAGCAGCTGGATGTTCTCGTAGCGATTGCGCAAGACCTCGGCCGAGCCTGGCGTTTTCAGATCAACCACACGACTGACGCGCGCATCCACCTGCGCGATATCCAGCGCGCCGCTGGTCTCCAGCGAGACCTCGTAGCCGGCATCGCACAGACGCGTCAGCAGGGCAATGCAGTTGGGCTGAGCCAGAGGCTCGCCACCGGTCACACAGACATGCCGCGGACGGTAACCGGCGACCTCGGCGCAGATCTGGTCCAGGCTGCGCAACTCGCCACCACTGAAGGCATAGGCGGTATCGCAGTACTGGCAGCGCAGCGGGCAGCCGGTGAGACGCACGAACGTCGTCGGCAGACCCGCGGTGCGTGTTTCACCCTGCAGGGAATGGAATATCTCGGTGATGCGCAGGCTCGACGAGCCCTGATCGGAACTCATGCGCGGCCTCCCCGGCGTGCGCACCGGAGACTGGTGTGACTGATCAACTGCTGCTCCTTGCGTGACGGCGAAACAGGCCATCCGCTCTCGGTGCCGAAAAAGGCCGGCAATAGTAGCGAAAACCCGGCGCCACCGACACCGGACATGCACCTGGAAAAACAAAACCCGCGCCAGGCGCGGGTTTGAATGAAGCGTCGAAGCCGTTCAGCGTTGCAGATTGCGCTGCGCGAGCTGTGCAGCCGAGGTACCGGGATACTTGGCAACGACCTCGCTCCAGATGCGCTTGGCCTTGTCGGTATTGCCCAGGCGCTGCTCCACATCAGCCAGCTTGAACAGCGCATCAGGCACTTTGGCGTGCTGCGGATAGTTCTGGGCAACCTTGGCGAAAGCCTGACCAGCGGCCTGAAGATCTCCCTCGATCAGGTTGACCTCGCCCAGCCAGTACTGTGCGTTGCCTGCGTACTGGCTGTTGGGGTACTTGCGCAGAAATGCGCTGAACGCCTGATTGGCGCGCGCAAAATCCTTGGCCTTGACCAGATCGAAGGCGGCTTCGTAATAAAGCTTTTCCTTCGCCGGATCGGCTGGCTCACCGCCACCCTGCGCGGGTGGAGTGGGTGTTGCGTTGGCGTTGATCGCGCCATCACCGGCAGCGGCGGCATTGCCGGAACCGCTCGCCACGCGTCTGTCGAGCTCCTGGTAGCGTTCCAGGCTCTCCTGCTGCAGACGCTGAATCTGATTCTGCTGCTCTTCGAGCATGCCTCGCAAAAGGGCGATTTCCTGCTGCATCTGCTGCAGCTGCATGAACAGCTCGCCCTGCGCCGAGGTCGGAGCCGAAGCCCCGCCCACGGCGTAGGTGCCGCTCGCACCGTAACTCGGGGTCGGTTGCCGGCCGTAACCGGCGCCACCTTCCACCACTTCAATCTCGGCCTGCGCCAGAAGCGGCAGGCTGAGAGCCAGTACAGTCAAAGCACGGCGGCACGTTCGCATGACGAATTACTTACGCAGTTCGACGCGACGGTTCTGAGCCCAGGACTGCTCATCGCTGCCCATGGCCACTGCACGCTCTTCGCCGTAGGAAACCAGTTCCAGTTGGCCTTGAGCAACGCCCTGCAGAACCAGGTAACGCTGAACAGCCTGTGCGCGACGCTCGCCCAGAGCCATGTTGTACTCACGGGTGCCGCGCTCGTCAGCATGGCCTTCCAGAACGACGCGAGCGCCGTTGCCTTTCAGGTCACGGGCGTGAACGTCGAGGGCGCGCATGGCTTCCGGCTTGAGGTCGGAGCTGTCGTACTCGAAGTAGAAGGTGGTGATGGCGCGCAGAGCGGCTTCTTCGCTCAGGCCGCTGTCCATACCGGCACCGGCGTTGGCGTCGTAGCCAGCGTTCGGGTCGATGGAACCGTCACCGGATTCGTCGCCGCCCTTGCTCGAGCAACCAACAGCAACTGCCATGGCCAGAGCCAGAGCGGTGAACTTGCCAAATTTCAGAATTTCCATGATTGACTCCTGATGAAACCAAGTGTTGTGTTAAAGCAGAGTTTTCCACGACCCACTAGTTCAGATAGGGAGACCAGGATGGCTCCCTGATCTCGCCCTGAGCAGTAGGTATGGGAATTCGAATGCGCCCGTTGGTAGACGCCAGGATCAGGACACCCCGACCCTGTTGACGGGTGGCGTAGATTACCATGGTGCCATTTGGCGCAACAGTGGGCGACTCATCGAGACTGGTGTCGGAGAGTATCCGCAGATTGTTGGTCACCAGATCCTGCGCGGCGATCTTGAACACGGTGAAACCATCCTGGCGATGCACCATTACCAGGGTCTTTTCATCAGCCGAGAGTTTCGGATTGGCGTTGTAGTTGCCTTTGAACGTGACCCGCTCGGCGTCACCCCCACCAATGCGCTGGCGATAGATCTGCGGCTTGCCGGCACGGTCGGAGGTGAAATACAGCGTCTGCCCGTCCTTGCCCCAGAACGGCTCGGTGTCGATGGCGTAATGATTGGTCACTCGCTGGATCTGTCGGCTGGCGACATCCATCACATAGATCTCCGGATTGCCATCGCGCGACAGGACGAAAGCCAGACGATTGCCATCCGGCGACCAGGCGGGCGCGCCATTCAGACCTTCGAAGTTGGTGACCTGCTCGCGGCGCCCGGTATCGATGTGCTGAATGAATATGCGCGGCTTGCGCTGCTCGAATGACACGTAGGCGATACGGCGGCCATCCGGCGCATAGCGCGGCGACAGGATCGGCTCGCGCGACTGCAGCAGGGTCACCGCACGGGCACCGTCATAGTCCGAGCGCTGCAGGGTGTAGCGGGTGTTGTTAGTGCCCAGGCGTTCAGCAGTGACGTAGAGCATGCGGGTAGAAAACGCACCCTTGACGCCGGTGAGCTTCTCGAACGACTGATCGGCGATGTGGTGAGCCATGTCGCGCAGCTGATCCATGCTCCCTGCGACATTGCCGGCGATGACCTGCTGCTCGGTGGCGACGTTGAACAGTGCGTACTGCACCTGCAGCCGGCCGCCTGCCGGGGTGATGCTACCGACCATCACGTACTGGGCGCCAATGGCCTTCCAGTCGCGGTAGATGATTTCACTTGCCTGGGTCGGCAGGCTGATCATGTTCTGCCGTGGGATCGGCTCGTACATGCCCGAGTTGCGCAGGTCGTTGCCGACGATCTCGGCGATGTCCTCGGGAAGCACGCTGCCGCCCTGCCAGCCGAAGGGGACGACAGCGATCGGAATGGCGCGGTCTGCACCGCTGGTAACGCGGATATTTGCTTCTTCAGCGAAAACTGGACCGGCCAGAACGCAGAGGCCGAGCAAAAATGTTCGAAAGAGTCTGATCACAACGCAAGATCCTCTGGCGTAAAGGTCATGGTGAAAGAGCGATAACGATTGAATTCCTGGGGCTTTAGCGCCTGCATCTCAGTGAGCCGGCCAATGTTGCGGACTGCAGCCACCGCTGAATTATCGAACGACACATCGCCACTTGAGCGCGCCACATTGACACCGGTGATGGTGCCATCCGGCACCATCGTGACGCGCAAGGTCACGATCATGTTGGGTCGTGCCGAGGGAGGACGGTTCCAGCCTTCGGCCGCTCGCAGACGAATCAGATCATCCAGACTTCCGGTCACACTGTCGCCAATCTCATCGCCCAGCGCCGCCTGGCGCTCGGTGGTATCGGACAACAGCTCGGCCAGCGCCTGGGCCTTCTTGTCGTCGACTGCCTTGCGCGCGGCCTCGACCTGGGCCTGTTTCTTCTTGGCTTCTTCGGCGGCCTTGCGCTTCTGCTCTTCGGCGAGCTTCTTCTTGGCGTCCTCGGCTTTCTTCTTTTCCGCCTCGGCTTTCTTCTTGTCTTCCTCGGCCTTCTTCTTGGCGATCTCCGCCTGCTTCAGTTGCTCGGCCTTCTTGGCTTCTGCCTTCGCGGCGTCGGCCTTTCGAGCTTCCTCGGCGCGCTTTTGTTCCGCCGCCTTGGCCTGCTCCTGCTTCTGCTGCTCGATCTTCTTCTGCTCGAGCTGCTCGACTTCGTACTGACGCGCAGCGGTCTTCTGCGCCTCGCCGGCGATCTTCTGGTTGGTCTGCACCGTGGCCGGGCTTTTCGACTTCAGTTCGTAGAGCGTGGCCTGGACGATCGGCCGCGCCGGTGGCAGCTCGGGCGTGAAGGCGAAGCTGACGAAGAGCATGGCGAACAGCAGCACGTGCAGGCCGACCGCCAGCACCACCGGCCAGAAATAGCTTTGCGCGGAAGAGCGCTCGGGGCTGTGCATCAGGGCGCCTCGGTAATCAGCCCGACATTGCCCACACCGGCCTGCTGCAGGCCGCCCATGACCGCCATCACCGAGCCGTAGTCGACTGCCTTGTCGCCGCGCACGAAGACCTGCACCTTCTTACCCTGGCGACTGTTCTCAGCCATGATGCCGTTGACGGCACCGACGAGCTGCTCGAGGCTGACTGCCGACTCGCTCTCCTTGCCCTGATCGACGTCGACCTCCTCGCCCATGTTCCAGTAGTAGGTCTTGTCCGCCTTGATCGAGACGGTCAGCACCCGCGAGTCGTTGTCCTGCGGCAGGACCTCGCTGGACACCTTGGGCAGGTCGACCTTGACACCCTGGTTGAGCATGGGCGCGGTCACCATGAAGATCACCAGCAGCACCAGCATGACGTCGATGTAGGGCACGACGTTCATCTCGGCAACCGGTTTGCGTTTGTTGCGGATTCTGGCCATGGCCGAAGTCTCAATCGTCCGAGGTGTGCACTTTGCGGTGCAGGATCGCCTGGAACTCATCGGCGAAGGTGTAGTAGCGCCCGATCAGCATCTCGCCGCGGGCAGAGAAGCGGTTGTAGGCAATCACCGCCGGGATCGCCGCGAACAGGCCGATGGCGGTAGCGATCAGCGCCTCGGCAATGCCGGGAGCCACGGTGGCCAGCGTCGCCTGCTGCACCTGGGCCAGGCCGCGGAAGGAGTTCATGATCCCCCAGACGGTACCGAACAGGCCGATGTAGGGACTGGTCGAGCCGACGGTCGCGAGGAACGGCAGGCTCTGCTCGAGTTTCTCTTCTTCGCGCGAGATGGCGACGCGCATGGCCCGGTTGACCGCATCCATTACCGCATCGGGATCCACGCCCGGCTGCTGGCGCAGACGCGAGAACTCCTTGAAGCCGGCGCGGAAGATCTGCTCCACACCCGAGTCCGGGTCGGGGTTGCTGCCGGCCTGACGGTAGAGCTTGGACAGATCGATCCCCGACCAGAAGCGCTCCTCGAAATTGTCCAGGCCACGCTTGGCGGCGCGCAGCAGGTTACCGCGCTGAAAGATCATGATCCAGGAAGTGACCGATGCGGCCACCAGAATCAGCATGACCAGCTGCACCACGAAGCTGGCGTTGCTGATCAGACTCCACATCGACATGTGGTCAACGGCATTGGCTTCCACGCTTACTCTCCTGCAGGGGCGGCGAAGGCTGTACGCAGCGCTTCGGGGATGGCCCTTGGTTTCAAACTGTCGGCTCGCACGCAGGCGATCAAAAACTGCCCTTCGCAGAGCAGCACATTATCCGCAGCACGCCTGATCTGTTGACGAAAGCGCAGGCTGGCACGGTTCAACTCGATTACCTCGGCGCTTATCAGAAGCTCGTCGTCGAGCCTTGCCGGGGCGTGGTAGCGCGCCTCGGCAGAGTGCACGACGAACAACAGGTTCTCCCCGGCCAGCTGCGACTGGGCAAAACCCAGTTCGCGCAGGCACTCGGTGCGAGCCCGTTCCATGAACTTGAGGTAGTTGACGTAGTAAACGATGCCGCCGGCATCGGTGTCCTCGTAATAGACACGACTGCGATGAACGAACGGCTGGGTGTTTTGCGCGCGCATACTCTAGTGCCAGCTCAGTGGGTTGCCAATCGGGGTGAACAGGTATTTTTCATGCCTGGGCGTCCGGCTCGAAGAGATCGTCCACCGGGATGTCCTGCATGCGTTTGGGGGTATTCAGGCCGAAGTGCAGATAGGCATGACGCGTCACCACCCGCCCACGCGGCGTGCGCATGATGTAGCCCTGCTGGATCAGGTAGGGCTCGAGCACATCCTCGATGGTGTGGCGCTCCTCGCTGATGGCCGCGGCCAGGCTGTCGATACCCACCGGACCGCCGTCGAACTTCTCGATCAGGGTCAGTAGCAGGCGGCGGTCGGAATGATCGAAGCCGCGCTCGTCGACATCCAGCATGTTCAGCGCGCGATCGGCAATCGAGCGGCTGATCTCACCAGTGCCACGCACCTGGGCGAAGTCGCGCACCCGGCGCAGCAGACGGTTGGCGATACGCGGCGTGCCGCGTGCGCGACGGGCGATCTCGAAGGCGCCGTCGTCCTCGATCGGCAGGCCGAGAATGCTGGCGGCGCGGCTGACGATGGTCGCCAGGTCCTCGGTGGAATAGAACTCCAGGCGCTGGACGATACCGAAGCGGTCACGCAGCGGATTGGTCAGCATTCCGGCACGGGTGGTTGCACCGACCAGGGTAAAGGGCGGCAGATCCAGCTTGATCGAGCGCGCTGCCGGGCCTTCGCCGATCATGATGTCGAGCTGGAAGTCTTCCATCGCCGGGTAGAGGATCTCCTCGACCACCGGCGAGAGACGGTGGATCTCGTCGACGAAAAGCACATCACCCGCTTCCAGGTTGGTCAGCAGCGCGGCCAGATCGCCCGGGCGCTCCAGTACCGGGCCCGAGGTGCTCTTGATCGAGACACCCATTTCCTGGGCGATGATGTTGGCCAGGGTGGTCTTGCCAAGGCCCGGCGGACCGAAGATCAGCGTGTGGTCGAGTGCTTCGCCACGGTTTCGCGCAGCCTGGATGAACAGCTCCATCTGCTCGCGCACCACCGGCTGACCGATGTACTCGGCCAGCTTCAGCGGGCGGATGGCGCGGTCCTGCTGTTCCTCGCGCTCGCGCGGCGCGGCGGCGACCAGACGGTCTGCTTCGATCATTGGCGATGGTCCATGGATCAGATCATTCCCTTCAGGGCACTGCGGATCAATTCTTCACTGGAAAGGCCTTCGCCCTTGACCGCGGCGACCGCCCTGCTCGCTTCCTGGGGTTTGTAGCCCAGCGACACCAGCGCGCTCACCGCATCATTCTCGGCGCTTGAGACTGCCTGGGCGCCGCCCGGTTCAACCGCAAGCGGCAGCATCCCCGGCACTGTCTCCCAGGCCTTGAAGCGATCCTTCAGTTCTACCAGCAGACGTTCGGCGGTCTTCTTGCCGACTCCCGGCACCTTGACCAGCGCCGAGGTGTCCTGGGCCTGTACGCAACGCACCAGCTCGTCGACCTCCAGGCCCGACATCAAGGCCAAGGCCAGCTTGGGGCCCACGCCGTTGAGCCGGATCAGCTCGCGGAACAGCTCGCGCTCGCGCTTCTCGAAGAAGCCGTAGAGCAATTGCGCGTCCTCGCGCACCACCAGATGAGTGTGCAGCAGCAGCGCCTCGCCTACCGGCGGTAGACGATATAGCGTGCTCATTGGCACTTCCAGCTCATAACCGATCCCGTTCACATCCAGAATCACATGGGGCGGCTGCTTCTCCGCCAGGGTGCCGCGCAAACGTCCGATCACAAGCCTTCCTCTTCATTCACCGGGTCCAGTGCGTGCTGCCGCGCCTCGAACGCGCCTACAGCCGCAACCTGCCGCTACGCCGTCGCGCGCCAAGCAGGCCATGCGGAATCAGGCCCTGCCGGTGGTGGGCATGGCACAGGGCGATGGCCAGGGCATCGGACGCATCGATCTGCGGCTTGCTGGTCAGCCGCAGCAACTGCATGACCATCATCTGCACCTGTTCCTTGCTTGCCGCGCCGGTACCGACCAGCGCCTGCTTGACCTGGGTAGCGGTGTATTCGCCGAACTCCAGTCCGGCTTCTGCCGCGGCAACGATAGCCGCGCCCCGTGCCTGGCCGAGCTTGAGCGCCGAGTCGGCATTGCGCGCCATGAACACCTGCTCGATGCCCATGGTCACCGGGCCGTACTGGGCAATCACCTCCGACACGCCGCGGAACACCGCCTTCAGCCGCTCATCGAGGGCACCGCTGCCGGTACGAATGCAGCCGGAGGCCACGTATTCGCACCCCCTGCCGATGTCACGCACCACGCCGTAGCCGGTGATGCGCGAACCGGGGTCGATCCCCAGGACCAGCGTCATGCCTGCCGCCTTTACTGTCTATTTATCCAGCCCGCGAGTATAGAGACCGCCCTGCGCCATGGCTACAGGCACCCGCGCCTGGTTACCAGGAAGCACAAAAAAGCCGGAGACCACCCTCTGGCAGTCTCCGGCCCCGTATCCCACAGCCGATCTCAGTCGATCTGCTCCATCAGCTCGTCGGGGATTTCAGCGTTGTGGTAGACGTTCTGCACGTCGTCCAGGTCCTCAAGCATGTCGATCAGCTTGAGTACCTTCTTCGCCGTTTCCAGATCCGCGACCGGCGCAGCGATCGACGGGATCATCGCAATGTCCGCCTCCTCGCCCTTGAAGCCGGCCGCCGCCAGCGCCTCGTTGACCGCATGGAACTCGGCAAAGCTGGTCGACACCAGTGCCGAGCCGTCCTCGTGCATTTCCACGTCGTCGGCGCCGGCTTCCAGCGCCGCCTCCATCAAGGCGTCCTCGCTGACGCCCGGGGCGAAGCTGATCTGCCCCTTGCGCTCGAACATGTAGGCGACCGAGCCGTCGGTACCCAGATTGCCACCACACTTGGTGAAGGCATGACGCACTTCGGCCGCGGTGCGATTGCGGTTGTCGGTCATGGCTTCGACGATGATCGCCACGCCGCTGGGGGCGTAGCCTTCATAGCTGAGCTCGACGACGTTGTCGGCTTCGTTGTTGCCGGCGCCGCGGGCAATCGCACGATCGATGACCTCACGCGACATGTTGTTGGTCAGCGCCTTGTCCACGGCCAGACGCAGGCGCGGGTTGTCCGCCGGGACCGGGCCGCCGTGCTTGGCGGCGACGGTCAGCTCACGAATCAGCTTGGTGAAGATCTTGCCGCGCTTGGCGTCCTGACGACCCTTGCGATGCTTGATGTTGGCCCATTTGGAATGACCAGCCATAACTCACTCCATTTCTTTCAAATCAGTTTGCGACCGGCGCCAGCCGAGATGAGAACCGTCGCGAGCGCCGGTCAGGCAAGGCAGCACCCGCTCCCGGCGGGTTGCTGCATTCACCACATCCTTGTGGATCGCGGAGAAGGAGGTGAGAAAGCGCAGCTTGCTGAAGCAAATGAGCATTTCGAACCTCTTTCCAACGCAGCATGACCAAGCGCAGCAGGTTATCACTCGGCTTTGGGTTGCTCGCGCAGACGAATATGCAGCTCACGCAGCGCCTTGTTGTCGACGATACCCGGCGCCTGGGTCATGACACAGGCCGCGCTCTGGGTTTTCGGGAAGGCGATCACTTCGCGAATCGAGCTGGCGCCGGTCATCAGCATCACCAGGCGATCCAGGCCGAAGGCCAGACCACCATGCGGCGGCGCGCCGTACTTGAGCGCGTCGAGCAGGAAGCCGAACTTCTCCTGCTGCTCTTCCTCGCTGATGCCGAGCACGCGGAACACCGTCTGCTGCATGGACTTGTCATGGATACGGATCGAGCCGCCACCCAGCTCGGTGCCATTGAGCACCATGTCGTAGGCACGCGACAGTGCCGCCGCCGGATTGGCTTCCAACTCTTGCGGGCTGCAGCTGGGCGCGGTGAACGGGTGGTGCATGGCGGTCAGGCTGCCGTCGTCGTTCTCCTCGAACATCGGGAAGTCGACCACCCACAGCGGCGCCCACTCGCAGGTCAGCAGGTTGAGGTCATGGCCCAACTTGATGCGCAAGGCGCCCAGGGCATCGCAGACCACCTTGGCCTTGTCCGCACCGAAGAACACGATGTCACCGTCCACCGCACCGACGCGATCGAGGATGGTGTTGAGGTTCGGCTCGGCGATGTTCTTGACGATCGGCGACTGCAGGCCTTCCACGCCCTTGGCGCGCTCGTTGACCTTGATGTAGGCCAGGCCCTTGGCGCCGTAGTTGCCGACGAACTTGGTGTAGTCGTCGATCTGCTTGCGCGGCATGCTCGCCCCGCCCGGCACGCGCAGTGCAGCGACGCGGCCCTTGGGGTCATTGGCAGGACCGGCGAAGACCTTGAAGTCGACGTCCTTGAGCTGGTCGGCGACATCGACCAGCTCCAGCGGAATGCGCAGGTCCGGCTTGTCCGAGCCGAAGCGACGCATGGCTTCGGCCAGGGTCATGTGCGGCAGCTCGCCGAACTCGACGTCGAGCACTTCCTTGAACAGGTTGCGGATCATGGTTTCGGTGATACCCATGATGTCTTTTTCATCGAGGAAGCTGGTCTCGATGTCGATCTGGGTGAATTCCGGCTGGCGGTCGGCGCGCAGATCCTCGTCGCGGAAGCACTTGGCGATCTGGTAGTAGCGGTCGAAGCCGGCCACCATCAGCAACTGCTTGAACAGCTGCGGCGACTGCGGCAGGGCGAAGAAGCTGCCGGCGTGGGTACGGCTGGGTACCAGGTAGTCACGCGCGCCTTCCGGAGTGGCACGGGTCAGGATCGGCGTCTCGACGTCGAGGAAGCCGTTGTCATCCAGGTAGCGACGAATGCTCGAGGTGATGCGCGAGCGCAGCTTGAGCTTGGCGGCCATCTCCGGGCGGCGCAGGTCGATGAAGCGATAGCGCAGGCGGGTTTCCTCGCCGACGTCCGAGTATTCGTCGAGCGGGAACGGCGGCGTCTCGGCCTGGTTCAGCACTTCGATTTCGTAGCCCAGCACCTCGATATCGCCACTGGCCATGTTCGGGTTGCGCGCGCCTTCCGGGCGCAGGCGCACACGGCCGGTGATCTTCACCACGTACTCGCTGCGCACGCGATCGGCGCGAGCGAAGGCTTCGGCACGATCCGGATCGAACACCACCTGAGCCAGGCCCTCACGATCACGGATATCAAGGAAGATCACCCCGCCATGGTCACGACGACGATGGACCCAACCGCAAAGAGTGATTTCCTGGCCGTCCAGGCTCGCGTTCAACTGGCCGCAATAGTGGCTGCGCATCATGATGGTCGTGTCTTCTCGTATACGGATGATTCGAAGTCGCCTGACCGCTCTCCGCTGAGAGCGCTGTCCGGCCGCGTCGGACCGCGCCCGGCACATCGCCGGGGCGGCGGCAAAGCGCGGGATTATATATGGTTGTTCCCCTCGATGCAGCCGCCGACAACGCCCGCGTATTGTCTCGAGGGGTGCAGTCTGGCTAAGCTCGGAACGCCACGAATGCGTTTAGCACGCCATTTACGCGGTTTGCCAACGCATACCGACAGAGCGTCGCTGCGCCTGCGCAGCGGCCAATCCGGTGCCGACATCCCCGTCGACGCCAGCATGAGGAGAGACAGATGGAAATCAACATCGGAATCGGCGAGCAGGATCGTGCGGCCATCGCCGAGGGCCTGTCGCGCCTGCTCGCGGACACCTACACCCTGTATCTGAAGACCCACAATTTCCACTGGAACGTCACCGGGCCGATGTTCAACACCCTGCACCTGATGTTCGAGACCCAGTACACCGAGCTGGCCCTGGCGGTTGACGCCATTGCCGAGCGCATCCGCGCCCTGGGTTTCCCCGCGCCCGGCACCTACGCCGCCTACGCCCGACTGTCGTCGATCAAGGAAGAGGAAGGCGTGCCCAGCGCGGACGAAATGATCCGTTTGCTGGTCCAGGGTCAGGAAGCCGTGGTGCGCACCGCGCGCGGGATCTTCCCGCTGCTGGACAAGGTCAGTGACGAACCCACCGCCGACCTGCTCACCCAACGCATGCAGGTCCACGAGAAGACTGCCTGGATGCTGCGCAGCCTGCTCGCCGCCTGAGTTCTACTCGCAAGTCCCGGCCGACGCCATGTCGGCCGGTCGATACGACTGTTTTGCCATCACTACGCGACCTGGCGCACACCGGCGCGTATACGCTGCGCTGGCGCTCAACTATGCTTCGCCCTTTTCAAGCGCCACCAACCGAATGAACCCGCCGAAGAAAACTCTCAACGTCCTCGAAACCTATCCCGAGGAAGTGCGCGAAGCTGCCGACCTGCTCAAGCAGGCCGTTCCCCTCATGGTGCGCCACGATATTCCACCCACGCCGGTGCACTATGCCCTCTGGTACACCTACAGCCGTGGTGGCGAGCCGGAGCTGAACCAGCGCCTGGACAAGATCGTCAAGGACTTCGACAGCTTTCCCGGCGAGGCGGCGCTCAAGCTGTTCCGCGAGTTCGTCATTCGTGGCGAGCTGGAAGAAGCCAAGGCCGGCCAGCAGCAGGTCATGGAACTGGTCGATGTGGTTGAAGACGGTGTCTCGCGCAGCGTGGCAGGCAGCCTGGAATATCAGGCGAGCCTCGCCCAGGGGCTCTCCGCTCTGCATGAGCCGGTCATCGACGACCTCCCCGGCGTACTCAACGACCTGCAGCAGAGCACCCAGCAGATGCAGGCGCAACAGGAGCAGTTCCTGCATCGCCTCAAGGCCGCGCAGAACGAGATCCAGCAACTGCGCAGCCAGCTTGAGCGCGCCCATCGTGCCGCCAACCTGGATAGCCTGACCCAGGTCTTCAACCGCCACGCCTTCACTCGCCTGCTCGAAAGTGCACTGAAACAGGAAACCAGCGGCATTGCCCTGGTCATTCTCGATATCGATCACTTCAAGCAGTTCAACGATCAGTTCGGCCACCCGCTGGGCGATCGCGTCCTGCAGCATGTCGGCCAGTTGCTGCGCGAGTTGGTGCCTCCACGGGCGATCGCCGCGCGCTATGGCGGCGAGGAGTTCTGCGTCCTGCTGCGTGACTGTCACGACCTCCCGAGCCTGCACGGCTTTGCCGAGAAACTGCGGCAGAAGATCCAGGCACTGCGGGTCAAGGTGCGCCGTACCGACCAGCTTCTGGACAGCATCAGCGCGTCCTTCGGCCTGGCCCTGGCCTGCCCGGGCGACGATTTCGAAAGCCTGGTAACGCGCGCCGACGATGCCCTCTACAAAGCCAAGAATGCGGGACGGAACCAGGTTTATCCGCCCCTGCAGGACAACCTAACCGCCTGATTTGAGAAGAACTCTTCTTTTGCTGTTAAATACCGCGCGGTGACAGCGGGAGCTTGCCCGATTTCATCGCGCCGGCCTTTTCGGGGCAGTCCACTTGCTCCGCGTCTGCGCACCCTGCCGGCATCGTCTCTGTTGCCGGCTCATCACCTTCACATTCCTTTTGATTCGCGAGTTAACCACCCATGCTGAAAATCGTTCATCTACTTGCTGGCGCTGCGGCGCTATTGATCGCTCTCGTCCCGCTGCTGGGCAGCCAGAAGGCAGCACTGCTCGACGCCAATGGTGTCGCCCTCAGCCTGATCGGTCTGATCAACCTGCTTCTGGCCACCTTCACCAACTACCAGCGCGGCATTCGCCAGCAACTGCAGGCCGGCGTGTCAGCCGTGGTGATTCTCGCTACCCTGCTGCAGGCACTGGCCGTTACCGGGCAACTGGCGACACTGGCAGGCCAGCCCACCCTGCTCTGCAGCCTGATTCTGACTCTGCTGGCGACCTTTCTTCATCTTGTCGCCAATCTGCAGCTGCCCGCTCGTCGCGCCCGGCCGGCCGTCAGCCATGCCCCGGCGCAGTTCGCCGGCAACCGCGAGACCGGCACCGTCAAGTGGTTCAACACGTCCAAAGGCTTCGGCTTCATTTCCCGCGACAGCGGCGATGACATCTTCGTGCACTTTCGCGCCATACGCGGCGAAGGCCATCGGGTACTGATCGAAGGCCAACGCGTCGAGTACACCGTGATGCAGCGCGACAAGGGCCTGCAGGCGGAAGATGTGATCGCCGCAGCACCCGCTCGCCGCTGAAACCCGAGCGCAGTTCAATAGTGCGGTGGCGGCGCCTCTTCCTGGTCCGCCCCGCCCAACTGCCCAAGAACCTCTGCCTGCCTCTTGGCCAACGCCTGCAGCTGCATTTCCAAGCGCTCGATGGCTTGCTGCTGGGCAAACACGACTTCGTTGAGGGTCTGCAGGGTGTCATCCTGGAACGCCAACCGGCTTTCCAGATCGTCGATACGTTGCTCCAGACTCATGCCTGCTGCTCCGCAAAGCTGAACTCATCACCGAGGACCATGCGCAGCTTGTCGCGGATCACCGCGATCTGATCCTCCCGATAGGCTACCGCCGGATGCCTGCCCCAAACCGGCGCCGGCCAGGCCGCATCACCGCGGCGACGCACGATCACATGCATGTGCAGCTGTGCGACCACGTTGCCCAGCGTCGCCAGATTCAGCTTGTCGGCGGCAAACAGGTCCTTGAGCTTTTCCGCCAGCGCCACGCTCTCCTGCCAAAGCAGATGCTGATCCGCAGGATCGAGCTGGAACACCTCACTGACCTCCTCGCGCCGTGGCACCAGGATGAACCAGGGATACTGCGCGTCATTCATCAGCAGCAGGCGACATAGCGGAAAGTCTCCCAGGGTCAGCGTATCTGCCGCCAGTTGCGGATCGAGTGTGAACATGGCCTTTTCTCCCGGCTTGCGCCCGCCAAGGGCGCTCAAGGCGCAAAGCCTGCCAAAATCCGCCCGCGAGCGCATCCGTACATTCACAAATAACCTCTGCGCCCGTCTGCGACGGGGCTTGCCCGAGACGCCTGGTAAATTGACGAAGGTCAGGGAAAGTCGGTGACATTCGGCGTCAAATCCCTAAAATCGCCGCCGACCTGTCGAACTCGCAGATCGCCTGCTATAGCTCTATGAATCCTGACCCTAGAGCACCGCTCGATCTATTCCCCCAAGAAAACCAGGAGCAACACATGCACACGATTCAGTGGAGCGCCCTCGCGCTGGCTGTTGCCGCCACCGCGTCCCCCCTCGCCATGGCAAGCCAGCAATCCGAATCCAAGGGATTCGTCGATGACAGCACCCTGCAACTGTTCAACCGTGCGCTCTACATGAACCGCGAGCACAAGAACGGCGCCGACTCGACCACAGACGGCTACTCCACACGCCGCAATGGCTACAGCGAGGAAACCGGCCTCGGCTTGCGCCTGCTGTTCGAATCGGGCTTCACCCAGGGTACCGTCGGCGTCGGTGTGGATGCCCATTCGCTGACCAGCGTGAAACTTGATAGTGGTAAAGGTCGCGCAGGCCTCGGCCTGTTCTCCACCGACAGCGATGGCCGTCCCGAACCGACCCAGTCCGAGGTTGGCGGTGCGCTCAAGCTGCGCCTGTCCAACACGGTGCTCAAGCATGGCAACCAGATCGTCGACATGCCGGTCCTCTCCAGCGACGACACGCGATTGCTGCCCGAGGTCGCCACCGGCACGCTACTGACGATGCAGGAGATCGAGAACCTCGAAGTGGTCGCCGGCCGCTTCACCGCACTGAGCAGCAAGGCTGGCAGCGGCCGAGACAGCGCCAGTTTCGAGGACATCAATGGCAATCAGGCGAACCTGAAGTCGATCAACCTCGGCGGCGTCAGCTACGCGTTCAGCGATGACCTTCAGGCCAGCGTGTTCGCATCGCGCGTGGAGGACACCTTCTCCAAGCGCTACATCAACCTCAACTACAGCCTCGCTGACCTGGAGCTGGACCTCAACGCCTACCGCACCAAGGACACCGGACGCAGCCTGGCCGGCGAGATCGACAACACCATCTGGAGTCTCGGCGCCACCTACAACATGGGGGCGCATGCCCTCGGCGTGGCCTACCAGCGCTCGTCGGGCAAGACCGGCTACGTCTACGGCATCGATGGTGCGGGCGCGGTCTATCTTGGCAACTCGGTACAGATCTCCGACTTCGACAGCGAAGACGAGCGCTCCTGGCAGGTTCGCTACGACCTGGACATGAAGGACTACGGTGTTCCCGGGTTGAGCTTCATGACCCGCTATGTCCGCGGCACCGACATCAACTGGGAAGACACCAGCGACGGCAAGGAAACCGAGTGGAACCTCGAGTCGGCCTACGTCGTCCAGAGCGGTCAGGCCAAGGACCTCACACTGCGCCTGCGCTACGCGGCCTATCGCGCCAACGGCGTACATAACGCCAACTACGCGCAGGACATGAATGACCTGCGCGTGTTCGTCGAATATCCGCTCAACTTCCTCTGACCCACCCTAGACGACCCGGCTCCCGCCGGGTCGTCTTTTTGTGCCCCGAACTTTCCACGGTGGCCGGCCGACCGCCTGCGAGCCCGCAACGGTGCGCGCCTGTACGACACCCGACAGGGCCCGTACAATGCCGCCCCATCCCAATTTCGCCAGACGAAGCGGTCAACCATGCGCACCAGCCAGTTCCTGCTCTCCACTCTCAAGGAAACCCCTTCCGACGCCGTCGTCATCAGCCATCAGCTGATGCTGCGCGCCGGCATGATCCGCAAGCTCGCCTCCGGCCTGTACACCTGGCTGCCGCTGGGACTGCGCGTGCTGCGCAAGGTCGAGAAGGTGGTGCGCGAGGAGATGGACAAGGCCGGCGCCCTGGAAGTCCTGATGCCGGCCATGCAGCCTGCTGAGCTGTGGCAGGAGTCCGGTCGCTGGGAGCAATACGGACCCGAACTGCTGCGCGTGCGTGACCGTCACGACCGCGAATTCTGCGTCGGCCCGACCCACGAGGAAGTGATCACCGATCTGGCACGCAACGAGCTGTCCAGCTACAAGCAACTGCCGATCAACCTGTACCAGATCCAGACCAAGTTCCGCGACGAGATCCGCCCGCGCTTCGGGCTGATGCGTGGCCGCGAGTTCCTGATGAAGGATGCCTACTCCTTCCACATCGACCAGGCGTCGCTGCAGGAAACCTACGACCGCATGCACCAGGCCTACTGCAACATCTTTACTCGCCTGGGCCTCAACTTCCGTCCGGTACAGGCCGATACCGGCTCCATCGGCGGCACCGGCTCCCACGAGTTTCACGTTCTGGCCGACTCCGGCGAGGACGACATCGCCTTCAGCGACAGCTCCGACTACGCCGCCAACATCGAGAAGGCCGAAGCCATCCCGCGCGAGACTGCGCGCGCCGCTGCAACCGAGGCCATGCGTCTGGTCGATACGCCGGACGCACGGACCATCGAGGAGCTGGTCAGCCAGTTCGGCGTGGCCATCGAGCGTACGGTCAAGACACTGGTGGTGCATGCCGCCGAGGAAGGCCAGCTGATCGCCCTGATCGTACGCGGCGACCACGAGCTGAACGAGATCAAGGCCGCCAACCATGAACGGGTCGCCAGCCCGCTGGTATTTGCCAGCGATGCCGAGATTCGCGCTGCCATCGGCGCAGGCCCCGGCTCGCTGGGCCCGCTGAATCTGCCGATCCCCTGCATCATCGACCGCAGCGTGGCACTGATGGGCGACTTTGCCGCCGGCGCCAATATCGACGGCAAGCACCACTTCGGCCTGAACTGGGAGCGTGATCTGCCGCTGCCGGCGGTCGCCGACCTGCGCAACGTGGTCGAAGGCGATCCCAGCCCTGACGGCCAGGGCAACCTGGAGATCAAGCGCGGCATCGAGGTCGGCCACATCTTCCAGCTCGGCAGCAAGTACAGCCAGGCGCTCAACTGCACCGTGATGGGCGAGAACGGCAAACCCACCGTGCTGACCATGGGCTGCTACGGCATCGGCGTTTCCCGCGTGGTCGCCGCCGCCATCGAGCAGAACTTCGATGAGCGCGGCATTCTCTGGAACGACGCGCTGGCACCCTTCCAGATCGCCCTGGTAGCGCTGCGCTACGAGAATGAAGAGGTGCGCGCCGCCACCGACCAGCTCTACACCGAGCTGACCGCCGCCGGTTACGAAGTGCTGCTCGACGACCGCGACAAGAAGACCAGCCCAGGCATCAAGTTCGCCGACATGGAGCTGATCGGCATCCCGCACCGCCTGGTGGTCAGTGACCGCGGCCTTGCCGAGGGCATGCTCGAGTACAAGCACCGCCGCGACAGCGAGGCGCAGAGCCTGCCGCTGGCCGACGCGCTGTCGTTCCTGCAGTCGCGCATCCAGCGCTGATCGGATCGCCATGTCGCCCTCACGCACCCTTCTTCTCGTATCGCTCGGCACAATGCTGCTGAGCGGCTGTGCCAATCAGCTGCCGCAACGCAGCGAGCATGAGGAGCGGGTCGAGCGGCGCCTGATCGACCACCGCCTGCTGATCGACATCGGCCAGCCGGCCGTGCTCGAACTGCCAAAACGGCGGGTACGCATCCTCGAGCAGAAGAGCTTCGAGGCCACCGTCTACGAAGTCAGTCGACGCTACGACCGTTACACGCCCTACCAGCCCTGGCGGGAGATCTACGAAATCCCGCTGGGCGCACTGGCGGTGGTCGCCGGCGTCGGCGCCAATCTGCTCAACGTGGTGGCGCTGGGCAATCTGCCGGATAGCGCGACCCGCGGCTGGTTCGACTATGGCTTTGCCGGGCTCAATCCGGCACTGAATACCGAATCCAACAGCCGCTCCCAGCAGAATCTGGCGCTGCTCGACGAACGCCTGCTGGAAGCCCGTACGGAATACTCCAACCTGCCCTGGGCCGAACGCCCGGTACAGATTCAGGCAGGCACCCAGCAGCACGAGATGTTTACCGACCGCAACGGCGTTCTGCATCTGAACCTGCTCGACTCCCCCCTTGCCGACCAGGATCTTGGCCAGATCGCCAGCCTGCGGCTGAGGGTCGAAGACCCACACGACGACTCTCGTGCCGAAGCCCTGCTGCTGGTGGGCAGGGACCTGCGCGGCAAGCTGGGCGAAGCGCACCGGCTGATTTACGAGGATCTGGAAGGCGGCGATGTCGCACAGTGGGTCGAGCGGGTCCGGCGCCTGGCGGAACTGGGCCTGGAAGAGGAAGCCAGCGAACTGGAGCTGGGCCTGATCGAGTTGACCCGCAACGATCCGCAACTGCAGCAGGAACTGATCCAGCGTCTGCGTGAAGAAGCCGGCCGGTCGGTCACCGAGCCGCATAGCGACTAGAAGCCGAGCCAGCGGCCTGCCCGGCCAACAGCAACTCGCAGCGTCACCTCGTGCGCTGCCGTTTCTCGCGCCAGCATCGCCGCCTGCCATGCAAGCCTTGCCCGGATTTGCGCAAACGGATCAGCCGTCCCGCCTACTGTCCGGACGGCGCGTCCTCACGCACCTGGAAGTCGGTCAACCCCTGGGCCAGGCAGTCCTGTTCGCTCAGACTGTCGACCCGCGCGGCGGCGGGACCGCTGCGCAGCCAGGCGAGCATCGACTGCAACGCCTGGCCGTCACCTTCGAGAAAGTACTCGACGCGCCCGTCCGGACAATTGCGCACCCAGCCGCAAAGACCCAGCTGCACAGCCTGGAGCCTGGCGTGACGGCGAAAACCGACGCCCTGCACACGCCCGCCTGCATATCCGTGAACCGCCACCACGGTCACTGCGCCTGACGCGCTGCGGCGAGCTTCTCGCGCAGTCCATCGGCGGTCTGCTCGCCGGCCAGCTGCGCATGCACGCGACCGTCCGGGGCAACGATGTAGGTCACCGGCAGCACCTGGCTCGGCGGCAACGAGTAGCGCGGCGCCGGATCGCTCGCCAGCACGCGAAACTCGATACCCATCTCCGCACTCGCCTTGCTCAAGGCCTCGCCCTGCAGGCCGTCGAAGTTCACCCCGAGCACCTGCGCACCGCTGCCTTGCAGGGAACGATCGAGCGCGTTGAGTTCCGGAATCTCGTGGCGACAGGGTCCGCACCACTGTGCCCAGTAATTGATGATTAACCACTGGCCTTCAAGGCTCGCAGCCGTTACCTTTCGACCATGTTGATCGAGGCCGGCGTCCGCACCACAGGCCGCCAGGAGCAGAGCGCCAAGACCTGCCATGACCCATCGAATCACTCTCGCCATGCATTGGATTCCTTTTCGAACAGAGTTGCCATGACCCTGGATGCGCTACGCCTGGAAGTGCCGGACATTCTCGAGGACAGCGAAAGCTGCTCGCAGCGTCTGGTCGAGCAACTTGCGCAAACCCGGCAGTTGCCGCCCGAAGGTGCGCTCCAGGCGCTTCTGAGCCTGCTGTTCAGGCTCAACCGCAGCGGCATGACCTTACTCGAACGGCAGCGCAGCCTGCAAAACTTCAGCGACGAATACCGTGTCCAGGTCGCACGCCTGTCTCCCGGCCAACTGCCCTCGGCCCTGTTCGTCAAGCTGTGTGGCGAACTGGCAATCGGCTTCAAGCGCCTGCTACTGCAGATGCTGCATGGCCGCCAGCCGTCGCGTCAGCACCTCGCCTGGTGCCTGTACATGGCGCAGTACTTTCTTTCCCAGAGCATGCTGCGCCAATACCAGCTGTATCAGGAGCCGCCACCCGGGCAGTGGCGCGACAGCCATCTCCTCTACTGGCTGGGCGAACACGAGCATTGCCTGGACGAAACCGTCTCGGCGGCATTTCTGCCGCAACCGGCCTGCACCCTGCGCGGCCTGTACCAGCAGTTGCTGTTGCTGGCCCTGAGCAACCCCTTCCACCTCAACGACAACGAAGCGCCGCAGCTCTACAGCGCCCTGGCAAACCACGCGACGA
The DNA here is from genome assembly GCF_003052585.1 of Pseudomonas mangrovi. Taxonomy (GTDB): domain Bacteria; phylum Pseudomonadota; class Gammaproteobacteria; order Pseudomonadales; family Pseudomonadaceae; genus Aquipseudomonas; species Aquipseudomonas mangrovi. The sequence continues at coordinate 89,495 of NZ_QASN01000022.1, read as the reverse complement.
TGCCGCGCCTGCTGGCCTGGGACGAGGATGACGATGCCCCGGGCCTGATGGTGGACCTGTCTACCGCCCTGCCCTGTCAACCGTTCGAACACCTGCCGCGTAGCGAGGCGCACTATCTGCGTCGCTTCGAGCTGGGTCCGCTGCTGGTCGCGCTGAATGAGCCGACGCCCCTGCAGAGCGTCGAGGAACAGCGTCTGCTGGAGCGGGTCAGGCAGCACTGGCTGGGACGCCAGCAACGCCGTCACGAACGCACCGAACAGGAAGGCGAGTGCCAGATGGTGGTCGGCCTGAACGCGATCCACGCGCAATTGCTCGAGCAGCGGCCACCGCATTGCAGCACCCGCATCGTCGATGGCAGCCCCGGCGGCGCGCGCCTGCTATGCAACCTGGATCAAGGCGCGCAGCTGCCCGTCGGCCAACTGGTTCTGCTGCTCCCCGCCAGCGGCACCCCGCTGCTGGCGCTGATCCGCTGGCGCCACCAGAACAGTCAGGGCCTGCACCTGGGGCTGCGCTATCTCAAGGGCTTGCCACGCCCCGTCTGGCTGCGCCGCGCACCCAGTGCACAGACCCATCCTGGCGTAATGCAGAGCACGCCGGTACAGGGAGGCGGCTGGCACCACGGTCTCTGGCTGCCGCACGGCCAGTTCGTCGAAGGCGAAAACCTCTGGCTGCAGCTGCACAATGTGCATAACCAGACGATCCTGCCGTTACCGCCGGCGAATCTGACAAGTGCCTCGGTAGTCCGCTATCCCCTGCGTCTGGCCTGAGCAAAATGCGCGACCGGTCACACCGAACCTCGGCAGAGCGCACAGTTTGGTAGCCGCGGCGCTGCCTATAATTCCCCATCCTTTCGTTCCAGCCTGGGAATTCGTTATGTCCAATACCCATGACAAGCCGATTGGCCCGGTGCCTTCCCACATCATCGCCGGTGCGCGCCTGCAGCTGACCGCCTACGAAGGTCGCGTGGCGGAGTTCAACGTCGCCAGTTGGCTGCAACTGCCGGGGCTGGCCAATCTGCCAGTGTCGATGATCGTCACCTACCGTGATGCGGGCGCACTGCGTGAAGTCAGCGTCGACCATGGCAAGGTCAACAGCCATGGCAAGATCCTGCTCTCCGGCATTGCACGCATGCCGGTGAAACAGAAGCTCGAAGAAGTCCTGATCTGCCTGCGCTCCGCCGTACCGGCCAAGGCGCTGATCGTTGAAGAGCTGTTCGTCCAGGCCGTAGAACCGGCCAATGCCCAGGACGACAGCCAGGCGATGGCCTGACAGCAAAGCGCCCCGACTCTGCGGGGCGCTTGTTCATTTCCCAGACCTAGCGACCGCTCAGGCCTCCAGTGCCTCGCGCGAGCATTCTCGTGCGCGCATCACCTCATCCTCGGCCACCTGGCGGCAGTAGCCGACCAACGATTCCGGCCAGCGGGAAAATCCCAGCCCAGTGACGCGATTGAGATGTTCGAGTGCTTCTCTCGGCTTGCGCCTGTGCAGGTGAACTACTTTTGCCGAGCCTGTTTCCATGATCGCGTCCCCGGGAATGCCTGATATCAACCCGATGGCACTCCAGCTAAAACCGTGCCAATCCCTTTGGGCCTTGAAACAGGCGTCTTTTCAACCCTGGGGCAGGATGAAAGAGTGAAGTGCGCCGCAATCTGACGTTATTTGTCAGTCGACTTCGGATGCAGCCAGGTAGCCAGGTCACCACCGAGCAACTGACGGCGCTCCTCGTGCAGTTTCTCCAGGGCTACGCGAAAGCTGCCGTACCAGGGCTCGTCCAGGCGGGCCGGCAACTGTTCCAGGCGCGGCAACGGCCAGGGACTGCGATCAAGCAAATGCTGGACGCTCAGCTCGCGCAGATCGCGGCACAGCGCCCAGTTGCCATTCGCCGTACGGCAGATCAGACGCTCCTGCTCGAGATGGTCGAGGATCTCGTTCCACTCCTCCTCGGGCATCAGCCAGCCGGCCCGCTGCACGTCAGCATGGCCCAGGTCGCCACCTCTGAGCTGACGCTCGTAGAACAGCCGCAGGATGCCCAGCATCACCAGCGGACGCGGCAACGCCAGTTCGCGCCAGCGGTAGTTGTAGCCAAGATTGCAGGCCATTTCTGCGCCGAACAGGACGATCAGCCAGCTCAGGTAGATCCACAGCAGAAACAGCGGAACGGTAGCGAAGGCGCCATAGATCAGGTGGTAGCCGGGAAACAGGCTGACGTAGAGGCCGAAAATTCCCTTGGCCGCCTCGAACAGTACGGCGGTGAAGGCACCGCCGAGAAAGGCATGGCGCAGCGGCACCCGAGCGTTCGGCACAGTCGCGTAGAGCAGGGTGAAAGCCGCGACGCTGCTCAACAGCGGCATGAAGCCGATCAGCGTCTTGGCCCCCATCACCGCGTCCGGCCCGGACAGCAGCGCCAGCGAAGTGATGTAGGTGCTGGCGGCAAAGCCTGCGCCAAGTAGCAGCGGACCCAGGCTGAGAATCGCCCAATAGAGCAGGAAGCTGGCTACGCCACGCCGCGGCTGGCGCACTCGCCAGATGGTATTGAAGGTCTTCTCGATGGTGACCAGCATGGCGTAGGCGGTGACCGCCAGTACCACCACGCCTACCCAGGTCAGCTGCCGCGCCTGGGTGATGAAGTCACGCAGGTAGACCTGCACGGTTTCGCCAGTGGACGGCACGAAGTTGTTGAAGACGAATGACTGGATCTGCTCGCCCATCCCCTGAAAGGCCGGAACCGCCGAGAGCATGACGAACACCACGGTCATCATCGGCACCACCGCGAACAGCGTGGTGTAGGTCAGAGCCGCGGCGCTGTTGATACAGCGATCGGCAAGAAAGCGTTGCAACAGGAAGCGCCAGAACGCCGTTATCTCGGTAACCCGCGGATCCATGTCCTCTCCTTGCCGATGACTGACCAATCCGTTGCCCGAACGCGCCTCGCAGCGCAGGACCCGGGTAGAATACCCGCCTTTCGCGACCACGAGGCGACCTCGCGCATGACCGACGCCACCCTCTACCACAATCCTCGCTGCTCCAAATCCCGCGCCGCACTCGAACTGCTGCAGGCCCGGGGCGTGGAGCCAAGCATTGTTCGCTATCTGGAAACGCCGCCGACCGACGCGGACCTGCGCGCCCTGCTGCGCAAGCTGGACATCCCCGCCCGACAGCTGCTGCGCAGCTCCGAGGACGAGTACAAGAGCCTCGGCCTTGCAGATCCGACCCTGGATGAAGACGCTTTGATCCGCGCCATGCTTGATCATCCGAAGCTGATCGAACGACCGATCCTGATCGTCGGCGAGCGTGCCGTGGTGGGGCGTCCGCCGGAGCGAATCCTGGAGTTGCTGGCATGAACGCGCCCTACATTCTGGTGCTCTACTACAGCCGTCATGGCGCCACCGCGCAGATGGCCCGGCAGATCGCCCGTGGCGTGGAAAGCGCCGGCATGGAGGCGCGCCTGCGCACGGTGCCTGCGGTTTCCACCGAGTGCGCAGCCACCGCTCCGGAAATCCCCGAGGACGGTCCGCTCTACGCAAGCCTTGAGGATCTGCGCGGCTGCGCCGGCCTGGCGCTCGGCAGTCCGACCCGCTTCGGCAACATGGCCGCCGCGCTGAAGTATTTCCTCGATGGCACCAACAGCCTGTGGCTGACGGGCGAGCTGGTCGGCAAGCCCGCTGGCGTCTTCACCTCCACCGCGAGCCTGCATGGCGGCCAGGAAAGCACGCTGCTGTCGATGATGCTGCCGCTGCTGCACCACGGCATGCTGATCACCGGCATCCCCTATAGCGAACCCGCGCTACTGGAAACCCGCGGCGGCGGCACGCCCTATGGCGCCAGCCACCACGCCGGCAGCGATGGCAAGCGCAGCCTCGACGAGCAGGAAATCCAGCTCTGCCGGGCCCTGGGCCAGCGTCTGGCACTTGTCGCCCGCCAACTGGAGGCCGCCAATGGCTAGAAAGTCCAAGCCGCTACCGACGCTGGAGTGGCTGCAGCCGCGGTTGCGCGTCACCCGCGTGCTCAGCCTGCTCAGCTTCCTGGGGCTGATGGCCCTGCTGACCATCGCCACCGCTATCGCCTATGACGGCAAGCCGATGTGGATACTGATCGGCATACAGCTGCTACCACTGCTGGTCATGCTGCCCGGCATCCTGCTGGGGAACGCCCGCGGTCACGCCTGGGCTCTGTTCGTGATCAACCTGTACTTCATCCAGGGCGTGCTCACCCTGTTCCACCCCGACCTGCGCCTGTTCGCGCTGCTGGAGTGCAGCCTCACCCTGCTGTTCTTCTGCGCGGCGATGATGTACACCCGCTACCGCTTCCAGTACAACCGCCGCCTCGCCGGCGAGAGCTGATGACGGCAGCGGCTCTGCGCCTGGTACTGCTGCCCGGCCTGAACGGGGATGGCGAGCTGTTCGCGCCGCTGCTTGCCGAACTCCCCGCCAGCCTGCATCCGCTGATCCTGCCCCTGCCGGGGACAGGCGCCCAGGATCACGCCAGCCTGGCGCGGGCGTTGCGCCCACAACTGGAGGCGCTCGACGGCCCCTTCATGGTGCTCGGAGAGTCCTTCTCCGGCGCCCTCGCCCATCGCCTCTGCAACGAACTCGACCACGCACCGCTCGGGCTGATCCTGGCAAGCAGTTTTCTGCAACGACCGCGCACGCTGCTGCCGCCGGCAGCACTGCTCGGCAGCCTGCGCGGACTGCTGCTGGAACCCTGGCTGATCAAGGCGTTCTGCCTTGGCCCAGGCGCCGCACCCGAGCTGGTCACCCTGGTCGGCAGGCAGGTGGCGCAGCTGCCGACGGCGCTGCTCAACGCGCGCCTGGAGGTGCTGCGCCGCATGCGACCACCGCCGCTGAAGCTGGCGCTACCGACCCTGCAGCTGGCCGCCCGCCAGGATCGCCTGGTCAGCGGCGCGGCCAGTCGTGGCACGGCGCACTATTGCAGCGACCTGCAACGCATCGAGCTGGATGGCCCGCACTTTCTCCTGCAGCGCGAGCCACGTGCCTGTGCTCAGGCGATCGCGGCGTTCGCCGTGCGCCTTACCAGTCGAGAACTTCCTTGAGGAAGGGAATGGTCAGCTTGCGCTGCGCCTGCAGCGAGGCCTGATCCAGACGCTCCAGCAAGGCGAACAGATCGCTCATGCTGCGGCTGCCGCGGGTGAGAATGAAGCGCGCCACGTCATCCGGCAGCTGCAGCCCGCGGCGCGAGGCGCGCAACTGCAAGGCGCGCAGCTTGTCCTCGTCCGACAGCAACTGCAGCTGGAACACCAGCGCCAGGCTCAGGCGCGAACTCAGGTCGGCCAGCTGCACCGGCAGCTCGCGGGGCGCCGCGTCGGCCGCCAGCAGCAGACAGCTGCCGGCATCGCGCAGGCGATTGAACAGGTGGAACAGCGCTTCTTCCCAATCGGCGCGACCGACCACCGCCTGCACATCGTCCAGGCAGACCAGCGCGCACTGCTCGAGTCCCTCCAGCAGCAGCGGCCCGTGCTCGACCAGCTCTGCCAGCGGCAGATAGACCGCCTGCTCGCCGCGCTGCTCGAAGCGCAGACAGGCCGCCTGCAGCAGGTGACTGCGACCCACGCCCGTCGCGCCCCAGAGGTAGATCAGGCTCTCCGCCCAGCCGGCATCGGCTTCGCACAGACGCTCGACATAGCCAAGCGCCACCGGATTGGCGGCGGGATAGTAATTGGCGAAGGTCGCGTCATCGCGCAGGCGCACGCCCAGCGGCAGTTGGATCGGCTTCATGCAGGGCCCGGAGGGTCATCGGAGACGACCGCCGCCGGCTCCCGATAAAGGTCGGAAAGTTTATACAGCTCGTGCAGATGGCGCAGCAGCACGACGATCACCGCCGCCACCGGCAAGGCCAGCAGTACGCCGGTGAAGCCGAACAGCTGCCCGCCGGCGAGGATGGCGAAGATCACCGCCACCGGATGCAGGCCGATGCGATCGCCCACCAGCAGCGGTGTCAGCAGCATCCCCTCAAGCATTTGACCGACCATGAACACTACGCCGATCCCCAGCAGCGGCAGCGGCGCCAGGCCGAACTGGAACAGCGCGGCCGCCAGCGCGGCACTCAGGCCGACGATGAAGCCCATGTAGGGCACCACGCTGGCGAGCCCGGCGAGGACCCCGATCAGCAGGCCGAGCTCCAGGCCCAGCAGCATCAATCCAGTGGAATAGATCACCGCCAGTGCCAGCATCACCAGCAGCTGGCCGCGCAGGAAGGCGCCGAGCACCTCGTGGCACTCGCCGGCCAGACGCACCACCGAGGCTTCGCGTGAGCGCGGCAACAGCGCGCGCAATCTCGCCATCAGCAAGTCCCAGTCACGCATCAGGTAGAACGCCACCACCGGAATCAGCAGCAGATTGCCGAGCCAGGCGAGCAGCGCCAGGCTCGACGCCGTGGCCTGACCGAGCACCCGGGCGAAGATGCCCCCGGCGCCGTCGAGCTGGCCGGCGAAGGTCGCCTTGAGCTGCTCGAAACGCCAGAAATCCTCGGCCAGCCCCAGTTGCTGCTGCAGCCAGGGCAACGCCATCAGCTGCAACCAGTCGAGCATCTGCGGTGCCAGTTCGTAGAGCCGGACCAACTGGCGCCCGAGCATCGGGATCAGCACCAACAGCGCAGCGAGCACCAGCAGGCCGAACAGGGCAAAGACCAGCACCACCGCCCAGGTCCGCGGGATACGCCGCGCTTCGAGTCGATCAACCAGCGGGTCGCCCATGTAGGCCAGCAGGATGCCGGCGAGGAACGGTGCCAGCACCGGATGCAGCAGATACAGCAACCAGCCGAGCAGTGCCACGGCCAGTATCCAGCCACCTTGTCGTATCAACGGCATATCAGGCTCCTTGCCTTGCCAGACGGAAATTCAGGCTCCAGCGCCAGACGTAGTGCGCGCCACTGGCCAATGCCAGTGCCGCCACCAGCAGCACCATAGGCTCGCGGACCAGCGCGAAGGCCGGTAGCAGGCTCAGTTCGAGCAGGACCGCAATGATCAGGATGATCTGCGCCACGGTGGAACACTTACCCAGCCAGCTCGGCCGGAACTCGAGTCGCCCAACCAGCAGCCGGTAGCAGGCCGCCCCAATCAGGATCAACAGGTCACGCAGCAGGATCAGCAGCGTCAGCCACCAGGGCAGCACCTGAACCAGGGTCAGACACAGGTAGGCCGTGACCAGCAAAAGCTTGTCGGCCAGCGGATCGAGCATCGAGCCCAACCGGCTGGTCCAGGCGAAGCGCCGGGCAAGAAAGCCGTCCAGCGCATCGGAAATACCGGCAACGGCGAACAGCAACAGCGCTGGCGAATAGCGCTCGCCCAGCAGCATGAAGGTGATCGGCAGGCTCAACAGCATGCGCGCAACCGTCAGCAGGTTGGGTATCTGATGCCACGGCAATCCCTGCACGCTGCGCATGCCTACCAGCGAAACCAGAGGCGGTTGGCAGGGATCTGCGCCGGCGCTGTGGTGCCGTCAGCCGCGGGTTGCTCGGCGCTGGGTGCCGGCGCATCGACCTCCTGCAACTGCAGCAGGCCAAGCTGGGCGCGCAACTGATCCGGGCTGGCCTTGACCGCGTACACCAATCGATCACCCTCGACGCTCACCAGGCGCGCACCCAGCGCGTCCAGCAGGCGCTCGAGATCGGCATAGCGGGCCAGGTTGGCGCCTTCGATCCAGACTTCCAGATCGCTCGCCGCTCCCGGCGGGGCAACGAAATGCTCGGCCAGGCGCTGCAGCACCGCGAGCATCACCGCATCCGCCAGTTGCTCGCGGTCGGCCGCACTGACCTTGCCCTGCGCGGTCTGGTCGAGGAAGCGAATGCGCCACTGCGCCTGCCACTTGCCGTCCTGCTCGGCACTGACTACCGCCAGCAACACATCCGCCGCATAGCGTTCGGACACCTCGGCGAGGCCATCGAACTCCGCGCTGGACAGCGCCTCGGAGGTGGCCGCCAGCTGCTCGTTCAGGTCCGCCAGCGGCAGGCGCAACGGCAGGCCACGATGCTGCGCCGCGCGGCGCAGGGTTTCGGCGGTGCTCTGGCCATCGCCCACCAGCGTGCTGCCACCGAGCTCCTCCTCCAGCCACCAGGCAAGAATCAGCGGACGGTTGTTACCCCACAGCGCCAGCCCTGCCTGGCGCAAGGCGCGCTCACTGCTGGCCGGATCGAACTCGACGACCAGTGCCGAGCCGTCGGCCTCGAAGCCGAACTGGCTGATGATCTTTTCCGGAGCGGCACGCAGTTCGGCCAGCGCAGGCGCCTGCGGCGCATCCGCCTTGCCGCTGAGACGAACGATCAGGCTGTCCAGCGCGCGGGTCAGCATGGCGTCACGTGCCACGCCCTCGACCGCCGGCTCGCGGACCTGATGCAGATGCGCCAGGGGTTCGGCCAGGGCACAGAAGCTGGCGAAAGACAGGAAAAGTGCCGGCAGGGAAGCTCGGAGAAACATTGCGGATCGCTCGCAGGCGGAAAACAGGCGCCTACCTTAAACAGCCGCCGAGACAGCAGCAACTGACGCTGGCGGATATTCCACGCAAATTCCGCAGGTATTGATGCAAGCCGCACCGATGGCCGCTGCGCGGCAAGCCTGATAAAATCGCGCGCTTTCCGAAGGCCGCCCAGCTCACCTGGTGGCCGGTACTGAATTCCCTCCGTTCAAAGGCCCGAATCCATGAGCAAGCAACCCTCCATCAGCTACAAGGACGCAGGTGTCGACATCGATGCCGGCGAAGCCCTGGTCGAGCGCATCAAGGGCGTCGCCAAGCGCACCGCGCGGCCGGAAGTGATGGGTGGGCTGGGCGGCTTCGGCGCCCTCTGCGAGATCCCCGCCGGTTATCGCCAGCCGGTACTGGTCTCCGGCACCGACGGCGTCGGCACCAAGCTGCGCCTGGCGCTGAACCTGAATCGCCACGACAGCATCGGCCAGGACCTGGTCGCCATGTGCGTCAACGACCTGGTGGTCTGTGGTGCCGAGCCGCTGTTCTTCCTCGACTACTACGCCACCGGCAAGCTCAATGTCGACGTCGCTGCCACCGTGGTCACCGGCATCGGCGCCGGCTGCGAACTGGCCGGCTGCTCGCTGGTCGGTGGCGAGACCGCCGAGATGCCGGGCATGTACGAAGGCGAAGACTACGACCTGGCCGGCTTCTGCGTCGGCGTGGTGGAGAAGGCCGAGATCATCGACGGCTCCAAAGTCGCCCAGGGCGACGCACTGATCGCGCTGCCCTCCTCCGGCCCGCACTCCAACGGCTACTCGCTGATCCGCAAGATCCTCGAAGTGTCCGGCAGCGACATCGAAGCCACCGAGCTGAACGGCCAGAAGCTGGCCGACCTGCTGATGGCGCCGACCCGCATCTATGTGAAACCGCTGCTCAAGCTGATCAAGGACACCGGCGCGGTCAAGGCCATGGCCCACATCACTGGCGGCGGCCTGCTCGACAACATCCCGCGAGTACTGCCTGAAGGCGCCCAGGCGATCATCGACGTGGCCAGCTGGACCCGCCCGGCGGTGTTCGACTGGCTGCAGGAGAAAGGCAACGTCGATGAGCACGAGATGCACCGGGTGCTCAACTGCGGCGTCGGCATGGTCATCTGCGTGGCCCAGGACCAGGTGGACACTGCCCTTGCCAGCCTGCGTGCCGAAGGCGAGTCGCCCTGGGTGATCGGCCAGATCGGCAGCGCCGCGGCAGGCGCCGAACAAGTCGTGCTGAACAATCTGAAAGCACATTGATGGGCTGCCGGGTCGTCGTCCTGATTTCGGGCTCCGGCAGCAACCTGCAGGCGCTGATCGACAGCTGCCAGAACGGCGAGAGTCCGGCGAGCATCTGCGCGGTGATATCCAACCGTGCCGATGCCTATGGGTTGACCCGTGCCAAGAACGCCGGCATTCCCACCGCCGTTCTCGACCACAAGCAGTACGCCGGCCGCGAAGCCTTCGACGACGCACTGATGCAGGTGATAGACAGCCACCAGCCCGACCTGGTGGTGCTGGCCGGCTTCATGCGTATCCTCACTGCCGGCTTCGTGCGCCACTACCAGGGCCGGCTGCTGAACATCCACCCCTCGCTGCTGCCACGGCACAAGGGTCTGCATACGCACCAGCGCGCGCTCGACGAGGGCGACCCGGAACACGGCTGCAGCGTGCATTTCGTCAGCGAGGAACTCGATGGCGGGCCGGTGGTCGTACAGGCCGTGTTGCGCGTGGCCGCGGACGATACGGCGCAAAGCCTGGCCGAACGCGTCCATCATCTGGAACACCAGATCTACCCACTCGCCGTACGCTGGTTCGCCGAAGGCCGCTTGCGCCTGACGACCGATGGCGCAATGCTGGACGAACGGCGTCTGGCGAACTGCGGTGAGCAGATCCGCCCGGCCTGACCTTATTCCGCACAGCCTTCCCGGCTCCTGCACGACAGCACCCAAGGAGATTCCATGCGTCGAGCTCTGCTGCTTGTTCTCGCACTCTGTGCCACCAGCGCCCAGGCTCTGCAACCCACCCCCTTCAGCGCCAGCTACACCGCCGACTGGAAGCAACTGCCGGTCAGCGGCAGTGCCGAACGCAGCCTGGAAGCGCTGCCCGACGGACGCTGGAAGCTCAACTTCGAAGCCTCGATGCTGCTCGCCGGTCTCACCGAAGAGAGCATCTTTCGCGTCGATGGCGACACCCTGATACCGGTGACCTACCGCTACAGCCGCAATGGCCTGGGCAAGAGCAAGGAAGTCGAGCAGGACTTCGACTGGACCCAGAAGCAAGTCCTCGGCAGTGATCGCGGCGACCCACTGCGACTGCCGATCAACCTCGGCGTGCTCGACAAGTCGACCTATCAGCAGGCGCTGCAACACGACATCGCCGCAGGCAAGACCAGCATGAGCTACCAGGTGGTCGACGGTGACGAGATCGACGTCTACGACTTTCGCGTACTCGGCGAAGAGGCCGTGCAGACCCGTGCCGGGCTGATCGACGCGATCAAGGTCGAGCGTGTCCGCGACCCGACCCAGAGCAGCCGCAAGACCGTGCTCTGGTTCGCCAAGGACTGGGACTACCTGCTGGTACGCCTGCATCAGGTCGAGAAGGACGGCAAGGAGTACCAGATCATGCTCAAGAGTGGCAGCGTCAACGGCCGCAAGGTGACCGGTCGCAGCCGCGACTGACCTGAGCACCCCTGATCGGCGCCCGCCAGGCGCCGATCATTTCTGCAGCCGAGACGCTATGCTCGGCAACATGCAGCCCTTCTCCAGCCTCGCCGAACTGCCTCTGCGACTGCGTCATGACGCCGTCCGCGAACTTGCCTGGACGCTGGTCTCGCCGCCGCTGATCGAGACCGCCGCCTGCCCGCTTCGCCACCCGCTGCAGGCCAGCGACTGGGCGGCCAGACCACAGGTACTCGGCGACTGGCTGCTGCAGTTGGACGCTAAGCCGGACGCCCTGATCGCCTTTCTCCAACAGCAACCGGTACGCCGCCTGGGCCACTACTATGAATGCCTCTGGCAGTTCGCCCTGCAGGCGGCGCCGGGTGTCGAGTTGCTGGCGCACAACCTGCCGGTACGTGTCGGCACGCAGACCCTGGGCGAACTCGACCTGCTGCTGCGCGATCAGGAAGGCGTGCACCACGTGGAGCTGGCGGTGAAGTTCTATCTGGGGGTTGCCGAGACAGACGGCGCAGTACGCTGGTGGGGCCCCAACCCGCGCGATCGCCTGGATCTCAAGCTCGCCCACCTGTGCCGGCACCAGTTGCCGCTGTCCGGGCACCCCGCCGCGCGCGAGCTGCTGCCCAGGGGCCCGGTGCACGCCTCGTTCTGGATGGGCGGCTGGCTGTTCGATCCGTCCGGCGTTGATCTACCCGCCCTGCCGGGTCAGACCGGCAACAGGCCACGAAGCCGCTGGCAGCTGGACCAGGACTGGTCGCCGGAAGCCGGCGAAGAATGGATTGAAGTACCGCGTCTGTCCTGGCTGGCGCCACTGCGCCGAAGCGGGCGACCCGCCGCCCTGCTCGAACCTGCGGAGCTGAGCCGGCCTCGCCTGCTGGCACGCCTGCAGGAGCAGGCCGATGGAAGCTGGCACGAAGTGCAGAGAATGTTCCTGCTCCCCAACGACTGGATTACCCAGACACGCAGCTAAAAGCTGCCTTTTCTGGCATTGCCTTGCAGTACCCCAAGCCGCAGCGCAACGCAGGTCACGCATGCCACCCGCGCCGAGAACCAAGGCGGATTACGCCGCTACGCGGCTGATCCGCCCTACTGACGCACCATCTTGGGCGCAGCATGGCGCCCTGCTCAAGACTGGATCCAGGCGTTGGCCAGGGCTTGCTGCGGGGCAAATTCGGAATAGACCACGATTCCTTCACGCTGCGTGGGAAACGCAAAGGCTCGTTAGGCAAGAACAATGGTCACGAGTAACTTTCCAGAATAAACCACCCACTCTTATTGAAATAACCTCCCCTCCAATTCATAGCTAGAAAAATCCGACCAAAAAGAATTTTCATCCACTTCTGAATGAAAATATTTGAAACTTTTCATTTTTTCAACATCACTTTCCGACAAAGAGCTCACAAAAGAAAACAGCTTTCTATCAACCCGATGGACGTCAAAAATCAAAGAAAATATTTTCTGGGAAAGTTCGAATGAGATGTTTTCGTCCCGCATAAAATTATTCAAAACGCCGTCCCGCTCGTTACGCAACTTAACAAGCCGCCAATAAAGCCGAACAATCTCAATCGGCTTTTCCAGAAGGGAAACGTAATCCTCATCTATCCTCTTTAAAAGACCCGACTCATCATATGATTTTTGAAATAATGTGAACCCCCCGAAATAATCCTGACCATCGATACCAAATGTCCTTACACGAAAAAACACCCCCTCCGCGCAAACCTCCCAGCGCACGACATATTTAAAATCACCCCGAACGAACTCCTCAATCATATACACCACTCGCTACCGATAATAAGACAGCCCGTAGGGCGCAATAAGCAAAGCGCATTGCGCCGGCCTGCTGCCGATCAGCTAGCGGCTGCGCTCGGTGCGGCCGCCCGAGCGCGCCAGGTATCCCGATCCGCTTTCACACAGCAGTCCATCGCGCTGGATGGCCGGCAGTGCGTCGAGGCCATCACGCAGCAGATAGGCGGAGAACCCCATCTGCGACAACAGGAAGACCGCGTTGGCGCTGCGCTTGCCGCTGTCGCAATAACACAGATAGGTGCGCTGCGGATCGAGCAGACGCGCCTTCAGACGCAGCAGCTGCAGCGGCATGTGCAGCGATTGCAGCGCGTGCGCACGCTCGTACTCTTCCTGCAGGCGCACGTCCAGCCATTGCGCGCCCTGGCTGAGCAGACGGGTCGCCTCACCCAGCGAAACCTCATTGACCACCGGCGCCTTGAGCAGCGCAAAGAAGTCCTGGCGATCCAGGCGCAGCACCATGCCGTCGTCGAGCATGGTCACGCTGGCATTGCGCGGGCGGTCGGCCAGCAGCGCCTCCTCGCCAAAGCAGGCCCCCACCTCCAGCTCCGCCAGTACCTGGCGAGCACCGCCTTCATCACGGATCACCTCGGCCCGGCCGCTCTTCAGAAAAAAGCAGCAATCGCCCTGCTCGCCCTGCTGCAGCACCCGATCGCCGGCCACGACCGACAGCGGCTGCAGGCGGTCGAGCATCGCCTTGACGTTGGACGGCGGCACCTTGTGGAACAGTGGATTTTCCAGCAGCGACTCGATCCACTCGACGTCCTCGCCAGCGGCGCCGAGTTCCAGCAGCAGATCCTGATAGGCCAGACGCCAGGTGAGCAGGCGATTGAGCGTGGAGCTTTCCAGCGCCAGCACGCTGATCGAGGTCAGCGCACGCGCTTCATGCAGGCGCGGCACGCTCGGTGACAGCGGATGGCAGCTGGCTTCGCTGCCGGCACGCAGCACTTCCTCGCTGCCATCCAGGGAAATCAGCTGCAACTCGCCGGTCAGCAGGTAGTAGGTCAGATGCGCCTGATCGCCCTGGCGAAACAGCACCTGTCCGGCCAGCAGATGCTGTGGCACCAGTTGGCTGCGCAGTTCGCGCCACTGCTGCTCGGACAACACGTTAAGTGGCGTGAGGCTGCGCAGCTGTTCCGGATTCAAGGGTTCATTCATGTAACGCCTGCTCCGCAGGTTGAATATCGAACGAGTCGACGGGCCCCGCCAACGCCTCCAGACGAGGCTCCATGGCCCTGCGCCCCTGCAGACCGCCGCTATGCACGAAGATCAGCCGGGTACCCGGAGCAAAGTAACCGCCGAGCACCTGATAGCGCAACGCCATCAATGCTTTAGCGGTGTACAGCGGGTCGAGCAGTGGCACGCCATTGTGCTCGCATTGCCGAATGAAGCCTGCCAACTCCGCATCAACTTTGCCAAACGCGCCGCGGCTGCCATCCAGCAGACGATAGCCCGCATCGGCACAGCCCGCCTCACGCAGAATCTCCGCCACCCGGCGCTCGACGCCATGCCCCGACGGTACGGCCGTGGCGCCGTGAACCGGGTGCTGGCCATTCTCACCAAGCACAAGCCCGGCCAGCGTGGTTCCCGTCCCGGCCGCCAGCCACCAACCGTCGTAGCCGCCCCAGCCGACGTCCTGAAGCTGGCCACGTGCCTGCTCCACCAGCACCTCGCAACCACGCGCGCCGAGCAGCCCGGCACCGCCCTCGTCGATGCAGTACAGACGCGGATGGCGCGCCCGCCAGGCATCCCAGAAGTCCTCGCGATGGCGCTCGCGATAGCCGCCGTAACCAAGCCAGTGCAGTTGCATGCCGAACGCCTGCAGGTCGCGCACCGTGGGAGTGTCCTGCGGGTGTCCGCGCAGCAGGCCGAGGGAAGAAAAACCGCAGTGCCGGGCCGTCGCGGCCAGCGCATGCAGATGATTGGAGTGTGCCCCACCCAGGCTGGCCAGGCAGTCAGCGCCGGCCAGACGCGCCTGCTGCAGATGGCCGGACAGCTTGAACCACTTGTTGCCGCCGAGCAGCGGGTCGATCAGATCCAGCCGCAGGATGGCCAGCTCGACCGCCGTCCCTTGCAGCCAGTCGAGCTGCAAGCGCTGCAGCGGCGCGCGCGGCAGCCGGGCAACGTTTCCGCTCAAGGTCAGCTGACGGTGCGCAGGCGGGTGGCGGTCTTGTGACGGTTGCAGCAGTTGGAGTCGCCGACGACGAAGCGGCTGGGCGAGTCCACCCGGTCGATGGGCATGCCACAAGCGTCGCCGTTGGCCAGCTTCGCTTCGCAGGCCGGCTTCTGGTAGTGCGCCAGCCAGTGCCGGTACTGGTCTTCGGAGACGAAGCACTTGGCCGCCGCGTAGCCGAGCGGATTGTCCTGGTAGCGGGCGATGTCCTGCAGCGGGATGGTCAGGTGACCGGCGCCCGGATGGTAGACGACGAAGACCACGCCGAGCTTGGAAAGCCGTTCGAGGATCTGCTCGCCGCCCTGGCTGGCGTAGGTGTCACGCTCGCGCTTGAGTTTTTCCAGCTCCTTGAGCTGCTGCGCGTCCTGCTCGGCGCGGTAGGCCAGCTCGACGTCGCGGATGGCGACCTGCTCCTTGTACTCGGCCACCGCCGCGGCGATCTTGGCCTGCATCTCGCTCTCGAACTGGCGGCGCAGCGCACCGGACTCGCTCTGGCCATGGCGCTCCAGCTCCTGCAGGCGCTGGGTCATCTCCTCACGCGTCTGCTGGAAGGTATCGGCCTGGGCGTTGAGCTCCTCCTTCAGGCTGGCGTTGAGCTCCTCCTGCTGGCGCAGCGCCTGATGCAGGTTGTGGATCTCGATCTGCAGCGACTTGGCGTTCTCTTCGCCGGCCAGACGAAACTTGGCCAGTTCCTCCTCGTGCTGCTGGGTCAGGCTGGCGATGCGCAGGCGCTGCTGCTTGATCAGCTGTGCGGTCTTCGCCCGGTGTTCCTGATCGAGCTTCTCGGCCACTTTGTCGGCGGCCTCCTTGGAGGGGGCCGCGGCGTACCACTTGTCTTCGGAAACCATCTGCAGGCGATCGGCGGTAACCGATTGCGGCTCGTCCTCGACCAGCAACCCCAGGTGATTGCGCCTGACCGCGTCGCGCAGCAGCACCAGGTCGTTCTTGCCCGGCACCAGGCTCGGGTCCCACAGGTGCATCTGGTGCCAGGACACCGGGCACTGACTGCGGCAAGCCAGGCGGATGGGGCCGGCACCCAGGTCCGGGCCGCGTCCGGCGCGGTCGGCAAGATGGCGCAGCGGGATGTTCCAGCCGCTGTCGGTGGAGCCCTTCTCGTCGAAGTCGATCAGGAAGAACACCGCCGCGCGCACCATCAGGCGCGGATTGATCAGCACGTAGACGACGCGCATCTGCTTGTCGGCGTACTCGGGCAGGTTGACCACGCCATCGAGCAGCGCCTCGAATTCCGGGAAGAGCATTTCCTTGCAGACGCCACCCTGTTCACTGAAGAACATGACGGCTTCAACCATCTGCGGTTTGCTCTGAATGCTCATGCTTTTCTCTCTAGTCCCGGATGAGCGCCCGCTTCACATTGCAGGCTGGGTTTTCTACTCGGCAGAAACGCTGAAAAATCAGGCGCTTTCTCGCACGCTCGGGCAAGTCTAGGGGAAAAGGAGACGGTGGCAATGTGACTCCGTTGGCACTCGTCCGGCTCCTGCGGCAAAGGAGACCTGCACCACGGTGAAAGTGTGACGGGCTTGGTGGATCGGTGCTTTCGATCCTGCAAGGAACGCGACCGCAGCATCGAATGCGGTCACAAAAAGCGCGGCAGGCGCCGGACGACGCCCAAGCCGCGCCAACCACTCAGCGTGCGGCTGCCAGCAGGGGCGCCAGGCGGCGCCCCATCTCCTCGCCGAGGGCCTGCAGCCCGCTCATCGGCCGGATCATCACCTCGAATTCGCGGATCAGTCCCTGCTCGTCGAAGCGGATCATGTCGATGCCCTTGAGCTCCCGCTCGCCCACCCGCGCGCTGAATTCCAGCACCACGCTGAGGCCGTCGGCGCTGGCCAGCTGGCGGTGATAGACGAAATCCTCGAACACCTTGATCACGGTATTGAGGATCAGGTTGACCATGGGCGCGCCCTGGTATGGCTTGAAGGCCATCGGCGAGCGGAACACCGCGCCGGGTTCGAGCAGTTCATGCAGCGTGGAGAGATCGACGGCCTCGACCATCTGGTGCCAGCGTTGCAGGCTGGCCTGGGCGGCGGGATGCAGTGCGGGTGTGGCGTCCATGAAACCTCCTTCACGAGAGAAGACCCGGCCGCAGTCGGCAGCGCCGTCAGCCGGGTGATGCGGTCCGGTCGAACAGGGGCGGCGAACCGCCCCTCAGCATCAGAGCCCTGCGGCCAGACGCGAACCCTGGTTGATCGCGCGCTTGGCATCCAGCTCGGAGGCGACATCCGCGCCACCGATCAGGTGCACCTGCTGGCCGGCGGCAACCAGGCCGTCGTGCAGCTCGCGCAGCGGGTCCTGGCCTGCGCAGACGATGATGGTATCGACCGGCAGAACCTGCGGCTCGCCACCGGCGATGCTGATGTGCAGCCCGGCATCGTCGACCTTGAGGTACTCGACGCTGTTGAGCATCTGCACGTTCTTGTTCTTGAGGCCGGTGCGATGAATCCAGCCGGTGGTCTTGCCCAGGCCGTCGCCCACCTTGGTCTTCTTGCGCTGCAGCAGATAGACCTCGCGCGCCGGAGCGTGCGGTTGCGGCTTGACGCCGGCAATGCCGCCGCGCGCTTCGAGCCCCAGATCAATGCCCCACTCCTTCCAGAACGCCTCGCGGTCCAGGCTGGTGGAGGCGCCGTCATGGGTGATGAACTCGGAGACGTCGAAGCCGATGCCACCGGCACCGATCACCGCGACCTTCTTGCCGACCTGCTTGCGCGCCAGGATCGCGTCCAGGTAGCCGATCACCTTGGGATGCTCGATACCGGGGATCGCCGGGGTACGCGGCTGGATACCGGTGGCCAGGATGATCTCGTCGAAGCCGCCGGCAACCAGCGCATCGACATCGACACGGGTGTTCAGGCGCAGATCGACGCCCACCTGCTGCAGGCGATTGGCGAAGTAGCGCAGGGTCTCGTAGAACTCTTCCTTGCCCGGCACGCGCTTGGCGACGTTGAACTGGCCGCCGATCTCGGCCGCCGAATCGAACAGGGTCACGCTGTGGCCACGCTCGGCAGCGACGGTGGCCGCGGACAGCCCGGCCGGGCCGGCGCCGACCACGGCGATCTTCTTCACCTTGGCGGTAGGGATGTAGTTGAGCTCGGTCTCGTGGCAGGCACGCGGGTTGACCAGGCAGGTGGTCAGCTTGCCGCCGAAGGTGTGGTCCAGGCAGGCCTGGTTGCAGCCGATGCAGGTGTTGATGTCCTGGCTGCGGCCGGCCGCGGCCTTGTTGACGAAGTCCGGGTCGGCGAGGAACGGTCGCGCCATCGAGACCATGTCGGCATCACCCTCGGCCAGCACCTGCTCGGCGATTTCCGGGGTGTTGATGCGGTTGGTGGTGATCAGCGGGATCTGCACCTCGCCCTTGAGCTTGGCGGTGACCTTGGTGAAGGCTGCGCGCGGCACCTTGGTGGCGATGGTCGGGATGCGCGCCTCGTGCCAACCGATGCCGGTGTTGATCAGGGTCGCACCGGCCGCCTCGATGGCCTTGGCCAGGGTGACGATTTCTTCCCAGGTGCTGCCGCCCTCGACCAGATCGAGCATCGACAGGCGATAGATGATGATGAAGTTCGGCCCCACCGCCTCGCGCACGCGACGGACGATCTCGACCGGCAGGCGCATGCGGTTCTCGTAGCTGCCACCCCAGCGGTCGGTGCGCTGGTTGGTGTGGGCGGCGAGGAACTGATTGATGAAGTAGCCTTCGGAACCCATGATCTCGACGCCGTCGTACTCGGCCTGCTGCGCCAGCAACGAGCAGGTGACGAAGTCGGCGATCTGCTTCTCGATGCCCGCCTCGTCAAGCTCGTTGGGCTTGAACGGGTTGATCGGCGCCTGGATCGCGCTGGGGGCGACCTGCTTGGGGTTATAGGCATAACGGCCGGCGTGGAGGATCTGCATGCAGATCTTGCCGCCCGCCTCGTGCACCGCGCGGGTGACGATACGGTGCTTGTCGGCTTCCGCGTCGGTGGTCAGCTTGGCGGCGCCCTGGTACACGCCACCTTCCTCGTTCGGGCCGATGCCGCCGGTGACCATCAGGCCGACGCCGCCACGGGCGCGCTCGGCGAAATAGGCCGCCATGCGCTCGAAGCCGTCCGGCTTCTCTTCCAGGCCGGTGTGCATCGAGCCCATCAGGGTACGGTTCTTCAGGGTGGTGAAGCCCAGGTCGAGCGGGGCCAGCAGATGCGGGAAGGGGGTGGCGGTCATGACTATCTCCAGGCTGAAGCTTCACGGGGTTGGCGACTGCCGAACAGGCAGCGCCGGTCGCCACCTCGACGGGCAGCGATCAGTTTGTGAGCAGACGATAGTCAGGCGAAGCGGCGCCCTCAATGATCCAAAACGACAACTTGCTGATCAAAATGAACAGGCCACCCTTGGCAAGCTGCTTTAGGCGCCCTACCCTTTGCCCCTCCTGACGGCCCCTCCATTTCCCGACCGTCAGCCCGGAGCCCGCACACCGCATGCGCAAACTCGCCTCGCTGCTGATCCTGCTGCTGGTCCTTGCCGGCATCGGCGGCTTTCTCTACTGGGCCGACCTGCGCCCTTCCGCCCACTACCTGTCCGACCTGCGCAGCCATACCCATGGCGAACCGCAGCCCGAACGGAGCGCCGGCAATCTGCTGCTGATCCGCCCGCAACTGTTCCCGCTCGACTACCAGAGCCCGGCCCACCTGCGCCTGAAGCTGGCCGCTGCGCTAGATCGCGCCCGTGATGAAGGTCTGCTCGGCAGCGACACCCTGGTGGTATTCCCCGAGCACATCGGCACCTGGCTGCTGGCCCGCGACGAGAAGCCGGAGTTCTATCGCGCGCGCACGCGGCAGGAGGTGCGCGACTGGCTGCTGCTGGGCAATCCGTTGCTCGCCGTGCGCGTGCTGCTGGAGAACCTGGATGCCGACCGCCTCGACGAAGCCCTGCTGCGGATGAAGGCCGAAGGCATGGCGCAGGACTACCAGACGCTGTTCAGCGGCCTGGCGCGCGAATACGAGGTCGCCCTGGTGGCCGGCTCGATCCTGCTGCCCGAGCCGCAACTGCGTGACGGCGAGCTGCACAGTGGCGACGGCGCCCTGCGCAACCTGAGCCTGGCCTTTGCCGCCGACGGTAGCCTGCTCGGCGAGCCCTATGAGGAAGACTGGCCGTGGCAGGCGCACGACGCCCGGCAGCAGATCCCGCATGCCGCCGGGATCATCGCCATCGAGCGCAGCTGGCAGCCAGGCTATCCGCAAAGCCAGGTGCGTCTACCGGATGAAAGCAGCTCGCCGCCGCTGTTCCTGCGCGGCAAGCTCAGCTGGCCGATTGGCGGCGCGTCGCGCGATATCGAGCTGACGCCGACCCAGGCAGAACAGGCCAGCGCCGAGCCCGGCAGCCACCTGATCAACATCTGGATCGCGCCACGGTGAAAGCCGCGCGGGTGCGCCTGGGTGATCTGTCGGTCGGCTTCGTGCAGAGCCTTGCCGATACCCTGCGCGCACTGGCAATCCCTCCCGAACCGCTGCTCGAACAATACGGCCTGGATGCCGCGCGCCTGGCCGAGGCGCACGGGCGCCTGTCGATTCCGCGCTACATGCGCCTGGGCCACGCCGCCATCCAGCTGGCCCAGGAACCCGCCATCGGCCTGCTGATGAGCCGCGTCAGCCGGATGAACCAGCTGGGTCTGGCCGGGGTGACTGCGGCGCAGGCACCCACGGTGCGCGAGGCGGCCCGCGCGCTGATCCGTTTCGAGCCGCTCTACGCGCAGAACTACCGTGGCCAGTCGAGCTTCGCCGAAGACAGCCAGGGCGCCTGGCTGCGCTTCTATTCGATCAGCCCGTACAACGCCTACAACCGCTTCGTGGTCGACTCGGTGATGGCCAGCTGGCTGGGTCAGCTGGGCCAACTGGCCGGCTGCGAGCTGAAGGCGGAAAAGGTCCAGATCGAATTTGCCGCACCCGACTACGCCGCGCGCTACGCCGAGTTCTTCGGCTGCCCGGCGGAATTCGACAAGGGCATCAATCAGCTGCGCCTGGACCGCGACAGCCTGGCTTTGCGCAACCCGCTGCACTGCCCGAGTACCTGGCGGCAGTTGCTGGAGTTGGCCGAGCACGCACTGGAGCAACTGACCCGCACCCGCAGCCTGAGCGAGCGGGTGACCCGGCTGCTCGGCCCCCTGCTCAAGGGTCGCGAGCCGGATCTTGCCGAGATCGCCGCCAAGCTGCAGCTGCCCGCCTGGACACTGCGCCGCAAGCTGGCCGAGGAAGGCAGCGGTTACCGCGAGATTCTCAACGACACGCGCCGGGATCTGGCGCTGACCTACATTCGCGATACTGAACTTGCGTTCGGCGAGATCGCCTTTCTGCTGGGTTTCGCCTCGGCCGAGGCGTTCCAGCGTGCCTTCAAGCGCTGGAGCGGGCGAACGCCGGGAGAGTTCCGCCGCAGCCAGCGCCACACCGGCTGATCACAGCTCGGTGGCGTCTTCCGCCGGCTCGCCGGCGTCCTGCTCCCAGGCACGGTATTCGAGTATTTCTTCCTGATATTCGTCCATCCGGTATTCCTCCAGACAAAGGGCCTATGACTGCCTTGAAAACAAGGACCGTGCCAAAAGAGTCGTCTCGGCGAAAATAAGTTCCTCGTCGCGACTGACCCACGGCATGACCACGGCTGCCGACAGCCTGGCAAGGGGAGATGAACAAACGATGACCGCGCCCGATGGCCGCGCGCGGAAAAGACCGGCGGCCACCTGCAAGGTGTGAGCTGGTGCTTGCACCAGGCGCAGCGCCCAAAAATGGGTCACCGCAGCCTGCGATCAAGTGCGAATGGACGTCGGCTGCGGCCCTACTCGGCGCCGGCATCCATCAGCAGCCGCTGCGGGTCCATGTCGTCCGGCAACTGGCTGCGCAGGTAGCGATCGTAGAGCGTGAGCATCACGCCCTCGCGGGTCATCGCCTGCAACTCGCCGTTCAACCAGTCGCGCAGCACCCGATTGCCCTTGCGCACCGCCGGGGCAACGGGCGCCACGCCACCCAGCTGATCGTCCAGCACGCGATAGCCGGGATGCTGCTTGGTCCAGCCGTACAGGACGATGTTGTCCTGCACGTAGGCATCGCCCCGCCCGTCCGCCAGCGCCTGCAGCGACAGCGAGGTGCGCTCGTACTTGAGCAGGTTCATTTGCGGATGGTTCTGGGTCAGCCAGAGATCGGCCGTGGTGCCGCTGGTGACGATCACCGTGCGCCCGGCCAGGTCGGCGAAGCGCTGGATGCCGCTGTCGTCGCGCACCAGCGCCTGCACCGCCACCTGCAGGTTCGGGTAGGTGAAGTCGACCACGCCCGCACGCTCGGGCGTGACCGTCATGTTGGCGAGAATCAGGTCGACCTTGCCGCTCTGCAGCATCGGCACCCGGCTGGCCGGATCGACCGCCACGAACTCCACCTTGCTCTCATCGCCGAGCAGGCGTTTGGCCAGGTGCCTGGCCAGATCGGTGTCGTAGCCGACGTAGTCGCCCTGTTCGTCGACATAGCCGAACGGCGGCTTGTCGGTGAACACGCCGGCGATCAGATGGCCGCGCTCGCGGATGAGCTGCAGGCTGTCCTGGCGCTCGCCGTCATCCGCGCCGCAGCCCGCCAGCGCCAATAGCGCAACCGCTACCCAGGTTTTCAATCGGACGATCATTGTCGATTCCTTGTGTGAAGCAGCAATCGGCCGGCGCTCACTTGCGCCGCGGCACGTTCTGCAGATAGGAAAAACGTTCGAGAAACTGTTGTGCGCGGGCCGTGCGCGGCGCGCTGAAGAACGCCTGCGGCTCGCCCTCCTCGGCAATCCGACCTTCATCCATGAACAGGATTCGATCGGCCACGGCGCGGGCGAAGGCCATCTCGTGGGTGACGATCAGCAGGGTCATGCCGCCGTCGGCCAGGTCGAGGATGACATCCAGCACCTCTTTGACCATCTCCGGGTCGAGCGCCGCGGTCACCTCGTCGAACAGCATCACCTCGGGATTCATGCACAGCGCGCGGACGATGGCGATGCGCTGCTGCTGCCCGCCCGACAGCTCGCGCGGATAGGCGCCGGCCCGCTCGCCCAGCCCGACCCGCGTCAGCAGCGCCTCGGCCTGCGCCTGCACCTCGGCCCGCGCGCGCTTCTGCACCTGCAGCGGCCCGAGCAGGATGTTCTCCAGCACCGTCATGTGCGGGAACAGCTGGTAGCTCTGGAACACCATGCCGATGCGCTGGCGCACCCGGCTCCAGTCGCTGCCGGCATCCAGCGCCTCGCCGGCAAACTGCAGCCCGCCCTCGCCGATCTCCAGCCCGTTCAGGCAACGCAGCAGCGTGCTCTTGCCGCAGCCGCTGGGACCGATGATCACCACCACTTCGCCGCGCTCGACGCGCAGGTCGATCTCGCGCAGCACCTGGGTATCGCCGAAGCGCTTGCTGAAGCCGGACAGTTCGATCAACGCGCTCATGCGTAACTCCAGCGCCGCTCCAGCGCGCGCGAGGCGAGCGACAGCGGGTAACAGATGAGGAAAAAGAACACGAACAGCGTGCCGTAGATCAGCACATGTTCATGGGTGCGCTCGATGATCTGCTGGCCGACCTTGATCACCTCGATCACGCCGATCAGCACCGCCAGCGAGCTGCCCTTGATAAGGCGCGTATAGACGTTGATGGTCGGCGGCGTCATGCGCTTGAGCGCCTGCGGTATCAGCACCAGGCGATACAGCTGCCAGGTGCTCAGACCCAGCGCCAGGCCGGCCTCCCGCTGCGCCCGCGGCAGCGATTGCAGCCCGCCGCGCACCACCTCGCCGACCTCGCTGGCGCCCCACAAAGACAGCACCAGTACCGCG
This sequence comes from Pseudomonas mangrovi, assembly GCF_003052585.1. Lineage (GTDB taxonomy): Bacteria > Pseudomonadota > Gammaproteobacteria > Pseudomonadales > Pseudomonadaceae > Aquipseudomonas > Aquipseudomonas mangrovi. The sequence goes on along the minus strand of NZ_QASN01000022.1, from coordinate 65,577 downwards.
CAGGCAAAGCTCGACAGACTCACCCCGGTCAGCAGCGGCAGGCCGAAGAAGAACAGGTACAGCCAGACCAGCAGCGGAATCGCCCGGAACAGCTCCAGATAGAAGCGCAGCAGCGCGTCCAGTGCGCGCCGGCCGAGCGAGCCGAGCACGCCATAGAGCAGCCCGCCCAGGGTGCTGCAGAGGATCGCCGCCAGGGCGATCGCCAGCGTCTGGATCGCGCCACGACCCAGTTGCGGCGCCACCTGCCAGAGCAGTTCAAGACCCGAACTGGGCATGCCGCAACCTCCTTTCCAGCGCGCGAAACAGCAGCGACAGCGGCACGAACAGCAGCACGCAGAGCGCGGTCATCACCGCCAGCATCTCGTAGGTTTTCGAATACAGCCCGATGTAGTTCTTGGTGGTGTACAAAAGCTCCGGCACGGCCACCGCCGAGACCACGGTGGTTTCCTTGACCAGGAAGATGAAGTTGGCGAACAGCGCCGGCAGGCTGAAGACGCCCGCCTGCGGCAGGATCACATGGCGAAACAGCTGCCAGCGCGACAGACCTATCGCCATCCCCGCCTCGACCTGCGTGCGCGGCACCGCCTCGATGCCGGCGCGCAACACCTCGGTCAGGTAGGCGCCGCCCATGAAGGTCAGCGCGACAATCGCCGAGCTGTAGCCGGACAGCTTCAGCCCCAGGCTCGGCAACGCGAAATAGATGAAGAACAGCTGGATCAGCAGCGGCGTATTGCGCGCCAGCTCCACATAGGCACGTACCAGCACACCCAGCACCGGCAGCCGCAACAACAGCACACTGCTGCAGAGCAACGCCACCAGCGAGGAGGTGGCGATGGCGATCAGCCCAAGCTCGACGGTCAACCCCAGCGCGCGGAAGAACGCCGGCAAAGTGCCGAGCAGAAAGGCCCAGTCAAAGGTCACGGGCAACCCCGCGAGAGCGATGGTGAATCAACAGCATCCAATGATCCTTGCGACCCGGCGGGAGCGATGCAGCTGCCAGGCTAAGCGAACACGAAGCCACGCAGCATAAAGGGCGGGAGGCGGAGCGGCCAGCGCGGGGCGGCAGAGTGGCCGGCAGGATCGAGGCGATCAGGGATATGCAAGGGTGCTGGAGCCGAAAACAGGTGATCTGGACGACCAATTAAATCCATCCCTTTCCGGTCCACTTTCCGCCCGACTCGACAGCAGCCAGCCCTCCCCCCGCGCCCTTGCCCTGCCAACAACCCCATACAAATACGGCTAAACGCTTGAGCGTAGTTACCGCACTGATCTAACCTCCGATCAGCAAGGAAGTGCAGCACCCACCTACCGGAAAGGATCGCCGTCATCTTCCCGCTACCACCCAAGACACAGCTTTCCGCCAGGCGCTACTGAGGAGCGCAACCCGCTTCATCGCCCTGGTGTAATGGATTCACGAAAGACAGCAGTCAAGCGAATACGGAACCGCGCCGAAGAGGTCGGCCAAGGCGCTGTTTTCAAAGGGTATTTTGAATAGAAGGAACTCTGGAAATCCGGAGTTATACCGCACGCTAGCGTTATGTATTAATGCAGCGCGCTATCTAATCACTGTTATGCGCCTACGGCAATTTGGCATTCAGTTATACATGGAGAGTAAATGAAGCAGAAAACCAAAAGACCACTTGGCCTCAGAGTCTTTAATGCACTCGGCGTAACTCTACTTCTGTCATCCGTGATTTACATTCTAGTAGCGGGCTTCCATTCTGTTGCTATGGCTGCTGTAGCATTTTCTATTGCAGGCGTAGCAACACCTGTTGTTCTCAGCGATGACGGCCCATTAGAAATACTATTAGGTACTCTCGAAGCAATAGTCGATGGCGTCCTTGCGATAGTCGAAGGCATAACTAGTGCAATCTCTGGTCTGTTCGGTTAAACGCATAACAATTGGTTCAAACCGTTCGCTACGCTCACTGGGACGGGCTAAAGCCCGCCCCTTAACCAAACGTTATGTGCTCGCCGATACTGGTGAATTATTTAGATATTGAAGGAGTGGGCAATAAGTATGGAAAATGATATGTGGTTTTATCTTGGCTTTATGGCAATCCCATTTATTTGTCTCACCGTGATGTTCGTTGTGCTTGTCATTACGAACAGCAAAACAACAGGTGAAATAAAATTTATCCTGCCTCCAGAGATTCTTTTGAAAATCTTTGCTGTATTCCTTCTTACCTGTGTAGTTTTCATTCTTGCGGTCTCGAAGATATTATCTGAATCGGCAATTGCAGCCCTTCTAGGCGCAATAGCAAGTGGAACACTGGGAATCTCATTTGCTACACGGAAAGGCAAGCAAGATGAAAGCACATAACAAACGGCTGTTGTCGCCCCTTCGGGGCTGGGACGGCCTTTCCGCTGCTATGCAGCTACAAGTCCGCCCCAAAGCCGGGCGTTAGAGGCACCACATGGCTGACCTGCAAATTGCAGAAATTCCATATGAGAACGGAAAAATCAAATTCCGTTACTCTCGCTACTTATCCTCGGATGAATCACGATGGATAAGATACGGCCTATTTGTTGCGTACCATCCTAATGGAAAAATTGCTTCAGAAGGAAATTATGAGCATGGTTCGGAGCAAGGGCTTTGGCGTGACTTTCACGAAAATGGCAAACTAGCTGCCGAAGGCGAATACCAAGCAGGCGAACAAATAGGTAATTGGAAATATTGGAATAATGAAGGTGTCAGCGAAGGCTAAATGCCCCTAACAATTGGTTCAAAACGTTCGCTGCGCTCACTGGGACGAGCTAAAGCCGGCCCCTTAACCAAACGTTAGGCACAAAAGCAGACATGAGCCATCTAGTCACACTCCTACTTCTTTCTATTTGCACTGCAATACTAACCAAGCGTCAGAGCGCTATAACCACATCCATTCTATTCATAACAATCATTGCCTACGGAGCCCTTGTATTCCCAAATATTGATGGCATAGCAGAGGCCATCAAGTGGCGTATAAATGATGCCGGAGGCGTTATGACATACAAATTCATCGACGACACAGCCGATAAAGACTGGTCCAACCCAAAACAATGGAGCCACATGTTTAGTCAAATCCATCAAACCTATTGGTGGCTAGTGTGGCCGACCTACTTCGGCATTGTTCATTTCATCGCCAGAACCCTCAGGCGCTCTGGCACCGATAAAACTTGTTAGGGTAGAAAACAGTGTCGTTCATGGCATCAGAACTCAACCCAGTATTGAGCCTAACAATTGGCTCAAGTCGTTCGCTCCGCTCACTCGGGACCGGCATAGCCGCTCCCTTAGCCAAACGCTAGATTTTCAGCATGAAACCAAAACTCTACAACGAGGTGCATGAAATAGTTCTGAAAATAGTTAGTGCTTCTGAGGTCGATGATCAGAGGACTGTATGGTCGGCCTATCAAGAATTAGTGGAATTATGCGAGGACAGCGAAAAGGCTGAAATAAACCACCCGTTCCAATGGGAGACACTTGGCGATTTTACAAGTGATAAATCTATAGCGCTCAAGTTCTACAGAAAAGCACTAGGCTACGCTGTTTCAGCAGAACTATATGAATACACTTCATCCATATGCCTAGCAATGGCCGAGGCTTATCTAGAACTAGGCAGCTTGGATCAAGCCAAATATTTTGCAGCGCAGGCAAATGAAGCTGCCGTCACCACAAATGACTTAGAGCTTAAAAAAGATATAAGTGAACTCCTGCTGCAGTTATCGAACCGTACCTAACTAGTGGCTAAAACTGTTCGCTGCGCTCACTGGGACGGGCTAAACTCCGCCCCTTAACCAAACGTCAGGGCTAGGGATGTCGATGAAGAATATTCAGGTAATCGATGGAGCGGTTAATTGCGTATATGACATCTTCGCCGCGACTGACGATGAGTTTTCTCTTGTCTTTCCGGAGGGGACTAACGTAGCGTTTATTGATGAAGTTCTTGAGCGTCACGCGGAGCAAGCGCTGGATGACGCCTTCAAAAATATATGGACGCGCCCCGTTCGCAAGTCAGAAGTAATGGGCATCCACGGAATACTGTTTTATGAACTCGACGCAAAGAAACCGTACTATCCAAACAGACTTGACGAAGATGCTGTTAATCCAGACGGCACCCGGCTCCGATAGTGGGTCAGCGCTAGCATGGTGCTAAAGTTCGCTACGGCCTAAGGCCCCCACTGGGCGCCCTTTTCAGGGCGCCGCTTAGCTTCGCGTTAGGAACATATGAAATATCACGACTATCACCTTGAAAGCTACGAAGTGTTCGAACTTGGGGAATCCATTACCTTCAATTTGGTTTATGCGCGTCCCGGCGAGGATGCAGACAAAAGCCTTATAAAATTTAAAGGTGTAGCACTTCATCACATCATCAATACAACTGTTCCCATAATCACTGGCATAGAAGAAATTTCTATAGAGGTACTTTTATCCAAACACTCAACCAGAATAACAAAGTGGAGCCAAATGTACGGGGTTAAGCATTGGAAGTCGGACATGGCTAGTTATGCAGCGCATCTAAAAAATAACGAATTTAAGGCTTGGGAAATAACATCAGCGATTGGCTTTTATGGCTTTGTAATTGCCAAAGAAATTACAAATGACTAATAAGGTACTCCAACACCATTCCGGCGGTTCGCGCTTCCACTCGATAGTTTGTAAATAGCGCATTTGGCGAATTGCTGCACAGAGCTTATCGCAACGCGCTACTTACAAACTGCGATTGAACACAATCGTTATGCGCCATGAGGCAAAAAAATGAACAAAGGAGTATTGACATTTTTCTGTGGAAAAATGGGAGCAGGCAAAACCACAAAGTCTCTTGAAGTTTCTCATAAGCAAAACGCCGTACTGCTTTCTGAAGACGAGTGGCTTGCCTCTATTTATCCGGACAGCATCCAGACATTGGAAGATTACGTAAAATATTCTGGTCGACTCAAGCCTCAAATGAAGAAGCTGACTCAGTCGATCTTGGCAGCAGGAACCAACGTGGTAATGGACTTCCCTGCAAATACAATTTCGCAACGAGAGTGGTTTAAAAGCATTTTCTCTGAGATCCAGGCGCCTCATGAGTTGATTTATATCGATCAGCCAGATGACATTTGCTTGGAGCAAATTGCAAAAAGGCGGATAGAGCAGCCCCAGAGAGCGGCAACTGATACGGAAGAGATGTTTAAGATAGTTACAAAGTATTTTGTTGCCCCCACACCTGATGAAGGGTTCAACACAACAGTAATTACGGTTAAAGGGGACAGATTTATTTTCAGCAGAAAAGAGGCGGGCTGGACAGATAGGTGAGCCTGTCCCGTTCTCCCCTTTTCTTCCGCAGCCCCTAGTGTGAACTGATGCCCCGCAACGACGCACGAAGGGCACTCAAGGCTTGGAGCGCCGAGAATTCGCTGATCAAATGGCGTGCCGGCGTGGTACTGGCAAGATGAGCACGCGGTGGTCGATGAGCATTGCGTTGACGGACACAATGCAGGAAATATCGGTTTGTCAGCTCTCGCAGGCCGCCCTACATTGCAAGAGCCTGTTCCGGTTCCGTCATGGCTTCACAGGCTTTTCAGCTTGGTGACGATGCGAGGTATCACTGACAGCGCGAAAAGCCGCCACAACGACACCCCAAGAGCAGATTGAGGCACACGGGGCCAACCGACCCAGGGTCATTTTTTAAAAAAAGGAAGTCAGATGAAGTTTCTATTAATTTACCTGAATATGACAATGGCTCTCGCGTCGTGCCTGGCCTTCGCCTCTGATGATCTTTCTCTTGTCCAGCAAAAGGCGCTGCAAGGTGATGAGTCGGCACAAGGCGAATTAGCCATGAAATATTATCGCGGCAACGGCGTTGAACAAGACTACCAACAAGCAATGAAGTGGGCCCTTAAGCTGGCAGAGAGCGGCCATCATGACGCACAGGTCTTCGTAGGAAGCATGTACCACAAAGGCGAAGGCGTGCCCGTAGATTATGTCTCTGCAAAAAAATGGTACGAGAAAGCGGCCGCCGACGACTATCACAAGGGCTATCTAGCTCTCGGCATTCTTCACGAAAATGGGCAAGGCGTTCCCCAGGACTACTCTCTCGCCTCAAAGTTCTATTCGACTGCCGCAGAAAAAGGCCTTCCAATCGCATATCTCTACCTCGGAAAACTTCTGGAAGAGGGCCATGGGTATTACAAGGATCTATATGCCGCCTATACGTGCTACCGGGTGGCCTACCTTCTGGGAGCTCCCGAAGCCGAGGAACCCATGAATAGATTGCTGTCTGCAATACCCTACCCAGACATTATCGCGGCAGCAAATGACGAGGCCACCAAAACCGCGGAAAGGTACGTGCGCCTGAAGTAGAGCCTTGCGCAACTGCGGCAACAGACTTACTTATCCAACAGGCCATCCCGCCTCGCAGCGTTAAAGACGAACCTCATTCTCGGCTTGCGAAAATCCGCGAATATGGCAAGGAACTCAATCGCATGAAACTGAAAACCATCGCACTTACGGCACTGCTCTTACTTTCAAGCAATAGCCTGCTGGCCGGGAGCCAGCCGGACACAGTTGAAATGAAGTCCCGACTTGGGCACGCCCCCTCGCAATACGAAATTGCCGAGCGTTACTACAAAGGCAGCACCCTGCCCAAGAATTACGCAAAGGCCGCCCAGCTATACATGAAATCAGCGGAGCAAGGCTTTCCCAAAAGCCAATACTCAATCGCCTACATGCTCGAACATGGCCAAGGCATACAAAAAGACTTCAAGTCGGCCGCCTATTGGTATCGAAAATCCGTCGCCAGCAACGATACAAGATCCATGCTGAGACTGGGCCGACTCTACGACCAAGGCTTAGGCGTTCCCAAAGATCCAAGTGAAGCATTCAAACTGTACAAACAGGCTGCAGAGCTAGGGTCCATGACCAGCCAACTCAATCTTGCCGACATGTACGAAAAAGGCGACGGCGTGGCGCAAAGCAACGTCAAGGCTTATTTTTGGTACAAAATTGTCTATCACAACGGTTACAAGCCCGCCGCGGACAATATAGCCAGTCTTGAAAAAAGGATGTCTCAGGATGAGTTGGGGAGCGCGACAATAGCGTTCGCAACCTACCTGGATGAAAAATCATTTGATGCCTCGCTCAAATCTCTTACAAAGGACGCCGAAGAAGCCAGGGAGCAATTTGGCCGCCCAGCGCATTGATAACTGACGTCCCGCTGACAGCCGATCGCTGAAGGCCAATAAGCAAAGCATTCCTCCTTCTGTCGAGGATGCTGGGGGCCAAGGATGTGGCCCAGACTGATGACGGCTGACACAGAAAAGAAAAAGGGGACGGATTGAGCTGCCCCCTTTTCCCACACGCCGGCTGCTCTCGGCCAGGCTACCCACTCAACAGCACGCCCTCTGCCTCGATTGCGACGGCTTCAGAACCGGGCAAATCGTTGCCGGTACTGAGCCGGCGTCAACTCGGTCAGCTCCTTGAACATCCGCCGAAGATTGGAATCGCTGCTGAAGCCCAGCTCGCTGCTGATGGTCTTGAGAGGGACAGAGGTCAGGATCAGGCGCTCGCTGACCTGATTCAACTTGATGCGGCGTGCATAGCTCGCCACTGCGCTGCCCGTTTCCGCTCTGACCTTGCGCGCCAGTGTTCGCTCGGTCATCCCCAGCGCCTCCGCCAGTGCGCGGACGGTGATCCGCTCGGCTGGCAAGCCTTGCACCAGGGTGTGCAGCCTGCGCAGCAGTGGGCTGGCCTGCTCGATGAGGCTGAGGGCCTGGAAGGCTCCGTGCGCCTGGGTTGGGCGCGGAAGCACCATCAGTCGGTTGAGGTCGTGAAATACCGTTGCACTGACCTGCCGCTCGATCAGCGCCTGCGCAAGCGGCAGGTAGCCGTTGACGCCACTGGCGGTGCCCGTGCGCTCGGTGAAGACGCAGTTCCGCTCGTACTGCCAGGACACCCTGGGATAGCGCAGAAGCAACGCATCCGCCAACCACCAGGTCGCCGTGGCGGGTTGCCCATCAAGGCGGCCACTGGCCGCAGCCAGGCAGACGCCTGTGCAATAGCTCCACACGCGGCAGCGTTTGCCAAGCTTCGCCAGGCTGGCCAGGAGCGAGGCGTTATCAGCCAGGGTCGCTTCCACCTGCTGTGCTGACTCCGCCCAGAAGCCGGGGATCAGTACCGCCCCCAGAGGCAGCTCTGCCAGGCCGTGACTCGCCGCCAGTACCAGACCATGGGCGCAGTCGACCGGACCAGGCTGCGCGGCGACGAAATGTGTTTCGAACAGGGCGAGCCCGGTTCGTCGGTTCGCGGCGTGGAGCATATCCGCAAAGGCCAGAAGCCCTGCGGGCATGCAGCCGGGGAAGAGCAGAAGACCGATTCGTAGCGTAGTAGGCATGACTGGAAATGAATCATTTATGTCGTGTACGGCCATTATGGACAACGCGCCCTCTCGGCACCATGAGTCCTCACAACCAAGGGGGCTCATGATGAAAATTCAGCAGATCCGCAACGCCACGATCATTCTCGAACTCGGTGACAACCGTGTCCTGGTCGACCCGATGCTGGCACGCAAGGGAGCCCTGCCCTCACTGCGGTTCTTCAAGGACCGCCAGAGAAACCCGACCGTCGAACTGCCCGAGGGGACTCACGAGGTTCTGCAGTCCATCACCCACTGCCTGATCACCCACTGCCAGAAAGGTCACTTCGATCATCTGGACAGAGCAGCTACCCGCTGGTTGAAACAGCGGCAGACGCCCGTCATCTGCACGCCACATGACGCGGCTCATCTGGCGAAACTGGGTTTGAACGTCCAGCCATTGCCCGAAGGGCACCGGGAACCGACGCCTTTTCTGGGCGGAGTCATCCGCAGCGTGCGCTGCACCCATGGCGAAGGCGTGGTTGGCCGGTTGATGGAGCATGGGGTCGGCTATCTGATCGAGCTGCCTGGCGAGCCCAGCCTGTACCTGGCCGGCGATACGATTCTGACACCCGGCGTGCGTGACTTCGTGCGCCAGCATCAGCCGCAGGTGAGTGTGATACCCGCGGGTGGAGCGCGCTTCGATGTGGGCGGCGACATCATCATGGGCGTGAGCGATGTGCTCGAGTTCACGCGCCTTTGCGCCGGGACCGTCATTGCCAATCACTTGGAGGCGATCAATCACTGCCCTGTTACCCGGGCGGGGTTGGCACGTGCCGCCAGGGACGCAGGCAGCGCTGAGCGACTGCTCATTCCCGCCGATGGCGAGGTACTGGCGCTGGCCTAGCAAAACAGGGACAGATCCTCACCTGGAGCAGGCACATGTGCCTGGGCAGGCGTCCACCTGCTGACACCTTCTGGTCCATGTGCTGATGCTGGCACGGGCGGTTCGCGGCCTAAGAATCCCTGCGTTCAGGCACGGCCGCGACGGTCGCTCGGTAGAGAACGCCGCGTTCATCGCGCGAGTGCGAAACATTCCCGTTCATTTCCACGGCGTCGGCTGGTAGGCTTGCGCGCTTTGCAACGGCCGACGAGACGCCATGCGCCGCTGGATATCGATACTTCTGCTGGTGATGATGCCGCTGCAGCTCGGCTGGGCAGCACTGGGCAGCTATTGCCAGCATGAAAGCGGCGAGCAGGCGCAGCACCTCGGGCATCACGCCCACCAGCATGACGATAACCAGCAGGACGACAGCGCCCACGCCGAGGGCGCGGCCTATGCCGACTGCAACAGTTGCATCGCCGGCAGCCTGGTGCCCCTGGGCACCTCCCTGCTGCTGCCGACCCTCCCCAGTGCCGACCTGTTCGTCAGCCGCGAACCCCAGCCCCTGTTCCGGCCCTCCAGCCCGCCGGAACGCCCGGTGATACGTCCGCTCGCCTGATCGGCGAGACGAAGACCGGATTTCCAGACGCGGCCCCCAACGGGTTCGCCACCGATACCACCCGCCGTTTCGCCGATTCCCCGTGTCTTTTCATCACTGGAGAATCGGATGTACCCATCCACGCGATCACGCTGGCTGCGCTGTGCGCTGCTTGCTCTGCTGAGCGGCAGCCAGGCGCATGCCGGCGAAACCAGCTTCACCCTGCAACAGGCCTTCGAGCTGGCCTGGCAGCAGCAACCCGAGGCCCAGGCGCTGGCCAGCCACCAGGCAGCCGCCCAGGCCGGCAGCGAAATCGCCCGCAGTTGGAGCGCCGAGCCGTTGGCGCTTGAGCTGTCCAGCGAAGGCGACCAGTTGAATGGCAACGACGGCATGCGCGAGCACAGCCTGGGCCTGGCGATCCCGCTCTGGCTGCCGGGCGAACGCCGGCGTGCCGGCGCCTTCGCCGATGCGCAGTCGCGCGCGGTCGACAGTCAGGCCGTGGCAGCGCAGTTGCGCACGGCCGCTCAGGTACGTGACAGCTACTGGGCGTGGCAGCGCGCCCGTGAAGAGCGCCGCCTGGGCGAGGAACGACTGGCGCATGCCCGTCTGCTGGCAGCCGATGTGGCGCGGCGCTTCCAGGCCGGCGAGCTGGCGCGCGTCGACCAGCACCAGGCCGACGCTGCCCTGGCCCAGGCCGAGAGCGAGCAGGCGCGCAGCCGCAGCGCCGAAGCTCTGGCCAGTCAGCGCCTGTATGGCCTGACCGGCGTCACGCCAAGCGACAACGGCGACGCCAGCGGCGAGGCGCTTCCCAGCGTACCCAGCGAACTCGCCAGCCTGGACGGTCGGCATCCGCAGATCCGCGCCCTGCTCGACCGCGCCGAGGCAGCCCGCCGCGCCGCCGAACTCAGCCGTGCGCAACGCCAGGGCAACCCCGAGCTGACCCTTGCCACCACCCGCAGCCGCGACCCCGGGGAGGCCTACGACCAGAGCATCACCGTGGGCCTGCGCGTGCCGCTCGGTTCGCCCAGTCGCACCCGCTTGAGGCAGTCGAGCGCCGAGGCGCAGGCCATCGAGGCCGAAGCCCAGGCGCGCCTGGAGCGCCAGCGCCTGCACGGCGAGATCGCCCTGGCCCGCCTGCAGCTCGACGCCGCGCGGGTCCAGGCCGATGCCGCACAGCGGCGCAGCCGGCTGGCCGGCGAAGCCCGCGGCTTCATGGACAAGGCCTTTCGCCTCGGTGAAATCGATCTGCCGACCCGTCTGCTCGCCGAGCGCGATGCCGACGATGCCCGCCGCCAGCATGCCCTGGCCCGCCTCGACCAGGCCGCCGCGGTCTCCGCACTGCGCCAGGCCCTCGGCCTGCTGCCCGAATGAGCCGGCCTACCGACAAGGAACCCACTGAATGAATTCGTACCGCCCCCTGCTCATCGGCAGCGTCGCCGTGCTCCTCGGTCTGCTGCCGCTTGGCGTCCACGCCCATGGCGAGCATGACCACGCGCACGAAGAGCATGCCCACGAGCAGAGCCAGAGCCACGACGAACATGAACATGAACATGAACATGAAACTGACCGAGGCCAAGGCCGAAGCCAAACCCATGAGCATGACCACGACGGCGAAAGCCACGCTCATGACCACAACGACGACCACGACCACGACCACGCACCCTCACCCACTGCCGCGCCCGCCGTCGAAGGCGCCCTGCCGCGCTTCGCCATCCAGGCCCACGGACTGGAACTGGTCGGCGTGCTCGATGGTGACGAGCTGACGCTCTATCTCGACGACTGGCATGACAACAGCCCGGTGACCGATGCCCAGCTGACGCTGCAACTGGACGGCGTTGCCGTCGAGGTCGAGCAGAGCGCACCCGGCACCTTCGACGCCCATCTGCCGGCCCTGCCCGAGCAAGGCGCCATCGCCGTGCAGGCCAGGGTCGTGCGTGGCGCCAGCGTCGAACGCCTCCAGGGCGAGTTGACGCCTGCCCATGCCGAGCATGACCACGACGACGCACCCAGCGCAGGCCGCCCCCTGCTGCTCTGGCTGCTCGGCGGGCTCGCTGCCCTGGCACTCCTGTTCTGGGCTGTTCGTCATGCCCGCTCCGATTCGCGCGCCTCGTGAAGGTCTTCGCCATGCCCCTTTCGATTCTCAGAACCGCCGCCTGCCTGTTCCTGCTCACCCTCGGCCTGCCCGCCTGGAGCCACGATGGCCACGACCACGACGAGCAACCCGCCGCCCGACCCAGCGGCGACGCACCGCAGCGCCTGCCGGACGGCAGCCTGTTCCTGCCCAAGCCCGCCCAGCGCCAGCTCGCCGTGCGCACCCTGCCGGTACAGCCGGCCAACCGCCCGCGCGCGCGGGAGCTGGCCGGCAAGGTGGTCATGGACCCCAACGCCGGTGGCAAGGTCCAGGCGCTGATCGCCGGCCGCGTGGAAGCCGGACCGAACGGCCTGCCCAGCGTCGGCAAGCGGGTCAGCAAGGATGAAATCCTCGCCTATGTAGTGCCCGGCCTGGCCGGCGCCGAGCGTATCGAGCTGGCCGCGCGCCAGGGCGAGCTGCGCGCCGCGCGGGCCCTGGCCGACAAGCGCGTGGCCCGGCTGCGCGAGCTGAGCGACACGGTGCCACGCAAGGAGCTGGAAGCCGCCGTCGCCGAACTGAGCGGGCTCGACGCCCAGCTGCGCGCCCTCGACAACGCAGGTGTTGCCCGCGACACGCTGCGCGCGCCGGTGGCCGGGGTGATCGCATCGAGCACGGCGTTCGCCGGCCAGGTGGTCGATGCCCGCGAGCTGCTGTTCGAGATCGTCGACCCGGCGCGGCTGCAGGTGGAGGTGCTGGCCTACGAGCCGACCTTGGCCAGCGACGTGGCAGGCGCGACCCTGGCACTGGACGAGCAGCGCGTCCCGCTGCGCTTCGTCGGTGCCGCCCGCAGCCTGCGCGAACAGGCGCTGCCGATGCTGTTCGCCGGCGAGCATCCGGCGCTGGCACAGTTGGCCGTCGGCCAGCCGGTGAAGGTGTTCGTGCATGGCAGCCAGACGCTGGAAGGGCTCGCCGTGCCGGCAACGGCGCTGGTGAAGAACGCCGCCAACCAGGACATCGTCTGGGTCAAGCGCGAGGCCGAACGCTTCGAGCCGCGCGTGGTGACCTTCGGCGCACTGGATGGCGCGGACGTCGCCATCGAGTCCGGCTTGCAGAGCGGTGATCGCGTGGTGACACGCGGTGCCAGCCTGATCAACCAGATCCGCTGACGGGAGCCGCCTCATGTTCAAGCTTCTGCTCAGCCACAGTCTCAACAACCGCCTGCTGGTGGTGATCGCCAGCCTGGTGCTGATGGCCTATGGCGCCGTCAGCCTGTCGCGCATGCCGGTCGACGTTTTCCCCGACCTCAACAAGCCCACCGTGACCCTGATGACCGAAGCCGGCGGCATGGCCGCCGAGGAAGTCGAACAGCTGATCAGCCTGCCGCTGGAAACCGCCATGAGCGGCCTGCCGGGGGTCGAGAGCGTGCGCTCGGTGTCCAGCAGCGGCCTGTCGTTCATCTACCTGACCTTCAGCTGGGACAGCGAGATCTTCCGCGCCCGGCAGATGGTCGCCGAGCGCCTCGGCAGCATGGAACAGAGCCTGCCGCCGGGCGTGGTGGCGCACATGGGCCCGGTCACCTCGATCATGGGCGAGATCATGCAGATCGCGCTGCCGATCGATGCCGAACGGATCAGCCCGATGCAGGTGCGCGAATACGCCGACTGGGTGCTGCGCCCACGCCTGCTGGCGGTGCCGGGTGTGGCCCAGGTGATTCCCATCGGCGGCGAGGTGCGCCAGTTCCAGGTGCAGCCGGACAGCTCGCGCATGGCGCAGCTGGGGATCAGCCACGGCGAGCTGCGCGAGGCGCTGCGCGGTTACGCCAGCAATACCTCCGGCGGTTTCCTCGAACTCAACGGCCGCGAGTACCTGATCCGCCACCTCGGCCAGACCTCCAGCCTGGAGACCCTCGCCGGCCTGCCGCTGGGCCTGCGCAATGGCCAGCCGATCCTGCTCGGGCAGATCGCAGAGGTGACCTTCGCCGCCGCGCCGAAACGCGGCGACGCCGGCTTCGCCGGCCAGCAGGCGGTGATCCTCGGCATCCAGAAACAGCCGGACGCCGACACCCTGGCCCTGACCCGCGCGCTGGAAAGCGCGCTGGACGACATGCGCCGCTCGCTGCCCGAAGGCATGCAGGCGCCGCAGGTGACCTTTCGCCAGGCGAACTTCATCGAGGCCTCGATCAGCACCCTGCAGGGCAAGCTGATCGGCGCCTCGGCGTTCGTCGCGGTGGTGCTGCTGTTCTTCCTCGGCTCGTTGCGGCCGACGCTGATCGCCCTGGTCGCGATTCCCACCTCGATCCTGGTCACGGTGCTGGTGTTCCGCTACTTCGGCATGTCGATCAACACCATGACCCTGGGCGGCCTGGCCATCGCCATCGGCAGCCTGGTCGACGATGCCGTGGTGGATGTCGAGAACATCATGCGGCGGATGAAGCAGGAGCGGGAAAAGCCGCTGGGCCAACGTCTCGCCGCGCTGCCGCTGGTGGTCGCGGCCTCGCTCGAGGTGCGCTCGGCAATCCTCTACGCCACCCTGATCATCGTCCTGGTGTTCCTGCCGCTGTTCGCCCTGCCGGGCATGGAAGGACGGCTGTTCGTGCCGCTGGGGATCGCCTTTATCGTCTCGACCCTGGCCTCGCTGCTGGTCTCGATGACGCTCACCCCGGTGCTCGCGCTCTATCTGCTGCCCGGCATGAAGTCCCTCGGGCATGGCGATACGCGCCTACTGGCCTGGCTCAAGCGTGGTTATCAGAGCAGCCTGCAACGGGCGCTCGACCATCCGTGCCCGGTGCTCGCCGGCGCCCTGCTGGCGGTGCTGCTGGCAGCGGTGAGCGTGCCGTTCTTTGCGCGCACCTTCCTGCCGCCGTTCAACGAAGGCACGCTACTGGTCGGCCTGCGCCTGAACCCCGGCGTGACCCTGGCCGAATCCTCTGCCGTGGCCACCCAGGCCGAACGCCTGCTGGCGCAGGTGCCGGAGGTGACCCACGTCGGCCGGCGCAGCGGCCGCGCCGAGCTGGACGAGCACGCCGAGGGCGTCCATGTCAGCGAGCTGGATATCGGCCTGCTGCCGGCGGCCGAGCTGACCCGCAGCATGGACGCGATCAACGCCGACATCCGTGCGCGCCTGGTCAACCTGCCGGCCGCGGTGAGCATCGGCCAGCCGATCTCGCACCGTATCGATCACATGCTCTCCGGGGTGCGCTCGCAGATCGCCATCAAGCTGTTCGGCGACGATCTCGACACCCTGCGCAGCCAGGCCGAAGCGCTGCGCAAGCGACTTGCCGAGATACCCGGCCTGGCTGACCTGGAGATCGAGAAGCAGGTGCTTTCGCCACAGATCAAGGTGCGCATCGACTACGCCGCCGCGGCGCAGTACGGCGTGGCGGCGCCGCGCATCCTGGAGACGCTGCAGGCGCTGGTCGAAGGCGAGAAGGTCACCCAGATCATCGAGGGTGGCCGCCGCTTCGACCTGCTGGTGCGCCTGCCGGAGCAGGCCCGTTCGGCAGACGGGCTGGGCGCGCTGATGATCGATACGCCCGCCGGGCCCGTGCCGCTGTCGTTGCTGGCGCAGATCGAGGTGAGCGACGGCCCCAACCAGATCAGCCGCGACGACGGCAAGCGGCGCATCGTGATCTCCGCCAACAGCCAGGACCGCGCGCTCTCCGACATAGTCGCGGACATCCGCACGGTGGTCAGCGAACAGCCCCTGCCGGACGGCTACTTCGTCACCCTCGGCGGGCAGTTCCAGGCCCAGGAGGAAGCCTCGCGGCTGATCGCCCTACTCTCGCTGGTGTCGCTGAGCCTGATGTTCGTGGTGCTCTACGGGCGCTACCGCTCTGCCCTGTTCTCCGTGCTGATCATGCTCAACATTCCGCTGGCGCTGGTCGGCGCGGTGCTCGGCCTGTGGCTGTCGGGACAACCGCTGTCGGTGGCGGCGCTGATCGGCTTCATCACCCTGGCCGGCATCTCGGTGCGCAACGGCATTCTGAAGATCAGCCACTACATCAACCTGATGCGTTTCGAGGGTGAGCAGTTCAGCCGTCAGATGATCCTGCGCGGCTCGCTGGAGCGCTTGAGCCCGGTGCTGATGACCGCCCTGGTGACGGCCTTCGCCCTGGCGCCGCTGCTGTTCGAAGCCGAACGCCCCGGCACCGAGATCCTGCATCCGGTAGCGGTGGTGATCTTCGCCGGACTGATCAGCTCGACCCTGCTGGACACCTACCTGACGCCCGCGATGTTCTGGCTGTTCGGCCGCCGCGAAGCGGAGCGACTGCTGGCGGAGGAAAGCGCCGAAGCGCTGTGAGTAGAGGGGACGGCCCGTCTGGGACATGCCCGTTCGGGACGGCCCGTGTGGGACGGCCCGTGTGGGAACGGGCCACGATTTGGCGTTCGTTAATCGTGGTCTGTCGCCGATGCCCTTGCACTCGCAGAACTCGCCGACAGGACGCGCGGACGGTCAATTTACAGCTCAAGGGGCATAGCGTTAGCTACGCGCACCCTACGCCACGGTCAACGCCGTCGTTGTAGGGTGGATGACGCTTTCCTCATCCACCACCAAGTGCCGCAGCCTGTGCAGGATTTTCGGCTCTCGTTGAATACATTGCAGAAGGCGTGGTGGACAAACAGAGCGTTGTCCACCCTACAGCGGATCCGCTCGACCCTGCTCGACACCCACCTGACGCCAGCGATGTTCTGGCTGTTCGGCCGCCGCGAAGCCGAGCGGCTGCCCGTGTGGGACATGCCCGTTCGGGACATGCCCGTCCGGGACGTGCCCGTCCGGGACTACAAGCCCAGAATTACACGTCCGGAACCGACCACGATCCAGCGTCAACCAATCGTGGTAGGTCCCCTGATTCGCATGGAGCCGGAACCGAATTGCCCGGATACAATCGGACGGAGCGAAGAGCTTCTTGCGTGCCCCTTCCGAAAGCTCCCGCTGCCGTTCCCCCGTTTCGGGGATATCACCTGACTAGTCCAAGAGAGCCTTGATGGAATCGCTTATCCAGCTGTTTTCCGAACCCAACACCTGGGTCGCCCTGGCCACCCTGATCGCCATGGAGGTGGTCCTCGGCATCGACAACCTGATCTTCATCTCGATCCTGACCAACAAGCTTCCGGAGCATCAGCGCGAGCGCGCCCGGCGCATCGGCATAACCCTGGCGTTGGTGCTGCGCCTGGGTCTGCTCGGCACCGTGGCCTGGATCGTTCAGCTCACCGAGCCGGTGGTCGAGCTGTTTGGCAACGCCTTCTCCTGGAAGGACATGATCCTGATTGCCGGCGGCCTGTTCCTGCTCTGGAAGGCCACCAAGGAAATCCACCACAGCGTGGACCCGACCCCTGGCGGCGACATGTTCGAAGGCAAGGCCCTGGAGGGCGCAGCGGTGATGGGCTTCAGCGCCGCCATCGCGCAGATCCTGCTGCTGGATCTGGTGTTCTCGGTCGACAGCATCATCACCGCGGTGGGCATGACCGACCATGTGGCTATCATGGTCGTCGCCGTCGTTGTCGCGGTCACCGTGATGCTCCTGGCGGCTAACCCGCTGGCCAAGTTCATCAACGACAACCCGACCGTGGTCATGCTCGCGCTGGGCTTTTTGCTGATGATCGGCATGACGCTGATCGCAGAAGGCTTCGGCGCCCACGTCCCCAAAGGCTACGTGTATGCCGCGATGGCGTTCTCCGCAGGCGTCGAGGTACTGAACATGTTCGCGCGCCGGGCCAGGCAGAAGAAGGCGGCGTTGTCTCAGTGACGAAAAAGGCCGCCTCGTGGGTGACGGGGCGGCCTGGGATATGGCGCTGAAAAAAATGGGGCCGATTTCGACCACGATTAATGGGATGGTTAATTGTGATTTTCCCCGGAGAAATTAATGCCCCCTTCTCTAATCCCCCGAAGATTCTAAACATTAGAAACTATTTACAAGGGGACAGATTTAATTTTGGCTCGTGCATTTACTCATCATGAGCCTCTCCACAAAGCAGCAACCCATATGTCAGACGAAGTGCTCTAGCCACTGCTAAAACTTCCTCCTTGTCGCGACAGTATTCTGCTTCATTAAGTAGAACACCCACTGCCATATCCAAACTGTACAGAGCACCCTTGGGCAATAGCTCTTGCCCTTTGAGCAAACGCGTCAACTCTCGCCCTACTTCATCGGCCCTATTAAAAGCCTCGTAATTTATCTCCTTGGTAGCCTGAATAGGCCCCAACAGCTCAAAAATGGAAGCCTGAAGTCTCTTACTTAAATTCTCAATTTCGTTCATTTTCCCCACCCCACCCTTTACCGCTACTCGTTAAACGACTTAAGGGGCCATAATTTATTTTCAAAAAATTAAAGGGGACAGATTTATTTACTGAAGACAAAAAATTCGAAAAATATATCCGCCACTTTATTCCCTAAGCCTCCCCCGCTATCGACGATTGGCATATACGTTCAGATGCCATAGCTCTCGATTGCCTGCTGCCCTGACCAACGTGTTGTAGCGTTTGACGTCTTTCATCAACTCGCTTCGAGCTTGAAACTCAGAACTGGCGCTCAATCTTTCGAGCTGCTTCGACTCACCAATGATCTCTCGAAACGTGTTGCCGATAGTCCGCACGCGATGTTCTTCCAGCCTTTCGTCCCTCATCTTCTGCGAAATAGGCATCGCGTCTTCTGGCGCAGGCGTGTCTGTGTGTATTTCAAGCAACAATCGAGGGGAAAGAGCGACCATCACGCTTGTTGGTTGCACGAGGATTGGTGAATCACAGAGTGGGAGGCAATGCTCGGCGGATTTGTGGAGTACCCACTGAGAGGAAACCAATGGATGAACCAGCCGGAAGAGGAAGTGCGGATCGCTCAGCATCCATTTGAGTGTCACCAAGTGCTCAAATTTCTCGCTGCCAGTCTCTTCGTGCCAGTCAATCATGGCGTTCATCATCGAGTGACTGCGTAGGTTCTGGAGCACCACGAACGATGCGAGATAGGACTTTTCAATCAGATTCTCGACAGCTTGAGTGGTAGCGACCTTGAGCAAGGCTCGGTACGCGGGTGTCGCCTCAATACCCGAAAGAATGTTCTCGAAGTCGAGGTAGACCGGGTAAGAGGCCGTCGCGCTCTCCGCGAGAAACCGTTCGCACCGATCAGGG
Organism: Pseudomonas mangrovi; assembly: GCF_003052585.1. Classification (GTDB taxonomy): domain Bacteria; phylum Pseudomonadota; class Gammaproteobacteria; order Pseudomonadales; family Pseudomonadaceae; genus Aquipseudomonas; species Aquipseudomonas mangrovi. Next base: position 46,591 of record NZ_QASN01000022.1, on the reverse strand, counting down.
TGGTGGCGCCGTACAAAATCTTCCGCGGCAAGCTTGGTTATCTCGGCGATCCCCAAGTTTTTGTCGTAGTGCACCCGCTCGACCGTCGTTGGGTAAATTTTTTTCGACTTAGCGTTGAGGGCGTGAACGACCTGTTTGCGCGCCAGGTCATCAGAAACAAGACCAGCCACCACCTTTTCGTAGTAGGAGGCGTTCCAGAGCGCCGTCCAGAAGCAGGGGTTGTAGTGATTGCGCTTCGTAAGCTCCATAGCGTGTCAATCCAGCTGAGGACGGATTTATTCCCAGCTAACGCTGGGCATCGCTTCAGCCCTCAACCCCATCCACCCCAACCCTCATCACCACCCGCCCGCCCGCCGGACACGTCTCCATGTACAGGTTGGCGGCGACGAAGTCTTCGAAGGCGAAGGTCCTGGCGATGGGTGCTTTCAGCAGGCCGGCTTCGGTCAGCTGGTTGATGCGGGCCAGGGCGGCGTCCACGGCAGCGGCGTTGCGCTCAAGGCCCAGCTCGGGCTGGCCGGTGAAGTCGAGTACGCAGTGGCGGTGGATCTGCAGGTGCTTTTTGAATGCCGCGCAGGCCGGGAAGGTGGCGTCGTTGCCGCCGTGTACGCCGTAGATGATCAGCTTGCCGCGCGCGGCGGCAACGTCGCCGAGCAGTTTCATCTGCGGGCCGGCGCACTGGTCGAGGACGATCTCGACGCCCTGCCCGCCGGTGATGCGCTCCACTTCCAGAACCAGGTCCTGGGTTTCGGTATCGATGATGTGGTCGGCGCCCAGCTCGCGCAAAAAGGGCGCGCTGTCGCCGATGCTGGTCGCCGCCACGACCTGGGCGCCGAGCGCCTTGGCCATCTGCAGCACTTGTGGCGCCAGGCAGTTGGCCGCCTCGGTGATCAGCACGCGCTGGCCGGGTTGCAGCTGCGCCAGCTCCACCAGGGCGAAGTAGGCCAGCATGTAGGAGCAGTAGTGAATCGCCGCCTGCTCGGGAGTCAGCACGCTCGGGTAGGCGATCAGCGCACTGGCCGGACGCAGGACGTAGTCGCCCCAGGTCGGGTACTGGTTCGGGCTGAAGGTCGGGAAGCTGGCCACCGCCATGCCCGGTTCGAAGCCGCTCACGCCGGGGCCGACCGCCTCGACCACCCCGGCCAGTTCGCTGCCGACGCCGCAGGGCAGTTGCGGCAGCTGGTCCGGCACCAGGCTCTGGCGCCAGAGCACGTCGTACCAGCTGACGCCCAGTGCCTGGGTACGTACCAGCACCTCGCCCGGACCGGGTTGCGGAGTAGGCAACTCCTCCAGGCGCAGCACGCTGGCATCGCCGAACTGGTGAAAGCGGATCACGCGGGACATCTGCTACCTCGCCATGGATCGATATGGGGCGCACTCTATCCGGGCTGTCCGGGCCCTGCCAACCGCGTGGATCAATAGTCATCATGCCCAGCGATGATGGAACGACCGTGCGCCGCCCGCAGAGGGCTCTTGACGAGGCGGCCGGGCCGTCGCAACGTGCGCAGCATTTCCGATGGAATGCTCTGCATGAACCGCAACGACCTGCGCCGCGTCGATCTCAACATGCTCATCGTGTTCGAGACGCTGATGCACGAGCGCAGCGTGACCCGGGCAGCGGAAAAACTCTTTCTCGGCCAGCCGGCGATCAGCGCCGCCCTCGCCCGCCTGCGCACGCTGTTCGACGATCCGCTGTTCGTGCGTACCGGGCGCAGCATGGAGCCGACCGCGCGGGCCCGCGAGATCTTCGCCCTGCTCTCGCCTGCGCTGGATTCGATCTCCACCGCCGTCAGCCGCGCCACCGACTTCAACCCCGCCACCAGCACCGCGGTATTTCGTGTCGGCCTTTCCGATGATGTCGAATTCGCCCTGCTGCCGCCGCTGCTGCGCCGCCTGCGCGCCGAGGCGCCCGGTGTGGCGCTGGTGGTGCGCCGTGCCAATTACCTGCTGATGCCGGGCCTGCTGGCATCCGGCGAGATTTCCGTGGGCGTGAGCCACACCGAGGAGCTGCCGGCCAACGCCAAGCGCAAGGTGCTGCGCCGCAGCCTGCCCAAGCTGCTGCGCGCCGACAGCGTGCCCGGGCAACTGAGCCTGGACGACTACTGCGCCCGGCCGCACGCGCTGGTGTCCTACGCCGGCGACCTCAGCGGTTTCATCGACGAGGAGCTGGCCAAGGTCGGCTGCAAGCGCCGCGTGGTGCTGGCGGTGCCACAGTTCAACGGCCTGGCGACGCTGCTCGCCGGCACCGACATCGTCGCCACCGTGCCGGACTACGCCGCTGCGGTGCTCACCGCCGGTGGCGGGGTGCGCGCCGAGCCGCTGCCCATGGCCTCGCCGTCGTTCGAGTTGCACATGGTCTGGCCCGGCGCCCAGGACAACGACCCGGCCGAGCGCTGGTTGCGCTCGCGCATCCAGATGTTCTGCGCCGATCCGGCGAGCCTCGCCTGAGCAGGCGTCTGAACAGTGCTGCACTTGCCCTGGCGTGATTGAGATCAGGCTTGCGGCGGGCCTGCTCGGACCTTCGCTCGCTGCCTTTCCTGCGATTTCCCAGTGCGTTGTCACTCGCGTCGCGATGATGGCAAGCCGCCAATCCATCATTCCGAATGATAATCACCTTCGCGGCGTTCGATTCGTGCCTCGCCAACGCCCGTCGCAGACTTCCGCCGGTCATCCATCCGACTGGCGGAATCTCTCATGGAACAGTCATCCCTTCTCTGGCGCGCCCCTCTTGCGCTGACCCTCCTCCTCGCCCTGGCCGCCTGCGAACGCGCACCTGAAGCCAGCGCGCAGATGCCGCCGGCGCAGGTCAGCGTCGCCGAAGCCATCCAGCAACCGATCAATGAATGGGACGAGCTCAGCGGCCGCCTCGAGGCGCCGGAGTCGGTGCAGATCCGCCCGCGGGTTTCCGGCTACGTCGACACGGTGAGCTTCGACGAGGGCAGCCTGGTGAAGAAAGGCCAGTTGCTGTTCCAGATTGATCCGCGGCCGTTCCAGGCCGAGGTCGCCCGGCTGCAGGCGCAGCTGGAGCAGGCGCGCGCCAATCATGGTCGGGCAGTCAATGAAGCACGCCGCGGCGAGCGTCTGCGCCAGAGCAATGCCATCTCCAGCGAGCTGGCCGATGCCCGCGCCAGTGCCGCAGTCGAAGCCAAGGCGGCGCTGGCGGCGATCCAGGCGCAGCTGGATAACGCCCGGCTGAACCTGTCGTTCACCCGCATTACCGCGCCCATCGACGGCCGCGTGAGCCGCGCCGAAGTCACCGCCGGCAACCTGGTGAATGCCGGCGAGACGCTGCTGACCAGCCTGGTTTCCACCGACCGGGTGTACGCCTACTTCGACGCCGACGAGCGCCTGTTCCTCAAGTACCTGGACCTGGCCCGCGACAACGGCGGCCAGGTGCGCGATGCCAGCCCGGTGTACCTGGGGCTGTCCAGCGAGGACGGCTACCCGCACCTGGGCCAGCTGGACTTTCTCGACAACCAGGTCAACCCGCGCACCGGCACCATCCGTGGCCGCGCGGTGTTCGACAACGCCGACGGACGCTTCGCCCCCGGCCTCTACGTGCGCCTGAAGCTGGTCGGCAGCCGCGCCTACGACGGCACGCTGATCAGCGATGCGGCCATCGGCACCGACCTGGGCAAGAAATTCGTCCTGGTGCTCGGCGAGGACAACAGCGTGGCCTACCGCGCCATCGAGACCGGGCCGAAGCTGGAAGGCCTGCGCATCGTGCGCAAGGGCCTGCAAGGTGGCGAGCGCATCGTGGTCAACGGCCTGCAGCGGGTGACCCCCGGCGCCGTGGTCGACCCGCAGGCGGTGCCCATGGCCAGCGAAGCCACCCTCGCAGCCCTGGCCAGCCAGCGCCGCGCGGTGCAAGCCCGCAGCGCCCCGCAGATGGTCGAGCAGATCGCTCGCCCCGCCCGCACGCCCCGCGGCTGATACAGGACAACGACGATGAACTTCTCGCAATTCTTCATCCGCCGGCCGATCTTCGCCGCGGTGCTTTCGCTGCTGATCCTGATTGCCGGGGCGCTGTCGCTGTTCCAGCTGCCGATCAGCGAATACCCGGAAGTGGTGCCGCCCACCGTGGTGGTGCGTGCCGCCTTCCCCGGCGCCAACCCCAAGGTGATCGGCGAGACCGTCGCCTCGCCGCTGGAACAGGCGATCACCGGAGTCGAGGGCATGCTCTACATGTCCTCCCAGGGCACCGCCGACGGCAACCTGACGCTGACCATCACCTTCGCCCTCGGCACCGACCTGGACAACGCCCAGGTGCAGGTGCAGAACCGCGTGACCCGGACCATGCCGACTTTGCCGACCGAGGTGCAGCGGCTCGGCGTGACCGTCGACAAGGCCTCGCCCGACCTGACCATGGTGGTGCACCTGATCTCGCCGGACGATCGCTACGACATGCTCTACCTGTCCAACTACGCCGCGCTCAACGTCAAGGACGAGCTGGCGCGGCTGGATGGCGTGGGCGACGTGCAGCTGTTCGGCCTGGGCAACTACTCGCTGCGCGTCTGGCTCGATCCGCACAAGGTCGCCTCGCGCAACCTCACCGCCAGCGACGTGGTCGCGGCGATCCGCGAGCAGAACCGCCAGGTCGCCGCCGGCTCGCTCGGCGCGCCACCGGCCAATGCCGGCAACAGCTTCCAGCTGTCGATCAACACCCAGGGGCGCCTGGTCAGCGAGGAGGAGTTCGAGAACATCATCGTGCGGGCCAGCGATGACGGCGAGATCACCCGCCTGCGCGACATCGCGCGGATCGAGTTGGGTTCCAGCCAGTACGCGCTGCGCTCGCTGCTGAACAACAAGCCGGCGGTGGCGATGCCGGTGTTCCAGCGGCCCGGCTCCAACGCCATCGAGATCTCCGACGCGGTGCGCGAGCGGATGAGCGAGCTGAAGCAGAACTTCCCCCAGGGTGTGGACTACGAAATCGTCTACGACCCGACCATCTTCGTGCGCGGCTCCATCGAGGCGGTGGTGCACACCCTGCTCGAAGCCATCGTGCTGGTGGTGCTGGTGGTGATCCTGTTCCTGCAGACCTGGCGCGCCTCGATCATCCCGCTGGTGGCGGTGCCGGTGTCGCTGATCGGCACCTTCGCGGTGATGCACATGTTCGGCTTCTCGCTCAACGCGCTGTCGCTGTTCGGCCTGGTGCTGGCGATCGGCATCGTGGTGGACGACGCGATCGTCGTGGTGGAGAACGTCGAGCGCAACATCGGCCTGGGCAAGACGCCGCTGGAGGCCACCCGCCAGGCGATGAAGGAAGTCACCGGGCCGATCGTCGCCACCGCCCTGGTGCTGTGCGCGGTGTTCATCCCCACGGCGTTCATCTCCGGTCTGTCTGGGCAGTTCTACCAGCAGTTCGCGCTGACCATCGCCATCTCCACGGTGATCTCGGCGTTCAACTCGCTGACCCTGTCGCCGGCGCTGGCGGCGGTGCTGCTGAAGAGCCATGACGCGCCGAAGGATGGTTTTTCCAAGGTGCTCGACCGGCTGTTCGGCGGCTGGCTGTTCGGCCCGTTCAACCGCCTGTTCGAGCGCGCCAGCCACGGCTATGTCGGCGCCGTGAAGCGCGTGCTGCGCGGCAGCGGTATCGCCCTGTTCATCTACGCCGGGCTGATGGGCCTGACCTACCTGGGCTTTGCCAATACCCCGGCAGGCTTCGTCCCGGCGCAGGACAAGCAGTACCTGGTGGCCTTCGCCCAGTTGCCCGATGCCGCGACCCTGGATCGCACCGAAGCGGTGATCAAGGAGATGTCGGAGATCGCCGGCAAGCATCCGGGCGTGGAGAACACCGTGGCCTTCCCCGGCCTGTCGATCAACGGCTTCACCAACAGCCCGAACAGCGGCATCGTCTTCGTCGCGCTGAAGGACTTCGACCAGCGCACCGACGCGGAGATGTCCGCCGATGCCATCGCCGCCGAACTCAACGGTCGCTTCGGCAGCATCCAGGAGGCGTATCTGGCGATCTTCCCGCCACCGCCGGTGCAGGGCCTGGGCACCATCGGCGGCTTCCGCCTGCAGGTGCAGGATCGCGCCAGCCTTGGCTACGACGAGCTCTACGTGCAGACCCAGAACATCCTGGCCAAGGCGCGCGAGCTGCCGGAGCTGGACCCGATGTCGCTGTTCACCAGCTACCAGGTCAACGTGCCGCAGATCGACGCCGCCATCGACCGCGACAAGGCGAAGATCCACGGCGTGGCGATCAGCGATGTGTTCGACACCCTGCAGATCTACCTGGGCTCGCTCTACGCCAACGACTTCAACCGCTTCGGCCGTACCTACCAGGTCAACGTCCAGGCCGAGCAGCAGTTCCGCCTCGAGCCGGAACAGATCGGCCAGCTCAAGGTGCGCAACAACCGTGGCGAGATGGTGCCGCTGTCGGCCTTCCTCAAGGTCGAGCCGAGCTCGGGCCCGGACCGGGTGATGCACTACAACGGTTTTCTCACCGCCGAGATCAACGGCGCGGCGGCCCCCGGCTACAGCTCCGGCCAGGCCGAGGCGGCGATTGCCGAACTGCTGACCCAGGAGCTGCCCAACGGCATGACCTTCGAGTGGACCGACCTGACCTACCAGCAGATCCTCGCCGGCAACAGCGCGATCTTCGTCTTCCCGCTCTGCGTGCTGCTGGCGTTCCTGGTGCTGGCGGCGCAGTACGAAAGCTGGAGCCTGCCGCTGGCGGTGATCCTGATCGTGCCGATGACGCTGCTGTCGGCCATCACCGGGGTGATCCTGGCCGGTGGCGACAACAACATCTTCACCCAGATCGGCCTGATCGTACTGGTGGGCCTGGCGTGCAAGAACGCCATCCTGATCGTCGAGTTCGCCAAGGAGAAACAAGAGGAAGGCCTGGATCGCGTCGCCGCGGTACTGGAAGCCTGCCGCCTGCGCCTGCGGCCGATCCTGATGACCAGCTTCGCCTTCATCATGGGCGTGGTGCCGCTGGTGCTTTCCTCCGGCGCCGGCGCCGAGATGCGTCATGCGATGGGCGTCGCGGTGTTCAGCGGGATGCTCGGGGTGACCTTCTTCGGCCTGCTGTTGACGCCACTGTTCTATGTGCTGATCCGCGCCTTCGTCGAGAAACGCGAGGCGCGCCAGGCAACCCGACTGCACGAGGTGCATGCATGAAAGCGCTGATTCCAAGCCTGCTGGTCCTGGCGCTGAGCGCCTGCGCGGTGGGCCCCGACTACCAGGCGCCGCGCACCGAGCCTGCGCAGCTCGGCAGCATCGAGCCGGCGCTGCATGACAGCAGCGCCTACCAGAGCGAGTGGTGGCAGCAGTTCGATGATCCGGTGCTGGACCAGTTGGTGCGCCAGTCGCTGACCAGCAACCGCGAACTGCAGATTGCCTTCGCCCGGCTGCGCGCCGCCCGCGCCCTGCGCGACGACGCCGCCAACGACCAGCTGCCGACCATCACCGGGCGTGCGTCCGGCGAGTTCGGCAAGGCGCAGCAGCCACCACTGAGCGAGGAACGGGTGCGCCAGGAGCGCTACGACCTGGGCCTGGACATGCTCTGGGAGCTCGACCTGTTCGGCCGCATCCAGCGCCAGATCGAAGCCAGCGACGCCCGCACCGAAGTCGCCGAGGCGCAGCTTGCGCAGCTGCAGGTCAGCCTGATCGCCGAGCTGGTGGACGCCTACGGCACGCTGCGCGGCGCCCAGCTGCGTGAGCGCATCGCCCGGCAGAACCTCGACTACCAGCGGCAGTCGCGCAAGCTCACCGAGCAGCTGCGCGAAGCCGGTGTGGGCAGCGAGCTGGACGTGCTGCGCAGCGACGCCCGCCTGGCCGCGACCGAAGCCAGCCTGCCAATGCTTGCGGCCGAACAGGCACGGGCGCGCAATCGCATCGCCACCCTGCTCGGTCAGCGGCCGAGCGAGCTGCAGCTCGACCTGGCGCCGCAGCCGCTGCCGGCGATTGCCAAGTCGATCCGCATTGGCGATCCGGGCGAGCTGCTGCAGCGTCGTCCGGATGTGCGTGCGGCCGAGCGTGAGCTGGCCGCGGCGACCGCCGATATCGGCGTGGCCACAGCCGACCTGTTCCCGCGCGTCAGCCTCTCCGGCTTTCTCGGTTTCACCGCCGGACGCGGCTCGCGCCTGGGTGCGGCCGATGCCGGCGCCTGGGGCCTGGCGCCGTCACTGACCTGGGCGGCGTTCGACCTGGGCAGCGTGCGGGCCCGCCTGCGCGCGGCCGAAGCCGATGCCGACGGCGCGCTGGCCAGTTACGAGCAGCAGGTGCTGCTGGCCCTGGAGGAGTCGGAAAACGCCTTCAGCGACTACGCCCAGCGCCAGCAGCGCCAGCTCGCCCTGATGCGCCAGGCAGAGGCCAGCCGGGCCGCCGCCGAACAGGCCAGCGTGCGCTATCGCGAAGGCGAGGTGGATTTTCTTGTGCTGCTGGACGCCGAACGCGAACGCCTGGCCGCCGAGGACAACCTGGCCCAGGCCGAGGTCGACCTGTATCGCGGCATCGTGGCGATCTACAAGGCGCTGGGCGGCGGCGCGCCCTCCTCCATCTGATCCCCGAACCTTGTCTCGGTGCAACCGCTGGCAAGGCGATGCCCGGGGCGGACGAGCGCCGTGAAGGACGCAAGCTTTGCGCAGTGGGCTGGTGGATAAACAGAGCGTTATCCACCCTACGGTGCGTGCACGCGGCCGGCGCTCGAGTTGGCGCAGGCCAATGGATTCGTAGGTTGGGCCGCCAGGCCCAACGCGGTGCAAGACGATAGCGCGTGGACCGCTTCGAGATCGTCCGTTGGGCCTCGCTCTGCTCGGCGCCAACCTACGGTCTCGTGAAGAACGCCAGCATCGTAGGGTGGATAACGCCTTGTTCATCCACCGAGCCCGCGGCACGGTGCGAATGCCCTAGGACCACCAGGCTCGCCGTGGCGTAGGTCGGTGGATTCGTAGGTTCGGCCGCCAGGCCCAACGCGGGGCAAGACGATAGCGCGTGGACCGTTGCGAGTTCGTCCGTTGGGCCTCGCTTAGCTCGGCGCCAACCTACGGTTTCGTGGAGGACGCCAGCTTCGTAGGGTGGATAACGCCTTGTTTATCCACCGTGCCCCCTGCACGGTGCGAATGTCCGAAGGGCCGGCTGCCAGACATAGCGCAGGATCGGCGTTGCCCCCTCGCTACACGAGCGAACCCTCTAGCACTCGACCAGCCCCGGTGCCGTGCGACGAACTCTCCGCCGCAGCCATCCATAGAGCCCCATCCTGGCCGCTTCCAATGCTGAAATTCTGCTTGACGACTCTTTGTATTATGGTCGACATTTAAAATGCGACTGCGCTACTGCAGCCGCCCAAGGAGCCCGCCATGAGCAATCTGAACACCTCGATCAACGTCCCACCTGCCGCCCTGCTACAAGCCTTCGCCAATCCCCGACGCATGCCGCTCGACGAGGCTCAGCAGCAACGTCTGGCGCAGGCCAGCCACAGCCGTCATCGGCATGCCGACGGCGAGCTGGCGCTGTGGAGTTTTGGCGAGGGGCCGCGTGTGGTGCTGCTGCATGGCTGGGATGGCTGCGCGGCGCAGATGCTCGATTTCGTCGATCCGCTGCTGGCGGCCGGTTTTGCGGTGACGCTGCTGGACGCGCCGGCCCATGGCCAGTCGAGCGGCGACGTCACCAGCGTCGTACATATCGGCGAGGCGCTGCTGTCGGTTTGCCAGAGCCTGGGCCAGGTGGAGGCGGTGATTGCCCACTCCGCGGGTTCGGCGGGAAGCCTGTGGGCGTTCAATCGTGGCCTGCGGGTCAACGCATCCGTGCACCTGTGCGGCCCCTCCTCGCTGCAGCGGATGCTGCTGGGTGCAAGCGCCGCGTACGGTCTTGAGCCGCAGCAGACCGAAGCCCTGCTGGCCTGGGCGCACGGCCACATCGGCCAGCCGTTGAGCGCACTCGACATCGAGAACATGCGCGACGGGCTGCGTCATCGTGGCCTGATCCTGCACGACCCGGAGGACCGCACCGTGCCCTTCGGCGCCTCAAAGGCACTGCAGCAGAACTGGCCGGACTCGCGCCTGGTCGAGCTCTCGGGGCTGGGCCATCGCCGCCTGCTGAGCGATGCCGAGGTCATCGCGCAGAGCGTCGCCTTCATTGCAGGGGCGTAGGCCGTAGGGCGCAATAAGCGCAGCGCATTGCGCCGGCTCTTGCGCGGCCAAGATGGCTGGGGCGAAAGCTCGTTTCCATGCACTGACCGCGCCGCCCGGTGCGGGTCTGTGGCGGATTACGCCGCGAGCGGCTAATCCGCCCTACGGGTGGTGCACGTCGCTGCAAATGGCGACAGCTGAAATAGAAAAAGCCCCTGGATATTGCTATCCAAGGGCTTTCGATATGGCGCAGCGGACGGGACTCGAACCCGCGACCCCCGGCGTGACAGGCCGGTATTCTAACCGACTGAACTACCGCTGCGCGTCGGCCGGACTTTCGTCCGAAATCTCACAAGGGTTGGTGGCTGATGACGGGATCGAACCGCCGACCCCCTGCGTGTGATGCAGGTGCTCTCCCAGCTGAGCTAATCAGCCGTTCGCCTTGCGAGGCGCGCAATTTACTCGGGCACCCCAGGCAAGTCAACACGCCTTTCGATCTTTTTTCTCCTGTTGCGAGAATGACTTGCGTAAATCTGCCGCTGCGCTGGAAAAGCTCGTCGCACAGCGGCTGGCCGCCTGCACCTCAGCCTTCGGTCCGCAGGGTCAGCCGTGCCGTCACCCGCCCCTGTTCGGCGCGGTCGAGCCCGGCCTCGTCGACGCGCACACCGTTGGCCTCCAGTTCGACAAACCAGCGCAGCAGATCGGCGAAGGCCACCGGCTGCAGGTTGACCTGCAGACCACCCGCGCCTTCGTTGTCGAGGCGTTCGATGGTCATGCCGTGTTCTGCAGCGCTGCGGGTCACGAAGCCCTGCAGGCGCGAGGCGTCCACGGTTTCCTGCGGCGCACTCTGCAGCCCCCTGGCGCGCCCGGCGTTGGCCTGCAGATAGGCGTGCAGCTCACGCTCCTGCTGGTAGTAGTCGCGCGCCTGCAGCGCACCGGCCTGCGCCGGACGCCAGACCATCAGGTACAGCAGCACCAGCAGCAGGAAGCCGCCGAGCAGGCCCAGCGCCAGGCGATCGCGCGGCGGCATGCCGCGCCAGCGTTGCACCAGCACCGAGGATTCGAGCCCCGCGAACAGTGGTTTAGTCGTTCCCATCATCAACCTCCGATAACCACACGAGCACTGACGCCGGCTGCCTCGCGGCTGGCCGAGCCGAGTTCGACCGCAAGGCCGGCCTCGATCAGGCGTTCACGCAGACGCTCCAGCACATCAAAACCCGGCGCCTGTACCTGCATCGACAGATCGCCACGGCTGTCGCTGAAGTCCAGCTGCTGCACCTGCACCGTCGATCCCTCGGCCTGCAGCGCCGCGCTGGCCTGATCGAGCAGCACCAGCAGACGACCGCTGCCGCCACCGGCGCCGCTGGCCAGGTTCTGGTCGAACTGCGCACGCAGGTTCACCAGGCGGGTTTCTTCAGGGAACAACTCGCGGTACAGCGCTTCACTGGCCTGGCGATAGGCATCGCCCTCGCGCTCCAGGTGCCAGCCCTGGGCCATGAAGAAGGTCCATTGCAGCAGCACGCACAAGCCCGCCGCGACGAACAACGGCCGCCAGCGCTTCCAGTCGTTGCCGCTCTGCTGCAGGGCGAACTCGGCCTGGGCCAGGTCGCAGCCGCCTTTCTGCGCCGCCAGCCAGGCGAAGGGATCGGCCAGCGTCTGTAGCTGATGCCCCGCGACCGGCGCCGGGCGCCCGGCTTCGGCGCGGATATGCAGGGGTTCGGGGAAGGCTGGGCACAGCTCGCGGCAGTCCTCGTCGGACAAGGACAGGCGTGCAGCCACCTCGCCACCCAGCAGCCAGCGCTGCTCGGCCCACAACAGCTGGGTGCCTTCGGCCGGCAGCAGATCGGCGTCGACCTGGATGCTGGCCGGCGGCTGCCCGGCGCTCAGCTCCAGCCAGGCCGCCAGCCAGGCTCGCCGAACCGCAAACACCCGGTGGCGCCCGTCGGCCAGCAGCTCGCCGAGCGCCAGGTGCATCTGTTCGACGTCCTCGGCCAGCAGTTCCTCGACCGCGAACGGCAGTGCCTGGCGCAGCCAGCGGGCCTTCTGCGTCGGCAACTGCACCGCGCAGGCGGTCACTGCCTCGACCGGCAGCACCAGGCGCCAACCGGCATCGCTGCGCGCCAGCGCCTCGGCGAACGGCAGGCGCAGCTGTTCGTCGTCACGCACCCAGACCACCTCGGCCTGGGCATCGGCTTCCGCACAGGCCGAGGGAAGAAGAAAAATACACGCCTGACTCATTCTGAAGACTCCTGCACGGGGGCCGGCGGCAAGCCGCTCTGCCCCAGATCACGGGACAGCACCCGCACGCGGCCATCACGGCCGCGTTGTAGTTGACTGACCAGCACCTGACGACGATCACCGACACTCACTTCGCTGACCACCTGAAAATATTGCGTATTGATCCCCAGCCCTTCGCCCTGCACGCCAAGCCCGGCCAGCACCGGCTGCGAGAGGAACGCCTGCAGGTCGCGAAAGCCCAGCAGGCCGCGGACACTGACCAGCTCGGCGGCCAGCGCCGGACTCAGGCCATCGGCCAGGCTCGACAGCACCATCGGGCTTGCGGTGTTGACGTTGAGCACCGCGTCCGGCGGCAGCGCACTGACGAAGGGCGCCAAGCGCCGGTAGTGCTCTTCGCGCATGTTGAACAGCAGGCGCAGCTCGGAGATATCGCCCAGCGCGCGGTTCGGCGTGCGGTATGGCGGCTGCGCCAACAGGTACTGGTTGTCTTCTGCGCCATAGGAGCCGGTCGGGTCCTGGTCGGCATCCATCCAGTCCTTCAGCCGCTCGGCGTACGGCTCCTCGATCTGCAGACGCAGCAGCAACCGGCGGAACTGCTGCAGGGCGAGCTCGTTGGGTTGGCCCTGGCGCACCAGACTGTTCAGATTGAAGCGTCCGCTGGGGTCCTCGATGCGCACGCGCAACTCGCCGCCCTCGTCGAGCTTGAACGGCGCGAAAGGCCGCGCCCAGGCTTCGCCGAGATGATCCACCGGCGCCTGGCGGTCGCCCTCGCGCAGGTCGCGAAACAGGATCGCCTTGGCCAGGGTCTCGCCGCCCTGGGCGTATTGCCAGGCCTGGCGCACATGCAACTGGTTGGAGGCGCTGCGGATCGCCAGTTGCTGGCGGGCGATGATTCCGGCGGTGACGATGGTCACCACCGCCACCACCAGCAATACGGTGATCAGGGCCACGCCACGCTGCCGGCTCACAGCCCCAGCTCCATGCCGCCGCCCAGCCCGCTCTCGCCGCCTTCGCCGCCTTCACCTTCCGCACCGGCGCCTTCGCCCTGCTGCTCACGCTTGGGCGGGCCGTCCGGCAGGCGCAGCACGCGACGCAACTGACCATAGCGGCGGTGTTCGAGGGTCAGCTCGACTGCCAGCGGCAGGCCCTCGTTGCGCTCGGCCTGCTCGCCATCGCTGGCCGGCCAGCCATCGACCCAGGCACCCTTCTCGTTCAGGTAGCGCAGCTCGAAGCGGGTCACCCCGTCGAGTGCCTGCTGCACCTGAGGCTGGGAGTCCTGCGCTTGGTCGATGACGGTCCAGTAGCGCCGTTGCCACTGCTCGCCACTGAGCTGCCAGCGCACTCGCTGCAGCCGGGCACGCGGCGTGCCCAGCGGATTGCGCCAACCGGTGCGGGTAAATTCCACCGCGGCCGAATCCAGCACCTCGCCGACCAGCGCCGGGCGAGCATCGCCGAAGCGATCGCGGATCGGTCGCGGCTGGGCCTGCAGCAGGTCGCGCTCGAAGGCCGCCAGGGCACGCACCAACTCACGCAGATCCTGCTCCTGGGCGCGGGTGGCCGCGTCGGTGCGCAGCACGGTATCGAGCATGCGATAGGTGCCCAGCCCGAGCAGCGCGAAGATCGCGATGGCGATGAGAAGCTCCAGCAGGGTGAAACCGCGAGCACTGCGGATCATTGCGGCGCACTCAGGAAACCGCTCAGGCGCGCCACCGAGCGCTCCTCGATGTCGCCGCGCGGGCCACGCTCCACACGCGGCGCCACCAGCACCTCGACCCGGCGCATGGCTGGTTCGCTGGTGGCACTGACTTCGCTGCGCCACTCCCAGCGGCGCCCGGCGAAGTCGACCTCACCCTGATCGCGGCCATCGCCCGGCGGCGGGTCGAGCAGTTGCATCTCGCTCAGACGGTTGTCGGCGATCCACATCGCCATGGTCTTTTCTTCCAGCCGCGCGGCGTTCTGCAGACTGCGGCTGCTGGCGGTGAGCACGCTGGCGGCGACGATCGCGAAGATCCCCAGTGCCACCAGCACTTCGAGCAGGGTGAATCCGCGCATGCGCTTCACTTCTCGAGCACCTCGACCTTGGGCAGCGAGAAGCCGTCACTGGCCAGCTGCAGGCGCACGCCATCCTTGCGTCGCTCCTCGAGCTGCAGGCGGAACGGGCTCAGCTCGCCACTGGAAAGGATCAGCAGCTGCGGCTGGCGGGCCGCCTCGGCTTTCTCCGCGTCGTCTTCCTCGTCGTCATTGTCGCCAGGGACCTCGCTGGAGCCGCCGGGCCCGGCCAGACGCAGAGGCTCGCCATCGAGCTCATAACTGAGCTGCGCCCACTCCGGCAGAACGTGTTCGGAACGCGGCTTGGCCACCCAGGTGGCGGTGCCCTCGTCGAAGCTGACCACCTGGTAGCGGGTGCGCTCCAGGCGCAGGCCGTACTCGCGGTTGTCCAGCACCGCCTCCTCGACCAGCACGCCGATCAGCCCGGCGAGCCGCTCGGCCTCGCTGCGCAGCTCACGCGAGGTGCCGGCGATGCCGGTGCTGAGCACGGCCAGGCCCACCAGGCTGCCGAGAATCACCAGCACCACCAGCAGCTCGACCAGCGTAAAACCCCGCGATGGGCGCATGGAGGGTTCAGAGATCCCAGTTGCCGATATCGGCGTTCAGGTCGGTACCGCCCTGCTTGCCGTCGGCACCAAAGGAGTACAGATCGAATGCGCCACGGGTACCCGGCGACAGGTACTGGTAGTCATTGCCCCACGGATCGACCGGCACGCGCTTGAGGTAGCCGTCCTTGTTCCAGTTCTTCGCCGCCGGATTGCCGGAAGGCTTCTTCACCAGCGCCTCGAGGCCCTGCTGGGTGCTGGGGTAGGAATGGTTGTCGAGCTTGTACATGTCCAGCGCCGAGGCGATGCCCTTGATGTCGCCCTGGGCCACGGTGACCTTGGCCTGATCCGGCCGGCTCATTACCTGCGGCACCACCAGCGCGGCAAGAATGCCGAGGATGACCACCACCACCATGATTTCGATCAGGGTGAAACCCTGTTGTCTGCGTGCGTTGCTCACGTGCTACCCCACCAGTTGGTTGAGAGAAAGAATCGGCATGAGGATCGCCAGTACGATGACCAGCACCACCACACCCATGAAGACCAGCATGAACGGCTCGAACAGGCCGACCAAGAGGGAAATCTGCGCGGCCAGGTCGTTCTCCTGGTTGCGCGCGGTACGCGCCAGCATCGAATCCAGCTCGCCGGAACGCTCACCGCTGGCGATCATGTGCAGCATCATCGGCGGGAACTGACCGCTGGCATCCAGGGCGCGGGTCAGACTGCCGCCTTCGCGGACCTTCTGCGCCGCGATCACCACCTCGCCGCGAATGACTCTGTTGCTGATCACCTCGGCGCTGATCGCCAGCGCCTCGACCAGCGGCACGCCGCTGCGGGTCAGGATTGCCAGGGTCGAGGCGAAGCGTGCGGTATCGGTGGCGCGCATCATCCGCCCCATCATCGGCAACTTGAGCAGAAACCCATGCCAGCGGCGGCGACGCCCTTCGTCCTTCAGCGCTGCGCGCAGGCCGATCACCCCGGCGATGCTGAGGATGATGAACAGCCAGCCCCAGCCCTTGACCAGTTCGCTCACCGCGATCAGGCCGCGAGTCAGCGCCGGCAGCGTCTGCCCGGAGTCGACGAACACCCGCACCACGTCCGGCACCACGAAGCCGAGCAGGAAGCCGACGATGATCAGCGAGGTGATCATCAGGATCACCGGATAGAGCAACGCCAGCTGGATCTTCTGTTTCGACTGCTGGCGCTGCTCGGTGTAATCGGCCAGCTGTTCCAGTACCGGCCCCAGGTGGCCGGCGTGCTCACCGGCAGAGACGGTGGCGCGGTAGAGATCGGGAAAGGCGCCGGGAAATTCCTTCAGCGCGTCGGCCAGGGTGTGGCCTTCGAGCACCTTGGCGCGCACCGCCAGCAGCATCGCCTGGATGCGCGGGGTGGTCGATTGCGCCGCCGCGGCGCCGAGGGCTTCCTCGATCGGCAAAGCAGCCTGCACCAGGGTCGCCAACTGGCGTGTCACCAGCGCCAGGTCACGCGCCGACAGGTTGCGACCAAAACCCAGCCCGCCACCCTGCTCGCGGGTGCGCGTGGCCTTGACCTCGAGCGGCGCCAGCTGCCGGTCGCGCAGCATCTGGCGCACCTGGCGCGGGCTGTCGGCCTCGAGCACGCCCTTCTGCTGGCGCCCCTTGGCGTCCAGTGCGATGTATTCGAATGCGGCCATTCAGCAGACTCCCGACACGCTGGGAGCCCGCCGAGACACGGGAGCGGAAAACCTCGTCATCTATTCCTCCCGGGTCACGCGCAGTACTTCCTCGAGCGTGGTGCTGCCCTCGAGCACCTTGCGCCGGCCGTCGTCACGGATACTCGGGCCCAGGGTGCGCGCGTGGCGCCCCATGTCCTGCTCCGAGGCGCCGTTGTGGATCATGGTGCGCAGCGGCTCATCGAAGATCACCAGCTCGTAGATCCCGGTCCGGCCCTTGTAGCCGTGCTGGTGGCATTCACTGCAACCCTTGGCGTGATACAGGGTTGGCGGGCTGGCCGGATCGACGCCGAGCATCCGGCACTCGGCCTCGTCGGCGCTGTAGGCCTCGCGGCAATGCGGGCATAGAACGCGGACCAGACGCTGGGCCAGTACGCCGAGCAAGGAGGAGGACAGCAGGAACGGCTCGACGCCCATGTCGACCAGGCGGGTGATGGCGCCGATGGCACTGTTGGTGTGCAGGGTCGAGAGCACCAGGTGCCCGGTCAGCGAGGCCTGCACGGCGATCTCGGCGGTGTCCTTGTCGCGGATCTCGCCGACCATCACCACGTCCGGGTCCTGGCGCAGGATGGCGCGCAGGCCGCGGGCAAAGGTCATGTCGACCTTGGGATTGACCTGGGTCTGGCCGATGCCTTCGAGGTGATACTCGATCGGGTCCTCGACGGTAAGAATGTTGCGCGAGCGATCATTGAGGCTGACCAGGCTGGCGTACAGGGTGGTGGTCTTGCCTGAACCGGTCGGGCCGGTAACCAGGATGATGCCGTGCGGCTTGCGTACGTTTTCTTCCATCAGCACGCGGTCGCGGTCGCTCATGCCCAGGTGGCGCAGCGACAGGCGCCCGGCCTGCTTGTCGAGCAGACGCATCACCACTCGCTCGCCGTTGGCTGACGGCAGGGTCGAGACGCGAATATCGACCTCGCGACCACCGACACGCAAGGAAATCCGGCCGTCCTGCGGAATGCGCTTCTCGGCGATATCCATGCGCGCCATGACTTTGATCCGCGACACCAGCAAGGCGGCCAGCTCGCGCTTGGGCTCGAGCACCTCGCGCAGCACGCCGTCGACGCGAAAACGCACTACCAGACGCTTCTCGAAGGTTTCCAGGTGGATATCCGAGGCGCCCTCCTTGATCGCTTCGCCGAGGATGGCGTTGATCAGGCGGATGATCGGCGCATCGTCCTCCTGCTCCATCAGGTCTTCGGTCTCGGGCACCTGGTCGGCCAGCGCCGCCAGATCGAGATTGCCGAGATCCTCGGCCAGCTGGGTCGCGGCGGAGGAGTCGTGCTGATAGGCGGCTGCCAGCGCCTGTTCGAAGGCCTCCTGGCTGAGCGCCCTGAGCGTCAGCCGGGCCCCGGCGAAGCGCTGCGCTTCGGCCACGGCGACCAGATCGACGCCGGGACGATGCAACAGGCACGGCTGGCTGTCCTGGGTGGCAAGAACCACTCCATGACGCTTGGCAAAACCAAATGGGAGACGACGCTGGGGCAGCGAATTGAGCAGGGCGTTCATGATCGAGCCTTCAGACGGCAACCGCAGGAGAGTATGACTGTCGAATCTGACCGTCAGACATTGCGATTCCGCGATTTCTTATAGATTTTTTTCGCAGTGCGCGACACCGCACAGGCTGGCTATCTTTATCACAACAATGCAGGGCAAACACCACCTGTATGGGTTGCGGTAGACGAGATTGCAGCTGTTATGATCGGCGCGCGATCCACACCACATACTCATAATTCCATGGAGTGAACGCCTTGCAACTCTTCGCTGGCCCCCACCGGCTCAAGCAGCAAGCCCCCACATTACTCGGTGCCGCCCTGCTGTTGGCAACCTGCGCCGGCCTCGCCTGGCAGAGCGCCGAATGGATGCGTCTGTTACGCGCGCCTGCCCAGGTAGCGCCGGTCGACGCCAGCGCAGCTCAGGAAGGTCCTGCGCTCGAGCGCCTGGAACCGCTGTTCGGCCCTGCGCGCCGCAGCGAGGGCAATGCGCCGGTGACCAACCTGGACCTGACCCTGAACGGCAGTTTCGTCAATGCCGACCCGGCGAAATCCAGCGCGATCCTGCAGCGTGGCGGCGAGCCGGCCAAGCGCTTCGTGGTCGGCGACAAGATCGACGACTCGACTCGCCTGCATGCGGTTTATCGCGACCGCATCGAACTCGAGCGCGACGGCCGCATCGAACGCCTCGGTTTTCCGGTCACCCGCACCAGCAACAGTGCCGACCGCACCGGCTACACCCCACCGCCGCCCCCCGTGACCCTGGATGACCTGCAAGAAGGCGATGAAGAACTTCTGCAACAGCGCATGGAAGAGCTCCGCCAGCAGATGGAAGCCAGCATGCTGGACGCTCCGTACCCCACAGACACTCCGGAAGACGATTGATCGATGAAGCTATCGCGCCTGACCATTGCCCTGCTCGTCGCTGGACTCGCCAGCAGTCCGTTGCCGCTCGTTGCCGAGCCGCTGGCGCCAGCCAGCCCCCAGACCCAGCAGGAAGAAAGCTGGACCATCAATCTCAAGGACGCACCGATCCGCGACTTCATCGACCAGGTTGCCGACATCAGCGGTGAGACCTTCATCGTCGATCCGCGGGTCAAGGGCCAGGTCACCGTCGTGTCCAAATCGGCGATGAACCTGAGCCAGGTCTACCAGCTGTTTCTGTCCGTGATGGCTACCCATGGCTTCACCGTCATTACCCAGGACGGCCAGGCGCGGATCATCCCCAACGCCGAGGCCAAGGCCGAAGCCGACAGTGGCCCCCGTGCCGCCGACCGCCTGGAAACGCGGATGATCCAGGTACAGCACTCCTCGGCCAACGAACTCATTCCACTTATTCGCCCGCTGGTGCCGCAGTACGGCCACATGGCCGCGGTGACCTCGGCGAATGCGCTGATCATCAGTGACCGCAGCGCCAACATCGATCGCATCGAGGAGATGATCCGCCAGCTGGATCAGAAAGGTAACGCCGACTACACCGTGCTCAACCTGCAGTACGCCTGGGTCATGGACACCGCCGAGGTGCTGCGCAGCGCGCTGCAGCGCGGCGAGCCGAAAGGCGTCAGTACCGGCGCGCAGATCATCGCCGATGCCCGTACCAACCGCCTGATCGTGATGGGTCCCCCGGCGTCGCGGGCCAAGCTGGTCGCCCTGGCCAAGTCGCTCGATACCCCCACCAGCCGTTCGGCGAACACCCGGGTGATTCGCCTGCGCCATAACGACGCCAAGAGCCTCGCGGAGACCCTCGGCGAAATCTCCGAAGGCATGAAGAATCCCGAAGGCGGCGGCGAAGGTGCTGCGACCAGCAAACCGCAGAACATCCTCATCCGCGCCGACGAGAGCCTGAATGCCCTGGTACTGCTGGCCGAACCGGACCTGGTCGCCACCCTCGAAGACATCGTTCGCCAGCTGGACGTACCGCGCGCCCAGGTGCTGGTCGAGGCTGCGATCGTCGAGGTTTCCGGCGATATCAACGATGCGCTGGGGGTGCAGTGGGCAGTAGATGCACGCGGTGACCGCGGCGGTCTCGGCGGGGTCAACTTCTCCGGCACCGGCCTTTCGGTAGGCACCGTACTGAGCGCGATCCAGTCGGACGAAACACCCAACGTGACCCTGCCGGACGGCGCCATCATCGGCGTCGGCACCGACAGCTTCGGCGCACTGATCACCGCCCTGTCCTCCAACAGCAAGAGCAACCTGCTGTCGACGCCCAGCCTGCTGACCCTGGACAACCAGAAGGCGGAGATCCTGGTCGGCCAGAACGTGCCCTTCCAGACCGGCTCCTACACCACCGATGCGGCGGGCGCGAACAACCCCTTCACCACCATCGAGCGCAAGGACATCGGCGTCACCCTCAAGGTCACTCCGCACATCAACGACGGCGCCACCCTGCGCCTGGAGATCGAGCAGGAGATCTCCTCGATCGCCCCCAGTGGCGGCCTGAATGCCCAGGCAGTGGACCTGGTGACCAACAAGCGCTCGATCAAAAGCACCATCCTGGCTGAAGACGGCCAGGTGATCGTACTTGGCGGCCTGATCCAGGACGATGTCACCCGCACCGATTCCAAGGTGCCGCTGCTGGGTGATATCCCGATCCTTGGCGGCCTGTTCCGCTCCACCCGCGAGTCGCACATCAAGCGCAACCTGATGGTGTTCCTGCGTCCCACTGTGGTTCGCGACGCTGCCGGCCTCGCCGCGCTGTCGGGCAAGAAGTACTCCGACGTGCATATTTTCCACGAAGGCGAGCGCCAGCCGAACATCCTGCCGGGCACGCCCAATCAGCTGTTCGACGGCAAAACCGGTGGCGCCATCGACCTGCGCGACTGAGCACAGACGAGCCGCTGGGAAGCAGCCAAACGAAAAACCCCGCTCCGGCGGGGTTTTTCGTTTCAGCTCAACAGGACGTAGGGCGCAATAAGCGCAGCGCATTGCGCCGACTTCTGCGCAGTCATGCGGCTTCAGCAGTGCTCGGTTCCACGCGCTCAGCGCTCCGTCCGTGGCGGATTACGCCGCAGGCGGCTAATCCGCCCTACCGATAATGCAGCTGCTGTAGCGCAAGCTATCGGCGGCAGCACTCAGAGCGCGGCGATACCGCGGGCCAGGTCAGCCTTGAGATCCTCGACCGCCTCCAGGCCTACAGCCAGCCGGATCAGGTTGTCGTTGATCCCGGCAGCGGCGCGCTCGGCCGGACTCAACCGGCCATGCGAGGTGGTCGCCGGATGGGCGATGGTGCTCTTGGTATCGCCCAGATTGGTGGTGATCGAGATCATCCGGGTGGCGTCCATGAAGCGCCAGGCGCCCTCCTTGCCACCGCTGACCTCGAAGCTGACCACAGCGCCGAAGGCGCTCTGCTGCCGGCGCGCCAGCTCGTGCTGCGGGTGACTGGGAAGGCCTGCGTAGTAGACGCGCTCGACGCCCGGCTGAGCCGCCAGCCACTCGGCCAGCTCCTGCGCCGCGGCGCAATGCGCATGCATGCGGATACGCAGGGTTTCCAGTCCCTTGAGGAACAGCCAGGCATTGAACGGGCTGAGGGTCGGCCCGGCAGTGCGCAGAAAGCCGACCATCTCCTTCATCAGCTCCGCCGGACCGGCGAGCACGCCCCCCAGGCAGCGGCCCTGGCCGTCGATGAACTTGGTCGCCGAATGCATGACCAGATCCGCGCCGAGCTTGAGCGGCTGCTGCAGCGCCGGCGTACAGAAGCAGTTGTCCACCGCCAGCAGCGCGCCGTGGGCATGGGCGATCTCGGCCAGCGCCGCGATATCGACCAGCTCCGCCAACGGGTTGGAAGGCGACTCGACGAACAGCAGGCGGGTGTTCGGCTTGCAGGCAGCTTCCCAGGCGGCCAGGTCCGACAGCGGCGGATAGTCGACCTGGATGCCGAAGCGCTTGAGGTACTTCTCGAACAGACTGATGGTCGAGCCGAATACGCTGCGCGACACCAGCACGTGATCGCCAGCACTGCACAGGCCCATGACCATGGCCAGGATCGCGGCCATGCCGGAGGCCGTGGCAACCGCCTGCTCGGCGCCTTCCAGCGCGGCGATGCGCTCCTCGAAGGCACGCACGGTCGGGTTGGTGTAGCGCGAGTAGACGTTGCCCGGCACTTCGCCGGCAAAGCGCGCCGCCGCATCGGCAGCAGAGCGGAACACGTAGCTGGAGGTCATGAACAGCGCTTCGCCGTGCTCGGCTTCCGGCGTGCGATGCTGCCCGGCACGCACCGCCAGGGTCTCGAAGGCGGCGCCTTCAAGATCACTGTCCAGGCGACCGGCATCCCATTCAATCGTCATATCCAGGCTCCGAATGCCGATCGCGCACGCCCGAGCAGGCGCCGACGGCTGTATCAGTTGTTGTAGAGGTCGATGATCGCGCTGACCATGTTGCTGCTGTTCTTGCTCGAATCGTTGCGCGCCTGCTCGATGCGGTTCAGGTAGACGCTATCGATATCGCCGGTGATGTACTCGCCGTTGAACACCGCGCTGTCGAAGCCGACGATCTGCGGATTGCCGTCACGCACCGCTTCTTCGAGGTCAGCCAGATCCTGGTAGACCAGCCAGTCGGCACCGATCAGCTCGCAGACTTCTTCGGTGCTGCGGCTGTGGGCAATCAGCTCGTGGGCGCTGGGCATGTCGATGCCATAGACGTTCGGGTAGCGTACCGCCGGCGCCGCCGAGCAGAAGTAGACGTTCTTCGCCCCCGCCTCGCGCGCCATCTGGATGATCTGCTTGCAGGTGGTGCCGCGAACGATCGAGTCGTCGACCAGCATGACGTTCTTGCCACGGAACTCCAGCTCGATGGCGTTGAGCTTCTGGCGCACGGATTTCTTCCGCGCCGCCTGCCCCGGCATGATGAAGGTGCGGCCGATGTAGCGATTCTTGACGAAGCCCTCGCGGAACTTCACGCCGAGGCGATTGGCCAGCTCCAGTGCCGAGGTGCGGCTGGTGTCGGGAATCGGGATGACCACGTCGATGCCGTGATCCGGACGCTCGCGGAGGATCTTCTCGGCCAGCTTCTCACCCATGCGCAGGCGTGCCTTGTAGACCGAAACGCCGTCCATGATCGAGTCCGGACGCGCCAGGTAGACATGCTCGAAGATGCACGGAGAGTAGTTCGGGCTGGTCGCGCACTGGCGTGTGTGCAGTTTGCCGCCCTCGGTGATGTAGACCGCCTCGCCCGGGGCCAGGTCGCGAATCAGGCTGAAGCCGAGCACGTCCAGCGCGACACTTTCCGAGGCGATCATGTACTCGACGCCTTCGTCGGTATGGCGCTGGCCGAAGACGATCGGACGGATCGCGTTGGGGTCGCGGAAACCGACGATGCCGTAGCCGGTGATCATCGCCACCACCGCGTAACCACCCTTGCAGCGCTCATGCACACCGGAGACTGCGGCGAACACGTCCTCCTCGGTCGGCTGCAGCTTGCCGCGCACCGCCAGCTCGTGGGCGAACACGTTGAGCAGGACTTCGGAGTCGGAGCTGGTGTTGACGTGGCGCAGATCGGACTCGTAGATCTCCTTGGCCAACTGCTGCACGTTGGTCAGGTTGCCGTTGTGCGCCAGGGTGATGCCATAGGGCGAGTTGACATAGAACGGCTGCGCCTCGGCGGAGCTGGAGCTGCCGGCGGTGGGATAGCGCACGTGACCGATGCCCATGCTGCCTACCAGCCGCTGCATGTGCCGCTGCTGGAAGACATCGCGCACCAGCCCGTTGTCCTTGCGCAGGAACAGGCGCCCCTCATGACTGGTGACAATACCGGCAGCGTCCTGGCCGCGATGCTGAAGGACGGTGAGCGCGTCATACAGCGCCTGATTGACGTTCGACTTGCCGACGATACCGACGATGCCACACATGTGACGCAACCCCTGCTAGTAGTTCAAACCTCGACGGAGCGACGCCTGGCGTCGCACCACATACTGCGATTCAGCCTGCCGGAACGACCATTGGCACTGGCTCCTGCCCCCCTCGCTCGGGCAGTTCGCCCTGCTCGGCGCGGCCGCTCATGCCCAGAATCAGATTCTTCGACCAGTCCGCAACCATCAGGAAATGCGGCATCAGGCGCGACTCCTGCCACCAGCGGTCCTGCTGCACCGGCAACAGGCTGAGCAATCCAACCGCGACCACCAGCAGCAAGGCGCCGCGCGCCGCGCCGAAGACCATGCCAAGGAAACGATCAGTACCGGACAGCCCGGTGACGCGCACCAGCTCCCCGATGAGAAAGTTGATCAGCGCCCCCACCAGCAAGGTGGCGACGAACAGAATGAGACAGGCCGCGATGACTCGCACCGAAGGCGTTTCGATGTAGCCGGCCAGGTAATGCGATAGTGCTCCGCCGAACATCCAGGCGACCACGCCAGCGACGATCCAGGTAAGCAGAGACAGCGCTTCCTTGACGAAGCCACGCTTCAAACTGATCAGACTGGAAACGGCGATGACGGCGATGAACGCCCAATCGACCCAACTGAATGCCACGACTGCGCCTACCGAAAGTGGAGGCCGCGCATTCTAGCAGAGCACCGCAGCAGGGGTAAGCCGCCCTCAGGAACGCTCTGGCTGGAAGCGCACCACGAAGCCGCTGAGCTTGTGCTGGCGGTTGAGCTGATCACGCAGGCGATCGGCCTCCTTGCGCTCGATCACCGGCCCGACGAAGACCCGATTCATTCCGTCCGCCTGGCGGATGTAGGCGTTGTAACCCTGACTGCGCAAGGTCTTCTGCAACGCTTCCGCCCCAGGGCGACTGGACAGGCTGGCGAGCTGAACGGACCAGCTGACCGGCAGGCTCGCCTCGTCGAGACGCGAAGCAGGCGTTTCCGACGCTGCTGCTGCCGGCCGGGAGGATTCAACCTGAGCAGGCGTCGCGGGCTCGACGAGCGGTTGCGGCTCCAGCGGTAGAGGCTGATCGACATCACCCGGCACCGGCTCGCTGGCGACCGGCACCTCTACCGGCGGCGCGACCGTTTCCGGCATTCCCGGTGAAACCGGTGCCGTAGGCACTTCCACCTCGATGCTGGCGCGCTCGTCCTGGCGTGAAAGCAGCATCGGCAGAAAGATCACCGCCAGCGCGACCAGTACCAGCGCACCGACGATGCGCTGCTTGAGTCCCTTGTCCAGCAATGCCATAACCACTCTCCTGCTAATGCCGAGCCAGCCAGGCCAGCGCTTCGGCGACGCAATAAAAAGAACCGAACACCAATATCTCGTCCTGCTCGTCAGCCTGGGCGCACTGTTTGTCGAGCGCCTCGGCTACCGAGCCAGCTTCGACACTGCGCGCGCCGAAACCGCTCAACACTTCACGCAATTCAGCTGCCGCCCGGCTGCGCCCACAAGGCAAGGGCGCCACCGCCCACGTATCGACGAGATCCAGCAACGGCTGCACGACGCCAGGCAGATCCTTGTCGGCCAGCAGGCCGAAAACAGCGTAACGACGCCCGGCGTGACGACGCCCGGCGCAAGCGCGTTGACGCAGGCGACCAGCGAGAAACTCGCTGGCCTGGGGATTATGCCCGACGTCCAGCAGCAGCGTCAGAGTGCGCCCATTGACCTGCACCTGACGACGATCCAGCCGCCCGACCAGGCGAGTATCCCCCAGAGCGCGTCGAACCTGTTCGATGCGCCACTGCGGCTCAAGCAGAACGAAAGCCTGCAGGGCCAGCGCGGCATTTTCCATCGGCAGATCAAGCAGCGGCAGCTCATCCAGGGTGAGGCTATCGCCCTGGGCGCTGCGGCCGCTCCAGCGCCAACCGGAACCCTCGACAGCGAGATCGAAATCGCGTCCGCGAATGCTCAGCTCGACACCCAGGGTGTTGGCGTACTGCAGAAGATTGGCCGGGGGCTGCGGATCACCGCACAGCGCCGCACGCCCAGCGCGCATGATCCCCGCCTTCTCGCGGGCCACCGACTCGCGACTGTCGCCGAGCCATTCGGCGTGATCCACGCCGATGCTGGTGATGAGCGCAAGATCGGCATCGATCAGGTTGACTGCATCCAGCCGCCCGCCCAGGCCGACTTCGAGCACCGCGACGCCCAGCTCGGCCTGCTCGAACAGCCACAAGGCTGCGAGCGTGCCCATCTCGAAGTAGGTCAGGCTGGTATCGCCGCGCGCCGCCTCGACCGCTGAAAAAGCACGACAAAGCGCGTCATCAGCGACCATCTGACCATCGATGACGACGCGCTCGTTGTACTGCAGCAGATGGGGCGAGCTGTAGATTCCAACCTTGTGCCCCCGACCCGCCAGCAACGCGGCCAGGAAGGCACAGGTAGAGCCTTTGCCATTGGTACCGGTAACCGTCACCACCCGCTTGGCGGGGCGCCCCAGACCCAACCGGGCGGCGACCTCGGCAACCCGCTCCAGGCCCATGTCGATGGCACTGGGATGCAGTTGCTCGAGGTAGGCCAGCCAATCGGCCAGGCTGCGTTGGGTCATGCGCTGACGGGCAGATGCATGAACTGGCCAAGCAGGCGCGCCAGACGCGGACGCAGCTCGCTGCGCGGAATGATCATGTCGATTGCGCCGTGCTCAAGAAGGAACTCGCTGCGCTGGAAGCCTTCCGGCAGCTTCTCGCGAACCGTCTGCTCGATCACTCGCGGACCGGCAAAGCCGATCAGCGCACGCGGCTCGGCAACGATCACGTCACCGAGCATCGCCAGGCTCGCCGAAACGCCACCATAGACAGGATCGGTCAGCACCGAGATGAACGGAATCCCCTCCTCGCGCAAGCGCGCCAGGACCGCCGAGGTCTTGGCCATCTGCATCAGGGAAATCAACGCTTCCTGCATGCGCGCACCGCCGGAGGCGGCGAAGCAGATCAGCGGGCAACGCTTTTCCAGCGCAACGTTGGCCGCCTGCACGAAGCGCTCGCCGACGATCGCGCCCATCGAGCCGCCCATGAAGGAGAATTCAAAGGCACAGGCCACCAACGGCATGCCTTCCAGCGCACCGCTCATCGCGATCAGTGCATCTTTTTCGCCGGTCTGCTTCTGCGCCGCAACCAGGCGATCCTTGTACTTCTTGCTGTCACGAAACTTCAGCCGATCAACCGGCTCGAGCTCGGCGCCGATCTCGCTACGCCCTTCCTCATCCAGAAACAGGTCGAGGCGACGGCGCGCGTCAATACGCATGTGATGATTGCACTTGGGGCAGACATCATGGGTCTTCTCAAGCTCCGGACGGTAAAGCACCGCCTCGCAGGACGGGCACTTGTGCCACAGGCCCTCGGGTACCGAGCTCTTCTTTACCTCGGAACGCATGATCGAGGGGATCAGCTTGTCTACCAGCCAGTTACTCATGCCTCTTCTCCCAAGCCATTGACCCGCGAACCTGCCATTCAAGGCGGCCCGCCCGGGTGTGAATTCGTTGTCGCCTCGACGCAAACGCGCCGTTCAGCGCACCATTTCAAGCGCCAGCCTGCGCACGACAGGCCTTTGGACGGCCAAGGTACAGCCATCGTCACATCAGACAGCAGCCCGCACCGCCTGCAGAAATGCCGCGACCTTTAGGGGGTCCTTGAGACCCTTGTCGCGTTCGACGCCGCCACTCACATCCACCGCATAAGGACGCACCTGAGCGATGGCGGCGGCCACGTTCTGCGCATCGAGTCCACCGGCAAGAATCACCGGCTTGCCCAGGTCGGCAGGCACCAGCGACCAGTCGAAAGCCTCACCGGTACCTCCTGGAACCCCGGGAACGTAGCTGTCCAGCAGGATGCCCGAGGCACTGGCAAAGCTCGCACACTGCTGGCGAAGCGGGAGATCCGGACGCACACGCAATGCCTTGATGTACGGCCGGCCGAAGCTTTCGCAATACTCCGCCGTCTCGTCACCGTGAAACTGCAGCAGATCCAGCGGAACCACACGCAGGACCTCCTTGACCTGGGCCGTCGTAGCATCGACGAACAGCCCTACGCTGGTCACGAACGGGGGCAGCGCACGCAGGATTTCCCTGGCACGAGACGCATCGACGGCCCGCGGACTCTTTGCATAGAACACCAGACCTATGGCATCTGCACCCTGCTCGGCGGCAACGAGTGCATCCTCTACGCGGGTAATTCCACAGATCTTGCTGCGAACGGCTGACAAATGCTGGTTACCTCAAAAAGAGCCTGGATATTAGCAAAAGCAGATCGCGCTGCAAGACGCTCATTCGCACAGACTCGCACCACGACAATCCGGCAGTCCGGAGAGAAAGTGCGGACCGAGAAAGCGCCTGGGCAGGTCGAACTCCGCCGGGTAGTCGACCTCGACCAGGTAGAGCCCGTAAGGATGGGCAGTGACGCCGCCGGTTCGGCGCAGGCGCGATTCGAGCACCTCCGCCGCCCATTCCACCGGCCGCTCCCCGGCACCAATGGTCATCAGTACTCCGGCCAGATTGCGCACCATGTGGTGTAGAAAGGCATTGGCGCGGATGTCGAGAACAATGAAACGCCCCTGCTCAAAGAACTCGAGGTGATGCACCGTCTTTACCGGCGATTTGGCTTGGCACTGCCGGGCACGAAACGCACTGAAGTCATGGGTGCCGACGAAAACCCGAGCCGCCTCGCGCATCCGCGCAAGATCGAGCGGGCGATGATTCCAGGTCACCTCTTCGGCCATCTGCGCAGGCCGGATCTGATCGTTGTAGATGACATAGCGATAACGCCGCGCCATCGCGCTGAAGCGCGCGTCGAAGTGTGACGGCATCTTCTGCGCCCAGGTGACGCTGATGTCACCCGGCAGGTTGAGATTCGAACCCATGACCCAGGCATGCATGCTGCGCTCGACGGTGGTGTCGAAATGCACCACCTGGCCGCAGGCATGCACCAACGCATCGGTACGACCAGCACAGCTGAGCGTAACCGGATGCCCTCCTGCCACCTTGGAGATCGCCTTTTCCAGCGCCTCCTGAATCGACGCGACTCCGGCCCGCTGACGCTGAAAGCCGCGATAACGACTGCCCTTGTATTCGACGCCCAGGGCGATCCTGGAAACGCCAGCGGCAGCCGTTTCGGCTGCCGCTGTTGGTACTACTGAACTCACTGTCAGGAAAGGCCGGCGAGCAAATCGCGTGCCTCGCTCTGCTGGGCGACACTGCCCTCGCTGATGACCTCGTCGAGAATGTCACGAGCACCTTCGGTGTCGCCCATATCGATGTAGGCCCGCGCAAGATCCAGCTTGGTAGCGGTTTCGTCAGTGCCGGAGAGGAAGTCGAAATCATCATCGCCATCGACTGCAAGAGGCGCCGCACTGGCAACTGGTACTTCTTCTGCAGGCAGATGCAGATCAGCAGAAAGCTCATCGAGTTCGCCACCAACCTCGTCGAGCCCGGACAGGAAGGCGTCTGCTTCAGCGTCAGCAGCCGCGTCGGCCGGCGCATCCTCGGCCAGCGACAGGTCGAAGTCCGCCGGCATATCCAGCTCGCCAGCTTCCAGCTCGAGATCGGCACCCAGATCGGTCGAGCCCTGAGCAGCAGGCGCATCCAGCCCCAGGTCTTCGTCGAGACTGAGCATGAACTCGTCGTCGGCCAGCCCATTATCGGAGGCTACAGGAGCATCCAGCTCGAGATCGAAGTCGGCAAGGGACTCCTCCGCCGCCACGGTACCAGCGGCAGGACCGGAGAGATCCAGATCGAAACCCGGATTGTCGGCAGCAGGCGCTTCGTTCGACAGCGACAGATCATCCAGCGACAGGTCGGCAAAGTCGTTGCTCGCCTGAGGAGCGGCAGACTGAAGATCACGATCCAGTTCTGCTTCCAAATCATCCAGGCTCAGGTCGAAGGAATCGTCCAGGTCGCTGCCGGCAGCCAGCGGTGCCGGCTCGGTGGTTTGCGGCTTCTCATCCAGATCAAGGTTGTCGAAGCTGAAGTCCTCCAGCATCGATGCGGACGCAGCAGTGGAGACCGCCACCATCGCCGGGTACTTGGCCTTGAGCTGATCCAGCTGGGCACCCGCACCACCGATTTCACGCAGCTCGTTCTCTTCGCGGGCGAAGCCCTCGCGATCATCGAGCTCGGCATAGACTTCCATCAGCTTCAGTCGCAGGTCAGCGCGATGAGGCTCTTCGTTGATGGCGTTCTGTAGTAGCTCGGCCGCCTGGGCGAACTTGCCATAAGCGATGTAGATGTCAGCCTCACCGAGAGCATCTGCGGTCTGCGCAGAAACCGGCGCTTCCGGCTCGACGCTTGGGCTTCCACCGATATCCAGACTGTCGAAGCCGTTGTCGTTGAAGCCGATCGAGCCGTCGAAGGAACCTTCGTCTTGCGCCGCCAGGGCTTCCTGAAGCTCGGCTTCCTTCATTGCATTGCGACGGGACAGAATCATCAGACCGATCAACAGCACCAGCAGCGCACCGCCGCCCACCACGCCAAGCATCAGCGGATCGGCCAGCAGATCGTCGATGAAGCTGGTTGCCGGCGCCTCGGGCGCGACTACCGGAGCCACCGGCTTGGGCTGAGCCTGCGGCGGTGCGACCGGGGCAACCGGCTCGGGCTTAACGGAAACAGCCGGCTGTTCAGCCGGCTTTTCGTTTTGCGCCTGAGGGTCCGCGGGTGCGGGCTCCTCGCTGTAGTTGAAGTCCGGCGTCGCCTCCTGCTGCGGAGCGGCGCCCAGTTCTGCCCCCTGCTCGACCTTGGGCGCGCTGCCATTGTCTGGCACCGGAGCCTCCGCCGGCCGCAACTCATCGGCGGGCACTACTGCCGGAGCAGCCGCCTTGGCTTCAGCCGCGCTCTTCTCCTGCGCTGCGAGATCAGCCTGCATTTTCGCCAGCTGGTCATCCTTCAACTGAATCAGACGCTGCAGCTTCTCAAGCTGGCTCTCCAGGTCATCAACCCGACCTTGCAGTTCGGTGTTCTCACGACGACTCGAGTCAAGGCTTTCCTGGGTAACCGCCAACTTGTCGCTAAGGGCCTTGCTCTGGGCATTACCCTTGTCGCTACCGGAGGTGGACTTGCCGCTGTCGGAGGCGACCAGGCGCAGGCTGTCTCCGGCGTCGGCCTTAGCAGGCGCCGCACCCGCCACATTGCGTTTGGTTGCATCGATCTGACGCGCACCCGAAGCCAGGGCACGCCCCTCGCGCCAGGCAGTGTTCTGCTGAGCGACCTGGGCAATAGCCTCGGTACGCGAACGGCTCTGTAGTTGCTGCTCATCGGGCAGACGCAGAACCTGACCGCTCTTCAGACGGTTGATATTGCCGTCGATGAAGGCATTGGGATTGAGATCCTGGATCGCCAGCATGGCTTGATGAACCGAGCCGCCCGGGACACGCTGGGCGATTTCCCAAAGCGTGTCACTGCTATTGGTGCGGTATTCGTTACCCTGCAGGGGCGCGGCGGTAGAAGCGGTGCTGGTTGTCGGGGCGGTAGTACGTACGGGAGCGGTAGAAGCGATGCTGCTGCGAACCGGCGTCTGGCTCGGCGCAACAGCCGGCATGCGCGCAGGACTGGAAGTCACCGGAGCCGGCGTGTACAGAGGCGGATCCACCAGCAGGGTGTATTCGCGCAGCAGGCGGCCGTTCGGCCAGATCACTTCGACGAGGAAGTTGAGGTAAGGCTCGCGAACCGGCTTGCTCGAAGTGACGCGAATGACGCTTTTGCCACCGGGCTTGATGACCGGGGTGAATTTCAGGTCAGTCAGAAAGAACTGCCGATCAACGCCTGCTTTGTTGAATTCCTCGGCCGAAGCGATACGAGGGACCACTTCCGCGTTTTCCAGATCGCGAACCTCAAGCAACTCGATCTCGGCGACCAGCGGTTGATTCAGCGCCGACTGCAGGGAAACCTGCCCAAGACCCAGCGCGTGCGCCACACCGGAGGACAGCGCCGAAGCAGCTGCAATTGCCAGCACCAGTTTGCGAACCCGAACCATAGCGTCATCCCTTTTTATCTTTTTTCTCGAACTTCGAGAGGAATTCTACTTCTGCTGCCTGTATCGCCGAGGCGATTCCCCATTCAGCAAAACAGCCCAGTCAGTATTGCCAAGCTAGAATAGTCTTTCAATTTTTCAGGTAAGTATCTTTTACAGATAGTGTTTTATCAACAACCTGGCGATTTGCCCAGCATTGTGCGCTCAGGCTTTCACCGCGTTATCAGACACAATCCACAATTTCGAACCCCACCTGCGATAAAGCAGCTGCCGGGCGAGCAAACCCGCCGTACTCCCCCGGCAAAGCCTTTCAACGCTCCAGCAGAATACGCAGCATCCGCCGCAGCGGTTCGGCAGCACCCCAGAGAAGCTGATCACCGACGGTGAACGCACCCAGGTACTGAGTTCCCATGTTGAGCTTGCGCAACCGACCAACGGGCACACCGAGCGTGCCGGTCACCGCGGTCGGGCTCAGCTCGCGCATGCTCACGTCGCGCTGGTTTGGCACCAGCTTGACCCAGGGATTGTGCTGGCTGATCAGTCCCTCGATGTCCGTCAGCGGGACATCCTTGTTCAGCTTGATGGTCAGTGCCTGGCTATGGCAACGCATCGCGCCGATGCGCACGCAGATGCCATCGACCGGAATCGGGTTCTTGAAGCGGCCGAGAATCTTGTTGGTTTCAGCCTGGCCTTTCCACTCTTCGCGGCTCTGGCCGTTCGGCAGTTCCTTGTCGATCCAGGGAATCAGGCTGCCGGCCAGGGGCACGCCGAACTGATCAGTGGGAAAGCTCTCGCCGCGCATGGCTTCAGCGACCTTGCGATCGATGTCCAGGATGGCACTGGCCGGATTGGCCAGATCATCGGCCACCGACGCGTTGATCGCGCCCATCTGACGGATCAGCTCGCGCATGTTCTGCGCCCCTGCACCACTGGCCGCCTGATAGGTCATGGCGCTCATCCACTCGACCAGACCCGCCTCGAACAGACCGCCCAGCGCCATCAGCATCAGGCTGACCGTGCAGTTGCCGCCGATGTAGTTGCGGGCGCCGGCATCCAGCGACTGGTCGATGACCTTGCGATTGACCGGATCGAGCACGATCACCGAGTCGTCGGCCATGCGCAGACTGGATGCAGCATCGATCCAGTAACCCTGCCAGCCGGCTTCGCGCAGCTTGGGGAAGACTTCGCTGGTGTAGTCGCCACCCTGACAGGTAAGGATCACGTCGAGCCCCTTGAGCTCTTCGATGCTGTAGGCGTCTTTCAGTGCAGCGGTGTCCTTGCCGATGGCGGGACCCTCGCCCCCGACATTGGAGGTGGTGAAGAACACCGGCTCGATCAGGTCGAAGTCCCGCTCTTCCAGCATCCGCTGCATGAGAACGGAGCCGACCATACCGCGCCAACCGATCAGACCTACTCGTTTCATAACCACTGCACCCCAGAGAAGAAAGCGGCCGCCAGGCATGACGGGCCGGACAGATTACAGATTACGCAACGCCTCGACTACCGCGTCGCCCATCTCGCGTGTTCCCACTCGCGTGGTTCCTGCTGAATGGATGTCGCCGGTGCGCAACCCCTGATCGAGCACCAGGCTGACCGCCTGTTCGATAGCGTCGGCAGCCGCCACCTGAGCAAAGCTGTAACGCAGCATCATCGAGACCGACAGGATGGTCGCCAGGGGGTTGGCAATGCCTTGACCGGCGATATCCGGCGCACTGCCATGGCACGGCTCGTACATGCCCTTGTTGTGTGCATCCAGCGAGGCCGACGGCAGCATGCCGATGGAACCGGTGAGCATGGAGGCTTCATCGGAGAGGATGTCGCCGAACATGTTGTCGGTGACGATCACGTCGAACTGCTTGGGCGCACGCACCAGCTGCATAGCCGCATTGTCGACGTACATGTGCGACAGCTCGACGTCCGGGTAGTCCTTGGCGACTTCCTCGACCACTGCGCGCCACAGCTGACTGGAAGCCAGCACGTTGGCCTTGTCCACCGAGCACAGCTTGCCGTTGCGCACGCGGGCCATGTCGAAGCCGACCTTGGCGATACGGCGGATTTCGCTTTCGCTGTACGGCAAGGTGTCGTAGGCCATGCGTTCGCCGTTTTCCAGCACCTTGCTCTCGCGCGGCTGGCCGAAGTAGATACCACCGGTCAGTTCGCGCACGATCAGGATATCCAGGCCGGCGACCACTTCAGGCTTGAGGCTGGACGCTTCAGCCAGCTGCGGATAGAGGATGGCCGGACGCAGGTTGCCGAACAGGCCCAGTTGCGAACGGATCTTCAGCAGGCCGCGCTCGGGACGTATGGCCGGGTCGATGGTGTCCCACTTCGGCCCGCCGACCGCACCGAGCAACACGGCATCGGCCGCACGGGCGCGCGCCAGCGTCTCGTCAGCCAGCGGCACGCCGTAGCGATCAATAGCCGCGCCACCGAGATCATCGAAGCTCAGCTCGAAGCCCAGATTGAACTTGTCGTTGGCCAGATTCAGCACCTTGACCGCCTCGGCCATGATTTCCGGGCCAATGCCGTCACCGGGGAGAACCAGAATCTGCTTGCTCATTGCATTCCTCACTTGTTCAGCAAGACCCGACATTTCGTCGCCGTGCCTCTTTTCGGCGGGTTACGGCTACGCCTAACCCGCCCTCCATTTACTTGATCGCGCCGAACAGCCAGGGGCTGCTCTGCCGGTGCTTTGCCTCGAAGGCGCGGATCGCATCCTGGTCCTGCAGGGTCAGGCCGATGTCGTCCAGCCCGTTGAGCAGGCAGTGCTTGCGGAACGCATCGATGTCGAAGCCGTACTGCACGCCGTCCGGACGCGTGACGGTCTGCGCCGCCAGGTCCACCGTCAATTGATAACCCTCACAGGCCTCGGCCTGCTCGAACAGCGCATCGACCTCAGTCTCGGCGAGCACGATCGGCAGCAGACCGTTCTTGAAGCTGTTGTTGAAGAAGATGTCGGCAAAGCTCGGCGCGATGATGGCGCGAAAGCCGTACTCGTCCAATGCCCATGGTGCGTGCTCGCGGGAGGAGCCACAGCCGAAGTTCTCCCGCGCGAGCAGCACGCTGGCGCCCTGATACCGCGGGAAATTCAGCACGAAATCCTTGTTCAGCGGACGATTGGAGCAATCCTGGTTCGGCTGCCCGACATCCAGATAGCGCCACTCATCGAACAGGTTGGGGCCGAAACCGCTGCGCTTGATCGACTTCAGAAACTGCTTGGGGATGATCTGGTCGGTATCGACGTTGGCGCGATCCAGCGGACAGACCAGGCCAGTGTGTTGGGTAAAGGCTCGCATCGGAATCTCCTCAGGACTGGATCAGTTCGCGCACATCGATGAAATGGCCGGTCACCGCCGCGGCGGCGGCCATCGCCGGACTGACCAGGTGGGTACGCCCACCCGCACCCTGGCGGCCTTCGAAGTTGCGGTTGGAGGTAGACGCGCAATGCTCGCCACTGCCCAGCTTGTCCGGATTCATCGCCAGGCACATGGAGCAGCCCGGCTCGCGCCACTCGAAACCGGCCTCGATGAAGATCCTGTCCAATCCTTCCTTCTCGGCCTGCGCCTTGACCAGGCCGGAGCCCGGCACCACCAGCGCCTGTTTGACGGTGGCAGCTACCTTGCGTCCCTTGGCCACCTCGGCGGCGGCGCGCAGGTCCTCGATCCGCGAGTTGGTGCAGGAACCGATGAAGACCCGATCCAGACGAATGTCGGTGATCGGCTGGTTGGCGGCCAACCCCATGTACTTGAGCGCACGGATGATCGAGTCCTTCT
Organism: Pseudomonas mangrovi; assembly: GCF_003052585.1. Classification (GTDB taxonomy): domain Bacteria; phylum Pseudomonadota; class Gammaproteobacteria; order Pseudomonadales; family Pseudomonadaceae; genus Aquipseudomonas; species Aquipseudomonas mangrovi. The sequence goes on along the minus strand of NZ_QASN01000022.1, from coordinate 10,884 downwards.
TCACCGGATCGCTCTCGCGGGCCGGGTCGGGGACATTCTGATCAACCGCCAGGACCATTTCCGGCGAGGTACCCCAGGACACCTGCGGCTTGATGTCTTCGGCGCGCAACTCGACCACCGTATCGAATACGGCGTCGGCGTCGGACACCAGCCCCTGCCATTGCGCCACAGCCTTGTCCCAGTCGCCGCCCTTGGGTGCGAAGGGACGATCCTTGACGTAGGCGATGGTCTTCTCGTCGACGGCCACCAGGCCGACGCGGGCGCCCGCCTCGATCGACATGTTGCAGATGGTCATGCGCCCCTCCAGCGACAGCTCGCGAATGGCGCTGCCGGCAAACTCCAGGGCGTGGCCATTGCCGCCGGCGGTGCCGATCCTGCCGATCACGGCCAGGACGATATCCTTGGCGGTGACGCCAAAAGGCAACTGCCCCTCGACGCGCACCTGCATGTTCTTCATCTTCTTCGCCACCAGGCACTGGGTAGCCAGCACGTGCTCGACCTCGGAGGTGCCGATGCCGTGCGCCAGCGCACCGAAGGCGCCGTGGGTCGAGGTGTGCGAATCACCGCAGACCACGGTCATGCCCGGCAGAGTGGCGCCCTGCTCCGGACCGACCACATGGACGATACCCTGGCGCACGTCGTTCATCTTGAATTCGAGAATGCCGAAATCGTCGCAGTTCTCGTCCAGGGTCTGGACCTGGATACGCGACACTTCATCGGCGATGGCCTCAAGCCCGCCCTGGCGCTCGGCGCGGGTGGTGGGCACGTTGTGGTCCGGGGTGGCGATGTTGGCGTCGATGCGCCACGGCTTGCGCCCGGCAAGACGCAGCCCTTCGAAGGCCTGGGGCGAGGTCACCTCGTGGAGAATGTGGCGGTCGATGTAGATCAGCGACGAACCATCGTCGCGACGCTTCACCTCATGCATTTCCCAGAGCTTGTCATAGAGCGTCTTGCCGGCCATTGAACAATCCTCATCAGGTTCTCTGCCTGCAGCTGCGGGAGTAACCCTGCTGCTTGTGGGGAGGATGCTAGGGATTCCTGACGGATAACTCAAATTCATATTTTTTATTCAAAGCATTCCCTTAAGGAATACAATCCCGACATCGACGCAACTGCAGAAACACTCGATGGACATCGCCAACCTCGACACCTTCATAGCCATCGCCGAATGCGGCAGCTTCTCCGAGGCCGGCGAGCGTCTGCACCTGACTCAGCCTGCGATCAGCAAGCGCATCGCCGGGCTCGAGCAGCAACTGGGCATCCGGCTGTTCGACCGTCTCGGCCGCGAGGTGAGCCTGACCGAGGCCGGCCGAGCATTGCTGCCGCGCGCCTACCAGATACTCAATGTGCTCGACGACACGCGTCGTGCCCTGAGCAACCTTTCCGGCGAGATCAGCGGCCGCCTGACCTTGGCTACCAGCCACCACATCGGCCTGCACCGCCTGCCACCACTGCTGCGCGAATTCACCCGCGCACATCCGCAGGTTTCCCTGGATATCCATTTCCTAGACTCGGAAGTAGCCTACGAAGAAGTTCTGCATGGGCGCGCGGAGCTGGCGGTCATTACCCTGGCGCCGCAGACCCGGGCGCCGGTCAGGGCCACCGCAATCTGGAATGACCCCCTGGACTTCGTCGCCGCCCCGGAACACCCGCTGGCGCAGCTGCAGCGCGCCCGCCTCGAGGATGTCGCCGGCCAGCCGGCGGTGTTCCCCGGGGAAAACACCTTCACCCACCACATCGTCAAGGATCTGTTCGAGGCACGTCGGCTGACGCCCAACATCAGCATGAGCACCAACTACCTGGAAACCATCAAGATGATGGTCTCCATCGGTCTTGCGTGGAGCGTACTGCCGCGCACCATGCTCGATGGCCAGGTAGCGGCGCTGAAACTGCCCGGCATCCAGCTGACTCGCCAGCTCGGTTACATCGTCCACACCGAGCGAACCCTTTCCAATGCAACGCGCGCCTTCATGGCGCTGCTGGAGGCAAACGCCGACCTTGCCTAGCGGCAGCGGCAGAGGCTAACGTGAACCGCAACAAAAACGCGCCCAGCCGATGTAGCCGGCGCAGTAGTCAGTCAGCGCAGGTAGAACGACACCGCGATGCCCAAACCGCCCAAAGCCCCCACCTCGGTTCCGTTTCTGCCGCCGCTCGACCCTCGGGAGATCGAGGCTTCCTGGCAGGACGCGCCGCGTCTAATCGCGGTAATGAATGCCGCCGGGCTGGGCGCCTGGGCGTGGAACCTCAAGACGGGCGAAGCGCACTGGTCCAGGGGCACCAGCGTTCTGTTCGGCCGAGACCCGGATGCAGCCTCCGAGCAGCCGCGCAACTATCTCGAGCTGATCCACGAACTCGATCGTGACCGCATTCGCGAACAACTGGAGGCGGCGATAACAGGCCAGGCGCCGCTTGCCCCCCTTCGGCACCGGGTGCGCTGGCCCGATGGCAGCCTGCACTGGCTGGAACTTCGCGGCACCGTGCAGCAGTCCGAGCAGGGTCCCCTGCTGATGGGAGTGGTCCGTGACATCACCCGCCGCCGCGAACGCGCAGAAGCCCTGACCAACTCGCAGCAGCGTTTTTCCAGCCTGTTTCACATGAGCCCCAACGTCGTGGTGCTGGTTCGCTTCAGCGACGCGGTGATCCTCGAGGCCAACCAGAATTTCCAGCAAGTGTTCGGCTGGAGCGCCGAGCAGGCGATCGGGCGATCGACCGCAGAGCTCAAGCTCTGGGTGAACACTCAGCAGCGCGACGAAGTGCGCGCCCGCGCCCTGGCCAGTCCGGAGCCGGTGAATGTCGAAGTGCAGCTGCGCACCCGTGACGAGCGCATCCTGCATGGTGTGCTCAGCGCCCAGTACATGGATCTGGACGAGCAGCCCTGCCTGCTCTGCACCTTTCTCGACACCACCGAACAGAAGCGCTCCGAAGCCGCGTTGCGCACCAGCGAGAGCAAGTTCGCCAAGGCCTTTCACAGCTCTGCCGATACCATCGTCATTACCGAAATGGAGTCGGGTCGCTATGTCGAGGTAAACGATACCTTTACCCGCAAGACCGGCTGGAGCGCCGCCGAAGCCCTCGGCCGTACTTCTGTCGACCTGGGGCTGTGGGTCGACCCTGATGACCGCCGGCGCATGCTCGACGCAATGGACGAGAACGGCACCCTGGCACCGATTCGCCTGCGCTTTCGCGGGCGCGACGGCAACATCACCACCAATGTAATGACCGGCGGCACCGTCGATCTGGACGGGGTCCGCTGCCTGGTCCTGACCGCTCGCGACATCACCGAGGATCTGGCGCGCGAGCAGGCCCTGCGCGACAGCCAGGAACGCCTGGCGCTGGCCCTGGATTCGGTCGACCTGGGCACCTGGGAATGGAACATTCCCAGCGGCACCCTCTACGGCTCGGAGCGCTCCGCACGCCTGCACGGCCTGAGCGAACTGGCCGGCGGCGCCTTTCAGGGGCATTTCAAGGACTTCTTCGCCAACGTCCCCATGGATGATCGTCTGGCGTTACGCCGAGCCTACCGGGAACTCGCCGAGGGCCGCAGCCAGCGCTACGAGGTGACCTACCGAACCTACATCGGTGAACGCAAGCTTTACCTGGAAAGCACGGCCAAGCTCTACCGCGACGAACACGGAAAGCCCTTGCGCATGGCTGGCATCGTCGTGGACATCACCGAGCGGGTACTTCGCGAGCAGCATGTCAGGGCCTCCGAGGAAAAATTCTCCGCACTGTTTCAGGCCAGTCCGGACCCGATTTCGGTCTCGCGCATCCGCGATGGCGTGTTCACCGAGGTCAATCCGAGCTTCAGCGAGACCTTTGGCTGGAGTCCCGAGCAGATCGTCGGTCGCAGCGCCCCGGAGGTGAACTTCTGGGTCGACCCCGACCACCGTCGTCGCCTGTTCGAGAGGCTGATGGCGGAAAAGGCGTTGAACAACGAGGAAGCGCAGTTCCGCACCCGCGACGGCCGCGTGCTCACCTGCCAGGTTTCCAGTCGCTTCCTGCGCATCAACCGGCAAATGTGCATCACCTCGACCTTCCGCGACATCACCGAGCGCCAGCGCGCCGAGGCCGCCCTTAAGGCCAGCCAGGAGAAGTTCGCCAAGGCGTTTCATTCAAGCCCGGACGCCATCACCATTACCGACCGCGCCAGCGGCAAGTACCTCGAAGTCAACGAAGGCTTTACCCGCCTCACCGGCTACACGCCGGAGGAGGCCTACGGCAAGAACGTCGAGGACCTGCAGCTGTGGGCCCTGCCCGATCAACGGGAGCGGCTGGCGGCCCAGCTGGAGCGTGACGGTTTCATCCACCATCTGGAGGTGCCCGGACGTGACCGTTTCGGCAACGAGAAAGTGGTCGAAGTATCGGTCGAGCCGATCGACCTCGACGACAAGCCCTGCCTGCTGCTGACCGGACGCGATGTCACCGCACTCAAGCAGGCCCAGGCGCAGATCCAGCACCTGGCCTATCACGACTCGCTGACCAACCTGCCCAACCGCGCACTGCTGATGGACCGCCTGACCCAGCAGATCGCCCTGCTCAAGCGTCACGACCTGCGCGGTGCCCTGCTGTTTCTCGATCTGGACCACTTCAAGCACATCAACGACTCCCTCGGCCACCCGGTCGGCGACGCCGTGCTGAAGATGGTTACCGCCCGCCTGGAGGCCAGCGTGCGCCAGGAAGACACGGTCGCCCGCCTGGGCGGGGACGAGTTCGTGGTGCTGCTGTCCGGCCTTGAGGGCAAACGCTCGGAGGTCACCCGCCAGGTCCGTCAGATCGCCGACAAGCTGCGTAACCTGCTTGCCGAGCCCATGACCTTCGACGGTCACCGGCTGCAGGTCACCCCCAGCATGGGCATCGCGCTGATTCCCGATCATGGCAGCGACCCTGCCGACCTGCTCAAGCGCGCCGACATTGCGCTGTACCGGGCCAAGGACTCCGGTCGCAACGCGCTGAAGATGTTTCGCAGCGATATGCAACAGGCCGCCAGCGACAGGCTGCGACTGGAAAGCGACCTGCGTCAGGCGCTCAGTCGCAGCGAATTCGAACTGCACTACCAGCCGCAGGTCGACGCGCGCGACAGCAGCGTGATCGGCGCAGAAGCCCTGCTGCGCTGGAGGCACCCCCAGCGTGGAGAACAATCTCCGGCGCAGTTCATCCAGGTGCTGGAAGAAAGCGGCATGATCGTTCAGGTCGGTGCCTGGGTCCTGCGCCAGGCCTGCGCGGCCTGTGCCGAACTGTTCGCGCGCAAGCTGGTCAGCAGGGAATTCAGTCTCTGCGTCAACATCAGCCCACGTCAGTTCCGCGATCCTCAGTTCATCGAGCATGTCGAACACTCGCTGTCCGCCAGCGGCCTGCCGGCCGCCGCCCTCAAGCTCGAAATCACCGAAGGCATCGTGATCCAGAACATCGACGACACCATCGGCAAGATGCGTCGACTGAAGAAGATCGGCGTCAATTTCGCCATGGATGACTTCGGTACCGGCTATTCGTCACTGACCTATCTGAAGCGCCTGCCAGTGGACATTCTGAAGATCGACCAGTCGTTCGTGCGGGATGCCACCAGCGATCCCAACGACGCAGAGATCATCCGTGCCATCGCAGCGATGGCGCGCAGCCTTGGCCTGGAAGTGATCGCCGAGGGCGTGGAGAAACAGGAGCAGCTCGAATTCCTGCAGCAACAGGGCTGTCACCTGTACCAGGGCTATCTGTTCAGCCGGCCCATCCCACTGGAAGCCTTCATCACCCTGCTACGCGACGCTACCACGCCGCCGCTCGGCATCTGATTACGAACCCGCCGCCGCCAAATCACCCCAGCGGGCGACAGGCTGGGCGAGCAGTGCATCGATCCGTTCGCAGTCGGTTTCCCGCCGCAAGGTGGCGAAAAGCGCAGCGGCCTGCGGATAGTTGCGGCTGAGCTGGGCGAGCCATTGCTTGAGCCGGCCTGGCGCGTAGCGCGGTGCAATCTTGTTGCGCGCCTGCCGCCAGAACTCCAGCAGCAGCGGCAGAACCTCGCGCCAACCATCCGGCTGACGCACCTCGCCGCGACGGGCAGCGGCGATCTGCAGCGCCAGATCGGGACAGGAAACCAGGCCGCGGCCGAGCATGATGTCCTCGACCCCACTGAGCTCACGACAGCGACGCCAGTCCTCGACACTCCAGATCTCGCCGTTGGCATAAACCGGCACGGCAACCACCTCCTGCACCCGCGCAACCCACTCCCAATGCGCGGGCGGGCGGTAGCCCTGAGCCTTGGTCCGCGCATGCACCACCAGCTGTCCGGCACCCGCCTCGGCCAGGGCGCGCGCGCAGTCCAGCGCCAGATCGGTGGACTCGAAGCCCAGACGCATCTTGGCGGTCACCGGGATGGCCGCCGGCACCGTGCGCCGTACCTCGCGGACGATGGCATGCAGCAGCTCGGGCTCCTTGAGCAGCACGGCACCGCCGCGCGACTTGTTCACGGTCCGCGCCGGACAGCCGAAATTCAGATCGATCACCGGCGCACCGAGGCGGCAGGCGCGCGCCGCATTGTCGGCAAGGCAGGCAGGATCGGAGCCGAGCAACTGCACTCGCAATGGCGTGCCGGCGGCCGTGCGGGCGCCCTGGGCAAGCTCGGGGGCGAGACGGCGGAACTGCGATGCGGGCAGCAGGCGATCGCTGACGCGGATGAACTCGGTCACGCACCAGTCGACACCGCCTACGCCCGTGAGGACGTCACGCATTATTTCGTCGACCAGCCCTTCCATCGGGGCCAGAGCAATTTGCACGCGAAAGATCTCGAACAATTTGGCGGGCGCGCATCTTACTCGCTTCGCACCCCGTCGCGCTGCCCTGTCAGACGACCGCAGGCTCCAGCACCGCCTGCCCGTAACCGTCGAGAAACTCCGCCGGCATCCGTCGCGGACGACCGCTGGACAGTTCGATGCAGACGAAGGTAGTGCGCGCACGCAACAGCGTCATGCCGTCGGCAGGACGAATCAGCTGGAAGCAGCGATCCATCTTCAGCTTGCGATCCCACTCGACGATCCAGGTGCCCATGACCAGTTGCTCGTCTTCATAGGCGCTGGCCAGGTAGTCGATCTCGTGGCGCACCACGGCCATCGCCCGATCCAGACGGCGGTACTCCGTCAGATCCAGCCCCAGACGCTGCGAATGACGCCAGGCGCAGCGCTCCAGCCAGCTGACGTAGACGGCGTTGTTGGCGTGGCCCAGGCCGTCGATATCATCGCTCTGGACACTGATGTCCAGGGTGAACGGATCGGGACGATCCCACTTCATGCAGAGTGCTCCAGACTCGCGGCGAGGTAGCGTGCCTCAGCCGCCAATTGCGTGATCTGGTCCCAGGCTCGCGCCTTGACCAGGCTTTCCGGCGCAATCCAGGTACCTCCGACGCACGCCACATTCGGCAATCGCAGGAAGCTCAGCAGATTGTCCGGCGTGACGCCCCCGGTGGGGCAGAAACGTATTCCGGTGAACGGGCCCTTGAAACTCTTGAGCATTTTCACGCTGGTCGAGCCATTGGCCGGGAACAGCTTCAACGAACGATAACCGTGCTCCAGCGCCATCAGCACCTCCGAGGGTGTCATGACGCCAGGCAGATAAGGCATCGCGCACTGTTCGGCAGCGGCGGCCAGGCGCGCGGTGAACCCCGGACTGACGGCGAATTGCGCGCCGGCGTCACGTGCCTCGGCAAATTGCTCGGCATGAATCAGCGTCCCCGCCCCCACCAACAGGTCGGGCAGGTCGCGGCGGATCACCTCCACCGCTTTCAAAGCGCAGGCGGTACGCAAGGTCACCTCGAGCACCTCGACGCCACCGGCATGGAGTGCCCGCGCCAGATCAACGGCAAGATTCAGATCGTCGATGACCAGCACCGGCATCACTGGCCGGGCTCGTTGCAGCACTTCATCCATCGTCAGGGTCATGGCGTGGCTCCCGTGTGAGGGTGATCCAGAAACAGGCTGCTGCCGCCTTCATCAGCCGGACCGGCGAGCAGACGTTGGGCAGCGAACAGCTCAAGGCCGAAACCGGCCGCCAGTGGCTCGCTCGGTGTCGCCGGCGTGCGCGTACACCACTGCGCATCCTCGACTTCGACGTGCAGACGGGCGTTTTGTGCGTCGATTTCAATGATGTCGCCGTCGCGCAACAGTGCCAGCGCACCGCCGGCAAGCGCTTCCGGCGTCAGATGCAGGGCCGCCGGAACCTGACCCGAGGCGCCAGAAAGCCGGCCATCGGTCACCAGCGCGACGCGCTGGCCGGCGTGCTGCAGATTGGCCAGTAGCGGCATCAGCTTGTGCAACTCGGGCATGCCATTGGCACGCGGCCCCTGGAAGCGCACCACCAGCACCAGATCACCGACCAGCTCGCCAGCCGTGTAGGCGTGCTGCACCGCGGTTTCACTGTCGAAAACCCTCGCGGGTGCGCGAATCCGCCAGTACGCAGGATCCACCGCCGAGGTCTTGATCATCGCTCGGCCAAGATTGCCTTCGAGCACCGCCAACCCGCCCTCAGGGGCAAAGGGCTCGGCGCAGGAACGGAGCACGTCGGGCGCCACACTGTGTCGTGGAAGAGAGCGCCAGGCGAGAGTATCGCCATCCAGCCACGGCTCACGGGCATAGTCGGCCAGGTCCTCGCCCGCCACCGTCGCCACATCGGCGTGCAACAGATCGGCGTCCAGCAGCTGGCCCATGACCCAGCCGGGGCCGCCCGCCGCCTGGAACTGGTTCACGTCGGCCGCGCCATTGGGATAGACCCGCGCCAGGAGCGGCACGACCCTGGAAAGCTCGGCGAAATCCTCCCAGACCAGCTTGAAGCCGGCCGCACGGGCAATGGCCGGCAGATGCAGACCATGGTTGGTCGAACCACCCGTCGCCAGCAGCATCACCACCGCGTTGACGAGCGCACGTGCATCGATCTGCAGTCCCAGCGGCAGATGACGCTCGCCATGCCGGCTGTTGCGCGCTACAAGCCGGGCCGCCTCTTCCGTCAGCGCGTCGCGCAGCGGGCTGTCCGGATTGATGAAGGCGCTGCCGGGGACATGCAGCCCCATCGCCTCCATCATGACCTGGTTGGTGTTTGCCGTACCGTAGAAGGTGCAGGTGCCCTGAGCGTGGTAGGAGGCCTGCTCGATTGCCAGCAGCTCCTCGCGAGTGGCCTCGCCCCGCGCAAAGCGCTGGCGTACCGCCGCCTTCTCCTTGTTGGGAATGCCGGAATGCATCGGCCCGGCCGGCACGAACACCGCCGGCAGATGACCGAACGCCAGGGCTCCTATCAGCAGTCCCGGCACTATCTTGTCGCAGACCCCCAGATACAGGCCGCCATCGAATACCGCATGGGTCATGCCGATGGCAGTGGCCTGGGCGATCAGGTCGCGCGAGAACAGCGACAGCTGCATGCCGCCTTCGCCCTGGGTGATGCCGTCGCACATCGCCGGGACACCGGCAGCGAACTGGCAGGTGGCACCACGCCGAGCGAGTGCCGCGGCGAGACGATCCGGGTAGTGCTTGAATGGCGCGTGAGCCGAAAGCATCTCGTTGTAGCTGGAGATGATGGCGATATGCGGCGCGCCGCCCTGGCGGATGATTACGCGCTCATCCTCGTCCTTGGCTGCCAGGGTATGTGCCAGATTGGAACAGCTGAGACGATCGCGTGGCGGCCGTGCCAGTGCGTCGGCAAGACGTTCGAGGTAGCGCTCGCGCGACTGCGCCGAGCGCGCCTGCAAGTCGCTGGTGACCTTCTCGACGATGCGGTGAAGCATGGCGGTTCTCACGGTGCAGGGCGCTCAGGGCGCCCAGTGAATGTGCACGGGACGTATCCCGTTGTGCAGCAGCGCATGGATCGGCTGCGACAGGCTGGCCTGCTGGTGAGCCAGGGCAGCATAGATCAGGCGCTTCTTGTCCTCACCGAAGACCAGCAGTCCGACCCAGTCGCTGTCCAGCAGCATCGCCAGATTGGCGGAAATGCGCAGCCGCGGCTCATCCGGCGCATGGCCTACCAGCGCGTCGGGAGCGGCCTGGAGGTCAAGCGCCTGATCCAGCCCCGGCATGCCTGGAAACAGAGAGGCGAAGTGGCCGTCGCCGCCCACCCCGAGCAGCACGACCGAAAACGGCAGCCACTCGCGCATGCGCTCACCCCATAGCCTTGCCGACTCTTCTGCGGTATCGGCAAGGCGCGGATCAAGACAGCAGGCCTGCGGAAGGCCTTCGCGCAACAAGCGGAAGTTGCTGCGCTCATCCTCGCGATCAACCCAGCGCTCGTCGCCGGGTGTGGTGTCGACCCGCCCCCAGTCCAGCGCCTGTGCCGCCAACAGCGGAAACAGCGCCTGCGGACTGCTACCCCCAGGCATCAGCATCCTTGCCCTACCATCGGCTGCCAGCGCCCGCTGCAGGCAGGCATGAAGGTCACCTGCCAGACCCCTGACGCAGGCGTCACGGTCGGGGTAGGCCTGAAACAATGATCCGGGCATTTCCTGACTCCAGTGGTTGCGGCCGACAACAGGCCGTTCGGACGCCGGCATTTGGCTCGGCAACTTCCTCTGTGACCACCGGCAAGCGGTTCTGATTCACGACCGTTACATGATGCCGCCTGACAGCGTGGCAGCCAACCGCAGACCGCAGCGTGCCCGCAGCATGCAAAACGCAGAGGGAAAGGGAAAGGCGGAAAAAACAAAGGGCCGCCTTTCGGCAGCCCTCGAAACCCGCAAGTCGCGGGCGAAAATGGCGTCCCCTAGGGGACTCGAACCCCTGTTACCGCCGTGAAAGGGCGGTGTCCTAGGCCACTAGACGAAGGGGACGAAACCTTCGATGAACAGCAAGGCGAATGCCATGCCATCAGTGATTGGTGGAGCTAGACGGGATCGAACCGTCGACCTCTTGCATGCCATGCAAG
>NZ_QASN01000021.1 GCF_003052585.1 Pseudomonas mangrovi | reverse complement strand
CCGCATCGAGGCCATCCAGACCCAGTTCGAGCGCGTCCAGCTGCGCGGCAAGGCGCGTGGAGTCGGCACCGGCCACCTGTTCAAACTGACCAACTATCCGCGCAGCGACCAGAATCGCGAATACCTGGTGATCTCTGCCAGCTACCAGATCTCCCAGGAGAGCGTCGAGTCCGGGCATGGTGGTGGCGACCAGTATCAGAGCTCGCTGGTCTGCATCGAGGCCAGCCAGCCCTACCGGCTGCTGCCGATGACGGTACGGCCGATCGTCCAGGGTCCGCAGACCGCGATGGTGGTCGGGCCCCAGGGCGAGGAAATCTGGACCGACCAGTACGGCCGGATCAAGGTGCACTTCTACTGGGACCGGCACGACCAGTCCAACGAGAACAGCTCCTGCTGGATTCGTGTGTCGCAGTACTGGGCCGGCAAGAGCTGGGGCTCGATCCACGTGCCGCGGATCGGCCAGGAGGTGATCGTCAGCTTTCTCGAGGGCGACCCCGACCGGCCGATCGTTTCAGGCCGGGTCTACAACGCCGAGCAGCCGGTGCCCTACGAGTTGCCGGCCAACGCCACCCAGAGCGGGATCAAGAGCCGGTCGAGCAAGGGCGGTACGCCGGCCAACTTCAATGAAATCCGCATGGAGGACAAGAAGGGCGAGGAGCAGCTGTTCATCCATGCCGAGAAGAACCAGGACATCGAGGTCGAAAACGACGAGACCCACTGGGTCGGCCACGACCGCACCAAGACCATCGACAACGACGAGACCGTGCACGTCAAGCATGACCGCACCGAGACGGTGGACAACAACGAGACCATCACCATCGGTGTCGACCGTACCGAGAAGGTCGGCAACAACGAAACCATCACCATCGGTGTCGATCGCACCGAGAGCGTCGGTAGCAACGAGACGATCAGCATCGGCACCAACCGCAGCGAGACCGTCGGCAGTGACGAGACCATCAGCATCGGGGCCAACCGCAGCGAAACCGTCGGCAACGACGAAACCATCAGCATTGGCGCGAACCGCAGCGAAACGGTAGGCAGCAATGAAACCATCAGCATCGGCAGCAACCAGAGCGTCGACGTTGGCAACAACCAGAGCACCAGCATCGGCAAGAGCGAGTCGCGCAATGTCGGCCAGGACCGCTCCACCAGTGTCGGCAAGAACGACAGCGTCAACGTCGGCAAGAACTTTTCGCTCAACGCCGGTGACTCCATCACCCTGACCACGGGTTCGGCCAGCATCAGCATGAAAAAGGACGGCACCATCGTCATCCGCGGCAAGAACATCACCGTGGACGGCTCGGGCGCGATCACCATCAAGGCCAGCAAGAACGTCACCGTCAAGGGCCAGAAGATATTGCAGAACTGAGCCCGCGCTCGGTCAGGGAGGAACCTCATGCCAGTCGAATACCACAACCCCAGCCAGACCCGCCTCGACGGCGTCGTGATCGGCGTGCTGCTCGATGTGCCCAGTGCCGCCGCTCCCGTGGTGGCCTACCCCGGTTGCCCGGTGGCCACCGGCATCGCCGCCAGCACCACCACCAGCCTCAGCCGCGACGACATCGGCTGCCAGGTCGCGCTGATGTTCGTCGCCGGCGATCCGAGCCGGCCACTGGTCATCGGTCGCATCCAGCGCCTGCCGAGCGAGTCGACGCCAGCGGCTGCCGCGCAGGCGCCGACCCAGGTCGCCGTTGCCCACCTGGATGGTGAGCGCCTGGAGCTGTCCGCCGAGCGCGAGATCGTCCTGCGCTGCGGCAAGGCCAGCATCACCCTGACCCGTGAGGGCAAGGTGCTGATCCGCGGTGCCTACCTGTCGAGTCGCTCCAGCGGGGTGAATCGCATCCGCGGCGGTTCGGTGCAGATCAACTAGAAGGTTTCCCGGCATATGGAATTGCTCAACGCCACGCAACTGGCCGCCGCCTACACCCAGGGCCTGGCACCCGACGGCCGCGAATCTCTGGTGGTGATCGCCAAGGGCACCTTCGACCTGCCGCTGGACGGCCGCGAAGCGCGTTTGCTGGAGGCACAACAACCGCTGCTGATGGCCGATGAATACTTCGGCGAGCCCGGCCTTTCGGCACCTCTACGGGAGATGGACTTCGCCCCGATCAAGCCCTTCTGCGACGTGCTGGTGCACGGCAATGCCCGCTCGCCGGGTGGAAAGCCCGTCTCCCAGCTGACGGTTGGCGTGCGCGTCGGCCGGGTGAGCAAGGCGTTCTCCGTCCTCGGCCCGCGGCAGTGGCAACCAGGCCTGCTCGGCGTCGCCGCCGGCCTGCCGCAGCCCTTCGTCGAACAGCCGATCGGCTACGCCCAGGCCTTCGGTGGCAGCCATCCGCTGAAGGACAACCCCGAACAGCAGCACTGCTACATGGAGAACCCGGCGGGCATCGGCTGGTATCACCGCAGTGCGGATAATGGCGAGATCGTCGGCATGCCGATGCCGGTCACCGAAGAGCTGGGCAAGCCGATCGACAGCCCGCATGGCGACTTCCGCCCCATGGCGCTGGGCCCGATCGGCCGCCACTGGACGCCGCGCGCCGGATTCGCCGGCACCTACGACGAGGCCTGGCTGGCCGACTGCTTTCCGTTCCTGCCCGCCGACTTCGACAACCGTTACTTCCAGGCCGCGTCGGCAGACCAGCAGACCGAGTACCTGCAGGGCGGTGAAGAGGTGCTGCTGCTCAACCTCACCGCCCAGGAACGCGCCAGCTTTCGCATTCCCCGGCTGCAGGTGCCGGTGACCTTCTTTCTCAACCAGGGCGGCCATGAAACGGTGCATGCGGTCATCGACACCCTGCTGATCGACACCGACGCCGGCCAGGTGCAACTCACCTGGCGCACCAGCCGGCCACTCAAACGCAACATGTTCGAGATCGCCCAGGTGCTGGTCGGCACGCGATCACGCGCCTGGTGGCGCGCCCGCGAGCTGGGCAAGGACTACCACGCCGGGCTCGGCGAACTGGTTCGCGCCCGGCGCCTGCCGGCGGAGAACGAATGATGGGCGCCCTGTGCATCTTCGGCACCGGCATGGTCAGCGCCGTTGGCCTCAGTGCCCCGGCCAGTTGCGCTGCGATTCGCTGTGCCATCGACAACTTCCAGGAAACCCGATTCATCGATCGCGGCGGCGAATGGCTGCTCGGCGCCAGCGTACCGCTGGAGCAGTCCTGGCGCGGCCGCAGCAAGCTGATAAAGATGGCTGCACGTGCTATTGCCGAAGCCCTGCAGGGCACTCCAGGCATCGATCCGGCGCAGACCCCGCTGCTGCTTGGGGTTGCGGAGCAGGAGCGGCCGGGCAGGCTCGCCGGCCTGGATGGCCAACTGCTGAAAGATATCGAACAGGAGCTGGGCCTGGCTTTTCACCCCAGCTCCAGCATCATCGCCCGCGGCCGGGTCAGTGGTGCCGTCGCATTGCTCAACGCGCGCAAGCTGGTTTACCAGGGCGGCCATCGACATGTGCTGATCGCCGGCGTCGACTCTTTTCTCAATGCAACGACCCTGACAACTTACGAGGAGCGGCAGCGCCTGCTCAGTAGCCAGAACTCCAATGGCTTCATTCCCGGCGAGGGGGCTGCGGCGGTGGTGGTTGGCGCGCCTTTCGTCAGCGAAGAGCCGCAGCTGGCCTGCCTCGGGCTTGGGTTCGGCATGGAGCCGGCAACGGTCGAAAGCGAGGAGATACCCCTGCGCGCCGAGGGCCTGACCCAGGCCATCCGCGCTGCCCTGGCAGAAGTGGGCTGCGGTCTGGAGAAGATGGACTACCGCGTCACCGACCTGTCCGGCGAGCAGTACTACTTCAAGGAGGCGTCGCTGGCGCTGAGCCGCACGCTGCGGGTGCGCAAGGAGTTCTTCCATCTCTGGCACCCGGCCGACTGCATCGGTGAGGTGGGCGCCGCCATCGGCCCGGCCATGCTCGTGGTGGCCCTGGCCGCCTGCCGCAAGGCCTACGGCGACGGCCCCAACGTTCTCTGCCACCTCGGCAATGACGCCGGCCAACGCGCCGCCGCGATACTCCGCTACCAACCGGTGAGGGCTGGCTGATGGCCAACGAGGTCTACGCCAACAACATGGAAGTGTCCTGCAAGTCGGCTGATGGCAAGTCCATCGCCAGCTTCCCGGACGTCTGCTTTACCCCGCCCCAGGCACCCCCGACACCACCCGGCGTGCCCATTCCCTACCCCAACACCGGGATGGCCAAGGACACCACCAACGGCACCCGCACGATCAAGATCACCGGCAAGGAAGTGATGCTCAAGAACAAGAGCTACTTCAAGACCAGCTACGGCGATGAGGCCGGCTGTGCGCCGAAGAAAGGCGTTATCACCAGCAAGATCAAGGGCAAGGTGTACTTCACCTCATGGTCGATGAATGTGAAGTTCGAAGGGGAGAATGTGGTACGGATGATGGACCTGACCACTCACAACCACGGATCGGCGCCGGGGAACACGCCGCCCTGGATGTACATGGATGGCACAGCGATGCCAGACGGTCCTTGCAAGGAACAAACCACAGCCACGCAAAAGTGCGTGGAGAAACACGTCAAGCAGAACACCCACAAGGACAAGCGCAGGAGCCATAACAAGCCAACAGCAACCAAGGTCCTGGCCGAAACCGACGACGACGCGGTGGACTGGAAGGCGCTGCTGGAGGAGGACGACGGCAAGCATGCGTTCTACAACAAGAAAGGCGCTCTCGATTCCATGTGCGAAGACGAGGAGTGCAAGGACAAGTTCGATTGCAACCTGCTGCCCTTCGACTTCGGCTGCTGCGATGGAAAAACGCCGCACCATGTGATTCCTGCTCACTGCTTCATGCCTGCCGGTGAACGGAAAACAGGCGACGGCGGACGCTATCCCGGCGCAGAAAAGTATGACGACACCAAGGCGCCCTGCATCTGCCTGGAGGGTGCCACCAAAAGCGATACCGGACCTGGCGGGCTTAAAGAGCATGGCCGCGTTCATGCAATCATCGATGTGAAAGAAGATGAGTTCATGAGCAGCAGCCCGGTAATGGGCAAAACCGGCCAGCGAACGAAAAAGGGCCAGCCCATGGTGAAAAAGGAGGCTGGCACCTGGACGTTCAAACAGGCCAACGACGAAGGCTCCAAGGCCGTCACCGAGGTCAAGCAGGACTGCAGTACTGCGTGCATGGCCGCGCAGAGTGAGTCCGCTCACCGGAACATGGGGTTGGATGTCGGCCCAGGTAAATCAGAGAAACTTCTTCTGCGCGCCGATTCTGGAGGCAATCGTACGCCGGATGGCTTCGTTCCCGGCGGCACCTACTCAGCGCCGTCGGGCGTCTAAGGAAGGCTCGCAACGCTCGTTCCCTCCGAGAAGCCCTCGGCAGGCTACCTGATGATTGGTGCCCCATTGCGGCATGAGCATTCCTTAAACCTTCCATACACTTTCAATGGAGTTCGAGATGTCGGGACAGAAAGTACCCATCTTTTTTCTGGCGGGTTTCTATGGGCGCAAGGACGCTCTCGGTATCCTCAGCTATCCAAAGATGCTCGCCAGCAACACCGAGTTTTGCCGGTTTTTTACCCATATCAATGGTCAGTGGGGGAAAACCGACCTGGATTTCCAGTGCAAATCGCTTACCTACCTGAGTAACCCTTCGCAGAACTATCGCGGCTGGTGGATTCTCGGGCGCAACGGGGAAGTGCAGGAGCTGAGCACGGCGGGCCAGCGAAAAGAGCAGATTGAAGGTGCAGGCCTGAATTTCAGCGAGCCCTATGGCTATCTGGAAGCCATCAAGAACATCAACGGTTCACTTTATGCCTGTGGTTACGGTCGACAGGTATACCAGCGGCAAGGAGATGAGTGGCTCTCGATCGCGGACAGCATCCTGACCCGAGAAAGTGCACACGGCTTTTTCGATATCGACGGCCTGAACGGAAGCGGCCTTTATGCCGTGGGTTGGCAGGGCGAAATCTATTTCTACGATGGCGCGACCTGGCATGCCGATGAAAGCCCGACGAATGCCCACTTGGCCGGTGTCAAATGCCTGCCGGACGGCCAGGTGTGGATATGCGGAAACCTCGGTGTCGTGATGCACGGTGCTTTTGGCAACTGGCAGATGGTTGATAGCAACGGACTCGAAAAGAACTGGTATTCCATCGAAATTTTCCAGGGCACGCCCTATCTCGCTGGCAACAATTTCCTGGCCAAAATCGAGAATAACCAGATAGTCCCAGTTGATACCGGCCTGGGGCGGCAAGTGACCACCCACAGACTGCACGCCAACGAAGGAACGCTATGGTCAATCGGCGAAGAAGATATCCTGGCCTTCGATGGGCATAGCTGGACCGAGCTCCACCATGGGGACAATGCCTGATCCTACTGATCGAACCTTGAAGCCCGTGCCCAGAAGCGAGAACTGTGCTGCCAGCCCATTCGCGAGCCCGCCGGCCTTTGCCAGGGACTCACACAGATCGAACACTCGCTGGATCACTGAGCAGAGCGGCGAGGCCTTACCAAGAGCCTACCCAATATGAGCACCGCCACCGTCTCCAACGTCCTCGACCAGCACCTCGAAGAGGCTGCCTTTCTCGCCGAGCTGCGCGACTACGCGGTGCGTGCGCCGCACTACGACCTGCGCCACCTGCAGCGGCTGGAGGAGCGCATCGAGGCGCACCTGGACGGTCTGCGCATCGCCGGGTCGGCCGCGCAGGACGCGTTGGCGGCGCAACTGCATCCGCAGGCCATGGGCGAGCTGTTTGTCTGTAACGTGCTGGCGCTGGAGCGCGAGGATCTGCCGACCTGCGCTGCGCTGCTGCGTGAGTACGGCAGCTCGTCCGAGACCGAACGCGCGCTGAGCGCTGCTCTCGGCTGGCTGGACTGGGCACGTATTGAAGCGCCGGTCGAGCGCATGCTCGCCTCTGCCGACCCGCTGGCACGCCGGCTGGGTCTCGCCGCCTGCGGCATGCATCGCCGCGATCCCGGCCCGGCGCTGCTCGCCGCATTGGCGCATGCCGACCCCAGAGTACTGGCGCGGGCGGCGCGCACGGCGGGTGAGCTGCGCCGCCATGACCTGATGATCGAGTTGCGTGTGCATCGCCTGCACGAAGACACCGCCGTGCGCTTCTGGTGCAACTGGGCCACCGCCCAGCTGGGTGACGAGGAAGCCCTGGCGGTGCTGCGCGACTTCGCGGCCGAGGAGAGCGAGTGGCAGTTCCGCGCTCTGCCGGTGCTGCTCGCCTGGCAACCGCGTGAGCTGTCCATGGCCTGGATTCGCCAGCTGACCCAGGACCCGGCCCGGCGCCGCCTGGCGATCCGCGCCGCCGGGCTGTTCGGCGATCCGCAGACCGTCCCCTGGCTGATCCGCCAGATGCAGGAGCCACCTTTGGCCCGCGCCGCCGGCGAAGCCTTTGCACTGATCACCGGTGCCGACCTGGCCGAGCTGGATCTGGAGCTCAGGAACACACTGGACTACGACGCCGGCCCCAGCGACGACCCGGACGATCCCGAGGTCGCTATGGACCCCGACACCGACCTGGCCTGGCCCGATCCGGCACTGGTTGCGGCCTGGTGGCAAGCCAATGAGCAGCGCTTCGCCAATGGCCAGGCCCATCTGCTCGGTGCACCGCTGAGCGAAGCCCAGTGCCGTCAGGTCCTGCGCAAGGGCTGGCAGCGCCAGCGTGTTGCAGCGGCCGCGCTGCTCGCCCGTTTCCAGCCCAGGCAGGTGCTGTTCCCCTGCAGCGCACCGGTGCCGCGGCAGCAAAGCCTGTTGAGCGAACTGAAGTAGCGGTGCGGCCGGCTAGGTGCGGCCGGCGAGGTGCGGCCAGCCAGGTGCGGCCAGCCCTGGTCACCGTAGGGCGCAATAAGCGAAGCGCATTGCGCCGCCACTCGCTGTCCCCGAACTTTCCGGACGCGCACCGGGGGCGTAGATTAGCTCCCCCCTACGCCCGTCGAACCTCGTCCGGAGCCCGCATGTACTGGAACGAATTTCTCACCATCGCCCTGATCCACCTGCTGGCAGTCGCCAGCCCCGGGCCGGACTTCGCGGTGGTTGTGCGCGAGAGCGTGGTGCGTGGGCGCAGGGCGGGGCTGTTCACGGCGCTGGGCGTCGGCAGCGGCATCCTGATCCACGTGACCTATTCGCTGCTGGGCATCGGCCTGATCGTTTCCCAGTCGATCCTGCTGTTCAGCATTCTCAAGTGGCTCGCCGCCGCCTACCTGCTGTACATCGGCATCAAGGCGCTGCGTGCCCGGCCGATGGATGCGGCGTCGATGGAGGGCGAGACGACCGTGGCGCGTTCGGCACTGGCCGCGTTCAGTACCGGTTTCATCACCAACGGCCTGAACCCCAAGGCCACGCTGTTCTTCCTGTCGCTGTTCGCGGTGGTGATCGACCCGAACACCCCGCTGTCGGTGCAGCTGGGCTACGGCGCTTACCTGACCGGCGCCACCGCGCTCTGGTTCTGCCTGGTCGCGCTGCTGTTCAGTCAGCAGCGGGTGCGCGCGGGCTTTGCGCGCATGGGGCACTGGTTCGACCGCCTGACCGGCGCGGTGCTGGTTGGACTAGGCATCAAGCTGGCGCTGACCCAGGCTCGCTGAATCGCGACGCTGGATAGACCTCGCTTTACAACGCTTCAGGCAGGCAGAATCAATCGCAGCCCTCGGCGTCGTTCCTGGCGCGCTGATCAGAATTGATAAGACAGGCCAAGCGTCAGGCTCTGGGTGCGGAAGTCGACCGAGCTATCCATCTCGTTTGCGAACAGCGGAAAGGCCGGGTTGGTGACGACAGCTGATGCCTCGATCCTGCCGTAGTCGGCGTACAGATACTCACCCCTCAGTCGCCACGCATCGCTCAGCGCGTACTCGCCGCCCGCGCCGACCACCCAGCCCGTGCGGGTCTTTTTCTCACTGCCGCTACCGCTAGCGCCTACGCCGAGAAAGTTGTCCCGGAACTGCGCATCCAGGCGAACCTGGGTGAATGCCACTCCACCGGTCACGTAGGTCAGCCAGCGCTGCTCGGCCCAGCCAAGACGCCCACGCAACGTCGCCTGCCAATCGGCGCTGACCGACATCCGATTGCGAAAGGCTCCGGTGGCAGCCGACAGGTACTCCGCACCCGAGGTGTCGGACGCATCGAAATCCAGGCTACTGGCACTCGCCTCGAGGCCGAAATAGAGGTTGCCGCGCTGCTGCCCGTATCCGGCTAAGAAGGTGCCGGAAAATCCTCGTTCGGTGAGTGTCGTCGCCGTGACAGCGTCGATCTGTTCGGGATCCGGCGAGGTGAAGTAGGAACCGGGAAAGCCGTCCCGCGTTTGCACATCGGTCTCTGCCGCGCCCTGTGCGGCGCCGACGCCGAAGCCCAGATAGGCGCCCGACCAGTCGACCGATGATGCTTGCGCCTGGGTGGCGAGCATCAGGTTGATCAATGCACAACTGCCCAGGGTGGTGAGCGCAGAGTTGCGAGACATGATTTCTCCTACATTTCTGTCCTTGATTGGGTGCTGCAGCATATACGCGACAACAGGAAGGTTTCAGCCCAAAAACCAGACCAGCCCATGGCCAGTTCTATCGCACCGTGAAATGGCTTCCGAGAACGGTCCTACCAGTCACGCACTTGCAGACGGCTGTTTGCCGCAGCGTCCATCAGCGCCTGCAGCTGGACGCAGAGTGCCCGGTAGTCGGCGTGAAGCGCGGAGTCGATATACAGGACGGGACGGAAATCCCAGCCCTGAAGGTCTTGTGCGAGAAACAGCTCGCGCCCCCGTGCGCTGACGATCCACCCGGGCCAGCCGAAACGCGGGTTGGCCCAGGGCTCTGCGCTGTGCATGAAGTCTGCTCGCCCGCCGATCTCCTCGGCCCGGTAGCACAGCAGGCCGTAGACCGAAGCGTCGTCCGCGACGGGCGGCATGATGACGTCGGTGCAGAGCTGCTGCACTCCGTCGATGGGATCTCCCGAGCGGATCTGCAGGATCGGCTCGGCGAGCAACCCGCTCAACCCGGCCTCGCGTACCGCTTGCCAGAACCCGGGGCCCCAGGTAGCTGGCGGTCCATTCGCCGATGCCCGCCACCTCACGCGGACGCAGCGTGACCTTGCTCAGGCGCAGGCCACGCAGCAGGCGAATGGGCTGCGTGCCTCCGGCGTCCAGCGGTGATGTGCTCAGCCAGGCATCGTGGTTGCGGCGGTAAGCCGCGTCGCTCTCCGGTACCGTCTTGCGACAGACCACGACAAAATGCTCGAGGGAGGTCCATTCGGCATCCGACAGCTGCCATTGTGCCGAGATGACCATCCCGCCGCGGGCATCGCCCAGCAGCATCAGGCTAGGCAAGGCGGGGTGGGAGATATCCAGCGCCAGGCCGTGGGCTCCGAGTACACCTGCGGAGTCACCTTGGCCAGCAGCGCCTGAGTAGCCGGCACTTGGGCCTGCAGATGGACGATCAGCGTCACACGTTTCTCCTCGATGACCGCTAGCTGGCCATGAGTAGCCAGTGCGGCGGCGGATGTCTCTTCAGCCCTTGCGCGGCGGGATCACCGTTGTCTGCTTGAACTGCAGCACCTGCACACCGTCCACCGAGCAACGGGTAACAGCCCGAACGATGCGGCCTTCGCCCCCCGCAGCCGTGTATTGGGGATTGATGAACAGACGCTCGTTGCCCTTGAGCGGCACGACATAGCTGAAGGTCCGCGCGTTGCGTTCGATCAGCTCGCCTGGGTTACCGAAATTCGAGGGCGAGTCCTGATAGCCGCTGCACTGCATCTCCACATCGCGACCGGCCGAGTCGTACTCCAGGATGTAGCCGTACCACATGCAGGGCTTGGGCTTCTGGTTGAAAACGCAGGTGCCATTGACCTTGTAGGTAAGCTCCTGCGCCTCACGCCGGATGGCCCACTGCCCGTCGACCTGATGCATTTCCCCCTGGCTGAAGGAGAGCACCTGGAAAGCACCGGTATCGTCGACTTCTGCCTGTGCCGTCGTGCCGACCAAACCGAGGAGCAATATGGCTGGAAATCGTCTGATCATTCATAACTCTCCATGTTGGAAAACCGAGACCGCAGGCCGCGCTGGCGTTGTTTACATCAGCTCCCTGGTGCTGTCGAGCCGGCGATTCCGGCCTGTGTCGAGGTGCACATTCGCCGCTCTTGCGTCCCGCACGTAGCCCCACCTGGTGGAACGGTGCATGGTGGCTTCACAGCCCTAGTCCCGGTCACAGATTCAACCCGCCAGACTTGCCCCCCGCCCGTGCAGGAGTAAGCTGCGCGACGCCCCACTGAAAAGGAACTTCCCGCATGGCCTCCATCTATCAGCTCAAGCCGCGTTTCCAGGCATTGCTGCGGCCGTTGGTGGTGCGTCTGCATGCAGCAGGCGTGACCGCCAATCAGGTCACCCTTGGCGCGGCCATCGGGTCGCTGATCATCGCCGCGCTGGTGGCCGGCTTTGCTCGCCATCACTGGCTGTTCGCACTGATTCCGGTTTGGATGTTCCTGCGCATGGCGCTGAACGCCATCGACGGCATGCTTGCCCGCGAGTTCGGCCAGCAGTCGACCCTGGGCGCCTATCTCAACGAGTTGTGCGATGTGATCGCCGACGCCGCGCTGTACCTGCCGTTCGCCCTGATCGCCGGGGTGTCGCCGATCTACGTGGTGCTGGTGGTGCTGCTCGGGGTGATCAGCGAGTACGCCGGGGTGATGGGGCCGATGGTCGGTGCCAGCCGGCGCTATGATGGCCCGATGGGCAAGAGCGACCGGGCCTTCTGCTTCGGCGTGCTCGGTGCCGGTGTTGCCAGCGGTCTGCTACCGATCATCTGGATCGACCCGCTGCTGATCCTGATCGCCGCCCTGCTCGGCTACACCTTATTCAATCGCGTGCGCCGCGGACTGGCGCAAGCGCAATCGCAAGACCATCAGGCATAGGGAAATCGACGATGAGAGATTGCCAACAGAGCACCTTTACCACCCATGACGGCGTCGAGCTGTTCTACCGTCACTGGCCGGCCACGCAGGCCGACGCGACGGGGGCACGCAAGGCGGTGGTGATGTTCCACCGTGGCCACGAACATTCCGGGCGCATGGCGCATCTGGTAGACGAGCTGGACCTGCCGGACTACGACTTCTTCGCCTGGGACGCCCGCGGCCATGGCGAATCGCCCGGCGCACGTGGCGACAGCCCGAGCTTCGCCACCAGCGTGCGTGACGTGCAGACCTTCATCGAGCATATCGGCAGCCAGCACGGCATCGCCCAGGAAGATCTGGCGGTGCTGGCGCAGAGTGTCGGCGCGGTCATCGTCAGCACCTGGGTGCACGACTACGCGCCGCGCATCCGCGCCCTGGTGCTCGCCTCGCCGGCGTTCAAGGTCAAGCTCTACGTACCCTTCGCGCGGCCGGGTCTTGCCGCGATGCGTGCCTGGCGCGGCAACTTCTTCGTCGACAGCTACGTCAAGGCGCGCTTCCTTACCCATGACCCTGCGCGCATCGCCAGCTACGACAGCGACCCGCTGATCGCCAAGGCGATCTCGGTGAACATGCTGCTCGGCCTCTACGAAGCGGCGGATCGCGTGGTCGCCGATGCCCAGGCGATCCAGGTGCCGACCCAGCTGCTGATCTCCGGCAGCGACTTCGTCGTCAGCCGCAAGCCGCAGGAGCAGTTCTTCGAGCGCCTGGGCAGCGCGCGCAAGGAGAAGCACATCCTCCCCGGCTTCTTCCATGACACCCTCGGCGAGCGTGATCGCCACCTGGCGGTGAGCCGCGCACGGCGCTTCATCGAGCACAACTTCGCCGAGCCGCTGGCACTGCCGAGCCTGCTTGACGCGGACCAGGTGGGGCACAGCTGCGCCGAGTCCGAATGCCTGGCCGCGCCGCTGCCGCGCAATTCGCCGAGCGATCTCTACTGGCGTGCCACCCGCGCCGGGCTGAAGCTCGGTTCGGGGCTCTCCGATGGCGTGAAGCTGGGCTTCGATACCGGCTTCGACTCCGGCAGCACCCTCGACTACGTCTACCGCAACCAGCCTGCCGGCAAGAGCGGCCTGGGCCGGATGATCGACCGCAACTACCTGAATGCGATCGGTTGGCGCGGCATTCGCCAGCGCAAGCTGCACGTCGAGGAGCTGCTGCGCCTGGCCATGCACCGGCTGCGCGAGGATGGCTGTGAGGTGCGCATCGTCGATATCGCCGCCGGCCACGGCCGCTACATCCTCGAAGCGCTGGAAGGCGTGGAGCTGACGCCTGAGTCGATCCTGCTGCGCGACTACAGCGACATCAACGTGCGTGACGGCCAGGCACTGATCGAAGCCAAGGGCCTTGGCGAGATCGCCCGCTTCGTCAAGGGTGACGCCTTCGACCGTGCCGACCTCGCCGCGCTTGATCCCAAGCCGAGCCTGGCGGTGGTCTCCGGGCTCTACGAGCTGTTCGGCGACAACGGCATGGTCGGCGGTTCGCTGGCCGGTCTGGGCGAGGCGGTCGAGCCCGGCGGCTTTCTGGTCTACACCGGCCAGCCCTGGCATCCGCAGCTGGAGTTCATCGCCCGCGCGCTGTCCAGCCACCGTGACGGCCAGCCCTGGGTCATGCGCCGGCGCAGCCAGCTGGAGATGGATCAGCTGGTCGAGGCCGCAGGCTTCAAGCGTATCGACCTGCGTGTCGACGAATGGGGAATCTTCAGCGTCGGTCTGGCGCAGAAGGTGCGCTGATGCCCGGCTCGATTCCCGCGCAACGCCAGGCCGGGCTATGGAAGCGCGGCCTGTTCTGGCTGCTGCTGCTCGGCCCGTTCTTCTTCGCCAGTTACGGGCTGGCGACCTGGGTCACCGCACAGCGCAGCGACGTTGGCAGCCTGGTCTTCGGCTGGGAGGCGCAGATGCCGTTCTGGGCCTGGAGCATCGTGCCCTACTGGTCGATCGACCTGCTCTACGGCATCTCGTTGCTGATCTGCGCCAGCCGCGCCGAGCTGGATGCCCATGCGCGGCGGCTGTTCACCGCACAGATAGTCGCGGTCAGCTGCTTCCTGTTGTTCCCGCTGCGCTTCACCTTCCAGCGTCCGGAAATGGACGGCGTCTTCGGTCTGATGTTCGACGTGCTCGGCGCCTTCGACAAACCCTTCAATCAGGCACCGTCACTGCATATCGCGCTGCTGGTGATCCTCTGGGTGTGCTTCGCCAATCACGTCCGAGGGCTCTGGCGCTGGCTACTGCACGGCTGGTTCGCGCTGATCGGCGTGTCGGTGCTGACCACCTGGCAACACCACTTCATCGACCTGCCGACCGGTGCGCTGCTCGGCTGGCTGTGCGTCTGGCTCTGGCCGAGCGACAGACCCAGCTCGCTGACCCATCCGGACATCGCCCGCCAGCCGCGGCGCTGGAGCCTGGCCAGCCGTTACCTGCTTGGTGCGGTGCTTTGCGCAGTGCCGGCGTTTACCCTGGGCGGCACCTGGCTCTGGCTGCTGTGGCCGGGCGTGGCGCTGTTGCTGGTGGCACTCAACTACGCGCTGTTCGGCGCCCAGGGTTTCCAGAAGGGCGCCGATGGCCGTCTGAGCCCTGCCAGCCGCTGGCTGCTGGCGCCTTATCTGGGCGCGGCCTGGATCAATTCGCGTCTGTGGACCCGCGGCAAGCCGCATGCGGTGGAGGTGTGTGATGGCGTATGGCTGGGAAGACTGCCGTCGAGCCGTGAGCTGGCGCAGAGCCCGTTCACCGGCGTCGTCGACATGAGCGCCGAGCTGTCCGCCGCACCAGCCGGGCGAATCTACCGCAGCCTGCCGGTGCTGGATCTGACCGCGCCGGATGCACAGACCTGCCTGCAGGCCGCAAAGGCCATCGAGGCGTTGCGCCGACTGGGCCCGACGCTGGTCTGCTGCGCGCTGGGCTATTCGCGCAGCGCCACCGCGGTGATCGCCTGGCTGCTGCATACCGGGCGGGCGCGGGATCTGGAGGAGGCCGTCGCACGGGTGCGTCAGGCGCGTCCGCAGATGGTCATAGGCGCGGCCCAGCGTGATGCCCTGAGCGGCATTGGCCGGGAGCCGACAGCACCAGCGGCGGTGCTCGCCCATGGTGCCTGAAGCCGCGGTGACGGCCGCCCTGCTGCGTCAGGGCCGGCTGCTCGATGGCTGTTCAACCGCATTGCTGCTGGTCGGCGCCGCGGCAGGTCTTGCCCAGTTGCTCGGTGCGCGGCAAGACCTGTGGGTCGCGGCAATCTGCCTCGGCCTGGTAATGGCGGGACTCGTGCAAAAATACTGGGCCCTGCGGGTGGCCTTCGATGCCGAGTTGTTCGAGCGTCTCGACCGGCTCACTCTCGCCGAGCTGGACGCTGCGCTACAGAGCCTCGGCCTGCTTGCCGACGGCAAGGGCGGAAGGGCGCTTGGCGACCGCTGCCAGGGCGCCTTGCGTCTGCTCAGGAACCAGGCGCTGCTGCTCGGCCTGCAAACGCTGCTGCTGCTCGGCGGCCTGCTTTACAGCCTGCTGTCGGCCCTGCCGACCTGAGGAGAACCACCGATGCTGGAAAAACTGTCTGCCTTCGCCATCACTTCGCTGGCGCGCATGCTGACCGGGGCACGCAGCCTCTGGCTCGGTTGCGCACCGGTCGCCACTCAGCGCATCTACTTCGCCAACCACAGCAGCCACGGCGACTTCGTCCTGCTCTGGGCCTCGCTGCCGCCGGAGTTGCGCGCGCGCACCCGGCCGGTCGCTGGCGCCGACTACTGGCAGAAGAGCGCGCTGCGCCGCTACATCATCAACAAGGTATTCAACGGCGTGCTGATTGACCGCGAGCGCAGCGACCCCGAGGCCAATCCGCTGCAGCCGATGCTCGATGCGCTGGAGACCGGCGACTCGCTGATCATCTTCCCGGAAGGTACACGCAACCTCGAGGATGGCCTGCTGCCGTTCAAGGGCGGCCTCTATCGCCTCGGCCTTGCGCGACCCGATGTCGAACTGGTGCCGGTGTGGATCGCCAACCTCAACCGGGTGATGCCCAAGGGGCGTGCGCTGCCGCTGCCGCTGCTGTGCTCGGTGAGCTTCGGCACGCCGCTGGCAATCGCCGAGAGCGAAAGCAAGGAGACTTTCCTCGGCCGCGCCCGCGAGGCACTGCTGGCGCTGGAGCCGGACGGCCAGCCGGATGTCGAGACGCCGGTACATCCTGTCGCAACCACGCCTGAACAGCCTGCGGAGCACGTCTGATGGATAACAACACCCTGCTGCTGTTTGCCGGCATCGGCGCGCTGCTGGCGCTGGCCTCGCTGATCGGCTTCATCCTAAAGCGCCGCAGCGGCGGCGCCGAGAACCTGGTGGTCGACAACCTGATCGCGCGCATCAACGCCTGGTGGGTGATGGTGGCGATCCTCGGCGTGGCTTTCTGGCTCGGCCACGTCGCGGTGATCGTACTGTTCTACCTGGTGTCCTTCTACGCCCTGCGCGAGTTCCTCACCCTGACGCCGACCCGGCGCAGCGACTACCCGGCGCTGGCCGCGGCTTTCTACCTGGTCCTGCCGCTGCAGTACCTGCTGATCGGCATCAGCTGGTACGGCATGTTCTCGATCTTCATTCCGGTCTACGTGTTCCTGCTGTTGCCGATCCTCGCGTCGCTGGGCGGCGACACCACGCGCTTCCTCGAACGCGCCTCCAAGGTGCAGTGGGGCCTGATGATCGCGGTGTTCTGCGTCTCCCACGTGCCGGCGCTGCTGACCCTGGACATCGTCGGCTATGAAGGCCGCAACCTGCTGCTGATCGCCTGGCTGGTGATGGTGGTGCAGCTCTCCGACGTGCTGCAGTACGTCTGCGGCAAGCTCGCCGGCAAGACCAAGATCGCCCCGCGGCTGTCGCCGTCGAAGACCGTGGAAGGCTTCGTTGGCGGTGTGGCGCTGGCCACCGGGGTCGGCGCGCTGCTGTTCTGGATCACCCCGTTCAGCTTCTGGCAGGCCGCCGGCATCGCCCTGCTGGTCAACCTGCTGGGCTTCTTCGGCGGCCTGGTGATGAGCGCGATCAAGCGCGACCGCGGCGTGAAGGACTGGGGCCACATGATCGAGGGTCACGGCGGCATGCTCGATCGGCTCGACTCGGTGTGCTTCGCCGCACCGATCTTCTTCCACGTGGTGCGCTACTACTGGGCCTGAGTGGCGCCCAGGCGCCGCGCACCAGGCGTCGTACGACCGCGTAGCGTCAGACCGCGCCGCCGACCGCCGGCAATGCGCGCCCGAACGCCCGCTTGATTGGTGACGCAGGCGACAGAGCCAGCTCATCCGCCCGCCAACGCGCTGATCGGGCATCCGTCCGACACCAGCGCCCCCGCGAACCTGATCGATCCGCTTTGCGACTGCGTTCGCAAAGCGAATCGATACCCGCCCAGCGGCACGCATTCAGCGCCGCCACCGATGACTGGCGCCAGCCCGCGCCGCGAAGGCCCTGCCCCGCGATCGCGGCGGCTGGCCAGCAATGGCCACTACTCCGGTCGGCGTATTGCACCGCTGTACTCAGGCACCGATCATCGCCGCCTGCCTCGGAACAAGACCGAATTGCACAAAATAATTACAAGTACAAGAAACATGCCGCAATTCATGCAATTCACGACGATTCATGCTGAATCAGCGCTGAATTGAGGGATAAACCAAACAGATTTGACGTGCTCTGCAGCACGCTGGAGACGTATCCGGTGAACCTCGACGAAGTCATTTCCCTGGTGGCCGACGTGGTCGCGTCGATGCTCGACATGGAGCCCCACGGGCTCGATCTGGAGCAGCCCTTTCACGAGCTGGGTATGGATTCGGTGATTGCCGTCGGGCTGTCGGCCGAGTTCGAGGATCGTCTGGGCGTGTCCCTGGACCCCGAGCTGGCGCTGGAGCACGACAGCGTCAGCAAGATCAGCCGCTACCTGCACTCCCAACTCCAGACGGGCTGACCCATGTCCACCTCCCTGCTCAATCGCACCCGTCAGGAGCTGCTGGCTTTTGTCGGCCTCGATGAATCCATCGTCCAGGCCAGCGGCACCCGCCTGACCACCGCCAGCGGCCAGACCCTGGTCGATTTCGTTGCCCAGTTCGGCGCGGTGCCCTTCGGCTATGGCGCGCCGCGCATCAGCGAGGCGGCGCGCGGCTTTCTCGACTCCGGCGCGGCCAGTTTCGTCCAGCCGCTGACCAATCCGCTGGCCGAGCAGCTCGCCGCGCGCCTGTTGCAACTGGCGCCCGGCAACCTGAGCCGCGCCGCCCTGGCCACCAGCGGCGCGGAGACCGTTGAGGCGGCGATCAAGCTGGCGCGTGCCGCCACCGGACGCGACCGCATCCTTGGTACCCACACCGGGTTTCATGGCAAGACCCAGGGCGCCGTCGGCGTCACCGGCAAGCCGATCTACCGCGAATCCTTCCGCGTGCCGGGCAGCGATTGCGAGCACGTGCCCTATGGCGACCTGGCCGCACTGGAAGAAGCCCTGGCCGGACGCAAGTTCGCCGCTTTCTTCGTCGAGCCGGTGCAGGGCGAAGCCGGCATGATCACACCGCCGGACGGCTACCTGCGCGCGGCCGGCGAGCTGTGCCGGCGCTACGGCAGCCTGTTCGTGGTCGACGAGATCCAGACCGGCCTGGGCCGCACCGGCCGTCTGTTCGCCTGCGAAAGCGAGGATCTGCAGCCGGACGTGCTGCTGCTGGCCAAGGCGCTGGGCGGCGGCCTGGTGCCGATTGGTGCCTGCCTGTACGCCGAACACTGCTGGAGCCGCGATTTCGACCGTTATCACAGCTCGACCTTCGGCGTGAACGGCTTCTCCGCGGCAGTCGGCCTGGCCGTGCTCGACGAGCTGAACGCCCAGGATGGCCGCCTGCTGAGCCAGATCGACAGCCTCGGGCGGCACCTGCGCGACGGCCTCGACAGCCTGGTCGCCTGTTATCCGGAGGTTTTCGAAGGGGTCGATGGCTGCGGCCTGATGCAGGGCCTGAAGTTCCGCCCCTGGCCGGGCGAGCGCCTCTACACCCTGGCGCTGGCCAGCTCGGTCGGCGCGCTGGTGCCGATCGTCTGCGGCTATCTCAAGGCCGCCCATGGCCTGTACTGCCTGCCGACCCTGAGCGAGAGCAACGTGCTGCGCATCCAGCCGTCGTTCGCCATTGCCCGCAGCGATATCGACCTTCTGCTCGAAGGGCTGCGGGGCGCGGCCGAGCTGATCGAGTCCGGCCAGCAGCACCGCCTGGTACTCCAGGCCCACGGTTTTGCCGCACCGCTGCGTCCGGTTGCCCGCTCCACCCCTCGCCAGGAACCGGCCGGCGGACGCTGCCTGGGACGCTTCGCCTTCCTGCTGCACCCGACCACCCAGGACAGCGTCAACGGCGACGCGGTGATCGCGCCGCTGGGCATCTCCAGCGCCGAAGCGGCGTTCATGAAGGATTGGCTCGGCGAATTCTCCGAGTGGTCCAAGCCGGACCTGGACACCGGTGTCACCTATCACGCGCGCCGGGTGCACAACGCCGCTGGTGACTATGTCGAGGGCTGGCTGGTCGGCAGTCTGCTGCAGCCGCGCGACCTGATGCGTCTGAGCCTGTCGCGGCGGCGCAAGCTGCTGCACAACTACCTGACCAGTGTGAAAGCGCTGGAGGTCGACTTCGTCGGTCTCGGCGCTTACACCTCGGTGATTTCCAGCGCCGGCCTGGACGTGGTCGGCCAGGGCTTCCATACCACCACCGGCAACAGCCTGACCGCGATGATCGGCGTCGAAGGCCTGGCCAGCGCCTGCCTGGCGCGGGGCAAACCATTGGCCAAACGTCTGACCGGGGTGATCGGCGCCTACGGCTCGGTCGGCCGCCTGGCCAGCCTCAAGCTCGGACGAATCTGCGAGCAGCTGGTGCTGCTGGGCAACGCCGCCAACCGCGCGGCAATGCAGGAGCTGACCCTGGTGGCCGGAGAGATCTACCGCGACGCACTGCTCGGCCTCTACAGCGGCGAACCGCATGGCATCGGCCGGGCCCTGGCCGGGTTGCTGGGCGAGGGCGGGGCGGCCAGCCTGCTGGCCCTGGGTGACGACGAGGCAGGCTTGACCGCACTGGTCGGCGAGGTCCAGCAGCGCGCCAGTGTCGCAGGCCGCCAGGCGCCGCTGACACTGGCCTCCGATCTGCAGCAATGGCTGCCGGAGCTGGAGGCGGTGATCTCGGCCACCTCCAACGGCGCCGCCTTCATCGACCCGGCCCTGCTGCGCGGCGGCGCGGTGATCTGCGACTGCGCGCAGCCGCCGGACATCCGCAACCATACCGGTGAGCAGCGCCCGGACATCGAGGTGGTGGAAGGCGGGCTGATCCGCCTGCCCGACGCCGACTACCGCTTCGGCAGCCAGAACCTCAACAACCTGCCGGCCGGCACTGCCTACAGCTGCCTGGCGGAAACCATGGTCCTGGCCATGGCCGGACGCCAGCGCGACTACAGCATCGGCCGCCGTCCGCCGCTCGCCGATGCCGAGGAAGTCCTGCGCCTGGCGCTGGATTTCGGCTTCGCCCCCGCCGTTCCCGAGCTGGCCGAAAAGGCCGGCTGAACCTCCACCTGCCAAGAGGCTGAACCCATGTCGATCCAGCAAGCCCGCGCCGCCACCGACCGCCTCCTTCCCGGCCTCACCGAGCGCCTGCGCAACCGTGGGCTGATGGCCCTCGAACAGGCCGAGCCGGCCGAGCTCTGCGCGCTGTTCCGTGAGTCGGGCGCCGCGGCGCTGCTGGTGCCGACCCAGGCCGGCGGCATGGGCGCCGCCCCCAGCGATACCCTGGCGGTGCTGCGGGCGGTTGGTTCGCTGTGCCCGTCGCTGGCGGTGATGATGACCATGCATCACCACACCATTGCCACCATCGTCCAGCTCGGCGGCATAGTGCCGGCGGCCGACGAACTGCTCGGTGCCATCGCCGCCAACCAGTTGCTGGTGGCCTCGGCCTTCGCCGAGGGCAAGCCCGGTTCGGCGATCTTCAATGCCAGCCTCAAGGCCAGCGCGGTGGAGGGTGGCTACCTGCTCAACGGCAGCAAGAAGCCCTGCACCATGAGCCACGGCATGGACGTGATCGTTGCCGGCGTGGCGCCGGCGAGCGGCGACGGCCAGGGTTTCGCGGTGATCTTTGCCGAGGGCAGCGGCATCGTCCGCGAGCGTTTCTGGCAGACCCCGGTGCTGGCCGCTTCCGACAGCAACGCGCTGGTGTTCCGCGATGTCTTCGTCCCCGACGACATGGTTCTGCTGGCCGAAGGCGAAGGGGCCGAGCAGGCGGCGGAAGTTGCCCAGGCCGCGTCACTGTCCGGGCTGTGCTGGTTCCAGTTGATGGTCGGCGCCAGCTATCTGGGCGTCGCCTCGGCACTGGTCGAGCGCCTGCTGGGCCGCCGCGGCGTCGCCGATCTGCAGCTGGCACAGCTGGCCATCGAACTGGAGGGCGCCTACCAGGCGCTGCTCGGCACCGCCAGCCTGCTGCAGCAGACCGACGCCGCCGACCCCGCGCTCTACAGCCAGGCGCTGTGCACCCGCTTCAGCGTCCAGGCGGCGATCGAGCGCGCCAGCAACCTGGCGGTCGAACTGCTCGGCGGCATGAGCTTCATCGCCTCGGACGAGGTTGCCTACCTGCTCGCCGCTTCGCGGGCGATCGGTTTCCACCCGGTCTCGCGCATGGCCGCCGTGCCGATGCTGGCGGATTACCTGCGGCAGACGACAGAGACTGCGGTCAGCGCGGGTGAGCCGGCCCATGTCTGAGCAACTGCAGGCGCACGCGGCGCTCAGCGGCCACGCTGATACCCCGGCGGAGCCGCATAGCCTCTATCCCAAGCGGCCGGCGAACGTCGGCCCACTGTTTCACGCCATTGCGATACCGCTGTTTGCGCTGTTGCTGCCGTTCAACGCACTGGCCATCGGCGCGATCCTGACGCTGGCGACCCTGCTGCAGCTGGGTCGCCGCCTGCTCTGTGCGATTCCCGGGGTGTCCGCCGGCGGCGCGGCGATCCGCGACGGCTACCATGCGCTGATCCAGCCGCTGGCCAACCGCGTGATGAAGGACCCGCGGGACGAGCCGATCCTCGCTGCGGCCATCACCCTGGCCTGCACCGCCTACGCGCTGCTGATCGCCCAGCTGATCATCGGCGAGTTGTCCTGGCCGCTGCTGATCGGCTTCTACGCCTTCGTCTTCGGCCCGAACATCCGCGCCTTCGTACGCTCGTTCAGCGCCATGCATCAGGAAGGCCATGGCCGTGGCGGCACCCTCAAGGGCGGCAGCCTGTGCGACCGGCTCACCGGCAACACCTTTCTCTACATCTTCTTCGCCGTGCCCATGGGCCTGGTGCCGCATGCCACCGCGCACCTGCAGCAACACCATCGCGAGAACGCCGGGCCGCTGGATATCTACGCCACCGCCCGCTACGACCACGCCAATGCCTGGCACTTCGTCGTCTACCTGGTGCGCGAGGTGATGTACCAGCAGTTGATGGTTTCGCCCTACCTGTACTTTCGCAGCCGCGGCAAGTCGGTGCAGGCGCGCAGCATGCTCACCGGCAACCTGATCTATTTCGGCCTGTTCGCCCTGCTCGCCTGGTACAGCCTGGAGCTGGCGGTGGCCTACATGCTGGTGCCCTGGTGCGCCGCCAACTTCCTGATGGGCGTCATCCACTGGTCGCAGCACGCCTTCTATGGCGGCCAGCAGGACCCCAAGGACTACATGTACAACACCGTCACCCTGCTGGAAAAGCCGGTGAACATGCTCAACGAGGGCTACCACGTCTGCCATCACCACTGGGCCAACGTGCACTGGTCGGAGAGTGCCGAGCTGTTCGAGAAGATCAAGCCGGAGATGGCCGCCGCAGGCTCCATGGTGTTCCGCGACCTGGGCGTGCTCGACCTGTTCCTGCTGCTGATGCTGCGTCGCTTCGACCGTCTCGCCGACAAGCTCGAGTGGTGGCAGCCGCTGAGCCACGCGGAGAAGGTCGAGTTGATCAGGCAGCGCTGCCGACCCGCCCCTATCGCCGAGCAGGAACGCGGCCACCAGCGCGCCGCTGCGGCCTGATGCGAGGTATCTCATGAGCAAGATGCTGAATCTGAAAGTCGTTGCCGTGGAAGCCGAGACCGCCGACGCGGTGACCATCCACCTCAAGCCGCCGTTCATGCGCAAGCTCGACTACCTGGCCGGCCAGTACCTGAGCCTGGAGTTCGATGCCGCCGGCACGCCGCAACGCCGCGCCTACTCGTTGAGCAGCACGCCAGGGCTGGACCGGCACCTGTCGATCACCGTCAAGCGCGTCGACGGAGGTCTGGTCTCGGCGCGTCTGGTCGAACAGCTGACGGCCGGCGACCGGGTGCGCAGCCTCGGCACCAGCGGTCGCTTCGTCCTTGCCCAGGGCGCCCGTCACCTGGTGATGCTGGCCGGCGGCAGCGGCATCACGCCGATCTTCTCGATCATCAAGCAGGCGCTGCATTTCGAACTCGACAGCCGGATCACGCTGATCTACTGCAACCGCAATCGGCAGTCGGTGATCTTTGCCGACAAGCTCGACCAATTGGCCGCGCGCTACCCGGGCCGGCTGCAGGTGATCCACCTGTTCTCCCGCCCGGAGGATGGCAGCGCCGGCGCGCGTCTGTGCCAGGAACGGGCCATGGAGCTGCTGGCACCGCTCAACGGCGAGCACACCCATTACTACCTCTGCGGGCCGGCCGGGATGATGCAGCAGGCGCGCGAGGCGCTGCGCAGCCTGCAGGTGGCCGACAACCGCGTGCACCTGGAGAACTTCGTCGCCCCGGTCAAGCCGGCAGCCGCGCCGACCGGCCTGGCCAGCCAGGTCCACCTGCACCTGCAGGGCCGCGAGTACAGCTTCGCCGTGAGTCCGGGGCAGACCATCCTCGAAGCCGCGCTGGCCCAGGGCGTCGAGCCGCCGTTCTCCTGCCGCAGTGGTTTCTGCACCGCCTGTGTTTGCACCCGCCTGACCGGCGAGGTGGAAATGGCCGAGGGACACGGACTGTCGCCAGCGGAACTGAAAATGGGCCAGGCGCTGATGTGCGTCGGCTACCCGAAGACCGCCGAGGTCCGCCTGACGGTGGACTGAAGGCCCGAGTCGAACATCCAGACATGAGAGGAGGCCAATGATGAGTCAGGCAGAACTGCTGGCAGCGCAGGACGAGATCCGGCTGACCAAACGCGCGCAGCTTCGCGTATCCGGGGATGCCCAGGCCGAACTGAATGCGCTGATGAAGCCCGCGCCGGCGCGCTTCCTGCTCTGGCTGTGCATTCATCTGGCCGTATGGCTGGCCGGCGCGCTGTTGATCGCCCTTACCGAGAGCATCTGGCTGCATGTACTGGTGGTGCTGGTGATGGGCAGCCAGCTGCACGCCTTCACCGTACTGCAGCACGACTGCGGCCATCAGAGCGCCTTTGCCTCGCAGCGCCTGAACACCTGGTTCGGTCGCGCCCTGGCCTGCTTCATCGTGTTCCCCTATACCGCCTTCACCGAATGTCACAAGCGCCACCACCGCTACATCGGCGACCCGGAAAAAGACCCTGACGAGTGGAACTACGCCGCCGGGGTGAAATGGATGTTCCTGCGCATCGCGGTGTTCGTGCCGCGCTTCACCTGGTTCTCGCTGACCCGTTACGGCAGCGCCGTGCGCAACGCCGTGCTCGCTGAGCTGGCGTTCAACCTGCTGCTGCTGGCCGCCATCGCCACGCTGTTCGTAAGCCAGGGCCTGGCCTACGAGTTCGTGATGATCTTCGTCTTGCCGGTGCTGCTGCTGGCGCTGGTCTACAACCCGATCTCGCGCGGCTACGAGCATTTCCCGATGGCCACCCTGGCGCACGACGACCCCGATCGCCTGGACCTGGCGCGCAACAGCGTGACCGTGACCAGCGGCCTGGTCAGCCTGGCCTGGGCCAACATCAACTACCACGTCGAGCACCACGCCTATCCGGGGGTGCCCTTCCACAACCTCAAGCGGCTGTCCGAGCTGCTGGCCGACAAGGACTTCCTGCGCGACCGCTGGCTGCTGGAGCGGATGTTCGTGCGCCAGCCGGTGCTGGAAGAGCGCCCGCTGGCGACGAATGACTGAGCCGCGGAGCACGCCGATGGATTGTCTGTTCTGCCGCATCATCGCCGGCCAGGAGGCGGCCGTGCGGGTCTACGCCGATGAGCACTGCCTGGCCTTCATGGATATCCACCCGCTGGGCAAGGGTCACCTGCTGCTGATTCCGACCCTGCACGTCGAGCAACTGGAAGCGCTCAGTGATGAGGTCCGCGCCCATCTCTATCGCGTCTACGACCGCCTGCTGGCCGCCCAGCGCAAGGCCGGCATGGGCGTCAAGGGCAGTCACCTGCTGGTCAACGACGGTCGCGCGGCCAACCAGCATGTGCCCCACGCCCATCTGCACCTGATCCCGCGCGAACCCGGCGACAGCCTGGGCTTCGGCCTGCGCATGTTCCTTCACCTGACCGGGCTGTTCGGCCCGCGCACCCGCCAGGCAACGCTCGAAGCCCAGGCACAACGCATTCGCCAGCACCTCTGAGGCGCGTGCGCGCAAGGCAAGCCCATTCCCCGCAGGAGACTTTTCGATGCACGACTTCCGGCCGCACGACAGCGCCAACTTCGCCGACTGCCTGGCGCACCATGCCCTGCATACCCCGGATGCGCTGGCCTATCGCTTCCTGCTCGATGGCAACGACAACGAGGCGCTGCTCGACTACGCCGGACTCGAGCAGCGCGCCCGCGCGGTGGCTGCGACCCTGCAACAGGACTGCGCGCAGGGCTCGCGGGTGCTGTTGCTGCTGGCGCCCGGCTTCGACTACATCGCCAGTTTCTTCGGTTGCCTGAAGGCCGGCATGGTCGCGGTGCCGGCCTACCCGCCGAGCACCAGCAAGATTCTCGACCGCCTCGATGCGATCATCCGCGACTGCCGACCGGCTGCGGCGATCACCAGTGGCGAGCATCTCGAGGCGGTGCGCCAGCGCCTCCAGCACGCAGCGCCGGGAGCGCGGCTGCTGGCCGCCGAAGCGATTGCGCCTGGGAGCGCCGGTGACTGGAAACCGGTGACGGTGGTGCGCGAGGACCTGGCCTTTCTGCAGTACACCTCCGGCTCCACCGGTGACCCCAAGGGCGTGATGATCAGCCACGCCAACCTGCTGCATAACTCGGCAACCATCCAGCGCCACTTCGACAACCGCCGCGACAGCCATGTGGTCAGCTGGCTGCCGCCCTATCACGACATGGGGCTGATCGGCGGCATCCTGCAGTCGGCCTTCGTCGGCTGCGCGACCACCCTGCTCACGCCGATCCATTTCCTCCAGCGTCCGGTGCGCTGGCTGCGTGCCGTGTCGCGCTACCAGGCCACCGCCAGCGGCGGGCCGAACTTCGCCTTTGAGCTGTGCGTACGCAAGATCAAGGACAGCGAGCTGGAAGGCATCGACCTGAGCAGCTGGGAAGTTGCCTTCAACGGTGCCGAGAACGTCCGTGCCGCCACCCTGGAGGCCTTCCAGCAACGCTTCGCGGCGCTGGGCTTTCGCCGCAGCGCCAGCTTTCCCTGTTATGGCCTGGCCGAGGGCACGCTGTTGGCGACCTCCTCCGGCGCCCGGCGCGGCGCCGTGGTACGCGACTTCGATGCCCGTCTGCTGGAAGACAATCTGGCCGCACCGGTGGCACCGTCCGCCGCCAGCCAGGTCGGCCGTGCCCTGGTCAGCAGCGGCCATGGCCTGCCGGGTGAGGAACCCTGCATTGTCGATCCGCTGAGCGACGACCTGCTGCCGCAAGGGCGGGTCGGCGAGATCTGCATTCGTGGTGCCAGCGTCGCCGGCGGTTACTGGGGCCGGCCCGAGGCCAGCGCCCAGGTGTTCGGCAAGGACGACCATGGCCGACCGCTGTTCCGCAGTGGCGACCTGGGCTTCATGCTCGACGGCGAGCTGTACGTCACTGGTCGCTGCAAGGACCTGATCATCCTCAATGGCGTCAACCATCACCCCGGCGACATCGAGGCCAGCGTCTGTCGCGAGCAGAGCTGCTTCCGCCCGGATGGCTCGGCCGCCTTCGCCATCGAGCTGGATGACGGCGAGCGGGTGGTGGTGGCCCAGGAAATGGAGCGCCGTGCGCTGCGTGATCTGGACCTGGGCGAGGTGCTGGCCGGCATTCGCGCCAGCCTCTGGCAGCAGCATCGGCTGAGCCAGCCGCTGATCGTGCTACTGCAGGGCGGCAGCCTGCCGCGCACCTCCAGCGGCAAGGTCAAGCGTCAGGAGTGTCGGCGGGTTCTGGGTGCGCTGCTTCGCAATCTGCTGACGACGGGCCCTGGTGAGGCGGGCGAAGGGGAAACAATCGCACGCAACCGTGTCATAGCTGCCGAGTCCGCCGGCCAGCTGCTCGAGCTGGCCGCCGAAGCGGAGTCCGCGGCGTCGTGACCTTGCGTGCCAGTCCGTCACACCCGCGCAGCACTTGATGCGAATAATAAGAAGGAAGCCATCATGCTCGCTCAATCCAGAAACCTGGCGGCGCCCGGCGTGCCGCTGCTGCACATTCTCAACCCCCTCGTTTCAGCCAGCAGTCTGGACGAACTCAAGGCGAGTACGGCCGAGGCCTTGCGCCTGGTGCTGCCGTGCGAGCACTTCCTGTTCCTTCGCGGTGAGCGCGAAGGCGGGCGCATCCAGCTGCACGACTGTGTCCAGAGCTCGCCGCAGAGTTACGTCAGTGCGCTGATGAACAGCGAGGTGCCGCCCACCCGCCCGGAGCTGATCGAGTGCATCGGCCGGCCGCGCTTCACCCATACCGACCGTCTGCAGACTGCCTTCGACCGACCCTGGGTCGAGCTGCTGCGGCGCAACCGGATTCGCAACTTCGTCTGGACCCTGCTGCCGGACGCGACGCCGCGGGGCTTTCTCGGCTACTTCTTCAGCAATGTTCCTTCCGCGCTGTTCGGCGAAGCCCGGCTGCGCACGGCATTGATCGCCTCGCATATCCACATCGCCCTGCAACGGACCTGGCGCGACAGCCGTCCGCTCGACGGCAAGTCGTTGCTCGAACCCGGCCAGCCGTCGCTCTCCGGGCGCGAGACCGAGGTGGTGCGCTGGGTGGCCTGCGGCAAGACCAATGCCGAGATCGGGCGCATCCTCAAGATCAGCGACAAGACGGTGAAGACCCACGTGCAGAACATCCTCTGCAAGCTCGCCCTGGCCAACCGCGCGCAGATCGCCGCGTACTACGCCAATCATCCGGAGATGGCCTTCGCGGTCGCAGCAGGCTAGCTAGTCGGCGTCTGGCGAAACACCCTTTGTTGGGCCTTGCGGCCCAACCTACGAATCGCAGACAGGTAGGTTGGTGACGAAGCGCAGCGAGGCCCAACAAAGACCGCTCGGACCAGCCAGCGAGGTGCGGCAGAGCGGGCTATTCGCCGGCGCGAACCGAGGCTGCGTCGAGCGCGTAGGGTGGACAACGGCGCAGCCTTTTCCACCGGAGGCGCGCCGCGCCGCTACTCGACGGCGCGCACCTCGCTGGCGTCCAGCGCGTAGACGGCGTCCGCCAGGGCGTTGCTGACCGGTTCGATCTGCAGGCGGCCATCGACCCACAGCGGCGCGTAGATGTCCTCGATCATCACCCCGGCCGGGTAGCGCACCAGCACTATCTGGTTCGGTGGCGGCGGCGGGACGTGGATGCAGGCGCCCGGATAGGGCACCAGGAAGAACTCGGTGCTGCGGCCTTGCTCATCGCTTTCCAGCGGCACCGGATAGCCGCCAAGCAGAACCTGGCGACCATCCATCGCGGCAACGGTGTTGCGCGAATACATCACCGCCGGCAGGTCGTCGGCCTGCTTCAGCCCGCCCGGCGCGTCGAAGGCGCGGTCGGCCTCGGCGCCGGCGTGTTCGATCTGCGGCATCTGCTCGAGCGCCAGCCTGTCCTCCTCCGGCATCAGCTCGAGCCAGTCGGTTTCGTGCAGTTCGGCGAACAGCGGCGGGCAGATCAGCAGCAGGAGCAGGCATAGACGACGCATGAGTGGCTCGCGAGCGGGGCGTTATTTCTTCTTGCTGACCAGCCCGTAGATGACCAGCAGGATGATCGCGCCGATCACCGCACCGATGAACCCGGCGGCCTCGTCGGCTTCGTAGAGACCGAGCGCCTGGCCACCGTAGGTCGCCAGCAGCGAGCCGCCGATACCCAGCAGGATGGTCATGATCCAGCCCATGGCGTCGTTGCCCGGCTTGAGAAAGCGCGCGACCAGGCCGACCAGCAGGCCGATGAAGATGGTTCCGATGATACCCATGCAGTTTTCCTCGCTCCGTTGACGGCTTATGCCACGCCTTGAGACAGGCCCTCGGCGGAGCGGTTCTGAAAATCAGTTGCCGATCAGTGCCCGCACCTCGGCGATGCGTGCATCCAGGCGGGCGCGGTCGGCGCAGCGCAAGGTGGCATGACCGACCTTGCGGCCGACCTTGAAGGCCTTGCCGTAGTGGTGCAGGTGGCAGTCGGCGATGGCGATGACCTTGTCCACTGCCGGCACGTCACCGATGAAGTTGAGCATGGCGCTCTCGCCGACCTTGGCGGTCGAGCCCAGCGGCAGGCCGGCGACGGCGCGCAGGTGGTTCTCGAACTGGCTGCACTCGGCGCCTTCGATGGTCCAGTGCCCGGAGTTGTGCACCCGCGGCGCGATCTCGTTGGCCTTCAGCCCGCCGTCGACCTCGAAGAACTCGAAGGCCAGCACGCCGACGTAGTCGAGCTTCTGCAGTACCCGGCCGACGTAGTCTTCGGCCAGCGCCTGCAGGGGATGTGCGCTGCTGGCGATGGACAGCTCGAGGATGCCGCCGACATGGGTGTTGTGCACCAGCGGGTAGAAGCGCGTCTCGCCGTCGCGGCCGCGCACGGCGACCAGCGAGACTTCGCCGCTGAAGGGCACGAAGCCTTCGAGGATGCAGGGCACGCTGCCCAGCTCGGCAAAGGCGCCGGCCACGTCGGCAGGCTGCCGCAGGACCTTCTGGCCCTTGCCGTCGTAGCCCAGGGTGCGGGTCTTGAGTACCGCCGGCAGGCCGATGGCGGCGACTGCGGCGTCGAGATCGGCCTGCGACTGGATGTCGGCGAACTCGGGGGTGGGAATGCCCAGCTCGCGGAACATGGACTTCTCGAACCAGCGGTCGCGGGCAATGCGCAGCGACTCGGCGCCCGGATAGACCGGGACGAACTGGGAGAGGAAGGCCACGGTCTCGGCCGGTACGCTCTCGAATTCGAAGGTCACCAGGTCGACTTCGTCGGCCAGCTGGCGCAGATGATCCTGATCGCCGTAGTCGGCGCGGATATGCTCGCCCAGTGCCTGGGCGCAGGCGTCCGGGGCCGGGTCGAGAAAGGCGAAGTTCATTCCCAGCGGAGTGCCCGCCAGGGCCAGCATGCGACCCAACTGGCCGCCACCGATGACACCGATCTTCATCTGTTCAGTCCTCTCTGCGAGCCAGCGGCACTCAGCCGCGCGGGTCCGGGTTGTCCAGCACGGTCTCGGTCTGCTCCTGGCGGAACTGCTTGAGTGCGGCGTGGAACTGCGGGTGCTGGTGGCCGAGGATGCTCGCCGCCAGCAGCGCCGCGTTGATCGCACCGGCCTTGCCGATGGCCAGGGTGGCGACCGGGATGCCGGCCGGCATCTGCACGATCGACAGCAGCGAGTCGACGCCCGACAGCATCGACGACTGCACCGGCACGCCGAGCACCGGCAGGTGGGTCTTGGCCGCGCACATGCCCGGCAGATGGGCCGCGCCACCGGCGCCGGCGATGATCACCTGGATGCCGCGTTCCTCGGCCGTTTCGGCGTACTGGAACAGCAGGTCGGGAGTGCGGTGCGCGGAAACCACCTTCACTTCGTGGGGGATGCCGAGCTTGTCGAGCATCTCCACGGTGTGGCTCAGGGTGCTCCAGTCGGACTTGGAGCCCATGATCACGCCTACCAGTGCGCTCATCGTCTTGCCTCTTGTTGCGGCGCCGTTGGCGCGACAAAAAACAACAAGCCACGCGAGCGGGCGTGGCTTGTCATGTTGGGCTCAGGCTCGCCGACCGGCGGGCGCAGAGGGCGCGCAGTATAACAAAGGCTGTCGTCGGCGCGCGCCTGCGATCCGTCGTCGACTCAGGGCTCGTCGGCGGCGCCGTGTCTGGCCAGCGCCGCCGTCACCAGCGCGCGCAGTTGCTCCAGGTTGATCGGCTTGGCCAGCTTGGCCTGGCAATCCAGCCCGGCGATCCGGCGCACGTCGGCCACCGCGCTCAGCACTATCACCGGCAGATGCCGGGTCGCAGGGTTCGCGCGCAGCTGGCGCAGCACGTCCTCGCCATCGATGCCCGGCAGGTTGAGGTCGAGCAGCAGCAGTGCCGGCGGGTCGGCCAGTACCTGTTCCAGGGCGGTTCGTCCGTCACCGGCCACCTGTACGGCGGCCAGATCGGCGAGCGCCTTGCGCACCAGGAACTGGCTGGCCGGGTTGTCCTCGGCGTAGAAGATCCGCGGCAGCTGATCGAGTGCCGCTTCCGTCGCCGAATGCATGCCCTCGCGCCACAGCGGCAGTTCGATCCAGAAGCTGCTGCCGATCCCCGCTTCGCTATGCAGGCCCATGCGGCCGTTCATCAAGGTGGCGAACTCGCGACACAGCGACAGACCGATACCGGTGCCCTGGATCGTGGTGTTCTCCCGGCCCAGGCGCTGGAAGGGCTCGAACAGCTGACCCTGCAGCTCGGGCGCGATGCCCAGGCCGGTGTCCTCCACCAGCAGGCGGATGTAGCCCGCCGCCACCTGGTAGCTGAGGGTCACATGGCCCTTGGGGGTGTTGTACTTGATGGCGTTGGACAACAGATTGAGCAGCACCTGGCGCAGGCGTCGCGGATCGGCCGGCACCCGCAGGTCGTCCTCGGGCAGGTCGAGATTGAGCTTGAGGCCCTTGAGCCGCACCTCCGGCTCGACCAGCTCGGCGCACTCCAGCATCACCTGGCGCACCACCACCGGCTGCAGCTGCAGGCGCGGCTTCTCGGCCTGGATGCTCGACCATTCGAGCAGGTCGGCGACCAACTGGTCGAGGTGCCGGCTGGCCAGGAGTATCTCGTCGAGATGATCGTCGCCGTCGCGGCGGCCGTGCTCCTCGCGCTCCATGATCATCAGCTGGGCGAAGCCGTGAATGGCGTTCAGCGGCGTACGCAGTTCGTGGCTGATGCTGGAGATGAAGCGGGACTTGGCCTGGCTGGCGAGCTGCGCCTCCAGGGTGGCGTGGCGCAGGTCGGCTTCGGTCTGCTTGAGAGCATCGATGTCCACGTGAGTGCCGGCCATCAGGGTGGCGGCGCCGCTGTGCGGATCGCGCTCCAGCACCCGCCCGCGACTGAGCAGCCAGTGGTAGCGCCCGGCGCTGTCGGCGAAACGGAATTCACTGGCGTAATAGGTATCCGCGCCTTGCTGTACGCGCTCCCGGGCGAGGTGGATGCGCGGCAGGTCCTCGGGGTGTACCCGGGCCAGGAAGCCGGCTTCGTCGATCTGCTCCGTGGGCAGGCCGAAACGTTTGCAGAAGCGACCGCGCAGGCGCAGCGTGCCGCTGCCCAGGTCGCGCTCCCAGAGGCTCTCGGTGGCGCTTTCCAGGACCAGTTCGAGACGTTCCTGCACCTCGCGGCGGTGCGCCTCGCTCTGCTCCAGGTGCACGCCCATGGCCGATGTATCGCTGGCCATCCGTGCCAGCTCGTCGATCTCCGAGGCTACCGGCTCGGGGCGCCAGTGCCCGCGACCGATCTCTTCCATCATCTGCGAGATGCCGGCGATGGGTCTGGTCAGCCGGTCGCTGAGACGCCGCGCGCGCAGCCACATCACGCCGAAGAACACTGCATAGAACAGCACCAGGCCGGCAATCAGCAGATAGCCGATGCGCTTGAAGTGCTCGGCCAGCGCTTCGGTGCGGGCAAATACCTGCTCCTCGTCCACCACCGTGAGCAGATGCCAGCCGGTCTGCTCGATGGTGGTCCAGGCCAGCAGACGCTGGCGGCCGCCCAGCTCCAGGGCCAGCACGCCCTGGTCATCCTGACCCATGGCCTGCGCCAGTGCGCTGGTCTGGGCATGGCGGGCGAGGTTGAAGTCTTCCGGTTTGAACAGCTCGCGGCGGATCGCCTCGTCGTAGGAATGCCTGGTCAGCTCGTTGAGGCCGAAATCGGCCTCGCCGGGTTCGGGCAGCGCCATGATGTTAAGCTCGT
The DNA here is from genome assembly GCF_003052585.1 of Pseudomonas mangrovi. Lineage (GTDB taxonomy): Bacteria > Pseudomonadota > Gammaproteobacteria > Pseudomonadales > Pseudomonadaceae > Aquipseudomonas > Aquipseudomonas mangrovi. The sequence goes on along the minus strand of NZ_QASN01000021.1, from coordinate 363,916 downwards.
CGCTGACCAGCACCGCGTAGCCGTCCCAGGGCACCTGCAGCCGGCCGATCTGTTCGAGCAGCCCGCCCACGGTGATGTCCAGGCCGACCACACCTTCGAGGAAGTCCTCGCGGTAGACCGGTGCGATCACCGACATCATCCAGCCGTGTCCGGCCGGATCGAGGTAGACGTCGGTCCACACCGGCCCGCGGCCAGGGTTGTGTTCCGCGTCGGCCAGGTAATAGAAGTTGTAGTCGGGGATGACCATGTCGCGGGGGTACTGGTCGGGGGTGAAGAACCACGGGTAGATGTGGTTGTAGCTGTCCCAGCTGTTGAAGTAGATGCTGGCCACCAGCGGATTGCGCTCGGTGATCTGGCGCATCAGCGGGTCCAGCGCGCGCATCCGCGCCACCTTGTCCAGATCATGGCGGTCGGCGCGGGTCGAATTGGCGTAGAACACCGCGCTGCCGCCGTCATCCTTCGGGCTGTGACGCACCCCGTCCGGGGTCAGTGCCAGCGCTGGCAGGGGAGGCGCCGGCGTGGTCGCCAGCAGCGCCTCGCGGGTCAGGTTGCGATACAGCTCTGCCAGCTCGCCGACCTGTTGCAGCTGTTGATCGATGCTGCGTGCCTCCTGGCGCGCCGCGGCCTGCAGATCGAACAACGCCACCTCGCGCAGGTGATCGATCTGCGCATCGCGTATCGCCCCGTTGGCCAACAGGTAGACGGCGATCAGCACCGTTTCCACCAGTACCAGCGGAATCAGCGCGCTCTGCACGAAAGCTCGCCAGATCCATTGGCGCAGCCCTTGGGTACGGTGTTCCGCCAACTGCAAGGACTCCAGATCGGGCGCCGCGAGTAGAGCGCCAAAATATTGATGTCAATATGGTATCAGTACCGCGCGCAGCAATCTGCGCCAGCATAGTCGCCGGCGACCCACGAGGAAATTCGGCCAAGGTCGCTGCTCCATGCCGCTCATCGGCATGCCTGCCGGGCGAAAACACGACGGCCCCGACCAGTTGCCTGGACGGGGCCGTTGCTTCAGTGCCTGGGCCCGACGGATGGTCAGCCCGCAGAGTGCTCAGCCGCGCTTGTAGACGATCTCCTTGGTGCCTCCGTCGCAGCTGCCGACCACCTTCATTTCCGAATCCGACTCGCTGCCCTTGTCGACGATCTCCAGGGTGTACTGGGTTGCCCCATTGGCCTGGATCTTCGCTTCGATTTCGGACTTGAGTTCCTCACACGGCTTGGCCGCGGCGAACACCGACAGCGAGCACAGCGACAGGGCGAGGCCCAGAACCCGTTTCTTCATCTTCAACGCTCCTTCGCAAGATCGGACATTCGCTCGTCAGCGTTCGGCAACGTGCTGCGCGCGAGCCCCGATTAAGACCTGGGTGCCAATGGATCGTTCGCCGCTTCGCTGATCAGCTGTCGGCGAGGCGGAAGCCCACCTTCAGGGTCACCTGGTAATGACCCACCTTGCCATCGACGATATGCCCGCGGGTCTCGGTGACCTCGAACCATTCGGTCAGGCGCAGCGACTTGGCGGCCTCGGCGAGCGCGTTGTTGATGGCGTCCTCGATGCTGCTGGTGGACGAGCCGACCAGCTCGATCTTCTTGTAGGTGTGATGATCCGACATGTCTCTCTCCTCTGCGACGGCGCCTCCGCACCGGTTCGATCATCCCTGGGGTGTCTATTCAGGCAAGCACAGTCGGCGCCGAGTTCAACCCGCACTGGCCGGTGGCGTGGCGGCATCGGTCTGCAGACGCCAGAGCCGCGAGAACACGCCGTCGCCGCGCAGCAGCAGCTGTGGCGGACCGTCCTCGACGAGGACACCGTCCTGCAGCACGACGATGCGCTCGAAGCCGCCTAAGGTGGACAGCCGGTGCGCCACCGCCAGCACCGTGCGGCCCTGCACCAGCTGCGCCAGCGCGGCCTGGATCTCCGCCTCGGCCTGCGTATCCAGCGCCGAGGTGGCTTCGTCGAGGATCAGGATGGGCGCATCCTTGAGAAAAGCGCGCGCGATGCCCAGGCGCTGGCGCTGGCCGCCGGAGAGCATCACCCCGCGCTCGCCGACCAGGGTCTGGTAACCCTCGGGCAGCTCGCGGATGAAGGCGTCACAGAATGCCTGGCGGGCGGCGCGATAGACCTCCTCGTCGCTCGCCTCGGGACGGCCGTAGCGGATGTTCTCGAGGATGCTGCGGTTGAACAGCGCGGTTTCCTGCGGCACCACGGCGATCTTCTCGCGCAGGCTGTCCTGGCTCACGCTGCGGATATCCTGGCCGTCGATTCGGATGCTTCCGGCCTGCACATCGTCGAGGCGTTGCAGCAGGCTGATCAGGGTCGACTTGCCCGAGCCCGAGGCACCGACGATGCCGACCCGCTGGCCGGCCGGGATCTGCAGACTGAAGTCGGCGAACAGCGCATCGCGCTCGGGATAGGCGAAATGAATGCGCTCGATGTCGATGCGCCCCTCGGCAAGCTGCAACGGCGCCTGCGGATCGTCCAGCGCATGCGGCTGGTTGATGATCGCCAGGGTGTCGGCGATGGCGCCGATCTGCTGGGTACTGTCGACCAGCGCCAGGGCCAGGTCGCGCGAGCCATGCAGGATGCGGAAGGTCAGCGCGCTGACCAGCACCACGTCGCCGGCACTGACATTGCCCTCCAGCCACAGGTGGATCGCCCAGACCAGCATGCCGCCGGCCATCAGCGTCAGGCAGATGTCGTGCAGCACCCGCGCCTTCTCCAGGTACATCCAGCTGCTGCGCTGCGCCTGCGCCTCGCGGGCGATCTCCCGCGACAGGCGCTGGCTTTCGCGCTCGCGGGCGGAAAACGCCTTGATCGTCCAGACGTTGGAGACTGCATCGACGATCTCGCCGCCGACCCGTGCCGACTGCTCGGCAAAGCGCTGGTGGCGGGTCCGCCCGCGCACGCCGAAAGCGGTGATCAGTGCCGCCACCAGCAGGACGAAACCGATCAGCGCCAGGGCCATGCGCCAGTCGACGGTCAGCAGCACCAGCACCGCGCCGAGAAAATCCACCACCGGCGGCAGGATCTTCCAGGCCAGGCCGCCATAGATCGCCCCCGCCGCGCCACCGAGGGCCGAGATGCGGTTGGCCAGGGCGCCGGCGAAGTGCTGGTTGAAGTAGCGCATCGGGTGGCCGGTGAGGTGGCGGAACAGGTCGACTCGGATGTCCACGCAACTGGCCACCACGGTGCGGCAACCGAGCCAGCCGCCCAGGCGCCAGAGGACGTTCTCCACCACGATCAGGCCTAGGAACAGCGCCAGCGGAAACCACACCTGGGCCCACAGCCGGGCGCCGGCGGCCATGGCGTCGACCAGCAGCTTCATGCCGTACTGCACCGCCACCGCGCAGCTGGCGGCGCCGACGATCAGCAGGAACAGCCCGGTGAAGTGCCAGGGGCGGGCGCAGACGTAGTGCCAGAGAAACGCCAGGGGACTGGCCGGCAGCAGGTTCGGCTGAACGGGTGGTTGCAGGTGCGGCGGCGCGGCGCGGGCGTTCATAGGGCGTCGGCAGGCGCGCTGTGCCGGCCCACGGCGGTGAAGCGCGCCTGTTGCAGGCGCAGCTCGTCGGCCAGCGCGGCGTGCAGCGGGCGCTGACCCTGCTCGTCGGCGAAGCCGAACAGCCCGGTCGGGCAGGGGCGGTCGTTGTCCCAGCCGGGGTAGTCGAGCACCGGGTACAGGCAGATGCCTTCCAGCGGCAGGTTGCGCTGCAGCGCCAGGCCCACCTGCTCGCCGACGTAACGCAGCCAGTCGGCGCGCAGATCGCCCTCGGCACCGGTTTCGGCAATCAGCATCGGACGCCGGTAGCGCTGGTGCAGCTCGCCAAGGATGCCCAGCAGCGGGCGATAGTCGGCGCTGCCCGGTGTGATGGTCTCGCCGCCCAGGTACCACTGGTTGTGCGGGTAGTAGTTCAGGCCGAGGATGTCGAGGTACTCGGGACGTCCGCCCAGTCCGGGCCAGACCTCGCCGCAGAGCATGTCCCAGGCCTCGAACTGGGTCTGGCGGAAGTGCTCGGCAGCGCGTTGCTCGCCCGGGTGCGGGCTGCGCGGATGGACGTGAATCGCCGGGTCGATCTGGACGAAACGCGCACGTGGATCGACCGCGCGAACGGCCTCGATCGCGGCGATGCTGGCGCGAATCAGCTGGTGCTTGAGCTCGAAGCCGCGACCGCGCGCCATCGGGTTGAAGCGCGCCTCGTCGCCACCGGCCCAGGCCCAGAAGGAGATCTCGTTGATCGGCGCATAGAACGGCACCTCGTCGCTCTGCTCGCGAACCACGCGCGCGGTCGCCGCAGCGAAGGCGGCGAAGCGCTCGACGAACGCCGGTCGCCAGATGTCCAGGTCATCCGGCCAGCCGTAGTGGCACAGGTCCCAGATCACCTGGGTGCGCTGGCGCCGCGCGGCCTCCAGCAGCGGCAGGAAGCTCGACCAGTCGTAGCGGCCGGGGCTGGTTTCGATCAGATGCCAGCGCAGCCCGTCGCGCACCGTATGCAGGCCACGCTGATGCAGCAGGGCGTAGTCGGCGGCTGCCCAGCGCGCGTGCCCGGTGGAGTCGAGCAGGTCCAGGCGACGGCCGTCGGCGCGGCGCTGGGTCGAGCATTCGAAGCCGCCGAGAAAGAAACTGGAAAACAGCTGCGGTCGGTACATGGAGCCCTCGTCAGTCGATGGCCTGGGGCCGGTCAGTCGACCGGCTCTTGCATGGCGCTGGCGGCAGCCGGCACCTGGGCGGCTTCCTCGATGCGCTTGTACAGCGCCAGTGCCTGCCCGACGACCTGGTCCATGTTGTAGTACTTGTAGGTGCCCAGCCGACCGAGGAAGGTCACCCCCGGCGTGTCGTCGGCGAGCTGCTGGTAGCGCTTGTACAGCTCGGCGTTCTCCGGGCGCGGGATCGGATAGTAGGGATCGCCCTCGGCCGAGGGATATTCGTAGGTGACGCTGGTATGCGGGTGCTGCTGGCCGGTCAGGTGCTTGTACTCGCTGATGCGCGTGTAGGGCACCTCCTCGGCCGGGTAGTTGACCGTGCCCACCGCCTGGAAATGCTCCTGCGCCAGGCTCTTGTGCTCGAAGCGCAGCGAGCGGTAGGGCAGCTTGCCGAAGCGGTAGTCGAAGTACTCGTCGATCGGTCCGCAGTAGATCAGGTGATCGTGTTGCACCTCGTCGCGGATCTCGCGGTAGTCGGTATTGAGCATCACCTTGATGTTCGGATGGGCGAGCATCCTTTCGAACATCCGCGTGTAGCCGTGCAGCGGCATCTGCTGGAATTCGTCGGTGAAGTAGCGATCGTCGGTGTTGGTCCGGGTCGGCACGCGCGCGGTGACCGAGCGATCCAGTTGCGAGGGATCGAGCCCCCACTGCTTGCGGGTATAGCCGCGGAAGAATTTCTCGTACAGCTCGCGACCGATCTGGTTGACCACCACGTCCTCGCTGGTGCGGATTTGCGCTACCGGTTCGGCGCGTCCGGCGAGGTAGACGGCAGCCTCTTCATCGCTGCTCAGGCGGAGGCCGTACAGCGCATTGAGCGTGTCGCGGTTGATCGGAATCGGCACCTGCTGGCCATCGACCACCGCCAGCACCCGGTGCTCGTAGGGGCGCCACTCGGTAAAGCGCGACAGGTAGTCGACGATGCGCTGCGAATTGGTGTGGAAGATGTGCGGGCCGTAGCGGTGGATCAGCACGCCGGCTTCATCGTGAAAGTCATAGGCATTGCCGCCGATGTGCGGACGGCGGTCGACCACCAGCACACGCTTGCCCAGGCCTGCGGCCAGCCGCTCGGCGAGCACGCTGCCGGCAAAGCCGGCGCCGACGATCAGATAGTCGAAGCCGCGACGGGCACTGGCGGGGTGACTGCCGCCGGCGTCGCGTTCGGGGTGGCCGTCGCGTGGGATCACAGCGCGCATGTCATCTTCTCCTTCATCTGTTTCCAGGTGTGGTCCCACGACATGTCGCCGAGGATGCTGTCCGCTCTTGCGCGCAGGGCCTCCGGTTGCGCCGCGTCGCGCAGCGCCGCTTCGGTCGCGGCGACGAATTCGGCGGCATCGGCGGCGATGCGCACCAGTCCGCTGTCGCCGTAGCTGCGCACCACATCGATGATCGGGGTGGAGACCACCGGCCGGCCGCCGGCGAGGTATTCCGGGGTCTTGGTCGGGCTGATGAAGCGGGTCGACTCGTTCATCGCGAAGGGCATGATCGCCACGTCCCAGCCGGCCAGGTAGGCCGGCAGCTCGTCATAGGGCTTGGCCCCGAGGTAGTGGATGTTGTCGCGTCGCGGCAGCTCGGCCGGGTTGATCTTCACCACTGGCCCCACCAGGACCAGCTGCCAGTCGGGCCGCAGCCGGGCGACCTGGTCAATCAGCGCAAGGTCCAGACGCTCATCGATCACGCCATAGAAGCCCAGGCGCGGACGCCCGAGCGCGGCCTGGTCGGACGGATCGGGTTGGGCATCGCGTGCGGCGGCGAAATGTTCGACATCGACGCTGCTGGGGAACGGATGCGCGTTGGAATGCAGCTCGCACTTGGCTTCGTAGAGGCTGTAGCCGCCGGTGAAGACCAGGTCGGCGCGCAGCAGCAGTTCGCGCTCACGTTCGATCAGCGCCGCGGGTGCGCCGCGAAACGCCGATAGCTCGTCCATGCAGTCGTAGACCGTCAGCCGTGCGCGCAGATGGCTGGCGAAGGCCAGCGCCATCGGCGTGTAGAACCAGAGGATCAGGTCGTCGACCTTGAGCCGCTGTAAGTAGCCGTCGAGCAACTCGCGTTGCAGCCTTGCGCTGGGCTCGCCGCCGCACGCGTGCGGCAGCCGCGGGACCAGCACCTGCACGCCGCCGTCCTCGGGACGAATCTCCAGCCAGGCCTGGCTCTGCTCGGTGGCTACCGGCTCCTCGAGAAACAGCAGGTTGTAGTCGCGGGCGAAGCGCGTCATCAGGTGCTGGGGACGCTGGTAGACGAAGCTCCAGCGCAGATGCGAGAGGCACAACAGCGTCGGCCGTTGTGCGTCGAACTCCACCTCGGGTGCAAGCGCCCCGGGTGCGCGTGTTCTGCCGATGTCGTACTGATAGGGGCCGGCCCAGCTCATGGTCTACCTCGTTGTCACAGGGGATCGCGCCGTCCATCTTCCTGCAGGGCGACGCATCGTTGATTGCTGGGGCCGTCCCGCCGCAGACGCAGAATGTCGTGGCCCATGCGGTCGTTTCGGCTGGCGCGCAGGATGCGCTATCGGCCGCCCGATCTGCCGGGACGCTTTGTCACTCTGCCGTCAATGGACGGCGGCGCACGGCTGCGGTTCCAACAGGCCCTCGAATAGACAGGCCGTCGGCTGGTTGGAACTTGCCGTGGAGGTGCCCGTCCCTATCTTCAGGACGCCTTTTCTATCCGGCGCCGCAGGCCGGCATGCCCTGCTTTCATGCCCTTGCCGCGCAGCGCCGAGCCGATTCTGGATATCGAGCCCCCGAGCCTTGCGTGCATGGCCTGGCCGGAGGAGTGCTCGCCGCAAAAATGTGGAGGAACAACATGATTCTGGTAACCGGGGGCGCGGGCTACATCGGCTCGCATGCGGCACTGGCGTTGCTGGAGGCCGGTCACGAAGTGCTGGTGCTGGACAACCTGAGCAACAGCTCGGAGGTCGCACTGCAGCGAGTCGAACAGCTGGCCGGGCGGCCGCTGAATTTCGTCCAGGGCGACGTGCGCAACCGCGCACTGCTCAAGGCCCTGTTCGCGTCCTATCCGATCAAGGCGGTGATGCATTTCGCCGGGCTCAAGGCGGTGGGTGAAAGCGTGCGTGAGCCGCTGCGCTACTACGAGACCAACGTCGGCGGCAGCATTGCCCTGTGCCAGGCGATGGCCGATGCCGGGGTGTTCCGCCTGGTGTTCAGCTCCTCGGCGACCGTCTATGGCGAGGCCTCGCTGATGCCGATCAGCGAAGACTGTCCGCTCGGCGTACCGACCAACCCATACGGGCAATCCAAGTTGATGGCCGAGAATGTCCTGCGCGGTTTGGCCGAGTCGGACCCGCGCTGGTCGATTGGCCTGCTGCGCTACTTCAACCCCATCGGCGCCCATCCTTCCGGGCTGATCGGCGAGGATCCGGACGGTATTCCCAACAACCTGCTGCCGTTCATGCTCCAGGTCGCCGTGGGCCGGCGCCAGGAACTGAACATCTACGGCACCGACTATGCGACGGTCGACGGCACCGGCGTGCGGGACTACATCCACGTGCTGGACCTGGTCAACGGGCACCTGAAGGCACTCAACCGGCTGCAGGAGCAGACCGGCGTGTCGGTGTGGAATCTGGGCACCGGCAAGGGCTACTCGGTATTCGAGATGGTCTGCGCCTTCGAGCAGGTGCTCGGCCGACCGCTGCCCTGCAGACTTCGTCCACGGCGTCCGGGCGACATCGCCCAGTGCTGGTCCGACCCGCGCAAGGCCGCGCGGGAGCTGGACTGGAAGGCCGAACACGGCCTGCAGCAGATGCTCGCCGACGCCTGGAACTGGCAGCGCAGCAATCCGCATGGCTATGCCCAGCCGCAGCCGCAACGGATCGCCATGCCGGCGGCGCTGGCCAGCTGAGGGCGCTGCCAACGGGGCCGGTGAACGACTATGCAATCGCTGTGGTGGATGAACAGAGCGTCATCCACCCTACGCGTGCACGGAGCAGCGGCCCTCGTAGGGCGGGCGGCGCTTTATCCGTCCACCGGTGCGCAATCGCTTTGGTGGATGAAAGGAGCATCTTCCATCCTGCGCCGGACCGATCCCACCGATCAGCGTGAGCATGCCGTAGGGTGGACGGCGCTGCATCCGTCCACCGTTTTCAGCGGCCCTAGCGCTGCAGGATGGCCGCGGCCAATTGCAGGTCGTCGAATCCGGCGCTCTGCGGCCGGCCACGCAGCCAGCGCAGAGCCGCCTCCAGGCGTACGCTGCGGTAGGCGCCGCCGCTGGCGACGAAGTGCGCAGCGTCCTCCCGTGCCTCGCGCAGGCGACGGTCGTCACGTGCACTGCTGCCGCTTGTGTCCTCGCTGGTGGCGTCCGACACCTCGCTGCCTTCGCCCGGCTGTTGGGTCGTCAGCGTCGGCAGTATGCTGCTGACGGCAAGATAGAAGGTGCTGGCCACCAGCGGTTCCTCGTCAAACCTGGGCGACTGGAAGCCCGCCAGGGCGTCGCCGCAGAGCGTACTGACAAGGTATCCGAGGATGAGCGGCAACCCGCGCGTTGGTTTCATGCAGCTTTCCCGGTCGGCGCGAAAGCGCCAGTCTCGGGGCTCGGCGTCGCGCCGGCAAGCCCTCCGCTCAGCGCGCTGTCGTCAGCACCAGCAACTGCTGCGCCAGCGCCAGATCGCTCGCCTGCTGCCGACTCGGTTGCCGCCTGAGCAGCCGCAGCGCCGCCTCCAGGCGTGCGCCGCGCAGCTCACCGGCGCTGGCGACGAAGACCGCGGCATCTTCAGCGGCCAGTCGCAGTACGCGGTAGTCCGAGCTGCTGAATTCGCTGCCGATCTCGCTGACCTCGCCACTGGCGCGGCTCAACTCCTCGCTGATGTCGTCGGTTTCGTCCGGCTTGAAGGTAGTGAAGAGTGGCAGCAGGGTCGTGGCGCAACCGTAGAAGGTGCTGGCCATCGGCGGATTGCCACGGATGTCGGTGGGGTCGGGCGGCCAGACCGCCCACGCCGGTACGCTCAGCAGCACCATGCTGGCGACGGCAGACGCACGCAATATACCTCTGCTCATGGCAGACGCAGCCCTCCGCTCGCTTCGTGCAACTGGCGCAGGCGCGCGCCCAGCGCCTGCAGGTTGGTTTCGCTGGCCTGGATCAGCGCCATGCGCCGGGGTTCGAGCAGATCCCGCAGCTCGCTGTCCAGCTCGCCCGCCAGCGCTATCAGCTGCGCCTGCCGGGCGCTGCTTTCGTGTCGCAATTGACGCCACTCTCCAGTCTGCGGCAATCCGTAACCGGCGCTAAGCAGCTCGGCCGGACGACTGAGGAAGCCGCTGTCCTGCAGCAATTGCTCGATCGCACTGCCGGCCTTCACCAGCCCCGCATCGTTCTTGTCGCGGCTGGCCAGGTAGCGCTGTTTGAGATCATCCTGGGCCAGCAGCAACTGGCGCCGCAGTGCAGCCTGCTCCAGCAGAAGCAGGGCGGCGGCAGCGCGCAGGTCGGCCTGCGCGATCCACGGGCGTCGCTCTTCGGCCGACAGCGCCAGCCACTGCTCCACGCTCTGTTCCTTGATCGGCAGGCGTTCGCGCAGCACCGCGAACATGGCCTGGTAGCGGTCACGGAAGGAGTCGAAGTGATAGCCCAGGCGCAGCGCCTCGCGGGGGTCGTCGAGCACGCTGTGGTCGGTCAGGCCACGGGCCTGCAGCACCTCCAGCAGCCCGGTCGGGGTGATGCTGTCGAGCGCATGCAGGTCGGCGCGACCGGTGCCGCTGCGCAGCAGCTTGAGGGTTTCCACCGCGCAGTTGTTGGACAGGAAGTAGTAGTCGCCGTCGTAGCTCCAGTGCTGCTCCACCGAGCGCTCGACCAGTCCCTCCAGCTCGTTGCGCGACAGCTGCAGGGGGATCGAGGCCAGCCCGCGCAGCTCCAGCTTGGTGTACTCGTCGACCACCTGCGCCAGCGGCAGGATGAACAGCCGTGATGGGTAGGCGCCGATCAGGCCGTCCCAACTGGAGAGCTGCACGTCACCGACGAAGGCGCGGTAGGACAGCACCAGATGCTGGTCGAGATCGAGCATGCAATCCGGTCCGCGCGGCGTTTCCGGTGCGCAGATCACCAGCCGCAGCATGCTGTGGCCCCAGCGGCTGACCCAGGCGTCGTTGGGTTCGGCGAGCAGGTAGTGGACCTGATAGACCCGCTCCGGGTCGAGACGGCCGAGGACATCGCGCTGCGGGTCCAGGCCGGCGTTGAGATAGGCGTAGTCGGGCGGGCAATCGAGCACGTGCGCCGGTTGCCAGGCGAAATGTTCGTGCAGGTGCCGATGCAGCGCCGGCCTGCGGCAGGCATAGGCCGGATCGAGGAGGAAATACTCCAGGTTCACCGCGACGAACTCGCGCGGGTTGCTCAGCTCGTAGCTGTCCGGGCTGCGCGCCACCTGGCCGTTGTCGGTCTCGCGCAGGCCGCGCTTGCCGACCTGCTGCGGCCAGCCGGCCAGATCCAGCAGGCGCGGATCGTCGCTGAGGCTGAAGCGGCGGCCGGTTTGTCCCCGGCACTCGGCCGGCAGGCCGATCTCGCCGAAGCGGTTGGCCTGCGACCGGCAGGTAGCAACCAGGCGCCGCTGCGTCTGGCTCCAGAAACGGCCGCGGTCGTAGAGATGACCCAGCTCATGCAGCAGCGTTGCCAGCAGCTCGCGCTCAAGGGTGCCGTGGGGGCGGCCGGTTCGCCGGCTCGCCGCGCTGCCATCGGCGAGCGCCGCCAGCAGCTGACGATTGAGCTCGATGCGGTAGGGACCGCTGGCGCGGCCGAAGGCATTCGCCGGCAGGTCGTCGCGCCAGACCACGGTCACCCGCCGGTCGAGGCGCTCGATCAGCGTCGGCGGCAGCGCCTGCAGCGCCTGGTCCAGCAGCAGCTGGCTGGCCTTTCGCTGGTCGGGATCGAGCTTTGCGTCGTGCAGTTCCAGGCGTAATGCGGCGCTGAGCGGCAGGCACAACAGCCCCAGGCCGAGCGGCAGCAGAAGTCGCAGCAGCGCACTCATCGATGCCCGCCGACCAGCAGTTCGCTGGCCAGGTCGAGGTCATGATGCAGGGTCGCCATGCTCCCTGCGCGCCTCCGCCGTAGCTGGGCTTCGAGGGTGGCGGTGCGGTAGGCGCCATCGCTGGCGATGAAGGCCGCCGCGTCCTCGCGAATCTGCTGCTTCTGCGCACCGCCGTCGCTGCTGGATTCGCTGGTTGCCGCGCTGAAGAAGAACGGCCCGGTGGTGACCAGCATGCTGCTGAACAGGACGTGCTCGCCGGGGCCATCGAGGGTGAATGGCGGAAAGCGCTGGGTTTCGCCCGGACGTGGTGGAGTGGTCGCCAGCGCTGGAACACAGGCCAGCGCCAGCAGTGCCGGCCACGTGCGCGACGACATCAGCGCGCCAGAATGGCTTCGGCCAGGGCTCGGTCACTCGCGTCGCGAGCTACCTCGGAACGCTGGCGCAGCAGCGAGAAGGCCGCTTCGAGCTGGGCGCCACGGATACTCTCGTCGCTGGCGACGAAGCTGGCGGCATCGTCACGCGCGGCCTGCACCACCTTGAGGTCGCGGATCGAGGTGGTGGTGTCGGAGGTGAAGTCCAGGCTGCGGTCCAGCGCCCTGATCAGGATGTTGCTGGTGGCTTCCAGGGTTCGGGCCTGGGCGACGCCGGCGAACAGGCTGGAAGCGAGCAGAACGGCAATCAAAGAAGAACGCATATCAACCTCTTGCTGATGAGTGTGACGGAGGGCGGAACGCGGGCGCCAAGGCTAGCGGATGCGTTCGGCGGCGGCCATACACAGTTCACAGGACCGGCAGCCGGCGGGCGATCCGACCTGCATTTTCCCCGCCGGTTCGCTCCAGCGGTGCCGGCAGCATCAGCAACACTTGCGCCAGCTCGCGCGAGTCGGCTCGCTCGAAGTGCCATGAGCTGCGCAGGCGGGCGAAGGCGGCCTCCAGCCGCGCGGAGCGGAACTCGCCATCGCTCGCCAGATGCATGGCGGCATCTTCGCGCGCCTGGTGCAGGCTCGGCGTTTCCTCGCTCAGCGCCGCGGCCGTCTCCTCCGCACTCAGACGCACGCAGACATAGGGAATCAGCAGGACGTCCAGCACCGTGCCGACCGGCTGCAGACTGGTAGACAGCCACGGATTGGCGCCGTAGCCGAAGAAGCCGTTCGCGGTGGTCTGCACGGTCAGCGGGATATCGCCATCGAATTGGTAGGGGTCCGCTTGCGCGGCCAGGCTGGTCGCAGTGAGTGCGGCGCTTGCCGCAATGCGCAGTACGCGCTGGTGAAACAGGGACATGGTCGATCCTTCGAGTCGTTGCCAGAAAGCCGCTATCCGCCGGCCCTGGGTGATGCCGAATGCCAGGTTGTCTAGCGGGCGAGAATCGCCTGAGCCAGTTGCAGATCATCACCCTGAAGCTCGCTGCGCAGCAGCTGCAGCGCTGCCTCCAGGCGCGCACCACGCACGGCGCCGGCACTGGCGACGAAGCTGGCGGCATCATCCTGGGCGGCGATGATGCGCTTGTCGTCACGCAGCGAGAAGCTCATGTCGGTGCTTAGTTCGGCACTGTTGGCAAGGGCGCCGCCGAGGGTGTCGGTGGTGGCGATGAAGCTGCTGGCAGCGGCGTTTCCGGCGATCAGCAGGACACTGGCGAGGACATACGAGGGCAGGCGGGACATCTGGACTCCGGAACGGGGGTGGGCGGCGCGCAGTTTAACTGCTCGCCGCCGCCCGGAGTGCGACCGGGGAAGCAAAAGGCCGTGGCGCCGGACACTGATTGCCGATACGTGCCCTGTGGATGAGCGCGCGGCGTTACTGAAACTTCTCTGCGCGCAGCACTTCCACCTGGGCCAGGTAGCAGACCATGGCGTAGTTGGCGTAGTAGCGGGTCTGCAGATGCAGAGCGATGCGCTCGGCCAGCTCGCGGGCGCAGATCACTTCCAGACGGATGTTGCCCTCGGTGTTCCACTCGGCGCTGCGCACGCCGCGCGAGCCGCGCCCACGGGCATCCGAGATGGTCCAGCCGGGCGCGCCGAGCACTTGCAGGTCGGCGACCAGTTTCTTCTCCAGCGCTGCCTCGCAGATGACGGTCAACAGGGTACGGGTGTGTGCATTCATCTCAGAACCCCCAGGCGATCAGCGTTTCGGCAAGGCTCAGGTAGAGCGGGATGCCGACCAGGATGTTGAACGGAAAGGTGATGCCCAGAGAGGCGGTCAGCGACAGCGACGGGTTCGCCTCCGGCACCGCCAGGCGCATCGCCGCCGGTACCGCGATATAGGACGCCGACGCCGCCAGGGTGGCGAGCATCGCCGTGCCGCCCAGCGACAGGCCCATCAGGCGTGCCAGCACCGCACCGATCAGCGCGCCGAGCAGCGGCATCAGGATGGCAAAGATCGCCAGACGCACGCCGTAGCGCTTCAGGGTGCCGAGCTGACTGGAGGCGATCAGGCCCATCTCCAGCAGGAACAGCGCCAGTACCGGCTTGAACATGCTGGTGTAGAAAGGCTCCAGCGGCTTGATCGCCTCCTTGCCGGCGAGCAGGCCGATCAGCAGACCGCCGAGCAGCAGCATGATGCTCTTGCCGAAGAAGATCTCGCGGCCCAGTTCCTTCCACTGGGTGTCCCGCGAGACACCCTTGGCCAGCAGGATGCCGACCAGGATCGCCGGTATCTCGAGGATCGCGACGAACAGCGGCATGTAGCTCTCGAAGAACACCTGGCGTGCGCCGAGGTAGGCGACCACCACCGCGAAGGTCCCGGCGCTGACCGAGCCGTAGTGCGCTGCCACGGCCGCCGCGTTGACGCGGTCGAAGCGCAGCGAGCGCAACAGGCCGAACGCCAGTAGCGGCAGCATCACGCCCAGCAGCAGCACCAGCGCCGACTGGCCGAGCAGCGCGACACTGGCCTGCTCGGCCAGCTCCACCCCGCCATGCAGACCGATCGCCAGCAGCAGCACAATCGACAGTGTCTCGTACAGCGCTGGCGGCAGCTTGAGCTCGCTCTTGAGCAGCCCCGCCAGCAGTCCGAAGACGAAAAACATCACCACCGGATCGAATCCCACGCCTGCTCCCCCTGTTCAACCATCCGCGCAGTGACTCGGCTGCGCGCCCCAATTTTGTGCAGCATGCCGCGTCGCAAACGGATCGCTTCGCTATAGTGGCCCCGCAAGACCCGGCGCCGCTCAGGCGCCAGACAAGGACGCCATCGAGGACCATTGCATGTCCAAAACCCGCATTGCCACCGTATTGCTACTCGCCTTTGCCGCCAGCGGTTGCTCCACCGGCGCCTGGTTCAAGCTGCCCGCTGACACTACCCTCATTGTCAACGAGCGCCCGGTCGAACACCGCCAGGGCCTGGTCTACACCCGTCCCTATTCGTGGGGCGCCAGCAGCGGCATTCCCTACAAACTGAAGAATTCCGAGTCGCGCACCGTGCAGCAGGGTCGGCTGAAAAGCCGCTTTCGCGTGCCGTCGATCTTCTGGCCACCGGCTGCCATCGCCTACTGGCCGATGGGTTTCGGCCAGCGTTGCTACGACCTCACCGGTAACGCCCCGCAGACCTGTACCCACCAGGACCTGATCGACCTGCGCTCGCAACATCGGTTGCGTCGCTGAGCGCCGGTCACGACGTGAAGAGGGGGCCTTGCGGCCCCCTTGCGTTCAGCCGATCTCGACCAGCACGTCGCCCGGGTTGACCCGATCACCCTTGGCCACGTGCACCGCCTTCACGGTGCCGGCAATCGGCGCCTGTACCTCCGACTCCATCTTCATCGCCTCGGTGATCAGCACCGCCTGCCCGGCCTTGACCGTGTCGCCTTCCTTGACCAGCACATCGACGATGTTGCCCGGCATGCTGGTGCTGACGTCGCCCGGCCCCGAGGCCTGCTTGCGCTTGTTGCCGCCACTGCCGCCGACGAAGTCGTTGAGCGGCTCGAATACCACCTCTTCCGGCATGCCGTCGATCGACAGGTAGAAATGACGCTTGCCGTCGCCCTTGATGCCGACCCCGGTGATGTCGACCCGATAGCTCTCGCCGTGCACGTCGATGACGAACTCGGTCGGTACGCCTTCGCCACTGGCGGCGGCAACGCCGCCGGCCTCCGGGATCGGCAGCAGCACTTCCGGCTTGAGGCTGCCGGCGGCGCGTTCCTCGAGAAACTTGCGGCCGATGTCCGGGAACATGGCGTAGGTCAGCACGTCTTCCTCGGATTTCGCCAGGCTGCCGACTTCCTCGCGCAGACGGGCCATCTCCGGTTTGAGCAGATCGGCCGGACGTACCTCGATGACCTCCTCGCTACCGATCGCCTGGAAGCGCAGCTGCTCGCTGACCTGGCCCGGCGCCTTGCCGTAACGCCCCTGCAGGTAGAGCTTCACCTCGTTGGTGATGGTCTTGTAGCGCGCACCGGCGAGCACGTTGAACACTGCCTGGCTGCCGACGATCTGCGAGGTCGGCGTCACCAGCGGCGGGTAGCCGAGGTCGGCACGCACCCGCGGGATCTCGGCGAAGACTTCGTTGATCCGATTCAGCGCACCCTGCTCCTTCAGCTGGTTGGCCAGGTTGGACATCATCCCGCCCGGCACCTGGTTGACCTGCACGCGGGTGTCCACGGCGGTGAAGTCGCTCTCGAACTGGTGGTACTTCTTGCGTACGCCGAAGAAGTACAGGCCGATCTCCTGCAGCAGCTCCAGGTCCAGGCCGGTGTCGTACTCGCTGCCGCGCAGGGCAGCGACCATCGACTCGGTGCCCGGATGGCTGGTGCCCCAGGCGAAGCTGGAGATGGCGGTATCGATATGGTCGGCGCCGGCCTCGATGGCCTTGAGCTGGCACATGGCGCCCATGCCGGCGGTGTCGTGGCTGTGGATGAAGACCGGCAGATCGATCTCGGCCTTCAGCGCCTTGACCAGCTCGGCGGTGGCATAAGGCGTGAGCAGGCCGGCCATGTCCTTGATCGCCAGCGAGTCGACGCCCATCGCGGCCATGGCGCGGGCCTGCTCGACGAAGGCTTCGACCGTGTGCACCGGGCTGGTGGTGTAGGCGATGGTGCCCTGGGCGTGCTTGCCGGCGGCCTTCACCGCCTCGATGGCGACGCGCAGGTTACGCACGTCGTTCATCGCATCGAAGATGCGGAACACGTCGATGCCGTTGACCGCCGCCTTGGCCACGAAGGCGCGCACCACGTCATCGCTGTAGTGGCGGTAGCCGAGCAGGTTCTGCCCGCGCAGGAGCATCTGCAGGCGGGTGTTGGGCAGCGCCGCCTTGAGCTGGCGCAGGCGCTCCCACGGGTCTTCCTTGAGAAAGCGCACGCAGGCGTCGAAGGTCGCCCCGCCCCAGACTTCCAGCGACCAGTAGCCGACCTGGTCGAGCTTGGCGCAGATCGGCAGCATGTCCTCGGTGCGCATGCGGGTGGCGATCAGCGACTGGTGTGCGTCACGCAGGATGGTGTCGGTAACGGTGATTTTCTTGCTCATGGGACTGGATTCCTCAGAGGCCGGCATGGGCGGCGATGGCGGCGGCGATGGCCAGGGCCAGGTGAGAAGGCTCGCGTTTGATCGAGTATTCGGTCAGCTCCGGATGGCTCTCGACGAAGCTGGTGTTGAAGCGGCCGCTGCGAAATTCCGGGTTGCGCAGGATTTCCTGGTAGTAGGGTGCGGTGGTGCGCACGCCCTGCACGCGCATGTCGTCCAGCGCGCGCAGGCCACGGTCCAGAGCCTCTTCCCAGGTCAGCGCCCAGACGATCAGCTTCAGGCACATCGAGTCGTAGAACGGCGGAATGGTGTAGCCGGTGTAGATCGCCGTATCGGTGCGCACGCCGGGGCCGCCGGGCGCGTAATAGCGGGTGATCTTGCCGAAGCTGGGCAGGAAGTTGTTCTTCGGGTCTTCGGCGTTGATGCGGAACTGCAGGGCGAAGCCGCGATGGACGATGTCCTCCTGCTTCACCGACAACGGCAGGCCGGCGGCGATGCGGATCTGCTCGCGGACGATGTCGATGCCGGTAATTTCCTCGGTGATGGTGTGTTCCACCTGGACCCGGGTGTTCATCTCCATGAAGTAGACCTCGCCCTCGGCGAGCAGGAACTCCACTGTGCCGGCGTTCTCGTAACCGACTGCCTGGGCTGCGCGTACCGACAGATCGCCGATGTAGGCGCGCTGCTCGGGGGTCAGCTGCGGGCTCGGGGCGATTTCGATCAGCTTCTGGTTGCGCCGCTGGATCGAGCAGTCGCGCTCGAACAGGTGGACGGTGTTGCCGAAGGAGTCGGCGAGGATCTGCGCCTCGATGTGCTTCGGGTTGACGATGCACTTCTCAAGGAACACCTCGGCGCTGCCGAAGGCTTTGGTCGCCTCCGAGATCACCCGCGGATAGGCCTGCTCCAGCTCCTCGCGCGAGTTGCAGCGGCGAATGCCGCGCCCGCCGCCGCCGGAGGTGGCCTTGAGCATCACCGGGTAACCGATGCGATCGCCTTCGCGCAGGGCTTCTTCGAGGTCGGCGACATTGCCTTCGGTGCCAGGGGTGACCGGCACGCCGGCTTTGATCATGCTGCGCCGAGCCTCGGTCTTGTCGCCCATGCGGCGGATGACTTCAGCGCTCGGGCCTATGAACTTGACCCCGCGTTCGGCGCAGATGTCCGCCAGTTCTGCGTTCTCGGAGAGGAAGCCGTAGCCCGGATGCAGGGCATCACAGCCGGTTTCCACCGCCAGGTTCACCAGTTTGCGCGGGTTGAGGTAACCGGCCAGCGGCTCCTCGCCGATGCTGTGTGCCTCGTCGGCGCGCTTGACATGCAGGGCATGGCGATCGGCGTCGGAATAGATCGCCACCGAGCGGATGCCCATCTCGGCGCAGGCGCGCACGATGCGCACGGCAATTTCGCCGCGGTTGGCTATGAGGATTTTCTTGATCACGGTGGCTTCCTTGAACGTGGGCTAACCGGTCGGACAACCCTAGTCGGCGAATTCCACAATAGAAAATTAATAATTGTTGGCAGTGGCATAAGTAAAAACTTATATATCCTGGCGCCACGCCCGTTTTCTCTTGTTGGAGTCGTCGATGCGCAAGTCCCTGATGCGGATGACCCTGCGCCAGTTGCAGGTGTTCAGAGCTGTCTGCGAGAGCGGCTCGTACAGTCGTGCGGCCGAGGAAATGGCGCTGACCCAACCGGCGGTGAGCCTGCAGATCCGCCAGCTGGAAGAGCTGGTCGGCCAGCCGCTGTTCGAGTACATCGGCAAGAAGCTCTACCTGACCGAGGCCGCCGAGGCCTTGCGCACCGCCGGCGCGGACATCTTCGGCCGCCTGGAAAACCTCGACATGCAGCTCTCGGACATGGCGGGCTCGCTGCAGGGCCTGCTCAGCCTGGCGGTCGAGTCCAGTGCCAAGTACTTCGTCCCGCACCTGTTCGCGGCGTTTCGCCAGCAGCATCCGGAGGTCTCTCTCGAGCTGACCGTGGTCAATCACGCCCAGGCGCTGCGCCGGCTGACGCAGAGCCGCGACGATCTGCTGATCATGTCCCAGGTGCCCAAGGACCAGGGGCTGGAATTTCTGCCGTTTCTCGACAACCCGATCATTGCCGTGGCCCCGCCCCTGCATCCGCTCTGTTCGCGTGGTGCGCTCACTTTGCAGGATCTGACTGCCTACCCGCTGCTGATCCGCGAGCCGGGCTCCGGCACCCGACGCGCCTGCGAGGAGTACTGCCACCAGAAGCGTGCCCACTTCGCCCTGACCCAGCAGATCGGCTCGCTGGATGCCCAGCGCGAGGCGGTGATTGCCGGTCTGGGGTTGGCCCTGTTGCCACGACACGCGGTGCAGACCGAGCTGGCCGCCGGCCTGCTGCGCCAGCTGGACGTGGCCGAACTGCCGCTGCGGCGCAGCTGGTGCCTGGTGAGCAGCCATGGCAAACGCCTGTCGCCGGTGGCCCAGGCCTTTCAGCGCTTCGTTCGCGAGCAGCGCGCGCAGATCCAGCAGGCGCTGGCGCTGCGCTTCGAGCCCGCAGGCTAGTGCGGGATCAGGCGCCGCGCTGCAGCGGGGCGCTGGCGATCTGCAGATAGCTTGCGGCTATCAGGTCGGGAAAGTCGCTGATCTGAGCGTTTAGCTGGCGTCGTTCGGCATGCTCTTCGATGGCCCGGCGATAGGCCATGCGGCGCTGATCCTCGAGCTTGCGGCGGGTCTTGCTGTCGAGCGCTGGCTGAGATTGATGACGGGACATCGCGGGTCTCCAGATCGATTCGCAGGAGCCCCGAGCGTGCGCAACCAGAGTGACGCTTTGGCGGCAGGTCGATGAACAATCCATGACCTGCCCTGTGCCGCGGAGCGTGAAGCAGCTGCGATGGAGGCAGTCGCCGCGTGCCGCTTGCCTTCAACCGCTCTTGCGTCGCGCCAGCCACAGGGTCCAGAGGCCGCCCAGGAAAAGCCCGCCACCAATAACGCCCGAAAAGATCGACATGCCCCAGATCGCGCCACGGTCATTGATCACTGCGCCGCGCCTGGGATCGGCGGGGTCGTAAAGTACCTCCACCTGCATGTCCTCGCGGTAGCCCCAGATCAGGCCGCCCTGCGGATAGGAGATGGCCTGACCATCGGTGCCGTGGAAGCGGATCTGTGGATGCGAACCTCCGGCGTTGAGAGCGACCACTTCGCCGGGCGCGCGTTGGGCAACCTCGAGAAAGCGCCCCTGTTCGAGAGCCAGCCCGCCAACACCAGGGCCGCGAGCCCTGCGACCAGCACCAGCAAACCGCGCAGAATCCTTCCCATGATCACTCCTCCATCGCACTTGACCCCGCATCTCCTGCGCAGGAGGCGCAGCCTAAGCGCCGGCGCGCGGAGCGGTCCAGCAAAGGGGAAGGGAGGCGTTTCGGACTGTCGATTCGCTCACGCTCGCCAGGCGGGGTGCCGGGAGAGCAGCTGATAGGCGAGCGCGATGCAGATCAGTCCTCGGCGTTCTTCAACGACTTGGGCGACAGGCGCAGACTGCGCAGGCTGCGCTTGACGCTCTTGAGATGGTTGACCAGGCCGGGGCCGCGGGACATGGCGACGCCCATCGCCAGCACGTCGATCACTACCAGATGGGCGATACGCGAGGTCAGCGGAGTGTAGATCTCGGTGTCCTCCTGCACGTCGATGGCCAGGTTGAGACTGGCCAGCTCGGCCAGCGGGGTCTGGCTCGGGCACAGGGTGATCAGGGTGGCGCCGCTTTCGCGGACCAGGTTGGCGGTGGTCAGCAGATCCTTGGAGCGGCCGGACTGGGAGATGCAGATGGCCACGTCGGTGGGCTTCAGCGTGACGGCACTCATCGCCTGCATGTGCGGGTCGGAGTAGGCGGCGGCGGTGAGCAGCAGGCGGAAGAACTTGTGCTGGGCATCCGCTGCCACTGCGCCGGATGCGCCGAAACCGTAGAACTCCACGCGCTGCGCCTGGGCGATGGCGGTAATGGCTTTCTGCAGCGCCTGCACGTCGAGCTTCTCGCGGACTTCGATCAGGGTGTGCAGGGTGGTGTCGAAGATCTTCAGCGCGAAGTCGTTGACCGAATCGTCCTCATGGATCGCGAAGTGGCCGAAGCTGGCGCCCGCCGCCAGGCTCTGCGCCAGGCGTAGCTTGAGGTCCTGGAAGCCGCTGCAGCCGATCGCCCGACAGAAGCGCACGATGGTTGGCTCGCTGACGCCGACGTTGTGCGCCAGATCCGCCATGGAGCTGTGCATGACCGCAGCGGGATCCTGCAGCACCTGCTCGGCGACCTTCAGTTCCGACTTGCGCAGCAGATGGCGCGATTGGGCGATGTGTTGCAACAAATTCACGGCGGGGGACTCAATAGGGCGACGGCTGTCGGGATGTAGTGAACTTGTAGTTATACTACATGGCGCGTCGGCGCGGCGGAAACCGCCCCCGTCTCCGCCCGCCGGTAACCGCGGTTCGCTTCCACTTTCCTGTCGGAGACCCCAGTGACTACTCCCTGCGACATGCTGGTATTCGGCGGCACTGGCGATCTGGCCCTGCACAAGCTGCTGCCCGCGCTCTACCACCTGCACCGCGAAGGTCGTCTGCATCCGGATCTGCGCATCCTCGCCCTGGCCCGACAGGACCACGATCGCGACCAGTACCAGAAGCTGGTGGAGCGTCACTGCCGCGCGCAGATCGCCCGAGCCGACTTCGAGGCGGATGCCTGGGCCGGCTTTTCCGCACGGCTCGACTACTTCGGCCTGGATGCGACCCACAGCGCGGAGTTCAATCGCCTGGCACGTCATCTCGGTCGGGCTTCGCAGCGGCCGCGGGTGCACTACCTGGCGACCTCGCCCAGCCTGTTCACCAGCATCGCCACCAATCTGGCGATGTCCGGTCTGGCCGGTCCCGACTCGCGCATCGTGCTGGAGAAGCCGATCGGCCATTCGCTGGAGTCGGCCGAGTCGATCAACGAGACCATCGGCCGGGTGTTCGATGAGCACCGGGTGTTCCGCATCGACCACTACCTGGGCAAGGAGACGGTGCAGAACCTGATGGCCCTGCGCTTTGCCAATGCGTTGTTCGAGCCGATCTGGCGCGCCGGGCATATCGAGCACGTGCAGATCAGCGTCTGCGAGACCCTTGGCGTGGAGAACCGCGGCGGCTACTACGACCATTCCGGCGCCATGCGCGACATGCTGCAGAACCACCTGCTGCAGCTGCTGTGCCTGGTGGCGATGGAGGCGCCGGTGCGCTTCGAGGCCGAAGCGGTGCGCAACGAGAAGCTCAAGGTGCTCGAGGCGCTGAAGCCGATCACCGGCCAGGACGTGATGGACAAGACCGTCCGCGGCCAGTACGCCAAGGGCCTGATTGGCGGGCAGGAAGTGCCGGCCTACTACTTCGAGAAGAACGTGCACAGCGACAGCGACACCGAGACATTCGTCGCCGTGCAGGTGGAAATCGACAACTGGCGCTGGGCCGGCGTGCCTTTCTACCTGCGCACCGGCAAGCGCATGGCGAAGAAGCGCTCGGAAATCATCGTCACCTTCAAGTCGGTACCGCACCGCTTGTTCGAGGAAGGTGAGCGCAACCGCCTGGTGATCCGCCTGCAGCCGGACGAGAGCATCAGCCTGCAGCTGATGGCCAAGACGCCAGGCAAGGGCATGCACCTGGAGCCGGTGGAGCTGGATCTGAACCTGGCTCAGGCGTTTCACACCAAGCGCCGCTGGGAGGCTTACGAGCGCCTGCTGCTGGACGTGATCGAGGGTGATTCGACGCTGTTCATGCGTCGAGATGAAGTCGAGGCGGCCTGGCGCTGGGTCGACCCGATCCTGCAGGGCTGGCAGGGCTACCATCGCAAGCCGAGTCCCTATCCGGCCGGTACCGATGGCCCGGAAAAGGCCCGTCGGCTGGTCGAGCGCAACGGCCATCGCTGGTGGTCCTGAGTATTCGCCCAGCACTTTGGGCCAACCGGCAAACTTGCAGGCGGAACAGCGGGATGAATTGCGGCCGACAACTTCCTGGCGTGCGTCTCATATCGGCTTGATTCATTCAAAGTTCATCGAAAGCAGATCACGGCGGATATGCCGCCGCCACGACAGTGAACTTCGCCGGCTAGCCGGCAAGTTGCCTCGGCGGATATAGGCCCGATTTCGTGGCCGCTCGGAAGAGCCGTTTTCCTCGATTCGTGGCGCCCTTGCGAACAGGCTCTGAAATCTTGTTTGGCCCAGGTATACCGGGGCTTCAGAGGGCTTTAGTGCTGTCAGGTTGGCGTCGATAAAGGAACTTTTCAGAACCTCTGCTGACCGATATCTGGCCTGCCAAGTTGCTGCTTCAGATCGTCGGATATATCCGGCTTATATAGGCGCAGTAACCCAGGTATTTGCGCCGGCAAAATCGGCCTCAATCGGACAAGTTGCTCGGCGCATACTATCGATCGCGGGTTGAGATATCCGCTTCGATGTGTTTAACCTGAAAAGAGAATTCGTTCCACAACCCCCATAGGACCCTGTTTTGAGTTTTGCCCCCGTCAGACTCCGTCGCCCCACCGACGGCGACGGCCTCCCCCTCAACCAGCTGGTGGCGCGCTGCCAACCACTGGACCGCAATTCGGTGTACTGCAACCTGCTGCAGTGCTCCGATTTCGCCGATACCGGTATCGCTGCCGAGGACGCCCAGGGCCATCTGGTCGGCTTCATCTCCGGCTACCGCCCGCCGCAACGCCCCGACACGCTGTTCATCTGGCAAGTCGCCGTCGCCCCCGAGGCACGCGGCCAGGGCCTGGCCTTGCGCATGTTGCTGGCGCTGGTCGCCCGGGTCGCGGGAGACGGCGTGCGCTATCTGGAGACCAGCATCTCCCCGGACAACCAGGCGTCACAGGCGCTGTTCCTGAGAGCCTTCGAGCGTCTCGGTATCGAGCATGGCACCCGCACCCTGTTCTCCCGCGAGCGGCATTTCGCCGGCGAGCACGAGGACGAGGTGCTCTATCGCGCAGGACCGCTGGCAGACCCGCTACCAGCCGCAACCTCCAAGGAGCCCGTATGAAGATTTTCGAACTGAACGAATCCTCGGTCAGAAGCTATTGCCGCTCGTTTCCGGTGGTGTTCAAGCAGGCGCGTGGCGCTGAGCTGATCAGCCGCGACGGACGTCACTACATCGACTTCCTCGCCGGCGCCGGAACGCTCAACTACGGCCACAATCATCCGGTACTCAAGCAGGCGCTGCTCGACTACATCGAGCAGGACGGTCTGACCCACGGCCTGGACATGTACTCCGAAGCCAAGGAAGCCTTCCTGGAAACCTTCAACCGGCTGATCCTCGAGCCGCGCGGCATGGGTGAGTACCTGATGCAGTTCACCGGGCCGACCGGCGCCAACGCGGTCGAGGCAGCGCTCAAGCTGGCGCGCAAGGTCACCGGCCGGCAGAGCATCCTCAGCTTCACCAACGGCTTCCACGGCTGCACCCTCGGTGCCCTGGCCGCGACCGGCAACCAGCACCATCGCGGCGGCGCGGGTGTACCGCTCGGCGAAGTGGCACGCATGCCCTACGCCAACTATTTCGGCGACAAGGTCAACACCATCGCGATGATCGACAAGCTGCTCGATGACCCGTCCAGCGGCATCGACAAGCCGGCGGCGGTGATCGTCGAGGTGGTGCAGGGCGAGGGCGGTCTGAACGTCGCCTCGGCCGAGTGGATGCGCAAGCTCGACAAGCTCTGCCGCAAGCACGAGATGCTGCTGATCGTCGATGACATCCAGGCCGGCTGCGGCCGCACCGGCAGCTTCTTCAGCTTCGAGGAGATGGGCATTCGTCCGGACATGATCACTCTGTCCAAGTCCCTCTCCGGCTACGGCCTACCGTTCGCCATGGTCCTGCTGCGCAAGGAGCTGGACCAGTGGAAGCCGGGCGAACACAACGGCACCTTCCGCGGCAATAACCATGCCTTCGTCACCGCCACCGCGGCCATCGAGCACTTCTGGCGCGACGACAGCTTCGCCCAGAGCGTGCGGACCAAGGGCAAGCGCATCGCCGAGCGGATGCAGAAGATCGTCCGCCGCCACGGTCCCGACTCGCTGTTCGTCAAGGGTCGCGGAATGATGATCGGCATCAGTTGCCCGGACGGCGAGCTGGCCACCTCGATCTGCCGCAAGGCCTTCGAGCAGGGCCTGGTGATCGAGACCAGCGGTGCCCACGGCGAGGTGGTCAAGTGCCTGTGTCCGCTGACCATCGAGGACGCGCAGATCGAGAAGGCGCTGGACATCCTCGACCACGCCTTTGCCGCCGCGCTCTCCGAGCATCAGGCCAACCAGGCATCCTGAGGAGGACTCCCGATGATCGTAAGAACTCTCGCCGAGTGCGAAAACTCCGAACGCAAGGTCGTCAGCGAAACCGGAACCTGGGACAGCGTGCGCATGCTGCTCAAGGACGACAAGATGGGGTTCTCGTTCCACATCACCACTATCTATGCCGGCACCCAGACCCATATCCACTACCGCAATCACCTCGAGTCGGTGTTCTGCATCAGTGGTGAAGGCGAGATCGAGACCCTCGCCGACGGCAAGGTCTATCCGATCGCTCCCGGCACCCTGTACGTCCTGGACCAGCATGACGAGCACCTGCTGCGCGGTTTCAGCGAAATGAAGATGGCCTGCGTGTTCAACCCGCCGCTGAGCGGCCGGGAAGTGCACGACGAGCATGGCGTCTACCCGCTGGATGCAGAAGCGGTCGCCTGACAGGTCGCCTGAAGGGTCGCCTGACAGGTCGCCTGATGGGGCTTGCGCCCCCCTTTGAAAACGGAATCCGTGAGGCGCCGTGCGGGTGCCTCACCTCCCGGGCGCAGCTCCTCGCAGCATCCCAGGCGCGGCATCCTTGCGCCTTCAAATAGCAGAAACGGAGGATTCATGACTATTGGGCTAGCCAACCGGCTCGCCAGCCGGCCAGCCAACCAGCACGCCGACCTCTACCCCTCACGCCAGGACCCCGAGCCGAGCTGGCAGCAGCGCCTGGACCCGGTGATCTGGCAGGGCGACCGCCACCAGGCGCCGATTTCTGCCGAGCAGATCGATGCCTTCGAACGTGACGGTTACCTGATCCTGCCAGAGCTGTTCAGCCCAGCCGAAGTGGCCGTGTTGCGCGAGGAAATCGAGCGCGTCCGCCAGGACCCGGCGGTGGCCGCTTCCGGCAAGACCATCCTGGAACCCGACAGTGGCGCGGTGCGCTCGGTGTTCCAGATCCACCGCGACAACCCGCTGTTCGCCCGCGTCGCCTGCGACGAGCGGATTGCCGGGATCGCCCGCTTCATTCTCGGTGGCGACATCTACGTGCACCAGTCGCGAATGAACTTCAAACCCGGTTTCAACGGCCGTGAGTTCTACTGGCATTCGGACTTCGAGACCTGGCACTGCGAGGACGGCATGCCGCGCATGCGCGCGCTGTCCTGCTCGGTGCTGCTTACCGACAACCAGGCGCACAACGGCCCGCTGCTGCTGATGCCCGGCTCGCACCAGCACTACGTGCGCTGCGTCGGCGAGACGCCGGAGAACCACTATGAGAAATCCCTGCGCAAGCAGGAGATCGGCGTGCCCGACCAGCACAGTCTGAGCGAGCTGGCCGCCCGCCACGGCATCGACAGCGCGCTCGGTCCGGCCGGCAGCGTGGTGTTCTTCGATTGCAACTGCATGCACGGCTCCAACGGCAACATCAGTCCGGACGCGCGCAGCAACCTGTTCTACGTCTACAACCACGTCGACAACGCGGTGCAGGCGCCCTTCTGCGGACGCGCGCCGCGCCCGGCCTTCGTCGCCGAGCGCGAGGACTTCAGCCCGCTGGCAATCGGCCCGCAGCGCTACCTCTGAACCCATTGTGTTTAACGCGCGGTCGGCTGACCGCGCCGCCACGGACAGCGAATCCCCCATGCATACCGTAGAAAAGATCGGCGGCACCTCCATGAGCCGCTTCGACGAGTTGCTCGACAACCTGCTCATCGGCGAGCGCCAGGGCGAGCGCCTGTACAACCGCATCTTCGTGGTCTCGGCCTACGCCGGCATGACCAACCTGCTGCTGGAACACAAGAAGACCGGCGAGCCCGGCGTCTACCAGCGCTTCGCCGAGGCGCGCAACGAAGGCGCCTGGCTGCCGGCCCTGGAGACGCTGCGCGAACGCATGCTGGCGAAGAACGCCGAGCTGTTCCCGCAGATCTTCCAGCGCCAGTTCGCCGACCGCTTCATCGAGGCGCGCCTGGACGATGCCCGCGAGTGCATGCGCAGCCTGCAGCGGCTGTGCAGCTACGGCCACTTCCAGATGGCCGAGCACCTGATGAAGGTGCGCGAGATGCTTGCCTCACTGGGCGAGGCGCACAGCGCCTTCAACGCCGTGCTGGCGCTCAAGCAGCGCGGCGTCGCCGCACGCATGATCGATCTCACAGGTTGGCAGCAGGATCAGCCGCTGGCCTTCGAGGAAATGATCACCCGCGCCTTCGAAGGCGCCGAGCCCGGTCGCGAGCTGCTCATCGCCACCGGCTACGCGCACTGTCGCGAAGGGCTGATGAACACCTTCGACCGTGGCTACAGCGAGATCACCTTCGCCCAGATCGCTGCCAGCACCGGCGCCCGCGAGGCGATCATCCACAAGGAATTCCATCTCTCCAGCGCCGACCCGCTGTTGGTCGGCAGCGACGCCGTGGTCACCATCGGTCGCACCAACTACGACGTCGCCGACCAGCTGTCCAACCTCGGCATGGAGGCCATCCATCCGCGCGCGGCGCGTACCCTGCGCCGCGCCGGCATCGAGCTGCGGATCAAGAACGCTTTCGAACCCGAGCACGCCGGCACCCTGATCAGTCAGGACTACTGCAGCGCGACGCCCTGCGTGGAGATCATTGCCGGCCGCCGCGATGTCTGGGGCATCGAGGTGTTCGACCAGGAAATGCTCGGCGACATCGGCCACGACATGGAGATCAGCCGCCTGCTCAAGCAGCTGCGCCTGTACGTGGTGAATAAGGACTCCGACGCCAACAGCATCACCTACTACTGCTCCGGTTCGCGCAAGCTGATCGACCGCGCCGCACGGCTGATCGAGGAACGTTACCCGGCCGCCGAGGTGCGCCTGCACAACCTGGCGATCGTCTCGGCGATCGGCTCCGATCTGAAGGTCAAGGGCATCCTCGCTCGCACCGTCGCGGCGCTGGCCGGCGCCGGCATCAGCATCCAGGCGATTCACCAGTCGATCCGCCAGGTGGAGATGCAGTGCGTGGTCGGTGCCGAGGACTACGACGCGGCGATCCGCGCGCTGCATCGTGCGCTGATCGAGCCGGAGAATCATGGCGACGTGATCGCCGCGGCCTGACCGTCAGGGCTGGGCGAGTTACCGAGAGAAGGGAACCGGGGTAGTTGGTGGACAAGGCTGCGCCGTTGTCCACCCTACGCAAGCTGCTCCGTAGGCGTGCTGCCTTCGTAGGGTGGATGGCCGAAGCCATCCACCAATCGGGAGCCCGTGTTTGCTGCACTACGCTTGCCGCACTGCGCGTGCCGCACGAAATCACCCAGGCGAAAACGGGTGTTTTCGCGCAGATACATGTCGACTTCGTTTTTGCTGCTGAAGGTTTCCCTCGTCACAAGCGGATCACCGCCGGATGCATCCGTGGAAATGGCCAACTCGTAGCCTTGGTTGCGGTTTTCCAGGGTGGCTGCATACCTGATCGGGCCGTCCGGGCCCTGGATTACCAGCGCGGATTTCAGGACGGCATCGCTGATCCGCGCGTCGATCTTGCGGTCGCGATTCTTCAGTCTGTCGCGCAATTCCCAGGCCGCGACCGCAGTCATTACCAGCACGCCCAGCTTGATCAGCAGCGGGAGTTCCATCTCTCATCCCTCTTGCGAGAAACCCGGCGCAGTCGCCACTCAGCCATACAGCTTGTGCGGCAGCCAGGTGATGATCTGCGGCCAGATGTAGGCGATCACCAGCATGGCCAGCTGGATGGCGATGAATGGCAGCACACCCTTGTAGATGGTCGCGGTCGGGATCGAGCGAGGTGTGACACCGCGCAGGTAGAACAGCGAGAAGCCGAACGGCGGGGTGAGGAAGGAGGTTTGCAGGTTCAGCGCGATCATCACCCCCAGCCACACCGGATCGAGCCCCATCGCCAACAGCACCGGGCCGACGATGGGTACCACGACGAAGGTGATCTCGATGAAGTCGAGGATGAAGCCGAGCAGGAAGATCACCGCCATCACCACGAAGAAGGCGCCCATGACGCCGCCAGGCATCTGCGCGAAGGCATCCTCGATCAGTACCTCGCCGCCGAAGCCGCGGAACACCAGGGAGAACAGCGAGGCACCGATCAGAATCAGGAATACCATCGAGGTGATTTCGGTAGTGCCGTAGGCCACGCTCTTGAGCTGGGCAAGGTTGAGCTGGCGTTTCCACAGGGCCAGCAGCATGGCACCGAGGGCGCCAATGGCGGCGGCTTCGGTGGGGGTTGCGTAGCCGGTGAGGATCGAGCCGAGCACCGCTGCGATAAGCAGCAGCGGCGGAATCAGCGAGCCGAACAGCTTGCCCCATTCGATCGGGCCGAGCGCTTCCTGCGGTAGCGCCGGCAGTTTCTTCGGCTGCAGCACGGCGACGCCGATCAGGTAGGCGATGTAAAGGCCGACCAGGATCAGCCCGGGGATCAGCGCGCCGACGAACAGGTCGCCCACCGAGACGGTCTTCGGCGAGAAGATGCCCATCTTCAGCTGCGCCTGCTGGTAGGCGCTGGACATGACGTCGCCGAGCAGGACCAGGATGATCGACGGCGGAATGATCTGCCCCAGGGTGCCGGTGGCAGCCAGGGTGCCGGTGGCCACCGCCGGGTCGTAGCCGCGCTTGAGCATGGTTGGCAGCGCCAGCAGACCCATGGTCACCACCGTGGCGCCGACGATGCCGGTGCTGGCGGCGAGCAGCGCGCCGACCACGCAGACCGAGATCGCCAGACCACCGCGCAGGGTGCCGAACAGGCGCGACATGGATTCCAGCAGGTCTTCGGCGACGCGGGATTTCTCCAGCATCACGCCCATGAACACGAACAGCGGCACCGCCAGCATGGTCTGGTTGTTCATGATGCCGAACAGCCGATTGGGCAGGGCGCTGAGGTAGCTGGCGTCGAAGGTGCCGGTGAGCACGCCGAAGCCGGCAAACAGCAGCGCCATGCCGCCGAGAGTAAAGGCCACCGGGTAGCCCGCCATCAGCGCCAGGCAGATGCTGATGAACAGCAGGATCGCCATGAATTCAGCCATGCTGCACCTCCTGCTCGCGGGCTGCTTCGTGGCCGGCCAGGCGGTAGCTGTAGCGGATGATCTCGGCCAGGCTCTGCAGGATCAGGCTGACCACCAGTAGCAGGATGATGCTCTTCTGCAGGTAGACGAACTTGAGCCCGCCGGACTCGTTGGAGCCTTCGAAGGTCGACCAGGAGTTGGCCACATAGTCCCAGCTGTTCCAGCCGAGGAACAGGCACACCGGCAGCAGGAACAGCAGGTTGCCGAGCAGCTCGACCAGCGCCTGGCGCCGGACCGGGAAGCGCTGATAGAAAATGTCCACCCGGACATGGCCGTTGCGCTGCAGGGTCCAGGCGGCGGCGCCCATGAAGATCAGTGCGTGAGCGTACATCACCGCTTCCTGCAATGCGGTGGCGCCGATGCCGAAGCCATAGCGCAGGACCACCACGGCGGCGGTGGCGAAGACCAGGAACAGGGTGAGCCAGGCGCAGGCGCGGCCGAGCAGGCCGTTGCCGGCATCGATCAGCCGGGCAAGGCCGAGCAGAAATGGAAGGCGCGCGGGCATGGGCGGATCCTTTTGTAGTTATGACGGCAAGCCGGCTGGCGGGGATTCTAGGTTC
Source organism: Pseudomonas mangrovi (assembly GCF_003052585.1). Lineage (GTDB taxonomy): Bacteria > Pseudomonadota > Gammaproteobacteria > Pseudomonadales > Pseudomonadaceae > Aquipseudomonas > Aquipseudomonas mangrovi. Next base: position 332,977 of record NZ_QASN01000021.1, on the reverse strand, counting down.
TGCGTTCAGGCCCGTCGAGGCGCGACGGCGGCTATCGGGTCGCGCGACCCCCGACATTGGTCGTAGGCGGTGGGCGTTGCGCTCGTCGCGATCTACTCTCTCAGGGTTTCGCCGCATCGATTCGCCTGGCATCCGAGGCCTTGCGTGGCCGGCAGGGGAACCCGCAGCCGGCTTTGGCACTCCGACGCCAGCCCCGACCAGAACAAGAACAAGGAGATCCACCATGAAACGTCGTCAGATCATCGCCGCCGCTGGTGTCGGCCTGGCTGCAACCGCCCTGGCCGCCTGCAAGCAGGAAACCCCTGCCGCCGGTGGCGCCGAGCGTTCCCAGGAGCGCTTCAACTGGAAGATGGTCACCTCCTGGCCGAAGAACTTTCCCGGTGTGGGTATCGGCGCCGAGCGCTTTGCCAAGCTGGTCGAGCAGATGAGCGATGGCCGCCTGAAGATCAAGGTCTATGCCGCAGGCGAACTGGTGCCGGCGCTGGAAGTGTTCGATGCGGTGTCGCGCGGTACCGCGGAGATGGGCCACGGCGCGCCCTACTACTGGAAGGGCAAGGTGCCGGCCGCACAGTTCTTCTGCGCCCTGCCGTTCGGTCCGAACGCCCAGGAAATGAACACCTGGCTGCACCGTGGCGGCGGCCTCGAATTGTGGGAAGAGGTCTACCGGCCGTTCGGCGTGCTGCCGATGGCCTGTGGTGCGACCGGGGTGCAGACCGCCGGCTGGTTCAACAAGGAGATCAACTCGGTCGACGACTTCAAGGGCCTGAAGATGCGCACCCCCGGCCTGGGTGGCGAAGTGCTGACCAAGATGGGCGGCACCGTGGTCAACATGCCGGCCGGTGAGATTTTTACCGCGCTGCAGACCGGGGTGATCGATGCTACCGAGTGGATCGGCCCGTACAACGATCTGGCACTGGGCCTGCACAAGGCCGCCAAGTACTACTACACCCCCGGCTGGCAGGAGCCCAACGTCACCTTCGAGCTGGACATCAACATCAAGGCCTGGGAAACCCTGCCGGCGGACCTGCAGGCGATCGTCCGCGCCGCCGCGCGCGATGTGAACGGCGACATGCTCGACGACTACAACGCGCGCAACATGGATGCCCTGGAAACCCTCAAGGGCGAGGGCGTGCAGGTGCGTCGGCTGCCCGATACGGTGCTGGCGCGGCTCAAGGAAGTGGCGGCCGAAGTGGTCGAGGCGAGTGCTGCGGCCGACCCGGTGGCGGCCAAGGTCTGGGCGCAGCAGAAGGCCTATCTGCAGCGGCTGTACGAATATGCCGAGGCCAACGAGAAGGACATCTACAACATCCGCGGCTGAGACTGGGCCGCAGTGATGCATGAACAACGAAGCCCGCTTGCGCGGGCTTCGTTGTTCATGGGGCGCGATGTCCGCATCAGCTGCTTCTGTGCGGGGGCGGCGGGCTTGCGGCCTTCTACTTGCGTGCCGGCACCGGACGGGTCCGCCCGGCGCCGTCGATGGCAACGAAGACGAACACCGCCTCGGTGACCTTGCGCCATTCGCTGGAGAGCGGATCGTCGCTCCACACCTCGACCAGCATCTTGATGCTGCTGCGGCCGATTTCCAGGCTCTGGGTGTAGAAGGTCAACTGCGCACCGACGGCGACCGGAACCAGAAAGGCCATCCTGTCGATCGCGACCGTAGCAACCCGGCCACCTGCGATGCGGCTGGCCATGGCCGTGCCGGCCAGATCCATCTGCGAAACCAGCCAACCGCCAAAAATGTCGCCAAAGCCATTGGTTTCGCGCGGTAGCGCGGTGATCTGCAGGGCGAGATCGCCCTGGGGGATGGGATCGTCCTGCTCGAGTTCGTTCATGCTGGCGCTCCGGCGCTGTGATCTTGTTATGCGCGCTCCGCGGGATGCGGCGCCGGGGATTATAACCGTCTGAGAGGCCCGCGATAGGGCTCTTGCCCTAGCCAAATGGTCGCAAGCACCAAGGTTTGACCAGTCACGCAACTGTCATCTTGACTTCATAGAGTGTTCATCCGGCCTGCAGATACTTGGCCCCGTTCTACCAACACCCATACCTGCTAGGAGCAAGGAATGAAACTCAAGCGTTTGATGGCGGCCCTGACTTTCGCCGCCGCTGGCGTAGGCACTGCAACTGCCTTCGCTGCCGTCGACCCGGCTCTGCCGACCTATGAGAAGACCTCCGGTGTATCCGGCAACCTGTCCAGCGTTGGTTCCGATTCCCTGGCCAACCTGATGACCCTGTGGGCCGAGGAGTTCAAGAAGAACTATCCGAACGTCAACATCCAGATCCAGGCAGCCGGCTCCTCCACCGCCCCGCCCGCGATGACCGAGGGCACTGCCAACATGGGCCCGATGAGCCGTCCGATGAAGGACAGCGAAATCCAGGCTTTCGAAGAGAAGTACGGCTACAAGCCGACTGCCGTTCCTGTTGCCATCGACGCCCTCGCGGTGTTCGTGCACAAGGACAACCCGATCAAGTCGCTGTCCATCGAGCAGGTCGATGCGATCTTCTCCAGCACCCGTCTGTGCGGTGGCGACAAGGACATCAAGACCTGGGGCGACGTCGGTCTGACCGGCGAGTGGGCCAGCAAGCCGATGCAGCTGTTCGGCCGCAACTCGGTATCCGGCACCTATGGCTACTTCAAGGAAGAAGCCCTGTGCAAGGGTGACTTCAAATCCAACGTCAACGAGCAGCCGGGTTCCGCTTCGGTCGTGCAGTCGATCTCCAGCACCCTGAACGCCATTGGCTACTCGGGCATCGGCTATCGGACTTCCAGCGTGCGCGCTGTTCCGCTGTCGAAGAAGGGTGGCGAGGCTTTCGAAGCCAACGAAGAAAATGCCCTGGCTGGCAAGTTCCCGCTGTCGCGCTTCTTCTATGTCTACGTGAACAAGGCGCCGAACCAGCCGCTGTCGCCGCTGGATGCCGAGTTCGTCAAGCTGATGCTGTCCAAGCAGGGTCAGGAAGTGGTCATGAAAGACGGCTACATCCCGCTGCCGGCCAAGGTTGCCGAGAAAGCGATGAAGGATCTGGGTCTGTAACCGACCCACTCCCGAGACAGGCATGGATGCCTGGGTGCCATGGATCTAGGCGCCTTCACGAGCCCGCGTTTCCTCCTGGATTCGCGGGCTCGCTCGCGCCTGGTCGCCGTAATCTTTCTGTCACACAAGCTGGTTAGATTGGCGGCCCTGGGCAGACCTCCGGCTGCATCTCAGTACGCGCAGAGATTCCTCGCATGAACGATTTGGCAAAGGACACTTTGGGCGCCAAGCAGGCGCCGTTCGGTCTGGACTTCAATACCCCCGCCCTGCGACGCAAGCGGCGCATTCGCGGGCTCAAGGATCGCCTGGCCGGCTGGTTTGTCTCCATCGGCGGGCTCACCGTACTGGTGGCCATCACGCTGATCTTCTTCTATCTGGCCCAGGTGGTCGCACCCATGTTCCAGGGTGCCGACCTGGAAGTCCGTCCGGCGCAGAGCCCCGCGTGGCTGGCCGAGGCGCAGGCGCCGCTGGTGCTGGCGATGGAGGAGCAGAATCAGATCGCGATGCGCCTGGACGTCAGTGGTCAGGTGCAGTTCTTCGAGGTCAAGACCGGCGAGCTGCTGAGCTCCCAGCAACTGCCGCTGCCGGCTGGCAGCAGCCTGGTTTCGGTGGGGCATGACCAGCCGGGCTCGCGGCGCATGGCGCTCGGGCTGTCCGACGGCCGCGCGCTGGTGCTGCAGCACAACTACCGCATTACCTACCCGGACAACGTGCGCCAGATCGCGCCGCAGATCGACTTCCCCTTCGGTGAGCAGCCGATCGAGCTCGATCCGCAGGGCCGTCCGATCGAGAAGGTTGCGGTCAATCTGAACAGCGGCACCTTGATGCTTGCCGGCTCCAGCGGCAGCCAGCTGAATCTGGTCAGCATCAGCCGCGAAGAGAACCTGTTCACCGGCGAGGTCAGCCTCGGCCAGGATCGTATCGAGCTGCCGCAGATCGCCGATCCGATCCAGGATCTGCTGCTGGACCCACGCCAGCTCTGGCTCTATGTGATCAACGGCGAATCCACTGCGGATGTTTTCGACCTGCGCAAGCGCAGCCTCAACGGGCGCTATCCGCTGCTCAAGGACGCCGGCAACAGGGTCACTGCCGCGACCAGTCTGCTGGGTGGCATCTCGATCATGGTCGGCGACGCCGAGGGCGGCATTCGCCAGTGGTTCATGGTCCGCGATGGCGACGGCAAATCGACCTTCCAGCCGGTACGCGCCTTCAGCCTGGGTACCAGCGCCATCACCCAGATCATTCCCGAAGAGCGTCGCAAGGGCTTCATCGCGCTCAACGAGCAGGGCGAGCTGGGCGTCTTCCACAGCACCGCACATCGCACCCTGCTGACCGAGAAGGTGGTTGAAGGCGCTGCCCTGGCGACCCTTTCGCCGCGCGCCAGCCGGGTGCTGATCGAGCACGACGGCAGCCTGCAGCGTCTGGTGCTGGACAACCCGCACCCGGAAATTTCCTGGAGCGCGCTCTGGGGCAAGGTCTGGTACGAGAGCTATCCGGAAGCCGACCACGTCTGGCAGTCGACCTCGGCCAACACCGACTTCGAGCCCAAGCTGAGCCTCTCGCCGCTGGCCTTCGGTACGCTCAAGGCCGCGTTCTACGCCATGCTGCTGGCGGCGCCGCTGGCGATTGCCGCGGCCATCTACACCGCCTATTTCATGGCGCCGCGCATGCGTAGCAAGGTCAAACCGGTAATCGAGTTGATGGAAGCGCTGCCGACGGTGATCCTCGGTTTCTTCGCCGGCCTGTTCCTTGCGCCCTTCCTGGAGAACCACCTGCCCGGGATATTCAGCCTGCTGCTGCTGACGCCGGTCGGCATTCTGCTTGCCGGCTTCCTCTGGACTCGACTGCCCGAGCGTCTGCGCCATGGGGTGGCCGACGGCTGGGAAGCAGCGCTGCTGATTCCGGTAGTGCTGGCGGTCGGCTGGTTCTCCTTCGCCATCAGCGGCCACCTGGAGAACTGGCTGTTCGACGGCAACATGCGCGAGTGGCTGACCAACGACATGGGCATTCCCTTCGACCAGCGCAATGCCCTGGTGGTCGGCCTGGCGATGGGCTTCGCGGTAATCCCGAACATCTATTCGATCGCCGAGGATGCGGTGTTCAGCGTGCCCAAAAGCCTGACCTTCGGCTCGCTGGCGCTGGGCGCCACGCCCTGGCAGACCCTGACCCGCGTGGTGATCCTCACGGCCAGCCCGGGCATCTTCTCGGCGCTGATGATTGGCATGGGCCGCGCGGTCGGCGAGACCATGATCGTACTGATGGCCACCGGCAATACGCCGATCATGGATGCCAACATCTTCGAGGGCATGCGCACCCTGGCGGCCAACGTCGCGGTGGAGATGCCCGAGTCCGAGGTCGGTGGCACCCATTACCGCGTGCTCTTCCTCGCCGCGATGGTGCTGCTGATGTTCACCTTCGTGATGAACACGCTGGCGGAAATGATTCGCCAGCGTCTGCGGGTCAAGTACTCGTCGCTGTAAGCGACGGGTCCGGAGAGCACGAAAATGATTTCACCCAAGGTATCAGCCGTGAAGCAGAACAATCTGAAGTCCTGGTACAAGAGCGGCGCTCCGGGCGTCTGGATGAGCGGTGGTGCAGTGGCCATTGCGGTCATCATGACCCTCGGCCTGCTGACTGTGATCGCCATCCGCGGCCTGGGCCACTTCTGGCCGGCGGACGTCATCGAGGCCGACTACCGGATCCCCGGTCAGGAAGCCAGGGTGATGCTCGGCGAAGTCGTGCAGATCGAGGAGGTGCCGCGTGCCCGCCTGGCCGCCGCCGGTATGCCGGTGGCCACCGAGGGTGGCGAGTTCATGACGCGCGAGCTGCTCAAGGTCGGCAACCGTGAACTGTTCGGTGCGGATTTCAGCTGGGTGGTCGGCGAATGGCTGAGTGACGCGCGAGCCCCGGCTGAGATCACCGTGCTGGAGCGCCGCGAATGGGGCAACTTCTACGGTTATGTGGTCGATGTGCGCGAGGGCGGCGAAGTGGTCGCCGAAGGTGATGCCGCCTGGATGGAACTGCAGGCGCGCATCGAGCGGGTCGAAGAGCTGCACACGCAACTGGTGCGTCTGGAGAAGAAGGAGATCGGCCGGATCAACCATGGCATGGAACGGCTGCGGCTGGCCCAGCGCAAACTGCAGCTGGAAAATCGCCTGACCGCCGAGGCCCAGGCGGGTCTGGATGCCGAGCGCGCGCAGCTGGATGCGGACTACGCCAAGCTCGAGGCGCGGATGGTCGAGCTCTATAGCGCGGTCAACCGGGACAGCGTGACCCTGCGCGCCAGCGACGGCCGCGAGACCACGGTGGCGCTGGGCAAGGTGGTTCGCGCCTATCGTCCGAACGCGATGGGTCCGCTGGACAAGATGGGCTTCTACGGCGCCAAGCTGTGGGAGTTCGTCAGCGACGAGCCGCGTGAGGCGAATACCGAGGGCGGCATCTTCCCGGCGATCTTCGGTACCGTGCTGATGGTGCTGATCATGGCGGTGATCGTCACACCCTTCGGCGTAGTCGCGGCGGTCTACCTGCGCGAATACGCCAAGCAGGGCCCGCTGACCCGAATCATCCGCATCGCGGTGAACAACCTGGCAGGCGTGCCTTCGATCGTCTACGGCGTGTTCGGCCTGGGCTTCTTCGTCTACGTGCTGGGCGGCTCGATCGACAGCCTGTTCTTCCCCGAGTCCGCGCCGGCACCGACCTTCGGTACGCCGGGTCTGATGTGGGCGTCGCTGACCCTGGCGATTCTCACCCTGCCGGTGGTCATCGTCGCCACCGAGGAAGGCCTGGCACGGATTCCCCGTGCGGTACGCGAAGGCTCCCTGGCGCTGGGCGCAACCAAGGCCGAGACGCTGTGGAAGGTGGTCATCCCGATGGCCAGCCCGGCGATGATGACGGGTCTGATCCTGGCGGTGGCCCGCGCCGCTGGCGAGGTGGCTCCGCTGATGCTGGTCGGTGTGGTCAAGCTGGCACCGAGCCTGCCGCTCAATGGCAACTACCCGTACCTGCACCTGGATCAGAAGATCATGCACCTGGGCTTCCATATCTACGATGTCGGCTTCCAGAGCCCCAACGTCGAGGCAGCGCGGCCGTTGGTCTACGCCACCGCGTTGTTGCTGGTGGTGGTGATTGCCCTGCTCAACCTGACTGCCGTGTACATCCGCAACCATCTGCGCGAGAAGTACAAGGCGCTGGATCATTGATCAAGCTGGAAGTCAGAAGCTGGATGCGCGCGAAGAACGCCTCCGGCTTCCAGCTTCAGGCTTAAAGCTTGAAACGGAGTGAATCTATGCAACACGAATCGCACAGTCACGGTATCGATATCAGCGCCCTGGGCCGCAGCCGTCAGAGTCTGGATATGGCCAACGAGAGCGTGGCCATCGAGGTGCCCGGCCTCAACCTGTTCTACGGCGAAAAACAGGCGCTGTACGACGTCACCATGAACATCCCGCGCAAGCGCGTGACGGCCTTCATCGGTCCGTCCGGTTGCGGCAAGTCGACGCTGCTGCGCTGCTTCAACCGGATGAACGACCTGGTCGACGGTTGCCGCGTGCAGGGTCCGATCAATCTCGACGGTCGTGACATCTATCGTAAGGGCGAGGACGTCGCCGAGCTGCGTCGGCGCGTCGGTATGGTGTTCCAGAAACCCAACCCGTTCCCCAAGAGCATCTACGAGAACGTGGTCTACGGCCTGCGCATTCAGGGCATCAACCAGAAGCGCGTGCTCGACGAAGCGGTGGAGTGGGCGCTCAAGAGCGCGGCACTCTGGGACGAGGTCAAGGACCGCCTGCACGAGTCCGCACTGGGCCTTTCCGGCGGCCAGCAACAGCGTCTGGTGATCGCGCGTACGGTGGCAGTGCAGCCGGAGGTATTGCTGCTCGACGAACCCTGCTCGGCGCTCGACCCGATCTCCACGCTCAAGGTCGAGGAGCTGATCTACGAGCTGAAGAACAAGTACACCATCGTCATCGTCACCCACAACATGCAGCAGGCGGCGCGGGTTTCCGACTACACGGCGTTCATGTACATGGGCAAGCTGGTGGAGTTCGGCGATACCGATACCCTGTTCACCAACCCGGCGAAGAAGCAGACCGAAGACTACATCACCGGCCGCTACGGCTAGCCCGCCATGGCAGATCGCGCTGCGCGTTGTCGGCGGCGCTTGCCGTACTCGTTTGTACTGTCTGCGCGCCGCCTCCTAGCGCAACACGATTTGCCAAGGGCCGGCTTGTCCGGCGAGAGAAAACAGTTCGCAAGGGTTAGAACATGATCAACAAAGACAGCCTCACCCATCACATCTCCGCCCAGTTCAACGCCGAGCTCGAAGAAGTCCGCAGCCATCTGCTGGCGATGGGTGGCCTGGTGGAGAAGCAGGTCAACGACGCGGTCACCGCCCTGATCGAGGCCGATTCCGGTCTGGCGCAGCAGGTCCGCGAGGTCGATGACCAGATCAACCAGATGGAGCGAAATATCGACGAGGAGTGCGTGCGCATTCTTGCCCGTCGCCAGCCGGCAGCCTCCGACCTGCGCCTGATCATCAGCGTGTCGAAGTCGGTCATCGACCTGGAGCGCATCGGCGACGAGGCGAGCAAGATCGCCCGCCGCGCGATCCAGCTCTGCGAGGAAGGCGAGTCGCCGCGCGGCTACGTCGAGGTGCGGCACATCGGCGACCAGGTGCGCCGGATGGTGCAGCAGGCGCTCGATGCCTTTGCCCGCTTCGATGCGGATCTGGCACTGTCGGTGGCGCAGTACGACAAGACCGTCGACCGCGAGTACAAGACCGCCCTGCGCGAGCTGGTCACCTACATGATGGAAGACCCACGCTCGATCTCCCGCGTGCTCAGCGTGATCTGGGCGCTGCGTTCGCTGGAGCGGATCGGCGACCACGCGCGCAATATCGCCGAGCTGGTGATCTATCTGGTACGTGGCACCGACGTGCGCCACATGGGCCTGGCACGCATGCAGGAAGAAGTGCAGGGCAAGGAAGGCAACTGACCGGACAGAGGCCGGGCGCTTTGTAGCGCCTGGCGCTTTGCGGCTATGCTTGCCCCATTCAATGGGAGTAGCCGATGAGCAAGGTCAGTGTGCTGGTGGTGGATGACGCGTCCTTTATTCGCGATCTGGTGAAGAAGGGCCTGCGTGACCACTTTCCCGGCATCCAGATCGAGGAGGCGATCAACGGCCGCAAGGCGCAGCAGATGCTCGCCCGCCAGCCGTTCGACCTGATCCTCTGCGACTGGGAAATGCCCGAGCTTTCCGGGCTCGAACTGCTCGGCTGGTGCCGCGAGCAGGAAAGCCTCAAGACCACGCCCTTCATCATGGTCACCAGCCGCGGCGACAAGGAGAACGTAGTCCAGGCGATCCAGGCCGGTGTGTCCGACTTCATCGGCAAGCCCTTCTCCAACGACCAACTGACCACCAAGGTGCGCAAGGCGCTGTCGCGCGCCGGCAAGCTGGCCGCACTGACGGCCAGCGCACCGACGGCCAAGACGATCAACTCGCCCTTCGGCAACGACTCGCTGGCCGCGCTCACCGGCGGCAAGGCCGAGGTGGTCAAGTCTGCTCCGGGGCCGGTGGCAGCGGCACCGGCATTCGCCGCCCCGGCGAAACCCGCGGCGCAAGTGCCGAGCGGTCGCGGCCAGGGCCAGCTGCGCCTGCCCAGCGGCAACCAGGCCTGCGTGATCAAGGCCCTGAGTCTCAAGGAGGCGTTGCTGGTGGTACGGCGCAGCGAGGTACTGCCCCAGGTGCTGGAGAGCGCGGTGCTGGATCTGGAGCAGGGCGAGGCCGCCGAAGTAGCGCGTCTGAATGGTTATCTGCATGCCGTCGCGGCGCTGGAGCCGAAGCCCGACAGCGACTGGCTGCAACTGACTTTCCGTTTTGTCGACCGTGATCCGCAGAAGCTCGACTACCTGTCGCGGCTGATCGCCCGCGGTACCGCGCAGAAGCATTTCTCGCCCGGCGCCTGAGGCGGCCGTTGATCGGCCGCTGCGCTAATTGCGTCACAGCCGCGTCGGTTTCGGCTCGCAGGTTGCCCGAGTGGCTGCTAGGCTCCTTCGTCCAAACCGATAACTAGAAAGTAGTCTGCAGTCATGTTAGGGCGTTGGATCATTCTCTGCGGTCTCTGGGCGGCCGCACTCCCCGCGATGGGGCTGACCATCTACAAGTACACCGATGCGAACGGCGTGGTCACCTATACCGACCAGGCGGTTTCCGGTGCGCAGGTGTTCGTTTTCCGTGACCGCATGGTCGAGCGCATGGATCTGCGGGTGAAGCTCGAGACCAAGAAGCACGATGCCGGCGAGACCCTGCTGGTGCGCAACGATCTGCATGCTCCGGTGGAGATCGAACTCAAGCTGGAGAAGCTGAACAACGTCGTCGGCGCATCCGACAAGCCGATCCGCTGGGTACTGCCGCCGCAGAGCAAGATCCGTCTGGCGACCCTGGCACCCCGCGATCCGGCCAAGCCGCTGAGCTATACGCCCAAACTGCGCTATGCCCTGGGTGACCCGCGACTGGTGCCGCTGCACTACAAGTATCCGCTGCCCTGGCAGGGCGGTCCGTTTCGCCTGACTCAGGGCGCCAATGGTCGCTACAGCCACTTCACGCCCAAGGGCCGTTACGCCATCGATATCGCGATGCCGGAAGGCACGCCGATCCTGGCTGCTCGGGCGGGAATGGTGGTGCGGATCGAGAATGCCCAGAGCGGCCGCGGCAACAATCCGTCCGGCAACTATGTGCGCATTCTCCACGACGACGGCACCATGGGCGTCTACCTGCACCTGATGCGCGGTTCGGTGGCGGTCGCCGAAGGCGCCCGGGTTGCCGTGGGGCAGCAGATTGCTCGTTCTGGGAACACTGGCAACAGCACCGGGCCACATCTGCACTTCGTAGTTCAGCGCAATGTCGGTCTGGCGCTGGAGTCGATTCCGTTCGACTTCCGCCAGCCGGTGGACAGCCTGCCGAACTTCGCCGTCGGCGGCGACTGAGCGGGGCTGCCGCTCAGCCCAGCCTGAGCACCTTGGCGAGAATGATCTTCGGCCCGCGCATCTTCTTCACGGTGATCTGCAGCTCGCCCAGCTGGATGATCTCGTCTTCCTGCGGCACCCGCTTCAGCGTCTCGTAGATCAGGCCGGCGAGTGTGTCGGCCTCGACCTCGACCAGTTCCATGCCGAGCAGACGCTCGATCTTGAACAGTGGCGTGTCGCCGCGTGCCAGCAGCTTGCCGGGTTGGTAGGCGACGATGCCGCGTTCGGCCTTGCGGTGCTCGTCCTGGATGTCGCCGACCAGCACCTCCAGTACATCTTCCATGGTCAGGTAACCGACCACCTTGCCGTCGGCCTCTTCGACCAGCGCGAAGTGCGCGCCGCCCTTGCGGAACTGTTCCAGCAGACTGGCCAGCGGCATGTGCCGGGAAACGCGCTCCAGCGGACGGGTCAGCCGGGCCAGATCGAAGCTTTCGGAGGTGTCGCCCGGTTCGGCAATGGCCAGCAGCAGGTCCTTGATGTGCAGCAGCCCGACGTACTCGCCCTGCTCGTCGAGCACCGGGTAGCGGCTGTACTTGTGGCGACGGATGATCGAGAGGATTTCCGCCAGCGGCGCGTTCTGCGGCAGATGCACCAGATCTTCGCGGGAGTTGGCCCAGTCGGCGACCTCCAGCTCGCTCATCTCCACCGCCGAAGCCAGCACGCGCATGCCCTGGTCGCTAGGGTCGCGGCCACGGCTGGAGTGCAGGATCAGCGCAAGTTCCTCGCGACTGTAGTGGTGCTCGTGATGCGGCCCCGGTTCGCCCTGGCCGGCGAAGCGCAGGATGGCATTGGCGCTGGCGTTGAGCAGCCAGATCGCCGGGTACATCGCCCAGTAGAAGAGGTACAGCGGAACAGCCGTCCATAGCGAGAGCAGCTCGGGTTTGCGGATCGCCCAGGATTTCGGTGCCAGCTCGCCAATGACGATATGCAGATAGGAAATGATGAAGAAGGCGCTGAAGAACGCCAGGCCGTGGACCAGCTTCGGCGAGGTGACGCCGGCTGCCGTCAGCAGCGGCTCCAGCAGATGCGCGAACGCCGGCTCGCCGACCCAGCCCAGGCCCAGCGAGGCCAGGGTGATACCCAGCTGGCAGGCGGAGAGATAGGCATCCAGTTGGGCATGCACGGTGCGCAGGATGTGCCCGCGCCAGCCGTGCTTGCTGGCGATGGCCGCCACGCGCGTGCTGCGCAGCTTGACCATGGCGAACTCGGCCGCGACGAAGAAGGCGTTGAGGAAAACCAGAAAGACTGCGAACAGCAGCAGTCCGACGTCGGCGAAATAACTGGTGGCTACATAGCCGGGAGAGGGGTCCATGGTGCTCTGCGGTGGTGGGTGATGGGCGCAAGATGAGGCCGTAGCCCGTTGCTTGCAAGAGCCGCTCAGTCTTCTTCGTCAGCCGGCTGGGGTGGGCCTGCCAGCAGTTGGCGCGGGTCGAAGTGGCAACTGAACTGGCTGCCGCGGCCCATCTCGCTGTGAATCTCCAGTTTGCCGCGGTGGCGCAGCAGCACGTGCTTGACGATCGCAAGACCCAGACCGGTGCCGCCGCTGTGTGAGGCGCGGCCGGCATCGACCCGGTAGAAGCGCTCGGTCAGCCGCGGCAGGTGGCGCGCTTCGATGCCGGGACCATTGTCGCTGACGCGCAGGTGACCGCCCTGGGCATCGCTCCACCAGTGAATGCGGATGGTGCCGTGCGCCGGGGTGTACTTGACTGCGTTGAATACCAGATTGGAGAAGGCGCTGCGCAGCTCCGCCTCGCTGCCCTTGAGACTGGCGCCGGGCTGCACGTCCAGCTCGATGCGATGCGCCTGGTCCCCCGACAGGGCGACGGCATCGGTGCGAATCGACTGCAGCAGGCGCTGGATGTCGATCGGCGAGTTGTCCGAGGGATAGTCGGCGGCTTCGAGCTTGGCCAGCAGCAGCAGGTCGTTGAGCAGCGCCTGCATGCGTGTCGCCTGCTGTTGCATGGTGTGCAGGGGTCGTTGCCAGCGCGGATTGACCTCGTCGACGTTGTCCACCAGCGTTTCCAGATAGCCCGCCAGCACCGTCAGCGGGGTGCGCAGTTCATGCGAGACGTTGGCGACGAAGTCCTTGCGCATCTGTTCCAGCTGATGGAGGCGGGTGACATCGCGCACCAGCATCAGGTGTTCGGCATTGCCATAGCGAGTGATCTGGAACTGCAGACGCACGTCATCGTTGATCGGCGAGGCCAGCTCCAGCGGTTCGCGATACTCTTCGCGCTCGAAGTACTCCTTGAAGCGCGGGTGGCGGACCAGGTTGGTCACCGGCTGGCCGGCATCCTGCGGAGCCTTGAGGCCGAGCAGGGTTTCTGCGGCACGATTCCACCATTCCAGATTGCCTTCGCTGTCGAGCATGACCACGGCGTCACGCAGGGCGGCGGTGGATTCCTGGATTCGGTCGATCACCGCCTGCAACCGGCCACGCTCGCGCTGGCCGCGACGTTGCAGATGGTAGATGGCGTCGAAGATTTCGCCCCACAGGCCGTAGCCGTCCGGTGGCGGCTCGTCCTTCTCGCGGCGGCTCAGCCAGCGATGCAGCCGGATCAGCTGGCCGAGCATCCAGCCAAGCTGCGCCAGCAGGCCCAACACCAGGGTCCAGGCGTACTCGCCGGTGACCAGGCCCAGCAGCAGGCAGCCGCCAAGCAGCATCAGCATCCGACCAACCAGGGGCCTACGCCAGTCTCGATTCACGTCGACAACTTCTATCGCAGATTGATGATGCGGGCGCCGCTCTGAGTGCGGCGCGAGAGGCGCAGCTTAACCGCTGGCGCGACTCAGGTCTTGGTCGAGAAACGATAGCCGGTGCCGCGAACGGTCTGCACCAGGTTCTCGTAGGCTTCGCCGAGCGCCTTGCGCAGACGTCGAATGTGCACGTCGACAGTGCGCTCCTCGACGTAGACATTGCCGCCCCACACCTGGTCGAGCAGCTGGCCACGGGTATAGGCGCGCTCCTGGTGGGTCATGAAGAACTGCAGCAGCCGGTATTCGGTCGGCCCCATCTCGGCCGGGCGGCCATCGATGGTGACGCGGTGGCTGACCGGATCGAGCAGCAGGCCACCGATCTCGATCGGTGTTTCACCGTCGTTCGGTGCGGCGCGGCGCAGCACGGCCTTGAGTCGAGCAACCAGCTCGCGGGGCGAGAAAGGTTTGGTGATGTAGTCGTCGGCGCCCACTTCCAGGCCCTGGATCTTGTTGTCTTCCTCGCCCTTGGCGGTGAGCATGATGATCGGGATGTCGGCGGTCATTTCGTCACGCTTGAGTCGACGCGCCAGTTCGATGCCGGAGGTTCCCGGCAGCATCCAGTCGAGCAGGATCAGATCCGGCTTGCGGTCGACCACCAGGCTGTGGGCCTTCTGGGCGTTGTCTGCCTCCAGGCACTCATAGCCCGCCATCTCCAGCGCCACGGCGATCATTTCGCGGATCGGTGCTTCGTCATCGACGATCAGAATGTTTCTGCCAAGCATGCTCGAATTCCCGGTCTTGTCCTGGACGCGTATTAGATAACCGGATTGTGTCAGTGGTGTGACAGCTTCAGCTGCTGCGCAGCGCATAGTCGACGACGATCCCCAGAAGTATCGCCAGGCCCGCCCAGTGGTTGTGCAGGAAGGCCTTGAAGCAGGCCTGCGGCTGACGGCTGCGGGTCGACCAGAACTCCCAGGCGAAGCAGCCGGCGGCAATGAACAGGCCGAGATGGAAGTACTCGCCAAGCTCGAAGCGTGCGCCGGCCAGCAGCAGGCAGAACAGCGCCATGCCCTGCAGGGTGAGGATGATCGCCCGGTCCGCTTCGCCGAACAGGATGGCGGTGGAGCGCACGCCGATCTTCAGGTCGTCGTCGCGGTCGGCCATGGCGTAGTAGGTGTCGTAGGCCACCGTCCACAGCAGGTTGGCGATGAACAGCAGCCAGGCTTCGGGCGGCAGGCTGCCGGTCTGCGCAGTGAAGGCCATCGGCATGCCCCAGGAGAAGGCCGCACCGAGTATCACCTGCGGGTAGAAGGTGAAGCGCTTCATGAACGGGTAGCAGGCGGCCAGCGCCAGCCCGCCGAAGGACAGCAGCAGGGTGTTCAGGTTGGTCAGCAGCACCAGGCCGAAACTCAGCGCAACCAGGATGGCGAACAGGATCCACGCTTCCTTTGACTTGATCCTGCCGGTGGCCATCGGCCGCTCGCGGGTGCGCGCGACATGGCCGTCGAAGTTGCGGTCGGCGAAATCGTTGATCACGCAGCCGGCGGCGCGCATCAGGATCACCCCGGTGACGAAGACGAACAGATTCAGCGCGTCGGGCAGCCCGCCTGCCGCTATCCACAGCGCCCAGAGCGTGGGCCAGAGCAGCAGGTAGGTGCCGATCGGACGATCCAGGCGCATCAGTTGGATGAAGTCCCAGGCGCGAGGGTGCAGGCGATTGAGCGACTTCAGCAGATTCTGGTACATCGTGCTCTCCGGGATGGACTGCGGCGAATTATAGAGAGGCTGCGGCGGGCCGATCTGCGATCTGCTGCCAGAGCGCGGGCAGGAACACCTCGGCGACCAGGACGCCCAGTTCGCCGCGGCAAAAGCAGCTGCGGCGCGCCCAGAGCATGGGTGCGTAGACCTCGGCCGGCAGCCAGGTCGCAGGGTAGATGCATGCCTGCAGCTCGCCGCGGCTGAAGGCGCTGTCGCTGAACAGCAGCTCGCCCAGAGAGCGGCTGCCGAGCTGTGCAAGGTCGACCCCCGAGCCTTCCAGGGCACTGCGCGCCGCGACGCTGCGGGCGAACACCCAGGGACGGTCGGCGCCGCGCAGATAGACCTCGCGTACCCAGCCTTCGCTGCCCGGGTCGATCTGCAGGGCAGCGCACTCGTCGTCGCGCAATGGCTGCCAGCCTTCCAGCAGCGGCGTGACGCTGAAGCGGTTGCAACTTAGGTCCTGCAGGCGACGGGTCAGCGAGCCGTCGTCGAACAGCCATTGCTGCTGGACTGGCGTCAGCGACGCGGACAGCGCTTGCGCACTGTGCCAGGTAATGGTGGTCGGATCGGAGGGTTGCACGATGCGTGGGTTCGGTGGCGGAAGGCGGCGAGCTTAACACGTCGCTGCGCGCGTTCCGCAGGCGCCTGGGCACGTTGGTCTTGCGTCATGGCGGGTCGCTCAGTACAAAGCGGCAGGTTAGCGGTCGCACGACGACGACCCGGCAGTTCGAGGTGCTGGTATGAAAAAGTGGCAATGCGTGGTCTGTGGCCTGATCTATGACGAGGCCCTTGGCTGGCCGGATGACGGCATCGCGGCGGGAACCCGTTGGGAAGACGTACCGGCCGACTGGCTGTGTCCGGACTGCGGCGTGGGCAAGAGCGAGTTCGAGATGATCGAGATCGCCTGATCGAAACCTTCCGCCGTACGGGGAACAGTCGGATGTCAGCACCTGTGGTGATCGTGGGAACCGGGCTTGCGGGATACAACCTCGCTCGGGAGTTTCGCAAGCGGGATACCCGGAGTCGGCTGCTGCTGATCAGTGCCGACGATGGGCGCTCCTATTCCAAGCCGATGCTGTCCACCGGCTTTTCCAAGAACAAGAGTGCCGACGAGCTGAGCATGGCCGACGCCGGCAAAATGGCCGAGCAGCTCGATGCGCAGGTCTGGACCAACAGCCGTGTCGATGCCATCGAGCCTGGCCTGGGGGCGATCAGTGTGGCGGGCGAGACGATCCGCTATCGCGATCTGGTTCTGGCCTGTGGTGCCCAGCCGGTCGCGCCGGTGATTCCGGGTGATGCCGCCGAGCGGGTATTCGCGATCAACGATCTGCAGGATTACGCGCGCTTTCGCCAGGCGCTGCCGGATGGGGGGCGGGTGCTGATCCTCGGCGCCGGGCTGGTCGGCTGCGAATACGCCAACGATCTGGCCCAGGCCGGCTATCAGGTGCAGATGGTCGCGCCCTGCGAGCAGTTGATGCCGACGCTGTTGCCGCCAGCGCTTGCTGCTGCCCTGCAGGCGGCTCTGGAAGGGCTGGGGGTGGGCATCCACCTGAATACCCAGCTGGCTGCCTTGCAACAACTGCGTGAAGGCGAGGGATGTGCTGCCCGGCTGCTGGATGGCCAGGTACTGCATTGTGATCTGGTGCTGTCGGCGATCGGTCTGCGCCCGCGTACCGAGCTCGCTGCGGCTGCGGGCCTGCAGATCAATCGCGGGATAGTGGTGGACCGCCAGCTGCGCACCTCGCATGACAACATCTACGCGCTGGGCGATTGCGCGGAGGTTGCGGGGCTGAACCTGCTCTACGTGATGCCGCTGATGAGTGGCGCTCGGGCACTGGCCGAAACCCTGGCCGGTCAGCCCACCAGCGTCAGCTACGGTGCCATGCCGATCACTATCAAGACACCCTGTTGTCCGCTGGTGGTGGCTCCGCCACAAACAACTGCCGAGGGCTCGTGGAGCCTTTCTGGTGAGGGTAGGGATCTGCGTGGCGAATACCGCCATCGGGATGGATTGCTGCTGGGTTATGCCTTGAGTGGAGCCTGTGTCGCGGCACGTATGGAGCTGAACAGGGAACTGCCGGCGCTTTTGCCTTGATTGCTGGCTTGAACGGCATGGAAATAGCCGAAAGTTAGCTCAAAAATCACTTGCGAGACTGGCATCCGCCTCTGCTGCGTGCCATTCTCCGGCAGTCTGCCGCAGCGCAGAGCTGTTGCGGCGCCTTGAGCGCTGTTCCTGAAGGACAGCACGGAAACAAAAACAAAAAACCGTCAAAGAGGCATTTATGCGTAAACCCGAACTAGCAGCCGCTATCGCGGAGAAGGCTGATCTCACCAAGGATCAGGCCAACCGCGTTCTCAACGCCGTACTGGAAGAAATCACCGGGGCCCTGAACCGCAAGGACAGCGTCACTCTGGTGGGCTTCGGCACTTTCGTCCAGCGCCATCGCGGTGCCCGCACCGGCAAGAACCCGCAAACCGGGGAGCCGGTGAAGATCAAGGCCAGCAACACCGTGGCATTCAAGCCCGGCAAGACACTGCGCGACGCCATCAACTGATCGGAAGAAAGCCTCGACTGTCGTGGGTCGGGGCTTTCTGCTTTTTTTCTCCGACGATATAGGCATATTCGCGCATGTTGCTAGAATGCGCCGCTTGTTCAATCGAGTCGGCGAGGGCCTTGTCGCAATGAAATTCCGTTTCCTCCTCTGGATGCTCGGCCGCATGATGGCTCGAGCCAGTCGCGACAACCCCGAATTCCAGGCGCAGCTGGCCGGCAAGGATCTGATCTTTCAGCTCAGTACCCTGGACGGCAAGGTTGCCCGCCACTACATCGTCAAGGACCAGCGGGTGAAGGCCAAGGGTGGCGCACACGAGCAGGCGGCGTTCACCATCGGTTTTCGTGACGCGAGCTTCGGCTTCGCCACCATGACCGCGCAGAACAAGCAGCTGGCGTTCATGCAGGGTATCCAGGACAAGCACATCCAGATCCAGGGCAACCCGGCGCTGGTGATGTGGTTCCAGGGGTTGATGCGCTATGTCGTGCCGAAAAAGCGGAAGACTGCGCAAAAAGCCGGTTGAAGCAGGGCGCTTCGCCCCACAAGGCTGGTTCCTGTCGGGGCGTTTGGCTAGTCTGCGGAGACTCGTTCTACGGAAACCACGCCAATGCGCTCGCTTGTCCCTCTGCTGCTTCTTCTCTTCTCCAGTCTTGCACTAGCGCAGCCGGTAGCCCCCGAGGCGCTGAACAAGGTATTCGAGCTGGCCGGTGTACGGCTGCTCTGCGAGCAGACCGATCCCCTGCTCAAGCGTGGTCTGCCGAACGAAGCGGCGAAGAAGCTGGGGTCGCAGTTCGCCAGCGATGCTTTGTGCACTGCCCTGGCAAGGAAGGTGGCGGCGAAGCTGAGCAGTGCGCAGCTGGATGAAGCCGAGGAACTGCTCAAGGGCACGCTGGCAGCACGCTTCAATGCCGCCGAGCTGGCGGTGGGTGCGACCGAGGAGGGCGCACTGGAGGAGTACCGCAAACAGCTGGCCGCGCGCCCGCCGCGGGGCGCCAGGCTGGAGCTGGTCCAGCGTCTGGACAAGGCCGCCCACACCACCGACCTGGCGCACCTGCTGCGCTACGAGATCGGCAAGACCCAGGCCTGGCTGGTGCTGCGCGGGCGCGGCGAAAAGATCAGCGAGAGCCAGCTGAGCGAGCGCACCGCCGCCGAGCGCGAGGCGCTGCTGGTATCCAGTCGTCAGGGCGTCGAATCCTTCATGCTGTTCGCCTATCGCCAGATCCCCAGCGACCAGGTGCTGGCTTATGCGCAGATCTACGAGAACCCGTCGGTCGCCCTGCTGCTCAACAGCACTGTCGCGGCGATTCCGGAGGTTTTCGCCGAGCGTCGCGCAGGCTTCAAGTAACGCTGGTCGCATCCTGGCGAACCATCGGCCGGACTGGCAACTCCGATTGGCAAGCGACCCGTCCCCGTCTGCGGGACAGGTCAGAGACTTCTTGCCCGGGGTACCACCATGAACAATCCGTCATCTCCACGTCCCAGCGAACTGGCCGGCAGCGATACGCTTGATCGCCAGAACAGCAATGCCAAACTCGACAGTCTCGAGTGTGTTCGCGCCGATGCCACCGGTGAGGCACTGCGCACCAATCAGGGCGTGAAGATCGCCGACAACCAGAACAGTCTCAAGGCGGGTGATCGCGGGCCGAGCTTGCTCGAAGACTTCATCATGCGCGAGAAGATCACCCACTTCGATCACGAGCGCATTCCCGAACGCATCGTCCATGCCCGCGGTACCGGCGCGCATGGCTACTTCGAGCCCTACAGCTGCCACGCCGGTCTGAGCAAGGCGGGTTTTCTCCAGGATCCGAGCAAGCGCACTCCGGTGTATGTGCGCTTCTCCACCGTGCAGGGCCCGCGTGGTTCCGCCGATACCGTGCGCGACATCCGCGGCTTCGCGGTGAAGTTCTATACAGACGAAGGCAATTTCGACCTGGTCGGCAACAACGTTCCGGTGTTCTTCATTCAGGATGCGATCAAATTTCCCGACTTCGTCCATGCAGTGAAGCCCGAGCCGCACAACGAGGTACCGACTGGAGCGAGCGCGCACGATACCTTCTGGGACTTCGTCTCGCTGGTGCCGGAGTCCGCCCATGCGGTGATCTGGGCGATGTCGGACCGAGCCATTCCGCGCAGCCTGCGGGCCATGCAGGGTTTTGGCGTGCATACCTTCCGCCTGATCGATGCGCAGAACCGCGCGCGCTTCGTGAAATTCCACTGGAAGCCGTTGCAGGGTGTGCTTTCGCTGGTCTGGGACGAGGCGCAGAAGATCGCCGGCAAGGACCCGGATTTCCACCGACGCGACCTGTGGCAGGCGATCGAGGAAGGCAATTACCCGGAATGGGAGCTGGGCGTGCAGGTGGTCGAAGAAGCGGATGAGCACAACTTCGACTTCGATCTGCTCGACCCGACCAAGATCATTCCCGAGGAGCAGGTGCCGGTGATTCCACTGGGGCGGATGGTGCTCAACCGTAACCCCGACAACTTCTTCGCCGAGACCGAACAGGTCGCCTTCTGTCCCGCGCACATAGTGCCGGGCATCGACCTCAGCAACGACCCGCTGCTGCAGGGACGTCTGTTCTCCTACACCGATACCCAGCTCAGCCGACTCGGCGGGCCGAACTTCCACGAAATACCGATCAATCGCCCGGTCTGCCCGTTTCACAACAACCAGCGTGACGCCATGCATCGCCAGCGAATCGATCAGGGCCGTGCCGCCTATGAGCCCAACTCGATCGACGCAGGCTGGCCCAAGGAAACCCCGGCGGCGCCGGCCGATGGCGGCTTCGAGAGCTACCAGGAACGCGTCGATGCGCACAAGGTACGCGCACGCAGCCCGTCCTTCGCCGACCACTTCAGCCAGCCCGCGCTGTTCTATCGCAGCCTCAGCGAGGCGGAGCAGGGGCATGTGGTCGATGCCTACAGCTTCGAGCTGGGCAAGGTGCAGCGCGCCTGGATTCGCGAGCGTCAGGTGCGCGAGATCCTGGCGCGCATCGACCACGATCTGGCGCGTCGGGTTGCGGCGAACCTGGGCGTCAGTCTCGAGGGAGTCGAAGCCGAGGCGGCGTGCACGCAGCGCTCGGCAGCCCTCAGCCAGATGAACCTGAAGGCGCAGGACATCAAGGGGCGCAAGATTGCCGTGCTGGTGGCCGATGGCGTCGATGGCCAGGCGCTGGACGACATCTGCCAGGGTCTGCTCGCCGAAGGCGCCAAGGCCGAGCTGCTCGGTCCGACCACCGCGCCGGTGCGCGATGCCGGCGGGGCGGAACGCGCCGTGGTCGGTTCGATGGCGGGGGAACCTTCGGTGACCTATGACGCGGTGGTGGTTCCGGGCGGTAGAGGGGTCGCCGTGCTGGCGACTCAGGGGGTGGCGCTGCATTACCTGCTGGAAGCCTACAAGCACCTCAAGCCGCTGGTGCTGCTCGGCGAAGCCCGCAGCCTCGCCGGTCAACTGGGGTTGCAGGAAGATCAGGGGCTGCTCAGCGGCGCGGGGTTCGCCGATGTCTCGGCCGGACTGCGCAATGCGCTGCTGGAGCACCGAGTCTGGGCCCGCGAGCCGCTGGCGGCCTCGGTGCCGGCCTGATTGGTCTCAGTGAGGGTGATTGAACTGCGCAGCCAGCTCTCGCAATGCTGATTCGGCATGCTGAATGCGCTGGATCACCTCTTCGGCTTTCTCGCGGGTCAGCCCCAGACGCTCGTACAGATCGTCGGGTATGGCCGTCAGCGGCCCGCTACCGACGCCGCGACTACGTAGCAGGCTGGTGGCCAGGCAGACCAGATTGGGGTACACGGCGTGTTCGCCGTCGTAATGAGGGTCGTGCTGGAAGCGCAGCGCACTGGCAAGCTCTTCCGGCATGTCCCAGAAACGCATCAGCCAGGCGCCGATCTGCTCGCGGGTAATGCCCAGCAGATGCTGCTCTATATGGCTGTGATCGATGTGCGGATTGACCTCCTGATGCCGGCAGATCAGCGAGAAATGCGGCGGGAAGACGTGGGCCAGCACCAGGTAGCCGAAATTGTGCAGCAGCCCGGCGAGATAGGTCAGCCCTGCCTCCGGGCGCTCCGAGCGCGGCATGGCGCGGGTCAGGCCCTCGATCACCGCGGCGGTGTAGATCGCCTGTTGCCAATAGGGGGTGGCCTGCTGCGGGTGATCCTTGGGCAGGCTGAGCGTCTTGCCCAGGGCCAGGCCCAGCGCCAGGTTGATCACCAGGTCGAAGCCCAGCACGCGGACGATGGCATCTTCCACCGAGCGGATCTTGCCGGGTGCGGCGTAGTAGGGCGAAGCCGCCCAGCTGACCACCTGCGCGGCCAGCGCCGGATCGGTCTCGACCACGCCGGTGATGTCGTCGACGGTGGCGTCAGGGTCCACGCGGAGCTTGATGATCTTCTGCGCGGTGGCCGGTAGCGGCGGTATCTCGATGGTCTCCTCGAGGCGCTGCTGGATGCGCCGGGCGGTGAAGGCCTGTACTGCCTGGGTGATTTCCGCGCGGTCGTCGCCGGGACGATCGAGGTTCGGCCGGATCGCCGTCAGGGCCTGACCGAAACGCGCAGCGCTGGCCTTGCCGAGCAGCGTGCGATAGGCATCGCGGGGAATCTCTAGGAGGACGCCGGGCTCGCCGGATTCGATCAGCAGGGTCTCTTGTTCCAGCAGGCGCTCGTCATAGATGCACGGCATGCTGGTCAGCGGTGGCAGCGCTGGAAGTCGCTGCAGCGCGTGTTTGGCCAGCATCCGCTCCAGCCGCTCCGGCTTGACGGCAACCAGTTGGCGTCCGGTCAGCTCTGCAAGGCGAGCCAGGTCGAGCAACTGGCTCTGTGGATAGAGCACCAGCATGCCACCGATGCTGTCATCCAGCAGAACCGCCTGGATACGATGGCTGCGAGGCAGATCGAGATGATCGAGACGGGCTGCCGCGGGCACACCCAGTTTCTCCAGCAATTGCAGGATGACGCGGGGCGGTTCTGAGTTTTGGGTAGCTAGAGCGGCTTCGGTCATGGCGGGTTCCGGCGAGGCAGGCGGTTCGATCAAGTATAACCTTGGCAGTTTCCGACCGCCGTCTCAAGCACGGGAGCAGGACGTGCGCTGGGTCACACTTGCCCGTAGTGCTGGCCGTGACGCAGCCATCGTTCCAGCAGCGGGCTGACGTGTTGCGGCCAGTGCGCCAGCAGCTGTTGTGCAGCGTCGCGGACGGCAGGCAGCAGATCGGCGTCACGCATCAGGTCGGCGACCTTGAACTGCAGTAGCCCGGTCTGGCGTGTGCCGAGCATCTCGCCCGGACCGCGCAGCTCCAGATCCTTCTCGGCGATGATGAAGCCGTCGCAGGTTTCGCGCATGATGGCCAGGCGCTCGCGGCCGATCTGCGACAGTGGCGGGTGGTAGAGCAGTACGCAATGACTGGCCGCGCTGCCACGACCGACCCGCCCGCGCAGCTGGTGCAGCTGGGCCAGCCCCAGCCGCTCCGGATTCTCGATGATCATCAGGCTGGCGTTGGGCACATCCACGCCGACCTCGATCACCGTGGTGGCCACCAGCAGCTGCAGCTCGCCGGACTTGAAACTGTCCATCACCGCAGCCTTCTCGGCGGGCTTCATGCGTCCATGGATCAGGCCTACGTGCAGGCCGGCCAGCGCCGCCGACAGGTCAGCGAAGGTGGTTTCGGCGGCCTGGCAGGTGAGCTCCTCGGATTCTTCGATCAGGGTGCAGACCCAGTAGGCCTGGCGTCCTTCCTGGCAGGCGGAGCGGACCCTCTCGATCACTTCCAGGCGGCGGCTGTCGGCGATCACCAGGGTGTTGACCGGCGTGCGTCCGGGGGGCAGCTCGTCGAGTATCGAGGTGTCCAGATCGGCATAGGCGCTCATGGCCAGCGTGCGCGGGATCGGCGTCGCGGTCATGATCAACTGGTGCGGGCAGAGGCGTCCGTCGATGCCCTTCTTGCGCAATGCCAGGCGCTGCTGCACACCGAAACGATGCTGCTCATCGATGATCACCAGGGCCAGGCGCTGGAAGCGCACCTCATCCTGGAACAGGGCGTGGGTGCCGACGACCATGGGTGCGCCAGCGGCAATTCGTTCGAGCGCGGCGGCGCGGGTCCTGCCCTTGAGCTTGCCGGCCAGCCAGGCGACCTCGATACCCAGCGGCTCGAGCCACTTGCTGAAGGTCAGGAAATGCTGCTCGGCGAGGATCTCGGTCGGCGCCATCAGTGCGACCTGGTAGCCAGCCTCCAGAGCCTGCAGCGCGGCGAGCGCAGCGACCACCGTCTTGCCGGCGCCGACATCGCCCTGCACCAGGCGCAGCATCGGCTCGGCCTGCGCCAGGTCATAGGCGATCTCGGCGGCCACTCGCTGCTGGGCTCCGGTCGGTGCGAACCCGAGGTTGGCCAGGAAGCGCTGCGGCAGCGAGCGTGCGTTCGGCAGGGCCGGTGCTCGCTGCGCCCGGACCGATTCGCGCAGCCGCTGCAGTGACAGCTGGTGGGTCAGCAGCTCCTCGAAGGCCAACCGATGCTGGGCCCAGTGACGTCCCTCCGCCAGCTCTTCGAGATCGGCGTCCGGTGGTGGCCGGTGCAGGTAGCGCAGGGCGTCATCGAGCGGCGCTAGCCGATATTCCTCAGCCAGTTCGGCGGGCAGCCAGTCCGGCAGGCTCTGCGGGCCGAGCCGGGCGAGGGCCTGGCTGCTGAGCTGGCGCAGGCGTTGCTGGGTCAGGCCTTCAGTCGTCGGGTAGATGGGGGTGAGGGTCTGCTCGACGGGTGCTTCTGCATCCTCGTCCAGGGCACGGTACTCGGGGTGGTAGATCTCCAGTCCCGAGGCGCCCGGTCGGGCTTCGCCATAGCAGCGCAGGCGAGTGCCGCGTTTGAGGGCATCCTTCTGCGCCTGACTGAAATGATAGAAGCGCAGGCTGAGGGTACCGCTACCGTCCTGCAGGCGGACCAGCAGACTGCGACGGCGGCCCATCACCACGTCGGCGCCGGCCACTGTACCTTCGATCACCGCGTCCTGGCCGGGGCGCAGGGCGCCGATGGGCACGATGCGGGTGCGGTCCTGATAGCGCAGCGGCAGATGGAACAGCAGGTCCTGCAGGTTCTCCAGTCCGACCCGGGCGAGCTTCTCCGCCAGCGCCGCGCCGACGCCCTTGATGGCGGTGACCGGAACGGCTGCCAGTTCGGTCATGCCGGTTGCGCGCTGTCCTGGGGGCGGGCCACCGAACAGAGGCGAATCGAGTCGGCGAGGATTTCGATGGCTTTGGGCCGCGGAAAGCTGGCGCGCCAGGCGATCGCCACGGTTCGATAGGGCACCGGCGGCGTCAGTGGACGCACGGCGAGAATGCCCGGTGCGTAGTGGTGGCTGTCGACCGCGGTGAAGGGCAGGACCGAGATGCCGAGGCCGGACGCGACCATGTGGCGGATGGTTTCCAGCGAGCTGGACTCGACCGTGGTGTGGCTGGGGGCATCGCCCTTGCGTGTGGTCGGGCAGGCCTCGAGCACCTGATCACGGAAGCAGTGGCCCTCGCCAAGCAGCAGCAGGCTTTTGTCGTTGAGCATCTGGCTGTCGATGGTTTCGCGGGCGGTCCAAGGGTGGCTGGCCGGCATCAGCACATAGAAGGGCTCGTCGTACAGCGGCTTGGTAAGGACGTCGGCCTCGTGAAACGGCAGCGCGAGGATGATTGCGTCGAGCTCGCCAGTGCGCAGCTTGTCGCGCAGCACGTGGGTGAAGTTTTCCTCGATATACAGCGGCATGTCCGGGGCAACCCGATGCAGCTGTGGAATCAGGTGCGGGAACAGGTAGGGGCCGACGGTGTAGATGGCGCCTACCTTGAGCGGTGCGGTGAGCTGGTTCTTGCCGGCCTGGGCCAGCTCGCGGATGCCCTGGGCCTGTTCGAGCACCTTCTGCGCCTGCGCGACTATGCCTTCGCCGACCGGCGTCAGGCGTACCGCGCTCTTGCTGCGCTCGAAGATCAGCACGCCGAGTTCGTCCTCGAGCTTCTTCACCCCCACCGACAGGGTTGGCTGGCTGACGTGGCAGCGCTCGGCAGCGCGGCCGAAGTGCTGTTCCTGGGCGAGGGTGACGATGTAGCGCAGCTCGGTGAGGGTCATAGCGTGATTCCATCAGAATGCGCGCAAGCATAGCTTCTGCCACGCGACTAACCAAC
This sequence comes from Pseudomonas mangrovi, assembly GCF_003052585.1. Taxonomy (GTDB): domain Bacteria; phylum Pseudomonadota; class Gammaproteobacteria; order Pseudomonadales; family Pseudomonadaceae; genus Aquipseudomonas; species Aquipseudomonas mangrovi. Next base: position 306,780 of record NZ_QASN01000021.1, on the reverse strand, counting down.
CGGCTAGACTGCCGGGCTCGTTGATACGGAGTGCAGCCAGTGCAGAACAGACCGACAGTGTTGATTGCCGGGTGTGGTGACGTGGGTACGCGGCTGGGCGTGCGCCTGGCTGCCGATGGCTGGCGGGTCCTCGGATTGCGCCGGGATTGCTCGGCATTGCCGCCATCAATCGAGCCTGTGCCGGGCGATCTCGCCGAGCCGGCATGTCCATCCGCCTGGCCTGCAGAGGCACCGGACTATCTGGTCTTCGCCGCAGCGGCGAACAGCCATGACGAGGCGGGCTATCGACAGATCTACGTTCAGGGACTGGCGAATGTCCTCGGCTGGATGCACGCGCGCGGCCAGCGCCCGCGGCGCCTGCTGTTCGTCTCCAGTAGCGGCGTCTACGGGCAGTCACGGGGGGAATGGGTCGATGAAGCATCGCCCACCGAGCCGCAGGGTTTCAGTGGCAAGATTCTGCTCGAGGCGGAGCAGCTGGCGCTGAGCTCGGGGCTGCCGGCCAGCGTGGTGCGCCTGGCGGGAATCTACGGGCCGGGGCGTCGCTGGCTGCTCGGCCAGGTCCGCCAGGGGCATCGCGTTCCGGCCGAGCCCGTGCAATACGGTAATCGGATTCACGCTGAAGACGCGGCCGGGCTGCTCGCCCATCTTATCGAGCAAGATCGGCGCGGCACGGCGCTGCAGTCCTGCTATCTGGGCGTGGATGACGAGCCGGCCGCGCTATACGAGGTGGTCGAATGGTTGCGCAAGCGCCTGAATGTCACCGAAGAGACGCCAGCGCCGGTCAGTCGTCGCGCCGGCAGCAAGCGCTGCAGCAACGCACGGGCCCGAGCGCTTGGCTGGCAGCCGGCTTACCCGAGCTTTCGCGAGGGTTATGCCAGCCTGCTGGAGCAGTCCTAGGGCGGACCTGCGTCACTCGATGAACAGCACGCCGTCCATCTCCACTTCGGCACCGCGTGGCAGCGAGGCCACCCCGATCGCCGCGCGTGCAGGATAAGGCTGCTCGAAATAGCGGCTCATGACTTCATTGAGCTTGGTGAAGTTGGAAAGGTCGGTGAGGAAGATGTTCAGCTTGACCATGTCGCGCAGCGAACCGCCGGCTGCCTCGGTGACCGCCTTGAGGTTTTCGAAGACTCTGACGGCCTGGGCTTCGAAATCGCCGGAAACCATTTCCATGCGCACCGGATCCAGCGGGATCTGCCCGGACAGATAGACGGTGTTGCCGACTTTGATCGCCTGGGAATAGGTGCCGATGGCGGCAGGCGCCTTGTCGGTGCTGATCACGCTTCTCATGACTTCTCCTTGCTGAGCGGGTGCCGAGGCTCAGGCACGCACGCGATGAATGTGGATGACACCCGTGAGGGTGCGCAGCTTACGGATGACGCGGGCCAGATGGATGCGATCGTGAACGCTGACTACCAGCTGGACCACGCTGATGCGTCCGTCGCGCTCATCCATGCTGATCTTCTCGATGTTGCCGTCGGCGGCGTTGACGCTGCTGGCGAGCAGCGCGATCAGACCGCGCTGGTGTTCCAGTTCGATGCGCAGTTCGACGTTGAACTCGCCGACCACGTCCTTGGCCCAGGACAGCTGGATGCACTTCTCCGGATTGTTGCGAATCTCGCCGATGTTTCGGCAGCTTTCCAGGTGCACCACCATGCCCTTGCCCGCCGACAGATGGCCGACGATGGGGTCGCCGGGGATCGGCGTGCAGCACTTGGCGTAGCTGAGCACCAGGCCCTCGGTGCCGCGTATCGCCAGTGGTCCCTCGGCGCGTGCCGTCTGCTGGTCTTCGTTGGCGATCAGCCGACGCGCCACCACGTAGGCCATGCGGTTGCCCAGGCCGATGTCCTCGAGCAGGTCTTCCGGTACTTCCAGGTGGTATTCGTTGAGCAGTGCGCCCATACGTTCCTGCGGCAGCTTGTCGAGATGACTGTCGAGGCCGGCAAGGGCCTTGTTCAGCAGGCGCTCGCCGAGGCTGATCGATTCGGAACGGCGCTGCAGCTTGAGCGCGTGGCGGATGTGCGTGCGCGCCTTGCCGGTCACCACGAAATTCAGCCACGCCGGGTTAGGCCGCGCGCCTGGGGCGCTGACGATCTCCACCGTGGCGCCGCTTTGCAGCGGCTCTGACAGCGGTGCCAGGCGCCGGTTGATGCGGCAGGCGATGCAGGTGTTGCCGACGTCGGTGTGCACCGCATAGGCGAAGTCGACCGCCGTGGAGCCCTTGGGCAGCTCCATGATCCGGCCCTTGGGGGTGAAGACATAGACCTCGTCGGGGAACAGGTCGATCTTCACGCTCTCGATGAACTCCAGCGAGTTGCCGGCACGCTGCTGCATCTCCAGCACACCCTTGACCCACTGACGGGCGCGGGCGTGGGTGCCTTTGGGCGACTCTTCCTCGCTGGACTTGTACAGCCAGTGCGCGGCAATGCCGTTGTTGGCCATCTCCTCCATCTCGCGGGTGCGGATCTGGATTTCGATCGGGACGCCGTGCATGCCGAACAGGGTGGTATGCAGCGACTGGTAGCCGTTGGCCTTGGGGATCGCGATGTAGTCCTTGAAGCGGCCCGGCAGCGGCTTGTAGAGATTGTGCACGGCGCCGAGCACGCGGTAGCAGGTGTCGACCTTGTCGACGACGATGCGGAAGGCGTAGACATCCATGATCTCGTTGAACGCCTTGCGCTTGCCGCGCATCTTCTTGTAGATGCTGAAAAGATGCTTCTCGCGGCCGATCACTTCGCCTTCCATGCCTTCGCGCTGCAGGCAGTGAACCAGCGACTCCTCGATCTTGGTGACGATTTCCTTGCGGTTGCCGCGGGCCCGTTTGACCGCGGCGCGGATGCGCTCGGAGCGCATCGGGTGCATTGCCTTGAAGCCGAGATCCTCGAACTCCACGCGCATGCTGTGCATGCCCAGCCGGTTGGCAATCGGGGCGTAGATTTCCAGGGTTTCCTTGGCGATGCGCCGGCGTTTTTCCCCGGCAAGCACCTCCAGGGTGCGCATGTTGTGCAGGCGATCAGCCAGCTTGACCAGGATCACGCGGATGTCCCTGGCCATGGCCATGGCCATCTTCTGGAAGTTCTCCGCCTGGGCTTCGGCCTTGGTTTCGAAATTCATCTGGGTCAGCTTGCTGACCCCATCGACCAGTTCCGCCACCGTCTCACCGAACTGGGCGGTGAGCGCTTCCTTGGCAATGCCGGTGTCCTCGATCACGTCGTGCAGCATGGCGGCCATCAGGCTCTGATGGTCCATGTGCATGTCGGCGAGGATATTGGCTACCGCGAGCGGGTGGGTGACGTAGGCTTCACCGCTGCGCCGGCGTTGGCCGTCGTGCGCCTGCTCCGCATAATAGTAGGCACGGCGGACCAGGTTGACCTGGTCGTCACCGAGGTAATCGGACAGCCGTTGCGCGAGTGTGTCTATGCTCGGCAAGGGGTCACCCCCTGCCGGTCTTCTGCGTGGCGAGTCGCGCGCTTTCGCCCCATCGCCTTACAGAGGCTCGTTGGCCTCGTCCTCGAAGGAAGCGAACAGCGGCTCTTCTTCTACCAGGTCGTCCTGGGCGATGACGTCGTAGTCAACCAGGCCTGCAGCGATTTCACGCAGGGCGACGACGGTCGGCTTGTCGTTCTCCCAGGCTACCTTCGGCTCCTTGCCGCCGGTGGCCAGTTGACGCGAGCGCTTGGTAGCGAGCATGACCAGTTCGAAGCGGTTATCGACGTTATCCAGGCAGTCTTCAACGGTAACGCGAGCCATGATGTTCCTCGTAGATTCTAGAAAGCAGTGCCCTGAGCGGGCGAGCGGACGGAGTAGTCTAAAAAATCACCAGCTAATAGGGAAGCGCGGATTTCGTCCGCAGTGCGAAAGCAGCGTACCCCTGGCTCAGCGCAGGAGCATCTCCAACAGGGATTCGTGCCGGTGTTGCTGCAGCTGCTGGGCCAGCTGGTTCGCCCTGAAGATGGCCTTCAGGTCCTCGAGCGCGGTAGAGAAATCGTCGTTGATGACCAGGTAGTCGTATTCGACGTAGTGGCTCATCTCGCTGACGGCGTCACGCATGCGCCGGTCGATGATCTCGTCGCTGTCCTGGCCGCGGTTGGTCAGACGCTGACGCAGCGCCTGCTGGGTAGGGGGCAGGATGAACACCGAACGTGCGTGCGGCATGAGCCTGCGAACCTGCTGTGCGCCCTGCCAGTCGATCTCGAGAATCAGGTCAAAGCCTTGTGCCAGCGTCTGCTCGACCCAGTGTTGGGAGGTGCCGTAGAGATTGTCGAAGACCTGGGCATGCTCGAGGAAGGCGTTCTGCTCCAGCATTTCGACGAACTGCTCGCGTGCGACGAAGTGATAGTTGACCCCGTCCACCTCGCCTGGACGCATCGCGCGGGTCGTATGCGACACCGATACGCGTACCTGCGGCACCGTATCGATGAGCGCCTTGACCAGGCTGGTCTTGCCGGCCCCCGAGGGTGCCGAAACTATGTAGAGAATGCCCGTGCTCATGCCGCCGTCCTTATTCGATGTTCTGGACCTGTTCGCGCATCTGCTCGATCAGGACCTTGAGGTTGACCGCGGCCTGGGTGCTGCGAGGATCGAAGGCCTTGGAGCCGAGAGTGTTGGCCTCGCGGTTGAGTTCCTGCATCAGGAAGTCCAGGCGTCTGCCGGCGGCGCCGCCACTCTTCAGTACCCGGCGCACTTCGCTGACATGAGTGTTGAGACGATCTAGCTCTTCGGCCACGTCGCTTTTCTGCGCCAGCAGCACCAGCTCCTGCTCCAGGCGCGGGCTGTCGACATCGAGCGCCATCTCCGCACAGCGGTCGATGATCTTCTGCCGTTGCAGCGCCAGCATCTGCGGTACCTGTTCGCGCAGTTGCGCCACTTCTGTCGACATGGCGTCCAGTCGCTCGCCAATCAGACGGGCCAGCTCGGCGCCTTCTCTGCTGCGACCGTTCCTGAGTTGCTCGAGCGCCTCGCCGAAAAGCGTCAGCGCCTGTGCATTGAGGGCCTGCGGATCACTGCTGTCGCCGCCGAGTACACCTGGCCAGGCGAGTACTGCGAAGGGGTCGAGGGGGGCCGGGCTGGCCATCAGCGAGGCCACCTGCTCCGCGGCGGCGATCAGCTGCCGGGCGCGCTCGCCATCCACCTGCAGCGGCTTGGAAGAACCTTCCTCGGTGAAGCGCAGCGTGCATTCCACCTTGCCGCGCGAGAGCCCCTGGCGCAGAGCTTCGCGAACGGCGCCTTCCAGATCGCGGAAATTCTCCGGCAGGCGCAGGTGGGGTTCCAGATAGCGATGATTGACCGAGCGAATCTCCCAGCTCAGGGTGCCCTGGGCCGAGGCGTGCTCGGCGCGGGCGAAGGCTGTCATGCTCTGGATCATGCGAATCCTCTGGATACGGCGCTCGAAAGCGCAGGATTGTAGCGCAGCGCGCCGGACGGACCAATTCGATGTGTCGCCCCCGGCAGGGCGCCCTATAATGCCGGGCAGTTCTTTTCCTCCCTTCCGCAGGTAACCCCAGATGAATCGTCCCAGCGGCCGTGGCAACGACCAGTTGCGCGCCATACGCATCACTCGCAATTTCACCAAGCACGCCGAAGGTTCCGTACTGGTGGAGTTCGGTGACACCCGTGTCATCTGTACCGTCAGCGTCGAGCAGGGTGTGCCGCGGTTTCTCAAGGGGCAGGGCCAGGGCTGGCTGACTGCCGAGTACGGCATGCTGCCGCGCGCCACCGGTGATCGGAACCAGCGCGAAGCCAGTCGTGGCAAGCAGGGTGGGCGTACGCTGGAGATCCAGCGGTTGATCGGGCGCTCGCTGCGTGCGGCGCTGGATATGAGCAAACTGGGTGAGTACACGCTGTACGTCGACTGCGATGTGATTCAGGCTGACGGTGGCACGCGCACAGCATCCATCACAGGGGCCATGGTTGCACTGGTCGACGCGTTGCGCCTGATGAAGAAGCGTGGCGGGCTGAAGGGTGGTGATCCGCTGAAGCAGATGATCGCCGCCGTGTCGGTCGGAATGTATCAGGGCGAGGCGGTGCTGGATCTGGACTATCCTGAGGACTCTGCGGCCGAGACCGACCTGAATGTGGTGATGACCAGCAACGGTGGTTTCATCGAGGTTCAGGGCACGGCAGAGGGCGAGCCGTTCCAGCCGGAGCAACTGAATGCGATGCTGGCGCTGGCTCACAAGGGCATGCAGGAGCTTTTCGAGGCCCAGCGCCTGGCGCTGGCTGATTGATAGTGGAGACGCACTGAATGGAAGAGAGTTATCAACCCGTCCCGACGCCGGGCCCGGAAGCTCGTCAGATGGCCATGCTCTGTCACCTCGCGGCGCTTGCCGGGTTTGTGATTCCGTTTGGCAACGTGGTGGGCCCGCTGGTGCTCTGGCTGGTGAAGAAGGACGCTGATCCGTTCATCGATGATCAGGGCAAGGAGGCGGTCAACTTCCAGATCACCATCACCCTTGCTTCGATTGTCTGCATGATGCTGATGCTGGTGGTGATCGGTTTTCTGCTGATCATCGCGCTGGCGGTGGTCTGGCTGGTCTTTACCGTGATCGCTGCCAACCAGGCTAACCAGGGTCAGGCCTATCGATACCCCTACATACTGCGTCTGGTGAAGTAGACGCAATGAAAACAAGAAAGCCGGCGCAAACCGGCTTTCTTGTGTCAGACGCTCAGGATCCAGTCGTAGTCGACTATCAGGGGTGCGTGCTGGGAAAAGCGTGGCTGACGCGGCATGCGCGCGGTGCGGACGCAGCGTCGCAGACCGGGTGTCAGCAGGTGGTAGTCGAAGCGCCAGCCGAGATTGAGCAGCTCTGCCTGCTCGCTATCGGGCCACCAGCTGAACTGATCGCCTTCACGGCTGACTTCGCGCAGGGCATCGACATAGCCCATGTTGCCGATGACTTCGTCCATCCAGGCCCGCTCGGCGGGAAGAAAGCCCGGTGACTGCTGACAGTCTCTCCAGTTCTTCACGTCCATCTTCTGATGCGCAACGTAAAACGAGCTGCAGTAGATGTAATCGCGACGCTTGCGGCGCTGTTTGTCCAGATAGCGGGTGAAGTCATCCATGAATTTAAACTTCTGATTCAGGCCTTCATCACCATCCTGGCCCGACGGAAGTAGCAGGGTGGCGATGCTGACCTTGTCGAAGTCGGCCTGCAGATAGCGGCCGTAGCGATCGGCCATCTCGAAACCCAGTCCGCTGATCACCGCTTTTGGCTGCAGCCGCGAATACAGTGCGACGCCACCCTGCTGTGGCAGCTCGCCTTCACACGCATAGAGGAAGTAGCCATCCAGCTGAAGGGAGGGATCTTCCATCTCGAAAACGGAGGCGCGAGTGTCCTGCAGGCAGATCACGTCGGCATTCTGAGCCTGTAGCCAGCTGAGCAGTCCACGCTCCACTGCGGCCTGAATACCATTCACGTTCACGCTGATGATCCGCATAAATGGCCCCCAAAAACACCAGCGTGTATGATACCCGAGCTCTCCTCATTAAGCTAAATCCGTGGCTTTCGGGACTTTTTCATGCAGCAGTATCAACGCGATTTCATCCGTTTTGCCATCGATCGCGGCGTGCTCCGTTTTGGCAGTTTCACGCTAAAGTCCGGCCGTACCAGCCCCTACTTTTTCAACGCGGGATTGTTCGACAGCGGTCGTGCGCTGGCGCAGCTGGGGCGCTTCTATGCGGCCGCAGTTGTCGAAAGTGGGCTGGATGTCGATGTGATATTCGGGCCGGCCTACAAGGGCATTCCGCTGGCCGCCGCCACGGCTATCGCGTTGGCCGAGCAACATGATCGCGATCTTCCCTGGTGCTTCAATCGCAAGGAAGCCAAGGATCATGGTGAGGGCGGCACGCTGGTGGGTGCGCCTTTGCAGGGGCGGGTGCTGATTGTCGATGACGTAATTACCGCCGGTACGGCCATTCGCGAGGTTATGCAGATCATCAGTGCTCAGCAGGCGCAGGCGGCAGGCGTGCTGATCGCACTGAATCGGCAGGAACGTGGCAGGGGAGAGTTGTCTGCCATCCAGGAAGTCGAACGGGATTTCGCTATCCCGGTGGTGAGCATAGTGGCGCTTGACCAGGTGCTTGAGTACCTGGCGCAGGATGCGCAACTCAAGCAGTATCTTCCGGCAGTGGAAGCCTATCGCGCCGAGTATGGAATTTGATCGCAAGGATTGAGGGAATCTCCAGATGTTGAAGTCGGTCGCTGGTACGTTGTTGATGTCGCTGGTTGCTCTCGCTCCGGCCAGTGCCGTGGCGGACAAGCTCTATCGCTACGTGAACGACGAGGGAGTGGTGGTGCTTGATCGTCTTGGAGTGCCCCCGGAATTTGTCGCCAACGGCTACGAGGTGCTCAACGAGCAAGGGCGAGTGATCGATGTGATCCCGCCGGCGCCCAGCGAGGAAGAGATGAAGATCATCCTGCAGGAGCGTGCGCGGGCCCAGTCGGATATTCAGCTGCGCCGTCTGTACAGCACGCCTGCGGATGTTGAGCGCGCCAAACTGCGCAAGCTGAAGGAGCTCGACGGGATGATCGGCATTGCCCAGGGCAACCTTGAGTCGCTGTACGCTCAGCAGGCGAATTTGCAAAGCCAGGCGGCGGCTCACGAAAGAGCCGGGCGGCAGGCGCCGGCTCATCTGGTCGGGCAGATCGAGAATCTCAAGAGCGAGCAGGAGAACCTGCGGCGGCGGATCGAGCGTTATCACGAAAGCCGCGAGCAGATCACCCTTACCTTTGATTCGGACCGTGACCGGCTCAAAGAGCTGATCGATCGCGATCGCCGGCGCTGATCACTCCTGCGGTGCACTGATCTCGAATTCGCGAATTCTTTCGCGCAGCCAGTCCGGCAGTGGGGCGCTGGAGCGTGGTTCGCTACGAGCATGGACGTAAACGATTTCACCAATCGTCAGCAGTGTCTCGCCATCCCAGATCGTCATCTCGAAGGTCAGACTCGATCGGCCCAGTCGCGCGACGCGGATGGCGACGTCGAGCAGTCGGTCGAAATGTGCCGGGGCCTTGTATTCCAGTGTCGTCTTGATCGCGTAGAAGTCGCAGCCGCCCTCGGTGAGTGCTTCGGGGTAGGCGACGCGCAGTGCGCGGAAATACTCGGTGATGCCGACGTCGGCGTAGGTCAGATAGTTGCCGTTGAACACGATGCCCTGGGGGTCGACTTCCGCCCAGCGCACCCGGAGACTGTGGCTGAAACGGAAATCGGCCTTGCGCGGCAGGCTCATGCGCGAGGTTTTCGGTTGCTGATCAGGGTGCCCACGCCGTGGTCGGTGAAGATCTCCAGCAGCACCGCGTTGGGGACTCTGCCATCGATGATATGGGCGCTGGTAACGCCACCCTGCACCGCTTCCAGTGCGCAGCGGATCTTCGGCAGCATGCCGCCATAGATGGTGCCGTCGGCGATCAGCGCGTCGACCTGCTCGGTGCTGAGACCGGTGAGAACCTCACCCTGTTTGTCCATCAGGCCGGCGATGTTGGTCAGCAGCATCAGCTTTTCGGCGCGCAGCGCCTCGGCGACCTTGCCGGCTACCAGATCGGCGTTGATGTTGTAGGACTCGCCGTCCTCGCCGACGCCGATGGGCGCAATCACCGGGATGAAGTTGCCCTTGACCAGCATGTCGAGCAGCTCGGTGTTCACGCCGGTCACCTCGCCGACGTGACCTATGTCGATGATCTCCGGCGCAGACATCTCGGGCGTCTGGCGACTGATCTTGAGCTGGCGCGCGCGGATCAGGCGCGCGTCCTTGCCGGTGAGGCCGATGGCGTTGCCGCCGTGCTGGTTGATCAGGTTGACGATGCTCTTGTTGACCTGCCCGCCGAGAACCATCTCCACGACATCCATGGTCGCGGTATCGGTCACGCGCATGCCATCGATGAAGTGGCTTTCGATGTTCAGGCGCTTGAGCAGGTCGCCAATCTGCGGCCCGCCACCGTGCACAACCACCGGATTGATGCCGACTGCCTTCATCAGCACTATGTCGCGCGCGAAGCCGGTCTTCAGCTCCTCGCTCTCCATGGCGTTACCGCCGTACTTGATGACCAGGGTCTTGCCCACGAAGCGCCGGATATAGGGCAGCGCTTCGGAGAGGATCTTGGCAACTTGAGTGGCGGCGTCACGGTCCGGGGTCATGCAAGGCTCCGCAATCAGAACGGCAGGTTAAGGTCGGGGGCGACAGTATAAAGCTGGGCGCGGAAGACGTCCTGGATGCGTGCAAGCTCTTCCTGGGTTTCTGCCTCGAAACGCAGCACCAGCACCGGCGTTGTGTTGGAGGCGCGAACTAGACCCCAGCCCTTCGGGTAGTCGACACGCACGCCGTCCAGCGTGGTGAGGTTGGCTTCACCCCAGTGGCCATCGCGCTGCAACGCGTTGATGATCGAGAACTTGCTTTCCTCGGTCACGGTGATGTTGATTTCCGGGGTGCAGATGTCATTCGGGAAGGAGGCAAAGACCTGCTCGGCGTCGCGACGATCCTGGCTCAGCACCTCCAGCAGGCGTGCTGCGCTGTAGATGCCGTCGTCGAAGCCGAACCAGCGCTCCTTGAAGAAGATGTGGCCGCTCATCTCGCCGGCCAGCAGTGCACCGGTTTCCTTCATCTTCTTCTTGATCAGCGAATGGCCGGTCTTCCACATCACCGGGCGACCGCCGTAGCCACTGATGAGAGGCGTCAGGCGACGGGTGCATTTGACGTCGAAGATGATGTCGGCACCGGGGTTGCGCGACACCACGTCCTTGGCGAACAGCATCAGCAGGCGGTCAGGGAAGACGATGGTGCCGGTGTTGGTCACCACGCCGACGCGGTCGCCATCGCCGTCGAAGGCCAGGCCCAGGTCCGCATTCTCTTCCTTCACCTTGGCGATCAGGTCGACAAGGTTCTCAGGTTTGCCTGGGTCCGGATGGTGGTTGGGGAAGTTGCCGTCCACGTCGCAGTAAAGCGGGATGACGGTGCAGCCCAGCGCTTCGATCAGTTGTGGCGCGATCACCCCGGCAACGCCGTTGCCGCAATCCACGACGATCTTCATCGGCTTGGCCATGGCGATGTCGTCGCGGATCTGTTTGAAGTAGCGCTGTAATACGTCGACCTGTTCGACGCTGCCGACGCCGCTTTCCAGATTGTTGCTTTCGATGCGCTCACGCAGCACCTGGATCTGCTCATTGGCCAGGGTGTCGCCGGCGATGACGATCTTGAAGCCGTTGTAGTCCGGTGGATTGTGGCTTCCGGTGAGCATGACACCGGAGGTGCACTCCAGCACATTGGTAGCGAAATACAGTACTGGCGTCGGTACCATGCCGATGTCGCTGACCTGGCAGCCGCAGTCGAGGATGCCCTGGATCAGCTGCTCGGCCAATTGCGGGCCGGAGAGGCGGCCGTCGCGGCCGACCGCGACCCTGGGCTCGCCCTTGGCGATGCTTTCCGAGCCGATCGCGCGGCCGATCCAGTAGGCCGTTTCCGGGGTAAGGCTGCTGCCGACCACGCCGCGGATGTCATAGGCGCGGAAGATGCTCGCAGGCATTTTTGGCGGTGCTTGCACGAGGCTGTTCATGGCTGAGTTCTGCTCCAGACCGAGGAGATCCTGGTCGTCGTCGAGGATATCGATATCGAGGATATCGGTGTCCTGAAAGAGTGGGTTGACCAGGTCGGTAGGATTGATCTGCGCCGGCTTCGCCGGTTGAGCTGCGGATCCATTCCGGGTGCCCGTTTCCTTGGCCGTTGCGGGTTCGCTCTTGCGTGCCGGCAGGCGGGCCAGGTTCCTTGCCAGAAGGTCCAGTGCCGGGAGGCTCAAGCTGGAGGCTTTGACGGCTTTTCCGGCGGAGAGTTCTTGAATCATTTGTGCCAATTGCAGGACATCTGCGCGAAGGCGTCGGTAGAGGCTGCCCTGCAGCACGTTGAGCGCGAAAACCAGGCCGCCAAGGGCCAGCAGCAGTGCCAGTATGAGGAATAGCGGGGAGACGATGGTCTGGCGCAGTTGCGGTCCTGGAGTGAATGTCAGCTTCCAGTTGCTGTTGCCGCTATCCAGAGCAATCGGGGTGCCGCCAGTTTCCTGGCCGAGGCTGGCCAGCACCTGCTCGGGGGCGTTGGCGAACTGCTGGGTCAGGCGCAGCTCGCCGACCTCGGCCGGTATCGGCAGCAGCGCTCCCATCACGCGTTGCATGTCGGAGGCGATCAGCAGGGTTCCGGCGATCGGCGACTTGGCGTCTGCCCGCACTGCCACGGCGTAGTAGACCACCCAGCGCTGGCCGATCCGATAGGCTTCCGGAGGCGCGTCCTGATTGAATTCGACCCGGCGCAGCATGTCCAGCGCGGCAAAGTTGATCGGCGCCTCGCGACTGCTGTTCTGAACGGCCTTGTTGCGCAGGTTCAGATGCACGTCGACGGTCGCATGCCGATAGCTCAGCCGCCGTTCCAGCTCGCGCAGGGCCAGCGGGTCCTCGCTGCGCAGTGCCTCGATCACCGCCGGGTCGCGTGCCGCGGCGAGGGTGTCGGCCTTGAGCTGCTCGAGTGCCTGTTTAAGTGCCGATGCCTGGGTCGTGCCCCAGGTGTCGATCAGTTGAGTCTGCAGGCGCTGATTGCCCTGCTGCATCAGGAACCACATCAGTCCCGCTGCCAGCAGCAGCCCGGCCAGGCCGGGCAGCAGGCCCGGTGCCAGAGACAGGAAGCCGGCCCCCCCGGATTCCTGAGTGCTCGTGTCCGGCTTGGCTTCCTTGGCACTGCGCTTGATCAGTTTCACGCGGGGAACTCCTGTTTATTCGTCCTGAAGGGCCGGCGCTCAGTGGCTGCCTGAGTGACCGAAACCACCGCTGCCGCGCTGGCTGTCGTCGAAACTTTCTACAAGCTCGAAATGTGCCTGGACCACCGGCACCAGAACCAGTTGCGCGATCCGCTCGCCAACGGCGATCTCGAAGCTGCTCTGGCCGCGGTTCCAGCACGACACCATCAGTTCACCCTGGTAGTCGGAGTCGATCAGTCCGACCAGGTTGCCAAGGACGATGCCGTGTTTGTGGCCGAGTCCGGAGCGCGGCAGGATCATTGCGGCCAGTCCGGGGTCGGCGATATGAATCGATAGGCCGGTCGGGATCAGCAGGGTCTGGCCCGGCTCGAGCATGGTTGGGCCCTGGAGCATCGCGCGCAGGTCGAGCCCGGCGGAGCCGGGCGTTGCATAGGTAGGCAGTGGAAAATCGCGGCCCAGACGAGGGTCGAGGATCCTGGCTTGCAACGCATGCATGGGTTCAGCTCCGGGTAAGTCGGGCGGCGATGAAGTCGATCAGCTGGCGAGCGATCTTGCTCTTGCTGGTCTGGGCGAAGCGCGTTTCCTGCTGCTCGCGGTCGATCACGCTGCAGGCGTTCTCTTCGCTGTTGAAGCCGATGCTCGGGTTGGCGACGTCGTTGGCCACGATCAGGTCGAGATTCTTGTCGCGCAGCTTACGCGTGGCATAGTCCAGAAGGTTCTGTGTCTCGGCGGCGAAGCCGACGCTGAAGGGGCGATCGTTGCGCCCGGCCAGCGTCGCGAGTATGTCCGGGTTGCGCACCAGCTTCAGCAGCAGACCATCACCGCTGGTGGGGTCCTTCTTCATTTTCTGCTCTGCCACCACTTCGGGGCGGTAATCGGCCACGGCAGCCGCGGCAATCAGCAGGTCGCAAGGCATGGCGGCCTCGCAGGCGGCGAGCATGTCACGTGCACTGACCACGTTGACGCGCTGGACGCGATCGGGCGTGGGCAGGTGAACCGGGCCGGTGACCAGTACCACCTCGGCGCCGGCTTCGGCAGCCGCTTCGGCGAGGGCGAAGCCCATCTTGCCGGAGCTGTGGTTGGTGATGTAGCGCACGGGGTCGATGTTTTCCTGGGTCGGGCCTGCGGTGATCAGCACCTTGCGTCCGCTCAGCGCGCGCCACTGGAAGCAGTCGGCGGCGAGTTGAGCGAGCGTATCGGCCTCGAGCATGCGTCCCGGGCCTACGTCGCCGCAGGCCTGGCTGCCGGCAGCCGGACCGAACAGACGAAACCCGCGTTCGCCGAGCAGGCGGGTGTTGCTCTGGGTGGCGGGGTCGCGCCACATGGCCTGATTCATTGCCGGTGCCAGGGCGACGGGCGCGTCGGTGGCGAGTACCACCGTGGTCAGCAGATCATCGGCGACACCTTGCGCCAGGCGCGCCAGGAGGTCGGCAGTGGCCGGCGCGATCAGCACCAGGTCCGCCCAGCGTGCCAGTTCGATGTGGCCCATCGCCGCTTCGGCAGCGGGGTCGAGCAGGTCGAGATGCACGGGGTTGCCGGACAGTGCCTGCAGGGTCATGGGAGTGATGAACTCTCGCCCGCCGCGGGTCATGACCACGCGGACTTCGGCGCCCTGATCGCGAAGGCGGCGTACCAGCTCCGCACTCTTGTATGCGGCAATGCCGCCGCCCACGCCGACAAGGATGCGTTTTCGCTGAAGCCGCTGCATGGAGACTGCCCTGATCAAGAAGAGGCGCGTCGGCGATGCCGCCTCCCCAGGCCAAATCGCCGCGCAAAAAAGTTGGGCTAAGATAGCACAGCGCCTTCATCAGGACAGAGGCGTCAGCGCACACGGAGGTGGCATGAGCATTCGCGATTGGCCAGCGGCGGAACGGCCGCGGGAGAAACTTCTGGAAATGGGGCCGGGCTCGCTCAGTGATGCCGAGTTGCTGGCCATTTTCCTGCGAACAGGTGTTGCGGGGCAGAGTGCGGTAGACCTCGCGCGGACCCTGCTAAGTGATTTTGGTAGTCTTCGTGCGCTGCTCGAAGCGGACCTCGGCACCTTCTCCGAACGCTTCGGCCTCGGTCCGGCTAAGTTCGCTCAACTGCAGGCGGTGCTCGAGATGGGCCGTCGCCATCTGGCCGAACGGTTGCATCGAGACTCGGCGCTGGAAAGCCCTCAGGCGGTACGCGATTACCTCAAGGCGCGTTTGCGGCATGAGCCGCATGAGGTGTTTGCCTGTCTGTTTCTGGATGCGCGCCACCGGGTGCTGGCATTCGAGGTGCTTTTCCACGGCTCGATCGACGGAGCCAGTGTCTACCCGCGACAGGTGGTCAAGCGCGCGCTGGCGCACAACGCCGCTGCGCTCATACTCACCCACAACCATCCGTCGGGTGTGGCCGAGCCCAGTCAGGCCGACCGCAGCCTGACCCGGCGGCTGCAGGATGCGCTGGGGCTGATCGATGTGCGGGTGCTCGATCATTTCATCGTGGGGGACGGAGAGCCCCTGTCGATGGTGGAGCACGGCTGGATGTAAGCGCCGGGTCATCGACGCCGCTTCCTTTATATAGGTGGGCGTTGGCGGGCTCGAGGAGGCATGGCCGCTCACTGTAGAGTTGTCGGACTGTTGCCCAGGTGGGGGCGTTCTGGTATAAAGCAGCGCTCTTTTCTAGGGGGCAGGTCTCTCGCTTCGCGGCGCTGGCCGGTCGGACCCTGATGAATCGTGGCGCTGAGCGCCAAAAATGACTTTGAGTTAAAGCAGCCAACCCATGCCGGGTTGGGCATGTGGTTTTAGAGGGCTGAGGTATGTCGAGAGTCTGTCAAGTTACCGGTAAGGGTCCGGCAACTGGGAACAACATTTCCCACGCAAACAACAAAACCCGTCGTCGTTTCCTGCCGAACCTGCAGCATCACCGCTTCTGGGTCGAGTCCGAGAATCGCTTCGTACGTCTGCGCCTGACCGCCAAGGGCATGCGTATCATTGATAAGCGTGGCATCGACGTCGTTCTGGCTGAGCTGCGCGCCCGCGGCGAAAAGGTTTAAGGAGCTAATCATGCGTGAACTGATCCGTTTGGTGTCCAGCGCCGGTACCGGCCACTTCTACACCACCGACAAGAACAAGCGCACCACTCCGGACAAGATCGAGATCAAGAAATTTGATCCGACCATCCGCAAGCACGTGATGTACAAGGAAGCCAAGATCAAGTAATTGATCCTGCTCCCGGAAGACCCGCCTTATGGCGGGTTTTTTTATGGCTGGTGTCGGGTGACCCTAGGTGGAGCTGGCGTTGGCGCCGCTCGAGCGCGCCAACAAATACGCCCCTTTCAGTCCCACCACAGCGCGACGCTGCGGTTCAGTTGCAGACTGCGTTGCAGGGCAAGGATCGGGAAGTCGGGGGTGGCAGGGTCCAGGCCCGCGCAGAGCGCTGCCAGATCGTCTGGAATCGGCTCTGCACGTTCTGCGAAATGCTCAAGGGCTTCGCCCAGGCTGGCGAATCCCTGCTCGAGTACATCGGGGCAGAGCGTGACGATGTCCTTCGCCAGCTTGCGGGTATCTTCAGGCAGCTTCTCGAAGCTCACGTTCAGCCGGTCAACCTGCACATCGAAGACACTGACGCCGTAGGCCTTGTCCCATTTCAGCAACTGCTTGACGATCTGTTCGGTGCTCAACCCGCGTTCCGGTGCGCTGGTGTAGCGCTGATAGAGTTCGATGAACTTGGCCCGCGGGCCGCCAGCGAGCGCCGAGCGCGGGATTGGCGCGCGCTCGGCGCCGGGCTGCAGGCCAGCCAGCCAGTCGGCCAGTTGCTCGTGGCCATTGCTGCGGGCATACCAGGCGGCGGTCATGATGCCCTGTGGGCCATCGACCGCCCGGATCACATCGGCGCCATGGGCCACGAGCAGGCGTGCCATGTCCTCTTGTCCGCCGGCAGCCGCGTGCATCAGCAACGTAAGAGCGTCCTGGGGCCCCTGGCCGTCGACGGCGGCGCCGCGCTGGAGCAGCAGCTCTGCAATGGCCGGGTGACGGCCGAATACCGCCGCCCCTAGAGGGCTGGTAATACGGGTTTGCACTGGAATACCTTCGTCCAGCATACGCTCGACCGTCTGCAGTTCGCCCGCGGCGGCGGCGCGCTGCAACAGCAGGTGCTCTTCGCCGACGCGGCTGGCGCCGTGCTCTTCGAGCAGTTGGCGGATACGCCGCTGCTCGGTCTCGACCACGCGATCATGCTGGCGATCCAGACAGGCCAGCCAGGGCGTGTAGCCGTTGCCGTCCTCGAGGCTGGGGTCCGCGCCCAGCTCCAGCAACAGTTTGACCACCCGCGGATAGCCGGTGCCGCCGAGAATCGCTTCGGTCAGGGGCGTAGAGCCATTCTCGTCAAGGGCGTCCAGGTGCGCGCCGGCGGCGTGACGAGCACGGATGCCGTCCAGATCGTGCCAGTAAAGTCCCTGCAGTAGTGGTTCGTTGGTCATGCTCGGTCTCTTCCGTTGGCGGACGTGGCGTTATGCCATGGCACGAGAGGTGTTTCTCGAACGCTGAGCACATAACGAAACGTGGCCCTGGCGCAGGGTGTTTGAAAAAACAGACAAAACCTCACTCGGGCAGCAGAACTGTTGGAAATATTGAAAAGCCAGCGGCGGCTGTCTACTGTGTCCGCTCAGCCATCGCCGCCCCGGCGGCTCTGCAACGATGCTTTCGAGGATGCCGCAATGACCATCGCGAGTCGCGAGTATTGGCAAGAGCGTGCCCGCACGCTGAAGATCGAGGGACGCGCCTTCATTCATGGAGACTATTGCTCGTCGGTGAGCGCAGAGACCTTCGACTGCGTCAGCCCCATCGATGGCCGAGTCCTGGCGCGCGTCGCGAGTTGCGCGGAAAACGATGCGGAGCGGGCAGTCCGAGATGCGCGTGCAACCTTCGACTCGGGTGCCTGGTCGCGAATGGCGCCGGTGGCGCGCAAGGCGATCCTGCTACGCCTCGCCACCCTGATGGAGGAAAACGCCGAGGAACTGGCGCTGCTCGAGTGTCTGGACATGGGCAAGCCGATCAGTGATGCGCTTGCCGTCGACGTGCCGGCCGCCGTGCGCGCGATCCGCTGGAGCGCCGAGGCGATCGACAAGATCTATGACGAGGTCGCCAGCACGGCGCATGACGAGCTGGGCCTGGTGACCCGCGAGGCGATTGGCGTGGTCGCGGCGATCGTTCCCTGGAACTTCCCGCTGCTGATGGCCTGCTGGAAGCTCGGTCCGGCGCTGGGTAGCGGCAATTCGGTGATTCTCAAACCTTCGGAAAAATCGCCGTTGACGGCGATTCGCCTGGCGCGTCTGGCGGATGAAGCGGGGCTGCCATCAGGCGTGCTCAACGTTTTGCCCGGCTATGGGCATACCGTCGGCAAGGCGCTGGCGTTGCACATGGATGTCGATTGCCTGGTGTTCACCGGCTCGACCCGAGTAGCCAAGCAACTGATGATCCATGCCGGCGAGTCGAACATGAAACGCGTCTGGCTGGAGGCTGGCGGCAAAAGTCCGAACATCGTCTTCGCCGACGCGCCGGACCTTCAGGCGGCCGCCCAGGCCGCAGCGGCGGCGATCGCCTACAACCAGGGCGAGGTCTGTACGGCGGGCTCGCGCCTGCTGGTGGAGCGCTCGATACTCGACAGCTTCGTGCCCATGGTCGTTGAGGCGCTGGCCCAATGGCGCCCCGGTCACCCCCTCGACCCGCAGACCAACGTCGGCGCTATGGTGGATCGCCAGCAACTGGACACGGTGCTTGCCTATATCGAGTCCGGCTGCTCCCAGGGCGCGCGCTTGCGCCTGGGTGGACAGCGGGTGCTGGAAGAAACCGGTGGGCTGTTCATCGAGCCGACGCTGTTCGATCAGGTGGAGAACAGCATGCGCATTGCCCGCGAGGAAATCTTCGGGCCGGTGCTGTCGGTGATCGCCTTCGACGATGCCGAGGAAGCGGTACGGATCGCCAACGACACGCCCTACGGCCTGGCGGCGGCGATCTGGACCAGCAACCTGTCGCGCGCGCATCTGACGGCCAAAGCCCTGCGCGCCGGCAGCGTCTGGATCAACCAGTACGACGGCGGCGACATGACGGCGCCCTTCGGTGGCTTCAAGCAGTCCGGCAACGGCCGCGACAAGTCACTGCATGCCTTCGACAAGTACACCGAGCTGAAGGCGACCTGGATCAAGCTCTGACGTGCACCGGGTGGTGAGCTGCGTAGTGGGTTCGGCGAGTCGAGCGAGGATCCCGCTCGGCGGCTGGGGCGCTGTTCAGAGCATCGTTTCCAGGCCGACCACCCGCGCCAGCCAGGCGTTGAAATGGCGCCAGGCACCGCCGGGTTCCTTTTCCAGCACCAACTCCTGGTCTTCGCTTTCGGCGACCCAGACCATCCGCGTGATGCCCTCCCGCTGCTGCAGGCGAACCTGATAGCTCAACGCGGGGGCCATGCCTTCCAGGGTCAGGCGACGGACCTCGGCGGACAGCTCTTCACTGTCGACCAAGATGCCGACTTCGCTGTTCCATAGCACCGAGCGCGGATCGAGATTGAGCGAGCCGAGAAACACCCGCGTCCCGTCGAACACCACCGCCTTGCTGTGCAGACTCGATTCCGAGTCCCCGCTGTAGCTGTAGGAGGGCTCCTCGTCCGGTTGCCTGCGCAGCTCATAGAGCTTCACTCCATGCTCCAGCAGTGCCCGGCGGTAGGGTGCATAGCCGCCGTGCACGGCCGGTACGTCGGTTGCCTCGAGTGAGTTGGTGAGAATGTGCACGTCGATCTGGCGGTCGGCCAGGCCTGTGAGATAGGTCAGACCATCGTCCGTGGGCACGAAGTAGGCGGAGATCAGCATCAGCTCCCGTTCCACCGCGTCGAGCGCAGGAGCGAGTTGCGTCGTCAGCAGCCATTGCGGATCCGGTTCGCCGTCGGCCAGGAGTTTTGCCGGTGCATCCCAGAGCGCCTGGCCGTGGGCCCAGATCAGCGAGGTCAGCCACTGCTGCAGCTTCGGCTCGCGCTGGAAGCGCGTCAGCCGCAGATGATGTTCGTCCTCGCTGCCGTCCAGTTCGGCCAGTTCCAGGCGCAGGCGCTCGCGGGTTTCTTCCAGGGCCTGGCGGTCCGGGCTGCTGTGGAGGAAATTCTGGATCGGCTTGCTCAGGCTGTGATTCCAGTACTGGTCGAAGCTCTGCGCCAGGTCGGCCGCTACCGGGCCGGCGACAAGCAGATCGATGTCGGTGAAGTTGAGATCGGTACGCGCGTCGAAGTATTCGTCACCCAGGTTGCGCCCGCCGACGATGGCAACGCTGCTGTCGACCAGCCAGAGCTTGT
The DNA here is from genome assembly GCF_003052585.1 of Pseudomonas mangrovi. Lineage (GTDB taxonomy): Bacteria > Pseudomonadota > Gammaproteobacteria > Pseudomonadales > Pseudomonadaceae > Aquipseudomonas > Aquipseudomonas mangrovi. The sequence goes on along the minus strand of NZ_QASN01000021.1, from coordinate 286,747 downwards.
TGTGCATGCGCCGATGCTGACGCGAGAGGTTCAACAGCCGGCCCAGGCCGCGAGTGATGCTGGTGCTGCGACCGGCATGCAGTGGATTGAAGACGCGTATCTCGATGTTGGGATGAGCGGCGATTACCGCGATCTGCTGGTCGCGGCCATCGCTGGTGGTGTCGTCCAGCAATATCCGTACACGCACGCCCCGGTCGGCGGCCTTGAGCAGTTCTTCGGTGAGCAGCCGGGTGCTGAGGCCGTCGTGGACGATGTAGTACTGCAGATCGACGCTGCTCTGCGCGGCGCGGATCGATTCGGCACGTGCCAGAAAGGCCTCGGTGCTGGAGGCGAGCAGACGATAGCCGGAGGTGCCCTGCGGCTGGCTGCTGGCCAGCTCCGCAAGCTGGAGGCCCAGGCGCGTCGAGGCAGGATCAATCGCCTGACTGGGCTCGGGGATGATCGTCTGGGTGCAGCCGGCAAGCAGCAGCAGGGCAAGAAACAGGCTGGGGCGCACGATGTCTCCTGGCGGGTCGTCCTAAAGCTCAGAGGCCGCGCCGCCGAGAAAATTCAGCGGCTCAAGCGAGGCGGTCGCGGCCGAGCCTTTCCTTCAGTCGGTACCAGAGCATGCCCAGCGCCAACAAGGGTGAGCGCAGCGCTGTGCCGCCGGGAAAACGCCGATGCGCGACACGGGCGAACAGGTCGAAGCCGCTGCTCTGTTCACCACAGATGGCCTCCGCCAGCAGTCGTCCGGCCAGGTGGGTGACATTGATGCCATGACCGGCATAGCCCTGGGCGTAGTAGATGTTCGGCTGCTCTGGGAGGCGGCCGATCTGCGGCAGACGGTTGGCGCCTATGCCGATCATCCCGCCCCACTGGTAGTCGATGCGCACGTCGGCCAGCTGGGGAAACACCCGCAGCATCTTCGGCCGCATGTAGCCGGCGATATCGGCAGGGTCGCGCCCCGAGTAGTGACAGGCGCCGCCGAACAGCAGGCGGCCATCGGCGCTCAGGCGGAAGTAGTCCAGGGCGACACGCTGATCGCAGAGCGCCAGGTTCTGTGGAATCAGTGTCAGGGCGCGTTCGCCGAGTGGTTCGCTGGCGATCACATAGCTGCCGGCGGGCAGCACGCGGCCGGCGAGCTCCGGCACCAGGTCGCCGAGATGGGCGTTGCAGGCAATGATCAGTTGATCGGCCTCGACGCAGCCGCGAGGAGTGCGCACCTGTAGCCTGGGTCCGCGACCGATCGCCTGTACCGGCGACTGCTCGCAGATCGTCACCCCCAGCTCGTCGGCGGCCTGAGCCTCGCCGAGCAGCAGGTTCAGCGGGTGTAGGTGGCCAGAGCCCATATCCACCAGAGCGCCGTGATAGTTGTCCGAGGCGACCACCTCGCGCATTCGATTGGCCGCGACCAGCGCCAGCGGATGCGGGTAGCCGCGCTCCTGCAGTTCTGCGGCCTGACGCTGCAGAGCGGTGAAGCCGGCGCGGCTGTTGGCCAGTTCGCAGAAGCCCCAGCGCAGATCGCAATCGATCCGGTGGCGCTCGATGCGCTGGCGAACCAGCGTCACTGCCTCCTCGCCCATGCGTTCCAGCTCCGCCACGCCATCGATCCCAAAGCTTGACGTAAAGCGTTGCAGATCATGGCCAAGGCCGCGGATCAGCTGGCCGCCATTGCGTCCGCTGGCACCCCAGCCGATCTGCCGGGCTTCCAGCAGAACCACCCGGCGCCCGCGTTCGGCGAGCTCCAGTGCGCTGGCGATCCCGCTGAAACCACCGCCGATGATGCAGACATCTGCGCGCACCTCGCCCTCAAGCGCAGGCCAGTGCCGCGTCTGATTGCGCGTCGCGGCGTAGTAGGTGTCTGCCGGCTGCGCCTTGGTCGTGGTCATCGCTTGCCTCCCGGTCCTTTTGTCGCATTCCGTCGGACCCGTGGCGGAAGCAGACTGTCTATGATCAGGATAATGAACAGCCGCGGGCGAGGAGAACAGTATGCGTGTCCTGGTGCTCGGCGCCGGTGTCATCGGCATAACCAGTGCGTGGTATCTGGCACGGGCGGGTTTCCAGGTCACCGTGGTCGATCGTCAGCCCGCGCCGGCCAGGGAAACCAGTTTCGCCAATGCCGGGCAGATCTCGCCGGGCTACGCCTCACCCTGGGCGGCACCTGGCGTGCCGTTGAAGGCCGTGAAATGGCTGTTGCAGCGCCATGCGCCGCTGGCGGTGCGCTTCGGCGGCGACCCGCAGCAGTATCTGTGGATGCTGCAGATGCTGCGCAACTGCACGGCGGCGCGTTACGCACGGAACAAGCAGCGGATGGTGCGGCTGGCCGAATATAGCCGAGACTGCCTCGACGCACTGCGCGCCGAGACCGGTATCGTCTACGAAGGTCGCCAGCTGGGCACGACCCAGGTATTCCGTAAGCAGGCCCAGCTGGACGCCGCCGAGCGAGATGTCGATGTCCTGCGCCGGTTCGGCGTACCTTTCGAGCTGCTCGACCGCGCCGGCCTGATGCGCGCCGAACCTGCGCTGGGGCAGACCGGCGAGCTGTTGCTCGGGGGGTTGCGCCTGCCGAACGATCAGACCGGTGACTGCCATCTGTTCACCGCCCGCCTGGCTGCGCTGGCCGAGCGTGCAGGCGTCGAGTTCCGCTATGAACAACAGATCGAACGGCTTGAGGTAGCGGGCGGGCATATCCGGGGGGTCTGGATCAATCGCCGGCTGGAACAGGCCGAGCGCTATCTGCTGGCCCTGGGCAGCTACACGCCGCTGCTTCTGAAGCCCCTGGGCGTTGGCTTGCCGATCTATCCGCTGAAGGGCTACTCACTGACCATTCCGATCATCGATGAGGCGCGTGCGCCGCGCTCCACGGTGCTGGACGAGACCTACAAGATCGCCCTTACCCGCTTCGATCGGCGCATCCGGGTCGGCGGCATGGCCGAGATCGCCGGCTACGATCTGTCTCTGAACCCGCGCCGCAGAGCGACCCTGGAGATGGTCTGCAATCAGCTGTTCGGCGGCGCCGGCGCGCTGGAGCAGGGCGAATTCTGGACCGGTCTGCGTCCTGCCACGCCGGATGGCACGCCGGTGGTGGGGGCAACGCCCTGGCCCGAGCTGTACATCAACAGCGGGCACGGTACCCTTGGCTGGACCATGGCCTGTGGGTCGGCGCGACTGATTGCCGATCTGCTGCAGGGGCGCTCGCCTGACATCGACCCTGAAGGCCTGGACATGTCCCGCTATCCGCGCCTCTCTCGCGCTCACCGGTCACCTGCGACGCCTCGTCTCGAGTGACCCCTGTCCTTTTGGAGTTGCTTCCCGATGTCCATTCGCCGCCTGCACAGCGACCAGCGTCTCAGCCAGATCGTCATCCATAACCAGACCGTCTATCTCGCCGGCCAGGTGGGCGAGGACATGGCCGCCGGGGTGGAGCAGCAGACTAGGGAGACGCTGGCGAACATCGAACGCCTGCTGGCCGAGGCCGGCACCGATGCCTCGCGGATTCTCTCGGTGACAATCTATCTGAAGGACATTGATGCGGATTTTGCCGGCATGAATGCGGTGTGGGACAGCTGGCTGCCTGCCGGCAGCACGCCTGCGCGGGCGACGGTCGAGGCGAAGTTGTGCGAGCCGGAGATTCTGGTGGAGATGTCGGTAGTAGCGGCGCTGCCCTGAGAGTTCAGCCTGTGTGTTGAAAATACTGAACACTGTTGCGATCATACCGGCCACTTTCGAAACCCCACCCGGAGGGTCCGCGTATTGGACGTCGGTCTGCGACTGCAATCGATCCGCAAGCTCAAGGGGCTGTCCCAACGCGAGTTGGCCAAACGCGCGGGGGTAACCAACAGCACCATCTCGATGATCGAGAAGAACAGCGTCAGTCCTTCGATCAGCTCGCTGAAGAAGGTCCTCGCCGGCATCCCCATGTCACTGGTGGAGTTCTTCTCGCTGGAGATGGAGCAGGAGAACACCGCTCAGGTTGTCTATCGGGCGGATGAGCTGACCGATCTCTCCAGCGGCGCCGTGACCATGAAGCTGATCGGCCGCGCCCATCCCAGCCGCGCCATCGCCTTCCTCGACGAGACCTACCCAGCCGGCGCCGACACCGGCCGCGAGATGCTGGTGCACGAAGGCGAGGAGGCCGGCATGTTGGTGGAGGGGCGTATCGAGCTGACCGTGGAGACTGAGGTGTACATTCTCGAGAAGGGTGACAGCTACTACTTCGAAAGCAGCAAGCCGCATCGCTTTCGCAACCCCTACGAGGTTCCGGCACGTCTGATCAGTGCCACCACCCCGGCGAATTTCTGACCGCCAATGCCGCGCTCGTTACGCGGAGCGGCCTGCGAGCACTGTTAGGCGCGCAATAACCCTGCGACAACTTGGGTTGTTTCAGCCCGATGCGCATGCCGTTATACTGTCGCCCGCCCGCAAACCGTGGCCGCGGGCCCATTAGCCACGATGAGGTGTAAGCGTGAACCTGATTAAGAAGATGCTGGCGGCACCGGTTGCCGTATTGGCCTTGTGGGCTGTCAACGCTCAGGCCGCGACTGACGAGGAAATCGCTGCGCGGATCAAGCCGGTCGGCGAAGTCTGCGTTGCCGGTGAAGAATGCAAGGGCGTCGGTGAGGTAGCGGTTGCTGCTGCCGGTGGTGGCATGAGCGCCGACGACGTGGTGAAGAAATACTGTGGCGCCTGCCATGGCGCTGCTGCCGCAGCCATGGGTGCTCCGGCCATTGGTGATACTGCCGCCTGGAAGGCCCGCGCCGACGGCGTTGGTGGTGTCGATGGTCTGCTCGCGACGGCGATTTCCGGTATCCGCGGCATGCCGCCCAAAGGAACCTGTGCTACCTGCTCGGATGATGACCTGCTCGGTGCTATCCACAAGATGTCCGGTCTCTGAGTCCGTTCATCGTGCCTTGATCACAAAGCCGCCCTCGGGCGGCTTTGTCGTTTTCGCCCGAGCGAAACCCTGCCTGGGCGGTCCAACGGCCGACGTCGAAAATTGGGAGGTGCCGAGTGCAGAGCTGTACGCTGGATCACGCCGTGGAGCAGGTGCTGGCGCGGATAGACGGGCCGATCCGCATGGGGCTGCCGCTCGGCCTGGGCAAGCCCAATCGTTTCGTCAATGCGCTGTACCAGCGGATCCGCCAGCTGCCGGAGCGCGAACTGATCATCTATACGGCGCTCTCGCTGGCACGCCCGCAACCCGACAGCGAGCTGGAACAACGCTTTGCCGGCCCGTTCCTGCGGCGGATCTATGACGATCACGTCGAGCTCGACTACCTCACCGATCTGCGTTGCGGCGAGCTGCCGGCGAACGTGCACGTCGAAGAGTTCTACCTGCAACCGGCCAGCCAGTTGCAGAACGAGCAGGCCCAGCAGAACTACGTCAGCCTCAATTACAGCCAGGTGGCTCGTGACCTGCAGCGCAAGGGCGTCAACCTGATCGCGCAACTGGTGGCGCAGGATCCCTTGCGTCCGGGTCAGCTGAGTCTGAGCTGCAATCCGGACATTACCCTCGATCTGCTACCGGGCCTGCGCGCGCGCCGTGAGGCGGGCGAGACCATCCTCTGCATCGCCCAGCCGCACGTCGATCTGCCGTACATGGGCGGTGACGCCGAGCTGGCAGTCAGCGAGTTCGACCTGCTGCTGGGGCCTCTCGAGCGACACCGCCTGTTCTCTACGCCTAATCTGCCGGTGACCCTGCAGGACCACGCCATCGGCCTGCATGTCAGCGCGCTGGTGCGTGATGGCGGCAGTCTGCAGCTGGGCATCGGTGCCATGGCCGATGCGGTGACGGCGGCCCTGCTGGCGCGGCAGACCGACAATGCCGCCTACCGCGCGCTGCTCGAGTGCATGCAGGTGCCGCAGCGATGGACCGGGCTGGTCGACCGCGAGGGCGGGCTCGAGCCTTTCGAGCAGGGCCTGTATGCCTGCAGCGAGATGTTCGTGCATGGTCTGCTGGCGCTGCTCGAAGCGGGAGTCCTCGGTCGGGCGGTGTATCCCCACGAGCAGCTGCAGCGCCTGGCCGACTGCGGCGCGCTGGATGCCGAGGGGCGTCTGGCCGATCCGACGCGATTGCACCACATCGGGCTCACCACGCTGAGCGATGAGCAGACGCTGCGCTGGCTGCAGAAGCATGCGTTGCTCGATGCCGCAGTGGTCAGGGAAGGCGAGCAGCTGCTGCTGCCCGACGGCAGCCGCTTGCCGCTGCAGCTCGATGAGTCGGCGTTGTTTGCCGGTTTGCAGCCCTGGCTTGGGCGGGCTGCCGGCGGAGTACTCATGCACGGCGGGTTTTTCCTCGGTCCGCAGGACTTCTACCGGCGCCTGCGCGAGATGGACGGCGTGACGCGTCAGAGCATCGGCATGACGGCGATCAGCTACATCAATCAGCTGTATGGCGATGAACCACTCAAGCGCCTGCAGCGGCGCGAGGCCAGGTTCATCAACAGCAGCTTCGTGGTCACCCTGCTGGGTGCCAGCGCGGCGGATCAGCTGGAAGATGGTCGTGTGCTCAGTGGCGTTGGCGGCCAGTACGACTTCGTTGCCCAGGCCCATGAACTGGAAGGTGCACGCTCGATCCAGATGCTGCGCAGCTGGCGTGAGTCGGGCGGAGAAATCAGTTCCAACCTTCGTTGGGACTACCGACATGCCACCATTCCGCGCCATCTTCGCGACATCGTGGTCACCGAGTACGGCATCGCAGACCTGCGTGGCAAAAGCGATGCGGAGGTTATCGAGGCGTTGCTGAAAATCGCCGATTCGCGCTTCCAGGACGAACTGATCGAGGCAGCGCAGAAGGCCGGCAAGCTGGGCGGGGACTTCGTTCTGGCTGAGGAGTATCGGCAGAACACGCCGGAGCGCCTGCAGTCACTGCGCGACGAGTTCCCGCACTTGTTCGTCGAGTTTCCACTGGGGTGCGATTTCACCGAGCAGGAGCAGGAACTGCTGCGCGCGCTGCGCTGGTTGAAAAGCAAGCTAAAGCTCAGCGAGATACTCGAACTGGGCGCCGCGACGCTGTTCGATCAGCCTGATCCGCAGTGCTACGCCGGCCATCTGCAGCGCATGGGGCTGGAGCAGCCGGAGGGTTTGCGCGAGCAGCTGTACCGCAAGCTGCTGCTGGCCGGGCTGGGGGCGACGGCGCAGAAGCAGGCTTCTGAGGCCGGTGGATAGAGTTCGATGGGGCCAAGCACCCTGCAGGCTGAGCCTTCCCTCATCCGCCGCGGCGCGGCACCTTCTCCCGGAGGGAGAAGGACTATTGCGGGGCGACCGCGGAGTGGTTTTGCGGAGCGCCCTGCGGGCACGGCTTTTCCCTCTCCTTCGGGAGAGGGTGCCGAGGGCGGGTGAGGGATGCTTCAGGCGGCTCGCGGTCTGCCTGGGCAGTGCTCACAAGCTGTAGTGCGCGAGCTCAAGGCTTCTTCAGCATTGCCCGGATATCTGCCAGGGCCGACTTGCCGTTGGCCTGCTTGACCTCCAGTGGCGCATCTTCCTGGCCTTCCCAGATCAGGTCTTCGGGTGGCAGCTCGTCGAGGAAGCGGCTCGGGGTGCAGTCGATCACCTCGCCATACTGCTTGCGCTTGGCGGCGAAGGTCAGGGTCAGGTGCTGGCGCGCGCGGGTAATGCCGACGTAGGCCAGGCGCCGCTCTTCCTCGATGGTGTCTGCCTCGATGCTGGAACGGTGCGGCAGGATTTCTTCCTCGACACCGAGGATGTAGACGCAGGGGAATTCCAGACCCTTGCTGGCGTGCAGGGTCATCATCTGCACGCCTTCGGCGCCTTCCTCTTCCTCCTGCTGACGTTCGAGCATGTCACGCAGCACCAGCTTGCCGATCGCCTCCTCGATGGTCATCTCGCCGTCTTCGTCTTTCTCCAGGGTGTTCTTCAGCGCATCGATGAGGAACCAGACGTTGCCCATGCGCGCGTCGGCGACCTTGTCGCTGGAGGCGTTCTGGCGCAGCCAGTTCTCGTAGTCGATGTCCATCACCATCGAGCGCAGCGCGGCGATTGGATCGTTCTGCGCGCACTGCTGGCGCACACCGTCCATCCAGCGCTTGAAGCGCTGCAGCCGCTCGCCGAAACGGCTGTCCAGATGCTCGCCCAGGCCCAGCTCATCGCAGGCGGCGTACATCGACACCTTGCGCGCGGTGGCGTAGTTGCCGAGTTTCTCCAGGGTCGCCGAACCGATTTCCCGACGCGGCACGTTGATCACCCGCAGGAAGGCATTGTCGTCATCCGGGTTGACCAGGAGGCGGAAGTAGCTCATCAGGTCCTTCACCTCCTGGCGGGCGAAGAAGCTGGTGCCGCCGGACAGGCGATAGGGAATCTGGTGGTGCTGCAGCTTCAGCTCCATCAGCTTGGCCTGGTAGTTGCCGCGGTAGAGGATGGCGAAGTCGCTGTAGGGCCGGCCGGTGCGCAGATGGTTGGTGAGAATTTCCAGAGCGACGCGCTCGCACTCGGACTCCTCATTGCGACAGCGGATCACGCGGATCTCGTCGCCATGACCCATCTCGCTCCACAGCTGCTTCTCGAACACATGCGGATTGTTGGCGATCAGCACGTTGGCGCACTTGAGGATGCGGCTGGTCGAGCGGTAGTTCTGCTCCAGCATCACCACCTTCAGCGAGGGGTAGTCCTCCTTCAGCTGCATCAGGTTTTCCGGGCGGGCGCCGCGCCAGGCGTAGATCGACTGGTCGTCGTCGCCGACCACGGTGAATTGATGGCGCATGCCGACCAGCAGCTTGACCAGCAGGTACTGGCTGGCGTTGGTGTCCTGGTACTCGTCGACCAGCAGGTAGCGGATGCGGTTCTGCCACTTCTCCAGCACCTCGGGGTGCGCCTGGAACAGCTTCACCGGCAACAGGATCAGGTCGTCGAAGTCGACCGCGTTATAGGCCTTGAGCGTGCGCTGGTAGTGCAGGTAGACGATCGCCGCGGTCTGTTCCTTCGGCCCGCGGGCGCTGGCCAGGGCCTCGTCGGGCATGACCAGTTCGTTCTTCCAGTTGCCGATGTAGTTCTTGATCTCGTCGACGCCGTCGTCACCGGAATACTCCTTCTGCATGATGTCCGACAACAGCGCCTTGATGTCGCCCTCGTCGAAGATCGAGAAGCCCGGCTTGTAGCCCAGGTGCACATGCTCCTTGCGGATGATGTTCAGGCCCAGGTTGTGGAAGGTCGAGACGGTCAGGCCCTTGCCTTCGCTGCCGCGCAGCAGGCTGCCGACGCGTTCCTTCATCTCGCGCGCGGCCTTGTTGGTGAAGGTCATCGCGACGATGTGACGGGCCTGGATGCCGCACTTCTGGATCAGGTGGGCGATCTTGCGGGTGATCACGCTGGTCTTGCCGGAACCGGCACCGGCGAGCACCAGCATAGGCCCGCCGACGTAGTTCACGGCTTCCTGCTGCCGGGGATTGAGTCGGGACATATCGGCATCATCGGAAAACGGGCGGGCATTCTAGCAGCACCGCCTGGCGAGCTGATTCACGCTGTGCGCTGCGACACATCGTCCGTGCTGGCAAACGGCCAGGATTGGCTAAGCCGCGCAATCGCGTAAGGTGTGCGCAGCGTGGGCCGCCGAGGTGGCCATGCGCGCAGGCAGGGACGCGGTCGAGAAGCCAACGAGACGCCGGAAAACGGCGCGCAGCGGTGCACTGCAGGGATGGACGAGGGCAGGTTGGCCCGTGCGCCGCAAAGTTCTTCTGACTTTGGGGAGGTCGCTTGTCCGCACTCATGGAACCCGTGCGCCTGATCCTGCTGGCCGATCGGCAGGAATGGGCTGGGCTTCTGGCCGATTGCCTGGCGCAGGCCGGCAGCAACTGTCCACTGATTACCGCACCGTCCTGGGAAGCCGCCAGCTGTCTGGTCGGCGAGCGCGAGCCAGGAATAGTGCTGGCGACGCCCTCGCGTTGTCCTGACCCCGCACGCTGCGCGCTGCCGATCATTCTGCTCCTGGAAAACCCGCCCGAGGCACTGCCTGCGGGGGTCAGCGACTGGCTGCAGCGCAAGAGCCTGGCGCCGGAGCTGCTGTTGCGTTGCGTGCGTTACGTGCATGAGCAGCAGGTGCTCAAGAGCACGCTGGAGCGTCTGACCGAGCAGGACCCGCTGACCGGCATCGCCAACCGCCAGGGCTTCCAGACCCTGCTTACAGCGCGTCTGGCTGAGTTCTCTGGCGCGGGCCTGACCCTCGGCCATCTGGACCTGGACAACTTTCGCAGCGTCAACGATGCCCTTGGCCACCAGGCCGGCGACCGTCTGATCCAGCAGGTGGTGGCGCGACTCAAGGGCCAGTTGGAAGTCGGCGACACACTGGCGCGGCTGGGCAGCGACGAGTTCGCCCTGCTGCTGGATACCCGTCGCGACCCGGGCCGCGCCCAGCGGGTTGCCGAGGACATCATGGAGTCGCTGGCCGAACCCTACTGGGTCGACAACGAGAGTCTGCTGCTCGGCTGCAGTCTCGGCCTGGCCGAGGCCTGCCGCGACGAGGGTGCCGACCCGCTGATGTGGCATGCGCACATCGCCATGCAGCAGGCCAAGGCCCGCCAGGGCTGCACCTTTCACCGCTACGATCCGCGTGTCCATCGCAGCGCGCGTAGCCTGGCCGATCTGGAAAGCGAACTGCGCCGCGCCCTGCGCCGCGATGAGCTGGAACTGCACTACCAGCCGCGCCTGAGCCTGCACGGCGACGCCATCGTCGGGCTCGAAGCACTGGTGCGCTGGAACCACGAGGAACGCGGCCTGCTGCCGCCGAGTGAGTTCATCCCGCTGGCCGAAGAAAGCGGGCTGATCGTGCCACTCGGCTACTGGGTCATTTCCCGTGCGCTGCGCGACATGCAGTGGCTGCGTGGTCGCGGCTTCGCGCCGCTGCACATGGCGATCAACCTGTCCTTCCGCCAGTTCCAGGACAGCCAGCTGATGCCGACGCTGACGAGGCTGATCGCCGAACGTGGCGTCGACGCCGACTGGCTCGAGTTCGAGCTGACCGAAACCGCGGTCATGCGCCGCAGCGAGCACGTGCGCCAGAGCATGCTCGAACTCGGCCAATTGGGCGTGCGCTTTTCCCTCGACGACTTCGGCACCGGCTTCTCGTCCTTCATGCACCTGAACAGCCTGCCGATCTCGCTGCTGAAGATCGACAAGAGCTTCGTCGGCGGCATGCTCGAGCGCAGCGAGAACGAGCGTCTGGTGCGGGCGATGATCGAGCTGGCACACAACCTCGGTCTCGAGGTGGTGGCCGAGGGCGTCGAGCAGTTCGAACAGCTGGAGCGACTGCGCGCCTTCGGTTGCGACCAGGCCCAGGGCTACCTGATCAGCCGTCCACTGCCGCTGGCCGACCTGGCCCGCTACCTGATGTCGGGGATGCGCAAGCAACTGGTCGAAGGCTGAGCGATGCGGGCGTTTTTGTGCTCGTATCGTCAGGCTCTGCCTATGCCTGCGCGGTCTGCGCAAGGTAGTCCGAACTGATTCTGAAGAAATCCTTCAAGTGTCATTGGTCGGAAAATTTCGAGTGAAACCACTGTGCCACTGTCCACCTAGGGTGCGACGCGTCAGGCCTTCCAGGTTTGCCGCGTAGCAGTGCCGCGCGCTCTTTTCGAGTGCTGGGCGGCGGGTCTAGGGCTCGCCTTCACCGGGCATCGCAGCCAGCGATGTCTGTCCGGATTGCACAGAGAGGAAGGAACTCATGGAAATTCGATATCTGTCTGCACCGTTGCGGTCGCGCCTGCCGCGCGCGCAACTCCTTGCCGTCGCCTTGGGTGGTTCGCTGCTGCTTGCCGGTTGCGCCGGCGATCCACCCAAGGCGGAGATGGCCGTCACCGAACAGGCGGTCAACGCGGCGGAGACCGCCGGTGCGCTCGAGTACGCCCCGCTGGAACTGAAGACCGCCCGGGAAAAATTCGACGCGGCGCAGAAGGCCGAGCAGAACAAGGAATACGACAAGGCGCAGCGCCTGGCCGAGCAGGCCGAGTGGGATGCCCGCGTCGCCGAGCGCAAGGCGCAGGCCGCGAAGGCCCAGCGGATGCTTCAGGACGCCCAGCAAGGGGTTCAGGAGTTGCGCGAAGAGAGTCTGCGCAACGCCAACTGAACTCGCCGTATTCCAAGTCGATTTGAGGGATTTAGATCATGCGTAAACACCTAACCATGCCTACCCTGCTCGCCATGAGCCTGGTGCTGGCAGGCTGTGCCAGCCAACCCAACCCGAATCTGGAGCAGGCGCGCCTGAACTTCAGTGGCTTGCAGCAGGACCCCCGTTCGCTGCAGATGGCTGCACTGGAAACCAAGGATGCCGAGCAGATGCTGGCCAAGGCCGACAAGGCCTATCAGGACAAGCAGGACCAGGAACGGGTCGATCAGTTGGCCTATCTGGCCAACCAGCGCGTCGAGCTGGCTCGCCAGACCATTCTGCTGAAGACCGCCGAGGAAGATTACAAGGCTGTTTCCGACCAGCGCAGCGAGGCACGACTGGATGCTCGCGAGGCGGAGATCCGCAAGCTGCAGGAAAAGCTCGACGCCAAGCCCAGTGATCGCGGATCGGTGATTACCTTTGGCGACGTGCTGTTCGACGTCAACAAGGCCGATCTCAAGCCCGCGGCCTTCGGCGATATCCGCTCGCTCGCCGAGTTCCTCCAGCAGCATCCGGAGCGTCAGGTGCTGATCGAAGGCTTTACCGACAACACCGGCAGTGATGCGTACAACCTCGAGCTGTCCCAGCGCCGGGCGGATTCGGTGCGCCACGCACTGGTGCGCCAGGGTGTGGACATGCGTCGGATCTCGACCCAGGGCTTTGGCAAGGCGCACCCGGTGTCGGACAACAGCACCGCCGCGTCGCGGGCGATGAATCGCCGCGTAGAAGTGACCATCTCCCACGATGCCAGTCCGGTGCAGCAGCGCCTCTGACGGACCTTTCGCTGACGGTGGATCAGCCAAGGGCTTCTCCATCGTCAGCGTCGCGGTTTGCGTAGGGTCCAGCGCATTTGTTGATGACCGGGCAGAAGGAGCAGTGGCGCAATGCCCTGCGCTTATTGCGCCCTACGACCTCGGCGCAGACCTGGTTGAACCTGTAGGGCGGATTAGCCGTAGGCGTAATCCGCCGCGGGACCTCCTCTCGCGCCACCTTATCGCTGGAAGGACCCTAGCCGTCTTTGATGGTCTCGAGCGGATGGAGCAACGACCCGATGCGCTGTGCCCGTTGCGCTCTACCTCGGGCAGGCCTGAGCACCTGTAGGGCGGATTGGCCGTAGGCGTAATCCGCCGTTGGCCGCTTGCACGCCAACCCCTCTCATGGCTTGACGGCCCCAAGGTCTCAGAAGGTCGACATCCCGCTCCACTCCATCACCCGATACAGCCCGTAGCGCCAGCGACTGTGATCAGCGAATGCCTGGTAGGACAGGCTGTAGGTGCGTCCTTCAGCATTGCTCCAGAGGCGCTCGAAATCGTCGGCAACGCGTGCCAATGGCGGGTATTCGGCGCTGCCGCGCAGCTGCACGTCGGTTTCCAGATTGAGGTCGTCCAGATTGCGCTGGGTGAAGTTCGCCGAGCCGCTGAGCAGTTCGGCACTGCCGTCCTGGCGGGTCCACAGCATCAGCTTGCGATGCCCCTGCTCGCCGGAAGTGGCGAACCAGCGGACCTCGATGCCCTGTTCGTGCAGGTCCCAGGCGAACGGGCGGTTGGGAATGCCGTTCTTCTCGCGGCCGAAGGCGTCGCGGTTCGGATCGAGCAGCAGGCGCACATGCACGCCGCGTTGATGGGCGCGGATCAGTGCCTCGGCCAGCGGACGATGGGCGATGTAGAAGACCGCAATGTCCAGCCGCTCGCCGGGCGCAGCCTCGTCGACCATGGCAAGCAGTGCGTCGCGCACCTTGCCCTCGCTCAGTACCCTGAGCCGGGGTTCGTTGCCTTCAATCGGAGCGGCGTCAGGCGGCTGTGGCCAGTGAGCGCTGTCATAGCCGGCCAGGCGGGCCACCGCTGCCTCGCTGGCCAGCAGATCCAGTGCCGCGGCGCCGCGAAAGCGCAGCGCCTGGTTGCTGTGACGGCTGCTGCCGTCGTGGGGGTTGGCCGAGGTCACCAGGCCCACCCAGTCGTCACCCTGGTCGACTATCAAGGTCTTGCGGTGGTTGGCGCGGAAATTGAGCAGCGCAAGGTAGCTGCGCAAGGTGATCTTCTGCTCCCCGACCGGACTGGGTAGCCAGCCGTCGCTGCTGCTGTTGCCGACGAAGCTGCAGCACAGTGCCCAGAGCCCGGTCCAGGCCGGGTTGGATGCCGGCAGACGTTGCAGGGGCGTGCTGATGACGGTGACGCCGGCTTGCTGAAGTTGCTCCAGCAACGGGTTGTCGAGACCGCCATACAGGCTGTTGAACGGATCGGTGATCAGCACCGCTTCCAGCGCCGGCGCGCGCGCGCGGGCGTCGATCAGGGCGCCGGCGAGTTCGGCGGATAGCGGTCGATAGCTGCCCTGGCCGGCGAAGTCGTTGAACAGGAACATGTCGACTACCACCAGGTGCCGGGCCTGGCCGATCAGTCCCAGCGCTTCGTCGAAGATCTCCTGTTCGCTCAATCGTTCGCCATCGGCCTGCTGCCAGGTCTGGTCCAACAGCAGGCGGACATCCTCCGCCGGTCGCCAGGGTCCCTGCAGGGACAGCCCGGTGGGCAACGGTTTGCTGGCCTGGTAGATCGCCATTGTTAGCCAGGCGAGCAGAAACAGGCCGATCAGCATGCGCGCTGGCCGGCGAGGGAGGATTCGATGGGTGTGCGAGCGCATATGGCCTTCAAGGATGGTTCTCGTGAACCCGTGGGTTGGTTGGCGCGCAGCGATGACGCGGCGCCGGGTGAGGGCGTGAGAAGTCTCGACCAGGCCGCGGCTGCTGTCGAGTCGGCGATGCGAGTGAGAGGTTGCGTCGTGCGCGGCCCTCAGGCTCCCGCCGCGGGTCGATACTGCAGCGCCTCGGCCAGGTGGGCGCGGCCTATGTTCGGTTCGCCCTCCAGATCGGCCAGGGTCCTTGCCACCTTCATTACCCGGTGGGCGGCACGCAGGCTGAGGCCGAGGCGCTCGCAGGCCGTCTCCAGCCAGCAGGCGTCCTCGCTGTCCAGGCGACAGTGCTGGCGCAGGCCCGGCAGATCAAGAAAGGCGTTGGCGCAGCCCTGACGCTCGATCTGGCGTTGCCGGGCGGCGGCGACGACGGCGGCCAGAGTCGCGCTGTTCGAGCCGTCACCGGCAGTACCCTGCAGCGCAGTCGCTTCGCGGGCGACAGTCAGGTGCAGGTCGATGCGATCGAGCAGCGGGCCGGACAGTTTGCCGCGGTAGCGCTGGATCTGCTCCGGCGAGCAGCGGCAGCGGCCGGAGGGGTCGCCCAGGTAGCCGCATGGACAGGGGTTCATCGCTGCGACCAGCTGGAACCGTGCCGGAAAACGAATCTTGTCCCGCGCCCGGGCGATGACGATATGGCCGCTCTCCAGCGGTTCACGCAGCACCTCGAGCACCTTGCGATCGAACTCGGGAAGCTCATCGAGGAACAGCACGCCCTGATGCGCCAGGGTGATTTCGCCTGGTTGCGGGCGACTGCCGCCGCCGACCAGGGCCGGGCCGGAAGCGCTGTGGTGGGGATGGCGAAACGGCCGTTGCGGCCAGCAGCGCAGCGGTTCGTGGCTGGCCACGGAATGGATCGCAGCGACTTCCAGCGCCTCGCTTTCGGTCAGCGCCGGCAGCAGCCCCGGCAGCCGACTGGCGAGCAGGGTCTTGCCGGTGCCGGGCGGCCCGCTGAACAGCAGGTTGTGCGAGCCGGATGCAGCGATCAGCAGTGCGCGCTTGGCCGCGGCCTGGCCCTGGACCTCGGCCAGATCCGGGTAGGGTGCGATCTGGCGCAGCAATCCCTGCGAGGCAAACGGCGCCAGTGGCGTCTGCCCGGCGCAGTGGGCGACCAGCTCCAGCAGATGATCGACGGCGAGGATTTCCAGTCCGGAGGCGAGGCTGGCTTCTTCCGCGTTGGCCCTGGGAACTACCAGTCTGCGCCCCGCGGCGCGGGCCGCGAGCGCCGCCGGCAGCACGCCCTGCACCGGACGCAGCGCGCCGGACAGCGCCAGCTCGCCGAGGCATTCCAGATCGGCCAGTGCGCTCTCCGGCACCTGACCGCTGGCGGCGAGTATTCCCATGGCGATGGCCAGGTCGAAGCGGCCGCCATCCTTGGGCAGGTCGGCGGGGGCGAGGTTGAGGGTGATTCTTCTCGCGGGGAAGTCGAAGCCGGCGTTGAGCAGCGCGCTGCGTACGCGATCCTTGCTTTCCTTGACCGCGGTTTCCGGCAGGCCGACCAGTGCCATCGAGGGCAGGCCGTTGGCCAGATGCGCTTCCACCGTGACCGGCGGAGCATCGACGCCGACCTGGGCGCGACTGTGGACGATTGCCAGGGACATGGATCACTCCTTGATCACATGCTGCTCGGTGCGGAGCAGACTTACTCGGTGGGCGGTTTGGCCTCTAGTTCGGCGACGCGCGCTTCCAGTGCCTCGAGGCGGGCGCGAGTGCGTGCGAGTACGGCCATCTGGGTGTCGAACTCTTCGCGGCTGACCAGATCGAGCTTGCTGAACGCGCCTTGCAGCAGGGCCTTGAACTGAGCTTCGAATTCGCCACGGGAGAGTGGCGTCTCGCCATTGAACAGTCGCGAGGCGTGGCCGGCGAGGGAGTCGAGCAGGGCTTTCGGCGGGAGCATTGAAGGGGCCTATGCAATATCAAGGTGCGGCGCAGTGTAGCGCAGGCGTCTGCCCCATGGCGTTGCCCGGCTCTGCACATTTTCGTGCGTGGCCCGGGGTGCGAGTGATCCATCTTGGTGCATGCGGATGGCCGAGGCCCTCACCCAACAACCCTGATATCGAAGTAATCCAATGAAAAACAAGGGTTTTTGCGCATCTGGCAAGCTTTCTGCTTTGTCCCGGAAGAGACATGCACCGATGCCGTTCGGTGCGGCGTGATGCGGGGCGTGATCCCGCAGCGCCAGAGCAGTCTTGTGATTCGACGGAACTCCGTGCCAGGCGGCCGGAGCGTTACAAAGCCAGGCACTGCGAATAGACTTGAAACGGGTTCGATTTCCTGGGGCAAGTCCATCCAACACGGGAGAAGTTACATGAAGCTAGTTACTGCCATCATCAAGCCGTTCAAGCTGGACGACGTGCGCGAGTCGCTGTCGGAGATCGGCGTGCAGGGCATCACTGTCACCGAGGTCAAGGGCTTCGGTCGGCAGAAGGGACATACCGAGCTTTATCGTGGGGCCGAGTACGTCGTCGACTTCCTGCCCAAGGTGAAGATCGACGTCGCCATTTCCGACGACCAGCTGGACCGGGTTATCGAGGCCATCACCAAGGCGGCCAACACCGGCAAGATCGGTGACGGCAAGATCTTCGTGGTCAACCTCGAACAGGCCATTCGGATCCGTACCGGCGAGACCGGCACGGACGCCATCTAAAAGCCTTTTCGAACCCCCCGCCCCAGGAGATACACCATGACTCTGCGAAAGATCGCAGGGCTAGGAGCCCTTTTGCCTCTGCTTCTGCCAGGCGTCGCCCTGGCCGAAGAGGCAACCCTCGATTCGGGTGACACGGCATGGATGCTGACGGCCACTGCGCTGGTCCTGTTCATGACGATTCCCGGCCTGGCGCTGTTCTACGCCGGCATGGTGCGCTCCAAGAACGTCCTTTCGGTAATGATGCAGTGTTTCGCCATCACCGGCGTGATGAGCCTGCTGTGGTTCATCTACGGTTACAGCCTGGCTTTCGACACCACCGGCATGCAGGCCGATGTGCTCAACCTCAATTCCTTCGTCGGCGGCCTGGGTAATCTGTTCCTCGGCAACCTGACCAAGGAGGCGCTGGTCGGGGCCTTCCCGGAAAGCGTGTTCATCACCTTCCAGATGACCTTCGCCATCATCACTCCGGCACTCATCGTCGGCGCCTTTGCCGAACGCATGAAGTTCTCGGCGATGCTGGTGTTCATGGTGGTCTGGTTCACCCTCGTCTATGCGCCTATCGCGCACATGGTCTGGGGCGGCGATGGCGCGCTGATGTGGGACTGGGGTGTGCTCGATTTCGCCGGCGGCACCGTGGTGCACATCAACGCAGGCATCGCAGGTCTGGTGGCCTGCGTGATGCTGGGCAAGCGCAAGGGCTATCCGACCACGGCCATGGCGCCGCACAACCTGGGTTACACCCTGATTGGCGCCGCCATGCTCTGGGTCGGCTGGTTCGGCTTCAACGCGGGCTCGGCAATCGCCGCTGACGAAACCGCCGGCATGGCCATGCTGGTGACCCAGATCGCCACCGCCGCGGCTGCTCTGGCCTGGATGTTCGCCGAGTGGCTGAGCCATGGCAAACCCAGCGCGCTGGGGATCGCCTCTGGCGTGGTCGCCGGTCTGGTAGCCATCACCCCGGCTGCCGGCACTGTCGGTCCGGTTGGGGCACTGGTGATCGGTCTGGCGGCCGGCGTGATCTGCTTCTTCTGCGCCACCAGCCTGAAACGCAAGCTTGGTTATGACGATTCGCTCGACGTGTTCGGCGTGCACTGCATCGGCGGCATCGTCGGTGCGCTGCTCACCGGTGTCTTCGCCGCGTCCTCGATGGGCGGCTTCGGTGAAGTCGAGAGCATCGCCGGCCAGCTGTGGATCCAGGCCAAAGGCGTGGGCTTTACGCTGATCTACACCACGGTGGTCACGGTGGTGATCCTCAAGGTGATCGATCTGCTGATGGGACTGCGGGTGAGCGAGGAGGAGGAGACGGTCGGTCTCGACCTCGCCCAGCACAACGAGCGTGGTTACAACCTGTAAGCACTGGAGCACGCGCCCGGAGCCAACGCCGGGCGCCCTACCCGAAGCGCAAAGCGCTGCAAGGCACGAGGTGAAAAATGGATAGCACAGCTTTGATCCCGGTCCAGTACGGACTCGATACGTTCTACTTTCTGATCTGCGGGGCACTGGTGATGTGGATGGCGGCTGGTTTCGCCATGCTCGAATCCGGTCTGGTGAGGGCGAAGAACACCGCCGAAATTCTCACCAAGAACATCGTGCTCTATGCCGTGGCGTCGATCATGTATCTGTTGATCGGCTACTACATCATGTACTCCAGCCCCGAGGGCGGCATCCTGCCGAGCCTTGGCTTCCTGATCGGTGACGAGCATGCAGTCGACGTCGTCGCCGCTGGTGGCGAGGATGCTCCCTACTATTCCTCGCGTGCCGACTTCTTCTTCCAGGTGGTGTTCGCTGCGACCTGCATGTCGGTAGTCTCCGGTGCGGTCGCCGAGCGCATGAAGCTGTGGGCCTTCATCGCCTTCGCGGTGGTGATGACCGGCTTCATCTACCCGGTGCAGGGTTACTGGAAGTGGGGTAGCGGCTTCCTCAACGAGATGGGCTTCCTCGACTTCGCCGGCTCCGGCATCGTGCACATGGCCGGTGCGGCTGCTGCGCTGGCTGGCGTGCTGCTGCTCGGCGCGCGCAAGGGCAAGTACGGTCCGAACGGCCAGATCAACGCCTTCCCCGGCGCCAACCTGCCGCTGGCAACCCTCGGTGCCTTCATCCTGTGGATGGGCTGGTTCGGCTTCAACGGTGGCTCGCAGCTGAAGATGAGCACCATCGAAGATGCCAACGCCGTGGCTCAGGTGTTCACCAATACCAACCTGGCCGCCGCCGGTGGCCTGGTGGCTGCGCTGATCACCGCGCGTCTGCTGTTCGGCAAGTCCGATCTGACCATGGTGCTCAACGGTGCTCTGGCCGGTCTGGTGGCAATCACCGCCGAACCGCTGACCCCGAGCGCCCTGCAGGCCGTACTGATCGGTGGTGTGGGTGGCGTGCTGGTGGTGTTCAGCATCCTGGCGCTGGACAAGCTCAAGCTCGACGACCCGGTCGGTGCCATCTCCGTGCACGGCGTAGCCGGTATCTGGGGTGTGCTGGTCGTACCGCTGACCAACAGCGACGGCTCCTTCGTCACTCAGCTGATTGGTGTCGCGTCGATCTTCTCCTGGGTGTTCATCACCAGCCTCATCGTCTGGGGCCTGATCAAGCTGGTCATGGGCCTGCGTGTCTCCGAGGAAGAGGAATACGAGGGTGTGGACATCGCCGAATGCGGCATGGAAGCGTACCCGGAGTTCACCAACAAGTAAGGCTTCTGAAGCAACCCTGGCGCGCCACCTTCGCGGTGGCGTGAGCGAGGTTGTCGATGAGATAGCAAAGGGCGCTTCGGCGCCCTTTGCTTTTTCTCGCAGAACGCTAGAATGCGCCCCCAAGAGCCGTTGGCTAGATGTTTCGGTGTTCCCCGGAACATCGATGCGGCGGAAGGTGGCGGATATGTGGCTACAGCGAAAGATTGCCTTGCGTGCCCGGGCGCGCGGCTTTCATCTGGTGACCGACGAACTGCTGCAGGCGCTGCCGGAACTGGCTCGCTGCCGGGTGGGTCTGTTGCACCTCTGGCTGCAACATACCTCCGCTTCGCTGAGCATCAACGAGAACGCCGACCCCGCCGTACGCAGGGACTTCGAGCGCTTCTTCGGGCGCCTGGCGCCGGATGGCGAGGCAGGTTACGAGCACGATTACGAGGGACCGGACGACCTGCCGGCGCACTTCAAGGCCAGCCTGCTGGGCTGCCAGTTGAGCGTGCCGATCAGTGACGGACGTCTGGCGATGGGGACCTGGCAGGGCATCTACCTTGGCGAGCATCGCCTGGAAGGTGGCAGTCGCCGGGTTCTGGCAACACTGCATGGCGAGGATTGAGCCTGCAGCACGGATTTCGGACGCGTGGACGGCCTGCGCGTCTGGGCTATAAATAATCTGCTTTGGCAAGGCATGAGGTAGGACATGAGCGACGACGATCTGGAAAACGACGAGCTGGAAGGCGCCGACGAGGACGATGGCGAGGAGCTGGCCACCGCTGACGAGGGTGAGGTAGAGGACGAGGGTGAGGTTGCTACCCCCGCGCCGAAGAAAGCCAAGGCTGCGGTCGAGGTCGAGGAGCTGCCGAGCATCGAAGCCAAGCAGAAGGAGCGCGATGCCCTGGCCCGTGCCATGGAAGAGTTTCTGGCGCGTGGTGGCAAGGTCCAGGAGGTCGAGGCCAACGTCGTTGCCGATCCGCCCAAGAAGCCGGACAGCAAGTACGGCAGCCGCCCCATCTGAGTCGGTTGCTTGCGTCAGGAAGGCCCGCTTATCAGCGGGCCTTTTCATTGGCGCCGGCGAAGGCGCTCGAGTCGCGCACGGGCTGCTGTCAGGGCTTGAGCGTCAGGCGGATCTGCTCGACCTGGAAGCGGCTCCATTCACCCAGCTCACGCGGGTCGCCGCTGACCGAGGCGTACTCGATGTAGAACTGCGCGCCGTCGAAGACGCGCAGCTCGCTGAATTCGTCGGCGGCTACCGGCGGCTGGCTCTGCAGCGCCAGGCCGACCTGCTGACGGCTGCGCGACCAGGGGTTGAAGTCACCCAGGGTCAGGTGCAGCGGGTTGTCCTGGCGGCCATTGCGCACCTGGTCGAGGAAGTCGAGATTGCTCCGCGACCAGCTGTGCACCTGTTCCACCCGGTCGTTGCCCATGACCAGCAGAAAGTTGTGGCCGAACAGCAGGCCGGTTCGCCCTGGGCCCATGCGCAGCTCGCCGTCAGGCTCGCCGAGCAGCGCCTCGAAGCGCGCTCTGCCGGCGTCGAGCGGCAGACCGCACAGGCTCTTGCCCGGCACATAGGGACAGTCCTGCGCCAGCGCAGGCGATGACAGGGCAATCAGGAGCAGTGCAAGCAGTCGCGACATCCGCAGACTCCGGCTGGAAGAAAAGGGCGCTGGCGACCTTAGCAGTCGCATCGGCCGGCGGCCAGAGACTGTGCTTCAGGGGCTGGTCGTGGCCCAGTCGCAGAAGCAGCCCACCGCGAGACCGTGGGTCGCCTCGACCCGTCGTCCGGCCAGCACCGCCTCGATGATCGGCTCGACGAAGCTGTTCTCCGAGGTACAGACCGCGCCCTCGCTATAAGGTCCGAAGTAGGCCAGACGGCCTTCGCGATCCCAGATCGCCACGGCAGGGCTGGATGGCACCGCTTGCGCGCCGGGTAGCTCGTCGATCGGCTGCAGTGCCGCCAGGGGCGCCGGCAAGGTGCCCTTGCTGCCGGCCTTGCGCAGCACATGAAAGCTCACCTCGCGCTCGGCGAAGCGCTGCAGGAGCTCGGTCAGATGCTGCTGATTGCCGACGTTGCATGGGCAGGCCGGGTCCCAGAAGTGCACCAGTCGCACGGGCCCCGCTCCGGCGAGCGCCGGCGGCAATTGCAACTGGTCGCCGGAGAACAGCACTGCCTGCTCGTCGAACGCGCGCAGGTAGCGGCCCTGGTACCACCAGAAGGCATACAGCAGGGCGAGCAGCCAGACGATGCTGATGGCGGTGACGAGCAGTGTCTTGGGGCGCATGCGATGGACCCTGAATGAGCAGAGGCGGGCGCGAGTATGCCGGATCGTCCGCCGGGCTGTCCGCTGCGGCGTGGAGGGCGGTCGCGGTGCTTGCCACGGCCGGCGTGGCGAAGGAACATCGCCGGGCGGCGCGCTGTCTGCGCTGTGGCCGACCACCGACGAGATTTGCCAATGCCCACTGCCTTCAACCCGGAACTGCTGCGCGCCGCTCTGGGCCCCATCGTCGACGCACCGGCACCCGATTCCATCGCAAAAGCCTATCAGGCGTACTACGGCCTGGACTTCCAGGCCCGTCACCCGGGCGTGCAGGCGCGCCTGGGTCGCTTCCAGGTCGGTGGTTACGAGGTCGTGGCGCAGGCCTGGTGGCCGCGCGAACCGGTGGCCACGCTGCTGCTCATGCATGGCTATTACGATCACATGGGGCTCTATCGGCATGTGATCGATTGGGCGCTGGACATGGGCTTTACGGTGCTGTCCTGCGACCTGCCCGGGCACGGCCTGTCCAGCGGGCCGCGTGCCAGCATCAACGAATTCGCCGAGTACCAGACGGTGTTCCGCGCGCTACTGGGCGAAGCCGCTGCACTGGGCCTGCCGCAGCCCTGGCATCTACTGGGGCAGAGCACCGGTGGAGCGATCCTGCTCGACTATCTGCTGCACGAGGAGCTCGAGGGTATCGGCCGCAGCATCCTCCTGGCGCCGCTGGTGCGGCCGCGGGCCTGGGGCTGGTCGAAACTCAGCTACCAGCTGGCGCGGCACTTCGTCGGCTCCATTCCGCGGCGCTTCAGCGACAATTCCGGCGATGAGGACTTCATCCGCTTCGTCCATAGCCAGGACCCGCTGCAGCCACGCACCCTGCCCACGGCCTGGGTCGGCGCGCTGTCGCGCTGGGTGCCACGCATCGAGAACGCGGGTCGCAGCGCACACAGCCCGCTGATCATTCAGGGCGAGGCGGACATGACCGTGGATTGGCGGCACAACCTGCGGGTTCTGCAGGACAAGTTCACCGACCCGGAGCTGTTGCTGCTGCCTGATGCGCGCCACCATCTGGCCAACGAGCGCGAAGCCCTGCGTCTGCGCTACTTCGATTTCCTGCGTGAGCGCCTGCGCTGAGCTGATCGGTCTGGCCGGTTCTTTCGGCACTGTGTGCGCGTCCGGATTCGCCAGCGGTTACTGCGTCATGCCCACCGCCAGGGCTGCTCGCAGCGCGGCGAGTGCCTGGCGGTAGTACTCGCGCCCCTCGGGCGACTCGGCGAACTGGACGAACTCTTCCAGCTCCGGGTCGGACAGGTCTCGGTAGATGTGCAGCAGGGTTTCATCGACGTTGCCATCCAGGCGCTGGATCAGTCGTGTGCGCTGGTTGTCCAGCAGCGCTTCCGGCTGGCGGCCGAGCAGCCCCGGAACCATCTGGCTGAGGCTGTCCGCGGCCACACCGGCAAGGGCGAGGCTGACTTCGGCCGCGGCCTCGCGCGCAGGCAGCGCCTGGGCCAGATGGCGGATCAGCAACTGGCGGGTGGCGCTGGCCTCGCTCGGCGGTAGGCCCTGAGCGTTCTGTTTCAGCTGTGCGGGGGAGGTTGCGGCGACTTCGGCGGCGACGATACGCCGACCGAGCTCCGACTCGAAGAAGCGGGTCGCCGGCTGCGGGTCGGCCAGACGGTTGCGCAGCACCTGCAGTGCGCGTTGCTGCATCGCCGACGTCTCGAAGCGCTGGTTGCTGTTGCTGACCAGGGCGTCGTAGATCGCCGGCGGCAGGCTGTCGCGGTACTCGCGCTGCGCCGCCTGCAGGGCCGCGCTGAAGTGCCGGCTCTGGTCGGACCAGCCGGCGGCTTGCCAGAGCCGCTGGTAGGGTTCTGCCCAGGCGGTCAGGCTGAAACTCAGCAGCAGGGTGAGGCAGAGGGCGCGCATTCGGTGGCTCCTTTTCGGGGCAGCTATTTTCTGTGGCGTGCGGGGGCTTGTCGAGGTGCAGGGCGCAGGCTGTAGAATCGCGCATGTCCATTCCTGCCAACCATCCGCTGCTGCTGCGTATCGTCGACGATCTTGCCGATCGTGGCTGGTCGCAGCAGAACATATTCCTGCCCCAGGGTCTGACTGCCGAACTGGCGGCAGAGTGCCGTGAGCGTGCCGAACGTGGCCTGCTCGAGCCGGCCGGGGTGGGGCGGGGCGACGCCCTGCTGGTGCGTGAGGGCGTCCGCGGTGACAGCATCCAGTGGATCGAGCCGGGCCAGTCGAGTGTCTGTGATCGCTATCTGGCGATTGTCGACGCCTTGCGCCAGACCCTCAATCAGCAGCTCTATCTCGGCCTTGCGGATTTCGAGGGGCATTTTGCCCTTTATCCGGTGGGGGCCTTCTATGCCAGGCATGTCGACCGCTTTCGTGACGACGACCGCCGTAGCATCTCGGCGGTGCTCTATCTCAATGATCGTTGGCTGCCCGAGCATGGCGGCCAGCTGCGTCTGTATCTGAATGAGGGCCAGACGCTGGATATCGAGCCTCAAGGCGGCTGTCTGGTGGTATTTCGCTCGGCGGATATTGCCCACGAAGTGCTGCCGGCCAGTCGCGAGCGGCTGTCGCTGACCGGCTGGTTCCGTCGCCGCGGCGACAGCCCCCTGTAGCCGCAATCCCATGCAGAAGATTCTCGTCAGTCGCTGCCTGCTGGGTGATGCCGTGCGCTATGACGGCGGTGCCCACGGCCCCTTTACGCAGCTGCAACGCTGGCAGGCCGAGGGGCGCATCGTGCCGCTGTGCCCCGAGGTGGCCGGTGGCTTGCCGACACCGCGACCGCCTGCGGAAATTCCTGGTGGTCAGGGTGCCGAGGTGCTGTCCGGCGTCCGGCGGGTGCTGACCGCCACGGGTGAGGATGTCTCCACGGCCTTCCTGCGCGGCGCGGAGATCGCTCTGGCACTGGTCCGTCAGCATGGCATTCGCATCGCGCTGCTCAAGGCGCGCAGCCCGTCATGCGGCAATCTGGAGAATTACGACGGCAGTTTTTCCGGCGTGCGCGTGCCTGGCGAAGGAGTTACCGCCGCGGCGTTGCGCCTGGCCGGCGTGCAGGTGTTCAACGAGGACCAGCTCGAACAGGCCGCCGCCGCCCTGGCGATGCTCTCGTAGGTTGGGCCGCAAGGCCCGGTGCGGGCGGACCTGGGGTGACTGTCTGTATGGTGGATCATCCGTTTTACGGCTCTGGTGCTGGTCTGCACTGACCTGCGCTGAGCAGCAGGTCCGACCAACGAGCAAAAAGAAAGGGAGGCCGAAGCCTCCCTTTTTCGTTGCCGAGTAGTGCTTAGAACAGCACGCGGCTGCGGATGGTGCCGTTGACGTGCTGCAGCTTCTGCAGGGCCAGGTCCGAGTATTCGGCGTCGACATCGATGACCACGTAGCCGACCTTCTCGTTGGTCTGCAGGAACTGGCCGGAGATGTTGATGCCGTTTTCGGCGAAGACCTTGTTGATTTCGCTCATCACGCCCGGGATGTTCTCGTGGATGTGCAGCAGGCGGTGCTTGCCCGGATGCGACGGCAGCGAGACTTCCGGGAAGTTGACCGAGGACACCGAGGTGCCGTTGTCGCTGTACTTGACCAGCTTCTCGGCCACTTCCAGGCCGATGTTGGCCTGCGCCTCGGCGGTGGAACCACCGATGTGCGGGGTCAGGATGACCCGATCCAGGCCGCGCAGCGGGCTCTCGAACTCTTCGTCGTTGGACTTGGGCTCGACCGGGAACACGTCGATCGCCGCGCCGATCAGGTGTTCGTCCTTGATCGCATCGGCCAGGTGATCCAGCTCGACCACGGTGCCACGGGCGGCGTTGATCAGGATGCCGCCCTTTTTCATCGCGCGGATTTCCTTCTCGCCGATCATCCACTGGGTCGACGGCAACTCCGGAACGTGCAGCGAAACGATGTCGCACATGCCGAGCAGGTCATGCAGCTTGGCGACCTGGGTGGCGTTGCCCAGCGGCAGCTTGGCGACCACGTCATAGAAGAACACCTGCATGCCGAGGGCTTCGGCGAGTACCGACAGCTGGGTGCCGATCGAGCCGTAGCCGACGATGCCGAGCTTCTTGCCGCGGATTTCGAAGGAGTTGGCTGCCGACTTGATCCAGCCACCACGATGGCAGGAAGCGTTCTTCTCCGGGATGCCGCGCAGCAGCAGGATGGCTTCGGCCAGCACCAGTTCGGCTACCGAGCGGGTATTGGAGTAGGGCGCGTTGAACACCGCGATGCCACGCTCGCGGGCGGCGTTGAGGTCGACCTGGTTGGTGCCGATGCAGAAGCAGCCCACTGCGACCAGCTTCTTGGCGCAGTCGAAGACGTCAGCGGTCAACTGGGTGCGTGAACGGATGCCGATGAAATGTGCTTCGGCGATCTTTTCCTTCAATTCGTCGCCGGAGAGCGCACCCTTGAGGTACTCGATGTTGCTGTAGCCGGCGGCCTTCAGCGTATCCACGGCGTTCTGATGGACACCTTCGAGAAGAAGGAACTTGATCTTGCTCTTGTCGAGAGATGTCTTGCTCATCTGCGTAAACCTATGGTCCCGGGGGAAGTGGCAGGAAAGGGCTCAGGGCCGCCCGAAAGTCGGCGGCTAGCTCGATTAGCGGGGTGCGTATGCTAGCATACGACCCCCGCCAAACGGCCATCCCCGAGACATGAAGCCTGCTCAGGATGGCCATGAACAGTTCGAGAGTTCCCGCGATGAGCGACGTTGCCCTGATCGAATCCCTGAAG
The DNA here is from genome assembly GCF_003052585.1 of Pseudomonas mangrovi. Taxonomy (GTDB): domain Bacteria; phylum Pseudomonadota; class Gammaproteobacteria; order Pseudomonadales; family Pseudomonadaceae; genus Aquipseudomonas; species Aquipseudomonas mangrovi. The sequence goes on along the minus strand of NZ_QASN01000021.1, from coordinate 259,666 downwards.
TCCCTGGTCGAGCCGGGCAAGGTTCTCACCGATGCCGCGTCGCTGGACGCCTATGGCAAGGACTGGACCAAGCATTTTGCGCCGGCACCGAGCGCCATCGTGTTTCCCAAGAGCATCGAACAGGTCCAGGCGATCGTGCGCTGGGCCAATCAGCACAAGGTCGCCCTGGTGCCGTCGGGCGGCCGCACCGGGCTTTCCGCGGCGGCGGTGGCAGCCAGTGGCGAGGTGGTGGTCAGCTTCGACTACATGAACCAGATTCTCGCCTTCAACGAGTTCGACCGTACCGTGGTCTGCCAGCCGGGCGTGGTGACCAAGCAGCTGCAACTGTTCGCCGAGGAAAAGGGCCTGTACTACCCGGTCGACTTCGCTTCCAGCGGCTCCAGCCAGTTGGGCGGCAACATTGGCACCAATGCCGGCGGGATCAAGGTGATCCGCTACGGCATGACCCGCAACTGGGTCGCCGGGCTGAAGGTGGTCACCGGCACCGGCGAGCTGCTCGAACTGAACCGCGACCTGATCAAGAACGCCACCGGCTATGACATGCGCCAGCTGTTCATCGGTGCCGAAGGCACGCTGGGCTTCGTCGTCGAAGCGACCATGCGCCTGGACCGCGCGCCGAAGAACCTCACCGCGATGGTCCTCGGCACCCAGGACTTCGATTCGATCATGCCGGTGCTGCATGCCTTCCAGAGCCGCCTCGACCTGACCGCCTTCGAGTTCTTCTCCGACAAGGCGATGGCCAAGGTCCTGGCCCGTGGCGACGTGCCGGCGCCGTTCGCCAGCGACTGCCCGTTCTACGCGCTGCTGGAGTTCGAGGCGGTCACCGAGGAAGTCGCCGAGCAGGCGCTGGCCACCTTCGAGCATTGCGTCGAGCAGGGCTGGGTGCTGGACGGGGTGATGAGCCAGTCCGAGCAGCAGCTGCAGAACCTCTGGAAGTTGCGCGAGTACATCTCCGAGACCATCAGCCACTGGACGCCGTACAAGAACGACATCTCGGTCACCGTCGGCCAGGTGCCGGCCTTCCTGCACGACATCGATCGTATCGTCGAAGCCAACTACCCGGACTTCGAGGTGATCTGGTTCGGCCACATTGGCGACGGCAACCTGCACCTGAACATCCTCAAGCCCGAGAACCTGTCCAAGGACGAGTTCTTCGCCAAGTGCGCCGTGGTGAACAAATGGGTGTTCGAGACGGTGCAGAAGTACAACGGTTCGATCAGCGCCGAACACGGCGTCGGCATGACCAAGCGCGATTACCTGCACTACAGCCGCTCCGAGGCGGAGATCGCCGTCATGAAGAGCATCAAGGCGGTCTTCGATCCGAACGGCATCATGAACCCCGGCAAGATCTTCCCGCTCTGAAGCTACTGCGCTCGGCCAGGCTGTGTTGGCGAAGCCGGGGAAAATGCTCATTGGCACTAGCCAACTCCGCTTTTTCCCAACTCCGCCGCCTTGCCTGACCTTCGCTCGTGACGCTTCACAGGCATCTATTCGGAGAAAAGCGGATGAGCTACCAGCACCAGTACACCGACGGCACTTCGATCCACTACCCGCTGGGCAAGGTGGTCTGTGTCGGGCGCAACTACGCCGAGCACGCCAAGGAGCTGAACAACCCGGTGCCGAGCGAGCCACTATTGTTCATCAAGCCGGGTAGCTGCGTGGTGGCGATGGACGAGAGCTTCGCGATTCCGGCCGAGCGTGGTGCGGTGCACTACGAGGCGGAGATTGCGGTGCTGATTGGCAAGCCGCTGTCGAAGAAGCCCAACGCTGAGGAGGCGCGTGACGCCATTTCCGGCTTTGCCCCGGCACTGGATCTGACCCTGCGCGACCTGCAGGATGCGCTGAAGAAGAAGAGCTATCCCTGGGAAATAGCCAAGTCCTTCGACGGCGCCTGCGTACTGGCGCCCTTCGTGCCGGGTGATGCGGTCGAGGATCTGGCTGACCTCGGCATTCGCCTGAGTCTGAATGGCGAGCTGCGCCAGGACGGCAACAGCCGCGACATGCTGACGCCGATCCTGCCGCTGATCCAGCACATTGCCGGGCATTTCAGCCTGCAGCCGGGCGATGTGATTCTCACCGGCACGCCGGCCGGCGTCGGGCCGCTGCAGAGCGGCGACGAGCTGCAGCTGGAGCTGGTCGGCCACTCCAGCCGGACCAGCCGTGTGCTTTGATTCGGGTAACGGAAACTTAACCCCGGCCTGTCAGTCTGAGCGGCGTCGTATCCGCGAGTAGTCACGATGTCCTCGGCTCATTTTCGCCCGTCTGCCCTGCGCTGGTTGTTGCCGCTGAGCCTTTTGCTGGTAGCCGGCCTGGCGCTGGTTTCCTATCGCCACTGGGATGATCGGCTGCTGTTCTGGCTCAAGCAGCTCGACATGTCGGTAGCCGAGCGTGAAGAGAGCGTCTGGCTGCCCGGTTACCGCGCGGTGATTCAGGCCCGCCTGCTGCGCGGCCTGGAAGACGACGAGGCCTCCGGTCTGGCCTACAGCCCGGTGAGTGGCACGCTGTTTCTGGTCACCGGAAAGTTGCCGCGACTGGTCGAGATATCCACCGAGGGCGACGTCCTGCGCCAGGTCGAGCTGGTCGGCTTTGCCAATCCCGAAGCGGTCGAGGTGCTCGGTGACGGCCGTATCGCCATCGTTGACGAGCGCGCCCGCACCCTGTCGGCCTTCCATCTGCCGCCCAAAGTTACCCGCATCGAGGTGGCCAGCCTGCAGCAGATCGATCTCGGTTTCGCCCGTGCCGGCAACAAGGGCTTCGAGGGCCTGGCCTGGGATGGCCGCCACAATCGCCTGTTGCTGGCCAAGGAGCGCAGCCCGATGGGCCTGTTCGGCCTGCCTTTCCCTGGCGAGGATGGCGCCACCGGCGCGGTGGAACCGATGGACGTCGGTCATCTTTTCGTCCGCGACATGTCCTCTCTGGCGGTGGATGCGCGCACCGGCCACACCCTGGTGCTTTCGGACGAGTCGCGCCTGCTGCTGGAGCTGGACGAGCAGGGTGAGCCGGTCAGCTTCATCAGCCTGATCGGCGGGTTCAATGGCCTGGATGCACCGATCCGCCAGGCGGAAGGCGTGGCCATCGATGAGCAGGGCACGCTTTACATGGTCGGCGAACCGAACCTGTTCTACGTCTTCCGCAAGGATTCCTGACCCCTCCAGGCGCTGCGCCCTGGTCATTTTTCCGCAGCGATTCTTAAGCCTCGATTCAGCGGTGTCGTGCTATCAAGCGCAGCGTCTTTTCCGTTCCGAGAATTCCATGCCGCGCCTTCGTCCTCTGCCAACAGTCTTCCTGCTGGGTTTGTGTGCCCTGGGCGCAGTCGTACTGCACCACTGGCACGTGCTTGACCGGGCCCTGCTGGGTTACCGGGAGTGGCGCAGCAGCGAAAGCGTGCGTGACCGCAATCTGTGGTTGCCGGACTACCGGGTAGAGATCGAAGCGAAGTCCATCGATGGTCTTGACCAGGAGCTTTCGGCGCTGGCCTTCGATCCGGTGCGGCGCACGCTGTACAGCGTTACCAATCGCAATCCCGAGCTGATCGAGCTGAGTCTGCAAGGCAAGCTGCTGCGCCGTATCCCGCTGCAGGGCTTTGGCGATCCGGAAGCGGTGGAGTACATCGCGCCGGGGATTCTGGTGATCACCGACGAGCGCCTGCAGCGGCTGGTCAAGGTGCGTATTGACGAACACACCGATCTGTTGCGCGCCGAGGACTTCCAGCAGCTGTCGTTGGCGATCGGCCTGAACGGCAACAAGGGCTTCGAAGGGCTGGCTTACGATTCGTCGGAGAAGCGCCTGTTCGTGGCCAAGGAGCGCGATCCGCTGCGGATCTTCGAGGTGCGGGGCTTCCCCCACGAGGACACTGGCAAGCCTCTGGCGGTCGAGGTGCTCAGCGATCCGCAGCGCGACCGTGAGTTGTTCGTGCATGACCTGTCCAGTCTCGACTTCGATTCCGGCAGCGGCAATCTGCTGGCGCTGTCGGACGAATCGCGCCTGCTGCTGGAACTGGATCACAGCGGTCGGCCGATCAGTTCGCTGTCGCTGCGCGGTGGCGGCCGCAGCGGCCTGAAGCGCAGCGTGCCGCAGGCCGAAGGCGTGGCCACTGACGACATGGGCAACATCTATCTGGTCAGCGAACCGAACCTGTTCTACCTGTTTCGCAAGATCGTCGTGGCGCAGTGAGGCAATCGATTTCCCAGAGCGCGCCGTCCGCGTGGCATGGGTATCGCACGGACGGCGCAATGCGCTTTGCTTGTTGCGCCACCCGCTTGGCTCAGCGCGTTAGCGTCTTCACTCCTTCGCTGGTGCCGAGCAGCAGCAGGTCGGCGGGGCGTGCGGCGAACAGGCCATTGGTGACCACGCCGACGATGTTGTTGATCTGCGCTTCCAGTTCCGGAGCGTGGCCGATCATCAGGTTGTGCACGTCGAGAATCACGTTGCCGTTGTCGGTCTTCACTCCTTCACGGTAGACCGGATCGCCGCCCAGCTTGACCAGCTCGCGGGCGACGTGGCTGCGCGCCATCGGGATCACTTCGACCGGCAGCGGGAAGGCGCCGAGACGCTCGACCAGCTTGCTCTGGTCGGCGATGCAGATGAAGGTGCGGGCCACCGCGGCGACGATCTTTTCGCGGGTCAGCGCCGCGCCGCCGCCCTTGATCAGCTCAAGCCGCGCGTTGCTCTCGTCGGCGCCGTCGACATAGAACTCCAGCTCGTTGACGCCATTCAGCTCGTAGACCGGGATGCCGTGCTTCTTCAGTCGCTCGGCGGTGGCTTCCGAGCTCGCCACGGCGCCGTCGAAGTCCATCTTGTGCCGCGCCAGTGCGTCGATGAAGAAGTTCGCCGTGGAGCCGGTGCCGACGCCGATCACGCTCCTGCTTTCGAGCTTGGGGAGAATATGGTCGAGGGCGGCCTGGGCCACCGCCTGCTTGAGCTGATCCTGGGTCATGGCGAGCCTGCTGCGAAGGTGAGGGCGCGATTATAGCCGCCTGTCCGCGCTTGCCGCAGCGCTGTCATCCGCCGAGCCGGCCCAGTACCGCGCCGACCAGCAGAAGCAGCTCGGGTTGTCCGCTCTCCAGAGCAGCAATGGGCGGCGGCGCGGGAGACAGCGATTGCGCTTGTGGAGCGCGTGCGCCGGGCTGGAGCGCGCGCTGGCGGACTTCCTTTTCGGTCAGCACGCTGCCGTCGTCGAAGCGGATCTTCTCGATCACGAAGGCGCGGTCGAGGAAGTAGTGCTCGATCACGATGCGCTGCTCGTCCAGCTCCATGATCAGATTGCCGCGCTCGCTGCCGTAGAAGCGAACGTACTGCGGCTGCATGTCCCCGCGGATGTGCAGGGTGTCCAGATTGCCCGGGGTTGTGTCGTAGTCGAGGATGCGCTGATTGCCCTGCCAGCCGACGTAGTCGACCCGGTAATAGTCGTCGCCTGGGCCGCCGTAGAGGCGGTTCCACTGGTTGTCGCCGAGCATCATGTCGACGCTGTTGCCGCCATCGAGCACATCGCTATGTCGGCTGCCGATCAACAGGTCGTTGCCACCGCGACCGAGCAGGTAGCTGGCCTGGTCGCCGGCGACCAACCGGTCCGCCTTGTCCTTGCCGGTCAGACGCAGACGCTCGCCGGTGTAGACGGGCGGCTCGTCCGCACTGCGGCCGGTGGGTATCTCCGGGTCGATATGGAAGGCGCGCAGCACGTCCTCGTCGGAGAGGGTGACGGCGCCGAAGCGGAAGCGTTCGATGCGGAAGGCCGAATCGAGAAAGAAGTGGCGGACGGTGATCAGGCCAGGCTCGCCACTCATGCCGATCAGCAGGTCGTCCTGGTAGCGCTCGAACGGGCCGAACGACTCCAGGCTTTCGGCCATGATCAGGGTGTCGATGTTGCCGGGAGTGGGGTCGAATTCGAAGATGACGTCGCGACTGACTGCGTTGATGTCGTAGCGGTAGTAGTCGTCGCCCACGCCGCCATAGAGACGGTCGTTGCCGGCGCCACCTTCCAGCAGATCGCTACCGGGGCCGTCGATCAGTATGTCGTTGCCTTCGCCGCCGAGCAGGCGGCTGGGCACGGGTTGGGCGACGAGAAGATCATCGCCGGGAGTGCCGTTGATGAGCAGGCGGGAAGTTCCGATGGGCATGGCGCAATCCTCATGAGGGGGGGCAAGTGGCGCTCCACAGCACAAGGGGCGTGCGCTTGCAGACGCTGGCGCAGGCATTAAGTTCCGTTTCGCTTGTCGCCTCCCTCTGGTGGCCCCGCGCGGGCCCGGCAGAGTAGACTCGCACCCTTCCATCGCCCGCCATGAAGTCCGTGATGCTCGAACAGTACGTCAAGAACATCCTCACCTCGCGCGTCTACGACGTCGCCGTGGAGACGCCCCTGCAGCCCGCCCGCCAGTTGTCCGAACGGCTGGGCAACCAGATCCTGCTCAAGCGCGAGGATCTGCAGCCGGTGTACTCGTTCAAGATTCGTGGCGCCTATAACAAGCTCGCCCAGCTGAGTCCCGAAGAGCTGGCGCGTGGCGTGGTCACCGCGTCGGCCGGCAACCATGCCCAGGGGCTGGCGCTGGCCGCCAAGCATCTGGGGGTGAAGGCGACCATCGTGATGCCGCGCACCACCCCGGAGCTGAAGGTGCAGGGCGTGCGCTCGCGTGGCGGCAAGGTGGTGCTGCATGGCGATGCCTTCCCCGAGGCGCTGGCGCATTCGCTCAAGCTGGTGGAAGAGAAGGGCTACAGCTACATCCACCCCTATGACGATCCGCTGGTGATCGCAGGCCAGGGCACTGTGGCGATGGAAATCCTCCGTCAGCAGCCGGGGCAGCTGGACGCGATCTTCGTGCCGGTGGGCGGCGGCGGCCTGATCGCCGGGATCGCCGCCTACGTGAAGTACCTGCGCCCGGACATCCGCGTGATCGGCGTCGAGCCGGACGACTCCAACTGCCTGCAGGCGGCGATGGCGGCGGGCGAGCGGGTGGTGCTGCCCAGTGTCGGGTTGTTCGCCGACGGCGTGGCGGTGGCGCAGATCGGCGCGCACACCTTCGACATCTGCCGCCATTACGTCGATGAGGTGATCACCGTCAGCACCGACGAGATCTGCGCGGCGATCAAGGACATCTACGACGATACCCGCTCGATCACCGAGCCTGCCGGCGCGTTGTCGGTGGCCGGGATCAAGAAGTACGTCGAGCGCGAAGGCGTCAGCGGCCAGGTGCTGGTGGGCATCGACTCGGGCGCCAACATCAACTTCGACCGCCTACGCCACGTCGCCGAGCGTGCCGAGCTGGGCGAAAAGCGTGAAGCCATCATCGCCGTGACCATCCCCGAGCAGCCTGGCAGCTTCAAGACCTTCTGCGAGGCCATCGGCAAGCGCCAGATCACCGAGTTCAACTACCGCTACCACTCCGGCAAGGAGGCGCACATCTTCGTCGGCGTGCAGACCCACCCGGAGAACGATCCGCGCGCGGCGCTGGTCGACGGGCTGCGCGACAAGGGCTTTCCGGTGATCGACCTGACCGACAACGAGATGGCCAAGCTGCACATCCGCCACATGGTCGGCGGGCATGCCCAGGCGGTGGCGGACGAGGTGGTGCTGCGCTTCGAGTTTCCCGAGCGCCCCGGCGCCCTGTTCAATTTCCTCAGCAAGCTCGGTGGGCGCTGGAACATCTCGATGTTCCATTACCGCAACCACGGTGCCGCCGACGGTCGGGTGCTGGCGGCGCTGCAGGTCCCGCACGACGAGCGCCACCTGATCCCGGCGGCACTGGACGCCATCGGCTACCCCTACTGGGACGAGAGCGACAACCCTGCCTATCGCCTCTTCCTCGGCTGAACCGACAAGGATTCCCATGGAACACTATGTACTGCTGAAGATCGTCCATTCCGCCACCTCCGTGCTGCTGTTCCTCGGCCTGCTGGCGCACATCTTCATGCTCTGGAAGGCGCGCCGCCGCGGCGATGCCGCGGTGCTGGCGCGCAAGCTGCGCAATACCCGGCGCATCAGCTCGCCGGCGCTGGGCCTGGTGGCGTTGTCGCTGCCGGCCACCGGTTGGTGGCTGGTGCACCTGGCGGGCTGGTCGCTGGGCCAGCTGTGGCTGCTGATCAGCGCGTCGCTGCTGCTGCCGCTGCTGGTCTGCTGGCTGCTGCTGGATGGCCGTCTGCGCGCCTGGATTGCCGCCGGTGAGCAGGTGTCGGCGAACACCCCGCGGCTGGCGATGACCTATGCCTGCCTGATGCTGGCCATCCTGCTGGCGATCTTTGCCCTGATGGGCGCCAAGCCGGCCTGATGCGCATCCTGCTGGTCGGCGCCAGCGGTTTCATCGGCGGGCATCTGTTGCGCGCCCTGTCGCTTGCCGGCCACCAGGTGCTGGCGACCTCGCGCGGCGGTCGCGGGCCGGAACTGCCCGGCGTCGAATGGCAGCCGCTCGATTTGCTGGCGCTGGATACCTTTGTCTGGCCGCAGTCGGTGGACCTGCTGATCAACGCCAGCGGCCTGCTTAGCAGCGATGCCGCGGCGCTGCGTGAGCTGCAGGATCAGGCCGCCAGTGCGCTGCTGCGCGATGCCGCCGCGCGCGGCATGCGTCTGCTGCAGATCTCCGCGCTCGGCGCCGGCGAGCAGGACGATGTGCCTTTTCTTTCCAGCAAGGCGGCCGCCGACCGGTGCGCGTTGCAGCTCGGCGTGCCGGCGCTGGTGCTGCGTCCGTCCCTGGTGCTGGGCGAGGGCGGGGCCAGCAGTGCCTGGCTGCAGCGTCTCTCGCCCTGGCCGCTGATACCCCTGCTGGACAATCGCGCGCAACTTCAGCCGCTGCATGTGGATGACCTCTGCGCCGCGGTGCTGGCGCTGCTGCGCCAGTGGCCGGCGGAAAATGCCGTGCTGCCGCTGGTCGGTCCGCAGGCGCTGAGCCAGGGCGAGCTGATCGACCAGTTGCGCGCGGCACAGGGCTGGCCGGCGGGGCGCTATCTGAAGCTGCCGCCGGCACTCACGACACCATTGGCGCGGCTGGGTGACCGGCTCGGCTGGCGCGCACTGAACAGTCAAACCCTGCGCCTGGCCGGGCGCGACAACCTGGGCTCCATCGAGCCGCTGGCCGAGGCCTGCGGCTATCGCGCGGCACCCCTGGCTGCGCGCCTGCTTACCTGGCCACAACGCGGACGCACTGCGCAGCTGGCGCTGCAGCCCTTGCTGCTTGCCGCACTGGTGCTGATCTGGCTGGGCACGGCGCTGGTCTGTCTCGGTCCAGGCTTCGACTGGGGGCTGCGGATCATGGCCGAAATGGGCGTGCATGGCTGGGCGGCGCGCCTGGCGGTGATCGGCGGCGGTCTGCTCGATGGCCTGCTCGGCGTGGCATTGCTGCTGCGGCGCTGGCGGGTTGCGGCCTTGCGTGCGCAGATCGCGCTGATGCTCGGCTATACGCTGCTGATCAGCCTGTGGCTGCCGCACTACTGGTTCGATCCCTACATGGCGGTCGGCAAGAACCTGGTGCTGGTGGTCGCCAGTCTCTGGTTGCTGTGGCTGGAAAGGGGAGCGGAAAAAAGCCGATGAGTCTGTACCTGTTGCTCAAGACCCTGCACATCCTCTCCTCGACCCTGCTGTTCGGCACCGGCCTGGGCTCGGCCTACTATGCCCTGCGCGCCTGGCTCAGCCAGGACGTGCGGGTGATCGCGGTGACCTTCCGCCATCTGGTCACCGCCGACTGGCTGTTCATCGCCACCACGGCGGTGTTCCAGCCACTGTCGGGGCTGGGGCTGGCGCACCTGGCCGGCTGGCCGCTGAGCCAGAGCTGGCTGCTGTGGAGCATCGGCCTGTACGTCTTCGCCGGGCTCTGCTGGCTGCCGGTGGTCTGGCTGCAGATCCGCCTGCGTGACCTGGCCATTGCCGCCGACAGCGCCGGGCAGCCCATGCCGCCGCTGGCGTGGCGCTACATGACGATCTGGTTCTGTCTGGGCTGGCCGGCGTTCCTGGCCTTCATGGCGATCTTCTATCTGATGGTGGCGAAACCGGCGTGATTTCCTCTGGTGCAGGCGGGGCGCTGGCGTTCTCGTCGGCTGGCTCGGCGTGCAGCCCGACGTGCTGTCGGCAGACGATTGGCGGCATCTGGTGCGCAAGAGCGGCGAGCCTGATGCCCAGACGAGGGAGTGGCTTCGAGCATAACCACCCTGCAGCCGAACATCTCACTACGGCCGCCGACCGCTAACGGCGCAATGCGCTGCGCTTATTGCGCCCTACGGCTGCGATGCGCAGGCGGATAAATGGCTTCGACCATCCACCCGCCTGCCCCGCGTAGGGTGGACAACGGTGCAGTCTTGTCCACCAACCGGCAAGAAGGGCATTCCACCTGGGCGTTGCGGAGTTGTCCTGGCGCAGCGCCGGGCTGCGCGAATTCACGCGGCTGCCCTCTTCAGGCCAGCGGCAGCCCCCGGGCGCTGCCGCCGCCGAGGCTGACGCACTGGCCGCTTTCCAGCTCCCAGGTCAGATCGATACGCAACTGCCGGCCCTGGCGCTCGGTGCGCTCGGCGCGGAAGTAGTAGCGGCCGGCGTAGTCGGCCAGCTGCAGCGGCGGCTGGACGGGTTCGCGCCAGCTGCTCAGGGCGAAGCCGCGTTGCTGCAGGGCGAGCAGCAGGGCATTGAGATTGGCCTCATCGGCGGGCAGCAGCAGGTCGACATCGCCCGGCTCGACCCGCTCGGGATCCTGCAGCCAGCGACCGAAGCTGCCGTACACCTGAAAACCCAGTCCCAGCTGCTGCAGTTCCCGCAGCAGTCTCAGTGCGCCCTCCAGGTCCTGAGCGGCGGGCACCTTGCGGAAGATCAGCGCGTACTCGTGGCTGCGGTCGTGCCCGCTGTCCAGAGGTGCCAGCGCCTGCACAGGTTTCGGATAGAGCAGCAACCGCTCGCCACAGGGCTGCAGGTAATCGCTCAGCACCCTGGCCACATCCCAGGCCTGCGGCAGCCAGTGACCGCCTACGTCGATGTTCTGCGCCATCAGGATGCAGTAGCGACCCGTGCGCAGACGCCCGGCGATGCGTCGGAACAGCACCGCCAGCTGTTGCAGGTAGCTGGCGTAGTCAGGACTGGCGTACAGCTGCGCCGCATTGCTGCCGGACCAGGCGCAGCCGAAGTAGGGCAGGTTGCCCAGACACAGGTCGAGGGGCTCGCCCTGCTCCGGCAATTCCTGGGCGAACAGCTGCTGCCGCTCGGCCGCATGGCGGGCCAGGCGCTCGCGCGCCAGCTCGACCCGAAGCGCTTCGATCTCGTAGCCGACCCCGGCGCGGCCTTCCAGGTGGGCGGCCAGCAGGGTGCTGGCGAAGCCGCAGAAGGGGTCGGTGACGGTTTCGCCGGGCCGCGAGAACTGGCGGATGAACGGCCGCATCTGCTCGACCCAGCCACAGTCGCGGGCGGCGAAGGGGTCGCGGGCGCGCAGGTCGTCCGGCAGGCGCCAGGTCGGGTCCTCCTGCTCCAGCAGCAGCCAGCTGCGACTATCCATGCCGGCAGTCCAGCAACAGGTTGTCGCCGGGCTGCCAGCCTGCGCAGAGCTGGCCGTCGGCGAAGTACACCAGTTTGTAGACGCGTGGCTCGGCATGACGGGCGTGCATGGCGCGATAGTCGGAGCATTCGAAGATCACCCGCAGGCCGCTGGCATGGCGCAGCTGCAGGTTCCAGAAGTAGTAGCCGTCGGTCAGCGCCTGCGCTTGCAGCGTCGGCCCGAGATCGGCGTCGGCGAGACAGGCTGCCAGCAGTGGTTCCATGGCGATGCGGCGGTTATCGATGGAGCGGCGGGTGGCGTTGTCGCGGTAGCCCTCGTCGAGTCGCGACAGCTCGCGGAAGATCACCGTCTCCACCCCCAGCGTGGCGGCCCAGTCGAGATAGCGGGCGACCTCCCCCGGCGTGGCGATGCCGCCCTGTTGCAGCAGGCAGACCAGGCGCAGCGGAAAGCGTCCTCGACAGCTGTCGACGAGCTGGCGGAACGCCGCTGCGGTGCGAATCGCCAGGCCGTCGCGAAAGCGCATGATGGCCTGGTTGGCGTCGGCGTCGAAGTGATGGCGCGACAGCTCCAGCCAGGACAGCTGGAAGCCTTGCAGGGCATCGAGCAGCGCCTCGCCGCGCGCTCCGATCAGGCCGGCACCGTTTGAGTAGAGCACCCGCTCAAGGGCGTCCGCACGAAACTCGGGCGCGCCCAGCAGCTGCAGCAGCTGCAGCAGCCAGTCCGGGTCGTCGCTGGCCTCGAGGCCGGACAGCGAGTAGCTGCGCGGCAGTCCGTGCAGGGCCAGCAGGGCTCGGCGCAGGCCGGTGAAATAGTCGGCGTCCGGGCGCAGCAGGCTCGCCGCCGGGCCGGGGGCGTGAGAGCGGCGCAGATTTTCCGAGCAGAAATGGCAGCGCGCCGAACAGGGCCGTGACGAGGCGTAGGGGGTGAAGGTCAGCGGCTGGGCGAATTGGCGTCGGATCCCGCCGACCTCGTGCGTGTGCCAGCGCTCAGCGCGCTCGCCCGGTGCGCGCTGCAGCAAAGGCAGGCCCTGGGCGGCGAGCAGCGCGGCCAGCTGCGAACCGAGTAGGCTGGCGGGGCGGTCGCAGGCGATCAGGGGCTGATCGGCGGCATCCGTGCCCATCGGCGCTAGTCGCGCAGCGACAGGATTTTCCAGCCGCGCTCGCTGGCAATGGCGCGCAGGCGCTCGTCCGGGTCCACCGCAACCGGGTTGGCGACCGCCTCGAGCAGCGGCAGGTCGTTGATCGAGTCGCTGTAGAAGTAGGCTCCGTCCAGGTTGCGGCCGGTATCGGCGAGCCAGCGGTTCAGACGTTCGACCTTGCCGGCCTGGAAGCAGGGCGTGTCGGTCAGGCGACCTGAATAGTGCCCATCGAGCACTTCGCATTCGGTGGCGAGCAGGCCGTTGACGCCCAGGCGCCTGGCAATCGGGCCGGTGATGAAGCGGTTGGTCGCGGTGATGATCAGCAGGTAATCGCCGGCCGCACGGTGCTCGGCGAGCAACGCCTCGGCCTTGGCCAGGATGATCGGCTGGATGAATTCCTGCATGAAGTCGAGGTGCCACTGGTCGAGCACTTCCAGCTCGGTGCGGCCGAGGATCTCCTGGCAGAAGTTCTGGTAGGCCAGCACGTCCAGACAGCCGGCCTTGTAGTCCTCGTAGAAGGCATCGTTGCGCGCCTTGTAGCTGGCGGCGTCGACATGTCCGCGCTGGCAGAGGAATTCGCCCCAGAGGTGGTCGCTGTCGCCGGCGAGCAGGGTGTTATCGAGATCGAAGATGGCCAGGCGCACTGCGGAAAACCTCTGTCGGTTGGCTGAGGGCGGCAGCATAGCGGTTCTGCCGTAGCGCTTGAAGGCCGGGGTCTGTGGCGCGCTGCACAGGCTTGGCGCTCGGCTTTCGGGCTGGCGCGCTTTTGTGGAACAATGCCGGCAAGGTTTTTCGAGGTTTTCAACGTGATAGATCCTGATGGTTTCCGACCCAATGTCGGCATCATTCTCAGCAATGATGCCGGTCAGGTGCTCTGGGCGCGGCGGATCAACCAGGATGCCTGGCAGTTTCCCCAGGGCGGCATCAACGAGCGCGAATCGCCGGAAGAGGCGCTGTATCGCGAGCTGAACGAGGAAGTCGGCCTGGAGGAGCAGGATGTCAGCATCCTCGCCTGTACCCGCGGCTGGTTGCGTTATCGCCTGCCGCAGCGCCTGGTGCGCACCAACAGCCAGCCGCTGTGTATCGGCCAGAAGCAGAAGTGGTTCCTGCTGCGGCTGACCGGTGATGAGCAGCGGGTGCGCATGGACCTGCACGGCAAGCCGGAGTTCGACGGCTGGCGCTGGGTCAGTTACTGGTACCCACTGGGCCAGGTGGTGACATTCAAGCGCGAGGTCTATCGTCGCGCCCTCAAGGAACTCGCCCCGCGCCTGATCGCGCGCGACTGAAGACGGACCCCGCATGAGCATGCTCAACACGCTGCGCAAGATCGTCCAGGAAGTTAACTCCGCCAAGGATCTCAAGGCGGCGCTGGCGATCATCGTGCAGCGGGTGAGGACCGCCATGGGCAGCCAGGTCTGCTCGGTCTACCTGCTCGACCCGGAGTCCAACCGCTTCGTCCTGATGGCCACCGAGGGCCTCAACAAGAAGGCCATCGGCAAGGTCAGCATGGCGCCGAACGAGGGCCTGGTGGGCCTGGTCGGCAGCCGCGAGGAGCCGCTCAACCTCGAACACGCTTCCGAACACCCGCGTTACCGCTATTTCGCCGAAACCGGCGAGGAGCGCTACGCCTCCTTCCTCGGGGCGCCGATCATCCACCACCGTCGGGTGATGGGCGTTCTGGTCATCCAGCAGAAGGAGCGCCGCCAGTTCGACGAGGGCGAGGAGGCCTTCCTCGTCACCATGAGCGCGCAGCTTGCCGGGGTCATCGCGCATGCCGAGGCGACCGGCTCGATCCGCGGCCTCGGCAAGCAGGGCAAGGGCATTCAGGAAACCCGTTTCGTCGGCGTGCCCGGCGCGCCGGGGGCGGCCATCGGCAAGGCGGTGGTGGTGCTGCCGCCCGCCGACCTCGAGGTGGTGCCGGACAAGCAGGTGGACAACGTCGAGGCGGAACTGGCGTTGTTCAACGATGCGCTGGAGGCGGTGCGTCAGGACATCCGTGCTCTGTCGGCCAAGCTCGCCACCCAGCTGCGGCCCGAGGAGCGGGCGTTGTTCGACGTCTACCTGATGATGCTCGATGACGCGGCGCTGGGCACCGAGGTGCAGCTGGTCATTCGCACCGGTCAATGGGCCCAGGGCGCGCTGCGTCAGGTGGTCAACGAGCACATCAAGCGCTTCGAGCTGATGGACGACGCCTACCTGCGCGAGCGCGCATCGGACGTCAAGGACCTCGGCCGGCGCCTGCTCGCCTACCTGCAGCATGCGCGCCAGCAGACGCTGGTGTATCAGGACAACACCATCCTGGTCAGCGAGGAGCTGACCCCGGCGATGCTCGGCGAGGTACCCGAGGGCAAGCTGGTCGGCCTGGTCTCGGTGCAGGGCTCGGGCAACTCGCACGTGGCGATCCTCGCCCGTGCCATGGGCATCCCCACCGTCATGGGCGTGGTCGACCTGCCGTACTCCAAGGTCGATGGCATCGACCTGATCGTCGATGGCTACCACGGCGAGGTGTTCACCAACCCCAGCGCGATACTGCGTGCGCAGTACGCCGAGGTGGTCGAGGAAGAGCGTCAGCTGACCCAGGGCCTGGATGCACTGCGCGAACTGCCCTGCGAAACCCTCGATGGCCAGCGCATGCCGCTGTGGGTCAACACCGGCCTGCTCGCCGACGTCGCCCGTGCCCAGCAGCGCGGCGCCGAGGGCGTCGGCCTGTATCGCACCGAAGTGCCGTTCATGAGCCGCGAGCGCTTTCCCAGCGAGAAGGAACAGCTGGCGATCTACCGCGAGCAGCTGCAGGCCTTCCATCCGCTGCCGGTGACCATGCGCACCCTGGACATCGGCGGCGACAAGGCGCTGCCGTATTTCCCGATCAAGGAAAGCAACCCCTTCCTCGGCTGGCGCGGTATCCGCGTGACCCTCGATCACCCGGAGATCTTCCTGGTGCAGACCCGCGCCATGCTCAAGGCCAGCGAGGGGCTGGACAATCTGCGCATTCTGCTGCCGATGATCTCCGGCACCCACGAACTGGAAGAGGCGCTGCACCTGATCCACCGGGCCTGGGGCGAGGTTCGCGACGAAGGCACCGACGTGCCGCTGCCGCCGGTCGGTCTGATGGTCGAGGTGCCCGCGGCGGTCTACCAGATCCGCGAGCTGGCCCGGCAGGTGGACTTCATCTCGGTCGGCTCCAACGACCTGACCCAGTACCTGCTGGCGGTGGACCGCAACAATCCGCGGGTCGCCGATCTCTACGACTTCCTCCATCCGGCGGTGCTGCAGGCGCTGCGCATCGTCGTCGACGGTGCACATGCCGAAGGCAAGCCGGTAAGCATCTGTGGCGAGATGGCCGGTGACCCGGCGGCGGCCGTGCTGCTGCTGGCGATGGGCTTCGATTCGCTGTCGATGAACGCCACCAACCTGCCCAAGGTGAAGTGGCTGCTGCGCCAGGTCACGATGGAGAAGGCCCGCGAGCTGCTGGCTCAGCTGATGACCATCGACAACCCGCAGGTCATCCACAGCTCGCTGCACCTGGCCCTGCGCAACCTCGGTCTGGGCCGCGTGATCAACCCGGCATCGGCGCTCGGCGCAGCCTTGTGATCGCGGCGAGGGCCTCGCTGTGCGGCCAGTTGCGGCTGTCCGCCGCCAGTGCGTTGGTCCTGTGTCGCGACAGTCTCTGGACCGTTGCCGACGACTGTCTCGACCTGCATCGCTATGACCTTGACGGTCATTGGCTCGGCCAATGGTCGCTGGTGCCTGGCGTCTTGCCGGAGGACCCCGTCGAGCGCAAGGCGTGCAAGGCGGATTTCGAGGCCATGGCGCTGCTGCCTGACGGGGCGCTGCTGGTGCTCGGTTCCGGCTCGACCGCGCGTCGCCGGCGTGGCGCGCTGTTCGGCGAGGACCAGCAGGTTCGACCGATCGACGCCAGCGGGCTGTACCGGGTGCTAGGCGAGCGCTTCCAGGAGCTGAACATTGAGGGCGCGGTGGTGCGCGGCGAGCAGTTGCTGCTGGCTCAGCGCGGCAACGGCAAGGGTGGCGAGAACGCGCTGGTGCTGCTGCAACTGCAGCGGGTTCTCGCCGACCTGGGTGCCGGGCGGCTGGATGCCGAAGCGCTGCTGGAAATCCGTCCCGTGCAGCTGGGCGAGCTGGCCGGCGTGCCGCTCGGGCTGACCGATCTCACCCTCGGCAGAAACGGACGGCTGTACTACAGCGCCGCGGCCGAAGCGACCGACTCCAGCTACCTGGACGGCGACTGCCTCGGCAGCGTCATCGGCTGGCTGGATGACGCGCTGCTGCCACAGGCGCAGCGCCTGCTCGAGCCGGTGGTAAAGATCGAGGGGCTCTGCGCCCTGGCCGATGGCAACCTGCTGCTGGTGGCCGATGCCGACGATCCTGCGGTGCCTGCGCCGCTGTTCAGGCTCGACGGCGCCTGGCTTGAGGAAGACCCCGCCGCCGATCTCTGAAGCCCCCGTCGGCCTGCCTGCCCAGTCCCTGCAGCAATTCGCGGCCCGCCGCCACTCGATCCCGGTACGCGGATCAGCCGTAGCTGCCGCCCACCGACACTTCGCCCAGCTGCGCACCCAGCGGGCCGAAGCTGCGCTCGATCATCTGCCAGCTGCCGTCGCTGCCGACCATCAGCAGGGTACTGGCGCAGGTGCCGTAGTTCGGGCTGGCGATGAATGCGCTCGACAGCAGGCGCTCGGTCGCCAGTCCCACGCCGGTATCCGGCAGCGCGCCTTCGCTCGGTTGCCAGCGGTCGGCCAATAGGTCGAACAGCGCTTCGGGGCGTGGCGCGTCGAGCTGGGCGGCCAGTCCGTCGCGGGTGCGCTGCAGTTTCGGCCAGGGCGTGTCCAGGCTGGCGTTGGACACGCCGTGCACCCCCGGCGCTACCTCCTGAGGCAAGCCTTCGCTGGCGTTCAGAAACCATAGCGAGGTCCCGTCGCCGACCAGCAGGTTGAAGCCGGAGTAGCCGGCCAGGTGATCACTCAGACCTTCCAGATAGAGCTGCGGCGAAACCTCGGCGGTTAGGAACTCGGCTACCAGATGGCCACGCGAGCGCAGCCCCTGCGTGCGCGACGGGTCACGGATGTTGGTCAGGGCGGCGAAGCGCCCGCCGCGGGTGTAGCCCATCCAGGTCCCGCCCGCTTCCAGATCACGCCCCGCGAACAGCCCCGGATGGTCTGGCCACTCGCCCAGCGGCCGGCTCGGCCGCGCATGGAACTCGTCGCGATTGGCGGCCACCAGCAGCGGTAAAGGATGCCCGGGGCGCCAGGCGAAGGCGATCAGGCACATGCGCCCGCTCCGCCTGGCAGGCAAGTCCGAGGTGCCATGTCCCGGTGAACAACGGTGAGAGAGCGACTACTGCGCAATGCCCTGATCCTCCGCTCGATTGAAAACCGCAACTCTACGCAAAGCCCGAGGGCACGGCCATGCCGGTGGAGACACCCGCCGCCATCGGCTACCATGCCCGACTCTTTGCGGAGGTGGTGATGGAGTTTCTGCTGTATCTGGTTCTCGGCGCGGCAGCCGGCGTGCTGGCCGGGCTGTTTGGCGTCGGCGGCGGAATCATCATCGTGCCGGTGCTGGTGCTGAGTTTTACCGCCCAGGGCTTCGACGTCGCGGTGCTGACCCATCTGGCGGTCGGTACGTCGCTGGCGACCATCGTCTTCACCTCGATCAATTCGGTGCTCGAGCATCATCGCAAGGGCGCCGTGCGCTGGCCGATCTTCCTCTGGATGACGCTGGGCATCCTCGCCGGCGCGGCGCTCGGCTCGCTCACCGCCGCCTCGATCCAGGGGCCGCTGCTGCAGAAGATCATTGGCGTGTTCGCCATTCTGATCGCGATCCAGATGGGCCTCGACCTGCGCCCGAAGGCCCAGCGCGCCGTGCCGGGCAAGCCCGGCCTGGTGGCTGCCGGCGGGGTGATCGGCTGGGCCTCGGCGATCTTCGGTATCGGCGGCGGATCGCTGACCGTACCTTTCCTCACCTGGCGCAGCGTGCCGATGCAGCAGGCGGTGGCGACCTCGTCGGCCACCGGTCTGCCCATCGCGCTGTCCGGGGCGCTGTCGTTCATCGTGGTGGGCTGGTCGCAGCCGCAGTTGCCCGAAGGCGCCTTCGGTTTCGTCTATCTGCCGGCGCTGGTCGGCATCGCCCTGACCAGCATGTTCTTCGCCCGTTACGGCGCGCGTCTGGCCCATCGCCTGTCGCCGCGCCTGCTCAAGCGCCTGTTCGCCCTGCTGCTGCTCAGCGTGGGCATCAGCTTCCTGATCTGAAGGAGATTCGATGCTGCCCTATCCCGAGATCAACCCCGTCGCACTGGAGCTGGGTCCGCTGAAGATCCACTGGTACGGCCTGATGTACCTGATCGGTATCGGCGGCGCCTGGTGGCTGGCCGCACGCCGGCTCGAACGCTTCGACCCGAGCTGGACTCGCGAGACCCTCTCCGACCTGGTGTTCTGGGTGGCCATGGGGGTGATCCTTGGCGGCCGTCTGGGCTACGTGCTGTTCTACGATCCGCAGCTGTACTTAAACGACCCGATCAAGATCTTCTACATCATGGATGGCGGCATGGCCTTCCATGGCGGGCTGCTCGGTGTGCTGTTGTGTACCTGGCTGTTCGCGCGCAAGACCGGCAAGCCGTTCTTCGAGCTGATGGACTTCATCGCCCCGCTGGTGCCGATCGGTCTGGGCGCGGGGCGCATCGGCAACTTCATCAACGGCGAGCTGTGGGGCAAGGTGAGCGACGTGCCTTGGGCGATGGTCTTCCCCACCGGCGGCCCCGATCCGCGGCATCCCTCGCAGCTGTATCAGTTCGCCCTGGAGGGCGTCGCGCTCTTCGTCATTCTCTGGGCGTATTCGCGCAAACCGCGGCCGACCATGGCAGTCACCGGGCTGTTCGGCCTCTGCTACGGCGTGTTCCGCTTCATCGT
Source organism: Pseudomonas mangrovi (assembly GCF_003052585.1). Lineage (GTDB taxonomy): Bacteria > Pseudomonadota > Gammaproteobacteria > Pseudomonadales > Pseudomonadaceae > Aquipseudomonas > Aquipseudomonas mangrovi. The sequence goes on along the minus strand of NZ_QASN01000021.1, from coordinate 240,155 downwards.
CGAGTTCTTCCGCGTGCCGGATGCGCAGCTCGGTTACCTGGCGTTCGGCTGGCTGACCATGGGCCAGCTGCTGTGTCTGCCGATGATTCTCGGCGGTATCGGCATGATCGTCTGGGCCTACCGCCGCGACGCACGCACGGCATGACCGCTCAGGGCGGGCGCTTCGTCACGGGAGCGCCGCGCCTTTCTTGTCCTGGCGGCATCCGGCTCTTACCATGAGCCTCCTTCGACCTGCTCCGAGCCCGCGATGAAACAGTACCTCGACCTGATGCGCCACGTGCGCGAGCACGGCACCTTCAAGAGCGACCGCACCGGTACCGGGACCTTCTCGGTGTTCGGCCATCAGATGCGCTTCGACCTGGCCGACGGCTTCCCGTTGGTGACCACCAAGAAGTGCCACCTGAAATCCATCGTTCACGAGCTGCTGTGGTTCCTCAAGGGCGAGACCAACATCCGCTATCTGAAGGAAAACGGCGTCTCGATCTGGGACGAATGGGCCGACGAGAACGGTGAACTGGGCCCGGTCTACGGCTATCAGTGGCGCAGCTGGCCGGCGCCCAACGGCGAGTCGATCGACCAGATCGCCAAGCTGATCGCGATGATCAAGGCCAACCCGGATTCGCGTCGGCTGATCGTTTCGGCCTGGAACCCGGCGCTGGTCGAGCAGATGGCGCTGCCGCCGTGCCACGCGCTGTTCCAGTTCTACGTCGCCGACGGCAAGCTCAGCTGCCAGCTGTACCAGCGCTCGGCCGACATCTTCCTCGGTGTGCCCTTCAACATCGCCAGCTACGCGCTGCTGACGCTGATGGTGGCGCAGGTCTGCGACCTGGCCCCGGGCGAGTTCATCTGGACCGGCGGCGACTGCCACCTGTACGCCAACCACATCGAGCAGACCGACCTGCAGCTGTCGCGCGAGCCGCTGCCGCTGCCGCAGATGAAGCTCAACCCCGAGGTGAAGGACCTGTTCGCCTTCCGCTTCGAGGATTTCGAGCTGGTCGGCTACCAGGCCCACCCGCATATCAAGGCACCGGTCGCGGTCTGACCGGCGTCGCTTCCCCTCATCGTCCAACGAGCCCCCAATGAGCACAGCGCTGCAGATCGATTCCCCGGCAGTCCGTGAACTGTCCATCTTCGACTTCGACGGCACCCTGACCTACCGCGACAGCTTCGTACCCTTCCTGCGCTATGCCTTCGGCAACTACCGCTTCGGCCTGCGCCTGGCCGGCAGCGCCAGTCCGCACTACCTGTATGGCGGCATGACCCGTGACCAGATGAAGGTGCGACTGATCCGCTCCTTCCTGCGCGGCATCGACTTCGCCTGGTTCGAAGACCGCGCGCGCGCCTACTGCGATCTGCACTGGTCACGGATGATGCGGCCACAGGGCCTCAAGGCGGTGGCCGCGGAGCTGGCCGCCGGGCGCACCGTCTCGCTCTGCTCGGCATCGCCGGCGCAGATGCTCAAGCCGTTCGCCGAGCGCCTCGGCGTGCAGCTGATCGCCACCGAGCTGGAAGTGCAGGATGGCGTACTGACCGGCGAGATCCACGGCCGCAACTGCCGCCGCGACGAGAAGGTCAACCGCCTCATCCAGCAGTTCGGCGAGCTCGGCCAGTACCACTTGCGTGCCTGGGGCAACTCCGAGGGCGATACCGAGCTGCTCGCCGCGGCGCAGGAGTCCTTCTACCGACCGTTCTGAGCAGAGCCGGGCGACGGTGCTCGATGTGAGCCAGGCAGCGGGCGGGTTGCTCGCGGGGCATCGGTTCCACTCATGACAGCAACACCTTTCGGTCTTCCTCATCGCCGCCACCGGCGCCCCTTTCGATCTCCCTGGCTGCCTGCAGGTCGGCGCGCTGCGTCATCCGTTCGGCGATCTCCATCTCGATCGCTTCCTGTTGCTCCGGGGGCATGGCGTCGACTTCTTCTTCGCTGAGGCCCAGGTCGCGGAGGATCGCATCGCGCATCTTCTCGGCCGGGGTCATCGCCATGTAGTCGCGGAACGCTTGCACGGCGGTGTCCGGCTCGCTTTGAACGGGCCCGCTCAGTTGGCCAGAAGACACCTCCAGGCCCGTCCCGGAACGACTCTGCAGAACAACCCGCAGGCGGGCGAAGGCCTCTTCATAACTCCTTGCGTCTTGCTCGTCGCCAAGTCCGATGGTTCGCTGCGCTGTCCGCTGAGGTGCTGTCGCTTCGACCCGGAACAGGGTGTCGTCCCGCTCACCAAAGCGCTCGCGATTGCGTTGATAGGTTGCTGCTAGTGGGTGGTAGTTGCCGACGCCGCCGATGCTGCTCATGGAGCCTCCGCTATCCGAGGAATGGGTGCGGCGAAAGAGCAAAGGCGATGCCAGTGCGCCTTAAAGATTAATAATTACTTTATATATCAATTGCTTGGTGATGATATTGGGCGTCTCGCGCGACGGCCTGGCGGCAAGCATTTGCCTGTGGCGGCAAGCTCGACGGCCAGCTTGTTGCCAGGCCGTCAGTCCGCTCGCGAAGCACCGCGCTGCGCTGGCGGGGTCGTTACGGGCACGTTGCGGCGCTAGGCGCCGTTGGAGTTCATCCGCTGCGGCGGCAGCGCCTGTGACGCCCGCAGGCGCATTACAGGGCCTCGCTCAGCTCGGCCAATGCACGCTGCCGCTCCGGCTGATCGAGCAAGTGGTGCGGATTCAGCGAGGACCACAGCGGGTGCGCACGGGCCCGGTTCAGTGCCTCGGGCAACTTGCCGGCACGCCAGTCGAGGCCGTCCGCGGCGGCAACGCGGATCGCCTCGGTGGCGGCATGGCCGCGTGCGGCCAGCGCCTGCAGCAGGCCCAGCTGACGCAGGGCGAGCAACCGCAGCACGGCGTCATCCACGGTCAGTTCGCGCTCCCCCTTGAGCTTGCCGAGCAGGCGGTTGCCATAGTGCCGGGCGGTCTGCGCACCGCCGCCGGCCAGCGCGCCAAGCAAGGCTGCGGCGCCCAGGGTGATGCCGCCGACCATCAGGTCGATGCCGACCCCGGCGGCGGCGCCCGCCGCCATGCCGCCGCCAATCTTGACGCCGAGCTGGCGCAGGGTCTCCGGGTGGAACAGATCGTCGCCCCAGCGGCCGTCGAGCAGCGGCAACTCGGCCGTCTGGGCATCCTCGCGGGAAAAGGCGTAAAGCCCCAGCAGCGCCTCGACGCAACGCTGCTCACGCTGACGTACCTGATCGCGCAGCGCGCGCACGGCGGCCTGTTCCAGCGCTGGCTGCGCGGCGACGCCATGGCGGCAGGCGGCAACGTCGAGCAGCAGTTCGGCGATCAGTCGGTGTCCTGCAGCCAGGCGTTCGACGGCCTGCGCTTCGTGGCTTTCGACCAGGCGCAGCAAGGCTGGCCGGGCCTTTTCCAGCAGCAGGGCGAGGCTTTCGTAGAGGCGTCGCTCGCCATCGGCGGGTGGTGCCACGCTGTCGAAGGCGACCCGTGCGAGGAGGCCGAGACGCGCCAGGACCTCGGCCCATTCGGCCTCGCGGGCACCGCCATGGGCGACGAAGTTGAGCACCGGTAGCAGCGGCTTGCCGCACATGCCGAGAATCGCCAGCTCGTCGCGGTACTTGGCCAGCACCGGCTCGCGGGCGTCGAGCACGCAGAGCCCGGCATCGCTGGCCAGCAGTTGGCGCAGCACCTTGGCCTCCTGCTCGAAACGCTGACGGGCCTCGCTGCCGTCGAGAAAGCGGGCGATGCGCGCCGGCCCGTCCAGACGCTCACCAGGCCGATCGAGCCGCTCCAGGTAGTCGAGCAGGGCGATGGCGTCCTCGAGACCCGGTGTGTCGTAGAGCTCGACCAGCGCCTCGCCGTCCACCGACAGGCGCGCGCCCTCGACGTGCCGGGTGGTGCCCGGACGATGGGAGACCTCGCCAAAGCCGGTGTCGCGGGTCAGGGTGCGCAGCAACGAGGTCTTGCCGACGTTGGTGTGGCCAACCAGCGCCAGCCTGAGGGGGCGACTCGTGCGGTCCGTGGCGTTCGGCTGATCAGTCATGGCCCGTCTCCAGCCAGGTCAGTGGAGCGCTGTCGTTGAATGGCAGCTGCAGCTCGCGCAAGGCCTGATGCCAGTCTGCCAGGCGTGCGCCGTCGAGCGCCTCGCCCGGCGGCGCCGGCAGCAGCCAGACGCGCGTCGCAGCGGCACTGCCTGCCAGTTCGCCGAGCAGCGCCAGCGTACCCCGGTCCGGCGAGCGGCGGGGATCGCAGGCGATGGCCAGGCGTGCCGGGGGAAAGCGGCCAAGCTGTTCGAGCAGTTGCTGGCGCTGCTGGCGATCATCGAGGATGCCCGCGTTGGCGACGCCCGCTGGCAGACGCGGCGGCCAACTGCGGCTGTCATCCAGTTCGATCGCCACCAGCACGGCCGATTCGCCGCCGGCCAGAGGTTGCAGCTGATCAGGCTGAGCCGGGCCGAGCGTATCCGGGTCGCAGATGCCAAGACGCTCGCTGCCCGGTTGCAGACGCTGGCGCAGCAGTGCCAGGTCCGCTGCGCTAAGGGCCAGGCGCAGGCGGGCGCTGCCGCGACGCCAGCGCCACAGGCAGAACAGACCCAGCAGCAGACGCGGCAGCAGGCCATACACCAGCAATACGCCGAGCAGCCAGCCGGCCCACGCCTGCCGGGCGCCGTCTTCGCTCAGGCCAAGGATGCCACTGGCGCGGATCTGCTCCTCGCTCGGCAGACTGAAGCCGAGCAGCGCCGGCAGCGCGCCCAGCGTCTGGGTCAGGCTGACGAAGCTGTCGGCGCCCAGCAGCGTGGTTTCCCAGACGAAGCCGTAGTGCCGGGCGGACAGCATCGCCAGGAGCATGCCGAGCGCAGCGAGCAGGGCCAGCACCCAGAAGCCGTGGATGACTGCGCCCAGGCCCCAGCGGGTCAGGCGGGCCGGTTGCAGCAGCACCAGCAGTGCCGGTGCCAGCTGCACGCTGCGGGCGTCGCGCGCCAGCCGGCTGCACAGCCACAGCCACAGGCGGCCCAGTGCACCGCCGCTGTCGGCGGCGAGCATCAGTCCGAGCAGCCAGCCAAGCAGGCTGAGCAGATGCAGGCCGAGCAGGCTGCCCAGCGCCCAGAACACGTTGACCGGACGGCTGCCGTCGCCCAGCGCGGCGAACGCCAGGGCGGCGCCGCCAAGCAGCGCCAGCACGGCCAGCAGCAGCGCGGCGAGGCGCGCACCCTGCAGCCAGTGGCGCTGGGCGTCGATCAGGCCGTCGCGGCGCGCCAGATGCAGGGCGCGTCGTTCGATCATCTGGCTGATATCGCCGCCGGCAAGACGGGCCAGCCGATTGGCTTCGCTGTCTTCCAGCGGGCCGGCGTGCTCCTCGCGCAGGCGCACGGCCTCGCACAGCCAGAGGCGTTGCAGGGAGGAATCAGGGGCGTTGGAGCTGTCGGTCACGGTGGTCTCGCGGCGGGGCTCGGTGCCTGAGCATAACCGCTGTGGCGCGAGCAGGCGAAAGCGCGCCCGAGAGGCCCGGCTGCGAGGGGCGGCGCAGCCGGGCGATGCCCTTCGGGAGACGAAGGGGCGGGATGAATCAGAAGCGCAGGCGTACGGCTACGTCGGGCTGGTCGATGAACAGGCCGTCGATGCCGGCGTCCAGGTAGACGCTGATCTCCTCGGGCAGGTCGCCACGTTCGGCCGGATCGGCGCTGGAACGCAGGTCGGTCGGGAGGAAGGCGTTCTCGGCGCGGAAGGTATAGGGATGCACCTTCAGGCCGGCGGCGTGGGCATCGGCGACGAAGCGGGTCGGTTCGCCCAGGCGGCCGTTGCTGTCACGCGGGATGATGTAGCTCTTTTCCGGGCCGACGCCATGGGCGTAGCGGGCAATTGCCTTGAGGCCCTGCGGGCTGGCCATCTGCGCGTAGGTCAACTGGCTGCCGGAGGCCTGCTGGTCGTACGGCTGGCCGCTGCCGAACAGCTGCACCAGGCGCAGTTTGGTCAGGCGCTTCAGGGTCTTCAGGTTGTCGACTTCAAATGACTGGATATACACCGGCGCGTTGGGCGTCAGGTAGCCGTTGCGGTGCAGGGTACGCACCAGCGGTTTCTCCATTGCCAGGCCGATCTGCTGGAAGTGGGTGGGATGCTTGGTTTCCGGGTAGAGGCCGATGATCCGCCCTTCGCTGGCCTGCATCGCCTGCACCAGTTCGATGATCTCCTGCAGCGTCGGTACCTCGAAGGCGCCGTCCAGACGCTGGTTGCCGGGACGCAACTGAGGGATGCGCTCGATGGCGCGCAGGGTCTTGATCTCGGCCAGGGTGAAGTCCTCGCTGAACCAGCCGGTCTGGCTCTGGCCGTCGATGCTCTGGGTGCGCTTGCGCGAGGCGAACTCGGGGCGCTGGGCGACATCGGTGGTCAACCCCAGTTCGTTGTCGTGGCGGGCAATCAGTTGGCCATCGCGGGTCATCACCAGATCCGGCTCGACGTAGTCGGCTCCCTGCAGGATGGCCACGGCATAGGCCGCGAGGGTGTGCTCGGGCAGGTAACCGCTGGCGCCGCGGTGGGCAATGATCAGCGGGGCGGCTTCAGTGCGTGGCTTGTTCAGCTGCAGCGCATCGGCAATGCGCGATTCGAGCGGCGCGGCGCTGGCGGCAAGCGGCAGCAGCAGACTGCAGGCGGTAATCCACTGGCGAAGGGCAGAGGGGAGGGTGCGGGCCATGTCGACATCTCCTGGGTGGGGGAGCACAGACTGCGCCCGGATCGATGACGGACGTTTGACGTCGTCGGGGCGAAAAGATGGCAATTGCGTGACGGCGTCATTTGGCCGGCGCACGGTGGCTTCGCCGGCCCGGTTACGCTAGCCGACTAGCGAGGCGTGGGTCAGGTTGTGCTCCACGCCTCGGACCAATGCGGAGTCTGGTCGGCAGTACTTTTCACCGGCCTGCTAGGCTGAGTCGTGATTCCTGGGGGCCTGCGAGTTGCAAGTGTGAAGTTGCCCGATCTGGATTACATGAGTCTGGACTCAGCGTACCTGCGTCAGCAGCGCGGGGGCTTCCGGCTGCTCAGGTTCGAGCACGAGCTGGAAGAGGCTTTCGCGCGTCATCACACCAGAACCTTCCTGCGCCGCATGCGTTGGGCGTTACTGGTGGCGACAGTGCTGATCCTGCTGTTTGCAGTGCTCGATGCGAGCATCCTGCCGGACGGCATACGCGACAAGACCCTGGTGCTGCGTCTGGGGGTGATGCTGCCGGTGCTGCTCGGCACCTGGGGGGCGACCTTCTGCCCGACGCTGCATCCCTGGATGCAGGTGATCGGCGGCTTCTGCGCATTGGCGTGCGGCATGGCGGTGGCCGCCATCATCTGGGTCTCGCGCAGCCAGAATTTTCCGTTGCCCTACGAGGGCATCATTCTGGTCACGGTGTTCTTCTACTTCCTGATCGGTCTGCGTTGTGTCACAGCGGTGCTCTGTGGCTGGCTGGTGCTCGTGGCCTATGTGATGGTGGAGTTGCGCGCGGGCCTGCCGGGCACCATCCTGCTGTACAACGCCTTCTTTCTGGCCACCACCAACCTGATTGGATCCGTCGGCTGCTATTTCCTTGAGTATGCGGCGCGGGAAAGCTTCCTCGCTCAGGGGTTGCTGCGGGAGCTGGTGGAGAAGGACTACCTGACCGGCTTGCTCAACCGCCGTGCGTTCAGCGAACGTGCCGAGAGGCACTGGCGCCAGGCCTTGCGCGAGCAGCGGAAGCTGGCGGTGGTGATGATGGATATCGACTACTTCAAGCGCTACAACGACCACTACGGCCACCTCCAGGGCGACGAAGCCCTGCGTGCCGTCGCCCAGGTGGTCGGTCGTCATGCGCGGCGGCCGCTGGACTGCGTGGCGCGCTACGGTGGCGAGGAGTTTGTTGGTTTGTGGTACGGCCTGGACGAGGCCCGTGCGCTCGCGCTTCTGGAGAGCATCCGCAGTGATGTCCAGGCGCTGGATCTACCCCATGAAAGCTCCGAAGTCGCCTCCACGGTCACCCTCAGCATCGGCATGGTGCATCTCCTTCCGCACGCGTTGCAGAGCCTGGAGGATGCCCTGCGCATGGCTGACGCCGCGCTGTATCTGGCCAAGGCGCAGGGCCGCAACCGGGTGGTGAATGAGCGCATGGGTAGCCAGGCCGACTGATTCGCGTGCCGCTTCATTCCTGCCGGTCGAGCCGCTATCCTGCGCCCATGACGACCACACGCCCCCTCGCCCTGATCGCCGCCCTTGCCGCCAATCGCGTCATCGGCCTCGACAATCGCATGCCCTGGCACCTGCCGGCGGATCTCAAACACTTCAAGGCGCTGACCCTCGGCAAGCCGATCATCATGGGTCGCAAGACCTGGGATTCACTCGGTCGGCCCTTGCCGGGGCGGCTGAATATCGTGGTCAGTCGTCAGCCCGGCCTGCGGCTGGAGGGTGCCGAGGTATTCGCCGACCTGGCGACGGCGCTGGCGCGGGCCGACCAGTGGGCGAGCGAGCAGGGCGTGGACGAACTGATGCTGGTCGGTGGCGCCCAGCTCTACGAGCAAGGCCTGCCGCTGGCGGATCGGCTCTACCTGACGCGCATCGACGCCGAGCCTGAGGGCGATGCCTTCTTTCCGGCTTTTGACGAGAGCTATTGGCAGTGTGCGGCGCGTGACCCACACCCCGCCGCCGACGACAAGCCGGGGTTCACCTTCGAGAGCTGGAGCCGCCGCTAACCTGTACGCGAGCAGGTGCCGGGCGGGCTCAGCACTTCTTCCAGATAGGGGATTCCCCAGCGTTGCAACGCATCCAGCGCGTCCGCGACCAGCGGCGCGAGCAGCGCGCGAGCCTCTTCGGTACTGGGACGATGGCGCTGGCGGTCCATGAAGGCCGCGAGCTCATCGAGCGGGTCGCGGGAGGCGCTGCGCGGATCGACCAACCAGGGCACCGGGTGGCCATGCAGTCGCGGACGTTGCGGGATCAGCAGTGGCAGCGGACAGAGGTACTCGTCGCGCCGCATGGCCTGCAGTGACAGTGGTGCCTCCATCGACGGCCGCATGCTCAGCTGCGGCGCCCGGCTCAGGCGTGACCAACCGACCGAGAGACTGAAGGCGTCGTGGTCCTTGAGGTCCGGCTCCAGCACCACCACCCACCAGACATCTGCCTGCCGGCAGGCGTAGAGACGCTCCCCCGGCCAGTACCAGGGCTGTCCGGCAGGTTGTGGCCGCCAGTCGGCAAAGCGTTGGCTCATGCCTTCGGCAAACAGGGTTCGCAGGGCTTTTCCATATTCCTGGCGCATGCAGCTGTTCCTTGTTCTTGTCGAGGTGCAGCGGACTACAGGCAGTACAGACCATCTTTGTGCCCCGGGCAGGGCGAGGGCGCCGAGCGGCAGATCCGCGGTCGGGAATGCGAGCGGGTCGGCATTTTCTCCCGGGGCGCTATCCGGGCAGATGAGCGCAGCGGAGCCCGCTTCGTTGCGGGCTCAGTAGGCTTCCGCGGGGGCAGGTAGGCTGCAGGTTGCCAGGTCTGTACCCGAGCCGGCGTTTCGGCAAACAAAAAACCCGGCCTGGGCCGGGTTCTTCGTGGCTGCGGGGTGAGCGCTCAGCCGTCGAGCATCGCCTTGTTGCGCACCGCGCCCTTGTCGGCACTGGTGGCGAGCAGGGCGTAGGCCTTGAGTGCCGTGGTGACTTTGCGTGGACGCTGCTCCACCGGCTTCCAGCCCTTCTTGTCCTGCTCGTGGCGGCGATGGGAAATTTCCTCGTCGCTGACCAGCAGGTTGATGGTGCGCTCGTGGATATTGATCAGGATCCTGTCGCCTTCGCGCACCAGACCGATGGCGCCACCGGCGGCGGCTTCCGGTGACGCGTGACCGATCGACAGACCCGAGGTGCCGCCGGAGAAACGGCCGTCGGTGAGTAGCGCACAGGCCTTGCCCAGGCCCTTGGACTTCAGGTAGCTGGTGGGATAGAGCATTTCCTGCATGCCTGGGCCGCCTTTCGGGCCTTCGTAGCGAATGATGACGATATCGCCTTCCTTCACTTCGTCATTGAGGATGCCGCGCACCGCGCTGTCCTGGCTTTCAAAGATTTTTGCGCTGCCTTCGAAGATGTGGATCGACTCATCCACACCGGCGGTTTTCACCACGCAGCCGTCGAGGGCGATATTGCCGTAGAGCACCGCCAGGCCGCCCTCTTGCGAGTAGGCATGCTCGACGCTCCGGATACAGCCGTTTTCACGGTCGTCATCCAGCGTGTCCCAGCGGGTCGACTGACTGAACGCGGTCTGGGTGGGGATACCGGCCGGACCTGCGCGGAAGAAGGTATGCACGGCTTCATCGGTGGTCTGGGTGATATCCCACTTGGCGATAGCCTCAGCCATGGACTTGCTGTGTACGGTCGGCAGGTCGGTGTGCAGCAGGCCGCCTCTAGCCAGGGAGCCGAGGATGGCAAAGATGCCACCGGCGCGGTGCACGTCTTCCATATGGTACTTCTGGATATTCGGCGCGACCTTGCACAGCTGCGGCACCTTGCGTGAAAGGCGGTCGATATCGCGCAGGTCGAAATCGATCTCGGCTTCCTGGGCTGCCGCCAGCAGGTGCAGGATGGTGTTGGTCGAACCGCCCATGGCGATGTCCAGGCTCATGGCGTTTTCGAACGCCTTGAAGTTGGCGATATTGCGCGGCAGTACCGAGTCGTCGTTGTCGCCGTAGTAGCGCTTGCACAGCTCTACTGCGGTGCGTCCGGCTTCGAGGAACAGCTGTTCGCGGTCGCTGTGGGTGGCGAGGGTCGAGCCGTTGCCCGGCAGGGCCAGGCCCAGCGCTTCCATCAGGCAGTTCATCGAGTTGGCGGTGAACATGCCGGAGCAGCTGCCGCAGGTCGGGCAGGCGCTGCGCTCGTATTCGGCGACCTTCTCATCGGATGCCGAGTCGTCGGCGGCGATCACCATGGCGTCGACCAGGTCCAGGCCATGACTGGCCAACTTGGTCTTGCCGGCTTCCATCGGTCCGCCGGAGACGAAGATTGCCGGGATATTCAGGCGCAGGGCGGCCATCAGCATGCCGGGGGTGATCTTGTCGCAGTTGCTGATGCAGACGATGGCGTCGGCGCAGTGGGCATTGACCATGTATTCAACGGAGTCGGCGATGATCTCGCGGCTCGGCAGCGAATAGAGCATGCCGTCGTGGCCCATGGCGATGCCGTCGTCGACCGCAATGGTGTTGAATTCCTTGGCTACGCCGCCGGCCTTCTCGATTTCGCGGGCGACCAGTTGGCCCATGTCCTTCAGGTGCACGTGGCCGGGCACGAACTGGGTGAAGGAGTTGGCGATGGCGATGATCGGCTTTTTGAAGTCCTCGTCCTTCATCCCGGTGGCGCGCCACAGAGCGCGGGCGCCGGCCATGTTGCGGCCTTGGGTGGAGGTTTTCGAACGGTAATCAGGCATGGCGGCGTTCTCGGATCAGGGCGGCACGGGGTCTGGGAGGATACCCGATTCGTCGCGGCCGGCGCACGCCGCACGAGGTTGATCGGTAGTGTTTCGCAATGTTGCGAGAGGTACGGCAAACGGATGGCGCGTATCGCCTGTTACTGCTTGTGGCGCGAAGGCCGTTGCGCCTCTGGATTGGTCGTTCCGGCGCTGCGAGGGCGGTTGCCGAAATGTCCTCAAGCCCTAGTCTCGCTAGGCTTTGAGCTGGCTTTTCCGTCACCCCAATGGGGGATTGGGCGCGAAACGACAGCGTTGCCTACTGGATAGGCGTGGATCGCCGGCCATCTGGCCTGTGCATGACGACTGCGTGACTTCGACGAAGTACGAAGGCTGTTTCGCTGCCATCTGGCCATCGGGCGGTTAGCCGCTCGGCAGACCTGGTGATCGCAACGAGCTTTCGTGGCGGAGCCCCAATCCAATGACAACAAAAAGATGAGGCAACCCCCATGTTCAACAAAGCACTCCCTGCAGCGGCCGCGGTCGCTGGCCTGTTCCTTTCAACCTCCGCAATGGCATTGCTGCCGGATACCCCCGGTACACCGTTCCCCGCCGTCTCCAGCTTCGAAAGATCCGGGCCGTACAGCACCACCAGTCGTAGCGAGGGCCCCAACTGCCGGATCTACCGCCCGAGCAACCTGGGCCAGAATGGCGTGCGTCACCCAGTCATCCTCTGGGGCAATGGTACCGGCGCCAGTCCGACGACCTATCGCGGCCTGCTCGATCACTGGGCCAGTCATGGCTTCGTGGTCGCGGCTGCCGAGACCTCCAATGCCGGCAGTGGCCGGGAGATGCTCAACTGTCTGAGCTACCTGCAGACCGAGGCCGGGCGCAGCTCGGGCACCTACGTCGGCAGGCTTAACCTGGGCCGTGTCGGTACTTCCGGCCACTCCCAGGGCGGTGGCGGCTCGATCATGGCCGGGCGTGACAGCCGGATCAAAGCCACTGCGCCGATGCAGCCCTATACCCTCGGGCTGGGTCACGTGAGCTCCTCGCAGAGCCAGCAGAACGGGCCGATGTTCCTGATGTCCGGCAGCCTGGACACCCTCGCTGGTCCGACCCTGAATCAGGCTCCGGTCTATCGCCGCGCCAACGTGCCGGTGTTCTGGGGCACGCTGCGCTATGCCAGTCACTTCGTGCCGGTGGGCAGTGCCGGTGGCTATCGTGGGCCGTCCACCGCCTGGTTCCGTTATCAGCTGATGGACGATACCCGTGCGCGCGGCGAGTTCGTCGGCAGCAGCTGTGGCCTGTGCCGTGATTTCTCCTGGACCAACATCCAGCGCAAGGGCTCGCTGTAACGCGTAACGGCTGATCCCAGCCTTAGCCCGGCCGGATGAGGCGGCGGAGCATTCTGCCGGCTCTTCAGGTCGGGCTTTTTCATTTCTGCGGCGAACCGCCGCTCGGAAGGTTAAGGGGCGCCTTGCTGACGAAGCGGGGGAGAAGCACAGTCGCCGCCTCCAACGCAGGCATCAAGCCGTCCGTGGAGTGTTTCAACATGTGTCCTATTTCGTTGGCGCACTTCACGCAGGTCGCCCCATCATCCGCGCTGCAACGCTCTGGAAAGAAGCTTGCGAGGGAATAGGCGGGCAGCTGGAGGACTAGTGGCACTAGGCTTTGCCTGGAGTCGAGGTCACCCGAACGGGGGGTTGTTGCGGGCGCTCGCAGGTCGCTTACTGAATGGGCGTTCATTCCTCGTGCCTGTCTTAAGTGGAGGGATCGAGCGCGTTCTCTTCGGCGCAGTTGAGGGCCTCACCGAGTGCCTTCATGGCGGAGATCTAACAATAATCATCCGAGGAACCTCACCATGTTCAAGAAATTCCTGCCGACCGCCGCTGCGGTTGCTGGTCTGTTCATCTCTTCATCGGCGCTGGCGCTGCTGCCGGATACCCCCGGTACCGCCTTCCCGTCGGTTTCCAACTTCGCCAACTCCGGCCCCTACAGCACCACCAGCCGTAGCGAGGGCCCGAACTGCCGCATCTATCGCCCGAGCACCCTCGGCCAGAACGGCGTCCGCCACCCGGTCATCCTCTGGGGTAATGGCACGGGTGCCTCGCCGACCACCTACGGGTCGCTGCTCAGCCACTGGGCCAGCCATGGCTTCGTGGTCGCCGCGGCAGAAACCTCGAACGCCGGCTCCGGCCAGGAGATGCTCAGCTGCCTGAGTTACCTGCAGACCGAAGCCGGTCGCAGCTCCGGGACCTACGTCGGCAAGCTGAACCTGGGTCGTGTCGGTACCTCCGGTCATTCCCAGGGTGGTGGCGGCTCGATCATGGCCGGCCGTGACAGCCGCATCCGGACCACCGCGCCGATGCAGCCGTACATCCTCGGCCTGGGCCATGTGACCTCGTCGCAGAGCCAGCAGAATGGCCCGATGTTCCTGATGTCCGGCAGCCTGGACACCCTGGCTGGTCCGACCCTGAACCAGGCCCCGGTGTATCGTCGCATCAATCAGCCGATCTTCTGGGGCACCCTGCGTGGCGCCAGCCACTTCGAGCCGGTCGGCAATGCCGGCGGCTTCCGTGGCCCGTCGACTGCCTGGTTCCGCTACAAGCTGATGGGCGATAACACCGCTCGCAATCAGTTCGTCGGCACCCTGTGCGGTCTGTGCACCAGCACTTCCTGGAGCAACATCCAGCGCAAGGGCACGCTCTGATCTGAGTAGCGCGTCGGGATTCTCCCGAGGCAATGATCAGCCCCCGGCCACTCTGGTGACCGGGGGCTTTTTCTTGTGCGGAAACTGCGTTGTGCACTGAACTCGGCAGCTGCCGATGCGGGCAGATGCCAGAAGGTTGCCATAAGGTCGCCGATGCCGCCGCGATGCGCTGTGCCGGTCCGTCCAGCAGGTGGCAAGGCGACGACCAGGACAGGCTTGCACGCTCTGGGTGGCTGGAGCTGATTGCCCTACCAGCCCGACAGAAGGTGGTCAGCTATGCGCACTCTTTGCCGGTCAGCCGCCATAGGGCAGCCTGCAATGCGCAGCCTAGAGCACCCGCCGAGTTTCGTTGCGGATGCCGGCAAGTTCCCCACCCATCCGGGTGATTGTGAGTGAATGTTTCGCGCGCCTACTGTGCGTGGCGCCAGTCAACCGAGCCCAGAGAGGACGGTGGCGCAGAGTAGCCCGACAGCGAGGCCTGCGAAGCAGTTGGATGACCTGATCCATGCATGCCGAGGGTGCCGGGCACGTTCCAGACATACCCAATAATAGGAACTACACCCTCATGTTGAAGAACCTGCTTCCCCTTTCTGCGGTGGCTTTCGGCCTCGTGCTGTCCAACTCGGCCATGGCGCTGCTGCCGGACACCCCCGGCGCTGCCTTCCCGTCGGTCAGCAACTTCGCCAATTCCGGCCCCTACAGCACCACCAACCGTAGTGAAGGCCCCAGCTGCCAGATCTACCGTCCGACCACCCTGGGGCAGAACGGTGTGCGTCACCCGGTCATCCTCTGGGGCAACGGCACCGGCGGCACTCCGGCGACCTACGGCGCGCTGCTGACTCATTGGGCCAGCCATGGCTTCGTGGTAGCCGCTGCCCAGACTACCGATGCCGGTACCGGTGTCGAGATGCTGGCCTGCCTGAGCTATCTGCAGAGCGAAGCGGCGAAGAGCTCCGGCACCTACGTCGGCAAGCTGAACCTGGGCCGTGTCGGTACCTCCGGTCACTCCCAGGGCGGTGGCGGCTCGATCATGGCGGGTCGTGACAGCCGCATCAAGACCACTGCGCCGATGCAGCCGTACGTGCTCGGCCTGGGTCACGACACCTCCTCGCACCGCGTACAGAATGGCCCGATGTTCCAGATGTCCGGCAGCCTGGACACGCTGGCGATCCCGTCGCTGAACCAGCAGCTGGTGTATAACAACATCAATCAGCCGATCTTCTGGGGCACCCTGCGTGGCGCCAGCCACTTCGTCCCGGTCGGTGATGCCGGTGGTTTCCGTGGTCCGGCCACCGCCTGGTTCCGCTACCAGCTGATGGGCGATGCCAACGCCAAGAAGCAGTTCGTCGGAACCCTGTGCGGCCTGTGCACCAGCGCCTCCTGGACCAACGTCAAGCGCAAGGGCACCCTGTAAGCAGCCACGGCAGTCGCCCATGAAAAAGCCCCCGGCCGCGTTCTGTGGCCGGGGGCTTTTTACTGTCTGCGCGCCACTCAGCTGGGCAGAATGCGGCAGGTCAGGCTCTTGATGTAGCGGGTCTCGGCAATCGCCGGATGCACGGGATGATCCGGCCCCTGGCCGCCGCGCTCGAGCAGCTGGATCGACCGGTCGAGATGACGCGCCCCGGTCAGCAGGATGTTCTGCAGGTCGTCCTCGGGCAGGTGCATCGAACAGGAGGCGCTGACCAGGATGCCATCCTTGTTCAGTAGACGCATGGCCTGCTCGTTCAGGCGGCGGTAGGCGGCCTCGCCGTTCTTCAGATCCTTCTTGCGTTTGATGAACGCGGGCGGGTCGGCGATCACCACGTCGAAACGCTCCTCCGCGGCCTTGAGTTCGCGCAGGGCATCGAACACGTCACCCTCCACACAGACGACCTTCTCGACCAGGCCGTTGAGCGTGGCATTGCGCTCGACCCCGTCCAGAGCAAAGGCCGATGCGTCCACGCACATCACTTCGCTGGCGCCGAAGGCGGCCGCCTGCACGCCCCAGCCACCGATATAGCTGAACAGATCGAGCACTCGCTTGCCCTTGACGTAGGGTGCCAGGCGCGCGCGATTCATCCGGTGGTCATAGAACCAGCCGGTCTTCTGGCCTTCGCGCACCGGTGCCTCGAAACGCACCCCGTTTTCCTCCAGCGCCACCCAGTCGGGCACCTCGCCAAAGGCTGTCTCGACCAGGCGCGGCAGACCTTCGGCATCGCGCGCAGAGGAATCGTTCTTGAACAGGATGCCGGAGGGCTTGAGCACCTGGACCAGCGCGGCGACGACATCCTCGCGATGCTTGTCCATGGTCGCCGAGGCCAGCTGCACCACGAGGATGTCGCCGAAACGGTCCACGACCAGCCCGGGCAGGAAATCAGAATCGCCGTAGACCAGCCGGTAGTGCGGTGTCTCGAACAAACGCTCGCGCAGCGATAGCGCCACCTTGATCCGGTGTACCAGCAGCGACTTGTCCAGCGGGTGACGCTGATCGCGTGACAACAGACGGGCGCAGATCAGGTTGTTCGGACTGACGCCAACGATGCCCAGCGGCTTGCCGCCAGCGCTTTCCAGCAACGCCTGATCACCCGGCTGGAAGGCCGTCAGCGGCGTCACGGCGGTGTCGATCTCGTTGCTGAAGACCCACAGATGACCTGCGCGCAGGCGGCGGTCGGCATTGGCTTTGAGACGCAGGCTGGGCAGTGTCATGGCGGCGCTCCGAAAAAAGAGCGCGATTATAGGCGCAAAGCGTTGCGCCCCGGACTACCCAGCCCGGGCAGCGCCATCTTCAGGCGGCCAGTGCCGAGATCAGGGCCTTGTTGAACGCGGGCAGATCGTCGGGCTTGCGACTGCTGATCAGGTTGCCATCGACCACCACCTCCTGATCCACCCAGTTGGCTCCGGCATTGCTCAGGTCGTCGCGCAGGGAGGGCCAGCTGGTCATGTTGCGGTCACGCACCACCTTGCTGGACGCCAGCAACCAGCCGCCGTGGCAGATCACCGCAATCGGCTTGTCGCTGCGATCGGCTTCCTTGACCAGTTTTTGTGCGTTGCCATCGCTGCGGATCTGGTCGGCGTTGATCACCCCGCCGGGCAGCAGCAGGGCATCGAAGTCCGCAGCGCTCAGTTGGTCGAGGGTGCGGTCTACCTGGAAGCTGTCTCCGGGATCGGTGTGATGCCAGCCGGTGACCTCGCCAGGATGCGGCGCGACCAGCTCGACGATGGCGCCAGCGGCGGTGAGGGCGTCGCGCGGAGAGGTCATCTCGACCTGTTCGAAGCCGTCGGTAAGCAGGATGGCGACGCGTTTTCCGTTCAGTGATGTGCTCATGGATGAGGTCCTCTTCTGGATGAAATGCTGGCCGCCCGTCGACAGGAGGTGCGGATTGCGCGGCCTCGCGGGTTCGTACTTGAATTCCGACCACCAACCCGCGCAAAGTTCGTCATGCGGCAGGACGTCCGGTCGCGCCCGCAGACACTCCCCGCTGCCGTTTCAACAGAGCACTCCAGTCATGGCTCAGGAAATTTCCGCCGAACAGATTCAGCAGGTGCTGCAGGGCATCAGCGTGCCGCCGCAGCCGCAGATCATGGTCGATCTGCAGATGGAGCAGGTGATGCCTTCGCCCGACCTGCGCAGCATCGCCCGGCTCATCAGCCAGGACCCTGGCCTGTCCGGCGCCCTGCTGAAGATCGTCAACTCGCCCTATTTCGGTCTGGCCAACAAGGTCAGCTCGATTCAGCGCGCGGTGAACCTGCTGGGCAGTCGCTCGGTGATCAACATGATCAACGCGCTGTCGATCAGGAGCGAGATGAGCGACGAGACAATCGTCACCCTCAATCGCTTCTGGGATACCGCTCAGGACGTGGCCATGACCTGCCTGACGCTGGCCAAGCGGATCGGCTGCGAGGCGCCGGACGAGGCCTACACCCTGGGTCTGTTCCACAACTGCGGCATCCCGCTGATGCTCAAGCGCTTTCCCAACTACATGAATGTGCTGGAGGAGGCGTACTGCAGCGCCACGCCGGAGCGGCGCATCGTCGATACCGAGAACCGGCTGCTCAACACCAATCACGCGGTGGTCGGCTACTTCACTGCCAAGTCCTGGAATCTGCCCGCGCATCTGTGCGAGGCGATTGCCAATCACCATAACGCCCTGGCGATCTTCAGCGAGGACTCCAGTCGCGACGTACCGCTGAAGAATCTGCTGGCGATCCTGAAGATGGCCGAGCACATCTGCAGCTGCTATCGCGTGCTCGGCAACCTCGAGGAGGATCACGAATGGCTCAGCATCCAGGCGCTGGTGCTGGACTACGTCGGCCTGTCGCAATACGACTTCGAGAACCTGCGCGAATCGATCCGCGAGCTGGGCAGCTGATGCCTGCTTCATTCAACTCTGCGGATACCGAAGATGCCTGAATTGCCCGAGGTGGAAACCACCCGACGCGGCATCGCTCCGCATCTGTTGGGCCAGCGGGTGAGCCAGGTGCTGGTGCGCGAACGGCGGTTGCGCTGGCCGATTCCGGGAGACCTCGACGTGCGTCTGTCCGGTCAGCGGATCCAGGCGGTGGAGCGGCGTGCCAAGTACCTGCTGGTTCAGGCCGAGGTCGGTTGTCTGATCGCCCATCTGGGCATGTCCGGCAGCCTGCGCCTGGTGGATGCCGCGACGCCGGCAGGGCTGCATGAGCACGTCGATATCGTCCTGGAGTCGGGCCAGGCGTTGCGTTATCACGACCCTCGGCGCTTCGGTGCGATGCTCTGGAGTCTGGCGCCGCTGGAACACGAGTTGCTTAGCCGGCTCGGGCCGGAGCCGCTGACCGATGCCTTCGATGGCGAGCGTCTGTACCAGCTGTCCCGCGGCCGGCGGATGGCGGTGAAGCCGTTCATCATGGACAACGCGGTGGTGGTGGGTGTCGGCAACATCTACGCCAGCGAGGCGCTGTTCGCCGCCGGTATAGACCCGCGCCGAGAAGCGGGCTCGATCTCGCGGGCGCGTTACCGGGTTCTGGCGAGCGAGATCAAGCGGATTCTCGCCTACGCGATCGAGCGCGGCGGCACCACCCTGCGCGACTTCGTCGGTGGTGACGGCAAGCCGGGTTACTTTCAGCAGGAGCTGTTCGTCTACGGTCGATCGGGCGAAGCCTGCCATCAGTGCGCGGGCATCCTGCGGGAAGTGCGCCTGGGGCAGCGCGCCAGCGTCTTCTGTGCGCGCTGCCAGCGTTGAAGTTGATCCTGCGCCAACTCCTAGATAACAAGAACAACAACAAGAGGTGTCCATGGCCGGTAACTATCTGCCGCGCAATCTCCTGGCCGAAGGCCTGGGTCATCTGGTGCTCAAATGCATGGGCTGGCGCATAGAGGGACAACTTCCGGCAATCGACAAGTTCGTCATCATCGGCGCGCACCACACTTCCAACTGGGACTTCGTCCTGTTCATCGCCTTCAAGTTTGTGCTGCGACTGAATGCGCGCTGGTTCGGCAAGCACAGCATCTTCCGCCGGCCGTGGGGCGGCCTGATGCGTCGCCTGGGGGGAATACCGATAGAGCGACACCGCCAGCTGAATACCGTGGAACAGGCGATTCAGGCATTCAACCAGAGTCGCGAGTTCATTCTTGTGTTGTCGCCGGAGGGCACGCGCAAGAAGGTCGAACGCTGGAAAACCGGCTTCTACCATATCGCTCGCGGCGCAGGCGTTCCGATCCTTCTGGGAGCACTGGACTATGCCAATCGACGCATCGTCCTCGGTCCGCTGTTTCACCCCGGAGAAGATGAAGCTGCCGACATGCGCGCGATACTGGCGTTCTATCGCGACTTCGTACCGAAGAAACCACAGAACGCACTCTACGGCGGTTGACGGACATCACGCTGACAATCCGCGCAGCGCTGTTATAGTTACCCGCACCGTCCAAATAAAATCAGCTGAAGGACCACATATGAACCTGTTTCGCTCAACCGCTGCTGTCTTGGCTCTGACTACCGGCCTGCTGGCGTTACCGGCACAGGCTGAAGTGGTCCAGCAGAACACCAGTGGCGATCCGCTCTATACCGCCGAAGCGCCGAAGGCCTTCAGCATGGTTGGTGACCTGATCATCGCTCGTCCGCTGCTGATCGGTGCCACCATCATCGGTGCCGGCCTGTTCGTGGTCAGCCTGCCGTTCAGCGCGGCCGGCGGCAATATTGGTGAAGCCGGCAAGGCACTGGTCGTCGAGCCGGGCAAGGAAGCGTTCGTACGCTGCCTGGGCTGCACCATGAGCGGGTACAACCGCGACTGATCGACTTCTCATGACATCTTCCAGCCGCAACCCCATTCCGGGCTTGCGGCTTTTTTCGTGGGCGTTGTTGTTTGGCCTGCTTGCCGTCTCGTTCTGGATCAGCCAGGGCTGGCTCGAGCTGTGCGCCGGGCTGGCGCTGTTTCTGTTCGGTATGCAGTGCCTGGAAGATGCCCTGCGCCAACTGGCTGGCGGCAAACTCGAACAGTTGCTGGCTCGCAGTACCGAGACGCCGTTCAAGAGCCTGATGTTCGGGATCAGCGGCACCATGCTGCTGCAGTCGAGCACCCTGGTTTCGCTGTTGACCATCGCCTTCATCAGCACCGGTCTGATTCAGCTGGCGGCGGGCATCATCATTCTGTTCGGCGCCAATCTGGGCTCCACCAGCGGCATCTGGCTGCTGGCGCTTGCCGGGCAGAACCTCAGTCTGAGCCCGCTGGCGTTGCCGATGCTGGTGATCGGGGTGCTGGTCGGGTTCAGCGGAAACAATGGCCGCGCCATTGGCCGGGTGGTTCTGGGCATCGCTTTCATTTTTCTTGGCATCGACCAGATCAAGGACGGATTCTCCTCGTTCAGCACCTCATTCGATCTCAGTGCCTACCACCTGCCGGGGCTGGCCGGGCACCTGCTGTTCGTCGCCGTGGGCATGCTGGTCACGGTGGTGCTGCAGTCCAGTCACGCCACGTTGATGCTAACCCTTGCGGCTCTCGCAGCTGGCCAGCTCGAGCTGGTCCAGGCGCTATCACTGGCGATAGGCGCGAACGTGGGGACCAGTATCAGCACGGCCTTTGTCGGCGCGCTCGGCGGCAACCGCAATGGCCAGCGCCTGGCGGCGGCGCACGTGCTGTTCAACCTGGTGACTGCGCTGCTGGCGCTGACCCTGCTGGTGCCCTTGCACTGGCTGGTGATCTGGATGACCGCCTCACTGGGCCCGGCGAACAACACGCTGATCCAGCTAGCGCTTTTTCACACGCTGTTCAATGGCATGGGTGTGGCGCTCTTCTGGCCCTGGCGCGAGCGCCTGGCGTCGCTGCTCGAACGAGTCCTGCCGGACAAGCCCGAGCCCAAGGTTCTGATTGCCGAGGTGCAGGGCGGCGTGGCGGACCAGGCATCGCCGACCATCAGTCACTCGCGCTATCTCGACGATGCGGCGCTGGCCTCCGCCGACGCCGCCGCGCATGCGGTGGTGCAGGAGCTTCAATATCTGGGGCGTCTGAGTCTTGAGGTGATCTGTCATGCGCTCTATCAGCCGGTCGACCAGCTCAGCCGTACCCAGCCGGACGAGAGCGCTTTACGCGCACGACCGGATGAACACGCGCTGGACGCGGAGGGGCTTTACCAGCGGCACATCAAGGGTGTCTACGCCGACCTGCTGGGCTTCATGAGCCGGCTCGACGTGGACATGGATGAAAGTCACCAGCGCTTCTGGGTCAGCTGTCAGATCGCTGCGCTGCAACTGGTCGATGCGGTCAAGGATGCCAAGCATCTGCAGAAGAATCTCGGCCGTTACCTGCGCGACGGCAATTCGCTGATGCATGAGCACTACATCGAACTGCGCCGCCATCTGCTCTGGGTCCTGCGCCAGGTCCGCGAGATCAGCTTGCTCGATCTCCCCGACGAAGTCTGGCTCGGACGGCTGGAGTGGCTCGACAGCCAGGCGGCCAGCTTCGACGCCAGCTTCCGTCAGCGGATGTTCGCCGAAATCCGCGAGCAGCGCCTGGACGGGCTGCAGGTCAGCTCGCTGATGAACGACCTGGGCTACGCCAGCCGGATCACCCAGAGCCTGCGCAACGTACTGCAGCTCGGCGGTGGTGACAGCCAGTTGCTGCGGGCCATGCGTCATCTGGCCAGTGAGGATGGCGCGCCGCTGATTCGGCTCTAGGTCCGACTGCCGGAGGCCAGTGCGCTCAGGGTTTTGCCGCGGGCGCCTGCAGGCTCTGTCCTATGCCGCGTGGATCACTTGCCGCGTCCACTTGCCCGCTGGACTTGTGCCAGAGGATTACCTGCTGGTTGCCATAGCGGCGACCGACGTTGTCCAGCGTGTGGCCGCGTTCGCGCAGTGTCGCCATGGCGTCTTCATCGAAGGCGTCGGGTTCGTGTTGAATCCGGTCCGGATGGAATTGGTGGTGATAGCGACCGGCGGCCACCCAGGCCTGCACTGGCTGCTCGTCGAGGTACTCGAGAATGGCCAGCAGCACCATGCTCGGAATCCGGCTGCCACCGGGGGTGCCGAAGCTGGCCAACTGGTCTGCGCTATCGATGAAGGTCGGAGTCATGCTCGACAGTGGTCTACGGCCGGGACCGACCAGATTGGCCTGGCTGGCCTCCAGGTCGTAGGCATTGCTGCCGGCCGGATCGACGGCGAAGTCATCCATCTCGTCGTTGAGCAGCACACCGGTGCCCGGCACGGTAAACGCCGCGCCGAAGGGCAGATTGATCGACAGGGTGGCGGCGACCGCATTGCCGTCGCCGTCGAGAATGCTGAAGTGGGTGGTGTCCTCGCCTTCGTGCAGAGCCGCCGGCGTGCCGAGGCTGGTACTGGGGGTTGCCTTGCGCGAGGAAATGCTTGCCGTCAGGCCTTCGAGATAGTCAGGAGCGAGCAGGCGCGGCAGCGGCGTGTCGACGTAGTCAGGGTCGCCGATCAGCCGTCGGTCGTGGTAGGCCCGGCGCAGGACCTCCGCGACCAGATGCGCCCGCTGCGCACGTTCGGCCTCGCGCCAGGGTAGCTGCTGCAGCATCAGCAGACTCTGGGCGATGGCCACCCCGCCGGCGGACGGCGGCGGTGCGGTGATCAACTGGCGATCATCGGCCAATGACACCTGTAGCGGTATGCGCTCGACCACCTGGTAGCTGGCGAGATCCTCCATGCTCCAGATGCCGCCGGCGCGATTCACGCCTTCCACCAGCCGCGTTGCCAGCTCGCCGGAGTAGAAGCCGGCATGCCCCGCGCTCGCGAGTTGTTCGAGACTGGCCGCAAGCTCCGGCTGACGCAGCACAAAGCCCTGGGCAGGAACCTCGCCGGCGTCGAGGAACAGGCGCGCGCTTTCCGCATCGTCGCGCAGCGCAGCCAGGCGCATCTGCGCTCGCGACTGGTAGACCCGGTCGACCGGAAATCCCTCGCGGGCCAGGCGGATGGCAGGTGCCAGACTCTGCTCCAGTGACAGTCTTCCATGGCGACTGGATAGCTCTGCCAGACCCGCCGGAATGCCCGGAATGGCCGCCGCCAGCGGCCCGTCGAGAGACAGGCGACGCTGGGCCTGGCCACCCTTGAGATACAGATCGGGTCGCGCTTTCAGCGGTGCGCGCTCGCGGGCATCAATGAACAGGTAGGAGGGACTGCTGCCTCCCTGGCGCAGGAGGAAGAAACCGCCGCCGCCCAGTCCGGAGCCGTAGGGCTCGACCACCGCGAGCGCGGCGGCTACCGCGACGGCGGCGTCGAAGGCGTTGCCGCCCGCCAGGAGAATCGACAGGCCCGCTTCGCTGGCCAGCGGATGCGGTGAGGCAACGGTGGCGCGCGGTGCCGGTTGCGCCTGCAGCGCAGGGACGACGCAAAGCAGCAGAACGAGCAGAGCGTGCGCCAGACGGCTGTTGGCGCTTCGCCTGGAGTGCATGCCGAGGCTCAGCATGCCGGCGTTCAGGCCTTGCCGGTGATGATCAGGTACTTCTGCATCAGCTCATCCTTGCTCTCGACGTTGTTCTGGTCGAGAGGGATGCAATCCACCGGGCAGACCTGCTGGCACTGTGGCTCGTCGTAGTGGCCGACGCATTCGGTGCACAGGTTGGGGTCGATGACGTAGATTTCCTCGCCTTGGGAGATCGCCCCGTTCGGGCACTCGGGCTCGCAGACGTCGCAGTTGATGCAGTCGTCGGTGATTATCAGGGACATCGTTAACTCCTGCCGGCCGGGGCCGGGCACATGCGCCGTTACTGGCCGAAGCGTTCGGCGAGGGCCTCGGCAACCGCCGGGTGAACGAACTTGGTGATGTCGCCACCGAGCGCGGCGATTTCGCGCACCAGGGTGGAGGAGATGTAGGAATACTTCTCCGAGGGCGTGAGGAACAGGCTTTCCACATCCGGTGCGAGCTGACGGTTCATGTTGGCCAGCTGAAACTCGTATTCGAAGTCAGACACCGCGCGCAGGCCGCGCAGCAGGATGTTGGCGTTCTGCTCCTTGACGAAATGCGCGAGCAGGGTGGAGAAACCGACCACCTCGACATTCGGCAGATGCTTGGTGACTTCCCTGGCCAGCGCTACCCGATGTTCCAGGGTGAACAGCGGATTCTTCTTCGGGCTGGCGGCTACCGCGATGATTACGTGATCGAACAGGCGCGCGGCGCGCTCGACCAGGTCGCCATGGCCTTTGGTGATGGGGTCGAAGGTTCCCGGGTAGAGCACTCGGTTCATTGCGACGTCCTGGCGGGCAAGGAAAGGGAAGCGGATGGTAGCGCAGCAGGCCGGCAGGGCCAAGCGACGCGCTGTGGTGTACGGCCTAGCCGAGATTGTCCCGCTGCTGCATCAGCAATAGCGCCAGGGCTAGCAGCAGCCCGACCAGCGCCACCCAGTCGGCGATGACGACCTTGCGCAGCGCCTCGTTGTAGCCGGGGCTGAGCTTCGCCAGCAGGATGAACGAGATGACGCTGACCAGCCCCGCGCCCAGGGCGAGGGGCCGCAACCAGGTGACGAAGGCGGCCGCCAGCAGCAGCGTGCCGAGCAGGCCGAACAGCACCGCCCGGTGGCGCATCATGATCAGCAGGTTGGGGTCGTCGAACGACTGGCCGTAAAGAACCGCCAGGCGCTCCGCACCGAGCACGCCGCTGAGCGGGAGCAGATGAATGATGCCGGCGATGATCAACAGGACCGAGATCAGTTCTGGCATACGTGGCCTCCTGGACATCGCGGGCACCTCAGGTGGGGCGCAGGCGCTCGGCCAGCTGGGTGGCGAGCTTTGCGCTCAGAGCATAGATCGACAATTGTGGATTGGCGCCGATGCTGGTTGGGAACAGCGAGCCGTCGTGGATCGACAGGTTCTCCAGTTGGTGATGCCGACCCAGGCTGTCGGTGACCGCCTGGGTCGGGTCTTCGCCCATCGCACAGCCACCCATGACGTGGGCGCTGCCGAGGCGGGTGCGGTAGAGAGCGAGATCAAGGTCGTCGATCTGCCTGCGGGCTTGCGCGAGAGTGGTGGCGTGCTGGCCGTCCACGTGCAGCGGCAACACGGTCCTGGCACCGGCGGCGAACTGGATTTCCGCCATGCTGTGAAATGCCCGACGGATGCCATCCCAGCTGTAGTCGGTCATCCGGTAATCCAGCGTCGGACTGCCGTCGCCGCGCAGTTCCACCCGGCCTTCGGCGCTGTCCGGATGAAAGCCGTCGCGCATCAGCGCCAGCATCACGTTGGTGTTCGGCAGTTGCTCCATGCGCAGCGCGTTGTCGCGGCCGAAGCCGCCGAGCAGGGTGGCGGTGATCGCCGGCTGCAGCGGCGGTACTTCGAGCTTGTAGCCCATGGGTCCGGAGACGCCCTGCTGCCACTGGAAATGGTCGGAGTAGATCGACTGCGGGGCGCCGTAGAAAGGGTTGATGGTCTTGTCGAACTGCGCGGCGGAGAAGTTCACCAGATGCAGGTAGGTGCGTCGGCCCGCCCTGCGATAAGGGTCTGGCGCAGACGAGCGCAGCAGCACGGCGGGGCTGTTGATGCCGCCACCGGCGAGTACGTAGTGACGGGCGCGGACCCGGATGCGCCGGCCGGTCGGCGCCACGCAGCGCTCGTCCATTGCGGAACATTCCAGCCCACTGACGTGCTCGCCGTCGATCAGCAGGCGCTCCACCCGGGTCAGGTAGAGCAGCTCCGCATTCTTCTCCAGTGCTGCCGGAATGCTGGTGACCAGCATCGACTGCTTGGCGTTGACCGGGCAGCCGACGCCGCAGTAGCCGAGGTTCCAGCAGCCGCGCACGTTGCGCGGGATGACGGCCCACTGGTAGCCGAGCGCCTGGCAGCCGTCCTGGATGACCTGGTTGTTGGCGTTCGGCGGCATGGACCAGGGCTCGATGCCGAGGCGTTGCTCCATCTTCTCGAACCAGGGCGCCAGGCTGACGGCGTCCAGTCCGCGGACGGCGTGTTGCTCGGCCCAGTGCGTGAGGGTCGGCTCTGGCGTGCGGAAGCACGACGTCCAGTTGATCAGGGTAGTGCCGCCAACTGCGCGACCCTGCAGAATGGTGATCGCCGAGTCCTTGCTCATCCGGCCGATGCCTTCCTGATAGAGGCTGGGGTAGGCCTCCGATTCCTGCATGCGGAAGTCGCTGCTGGTTTTCAGCGGGCCCTCTTCGATGATCAGTACCTTGAAGCCGGCGTTGGCGAGAATCTCGGCGCTGGTCGCGCCGCCTGCGCCGCTGCCGATGATGGCAACGTCGGCCTCCAGCGTCAGATCCTGCTCCAGGCGTGAGCCGTCGATGGTCTTCCAGCCGCGGGCGATGCCTTCACGGAAGGGGTCGGATACCGGCATGGGACTGCTACTCCGTCGGCTGTGTGGTTGCGGGAAGGGCGCTAGATCGACGGCGGACCGGGGTAGCCGCAGTGCGCCCAGGCGTCCGGATTGCCGTACCAGGCCATCAGCACCATCTGCAGCAACGCCGCGTGACCCTGGCGCAGCAGCGCCAATGAACTGTCGCGCCAGCGCAGCAGGAACTCGGCGATCTGCTCCGGCGCGGTTTCCTGCCACGGTTGCCAGACGCCCGTCAGCGGACCGCGGGTGAGCCGGCTGGAAGTGACGTCGAACAGCTCGCGAATCTGACTCAGCAGGGCGGGCGAGACGCTGGCAAGGCCCAGATCTATGTCGCGCAGCAGCGCTGGCATGACCACAGGTAGCCGTTCGCCGGCGAGCGCCTGGTCGAGGATCACCGGAATCAGCGCCTGCAGAAAAGGCAGATCGCCAGTGCGTAGCGCCAGGTAACCCGGTGCCGGCTGATCGTCACCATCGCCGCTCAGGCTGGCTATGCCACCAACGGTCGCCAGCAGCGCGCCGCCCACCAGCCCGAGCTTGAGTAGCGAGCGCCGCGAAGGGTCATGTGCCTTGACAGTGTTGGTCATGTGCAACCTTCGATCTGGCTGCGCTCAGCGCAGCAGGAACTTGTAGATCAGTTTCTGCAGACCACGCCCGTAGGGCGGATAGATGCTGCGCGCGGCGTTGAAGCGCTGCTTGGCGAACACCGCCTTGGCCTTGCTGAAGGTAAGAAAGCCCTCGTGGCCATGGTAGTGGCCCATCCCGGAAGGACCGATGCCGCCGAAGGGCAGGTCATCCTGAGCAACATGCAGCAGGGTGTCGTTCAGGCACACGCCGCCGGAGTGGGTCTGCTCCAGCACGCGCTGCTGCTCGTCACGGTCGTAGCCGAAGTAGTAGAGCGCCAGCGGCCGGGGTCGCCGGTTGACGTAGGTGAGGGCATCCTCGAGCCGGTCGTAGGGCACGATTGGCAACAGTGGGCCGAAGATCTCGTCCTGCATGACCTTCATCTCGTCGCTCACGTCCAGCAGCAGGGTGTGTGGTAGCCGGCGCTGCTGTCCTTCGGGGTAGACCGGAATCAGCCGTGCGCCGAGTCGCTCGGCATCGCTGAGGTAGCCGAGCAGCCGCTGATGCTGGCGTTCGTTGACGATCGAGGTGTAGTCCGGGTTGTCCGTCAGCTGCGGATAGAAGCGCAGCACCACCTGGCGATAGGCCTCGACGAAGTCCTCCACGCGATTACGCGGCACCAGGACGTAGTCCGGCGCGACGCAGGTCTGCCCGGCATTCACCGTCTTGCCGAAGGCGATCCGCTCGGCGGCATGCTCCAGCGGAACATCGGCAGAGACGATGGCGGGCGACTTGCCGCCCAGCTCCAGGGTCACCGGCGTGAGGTTCTCCGCGGCGGCGCGCATGACGTGACGGCCAATCGAGGTAGCGCCGGTGAACAGCAGGTGGTCGAACGGCAGGCGCGAGAAGGCGGCGCCAACCTCGGCTTCGCCCAGTACCACAGCCACCAGATCCTCGGGGAATATGCGGGCAAACAGCTCCTTGACCAGTGCCGAGGTGGCCGGCGTCGACTCGCTCATCTTGATCAATACCCGGTTGCCAGCGGCCAGCGCGCCCACCAGCGGCCCCACGGCGAGAAACAGCGGGTAGTTCCACGGCACTATGACGCCGACCACGCCCAGTGGCTGATAGATGACCCGTGCCGATGCCGGCTGGAAGGCCATACCCACGGAGCGTTTCGACGGGCGCATCCAGCGGCGGATGCGTTTGCTCGCGTAATCGATGTTCTGCAGGCTCGGCAGCAGTTCGGCCATCAGCGTCTCGTCGACGGAGCGGTTGCCGAAATCGCGGCTGATCGCCTCGGCCAGAGCATCCTTCTCTGCAATCAGCAATTCGCGCAATGCCTTGAGCCACTGCATGCGCTGTTCGGCGCCGGGCATCGGGTGTGCGGCGAAGGCCTCGCGCTGGCGCTGAAACAGCTGGTCGAGCTGATGCAGCTGCTGCTGGCTGTGCTGCAGCTGGGCGATGTCGGCGACCATCGGAATGTCTCCAGGCTATGACCGGCGGCGGGCTGCCGACGGGGGTGTCGGCATTTTTAGAGTAAATGCTCTAGCGTGTCAAATGGGCGTGGCGCGCACGAACAGGCTGCTGCGGGTTACCTTATTCGCCACAGCTGTCTTTCCAGAGTCATCCATGAGCGCACCAGCCAAGACCCGCGACCGCATCGTTCAGGCCAGTCTCGAACTGTTCAATCAGCAGGGCGAGCGCAGCGTGACGACCAATCACATCGCCGCCCACCTGGGTATCTCGCCGGGCAACCTGTACTACCACTTCCGCAACAAGCAGATGATCATCGCCGAGCTGTTCGCCGCCTACGCCAGCCAGGTCGAGGAGTTGCTGCGGTTGCCGGAGGGGCGCGGCCTGACCGTCGAGGACAAGACCCACTACCTGGAAGCATTGCTGTCGCTGATGTGGCAGTTCCGCTTCCTGCATCGCGACCTGGAACACCTGCTCGACGCCGATCTGCAGATGGCCAGCGCCTACCGTGGTTTCGCCGGGCGTTGTCTGGCGCGTGCCCGCTCGATCTACGCCGGCTTCGTCGAGGCAGGCATCCTGCGGATGGACGCGGCGCAGACCGAAGCGCTGACCCTCAACAGCTGGATCATCATGACCTCCTGGGTGCGCTTTCTCTGCAGCATGCGCGAGGATGCCAGCGACCTGTCCCCGGACATGCTCAGGCGCGGCATCTACCAGGTGCTGGCGCTGGAAAGCGGCCATCTGGCGCCGGCCTATCGCGACGAAGTGCAGGCGCTCTACCGGCGACTGCACGTCGCCCTGGAACAGGTGATTCCGCCGGTCGGCGACGCGGTCTAGCGCAGCGTGGCCAGATGCTCGGCCAGCCAGGTGGGGATGCGCTCCTCGAGGTAGTAGCGCGGCGACCAGGGCGAGCCGCCGATGAAGCCGACATGGCCGCCCTTTGCATGCCGCTCGAAGGTGGTGCAGGCAGAGAGCTCAGCCGCTTCCGGCAGGCTGCGCGGGTAGACGAACGGATCGTCTTCGGCCTGGATCAGCAGGGTACGGACGCGTATCTCGCCGAGAAAATAGCGGCTGGAGGCGCGTCGATAGTAGTCGTGGGCATCGGCGTAGCCATGCAGGGGAGCGGTGATGCGCCCATCGAAGTCCCAGAAGGTGCGCATGTCATCCAGCGGACCGAGGCGCTCCAGGGTCGCCAGATGTTCACTGGCACCCTGGTCGAGGAAGCGCTGGCGCTTTCTCTGCACATAGGCGACCAGTCCGCGCATGAAGTGATTCTGGTAAACCCGCGAGAAGCCTTCGCCGATACGGTCGGCGCACTCATCCAGGCGAAAGGGCACGGACACCGCCACCGCCGCCTGCAACGGGCAGGCAGACCCCGTTTCGCCGAGGTACTTGAGCAACACATTGCCGCCCAGCGAATAGCCGACTGCGAACAGCGCTGCCAGTGGTCTGCACGCCTGCAGGTGGGCGATGACTTCGAGCACATCGTCACTCGCACCTGAGTGATAGGCGCGCGGCAGCCTGTTCGGTTCGCCCGAGCAGCCGCGCCAGTTCACCGCGACGCTGGCCCAGCCCTGCGCTGCCAGTCTGGCCTGCAGGCCGAGTACATAGTGGGAATCGGACGAGCCGGTCAGCCCGTGGAAGACCGCCACCAGCGGGGTTTCGGCCTGGTGCGGGCCGTACCAGTCCAGGTCGAGGAAGTCGCCGTCGGCCAGCCAGAGCCGCTCGCGTGTTCGCTCAAGCCTGGCCGGCCTGCGGCAGAAAGGCCCCCAGAGGGTTTGCAGATGGGGGTTGGGGAGCCATCGGGCGGGATTGAACGGAGCGGCGGTCATCGGCATGCCTGGGCTACTGGAACGAAGGCGACGGACCCTGGGGTCCGCCGCCTGCGTGATTCTGCCTGATCGTGGTCGTCTGCCGTGAACCGGGTGGCAGCCGAGCGGGCGCAGGTCAGTTGGTAGTGGTTTCCAGCTTGACCCAGTTGTTGGTCAGCGTGCGCGAGTGGCGGCTGACGGTCAGGGGGGCGAACGGGCGCCCGGAAACGGTTTCCAGTGTGTTGCTCTGGCTATTCATGTCCTCCAGCGCGCTGCGCAGGTAGGACCAGCGGGTCTTGAGCTTGGCCACGCCCGGCTGACTTTCGTCCATCCCGGCAAGCACCTCGTCGATCGCTGGAACCAGTCGCCTTTCGTCCTGGCCGACATACAGCTCTGGCTGATCGCGGGCAGTCTCGAAACTGCCCATGTAGGAGCGGTAGAGGTACTGCATCGAGAGATACTCGATCTTCACCGGCAGGATGCTTTCCGGGGTGCTGTTGGCGAGCTGGTTGGCAGTCAACAGGAAGTCGCGCAGGCTCTTGCTCAGGTCCGAGGCGTAGCTCCAGGGCACGTCGTCCTCGGTCGGGCCGAAGGTCAGGCCGAGGCGCAGCTGGGAGACCAGTTCCTGCAGAGCTGTCTGCAGTTCGGGGCTGGATTCGCGACTCGCCTGGAAGGCGCCGGAGAGCGCGGCGAGATCCTCCTCCAGACGCTTGGCGTGGCTCTTCTGCAGACCTTCGCCACGGTACATCACCAGGCTGCCGACGGCGCGGCTGGCGTGGATCTGCATCAGTTCAAAGGGGTTGGCGGCGTTGGCGAAGGCCAACGGCGAAATACTGAGGATCATTCCAATGATCCATGCACCGATATTGCGGGACATGGGGATGCTACTCATACCGGCGCTCCTGATTATTTTTCTTGGGCCTGGCTGCGTTGGCAGACGAGCGAGCGTGACAGCGTTCACAGAATACTGCCGCTCGGCTTAACCGACATTACCCGAAAGAGTGATTTCTGCCGATAGCAATTTGCGCAAAAGGAGATGTTCTGCTGCGCGGTTTGCTGTCGCACCGCTGTAATCGGCGTCAGCCCAGGAACCAGAAGGTGCCGAACGCAGCGGCAAGCAGCAGCGCGCCGGCCTGCAGTCCCAGCCAGAGGTCCGCTCCGGCTCGGGAGAAGCGCAGCAGGCAGAGGCCAAGATAGTGCAGGCCCACCAGGGCCGGGCCGAGGATCAGAAGCAGCAGCACGGGGTTCACGCCGATCAGTCCTGCGGCAAGCACCGACCCGCTCAGCGGAGCCATGGCCAGCTCACCGCAAAGCAGCAGTACGAAGATGCAGGTGCTGCGGCGGGGATGCTCTGTGTGCGGCGGATAGAACACGGCCAGCGCCAGTCCGAGCGAACCGAGCCAGGCGCCGGCCAGCAACAGCCAGGCGCGAATATCTCCGGAGAGAAAAAACAGGCTGCCCAGCAGCGTTACCGGAAGCGCTGGTGCGGCGCCCAGCAGCAGATAGGCTGCCGGGCGTAAAAGTCGTCTGCCGGCAGAGCGTTGCGTCAAGCAGGGCGCGGTCATTTCTCGTTGGCTTGCCCAACCAGTTCCAGCAACTGGCTGGCGACGTCCCGCAACAGCTCGTCGGCGAGCTGTCGGTCCTTGGTGCTGCGTGCCAGGCTGAGCCCTCCCACCAGGGCGGCGAGTATCAATCTTGCGCGTGCCTGATCGGCATCCTGCAGTGCTCCGGCAATCTGCCGGCTGCGCTGCTCGATCACCTGATCGGTGTAGCTGCTGGGTGTGCCGCGCTGGCCGAGTTCTGCACAGAGCGTAGGCAGCGGACAGCCGGCGTCCGGGTGATCCCGGTGCTGCGCAGAGAGGTAGGTTTCGATGAAGCGTTGCAGAGGGTTTTCCGCCATGAACAGCGGCTCGGCACTGGCGTCCAGCTGTTGCTTGGCGCTTTCCAGCGCCAGTTCGACCAACTCGTCCTTCGAGGCGAAATGCGCGTAGAAGCCGCCATGGGTCAGGCCGAGTGCCTTCATTAGTGGCTGCAACCCGGTGACGGCGACACCGTCGCGGCGAAAGCGCCGCGAGGCTTCGTCGATGATTCGCTGGCGGGTCTGGGCCTTGTGCTCGTCCGGGTAGCGCATGCGGGCTCCTGTGCTGGTCAGGCGGGCATCTTAGGGTCTTTCCAGCAGGGTCGCTACGCCCTGCCCGCCGGCGATGCACTGGGTCGCCAGGGCATATCTGCTGCCGGTGCGTTGCAGCAGTGCTGCTGCCTTGCCGACCAGACGCGCCCCGGTAGCGCCGAGAGGATGGCCCAGCGCCAACGCGCCGCCGTCGAGGTTGACTCGCGCCGGATCGATGTCCAACTGATCGAGGCAGGCCAGCGCCTGGCTGGCGAAGGCCTCGTTGATTTCCACCAGATCGACGTCGGCGATGCTCAGACCGGCGCGCTGCAGCACCTTGCGCGTCGCATGGACCGGGCCCATGCCCATGATCTCCGGCGCACAGCCGGCTACAGCGACAGCGCGCACCCGGGCCAGAACGGACAAGCCATGATCACGAGCGAAGGTTTCGCTGCAGACCAGCACGGCGGCGCAGCCATCGGTCAGGGGGGAGGAGGTGGCGGCGGTGACGCTGCCCTCGGCATCGAATGCCGGCTTGAGCTGTGCAAGCACCTCGGCGCTGGTGCCCGGGCGAATGCAGCCATCCGTTTCCACCAGACCCTGCTCGGTCATCACCGGCACTATCTCCGCGCCCAGATGGCCTGCCGCCTGCGCAGCGGCAGCCTTGGCGTGAGACTCCACGGCCATCTGTTCCTGCCGTGCCCGGGAGATGCCGAAGCGCCGGGCGACCTCTTCGGCGGTCGCGCCCATCGACAGGTAGAGCGCGGGAAAGCGCTGCAGCAGATCCGGATTGGGGGAAGGATTGAAGCCGCCCATCGGCACTCGGGTCATGGACTCGACACCGGCGCAGAGGAAAGCCTCGCCAGCACCGATCGCGACCTGGCCGGCGGCGAAGTGCACTGCGGTCATCGAGGAGCCGCAGAAGCGGTTTACCGTAACGCCGCCCAACTGCTCGGGAAAGCCGGCGGCAAAGCTGGCCATGCGCGCAATGTTCATGCCCTGCTCCGCTTCGGGGTAGGCGCAGCCCATCACCACATCCTCGAGCAGGGCAGGGTCGATGCCTGCCCGTTCCACCAGCGCGCGAATGGTCTGGGCGGCCAGCTCGTCCGGTCGCAGCGAGATCAGGGCGCCCTTGCGAGCGAACTGGAAGGGCGAGCGGGCATAACCGGCAATGACGACGTTTTCCATTTTTCAGTCTCCCCGGAGCTGGATGCTCCGCTTTGAATTACGGTCATAATTTCAAAGTTGAATGACAACCGCAATATTATTTTCTCGGGACCTGTCACCGGGTGTCGGGGAAAGGGCGGATGGCCTGCTCTGCTCTGTGCGCTGCATCACATCGTTGCGCTACACTGCCCGCGCGCCACAGTCAGCCTGTCGTCGGTGTTCTGCATGTCGAAAATGTCTCCCCGTCCGCGTCGCGCCGGCCTGCTCAGCAGCGAAGCGCTGGATCGTTCCCGCGTCCTCGATACCCTGGTCAACAACCTGCAGGGCATGGCCTACCGCTGCCTGAACGATCAGCACTGGAAGATGATCTTCGTCAGCGAGGGCGCCCGCGAGCTGTGTGGTTACGGCTCCGCCGAGCTGGTCGAAGGGCGCGCTGCGACCTGGGAAGAGCTCACCTGGCCGGAGGATCGCCAGCGGGTGCGGGCGGTCATTCAGGAGTCGGTGCGCAGCGGTCGACGCTTTGGCGTGCAATATCGCATCCGTACGGCCAGCGGTGAGCTGCGCTGGGTTCACGAGCGCGGTGTCGCCGTCGCCGACGAGCAGGGCGAGATCGTGGTCGAAGGCTTCATCGAGGACATTTCGGCGCAGCGCGCCACGCTCGAAGCGCTGGAGCAGGCGGAGTTGCGCTATCGGCACATCTTCGAGCACGCCTCGGAGGGCATTTTCCAGACCACCGCCGACGGTCGCTATCTGGCGGCCAATCCGGCGCTGGCGCGGATCTATGGCTATGACAGTGCCGCGGAGCTGGTACGTGATCTGTCCGACATCGGCCACCGGCTGTACGTCGATCCCGGCCGCCGCGAGCAATTCCACCGTCTGATGGCCAGCCAGGGCGAGGTCGTCAACTTCGAGGCTGAAGTCTATCGACGCGATGGGTTGCGTATCTGGATTTCCGAGAACGCCCACCTGGTGCGCGGTCCGCAGGGCGAGTTTCTCTGCTACGAGGGCACCGTGCAGGACATCTCCGAGCGCCGCCACTACCAGCAGC
Organism: Pseudomonas mangrovi; assembly: GCF_003052585.1. GTDB lineage: Bacteria > Pseudomonadota > Gammaproteobacteria > Pseudomonadales > Pseudomonadaceae > Aquipseudomonas > Aquipseudomonas mangrovi. The sequence continues at coordinate 205,200 of NZ_QASN01000021.1, read as the reverse complement.
AGCTCGAGCGTCAGGCCAACCATGACCAGCTCACCGGCCTGCCGAATCGGGTGCTGCTGGGGGATCGCCTGGAGCAGGGCATCCTGCGTGCGCGTCGGCTCGGCTTCTACATGACCCTGGTGTTCATCGACCTCGACAACTTCAAGTTCATCAATGACAGCCTGGGTCACGCCAGTGGCGACGAGCTGCTCAAGGAAATCGCCCAGCGTCTGCAGGGCTGCCTGCGCGCCTCCGATACGGTGGCACGGCTGGGCGGTGACGAGTTCGTGGTGCTGCTCAACGATCATTACCGGGTCAGTACCGTGATCACCGTACTGCGCACCCTGCTGCAGGAGATTGCGCGACCGGTGAACCTGCTCGGGCGGGACTTCCAGGTAGGCGGTAGCCTCGGCGTGGCGCTCTATCCCAATGATGGGGATGACGCCCAGACCCTGCTCAAGCACGCCGACGTCGCCATGTATGCGGCCAAGGAGCGCGGGCGCAATACCTTCCAGTTCTTCACCTCGGCGCTCAATCGCGTGGCGGAGGAGCGGCTCAGCTTCGAGACCGCGATGCGTCAGGCGCTGGAGCGCGGCGAGTTCAGCGTGCACTACCAGCCAAAAGTCGATCATCGTCGCAAGATCGTCGGTGTCGAGGCGCTGGCGCGTTGGTTCGACCCGCAACTGGGCAGTGTCGGCCCGGATCGCTTCATCCCCATTGCCGAGGAGACCGGGCTGATCGGAGCCCTCACCCTGCAGGTGATGCGCGAGGCATTCGACGCCGCACGGCAGTGGAATCGCGGTCGCAGTGTGCCGTTGCGCATGGCGGTCAACCTGTCGCCACGACTGTTCCTCAGCGGCGAGATCGTCATGCAGGTCGCCCAACTGCTGCAGGAGATCGGCCTGCCGCCGGAGCAGGTCGAGCTGGAAATCACCGAGACGGTGTTTCTCGAGGACAGCGCCAGGGCGGTCACCATCCTCAAGCAGTTCAAGGAGCTGGGTGTTGCCCTGGCGATGGATGACTTCGGTACCGGCTATTCGTCGCTCGGCTACCTGCGCCATTACCCGCTGGACATCATCAAGCTGGATCGCTCGTTGGTGACCGATCTGGAACGTGAGGAGGAGGTGGCGATGATCGCTCGCGCGGCCATCTCGCTAGGCAAGAGCCTGCGCAAGACGGTGGTCGCCGAAGGGGTGGAGAACGCCGCCCAGTTCGACTTCCTGCGCTACCAGGGTTGCGACGAATTCCAGGGCTACCTGCTGTCGCGGCCGGTACCGCGCGCCACCCTGAGCCAGTTGCTCGAGGCGGGTGGGGATTACTTCCCGGTGACGGCGGACGATACCGACCCGTCTGTATAGGCGCCGGCGTTGTAGAAGCCTCCATTGTGAAGGCCGGCAGCTGTATTGCCTGCTACCTGCGATGCAAGGTGACGGGTGCTCTTACGCGCCCTGCGTGATTGATCCGGGCAGCCTGGCGCGCGAACGCCGGTCGGCAGCTCATCGGGGAATATGGCCCTGCAGCGTGAATTGGCGCACATTGTACGAGTCCACTGAAAAGACCCTGCTCCACTCTTTTCGCTGGTTGTGGTTCTCCTGCTCCACGGACATGATGAAAACGCCGCCAGGTTCCGGCGGCAGAATTCTGCGAGGCGACACCCCTTGATACTGCAAAACGGCATTCTCGATCTTTCGATCTGGCAGCTGGTGCTGGCCACCCTGCTGATGACTCACGTCACCATCGTTGGCGTCACCGTCTACCTGCACCGCTTTTCCGCGCACCGCTCGCTGGAGCTGCATCCGGCGCTGCAACACTTCTTCCGTTTCTGGCTGTGGCTGACCACGGCGATGAATACCCGCGAGTGGACGGCCATCCACCGCAAGCACCACGCCAAGTGCGAAACCGAGGATGATCCCCACAGTCCCGTTGTGAAGGGACTTGGCACCGTCATGCGCAAGGGCGCCGAGCTGTACAAGGCCGAGGCGCAGAATGCCGAGACGCTGCGCATCTATGGCAAGAACTGCCCGGACGACTGGCTGGAGCGCAACCTCTACAGCCGCTATCCGAATCTCGGTGTGGGCCTGCTGCTGGCCTTGAACATCGGTCTGTTCGGTGTGCTTGGCCTGACGATGTGGGCAATCCAGATGATCTGGATACCCTTCTGGGCTGCCGGGGTGATCAATGGTCTGGGCCATGCGATCGGTTATCGCAACTTCGAGTGCAAGGATGCGGCGACCAACCTGGTGCCCTGGGGCATCCTGATCGGCGGCGAGGAGCTGCATAACAACCACCACACCTATCCGAACTCGGCCAAGCTGTCGGTGAAGAAGTGGGAGTTCGACCTGGGCTGGGCCTGGATCCAGCTGTTCAGCTTCCTGCGTCTGGCCAAGGTGCAGCGTGTCGCGCCCATCGCCCATCGGGTGGCAGGCAAGCGCAGCCTGGACATGGACACCGCGATGGCGATCCTCAACAACCGCTTCCAGATCATGGCGCAGTACCGTCGCCAGGTGATCGCGCCGCTGGTTCGTCTGGAGCTGGCGCGTGCCGATGCGTCGGTGCGCCATCTGTTTCGTCGTGCCAAGCGCCTGTTGTCGCGCGAGCCGAGCCTGCTCGACGAAAGCCATCAGCAGCGCATTGCCGCCATGCTCGCGCAGAGTCAGGCACTGAAGGTGATCTACGAAAAGCGCCTGGCCCTGCAGCAGATCTGGGCGCGTACCAGCAGCAACGGCCACGAGATGCTCGCGGCGGTGCGTGAATGGATTCATGAAGCCGAGAGCAGCGGCATTCAGGCGTTGCGGGACTTTGCCGAACAGCTCAAGACCTATTCGCTGCGGCCTCAGACCAGCATGGCCTGAAGCCCCTCGATCGTCCGGTGTGCAATGCAGCGGGCGAGAATTTTTCCGGCGCCGACGCAACTCGACAGGGTGACGCCGCTCTAACGGGCACATCGAGCTCTCTGCTCGGTGGGCCCCTGCGCTCTGCAGACGAGGCTTTCAGGCATTTTCCTCGGATTGATCAGTGTGGACGAACAGCAGTTTCCGGACGTGGATGAGCTGACCCTGGCTCTGATGCACAGCCGCGCAGAGGTGCAGCGGCTGGGTGAGCGTGAGCAGTTGTTCAGTACCCTGCTGGCAAGCGTGAACTCGGTGCTCTGGGCATTCGACTGGCAGGAGCGGCGGGTGGTCTATGTCAGCCCTGCCTACGAGAGCGTCTTCGGGCGCTCGCCTGCATTGCTGCTCGCCGATCACAACGAATGGCTCAACAGCATCTATCCGGACGATGTCGAGTTCGCCGCCGAAAGCTTTGCCAAGGTGTTGCAGACGGGCGCCGTAGAGGCGCGCGAGTACCGCATCCTGCGTGGTGACGGCCAGCTGCGCTGGCTCAGCGACAAGTGCTTTCTCAGTCGCCAGGTTGGCAGCGGCGGGCTGCCGCTGATCGTCGGCATCGCCGAGGACATCACCGAGAAGAAGCGTCTGGAAGGCGAGCTGCATCGCCTGGCCACGCTGGATGGCCTCACCCAGTGCAGCAACCGCCGCTATTTCTTCGAGCAGGCTCGCGCGGAGTTCGACCACTCCCGCGAGTGTGGCGGGCCCCTGGCGTTCCTGTTGCTGGATATCGATGACTTCAAGAAGATCAACGACACCCACGGGCATCAGATGGGCGATCAGGTGCTGGCGCGGGTGGCGCGCGCGGCGACGACCGCCTTGCGCTCGGGCGATCTGTTCGGTCGCATCGGTGGCGAGGAATTCGCGGCGGTCTTTCCCGGCTGCGAATCCTCGCTGGCCGAGCAGATTGCCGGGCGGCTGGCGCGCGAGATCCAGCGCCTGTCGTTCTTCTCCGAGGCCGGAGACTTCAGCGTCACCGTCAGTCAGGGGCTGACCACGCTGCGCGCCGCCGACAATGACCTTGATCTGCTGTTCGCGCGGGCCGACGCGGCCATGTACCAGGCCAAGCGTGAAGGCAAGGATCGCATCGTGGTGGTCTGAGGCACGCCTTGTCCGATATCAAGGCAGCGGCACCTACCCTTGATCCGGGTCAGCATCTGTTGAAGGCCGATCCTCCAGGCTGATCACAATAGTGATCCTGGGGAGAGCAATCATGCGATATCTGACGTTCATGCTGGCGGGAGCCTGCTTCAGTCTCAACGCCCTGGCGCTGACGCCCGGCAACGAGCCGATTCAACCGATCGAGCCGGTCGAGGTCGCCGATCCGGCCAAGGTCGAGCTGGGCAAGCAGCTGTTCTTCGATCCGCGCCTGTCGCGCTCCGGATTCATCTCCTGCAACTCGTGCCACAACCTGTCGATGGGCGGCAGCGACAATCTGACCAGTTCGATCGGGCACAACTGGCAGCAGGGTCCGATCAACTCGCCCACCGTGCTCAACTCCAGCATGAATCTGGCGCAGTTCTGGGATGGCCGCGCCGCGGATCTGAAGGAACAGGCGGCCGGTCCGATTGCCAACCCCGGCGAGATGGCCTTCACCCACGATCTCGCCCTCGACGTGCTGCGCTCGATCCCGCAGTACCAGCAGGCGTTCGACAGGGTCTATGGCAAACCGCAGATCACGCTCGACGAGGTGACTGACGCCATCGCCGCCTTCGAAGAGACCCTGGTCACGCCCGGCTCGCGCTTCGATCTCTGGCTCAAGGGCGATGCCAAGGCGCTCAACGACACCGAGCTGGCCGGCTACCGGCTGTTCAAGGAGGTTGGCTGCACGGCCTGCCATGACGGCCAGGCCGTGGGGGGCAACTCCTTCCAGAAGATGGGCCTGGTCATGCCCTATGCGACCCTGAACCCGACGGAAGGGGTGGCAGGCCTGACCGGCAACGATGCCGACCGCATGAAGTTCAAGGTGCCGACCTTGCGTAACGTCGAACTGACCTATCCGTACTTTCACGACGGTGCCTATTGGGAACTGGAGGAGGCCGTCGATGTGATGGCGCGGCTGCAGCTGGGGCGTGAGCTGGACAAGGTGCAGGTGGAGCAGATCACGGCGTTCTTGAAGACCCTAACCGGGGAGCAGCCCTCTTTCGCGTTGCCGATTTTGCCGCCGTCGACGAAGGCTACGCCGAGGCCGAAGCCGTTCGATTAGAGGCGCTATCGCGGCCAGGAAACTCGCGGTGCCGAGCCTGATCGTCGTGCCCAGGCTCATAACCGATTGGCCGGGAGATTGGCGGTTACGCCCTCCTGGGCGAGTTACTTTCTCTCTGCGCGCGCAAAGAGAAAGTAACCAAAGAGAAAGCGCGCCCCCCATTCGGGCCTGGCCGCGGGGCGGCCTGGATTCTCTCGCTCCTGCGCCAGGCCGGCCCCGGAACGACGATGGAGCGAAGGGTCCCCGGCGCCGCCGGGCCGGATGTCGGGGGTACGCGCTTTTGGTTGCTTTTTCCCGACAGGGAAAAGGCACCCAGGAGGGTGATACCCTCGTCGGCGATCAGTCCGGCGCCGGGCGTACAGTCTCTATCGGCTCGACAAAGACCAACTTACGCGGCCGGCTGCTGCTGGGTAATACAGTGGATATTGCCGCCGCCCAGGAGGATTTCCCGTCCAGGCACCATCACCACCTGCCGCTCCGGGAACAGCTGCTGGAGAATGGCGCGCGCCTCGGTGTCCTTCGGATCATCGAAGCTGGGCGCGATGATGCCGCCATTGACGATCAGGAAGTTGACGTAGCTGCCGGCCAGGCGAATGGACGGGTCGCGCGGCTGGCTGCCCGCGACGTTCATGACGCCTGCGCATTCCTCAGCGCTGGCGTGCAGTGGGCCGGGGATCGGCATGCGATGTACGGTGAGCGCGCGACCGCGGGCGTCGCGCTGCCCCTCCAGTGCCGCCAGGGCCGCCTGGCAGCGCGGGAAGTTCGGATCGCTCGAGTCGTCGGTCCAGGCCAGCAGCACTTCCCCTGGGCGGACGAAGCAGCAGAAGTTGTCGATGTGGCCGTCGGTCTCGTCGTTATACAGCCCTTGCGGTAGCCAGATGATCTTGTCCACTGCCAGATGCTCGCGCAGCAGGATCTCGATCTCTTCGCGAGACAGATGGGGATTGCGGTTGCGGTTGAGCAGGCACTCCTCGGTAGTGATCAGCGTGCCTTCACCGTCGACATGGATCGAGCCGCCCTCGAGCACGAAGCCTTCGGTGCGGTAGCGTTCGCAGCGCTCGATCTCCAGGATCTTCTGCGCCACCTGATCGTCCTGCTGCCAGTTGGCATAGAGCCCGCCGTCCAGTCCGCCCCAGGCGTTGAAGGTCCAGTCCACACCGCGCAGGCCGCCCTTGCCGTCGATGACGAAGGTCGGCCCGGTGTCGCGCACCCAGGCATCATCCGTGCTGATTTCCACCACGCGGATGCGCGGGTCATCCAGCGCTGCGCGTGCGATGAGGTATTGCTCGGCACTGGCGCAGATGGTGACCGGCTCGAAGCGGGCGATGGCGCGAGCTACTGCGCTGAAGGCGGCCTGCGCCTGCGCCGCGCTGTCGCGCCAGTTGTCCGCACGCTGCGGCCAGACCATCCAGGTCTGGCTATGTGCTGCCCACTCGGCGGGCATGAAGAAGCCATCGGCACGGGGCGTAGTGGTGAGGGTGATCATCAGGATATCCAGTCATGGAGCGGAGAAGCGGCGTGGCGCCTCTCCCGCGGGGGTTGCTTTGGCTGGGTGGGAAACGCTTCGCGGTGTCCACCCAGCGCGCGCTTACTCGGACGGCTGTGATCCGTCGAGCGTACGGATCGGCCCGTACAGATTCGGGCGGCGATCACGGAACACGCCCCAGGCGCTACGGATGTGTTCCAGCTGGTCGAGGTCGAAGGCGTGTACCAGAACGCCCTCGCTGGTTTCATCCAGCTCCTCGACCTTGGCGCCGAACTGGTCGGCGATGAACGAGGAGCCGTAGAAGGTGATGTCGTAACCGTCCTGCTCTTCGCGGCCGATGCGATTGCTGGCGATCAGCGGCATCAGGTTGGCGCCGGCGTGGCCTTGCTGCACGCGCTGCCAGTGGTCGCGCGAGGTGATGTTCGGGTCGTGCGGTTCGCTGCCGATGGCGGTCGGGTAGAACAGCAGCTCTGCGCCCATCAGCGCCATGCTGCGGGCGGTTTCCGGGAACCACTGGTCCCAGCAGATCGCCACGCCAATCCTGGCGTAGCGGGTCTGCCAGACCTTGAAGCCGGTATCGCCGGGATTGAAGTAGTACTTCTCGTGATAGCCGGGGCCATCGGGGATATGGCTCTTGCGATAGACGCCGAGCAGGCTGCCGTCGGCATCGATGATGGCGATCGAGTTGAAGCGCGCACGACCGGCCTGCTCGAAGAAGCTGATCGGCAGCACGACCTGCAGTTCGGCGGCGATTCTCTGGAAATGCCGGATCGCCGGATTGTCGGCCACCGAGGTGGCCAGCTGCAGATAGGCCGGGTTGGGCTTCTGGCAGAAGTAGGGGGTTTCGAACAGCTCCTGGATCAGGATGATCTGCGCACCCTGGCTCGCGGCCTGGCGTACCAGTCGTTCGGCGTTGGCGATGTTCGCCTGGCTGTCCCAGGAACAGGCCATCTGGGTGGCGGCGACGGTGACGATACGGGACATGGGACCCTCGCTGGGTTGTCGGGCATTCGGAAAGTGCGTTGATTCTAGGCGACAAGGTGGCGGCAAGCGTCAAGCCGCAGCTTCAGGTTGGAGTAGCGGTGCGGTGTGTTTGCCGGGTTGTCGGTGCCGGTCAGGTCGTAGCAGGGGCCTTGCCCTGCGAACCGACTTGATGTGGAAACCGCTCTCTGCGGCTCGCTTGCAGCTTGCCTAGACCGTATGCAGATACCAGTTGTACTCGAGGTCGGAGATCGAGTGCTCGAACTCTTCCAGTTCGCTTTCCTTGCAGGCGACGAAGATGTCGATGTAATCGGGGCTGATGTACTGCGCCATGATTTCGCTGTCGTCCAGGGTGCGCAGGGCGTCACGCAGGTTGTTCGGCAGGCTCTGCTCGTTCTGCTCGTAGGAGTTGCCCTCGATTGGCGCGCCCGGCTCGATCTTGTTGGTAAGGCCGTGGTGGATGCCCGCCAGCACCGCGGACATCACCAGATAGGGATTGGCGTCGGCGCCGGCCACGCGGTGTTCAAGGCGCACCGCATCCGGGGTGTCGGTGGGCACGCGCAATGCGACGGTGCGGTTGTCCAGACCCCAGCAAGGCGAATTGGGCACGTAGAACTGGGCGCCGAAGCGGCGGTAGGAATTCACGTTCGGGCAGAGGAACGCCATCGATGCCGGCATGCTTTCCAGCACACCGCCGATGGCATGGCGCAGTGCGTCATTTTCCTGTGGATTCTCGCTGGCGAAGATGTTCTTGCCGTCCTTGTCGAGAATCGAGATATGCACGTGCAGTCCGTTGCCAGCCTGGCCGGGGTAGGGCTTGGCCATGAAGGTGCTGTCCATCTCATGGTCGTAGGCGATGTTCTTGATCAGGCGTTTGAGCAGCACCGCATAGTCGCAGGCCTTCATCGCATCGGCGACGTGGTGCAGGTTGACTTCGAACTGTGCCGGTGCGCTTTCCTTGACGATGGCATCGGCAGGAATGCCCTGCTCCTTGGCGCCTTCGAGGACGTCCTGCAGGCAGTCGACGTACTCGTCGAGGTCATCGATCAGGTAGACCTGGGTCGAGTGCGGGCGCTTGCCGGAGATCGGCGAGCGTGGCGGCTGAGGACGGCCGTTCACGTTCTCCTGATCGATCAGATAGAACTCCAGCTCGAAGGCAGCGCAAATGGTCAGGCCCATTGCGTCGAACTTGCTCACCACCTGGCGCAACACTTCCCGCGGGTCGGCGAAGAAGGGCGAGCCGTCGAGCTCGTGCATGGTCATCAGCAGCTGCGCGGTGGGGCGCTTCTGCCAGGGCTCGTTGGAAAGCGTGTTGGGGATCGGAAAGCAGATACGGTCGGCGTCGCCGATGTCCAGGCCTAGGCCGGTGCTCTCGACGGTCGAACCATTGATGTCGAGGGCAAAGAGGGAGGCGGGGAGGTTGATGCCTTTCTCGTAAACCTTGTGCAGGCTGGTGCGTTCGATTCGCTTGCCTCGCACCACGCCGTTCATGTCGGCGATCAGCAGGTCCACATACAGCACTTCAGGATGTTCCTTGAGGAACGCGTTCGCTTCATTGAGCTGAACGGCACGCGGGAGTCCCGACATGATGCAACACCTTCAATGTTTGAAATATCAATCGGCGCCTGTTCATGATCCGAGTCAATCCGAAACGCCATAGGCTGTCAACTACGGGCCATTTTGCGCCAAAAAGTGGCGCAGCGAGCCATTTCTGGTGCAGTTGCAGGCCCTCTGAAAGTCGCTCTGCAACGCGTCTTTCGCAGCGGGTTGTAGAAAAAAATGAACAAGATTAAGCTCGAATCCACCTCCCTTGAGCCCTGTACCGCGGGTGTTGCATGTCTCGTTTGCCGCTGATCGGTGTGAGCGCCTGTACCAGGCAGCTCGGCCTGCACCCATTTCACATCGCTGGAGACAAATATCTCCGCGCCCTGTCGGTAGCTGCCGGTGGCATGCCGCTGATCATTCCGGCGCTGGGCGATCTTCTCGATATTCCAGAACTGCTCGGCAGCCTCGATGGCCTGCTGTTCACCGGCTCACCGTCGAACGTCGAGCCCTTGCACTACAGTGGAGCTGCCAGCGGTGATCCGAGCCAGCATGATCCTGAGCGAGACCGTACCACATTGCCGCTGATCCGCGCCGCGGTGGCGGCAGGGGTTCCGGTGTTCGGCATCTGTCGTGGCTTTCAGGAAATGAACGTGGCTTTCGGCGGCAGCCTGCACCAGAAGGTGCATGAGGTCCAAGGATTGATGGACCATCGCGAGAATGCCGACGAGGAGCTGTTCATCCAGTATGGCCCGCGCCACCCGTTGCACGTTCAGCCCGGCGGGCTGCTGTCGGCCATCGGCCTGCCCGCGCATATCCAGGTCAACTCGCTGCATGGCCAGGGCGTCGAGCGGTTGGCCGGCTCCCTGCGCATCGAGGCGCTGGCGCCGGACGGTCTGATCGAGGCCTTCTCGGTCGAGGGCGCGCGCCGCTTTGCTCTCGGCGTACAGTGGCATCCGGAGTGGCAAGTGCAGGAAAATCCGGTTTACCGTGCCATCTTCGCCGCCTTCGGCGATGCCTGCAGGGAGCGCAGACTGGAGCGTCTGGGCGCCTGAGAAGGGCGCAGTCTTCATTCGGGCGCAAGCCCGCAGCGGCAGAGGTTTCCCCATGAGTCCGATGCTCGACCAGCTCTCCCTGTGGCTGAAGGAGCGCGAGATCACCGAGGTGGAGTGCCTGATCAGCGACCTGACCGGTATCGTCCGCGGCAAGATCTCGCCCACCAGCAAGTTCGTCCAGGAGCGCGGCATGCGCCTGCCGGAAAGCGTGCTGCTGCAGACGGTGACCGGCGACTACGTCGACGACGACATCTATTACTCGCTGCTCGATCCGGCGGACATCGACATGTTCTGCCGGCCCGACCCGAATGCGGTGTTCGTCGTGCCCTGGGCCAGCGAGCCGACGGCGCAGGTGATCCACGACACCTACGACAAGCACGGCACCCCGATCGATCTGTCGCCGCGCAACATCCTCAAGCACGTGCTGGCGCTTTACGCCGAGCGTGGCTGGCAGCCGATAGTGGCGCCGGAAATGGAGTTCTACCTGACCCGGCGCTGCGATGACCCCGACCTGCCGCTGCAACCGCCAATCGGTCGATCCGGTCGCCAGGAGACCGGTCGCCAGTCGTTCTCCATCGATGCGGCCAACGAGTTCGATCCGCTGTTCGAGGACATGTACGACTGGTGCGAGGCCCAGGGCCTGGATCTGGATACCCTGATCCATGAGGAAGGCACTGCGCAGATGGAGATCAACTTCCGCCACGGCGAGGCGCTGCACCTGGCCGACCAGATCCTGGTGTTCAAACGGACCATGCGCGAGGCGGCACTCAAGCACAACGTCGCCGCGACCTTCATGGCCAAGCCGATCACCGACGAGCCCGGCAGCGCGATGCACCTGCACCAGAGCGTGGTGGATGCGCAGACCGGGCAGAACATCTTCTCCAATGCCGATGGCAGCATGAGCGAGCTGTTCCTGCACCACGTCGGCGGCCTGCAGCGCTACATCCCCGAGCTGCTGCCGCTGTTCGCGCCGAACGTGAACTCCTTCCGTCGTTTCCTGCCGGACACGTCGGCACCGGTCAACGTCGAGTGGGGCGAGGAGAATCGCACCGTCGGCCTGCGTGTGCCGGACTCGGATGCGCAGAATCGCCGGGTCGAGAATCGCCTGCCGGGCGCCGACGCCAATCCCTATCTGGCCATTGCCGCCAGCCTGCTGTGTGGCTACATCGGCATGGTCGAAGGCATCGAGCCGAGCGCGCCGGTCAAGGGTCGCGGCTACGAGCGGCGCAACCTGCGCCTGTCGCTGAATCTGGAGGCGGCGCTGGAGCGGATGGAAAGCTGCGCCGCGCTGGAGCAGTACCTCAGTGCGCGCTTCATCAAGGCCTATGTAGCGGTCAAGCGCGCCGAAAACGAGAATTTCAAGCGTGTCATCAGCTCCTGGGAGCGCGAGTTTCTGCTGTTCTCGGTCTGAGGCGACAAGTGTCTGCGCAGCGCGCGGGCAGGTTCATCGGATGTTGGGGAAATGCCATGAAACAAGGTCCACGGGACGATACCGCCCATTGGCGCGCGCTGAGTCAGGCGCATCACCTGCCGCCGTTCAGTGATCGCGCGCAACTGCACGAGCAGGGGCCGCGCATCATCACCCGTGCCGAGGGCGTTCATCTGTGGGACAGCGAGGGTAACCGCATCCTCGACGGCATGGCCGGGCTCTGGTGTGTGGCGTTGGGCTACGGTCGCGAGGAGCTGGTCGAGGCGGCTGCCCGGCAGATGCGCGAGCTGCCCTACTACAACCTGTTTTTCCAGACGGCCCATCCGCCCGCGCTCGAGCTCGCCGCGGCGATCGCCGAGCTGACGCCGGCGGGCCTGGATCATGTGTTTTTCACCGGCTCCGGCTCCGAGGCGAATGACACCATGTTGCGCATGGTGCGCCATTACTGGGCACTCAAAGGCCGGCCAGAGAAGAAAGTGATCATCAGCCGGGTCAACGCCTACCACGGCTCGACCGTGGCCGGCGCCAGTCTGAGCGGCATGCGTTTCATGCATGAGCAGGGCGATCTGCCGATTCCCGGCATCGTGCACATTGCGCAGCCCTACTGGTTTGCCGAGGGTGGCGACATGAGCCCCGAGGATTTCGGCCTCTGGGCGGCCGACCAGCTCGAAACGAAGATTCTCGAACTGGGCGTGGATAACGTGGCGGCGTTCATTGCCGAACCGATCCAGGGTGCCGGCGGGGTGATCATTCCACCGGACAGCTACTGGCCGCGCGTGCGCGAGATCCTTGCCCGGCACGACATCCTGTTCGTCGCCGACGAGGTGATCTGCGGCTTCGGTCGCACCGGCGAGTGGTTCGGCAGCGACTACTACGGCCTGGCGCCGGACATGCTGACCATCGCCAAGGGCCTGACCTCAGGCTACATCCCCATGGGCGGGCTGGTGGTGCGCGACCACATCGTCGAGGTGCTCTCCGCAGGTGGCGACTTCAACCATGGCTTTACCTACTCAGGACATCCGGTCGCAGCGGCCGTGGGGCTGGAGACGCTGCGCATCCTGCGCGAGGAGGGCATCGTCGAGCGGGTGCGGACGCAGACGGCACCCTATTTGCAGGCTCGTCTGCGTGAGTTGGCCGATCATCCTCTGGTGGGTGAGGTGCGCGGCCTGGGCATGCTCGGCGCCATCGAGCTGGTCGAGGATCGTGCCAGCCGCCGGCGTTACCCGGCCGAGCGGGGCGTGGGCATGCGCTGCCGCAAGCACTGTTTCGAACAGGGTCTGGTGATGCGCGCGGTGGGTGACACCATGATCATCGCACCGCCGCTGGTGCTGGATCGGGATGGCGTCGATGAGCTGGTGGAGAAGGCGCGGCGCTGTCTCGATCTGACCCTTGCGGAGCTTGAAGGCTGATTTTTTTCCCTTCCGCACTACGCAACTGTTGTAAGAACGGCCCCGATCTTGCCAGACTTCGCAGCGCGCGGGAGCGCAGGGCAGAAATGCCTGCAGGCCAGGCGGAACGGGAGGGCAACGTCGTTCCCCTATGCTGTACATCTCTTAAAAAATGGAGCCACACGCATGAATCATTTCGGCAAGACGCTACTCGCTCTATCCGTCGGTCTGCTGGCCGCCTGTGACAAACCGGCAGAAGCCCCGAGCGAGACCTCGCAAGCCGCTCCCGCCGCAGAAAAATCCACCCAGGTCCTGCATGTCTACAACTGGTCGGACTATATCGCCGAAGACACCCTGGAAAACTTCACCAAGGAGACCGGGATCAAGGTCGTCTACGACGTCTTCGACAGCAACGAGGTTCTTGAGGCCAAGCTGCTGGCCGGCTCCTCGGGCTACGACATAGTCGTGCCGTCCAACCCTTTCCTGGCCAAGCAGATCAAGGCCGGCGTGTTCCAGAAGCTTGATCGCAGCAAGCTGTCGAACTGGGACAATCTCGACAAGGACCTGCTGAAAGCGCTCGATCCCAGCGATCCGGGCAACCTGTATTCGGTTCCCTACATGTGGGGCACCATCGGCATCGGCTACAACGTCGACAAGGTCAAGGCCGCCCTGGGTGACAGCGCCCCGGTCGATTCCTGGGATCTGGTGTTCAAGCCGGAGAACATCGAGAAGCTCAAGGATTGCGGCGTAGCCTTCCTCGATTCGCCGACCGAGATCCTCCCGGCTGCCATGAACTACCTGGGCTACAAGCCGGACAGTGAAGACCCTGCCGAGATCAAGGCCGCCGAGGAGCTGTTCGTCAAGGTGCGCCCCTCGATCAGCTATTTCCACTCTTCCAAGTACATCAGCGAGCTGGCTACCGGTGACATCTGTGTCGCCATCGGCTACTCCGGCGACATCTACCAGGCCAAGTCGCGTGCCGAGGAAGCCAAGAACGGCGTGAACGTCGCCTACAGCATTCCGAAGGAAGGCGCGGGCAGCTTCTTCGACATGCTGGCAGTGCCGGCCGACGCCAAGAACGTCGAGGCGGCGCACACCTTCATCAATTACCTGATGAAGCCGGAAGTGATCGCCGAGATCACCAACTACGTGCAATTCCCCAACGGCAACTCGGCTTCCACTCCGCTGGTGGACGAAGCCATTCGCACTGATCCGGGCATCTATCCGTCGGCCGACGTGCTGAAGAAGATCTATACCTTCCCGGACCTGTCGAACGACGCGCTGCAGCTCATCAACGACAGCTGGACCACCATCAAGACCGCCAGGTAAGCGCCTGGCACGGCGTCGGCACTGGCTGACGCCGTGCCGGCGTCGATGTCCGTTCAGTCCCCGGGGGCAGTCGGCTATCGGTCCTGACCAGACGGGAGACTTTTGCCCATGCATGTATTCGCTAACCGGCTGTTGGTCGGCGCAGTTCTCCTGAGCGCTGTGGTGCTGGCGGCCTGCGATTCGTCGCAGACACCAGAATCGGGCGAACCGCAGGTACTGCACATCTACAACTGGTCGGACTATATCGCCGAAGACACCCTGGAGAACTTCACCCGGGAAACCGGTATCCGGGTCGTCTACGACGTTTTCGATTCCAACGAGACGCTTGAAGGCAAACTGCTCGCCGGTGCCACGGGCTATGACCTGGTGGTGCCGTCCAATCATTTCCTTGGCAAGCAGATCAAGGCGGGCGCGTTCCAGCCGCTGGACCGCGAACGCCTGCCGAACTGGAAGCATCTGGACCCCTCGCTACTGGCCCGGCTTGCCGGCAACGACCCGCAGAACCGTTATGGGGTGCCCTACCTCTGGGGCACCAATGGCATCGGCTACAACGTCGAGCAGGTGCGCGCCGTGCTGGGCGAGGAGCCGATCAGTTCCTGGGCGCAGGTCTACGAGCCGGAGAACCTCGCCCGCCTGGCCAAGTGTGGGGTGGCCTTTCTCGATTCGGCCGACGAGATGATCCCCTCGATGCTCAATTACCTGGGGCTTGATCCCAACAGCGTCGATGCGGGTGATCTGGCCCGCGCCGAAGCGCGCCTGGCGCAGTTGCAACCGCACGTGCGCTATTTCCACTCTTCGAAGTACGTCGGCGATCTGGCCAACGGCAGCATTTGTGTGGCGGTGGGCTACTCCGGCGATATCCTGCAGGCCGCCGACCGCGCCGAAGAGGCGGGCAACGGCATCGAGATTGCCTACAGCATCCCCCGCGAGGGCGCCAACCTGTGGTTCGACACCCTGGCGATCCCGGCGGACGCGCGCAATGTCGAGGCCGCCCACCTTTTCATCGATTACCTGTTGCGACCGGATGTCATCGCGGCCATCACGGAATATGTCGGCTACGCCAATCCGAATCTCTCTGCCAACGAGCTGCTCGATGCCGAGGTGCGCGAGGATGCGCGCATCTATCCGGCGGCAGAGGTGCTGGAGCGGCTTTACGTGTCCGCCGAGCTACCCGACAGCGTGGCCCGTGCCATGAGCGACAGCTGGAGCCGGGCCAAGGCCGGCATGCAGCAGCCCTGAATTCATGCCCGGCAACAGCCGGGCTGTTCTTACCCGCCCTTTCTGGGAGTTTTGTTAGATGGCAGTTGCCTCCGGCGCCTACAAGAAAGCCCTCGCAGGCGAGCAGCAGAACAGCGATGTGCTGCTCAGGATCGACCGCGTGACCAAGAAGTTCGATGAGACGGTCGCGGTGGACGACGTCTCGCTGTCAATCAACAAAGGCGAGATATTCGCCCTGCTCGGCGGCTCCGGCTCCGGCAAGTCGACCCTGCTGCGAATGCTCGCCGGCTTCGAGCGCCCCACCGCGGGGCGCATCCTGCTCGATGGCGTGGACATCACCGACATGCCGCCCTACGAGCGGCCGATCAACATGATGTTCCAGTCCTATGCGCTGTTTCCGCACATGTCGGTGGAGCAGAACATCGCCTTCGGCCTCAAGCAGGACCGCATGCCCAAGGCGGACATCGAGGCGCGGGTCGCCGAGATGCTCAAGCTGGTGCACATGAGCCAGTACGCCAAGCGCAAGCCGCACCAGCTCTCCGGTGGCCAGCGCCAGCGCGTGGCCCTGGCGCGCTCGCTGGCCAAACGGCCGAAGCTGCTGCTGCTCGACGAGCCGATGGGCGCGCTGGACAAGAAACTGCGCTCGCAGATGCAGCTGGAGCTGGTCGAGATCATCGAGCGCGTCGGTGTGACCTGC
This sequence comes from Pseudomonas mangrovi, assembly GCF_003052585.1. GTDB lineage: Bacteria > Pseudomonadota > Gammaproteobacteria > Pseudomonadales > Pseudomonadaceae > Aquipseudomonas > Aquipseudomonas mangrovi. Next base: position 189,008 of record NZ_QASN01000021.1, on the reverse strand, counting down.
ATCATGGTCACCCACGATCAGGAAGAGGCCATGACCATGGCCCAGCGCATCGCGATCATGCACCTGGGCTGGATCGCCCAGGTCGGCAGCCCGATGGATATCTATGAAACCCCGGCGAGCCGCCTGGTCTGCGAGTTCATCGGCAACGTCAACCTGTTCGAGGGCGAGCTGGTCGAGGATCTGGGCGACCACGCGGTAATCGACTGCCCGCAGCTGGAGCGACGCATCTACGTCGGCCACGGGATCAGTACCCGCGCCGAGGAAAAGCAGGTCACCTATGCCCTGCGCCCGGAGAAACTGCTGCTCAGCAGCGAGATGCCCGAGGTCGAGCACGCCGAGTACAACTGGGCCAAGGGCGTGGTCCATGACATCGCCTACCTGGGCGGGCATTCGGTGTACTACGTGCGCTTGCCCTCGGGCCTGCTGGTGCAGGCCTTCCTGGCCAACTCCGAGCGGCACGTGAAGCGGCCGACCTGGGAAGACGAAGTCTTCGTCTACTGGTACGACGACAGCGGCGTGGTGCTGCAGTCATGAGTGGGCGCTTGAACTTCGGCCGCCGGCTGGTCATCGGCATCCCCTTCGTCTGGATGCTGCTGTTCTTCCTGCTGCCGTTCGCGATCATTCTGAAGATCAGCTTCGCCGAGTCGGCACGGGCGATCCCGCCCTATACCGACATCATCGTGTTTGCCGAACACAAGCTGCAGGTGCTGCTCAACCTGCAGAACTACCTGAACCTGGGTGAGAAGGGCATCTACCTGCAGGCGTACCTGGGCTCGCTGAAGATCGCCTTCTTCAGCACGCTGCTCTGTCTGCTGATCGGCTATCCGATGGCCTACGCCATCGCCCGCGCCGACAAGCAGACCCAGACCGTCTATCTGCTGCTGATCATGATGCCGACCTGGACCGCGATCCTGATCCGCGTCTATGCCTGGATGACCATCCTCGGCAACGGCGAGAATGGTCTGTTGAACAGCTTCCTGCTCTGGACGGGGCTGATTTCCGAGCCGTTGCGCCTGCTCAACACACCATTAGCGGTGTACATCGGCCTGGTCTATTCCTACCTGCCGTTCATGATCCTGCCGCTCTACGCCAACCTGGTGAAGCACGACCAGAGCCTGCTGGAAGCCGCTTCCGACCTGGGCGCGCGCACCTTTACCAGCTTCTGGAAGATCACCGTGCCGCTGTCGAAAAACGGCATCATCGCCGGCTGCATGCTGGTGTTCATTCCGGTGGTGGGCGAGTTCGTGGTACCCGAACTGCTCGGCGGCTCGCAGACACAGATGATCGGTAAGGTGCTCTGGGATGAATTCTTCAGTCGGCGCAACTGGCCCGGCGCGGCGGCGCTGGCAGTGGTGATGCTGGCGATCCTGATCATCCCGATCATTCTGTTCAACCGGAATCAGGCAAAAGAACTTGAGGGCAAGGCATGAGGCAGTCGAACGCAACCATCCATGCCCGCTGTTCAACCGGCTCTCCATCCACAGGCCTGGCGAAAGACCTGGAGGGCAAGGCATGAAGCGCTTCGGTTTTTCCAAGGTCATGCTCTGGCTCGGCCTGCTGTTCATCTACGTGCCGATGTTCATCCTGGTGATCTACTCCTTCAACGGCGGCCGTCTGGTCACCGTGTGGAGCGGCTGGTCGCTGAAGTGGTATGCGAGCCTGCTGGACAACACCAAGCTGATGACAGCGGTATTTCGTTCGTTGGAGATCGCCTTCTACACCTCGATCGCCGCGGTGGCGCTGGGCACGCTTGCCGCCTTCGTGCTCACCCGCATCCCGCGCTTTCGCGGCCGCACCCTGTTCGGCGGCATGGTCACCGCACCGCTGGTCATGCCCGAGGTGATCACCGGTCTGTCGCTGCTGCTGCTGTTCGTCACCATGGCGCAGCTGATCGGCTGGCCGCAACGCGGCCTGCTGACCATCTGGATTGCCCATACGACCTTCTGCTCTGCCTACGTGGCGGTGGTGGTTTCATCGCGCCTGCGCGAGCTGGATCTGTCGATCGAGGAGGCGGCCATGGATCTGGGTGCAAGGCCATGGAAGGTGTTCCTGCTGATCACCGTACCGATGATCGCGCCCTCGCTGGTGGCGGGCGGGATGATGTCCTTCGCCTTGTCGCTGGATGATCTGGTGTTGGCCAGCTTCGTTGCCGGCCCTGGCGCCTCGACGCTGCCGGTGGAGATATTTTCCTCGGTGCGGATGGGCGTGAAGCCTGAGATCAACGCGGTGGCGAGCCTGATCCTGCTGTCGATCTCGCTGTTCACCTTCCTTGCCTGGTACTTCATCCGGCGCGCCGAGGACCGGCGCAAGCGCGCGGTACAGCAGGCGGCGCAGGAAGAAAGTGGCGGCTGGCAGAAGAGCGTGGAGCGGCTGACACCTCCGCCGGCGCACAGCTGATGAATCAAAGGGGCCTCAGGGCTCCTTTTTTATGGCGCTACCAGCGCTGTAGCAATCCTGGCAGCTCGCCCAGGCTGCGGATTTCGGCGCTTGGCTGGCAACGCTGCAGCAGCTTGGGGTCGGCGCCTTCCAGCCCCGAGGAAAGCATGCCAGGACGCGCGTCCGGCAGCTGCCAGGGCTTGCCCTGCGGGTTGTACCAGACCGCATGCATGCCGGCGCCGCGGGCACCGAGGATGTCATCGGCGGGATGATCGCCGACGTGCAGCGCCTGCTCGGCCGGCACGCCGGCACGCGCCAGTGCCTGCTCGAAGGGATGCGGGTCGGGCTTGCCGACGCCCAGTTCCTCGGCACAGAGGGCGAACTGGAAGTAGTCCGCCAGCCCCAGTCGGCGCACGTCGGCGTTGCCGTTGGTAAGTACGCCGAGGATGTAGCGGTTGGCGAGCTGTTCCAGGGTGGATTGCACGTCGGGGAAGAAGGACACCTGATGGCGGGCGCTGAGGAATATCTGAAATGCCGCTTCGGCAAGGTCACGCGCTTCGCCCGGCACGTAGCCAGCTTCCTGCAGTGCCAGCAGCAGAATGCGCCGACGCAGTTCGCTCATGCGATGACGCAGGCTCGGATCTTCGGCCATGACCCGCTTGCGGATCGCCCACAGGTGTTCGATGGGTACCGGGCCAAGTCGCGGCGCATGTTCGCCCAGCCAGTCGCGCAGCGCGGCTTCGGCGCCGTGCATCACCGGTGCCACGTCCCAGAGCGTGTCGTCGAGGTCGAAGGTGATCAGGCGGATGCTCATTCCTCGGTGTCCCTGCGTTTGGCACGTGGGTGCGCGCTGTCGTAGACCTTGGCCAGGTGCTGGAAATCCAGGTGGGTATAGACCTGGGTGGTGGCGATGTCGGCATGCCCGAGCAATTCCTGCACAGCGCGCAGGTCCTGGGAGGATTCGAGCATATGGCTGGCGAAGCTGTGCCTGAGCATGTGCGGGTGCAGATGCTGGCCAAGCTCGCGCACACCCGCCTGGCTGACCCGCTGCTGCACGGCGCGGGCGCCGAGCCGGCGGCCCTGGCGGCCGACGAAGAGCGCGTCATCCTGTGGACCCACGGCCGCGCGCAGCGGCAGCCAGGCCTGGATCGCCGCGACCGCCTTGCGCCCGACTGGCAGTACGCGGGCCTTGTTGCCCTTGCCGATGACCTGGACCAGGCCGCTGGCCAGATCCAGCTGGGTCAGGTTCAGGCTGACCAGCTCGGAAAGGCGCAGGCCGGAAGAATAGAACAGCTCGAGAATCGCCTGGTCGCGACGGGCGATGAAGTCTTCCTCCACGCCACCGTCGAGCAACTGCATGGCCCGGTCGGCATCCAGCGCGCGTGGCAGGCGACGCTCGCCCTTGGGCGCGCTGAGGTCACTGCTGGGGTCGCTGCTGCAGCGGCCGATGCGGTTGAGATGGGCGTAGAGGCCGCGCACTGCCGACAGCAGGCGCGCCAGGCTGCGGCTGGACTGGCCCTTGCGATGCAGCTCGGCGACCAGCTGGCGTAGTCGGCTGCTGTCGAGTTGCGCCCACTCCTCGATCTGGCAGCGTTCGCAGAACTGCAGCGCCTTGAGCAGATCGCGGCGATAGCCGTCGAGCGTGTGCAGCGAGACCTGGCGCTCGCTGCGCAAGTGTTCCAGATAGGTGTCGAGGTCGGCTGCAAGGGTCACGCGGCGAGCTCCAGGGGGTACGGCCTTGTGCTTCTGCAACTTGATGCGTGCTGCCGCCCTAGCGCACCGAGCGCAGCGGCGCGGCGAAGGTTGGCACCACGCGCGCCAGGACCTCGGCGATATAGCCGAGGAACAGGGTGCCGAGCGAACTGCGGTAGTGCTGCGGATCGGGGCTGCCGATCGCCAGGATGCCGTGCAGGCCCTTGTGGCTGAGACAGACCACGGCCGCGGAGCCGATCTGCGCCTGTTCCTCTTCGCCGAAGAGAAACGCCAGCTCATGCGGACGCAGCACGCCGCAGACCGTCTTGCCGTCTGCCAGCAAGCCGCCGATGGCCTCGTGGGCCTGGGCGCTGCTGACCGAGCGGCCGACGGCCAGCGGCGTCTCGCTGAACAGGATCAGGCTCGAGTAGGGCACCTGGAACTGGTGGCGCAGACTGTCCTCGACGGCGCTCACGACCTCCTCGAGGGTGGCGGCATCGAGCAGGTCGAGCACCAGGCGGCGGGTCTTGTCGAACAGCCGGTCGTTGTCGCGGGCCACATCCATCAGCTGCGACAAGCGATGGCGCATCTCGATGTTGCGCTCGCGCAGCAGCTTCACCTGGCGTTCCACCAGCGAGACGGTGTCGCCGCGCTGGTGTGGAATGCGCAGCTCGGGAATCAGTTCGTCATGGTCGATGAAGAACTCCGGATGGGCGCGCAGATAGGCGGCAACCATTTCGGCATCGAGCGAGGCGGGATCGTGGCGCTGGTCGGTCATAGGCGGACCTGTCCTTCGTACACGCGAGCGGCGGGGCCGGTCATCATAACCGGCTGACCCGGGCCTGCCCACTCGATGGACAACCGGCCGCCCGGCAGTTCGATCTGCACTGGCGAGTCCATCCAGCCCTGACGGATCGCCGCAACCGCGGCGGCGCAGGCACCGGTGCCGCAGGCGCGGGTCTCGCCAGCGCCGCGTTCCCAGACCCGCAGGCGTGCCTGGGAACGGTCGATGACCTGCAGAAAGCCGACATTGACCTTCTTCGGAAAACGCGGGTGCAGCTCCATCCTGGGCCCCAGCTCGTGCACCGGTGCGCTGTCGACGTTGTCGACGCGCAGCACGGCGTGCGGGTTGCCCATCGAAACAGCGGCCAGTTGCAGCATCTGGCCGTCGAGCTCTACCGAGTAGCTCGGTGCTTCCTGCTCGGCCTGGAAGGGGATCTCGGCGGGCACCAGGCGCGGGGCGCCCATGTCGACCGTGACCTGACCATCCGGGCGCAGATTGAGCTCGATGACGCCGCCCTTGGTCTCGACGCGGATGCGCTTCTTCACCGTCAGCCGCTTGTCGACCACGAAACGGGCGAAGCAGCGCGCACCGTTGCCGCACTGCTCGACCTCGGAACCGTCTGAATTGAAGATGCGGTAGCGAAAGTCGACGTCCGGCGTGCTCGGCGCTTCGACCAGCAGCAACTGGTCGAAGCCGACGCCGGTGTGTCGATCAGCCCAGGCGCGCACGTGCTTGGGCTGGATGTGCGCATGTTGGCTGATCAGATCGAGGACCATGAAGTCATTGCCGATACCGTGCATCTTGGTGAAGCGCAATAGCATGATCGCGCCCTCACGTCGGCAGCAGGCTTTCGCCAGCGTAGAGTTCTTCGATGCTTTCGCGGCGGCGCACCAGGTGGGCCTGTTCGCCGTCGACCATGACCTCGGCAGCACGGCCGCGGGTGTTGTAGTTGGAACTCATGACGAAGCCGTAGGCGCCGGCCGATCGCACGGCCAGCAGATCGCCCTCGGCCAGCGCCAGCTCGCGCCCCTTGGCGAGGAAATCGCCGGTCTCGCAGATCGGGCCGACGATGTCATAGCTGCGCGGGGCAGCATCACGCGGCTGCACCGGCACCACATCCATCCAGGCCTGGTACAGCGCCGGGCGGATCAGGTCGTTCATCGCCGCATCGACGATGGCGAAGTCCTTGTGCTCGGTGTGCTTGAGGTACTCGACGCGGGTCAGCAGCACGCCGGCGTTGGCGACGATGGAACGACCCGGCTCGAACACCAGTGCCAGGTCGCGGCCACGGATGCGCTCGCGCACGGCGGCGATGTAGTCGCCGGCCAGCGGCGGTTGTTCGTCGCGGTACTGCACGCCGAGACCGCCACCCAGATCCAGATGGCGGATGCGGATGCCGCGTTCGGCCAGCTCGTCGATCAGTGCGAGCAGACGGTCGAGGGCGTCGAGGAAGGGCGGCAGGGTGGTCAGCTGCGAGCCGATATGGCAATCGACGCCGGCCACTTCCAGGTTGGCCAGTTCGGCGGCGCGGGCATAGACCGCCGGTGCGTCGCTGATGGCGATGCCGAACTTGTTTTCCTTGAGGCCGGTGGAAATGTACGGGTGGGTGCCGGCGTCGACATCCGGGTTGACTCGCAGCGACACCGGCGCAATGACGCCCAGCTCGGCGGCGACTTGCTGCAGCCGTTCCAGCTCGTCGGTGGACTCGACGTTGAAACAGTGCACACCGACCTGCAGCGCGCGGCGCATGTCGTCACGAGTCTTGCCGACGCCGGAGAAGACGATCTTCTCAGGCATGCCGCCAGCAGCCAGGACACGCTCAAGCTCACCACGCGAGACGATATCGAAGCCTGCGCCCAGACGCGCCAGTACATTCAGCACGCCCAGGTTGGAGTTGGCCTTTACCGCGAAGCAGACCAGATGCGGCATACCGTTCAGGGCATCGGCATAGGCACGGTACTGCGCCTCGATATGGGCACGCGAATAGACATAGGTGGGGGTGCCGAAGCGCTCGGCGATCGCGGACAACGCCGCACCTTCCGCGAACAGTTGACCTGCGCGGTACTCGAAGGCGTTCATGCAGCCTCCTTAGTGCGCGTGCTGTTCGGCGGCGGGTTTGTCGGCGTCCGGCAGGTACAGCGGGCCCTTCTGGCCACAGGCGGAAACCAGCGAAGTCATGGCGACGAGCGCGAGGAGCGTGGGAAGCAGGCGCTTCATGGGAAATCCTTTGCGAAAAGCGATGATTGCGCTGGAGTATACCGACGCCTCCGGTCCTTGCCTATGCGCAGAAGGCCCGCCGGACGGGGCTTTGCCGCCCCTTTCGAGCGCCTGTCGCACTGTTCGTCGGCTGGCGCAGCCGACGTTGCAGGTTATGCTTGGCGACCGGGGCGCCGCCGCAAACCCGCAACCATGCCCCGCCGAGGAAGATTCGATGAGTTTGAGCGAAGCGCGTTTCCATGATCTGGTCGATCTGGTCCAGCAGAAGGTCGAGGACGTGTTCGACGACAGCGGCCTGGATGTCGACCTGGAAAACAGCGCCGGCGTGCTGACGGTGCGCTTCGAGAATGGCAGCCAACTGATCCTCAGTCGCCAGGAGCCGATTCGCCAACTGTGGCTGGCAGCCCGCTCCGGCGGCTTCCATTTCGACTATGACGCTGACAGCGATGTCTGGCTGTGTGACAGCAGCGAGGAGCGCCTGGGCGAGATGCTCACGCGGATCACTCTTGAGCAGGGGGGCGAAGCCCTTGAGTTCGAAGACGTCTGACGCGTCGCTGGATGAGCTGCCATCGTCACCCTGTCGCCGTGAATGCTGCCTGAACGATCAGGACGTCTGCCTTGGCTGCGGCCGCAGCCTGGGTGAGATCCTCGAGTGGGGCAAGGCCGACGCCGCCAGGCGCCGGGCGATCTGCCAGGACGCCCAGGCGCGCCTGGATCTGCGCCGCGCTGCGCCGGGGGGCTGACTTGCTTATTCGCTGCGCTGTGTTAGGGTCGGTCTTCATTACCCAGATCAAAGTGGCCACTGTCTTCCGGTTGCGCCACTGTTTGCCGGAATCCGCGCTCGCGACCTGAAGTCGCATTGTCGGGCGCCCGATTCCTCGTAATCCAACTAGCCAATGCGTCGCCCGCAGCCCGTTGCGAGCGCGGGCACAACTACATTCCGCTCCCGGGAGGGAACTTGCTGTCATGACCACTCAGCCGCCAATCATCATCACTCGCACCGACCTGCAGCGGCTGGAAGCCATGCTCGAGCGTCTCGAGACCTTCAGCGCTACCGCTGAGGCGCTGGAGCAGGAGCTGACGCGCGCGCAGGTAGTGGCGCTGAGCGAGATTCCCGCCGGGGTGGTGACCATGAATTCGCGGGTGCACTGCCGCGAGGAAGCCAGCGGCAAGGACTACCACCTGACCCTGGTGTTTCCCGAGGAGGCTGGGGGTGACGGAACCGTCTCGGTGCTGGCGCCGGTCGGCTGCGCGCTGCTCGGTCTGAGCGTTGGCCAGCACATCGACTGGCCGGCACCAGGTGGCAAGACTCTCAAGCTGACCCTGCTGGCTGTCGAGTACCAGCCGGAAGCTGCGGGCGCCTACCAGCGCTGATCCAGGTTCGCGGTGGTCTGGTTCAAGCCTTCTGTAGGGCGATATTCAGTGCTTCTTCCAGTTCGGCCTTGTAGCGCAGGAAGTGGATGGTCTGCACCGGGCCTTCGCCGAGCATCGCCGACAGATCGAGGTCGGTGATGTAGCACGGATAGCGCTCTGCTTCGCGGCGCTGCGCGAGTATGTGTCCGGCCACCGCGGCGAAGAGATCGCCACCGAATTCCAGTTCGGAAAACTCGCGCTGATTGCAGTACAGGGTCACGTGCCGGCGACGCTGTTCGCCTGGTTCGATGATCGCCTGCACGTTGTAGAACGGCAGGGTGATCTCGCTGCGCGGCTCGCTGCGCCGCTCCACCGCCTGGGCTCGCGGGCTGGCAGGCGGGACCAGCTCGTAGTAGAGGATCTCCGGCGACTCGCGCACCGGGCTTTCGCCGAGGCTCAGTTGGGTGGTGCGACGGTACAGCACCGACTGCAGGAAGCGCTGCAGCGGCGTGATCAGTGTGGATTCGTCGCGATACGGCAGGCGCTGGCGCCACAACGAGTTGTGCTCATCGAGCACGGTCAGTTCGGCCTCGTCACCGAACAGCCGGTAGAACACCTGAATGCAGTCCGGGCGGCCGAGCGGAAGAATCAGCAGCAGGTCTTCTCCTTCCAGTGTGTTGCGATCGATGGTCACCGGACTGTAGCTCGCCTGCTCCTGGCCCAGGCTGCGTAGCAGCGCCGGCAGATCGGAGAGTGCGCGATGGCGAACCTGGCCCGGGGTCAGGTCGAGCAGATGGTATTGCTGGGCGATCTGCAGCAGATACCGCTGGGGAATGTCGCTGGCGAAAGCGGCCAGCAGATCGCGCAGCAACTCCTCCACGCGCGCGCTGATCGCCGGTGCGCGGTTGCGGCAGAAGCAGCGCACCAGCACATTTGGCTTCGGCCCTTCGCCCAGGCCATTGAGCAGGTCACTCAGGCAATCGAGCAGTGCGTGCGGCCCTTCGTAGCGACTGACCAGCATCTCGTGCCAGCTGTTCAGGCTGACCTGGTCCAGGGTTACCACCAGGTTTTCGCGAACCCCGGAGTAGCCCAGCGAGTCGGTGCGGCCGGTGGTCATGTGGATGTTCATCTGGCTGTGCTGGCGCAGCGGATCGAGGCCGACGTTGATCAGCAGCAGAATGTCTTTCGGCGTCGCCGGTTGCAGAAAGGCGTCTTCGCTGACTGGCGGCAGTGGCAACGGAGCAACCTGCTGCAGGCTGCCGAGCAGGTTGAACAGTTCGAACTCCGACAGATCGCTGTTGCCCGGATGCAGGGACAGGCGCGTACTGCTGTCGATCACGCCGTTGAGGTGGCACCAAGCAAGCAGCTCGACCAGCTCGCGGGAGCGCTTGAGCGGCGCGAAGTCCGGCCATTCCTGATGGGTCAGGGTGCCGGGAAACAGCGCCCACTGGACTTCCTCGCCATCCGGCGCCGGTGCCTGGACCAGCGTCAGTGTGTCCTCGGCGAGGTCGGGAGCGATGCCGGGGTTGATGAATTCGACCTTGCCGGCCTTGCGTTCGAATGCTGCATACAGACGACGGCCGAGTACGCCGAGATCGCGACTGTTGAGTGAGCTGGCGGCCTGCTGCAGGCGGGCGAACTGGGACAGGAAGCGGTAGCTGTAGGTCAGTTCGTTGACCAGTGCGCGGCGTTCGCTGCCGACCTGGCGGACTTTCCACTGGCTGCGGCTGTCGAGCATCGTCAACTGACGCTGGTCCCACTGCCATTCGCCGGTCAGGCGTTCCAGCAAACGACGTTGCCAGCTCTTGCGGCCGTTGCGTGGCGGACTGCTGATCTTCTTGTTGGCTTTCAGATAGAGGCAGCGGCGAACCAGTTCGAGTCGCTCGAGTTCGCCGCGGGATGCCAGGTGTTCCTCCAGTCGGCGATAGACCACGACGTAGGGGTCCAGCTCGTCGAGGTCGAGGCGGTTGGCGTAGACCGCCTGCTTGTAGCGCAGCGACAGACACTGCACGGCCGGGTGTTCGCTGGCGTAGACCTCGGTCAGCAGCAGCTTGAGCACTGACTTGTAGGGCGACTCGATGCCCTTGTACAGCTGCCACATGCCTGCGCCGATGAACTCGCCCGGTGGAATCCGCGCCAGATGGCCAAGGTCGAGCACCTCCTCGGCGCGCAGGAAGCGCTTAGACAGCAGGGTGTGCACGTATTCGCGGTAGCGACCTTCCTCGTAGACCGGCACCAGCCACCAGAGCGGCGTGCGTCCGCCGAGCCAGATGGCGGTGCGGTAGAACTCGTCGAGCAGCAGGTAGTGCTGGGTGGTGCCGCAGTCGTCGGAGGTCAGGTGCGCCTCCCGGTCGCCCTGGGTGAAGCGCGCGGGATCGACCAGAAAGAAGTGCGCCTCGGCGCCCTGGGTTGCGGCCCATGCTTCGAGTAGGTGGCATTTGCGCTGTAGCTCGGCGACCCGCTCGACCGGAAGATCTGGCGCGTGGCAGACCCAGACGTCCATGTCGCTCTTTTCCGCCTGGGCGAGGGTGCCGAGGCTGCCCATCAGGAAGAGTCCGTGGATCGGCTGGCTGACCTTGCCGCGGGTCGGCTTGTAGAGGAACGAGCGCGTCAGGCGCTGGGCTTCGGCCAGCACATCGTCGGCAGGTTCGTAACCAGAGAGACCTGCCGGTGTGAGGCCAGAGACGTAGCCGGGAAGCAGGGGATGGTTGACGTGGAACAGCAGCGGCAGCAGCTTGAGAACCAGCTGCTGGCGAGTGGAGAGCGCCTCCATTGCGCGCTCCAGACGCCCCGAGTTGATCCGCAGGAAGCGCGCGCGCAGCTGCGCGAGAACCTTGCGGTCGATGCCTTCATCGATATCGGGGCGAATTTCCTGGTTGCGCGTCATTGAGCGGCTCGTCTGGTCGGGGACGCGAGATTGTCAGCCCGGACATCGGCAGAGGCAGTCCGGGCTTTAACCGGCAATGCGCCGGGGCGGCGATCAGGCGGGGCTGCGTGCGCCGAGAATCGTCAGCAGCGCCTGGGCGTGCTCGGCCGCATCGCGACCCAGGCTGGTCAGGTAGCCACCGTCAGTCTGGTTGGTCAGCCCTTTGCGATGCAGGCGATCGATCGCCGCCTGATGGCGGGGGGTGGCGTCGTGGTGAACCTTCAGTCCTTCCAGATGATTGTCGAGATTGAACAGCGCGAGCAGTTCGAGTTCGGCGACCAGTTCGTCGGAATAGGGCATGGCGTTTCCTCTGCGGTGGATGGGGGTTCAGGCAGTGTAGCCGTGGTGTTCCGCTCAGCCTTGATCTGGATCGTCTGGCAGTTCGGGAAGTGCGCGTAGCGCCTGCTCGTAATGCTGCAGATCGAAGGCAGTGTCCTGTTCGAGCATCTGGCGGATCTCGGCGGCGAGCACCTGAGCCATCATCTGCAATATGTCTTCACGTTCGTAGCCGACCAGGCTCAGCTTGTTCAGCGTCGCCTGGACTGCGGCCGGCTCGCCTGCGGCAAGCTGGTTTTCTATTGCGCCCAGCAGGGTCTGTTCGGCGAAGCCTTCTTCATTGTCGTCGCTGTCCACGGTCATGGCCGTCCTCTGCGGTGAAGGGGGATTTTCCTGATCCAGGCGGCACAGCGTGCAGTCGCCCGAGTGTGCAAGATTGCTCTCGACATAGCGTACCCGCCGGCTGGCGGCCTGGCGATCAGCGCTGACTCGAAAGTGCGGGCGGTCGGATCGGTTCGTGCTCATGGCTGATCCTGCAGGAAGACTGGGACGTTTCTCTTGGGGCCGACGCGGCTCGGGTGCGCGAGGGTGAAGGCCAAGATAGCGCGGACTGTCGCGAACGCATGGCGAGATCTGCGCAGGGGCATCGTGGCGGATGCGGTGTCGGTATTCATGGGGCTTATTCTTGCAGGCATGAATGCCCATTCCGCACGGTTTTCCGCCAGCGCTACTGCAGTTTGCCAATTGCTGTTACAGAACGGCAGTGGAGTGCTTTGCGCGGCCGGTTATACATAGCGAAGCCGGGCAGCGATGGCCCGGTCCTGAAGAGACAACAATGACAACAGGCAGGCCGCACCAGGCCATGCCAGATCTCCGCGGGGTAGGGCATGCAAGAGTCCGGCGTTCTCAAGCGATCCACCATTCTGATTCACGGCTCCATCGGCATGCCGCTGGCGGTCATCGGCTACCCGCTGGCGATCTATCTGCCGCCTTTCTACACCCAGGAGCTGGGCGTCAACATTGCCCTGGTCGGCCTGGTGCTGCTGCTGGCGCGAATCACCGATGTGGTCACCGACCCGTTGATCGGCACCTTGAGCGATCGCTGGCGCACCCGCTTTGGCCGGCGCAAGCCGTGGATCTTCGCTGGCATGCCGCTGATGCTGCTCGGCACCTTGCAGATATTCATGCCACCCGAGGGCGCAGGGTTCCTTCACTTGCTGCTATGGAGCATGGTGATGTACCTGGGGCTGACCATGGTGACACTGCCCTATTCGGCCTGGGGCGCGGAGCTTTCCACTGTCTACCACCAGCGCAGCCGGGTCACCGCCTCGCGCGAAGGTTACATCCTGCTCGGACTGTTTCTTGCTGCGCTGGCGCCGGCCGTGGTGCAGGGACTGGGCAAACGCTATCAGGAGGGACATACCGACGGTGCAATCATGCCGGCAGCAGTCTGGCTGCTGGGTACGGATGGTCAGCTGGGCACCGGCAATGGTCCGATTCTCGCCGGCATGGCATGGCTGCTGGTGCTGTTGTTGCCGCTCACCGTGCTGCTGGTGCTGGGCGTGGTCAAGGAGCCGCCAGCACGGCCCGCCGTACGCCGGGATTGGCGCCAGGGTCTGGGGCTGCTGCTGAAGAACGGGCCGTTCAAGCGGATGATGCTGATTCTGCTGATCGTCATCACCGGTGAGGCGTTTCGCAATGCGCTGTCGGTGTTCTTCATGCAGCATGTGCTGCAGATCCAGCCCTACATCGGCCTGATGTACCTGATCTACTTCGGCATCGGCATTCTCGGTATTCCGTTCTGGTTGCTGGCGGGCAAGCGCTTTGGCAAGCACCGCGCCTTCTGTGCGGCGGTATTGGTCTCCAGCGTAAGCATCATCGGCATGTTCTTCCTCGAGGCGGGTCAGCTGGTTCCGTTCGCGCTCATGTTCGCGCTGAAGGGCTTTTGCTTCGCCGCATTCCAGTTCCTGCCGCTGTCGATGCTGGCGGACATCGTCGATCTGGATACGGCGCGCAGCCGGCAGCATCGCGCCGGGCTGTTCTTCGCCATGTCTGGCGCGGCGCACAAGATGGCCATGGCCCTGGGCATCGGCATTTCCCTCGGGTTGCTGTCGCTGGTCGGCTTCGATCCCAAGGTGGTCAACGATGCCGACCATCTGTTGGCGCTGCGCTGCCTGTACATTCTCGGTCCCGTCTGCCTGTACATGGCGGCCTTCTTCATCGCCTGGAAGTACCCGCTTACCGCGGAGCGCCAGGCGCGTATCCGGGGCTGGCTGGATCGGCGCGACATGCGTCAGGAGGTGGCGGCCAACCAGCCGTGAAGGGACCCGCGCGGCGCGCTCGCCGTGCGGGTATTCATTTGCCTGATAGCGCTGGGCGTTTCGGCGTCCGCCAGCTATAACCGATAGCTCCTATCCACCGACGGCTACAGGTGTCGCATGCTCAAGCTCTACGGATTTGCGGTCAGCAACTACTTCAACATGGTGCGTCTGGCGCTGCTGGAAAAGGAGCTGCCCTTCGAGATCGTCAACGTGCTCGGTCGTCAGGACGAGTCGTTCAAGTCGCTCAGTCCACGCGGCAAGGTGCCGTGTCTGGTTACCGAACAGGGCTCGATGAGTGAGACCTCGGTGATCCTTGAGTACATCGAGGAAACCCAGGGCGGTCGTCCGCTGCTGCCGGCAGATCCGTTCCAGCGCGCTCAGGTGCGGGCGCTGATGCGCGAGATCGAGCTGTACATCGAGCTGCCGGCGCGCGCGTGCTATCCGGAGGTGTTCTTCGGCGGCAAGGTTGATCCCGCAATCAGGCAGAAAGCCCGCGACGAGCTGTTTGCCGGTATCGATGCGCTCAAGCGTCACGGCCGTTTTGCGCCCTACGTTGCCGGTGACCAGTTCAGCCTGGCGGATCTGTATTTCCTCTACAGCGTGGATCTGGCGGTAGTGGTCGCGGCGAAAGCGTTCGATACCGACGTGCTGGCGGATTGGCCGCAGGCGCGCGCGTTGTTCGAGCTGCTCAAGGCCAACCCGCACGTGCAGAAGATCGAGGAAGACAAGCAGCAGGAGATGGCCGCCTTCCTGGCCAAGGTCCGCGGCAAATAGGACGTTGGGGCCGGCGCAAGGCCGGCCCCGAGTGGCTCAGAGACAAGGCTTGCCGACGCTGTTGAGGTCGCGCTTGAAGAATTGCAGTTGGTAACCGGCAGTGGCTGCCTTGGCGCACATGTTGCTGTTGTAGGAGCGGTACTCTGCAATGAAGACGGCTTTGCCCTGCTGGCGGAATGCTCGATAGGCAGCGCATTCCTTGTAGGCATAGCAGCTCTCATTGAGAGCGAAGTCGAAGTCATCCACCAATTGCGGCACCAGCTCCACGGCGTTCTTCAGCGCGATCGCCAGGTCCCGATAGTGAGCTTGTCGACTGAGCCAGCGGTTGTAGTCCACCTGGTCTGCCTCGGTCAGTCGCAGCCCGTTGGAATTGCTGTAGCCGTCGACGTTGTCCGGTTCCACCGCATCGCAGCCCTTCTGTGCGGCGAGGAGAATGCGTCTGGCCATCAGCGTGCGAACCTCGGGGTGGCGAATATCTACCCAGCGTTCGCCTGGCCAGCCGTCCAGCTGTGCGCCCAGCGCTTCCTTGGGGAACTGCGCCGCATCCGGACGCCAGTCTTCCCAGCTCCCGGCGCTGAAGTAGCACACCACAATGCGTCCCCGGCTCTTGAGGGTGGCGATGGTGCTGGCGGGGGTGTCGAACAGATCGATGTCGTAGACCAGGCGATCCGGCGTCTGCAGCTTGCCGCTGAGCTGCCAGTGCCAGCTGGCCTGGCTGGGGATGACGATGGGGGTTGCGTGGACGCAGGCGCTGAGGGCGATGACGCCGACGCTTGCGAAAAGCCGGTGCAGGATTTTCATGACTTCCTCCAGTGCTGAAATGAGTCGCTTGGAGCATGGACTCGCGTGCAGGAGAAAGTTTTGGACCTTTCGGCGGGCGCCCACCAGAGGCAAGTGTCGCCGGACAGAGGGATCTGTCGATGCGTTGGCAAATTGGCGCTGGTTTTCAGGCGTATCGTGACCGGCGTCGCTGTTGCGGATGTGTCGGGAGGGACGGTTCGGCTGCATGGGTGGATTGGGCGCAGCGCAGGCTGCGCCCAATACGCTCAGCGGGTGGCGAGCAGGGAATGACCGCGGGCGACCGCGGCGCGCACCTGGTTCGGTGCCGTACCGCCGATATGGTCGCGAGCGTTGACCGAGCCTTCCAGGGTCAGTACGGCGAAGACGTCATCGCTGATCTGATCGCTGAACTGGCGCAGCTCGTCCAGGCTCATCTCGGCCAGGTCCTTGCCGGTCTGCACGCCGTGCTTCACTGCATGGCCGACGATCTCGTGGCAGTCGCGGAACGGCAGGCCCTTGCGCACCAGGTAGTCGGCGAGATCCGTGGCGGTGGAGAAGCCGCGCCGCGCCGCTTCGCGCATGATCTCGCGCTTCGGCTTGATCGCCGGAACCATGTCGGCGAAGGCGCGCAGGCTGTCACGCAGGGTGTCGGCCGCGTCGAACAGCGGTTCCTTGTCTTCCTGATTGTCCTTGTTGTACGCCAGCGGCTGGCCCTTCATCAGGGTCAGCAGACCGGTCAGTGCACCGAAGACCCGGCCGGTCTTGCCGCGGACCAGTTCCGGCACGTCGGGGTTCTTCTTCTGCGGCATGATCGAGGAGCCGGTGCAGAAGCGATCCGGCAGGTCGATGAACTGGAACTGCGCGCTGGTCCAGAGCACCAGCTCTTCGGAAAAGCGCGACAGGTGCATCATCGCAAGAGAGGCGGCGGCACAGAACTCGATGGCGAAGTCGCGATCGGAAACGCCGTCCAGCGAGTTGCCGCCTACCTGGTCGAAACCCAACAGCTCGGCAGTGATCTCCCGGGCGATCGGGTAGGTGGTGCCGGCCAGAGCAGCACTGCCCAGCGGCATGCGATTGACCCGTTTGCGGCAGTCGACCAGGCGTTCATGGTCGCGGCTGAGCATCTCGAACCAGGCCAGCAGATGGTGGCCGAAGGTTACCGGCTGGGCGGTCTGCAGATGGGTGAAGCCGGGCATGATGGTGTCGGCTTCGGCCTCCGCCAGGCCGAGCAGGCCCTGCTGCAGGCGGGTGATTTCGGCAAGGATCAGGTCGATCTCGTCGCGCAGCCACAGGCGGATGTCGGTGGCCACCTGATCGTTGCGCGAGCGGCCGGTGTGCAGTTTCTTGCCGGTGACGCCGATGCGGTCGGTCAGGCGCGCTTCGATGTTCATGTGCACGTCTTCCAGGTCGACACGCCAGTCGAACTGGCCCGCCTCGATTTCCGCCTGGATCTGTTTCAGGCCGGCCTCGATCGCATCGCGCTCGTCCGCCGTCAGTACGCCGACCTTGGCCAGCATGGTCGCGTGGGCGATCGAGCCCATGATGTCGTGGCGATACAGACGCTTGTCGAACTCGACGGAGGCGGTGAAACGGGCGACGAAGGCGTCGACCGGCTCGCTGAAGCGGCCGCCCCAGGACTGATTGGTTTTTTCGCTGCTCATGATTCGCTCGGCTATGGCGCAGGGCCTGCCGGCCTTGGGCCGGCGGGGCGGTGGAAAAAGTGCGGCGATGATAGCAGGCTCGCTGACGACGTTGGGCTGCAGTTGGACTGAGCGCTGGTCGTGGTTTTCACAACTAAAAGCGCCGCTCGTGGCGCTGGGCTACCCTTAGGGTCTCGCGCCACTTGCCGGACGAACGGTACTGGGAAAGACTGCCTGGATGACTAGACACCCCCCCGATGCCGATCGCCGCAGAACGCCTGGCGATGATTTCTTTCTCCCCGAACTCTGCCTGCCCGAGGCCCTGCTGGGGATGATCCTGCTAGCCGAGCTGCTGGTGCTGGTGCTGGTACTGGCAGAGCCGATGCATCCGCTGTTCAACTGGGAGCGTCTGGCCTTCACCTCGCTGTTCGTGCAGTGGATCGTGCTGCTCTCCGCCGCGATGCTCTGCCGGTTGCGGCCCTGGCTGATGCGTCTGCGTGCGGCGCTGGCGGGGTTGCTCGCCTGCGCGCTGGTGGTGGCGCTTACACTGCTGTGTACCCTGGCAGCGGACTACTTTCAGCTCAGCTCGGGCGATGCGGCGGGCGAGGGGCTATCGCGTTACCTGCGGCATGCGTTGATCGCGACGATCATGTCCGCGTTGCTGCTGCGCTACTTCTATCTGCAGGGTCAGTGGCGACGCCAGGAAAAGGCCGAGCTGCAGGCGCGTATCGAGTCGCTGCAGGCGCGCATCCGCCCACATTTCCTGTTCAACAGCCTGAACAGCATCGCCAGCCTGGTGGTCAGCGACCCCCACAAGGCGGAGCAGGCAGTGCTGGATCTGTCCGATCTGTTCCGCGCCAGTCTGGCGCGTCCCGGCACTCTGGTTTCGTGGCGTGAGGAACTTGAGCTGGGCCGGCGTTATCTCTCCATAGAGCAATACAGATTGGCGGAGCGGCTCAGTCTGGAGTGGCAGGTCGACGGTGTACCGGACGATCTGCCGATTCCGCAGCTGACCCTGCAGCCACTGCTCGAAAATGCCCTGATCTACGGCATCCAGCCGCGTATCGAAGGTGGGGTGGTACGTGTCGAAGCGCAGTATCGCGACGGGATCTTTCAGCTGTGTGTAAGCAATCCCTGTGTGGAGGCCAGCGAGCAACCCGCGTCCCGCGGAACTCGGCAGGGCCTGCAGAACATCGATGCGCGATTGACGGCACTTTTCGGTCCCCGCGCGAGTCTCAGCGTGGATCGCCGTGACGGCCGCCATTTCACCTGTCTACGCTATCCTTGTGCGAGACTCACGCAGGAAGCCTGAGCTATATGAATGTTCTGATCGTTGATGATGAACCCCTGGCCCGAGACCGGCTCGGCCGTTTGGTCGGTGAGCTGGACGGGTACCGGGTGCTGGAGCCTTCTGCCGGTAATGGCGAAGAAGCCCTGCACCTGATCGACAACCTCAAACCGGATATCGTCCTGCTGGATATCCGTATGCCCGGCCTCGATGGTCTTCAGGTGGCAGCCCGCCTTTGCGAGCGCGACGCTCCGCCGGCTGTAGTCTTCTGTACCGCCCACGACGAGTTCGCCCTGCAGGCCTTCCAGGTCAGCGCGGTGGGCTATCTGGTCAAACCGGTGCGCTCGGAGAATCTGGCCGAAGCGCTGCGCAAGGCGGAGCGCCCCAATCGCGTCCAGCTTGCCGCGCTGACCAAGCCCTCGGCCCAGGAAGGCGCACCGCGCAGTCATATCAGCGCACGCACCCGCAAGGGTATCGAGCTGATCCCGCTGGAGCAGGTGATCTACTTCATCGCCGACCACAAGTACGTGACCATGCGCCATGAAGGTGGCGAGGTGCTGCTGGACGAGCCGCTGAAGGCACTGGAAGACGAGTTCGGTGATCGCCTGGTGCGCATCCATCGCAACTCGCTGGTGGTGCGCGACCGCATCGAGCGTCTGCAGCGCACGTCCCTGGGGCACTTCCAGATCCATCTCAAGGGCATGGGCGGCGAGGCACTGACGGTGAGTCGCAGGCATGTCGCCGGCGTGCGCAAGCTGATGCAGCAGCTGTAACCCTGTCCTGCAGCACTATCCCGGTCGAGACTGCAGTACGACCGGCGGGTTAGCCGACCAGAGCGCCTCCTTTACCCCTCGATTCCTTGACTCCAGCCAGTCCGGCACGCGCATGCAGCCTGCTATCATCGCCGGCAGTCATTGTTCTGGAAGTGCCCCCATGCCCCGCGAAATTCGTATCGCTACCCGCAAAAGCGCCCTGGCCCTGTGGCAGGCCGAGTTCGTCAAGGCCCGTCTCGAGCAGGTCCATCCCGGCCTTGTGGTCAGCCTGGTGCCGATGGTCAGTCGTGGTGACAAGCTGCTCGACGCACCGCTGGCAAAAATCGGTGGCAAGGGGCTTTTCGTCAAGGAACTGGAAACCGCGCTGCTGGAGAACGAAGCGGACATCGCGGTGCATTCGATGAAGGATGTGCCCATGGATTTTCCCGAAGGTCTGGGCCTGTACTGCATCTGCGAGCGGGAAGATCCGCGTGATGCCTTTGTTTCCAATCGCTTCGCCAGTCTGGCCGAACTGCCTGCTGGCAGCGTCGTGGGCACCTCCAGCCTGCGCCGCCAGGCGCAGCTGCTGGCGCGTCGGCCGGACCTGAAAATCCACTTCCTGCGCGGCAACGTCAACACTCGTCTGGCCAAGCTCGATGCCGGCGAATATGACGCCATCATCCTCGCTGCCGCCGGCCTGATCCGGCTTGGATTCGAGGCGCGGATCAGCTCGTTGATCAGCGTCGAGGACAGTCTGCCGGCGGGCGGACAGGGCGCCGTAGGTATCGAATGTCGTAGCGCCGATAGCGATCTGCATGCGCTACTCGCGCCGCTGGCCGATGCCGACACAGCCGTTCGGGTGACTGCCGAGCGTGCGCTGAACAAACATCTGAATGGCGGTTGCCAGGTACCGATCGCCTGTTATGCGGAGCTCGTCGACGGCCAGCTGTGGTTGCGTGGACTGGTCGGTCAGCCGGATGGCGGTTTGCTGCTGCGGGCCGAAGCCAGTGCGCCGCAGGCGCAGGCGCAAGCGCTTGGCGTGCAGGTCGCTGAGGCATTGCTGGCTCAGGGTGCCGCGGAAATCCTGCGCGCGGTATACGGCGAGAATCCTCCGGCGTGACACCGAGCCTGGCTGGCTGGCGCCTGTTGCTGACTCGGCCGCAGGAAGACTGCGTGTTGCTGGCGCAAACGCTTGCCGCGCAGGGCGTGTTCAGCAGCTGCATGCCGTTGCTGGAGATAGCAGCACTGGAGGAAGACGCAACCCAGCGTGCGCTCATCCTCGATCTGGATCGTTATCAGGCGGTGATCGTGGTCAGCAAGCCGGCTGCGCGCCTGGGTCTGGCGCTGCTCAATCGCTACTGGCCGCAGCCGCCTGCGCTGCGCTGGTTCACCGTGGGTGCAGCCAGCGCGGCGATCCTGCAGGAATGCGGTCTTGACGTGCTGCATCCGCAGAGCGGCGATGACAGCGAGGCGTTGCTGCGACTGCCGGCGCTGCAGACGGCGCTGGCCCGGCTGCCGGCGCGGGTGCTGATCATGCGCGGCGATGAGGGTCGGGAAATGCTTGCCGAGCGTCTGCGGACGATGGGTGTGACGGTCGACTACCTGCCGTTGTATCGGCGATGTCTGCCGCAATACCCCACGGGAGAACTGCTTCGACGCGTGTCGGGCGAACGCCTGAACGGGCTGGTGGTCAGCAGTGGGCAGGGTTTCGAGCACCTGCGGACGCTGGCAGGCGCTGCCTGGTCCGAGCTGGCTCGACTACCCTTGTTCGTTCCCAGCCCACGCGTCGCTGGTCTGGCCCAGGACGCAGGTGCTCTGAATATTGTCGACTGCCGTGGTGCCAGCGCCGCGGCCTTGCTGGCGGCGCTGCGGGACTCGCCCGCGCCCGCTGTTCACTGATGCGAAGGATGGATACGTGAGCGAAGCAGAACTGCCGAAAACCCTGGATGCCGACACACCGGACGTTGCGCCGCAGCCCGCTGTAGCAGCTGCCCCACCGCCTGCGCGGCGTTCGAATTCGCTTGCCTGGCTGGCGCTTCTGCTTGCTTTGCTCGCTGGCGCTGCAGCCGGCTGGACCTACTGGCAGCTACGCCAGGGGACTAGCGCCGAAGTGGTGGCCGACAGCAGCGTGGCCGAGGCGCTGGCAGAGCTGTCTAGCGAGAATCGGCGTCTGCTTGAGCGTCTGGAGACGCTGGAGTCGAACGTGCCGGACCAACGACCGCTGCGTGAGGCAGTCACCGATCTGCAGGCAGAGCAGCAGAAGCACGGAGTGCGCCTGGAGCGCCTGCAGGGTGACGGGCGTCGTGAACTGCGCCTGGCCGAGGCGGAACATCTGCTGCGCCTGGCGAGTCTGCGCCTGTCGGCGCTGCAGGACGTCGATAGTGCGGTGGCGCTCATCGAGGGTGCCGACGAGGTGTTGCGTGAGCAGGACGACCCGACCTCATTCGCTGCACGGCGCGAGCTCACGCGCGTGCTGGAGGCGCTGCGGACCCGGCCGCAACCGGATCGAACCGGCCTCTATCTGAAGCTGGCGACGCTGCGCGACGAAGCCTTTGCCCTGACCGACAGCGTCCCCGAATTCCAGCGGCGAGAAGCCGAGATGCACGAGGGCGTCGAGCAGGGGCACTGGGAGCGCTGGCGGGAGCAGCTTTCCAGCTATGTGCGCATCGAGTTCGATGCAGAGCAGGATATCCGTCCGTTGCTGGCTGGCCAGTCGCTGGCACAGGTTCGCCTGGCGCTCGGGCTCGCCCTGGAGCAGGCCCAGTGGGCTGTGCTCAACGGTGAGGAGAAGGTCTATCAGGAGGCAATGGGCCAGGCGCGCGAAGTACTGGAGAGTCACTTCAGCGAGAACCGCCCGCAGGTCGAGGCGCTTTCCCAACGTCTGAAAACGCTTGCCGAAGAGCCGATCAGCTTTGCCACGCCGGATATCACCCCGGCCCTCGAGGCGTTCCAGGCTTATCTGCTGCGCCGCCAGGCGCGACCGGAGCCGGGGCAGGGCGACACTGCGGAGGCCGGGCAATGAATCGACTGTTCCTGATCGCCCTGGCGGTAGTGAGTGCTGCTGCGCTGCTCGGCCTTCTGGTGTCGGAGCATCCCGGATACGTGCTGGTTTCCTATCGAGGCTTTCTCTACGAGGCCGGCCTGTGGAGCACTCTGGTACTGGTGTTACTGGTGATGCTGGTGCTGCATTCGCTGCGGCTGGTATTGCGCGGTGCCACAGCGTCTGGCGGTCTGATCAATCCCTGGTCGAGTCGTCATCGCGCCCGACGCATGGATCAGGCGGCCCGCCTGGGACTGGTCGACCTGGCCGAGGGACGCTGGCAGGAAGCGCTACGCCACCTGCGTCGTGCGGCGGCTGCGGATCGGCAGCCGCTGGCGCTTTACCTCGGTGCCGCACGGGCGGCGAACGAGCTCGGCCAGTATGAGGAAAGCGATGCCTTTCTCGAGCAGGCGCTGGCCGCAGAGCCGCGTGCCGGTATCGCGGTTGGCCTGGCGCGCACCCGCCTGCTGATTGATCGCGGGCAACTGCAGGAAGCGCTGCAGACGATCCGCGCGCTGCACGCCGAGCAGCCTCAGCATCCCCAGGTGCTCAAGCTCGAGCAACGGTTGCTGTTCGAGCTGCGTGACTGGGACGCGCTGGCGCGACTGATCCCGGAACTGCGTCGCCGTCATGTGCTCGATGATGCCGCTTTGCGCCGCCTGGAGCGCGGCGTGTGGGTCAACGCCATGGGCCTGGCTGGCGACGACGCGTCCTCCACTGCTGCACTGAGCGCGCTGCATGCGCGCTGGAAGCGCGTGCCGTCTTCGCTGCGACATGATCCCGAGGTGCTCGCCAGCTATGCCCTGCGCCTTGATGCGCTGGGTGCCGGGCGCGAGGCCACGCCACTGCTGGCTGAAGCCATTCATCAGCACTATCAGCCGGCACTGGTCTATCTCTACGGCAAGATTCAGGGGGCGGACAGTTCCCGTCAGCTGCGTGAAGCCGAGGCCTGGCTCAAGCAGCATCCGGCGGATCCGGTACTGCTGCTGACCCTGGGTCGCCTCAGCGCTGCCAACCGCCTCTGGGGCAAGGCGCGCGACTATTTCGAGGCCAGCCTGGGTTTTGTTCGCAATCCCGAGATCTGTGCGGAGCTTGCGCACCTGTTGCAGCAGATGGGTGAAACCGAGGAAAGCAATCGGATGTTTCGCGAAGGCTTGGAGCTGTCCTCGGCGCAGCGCCCGGCAGGTCTTCCTGCCTGGCTGCCGGCGGGTGTGCATTAAATATTTTGCGGAGCAGGTTTGTTGGCGCCGTATTCCGCGGCTGTCACAGCTGTTTGCTGAGGGAGTGGTGGTTACGATGATGCGAGGACGATACCTGGTGCTGCTGGGCTGCCTGGCGCTAAGCGGTTGTGACAAGGTCAGCCAGGAAAATTTCGCGCGCCTGGAAGCCGGGATGAATCGCGGCGAAGTGGAGCAGCTGCTCGGCAAGCCGACCGAATGCTCAGGCGCCCTGGCATTCACCAGCTGCACCTGGGGAGACCAGGAGCGCTTCATCAGCGTGCAGTACGCGGCCGACAAGGTGCTGATGTTCTCCGGCCGGGGCTTGCGCTGAGCCGGTCGTTCTGATGTTTCAGGAGGGTTGATTGAAGAGCCATGCCGCAATCGCGCTGTTGTGCCTGAGTCTGTTCGGCTGCGCCCAGCGCGAGTCGCCTCCGCAGACGGTAGGAGAGATTGACCTGCAGCGCTACCAGGGCACCTGGTACGAGATCGCGCGCCTGCCGATGTTCTTTCAGCGCAAGTGCTTGCAGGCCCAGGCTGACTATCGTCTGCGTGTCGACGGCAAGGTCGCGGTGCTGAATCAGTGCCGTACCGGTGATGGCGAGTGGATTTCCGCCGCGGGCGCCGCCGAGCCCGTCGAGGGTCGCAGCGACCGGCTGCAGGTGCGCTTCGACAACTGGTTCTCGCGGCTCTTCCCCTCGCTCACCACGGGCGACTACTGGGTGCTGCATCTCGATGAGGACTATCGGATCGCCCTGGTCGGTCACCCCGAGCGCAAGTATCTCTGGCTGCTCTCACGCGAGCCGCAGCTATCCACCGGGCAGCGCGAAGAGTTGTTGCGTGTCGCCCGCGAGCAGGGGTATGCGCTGGATGAGCTGATCTGGCGCGCGGACAACCCCTGAATTCAGGGTTCGCTGCGTCTGTCCTGGCGTAGACGAATCAGCAGCAGGGTGCTGCTCTCGCCGTGCTCGAAGGCTGCGGCCTCCGGCGCCGGCATGCCGTCGACCAGTTGCGGATTGCCGGAGAAGCCGACGGGCTCGCGCGGCACACCGCGCTTGCTGGTATCTAGTTCGCCGTTGCCGTTGCGGTCGATGAACAGTCTGACGGCGTAGCGTCCGGGAGCGACATCGGCGAAGTACGGGTCGCTGTCGCTCTGCAGGCGCATCAGCGGCTCGCCATCCCAGTCATCGACCGGCAGAGCGATCAGCTCGGCATGCACGCTGCCTCCCGCCGGCGCCCCTATCAGGCTCAGTTGGATATCCGCCGCGCTTGCTGTGGCGCCGGCCATCAGCAGGCCGGTCGCTAGTGTTACGTGCGTGCAATAGCGATATGGCATAATCCGGGCCATTTCGTGTGGTCGTATTTTTCGCATGCGTCAGGTTCTCGTCGTTCAATACTCGCAAACCGGCCAGCTAGACAGGCTGGTCGAGTCCGTTTGCGGTCCGCTCAGCGGGCAGGACGACATTCGCCTGGACTATCTGCGCGTGGCGCCGGCCAGACCTTACCCCTTTCCTTGGCCGTTTCTCACCTTTTTCGGGGCCTTTCCGGAAACAGTGCACATGCAGCCGGAGCCGTTGCAGCCGCTCGACATCGATCCCGACAAGCGCTACGACCTTGTGATCCTCGCCTACCAGGTCTGGTTCCTTTCGCCCTCGCGCCCGATCAGCAGCTTCCTCGCCTCGCCGGAAGCGGCGCGGCTGCTGCGCGATACGCCGGTGGTGACCCTGATCGGCTGCCGCAACATGTGGCTGATGGCGCAGGAAAAGATGAAGGCGCGCCTGTCCGCGCTGGGTGCTCGTCTGCTCGACAACATTGCCCTGACCGACGAGTGCGGCACCGCCGCAAGCTTCCTGGCGACGCCGCTGTGGATGTTCACTGGTGACCGTCAGCCCTGGAAATGGGTGCCGCGCGCAGGTATCGCCGATGCCGAGATTCTTGCCGCCAGCCGCTTCGGTGAGGCCATGCGCGCACGTCTGCAGGCCGATGCCCAGCCGCTGACCGAGCCGATGCTGCGTGGCCTGGGTGCGGTGCGTGTGGACGAAAAGCTGATTGCCAGCGAAAGGGTGGGTAGCCGCAGTTTCCACCTCTGGGGCCGGCTGATTCGTGCGTTGGGGCCGCAGGAAAGTGTGCCGCGCAAGATCGGGCTGATCGTCTACGTCGTCTTCCTGGTGACGCTGATCCTCACCGTTGTTCCGCTGTCGGCACTGATCAAGAAATTGCTGAGCCCGCTGCTCCGGGGCAAGACCCGGCGAGAAAAGGCCTACTTCGCCGCGCCTTCGGGCGAGTGATTCTGACGAGGATGCTTCGTGGTAAACCCGGTATTCATCAACCGTATCAGCGCCTACCTACCGCATGATCCGGTCAGCAACGACGAGATGGAGGTCCGCCTCGGAGTGGTTGGCGAGCGTCCGTCACGGGCGCGCAAGCTGGTGCTGCGCAGCAATGGTATCCAGACCCGCTATTACGTGATCGATCCGGCCAGCGGCCAGCCGAGCATGAACAACGCACAACTCAGTGCGCATGCCATACGCGGCCTGCAGGGCAATGGATTTGAACTCGATGCGCTGGAGTGTCTGGTCGCCAGTACCTCCTCGCCGGACCAGACCATGCCCAACCACGCGGTGATGGTGCACGGCGAGTTGGGTAATCCACCGTGCGAAGTGGTGTCCACTTCAGGTATCTGCCTGTGCGGTATGTCGGCGCTGAAGTATGCGTGGCTCAACGTCGCCAGTGGCCAGGCCGGCAATGCCGTGGCCTGTGGTTCGGAAGTCGCCTCCGCGCTGATGCATGCCGGCAATTTCGAGGCCGAGGTGGCCAGTCGCGTCGAACAACTGGAGCGCTCGCCGGAAATCGCCTTCGAGAAGGACTTTCTGCGCTGGATGCTCTCCGACGGCGCCGGTGCGGTGCTGCTGCAGGACCGCCCAAATGCCACGGGTCTGAGCCTGCGCATCGACTGGATCGAGATTCTTTCCTTCGCCGACAGCATGCCGGCCTGTATGTATGCAGGGGCCGAAATGACCGAAGAAGGCCTGGTCGGCTGGGCGCGGATGGACGCGCGTGAGCGCGGCGGCCGCTCGGTGATGGCGGTGAAGCAGAACGTCAAGCTGCTCAACGACAACATCGTCAGGTACACCGTCGAGGAAGCGTTGCGGCGGATCATTCCCAAGCATGGCCTGCGTGCCGACGATGTCGATCACTTCCTGCCGCACTATTCCTCGGAGTTCTTCCGCGAGCGGCTGGCGGTCGGCCTGGCCAACGTCGGCCTGCCGGTCCCGATGGAGCGCTGGTTCACCAACCTCACCAGCAAGGGCAACACCGGCGCTGCGTCGATCTTCATCATCCTCGAAGAGCTGTTCAATCAGGGACGACTGCGTGCGGGCGAGCGACTGCTCTGCTACGTGCCCGAGAGCGGTCGTTTCTCCAGTGCGTTCATGCACCTGACCGTTGTGGATGGAGCCAGCAACGACCATGAAGATCGATGAGGTCCCTCAGGACCACAGCAGCACCTATGGCGGTCACTGCAAGCTGGTCTACGCAGTCGACGACAGCGGTCATTACCTGACCGCGCAGAGCGATGGCTGGGACGCCGAAGCCTTCGCCACCCAGCTGGCGGTGGCCGAGCTGGAAGCCCAGGAACAGGCCGCGCTGGCGCAGTGGCGCGCCGGACAGGCATCACCGCTGCGCTGCCTGATGTATCGCTACCGTCTCGACGAACTAGGACTGTCCCAGGCGACTGGCCTTTGGCAGTGGCGCATCCGTCGGCATTTCCGTCCCGACGTCTATCGTCGCCTGCCGACAAAGATCCTTTCCCGCTATGCCGAGGCCTTCGGGCTGGATGTCGCGGAACTCGTCCGCTACCAGCAGGAGCCTGCATGACCGACTTCCAGCACCGCCAGAGCGCCCACTGCGAAAGTGGCGTGATGGCCAACATGCTGACCCACGCCGGCCTGTCGATGAGCGAGCCCATGGCCTTCGGCCTCGGCTCGGGCCTGGCCTTCGCCTACCTGCCGATCGTCAAACTCGCCGGCCTGCCGCTGATTGCCTACCGCATGCCACCGCGGCACATCATCAAGACGCTGTCCAAGCGCCTCGGTGCGCGCCTGACCACGGCAACCTACGGCAGTCCGGAGAGGGGTCGCCAGGCACTGGATGCCGCGCTCGACGCCGGCCGCCTGACCGGCATGCAGACCTCGGTGTTCTGGCTGCCGTACATTCCCGAACAGATGCGTTTCCATTTCAACGCGCACAATCTGCTGGCCTACGGTCGCGATGGCGATGACTACCTGCTCAGCGATCCGGTGCTGGAAGAGGCCGTGCGCTGCCCGGCCGAGAGCCTGCAGAAGGCGCGCTTTGCCAAGGGCGCGCTGGCACCCAAAGGCCTGCTCTACTGGGTCGATGACGTGCCGCTGGAGCACGACTGGGAGACGCTGGTGCGCAAGAGCATCCTCTCCACCACGCGGATCATCGACAGCGCGCCGCTGCCGTGGATCGGCATCCGCGGCATCCAGCACCTGGCGGCGCAGGTACGCAAGCTCGATCCGGCCAACGTCAAGTACAACCGCCTCTACCTGACCCACATCGTGCGCATGCAGGAGGAGATCGGCACCGGCGGTGCGGGCTTCCGCTTCATGTACGCCAGCTTCCTCGAGGAGGCGGGCGCGCTGATCGGCGCCGAGGCGCTGCGCGAGGCGTCGCAGAAGCTGACCCTGATCGGCGACGACTGGCGCCAGTTCGCCCTGGCCTGCGTGCGCTGGTGCCGCAGCAAGGAAGACCGTGGTGGTTTCCTTGAGGTGGCGGCGATACTCGAACGCATCGCCCTGGCCGAGCGGGCGTTGCTCAAGGATCTGTCGCTCTGGTCCAAGGGCAAACGCTGAATAGCGGAGCCTGAAGGCTTGGCAGCGAGTTGTCCGACCCCTCCCTCACCTGCCTTCGGCACCCTCTGCCGGAGGAGAGGGAAAGGCCGTGCACGCTCGAAGCTCCCCAAGGAGCACCCCGCGCCATCGCCCCACAGCTGTCCTTCTCCCTCCGGGAGAAGGTGGCGCACAGCGCCGGATGAGGGAGGTGTCTACGTGCAGGGACTGAACCGGGCGCGCGGGCAGACCCCTGCCGACCTTCGGTAGCGCTGGCAGTAAAGGTCCGAATTCCGCTCTCCGGCCCTCAGCCGTCGGCCCGGACGATCTCCAGCCGACTGATGTCCAACCCTTCGCTGAGCGTGGCAAAGCTGCTGCTGTCCGCGGTGCCGGGCGTGTTGTCGAGCAGCAGGCTGCGTACCACGAACTCGTCCGGGTTGGCGCTGTGGATCAGCAGCGCCTGGCTGACCACGCCATCGGCCATGTCCAGCGCGGCTATCTCGCAGAACTGGCGCCACAGATCGCGACCGGCGCCGATGAACAGGTTGGGGCCTTCCACGCCGAGCTTCTGCGCCACGTGAAAGCCTGCAGCGTTGCTCACGCTGTTCACGAACTCCAGCGGCTTGGGCAGCTTGTGCTGGACGAATACCGCTTCCAGCAGTAGCTCCATGGTCGGCCGGCACGGGTAGTCGGCCGCGAGGTACAGCCCGCAGTCCTTGCGCAGCAAGGGCAAAAAGGGCGCGGCGCCGAGCAGCGACTGCAGGATCAGCCGGTCGACCCGCCGCGGCGGTTCGACAAAGCGTGCGACCTCGGCTTTGAGCAGCTTGTCGCTGCAGCCGGCCGGGCCGCGGATTTCACTGGCGGCGATGACCTTCATGGCTGCGCTCCCTGCAGCACCAGGCTGGCATTGTTGCCGCCGAAACCGAAGAAATTGCTCAGCAGCAATGCTTCGGGAGGCAGCGCCAGCGGCGCGCCATTGAGCGCCAGCATGGCTTCGTCGGCGTAGTCCACCGGCGGCAGCGGACCCTGACGCAGGGCATCGAGCAGCAGCAGCGTCTCGCTCAGGCCGCAGGCGCCCAGCGTGTGTCCCAGATACGGCTTGAGCACACAGGACGGCGGCTGCAGTCCGGCGAACAGCCGTTGCATGCCGTTGCTCTCGGCGATGTCGTTGGCCCCGGTGGCGGTGCCGTGCAGCTTGACCAGGGCGATGTCGGCGCTGGTCACGCAGGCCGAGTCGAGCGCCTGGCGCATCACCCAGTCGATGTGGCTGCCATCTTCCAGCGTGGTGGTCAGGTTGCTGGTGTCGCAGGCGCTGAAGCCGCCGAGCAGACGCGCCAGCGGCCTTTCGCCGGGTTGCTCGCCCAGCATCACCGCGCAGTAGGCTTCACCCAGCACCAGGCCATCGCGCTGGGGGTGGAACGGCCGGTAGTGTCCGCTGGGGCTGAGCAGGCCGAGGGCACCGAAGCCCTGCATGGCCAGTTGGCAGGGCGTCTCGAAGGCCATCACCAGCGCGCGGCGATAGGCGCCGCTGGCAACCAGTCGGCCGGCGTAGAGCAGTGCGTTGGCGGCGCTGGTACAGGCGGTGTTCATGGTGAAGGCGCCGGCCAGGCCGAGGCTGTCGCGCAGGCCGGCGGCGAGGCGGTCGAGCGAAGTCGACAGGTCGTTGTGAAAGGGCTCGCCCTGGGCCACGCGGGCTTCCATCTGGCCGATGTCGAGGGTGGTGCTGGCGATCACCAGCAGCACGTCGTCGAAGGGGCCGGGCTCGTCTGCCAGGCACTCACGCGCCAGGGCTTCGAGATCGGCCTCCAGCTGCAGATTGCTGGCAGGCGCGGCCAGGTAGGCGCGCTGCTCGCCCAGCTCGCGCAGGTCATACCACTGCGCACTCGGCAGGCGTCCATCCAGGTAGGCGGCGCTGGCCTCGGCCAGGGTCGCACCCATCCCACTGCGCAGGCAGCCGTTGTAGAGGTGGATCGGCTTCACTGGCTGGCCTTGATGTGTGCTGCGAGGGCGTCGATGGTCACCAGGATGCGTCGTCCGTCCTTGGCGCCTTCGATGCGCACGCCGTATTTCTGCTGCACCGCCAGCGACAGCTGCAGGGCGTCGAGGCTGTCCATCTGGACACGGCTCTCGCGGCCGAACAGAGGCTCGTCGTCGAGGATGTCCTGCCAGTCGATGTCGTCCTCCTTGTCGCACTCGCGAACCAGGAGCTGCTTGAGTTCTTGCTTCAGTAGTGTGTCGTCCATTGCGTCTCACGTAGCCGGCGGTGGAACAGGAAGAGGCCCAGGCTGCTGGCGACCGCGGCGAACAGCAGCAGGCGCAGGCAGTAGGGGAGGATGTCGGCGATGCCGCCCTGGCCCACCAGCAGGGTCAGGAAGGCATCCAGCGCCCAGCTCATCGGCGAGACTTCGGCCAGCTGGCGCATGGTCTCGGGCATCACGCCCTTGGGCACCATGATGCCGCCGATGGCGGCAAGGATGATGTTCAGGCCGCCGCTGAGCAACAGCGCCTGCTCGGTGCTGCGGGCGATGGCCGCAATCGCGAGCCCGAGGCTGCAGGTGGCGAGTGTCAGGCACAGCGCCAGCAGCGCATAGGCCAGCGGGCTGCCGGGCAGACTCAGGCCGGGCACACCCAGCAGCGGTAGGGCCCAGACGCCGATCCCGAGCAGCAGGGCGAACTGCAGCAGGTTGATGGCGAAGTACGGCGGCAGCTTGCCCAGGGCCAGTGGCCCCAGCCCCAGGCCCATGCAGCGCAGGCGCAGCAGGGTGCCGTTGGCCTGTTCGCGCTGGAAGCCGTTGGCCATCGGCAGCATGACGAAGAACATGCCGAAGATCAGCCAGGCCGGCACGTTGTGCTGGGTGGCGTTGGCGCGCTGGGCCAGATCGCCGCTGGCCAGCAGCTCCTGCTCGACGATCCGATTGGCGGTGCGCTTGCCCACCAGTTCCAGGCGCTCCTGCTCGGAGCTGTCTTCGTCCAGCTCGCCGCTGTCGAGCAGGAAGGCCATCAGCCGGGTCTGCGCCAGGGCAATCTGCACCGCGCCACGCAGCTGCTGGCGCGAGGCGGCGTCGGTGCGCGCCGGGAAGATCAGCGTCACCTCGGCCGGTTCGCTGTCCAGCAGACCGGCGGAAAAATCGTCCGGTAGACGCACCTGCAAGGGTTCGCCGACGGCTGTGCCGTCGAGCTGCAGCGTCGTGGTCTGCGCACTGCCATTCGCAGCGGGGGCGATGACGGTGAAGCTGCGGGTCTTGAGCTGGGCTGCCAGGGCGCGCTGGAAGAAACGGCTGTCGGCATCGTCCGCAGGCAGCTGCAGCGTCAGGTCCAGCGGTGGCTGGCGATCCAGGTTGATGTTGGCCATGGCCATCGCCATCAGCAGCAGAAACAGCGCTGGCATCAGGAACAGCACCGCCAGCGCATGGGCGTCTCGCAGCAGGATGCGCCACTCCTTGAGCATCAGCGCGCGCAGGATCACAGCGCACCTCCGCTCAGATGCAGGTAGAGCTGCTCCAGCGAAGGCCGGCCGAAGCGCAGCAGGCTGGGCAGCTGCGGCAGCTCGGCAATCAATGTGCAGAGGCGGGCCAGGTCGGCGCCCTGCAATGCCTCGATGTGCCAGCCGTCGGCCAGGCGCTTGAAGGGCAGCTGCATCGCCAGCAGCTCCCGTTCCAGCGCCTCGGGTAGCGCGCCTGGCCACTTCAGCAGCAGGCCATGCTGCTCGCCGAGCAACGCGCGGGTGTCGAGGTCGAGTTTCACCTGACCGCGTTCGAGCAGCAGGATGCGGTTGGCGACGCGCTCGACCTCATCCAGGTAGTGCGAGGTGTAGATGACCGCGTGGCCTTCGCTGGTCAGCTCCTCGACCGTGGCCAGCAGCAGCTGCCGCGAGTGCGCATCGACACCCACGGTGGCCTCGTCGAACAGGTAGAGCGCCGTCGGCTGCAGCAGGCCAATGGCGAAATTCAGCCGGCGCTGCTCGCCTCCGGAGAGGCTGCCGGCCTGACGCGGCAGGCGTTCGGCCAGTGCGGTACGGGCGATGACCCAGTCCATGCGCTGACGCCGGGTCTGGCCGCGCAGGCGATGCAGGTCGGCGAACAGCTCAAGGTTCTCGCGCACTTTCAGTTCGGGGTAGAACGCCAGTTGCTGCGGCACCATGCCGGGACGCTGGCCGTCGGTGACGCGCAGCTGGCCTGCGCCTGGTTGGCGCAGGCCGCTGATCAGCGACAGCAGGGTGGTCTTGCCGGCACCGTTGGCGCCGAGCAGGCCCAGACACTCGCCGGCTCGCAGCGTCAGGCTGACATCGTGCAGCGCCGGCTGCTCGGCGCCCGGATAGCGATAACCGACGCCGGCCAGCTCAATCACGGACCAGTACCAGCAGCAGTTTGCCGTCCACCAGCAGTTCGTCTTGAGCGTGCGCGCTGAACGCATAGAGCGCTCCGGCGGGGCTGAGCGCCTCCTGCTCGGCGCGCACGGTGACGTTGCCCTGGCGCTCGGTTGGCGTGTTGTGCACGGTGAGCTGGCTGAGCTTGCCGACCATGGCCATGCGGATCGGCGGAGTGTCGGCGCGCTCTTCGGCATGCAGGGCGCCATGGGCAGCGCAGAGCTGCGCGGCCGCCTCGAACAGATAGGCAGGGGAGGTCAGGGAACTGAATTTCAGCAGGTGCGACCAGTCGCAGAGCCCTTCGATGCAGGTCGCGTCATGCCCCAGCACCTGGTCGATCCAGAGGGCGTCGCCCTGATGGGGCAGCAGGCGTTGCAGTTGCGTTCGATCCATGGTGCACGGGCAGCGTCGAGGGGCGCGCAGTGTAGCAGATGACACTGCCATGACCGCCTGCCGTCAGTCCCAGCTCAGCCGCGCCAGGCGCCATTCGTCGTTCTCCAGCCACCATTCCAGCTTTACGCTGTAGTGCCCGGCACGCTGTGGAATCAGCCCTTCCGCGCCGCTCATGGTTACCTCCGCTTCGGTGTAGCCGCGGTCGGCGTAGCTGCTGTCCAGTCGGCTGTCATGGCGCAGGGCGATGATGCGGATGTTGCGATGGCGCAGGAAGGCCAGGCGCATGCTGCGTTCGGCCCAGGCCCGGTCCAGTCCGTCGCCGGCCTGGAAGTCGCCGTGCAGCTGCTCCAGCACGCTGGAAAGGTCCTTTTCCTCGAGGCCGGCCTGCAGCTGACGGGCGGCCTTTTCCAGCGCCGCCTGCGGATCGTCCCGCGAGCAGCCGCCGAGCATTGCGAGCAGGAGAAGAAAAATCAGCGGAATGCACCGCGCCAGCATGCCTAAGCCCTCATTAGATGGTTATGATGCCGAACATACCGGCAAGCCGCGTCGCAGGGAAAACGCCGGGCACCTGGCGCCTGCTGCGTCCGGGCTGCCATTCCAATCCCGCACCCGGACAGCCAGGACCGCAGGACTCGGAGCGCCCCATGCAGAATCTGTATCCGGAGATCAAACCCTACGCCCGCCACGAACTGGCTGTCGAGGAACCCCACGTTCTCTACGTCGATGAAAGCGGTATCCCCGACGGCCTGCCGGTGGTGTTCATCCACGGCGGCCCCGGCGCCGGTTGCGACTCGCTGAGTCGGCGCTTCTTCAATCCCAACCAGTACCGCATCGTCACCTTCGATCAGCGTGGCAGTGGTCGCTCCACGCCCTACGCCAGCCTGGAAAACAACACCACCTGGCACCTGGTCGAGGACCTGGAGCGCATTCGCGAGCACCTGGGCATCGACAAGTGGGTGCTGTTCGGCGGTTCCTGGGGCTCGACCCTGGCGCTGGCCTACGCGCAGAAGCACCCGGAGCGCGTGCTCGGCCTGATCCTGCGGGGCATCTTTCTCTGCCGCCAGCAGGACTTCGACTGGTTCTACCAGGAAGGCGCCAGCCGGATGTTCCCCGACTTCTGGCAGGACTACATCGCGCCGATTCCGCAGGAGGAGCGCGGCAACTTGATGCAGGCCTTCTACAAGCGCCTCACCGGCAGCGACGAGATCGCCCAGATGCACGCCGCCAAGGCCTGGTCCTGCTGGGAAGGGCGCACCGCCACCCTGCGGCCGAACCCGCAGGTGGTTGAGCGTTTCCACGAACGAGCGTTGGCGATTGCGCGCATCGAGTGCCACTACTTCATCAATCACGCCTTCCTCGAGTCCGACCAACTGCTGCGCGACATGCACAAGATCGCCCACCTGCCGGGCACCATCGTGCACGGCCGTTACGACGTGATCTGCCCGCTGGACAACGCCTGGGCGCTGCACCAGAGCTGGCCCAACAGCGAGCTGCAGATCATCCGCGATGCCGGCCATGCGGCCAGTGAAGCGGGCATCGCCGATGCCCTGGTGCGTGCCGCCGACGACCTCGTGCAGCGCCTGCTCGACCTGCCGCCCGAAGAGGCATGAAGGCACTGCTGCAGCGGGTGCGTAGCGCCCGTGTCGAGGTGGCTGGCGAGAGCGTCGGCGCCATCGACCAAGGCCTGCTGGTGCTGGTCGGCGTCGAACCCCACGACGACGCGGCGCTGGCCGACAAACTGCTCAAACGCCTGCTCGCCTACCGCGTGTTCAGCGACGAGCAGGGCAAGATGAACCTGTCCCTGAGCGATATCGGCGGCGGCCTGCTGCTGGTCTCGCAATTCACCCTCGCCGCCGACACCCGCAGCGGCCTGCGCCCGAGCTTCTCCAGCGCCGCCCCGCCCGAACAGGGACGAGCGCTGTTCGACCACCTGCTCGAGCGCGCCCGCGCCCTGCACCCGAGCGTCGCCAGCGGCCGCTTCGGCGCCGACATGCAGGTGCATCTGGTCAACGATGGGCCGGTGACCTTTCTGCTGGAGGTCTGAGCTGGTTCCCCTCGAAAGGTAGTTCCCTCCGTTTGTCGGTTATTCCACTGAAATATTTCGCAATGGCTGAGCGGTCACACCATTGCCCCCTGCCTTTTGACGTATTGCGCCAAAAGCTCTATTTCGGTGCCTTCAGCCCGGTCGGCAGGAAGTTCTGACTGGTTCGCAGGTAAATCAGGGAAGAAGAAATGTCCGCTGTCGAAGAATCCGCTCCGTCCCCGGCGCCCGATTCGGGTCTTGCCTGCCTGCTCATGCTGGCGCGCTTCCACAACGTCGCCGCTTCCGCCGAACAGCTTCAGCATGAATTCGCCGCCGACGGCATGGTGTTTTCGCAAGTTGAGCTGCTGCTTGCCGCGCGTCATCTGGGACTCAAGGCGAAGCCGGTGCGAACCAATCTGGCCCGCCTGACCCACACGCCGTTGCCTGCAATCGCCAAGGCACGGGACGGGCGCTTCTTCATCATCGCCCGCCTGGATGAAGGCAAGGAGTTGATCCATGACCCGCAGATGCAGCGCCCCGAGGTACTGGAGTTCGATGCGCTGGAGGAGCGTTGGGGCGGAGAGCTGATCCTGATCCGTTCCCAGGCGTCGCTTGCGGGAGAACTGGCCAAGTTCGACTTCACCTGGTTCATCCCGGCCATCGTCAAGTACCGCAAGCTGCTCGGCGAAGTGCTACTGGTCTCCTTCGTTCTACAGATATTCGCGCTGCTGACGCCGCTGTTCTTCCAGGTAGTGATGGACAAGGTGCTGGTCCACCGGGGCCTGACCACGCTCGACGTGATCGCCATTGGTCTGCTTGGCGTGATGATCTTCGAGACGGTGCTGAACGGGCTGCGCAGCTACGTCTTCGCCCATACCGCCAGTCGCATCGACGTGGAACTCGGCTCCCGGCTGTTCCGCCATCTGGTCACCCTGCCGCTGGCGTACTTTCAGGCGCGACGGGTCGGTGATTCGGTCGCCCGTGTCCGCGAGCTGGAGAACATCCGCAGTTTTCTCACCGGCAATGCCATCACGCTGATTCTCGATGTGCTGTTCTCGGTCGTGTTCATCGCGGTGATGTTCCTTTACAGCGGCTGGCTGACGCTGGTCGTGTTGCTGTCATTGCCGCTGTATTTCCTGATTTCCTTCCTGATCACGCCGATTCTGCGTGCGCGCCTTCAGGAAAGCTTCAATCGCGGTGCCGAGAACCAGGCATTCCTGGTCGAGACGGTCAACGGTATCGATACGCTCAAGTCCATGGCGGTGGAGCCGCAGATCAACCGCAAGTGGGACAACCAGCTCGCCGGTTACGTCGCTGCCAGTTTCAAGACCCAGACCATCTCCACCCTGGCCAGCGAAGGCGTCGGCTTCGTCGGCAAGCTGGTGACCGTCATGACGCTCTGGCTCGGCGCCCGCCTGGTCATGGAAGGGGAGCTTTCCGTGGGCCAGCTGATCGCCTTCAACATGCTGGCTGGACGGGTTTCCCAGCCGATCATGCGGCTGGCGCAGCTGTGGACCAACTTCCAGCAGACCGGTGTGTCGATCCAGCGGCTCGGCGACATCCTCAATACCCGTACCGAGGTCGGCCAGGCCAGCCGCACCGCGCTCCCGCCAATCCGCGGGGACGTCGAGTTCGACCAGGTGCATTTCCGCTATCGCCCCGACGGCTCCGAAGTGCTCCGTGGAATCAGCCTGACCATCCAGGCTGGCGAGGTGATCGGCGTGGTGGGTCGCTCCGGCTCCGGCAAGAGCACTCTGACGCGACTGCTGCAGCGACTGTTCACCCCCGAGCGCGGACGAGTCATGGTCGACGGCATGGATCTGGCGCTGGCGGATGTGTCATCGCTGCGCAGGCAGATCGGCTTGGTACTGCAGGACAACATGCTGTTCGCCCGCAGCATCCGCGAGAACATCGCATTGACCGACCCGGGTGCGCCCATCGAGGCAGTGATCCAGGCCGCGAAACTGGCCGGCGCCCACGAGTTCATTCTGGAGCTGCCCGAAGGCTACGACACCATCGTTGGCGAACATGGCGCCTCGCTGTCCGGCGGCCAGCGCCAACGCATCGCCATTGCCCGCGCGCTCATCGGCAATCCGCGCATCCTGATCTTCGATGAAGCGACCAGCGCGCTGGATTACGAATCGGAGCGGGTCATTCAGCAGAACATGCAGGCCATCTGTCGCGGGCGAACCGTGATCATCATTGCCCATCGGCTCTCTGCCGTACGCGACGCCAACCGTATCCTGGTGATGGACCGCGGCCAGATCGTCGAGCAGGGCACGCATGCCGAGCTGCTCGCGCATCAGGCCGGTCACTACTCGCGGCTGCATCGCCTGCAGCAAGGGGGCGCGGCATGAGCGCTCGGCGCGAGCTGATGAATCGCTACCGCCAGGCGTGGCGACATTCGTGGCGCCAACGCAAGTCAATGGACGCTCCCGCGCGGCTGCAGCATGAAGTGCAGTTTCTGCCGGCGGCACTGGCGCTGCAGGAGGCACCGGTGCATCCGGCGCCGCGGATCATCCAGTGGACAATCATGCTGTTTCTCGCCTTGGCGCTGGTATGGGCCTGTGTAGGCGAGATCGATGTGGTCGCCACGGCAAGCGGCAAGATCGTGCCCAGTGGTCGCAGCAAGATCATCCAGCCCAGCGAAGTGGCGGTGGTGAAGGCGATCCATGTTCACGACGGACAGCGGGTCAGGGCCGGTGAGCTGCTGGTAGAGCTGGACGCCAGCCAGACCGGCGCCGACCTGGAACGCCTGCGCAGCGATCTGCTGGCGGCGCGCATCGACGAGGCCCGCGCGGCGGCTCTGTTGCTCGCCATCCAGGATCAAAGCGAGCCCATCCTTCCTGCCATCGCCGATCTTCCGGCAGACCAGTTGCTCTCCGCCCAGCGCTGGCTGCAAGGCCAGTATCTGGAGTTGAGCAGCGCGCTGGCCCAGAGCGATGCGGCCGTCGAGCAGCGCGAGGCCGAGATCCAGGCAGCGCAGGCCCTGGTGGCCAAGTTGCGGGACTCGCTGCCGATCACCCGGCAGCTGGCGGCCGACTACAAGCGCCTGCTGGACAAGGCCTATGTCGCCAGACATGCATGGCTGGAGAAGGAACAACAGCGGCTGGATCAGGAGCGCGAACTGGAAATTCAGTTGGCGCGGGTGCGTGAGCTGGGCGCCGCACGCAATGCTGCATTGCGTCAGCGGGAGAGCGTGCTGGCACAGACACGACGAGCCATGCTCGATCTGCAGAACGAGGCTGCGCAGCGTGTCTCGGCACTCAGGCAGGAACTGAAAAAGGCCGAACAGCGCGACGGCTTGCGGCGCTTGACTGCGCCGGTGGACGGCACTGTCCAGCAACTGGCCATCCACACCCAGGGCGGCGTCGTCACCGAAGCTCAGCCACTCATGGTCCTGGTGCCCAGCGATCAGCCGGTGGAGGTCGAGGCGCTGCTGGAAAACAAGGACATCGGCTTCGTCCGGCCGGGGCAGGAGGTGGAGATCAAGGTTGAGACTTTCACCTTCACCAAGTACGGCGTGGTCCACGGCACCGTCGTGAGCATCTCCAACGACGCCATCGAGGACGAAAGACTGGGCCTGGTCTATAGCGCGCGAATTCAGTTGAAGGAAACCAGCCTGCAGGTGGGGGGTAATGAAATCGCGCTTTCCCCCGGTATGGCGGTGAGGGCGGAAGTGAAGACGGACCGGCGCAAGGTCATCGATTACTTCCTGAGCCCGCTGCAGCAGTACGCCAGGGAAAGCTTGAGCGAGAGGTAGAGCCGCTGCAGGCGGGCCACACATCTGGAGTAACGCAAGGACGGTCATGAAAGTCTTGTTCATCCATCAGAATTTCCCCGGTCAGTTCCGGCATATTGCCGGGCATCTGGCGGGCCGTTCGGACGTGGAAGTGCTGGCGATAGGCCGTGAGCGTGCGCCCGGCCTGGCAGGCGTGCGCCTGCTGCGTTACAAGCCGCACCGCGGGGTCAGCAGCCAGACCCACCCCTACGCACGGACCTTCGAGGACGCCGTACTGCATGGCCAGCAGGTTCTGCGGCTGTTGCTGGAGCTGAAGTCCAAGGGCTATCGACCGGATGTGGTGGTCGCCCACCCCGGCTGGGGCGAGAGCCTCTACGTCAAGGAGGCGTTCTCCGGCGTCCGGCTGATCCATTTCTGCGAGTACTACTATCGCACCCAGGGGGCGGATGCCGGCTTCGACCCGGAGTTTCCCCTGGAGCTCAACGGCGCCGCGAGCGTGCACAGCCGCAACGCCTTGCACCTGCTCAATTTGGAAAATTGCGACCTCGGCATCGCGCCGACCCACTGGCAGCACAGCCTGCACCCGGCGGCCTATCGTGAGCGCATCCGCGTGTTGCACGAAGGTGTGGCTACCCACCGACTGCGGCCCGACCCCAGCGCCAGCCTGCGCCTGCCGGATGGCCGAGTGCTGCGGGCTGGTGATCCGATCATTACCTACGTGGCGCGCAACCTGGAGCCCTATCGCGGCTTCCACAGTTTCATGCGCGCACTGCCCGAGGTGCTGCGCGGGCACCCGAATTGCCAGGTATTGGTGGTGGGCGGCGATGGCGTCAGCTACGGCTCCAGACCCAAGGGGGCCGCCAACTGGCGGGAGAAGCTTTTGGCGGAGCACCCGCTCGATCAGGGTCGCGTCCACTTCCTCGGCAAGCTTGCCTACGAGGACTATCTGCGGGTTCTGCAGGTATCGATGGTGCATTTGTATCTGACCTATCCCTTCGTTCTTTCCTGGTCGCTGCTCGAGGCCATGGCCGGCGGCTGCCTGGTAGTGGGGTCGGATACGGCGCCAGTACGAGAAGTGATCCGGCACGGGGATAACGGCCTGTTGGTCGACTTCTTTGATAGTTCCCTGATCGCCCGGCAACTGCTCGACGTATTGGCGCGGCCGGAAAGCTATCGGCCACTGCGTGCAAGAGCGGCGCAAACGGCGGGGGCGTACTCGATTGAAA
The DNA here is from genome assembly GCF_003052585.1 of Pseudomonas mangrovi. Lineage (GTDB taxonomy): Bacteria > Pseudomonadota > Gammaproteobacteria > Pseudomonadales > Pseudomonadaceae > Aquipseudomonas > Aquipseudomonas mangrovi. The sequence goes on along the minus strand of NZ_QASN01000021.1, from coordinate 148,972 downwards.
GGGGCATTGCGGGTTATCTGGAATGCCTCGGTATTGGGCCGGGGCATATGCAGTTGACCCCCGAAAGTTCGGTGAGTGTTTAGTGGGAAGAGAGTGTGCGGTAGAGATGCTCTGAATTAGTTGGGGCGGGCTTCAAGTGATTAATGGGTGGGGTTAGGAATGGCTAGTGCAATAAGTGCCTGTATCGATATCAAAAATAAAGCTGCTCCCCTTGTGGTCGCATGTTCGCTTAAGAAAATTAATTCTTGTGAAAGAAAAGTGGCGCCGCTATGAGTTTTTTTTGGTGCTTGGCTGCATGGGTGTTTCTCTTGATTGCAGCAATTTATCTGGTAAGGCTGTACAAGAAAGAAGCCATTAATGGAGAAGTAGCAGAGTGCAGGAGCGGACTAATAGTTCCAGCTATATTTGCACTAGTAACCGGACTGCTACTCGGTTCTATATATCTACTGGGAGGATACAAGGGGCAGCTTGGCATCTCTGGATATTCTTCAGCACCAATGGTTTCGTGGGTGGGAGGTATCATTTCCTCGCTCTCCACCCTCGCCAGCATAGCCGGATTGATACTGGCGTTCTCTACGCCTGTGGCAGTCACCCGGTTCGGCAGACAATCCAAGCGACAGGCAATTACGCAATGGATTCTGTTGCTTGCCTTGTCGGTGGCGATATTTCCACTTTCTCGTTGGGCAGGTAGCAAGCAAATTGACAGAGAAGACTCCGATGTCACTTCAGTCTACGAGAAAATCATAGTCGGTCGCCCGGTTGACGATGTGTACCTGCTGCGCAACTCGGATCATAAGGAACTTTCCATAAGCGTCCCGGCGGGAGCCACTAGGCGATTGCAGGAGACTTTCGAAGCCCTAAGAAATCGAGGCCGCACAGACTTCCTCGAGATCGGCAACAACCGTCTTGGCAGAAGGAATCGAATCGTACTGGTACTTCATGGCGGTAATACCGATAGATCAAGAATCATAGAGAAAGCATTCCTTTTTGATGGGGAAAAATATGTCTCGGGAAAGCCCTAAAGGGAAACGCCTTAGAATGGGGGGGGAAGAGCAGATTTATTTTTGCGGAGATCGAAAATAAATCCGTTCCCTTTTGTGTTTATTAGTTGATGGGGGTGGGAGTGGCTAGTACAGGAAGTGCGTGGGGAAAACTCAAGATCGTGCTGATTGTTGGCGGGGTGCTCTGGTTGCTGGGGGCTTTGGCAATGATTTCCACTACCTGGAATAAAGGCGGGGGAACGCCGGTCAATCGTTCTCTGGGCGCTAATGGCGGGTTCGAGGGGGACTATCTGATTGTGGATTGGCCGGCAAGGAAGACTGGCACGGATATCCGCAGCTTCAGGGAGTGGCCCGCTTTGCGTCTGAAAATTCCGCGTGAATATGTCGAGATGAGCATGACGCGTCGCGACAGGCAGGGCGAGCTTAATGAAGTAGCCATTCTGTTCGAATTGCCGGGGCCGCGCCCGGTCCCCAAAAATGCGCCTCGCTCTGATGATCCCGAGTCCAAGCGGTTGGGGCGATTTATTATGTCAATGTGGGGTGAGATGTTTGAAGACAGCATTGTTGACAAGAGCATAGGTGTTAATCCTAAAAGTGGGCAGTATGTATACGTGGGTAAGCGCCACGGTTTGGATCAATATGCGAGATATGATTGTGTTGACAAGGAGATTCTAGCCGGGCCGGACGCCGAAGGGTGTGTTCAGCAGTGGGATGGCGGCGGGTATGTCTATATCGGTAGCGAAGGGGGGGAGTATTTTAAGATTAAGTGCAAAGGCGATAGTTGCTGGGGTATGTTTTCTGTGGGGGGGCGATTTGTTAGGGTCGGTATAGGCTCGCGTGACGTAGAGAGCTGGGCTGATATTCTTCCGCCTGCGAAGCGCTTGTTTGAAAGTTTCATGGATAATTAAAAAAGGATTTTTATGTCGGACTATAATTTTGAGAAGCAAGATAATCTTCCGCTGACAGATGCGGAGCTAAAATATCTGGATAGTTACTTGGTTAGGGGTGATCGAGGTGGCTACTACATGGCACTTTATGCCATGACAGGTAACGCCCAGTCGTTGGAGCAGGCACAGATTGCTACGTTTAGTGAAGGGTTGGGGGGCACCGCTTTCGTAGCCAATACTTTGCTTCAACAGTTACTGCCGGAAGGAGAGTATCCCGGCGTCTACTACATGTCGCAAAAAGTGGCGAAGGAGAGCCTTCTCTATGTCGAGCAGTATGTCGCAGCGGGGAAGTCTGGCTACCTAGACCGAGAACAAATGTTCAACTCCGCCCATGATGCGTGGAAGTTCGGTTGGCAGCGGGACGGCGGCAATGATGTCTCCGGGTATTTTCCCGGCCAGTTTCTCAGCGGCTTGCATATGCTCACCAGCGGCATGGCACAGGCGGCGGAAGTCTATGAGCTGGTAGGTGAGCCCATAGAGACCGTCATACCGGAGCTCGTCATTGAACATACCGGGAACGCATTGGCCAGCCTGTTCTCGGAGTACCGGCTTACCCCCGCGAACTTGATGGAAACGCTGCTGACGTCCGGCTTCTGGGCTGGATTCGTTGCGGTGTTCGGATCGGAAATCTTTGGCAAGCGGCTATCCGACTACGAGGGGGAGGACCTGTACGGCAACGACCTGTCCGAGAAGTATCGGGTTCATGAGCTGCCTGACGCGAAGTACAAGGTCGTGGTCTCTATCTAGACCGGCAAGGTCGAGGGTGTGTTCGACAACACGCTGTTGCCGACCAACAGTGTCGAGGTCTTGAACGAGCTTTCGCTGGCCGTCAGCAATTCTGCATTGTTCGCGATTGGCGGTTTGCAGGGTTCTCTACTGCGTCTGGCGCTGGACAGCTTTTTTGCGGAAATGCGCAGAGGGTTTACCGAGAGCAATCCCGGCTGGTGGAACGGTGATGTGAACCCCTTGATGACCAATGCCCATGACCAGACGCCGCATCCTTATCCTCTGTCGTTGGTAGGCGGGGCTGGGAACGAAACGCTTTGGGGCGAGGGCGGCTGGCTGGGCTTTCTCTACAGGGACCAGATTGCCGGCGGCGAGGGCGACGACCGCATCTTTGGCGGCGATGGTGGTGATGACCTGAGGGGCGATGACGGCGATGACATCATCTATGGCCAGGCTGGCAACGACTTCATCTTCGGTGGAGATGGACAGGACGTGCTCCGTGGCGGTGATGGCGATGATTACATCCATGGTGGCGACGGCGACGACTACATCGACGGCGATGACGTCATTCCGGAAAGCTCCGGGAACGATGAGCTGTATGGCGGCGCGGGCAACGACACCATTGCCGGCGGGAAGGGGAATGACACGTTGTATGGCGGCGTAGGCAACGATCTGCTTTCGGGCGGTCTGGGTGATGACATCCTGGAAGGCGATGACGATGCGGATACCCTGCGCGGCGGCCAGGGCAACGACTGGCTATCCGGCGGAAACGGGGCGGATCTGCTGATTGGCGGGGCTGGAGATGACGCTCTGTTCGGCGGCGAGGGTGACGACAGATATGAGTTTTCCGGTGATTTTGGCAATGACGTCATTTCAGATGTCGATGGCAGTGTCTGGATTGGTGAGACTCAGCTAACCGAGCTCTACGCTGCTGAAGAAGGCGGCAGCATTTACCGGACCGCCGATGGGACTGTCAGCGTTACTCGGCTGGGAGGTGTGCTGGGGACCACTGAGTTGCTCGTGAGCGCAGTGGGCGCGAACCAGGGGAGCATATCAATCAAGGCGTGGCAGCAGGGGCAGTTGGGAATCTTCCTGCTGGATCAGCCGCCGCCTGCCCCTGGTGCCACCATCACCGGCGATATCAAGAAGCGCGTCAACGAAGGCGGCGGTTATGTCTTCAGCGAGACCGGCTACGCCGCCGACGGGGTGGAGGCCGATGCGGCCGATATCCTGCTGGGCACGGCGGGGGCTGACGTGATCCTCGGTCTGGGCGGCAACGACGGTATCGAGGGCGGTGCCGGGGACGACTGGATCGATGGCGGCGCGGGCGATGACCTGCTCTTCGGCGGTGCCGGGCGCGACACCTTGATCGGCGGGGCGGGTAACGACCACATCTTCGCCGGCCGCGACGCGGGCCTCGCCCGGCCGGGCAGCACCAGTTATGTGTGGCAGGCACCGGCGGGCGACGAAGTAAAAATGACCGGTTTCTCCTGGGGGATCAGCCGCCGGCCCGGCTCCCTGACTTGGGTTGTCCAGCCGCTGAACGCGCCCTATTGGCGAGAATCGCCGGGGAGCCTGGTTTATGGCGGAGAAGGCGATGACTACGTTGTCGGAAGCAAGGGCCAAGATACGCTCTATGGCGGTGCCGACGATGATTACGTGTATGGCATGCATGGCGATGATTTCATTTCCGGCGGCGAGGGCGCGGACCACTTGATCGGCGATGGTGCCGAGGATGCAAGCTCCTCCAGTTTCGTTTATGTGCCCGGAGATCAGGGTGGCAACGACACCCTCCTGGGCGGCGCGGGCAACGACACACTGCAGGGCAATGGCGGCGATGACTGGCTGTACGGCGGCGCCGACGATGACATTCTGGTGGGTGGCGACGGTAATGACTGGCTCGCGGGTGGCAGTGGCAATGACCAGCTCAACGGTGGTGAAGGCAGCGACACCCTCGTAGGCGGCGCCGGGGTCGACATGATGGACGGTGGCGCGGGCGACGACACCTACGTATTCGAGGCTGGGGACGCGACCCACCAGGCGAACATCGACCCGAACGGCCCGGTGTACTGGGACGAGATTCGAGATACCGATGGGCATAACACCCTGGTGCTCAATGGCGTGACCTCCCTCGATTCGCTGCGTAGCAATATGGTGGGCGGCTCGGTGGTGGCGCTGCACCTCAACGAGTCCGAGCAGATCTATATCCATGGCGGCCTGGCGGAGGCTATCTCCAGCGTGCGCCTGGGCAACGGTCAGGTATTCAGCTTCGACGAGTTACTCCTGAAGACCATGCAGACGCCGTTGGTCCGTGCTGCCAGCGAGGCGGGGCAGACGCTGGTGGGCGGCCAGGGCGCCGATCAGCTGTGGGCCCACGAGGGTGGCTCGACGCTGATTGGCGGTGCAGGCAATGACAGCCTGCGTGGCGGTGCCGGGGATGACCTCTATGTGGTCGGGGAAGGCAACAACAGCCTGATCGACCTTGGGCTGGATTCCAGCGACGTCTATCGGTTGGCGCGCAACAGCGGCTTCAACACCCTTGCCGATAGTGGCGGCGAGGATTTCATCGATCTGGCGGATGACGTGGTGCCGGCGGACGTGCGGGTGCGCAGCAACGGCCGGGACCTGATAGTGGCGGTCGCCGGGGGCGGCAGCGTGCGGGTGCTGGACATGGTCCAGGCAGGCACCGGTGCCCTGAACGCGCAATGCGCTATCGAGGGTGTGCGTTTTGCCGATGGCCAGCACTGGGATCTGCAGCGGCTGCTGCAGGAAGCTGGGCGGGGCGGCGACGGCAATGATCAGCTCTACGGCTTTGACGGCGCCGACAGTCTGGACGGCGGTGTCGGGGACGACTGGATAGAGGGCCTCGGCGGGGACGACAGCATTCTGGGCGGCGAGGGGCAGGACACGCTCATCGGCGGGCTCGGCGACGACAGCCTGTGGGGCGGCGACGGGAACGACTCGCTGGTTGGCGTCGAAGGCAATGACTGGCTGGATGGCGGCGCCGGCGACGACACCCTGTTCGGTGGTGAGGGCGCCGACACCTACGTCTTCAGCCGCTCGGGTGGCAGTGACCTGATTCGGGACGACTTCGCCGAGCAGACCAGCATAGTGCTGGCCGATGGTGCCTTGAGCGAGCTGCAGATGCGCCGCCGGGGTGACGACCTGGTGCTGGTCTATCCGGGCGCCGAAGGCGAGCTGCTGCTGCAGGCGTTCTTTCTTGGGGACTTGCCGAAGAGTGGCCTGAGCTTCATCGAGCCGTCGGGCGCGACGACCGCACTGAGTGCCGAGCAGCTCAATGCGCTGACTCTGCAAACCAGCGATCTGGACGATCTGGTGACGGCTAACGGCCTGGCCAACCTGATTCACGGGCTTGACGGAAACGACACCCTGCATGGCCTGGCCGGCGACGACAGCCTGTTCGGTGACGGTGGCGACGATCAGCTCCACGGTGGGGCCGGAGACGATCTGCTCGACGGCGGTGCAGGCAACGACTCGCTCTACGGTGGCGAGGGCGATGACACCCTGCGTGGCGGTGCCGGCAATGATCTGCTCGATGCCGGCGAAGGCGCCAATCTGCTAGAGGGTGGGGAGGGTGACGACACGCTGCTGGGCAGTGGTGTGCTCGACGGCGGCGCCGGTCATGACCTGATTGAGGGAAGCGGGATGCTCCTGGGCGGCGCGGGTGATGACACCCTTGTCGGCGAGGGAGAGCTGCACGGCGGGGATGGTAACGACTCGATTCGTGGCGGTGGCGTGCTGTACGGCGGCGCGGGCAGCGACGTACTGGTCTCGATGGATGGCATGAGCACGCTGTTCGGCGGTATCGGCGAGGACACCCTGTCCGGGGTCGGGCAGTTCTTCGGCGAAGACGGCAACGATCACCTGCTTGGCGCGGGCGAGCTGGATGGCGGGGCAGGGGATGACCTGATCGAGGGTTCGGGCCTGCTGATGGGCGGCGCGGGCAACGACACCCTGATCGGCGAGGCCTACGACACCCTGCAAGGCGGCGCCGGCGACGACCTCATCATCGCCAACAATGACCCTTGGGAATGGCGCGAGAGCACGCTCCAGGGCGGCCAGGGCAATGACACGCTGCATGGCTCGTTCGCAGAGAACACCTATCTGTTCGACCTGGGCGATGGTCATGACCTGATCATCGAGCGCCGGGCCGACCAGGCCTGGAGCAATGTCGAGCCGGGTTTCGACAGGCTGATCTTCGGCGCGGGTGTTCAGGCGGACGAGCTGAGCTACCACCGGCGTGGCCTCGATCTGGTTGTCGAACACACCAACGGCACTGACTCGATCAGGGTACAGAACTGGTTCCGCGAGCCGACCGAGCATTTCAAGATCGATCTGTTCGTATTCGCTGATGGTAGCGAGCTGGCTGCGTCCGAGATCGAGAGCCGCGTCCTGTATCACGGCAGCAGCGGTGCGGACACCCTGCTCGGTTACCGAGACAGCGACGAAACCATGCGGCTGGGCGATGGCAACGACCAGGCCTGGGGGCGCGGTGGGAGTGACGTGCTGCATGGTGAGAACGGCGACGACTACCTCTCCGGTGATGCTGGCAACGACAGCCTCTTCGGCGGTGCCGGAAACGACCAGTTGATCGGCGGGGCAGGGGATGACTTCCTGGCTGGTGGGGCGGGCAATGATCGCTATGTCTACCGTCCAGGCGATGGCAAGGACGTCATCGACAACCGCGGCGGCGGTAATGACGGGCTGTTCTTCAGCGGAGGAATTGGCGAAGACCGCCTCGGTTTTACCCGCGATGGCGATGATCTGCTGATCCTGGTGGATGGGGACGCCGAGCAGGCGGTTCGTGTGCTGGGGCATTTCCTCGGCGGCGACCGGGCCATTGCCTATGTCCAGCCGGATGGCGGTTACATGCTCAGCGCCGAACGTATCGCCCAGATCATCGCGGCCGGAAGCGTGCCAGGTGGTTTCGACGCGCTGATGGAAGGCACGGCGGCGGGCGAGCAATTGCTCGGCAGCCAGGGACGAGACCTGATGCGAGGACTTGCCGGCAATGACACGCTGTTCGGCATGGCGGGTAACGATCTGCTGGAGGGTGGCGATGGCAATGACTACCTCTCTGGTGGCAACGGTTCGCAGCAGGGCTCCGGGGCCGACACGCTGCTCGGCGGAGCTGGCAACGACACGCTCGATGGCGAGGATGGAGACGATGAGCTGGCCGGCGGCGCAGGTGATGACCGCTACTACTACCGGGCAGGCGGAGGCCGGGATGTCATCGATAACGCCGGCGGCGGATTTGACGGCGCGTTCTTCATCGGCATTGACCGCTCACGTCTGAGCTTCCATCAGGACGGAGACGATCTGCTGATTCTGGTGGACGGCGACTCGGCGCAGCAGGTGCGGGTGCTACGACACTTCCTGGGCTCGGAGCACGCGCTCGATTATGTGCAGCCGGATGGCGGCAACTATCTGACGGCCGCGCAGATAGCCGGCCTGCTGACTGCCCTGCCTGGCGCGGGGCAGCCCGGAGGAGGCGAGCCCGGCGGTGGTACACCGGGAGACGGCAACGAGCCGCCGGTGGCGGGGCTGGGTGGAGACGATCTGCTGACCGGCAGCACAGGCAGCGACATTCTTGTCGGCGGTGCAGGAAACGACACCCTCGTTGGCGGCAGCGGAAACGATCTACTGCTGGGTGGCGTGGGAGACGATGTCTACCGCTACAGCGCGGGTCAGGATGTCATTCAGGAGCAGGGCGGCAATGATGTTCTGCACTTCACCAACGGCATCACCTTCAACCAGGTGGCTTCCGGCCTGATGAAGTCGGGTAACGATCTGATCCTGCCGGTCAACGGCAGCACGGCCAATCAGGTGACGTTGCGCGACTACTTCCTGGGTGGTGACGCGCTGGTCGAGAGCATCACTTTCGAAACGGGCGGGCAGTTGACCGCGGCGCAGATATTCGGCGCATTCGGGCTGGCAATTCCTGCGCCGGCCGCCGCCTTCGATGCGCAGGTACAGGGTTCTTCCGGCGATGACGCGGCCCTGGTCGGGACGAACGGACGCGATCTGCTGCAGGGCTTCAACGGCAACGATGTGTTGTCGGGAGGTGCCGGAAATGACCGTCTCGAAGGCGGCAACGGCAACGACACCCTGATGGGTGGGCAGGGCAACGATGCGCTGCTTGGCGGCCGTGGTGATGATGTCTATGTGTTCGCCGCAGGCGGCGGTCAGGACGTCATCGACAATGCGGGTGGCGGCTTCGATACCCTGCGCTTCGAAGGGATTGCCTTCAACCAGGTCTCCAGTGGGCTGATGCGAAGCGGCAATGATCTGGTGCTGCGGGTCAGTGGCGGGACCGATCAGGTGACCATCAGGAACTGGTTCCTCGGCGGTGACAACGTGGTCGATGTGATCACCTTTGCATCGGGAGGGCAGCTCACCGCCGCACAGCTATTTGGCGCCTTCGGCGTGGCGAACCCTGATCCGTTGGGCTCACCGGCATACGCCAATCTTCCTGATGAGCGTTCCTTCGGCAATCTGGTGGCTGGGCAGGCGGCTGGACATACCATCCTCGGCTCCAGCGATGCGGATCTGATTGACGGCGGAGCAGGCAACGACACCCTGGTGGGTGGCAGAGGCAACGATTACCTCATGGGTGGCGACGGTAGCGATACCTACAGGTTCGCCCTGGGGGACGGGCAGGATGTGATCAACAATCTGTCCAATTCCCCAGACGATAACGACGTGCTGGCGTTCGACGGAATCGGCCGGGACAGCCTCTGGTTATCCCGAGAGGGTGACAGTCTGGTCATTGACGTAACTGGTTCGGAGGACCGGGTAACGGTGCAGGACTGGTATGTCGCCCCGGCGCAGCGCCTGGACTCGATCCAGGCCGGCGGATCGGTTCTGTATGCCAGCCAGGTGGATAGCCTGGTCGAGGCGATGGCTGCCTTCGGAGCTCCGTCTGGGGGAGAACTGGCGTTGAGCCAGTCCCAGCGAGAGCAGCTGGAGCTGGTGGTCGCGGCCAACTGGCAGTAAGTCTGTAACCGCTGTCTTGTGTGTGAAAAAGAGCCCTGCGTGCAGGGCTCTTTTTATTTCCGTTTCTGGTGTCACAACGTCGGGTATGACCTTGGCGTTTTGTACGTTTTTCCAGAGACGCTCGGGCGAAGAGTTTTCGATATCACTGCTTTGCCGAGTGGCTGAACGGTTGGCGTAGCAACTCCGCGGCATACAGCGTCCAGATGATGATCAGCGGCTGAAACGGCAGGCGTAGCCAGTAGTACCACTGCACGCTGGGCAAGCCGTCGACATTCAAGCCGTGCAAGGCGTTGTGCAGATTGGCCGGGAATACGCAGACGAAATACAGCGCCAGCAGCCCGCCGGCCAGGCGGCGGGTACGTGTCCATAGCAGCCCAAGTGCACCTGCGATCTCGCAGGCGCCGGTAAACAGAACCAGCTCCATATGCCAGGGCAGATAAGGCGGCATCATCGCCAGGTAGCGCTGCGGCGTCAGCCAGTGATCCATGCCGATCAGCAGCAGCGCCACGGCCAGCGCCAGGCGCATGCGTGCTGGCCAGGACGCCAGTCCAGCGGCGCCGCAGCGGGACGCAAGAGCGGCCAGCAAGGTGAAAATCAGCAACAAGGCAACGAATAGCATGGGGTTTCTCCAAGGCAGGGGCTAGTGCTCTGGCGTCGGTGCGAGCATCATGTGGGCGGTGTAAACATAGAGGGAGGATGTGGGCGGTGTCAACATCGGAAGAGAATGCCCGTACCTATCACCACGGCGACTTGCGAGCGGCATTGTTGGCGGCTGCCGCAGAGCTGTTGGTAGACGGCGGCGTAGCCGCAATCAGCTTGCGTGAAGTCGCGCGCCGGGCGGGCGTTTCGCACAGCGCGCCCTACCGCCACTTTGCGGATCGGGATGCGTTGCTGGCGGCCCTGGCGACCGACGGCTTTGACGAGCTGGCACAGCGAATGAAACGGCAGTCAGCGGCTGGTCTTGCGGCGCTCGGGCAGTGCTATGTCGCCTTCGCCCTCGAGCAGCCGGGGCGCTTCGCTCTGATGTTCGGCGGTATTGCGGACAAGTCGCGCTATCCCCAGCTACGACATGCCGCCCAGCTGCTCTACCAGCAGCTCGGAGCGGGTGTGGAGGCGCTTGCGCCCGCGCAGGATCAGGCGACCGCCAGCCTGGCTGCCTGGAGCCTGGTACACGGTCTGGCGACGTTGTTGCTCGATGAACAGCTGCCTGGACAGGACGCCGCTGCGGCAGCGCGTGCGGTGACCGGGCTGTTTGCGACGGGGTTGCAGCTACAGCAGCGCGCGGGTAGCTCAAGCTGACAGATTGTCCCGCTTGCCGCCATGCAAGCGTCTGGTCGGCGGCCGCGTCGCTGCTGCGTTTGGTGCCCTTAGGGCGCCTCTTTACGCAAGACTCGATGCCCGTTTTCTGCATCATCTGAAGAGTCGTCGTATTCGGGCATCGCCAAGTAGACGCGCGTGATGGTGAGCACCGCCGGCCCGCCTGAAAAGGCCGGCCTTGAGCTATCTCAATGGCTTTTCGATATCGCCTCTTTTAAGCTCGCCAGTCCTCTTTTCCTCTCAAGGATGCAGTAGATGTCGAATGTCGCGGAGCTCAAGGAGCGCGTTAACACCAAAACCCTCAACCTGGTTCTGCTGAGCCTGGCCACGTTGGGGATCTATCCGATTCTCTGGTTGTGGCGCAACGGGCCGGTGCTGCGCGAGGTCACCAAGGGCGAGATCGGTGGTGATCTGTTCCTGATCTGGATCGCGGTATGTGCGGGCTGGAGCGGTGGTCTGGCCGGCAGCGGCGAAGTGGCGCTGGATGTGCTCAGCTTGCTGCTGTCCCTTGCGCTGGCGGTGCTCTACATCGTCTGGGCGTTCCAGGCGCGTTCCGCGCTGCAGCGTTATGCGCTGAACGAGCACGGTGTGGATCTGCGGATGAACGGTTTCTATACGTTCCTGTTCACCGTCTACCACATCAACTACTGCATCAATGATCTGCCGGAGGCCAAGCGCAAGCAGGAGATCCTCTCGGCGCATGCGAGCCAGATGCCTGCCGCCTGACGCAAACAGGATCGACCGGGCCGGGGCAGTTGCTCCGGCCTTTTTGTTTCTCCTCTCGACGCTAAACCAGGCCGCGGTGGCGAGGGCTTAACGCAAAGTCAGCAGGAGGATGATCGGTGCTCACCGGCGTGAATAAGGCTGCCCGCTGGTTGCCGTGCGCAGGTGGGCGGCCTTTACTGTCGGTCCGTCTTGAGTCTCAGGAGAACCTGCACATGTCGCAATCTGCCACCCGCAATCGTCGTTTGGTACTGGCCGAGCGTCCGCATGGAGCGCCCAACGAGCGCACCTTCCGTCTTGAAGAGGAGGCGCTGCCGCAAGCGGAATCCGGGCAGGTGCTGCTGCGTACCGTGTTCCTCTCTCTCGACCCCTACATGCGCGGGCGCATCAGCGAGGCCAAGTCCTACGCCGCCTCGGTGGAGATCGGCCAGACCATGGTCGGCGGCACCGTCAGCCGTGTGATCAGCTCGAAGCTGGACGGCTTCGCCGAGGGTGACTGGGTGCTGTCGATGAATGGCTGGCAGGACTATGCGCTGTCCGACGGTACCGGTCTGACCAATCTCGGCCAGGCGCCGCAGAACCCTTCCTACGCCCTGGGCATCCTCGGCATGCCGGGCTTCACCGGCTACATGGGCCTGCTCGATATCGGCAAACCGCAGGCTGGCGAGACGTTGGTGGTGGCGGCGGCGACCGGGCCGGTGGGCGCAACTGTCGGCCAGGTCGGCAAGCTCAAGGGCTGCCGCGTGGTCGGCGTGGCTGGTGGTGAAGAGAAGTGCCGCTTTGCGGTAGAAACGCTGGGCTTCGATGCCTGCCTCGATCACCATGCCGACGACTTCGCCGCGCAGCTGGCGGCGGCCTGCCCGGACGGCATCGATATCTACTTCGAGAACGTCGGCGGCAAGGTCTTCGATGCGGTGCTGCCGCTGCTCAATACCCTGGCGCGGATTCCGGTCTGCGGGCTGATCGCCCAGTACAACCTGACTTCCCTGCCGGAAGGCCCGGACCGTCTGCCGCTGCTGATGCGCACCATCCTGACCAAGCGCATCAGCATGCGCGGCTTCATCATCTTCGACGACTACGGCCATCGCTATGGCGAGTTCGCCCGCGACATGAGCGCCTGGCTGGCGGAAGGGCGCATCAAGTACCGCGAGCATCAGGTGGAGGGGCTGGAAAGTGCACCCAAAGCATTCGTCGACCTGCTCGAAGGGCGCAACTTCGGCAAGCTGGTGATTCGTGTCGGTGCCGACTGAGTCGTCGGTTACCCGCGCCGTCACCCGGCGGCGCGGGTTCCCATGGCTCAGCGCTTGGGCGTGAAGTCCCGGCCCCAGACGCGGATGGCGGTGATCGGTGCTTCCGGTGTTTCGAAGACGAAGCGCTGACGAATGCCGGCACGCGGCGGGATGGTGAGCTCGAAAGGGTTGTCTGTGCCGACGACCAGGGCACTGGAATAGCCATCCTCGTCAATCGCCAGCAGGGCGTTGGCACTCTGCAGGTTGATCAGCCGAATCGGCTTGTCCGAGGTGTTCTTCAGGCCCAGCGCGGCCACCAGGCGGCCGTCGTCCTGCTTGATCGAGAGGACCTCGACCTGCCCCTGCTGCTGTTCGAACTGCTCGAAAGTCGAGATCGACAGCGCGCCATCCACCCCTTCTGTTTCCTCTCGTCCTTCGGTGATGCCGTCGCTGACCCCGCCGAGCAGGTTCTTGCCGGCCGAGATGGCATTGGAGACGGCGCCCTTGGTCGCATCCTTGAGCAGCGAGTCGGATTCGGCCTGGGCCGTGGTAAGCAGGCTGGCGCCGAGCAGTGCGACGGTCAGGAGGGGGCGGCGAAAGGACATGCGGGGTGCTCCATGCAAAAAGGCGAGGGCGCGATTATCTGCCTCCGCCGCCCATGATGGCAGTGCGCCCGTGGCGCTTTGGTGCCTGCGTCACATCCCGCCTGCCAACCGGGGCTTGCTCGGCCCGGTAGTGATGCCTTGCGCGAGTCCGAGCATCAGCACAGAAGCCTGTTCTCACGCCTCAGTACCGGAGAGCACCGCTACCCGTGCCGAGGTCGAGCCGCGATGCTGGTCTGCGCTGTGCGCGGATGCAAGTCATGCTCTTCCAGCCACTCGAGCGCCAGTTCTCGCAGGCGGTTGGCGTAGAAGCGCTGCCAGGCTTGTTCGAGCGTCGGATGCTGAACGAGCTGGTAGGCAAAGTTGCGCAGCGCGCGGCGGCCCTGCAAGGCGTTGCGCAGAACCATGTGCAGCGCGTGGTCGCCGAGTTCAAGCAGGAATGCCTCGCGCAGGGCCAGCCGTTGTTCGAATGTCAGGGGCTTGATACGCAGGTAGCGCTCTGGATCGACCTGATACTTTTCCTCGCTACCCGGCTCGGCCGCACCAGGCGGCAGCGTCAGCAAGGCGCCATCTTCCAGGTCGAGGTAGTGCATGCGATTGCGTTCGTCGTCCAGCGCTCGGGCCAGCGCATCGGTATCTATGGTGATTGCAAGCATGTGTTCCGGGCTCGAGTGGGCAATACTAGTGCGACAGCGCCGGCGCGGTGGGGTTGCCTGCGCCGGATGACGCGTATTTGTAGCAGAAGTGACGATGCCGAGAATTGATCTCAAGAGCCTGATCCTGGGGCTGTCGCTGGTGGTGGCGCTGCTCACCTTCGGCAACGGTTTCTTCGCCAGCTACCGTATCCAGCGTGACCTGTTGATGGATCATGCGCTCGAGTCCAATCGTGTGTATGCCGCCAAGCAGGCGCACAACGCGGAGGGTTTGCTGCAGGCGATCCAGCAGCAGCTGGCGTTCAGTGCCTCGCGACTGGCCGCGCGGATGACGGACGAGGCCTGGCTGGAGGAAGAGGTGCAGCGCCTGAAAGGGCAGAGCCAGAGCTTCAATTCTGTGCTGATGGTTCGCGCGGACGCGCGAGTCCTGGCTTCCGCTCCCGACTCCCTTGGCCTGACCGGGCACATCCTCGATACCCCCGGCGCCCGCGAAGCCCTCAGTCGGCAAACGCCGCTGATTACCGAGCCTTTCATAGGTGCCAGTGGCAATCTGCTGGTGTTCATTTCCCAGCCGATTCATGACGAGCAGGGCCGTTATCTCGGTTATGTCGGCGGCTCGCTCTATCTACATCAGGAGAACATCCTCCAGCGTCTGCTCGGACGACATCACTACGCGGACGGCTCCTATATCTATGTCGTCGATCGCGGCAGGCATCTGATCTATCACCAGGACGATGCGCGAGTCGGTGAGCGTGTAACCGGCAATCCGGTAATCGAGGCAGTGCTGCGGAGCGAGAGCGGTAGCCAGCGCTTGATTAACTCGCGTGGCGTGGACATGCTCGCCGGCTATGCCCCGGTCCCCAGCACCGGTTGGGGCGTGGTGGCGCAGACGCCGACCGAAGTGACCTTGAACGCGCTCAATCGCCTGATGGGCGAGATCGTTCTGCGCGCCACGCCGTTCTCGGTCATCTGCCTGCTGTTGATCTGGTGGATGGCGCGGCGTATCGCGCGGCCGCTCGAACAACTGGCGGCGAGCGCGCAGCACTGGGAATCGAACAGTGCCGCGGAACAGATCGGCGCCATTCGTGGCTGGTACAGCGAGGCGGAGCAGCTCAAGCGCTCCGTCCTGAACGGACTTGCCCTGCTACACATGCGTCTGGGGCGGCTGAACCTGGAGAACGTGACCGATGCGCTGACCGGCCTGTTCAATCGTCGCGGGATGCAGGCGGCGATGGACGGCTGGCTGATGCAGGGCGCTCCTTTTTCGCTGGTCTTGATCGATATCGACTACTTCAAGCGGGTCAACGACCAGCATGGCCACGACGTCGGTGACCAAGTACTGGAGTTCGTCGCGCAGAAGATGCGTGAGTGCTCGCGCGGCAGCGACCTGCTCTGCCGCGCCGGGGGCGAGGAATTCGTCATCCTGTTGCCGGGAGCCGAACTGGACGCCGCGGTGCAGCTGGCCGAGCGACTGCGCCAGGCCGTGGCCGCCAGTATCAGTCCGACCGGCAGCGGGCTGACGCTGTCCGCCGGCGTCGCGCATTGGAACCCCGGCGCGGAGACCACCAAGAGCCTGCTCAAGCGAGCCGACGAGGCGTTGTATCGGGCCAAGGGCGAGGGTCGCAATCGCGTGCTTTGCGCGGAGCCGCCAGCAACCGAGTGATCCTGCGCAGGCAGCGTTGCGTCGGCTCCGTCTGGCGCTCGGAGCGGGCCTCAGAACAGTCGTGCGAGCAACGCCGGGACTGCCGTTTCCACCCGCAGGATGCGCTCGCCGAGCTGCACCGGCGTCAGCCCGGCGGCCTGCAGCATCTCGACCTCGTAGGGTATCCAGCCGCCCTCCGGGCCGATGGCCAGGGTCACCCGGCCTTCGATGGCGCGGGGGCAGGGCGGAAACGGGCCGGGGTGCGCCACCAGTGCGGTGGTGCCTGCGGCGAGTTGTGGCAGGCGATCCTCGACGAAGGGCTTGAAGCGCTTTTCGACCGTCACGTGCGGCAGGTGCGTATCGCGTGACTGTTCCAAACCGAGGATCAGCTGCTCACGAATCTTTTCCGGCGCCAGGAAGGGGGTCTGCCAGAAGCTCTTTTCCACCCGGAAGCTGTTGATCAGAACCAGGTGTTCGACGCCCATGGCGGCGACCGTCTGCAGAATGCGCTTGAGCATCTTCGGCCGCGGTACGGCGAGCAGCAGGGTGAGCGGCAGCTTGGCCGGTGGGGGTTGGTCCAGCTCGATGGTCAGCTCTGCTTCGCCTGCTTCCAGGCGCAGCAGGATGGCGCGGCCCATCAGGCCGTCGAGGCGACCGACACGCAGCTGATCACCCACCGCCGCACGATGTACCTCGTGCAGATGGGTGAGGCGGCGGCCACGCAACAGCGCCCGGTCCGCGGCAACGAAGTCGTCCTCTTCGAGTAGCAGCAGGTTCACGGATTTGCAGCGGGGGGCTGGTCGTGATCTTCGTCGGTGTCGCCACGGAAGTTCTCTTCGGCGTCGTCACGCTTGCTGACCATGCTGCCGAACAGCAGGCCCGCTTCGAACAGCAGCCACATCGGCAGTGCCAGCAGCGTCTGCGAGAAGATGTCTGGCGGGGTCAGAACCATCCCGACAACAAAGCAGCCGACCACTACATAGGGGCGGCTGCGTCGCAGCGAGGTGACGTCGGCGATGCCGACCCAGATCAGCAGGAAGGTCGCCACCGGTATCTCGAAAGCCACGCCGAAGGCGAAGAACAGGGTCAGGACGAAATCCAGGTACTGGCCGATATCGGTCATCATCGCCACGCCTTCCGGCGTCACGCTGGCGAAGAAGCCGAACATGATCGGGAAGACCACGAAATAGGCGAACGCCATGCCGGCATAGAACAGCAAGATGCTGGAGATCAGCAGCGGTACGGCAATGCGCTTCTCGTGCTTGTACAGGCCCGGCGCGATGAAGCCCCAGATCTGCTGCAGCACCACCGGCATGGCGAGGAATAGCGCTATCACCAGAGTCAGCTTGAACGGCGTCAGGAACGGCGAAGCGACGCCCGTGGCGATCATGGTCGCGCCTTCCGGCAGATAGGCGCGCAATGGCGCCGCGACCAGCGCGTAGATGTCCTGGGCGAAGTAGAACAGCACGCCAAAGATCAGCAGCACCGCCACCACACAGCGCAGTACTCGGTTGCGCAGTTCGGTCAGGTGCGCAACCAGGGGCATTTCGCGGTCGTGCTGGGTACTGTCGGTCATGGTTTGGCGGGTGGATCCTGGGAGGACTGCTCGGCGCTCGCGGCGGGCGCTGCCGGGGCAGCGTCCTCAGCGCGGGGGGGCGCTTCGGCGAGCTTGTCGTCGAGCAGATTGCGGTTCATTTCCCGCTCCAGCTCGAGAATGCGCTCATTGTGCAGCTGGCGGCGGATTTCGTCGGCGCCGATCTCGCGCTCGACCTCTGCCTTGATCGCGCCGACGCTGCGCTTGAGCCGGCCGATCCACAGGCCGGCGGTACGCGCAGCGACGGGCAGGCGCTCGGGGCCGAGCACCAGCAGGGCAACCAGGCCGACCAACAGCAGCTCGGTGAAGCCGACATCGAACATGGCTGGGCGCTCTTAGTCCTTGCGGCTCGGTTCTTCGACCTTGCGCGCCTGGGCGTCGATGGTCTGACCTTTATCGTCTTCCACCGGCGGTTTTTCTTCGCTGTTCACCGACTTGCGGAAACCGCGGATGGCATCACCCAGATCGGAGCCGATGTTGCGCAGGCGCTTGGTGCCGAACAGCATGACGACGATGAGGAGGATGATCAGGAGTTGCCAGATGCTTATGCCGCCGATACCCATGGAAGTTCTCCGCGAAAGTGAAAAGTGTCAGTTGCTCGGGCGTGCGGCTTTTTCCGCATGCC
Organism: Pseudomonas mangrovi; assembly: GCF_003052585.1. Taxonomy (GTDB): domain Bacteria; phylum Pseudomonadota; class Gammaproteobacteria; order Pseudomonadales; family Pseudomonadaceae; genus Aquipseudomonas; species Aquipseudomonas mangrovi. Next base: position 130,896 of record NZ_QASN01000021.1, on the reverse strand, counting down.
CGGAGAGGCCGAAGCGTCGCTCCAGTTCGTCCAGCACCGCCTGCGGATGCTGGCCGAGCGCGGCGAGCATGACCAGGCTGTGGAACCAGAGGTCGGCAGTCTCGTAGATCAGGTCGCTGCAGTCGCCGCTGACTGCGGCATCCTTGGCGGCGAGGATGGTTTCCACCGACTCCTCACCGACCTTTTCCAGAATCTTGTTCAGGCCCTTGTGATAGAGGCTGGCGACATAGGAGCTGTCTGCCGCCGCGCCCTTGCGCGACTCGAGCACTTCGGCCAGGCGGGTGAGGGTGTCACTCATGGCTGTGGCCCTTGTGGTAGATGGCGTCGGGGTCCTTGATGACCGCATCGACGGTTTTCCAGTTGCCGTTATCAAAGACCCGATAGAAGCAGCTTTGCCGGCCGGTGTGACAGGCGATACCGCCAAGCTGCTCGACCTGCAGGGTGACGACGTCGGCGTCGCAGTCCAGACGCAATTCATGCAGCTTCTGTACGTGGCCGGACTCCTCGCCCTTGCGCCAGAGTCTGCCACGCGAACGTGACCAGTAGATGGCACGGCCTTCGGCGACGGTCAGCGCCAGCGCTTCGCGGTTCATCCAGGCCATCATCAGGATGCGCCCGGTTTGGTGATCCTGGGCGATGGCAGGGACCAGCCCGTCGGCGTCCCAGTGAATTTCGTCAAGCCAGTCGGTCATGCTCTGTGTTCCGGCCCCGTGGGCTCTCGTTACTTGGCGCGCGTTCGCGCAGTGTGCCAGCCGCGCCCGGCACTGGCTATCGGCGGATGACCAGGTACAGACCGGCGCCACCCATCAGCCAGGCGGGCCAGGCGACCAGGGTCAGCGGGGCCGCGGCGCTGGCGATCAGCACCGCGCCGCCGGTCAGCAGCCCGGCACCGAGCAGGCGCAGCACGCGGCCGTCCTGTCGCTCGCGCCACGGTGGCGGCGCGTTTTCATGGTGCGGCTGGGCCATGCGCTCGAGCAGCTCGCGAGTCATGCCGGCCAGGTGCGGCAATTGTTCGACCTGGGTCTGCATGCTCTGCAGCAGATTCTTCGGGCTATGCCGCTCGCGCATCCAGCGCTCCAGGTATGGCAGCGCGGTGCTCCACAGATCGAGGTCCGGATACAGCTGGCGACCCAGCCCTTCGATGTTGAGCAGGGTCTTCTGCAACAGCACCAGTTGCGGCTGGACTTCCATGTTGAAGCGCCGTGCAGTCTGAAACAGGCGCAGCAGCAACTGGCCGAAGGAGATGTCCTTCAAGGGCTTGTCGAAGATCGGCTCGCAGACGGTGCGGATCGCTGCCTCGAACTCGTTGACCTTGGTTTCCGCCGGCACCCAGCCGGAGTCGATGTGCAGCTGGGCGACCTTGCGGTAGTCGCGCTTGAAGAAGGCCATCACGTTGCGCGCCAGGTAGTCCTGGTCTTCCGGTGTCAGGCTGCCGACGATGCCGCAATCGATGGCGATGTACTGCGGGTTCCAGGGTTGGCGGGTGCTGACGAAGATGTTGCCGGGGTGCATGTCGGCGTGGAAGAAGCTGTCGCGGAACACCTGGGTGAAGAAGATCTCCACGCCGCGTTCGGCCAGAAGCTTCATGTCGGTACGCTGATCGGCCAGTGCGTCCAGGTCGGTTACCGGGATGCCATAGATGCGCTCGCTGACCAGTACCTGGGGGCGGCACCAGTCCCAGTACACCTGGGGCACGTAGAGCAGCGGCGAGTCCTCGAAATTGCGTCGCAGCTGGCTGGTGTTGGCTGCTTCGCGCAGCAGGTCCAACTCATCGAAGATGGTCTTCTCGTAGTCGCCGACCACCTCTACCGGACGCAGGCGGCGGGCATCGGCCGAGGCCTTCTCGGCGATCCGCGCGAGCAGGAACAGCCAGGCCAGATCCTGGCGAATGATCGGTTTCAAACCCGGGCGGATCACCTTGACCACCACTTCCTCACCGCTTTTCAGTCGCGCGGCGTGGACCTGGGCAATCGAGGCCGACGCCAGGGCCTGCTGGTCGAAACGGGTGAACACCTGCTCAAGCTTGAGGCCCAGCTGTTCCTCGATCAGGGCAACGGCAATGGCGGGCTCGAAGGGCGGCACCTGGTCCTGGAGGAAGGCCAGCTCGTCGGCGATGTCCGGCGGCAGCAGGTCGCGACGGGTGGACAGCAACTGGCCGAACTTGATGAAGATCGGCCCCAGGTCCTGTAGCGCCAGGCGCAGGCGTTCGCCGCGGGTCAGTGCCAGCTCGCGCCGTGGCAGCCAGCGCCACGGCATCAGCAGGCGCAGCGCGCGCAGCCACCAGGGCAGCATGGGCAGAGCGAAGACCAGATCGTCGAGGCGGTAGCGAATGACTACGCGCTGGATGTGGAAGAGGCGGCGGATGGCGAGCAGCTTCATGCGTTTTCGCTTGTATCGGGTTTGCGGGCTAGGCGCTCGGTGCGGGCTTCGAGGCGATCCAGGCGGAGCTTGAGGGCATCCATTTCGGCGAAGCGGGCTTCGGCTTCGCGGCGGCCGACCAGGCTACGCGACTCCTCGCCGAGGTAGTCGGCAAGATCCAGGCGCAGGCTGTCGAGACTGCGCCGGGTCCAGCGTGCGCCGCCGCGCAGGTTGCTGCCGAGCAGGCCGGCCGCGACCGGGCCGAGCCAGCGGCTGAGCTCGTATTCCCAGTCGAGGTCGAGATCCTGCAGTACGCCGGCCAGGCTCAGCAGCACGTCGGCATTGCCGAGCAACTGCACCTCGGGCTCGTGCAGAACGGCAGTCTTCTGCGTGCTCAGGGCGAGCCGCAGAAGACTCGACGCCGGCGCGCGCAGGCGACAGTCCGGCTCGGCCTGCCACTCCTGCGCCAGCCGCAGGCCCTGGGCATCGGGCAGCAGGAACAGCTGCAGCGCCGGCGCCGGGCACTCGATCAGGATGACCTTGCCGGCCAGCGGTGCCAGGCGCGGCAACGCCGTGCTGTCGAGGCGCAGCACGCGGTTGATGCCGTGCTCGGCGGCTGCCAGTAGCGCCAGGCTCAGCATCAGGGCTTGATGCCGCGGTGCAGGGCGACGATGCCGCCAGTCATGTTGTGGTAGGTCACGCGCTCGAAGCCGGCGTCCAGCATCATCGCCTTGAGCGTGTCCTGGTCGGGATGCATGCGGATCGATTCGGCCAGGTAGCGGTAGCTTTCCGAGTCGTTGGTGACCAGCTTGCCCATCATCGGCAGCAGGGTGAAGGAGTAGACATCGTAAGCCTTGGACAGCACCGCGCTGCGCGGCTTGGAGAACTCCAGCACCAGCAGTCGCCCGCCGGGCTTGAGCACCCGCAGCATCGAGCGCAGGGCGTCTTCCTTGTGCGTCACGTTGCGCAGGCCGAAGGCGATGGTGACCACATCGAAATGGTTGTCCGGGAAGGGCAGCTTCTCGGCATCGGCCTGGACGAAGCGCACGTTGCCGGCGGTGCCCTTGTCGAGCAGGCGGTCGCGGCCGACCTGCAGCATCGAGGCGTTGATGTCGGCCAGCACCACTTCACCCTGGGGGCCGACCAGGCGCGAGAACTGACGGGTCAGGTCGCCGGTGCCGCCGGCGATGTCGAGCACCCGGTTGCCGTTGCGCACGCCGGACAGCTCGATGGTGAAGCGTTTCCACAGGCGATGAATGCCGGCGGACATCAGGTCGTTCATCAGGTCGTATTTGGCGGCAACCGAGTGGAAGACCTCGGCGACCTTTTCCGCCTTCTTGCTCTCCGGCACGCTCTGGTAGCCGAAGTGGGTGATGGGATCGGCATCGCTGCCCTTGCGAGGATCATTCATGTCGCTGTCACCAGAGTCAGAGTGCCGGGCATTCTAAACCCAAAAAGCGGCCGCCGGCTGCTGCCCGCGCCGCGCGCGTGAAAAGCTTGACCCTGCGCAAGTCGGTGTCGGCGCGACGCCCGGATGTTCTTGATATAGTCGCGCGACATCAGGTCGCAGAGGGCAGACGCATGACCCGCATCACCATCGAACGTTCCCACAACCTCGGCATCGAGGAGGCCCGCCAGCGTGCCCAGGTGCTGGCTGATCGCCTCTCCAGTCAGTACGACGTGCGCTGCAGCTGGAATGGCGATTGCCTGGAGTTCAAGCGCAGCGGCGCGGATGGTCGCATCGAGGTCGGTGATGACAGCGTACGTGTCGAGCTCAAGCTGGGGCTGCTGCTCTCCGCGTTGGGCAGCACGATCCGTCGCGAGATCGAGAACACCCTGGACAAATCGCTGCAGGCCTGAAGTTTTTTCGCACATTAGTATGTGCTTTCTAATTTATCTCACTAGGTTTGCGCTCAAGCCTGTCACTCGATGGGCGTCCATTCCGAATCCAAGTGAGGTCCATCATGTCCAAGGCAGCCGTCAAGGAAACCGTAGAAACCACCAGCAACCTGCTCGGTGAAGCCCGTCACTACAGCCGCCAGATCTGGCTCGCAGGCCTGGGTGCCTATGCCAAGGCGGGTCAGGAAGGCCTCGACTACATCAAGGGTCTGGTTCAGGCCGGTGAGGAACTCGAAGGCAAGGGCAAGGATCTGATCAGCGATCAGCTGGACGCCGCCAACGGCAAGCTGGCTCCGGTCAAGGACCGCTTCGAAGGCGTGAAAGGCAAGGTCGAGGAGCGCTTCGAGAAGATCCAGGGTGCGTTCGATGAGCGTGTTGCCCGGGCTCTCAATCGCATGGGTATTCCCTCGCGTCAGGACGTTGATGCACTCTCTGCTAAGCTCGACGTGCTGAACGCGATGCTGGCAAGTGCGGACAAGACAAAATAAAGGAGACTGGGATGGCAGGTAAGAAGAAGGTAGAGAAAGAAGGCAACTCCTGGGTCAGCGATATCGAGAAGTACTCTCGGCAGATCTGGCTGGCTGGTCTGGGTGCCTATTCCAAGGTCAGCAAGGACGGCGAGAAGCTGTTCGACGCGCTGGTCGCGGATGGTCAGAAGGCCGAGAAAATGGTCAAGACCGGGGTCGACAAGCAGGTCGATGCCGTCAAGTCGACAACCAAGTCCGCTCGTTCCAAGGTCGATGAAGTACGTGGTCTTGCCCTGGGCAAGTGGAACGAACTGGAAGAAGCCTTCGACAAGCGCCTCAACCATGCCATCTCGCGTCTGGGCGTGCCCAGCCGTCTTGAGGTCAAGGAGCTCAACGCCAAGATCGAGGCGCTGACCGCCAAGCTGGAAAAGGTGACTGGCGTTTCGGCGAAGACCGTTGCACCGGCTGCCAAGCCTCTGGCCAAGGCCGCTCCGAAGCCTGCGGCCAAGCCGCTGGCAAAGGCAGCAGCCAAGCCCGCGGCGAAAGCGGTCAAGGCTGTGGCCAAGCCGGCAGCCAAGGCAGCCGCCAAGCCGGCGGCGAAGACCGTAGCCAAGGCAGCGCCGAAGCCTGCGGCCAAGCCGGCAGCAAAACCGGTCGCCAAAAAGGCTCCGGCGAAGAAGCCGGCGGCACCCAAGGCGGCAGCCAAGCCTGCAGCAGCCAAGCCGGCTGCAGCAGCGCCTGCTCCCGCAGCTACCCCGGCAGCCACGCCGGCAGCGAGCACCACTCCGACCTCCCAGGCCTGAGTAGCGCTGAGCAACACCCAACGCCCGGCCTAGTGCCGGGCGTTTTCATTGGTGTGTAGGTGGGCTCATGAAGCAGGACGCGATGTGCGAGTGATAGCGCAGAATGCTGCGCCGAAGCAGGCGCTCAGGCCTGCAGGTATTTCTGCACCAGCTGCTCGGTTGCCGGGCGCAGTGATTCCTGCAGGTGCGGCGTCACCAGCATCATGATCTGGTAGACCACCAGGCGCACTTCGCCGGGGCTGCCGAGGATGCGCTGATAATCCAGCGAGTAGATCAGTGTCAGGCAGATCTGCTCGACCAGTTGCCCCAGCGCCAGCGTGTCGCTACGAAGCTGCCCCTGTGCCTTGAGTTGCGCGAGCATCGCTGCCAGCGTCCGCTTGAGCTGGTTCAGCCACAGGCGGACACCGCGGGCCAGCTTCGGCATGCCGTGCGCGAGGTTGCCGAGGTCCTGGAACAGGAAACGATATTGCGCGAGGCGTTCGGCAAGCAGGTTGAGGAACAGCCAGTAGTCGTCGATTTCCAGGCGCAGATCCATGGGCGGATCGAGCAGTGGTTCGAGCTCCGCGCGGAAACGCTCGAACAGCTCGAGAATGATCGGTTCCTTGCCGTGGAAGTGGTAGTAGAGGTTGCCCGGACTGATCCCCAGCTCGGTGGCGATCTCCAGGGTCGAGACGTTCGACTCGCCCTTGGCGTTGAACAGCGCCAGGGCACACTCGAGAATTCGCTCGCGGGTCTTCATGCGCTTTTCCCTTGTCCAGCACTGTGCTGATCCGGTTCAGGCCTGGTGTACATAGCTGCCAGGGGCCGGTTCGATGATCGGGTACTCGCAGTTGCCGGCACTCGGCGCGGCTGCGATCAGCTCACCCGAGCGCTCCTGCAGCCAGGCCGTCCAGCGTGGCCACCAGCTGCCTTCGCCGCGCAGTGCAGCGGACTGCCAGCGATCTGCCGGTTGGCCGTCAAGCGGGCCCTCCAGATAGCCGGCCCTGGGTGTGCCTGGGGGGCTGAGAATCGCCTGGATATGCCCGCCGTTGGCCAGCACGAACTGGCAGCGGCCGCCAAGTACCTGCATCGAGCGGTACACGCCGAGCCAGGGGGTGATGTGATCGCTGATGCCGGCGACGGCGAAGCTGTCGACGTCCAGCCGGGCGAAATCCACCTGCGCGCCGCAGACTTCCGGGGGCAGGCTGGCGGCCTGATGTTCATGCTGGATCAGTTCGAGCAACTGGCCGTGCAGGACGGCGGGAAGACGGGTGTTGTCGGCGTTCCAGTAGAGTACGTCGAAGGCCTGCGGGCTCTCGCCGAGCAGGTAGTTGTGCGTCCAGTAGTGCCAGATCAGGTCGCGCGAACGCAGCCAGGCGAACAGCCGGGCCAGCTCGTGACCGTGCAACACTCCTTGTCGCAGCGATTGCAGTCGGGCTCGCTCGCGCTTGCGTGGGTCGACAAAGAGTAGTGCCGGCTGGTCGCTGCGACAGTCCAGCGGCGTGACCAGGTAGGTCGAGCTGGCGATCTGCTGCAGGCGCTCCCGCCTGGCCAGCTCGTTCAGCAGCAGGGCGTTGGTCAGGCCACCGAGGCAGGCACCGGCCAGATTCAGCGAGTCGCTGCCGCTGATCGACAGACAGGCGTCGAGCGCCTCGACCAGCCCCTCGACGTACTCCGAGAAGCCCCAGTGGCGGTGGCGTGAATCCGGATTGCGCCAGCTGACCATGAACACGGCGAACCCGGCGTCGAGCGCATGTCGCACCAGGCTGCGCTGCGGATCCAGATCGAAGATGTAGAAGCGATTGATCTGCGGCGGCACGATCAGTAGCGGGCGCTGGTAGTGCTGCACGCCGCTGGGGCAATACTGGATCAGCTCGAGCATCTCGCTGCGAAAAACCACCTCGCCGGGCGAGGCGGCCAGGTTGCGCCCCACTTCAAAGGCGCTGCGGTCGACGTGGGTAGGCAGTCCGCGATTGTGCAGCAGGTCATTGCGCAGGTTGGCCAGGCCCTGGAGCAGGCTGGCGCCACGGCTGTCGCGCAGGCGCTGCAGCGCCTGCGGATGGAGTGGGCTGTTGCTCGGCGCCAGCGCGTCGCCGAGCTGGTCGGCGAGAAAGCGCAGACGCTCGCGGTCGTGCTCTGTGATCTGGCTGCTGTTGATCCACTCGTGCAGGTGACGTCCGCCGGCCAGCCAGGCCTGCAACGCTCGACGGCGCAGCGGATGGGTCTGCCATTGCGGATCGCTGAAGCGGCGGTCGTTCGGCATCGGTACCGGCTGTTCGCCGAGCGCCACGCTGCCCAGGGTGCGCGCCAGGTTCAGGGCATGGGCGGCGGCACCAAGCGGGTCGCGCAGCAGGCTGGCGGCGACTCTGAGGGGCAGGCAGGGCGAGGCGGCGGGTTCGGCCTCGTGAGCGGGCTGCTCGGCGATGGGCGATGCGAAGGGCTCGCGCATCTTGGAAAAACACTCCTTTGTCTTGGCGGCGTTCATTGCAGACGACTTTGGTACAGGCGCGACGGGCGGCGGTCAAGCGCCGCGCGTGCAATCAGTGACCGCGTGCCGGTCCTTGTTGCGGATGCATCACCGCGGGCTGCCGCTCTTCCTGCAGGAATCGCATGATGATGGGAGCGACCGCCTCGGCGCGGGTCACCAGGAACAGATGGCCATCATCGATCACATGCAGCTCCGAGTTGGGAATGCGCCAGGCGAGCAGGCGCATGTTGACCAGCGGGATGATCGGGTCGTCGTCGCCGGCCAGCACCAGGGTCGGCTGGCGAATGCGGTGCAGCCAGTGGATGCTGGTCCAACCCATGCCGGCGAACAGCTGCCAGTAGTAACCGAGCTTGCCGGAAGAGCGCACCTTCGCCGCATGTGCAGTCGCCAGGTTGGGGTCTCGGCGAAAGGATCCGCCGTAGATATCCGGCGCGATCTTCACGCCGTACGAAGGCTGGATGTAGCGGCGCGGGCTGGCCATGCGCCAGAGTACCTTGGGTTTGCCGGGAATCATCGCCGCGCCGGCGGAGGTGGCAGCGAGAATCAGCTTCTTGCAGCGCTCGGGGTGATCGTGGGCGAACTGCTGTGCCAGGGCGCCGCCCCAGGAAACGCCGATGGCGTTGACCTGGCCGTAGTCGAGGTAGTCGAGCATGCGCGCGGCGAGCTTGGACAGTCCGCTGAAGCGGTATGGCCGCGAGGGGGTGGACGATCCGCCAACCCCGGGTACGTCGAAGGCGATCACTTCCAGGTCCGGGTCAAGGGCGCGGACGAAGGGCAGTACCAGTTCGAGGTTGGCGCCAATGCCGTTGAAGATCAGCAGAGGCGTGAGATGCGACTTGCCCGGGCGCACGGCGGTGCGCAGCGTCTGGCCGTCGATGTCGATGGTGCGAAAGCGGAAGGGTTGCGACATACATCATGCCCCTGTCGGCGAGGCCGTCGGGAGATCCGACGGCGAGCCGCGCGCGGGCAAGCCCGGCGCGGCAGGGAGTGTCCGATAACTGCGGGCGCCCGGCACGCTTCAACGCTCGTGCACATAGGTGCCGGGCGAGGCTTCGGCGGCCGGATAGGCCTTGTTGCCAAGTTTGGTCGGAGTCTTCTTGAGTTCGCCGGAGCGTTCTGCCAGCCACTTCTGCCAGTACAGCCACCAGGAATCGGTGTGCTTGGTGGCGTTCTCCTGCCATTGCAGGGGGTCGTCGCCGAGCTCGCCGTCGGTCATGTAACGCGCCTTGGGGTTGCCCGGCGGGTTGAGGATGCTCTGAATATGGCCGCTGTTGGACAGCACGAACTCGCACTTGCCGCCGAACAGCCGGGCGGAGCGATAGCACGACTGCCAGGGGGTGATGTGGTCGTTGGTGCCGGCCAGGCAGAACAGGTCGCAGGTGACCTGTTTGAGGTCGATCGGCGTGCCGCAGACTTCCAATGCGTTCGGCCGGATCAGCGGGTTGGTCTTGAACAGCTCGATCAGGTCGCCGTGGAAGGCGGCGGGCAGGCGCGTGGTGTCGTTGTTCCAGTAGAGGATGTCGAAGATCGGCGGCTCGTTGCCGAGCAAGTAGTTGTTGACCCAGTAGTTCCAGATCAGATCGTTCGGCCGCATCCAGGCGAATACCTTGGCCAGGTCGGCGCCTTCCAGCACGCCGGCCTGGTAGGAACGGCGCTTGGCCGCCTCCAGGGTCTCCTCGTTGACGAACAGCGAGATCTGGGTGTCGAGCTGGGTGTCCAGCACGCTGACCATCAGGGTCAGTGCGTTGACCTTGTTTTCGCCGCGGGCGGCATAGTGCCCGAGCAGGGCCGCGGTGGTGATGCCGCCGGAACAGGCGCCGAGCATGTTGATGTCGTCGCTGCCGGTGATCGCCAGGATGACGTCGATGGCTTCCTTGAGCGCCTCGATGTAACTCGACAGGCCCCATTCGCGCTGGGCCTTGGTCGGGTTACGCCAGCTGATGATGAAGGTCTGGATGCCGTTGCGCAGGCAGAAGCGCGCCAGGCTCTTCTCCGGCGACAGGTCAAAGACATAGAACTTGTTGATCTGCGGTGGCACCACCAGCAACGGACGGCCGTGTACCTGTTCGGTGACCGGGCGGTACTGGATCAGCTCGAGCATGTCGTTGCGGAATACCACCGCGCCTTCGGTCGTGGCCAGGCTCTTGCCGACCTCGAAGGCGTCCATGTTCACCTGGCTCGGCATTCCACCGTTTTCCACCAGGTCCTTGGCCAGGTGCGACAGGCCGTCGAGCAGGCTCTGGCCGCCGGTTTCGAAGAAGCGCTTGAGCGCCGCCGGGTTGCTCAGGTTGTTGCTGGGCGACATCGCTTCGGTCAGCAGGTTGACCACGAAGTGGCCACGGCTGATGTCATCGGCGGCCAGATTGCTGTGCTCGACCCACTCGTGCAGCTCCTTGCGCCAGGCCAGGTAGGTCTGCAGGTAGCGGCGATAGAGCGGGTTCTTGCTCCAGGTCGGGTCGGTGAAACGCTTGTCTTCCGGCTCCGGCGCCAGCGAGGAGCGGCCAAGCAGCACGCGCCCCAGTTCGAGGCCCAGCTGGGCACTGTGGCGGGCACTGTGCAGCGGTTGGCGTAGGGTCTGGGTGAGGATCATGCGTGCGGAGGAGAGAATGTCCTTGCTGCGCAGACCGATGACGGGATTCAGGGCGAGGGTGTTTTCCGAGGCCTGACGCTTGAGGTCGTCGATGTTCTTGTCGCTCATGAGGTTGCTCCATTCTCGCCAGCTCCCGTATGCGGGGAAGGCATGGCGTCCGTCGCGCGTGCCGGGCGCGGTCCTGAGAAAGCGGCTGCTGGTGGCGCGAGGATAGCTTCGCTTGTTGTTCTTGTTTGCGTCTTGGCGCAGTCATCTTGCAGCAGTGGTGAGCTTTCGTGCGGACAAAAGCGTTAAAGCTGCAGGTGCATTGGTTACCGGAGTTTTCCTGTCGGCGCAAGCTGGATTCGGCGTAAAGGCGCGACGGGATATACCCGGGCAGAGCGCGTGCTAGAGCTGACTGGCTGGTCAGGGCGGTGCGCGGCTCAGCCCAGCAGGCGAATGACCGATTCGTCGGGGTCGCGGGATTTGCCGGCGGCGGCGAGCGCTTCGAGATATTGCTGCCACAGCTCGCCCTGGCGTTGCGCCAGTTGGTGCAGGTAGTCCCAGGTGTACAGGCCGCTGTCGTGACCGTCGTCGAAGGTCAGCTTCAGGGCATAGTTGCCGGAGGGCTCGACGCCGACCAGCGCCACATTCTGCTTGCCGTGTTGGAGTATCGGTCGGCCGTGACCCTGAACCTCCGCAGAGGGTGAATGCACACGCAGAAATTCCGCGCTCAGGCTGTAGCGCTCGTCGGGAGCGTATTCCAGTTGCAGGGTTCGCGCGGCCTTCTGCAGCTTTATCGAGGTGGGGATGCGCATGCGCGGGCTCCGCAGGTACCGCCATCAGCTGGCGGTACCTGCACAGGGGTCAGAGGATGTAGCGCGACAGGTCTTCGTCCTGGGCCAGCTCGCCGAGATGCTGATTGACGTAGTCGGCATCGATGCGAATCGCTCCCTGCTGCTGGCCGGCCAGATCGCCAGCGCTGAAGGAAACCTCCTCGAGCAGCCGCTCAAGCAGCGTATGCAGCCTTCGCGCGCCGATGTTCTCGGTCTTCTCGTTGACCTGCCAGGCGATCTGCGCCAGGCGCTCGATGCCGTCCTCGGCGAACTCGATGGCTAGCCCCTCGGTCTTCAGCAGCTCGCGATACTGCTCGGTGAGGGAGGCGTGCGGCTCGGTGAGGATGCGCTTGAAGTCATCCGGCGTCAGCGCCTTGAGCTCGACACGAATCGGCAGGCGTCCCTGCAGTTCCGGTACCAGGTCGCTCGGCTTGGACAGGTGAAAGGCGCCCGAGGCGATGAACAGGATGTGGTCGGTCTTGACCATGCCCAGCTTGGTGTTGACGGTGCAGCCCTCGATCAGCGGCAGCAGGTCGCGCTGCACGCCTTCACGGGAGACGTCGGCACCGCCAACGTTGCCGCGCTTGGCGACCTTGTCGATCTCATCGATGAAGACGATGCCGTTCTGCTCGACCGCCTCCAGCGCGCGCGCCTTGAGTTCCTCCTCGTTGACCAGGCGTGCGGCCTCCTCGTCGCGTACCAGTTTCAGCGCTTCCCTGACCTTCAGCTTGCGGCTCTTGCGCTTGGCCTTGCCCATGCTGGAGAAGAGGTTCTGCAGCTGGCTGGTCATCTCCTCCATGCCGGGAGGAGCCATGATCTCGACGCCCGTCGGAGCATCGGCGACTTCGATCTCGATCTCCTTGTCGTCCAGCTGGCCTTCGCGCAGACGCTTGCGGAACAGCTGGCGGGTATTCGAGTCGCTGCTCGGCGCCGGGTCCTCGTTGAAGCCGGGGCGTGGCGGCGGCAGCAGGGCATCGAGAATGCGCTCCTCGGCGGCGTCCTCGGCGCGGTGGCGGACGTTCTGCATCTCCTGCTCGCGGAGCATTTTGATCGCTGCATCGGCAAGATCACGGATGATCGATTCGACATCGCGGCCGACGTAGCCGACCTCGGTGAACTTGGTCGCCTCGACCTTGATGAAGGGAGCGTTCGCCAGCTTGGCCAGGCGCCGGGCGATCTCGGTCTTGCCGACGCCGGTCGGGCCGATCATTAGGATGTTCTTCGGCGTCACCTCGGTGCGCAGCTCCAGCGGCAGCTGCATGCGCCGCCAGCGGTTGCGCAGGGCGATGGCCACGGCGCGCTTGGCGTCTTCCTGGCCGATGATGTGACGGTTGAGCTCGTGGACGATTTCACGGGGTGTCATGGACATGGCATGCGGACTCTTGGGTGCTCGTGCGCGGCAATGGCGCGCGGGTTGGCCGGCGCTCGGACTCAGATGGCGGAGTCCAGCTCCTCGAGGGTCAGGTTCTGATTGGTGAAGACGCAGATGCTGCCGGCGATGCCCAGCGCGGTTTCCGCGATCTCCCGGGCGGTCAGCGTCTGGTCGCCCTTCTGCAGCAAGGCCATGGCGGCGGCCTGGGCGTAGCCGCCACCTGAGCCCATGGCGATCAGGCCCTGCTCGGGCTCGACCACGTCACCGTTGCCGGTGATGATCAGCGAGGCGTCCTTGTTGGCCACCGCAAGCATGGCCTCCAGGCGACTCAGGGAGCGATCGGTGCGCCAGTCCTTGGCCAGCTCGACGGCGGCCCGTACCAGATGGCCCTGGTGTTTTTCCAGCTGCCCTTCGAAACGTTCGAACAGGGTGAAGGCGTCGGCGGTGGCGCCGGCAAAGCCTGCGATGACCTGGCCGTGGTAGAGGCGCCGGACCTTCTTGGCATTGCCTTTCATGACGGTATTGCCGAGGGAGACCTGGCCGTCGCCGCCCATGACGACTTTGCCGTGACGGCGAACTGAGACGATGGTGGTCAAGGGGCGCACTCCTGCTGGCTGGCATCGGGGGATGCCTGCCTATATGGGGATGCCCGTGGCGAGCTTCAAGCTGCAAGTTTGCTAAAGGCGGTGCGCGCGCTTGATCGACTCACGGCTGCGTCGCCACTGGAATGCTTCCAGTCGGTTCAGGGCACCTGGCGTTGCTGGGGCATCAGGTTGCCAAAGCCGCTGGCGGCCAGCTCCTTCTGCGCTTCGGTGAGTTGCTCGCGGGTGGCGAAAGGTCCGACCAGCACGCGATGCCAGAGTTCTTCGCGCACCTTGCCGGATTCGATGCGAGCGTTCTGGCCGAGCAGGATGATCTGCGCGCGCACCCGGTCCGCCTCGTTGTTCTGGCGGAACGAACCGGCCTGCAGATAGAACTGGGTGGTGCTCTTGGTCACCAGTGGTGGTGGTGCCGGGGTCTTGCCCGCCAGAGCTGCCTCGGCACGTTCGCGGTCGATGCGCGCGGCTTCCTCCGGCGTGACGGGTTTCTGCTCCGGCTGCGTCGGCATCGCGTCTGGCGGGATGATGACCTCCGACTCGGGCAGCAGGGTATAGAACTCGTATTTGGGTCGGGTGGGTTGCGCCGGCTGGTTCGGCTTTGTCTGGGTGGGGGCGGTGCGCTTGGGGTCGGGCTGGGCGCGACGAACGTCTTCGCGACCCGGTTCCAGGCTGGCGAGCATGACCAGAAAGCCGCCGATGACCAGTCCGCAGACCAGCCAGATCCAGCCCGGCACGGGTTTGCGTGCGGGTGCCTGATAACGGCTGGCGCCGCGTTTGGGGGCAGCTTTCTTCTTGGTGGTGGCCATGGTGCCTTACATGCGCTCCAGTGTTTGCAGCCCGAGCAGCTCCAGGCCGCACTTCAGCGTTCTGCCGGTCAGGGCTGCCAGGCGCAGCCGGCTCTGCTGCTGCGCCTCGTTTTCCGCGCCGAGGATCGGGCAGTGCTCGTAGAAGCTGGAAAACAGCCCGGCCAGATCGTACAGGTAGCTGCAGAGTACGTGTGGGACGCCTTTCTCGGCGACATTGCCGAGTACTTCACCGAACTGCGCCAGTCGTGCAGCCAGCGCCTGCTCCTGCTCTGCCTCGATGCGGATGCTGCCACCAATCTCGCCGATTTCCTTGCCCAGCTTGCGAAACACGCTGGCGACGCGGGTGTAGGCGTACAGCAGGTAGGGCGCGGTGTTGCCCTCGAAACTGAGCATCTGCTCGAAGTTGAAGCTGTAGTCGCTGCTGCGGTGCTTGGACAGGTCGGCGTACTTCACCGCGCCTATGCCCACCGCGCGTGCGATCTCGCGAAGTTCGTCTTCGGCAAGAGCCGGGTTCTTGCTCTTGACCAGGCTGTAGGCGCGCTCTTCAGCCTCGTCGAGCAGGTCGATGAGCTTCACGGTGCCGCCGTCGCGGGTCTTGAACGGGCGGCCGTCGGCACCGTTCATGGTGCCGAAGCCCATGTGTTCGAGCTGCATGCCTTCGTGGACGAAGCCGGCGCGGCGGGCCACCTCGAAAGCCATCTGGAAGTGCAGTGCCTGGCGCTGGTCGACGAAATACAGCGCGCGATCGGCATGCAGCTGCTGGCTGCGATAGCGCATGGCGGCCAGGTCGGTGGTCGCATAGAGATAGCCGCCACCGGCCTTCTGTACGATCACCGGCAGCGGGTTGCCCTCGGCGTTCTTGTACTCGTCGAGAAACACGCACTGCGCGCCATTGTCCTCGGTCAGCAGGCCTTTCTCGCGCAGCGCCGCGACTATGTCGGCCAGCTCGGGGTTGTAGGCGCTTTCGCCGCGCACATCGCTCGGGCTGAGGGCGACGCCGAGGCGGTCGTAGACTTCCTGGCAATGCGACAGTGACACCTGATTGAAGCGCTGCCACAGGCGCAGGCAGTCGGCGTCGCCACCTTGTAGCTTCACGACCAGTTCACGGGCGCGGTCGGCGAATTCGGCGGATTCATCGAAGCGCTTCTTGGCTGCGCGGTAAAACTGCTCCAGATCAGCCAGTTCGCTCTCCGCCGAGACCGGACTTTCCTCCAGGTACGCCAGCAGCATGCCGAACTGCGTGCCCCAGTCGCCGACGTGGTTCTGGCGGATCACCTCGTTGCCGAGAAACTCCAGGGTACGTGCCACGGCGTCACCGATGATGGTCGAACGCAGGTGGCCGACGTGCATTTCCTTGGCCAGGTTGGGCGAGGAGAGGTCAACCACCACGCGCTGTGCCGGCGCACGACGCGGAACGCCGAGGTGCTCGTCGGTGAGGGCGGCCTCCAGTCGAGCGGCCAGTGCTTCGCTGTTCTGGAAGAAGTTGAGGAAGCCGGGGCCGGCGATCTCGACCTTGTTGATCTGCTCGTCGAGCGGCAGCACCTCGATCAGCTTCTGCGCCAGGTCGCGGGGCTTCATGCCGGCCGGCTTCGCCAGCATCATGGCGATGTTGCTGGCGAAGTCGCCATGAGCCTTGTCCTTGCAGTTCTCGACCTGAATGTTCGGCGCCAGGCCATCAGGCAGCACGCCATCGGTAGCGAGGCGGCTGAGGGCTTGCTGGATCAACTGGCGGACATGATCTTTCATGGGGTCTGCTCGGGCGGCGGGGCATTGGTCGAAAACCGCGCATTATAAAAGCAGCGGCAAGCTGCAAGCCATAACGGGCGGAAAAAGAACAGCTTTGCCAGGCGCTTGACGGCGTTTGGCCTCCCGCCCGCATGCCGGTCTTGTGGCTTAGAAAAGATCAATCGGGTCGACGTCGAGTGACCAGCGCACCGAGCGCGACCCCGGCATGCCTTCCAGCTGCGGCAGCAGACTTGCCAGCAGCCGGTGCAGGGGCGCGCGGGCACTCGACTGCAGCAACAGTTGCGCACGATGACGGCCGGCGCGGCGTTCCATCGGCGCCGGTACCGGTCCGAGTAGCTCCACGCCTTGCAGGACCAGTTCGGCGCTCAGTTGCTCGGCCAGGCTGCAGGCCTGGTCGAGGAAGGACTCTGCATCGCCGGGGCGGTGGGCATCGGCGCGCAGCAGTGCAAGGTGGCTGAACGGCGGGAGCCCGGCGCTGCGGCGCTCGGCCAGGGCCTGCTCGGCGAAAGCGAAATAGCCCTGTTCGGTGAGCTGGACCAGCAGCGGATGGTCGGCCAGATGGCTCTGGATGATTACCTTGCCCGGCTCGTCGGCGCGGCCCGCGCGGCCGGCGACCTGCACGATCAACTGGGCCATGCGTTCGCTGGCGCGAAAGTCGGCGGAGAACAGTCCGCCATCGGCGTCGAGTACCGCCACCAGCGTCACGCGGGGAAAGTGGTGGCCCTTGGCGAGCATCTGGGTGCCGATCAGCAGGCACGGCTGGCCGCGATTGATGGTTTCGAACAGGCGCTCCATGGCGCCCTTGCGCGCCGTGCTGTCACGGTCGACACGCAATACCGGATAGTCGGGGAATAGGGTGTTCAGGCGCTCTTCGGCGCGCTCGGTGCCGACGCCCACCGGGCGCAGATCGGCAGAGTTGCAGGCAGGGCAGTTCCGCGGCGGCCGTTCGGCGTGGCCGCAGTGGTGGCAGCGCAGTTCATTGCTGCGTTGGTGCAGCGTCATTCGCGCGTCGCAGCGCGGGCACTGGCTCAGCCAGCCGCAGTCGTGACAGAGCAGGCTCGGTGCGAAGCCGCGACGGTTGAGGAAGACCAGTACCTGCTGTCCGGCTTCCAGCGTGCTGGTGATGGCCTGTTGCAGTGGCGGCGAGATGCCCGAGTCGAGCGGTCGGCTACGCACGTCCAGGCGCAGGAAGCGTGGCGGCTGCGCCCCGCCAGCGCGCTGGGTGAGCTTGAGCAGTGCATAGCGACCGGCGTGGGCGTTGTACAGGCTCTCCAACGATGGCGTGGCGGAGCCGAGCAGGATCGGCAGGTTCTCCTGGCGGGCGCGCACCAGCGCCAAATCGCGAGCGTGATAGCGCAGGCCCTCCTGCTGTTTGTAGGACGCGTCGTGCTCCTCGTCGAGGATGATCAGGCCGGGGTTCTTCAGTGGGGTGAACAGTGCCGAGCGGGTGCCGATGACGATGTCGGCTTCGCCCTCGCGGGCCGCCAGCCAGGCATCCAGGCGGTCGCGGTCGCTGACGGCCGAGTGCAATAGCGCGATCCGGGCGTTGAAGCGCCGTTCGAAGCGGCTGAGCGTCTGCGGCCCGAGGTTGATCTCGGGTATCAGCACCAGGACCTGGCGTCCCTGTTGCAGTACCTGATGGATCAGTTGCAGATAGACCTCGGTCTTGCCGCTGCCGGTGACGCCGGCCAGCAGGAATGCCTTGAAACTGCCAAGCCCGGCGCGAATCGCCTGGTAAGCGGCGCTTTGCTCGGGGTTCAGCGGCAGCTCCGGCTGGGCGAGCCAGGGGCCTCGGCGTGCTGCGGGGGCGTGGTGACGGATCTCGAGGGTAGCCAGCCCCTTGTCATGCAGCAGCTTGAGGCTCTCTCGGTTCAGTTGCAGGGTGTCGAGCAGCGCCTGGGCAACGCCGTGGGGGTGCTGGGCGAGGGTGCGCAACGCTTCGCGCTGGCGCGGTGCGCGGGTCAGGCGCGGATCGTCCGGGCTGGCGCTGGTGGCTGCGTGCCAGAAGCGCTCCTGCCGCGCCTGTGCTGGCTCGCCCTGGCGCAGAAGCACCGGCAGGGCCCAGCTAAGGGTGTCGCCGAGGCTGTGCTGGTAATACTGGGCTGTCCACAGGCACAGCCGGAACAGCGCGGGCGGTAGCAGTGGCTCGCGATCCAGCAGTTCCAGGGCGGGCTTCAGGCGTTCTGCGGGCACTTCGCTGTGTTCGCTGAGTTCGATCAGCACACCGACCAGTTGGCGGTTGCCGAAAGGCACGCGCAATCGCACGCCTGGCTGCAGCGCGGCGAGCGGTACGCCAACGGGAGCGAGGTAGTCGAATAGCCGGCGAAGCGGCGAGGGCAGGGCGAGGCGCAGGATCGGAGCGGGCACGCGGATATCCCGGCGATGACGAAGGCGGGGATCTTAGCAGGGGTGCGGCAGATAGTTGTTGCGCCGTCGGTCCCCGGCCCCTGAAGGACGACTTGCATGAAGGAAACTCTCTGGTATCATCGCCGGCCTATTTTCGTGCGGTGCCTGGCATCAGCCCGGTGGCGGCACACCTACCGAGGAAACAGCAATGAAAGCCGATATCCATCCCGCGTATGTAGAAGTGACTGCTACCTGCAGTTGCGGCAACGTCATCAAGACTCGCTCGACTCTGGGCAAGGATCTGAGCATCGACGTCTGCTCCGAGTGCCACCCCTTCTACACCGGCAAGCAGAAGGTGCTCGACACCGGCGGCCGTATCGATCGCTTCAAGCAGCGTTTTGGTGTGTTCGGCGCCAAGTAAGAGCTGGCCAGGCGCACGCCTCATGGGCTGCTCCCGGTATATGAAAAAGGCGTCCCGCACGGGCGCCTTTTTTATTGCGCTTTTTTCGACGCTGTTGGCGCAGGCTTGCCCGGCCCCGGGTGTCACACGCATGGTGACGGTGGCGCGGGTGGTGGATGGCGATACGTTGCGCCTGACCGATGGGCGCAGCCTGCGGTTGATCGGCATCAATGCTCCCGAGCTCGATCCGCGCAGGCGTAACGGTCCTGAACCCTTTGCCCAGGCTGCGCGCAAGCATCTGCAGCAACTGGTTGCGGCGAGCGGTGGGCGTATCGCGATCTACCCGGCGCGGCCGGAGAAGGATCGCTATGGTCGGTCGCTGGTGCATCTGTTTGATGCTCAGGGCAGCAATCTCGAGGCGCAGCTGCTGGCAGCGGGGTTGGGGTACTTCGTTGCGTTTGCCCCGGCCTCGCCGATCGCCTCCTGCCAGCAGGCCAGCGAGCGCGCTGCGCGACATGCGTCCGCGGGGCTCTGGGCTGGTGCCGTGGTGCGCGCGGTCGATGATCTGCGTGATCCGGGGTTTGCAGTGCTACGCGGTGAGCTCACCTCGGTTGAGGACAATGCCGGCGGAACCTGGCTGGCGGTAGACGGCGGGCTGGTGCTGCGAGTCGCTCCTTCGGAGCGGGCGTCCTTCGCATCCCTGCTGGCAGGCGCGGTGCCCGGTCGGCGACTCGAGGCTCGGGGCTGGGTAGTCGAGCGGCGTTCCGGGTCTGGGAAAGGGCGTGCGCGCTGGTTGCTGACGTTGTCGGGCCCTCTGATGCTGGAGTGGCTGGACTGAGCGGCGCGCCCCGCCCCGCCCCGGCTGCTCTGGCCCGCCGCTTGTTCGGCAGTGCCATCTTGAGTATCCTCGGGCGCTTGCCTGTCAACGGAAGAAGCGGAACGCAAAAATGTCTGATCTGAAAACTGCCGCGCTCGAATACCATGCCAAGCCCCGTCCGGGGAAAATCAGCGTAGAGCTGACCAAGCCCACTGCCACCGCCCGCGATCTGTCGCTGGCCTACAGTCCGGGTGTTGCCGAGCCGGTGCGTGAGATCGCCCGTGACCCGGAACTGGCCTACGCCTACACCGCCAAGGGTAATCTGGTCGCAGTCATTTCCGACGGCACCGCCATCCTCGGGCTGGGTGACCTTGGGCCGCTGGCTTCCAAGCCGGTCATGGAAGGCAAAGGTGTGCTGTTCAAGCGCTTTGCCGGTATCGACGTATTCGACATCGAAGTCGACTCCGAGAGCCCGCAGGCGTTCATCGATACCGTCAAGCGCATTTCCATCACCTTTGGCGGTATCAACCTTGAAGACATCAAGGCGCCCGAATGTTTCGAGATCGAGCGCGCTCTGATCGAGCTGTGCGATATCCCGGTCTTCCATGATGACCAGCACGGCACCGCGATCGTGACTGCTGCGGGCATGCTCAACGCTCTGGAGATCGCCGGCAAGACGCTGCCGGAAGCCAAGATCGTATGCCTGGGTGCCGGCGCTGCTGCCATCTCCTGCATGAAGCTGCTGGTCAGCATGGGCGCGAAGATCGAGAACATCTTCATGCTCGATCGCAAGGGCGTGATCCACTCCGGCCGCGATGATCTCAATCAGTACAAGGCGGTCTTCGCTCATGAAACCGAGCGTCGCACCCTGTCCGATGCCCTCGACGGCGCAGACGTTTTCGTCGGCCTGTCTGGCGCGAACCTGCTGCAGCCCGAAGATCTCAAGCGCATGGCGGCCAACCCGATCGTGTTCGCCTGCTCGAACCCGGATCCGGAGATCAGTCCAGCGCTTGCCCACGCCACGCGTTCCGACGTGATCATGGCTACCGGCCGTTCCGACTACCCCAACCAGGTCAACAACGTCCTCGGCTTCCCCTTCATCTTCCGCGGTGCGCTGGATGTTCGCGCGACCCGCATCAACGAAGAAATGAAGATTGCCGCGGCCTTGGCCCTGCGCGATCTGGCTAAGTTGCCGGTGCCCCAGGAAGTCTGCGATGCCTACGGCGGTATCAGTCTGGAGTTCGGTCGCGAGTACATCATTCCGAAGCCGATGGACGCACGCCTGATCACGCTGATCTCGGATGCGGTGGCCAAGGCTGCGATCGAAAGTGGTGTGGCGACGCTGCCTTACCCGGCGAACTATCCGCTCAAGTCTGTGGATGACGTGTTCCCGAAGTGATCTTCAGCCAATAAAAAACCCGCTTCGGCGGGTTTTTTTGTGTCTGCGGTGCCGAGATCCTCGGCTGGCGCACTGTTGACCTGAGGCCACCTTTCAATCTTTCCATTTGGCGGGCAGTGCTGCGGGCATGCAGCTCAGAACAGGTCGATGGGGGCGCCCTCGTCGAAAGGCAGTGGGCTGCCGGGTATGCCGTAACCCTGTTCGAACTCGCTCATTGGTGGTGGCGAATCTTCGCTCTTGAAGACTTCGAAGTAGGCGCCCGGTGTGTCGGGCGTGGCAAGTCGACCACTGAGTGGGTCGATCCGCAGCGTGACGATGCCCTTGGGCTCGGGAGGCAGATACTCGGGCTTGTCTTTCAGCGCTGCGCCCATGTAACTCATCCAAATCGGCAGGGCGACGGTGCCGCCATATTCGTTGCGCCCAAGACTCTCCGGCTGGTCGAAGCCCGCCCAGACGGTGGTGACGTAATCTCCGTTATAGCCGGAGAACCAGCTGTCCTTGGATTCATTGGTGGTGCCGGTCTTGCCTGCCAGGTCGGACCTGCCGAGCGCCATGGCTCTGCGCCCGGTGCCCCTGCGGATGACGTCCTGAAGCATGCTGGTCATGATGAAGGCGGTCCGCTCGTCGATGATGCGTGTGGCCTTCGCCGGGGCTTCTACAGGAATTTCTTCTGCGGAATCCGCGGACACGCGCTGCGGTGTTCCTGGAACGCGGGGCGGGTTGGCTTCGAACAGCAGTGTTCCGTCGCGGCTCTCGATGCGCTGCACAAGGTAGGGCTGTATCCGGTAGCCAGTGTTGGCGAACGCGCACCAGCCGCTGGCGATTTCCAGAGGCGTCAGATTCGCCGTGCCGAGTGCGAGCGAGAAATTTGGCGGCAGGTCCTGGCGGTTGAAGCCGAATCGAGTGATATACGCCAGGGCGTTTTCCATGCCCAGTTCCTGAAGCAGTCGAATCGACACCAGGTTGCGCGACTTGTACAGCGCCTCGCGCATCCTGATCGGGCCCAGAAACGTGTTGTTGTCATTCTTCGGGCGCCAGGCCTCACGCATTCCGGCCTCCTGAAAGACGATGGGTGCGTCGTTGACCAGCGAGGCTGCGGTGTAGCCGTTGTCCAGGGCGGCGCTATAGATGAATGGTTTGAAGCTGGAGCCGGGCTGTCGTTTTGCTTGAACCGCGCGGTTGTAGTTGCTTTGTTCGAAGGAAAATCCTCCGACCAGGGCCAGAATCGCGCCATCTCGAGGGTCGAGCGAGACCAGCGCGCTTTGCGCGGCTGGCAGCTGTGCCATGAGTAGCTCCCCTTGCTCGCCTCGCTGAACGCGGATGACGTCGCCAACTGCAAGCACATCTGCAGGCTTTCTTGGTGCGGGGCCCAGGCTGTTGGTGTTAAGGAATGGGCGCGCCCACTTGATCGCGTCCCAGGAGATGGCTTCCTCTGTTCCGCTGCGGGTCAGGACCATAACGCCGCTCTGTTCTACCTGCGACACAACGGCAGGTTCCAGGCCTCCCATTGAGCGCATTTTGACCAGCTCACCAAGCCATGCGTCGCGGGTCATGCCGGGAAGACGGGTTTCCGGTCCCCGGTAGCCATGGCGGCGGTCATAGTCCATAAGGCCCTGGCGAAGGGCCTTGTTGGCGAAATCCTGCAAGTCACTGGGTACCGTGGTGGTGACCCGGTAGCCGGCGGTATAGGCATCGCTGCCGAAACGGCCGACCATCTCTGCGCGAGCCATCTCTGCGATATAGGGAGCTGCGAGTTCCGGAGTGGCTACGTGGTAGCGTGCGTTCACTTCTTCGGCGATCGCTTCGTCGTGGCGGGTTTTGTCGATGTGCCCGAGATGCAGCATGCGGCCGAGAATCCAATCGCGGCGCTCTTTGCTTCTCTGCGGATTGGACAGGGGGTTGAATCGTGATGGGGCCTTGGGCAGGCCTGCGATCATCGCCAGTTCGGCCAATGAAAGATCGTTGATCGACTTTCCGAAGTAGATCTGAGCGGCAGCTTCAATGCCGTAGGCACGGTTTCCCAGGTAGATCTTGTTGACGTAGAGCTCAAGAATCTCGTCCTTGCTGAGCTCCCTTTCTATCTGAAGGGCCAGGAGGATTTCGTTGATCTTGCGCGAAAAGCTGCGCTCGCTGCTTAGGAAGAAGTTCTTGGCGACCTGCATGGTGATGGTGCTGCCGCCAGTCTGGATCTGCCCGGACTTCAATAATTGCGTGGCAGCGCGCATCAGGCTCGATGGGTCGACGCCATAATGATTTGCAAAATTGTCGTCTTCGGCTGAGAGCAGGGCGTGAATGAAGTCTTGCGGAATGTCGGCGAACTGGATCGGGGAGCGACGCATCTCGCCAAATTCTGCTATCAGTTTGCCGTCACTGCTGTATACCCTCAGGGGAATCTGCAATTGCACGTCGCGCAGGGTGTCGACGGAAGGCAGGCCAGGAGCCAGGTACAGAAAGGCGCCACTCAAACTGAGTAGCAGCCCGCAAAATACGGCTAGGCCAGACCAGGCCAGGAACTTCAGCAGGCGCATCAGGATTCGCAGATTTCCAGATAAAAGAATGGGTTAAGAGCAGAATGATGCGAAAAGAGGAAAATCGTTCACATTATAAGCGGAATTTTTGCCAGGAAGCCATTTGCGCTTCTGTCAAGACTGTTATTTAATGTGGAAAAACATAAATAGTCCGTAAGTCTCGGATGTCAATAGGAAAACGGTCGTGCTAGGGCTCTTCAACAAGAAAGCGAATACGCTGCTGGGGATCGACATCAGTTCGACCTCGGTCAAGCTCCTTGAATTGAGTCGCTCGGGAAGCCGCTACAAGGTAGAGGCCTACGCTGTCGAGCCGCTCCCCGCTAACGCTGTGGTCGAGAAGAACATTGCCGAGCTTGAGGGTGTCGGCCAGGTTCTTGCGCGGGTGCTCTCCAAGGCACGCACCGGCGTGAAGACCGCCGCTGTTGCGGTGGCTGGCTCCGCGGTGATCACCAAGACCATCGAGATGGAAGCCGGTCTTTCCGAAGACGAGCTCGAGAATCAGCTGAAGATCGAGGCGGATCAGTACATTCCGTACCCGCTTGAGGAGGTAGCCATCGACTTCGAAGTGCAGGGCGCCTCCGCTCGTAATTCGGAGCGCGTCGAGGTTCTGGTTGCGGCATGCCGCAAGGAGAACGTCGAGGTTCGCGAGGCGGCTCTCGGTCTTGCAGGTCTCTCCGCTAAGGTGGTGGATGTCGAGGCTTACGCATTGGAGCGCGCCTACTCGTTGCTTGCTCCTCAGCTTGCCAAGGGGGCGGGAGATCTAACCGTCGCGATCGTTGATATCGGCGCGACCATGACCACGCTCAGTGTGCTGCATAACGGTCGTACCATTTATACCCGGGAGCAGCTTTTTGGCGGGCGTCAGCTGACTGAAGAGATTCAGCGTCGCTACGGGCTATCTCTTGAGGAGGCGGGGCTGGCCAAGAAGCAGGGCGGGTTGCCTGACGATTACGACGCGGAGGTGCTGCAGCCGTTCAAGGAGGCAGTGGTCCAGCAGGTTTCTCGTTCTCTGCAGTTCTTCTTTGCTGCGGGCCAATACAGCGATGTGGACTACATCCTGCTGGCTGGTGGTACTGCTTCCATTCCCGATCTTGATCGACTTATCCAGCAAAAAATAGGTACTCCGACTTTGGTGGCGAACCCCTTTGCCGACATGGCTCTTAGCGGCAAGGTCAATGCGGCGGCGCTGGCTGGTGATGCCCCTGCCTTGATGATCGCCTGCGGTCTGGCAATGAGGAGTTTCGACTGATGGCACGGATCAACCTACTTCCCTGGCGTGAGCAGCTTCGCGAGGAGCGCAAGCAGCGTTTCCTCGTTGCGCTCGCGGGTTCACTTATTGTAGCTGGCGGTTTGGTCTTTCTCGGCGACATGCTCCTTAACGGCGCCATCGATAATCAGAATGCGAGAAATCAGTTCATCCGTAACGAGATCACTGTGCTTGAGTCGCGGATCAAGGAAATCAATGAACTGCAGGCTCAGCGTCAGCAACTGATTGAGCGGATGAAGATCATCCAGGATCTGCAGCTCAATCGCCCGGTTATTGCTCGGTTGTTTGATCAGATGACGCGCACTTTGCCCGACGGGCTCTATTATGAGTCGGTAAAGATGCAGGGTAAAACGATAACTATTGCTGGTGCTGCGGAGTCGAATAACCGTGTTTCTGAGTTGATGCGTAGCATGGATGCATCTGAATGGTTAAGTAAGGCGACGCTGACCCAGGTCAAGCTGAAGACTGCTGGGGAGCTAGAGCAGGCGAACAATTTCCTTTTGACCGTGCAGCAGGCTCGCCCGGGTGACGCCGCAGAAAAAGGAGTAGGTAAATGAGCCTTTCTGACGATCTCCGTGGAATCAATGACCTTGACTTCAATAATCTCGGGTCCTGGCCTGCGGCAGTGCGTGCTATCGCCTGTGGGTTCGTGGTCTTAGCTGTTTTGGTTGCGGGGTACTTTCTGCACTTACAAGAGCTGCAAGAGCGACTTGAGCGAGTTGCGGCAGAAGAGGAGCAGCTTAAAATAGACTTTGCCAGCAAGGCGGAGAAGGCTGCAAATCTTGAGGCGTACAAAGAGCAGATGGAGCGGTTAAATATAAAGTTTGGCGCTTTGCTGCAGCAACTGCCTAGTGATACCGAGGTGCCTGGTCTGCTGGAAGATATCACTCGTACGGGACTCGCCAGCGGTCTTGAGTTTGACGAAATCAAGCTTATGCCCGAGGTGGCCCAGCAGTTTTATATCGAGCTACCTATTCAGATTACAGTTGCTGGTACTTACCATGACTTTGCAACTTTCGTAAGTAGTGTTGCGAGTCAGGATCGCATCGTTACGATGCATGATTTCGAAATCCGTCATCCAGATGACACTGAGTTGAAAAGTCCGATCTATTCGGCAGGAAAAATGAAGATGTCCATCCTGGCCAAGACATATCGCTACAACGACCAGGGGGTGCAGAAGTGAAGCACATTCGTTTGGTCATCATGCTGGCGCCTCTTTTTCTGGCTTCTGGATGCAATTTTGGTGGTGGATTTGCAGATTTGCAGGCCTATATGGATGAGGTTCGTGCGCGGCCTCCGAAGGCGATAGAGCCTGATCCGGAGGTTCCGGAGTATGAGCCTTTTACTTACACGGCTGCATCTAAGCGAAGCCCTTTCCAGGTCCCAGTAAGGCTTGCTGAAGCCGGAAGACAGGCCGGCTCAAGAGATGTTAGGCCGGATGAGACGCGGGTTAAGCAGTTTCTAGAAGGCTTCAATATCGAAATGTTCAATATGGTGGGCACTCTGTCGAATGAAGAGGGCCTATACGCTCTGGTTTCTGGGGCGGGTGGTGTTCATCGCGTTAGGGTTGGCGACTACCTGGGCCGTAATCATGGCCGAATTCAGTCCATCGGCGATGCGCAGGTGGATGTGGTGGAAATAGTCCCGGATGGCGAAGGCGGATGGATTGAGCGCCCGCGAAGCATCTCTCTCAAGGAGCGCTCGTAAGAGCGAATATAGAATATGAAGAATAACTACTGCTCTGCACAGCAAGGTCTGAGAATGAATACTCTGATTTCGCGCCTCGGCTTCTCCTTGATCGCCTCGCTGGCTTCTACTTCCCTGTTCGCTGCTTCCCTGCAGTCGCTTGATGTTGCCGCGTTGCCTGGCGACAAAGTTGAACTGAAGCTTACCTTTGACGAGCCTGTATCTGCGCCGCGTGGATATACGATTGAGCAGCCGGCACGCATTGCTCTAGATCTTCCGGGTGTAGAGAATAAGCTCGGCGTCAAGAATCGAGAGCTTGGCGTAGGTAATGCCAGAAGCGTTACTGTTGTAGAGGCGGGCGACCGCACTCGACTGATCATCAATCTCGCCACCTTGGCGCCTTACAATACGAGGGCAGATGGGAATCAGCTTTACGTAATCGTGGGAGAGGAGGCAAAGGCTGGCTTTACCTCTGCAGCTCCGCTAGCAACCACTGAGTCGCCGCGTTCTCAAGCTGCTATGCCAAAAGAGGTAAGGAATATTGATTTCCAGCGTGGCCCTCAAGGCGAGGGAAACGTTGTGATAGACCTATCGGACTCTACCGTAAATCCTGATATCCGCGAGCAAGGTGGGAAGATCCTAATCAGCTTTGCCAAGACGGCATTGCCGGAGCCCTTGCGTGTTCGTCTCGATGTAAAGGACTTCGCCACTCCGGTTCAGTTCGTGAGTGCCAGCTCTAATGCCAATTCCACTGACATCGTGGTCGAATCTACAGGCCACTTCGATCATATGGCATATCAGACCGGGAATCGACTGACCCTTAGCATCAAGCCTCTTAGCGAAGATGATCTTGAGAAGCGCAAGGCTGAGCGTTTTGCTTACAGTGGTGAAAAGCTATCGCTGAATTTCCAAGATATCGATGTGCGCTCGGTACTTCAGTTGATTGCTGATTTCACCAATCTGAATCTTGTTGCCAGCGACACTGTCGAGGGGAATATTACCCTTCGACTGCAGAATGTCCCTTGGGATCAAGCGCTTGATCTGGTTTTGAAAACCAAGGGTCTTGATAAGCGTAAAGTTGGTAACGTGCTGTTGGTTGCACCCGCGGATGAGATTGCTGCGCGTGAAAGGCAAGAGCTTGAGGCAATGAAGCAGGTTGCTGAATTAGCGCCGCTGCGTAAGGACATCATCCAGCTGAATTACGCCAAGGCGTCCGATATTGCTAAATTGTATGAAGACAATAGCAAGAAAGGGGCGCTCAAGGATGATATGCGCGGCTCGGTAATATATGACGACCGTACCAATAGCTTGATTGTCACGTTGACTCAGGAGCGTATTGATGAGCTGCGCCGTATTGTCACGCAATTGGATATTCCGGTGCGCCAGGTAATGATTGAGGCGCGTATCGTTGAAGCGAATGTGGATTATGACAAGGCGATTGGTGTTCGCTGGGGTGGCGACTCTCGCTCCAGTAACTGGAATGTATATGGTAAGGATGGGGCGACGATGGTCGGGGAAGACGGTCGTCTTTACCTGCCGGGAACGAAAACAGTTACAGGGAAGGATTTCGAAGAGACTGCTGCTCAGCCATTTGTGGATTTGGGGCTGATAAATAGTACTTCGGGTATCGGTATTGGATTCCTAAGCGACAATGTCATGCTTGACTTGCAATTGGCGGCTATGGAAAAAACGGGCAATGGTGAGATCGTGTCCCAGCCCAAAGTCGTTACTTCAGATAAGGAAACTGCGAAAATCCTCAAGGGTGCAGAGATTCCTTATCAGGAAGCCAGTTCCAGCGGTGCGTCGACTACTTCGTTCAAGGAGGCAGCGCTGTCTCTCGAGGTGACGCCGCAGATTACCCCGGATAATCGCATCGTGATGGAGGTCAAGGTCACCAAGGATGCTCCTGACTTTGCCAATGCGCTTAATGGTGTTCCGCCAATCAACAAGAATGAAGTTAACGCCAAGGTTCTGGTTGCAGATGGGGAAACCATCGTCATCGGTGGGGTTTTCTCGAATACTCAGACCAGCGCAGTCGAAAAGGTCCCGTTCCTGGGTGACCTTCCGTTCTTGGGTCGGATGTTCAAGCGCAACATCGTGCAGGACAAGAAGTCCGAGCTGCTGGTCTTCCTTACTCCGCGCATCATGAACAACCAGGCGATTGCGGTGAGTCGCTGATTCAGTGCAGAACCTGATTCTGGTTGGCCCGATGGGTGCTGGAAAGAGCACCATCGGGCGTTTGCTTGCCAAAGAGCTGCGTATTCCCTTCCGTGATTCGGACAAGGAAATCGAAGTGCGCACCGGTGCGGATATTCCCTGGATATTCGACGTGGAGGGCGAACAGGGTTTTCGGGATCGTGAGCAGGCGGTCATCGCTGATCTGTCGCAGGATGAGGGTGTGGTTCTGGCGACTGGTGGCGGTGCCGTGATGCGTCCGGAGAATCGAGCCGCCTTGCGTGCTGGCGGTCGCGTGGTGTACCTGCATGCCTCTATCGAGCAGCAGATCGGGCGCACTGCCAAGGATCGCAACCGTCCGCTATTGCGCGGGCCGGATCCTCGGAAGGTACTCACCGATCTGATGGCGATTCGTGATCCGCTGTATCGGGAAATTGCCGACCTGGTCATCGAGACCGATGAGCGGCCGCCGCGAATCGTCGTACACGAGATCATGGAGCGTTTGGATTCTCTACCTCCGCGTTAATAGCGTTAAAGCGTCCGTCGATCTGCGATATTCTTTGCGCTTTCCAGTGGGGGGCATATGCAAAGTCTTCAGGTTGATCTCGGCGAGCGTTCCTATCCCATCTATATCGGTCGTGGACTGCTTGGACAGGCCCAGTTGTTCGAGCGGCATATCGCCGGCCGCCAGATCGCGATAGTTACCAATGACACCGTGGCGCCTCTTTATCTCGAGGCGCTGTGTCACACCCTTGCAAAATACTCGATTACGCCGATCATCCTGCCCGATGGCGAAGCGTTCAAGAACTGGGAGACGCTGCAGCTGATCTTTGACGCGCTGCTGGCTGCCAGGCATGACCGCCGCACGACCGTAATCGCGCTCGGTGGAGGGGTGATCGGAGATATGGCGGGTTTTGCATCTGCCTGTTATCAACGGGGGGTCGATTTCATTCAGGTGCCGACTACTCTGCTTTCTCAGGTCGATTCGTCGGTGGGTGGCAAGACCGGGATCAATCATCCGCTCGGCAAAAACATGGTTGGGGCCTTCTATCAGCCAAAAGCTGTTGTCATCGATACCGACAGCTTGCGGACGTTGCCTTCGCGCGAGTTGTCCGCGGGGCTAGCCGAGGTCATCAAGTACGGTCTGATATGTGACGCGCCTTTTCTGGGCTGGCTCGAGTCCAATGTCGATGCCCTGCGTGCCCTTGACGATGCAGCATTGCGACACGCTATCGAGCGCTCCTGTGCAGCTAAGGCTCGGGTGGTCGGCAGCGATGAGCGCGAGTCCGGGCTGCGGGCGATCCTGAACCTTGGACACACCTTCGGGCATGCCATAGAGACCCACATGGGTTACGGCGTATGGCTGCACGGCGAGGCTGTCGCCGCAGGAACGGCGATGGCACTGGAGATGTCTCGTAGACTGGGCTGGATCGCCGAAGCGGAGCGGAATCGCGCCCTGCGCCTGTTCATTCGGGCTGGGCTGCCAATTGTTCCGCCAGTGGAGATGACGCCCGAGCATTTTCTAGGGCATATGGCAGTCGACAAAAAAGTGCTGGATGGCCAGTTGCGTCTGGTGTTGTTGCGTTCGGTTGGTGATGCGGTGGTCACGGCCGATTATCCCGCAGCAGTTCTGCAGGAGACGCTCGTCGCAAATTATCAGGCGCTGTTCGAACAGCTGCGGAGTCAATGAAGTTCATGTCCAGTCTGCATGTCGAAGAGGTTTTCCTGGGGCACTACCAGTTCAGCCACGATCCGTTCGCGGCCCGAACGCCAGGGTTCAAGTTTTTCCCGGCTCGGCGCAAACCGGTACTTGGGCAGTTGCACCATCTGGCGCGCTACAGTCAGCTGGTTCTGGTGGTTACCGGTCCCGAGGGCAGTGGCAAGACCCTGTTGCGCCAGGCGCTGGTGGCCAGCGCCAACAAGCAGACCGTCAGCGCGGTCGTGTTTTCTGCGCGCTCGGCTGGCGAGCCGCCGAAGGTGCTGGCGCAGATCGCCCAGGGGCTGGGTGTGCAGTCTGCCGATCTTGCGGCACTGAAAGCGAAAATGATGCAGCTCGCGATTACCGGGCAGGAAATCTATCTGCTGGTCGATGATGCCGATCAGCTCTCCGATGCCGCAATCGAGCTACTCATGGCACTTGCTGCGGCTGAGGGAGATGGACGGCCGCATATTTTCCTGTTTGCTCAGCAGGAGTTGCTGCCGCGTCTTCAATTGCTGGCGGGAGGAGAGGAGCGCTTTCATGCAATCGAGCTCGAGCCATATGGCGAGCAGGAAATCCGTGATTATGTGGCGCAGCGCCTGGAGGCGGCCGGCCAGGGAATAGAGCTCTTCAGTGAGGACCAGCTGGAGGAGATCCAGGAGCGATCGCTCGGCTGGCCGGGGCAGATCAATCGCGTCGCCCGAGAGTTGCTGATCGATAACATGCTCGCTGAGCGCAGTGCGCAGAAGGGGGCGGGGTTCGGTATGCCGCGTCGCCATCTGCTGGCGGTGGGGGTGGTTTTTCTCGGTGTGCTGCTGGCCTGGTTCGCTCAGGGGCTGTTCCAGGGCGAGCAGGAGCCTGGCTCGGTGGTGCTGGCGCCCGATTCTCAGCTGGCGGCGCCCGTCGCGAGCACGCCGCCGATTGCCTTCGATGGCGCCGGTGCGCCGCAGCCGTTGCCGCCGGTTGAGGATCCTCAGCCGGTCATGCGTCAGCCGCTTGCCGAAGCCGCAGGCCTATCCGAGGAGGATGCCGAGCAGCTGGAAGTTCCGGCGTCGCCAGTTGTAGTGGAGACAGCTCCCTCCGTCGCACAGTCGCCCCTTGCGTCCGCAGGAGAGGGCATCACACTTCCGACTCCGACTCCGACTCCGACTCCGACTCCGACTCCGACTCCGACTCCGACTCCGACTCCAGCTCCGCCTGCCCAGCAGAAGCCAGTCGCGGCGACGCCTTCTGCGGCGGCGGATTGGTATCGCGCGCAGCCGGTGGGCAACTATCTGCTGCAGATCCTCGGCACCCGTTCCGAAAAGAGTGCGCAAGCCTTTGTGCGTGAGCGCGGCGAGGGCTATCGCTACTACGTCAAGCAGCATCAGGGTGCGCCCCTGTACGTGGTGACCTACGGCAACTTTGCCAGCCGCCAGGCAGCTCAGGCAGCCATCGCCGGCTTGCCGGAGAAGGTGCGGGCGGGCAAGCCCTGGCCGAAGAGCTTCGCTGCAGTGCGGCAGGAGCTGGGCGCGCGCTGATCCGGCGCTGATGGCCGTGGTGGGTAGACGTTCCCTGCCATGGCTTTTCAGTCGTCCACTCGGGGCCTCGGGTTTGTGAGGGCCCTGTCGTGTGTGTACAATGTGCGCCCTTTGACCGGGCAGAAACCGGGGTTTTCGCGTGCGCGATCACTGCGTTTCTGAATTCAAAAGAAATCAGTTCTCGAAAGAGAACGCGTTCTGGTGAGAGTCCCTATGACAGCAGGTTTGTACCGTCCTGACGAATTCAAGGATAACTGTGGCTTCGGCCTGATTGCCCATATGCAGGGCGAGGCCAGCCATCACCTGCTGCAGACCGCCATCGAGGCGCTGACCTGCATGACCCACAGGGGTGGGATCAACGCCGACGGCAAGACTGGCGATGGCTGCGGCCTGCTGATCCAGAAGCCGGACCTGTTCCTGCGAGCCGTGGCGAAAGAAACCTTCGCCGTAGAGCTGCCGGCGCAGTACGCGGTGGGCATGGTGTTCTTCAACCAGGATCCGGCGCGCGCCGAAGCGGCCCGCGAGAACATGAACCGCGAAATCCTCGCCGCCGGCCTGCAGCTGATCGGCTGGCGCAAGGTGCCGATCGACACCAGCGTGCTCGGCCGCCTGGCGCTCGAGCGTCTGCCGCAGATCGAGCAGGTCTTCGTCGGTGGCGCGGGTCTGTCGGATCAGGAGTTCGGCATCAAGCTGTTCAGTGCCCGGCGTCGCTCCTCGGTGGCCAACGCTGGCGACAGCGAACACTACATCTGCAGCTTTTCGCACAAGACCATCATCTACAAAGGTCTGATGATGCCGGCGGACCTGCAGCAGTTCTATCCCGATCTGGGTGACGAGCGCCTGCAGACCGCCATTTGCGTGTTCCACCAGCGCTTCTCCACCAACACCCTGCCAAAGTGGCCGTTGGCCCAGCCGTTCCGCTTCCTTGCGCACAACGGCGAGATCAACACCATCACCGGTAACCGCAACTGGGCGCAGGCGCGTCGGCTGAAGTTCGACAACCAACTGATCCCCGATCTGCAAGAGCTCGGTCCGCTGGTGAACAGCGTGGGTTCGGACTCCTCGAGCATGGACAACATGCTCGAGCTGCTGGTTACCGGCGGCATGGATCTGTTCCGCGGCGTGCGCATGATCATTCCGCCGGCCTGGCAGAACGTCGAGTCGATGGACGCGGATCTGCGCGCCTTCTACGAGTTCAACTCCATGCACATGGAGCCCTGGGACGGTCCCGCCGGTGTGGTACTGACCGACGGGCGCCATGCCGTATGTCTGCTGGACCGCAACGGTCTGCGTCCGGCGCGCTGGGTCACTACCACCAACGGCTACATCACCCTGGCCTCCGAGGTCGGTGTATGGAACTACGCGCCCGAAGACGTCATCGCCAAGGGCCGTGTCGGCCCAGGCCAGATACTTGCCGTTGATACCGAAAGTGGCCAGGTGCTGACCACCCAGGACATCGATAATCGCCTCAAGACCCAGCAGCCCTACAAGCAGTGGCTGCGGCAGAATGCCGTGCGCATCCAGGCGACCATGGATGACGATCAGGGCGTTGCCAGCTACGACGCCGACCAGCTGCGTCAGTACATGAAGATGTTCCAGGTCACCTTCGAGGAGCGTGACCAGGTGCTGCGCCCGCTGGCCGAACAGGGTCAGGAAGCCGTGGGCTCGATGGGCGACGACACGCCCATGGCGGTGCTGTCGCGTCGCGTGCGCTCGCCCTTCGACTACTTCCGCCAGCAGTTCGCGCAGGTCACCAACCCGCCGATCGATCCGCTGCGCGAAGCCATCGTGATGTCGCTGGAAACCTGCCTGGGTGCCGAGCGTAATGTCTTCGAAGAGGGCGCCGACCATGCGAATCGCGCCATCCTGAGTACGCCGATCATCTCTCCGGCGAAGTGGAACACCATCCTCAACCTGCCGCAGCAGGGCTTTACCCATCAGTTGATCGAGCTCAACTACGATGAGGCTCTCGGGCTTGAGGCAGCGGTGCGCAGCATTGCTGACCAGGCCGAAGAAGCCGTCCGTGCCGGCAAGGTGCTGTTGGTGCTCAGCGACCGCGCCATCGCCCCGGGTCGCCTCCCGGTGCATGCCTCGCTGGCGGTTGGCGCCGTACACCATCGCCTGGTGGCGAAGGGTCTGCGTTGCGACTGCAATATCCTGGTCGAGACTGCCACTGCCCGAGACCCGCACCACTTCGCGGTGCTGATCGGCTTCGGCGCCACAGCGGTCTATCCGTACCTCGCGTACGAAGTGCTGGCGGACCTGATTCGTACCGGCGAAGTGCTCGGTGACCTGGGCGAGGTGTTCAAGCATTACCGCAAGGGCATCTCCAAGGGCCTGCTGAAGATCCTGTCGAAGATGGGCATCTCCACCGTTGCGTCCTATCGCGGCGCCCAGCTGTTCGAAGCGGTCGGCCTGGCCGATGACGTCGTCGAGCTGAGCTTCCGTGGCGTCGCCAGCCGGATCAAGGGTGCGCGTTTCGTCGATCTGGAAGCCGAGCAGAAGTTGCTCGCCGCCGAAGCCTGGACCAGCCGCAAGCCGATCCAGCCGGGCGGCCTGCTCAAGTTCGTCTACGGCGGTGAATACCACGCCTACAACCCGGATGTGGTCAGCACGCTGCAGGCTGCTGTGCAGCAGGGCAGCTACGCGACCTACAAGGAATACAGCGCGCTGGTCGACAACCGTCCGGTATCGATGATCCGCGACCTGCTCAAGGTCAAGCTGGCCGACAAGCCACTGGCGCTGGACGAGGTCGAGCCTTTCGCCGAGATCCTCAAGCGCTTCGACTCCGCCGGGATTTCCCTCGGCGCACTGTCGCCGGAGGCCCACGAGGCGATCGCCGAAGCCATGAACCGGCTCGGCGCGCGCTCCAACTCCGGTGAGGGCGGCGAAGATCCGGCGCGCTACGGCACCGTGAAGAGCTCGAAGATCAAGCAGGTAGCCACCGGCCGCTTCGGCGTCACCCCGGAATACCTGGTCAATGCCGAAGTGCTGCAGATCAAGGTTGCCCAGGGTGCCAAGCCCGGCGAGGGTGGTCAGTTGCCCGGCGGCAAGGTCAACGGTCTGATCGCGCGCCTGCGCTACGCGGTGCCCGGTGTGACCCTGATTTCGCCGCCGCCGCACCACGACATCTATTCGATCGAAGACCTGGCGCAGCTGATCTATGACCTCAAGCAGGTCAACCCGGCCGCGCTGGTCTCGGTGAAGCTGGTCGCCGAGCCGGGCGTGGGCACCATCGCCGCTGGCGTGGCCAAGGCCTATGCCGATCTGATCACCATCTCCGGCTACGACGGTGGCACCGGCGCGTCGCCGCTGTCGTCGATTCGCTATGCCGGCAGCCCCTGGGAACTCGGTCTCGCCGAGGCACACCAGACCCTGCGCGGCAACGACCTGCGTGGCAAGGTTCGGGTGCAGACCGATGGCGGTCTGAAGACTGGTCTGGATGTGGTCAAGGCGGCGATTCTCGGTGCCGAGAGCTTCGGCTTCGGTACCGCGCCGATGATCGCCCTGGGTTGCAAGTACCTGCGCATCTGTCACCTGAACAACTGCGCCACCGGCGTGGCGACCCAGAACGACAAGCTGCGCAAGGATCACTTCATCGGCACTGTCGAGATGGTGATGAACTTCTTCACCTACGTCGCCGAGGAAACCCGCGAGTGGCTGGCCAAGCTGGGCGTGCGCAGCCTGGGCGAGCTGATCGGGCGTACCGATCTGCTGGAAATCCTGCCGGGCGAGACCGACAAGCAGCGCCATCTGGATCTCACCCCGCTGCTCGGCAGCGACCTGATTCCGGCGGACAAGCCGCAGTTCTGTCAGGTAGAGAAGAATCCGCCGTTCGATCAGGGTCTGCTGGCCGAGAAGATGGTCGAGCTGGCTGCCTCCGCCATTGCCGGGAAGACCGGTGCTGAGTTCGAGCTGGATATCTGCAACTGCGACCGCTCGATCGGCGCGCGGATCTCGGGCGAGATCGCCAAGGTCCACGGCAACCAGGGCATGAAGGATGCGCCGGTCAGCTTCCGCTTCAAAGGCACTGCGGGTCAGAGCTTCGGGGTGTGGAACGCCGGCGGCCTGCACATGTACCTGCAAGGCGACGCCAACGATTACGTCGGCAAGGGCATGACCGGTGGCAAGCTGGTGGTCACCCCGCCGGCCGGCAGCCCGTTCAAGACCCAGGATTCGGCGATCATCGGCAACACCTGCCTGTATGGTGCTACCGGCGGCAAGCTGTTCGCCGCCGGCACTGCGGGCGAACGCTTCGGCGTGCGTAACTCCGGCGCCCATGCGGTGGTCGAAGGTACCGGTGACCATTGCTGCGAGTACATGACCGGCGGTTTCGTTTGCGTTCTCGGTCGTACCGGGCACAACTTCGGTTCGGGTATGACCGGTGGTTTCGCCTACGTGCTGGACATGGAGAACAGCTTCGTCGACCGCGTCAACCACGAGCTGGTGGAGATCCAGCGCATCAGTGGCGAGCCGATGGAGGCCTATCGCAGCCACCTGCGCAGCGTGCTGCTCGAGTATGTCAACGAGACCGGCAGCGCCTGGGGCCGCGAGCTGCTGGAGAACCTGGACGACTATCTGCGCAAGTTCTGGCTGGTCAAGCCCAAGGCCGCCAGCCTGGGGTCGCTGCTGTCCAGTACGCGGGCCAACCCGCAGTAAGAAGAGCGCAAGCGGTGGGTCCGGGCCAAGTACCCGGAGTCGCCGCTACCGTGTTGAGTCTTGCAGTGCCGGCCGTGGCTTGCAGCTGCTGTAAAGAGGTTTTGAAATGACCGAACGTCTGAACAACGACTTCCAGTTCATCGAAGTCGGCCGCAGCGATCCGAAGAAGAAGCTGCTGCGTCAGCGCAAGAAGGAATTCGTCGAGATCTACGAGCCGTTCAAGCCGGCCGAGGCCGCCGAACAGTCACATCGATGCCTGGGCTGCGGCAACCCCTATTGCGAATGGAAGTGCCCGGTGCACAACTACATTCCCAACTGGCTGAAGCTGGTCTCCGAGGGCAACATCCTGGCGGCCGCCGAGCTCTCGCATCAGACCAACACGCTGCCGGAAGTCTGTGGCCGTGTATGCCCGCAGGATCGTCTCTGCGAGGGTGCCTGCACCCTCAACGATGGCTTCGGCGCGGTGACCATCGGTTCTGTAGAGAAGTACATCACCGACACCGCGTTCGCCATGGGCTGGCGCCCGGACATGTCCAAGGTGGTGCCGACCGGCAAGCGCGTCGCCATCATCGGTGCCGGTCCGGCCGGCCTGGGCTGCGCCGACGTGCTGGTGCGCAACGGCGTGACCCCGGTGGTGTTCGACAAGAACCCGGAAATCGGCGGTCTGCTGACCTTCGGCATCCCCGAGTTCAAGCTGGAGAAGAACGTGATGAGCAATCGTCGCGAAGTCTTCACCGGCATGG
Organism: Pseudomonas mangrovi; assembly: GCF_003052585.1. Classification (GTDB taxonomy): domain Bacteria; phylum Pseudomonadota; class Gammaproteobacteria; order Pseudomonadales; family Pseudomonadaceae; genus Aquipseudomonas; species Aquipseudomonas mangrovi. Next base: position 93,735 of record NZ_QASN01000021.1, on the reverse strand, counting down.
GCATCGAGTTCCGCCTCAACACCGAGGTCGGCAAGGACATCAGCATGCAGCAGCTGATCGACGAGTACGACGCGGTGTTCATGGGCATGGGCACCTACACCTACATGAAGGGCGGCTTTCCCGGCGAGGACCTGCCGGGCGTCTACGACGCGCTGGATTTCCTGATCGCCAACGTCAACCGCAACCTCGGCTTCGAGAAGTCGGCCGAGGACTTCATCGACATGAAGGGCAAGAAGGTCGTGGTGCTCGGTGGTGGTGACACTGCGATGGACTGCAACCGCACCTCGATCCGCCAGGGTGCCAAGAGCGTGACCTGCGCCTACCGTCGCGATGCGGAAAACATGCCCGGCTCGCGCCGTGAAGTGAAGAACGCCAAGGACGAGGGCGTGAAGTTCCTCTTCAACCGCCAGCCGATCGGCATCGTCGAGTTCGACGGCAAGGTCGCCGGGGTCAAGGTGGTCGAGACCCAGCTCGGCGAGCCGGACGCCCGTGGTCGTCGCAGCCCCGAGCCGATCCCCGGTTCGGAAGAGATCCTGGCCGCCGACGCGGTGATCATCGCCTTCGGTTTCCGTCCCAGCCCTGCGCCCTGGTTCCAGGAGTTCAGCATCGAGATGGACAGCCAGGGGCGCGTGGTAGCTCCCGAGCAGGGGCGCTACAAGCACCAGACCAGCAATCCGAAGATCTTCGCCGGTGGCGATATGGTCCGTGGCTCCGATCTGGTGGTAACCGCGATCTTCGAAGGCCGTAACGCCGCCGAAGGCATCCTCGACTACCTGCAGCTCTAGGCTGAGCGGCAGTGAAAGGGCCCGGAGTTGTTCCGGGCTTTTTCATTGCGTCAGTCGAGCGCGTGTCGACAGGGACCACCCTGCCAGGTCCGGAATACGCGTGCGCCATCCTGCGGTTACTGAGCGGGCGTCTGGCGGCCGAGGATTGTTGCGCTGAATCAAGCCGATGGATAAAAGGCGCGGCCCTCGCCGTGCCTTTTGCCTGGTGCTTTGCGACAATGCCGGCAGTTTTTTTCCGGATACCGCCATGACTGCCCTGAAGAACGACCGCTTCCTGCGTGCCCTGCTCAAGCAACCCGTTGATGTGACTCCGGTCTGGATGATGCGCCAGGCCGGCCGTTACCTGCCGGAGTACCGTGCCAGTCGCGGCAAGGCGGGTGACTTCATGAGCCTGTGCATGAATCCGGAACTGGCCTGCGAGGTCACCCTGCAGCCGCTGGAGCGTTATCCGCTGGATGCCGCCATCCTGTTCTCCGACATCCTCACCGTGCCCGACGCCATGGGGCTGGGGCTGTATTTCGAGACAGGCGAGGGCCCGCGCTTTCGCAAGGTCGTCAGCAATGCGGCGGACATAGACGCGCTGCCGATACCCGATCCGGAACAGGACCTGGGCTACGTCATGGACGCGGTGCGCACCATTCGCCGCGAGCTGGGTGGCCGCGTGCCGCTGATCGGCTTCTCCGGCAGTCCCTGGACCCTGGCCACCTACATGGTCGAGGGCGGCTCGTCGAAGGATTTCCGCAAGTCCAAGGCGCTGCTCTACACCGACCCTGCGGCCATGCATGCGCTGCTCGACAAGCTGGCACTGTCGGTCACCAGCTATCTCAACGGGCAGATCCGTGCGGGCGCCCAGGCGGTGCAGATCTTCGATTCCTGGGGTGGCAGCCTGTCGGCGGCGGCTTATCAGGAGTTCTCGCTGGCCTACATGCAGAAGATCGTCGACGGGCTGATCCGCGAGCACGACGGTCGCCGCGTACCGGTGATCCTGTTCACCAAGGGTGGTGGTCTCTGGCTCGAGTCGATGGCTGACAGCGGCGCCGAAGCCCTCGGGCTGGACTGGACCTGTGATATCGGCAGCGCCCGCGCGCGGGTCGGGGACAAGGTGGCACTGCAGGGCAACATGGACCCCAGCGTGCTCTACGCCAGCCCCGAGGCCATTCGTACCGAGGTCGGGCGGATCCTCGCCAGCTACGGTTCCGGCACCGGCCACGTGTTCAACCTCGGCCATGGCATCACCCCCGAGGTCGATCCCGCACATGCTGGAGCCTTCATCGAGGCGGTACACGAGCTGTCGGCGCGCTATCACGGCTGAGTTGCCAGACAGAAAAAAGCCCAGGCAGATGCCTGGGCTTTTTTCATTCCGCTACGGCTTAGGGTAGCGGCTCGTTCGGCGCGCGGCTGTGCAGAACCTGCTGGATGTTGCGATCCAGGTAGGTCACCCAGTTGTTGTAGGTGCGGTGAATCTTGCCGTCGCGGTATTCCAGCCCTTCGCTGCTGCGGTGGCTGATCGAATAGGAGCGCTCGTCGTAGCGGATGTCGATTACCGCGCGCAGGATCTGGCGCTGCACGATGCTGGCGGTGATGTGGCCGGGCCGGCGCTCCACCACGCTCCAGCGGCGCTGCTGCAGGGCGGTGAGGATGGCCTGCTCGACCTGCTGCTGGCTGAGCGACTGGGGCACGTCGGTCTGGCGTATCTCCAGTACCGGTTTCGAGCTGCAGGCACCGAGCAGCAGGGCGGCGGCGAGCAGCAGAACGCTGCCAAGACGACTGGGCATGAGGACTCTCCAGGTCAGCGCCAGCGACGGAAGATCAGCGAGGTGTTGACTCCACCAAAGGCGAAATTGTTGTTCATCACGTGCTCGTGACTCATCTGCCTTGGTTCCTCCTGCAGGTAGTCGAGTTCCCCACAGCGTGGATCGACGTCGCGCAGGTGCAGAGTCGGCACGTAGAGGTCGCGGTTCATCATTTCGATGCTGAACCAGGACTCCAGCGCGCCGCAGGCACCGAGCGTATGGCCCAGATAACTCTTCTGCGAGCTGATCGGCATGCGCGCGCCGAACAGGCTGCTGGTCGCCTGGGTCTCGGCGATGTCGCCCTGCTCGGTGGCGGTGCCATGACCGTTGACGTAGCCGATCGCCGCAGGCGGCAGGCCGGCATCCTCCAGCGCCAGCTCCATGGCTCTGCGCATGGTCGCCTGCTCCGGCTTGGTGATGTGCGCGCCGTCGGTGTTGCTGCCGAAGCCGACGATTTCGGCATGGATCCGCGCGCCGCGTGCCAGCGCGTGTTCGAGCTCCTCCAGTACCAGCATGCCGGCGCCTTCGCCGATCACCAGGCCATCGCGGCTGATGTCATAGGGGCGCGGTGAGCTCTGCGGATCATCGTTGCGCAGGCTGGTGGCGTAGAGCGCGTCGAAGACCATGGCCTCGGTCGGGCAGAGCTCTTCGGCACCGCCGGCGAGCATCATCGCCAGGCGTCCATACTTGATCGCCTCGTAGGCGTAGCCGATGCCCTGGCTGCCGCTGGTACAGGCGCTGGAAGTGGGAATCAGACGCCCCTGCAGGCCGAAGAAGATGCCGACGTTGGCTGCCGTGGTGTGCGGCATCATGCGCACGTACGAATTGGCATTGAGACTGCCGGCATCGCCATTGAGCAGCATGTTGCCGAAGGCCTTGACCTCGTCGGTGCTGCCGGTGGACGAGCCGCTGGCCACGCCCATGCGGCCGTCGCGGATGATCGGGTCGTCGAGCAGCCCGGCGTCGGCCAGCGCACGCTCGGCAGCATGCACCACCATGCGCGAGGCGCGACCCATGCTGCGGGTCTGCTTGCGAGTCCAGTGCGGCGGGGTGACGAAGTCGTCGACCGGCCCGCCCAGACGGGTGTTCATGTCGGCGAACCGGTCCCACTCGGGCATCTGGCGGATGCCGCTGCGCCCTGCCAGGAACGCCGCCTCGATACTGTTCCAGTCGTTGCCCAGGGCGGTCACCCCGGCCATGCCGGTCACTACGACGCGACGCGCAGCCATCAGCACAACCCCCCGTTCACCGCCAGCACCTGGCGAGTGATGTAGGAGGCCTCCTCGGACATCAGGAAGTTCACCGCGCCGGCAACCTCCTCGGGCGTGCCCATGCGCTGTGCCGGGATCATCTGCAGCATCTGCTCCAGCGGCAGGTTTTCGTCGAGCATGTCGGTGTCGATCAGGCCGGGGGCGACGCAGTTGACGGTGATGCGACGCTTGGCCAGCTCGATCGCCAGGGCCTTGGCGGCACCGATCACGCCGGCCTTGGAGGCGCTGTAGTTGACCTGGCCACGGTTGCCGATCAGTCCTGACACGGAGGTGATGCAGACGATCCGGCCGGGCTTGCGGCGGCGGATCATCGGCATGCTGATCGGGTGCAGGACGTTGTAGAAACCGTCGAGGTTGGTACGCAGAACCTGGTCCCAGTCATCCTCGGTGAGCGCTGGGAAGGCACCGTCACGAGTCAGGCCGGCATTGCAGACCACGCCGTAGTAGGCGCCGTTGGCCTCCATGTCGGCCTCCAGATGCTCGCGGCAGGCGGCACGGTCGGAAACGTCGAACTGCAGGATCTGCACCTGGCGACCAAGGGCGAGAATCTCTTCGCGAACGGCTTCGGCTTCGGCGCGGCCGCTGCGGCAGTGCAGGCAGATGTCGAAGCCTGCGCGGGCCAGGCGCAGGGCGATGGCGCGGCCGATACCGCGGCTGGAGCCGGTGACCAGGATGCGCTCGGTCATGCTTGGGGTTCCTGTAGATAGCGGGCCACCTCAGGCGGCCGGAATACATTGAGCCGCGCTTCGAGCTTGATGCCCGGCCCGTCGATATGGCATTCGAACACGCCCATGCCGTTGTCGTCCTCCAGTGAGCGGATGGCGCGCACGTCGAGGCAGACGCCGGCGGGAAAGTGCTCGACGTTGCATTGATAGCTGCGCGTACCGAGCAGAAAACCCAGCTCGATGGGCAGTCCGGCCAGTTTGGCGCGGCAGCCGCCGTAGGCTGCGACGGCCTGAGCCATCAGCTCGATACCGACCCAGGCCGGCAGGCTGCCATCGGGCCGGTTGAACGGGCCACCGGGACGCACGGTGAGACGTGCGTGAGCATGCTCCTCATCGAAGCTGACCAGCTCGTCGAGCAGGATCATGTCGCCGGCATGCGGCAGCAGCTCGGCCATGCTCCAGCGGCTCACGGCAGATCCCCCAGGATCAGGCTGACGTTGCTGCCGCCGAAGGCGAAGGAGTTGCTCATCATCCGGCGTGGCCCGGCGCCGCCCAGTCGCTGACCCGGTCCGGTCAGCCGCAGCGGCGGCAGCGCCGGATCGGCCTGGCCATCCCACAGGTGCGGGGGCAGCCGGCCGCTGTCCGAGGCCAGGCTCAGCCAGCAGAAGGCTGCCTCCAGTGCGCCGGCGGCGCCCAGGGTGTGTCCGGTGAGCGGCTTGGTCGAAGAGCAGGGCACGCCCGCGGGGAACACCGCGGCGACCGCCAGGCTTTCCATCGCATCGTTGTGCAGGGTCGCGGTGCCGTGCAGGTTGAGGTAGTCGATCTGCGTGGCGGCAAGGTTGGCGTCGTCCAGGGCCTTGAGCATCGCTTCGCGGGCACCGCGACCGCTGGGTTCGGGCGCGGAAATATGGTGCGCATCGGAGGTCGAGCCGGCGCCGAGCAGCGTAATCGGCGCCTGCAGCCGGTCGATGGGTTCGCGGGTCATCAGGAACAGTGCCGCAGCCTCGCCGATGTTGATCCCCTGGCGGTTCACCGAGAACGGATTGCAGGGCCCGTCGCTGACCGCCTCCAGCGCGGCGAAGCCGTTCAGGGTCAGCCGCGCCAGGCTGTCCACGCCACCGCAGACCACGGCATCGCAGACGCCCTGGCGCAACAGCCGGCGGGCATTCTGCAGCGCCTTGGCGCTGGAAGTGCAGGCGGTGGAAATGCTGTAGCAGGGCCCGTCGATGCCGAGCCAGCGGCCGAGCAGACTGGCCGGGGCGACCAGCTCCTGATGCAGATAGCTGTAGTGCGACGGCAGCTGGCCCTGCTGGACCAGGCTGGCGATGCCCTGACTGGACTCCTCGATGCCCGAGGTGCTGGTGCCGAGAACCACGCCGATGCGCCCGCGGCCGTAACGCTGCACGGCGGCCTGCAGCGCGGGTTCGATCTGCCGCGCAGCGGCCAGCAGCAGGCGGTTGTTGCGCGTGTCCTGGTCTGCCAGCTGCGGCGGTAGTGGCGGCAGCTCACCGGGCACCGCGCCGACGGTCATCTGCCGGCCGCTCACCCAGCGGTCGTCGCCACGCATGCCGCTGCGATCGCCAGCGGCCAGTGCCGCGGCGACTGCTTCACGACCCTGGCCGAGCGCGCAGACCAGGCCGAGGGCATCGAGTATCGCGCTCATTGGCGCTGCTCCAGAAGCCGAGCCCGATAACGTTCGTCACCGATCCTCAGGGTGAAGGTGTTCGTGTCGAGCTGCTCGACCTGCCAGCGGACCGCTCCGCCCTGCTGCAGGCGGCGCTGGTTGCCGCTGACCTGCAACCGGTCGGGATAGGCCTGGGTCAGCTGCGCCGAAGGGGTCAGGGCGAACAGCAGTGCGGCGAACAGTTCGCGGGCGCGCGGATTGGGCGGCAGCAGGCCGTCGGCATGCCAGCTGCCGTCACGCAGCGACTGGCGCGCCAGCGGTACGCCGAGGGGATCGAACAATAGCCAGCGCAGCGACTGCCCTTCGCGCTGGATCACCAGCAGCCAGTCCTGCGCCTGGCCGTCGATGTCGACCTGCAGGTGCAACTGCAATGGCTGCGGCAAGGTCGGCTCGATCTGCGGCAGCGGCGCACGCGCAGCGCAGGCAGTCAGCAGACCGAGCAGTGCCAGAAGTAGCCAGCGCGGGTGGCGCAGATGGGGTACAGCGCTCATCGGTGTCCTTATGCAGTCTGGGCGCACAGCTCGGCCAGTACGCGCAGCCGGCGCTTGGGCTCGGCGACGTAGGGATTGTTCAGGTCCCAGGCGTAGCCGGCAAGGATCGAGCAGATCATGCGGCGAATCTCCGGCTGTGCCTTGGGGTAGTAGATGACGTCCTGGAAGCTGCCGTCGTACCAGCCCTCGACGTAGGCACGGAAGGTATCCACGCCGCGCTTGAGGGGGATGGCGAAGTCCTGTTCCCAGTCGCAGGTTTCGCCGCGCAGCTGCCGATCGAGCAGGCCTGCGGCCATGCTTGCCGAGCGCATGGCGATGGTCACGCCGGAGCTGAACACCGGATCGAGGAATTCGGCGGCATTGCCGAGCAGAGCGAAACCGGGACCATGCAGGCTCTTGACGTTGGCCGAGTAGCCGCCGATCAGCCGGGCAGGGGTATCCCAGACGGCATTGCCGAGGATCCGCCGCAGGTTCGGCGCCTCGGCGACGAACTGCTTGAGGCAGGCGTCGAGATCCTCGCCCCGGCCGTCGAAGCGCTCCCTGGCCGCGACCACGCCGAGAGAGCAGCGGCCGTTGCTGAACGGGATGGTCCAGTACCAGACGTCGCGATGTTCGGGGTGGGTGGTGATGAGGATCTTCTCGCGGTCGAAGCGCGGATCCTCGATGCGGTCCTCGATATGGGTGAACACTGCGTGACGCACCGGGAAACTGGATGGTGCTTCCAGGTCGAGCAGGCGCGGCAGGACGCGGCCATAGCCACTGGCGTCGAGAACGAAGTCGGCCTCCAGGCTGTATTCACTGCCGTCGGCACGACGTGCTTGGACGCGCGGACGGGCGCTGAAATCGACGGCGACTATCTCTTCCTCGTAGCGGATCTCCACGCCCTGCAGTTCGGCCTGGTCGGCCAGCAACTTGTCGAAGTCGGCGCGCTGGACCTGGTAGGTGCTGCCGTGGCCGGGGGTGAACTTGTCGCGAAAGTCGAACTCGGTGTACTGCTCGTCGCAGCCGAAGGCGGCGCCGTGCTTGGTCTGGAAGCCGGCCGCCTGCAGCGCCTCGAGCATGCCGGCCTCCTCGACGAAGTCCAGGCAGTGCGATAGCAGGCTCTCGCCGATAGAGAAGCGCGGAAAGCGCTGACGTTCGAGGATCAGCACATCATGGCCCTTGCGCTTGAGCAGGGCCGCGGCGATGGCTCCGGAGGGGCCTGCGCCTATCACTATCACGCTGCGTTGTTCAGGGTTCACGGACGCCATGGCCAGCATTCGCCTCGACAGAGTGGGCGCCACCGGTGGGGCGCGAGCGCAGCACCACCGGCAGCAGGGTTGAGAAAAGACTCATCAGCAGCAGACTGAAATACACCGCCGAATCGATCAGATCCTGCTGCAACAGCAGGTTGAGAAACATGATTTCGGTCAGTCCACGAATGTTCAGCAACAGACTCTCGCGCCATTTTACGCCGGCTGCGGCCTCGCGGTCTGCCCAGTGCAGGCCGAGCCAGCTACCGCCGATCTTGCTCGCCACCGGCAGCGCCAGCAGCACCAGCAGATGCAGCCAGGAGTAGTCCTGCAGCACGCTGCGAAACTGCACCTCGAGCACCCCGCAGGTGAGGATCAGGGGAATCGCCAGATGATTCTGCAGCCGCTGCCAGAGCGGGCCGGGCAGTGGCAGGCGGAACGGCTGACGCAACAGTGCCAGGCAAAGCATGTAGAGGATGCCGAACACCAGCGCATTGAGCTCGAGCAGGTGCAGGGCGGCCATCAGCACGAAGAACGGCAGGCTGTAGCACAGCGGCTGACGCAGCCCGAGCAGACGCAGCGCCAGCGGCAGGGCGGCAGCCAGCAGCGGCCAGAGCAGGTTCTGCGGCTGGCTGCTGCTCTGCGCCAGGGCAAACAGGCTCCAGCAGGCCACGTCCATCAGGATCGCCGCGTGCAGCAGGGTGCGTATCCGTGCCGCGGGATAGCCGATGCTCTGTAGATAGAGGTAGAGCACCGGGATCGCGGTGATCGAGAACAGCAGGCCGATCGCCACGGCGCTCAGCCAGGCCTGATCCAGCAGCCACCAGGCGCAGGCCAGGCCGCAGAAAAACGGCATGGCGAAGCTGGGCAGGGCGATCTTCAGGCTCTGCGCGCTGATCTGCAGATCGACCACGTCGCTGAGGATGTAGCCCAGCAGCAGGGCGAAACTCAGGCCGTAGGCCAGCTCCAGCGCCCGTGGCGCGAGTAGCTGGCTGGCGCTCAAGTGCCAGTTCGGCTCGACCCAGAGCAACAGCAACGGCGGCAGGATGAAGGCCGCCAGCAGCAACTGGCTGATGATCCCGGCGAGACCAAAGCATCGCCCCAGCGCAGTGGCGCCGAGAAACAGCAGCAGGACCAGCAGCCAGAACGCGGCGATCAGCACGACGGCGCTTCCTGCCGGCTCGCCGCCCAGGGCGCGAGCAGGAAGCTGAACAGCAGGCCGAGGCTGACCGCCAGGCCGAAGCTGCTCACCGCCGGGGTCTGCGACAGCGCCAGCAGGCCGAACGACAGCCAGGTCGTGATGGCCGCCAGCAGCGTACCGAGCAGGCTGACCGCGCGACCGGCGATGCTTTCGCGCATCAGGATCGCGTAGTCCACTCCTATCGCGGTCACCAGCAGCAGGCCGAACAGGGCGAACAGGGTCAGTGGCTGCCCCAGCCAGCCGAGGCTGGCCAGTGCCGCCAGCGCCGCCAGCAGTGGAATCGACAGGCAGCGCAGCGCGCCACGCAGGCCGAAGGGCAGCCAGAGCAGCGCGAGGATCAGTACGCAGGCGATCAGTTTGAGCTCGGCGGCTTCGATCTGGGTCTGGGCGAACAGCCGATTCAGCTGTGCTGGCCGGTCGACCAGTTGCACACCCTCGTGGCCTGCAGCGAGCTGCTCCAGGGCCGGACTGTCGATGCGGCCCTGCAGGCTGACGATGCTGGCGACGCCCCGCTGTGCATCGCTGCCGAGCCACAGCGGTCGCCAGGCCTCGCCGAGCGGACCCGCCAGGGCCTGCTCGATATCGACGACGGGCAACGCCTGCAGCTGGGCGATTTCCGCCTCCAGGGCGTGCTGTTCGACGCCCAATGCCAGCAAGGCATCGGTGTGTTGCGCCAGGCGACTTAGCCCCGCGGCCAGTTCCTTCTGGCGTTCCGGGCTGGCCAGCAGCTGCGAAAGAGCCTGGTAGCCGCCGAGGCGCTGTTCCGCGACCAGTTGATCGAGCGTGTCACGCACCTGCCTCTCGAGGCCCAACAGTGCTTCTTCGTCGGCGGCGCGAACCAGCAGGAACTGGCTGGTCGGCTGATAGCCGACGATCTCGCCGATCTGCTCGGCCTGGTGCTGCAGGTCCGGCGCCGCGGCGATCCACTGGCGCAGATCGTCCTTGAAGTTCAGTTGCAAGACGCCGCCTGTGCAGAACAGCAGCAGCGCGCCGAGCAGCCAGGGTGTGCCGATGCGGCCGAGCAGACGCTCGCGTCCGGCCAGCCAGCGTTCGGCGAACCCTACCGCCGCCGGCCAGGGGCGCAACGGAGCGTTGAGCAGGCGCGGCACCAGGCACAGCGTGCAGAAAAAGGCGCCGAGCAGGCCGGCTGCAGAGAAGATGGCGACCTGGGTCAGCGCCGGGAAGGGCGTGAAGGCCAAGGCCAGGTAGCCGATCAGATTGGTCGCCAGCGCCAGGCTCAGCCCCGGCAGCACCCGTCGCAGGGCGCCGGTGGCGCGCCAGGGCTGCAGGCCCCAGCTCTTGGACAGATAGTGCAGCGGGAAGTCCAGGGTCACGCCGATCAGGCTGGCGCCGAGCACCAGCGTCAGCACATGGATCTGGCCGAACAGCACGACGCAGGCCGCAGCGCCGCTGAGCACGCCGACCAGTACCGGCAGCACCGCCGCCAGCACCCGCAGCGAGCGAAACAGTGCCAGCAGCAGGGCGATCCCGGCGAGCAGCGAGATACCGCCGATCAGGCTGCTTTCCTGACGCGCCTGTTGCTGGCCATGGGCTGCATACAGCAGGCCCCCGGTGGCCAGCAGCTCGCCGCCGGCGGCTTCGATCCGGCTGCGTGCGGCGGCGATCTGGGCTGCGACCAGCAAGGGCTGCTGCTGGTCGAAGGCGCTGGCGCTGCTGCGCGCACGCAGCAGCGTCCAGTCGCGCCCCTGGTGCTCGATGCGCAAGGCGCCGCTGTCGTCGATGCGGATGCGTGCGCGCTGCGGCGGATGGTTCTGGATCGCCTGGGCCAGGCCGAACCAGTCCTGCGCCAGTGGCACCAGGGGGCTGCCGCTGAAGGGGTCGAACAACGCCTGCACGCGTGCCTCGACGAAGACCTGTGGCTGCGCGAGCAGTTGCTCGCGCTCGGCATCGCCGAGCAGGGCAAGACGACCAGCGAGCAATTGTTCGCGTACCGCTGCGAGGTCGGGCTGCAACTGCCACTGCACGCGTTCGTAGAGGCCGCTGCCTTCCAGTTCGGCGGCCAGCGCGGCGGTCAACGCTAGGGTCTGCTGGTTCTGCGGGTGCCAGACCAGCAAGGCCAGGTCGCGATTGAGCGGCTCCTGCATGCGCTGCTCGGCCTGCTCCTGCAGCGCATCGCTGCTATGCCCCGGTAGCAGTTCGAGCAGGTTGGCGCTGATCGGCGCACCGTCGCGCCATTGCCACGCAGTCAGCAGCAGCAGGCCCAGCAGGGCGGCGAGGAAGCTCGCAGTCCACCAGGTCGGCAGGTGCTCAGTGCGGCTGGACATGGCGGCGCGTCAGCGGTACTGGCTGGTCAGGCGCAGCAGCGTGCGGTCGCCCTGGGTCTCGAACAGCTCGATGCGTTCGACATGCTCGCTGCCCTCGACGCTTATCCGGGTGAAAACCTGGCGCATCAGGCTACTGCGCGGCAGTAGCTCGACCTGCCAGGCGTTGTCGTCACCCTTGTAGAGCACCTCGAAGTTCTCTTCCAGACGCTTGCGGTCACCGCGCAGCAGGGACAGGAACAGCCGGCTCTGGTGCGCTGCGGCGTCGCGTCCGGGCTGTTCCTGCCAGCCCTGCGGGGTAAGCCGGGAGATGCCGCTGTCGTCGATGCGATAGTCCTGCTGCAGAGGACTGCGCACCTGCCAGAGCAGGCCGTGCTCGGGGGTCAGCTCGAACAGGCCGGTGCTGGTCAGCGGCTGCGGCAGCGCGCGCAGGTGCTTCTCCTGGATGAAACTGCCGTTCACCGGGCGCAGGGCGCCGAGACGTGCTTCCAGCTCGTCGACCGTCTCGGCCTGGAGCACGCCCGTGCAAAGCAGCAGGGCGGCCAGCAGCAACGCCCTCATGCCAGTGTCCTCGCTACCGCATCGACGAACACGGCAGGCGAGCTGAACTGCATCTCGCGACTGGCGACGTCCACCGCGACCTGGGTGCTGCTGCCGCGGGTCATGCGCTCGCCGCTCTGCGCGTCGCGGATCAGGTAGTTGATCAGCAGGCGGTTCTCCCACTCGATCAGGTCGGCGCGGACGATGATCTTCTGGCCGAACACCGCGCCGCGCACGTAGCGCAGCTGCAGGTCGATCACCGGCCAGGCGAAGCCGGCTTCGCGCATCTGCCGGTAGCCGTGGCCGATGCGATCGAGCAAGGCACAGCGGGCGACCTCGAAGTACTTCACGTAGTGGCCGTGCCAGACCACATCCATGCTGTCGACGTCGAAGAAGGGGACTTCGATCTCGACCTCGGCATGCAATACGCCGCCCTTACGCATACAGCCTCCAGTGTTGTGCGCGGATACGCGCAAGGCACAGGCGCAGCTCGGCCTCCAGCGCACGATCTTCGATCAGTGGGGCGAAGTCCTCGGCCAGCTGCGCATGCATGGCTGCCAGTGCCGGCGGCAGGGGCCGGGCATCGGCCTGCTGCTCGCGCAGCCAAACACCCTGCTGGGCGGCCAGCAGCGTCGCGGCGGCGACCTGTTCGGTCAGCTCCAGGCTGCGGATGGCGTCGCGCGCGGCGATGGTGCCCATGCTGACCTTGTCCTGGTTGTGGCACTCGGTGGAGCGCGAGAATACGCTGGCCGGCATGCTGTTCTTCAGTGCCTCGGCGGTCCAGGCGCTGGTGCCGATCTGCACCGCCTTGAAGCCGTGGTTGATCATCGCAGTGGCGGCCGGCGCGCCCGACAGGTTGCTCGGCAGGCCATGGTTGTAGCGGGTGTCGACCAGCAGCGCGAGCTGGCGGTCGAGCAGGTCGGCGACGTTGGCGACCAGGTTCTTCAGGCTGTCCATGGCGAAGGCGATATGCCCGCCGTAGAAGTGCCCGCCATGCAGCACGCGCTCGGCGTCGCCGTCGATGATAGGGTTGTCGTTGGCACTGTTCAGTTCGGTCTCGATGAACTGGCGCAGAAAGCCCAGGCTGTCGGCCAGCACGCCCAGTACATGCGGCGCGCAGCGCAGCGAGTAGCGATCCTGCAGGCGGTGCAGGGGCGCGGTCGGCGCATCGATGGCCAGGTCTTCGCGCAGCCAGGCGGCGACCTGGAACTGGCCGGGGTGCGGCTTGGCGGCGAACAGGCGCTCGTCGAAGTGCTCCGGGTTGCCCTGCATGGCGATCACGTTCATGGCGGTGATGCGCGTTGCCAGCTGCAGCAGGTACTCGGCGCGCGAGTAGGCCAGACAGGCCAGGCCGGTCATCACCGCCGTGCCGTTCATCAACGCCAGGGCCTCCTTGGGGCGCAGCACCAGGGGTGTCCAGCCCAGCTCGCGATGCACGTCCGCCGACGTGCGGCGCTCACCCTTGAACAGCACTTCGCGCTCGCCCGACAGGGTGGCGGCGATGTACGACAGCGGGGTCAGGTCGCCGCTGGCGCCGACCGAACCTTCCTCCGGAATCAGTGGCAGCACGTCGTGCGCGAGGAATGCCTGCAGGCGTTCGAGCAGCTCCAGGCGTACGCCGGAAACTCCCTGGCACAGCGACTGCAGGCGCGCGGCAAGCACGGCGCGGGTGGCGTCCGCTTCGAGCAGCTTGCCCAGACCGCAGCCGTGGAAGGTGAACAGATGCCGCGGCAGCGCCTCGACCTGATGCAGCGGCACCGCCACCACGCAGGAGTCGCCGTAGCCGGTGGTCACGCCATAGATCACCCCTTCGCGATCCAGCAGCGAGTCGAGGAACTGCGCGCCGCGGGCGATGCGCTGGCGGAACGCGTCGTCGTCCTGCAACTGCGCGGCTGCCTGCTGGCGAGCCAGGGCCACCACCTGTTCCAGGCGCAGGGGGGCGGCGCCAAAGACTACGGATTCAGGATTTGCTGTCGTCATGCTGTTTCCAGAAGGCAAAGAAGTTGAACCACTGCAGAGGCGCCTGCAGGCAATGATGGGCCAGGCGCTCGGCGTAGCGCTGGGCATGTTCGCGGATCACCGCTTCGCGCTCGCTGCGTTTCCAGGCGATGCGCTCGGCGAACGGCTCCATGATCACCCGGTAGCGTCCGCCGCGCTTGAGGCAGAAGAACAGGTTGACCTTGCACTCGAGCAGCCCGGCGAGCAGCCAGGGGCCCTGTGGCAAGGCCGCCGGCCGGCCGAGGAAATCCACGCTGACGTTGCGCCCGCCGTGCAGGGCAACCCGATCACCGGCGATCGCCAGCCATTCGCCGGCATCCAGCCGCTGGGACAGCTGCAGCATGGTGCCGGCGTCCAGCTCGCTGACCTGGACCAGGCGCAGGTTGCTCGCTCCGGCCTCACCGAGCAGGCGGTTGAAGTGCTCGGCATGCTTGGTGTGGACCAGCACGTTGAGCACGGCCCGACCACCCTTTTCGGCCATCGCCCGGCACACCTCGAGGTTACCCAGGTGCGCGCCGACCAGCATTTGCCCGCGACCCTCGCGGGCATGGGATTGCGGGCGGATGCCGGCCGGGTCCTCGATGTCGATGTCAGCAAAACCGATTCGCCCGTGCCAGACATCGATCTTGTCCAGCAGAGCGTCGGCGAAGGCCATGAACTGGCCGAACACCGAGCGCAGGGTCGGCCGCAGCTCGCTGCGTCCGCTCCATTCGGCGAGGTTCTGCTGGTACTCGCGCACGCTCTGGCGGGCCGCCCGGCCGGCGAGGAAGAAGTACAGCACGATGGCGTACAGCAGCGGGCTGAGCAGGCGGCGGCCGAGCACGCGCGAGCTGGCCACGGTGAACTTCATCAGCAGATAGCTGCCGCGTTCGCGGTGCGCGGCCCAGTGTCCGTTGTTCATCGGCGCAACCTGTGCCAGAGCAGTGTCGGCGCGCGCCAGAGCATGCCGAAGAACAGTCGCGCGTGCATCTTCGAGATCAGCCAGTTGTCGCGCCAGAGCTGGAAGTGCGAGACGCCATCGAGTGGGTAATGCACTCGCACCGGTAGCCAGCGCATCGGCTGCTGGCGCCAGAACAGGCGCACCAGGATGTCGCTGTCGAAGTCCATGCGCCGGCCGATGTGCTCGCTGTCGATCAGCGCGATGGTGCTGGCGAGCGGGTACACGCGGAAGCCGCACATGGAATCGCGGATCGACAGTGACAGGGTGTTGATCCAGACCCACACATGGGTCGCGTAGCGGCCGTAGAGGCGGCCGCGCGGCACGCTGTCGTCGTACTGCGGATAGCCGCAGACCAGCGC
This sequence comes from Pseudomonas mangrovi, assembly GCF_003052585.1. Taxonomy (GTDB): domain Bacteria; phylum Pseudomonadota; class Gammaproteobacteria; order Pseudomonadales; family Pseudomonadaceae; genus Aquipseudomonas; species Aquipseudomonas mangrovi. The sequence goes on along the minus strand of NZ_QASN01000021.1, from coordinate 78,494 downwards.
CTGCGGTTGCTCGCGGGCGATCTCGAGAAAGTCTTCCAGGTTGCCCAGGTCATGCTGGCCATCGGCGTCGACCTGCAGCGCGTGACTGAATCCCTGCCGCGCCGCTTCACGCAGGCCGGCCATCACCGCACCGCCCTTGCCCTGGTTGTGCGCCAGGCGCAGCAGCTGGACGCCGTCCTGCTCCGCCAGGCTGTCGATGACGGCGGCGCAGGCCGCTGCGGAGCCGTCGTCGACCAGCAGGCAGGGCAGGTGCGACTGGCGCAGGCTCTCGACCACCACCGGCAGCGCATGCTCGTGGTTGTACACCGGGATCACCGCGCAGGGGCGGAACGGGCTGGCCAGGGTGTCAGGCATCTGCTGCTCCGAGCACGATGCGGCCGGACGAGGCGGCGCTGTCGCCGATCTGGTAGGAGAAGTACAACTTGTTGCGCGCAGGATCGAAGCGGAAGGTCAGGCTGGCAAGGTCGCCGGGGCGCAGCAGTTGCTGGAACTTGAGCACTTCCATGCCGACGAAGCGCGGCGGAATCGTCAGGTAGCCCGGTGCCAGGTGCAGGACCCAGTCGATCTGCACCACGCCGGGCAGTACCGGGGTGCTGGGAAAGTGGCCGCTGAAGTAGCGCAGGTCGAGCGGGATGCGCAGGTGCAGCTGCCACTCGCCGTCCTGCTCGCGGGCGTCGAGGATCTGCGGTTTGTCCGGGCGCGGTGCCGCCAGCAGGGTGTCCACCTCGGCCTGGCCAAGCTTGCCCTGGGCGTTGCCCGGCAGCTCGTGCAGCAGGCGCCAGCGGCGCGGCAGTGCGAGGGGCTCGCAATGGCCCTTGAGATGCTGGCGCAGGCCCTCGGTCAGCACGCGGCGGCCCTGGTTGCGCAACACGTGCAGGCCCTCGCTGCTGGGCACCAGCAGGGCGCCGAGGTAGGCGCGATTGTCCTCGATCACGCCCAGACGTGCCTCGGCGACCCAGGGATGCGCCGCCAGCGCCTGTTCCAGCATCGGCAGGGAGACGCGCTTCTCTTCCAGCTTGACGATGCGGTCGAGCCGGCCGAGCAGCTCGAAGCGGCCGTCAGCGTCGATGCGTACCGCATCAGCGGTCTGTTCGCGATGGTTCGGCGGCAGGCAGGGCGAGCGCAGTGCCAGGGCACCATCGGCTGCCTGCTCGATCTCGACCCCGGCGAAGGGCTGCCAGAGGCTGCCGCCCTGGCGCCAGGCAATGCCGCCGGTTTCCGAGCTGCCGTAGATTTCCGTCGGCCACTGGCCGAGGCGTTGCTGGAGCGCTTGCGCCGCGTCGGCCGGCAGCGCGCCGCCGGAAGAGAACACCTTGCGCACCGCGCGCAGCGCCGGCCAGTCGAGGTTGTCGCCCATGCGCTTGAGCAGCGCCGGGCTGCCGACCCAGCAGAAGGCGGCGTGTTCGCGGCTGGCCAGCTGGATGTCCTCGGGGAATGGCAGCGCGCGGCGCAGTGCCGGGCGGCCGGCGCACAGCGGCCAGAGCAGGCGGAACAGCAGGCCGTAGATATGCTGGGTGGCGACGCTGCCGATCACGCAGGCATCGTCCAGCGCGCTACCCCAGAGCGCCTCCAGCGTATCCAGCTCGTTGGCCAGCTGGCGCAGCTGCTTGTCGATCAGCTTGGGCTCGCCGCTGGAACCGGAAGTGCACAGCGTCAGCAGGGTGGCGTCCAGCTCCAGTGCGGCGGCGGGCAGTGGCTCGCCGAACAGCTCCGCGAGCTGGGCGTCACCGGGCTGATCGCTCAGCCACAGGTCGACGCGTGGGCTCAGGCGTGCGCGGCTGGCGGCCTGCAGGTCGGCCGGCAGTAGCACGGCAACGCCGGCGCGCCAGGCGCCGAGCAGCGCCACGGCCATCTCGCCGGCATCCTCCAGGTGCAGCGCCAGGCGCTGCACACCACGCGCCCGCAGGCCGCCGGCCAGGCGCAGGGCGCGCTCGCGCAGCGTGGCGTGGTTCAGCGCCGGCGCCAGGAACAGGGGCGCGGCATGCTCATCGAGCAGCAGGCGGTCGAGACAGATCCAGGTCATGCGCTATTCCGTACGCGCTGTCGCACCAGCCACTCGCCGGCGAACAGCAGGCCCATCAGCAGATAGGCGATCAGGCCGTTGTAGAGCGTCCACCAGGACAGCGGCGCCCAGAGGGTCAGCAGCGTCGCGAGGGTCGCGTTGAAGATGAAGAACAGCACCCAGACCTGGGTCACCCGGCGCGTGTAGCGCACCGCCTTCGGCGGCAGCTCCGGCTCGCGCAGGCGCGCCAGGCGTTCGATCAGCGGCGGGCCGTAGATCAGGGTGATGCCGAACACGCCGAGCATCACCAGATTCACCAGCACCGGATACCAGCGCAGCAGGGCCGGGTCGTCGAGCAGCGCCAATGCCAGGCAGAACCCCAGCGCGCCACCGGTCAGCAGTCGCCCGCCGGGACGGCTCGGCGCCAGCAGCGAGCGCGCCAGCCAGAGCCCGCCCAGCATCAGGGCGAACAGCCTTGGCGACAGGTGCTCGATGCCGAAGTAGACGGCAAACGGGTAAGCCAGCCCGGCCAGTAGCAGGGCCGCTGCGATCCAGCGTTTCATCGGGTGGCGAAGCCTGTCGGGTGGGTCATGATCGATCCGGTCCTGCGCATGCGGCCTTGGCCGCTCAGGCGTCTTCGCCCTGCAGCAGCCGCTCGACGGCAGTCACCACATCGCCCACGGTACGGACGCTCTTGAACTCCTCGGCGGCAATCTTCTTGCCGATCTGGCGCTTGATATGGTCGATCAGGTCGACCGCATCGATGCTGTCGATCTCCAGGTCTTCGTAAAGGTTGGCGTCCAGGGTGATGCGCTCGGGTTCCAGTTCGAACAGCTCGACCAGGGTGTCGCGCAGGCTGGCAAATATCTCGTCACGGTTCTGCATGGCGAGCCCCTCAGGCGGCGCGCTGGGCAGACACGAAGGCCGCCAGGCTGTTCACGTTGGCGAAGTGCTTGCGGGTGTCCTTGGAGTCCGCGTCGATCTTCACGCCGAAACGCTTCTGGATCGCCAGGCCGAGTTCCAGGGCATCCACCGAGTCCAGGCCCAGGCCTTCGCCGAAGAGCGTCTGATCCGAGCCGATGTCGTCCGGGCCCATGTCTTCCAGGCCCAGGGCGTCGATGATCAGCTGCTTGATTTCATGTTGCAGATCGCTCATCTGAGGCGAGCTCCTTCGTATAGTAGTTGTGCAGACAGTCGTTGAGTTTACGTGAAGCGACGGGCAGCGGCCCCTGTTCGGTGAACTGTCGGGGGTCGATATCCTGACCCACGCGCAGATGAAAGTGGAATCGACGCGACGGAACGCTGTACCAAGGTTCCGCTTTGGTCAGGGTGGTCGGTTCCACCCTGATGATCACCGGGGTGATCACCTGGGCGCCACGCAGGGCAATCGAGGCGGCGCCGCGATGGAATTCCGGCGGTTGGCCCGGCGTGGTGCGGGTGCCTTCGGGGAAGACGATCAGCGTCTGGCCCTCGCGCAGCGCATCGGCGGCCTCTTCGAGCATGTCCAGGCTGCCGCTGTTGCTGATGTACTGCGCGGCGCGGATCGGCCCGCGGGTGAAGGGGTTGTGCCACAGACTCTGCTTGACGATGCAGTTGGCGTCGGGGATTACCGAGATCAGCACCACCACGTCGATCAGCGAAGGATGGTTGGCGATCACCAGTTGCCCTGGGCGACCCAGGCGTTCCGCGCCCTCGATCTGATAGGTCAGTACGCCACTGCGGTGCATGAAGTTGACGAACGCGCGGAAGGTGCGATGGGTGGCCAGGCGCGACAGCCGACGGTGGTCGCGGGCGTCCCTGGCGAACAGGCCGAGCAGTGGGAACACGACGACGCGCAGGATCAGCCCGCCTATTCCGAAGTAGGCAAAGCTCAGTCCGGTGGCGAACTGGCGCCACAGGCGCGGTGCGCTGTAGGGCTGCTTCATGGCGCGGCGTGCCAGTGCCAGTGGCGACCGCGGCAGGAATGCACAGGCATTCCCGCGTCGCCCAGCAGCGCCCGGACCAGATTCAGTGCATGCGGCCAGGTGCTCGGTTCAGTGGCGCCGGCTGCGCTGTCCAGCGTCAGGCGCCATTGCCTGCCGGGGCTGATCACCAGAGCCAGGGCGTAGGGGAAGGGCGCGTCGTCGATCCACGGCTGGTAGGGCTCCGGCTGCACACCTTCGGTGATCATCAACAGCACCCGTGGCGCGCCTTCGTCGAGCAGGGCGCAGGCTTCCAGCAGTGCATGTTCGAGGCCGTCGGCTTCGGCGGACAGTGCGCTCATCTCGCTGGTGTCGCCGCGCATGATCGACCACAGGCCGATGATCGCGTTGTGTACCGACAGGCTGAACTGGGTCGGCGAGAGCTCCTCGCCCCGCGCCAGTTCGCAGAGCAGTTCGTAGTTGCGCGGCGTTTCGCCGTGGCGCGAGGCGTACACCAGTGGCATGGGGCCGTGATCTTCGGCCAGCGGCCAGGCCACGGCGAAGGCCATGCGCGCCAGAGGGCTGAGGCGGCGCCGTTGCATGGCCGGCAGGAAGCTGACGTCGGGCTGCAAGTCGGGCGAGGCCGGCGGCTGCCAGGGCGCGGCGCTCCACCTGGACCAGGTATCGGGGCTGTCGATGCCCGGTGCCCAGGCGTGCCATCGGTCGATGTTGAACTCGATCACGTGCTAATTCTCAAGGCCCCTCGGGGCGTCCATTCCGCCGCGACCAGGGCGCGGCAGGCGACCCATGGAAAACGGCCGGCATTATCCCGTGGGCGGAAATATCGTGCAATTAATAGCTGGATCGGCGGATCGCGAAGGGCTTGGCGGCTAGTGGCCTGCGCGGCGCACAGGGCGGATTGGCCTTCCGGCGGATTGCTCCGCAGGGTTGTTCGGGACGGCCGGCGCGCGGTTCTGGTGGCGTCCTGACTCCCCGGTAGCCCACCTGCGCTTATGACTCATCAACAGTCTGGCTACTGACACTGTCGAGTCGGCGCCCGATGGGCGATGCTGCACTCAGCCCTTTCCAACAACAATCAACACAGGGATCAGCGCATGTTCGAGCGTCGCCATCACGCCGTCTGGCCGGTTCGCGTACCCAAGGAGCTGGAGCTGCCGGCCACCAGTGTGTTTCACAACCTGGCGGTATCGGCGCTGCGTTATCCGCAGCACCCGGCCATTCACTATTACGGTTCGGAGTTGAGCTACGCGCAGCTGCTCGATCAGGTCGAGCGTCTCGCCGGTCATCTACAGGCGGTCGGCGTCGAGCAGGGCGCGCGGGTGTTGCTGTACATGCAGAACAGCCCGCAGTACATCATCGGCTTCTACGCGATCCTGCGCGTCGGCGCGGTCGTGGTGCCGGTCAACCCGATGAATCGCAGCGCCGAGCTGCGCTACCTGATCGAGGATACCGATGCCTCCGTGGCCCTCTGTGGTCAGGAGTTGCTGGGGGCGATTGCGCCGCTGCTCGGTCACCACTCCCTGCGCGAAGTGATCGCCACCGGCTATGCCGAGTACCTGCACGTGCCGACCGACCTGGCCTTGCCCGAGGTGCTCGAGCTGGCGCCGCTGAGCGAGCTGCCGCCTGGCGTGCGTGCCTGGCAGGCGGTGCTGGCGCAGGGGCTGCGGCCGGCTGCGGTGGATGTGGGGCCTGACGATCTGGCAGTGATTCCCTACAGCTCCGGCACCACCGGCAACCCCAAGGGCTGCACCCATACCCATCGCTCGGTCATGGCGACGGCGGTGTATGCCTGCGTCTGGACCGGCGCGCAGCACGACATGGTGTCGCTGATCAGCGTACCGATGTTCCATGTCACCGGCATGCAGTCGTGCATGAACGCGGCCATCTACGCCGGCGCCACCTCGGTGGTGATGACGCGCTGGGACAGGCGCGTCGCCGCGCAGCTGATCGAACGCTGCAAGGTCAGCGTCTGGCGCAACATCTCGACCATGGTGGTGGACATGCTCGGTGACCCGCAGATCGACAGCTACGACCTCTCCAGCATGCGTGCCATCGGTGGTGGCGGGGCGGCCATGCCGGCGGCCGTGGTGGCACGTCTGCGCGACAAGATGGGGCTGGACTACATGGAGGGCTATGGCCTTTCCGAGACCATGGCGCCGACCCATATCAATCCCCCGGAAGGCTGCAAGGCACAGTGCCTGGGCATTCCCATCATCGGTACCGATTCGCGGGTGGTCGATGTGGATACGCTGCAGGAGGTCGGGGTCGGGGTCACCGGTGAGATCGTCATGCGCGGCCCGCAGGTGTTCCAGGGCTACTGGAATCGTCCGGAGGCGACCGCCGAAGCCTTCATCGAGCTCGATGGCGAGCGTTTCTTCCGCTCCGGCGACCTGGGTTACTACGACGAAGAGGGTTATTTCTTTCTGGTCGATCGGGTCAAGCGAATGATCAACGCCTCTGGCTACAAGGTCTGGCCGGCGGAGGTTGAGTCGCTGATGTACGGCCATCCGGCGCTGCGCGAGGTGTGCATCATTTCGGCGCCCCATCCGCGGCGGGGCGAGACGGTCAAGGCGGTCGCGGTGCGCGCCAGCGGCTATGAGCAGGTCGGCGGCGAGGAGATCCTCGCCTGGTGCCAGGAGCAGATGGCGGCCTACAAGTGCCCGCAGATGATCGAATTCGTCGAGGCACTGCCCAAGTCGCCGACCGGCAAGATCATGTGGCGCCTGTTGCAGGAGGAGGAATGGCGCACCGTCGCCGAGTGAACTGATGCTCGTCGCTCGCCCGGGCTGGAACTATCGTGCGGTGGCCCGTGCTCGCGTCTGTCACGGGCATTGCATAGAATCCCGAAGCTTGCGAACTGAGAGGGAGAACGGTGATGCGTCGAGTGGTGTTCAATCAGAAGGGCGGCGTAGGCAAGTCCAGCATTGCCTGCAATCTGGCGGCGGTCAGCGCGGCCCAGGGTTATCGCACCCTGCTCATCGACCTGGATGCCCAGGCCAACTCCAGCCACTACCTGACCGGCTTGACCGGGGCGGATATCCCGGTCGGCATTGCCGACTTCTTCAAGCAGATCCTCAGCTCTGGCCCCTTTTCCAAGAAGGGCAGCGTGGATGTCTACGAGACGCCGTTCGAGAACCTGCACGTGGTGACCGCCACGGCCGAGCTGGCCGATCTGCAGCCCAAGCTCGAGGCCCGGCACAAGATCAACAAGCTGCGCAAGTTGCTCGAGGAGTTGTCGGAGGACTATGAGCGGATCTATCTGGATACTCCGCCGGCGCTGAATTTCTATACGGTTTCTGCGCTGATCGCCGCTGATCGCGTGCTGATCCCCTTCGATTGCGACAGTTTCTCGCGCCAGGCGCTGTACGGGCTGCTCGAGCAGATCGAGGAGCTACGCGAGGACCACAACGAAGAGCTGGCGGTGGAAGGCATCGTGGTCAACCAGTTCCAGTCCCGCGCCAGCCTGCCGCAGCAACTGCTCGACGAACTGATCGCCGAGGGCCTGCCGGTATTGCCGGTGTACCTGGGCAGTTCGGTGAAGATGCGCGAGTCGCACCAGGCCTGCATGCCGCTGATCCATCTGGAACCCCGGCACAAGCTGACCCAGCAGTTCGTCGAGCTGCACGAGTTGCTGGAGTCGCGCTGACGCTCCTCCTTCAGTCCCAATCTATATCCCGCGATACAGCCGTCCTTCTCCCTCCGGGAGAAGGTGGCGCGCAGCGCCGGATGAGGGATAGGTTGGTGCTGCAGGGGGCCCGGCGCGGCCTGACCCGAAAGCAGCCGCGAGTTGCCTGAAACATCCCTCACCCGCCTTCGGCACCCTCTCCCGGTGGGAGAGGGAAAGTCGCGGCGTCTCGACGCACCGAGAACTCTTTCGCGCCGCCACTTCGCGCCGTCGCCTTACCAGCTTCCCTTCTCCTTCCGGAAGAAGGTGGCGCGCCGCGGCGGATGAGGGATGGCGCAGCCTGCAGGGAGTCTGCGCTATTTCACCAGCAGAACATCACACAGTGGCTGGCGCAGGTAATAGGCGGGCAGGCTGCCGAGCAGTGCTTCGCTCAGGCGCGAACGACTGTGTTGGCCGAGCACCAGCAGTTGCGGTTGGCGCTCGGCGATCACCTCGTCCAGGCTGCCGGCCAGTGTGCCCGGGCGCACCTCCAGGGTCGGTTGCGGGCCGCTGCCGGGCTGCATTTCCAGTTCATCACTGATCAGCTGCTGCAGCAGATCCTGCTGGATCTGCAGATGTTCGCGCTGTTTTGCCGGCGGCAGTTGCAGCGCCTGATCGTAGATGTTTACCGCGTGCAGCACGCCGTCGCTGGGCAGCAACCGGAATGCGCTGGTCAGCGCGTTGCATGCGCACACCGAGGAATCCAGCGCCACCAGTGCGCTGTGATAGGGCCCCTCGGGTGCATTGCGCACCATCAGTAGCGGAATCCTCGAGTGGCGGGCGATCCGTTCCAGATTGCTCCCGCTGAAGGCCTCCGGGCGACCCTTGTGGTGTGTGCCGGCCACCAGCAGATCGCAGCCCAGCTCCTCGGCCACCTGCAAGGTCACATCGCTTGGCTTGCCCTTGCGGATCAGCAATTGCGTCTGCGGCGCGCCGATATCGGAAAGCAGTCCGCGCAGCGTCGCCTGGGCCTGGGGACTGTCGTCGTCGGGCCCGGCATGCAGCAGCGTCAGCTGCGCACCCAGCTGTTTGGCCAGTTGCGCGGCGCGGCGCAGGGCGTGGTTGGCTTCGCGGGTGAGGTCGTGGCCGACCAGAATCTTGCTGAACATCTGCTACCCCCTGGTTGATGGTGCCTGGAGCAACCAGTCTGGACCGGGATAGCCACCTTTGCGTTGATCTCGGACAGGCTGTCGCAGCCCTGTCAGACAATGCCCTGGCCGCGTAGCCAGTCGAGCAGCTGCGGCAGGGACATGGCGCCGGACTGGCGCGCGATCTCGCGACCGTCGCGAAACAGGATCAGGCTCGGAATCGAACGAATGCCCAACTGCGTGGACAGTTGCGGATTGCTGTCGCTGTCCAGCTTGGCCAGTCGGCAGCGTCCGTGCAGGCGCCTGGCGGCCTCGGCGAACACCGGGGCGAAGCCGCGGCAGGGGCCGCACCAGGCGGCCCAGACGTCGACCAGTAGCGGCAGGGCGCCCTTGTTCTGACTAACGAAGCTGGCCTGGGTCAGTTCGAAGGGTTCGCTGCCGAGCAGGGCGCCCTTGCAGCGCCCGCAACGTGGCGCCTCCGTCAGGCGCTCGGCGGGAATCCGGTTGAGACCGTTGCAATGCGGGCAGGGCACCAGCAGTGGTTCGCTCATGGCGGCACCTCCAGAGATCGATCAATCCAAGTTGGTGCCGCCAATGGGCGAATTCAAGCGCGCTGCGCCAGCAGGCTCAGACCTTGGCGGCCTCCAGCGCCTGGGAGAGGTCGGCAAGGATGTCGTCGATGTGCTCGATGCCGATCGACAGCCGGATCAGATCCTGCGATACGCCGGCCTTGAGCAGTTCCTCCTCGTTCAACTGGCGATGGGTGGTGGTTGCCGGATGGCAGGCCAGCGACTTGGCGTCGCCGATGTTGACCAGCCGCACCACCAGATTCAGCGCATCGATGAAGCGTGCACCCGCCTGCATGCCGCCCTTGATGCCGAAGCAGAGGATCGACGCCGGTTTGCCGCCCAGATAGCGCTGCGCCAGCGCATGTTCCGGATGGTCGGCCAGGCCTGCGTACTTGACCCAGGCCACCTGGGGGTGGGCCTTGAGATATTCGGCGACCTTGAGCGCGTTCTCGCAATGCCGCTCCATGCGCAGGGCCAGGGTCTCCAACCCCTGCAGGATGAGGAAGGCGTTGAACGGTGACAGTGCCGCGCCCATGTTGCGCAACGGCACCACGCGGCAGCGGCCGATGAAGGCGGCGGGGCCGAAGGCCTCGGTATAGGTCACGCCGTGGTAGGACACATCCGGCGTATTGAGCAGCGGGAAGCGCGCCTTGTGCTGCGCCCAGGGGAATTTCCCGGAGTCCACCACTATGCCGCCGAGGGTGGTGCCGTGGCCGCCCATGTACTTGGTCAGCGCGTGCACGACGATGTCGGCGCCGTGCTCGAAGGGCCGGCAGAGCATCGGCGTGGCCACGGTGTTGTCGACGATCAGCGGCACGCCGTGGCGGTGCGCGGCATCGGCCAGCGCCTGCAGATCGATGATGTTGCCGGCGGGGTTGCCGATCGTTTCGCAGAACACTGCCTTGGTGCGGTCGTCGATCAGCGCTTCCAGCGCGGCGATGTCGTCGTGGGCAGCGAAGCGCACCTCCAGGCCCTGGCGCGGGAAGGTGTGGGCGAACAGGTTGTAGGTGCCGCCGTAGAGTTTGGCCACCGAGACGATGTTGTCGCCGGCCTCGGCGATGGTCTGGATGGCGTAAGTGATGGCGGCCATGCCCGAAGCGACGGCGAGCGCGCCAACACCGCCTTCCAGCGCCGCAACGCGCTCTTCGAGCACGGCGTTGGTCGGGTTCATGATTCGCGAGTAGATGTTGCCTGGCACCTTCAGATCGAACAGATCGGCGCCGTGCTGGGTGTCGTCGAAAGCGTAGGAAGTGGTCTGGTAGATCGGCACCGCCACCGCCTTGGTGGTGGGATCGGGACTGTAGCCGGCGTGGATGGCCAGGGTTTCCAGTTTCATGCGCGCGAATCCTTCTGGGCAGGGAAAGGTCCGCAGCATGGGAAAAACTGCCCTCCCGGTCAATGACCCAGGGCAAGCCGGACTCAGACCGGCGTGAGCGGCCAGAACAAAGGGATCACCAGCGTGGCGACCACCCAGAGGATCAGATTCAGCGGCGCGCCGACTTTCATGAAGTCAGTGAAGCGGTAACCGCCGGCGTTGTAGACGAAGGTGTTGGTCTGGTAGCCGATGGGCGTGGCGAAGCTGGCGCTGGCAGCGAACATCACCGCGACTACGAAGGCCCGCGGGTCGACGCCCAGGTGCTGAGCGACGCCGATGGCGATGGGGGTGACCAGCACCGCCACCGCGTTGTTGGAGAGCATCTCGGTGAGCAGCGAGGTGAACAGATAGATGAAGGAGAGCATCAGCAGCGGCCCGGCCCAAGGCAACAGACTCATGGTGTTTTCCACCAGCAGGCGCACCAGGCCGACCTTGTCCATGGCGATGCTGATCGCCAGCATGCCGAAAATCAGGCTGAGGATCTTCCAGTCGACCGCCTTGTAGGCGTCCTCCACGTCCAGGCAGCGGGTCGCCAGCACGGTGACCGCGCCGATGATCGCCAGGCCCTCGATCGGCATCACGCCGGCTGCGGCAAGGACCATCACCGCCAGGGTGGCGATGATCGCGATCGGCGCCTTGTCGCGGCGGAAGGCGCGTTCCTGCACGGTGTTGAGGCTGATCAGTTCGCCGTTGTCGGCGAAGCGCTTGATCTGCGACGGTGTGCCCTCGACCAGCATCACGTCGCCGAACTGCAGCTGGAAGTCGTCCAGGTTGCGCGAGACGTTCTCGTCCTGGCGATGCACGGCGAGCACGGCGATGCCGTAGCGCGCGGTGAGGTCGAGGTCGCGCATCGGCCGGTGGCTGTAGCGCGAGTTCCGCCCGACGATGGCTTCGGCGAGGATCACGTCGTGGCTGCTGACGGTCTCGAAGGCCTCGTTGCGGTTGAAGGTCAGTCGACCGCTTTCGCGCAGCTCGACCACATCCTTGACCTGGCCGTGGATCACCAGCAGGTCGCCGGCAGCCAGCAGGGTGTCGTGGGCTGGCTCGCTCAGCTCGCTGTCGTCGCGGAACAGCTTGAGCACCTGCAGGCCGCTGCCACCGTTGAGGTTGGCTTCGGCGATCGTCTTGCCGATTACCGGCGAGTCGTGCGGCACCAGCAGCTCGGTCATGAAGGTCCTCGCCAGATCCGGGCGCAGCTGGCGCGACAGGGTCTCACGCTCCGGCAACAGATGGCGGCCGATGGTGAACATGTAGAGCATGCCCGCGGCGGCGAGAATCAGGCCGGCACCGGTGATCTCGAACATGCCGAAGGGTTCCAGGCCGGCCTTGCGCGCCACGCCGTCGACCAGGATGTTGGTCGAGGTGCCGAGCAGGGTCAGGGTGCCGCCGAGAATGGTGGCGTAGGACAGCGGGATCAGCAGCTTGGAAGGCAGCGTGCCGGCGCGGCGCGCCAGGGCGATGGCGACCGGCGTGAGGATGGCGACCACCGGGGTGTTGTTCAGTGCTGCGGAGATCACCAGGGCGGTAAGGGTCAGCCCCATCAGCACGCGCGTCGGACTGGTGCCGACCAGGTCGCCCAACCAGTTGCCGAGGGCGTCGATGCAGCCGGTGCGCTCCAGCGCTGCGGACAGCACGAACATGCAGGCGATGGTCACCGGGGCGGAGTTGGACAAAACGCTGAGGACTTCGCCCGGCGTCAGCAACTGGGTGACCAGCAGGGCGGCGACGGCGATGGCCGCGACTATGTCAGGGCTCCACTTCTCCCGTACGAAGGCATACAGCAGCCAGACCAGCAGCGCGCCGACGAACAGCAGAGGCAGTGAGTCCCAGGACATCAGGCAATCCTTAGAGCAACGGAATCTCGTGTGAGGTATCGATGCCCGTCCGGGACGGGCAAGGGCGCCACGATAGAAGGCTTTTCTTAGAGAGTCTAAGAATGTTTGAGAAGGTTTATATGTCTTTTCGGTTTAACCGATATAGCCCCGACAATCACGAGGAACAGCTGATCTCCAAGTGCTTGCCCCACTCCGGCGGGCGCTTTGCGTATTTCTCGCGTCCGTCCTGTGCCTCGAACGGACGCGAGAGCACCGCATGCAGCTCGCGCACCGGTTCGAAGTCGCCCTGTTCGGCACCCTCGATCGCCTGCTGGGCCAGGTAGTTGCGCAGGATGTAGAGCGGATTGACCGCGTGCATGCGCACACTGCGCTGGCTCGGATCGCCGGAATCGCGGGCGCAGCGGTGCAGATAGTCGACGGACCAGGCATCGAAGCCGGCGAGGTCGACGAACTCTTCACGCAGAGTCTGAAGTGCCTGCTCCGCCGCCTGGTCGCCCAGCCGGCGGAAGAACAGGTTGTAATCCTGGGCACTCTGCTGGAGCAGTTGCAGAAGTCGCTCGATCAGCGCTGCATCGCCTTCCTCGGCGGCGCAAAAGCCCAGCCGCCGACGCATCAGATCGAGGTAGTGCGCCTGCTGCAGCGGTTCGAACAGCGCCAGGGTGTCGCGCAACAGATCCACCTCGACCAGCGGCGTCAGCGCCTGCGCCAGCGCGGCAAGGTTCCACTGGGCGATCGGTACCTGGTTGCGGAAGCTGTAGCGGCCGCTGTCGTCGGAGTGGTTGCAGATGTGGTTGGGATCGTAGTCGTCGAGAAAGGCGTAGGGGCCGTAGTCGAAGGTGATGCCCAGCAGCGACATGTTGTCGGTGTTCATCACTCCGTGGCAGAAGCCGTAGGCCTGCCAGTAGCCGATCAGCGCGGCCGTGCGTTCCAGCACCTGGCGAAACAGTGCGGCGACCGGCTGCGGCTGGTCGAGCAGGTCGCTGAAGTGGCAGGCCAGGGCGTGATCGAGCAACTGGCGCAGTTCGTCATGGCGGCCGGTGTAATAGAAGTATTCGAAGTGGCCGAAGCGCAGGTGGCTGGGCGCCAGGCGCAACAGCATCGCGGCCTGTTCGCGCTTCTCGCGCCAGACCGGGGTGCTCGAGGTGGTGACGCAGAGCGCGCGGCTGGTAGGGATGCCCAGGGCATGCAGGTGCTCACTGGCGAGGAATTCGCGGATCGAGCTGCGCAGGACCGCGCGACCGTCGCCCATGCGCGACCAGGGAGTCTGCCCGGCGCCCTTCAGGTGCAGGTCCCAGTATTGGCCCGCATCGTTCTTCACCTCGCCCAGCAGCAGGCCACGGCCGTCGCCCAGACGGGGGTTGTAGCTGCCGAACTGATGCCCGGAGTAGACCATCGCCCGCGGCTCGGCCGCTGCCCACAGGCGGTGGCCGGAAAAGATCTGCAGAAAGTCCTCGCCCAGCGCCTGCGCCGGGTCCAGATCGAGCAGTGCCATTGCCGATTCGCTGGCGATCACCAGGCGTGGCTCGGCAATCGGCTCGGGCAGCACAGAGGTGGAGAAGCTGTCGCCGAGGCGGGCGAAGCGGTTGTCGAACTCCAGGTCGGTCAGTCGTTTCACGGCAGGCTCTTGTCCGGCGAGGGGGCGGGTGCCGGGCTCGCCAGACGAGCCCGACCCTGATCAAACCTGACTACGGTGCAGGGGGTTGGTTCGACGCTTCCGGCTCTGCGGGACGCTGCGGCGGAGTCTGCGAAGACTCGCCGGCAATCCGGCACTCCTGCCCCGCAGCATTCTTCAGATAGATATCGAGCTGGCGGAAGGCAATCTCGATGCCGTTGGCGCGGAACTCGCGGTCGATGACGCGGTTGATCTCGTCCACCGTCGGGTTGCGATCACCCAGTTCACGCACATGGATACGTAGCTCGTGGTCGAGCGTGCTCTCGCCGAAGGTGAGGAAGTACACGATCGGCGCCGGGTCGCGCAGTACCCGACTATTGTCGTTGGCCGCCTGCAGCAGCAGCTTGCGCACCAGCTCGAGGTCGGAGCCGTAGGCCACGCCGACGCGGATGGTCACCCGGGTGACCGTATCGGTCAGCGACCAGTTCACCAGTTGTCCGGTGATGAAGGTCTTGTTCGGGACGATGATGTCCTTGCGGTCGAAGTCGGTGATGGTGGTGGCGCGGATGCGGATGCGGCTGACACTGCCGGAGAGGTTGCCGATGGTCACCACGTCACCGATCCGGATCGGCTTCTCGAACAGGATGATCAGGCCGGAGATGAAGTTGGCGAAGATTTCCTGCAGGCCGAAGCCCAGGCCCACCGACAAGGCCGCGACCAGCCATTGCAGACGGTCCCAGCTCACGCCCAGGGTCGACAGCGTGGTGACGAAGCCGACGCCGACCAGGGTGTAGGAAAGCAGCGTGGTGGTGGCGTAGACGCTGCCGGGCGCCAGGGTCAGGCGTGACAGCACCAGCACCTCGAGCAGACCCGGCAGGTTGCGCGCCAGGGCGACCGTGATGCCGATGATCAGCAGCGCGCCGAGCAGGTTGTTGAGACTGATAGATGTCAGATCACCCGCGGCGTTGGCGTATTGGTAGAGGGTGACGTTGTCCAGGTAGGAGAATACCGACAGCAGGTCGGCCCAGACCCAGTACAGCGCGACCAGGAACACGCCGAACAGGGTCATGCGCAGCAGGCGCAGCGACTGCTGGTTGATCTGTTCGATATCCAGCACCGGCGCTTCGACGATCTCGCCGCCGTCGGGACTTTCCTTCGGCACGGCCTGCCGCTCGGCTATCGCGCGCTGATAGGCCAGGCGTCGCGCGGCGACCCCGAGGCCGCGCACAAGGATCGCCTCGACGCCGACCCAGAGCACCAGCACGTAGAGGGTGTCGATCAGCCGGTCGGTGAGCTTGAGCGCCGTGTAGTAGTAGCCGAAGCCGACCGCGACGATCAGCGCCAGCGGCAATGCTGCGAACAGCAGGCCGATGGCCAGACGCAGCGGCGGCGCGTTTTCGCTGGTCGGCCCCTTCAGCAGCAGGCGCAGCAGCAGCCAGATCATCAGCAGATAGCAACCAATCACCACCAGGATACCGAGGACATCGTCGGCCAGCGCACCGGGGTGCTGCTCTGCGATGGTCACCACCGCCACCAGGATCAGCACCACCAGGCCCAGTCCGCGCATCTGCCGATGGAGGAAGTGCACCTGCGCCCGCGCCCAGCGGAAATGCATCTCTGCCAGGCCGTTGGGCGCCAGCACGCGATAGGCGGTGTAAAGCACCAGCCAGGCTTGTGCCATTTCGAAGCAGGCTGCCGCCAGGCTGGCGTTCTGGCCGCGCGCGTCGAGTTGCAGGGCATAGCCGCATAGCGCCAGGAACAGGCTGCCCGGCAGGGCCAGCAGCAGGTTGAACAGCAGCGCCAGCGGTGTGTGCAGCTGGCTGTCGCGCTTGTAGTGGCCGATATCGGCATGCACCGCGCGCAACCGCCGATAGAAGTCTCCACGGCGCCAGATCAGTACGCCGATCACCAGCAGCAGAGGCAGGAATACCAGCGGCCGTTCGCTCAGCCCGGCGGCGAACTCGCGCAGGCCGACGCCCCAGGGCAGGCTGACCAGCTGGTTCTGCAGGCGCTGGGGCAGTTCCTTGAGCCAGTCCAGATCGAGCGGTCGATTGCTGGGAATCCAGAAGATCTGCTCATCGAGCGTGTTGCTGACCATCTCGATCATGCTCTGCAGCTGTTTCTGGTTCAGTTGCAGCGTGATGCTTTCGTTGAGCAGCGTATTGAGTTCGCGGTTGAGGCGCTCGAGCAGCTCGCTGCGGGTTCGCGCCAGATCCAGCAGGGTGCGACGCTCTTCGGCGGTGAGCTGATCGTCCTTGCTGTCGGCGAGTCGTTGTTCGACGTAGCTGGCAGGGTTGCTCAGCTGTTCGCGCTGCTGGTTGATCTCGAACTGGTACAGGCGCAGGTCGGCGATCTGGTTCGACAGGCGACCATCGAGGCTGACCTGCGGCAGGGCCTGCTTCTGCTGGTAGAGGATCTTCGCCAGCAACAGGCTGCCCTGCAGCACGTTGACCTGCTCCTCGAGAGCGCGCTCGCTCTGGGTCAGGCTATCCAGTTGGCGGCGCACCTGGAGGTTCTGCTGAGTCACCTCGTTGAGCTGCTCGGTGTACTTGAGCAGGGTGTCGGAGAGTTTCAGGTTGGCCTGGCTCTCGCGTATCAGCAGTCGATCGGAGCCGGCTTTCTCGGCTTCGCGTGAGAGCTCCTCGACGGTTTGCTCGGACAGCGTACGGCGGCGGTCGTTGATCAGTGACTGCAGCTCGAGCAACTCCTGTTCGGCGCGGCTGATGCGCTCGTTGAGCAGCGCGCGCTGGCTGGCGCCCAGATCGAGCAGGGTGCTGTTGCCGCTGAGTTCGGCGCGGCGCAGCCGGGTGCGCGCCTCGAGCGCCACCTGCTCCGCCGCGAGACGGTCGCGCGCCTCGCTGCTCAGGGCCTTGCCGGCTTCACGTCCGCTCTTGAGGATGCTGCCGATCTGCTGCAGGCGCGCCTGGTTCTGCGCAATTTCGGTCTGTGCGCGCTCCGGGCGGGTCTGCGCGGTGATGATCAGGCTGTTGGCTTCGGTCAGGGCCTTCTGCCACTCCGCCAGTTGCTGGCTGCGCTCGTTCAGGCGCTGCTCGAGCTGAGCCACGCTAAGGCCGGCATAGCGTCGGTTGGCCTCCAGGGTGACGGTGCCCTTGAGCTGCTCCAGCTCGCGATGAGCTTGTGTGGTGAGCTTGGGCGCCTGTTCCAGCTGCTTCTGCAGCGCCTCGGCGCGCACCTCGCTGTTGTCGCGGTCGCTGAGAAAGCCGAGGGTCTGCTCCAGCACCTGCTGCAGGGCCTTGTGCTCGGTTTCGGGCAGTTTGCGGTCGGCCAATGCGTCGAGGTCGCGCTGCACATCTTCGTGGGCAGGTGGGGCGGCGAAGCTCTCCGGCGTACTGAAGACGGCGAGGGCAAGCAGGGCGGCGCAGGCAAACGTGCGGATGGAGGGCATGGCGGACTGTCGCGATGAAGTGAGCCGACGATTCTAGAGGAACAGTCCCGGTCCGGGGCGAGATCCGTCAGGAAATCTGAGGCCGACCTTGCTGACCCGCTCGCCTTCCATTTGTGCGACTGTCCAGGTCAGGCCGTTCCACTCGATCTGGTCGCCGACCACTGGCTGGCCGCCGATCTTGTGTGCCATGAAACGGCCAAGTTTCATGCCGCTCTCGATGTCGCCCAGCTTGAGTCCATAGAGCGCGGCCACTGCAGCCAGTTCGGCGTCGCCCTCGAGAACGAAATCACCGAAGAAGCGCAGATCCTTGCCGCGTTGTGGCGCCTGGCTGAACAGCTTGCCGAGTGCCGGCAGGTCGGCGTCATGACCGATCACGCAGAGGATGTCGCCGGCCTCCAGGCGGGTGCTGCCAGAGGGGTGGCGTAGCTCCTTGCCGCGAAACAGCGCAGCGATACGTGTGCCGGCAGGCATCTTCAGCTCGCGCAGCTGCGCGCCGATGCACCATTTTTCTGCCCCCAGGCGATAGACGAACATCTCCCACTGACTGGTGGGGTGGATTTCCAGTCCGGCACGGGAGATCGGCGAGGGCACCGGTGGGACTTCCACCTTCGCCTTGCGCGCCGCCCAGGACAGGGTGCTGCCTTGCAACAACAGCGACACCAGAACGATGAAGAAGGCGACGTTGAAGAACAGCTGGGCATTCTCCAGCCCGGCCATCAGCGGGAACACCGCCAGGATAACTGGCACCGCGCCGCGCAACCCGACCCAGGAAATGAACAGCCGCTCGCGCAGATGGAAGGCGCGGAACGGCAGCAACCCGACGAATACCGCCAGCGGTCGGGCGAAGAAGATCATCCACAGCGACAACAGCAGTGCCGGCAGGGCGATCGGCAGCAGGTCGGTCGGCGTCAGCAGCAGGCCGAGTACCAGGAACATGCCGATCTGACTGAGCCAGGCCAGGCCGTCGAACATGTGCAGGATGCCGTGGCGGTTGCGGATCGGCCGGTTGCCCAGCAGCAGACCACAGACGTATACCGCGAGGATGCCGCTGCCGCCGATGCTGGCCGACAGCGCGTAGATCATGATCCCGCCACTGACCGCGAGCAGCGGATAGAGCCCGTCGGCGACGGTCAGGCGGTTGATCAGGTGCAGCAGCAGCCAGCCGCCGCCCAGGCCGAGCAGCGTACCGATGAAGAACTGCTGCAGCAGGTCGCCGAAGAACGCCAGGCCGAAGTTGGTCTCACCGCTGGCGAGCATGCCGATCAGCGCCACGGTAAGGAACATGGCCATCGGATCGTTGCTGCCCGATTCGATCTCCAGTGTCGAGCCGACCCGCTCATTGAGACCCCGGCCGTTGAGCATGTTGAACACCGCCGCGGCGTCTGTGGAGCCTACGATGGCGCCGATCAGCAGGCCCTGCAGCAGGGGTAGATCGAACAGCCAGGCCGCGGCTATGCCGGTCAGCCCGGAGGTGATCACCACCCCGCAGGTAGCCAGCGACAAGGCTGGCCAGAGTGCCACGCGGAAGGTCGCGGTGCGCGTGCGCATGCCGCCGTCGAGCAGGATGACCGCCAGCGCCAGGTTGGAGACCAGATAAGCCAGTGAATAGTCGTTGAAGACGATGCCGCCCAGCCCGTCAACACCGGCGAGCATACCGACCGCAAGGAAGATCACCAGAATCGGAATGCCCAGTCGCGACGACAGCGAACTGACCAGAATGCTCGCTCCCACCAGGAGTGCACCGATCAGAAACAGGCTGTTGATGGACGATGCATCCAAGCGAGGGGCTCTCCGAGACTGGCGCAAAGGGGCCCTGAAATGCAGGGTGCGTGCCGTTCGGATTCTAACCTGTTGATTGGCAAGGCTGTCAAAGCGCTTCGCAGCGACTCAGGCAGGAGCTGTCGACGGACCGCAAGATCAGTATCCGGGCCCCGTGCAGTGGCTGACCGGCGCCTGCGTTGGGTGGATCAAAGGCTCTGCGCAGCCGCGTGCGCCGAGGCCCAGGCCCACTGGAAGTTGAAGCCGCCCAGGTGCCCGGTGACATCCAGCACCTCGCCGATGAAGTACAGGCCCGGCGACTTCTGCGACTCCATGGTCTTGGAGGACACTTCGCGGGTATCGACGCCGCCCAGGGTCACTTCGGCGGTGCGATAGCCCTCGGTGCCGGCCGGCACCAGGGTCCAGTCGGCGAGTTGCGCGGCGATCTGTTCAAGCTCGCGGATGCCGTACTGCTTGATCGGCTTGCTGGCGAACCACAGCTCGCAGAGCAGCCCGGCCATCTTCTTGGTGAACAGCTCGCCGAGCAGGGTCTTGAGCTCGCTGTTGGGTCTGTCGCGTTGCTGCTCGGCGAGCCAGGCCGGCAGGTCGACGCTGGGCAGCAGGTCGATATGTGCCGCGTCACCGGGCTGCCAGTAGGAGGAGATCTGCAGGATCGCCGGGCCGGAGAGGCCGCGGTGGGTAAAGAGGATGTTCTCGACGAAGCTCTGGCCGTTGCAGCTCACCCGGCAGTCCTCCACCGAGGTGCCGGACAGCTCGGTGCACAGTTGCTTGAGCGCCGGATCGGTGAGGGTAAAGGGCACCAGGCCGGCGCGAGTCGGCAGCAGGCTGTGGCCGAACTGGCGGGCGATCTGGTAGCCGAAGCCGGTCGCGCCCAGGGTCGGGATCGACAGCCCGCCGGTGGCGATCACCAGGGCACGGCAGTCGACCACGCCGAGGCTGGTCTGTAGGTGGTAACCATCGGAGCTTTTTTCCACCGCCTGCACCGAGGTATCCAGGCGCAGATCGACGCCATGCTCTGCGCATTCGGCCAGCAGCAGCTCGAGGATGTCGCTGGACTTGTTGTCGCAGAACAGCTGGCCGAGCTTCTTCTCGTGCCAGGCCACGCCGTGTTTGCCGACCAGTTCGATGAAGTCCCACTGGGTGTAGCGCGCCAGTGCCGACTTGCAGAAGTGCGCGTTACCGGAAAGAAAATTGCCCGGCTCGACATACAGGTTGGTGAAGTTGCAGCGCCCGCCGCCGGACATCAGGATCTTCTTGCCGGCCTTGTTGGCATGGTCGATCAGCAGCACGCTGCGCCCGCGTGCGGCGCTCTGTGCGGCGCACATCAGGCCGGCGGCGCCGGCGCCGATGATCACCACATCGCAGTTCACAGCTGGCGGACTCGTAGCGAGCGGCCCTTGATCTTGCCTTCGGACAGGCGCTTGAGCGCCTGGCGAGCGACACCGCGCTCGACCGCGACCAGGGCCTGGAAGTCGAACAGGGCGATCTTGCCGACCTGGCTGCCGGCCAGCCCGGCGTCACCGGTCAGGGCGCCGAGGATATCGCCTGGGCGCAGCTTGTCCTTGCGGCCGGCGGCGATGCACAGGGTCACCATCGGCGGCTGCAGCGGTTCACCGGCCTGGGGCTTGGCCTCGTCCAGCGGGTGCCAGTTGAGCGGGCTCTTTTGCAGGGTCTCGATGGCCTGGGCGCGATGTGCTTCGGCCGGCGCCACCAGGCTCAGGGCCTTGCCGGACTTGCCGGCGCGGCCGGTACGACCGACGCGATGGATGTGGATCTCGGCGTCACGCGCCAGCTCGACGTTGATCACCATGTCCAGCGCGTCGACATCCAGGCCGCGGGCGGCCACGTCGGTGGCGACCAGCACCGAGAGGCTGCGGTTGGCGAACATCGCCAGCACCTGGTCGCGGTCGCGTTGTTCCAGGTCGCCATTCAGGGCAGCGGCCGAGATGCCCTTGGAGGTCAGGTAGTCGACCAGCTCCTGGCACTGCTGCTTGGTGAAGCAGAACGCCACGCAGGATTCCGGGTGAAAGCAGCTCAGCAGGCGCAGCACGGCGGCCATGCGCTGCTCGGGGTCGATCTCGTAGAAGCGCTGTTCGATCTGCGAATCGTCGTGCAGGGCGGCGGCGCGGATCTGCTGCGGCTCGCGCATGAAGCTCGCGGCCAACTGCTGGATGCCGCTCGGGTAGGTGGCGGAGAACAGCAGGGCCTGCCGGCGCGACGGGGTCTGCTGGATGATCTCGGCGATGCTGTCGTAGAAACCCATGTCGAGCATGCGATCGGCTTCGTCGAGCACCAGGGTGTTGAGGCCGTCGAGTACCAGGCTGCCCTTCTTCAGGTGTTCCTGGATGCGTCCCGGGGTGCCGACGATGATGTGCGCGCCGTGTTCCAGGGAGCCGATCTGCGGGCCGATCGAGACGCCACCGCAGAGCGTGAGGATCTTGATGTTGTCGGCGGCGCGGGCCAGTCGGCGCAGCTCCTTGGCGACCTGGTCTGCCAGCTCGCGGGTCGGGCAGAGCACCAGCGCCTGGCAACCGAAGAAGCGTGGATTGAGCGGCGCCAGCAGGGCGATGCCGAAGGCCGCGGTCTTGCCGCTGCCGGTCTTGGCCTGGGCGATCACGTCCTTGCCGGCCAGCATCAGCGGCAGGCTGTTGGCCTGGATCGGCGTCATCTGCGCATAACCCAGCGCCTCGAGATTGGCGAGCATGGCGGCAGAGAGTGGCAGTGAAGCGAAGGAGGTGGTCACGAAGGAAGCCTGCGGCAAAAGAAATCGGCGCGCAGTGTAGCAGGCGGGCAGCCAGGGGCCGATCTGTAGCGTGCGGGTTGACGCAGGGGTGATCTCTGTTGGGCCTTGCGGCCCAACCTACACATTGGGGTTGGCGTGGCGGCTTTGCCGAGGTTGCTGTTGGGCCTTCGGCCCAACCTGCTCGGTGCGGCGTTGTAGGTTGGCGCCGAGCATGGCGAGGCCCAACGATGCGGTGGCTCAGGCCCGTAGGGTGGATCAGCCGCAGGCGTAATCCACCGCTGAGGTCACGTCATGGCAGACGATCAGCTCACCCCCAACGCCTGCGGGACGATGCCTGTGCCCAGCGTTCCCCAATGCCGTCCGCGCACGTAGAGCGGTACGAAGAGCACGAAGCAGACGATGTTGCCGGGCAGCACGAAGGTGCCGAAGCCGATGTGGGTGCAGTCGCGGATGTTCTGCAGGTCGACCTTGTTGGTCACTAGGAAACGCATGAAGTTGCTCTTGATCGCATCCACCTCCGGGTTGCCGGTGGGCGGGTTGGACGACTCGGGGCGCGCGCAGGGCAGGTAGCCCATGTCGTTGGTCGGCAGGCAATAGATGATGCCGTCCTTGCCCTGGCTGCTGTTCCATTCGTTGAGCAGCGGCTGGGCGGCCTGGCGGAACGGGCCGACCCAGCTGGCGTCGTGCTTCTGCGGATTGGTATTGGGGATTGGCGTATAGCGTTCGTCGTGCAGGTTCACACCCTGGTCGGCGAGGCGTTCCATGATCTCCTCAAGCGCGGTACGGCGCTGCATGAGCAGGTCGGTGATCTGCTCCATGCGGCCGTGGCCGAGGCGGAAACTGGCCAGCTGGCGCAGCACGCGGTTGGTGGCGTCGCGCAGCCCGTCGGCCTTGGCGAAGGAGGTCTGCATGTCCTTGCCGATCTGCAGGCTGAGGTTGCGGATCTCGGTGCTGTGCTCGTGGCTCTCGCTGTTGGTGATGGACAGCTGCTCCAGTGCCGAGCTGACCATCAGCAGGTCGCCGTTGGCCGATTCGAAGTCGGCGACCATGGCGGCGAACTGCGATGAAGAGGCGGCGATCGCGTCGCTGGCAAGGGCCGAGCGCTCGATCATGCCCTGGGTGCCCTCGTCGGCGCCGGCTACGGCGCTGGCCATGTTGCCGACCAGGCTCTGGATCTGGTCGGCGGCCTTGCCGACCTTGGCCGCCAGGGAGCGCACTTCGTCGGCGACCACGGCAAAGCCGCGGCCCTGCTCGCCGGCACGGGCGGCCTCGATGGCGGCATTGAGCGCGAGCATGTTGGTCTGCGCGGCGAAGTCGAGCACGGTGCCGAGGATGTTGCGGATGCTGCCGGAGCTTTCCTGCAACTGGTCGATGGTGCTGCGGAAGTTGCCCATGATCTCGCTGATCCCGGCGATCTGCCGGCTGACCTCGGCCAGTTCCTGCTGCGAACTGCGTGCGACCTCCAGATTGCGGCTGTTCATCGAGGCGATGGCGCTGCTGCGCTGGGAGACTTCCTGTACCGCAGTGGCGGTCTGCTCGCTGGACTGGAACACCAGTGCAGAGACTTCCTCCTGGCGGTTGGCGCCCTTGGCTGACTGCTCGGCAAGCAGGCGACCCTGTGCCGAGGACAGGCCGATGACCAGATTGTGCTGCTGGAACTGCTCCATGATCTGGCGCAGGCGAGTGGCGAAGGCGTTGTACTGCGCGGCCAGCCCCGCATAGGGACTGCCGGGCGCGACTTGCAGGTCCGCGCTGAGGTCGATCTGCTCGCCGTTGGCCGCCTTGAGCAGCTGCTCCAGCTCGCCCAGGACCGGGTCGCCGCGGCGCATGCGCCAGGTCAGCCAGAGGCCGACGCCAACGAGGATCAGTGGAGCGACCTTCCACCCGCCTGGCGCCAGCAGCAGCGCGCCGCCGGCCAGCAGGAGCAGTACCAGCATGAGCATGAAGCTCAGCGTTGTGGGGGAGGGGCCAGAGGCTTTCTGCACGTTTGGATTCTTGTCGTTCATGGGGCGAACCTGTCGAGGACTGCGCGGACTGTTCGTGCCTGCCAATGGTTTTTGTTTTCGGCAGGGATATTCAAGGTCCGTCCGCTGGACCCCGGTGATGCTGTATCGGCCGTAGTGGCAATTTAGTATAGGGAGGGAAAAATAATTTCCGACTGTCGTCCGCGGCCAAAACGCTCAATGGTCAGGGCGATTCGGCCAACTGCGCGGACTCTTTGCCAGTCGTCGCCGACGAGCGTACTGGCGTCGGGCAGTTGTTGTGATGGGTTTAATGGCGGCGCGCGCCAGCCTGAGCTCCAATCCGCTCCCTGCGGGGAGGGGCCCCGTCTTTATCGTGGTGGAGTGCTCTACATGGACAGTGGCAAAGCGCTTTTAAATCAGTTCTGGGAAACCTTCAGCGCTTGGGGACTGTTCCTCAACGGCCTGGGCGGCGCTTTGCTCGGTCTGCTGCTGGGCGTCGTCCTCGCGGTGCTGCTGCAGCGTTCCGGCTGGCTGGGGCGGCGTAATCGATGGCATCACTGGCTGCTGAAACTGTATTTCCTTGCGCTTCCCGGCCTGGGGATAGCCCTGGGCGTCCAGGCAGGCGTGCTCTACGCGGTGCAGAAGGAAGCCTATCGCCAGATCGACGCCTTCAAGCCGCAACTGCAGGCCGAGGCGGATCGCTATCTCGATGACTTCCAGGCCTACGTGCACGCCCAGCAGCTGGGCGTCGTGGATCTGCGCGAGGACTCGCTACGCGAACTGCTGGCGCGCATGGTGCGGGACTATCTGCGCGAGAACCCGTTGCTCGGCTTCGAGGGTCGTGACGACTCGGTGCTGGAGATGGCCGGCTACAAGTTGATGGAAGGTTTGCGCGAAAGCGTGCTGATCAGTCTTGCCAGCGACCAGTTGATAAAGAAGGCCGCGGGCTACAGCCGCCTCGACGAGAAGACGCTGGAGAAGATCATCCAGACGCGTTTCTCAGAGCTGTTCAGCGCCGACTTCGTGCTTGGTCTGGCAAAGAAACAGGTTGCGGCTCTCATGCAGGGCTTCTACCTGGGTGTGCTGATGCAGTTGCTGATAGCGCTGCTGCTGATCGGGCTGGAGGTCGGCCTGTCGCGCTGGTTCGGTCAGCTACGCACGCTGGACGCCGCGCTGCAGCCGCCGCTGCCGGTTGCCTGAGCGAAGCGGCAAAGGCCGCGCACTTGTCTTATAGTGCGCGGCCTTTGCGAATCACCGGCCGCACGCGATGACTCTTCTCTACGATCTGCTCTTCATCTGTCTGGGCCTGGCCCTGGCGGGAGTGTCCTGGCGTTCGCTGCGCGATCCCGGCAGCCATGGCTTCTACCGGCTGTTCGTCTTCGAAGCCGCGCTGCTGCTGCTCTGGCGCGCGCTGCCGGTCTGGTTCGCGGCGCGCTTTGCCTGGTATCAGCTGATTTCCTGGGGGCTGCTGTTCGTTGCGCTGTACCTGTTGCTGCACAGCCTGTATCTGTTGCGCAGCCGGGGCGGGCAGGGCGCAGCGCGGCCGGGGCAGGAGGCCAACTTCGCCTTTGAGAACACCGCCTCGCTGGTCGAGAGTGGCCTCTACCGATGGGTTCGTCATCCGATGTACAGCGCCCTGCTGCTGTTCGCCTGGGGGCTGTTCTGGAAGCGCCCGGACCTGCTCGGCGGTATCGCTGCCGGGGTCGCGACGCTGGCCATGTTGGCCACGGCCCGGGTCGAGGAGCGCGAGAATCTGGCGACCTTTGGCGAGGCCTATCGGGATTATATGAAGCGTACTTGGCGTTTTATTCCGTTGGTGTTCTAGCTTGGGCTGAGCGGTGCCTGTCTTAGTTTCGTTGTTTCGTGTCTGGGCTCATTGCCCAGTGGCCTGGGGATTCTGGTTTCGGCCCCCCGGCCGAGTTCCTTTTGGCATTGCCCCAAAAGGAACCAAAAACGCTAGCCCCGTCATCCGGCCCTGCGCTGCGCGCAGGGTGCCTTCGCTCCATCGGCGCTCCGAGGGGCCGACGTAGAAGGACCATCCATGGTCCTCTACGTCTTTCGCGGCATCCATACCGCTCACCCCTCTACACGACGACTGCGCTCAGCCGGATAAAAGGGGCGATAGGTCGTGCCTGAAAGTCTGTGCTGTGGAAAGGCAAAAGATTCAAAAGAAGAGCGGCCAGGCAGCTCGGTGCCAGATCCCCTTACAGAAGGCCGAGTGGAGGTGTTGCGCAGGAGGTGAGCGGCAGGGATGCCGCGAAAGGCATAGCGGGCCAGGGACGGCCCGTGTATGCCGGCCTCTGGAGCGGCGCCGGAAGGAGGGAACCCTGCGCGAAGCGCAGGGCCGGATGTGGGGGTGTGTTTCTTTGCTTACTTTCTCTGCACAAGCAAAGAAAGTAAGGCGCCCGGAAGGGCGAAACCAGAAGCATCAGCCGGCGCGACAAACAGTCGGGCACCGAGCCAGGGGCGCTCACTAAGCCCATCGACGCGTGAGCCAGTGCTTACGACTCCTGCGTCTCCGCCCGCAGCTCGGCGATCCGCGCATCCTTCTCCGCCCAGAGCCCGCTGACCCAGCCCTGGACGAACTGTCGGAACAGCGGATCGTTCTGGTAGTCGCCCTGCCAGAGGGCCGGGTCCAGCTCGCGGGTGCGGATGTCGACGATGACCCGCGGCAGCTGGCCACTGATCAGCTTCCAGAAACCGGGAATCCTGCCCTCGGGATAGACCAGGGTCACGTCGAGGATGGCATCCAGCTGCTCGCCCAGCGCAGCCAGCACGAAGGCCACTCCGCCTGCCTTGGGCTTGAGCAGATGTTGATAGGGCGAGCCTTGCGCCGCGTGCTTGGCGGGGGTGAAGCGAGTGCCTTCGAGGTAGTTGACCACGGTGACCGGCAGATCGCGGAATTTCTCGCAGGCGCGCCGGGTGATCAGCAGATCCTGGCCCTGCATGTGCGGGTTGCGCGCCAGGAACGCCTTGGAATAGCGCTTCATGAAGGGGTAGTCGAGCGCCCAGAAGGCCAGGCCGAGGAAGGGCACCCAGATCAGTTCGCGCTTGAGGAAGAACTTGAAGTAGGGCGTCTTGCGGTTGAAGGCCTGCACCAGCGCCGGAATGTCGACCCAGGACTGGTGGTTGCTGATCACCAGATACGAGGTATCGCTGCGCAATTCGCCACCGCCGCGGATGTCCCAGACGGTCGGCGTGAGGGTGGCAAAGATCAGCTTGTTCAGCTCCGCCCAGGTTTCCGCTATCCACATCACTCCGCGCGAACAGGCCAGGCGCAGGCGCCGGCCAGGCAGGATCAGGCGCATCAGCGCGAGCAGCAGCATTGGGCCGATCAGAATCAGCGTGTTCAGTAGTACCAGCAGAATGACGCTCAGACCGGTGATGAACGGACGCATGCGTGCTCCTTGTAGGCGAGACCGGGGCTGATGATAAGGCAAGCCCCGACCTTGGGCGATGGTCGAACTGGCGGCCCCCTGGGCCACGTGCCATCATCCTGAACAGGGCTCGGGGTATACGCTGCAAGGGGCGTGGTACGTGTCAGGACGACAGAATTCGCTCCGAATGTGTTCCGTTGGCTAGTTGCAGTCAGGTGTCGTCGTGCTGAAACGTATCAAGGTGGTGGATGCCCGCGTGGGCATGTTCGTACAGGAGTTCTGCGGCTCATGGATGGACCACCCGTTCTGGAAGGCACGCTTTCTGCTCGATAGCGAGCATGATCTGCAGCGTATTCGCGGCAGTGCCATCACCGAGCTGTGGATCGATACGTCCAAAGGCCTGGATGTACTCGGTGGTGCCGGCCAGAGCGAGGCCGAGGTGGCTGCCGAGACCGAGGCCCTGCTCGCTGCGGTGCGGGCTCCGGAGCCGGTCCGGCCGGTGGATCTGGATCAGGAGCTGGAGCGCGCGGTGCGCCTGTGTGCGCGAAGCAAGAAGGCCATCGTCAGCATGTTCAGCGATGCGCGCATGGGCCAGAGCATCGAGATCGGCGGCGCCCGCGAGCTGGTCGAGGAGATCAGCGACTCGGTCATCCGCCACCCCAGCGCGCTGATCAGCCTGGCGCGGCTGAAGACCTCGGACGAATACACCTACATGCACTCGGTGGCGGTCTGCGCATTGATGATCGCTCTGGCGCGCCAGCTCGGCCTGCCCGATCGTGAGGTGCGCGAGGCCGGTCTGGCCGGTCTGCTGCACGACATCGGCAAGATGGCCATGCCGATGGAGGTGCTGAACAAGCCGGGCAAGCTGACCGACGAGGAGTTCGACATCATGCGTTCGCACCCGGCGGCCGGGCACGCCATGCTGCTCGGCAACGAGGTCAGTGCGCAGGTGCTGGACGTCTGCCTGCACCATCACGAGAAGGTCGACGGCAGCGGCTATCCGAACCGGCTGAGCAGCGATCAGATCAGCCTGCAGGCGAAGATGGGTGCGGTCTGTGACGTGTATGACGCGGTCACCTCGGACCGCCCCTACAAGCGTGGCTGGGATCCCGCCGAGTCGATCCGGCGTATGGCCGAATGGACCGGGCATTTCGATCCGGCGGTATTCCAGGCCTTCGTCAAGTCGGTGGGCATCTATCCGGTCGGCTCGCTGGTGCGGCTGCACAGCGGGCGCCTGGGCGTGGTGATGGAGCAGAGCGACAAGTCGCTGCTGGCGCCGAAGGTCAAGGTGTTCTTCTCGGCGCGCTCGAAGACCCCGATTCCGCAGGAGGTCATCGATCTGGGCCGGCTTGCCGGCGCGGACAAGATAGTCGCGCGGGAGAACCCGGGCGACTGGAACTTCCCCTACCTCGACGAGCTCTGGTCCGGCCTGCCGGCGAGCAAGGGTTCGCACTTCGACTGATGCGGCGCCCCGGTGGTTGACGGCCGCGCGTGCGCTGCGGCACCGTGCGCGTCACTGCGCACACGCCGGGACGCCCATGCCGCACATTCTCATCGTCGAAGACGAAGCCGCCATCGCCGATACCCTGATCTTCGCCCTGCAGGCCGACGGTTTCAGCACGCGCTGGTTCAGCCTGGCGGGGGAGGCGCTCGACTACCTGCAGCAGGAGGTCGTCGACCTGGTGGTGCTGGATGTCGGCCTGCCCGACATCAACGGCTTCGAGGCCTGCCGCCGGTTGCGGCGCTTCTCCGAGGTGCCGGTGATCTTCCTCACCGCTCGCGATGCCGAGATCGATCGGGTGGTGGGCCTGGAAATCGGCGCCGACGACTATGTGATCAAGCCCTTCAGCCCGCGAGAGCTCAGCGCCCGGGTGCGCGCCATCCTCAAGCGGGTGGCGCCGCGGGCAGAGAGTGTCGCACTGGTGGCGGAAGCGGCGCCGTTTCAGGTCGATCTCGAACGCATGCGCATCAGCTATCGCGCCCAGCCGCTGACGCTGACCCGGCATGAGTTCCGTCTGCTGCAGTGCCTGCTCAGCCAGCCGGAGCGAGTGTTCTCCCGCGAGCAGTTGCTCGATGCGCTGGGGGTGGCTGCCGAGGCCGGCTACGAGCGCACCATCGACAGCCACATCAAGAGCCTGCGCGCCAAGTTGCGCCAGGTGAAGGACGATGCCGAGCCGATCCAGACCCATCGCGGTCTGGGCTACAGCTACCTGCCGGGTCAGGCCTGATGCCGCTGGGGATACGGATATTCCTCGCCTACTTCCTGTTTGTCGGGCTCGCCGGCTATTTCGTGCTGAGCACGGTGATGGACGAGATCCGCCCCGGGGTGCGCCAGTCGACCGAGGAGACCCTGGTCGATACCGCCAACCTGCTGGCCGAGCTGCTGCGCGACGAGGTGCGTGAAGGCAGCCTGGCCCAGAGCCGCCTGCCGGAGGTGCTCAGGGCCTACGGCCAGCGCGAGCCGCAGGCGCGCATCTGGGGCGTGGAGAAGACCGAGGTCAATCACCGCATCTACGTCACCGATGCCAACGGCATCGTCCTGCTCGACTCCAGCGGCGAGGCGCTGGGTCAGGACTACTCGCGCTGGAACGATGTCCATCTCACCCTGCAGGGCAAGTACGGTGCGCGTTCGACCCGTGAAGACCCGGAGGATGAAGACTCCTCGGTGATGTACGTGGCAGCCCCGATCAAGGCCGATGGCAAGATCATCGGGGTGGTCTCGGTGGCCAAGCCGAACCGCAGCCTGATGCCCTATATCCAGCGTTCGCAGCGCCGCCTGGGCTGGCTCGGCGCGGGTCTGATCGGGCTTGGCCTGCTGGTCGGCGGGCTGCTGTCCTGGTGGTTGAGCGGCTCCCTGCGGCAACTGACCCGCTATGCGCAGGCGGTCAGCGCCGGCGAGCGCGCAGCGGTGCCGCGCCTGCGTGGCGGCGAGCTGGCGCAACTGGCCGAGGCGGTGGAGCGGATGCGTGTGGAGCTCGAAGGCAAGGCCTATGTCGAGCGCTACGTGCATACCCTGACTCACGAGCTGAAAAGCCCGCTGGCGGCGATTCGCGGTGCCGCCGAACTGCTCCAGGAAGACATGCCGGCGGCTCAGCGTGAGCGCTTCGTCGGCAACATCGGCAACGAGAGCGCGCGCATGCAGCAGCTGATCGAGCGCCTGCTGAATCTGGCGGTGGTCGAGCAGCGTCAGGGGCTGGAGGAGCGCGTCGAGGTCGGTCTGCTGGAGCTGGTCGAAGAACTGGTCGAGGCCCAGCGGCCGCGAATCCAGTCTGCCGCGTTGCGGCTGGAGGTGGACCTGCAGCCCGGCATGCGGGTATCGGGCGAGCGCTTTCTGCTGCGCCAGGCGCTGGCCAATCTGCTCGACAACGCGCTGGACTTCACGCCGGCGGGAGGGCGCATTCGCTTCGATGCCTGTCGTCAGGGCGGCTTCTGGCTGGTGCGATTGTTCAATCAGGGCGATGCGATTCCCGACTTTGCCCTGCCGCGTCTGTGCGAGCGGTTCTATTCGTTGCCGCGGCCGACCAGCGGCCGCAAGAGCACCGGTCTGGGTCTGAATTTCGTCCAGGAAGTGGCTACCCTTCACGGCGGCAGCCTGGAGCTTCACAACATCGATGAGGGCGTGCAGGTGCTGTTGCGCCTGCCGGCGGCCTAGGTCGCTATATGAGAACGTGCGCCGAGGGCGCAGAAGAGGAAAGGGCATAACAATGAAAACAGTCGCCGAGATTCTCAATTCCAAGCCGGACCACAGCGTCCATGTGATCTCTCCGGACGTGCCGGTGCTGGAGGCGATACGGCTGATGGCCGAGAAGAACATAGGCGCCCTGGTGGTGACCGAGGGCGAGCGAGTGGTAGGCATCGTCAGCGAGCGTGACTATGCGCGCAAGATGATCCTGGCGGGACGTTCCTCGGCGGTGACGCCGGTCAGCGCGATCATGACCAGCGATGTGATCACGGTCGAGCCCAAGGCCAACCACGAGCAGTGCATGCAGCTGATGACCGATCGCCACCTGCGTCACCTGCCGGTGGTCGATGGCGGCCGTCTGGTCGGCCTGCTGTCGATCGGCGACCTGGTGAAGAACGTGATCGCCGAGCAGCAGAGCCTGATCCGCCATCTGGAGCAGTACATCCGCGGCGAATAGCGCTTCTTCACACAATCTCCACAGAGTCTCCATCGGCAGCGCACAAGGGCTGCAGATTGACGGCGCAGCATCGGCTCCAGTCGAAATGAACTGGAGAACCACTGATGAACCGCAACCTGCTGCTCAAGCTCGGCGTCGTGCTGCTGCTGGTGATACTGCTCTTCATACCCCTGCTGCTGATCGACGGCGTGGTCGACGAGCGTCAGGGGCTGCGCAACGATGTGCTGCTGGATATCGCCCGCAGCTCGAGCCATAGCCAGCGCCTCACCGGCCCGCTGCTGGTGGTGCCCTACCGCAAGACCGTGCGCGAATGGCGCACCCACGAGAAGACCGGCACCCGCTACCTGGAAGAGCGCGAGAAGCGCGGCCGCTTCTACTTCCTGCCGGAACGCTTCGTCGTCGACGGCAACCTGACCACCGAGCTGCGCGCCCGCGGCATCTACGAAGCGCGCCTGTATCACGCCAGCACGGCGATCTCCGGGCGCTTCGAGATTCCCGCGCAACTGGGCATCGCCGAAGACTTCGCCGACTATCGTTTCGAGCCGGCCTTCCTCAGCCTCGGGGTCAGCGACATCCGCGGGATCAAGAACGACCTGCGCCTGGGGCTGGGTGAGCAGCGCGTCGCCTTCGCCCCCGGCAGCAACGAGCTGCTGCTCGGTTCTGGCGTGCATGCCACCCTGCCGCAATGGGAAGTGGCTGGGCCCCACGCCTTCGACTTTGCCTTCGATCTCGACCTGCTTGGCAGCAGCCAGCTGGACATAGTCCCGGTCGGCCGCGAGACCCAGGTCAAGCTGAGCTCCGACTGGCGCCACCCCAGCTTCGTCGGCAACTTCCTGCCGAGTGAGCGCGAGATCGACGCCAGCGGCTTTCGCGCCAACTGGCAGACCAGCTTCTTCGCCACCAACATGGAGGAGGTACTGGCCGAGTGTGAAAGTGGCCGTGAGTGCTACGGCCTGGCCAACAGCGGCTTTGGCGTCAGCCTGGTCGATCCGGTCGACCAGTATCTGAAGACCGATCGAGCGATCAAGTACGCGCTGCTGTTCATCGGCCTGACCTTCGCCGCCTTCTTCCTCTTCGAGGTCCTCAAGCGCCTGGCCATCCACCCGGTGCAGTACGGCCTGGTCGGACTGGCACTGGCAATGTTCTACCTGCTGCTGGTGTCGCTCTCCGAACACCTGGGTTTTGCCGCTGCCTATGGCATCTCCTCGGTCGCCTGCGTGTTGCTGATCGGCTTCTACCTGGCGTTCGTGTTGCGCAGTGCCTTGCGTGCGATCGGCTTCAGCGCAGGTCTGGCGGCGCTTTACGGTCTGCTCTACGGCCTGCTCAGCGCCGAGGACTACGCCCTGCTGATGGGCTCGCTGCTGGTCTTCTCGCTGCTCGCCTGCGTGATGCTGCTGACCCGCAAGCTGGACTGGTACGGCCTCGGCAAGCCCGAGCTGTCGCTGGACTGAGAAACGTCGGGCGCAGCTGGCTGCGCCCTTGCCAGGAGTTGCAATGATGAGATTCATGCTGCAGTTCTGCGCCTGCTTCTGCCTCGGCTTGGTGGTTGCGGTGCTGATCCTGATCGGACTGATGTTCGCCGGCCAGATGGACCTGGTGCAGGGACTGGTGTTCAGCGGCAAGCCGGTAGCTGGCGTGGCGCTGGAGCTGTTGCCGGATGGGCTGTGGACCTGGCTGACTGGCGTCGAGGGTGCCGCCGAGCACCCCAGCGTGACCTCCTTCCTGCAGTTGTGCGTGGCGCTGGCGCAGGTCGCGCTGCTGCTCGCGCTGGGCTTCTTCCGCCTCTGGTACCGGACATGAAGGTGCATGTCGGCTTGCGCGAGGAACGCCTGGAAGGCCATCGCCTGGCGCGGCGCATCGCGCTGTTGTTCCCGATGCCGGAAGGCGGTGCCGGGCAGGAGATCGAACAGGCCGGTGTCCGGCACATTCGCCCGAGCGCGCTGAAAAAACCCATGACCTGCGCTCGATCATCCCGGGCGGACTGATCATCTACCAGGCTTCGGGGCAGGCAGAGTCAACCTGTCGGGGCCGCCAGCGCCCTGCGGGCAACTTCCGTGCAACAGCGCAACCGCTCTGGCCCGGTACACCGGGCGTCCGCTAGACCAAAGTCTGACTAGCACTCGCCTGGCGGACTGCTAAGTTCCTTGAGGCAGAACAACAAAAACACCTCGAGGAGGGTCCCCTATGTCCGCTTCAAAGCAAGAAGCCGCGACTGCCTACTGGAAAGAGAATCTGCGCTGGATGCTGATTCTGCTGGTGATCTGGTTCGTGGTCTCGTTCGGCTTCGGCGTGCTGCTCGTCGATCAGCTCAATGCCATCCAGTTCTTCGGCTTCCCGCTCGGATTCTGGTTCGCCCAGCAGGGCTCCATCTACGTCTTTGTGCTCGAGATCTTCTTCTATGTCTGGAAGATGAATCAGCTCGATCGCAAGTACGACGTTCACGAAGAGTGAGGCTGGCGAGCATGGATACCCAAACCCTGATCTATCTGTTCGTCGGCGCGTCCTTCGCGCTCTATATCGGCATCGCCATCTGGACTCGCGCCGGCTCCACCAGCGAGTACTACGTCGCCAGCAAGGGCGTGCATCCGGTACTCAACGGCATGGCCACCGGCGCCGACTGGATGAGCGCGGCCTCATTCATCTCCATGGCCGGGATCATCGCCTTCGCCGGCTACGACGGCTCGGTCTACCTGATGGGCTGGACCGGCGGCTACGTGCTCCTGGCGATGTGTCTGGCGCCCTACCTGCGCAAGTTCGGCAAGTTCACCGTGCCCGAGTTCGTCGGCGCACGTTACTACTCGCAGACCGCGCGGGTGGTGGCGGTGATCTGCGTGATCTTCATCTCCTTCACCTACGTGGCGGGGCAGATGCGCGGCGTCGGCATCGTCTTCTCGCGCTACCTGGAAGTCGACATCAACACCGGGGTGATGATCGGCATGGCGATCGTCTTCTTCTATTCCGTGCTCGGTGGAATGAAGGGCATCACCTATACCCAGGTGGCGCAGTACTGCGTGATGATCTTCGCCTACATGGTGCCGGCGATCTTCATCTCGATGATGGTGACCGGCAACCCGATACCGCAGCTGGGCTTCGGCAGCGAGGTCAGCGGCACCGGACAGTCGGTGCTGGAGCGCCTCAACGGTCTGGGCGCCGAGCTTGGCTTCACGCCCTACACCGATGGCAGCAAGTCGACCACCGACATCTTCTTCATCACCATGGCGCTGATGGTCGGTACCGCCGGTCTGCCTCATGTGATCGTGCGCTTCTTCACCACCCCCACCGTGCGTGATGCGCGCAAGTCCGCAGGCTACGCGCTGCTGTTCATCGCCGTGCTCTACACCACTGCACCGGCAGTGGCGGCGTTTGCCCGTACCAACCTGCTGACCAGCGTGCCGAATACCAGCTACGAAGCAGTGCCGGCCTGGTTCAAGACCTGGGAGAACGCCGGTCTGATCGCCTGGATGGACAAGAACAGTGACGGTGTCATTCAGTACGGACCCGGCGCAGCCTTCGCCGGCAAGCCGGAGTTCACCGCCGAGCGTGGTGCTTCCGGAGAGCGTCTGCTGAAGAATGCGCCGACCCCGACCACCACCGAGGTTTACGTCGACAACGACATCATGGTTCTCGCCAACCCGGAAATCGCCGGCCTGCCAGGCTGGGTGATCGCGCTGATTGCCGCGGGCGGCCTGGCGGCGGCGCTGTCCACCGCAGCAGGGCTGTTGCTGGTGATCTCGACGTCCATCTCGCACGACCTGCTCAAGAGCAACCTGATGCCGAACATCTCCGAGAAGAAGGAGCTGCTCGCGGCACGTGTCGCCGCAGGCGTCGCGGTGGTGGTTGCAGGGTTGTTCGGCATCTATCCGCCCGCCTTCGTCGCTCAGGTGGTGGCCTTCGCCTTCGGTCTGGCGGCAGCGTCGTTCTTCCCGGTGATCGTGATGGGCATCTTCTCCAAGAAGATGAACAAGGAGGGCGCCATCGCCGGCATGCTGGTCGGGCTGATCTTCACCTTCAGCTATATCGTCTACTACAAGTTCATCAACCCGACTGCCGGGCCGAACGAGTGGTGGTTCGGTATCTCGCCGGAAGGCATCGGCACCCTGGGGATGATCTTCAACTTCATCGCCGCCGTGGTGGTGTCTAAGTTCACCGCAGCGCCGCCGGAGCACATCCAGCATCTGGTCGA
This sequence comes from Pseudomonas mangrovi, assembly GCF_003052585.1. Taxonomy (GTDB): domain Bacteria; phylum Pseudomonadota; class Gammaproteobacteria; order Pseudomonadales; family Pseudomonadaceae; genus Aquipseudomonas; species Aquipseudomonas mangrovi. The sequence continues at coordinate 42,836 of NZ_QASN01000021.1, read as the reverse complement.
GGACATCCGCGTTCCGCGTGGAGCGGGTGCGGCCATCGACCACTAAGAGGGTCCGCGACAGCAAACGCCCCGGCTTGCCGGGGCGTTTTTCGTTCCGGCGCAGGCTCGGGGTAGAAGGAGGTATGGCCGTATTGTCTCTAAGGTCCCTGCAAGCATGCAGATGTCGGACGCAAGGTGGAGTCCGCAGGGCGCAGCATTGCTGAGACAGCCGAGACCGGGCTGACGGGCTGCCGGTTGCTGGACTGTTAACGCAACCTCTGGACAAGTATGGCTCTGGGCCTCGTTGAAATGCCCCCTGCTGCGGCCTGGTCAAAGTGCGCCTGTCTATGCGCCCCCAACTGGCGCCCCCGCCGACCCTGCTCGCTGCCTTTTTAAGCGGTTCCTTAAGATGGATGACAGCGTCCGTTGTGGGGGCCGGCGTCATGTCGGCGTGGGCCGATCAGGCCGCTCTGTTGCAAACCGCGGGTGGGACAGCCCGGCGGTCTTGTCCAGCCTGTCTGCAGCGGTGACAACGTCGCTCGAGCAGAAAGCACAACGCCCCGGCAGGCGGGGCGTTGGTCGGGCGGCAGAAGGCTTACAGCTTGGAGTAGAAGAACTTGATGGTGCCGCCGATCTGGCTGTAGTGGTCGACTTCGCCGAACTGCGATTCGTACAGCTTGCGCGCCAGTGCATGGTTGGGCCGATGCTCGAGGAACGGCATCAGCCAGGCCATCTTGTGCTGCGGCACCGGCGACTGGCCGCGCGCGAGCTCGGGCAGCTTGTGCGGCTCGAGAACCGCTCGAGCGGCGAAATTGGCCAGCAGCTCCAGGCGTTCGCGTTCCTCGCGCTTGAGCGTGCGGCCGTTGCGATGCGCCGATTCAGCCAACAGCACCAGCGGTACCATGGCGTAGTGGGTGTAGTCCGCGCCCAGCGAACCCCGGGCGGTTTCCTGCGGCAGATAGCCGTAGTCGCCGCGCTTGGACACGACTATCTGGCTGATGCCGCGGCGCAGCGCCTGGTCGGACCAGGTCACGTAGCGGTCTCGGTTGAGCACCAGGCCGGTGGAGGCGACGGCCCAGGCGGCCCAGTAGTCGTGGTTGTTGAAGTTGCGGAACTGCGGATCGAGGCGCGGCTGGTAGTCGGAGATCACCATGCCCGCCAGGCGGTCGAGCCAGTTGCGCTGGATCGACGACGGCTTGAAGCGCTGGCCGCTGGTCGACTGGGTCTTGAGAATGGTCGAGGAGATCGCTGCCAGCGCCCACTTACGCATGGCCTGACCGGTACCGGTGACGTCGGTACTCTGCAGCGCGCCGGCCCGGGCCCAGCTTTCCAGCCAGACGTCCATGCAGCTGAGCGCTTCCTTGGCCTGCTCCGGGGTGCGGGCCTGGTGGTAGTTGGCGCCCAGTCGGACCAGACCGACGTAATAGCCCTGGATGTGTTCGCTGATGCGCTGGTTCTCATCGGAGCGAGCGTGGCTCAGTGTCGAGCGGCTCTTGTCGCTCTGGTCGTACTTGCTCTCCAGTCGCAGATGCCCGGTATAGGGCTTGGGCGGCAGGGTGTTACAGGTGGCGGAGCGGTAGTTGCCGATCTTGCTGGCGAAGGCGGTCGGCTGGTTCGCCCAGATGGAGTTGGCGGCGCTGGCAGATTGCAGCGGCAGATTGAGAAGCAGCAGACAGCTGCCAATCAGGACGGGAATGCGCATGGCAGTCCTCCATGTCTTTGGCCTAGGCCGGACGAAAATGGGGCGGTTGGCAGGAAAGCCCGCATGGCGGACACCGCGATCTGCTTTCCGCAGGTCTGATCGCCTGGCGCGCTGGCTGCGGCACGACTGCATGGCTGGATCAGCGATGAGGAGCCTAACAACGAAGCGGTACGGCAAAAGCTGACCTGGGCCGCACTTCTTCAGGACTTAGTGCGTGCTCCGTCACAGATCCCAGGCGCTCTACGTTGCGGCTTATAGCGAAGCGACAGTGGCCTTTGGCCGGCACTGAAATGGGTACTTTCGTCCTGTTCGGAGCGGCGTGCAGGCAAGAAGAAGCTCAGAGCATTTGCGCATTCTGGCGCCGCCGCCAGTGCTCCAGTCGGCTGTCGAGGGCGGCCAGGCTGTCGATGCCCTGGCGACGCGCATGGCTGAACAGGATCAGTGCCAGCTCGGCGGTAACCAGGGCATCGGCGCTGGCATGGTGGCGCTGGTGCACCTGCAGGTGGAAGTGCTCGGTCCAGTCGTCCAGCCCACCGTGCCGGGGTTTGCTGTCGGGGAACAGCATCGGCGCCATCTCCGCGACGTCCAGAAAGCGATGTTGCAGGCGGTAGCCGAGGGTCTGCTTCAGGGCCCGGGCGAGCATGCGCTGATCAAATCCGGCGTGGAACGCCAACAGTGGGCTGGGGCCGAGAAACTCCATGAAGTCCAGCAGCGCCTGCGCCGGATCGCAGCCGGCGGCCAGGGCGCTGGGCGCGATGCCGTGAATCAGCACGCTCTCGCTGACCGGCTGTACCGGGCGCAGCAGGGTGACCTCGAACTGTTCACCCAGATCGATGGCGTCGTCACGAATCACCACGGCGCCGATCGAAAGCACGAGATCACGACGCATGTTCAAGCCGCTGGTTTCCAGATCCAGCACCACCAGCCGCTGCTGGCCTAGCGGCCGGTCATCCGGCACCTCGGCGGCGAGCAGCCTGCCGAGTCGCTCACGCTGGTGCTCATCGAGCTGCGGCCCCTTGCCGCGAAACCAGGCCAGGTTCACAGCTGATACCTCAGTGCCAGGCTGCTTTGCAGGCGCTGTGCTTGGCGAAAGGACTCACGCAGGATGCGTCGGTCGAGGTGGTTCAGGCTGTCCGGGTCGACGCGGTTGGAGTAGGGCTGGCCCAGGCGCGCCTGTTGCTGATGCTGCTGCATGCGGGTCTGCTGGATGAAGTGGTAGGCCTCCTCATAGGCGGCGCCATCCTGGGTCTCGATCACGCCGGCCTCCATCAGAGCACGCAGACGCTCCAGGGTGTTGCTGGCTTCCACGCCATGGGCCAGGGCCAGCAGCCGGGCGCCGTCGACGAAGGGCGTGAGGCCTTCGACCTTGAGATCCAGGGTGTCCTTCTGTGCGCCCTTGCGCGCCACCACGAAGTCGCGGAAGCGCCCCACCGGCGGTCGGTGGCGCAGCGCATTCTCTGCCAGCATGCGCTGGAACAGGGTGTTGTCGGCGATCTGTTCGAGCAGTTGGCTGCGCAGTTGGGCACAGCCCTGCTCGTCGCCCCAGACCACCCGCAGGTCGAAATAGATGCTTGAGCCAAGCAGGTTGGCCGGCGTCGCCTCGCGCACGAAGCTGGCAAAACGCCGCGACCACTCGCTGCGCGACAGGCACAGCTCGGGGTTGCCGGCCATGATGTTGCCCTTGCACAGGGTGAAACCGCATTGCGCCAGGTGCTGGTTGATCTGTGCCGCCAGTGGCAGCAGGCGCTGGCGGATCGCCGCGGCTTCGGCATCGTCTGCCGCCTCGAAAAGAATGCCGTTGTCCTGGTCGGTATGCAGGGTCTGCTCGCGCCGGCCCTCGCTACCGAAGCACAGCCAACTGAACGGAATGCCCGGATTGCCCATGTCTTCCAGGGTCAGCTCGATGACACGGCAGACGGTGTGGTCGTTGAGCAGGGTGACGATGTGGGTGATCTGGGTCGAGCTGGCACCGTGCGCAAGCATCCGGTCGACCAGCAGGCCGATGTCGCTGCGCAGCGCGGTCAGCGACTCCAGACGTGGTGCGTGACGAATGGTGCTGGCCAGATGAACCAGGTCGACCCGCTGCAGGGAGAACAGATCGCGTTCGGAGACCACTGCACGCAGGCGCTTTTTTTCGACCACGCAGACGTGGGCGATGTGGCGCTCGGTCATGGCAATGGCAGCGTCGAAGGCGCTGGCCTCCGGTGGCAGGTGAAAGGGCTTCTGGGTCATCAGCTGTTCGATGGGCCGGCTCAGGTCGCTGCAGCCCTCGGCGATCACCCGGCGCAGGTCGCGCAGGGTGAAGATGCCTACCGGTTGGTCACTCGGATCGACGATCACGATGCTGCCGACATGCTGCTCGTGCATCAGCCGTACGGCTTCGTTGAGCGGCATTGCCGGCGCGCAGGACACCGGTGTCTGCAGGGTCAGTTCACCCAGCCGGGTGTCCAGCGAATACTCGGCGCCGAGGGTTTCGGCAGCGCGCAGCTGGGCCTGCTGGTTGACCTGATCGAGCAGGCTGCTGACGCCGCGCAGGGCAAAGTCGCGCAGCGGGCTGGAGAGGGCGAAGAGCCGGACGAAGGCTTCCTTGCCGAGCAACAGGCAGAAAGTATCCTCGGCGGCCAGGTGTTCGGTGCGGGTTGCCCGCTCACCGATCAGCGCCGCGAGCGGGAAGCACTCGCCGGCGGTGATCTCGAAGGTGGTCTCGGTGCCACGTCGGGCGCTGTGCGGACGTTCGCCATGGACGCGACCCTGCTTGACGATGAAGAAATGCTCGACCGGCCCATCCTCGGGCTTGAGGATCGAATCGCCGGCGGCGTAGAAGCGCAGTTGGCAGTGCTCGACCAGATAGGCCAGGTGCGCGTTCTCCATCTGGATGAACGGCGGGTACTTGCGCAGGAATTCCATGGTGCCGTGGATGTTCTGCAGCACGGCGGTCTTGCCGGCTTCGGCGAAGGCGTCGTTCTTGCTCATGCATTGACCCTCTGGCTGGTAGGGGAATGGTCCTCCGCGATCAAGGCGCCGGCACATTGGACGAAAGTCTAGGCCTATTGTCAGGTGCGGACTGGCGCGCGACGCAAGAGTGAGCTAATAACTAGACCAGTCTATATAAATCGAGTTGCCGCCATGTCCTCTATCGACCCCCATGCCGAAGCCATCCCTGAAGGCTTTTTGCCGCTGCAGCGCAGCAGCTCCTTCCTCGACCTGTTGGGTCCCCTGCTGCAGCGCCCGGCGCGGGGCGACGAACCGCTGACGCTTGGGCTGCGCATCGAGCAGAGGCACTGCAATGCCAGCGGCACCGCCCACGGCGGCTTGCTGGCAACCCTGGCCGATGTCGGGCTGGGCTACGCCACGGCGTTCTCAGTCGACCCACCGGTACGCCTGACCACGGTCAATCTGAGCCTCGACTACTGCGGAGTAGCGCGACTGGGCGACTGGCTCGAGGTGCATTGCGACATCCTGCGCCTCGGACGCCAGGTCGCCTTTGCCGATGCGCGACTGCGCGCAGCCGGCAAGGTGGTCGCGCGTGCCAGTGCGGTATTCCATATCCCGGGGGGCTGAGGCATCCTGCCCCGTCCATCGCCCAGGAGACGCCCCGTGGCAAAGAAGTCCGACGCCTGTGATCGCATCGTCCGCGCCACCGCTTCGCTACTGGCCAGCCATGGCTATTACGGCACCGGACTGAACGACGTGATCCGCTTGTCCGAGGCGCCCAAGGGCTCGCTGTACCACTACTTCCCGCAGGGCAAACCGCAGATGGCGGCGGCGGCGGTGGCTTTCATCGGTGATGAGGTCGCCAGTGCCCTGGCGCAGGCCGGCAAGCGGCCGCCACATGGTCGGCAGCTGCTGCAGGCGATGACTGGCACCTTGCGCAGCTGGCTGACGCGTTCGCAGTTCCAGGCATCCTGCCCGGTGTTCTCCACCGCCATGAGCAGCGGCGAGGAGCTGGCCGTGGTGCGTGAGGCCTGTGCTCATGCCTTTGCCAACTGGATGCAGGCCATCGAACAGGCGCTGCTACAAGACGGGCTTGGCGCCGAGCAGGCGGCCTCTCGGGCCTGCCTGGCGATTGCCGCGCTCGAGGGCGCGGTGGTGCTGGCGCGCACGCGAGAGAGTCTGGAGCCGCTGGAGCAGATCGAACGGGAGTTGCTGGGGTTGTTGCCGGATGGGTCGGCCACGAGGCGCTAGTACGCGATTGGGTTGGCGGTTCAGCGCCGAGCGCGACAAGATCGAAATTCTTCGGGTCTCTGGAAAGACGTGATGGGTCGCATGGGAGACTCTGTCCGCCGCTGATCGTTTCGCGTGAGGGCCCATTGTCCAGTGGTCTGCTTGCCTGGGGTTTCGGCCCCCCGGCCGAGTTACTTTCTTGTTGTTCGCCCAACAAGAAAGTAACCAAAGAAAAAGGGCGCCCCACATCCGGGTCTGCCCGCTGCGCGGTCAGACTCCCCTCGCTCCGGTGCTGCTCCAGAGGCCGCCAGGGATGGGCCTTCCGTGGCCCAACCCTGTCTTTCGCGGCATCCATGCCGCTCACCTCCTGCGCAGCACCTGTGCTCAGCCTTCTGTAACGGGATTTCTGCACCGAGCTGGCTAAGGCTTTTCCTCACGCCCAACGTCTAGCTCCGACGCAATCAATCGCTCTTTGCGATGGTGCCCACGCTCCGGCGTGAGCACCTAAACCGGGAACGCTCCGCGTCCCTCAGACGCGGAGCGTCTGCAACCGCATTCCCACGCGGAGCGTGGGAACGATTAGTAGCATAGAAACTTCAGGCGCCTCGGTGCCCAAACCCCTTACAGCAGGCCGAAGGGAGGGAAGTCTGTCCGCTTGGCGGACAGACCCGGATGTCGGGGCACGCTTTCTCTTTGGTTACTTTCTCTTTGCGTGGGCAAAGAGAAAGTGACTCGGCCGAGGGGCCGAAACCCAAGACCGGCAGATCTACTGGGTGACGAGGCTATACGCGAGAGGCCTGGCAGCGGACAGAGTCATTCCTGAGAGTTGTACAACCGCTCCATGATCCAGGGAGAGCCATAAGAAAAGCCGACCCTAAGGTCGGCTTTTCTTCAGTCAGGCCACTCAGCCTCAGGGCAAGGTAAACAACACCTTGACCGAGTCATTGACCGCGCCAGCGTCGACATAGCCGATGGCATCGGCTTCGGCAGCTACGCGAGCGACCACCTCGGCATCTCCGGCGACACTGGGCAGCGGCTGGCCCTTGCCGGTGAACACCAGTCCGGACCAGTAGGACTTCAGCTGCGACTCGCTCTTGCTGGTCACCGCGCTGTAGAACTTGTCCTTGGTCGGCGTCCAGTCCTTGTGGTCAACGCCCTTCATGGACTTGTCCTTGCCCAGGAAGATGTTGGCCACCTGGGACTGGGACGGCGCCTTGCTGGCGCCGGGATTGACGATGACGGCGACCTCGGCGGCCACCAGCCCGGAGAAGGCGAGCAGGCTCAGGGCCGCTGCACTGCGAAAGACGTTGTTCATGTGCATGCCCCTTAGAAGACGAAGTCGACGCCGACACTGACGATGTCGCCATCGTAGTTGCGTGCGGGCACACCGAAGGCACCGTTGGTGCGTTCACTGACCGTGTTCTGGTACAGCTCCTGAGCACCGCGGACGAACACGCCGTCGTAGCCGCCGGAGGTATCGACACGCTTGTATTCGCCCTTGAGCACCACGGTCGGGGCGATGTTGTAATTCAGCCCGTAGGTCCAGGAGGTCTGGCGACCGCCATTGTCGTCGAGCTGTGCGTAAGTGACGTGAGCGAGGAATTCGCCGAAGCGACGGCCACCCATCAGGTAGAAGGCATCGATGCTTTCCATGCCGTCACCCTCGACCGAGCGGCGGGTCCACTCGTTGGCGCTCAGCCAGCTGCCGTCGTCGTACTGGTAGCCGATGGAGGTGAACTTGCCCTTGTTCTTCTTCAGGTTCAGCAGCGACTGCTGCTGCGACACGCCCACGCCCGGCGGTACCACGCCGACCACGCTGCCGTTGATGTCGGTGGTGATGTCGGCCTCGACATAACCGACGCGCAGGGTGCCGAAGTCGTTGCTCGCCAGGCTCACGTTGGCGCCAAACACCTTGTCGTAATCGATGTCGTAGAGTTCGTCGTAGGCGAAGTAGTCACGGTTTTTTGCCTGGCCGCCGGCGACCTGGAAACTCAGCGAACCAAAGGACAGCGGCAGGCTGTAGTTGGCATCGACGCCTTCATAGTTGGACAGCTGGACCTGGCTGTAGACCTCGTCCGGTAGACGCAGCCAGGGGTAGCTGAACCCTACGTCGATACTCTCGGAGTACATGTACACCGGCGTGCGCAGACGGCCGGCGCGGAGCATCAGGGCGTCGGTGGCCTGCCAGGACAGGTAGGCCCACTCGATGTTGGCTTTCCACTCGTCCTGCAGCGGCTTGGCGGTCGCCTGCACGGTGACCCCCAGTGTGTCGGTAAGGCCGTAGCTGAACTGGCCGCCGAACTTGGACAGCTGGTCGCCGCGCCAGGCGTCGGTGGTCTGGCCGCTGACGCCATAGCTGCGACCTTCGTCCTCGCCACCCAGGTGGGTAAAGCCGACGGTGCCGAAGCCGTTGAGTCGATACTCACCCTGGTCCAGGGCGTAGACGGTGGTGCTGGCCAGGCAGATGGCCAGGGGCAGTAAACGCTTAAGCATTGTCGAGTTGCTCCTTCATAGGATTAGACGCGGAACTGGGCGGTCGCCGCGCGCAAGTGGTCTCCGGTGCTGACCAGTTGCTCGCCGAGGCGTGCGGTGGCTTCTGCCCCTTGTGCGGTTGCTTGGGCGTCCTGCTGCAACACTTGGGTATCTTGTTGGATGGAACTCGACAGGCCGATCTGCTCCTGGGTGAACTGGGCGATGCCGGCGTTGAGTTCGTTGATCTGGCTGACGGCCTGGGCGATGGCCTCGAGCATGCGGGTGGCTTCCACCGAGCGCTCGATGCTGTGCTGGGCCTTCTCGTTGTTGCTGGTCATCACGTTGAGCACGGCATTGGCGCTGTTCTGCAGGCGCTGGATGATCTGCTGGATCTCGGCGGTGGAGGCAGCGGTCTTCTGCGCCAGGTTGCGCACCTCGTCGGCGACCACGGCAAAGCCGCGGCCCTGCTCGCCGGCCCGCGCAGCCTCGATGGCGGCATTCAGTGCGAGCAGGTTGGTCTGCTCGGCGATGCTGCGGATCACCGTCAGTACCGAGCCGACCTGCTGGGTTTCCTCTTCCAGCTGTTCCATGGCCTGGACGGCCCCGGTCACGCTGCTGCCCAGGTCGCTGATGCTGTCGGACAACCCGCCGATGCTCTGCCGGGCGGCGCCGGCCTGGTGCGAGGCCGAGGCGGCTTCCTCTGCGGCCTGCTGCGAGCGGGTGGCAACTTCCTGGATGCTACTGGTCATGGTCTGGATGTCGCGACCGATGGAGTCGGTATGGCCCTGCTGCGACTTGGCGTTTTCTTCCGCGCCCTGGGTCAGGCGGTAGAGCTCCTTGGACATGCCGCCCAGCGGCGCGGCCGAGTCGATGATCTGGCGAATGGTGCCCTGCAGCTTGTCGAGGAAGCCGTTGAACAGCTCGATCATGGCGCCGATCTCGTCGTTGGCTTCGACCGTGACCCGGCGGGTCAGGTCGCCGTCGCCGCGGGCAATCGCCTGCAGTGATTCGATCACGCCGTGCACATTGGCCATGATGCCGCGAATCACCAGCCAGGAGCCGAAGCTGACCAGGCCGATCAGCAGCACGCTGAGGATGATGCCCAGGCGCGTGGTGCTGGCGTTGTCCTCGCGGGTCTGCGCGAGGGTCTGCTGGAAGTCCTGGTAGGCGAGGGCACGGAATTCATCGCCGACCTTCTGGGCCTGCTGCAGGTCGCTGGCCATGCGCCCGAGGTTGTCACGCAAATCCTCGAAGGAGGCACTGCCGTCGACCAGCTTGGCCGAGGCATTCAGCGCGTTGTCGGCGTAACGCTGCACCGCGTCGCGCCAGGCATTGAGGCTGGCGGCAAGTGGTGGATTGCCGGCGGTAAGGCCTTGCAGTGCCTGTTGCCGGGACTCGATCTCGCGGCGCACCTCGCGTGCTTCGTCGAGCAGCGCGGGCTCGCCGGCGGCAACGGCGTTGTTCAGTAGACCGGGTATGCGCGAGAACTGGAAGATGACGGCATCGGCCTTCTCCAGGGTCGGGAAGCTGTTGTTCTCGAGAGTCAGCAGGCGGCGGTCGTTATTGGCCAGTTGCAGCGAGTTGTAGCCAACGTAGAGCAGGAGTCCGAGCAGGGCAACGGCGGGCAGCAGCGAGAGTTTCAGGGTCAGCGACAGATTCTTCGACATCGCATGGCTCCAGCAAAGGGCGCGTATCGTAGCGGAATGAATTGGCGGCAAAAAGCCACTAATAGGTCGCCAGATGATGCGAATCGGTCATTCTGGCGTCGGTTTGTCGGCCGTTGTATCGAGTTCTCCAGTCGGTTCATCGCTTCTGACCAGCCGGTCAGCGGAATAGGGTGAGCCCGGCGTTGCGCGCACGCCCTGCGGCACGCCTTGTCTTCAGCATGGTAGGCGTTTGCCCGCCGCGCAAGGCGCCGGGGCAGAGCGCCGTGTTCGATGCGAGGCGGTGGCGACAGTCCCACCAAAAAGCCGCCCCGAGGGGCGGCTTTTTCACTGCAGCGATAGCTCAGCGCGCGTACTTGGCCTTGAACTCGCGGCGACGGCGGTGCAGCACCGGCTCGGTGTAGCCGTTCGGCTGCTTGGTGCCTTCGAGGATCAGCTCCAGCGAAGCCTGGAAGGCGACGCTGTCGTCGAAGTTCGGCGCCATCGGCTTGTAGGCGGCATCGCCGGCGTTCTGCCGATCAACCACCACGGCCATGCGCTGCATGCTCTCGATCACCTGGTCCTTGGTGATGATGCCGTGGCGCAGCCAGTTGGCCATCAGCTGGCTGGAGATGCGCAGGGTGGCGCGGTCTTCCATCAGGCCGATGTCGTTGATGTCCGGCACCTTGGAACAACCGACGCCCTGGTCGATCCAGCGCACCACGTAGCCGAGGATGCCCTGGACGTTGTTGTCGATCTCGTTCTTGATCTCCTCGGCCGACCAGTTGGTGTCCTTGGCCAGCGGGATGGCGAGGATGTCGTCGACCGAGGCGAAGGTACGCTTGGCCAGCTCCTTCTGCCGCTCGAACACGTTGACCTTGTGGTAGTGCAGCGCGTGCAGCGAGGCGGCGGTCGGCGACGGAACCCAGGCGGTGTTGGCGCCGGCCATCGGGTGCATGATCTTCTGCTCGAGCATGCCGGCCATCAGATCGGGCATGGCCCACATGCCCTTGCCGATCTGCGCGCGACCGGACAGGCCGCAGTTCAGACCGTGGTCGACGTTCCAGTTCTCGTAGGCGGCGATCCACTTCTCGCTCTTCATGGCGGCCTTGCGCACCATGGCGCCGGCTTCCATGGAGGTGTGGATCTCGTCACCGGTGCGGTCGAGGAAGCCGGTGTTGATGAACACCACGCGCTCGCTGGCGGCCTTGATGCACGCCTTGAGGTTGACGGTGGTACGACGCTCCTCGTCCATGATGCCGACCTTGAGGGTGTTGCGGCTCATGCCGAGCACGTCCTCGATGCGGTCGAACAGCTCGTTGGCGAAGGCGACTTCTTCCGGGCCGTGCATCTTCGGCTTGACGATGTAGACCGAGCCGGTGCGGGTGTTCTTGCGGCTGGTGTTGCCCTTGAGGTTGTGCAGCGCGATCAGGCTGGTGACCAGGCCGTCCATGATGCCTTCCGGCACCTCGAAGCCTTCCTTGTCGATGATCGCGTCGTTGGTCATCAGGTGGCCGACGTTGCGGATGAACAGCATCGAACGACCATGCAGGCTCAGCTCGCCGCCATTGGCCGCGGTGTAGCTGCGGTCGGCGTTCATGGTGCGGGTGAAGGTCTTGCCGTCCTTGCTGACGCTTTCAGCCAGGTCGCCCTTCATCAGGCCGAGCCAGTTCTTGTAGGCGATGACCTTGTCGTCGGCATCGACCGCGGCAACCGAATCTTCGCAGTCCATGATGGTGGTCAGCGCGGACTCCATCAGCACGTCCTTGATGCCGGCGGCGTCGGTCTGGCCGACCGGGGTGCTGGCGTCGATCTGGATCTCGAAGTGCAGGCCGTTGTTCTTCAGCAGCACGCCCTTGGGCGCAGCGGCGTCGCCGACGAAACCGACGAACTTGTCAGCCTGGGCCAGGCCGGTGGTGCTGCCGTCCTTGAGGCTGACGAGCAGCTGGCCGTTGTCGACGCGGTAGCCGGTGGAGTCGACGTGCGAGCCCTTGGCCAGCGGCGCGGCTTCGTCGAGGAAGGCGCGGGCGAAGGCGATGACCTTGTCGCCACGGACCTTGTTGTAGCCCTTGCCCTTCTCGGCGCCGCCTTCTTCGCTGATGGCGTCGGTGCCATAGAGCGCGTCGTACAGCGAACCCCAGCGGGCGTTGGCGGCGTTCAGCGCAAAGCGCGCGTTCATGATCGGCACCACCAGCTGCGGGCCGGCCATGGTGGCGATCTCGGCGTCGACGTTCTCGGTGGTGACCTTGAAGTCCGCCGGTTCCGGCAGCAGGTAGCCGATTTCCTGGAGGAACGCCTTGTAGGCTGCGGCGTCATGCGCCTGGCCCTTGCGCGCCTGGTGCCAGGCGTCGATGGTGGCCTGCAGCTCGTCGCGCTTGGCCAGCAGCGCGCGGTTCTTCGGCGCCAGGTCATGGATGACGCCCGCGGCGCCGGCCCAGAAGGCATCGGCGGCTACGCCGGTGCCGGGAATGGCTTCGTTGTTCACGAAGTCGTACAGGACTTTGGCAACCTGCAGGCCACCGACTTGAACGCGCTCAGTCATCACTCGCCTCACTCTGTTCCGAAATCTGCTGCAGACGGGGCCGGACGCCCCGGTAGTCTGAGGCGCGGGATACTACAGGATGCGACGGGAAAAATCAGGGGGCGCGCGTCGCTTCGCGACCGGGTTGCTGGTCTGCAGTCACGTATCGCGGCCTGTCTATACTGGCGCCAGCCCGACTATCAGCAGCTAGCGAGGAACACATGAATCATCTGGTACTCACTGTCATCGCCCAGGACCAGACCGGTCTGGTGGAGCGCATCGCCAAGTGCATCGCCGAGCATCAGGGCAACTGGCTGGAGAGCCGCATGGCGCGCATGGCCGGGCAGTTCGCCGGCATCCTGCGGGTCGCGGTGCCGGTCGAGCACCGCCCGGAGCTGGTCGAGGCGCTGCAGGGCCTGGAGCGCCAGGGCGTGCGCGTGCTGGTGGCTGACAGCGGCGCCGAGCCGTCGCATAGCTGGAAGGCGATACAGTTGTCGCTGGTCGGCAATGATCGGCCCGGCATCGTCCGCGACATCACCCGCCTGCTGTCGGAGCTGGGGATCAACCTGGAAAGCCTGAAGACCGACGTGCAGCCGGCGCCGATGAGCAGCGAGCCGCTGTTCCATGCCGAGGCGCTGCTGGCGCTGCCGGCCGGGCTGGCGCTGGATCGTCTGCAGGATCAGCTCGAGGCGCTCGCCGATGACCTGATGGTCGAGCTCAACCTTCAGGAGCATGAGTAGTCCGGGTCAGCTCCGCTGGCGACGCAGCATGAGCCAGATATCCAGGCTGTAGATCGCCAGCGCCAGCCAGATGCAGGCAAAGGACAATAGCCGTGCCGGTGGCAGCGGCTCGTCGTAGACGAACACCGCGAGCAGCAGGACCAGCGTTGGCGCCAGGTACTGCAGAAAGCCCAGGGTGGCGTAGGGCAGGTGGCGCGCCGCCGAATTGAAGCAGATCAGCGGCAGCAGGGTGAGGGGGCCTGCGGCGAGCAGCCAGAGCGCCGTGCTGCCGCTCCAGAACTCGGCCTGGCTGCTTACCGCTGCCGGATGCAGGAACAGCCAGCCCAGCGCCAGGGGCATCAGCAGCCAGGCTTCGACCACCAGGCCGGGCAGTGCCGCCACCGGCGCCTGCTTGCGCAGCAATCCATAGAAGCCGAAGGTCGCCGCCAGTACCAGCGACAGCCAGGGCAGCTCGCCCAGTTGCCACAGCTGCTGTCCGACGCCGATGGCGGCGATGGCCACCGCCAGCCATTGCAGCCGGCGCAGGCGCTCGCCGAGCAGCAGCATCCCCAGCAGCACGTTGATCAGCGGATTGATGTAGTAGCCCAGGCTGGTTTCCAGCATGCGGCCGTTGTTTACCGCCCAGACGTAAAGCAGCCAGTTGGTCGCGATCAGCAGCCCGGAGAGGCCGAGCAGCGCCAGCAGGCGCGGCCGGGCAATCAGCTCGCGCCACCAGCCGGGGTGTTTCCATAACACCAGCAGCAGGCTGCCGACCATGGCGGCGCCGAGCGCCCGATGCACCACTATCTCCAGTGCTGGTACCGTCTCGAGCAGCTTGAAGTACAGCGGAAACAGGCCCCAGATCAGATAGGCCGCAATGCCCAGCAGATAACCACGCTTGAGGTCGGGAGTGCTCATCGGTGCAACGCTCGGTCGGTCAGAACAGTCGCAGCGGCTCTTCATCCAGCGCGGACAACTGCTCGCGCAGGATCAGTATCTGCTCGCCCCAGTAACGTTCGCTGCCGAACCAGGGAAAGCTCATCGGGAACGCCGGGTCGTCCCAGCGCCGCGCCAGCCAGGCGCTGTAATGCATCAGGCGCAGGGCGCGCAGGCCCTCGATCAGCGGCAGCTCGCGGGGGTCGAAATCGTGGAATTCCTGGTAGCCGTCGACCAGTTCGGAAATCTGCGCCAGACGCTCGTGGCGTTCGCCGGCCAGCATCATCCACAGATCCTGCACTGCCGGGCCCATGCGGCAATCGTCCAGGTCGACCAGATGGAACATCTCGTCGCGGCACATCATGTTGCCCGGGTGGCAGTCGCCGTGCAGGCGGATCGGCTTGAAGCGAGTGGTGGCAAACAGGGCGTCGAGCCGCTTGAGCACATCCCGGGCGACCGACTCGTAGGCCGGCAGCAGGCTGCGCGGAATGAAACCGCCCTCAAGCAGCGTCGCCAGCGACGCATGGCCGAAGTTGTCGACCCCGAGGTTCTCACGGTGGACGAAGGGCCGGGTGGCGGCCACGGCGTGCAGGCGGCCGAGCAACTGCCCCAGGCGGTACAGCTGATCGAGATTGCCCGGCTCGGGCGCGCGACCGCCGCGACGGGGGAACAGGGCGAAGCGAAAGCCGGCGTGCTCGAACAGGCTGCGGCCATCGTGCACCAGCGGCGCCACCACCGGCACCTCGCAGTCGGCCAGCTCGGCGCTGAAGGCATGCTCTTCAAGAATCGCCGCGTCGCTCCAGCGCTCGGGGCGATAGAACTTGGCGATCAGCGGCTCGCTGTCCTCGATGCCGACCTGGTAGACGCGGTTCTCGTAGCTGTTCAGTGCCAGCACACGGGCATCGCTGACGAAGCCGATGCTGTCCACGGCATCCAGCACCAGATCGGGCGTCAGGGCGGAAAAGGGATGGGACATGGGCGGCTCCGGTCGGCAGGGCGCACAGTCTAGCCGTTCCCCCGGCCGGCAACAGCGCTATCGCGTGTTCAGTGATCGCCAGGCCGGGGCGTGCGCGCCAGACAGTAGACATCGACCGAGCGAGCGCCGGCGCGCAACAGCAGGCGGGCGATGGCATCGGCGGTGGTGCCGGTGGTGAGTACGTCGTCCACCAGTGCCAGATGCTTGCCGCGCAGGTCGGCACCGCTGCGCAGGACGAAGGCATCGCGCAGGTTGCGCTTGCGTTCGGCGGCGTCCAGGCCCTGCTGGGCGACAGTTTCGCGGCTGCGCACGAGCAGATCGTCATGCATCGGCAGAGCAAGTGTCTGGCTCAGCCAGCGAGCGAGCATCTGCGCCTGATTGAAGCCGCGCTGGCGCTGGCGCCGCCTGGCCAGGGGTACCGGTAAAAGCAGCTCAGGTCGAGCCAGGTCATTGCCGAAGGCGTTATGCAGATGGTGTGACAGCAAACCGGCGAGCAGACGTCCAATCGGCCATTGCGCCTGATGCTTGAAGCGGGTGATCAGGTTGTCGACCGGAAAGGCGTAGCGCCAGGGCGCCTCCACGCGCCTGAACGCCGGCGGTCTTTTAAGGCAGGCACCGCACACCAGATCGGGTTGCGGCATAGGCAAGGCGCAGCGCGGGCAGTGATAGCCGAGCCAGGGCAGGTCCGCTTCGCAGGGCAGGCAGATGTTGCGGCCGGCATCGTCGGGCTGATCGCAGAGCAGACAGGATTGTTCAATAAATAGCCGCTTGTAAACCATGATTCCGTTCCTGGTTGACAGTGTTTCGGGCATCGCTAAAGATGCCGCCCATTCCGTGTCGCGCATCCTTCCTGGGCGCCGGCAGAGCTTTCACGAGGATAGTGCATGAGCGCCAACGCTTCTTCCCTGCGTCACGACTGGTCCCTGGCCGAGGTCAAGGCGCTGTTCGAACAGCCCTTCAACGATTTGCTGTTCCAGGCGCAGGGCGTTCACCGCCAGCACTTCGACGCCAACCGGGTGCAGGTCTCGACGCTGCTGTCGATCAAGACCGGTGCCTGCCCGGAAGACTGCAAGTACTGTCCGCAGTCCGGTCACTACAACACCGGCCTCGACAAAGAGAAACTGATGGAAGTGCAGAAGGTGCTGGAGGCGGCCGCCGAGGCCAAGGCCATCGGCTCGACGCGCTTCTGCATGGGCGCCGCCTGGAAGCATCCTTCGGCCAAGGACATGCCCTACGTGCTGAAGATGGTCGAAGGGGTCAAGGCCATGGGTCTTGAGACCTGCATGACCCTGGGCAAGCTCGACGAGGAGCAGACCCGCGCCCTGGCCGCTGCCGGGCTCGACTACTACAACCACAACCTGGACACCTCGCCGGAGTTCTACGGCAATATCATCACCACCCGGACCTATTCCGAGCGCCTGCAGACGCTGGCCTACGTGCGCGATGCGGGCATGAAGATCTGCTCCGGCGGCATCCTCGGCATGGGCGAGTCGCTGGATGATCGCGCTGGCCTGCTGATCCAGTTGGCCAACCTGCCGGAGCATCCGGAGTCGGTGCCGATCAACATGCTGGTCAAGGTCAAGGGCACGCCGCTGGCCGATGAGCAGGACGTCGATCCGTTCGACTTCATTCGCATGCTGGCGGTGGCGCGGATCATGATGCCGAAGTCCCACGTGCGCCTGTCCGCCGGCCGTGAGCAGATGAACGATCAGATGCAGGCCCTGGCGTTCTTCGCCGGCGCCAACTCGATCTTCTACGGCGAGAAGCTGCTGACCACCGCCAACCCCCAGGCCGGCAAGGACATGCAACTGTTCCAGCGCCTGGGCATCAAGCCCGAGGAGCGCGAGGAGCACGCCGACGAAGTGCACCAGGCCGCCATCGAGCAGGCGCTGGTCGAGCAGCGCGATTCGAAGCTGTTCTACAACGCCGCTTCGGCGTGAGGTTCCGTTTGGTGGATGAATAAGGCGTCATCCACCAAACGCCGGAGCCGACCTTCTATTAGGCGGATAACCCGCTTGCGGTTATCCACCCGTCGCCGGTATTCGCGCCCATGACATTCGATCTTTCAGCTCGCCTGGCCGAGCGCCACGCCGCCCACCTCTACCGCCGGCGCCCGTTGCTGGAAAGCCCGCAGGGTCCGCTGGTGCAGGTCGATGGCCGCGAACTGCTGGCGTTCTGCTCCAACGACTATCTCGGGCTGGCCAACCATCCCGACGTCGTCGCCGCCATGCAGCAGGGTGTGGCGCGCTGGGGTGTCGGCGGGGGCGCCTCGCATCTGGTGATCGGCCACTCGACGCCACACCACGAGCTGGAAGAAGCCCTCGCCGAGTTCACCGGGCGCCCCCGCGCCCTGCTGTTTTCCACCGGCTACATGGCCAATCTCGCTGCCGTCACCGCGCTGGTCGGCCGCGGCGACAGCGTGCTCGAAGATCGTCTCAACCATGCCTCGCTGCTGGATGCGGGCCTGCTTTCGGGCGCGCGCTTCTCGCGCTACCTGCACAACGATGTCGCCAGCCTCGCCAGCCGCCTGGAGAAGACCGACGGCAACACCCTGGTGGTGACCGACGGCGTCTTCAGCATGGACGGTGATCTGGCCGAGCTGCCTGCACTCTGCGCTGCGGCGCGTGCGCGAGGCGCCTGGCTGATGGTCGATGACGCCCACGGTTTCGGTCCGCTCGGTGCCACCGGCGGCGGCATCGTCGAGCACTTCGGCCTGGGTATCGAGGATGTGCCGGTGCTGGTCGGAACGCTGGGCAAGGGCTTCGGCACCGCGGGCGCCTTCGTCGCCGGCAGTGAGGAGCTGATCGAAACCCTGATTCAGTTCGCCCGGCCCTACATCTATACCACCAGCCAGCCGCCGGCCGTGGCCTGTGCCACGCTCAAAAGCCTCGAGCTGCTGCGCAGCGAGCATTGGCGGCGTGAGCATCTCGCCCGGCTGATCGCGCGCTTCCGCCAGGGTGCCGAAGAGATCGGCCTGAGCCTGATGGACAGCCCGACGCCGATCCAGCCGATCCTGGTGGGCGACAGCGAGCGGGCGCTGCAACTCTCTGCAAGGCTGCGCGAGCGTGGTTTGCTGGTGGGTGCCATCCGTCCGCCAACGGTGCCGGCCGGTACGGCGCGCCTGCGGGTAACCCTGACTGCCAGCCACAGTGAAGCGCAGCTCGATCGGCTGCTCGACTGTCTGGCGCAATGCTGGCCGGAGGTCGCCGATGCGTGATCGGGTGATTCTGCTGCCGGGCTGGGGCCTGGGCAGCGCGCCGCTGGAGCCGCTGGCGGCGGCGCTCGCCGGCCTGGATGAGCGCCTCAAGGTGCAGATCGAAGCGCTGCCGATGCTGGACAGCGACGATCCGCAGGACTGGCTCGACGAACTGGATGCCAGTCTGCCGACCGATGCCTGGCTGGGCGGCTGGTCGCTGGGCGGGATGCTGGCGGCGCAACTGGCGGCGCGACGTGGCGAGCGCTGCTGCGGCTTGTTCACCCTGGCCAGCAATGCCTGTTTCGTGGCGCGCGATGACTGGTCCACGGCCATGCCGGCGGCCACCTTCGATGCCTTTCACGCCGGCTGTGCCAGTGATTCGGCGCAGACGCTCAAGCGTTTTGCGTTGCTCTGCACCCAGGCCGGTGCCGATGCCCGCGCGCTGGCGCGACAGCTGGTGCTCGGTGCGCCGCTCCAGCAGCCAGACGCATTGCTGGCAGGCCTTGACCTGCTTGCCACGCTGGATACCCGCGCGGCGCTGCAGGCGTACAACGGCCCGCAGCTGCATCTGTTCGCCGCCGCCGACGCACTGGTGCCGGTGGCGGCGACGCAGGCACTGCTGGAGCTGGTTGCGGATGTCGAGGTAGGAATACTGCAGGGCGCAAGCCACGCCTTCGTCCTCGAGCGGCCGCACGAGGTCGCTGCATCGATCCGCGCCTTCATCGGCGAGGCTGGCGATGACTGAAGCGACTACGGGAATACTGCCGGAAAAGCGCCAGGTTGCAATGTCGTTCTCCCGCGCGGCGGCCAGCTACGACGGCGTTGCCGGCCTGCAGCGCAGCGTCAGCGACCAGCTGCTGGCGCGTCTACCGCTGGACCTGTCAGCCGATCATTGGCTCGATCTCGGTTGCGGTACCGGTTACTGCTCGCGGGCGCTGTCGACGCGTTTTCCTGGCAGCAGCGGGCTGGCGCTGGACATCGCCGAAGGCATGCTGCGGCATGCGCGCGAGCAGGGTGCGGCGCAGGCGTTCGTTGCAGGGGATGCGGAAAGCCTGCCCCTTCGCGGCGAGAGCTGCGACCTGATCTTCTCCAACCTGGCGTTGCAGTGGTGCGCGGACTTTTCCGCCGTCCTGTCCGAGGCACGGCGGGTGTTGCGAGCCAATGGCGTCTTCGCTTTCAGCAGTCTGTGCGTCGGTACCCTGCAGGAGTTGCGCGACAGCTGGCAGGCGGTCGATGGCCTGGTGCACGTCAACCGCTTTCGCCGTTTTGCGGACTACCAGCAACTGTGCAGTGCCAGCTCGCTGGAGTTGGTCGAGCTGCGCTGCGAGCCGCAGGTGCTGCATTTTCCGGATGTGCGCCAGCTGACCCATGAGCTCAAGGCGCTCGGCGCCCACAACCTCAATCCAGGCCGCCCCGGTGGCCTGACCGGACGGGCGCGACTGCAGGCGTTCCTCGCCGCCTATGAAGCGCAACGCCAACCGCAGGGGCTGCCGGCGACCTACCAGGTCGTCTACGGCGTGCTGCGCAAGAAGTCAGGCATTGCAGGATGACACAGGCCTATTTCATCGCCGGGACCGATACCGACGCCGGCAAGACCACCATCGCCGCCGGGCTCCTGTGCGCAGCGCGTCGCACTGGCCTGAGCACCGCAGCGGTGAAGCCGGTGGCCTCCGGCTCCGAAGCCACCGTCGAGGGGCTGAGGAACGCCGATGCCCTGGCGCTGCTGGCGCAGTGCTCCGCGCCGCTTTCCTATGAGCTGGTCAATCCTCATGCATTTGCCCCGGCCATCGCTCCGCATATCGCCGCGCGGGAAGCCGGGGTCGTTCTGGATGTCGCGCAGCTGGCCGGCAGGGTTCGACGGGTGCTCGATCTGCAGGCGGATTTCACCCTGGTCGAAGGCGCGGGCGGCTGGCGCGTGCCGCTCTCGGAGACGGAGCTGCTCAGCGCGCTGCCTCGTGCGCTGGGCCTGCCGGTGATTCTGGTGGTCGGCGTGCGCCTGGGCTGCATCAATCATGCGCTGCTCAGTGCCGAGGCGATCATCGCCGACGGTCTGCCGCTGGCCGGCTGGGTAGCCAATCTGCTCGATCCGCAGATGAGTCGGCTGGAGGAGAACCTTGCGACGCTGGAGCAGTGGCTGCCCGCACCCTGTTTGGGCCGGGTACCGCGTCTTGAGAATGCGTCTGCCGTGGCTGTGGCTGACTGGCTGGATATCGCGCGGCTACGTCCAGCGATATAAAGGCGCCCCGCAATAACCATTTCTTCGTAGGTTTTTCCGGCGAGACCGGCTTTAATTGGCATCAGTCCATGCAGGAGTACGATCATGGAAATCTCTTCCGCCAGCGCCTTTACCTCCGGTCTCACCAGTATCCAAAGCGGTCAGCGTCGCGTTGATCAGGCCGCCGTCGAGGTGGCCGGTTCCAGTCTTCCTTCCGGGGCGGCTTCCGCTTCGGCCACCGCCCCCGATCTCGCCAGCCTGCTGCTGGAGCTGGAGATGGGCAAGCTCGAGGTTGAAGCCGGGGCCAAGGTCTTGCAGGCGGTCGACGAAACGCTCGGTACGCTGATCGACACCACCGCCTGAGTCCGCTTCACCACGGCCTGCATTGATGCGGGCCGGTTCATTCCTGCCGGCATTCGACATTCGATATTCGGAACACGGCATTCGCTTCGTCCCGCCCTGCCGCGGAACGAGGAGTTGCGACATGCTTATCGGCGCCTTCGCCTACTCCTCCAGCGTTACCCCTCCCACATCGCGCGCGAGTGTCGGTGGGGCCGCGCCTGCGCCTGATGAAAAGGACGCGTCGGGCAAGCCGGCGGCCGATCAGGCGCCTCAGAAAAATCGGCTGGAACAGGTCCAGTTACGTCTGGAGCAGATGGAGATTGCCGATCTGACAGCGCGCGACCGCGAGGTGCGGGTGCATGAGCAGGCGCATGCGGCGGTGGGTGGGGCGCTCGCCGGCTCGCCGACCTACAGCTACACGCGCGGCCCCGACGGGCGCAGCTATGTGACCGATGGCGAGGTCAGCATCGACACCGCGCCGGTGGCCGGTGATCCCCAGGCAACGCTGGCGAAGATGGACCAGGTCCGGCGTGCTGCCCTTGCACCCGCCGAGCCATCGGCGCAGGACATGCGCGTCGCGGCACAGGCCCAGGCCACCGCCGCACAGGCGCGCGGCGAGCTTGCCGAGCTGCAGTCGCAGGCGGGCGGACAGGGCAAGGGCTCGGCTGTCGCAAGCGCCTATCGCGCCGTCGAAGAAGGCGCTGAGTCGAGTGAATCCCGGGTCGACGAACGGGCGTGACTTGGATCCGCCCGCCTGCTTGACAAGGCGGGGGGCTAAACGTATGTTTCAAACGCCTGTTTGACTGTCGGCCAGCCTGATGCTCCCGACCGTCGCCAACGCCAAGCAGCAAGCGCCCCATTTGCCGGGGCTCATCTTAGGAAATCCATCAGAGGTTTACCGATATGCCTGACTACAAGGCCCCCTTGCGCGATATCCGTTTTGTCCGTGATGAGCTGCTGGGCTACGAAGCCCACTATCAGAATGTACCGGGCTGCCAGGACGCCACGCCGGACATGGTCAATGCCATCCTCGAGGAAGGCGCCAAGTTCTGTGAAGAAGTCATCGCTCCGTTGAACCGTGTGGGTGATCTCGAGGGCTGCACCTGGAGCGAGTCCGGTGTGAAGACCCCGACCGGCTTCAAGGAAGCCTACAAGCAGTTCGTCGAAGGTGGCTGGCCGAGCCTGGCGCATGACGTCGAACTGGGTGGCCAGGGCCTGCCCGAGTCCCTCGGCATGGCCATGAGCGAAATGGTTGGCGAGGCCAACTGGTCCTGGGGCATGTACCCCGGTCTGTCGCATGGCGCCATGAACACCCTGCACGAGCACGGTACTCCCGAGCAGCAGCAGACTTACCTGACCAAGCTGGTTTCCGGCGAGTGGACCGGCACCATGTGCCTGACCGAGCCGCATTGCGGCACCGACCTTGGCATGCTGCGCACCAAGGCCGAGCCGCAGGCTGATGGCAGCTACAAGGTTTCCGGCACCAAGATCTTCATCTCCGCTGGCGAACACGACATGGCCGACAACATCGTCCACATCGTACTGGCCCGCCTGCCCGATGCCCCGCAAGGCACCAAGGGCATCTCGCTGTTCATCGTGCCGAAGTTCCTGCCAAATGCCGAAGGCGGCGTGGGCGAGCGCAACGCGGTTTCCTGTGGCTCGCTCGAGCACAAGATGGGCATCCACGGCAACGCGACCTGCGTGATGAACTTCGACGGTGCCACCGGCTTCCTGATCGGCCCGCCGAACAAGGGTCTGAACTGCATGTTCACCTTCATGAACACTGCTCGTCTGGGCACCGCGCTGCAGGGCCTGGCCCACGCCGAAATCGGTTTCCAGGGCGGCATCAAGTACGCTCGCGAGCGTCTGCAGATGCGTTCGCTGACCGGTCCGAAGGCGCCCGAGAAGGCTGCTGACCCGATCATCGTGCACCCCGACGTGCGTCGCATGCTGCTGACCATGAAGGCGTTCGCCGAAGGCAACCGCGCCATGCTGTACTTCGCTGCCAAGCAGGTCGATATCGTCCAGCGCAGCCAGGACGAGGCCGAGAAGAAGGCCGCCGACGCCATGCTGGCGTTCCTGACTCCGATCGCCAAGGCGTTCATGACCGAGACCGGCTTCGAAGCCGCCAACCATGGCGTGCAGATCTACGGTGGCCACGGCTTCATCGCCGAGTGGGGCATGGAGCAGAACGTGCGTGACAGCCGCATCTCCTGCCTCTACGAAGGCACCACCGGCGTTCAGGCGCTCGACCTGCTGGGCCGCAAGGTGCTGATGACCCAGGGCGAAGCGCTCAAGGGCTTCACCAAGATCGTGCACAAGTTCTGCCAGAACAACGAAGGCAACGAAGCCATCAAGCACCTGGTCGCACCGCTGGCGCAGATCAACAAGGAGTGGGGCGAGCTGACCATGAAGGTCGGCATGGCCGCGATGAAGGATCGTGAGGAAGTCGGCGCCGCGTCGGTCGACTACCTGATGTACTCCGGCTACGCCTGCCTGGCCTACTTCTGGGCCGACATGGCTCGCCTGGCTGCCGAGAAACTGGCTGCCGGCACCGAGGAAGAAGGCTTCTACAAGGCCAAGCTGCAGACCGCGCGCTTCTACTTCCAGCGCATCCTGCCGCGTACCCGCACCCACGTGGAAACCATGCTCTCCGGCGCTGGCAACCTGATGGATCTGGCCGAGGAAGACTTCGCGCTCGGCTACTGATAACTGCGCTGCGATGAAAAGCCGCTTGCCCTCGGGCAAGCGGCTTTTTTCATTTCCGGGCCGGCATCTTTTGCCAGACGGGGCGTTCGCGCTTATGGTTGCGCATTCAGCGACTGCAGGGTCATTGCTCGAATCGCGATTCAAACGGTAGTTTTAACTTCTACCCTGCGCCGCCGTTTGCGCGCGCCCAATCCACGGAGAACGACAATGCCCGATTACAAGGCCCCTCTGCGCGACATGCGCTTCCTGATGGACGAAGTTTTCGATTACCCGGCCACCTACGCCGCGATCGGTGCTGTCGATGCCACTCCAGACCTGGTCGGTGCGATCCTCGAGGAAGGCGCCAAATTCTGCGAACAGGTCCTGGCGCCGCTGAACCGTAGCGGTGACGAGGAAGGCGCGGTCTGGAAGGACGGCGAGGTCACTACGCCCAAGGGCTTCAAGGAAGCCTTCGCCCAGTACGTCGAAGGTGGCTGGAATGGCCTGGCGTCGGACCCGGCCTACGGTGGCCAAGGCCTGCCTAGCTCGTTGGCGATGGCCATCGGCGAGATGGTCGCCGCGGCCAATACTTCCTGGGGCATGTACCCGGGCCTGACCCACGGCGCCATGTCGGCGATCCACGCCCACGGCAGCGAAGAGCAGAAGCAGACCTACCTGACCAAGCTCACCGAGGGTCGCTGGACCGGCACCATGTGCCTGACCGAGCCGCATTGCGGCACTGACCTGGGCATCATCAAGACCCGCGCCGTGCCTCAGGCAGACGGCAGTTACGCGGTCTCCGGGACCAAGATCTTCATCTCCGCCGGCGAGCACGACATGAGCGAGAACATCGTTCACCTGGTGCTGGCCAAGCTGCCGGACGCCCCGGCGGGGACCAAGGGCATCTCGCTGTTCATCGTGCCGAAATTCAACGTCGGTGCCGACGGCGAAGTTGCCGAGCGCAATGGTGTGTCCTGTGGCTCGATCGAGCACAAGATGGGCATCAAGGCTTCGGCCACCTGCGTGATGAACTTCGACAGCGCCAAGGGCTTCCTCATCGGTGAGCTGAACAAGGGCCTGAACTGCATGTTCACCATGATGAACCATGCACGCCTGGGTACCGGCATGCAGGGTCTGTGCAACGGCGAGGCTTCCTACCAAGGCGCCCTGCGCTATGCCAACGACCGTCTGCAGATGCGTTCGCTGACCGGGCCGAAGGCGCCGGACAAGCCGGCCGACCCGATCATCGTGCACCCGGACGTGCGCCGCATGCTGCTGACCATGAAGTCGCTGAACGAAGGCTGCCGTGCGCTCGGCTACTTCACCGCCCAGCTGCTCGACATCGCTCACCGCAGCCCGGACGAAGAGAAGCGCGAGGAGGCCGAGGGCCTGCTGGCGTTCCTCACCCCGATCTGCAAGGCCTTCATGACCGAAGCGGGCCTTGAGGCCACCAGCTTGGGCATGCAGGTGTTCGGCGGCCACGGCTACATCCGTGAGTGGGGCATGGAGCAACTGATGCGCGACGCGCGCATCGCGCCGATCTACGAAGGCACCAACGGCATCCAGGCGCTCGATCTGCTCGGCCGCAAGGTCCTCGGCAGCCAGGGCAAACTGCTGCGCGGCTTCAGCAAGCGCGTGCACAAGCTTTGCGAAGCAAATGCCGAGCACGGCAAGTTCAAGGCGCAGGTGGCGCAACTGGCCAAGCTCAACCAGCAGTGGGGCGAGATGGTCCAGCAGATCGGCATGGCCGCGATGAAGAACCCGGACGAAGTCGGTGCCGCCTCGGTGGACTTCCTGATGTTCTCCGGCTACGTGGTGCTGGCGCACTTCTGGCTGCAGATGGCGCTGGTCGCCGAGCAGAAGCTGGCCGAAGGCAGCAGCGAGAAGGCCTTCTACGAGTCGAAGCTGATGACCTGCGAGTTCTACTTCAAGCGCATCCTGCCGCGCACCGCCGCCCATCAGTTGGCGCTGGCTGCCGGTAGCGACTGCATGATGCAGATGACCCCGGAGCACTTCGCCGTCTGATCACTGCGTGATCCGGAAAAGCCCGCCTTGTGCGGGCTTTTTCATTTCTGTCAGGGGAGATTTCCGTGTGACCAGATAAAACTATCCGGTCATAACGGGACGCTACATATCTGTGTCGTGCGCAATATAGACTTCGCGGCTGAATCCATCCGGGCTCTTCCGGTTCCTGTCGCTAGCGAGGTTTCCATGGCCGACTACAAGGCACCCCTGCGCGATATGCGCTTCGTCCTCAACGAGGTCTTCGACGTTGCCAGCCTCTGGGCACAACTGCCCGCTCTGGCCGATGTCGTCGATGCCGATACCGCCGACGCCATTCTGGAAGAGGCCGGCAAGGTCACCGCCCGCACCCTGGCACCGCTCAATCGCAGTGGCGATGAAGAGGAGTGCCAGTGGAAGGATGGTGTGGTCAGCACGCCGGCCGGCTTCCCGGAAGCCTACAAGGTCTACGGCGAGGGCGGCTGGGTCGGCGTCGGTGGTGACCCTGCCTACGGCGGCATGGGCATGCCCAAGGTGCTCGGCGCTCAGGTCGAGGAAATGCTCAACGCCGCCAACCTGTCGTTCGGCCTGTATCCGATGCTGACCGCGGGCGCCTGTCTGTCGATCCACGCTCACGCCAGCGAGGAGCTCAAGCAGACCTACCTGCCGAACATGTATTCCGGGGTCTGGGCCGGCTCCATGTGCCTGACCGAACCGCACGCCGGCACCGACCTGGGCATCATCCGCACCAAGGCCGAACCCCAGGCCGACGGCAGCTACAAGGTCAGCGGCACCAAGATCTTCATCACCGGTGGCGAGCACGACCTGACCGAGAACATCATCCATCTGGTGCTGGCCAAGCTGCCTGACGCGCCGGCCGGCTCCAAGGGCATTTCGCTGTTTCTGGTGCCCAAATTCATGGTCAACGCCGACGGTTCGCTGGGCGAGCGCAACGCGGTTGCCTGCGGCTCCATCGAGCACAAGATGGGCATCAAGGCCTCGGCGACCTGCGTGATGAACTTCGATGGCGCGGTCGGCTACATGGTCGGCGAGGCCAACAACGGCCTGGCGGCGATGTTCACCATGATGAACTACGAGCGCCTCGGCGTCGGCATCCAGGGTCTGGCCGCCGGCGAGCGTTCCTACCAGAACGCCGTCGAATACGCCCGCGAGCGCATCCAGAGCCGTGCCCCCAGCGGCCCTGTGGCCAAGGACAAGGCGGCTGATCCGATCATCGTCCATCCCGATGTGCGTCGCATGCTGCTGACCATGAAGGCGTTCAACGAAGGTGGTCGTGCGTTCTCCACCTACGTCGCCACTCAGCTGGACATCGCCAAATTCAGCGAGGATGCCGAGGCCTGCAAGCGCGGCGAGCAACTGGTCGCACTGCTGACGCCGGTGGCCAAGGCCTTCCTCACCGACCTGGGCCTGGAAACCACCGTGCATGGCCAGCAGATCTTCGGCGGCCATGGCTTCATCCGCGAGTGGGGCCAGGAGCAACTGGTGCGTGACGTGCGCATCACCCAGATCTACGAAGGCACTAACGGCATCCAGGCCCTGGACCTGATGGGGCGCAAAGTGGTCGGCAACGGCGGCACCTTCTACAAGCTGTTCTCCAACGAGATCCGCGCCTACGTGGAGGCTGCCGATGCCGCGCTGGGCGAGTTCACCAACCCGCTCAAGGCTGCGCTGGACAACCTCGACGGCCTGACCGAGTGGGTGCTTGGCCAGGCCAAGCAGAACCCCAACGAGATCGGTGCGGCGTCCGTCGAGTACCTGCAGGTGTTCGGCTATACCGCCTACGCCTACATGTGGGCGCGGATGGCCGAAGTGGCTCTGGCCAAGCAGGCTGACGATGAGTTCTACGTAAGCAAGCTGGGCACGGCACGCTTCTACTTCGCCCGTCTGCTGCCGCGCATTCACTCGCTGAGCGCGTCTGTTCGCGCCGGCAGCGAGTCGCTCTACCTGCTGGATGCCGCGCAGTTCTGATGGCTCGACTGCAATGAAAAAGCCCCTCGTTCGAGGGGCTTTTTTGTTTCCGGTATTACTCGCCGGTGAGCTGCTCTGCCAGTTTGGGGTCGTCGATGAAGCGGTTGCGAGTGCCCTGCAGCATCGAGATGCGGGCATTGCGAGCCTTCTCGTCATCGTCCGGCGGGTCCATCTGATGCCAGCGCTTGAGTACTTCCAGTTCCTTGGCGATCGGCAGCCGGTATTCCTGGTGCATGTAGAAGAAGGCACGGGCGATATCGCCCTTGACCGCATCGCGAGGCTCGATCACATGGTAGGTAGCGCGGGTATCGCAGCCCAGATCGTTGGGCTTGCGCCCTTGTTCGCCCAGTTCGCCGAAGATGGCATTGCGACGGGCGTCTTCCATACTGGTCAGCACCGGATAGAGATTGTGCAGATCGGCGACCATGAACACATATTGCGGCGTCTTGACCGCGCATTGGGAGTCGGTCAGGCAACGTAGCGCAGACTTGATCTGCTTTACGTTGTAGATGTGCGAGGCGGTCAGTGCGCCGTTCTCGTCGTCCTTGAACGCCTTGCCACAGTAGAGGGTGCTGCCGCCAGACGCATAGACGGTGCCCCAGAATGTCCGGGAGGCTTCGTCGGGGTCGGAGATGACGTTCTGGCCCCCAGCGTGAAGCGAAGTCGCGGCGGAGGCCGCAAGAAAGGAGAAAACGATAGCCGATACGCGCATGGTTGGAGCCCTGTGACCCTCTCTTGCGAGGGGCTGTTGTTTTTGTAGGACAAGGCGAGTCTAACAAGAGCTGTATCACAAAAAAAGCAAGCGTAACGGCAGTGTGGCGTTTTGTAGGCAATGGCTTACACGTTTCGTGGAGATCCGCCCCTGTGAGGCGCGGAGCAGCATCGCTATTCTGCTGCCCATGGATGTCGCGCAGGAAGCGCAGCACAGACACAGGGATACACAGGGATTGCTGCCAGGACGGTAGCTCAACATGGATGTCAGGACACAGTCTGCAAAGCCCCGCGAAAGCGGGGTTTTCTTTTTGCGCGCGGAAAGGTCGCACGCGCCAGCCCCCGCATCTGATTGTGGATCCCTCCTTCGGGGAATAGACTGCTGCCCATGACCGCTCTCCTTCGCCGCAGCCTGCTGCTTCTGCTGATGCTCTCGCTACCCTATTCGGGAATGGCGGCGCCGCTGCTGGGCATGCTCGAGCCCTGTCCGATGCAGAGCCATGAGCATCACCAGATGGCGATGCTGGAGCAGGCGGATGATCACTGCGACCACCAGGCATCGTCACCTGGCAAGGTGGTCAAACTGTGCAAGAGCGGTCACGAGTGCCAGTCTCCGAGCCTCCTCGTCGTGCTGCCCGGCAAGCCGGTGACCCTCGCCGCATCCCGTCAGCAACGTCCACACCTATCCTTCGATTGCATTTCCTGTCGCACCGCCGACGTTTGGCGCCCTCCGCAAGTCTGATCCTCCTTCGCTAGCTGTTGATGCCGCGCGCCAAGCGCGGAATGGTCGCGCGTGCCGAAATCCGGCCGCGCAGGCTTTTGAGGATTTCACCGATGCTTTTCCTATATTTGCGCGCACCGCGCCCGTGCTGGCTGCTGCTGGCGGTGGCCTGCTGGACGCCGTTTCCGGCACTCGCGTTGTCGTTCGATGCAGCCCTGCAGTTGGCCGAACATCAGGCGCCGATACTCAAGGCGCGTGCCGAGCAGGTGGATGCCGCTCGCCACGCGGTGCTGCCGGCTGGCGCGCTGCCTGACCCGAAGCTGCTGCTCGGCCTTCAGAACGTCCCACTCGAAGGCGACGGACGTTACCGGCTGAATGAAGAAGGCATGACCATGCAGATGATCGGCTTGATGCAGGAGGTACCCAGCCGAGCCAAACGCCAGGCGCAGATCGCACTGGCCAGCGCGGGGCTTGGGCGAGCCGAGGGCGAGCGCGAAGCACAGCGTCTGCTGGTGCGTCAGGCCGTGGCTCAGGCCTGGTTGCTTGCTCATGGCCTGGAGCGCAAGTCGCAACTGCTCGATGCGCTGAGCGAAGAAAATCGTTTGCTGGCGACCAGTGTCGAGGCGCAGTTGGCGGGCGGCCGGCTGCCGGTGACTGCCGCGGTTTCGCCGCGTCAGGAGCGGGCACTGCTCGACGAGCGTCTGGATGAGCTGGCACTACAGCGCCAGCAGGCGCGTGCGGCGCTGCGGCGCTGGCTGGGCGAGGCTGGTGGCGAACCCTTGCGCGGTGAGCCGCCGCGCTGGACGGTCGACCCCCCCGCTTTCCGCCGGCGTCTGGCGCAGCATCCGCAGCTGGCGCTCTACCAGCCGCTGAGCGAGGAAGCGCAGGCCGCGGTGCAGGCTGCGGTCGCCGAGCGGCGACCGGACTGGAGCTGGGAAGTTGGCTACCAGCGCCGTGGCCAGGCATACGGCGACATGCTCAGCCTGCAGCTGAGTGTCGATCTGCCGGTATTCGGTGCTACCCGGCAGACCCCGCGAATTGCCGCCAGCCAGGCGCGCCTCAGTGCTGTAGAGGCCGAGCGCCAGGCGTTCGCCGATGAACTGGTCCAGCAGTTGAACGATGAACTGGCCGAGTACGAGCGGGCCCAGCGCTCGCTGGCGCGCACCCGGCAGACGCTGCTGCCGCTGGCGGAGGAAAAGCTGGCGCTGAGCATGGCTGCCTACCGCGCCGGCAACGCCGAGCTGGACAGCGTGCTGAGCGCGCGTCGCGAACGTATCGAGCAGCAGTTGCGAGAGATCGACCAGGCCACGCTGCTGGCGATGCTCGAGGCGCGTCTTTATCTGGCCTACGGGGAGGGCTCGCGATGAGCACAAGACTCTTTGCCTGCATCATGGGCGCTGCGGTCATCGCAGGCTCTGCGGGTTACTGGCTGGGCGCAGACAAGTCCCATGAACACTCAGGCGCTGCCGCCAGCGATGGGCGCGAAGTGCTCTACTGGTACGACCCCATGTACCCGCAGCAGCGCTTCGACCAGCCCGGTCCCTCGCCCTTCATGGACATGCAACTGGTGCCGCGCTACGCCCAGGACGAGGCTCGCGAGCAGGTTCTGCAGATCGATCCGCGGGTGGCGCAGAACCTTGGCGTGCGCCTGGCTCGGGTCGAGCGTGGCTCGATCGAGGATGGCGTCGAGGCGCAGGGCGCGCTGGCGCTGAGTGGTCGCGATGTGGCCCAGGTGCAGACGCGGGTCGCAGGCTTTGTCGAACGGGTCTATCGCCACGCGCCGGGCGATGTCATCGAGGCCGGCACACCGCTGGTCGAGCTGCTGGTGCCGGAATGGGCCGCGGCCCAGGAGGAGTATCTCGCCCTGCGGCGCAGTGGCCACGCCGATCTGGCCGCCGCCGCGCGTCGCCGCCTGCAACTGGCAGGTATGCCCGAGGCGAGCATTCGCACGCTGGAAAAGAACGGCGAGGTACAGCTGCGCCAGCGCATCAGCGCGCCGCTCGGTGGGCTGCTGCAGAGCCTGGAGGTGCGCGAAGGCATGACCCTCGCCGCTGGCGCTGCGGTCGCCCGGATCAACGGTCTCGAACGCATCTGGCTCGAGGTGGCGGTGCCCGAAGCACAGGCGGGCTCGATCCGTGTCGGCCAGCGCGTCGAGGTCGCGTTACCCTCCCGCGCGGAGCGGCTGGAAGGGCGGGTGGATGCGCTGCTGCCGGAAGCCGACGCGCAAAGCCGCACGCTGCGTGTGCGTATCGAGCTGCCCAACCCAGATGCCAGCCTGCGCGCCGGGCTCAGTGCCCGGGTGCGCTTCGTTGCAGCCGAGTCCGCACCGGGGCTACGGGTGCCGAGTGAAGCTGTCATCCGCACTGGCCGGCGCGCGCTGGTGATGCTCGCCGAAGGCGAGGGGCGTTATCGCCCGCAGGAGGTCCGCCTGGGACGCGCCGATGATCGCCACAGCGAGATCCTCGACGGACTCCAGGAGGGCCAGCAGGTGGTTGCGTCCGGGCAGTTCCTGCTCGACTCCGAAGCCAGCCTGCGCGGGCTGGGGCTGGATGATCAGGTCGCGCCGGCCGAACCGACTGCTTCGGCATCGCTGCATGAAAGCAGTGGCCGGCTGCTGGCAATCGACGGGCACGCGCTGAAGATCGCCCACGGGCCCTTCCCGACTCTGGGCATGCCGGGCATGACCATGAGCTTCGACGTCGCCCGGCACGAGTTGCTGCAGGGCCTGGCAGTCGGTCAGCGTCTGCGTTTCGCGGTACGCGAGACCGACGAGGGCCTGCTGGTCGAGCGCGTCGTCATCGAGGAGCAGGCGCCATGATCGCCAAGGTGATTCGCTGGTCGATGGCCAATCGTGTGCTGGTACTGCTGCTCAGCCTGCTGCTGGCTGCCACCGGTATCTGGTCGCTGCGCAGCACGCCGATAGACGCGCTGCCCGATCTGTCCGACGTGCAGGTGATCATCCGCACTGCCTATCCTGGTCAGGCACCGCAGGTGGTGGAGAATCAGGTCACCTATCCCCTTTCCAGTACGTTGCTGGCGGTGCCGGGGGCGCGCACCGTGCGCGGCTTCTCCTACTTCGGCGACAGCTACGTCTACGTGATCTTCGAGGACGGCACCGACCTCTACTGGGCGCGCTCGCGGGTGCTGGAGTACCTGAGCCAGCTGCAGGGCCGCCTGCCGGCCGGGGTGCAGCCGACGCTGGGACCGGACGCTACCGGGCTCGGCTGGATCTACCAGTACGCGCTGGTCGACCGCAGCGGCCGCCACGACCTGGCGCAGCTGCGCGCGCTGCAGGACTGGTTCCTCAAGTACGAGTTGCAGGCGCTGCCGAACGTGGCCGAGGTGGCCAGCCTGGGCGGCATGGTCCGCCAGTACCAGATCCAGCTCGACCCGCTGCGCATGGCCAGCCTCGGCGTCACCCAGCAGCAGGTGGCCGAGGCGGTGCGCCAGGCCAATGGCGAGACCGGCGGCGCCCTGGTGGAAATGGCCGAGGCCGAGTACATGGTCCGCGCCAGCGGTTACCTGAAGACGCTGGCGGACTTTCGTAGCATCCCGCTGCGCCTGGATGCCGGCAACGTGCCGGTGACCCTGGCCGATGTCGCCGACATTCAACTCGGCCCGCAGATGCGTCGGGGCATCGCCGAGCTGGACGGTGAGGGCGAGGTGGTCGGCGGCGTGGTGATCCTGCGCAGTGGCAAGAATGCCCGCCAGACCCTGTCCGCCGTACACCAGAAGGTCGAGCAGCTGCGTGCCGGCCTGCCTGAGGGCGTCGAGCTGGTCACCACCTATGATCGCAGCGATCTGATCGACCGCGCGGTGGAAAACCTCGGCTTCAAGCTCGCGGAGGAGTTCGTCGTGGTGGCGCTGGTCTGCCTGCTGTTCCTCGGCCACCTGCGCTCGGCGCTGGTCGCGGTGATCTGCCTGCCGCTGGGGATACTCGCGGCCTTCGTGCTGATGCGCCTGCAGGGAGTGAACGCCAACATCATGTCGCTGGGCGGCATCGCCATCGCCATCGGTGCCATGGTCGACGGCGCCCTGGTGATGATCGAGAACGCCCACCGCAAGGTCGAAGCCTGGCGCGTGGCGCATCCCGGCCAGCGGCTGGCGGGCGAGGAGCACTGGAAGGTGATAGGCGCGGCGGCGCAGGAGGTCGGCCCGGCGCTGTTCTTCTGCCTGTTGATCATCACCCTGTCGTTCGTTCCGGTGTTCGCCCTGCAGGCCCAGGAGGGCCGGCTATTCGCGCCACTGGCCTTCACCAAGACCTACGCCATGGCCGCCGCTGCCGGACTGTCGATCACCCTGGTGCCGGTGCTGATGGGCTACTGGATTCGTGGTCACCTGCCGGACGAGGGGCGCAATCCGATCAACCGACTGCTGGTGCGCCTGTACCGGCCGGCACTGGAACGAGTGCTGCGCTTCCCGCGACTGACCCTGGCGCTGGCGCTGCTGGTGATGCTCAGCGCGCTCTGGCCGCTGAGTCGGCTGGGCGGCGAATTCCTCCCGGCGATGGATGAGGGCGACCTGCTCTACATGCCCAGCGCGCTGCCGGGCCTGTCGGCGCAAAAGGCCGCGCAGCTGCTGCAGCAGACCGACCGGATGATCCTCTCGGTACCCGAGGTGGCACAGGTGTTCGGCAAGGCGGGGCGGGCGGATAGCGCCACCGATCCGGCGCCGCTGGAGATGTTCGAGACCACCATCCGCTTTCATCCGCGCGAACAATGGCGGCCGGGAATGACCCCGGAGTTGCTGATCGAAGAGCTAGACCGGGCGGTGCAGGTACCCGGGCTGACCAACCTGTGGATCCCGCCGATCCGCAACCGTATCGACATGCTCGCCACCGGGGTGAAGAGCCCGATCGGGGTGAAGATCGCCGGCAGCGACCTGGACCAGATCGAGCGCGTTGCGCAGCAGGTCGAGGCCCTGGCGCGAGCGGTGCCTGGCGTGTCTTCGGCACTCGCCGAGCGCCTGAGCGGCGGGCGCTACATCGATATCGACATCGATCGCGTGGCTGCCGCGCGGCACGGCCTGAACATCGCCGAGCTGCAGGGGTTGGTCGCCGGTGCCATCGGTGGCGAGAACATTGGCGAGACGGTGGAAGGGCTGGCGCGCTTCCCCATCAGTCTGCGTTATGGCCGCGACTGGCGCGACTCGCCGCAGGCGCTGGAACGCCTGCCGATCCTCACCGCCGGTGGTGCGCAGATCACCCTGGGCAGCGTCGCACGCATCGAGGTCAGCGACGGCCCGCCGATGCTGCGCAGCGAGAATGCGCGGTTGAGTGGCTGGGTCTACGTCGATGTGCGCGACGGCGATCTGGCCGGGGTGGCGAACGAGCTGCGCCGTACCCTTGAGCAGGAGCTGCGCCTGCCGCCGGGCGTGAGCCTGAGCTACTCGGGGCAGTTCGAATTTCTCGAACGAGCCAATGCGCGCCTGGCACTGGTGGTGCCGGCGACCCTGTTGCTGATCTTCGTCCTGCTCTACCTGACCTTCTCGCGCCTGGACGAGGCCCTGCTGCTGATGCTCACGCTGCCCTTCGCCCTGACCGGCGGTGCCTGGCTGCTGTACCTGCTCGATTACCGGATGTCGGTGGCCACCGGGGTTGGCTTCATCGCCCTGGCCGGGGTGGCTGCCGAGTTCGGTGTGATCATGCTGTTGTACCTGCGCAATGCCTGGCAAGAGCGCGGCCAGACAGGCGGCGAGCAGGGGCTGCTGGACGCCATCCGCGAAGGCGCAGTGCTGCGTGTGCGGCCCAAGGCGATGACGGTGGCGACCATTTTTGCCGGCCTGTTGCCGATCCTGCTGGGCGGCGGCAGCGGCAGCGAGATCATGAGCCGCATCGCCGCGCCCATGGTCGGCGGCATGCTCAGCGCGCCGCTGCTCTCGCTGTTCGTCATCCCCGCCGCCTATCTGCTGCTGCGCCGCCGCGCGGCCAGACTTGAAACCACTGGAGAAACGCCATGAACAGAAGCACCTGTCTCGCTTTACTGCTCGGCCTGTCCCTCGGCAGCGCCCAGGCTGCCGACCCGCACGCCGGCCATCACCAGCGTGCGACGATGACAACCGCCAGGACACAAGCCGAAGTACGCAGCATCGATCATCAGAGCAATCAGCTCGGCGTCGCCCACGGCGCCATACCCGAGCTGAAGTGGCCGCCGATGGTGATGGATTTCAGCGCCACGCCCGAACAGCTACAGGGGTTGGCGGTCGGCGACCAGGTCGAGCTGGAGATTGGCGTGGAGGCGGGTGAGGTGCATCTGTTGGATGTGCGGCGGCAGAGCGACTGAACAAAGAGAAATGCCGAGCGCCGCAGGCTGCGGCGCTGTGCACCGACGGCTGGCGGTGCTTCAGCAGCGGCTCAGCGCACCTCGAGCCGGTAGAGCTTGTCGATGTCCTGACCGGTGCACTGGGTGCCGTAGGTCCAGCCGTGGAGCTGCACGTCGTAGCGGCCGGCTGCGCGAGGCGTACCCTGGATGACGGCGTGCTTCTGCCTCTCGTCATGTACCAGCTCAAGCCCATCGGGCAGCGGTTTGTCCGGGATCACCTGCAGATTGCCGAGCGGGGTGCTGGCGTTGATCACCTCGATCTGCACGCTGTAGGGCTCGCCCACTGTCGCGACGGGCAGCTCCCTGGGCAGTACCTCGGGGGTCGGGCGCATGGCGCAGCCGACGATCACATTGCCGAACATCAGCGCTTCGCAGCCGCTCAGCAGCATTGCCAGGGCGGCACAGGCAGGCAGGGTGGGTTTCATCGCGGTCTCCTTTCCTTTTACTGCGCAATCCGGTGTCGAGGGCACCCTGCCGTGGGGCAAATCCCCGTCGGACCTGCACCGGGGGGCAGATCGCGTGCGCGGGTGTGAGTCGCAGCTGCGCAGCGCGCGGCAGACTATGGCCAGCTCGGCATCGGATGGCAAGGAACCGCAGGGGTAGCCGGGGAGTCGATCTATGAAACCCCGCGCATCCATCCCTACAGGAGATCCACAGTGGATCTGGTCCGTATTCTGTTCGCCATCCTCCTGCCGCCGCTCGGCGTCTTTCTACAGGTCGGCTTCGCCGGCGCCTTCTGGCTCAACATCCTGCTGACCCTGCTTGGCTACATCCCCGGCATCATCCACGCGGTATACATCATCGCCAAGCGCTGAGCGCCGCAGCCAGGCGACCTCAACGACGCCAGGCCGAGCGCATTACTTCTTCAGGGGGTTCTTTAGGAAAAGAACAGGAGGACGAGCGAAGCGAGCCCTTCGCTCGTCCTCCTGCGGAGGGCGGAAATGCTCAGTGGCGCTCGCGTTGCTGGCTGTCGAGTTCTTCGCAGGTGGTGAAGCCTTTGCCGTCGACACGGTCATCGCTGTTGAAGCTGACGTAGTAGGTCTGTTCCTTGCCATCGCGATTCAGTACGTAGTTGTTGCAGCTGCCGGCATGGGCAGTGCGATGGAACTCGCTGGAGGGCGGGCCGCCGAGGGTTTGCACCTGATCCTTCGACATGCCGTGCTCGATCTGCTTGACCAGGGGCTCGTTGCGATAGGTGATGCGGTCGATCGGGTTGTGCCCGGCGCAGCCGGCAAGCACTACGATGGCGCAAAGCACGGTGAGACTCTTCATGTTCATGGGGCTACCTCTGTGAGCTGCCCGAACCGGGCGACACAGGTTGGAATGGCGAAACGCCGCGCAAGTTCGCGGCCAGGGTCGCCGATAGGCAGGGTTCGCCCCGCCGTCGGGCAGATGAACGAGGTGATTGCGCTGCGGCCGAGGGCTGTGTGGAGGGCCGGGAATCGTTGCCGGCACGGGTCACCTGGACGAATTGCGGGACCTGAAGCGAGGCACGGGGCGTCAGATCGCGCGGGTGATGTCGATCTGCAGCGAGCCTGCTGCCGAGACAGGGGCCGTTTTGCGGGGTCCAAGGCGCGGAGCATGGCTACGCCATGCACTGAAATTCTCTGACAGGACGTACCGATGATTTCCAAGTGGCAATGGTTTCTGGCCCAGATAGGTCGCATGTTGTGGGTCAGGGCGACGCTGTTCACCCTGTTTGGCGTGGGCGCTGCACTGCTTGCCACCGCAGCGCAGCGCTTCTGGCCCAGCGATGAGGCGGTGCTGAGCATCGGCGCCGAGGCGGTGGGCAGCATCCTCGATATCCTGGCGTCGAGCATGCTGGCAGTGACGACCTTTTCCCTGACGGTGATGGTGTCGACCTACGGTACCGCGACTTTCAACATCACCCCGCGGGCCACGCGGCTGCTGATGCGCGACACCACTACCCAGAACGTGCTCGGTACCTTCCTAGGTTCCTTTCTTTTCAGCTTGGTGGGCATCATCGCCCTCAACACCGAGGTCTACGGTGAGCGCGGCCGGATGGTGCTGTTCGGATTCACGATTCTGGTGATCGTCATCATCGCCGTCACCATGCTGCGCTGGATCGACCATCTGACCCATTTCGGCCGCATGGAAGACACCACTTCGCGGGTGGAGGCGGTGATCCTGAGCGCACTGAAGTCGCGGATCGACAACCCGGCAATCGGCACCACGGCGCTGTTCGATCCACGGCAGATCCCGGATGCCGCCAAGCCTATCCATCCGGGCATGACCGGCTATATCCGCCACATCGATATCGGCAAGCTGTCGGCGTGGGCCGAGGCGCACGACAGCCAGATCTATCTGATCTGTACCACCGGGTCGCTGGTGCATCCGCTGGAGCCCATGGCCTGGGTGCTGTGCGACGAAGCCGATGTCCCGAGCGTGCTTGCAGACAGTTTCTCGCTGGGCGCGGAACGTTCCTTTGACCAGGACCCGCGTTTCGGCCTTCAAGTGCTCGCCGAGATCGCGTCCCGGGCGCTGTCACCAGGGGTGAATGATCCGGGAACGGCGATAGATGTACTGGGTCGAGTGGCGCGCCTGTTTTCGCACTGGAACGATGAGGCCGATGAGGGTACCGGCCCGATGGGCAGCATGCGCTGCGCCAGGGTGCATGTGCCACCGATGGAGCTGCGCGATCTGTTCGACGACATATTCACCCCCATTGCCCGCGACGGGGCTTCCCTGGTGGAGGTCCAGGTGCGTCTGCAGAAGACCCTGCGGATGCTGCATCAGTACGGCGGGCCCTTTGCCGAAAGCGCTGCAGCGCATTCGGCCCTGGCGCTACGTCGTGCGGAGTGCGCCATGGCATTGGATGAGGACAAGCTGCGGATTCGCCAGTTGGCGGCGCAGATTGGCGGAGCGGTGCCGGCTGCGCCACCAGCAAGCTGAGCGTCCAGCGACTCGACCAGTAGCCAGGGGCACAGCTGACACGATGTCGGCGCCTGCGAGCAATGGCGTTGATGGTAGTGCGGCAGTCTCCAGAAACGATGCGGCTGCAGGGATGAGCGCGCGGCACGAGTCCTGTGCGCCCTCCGCTGGCCCGCATCCGGCGTGAGCCGGCCAGGTCCGCTTCTGCGTGCGCATTTCGTCAGCGCAGCCAATGCGAGCGTCTCGACCATGCCTGGTCCTGTCTATGCTGTGAAATCCATACACATTGAGCGTCTGCCTGGCGGGTGCTCGCACGGGAGTCGCCTATGGATATCGAGAGCCTTTTCGCCGAGCTGCACAACCTGCCAAGCATTCCCAAGGTCGCGCAGGAACTGATTCAGCAGTTCGACAACCCCTCCTCCAGCCTGGAAAGCGTGGCGCGCAATATCGAGCGCGATCCGGTCATCGCAGCCAAGGTGCTGCGCCTGGCCAACTCGGCGCGTTTTCGCGGTACCCGCGAGGCAGTGAGCGTGGAGGATGCGGCCATGCGGCTGGGCTTCAATACGCTGCGCACGCTGGTCCTGGCGTCAGCCGTGACGGGCGCATTCAAGGCCGACAGCGGCTTCGATCTGAAAGGCTTCTGGCTGCGCAGCTTTCGCGTGGCCAGCGTCGCCCGCTGCCTGGCCAAGCAGCTCAAGCTGGACACCGATGCGGCCTTCACCTGCGGAATGATGCACAACATCGGCGAGCTGCTGATCCAGACCGGCGCGCCGGACGTGGCCCGCCAGCTCAATCGCCAGCCACAGCGTGGCGCGGCGGCGCAGGCCGCGGAGGAGACGCTGCAACTGGGGTTCGGCTATCCGGAGGTGGGCGCGGAACTGGCCCGTCGCTGGCAGTTGCCGCCGCTGATCCAGAACGCCATCGCCTTTCAGGCGCGGCCGAGCCAGGCTGCAGGCGATGCACGTTATGCGCGGCTGGTGGCGCAGGCGGTGATGGTCAGCGAGGCGCTGGCCGCCAATGGCGTGAGCGATAAGGCGCGACAGAGCCTGGAGGGGCCCCTGTTCGAAGAGGTGGATCTGGAGCAGCTGTTCGATGGGCTTCCAGCGGTCCTTGAGGGTGACAAGGCGTTCGCCGAATTGCTCGGCTGAAGACGCGACGGTGGAGCCGGCCGGTGCCGGCCCACCGTCGCGGTGTCGCGCTATCCACAATGGCGCCGCCCCAAAGTCTGGCGGCGCCTCTGCAGATCAGGGGTAGGCGCGCTCGAAGGCGCCCAGATCGCATACCGCCAGACCGTCGCCGTTGCCGTCACGCGGACGATCCAGGCCACGCTGGTCGTGGCTGGAGCAGCTGCCGACAGCGGCATCGATGGCGGCACTGGTACGTCGCAGCGTATGCACCAGAGTGCCGTTGTTCTCTGCCAGCGGGAACAGATGACGGGTAAAGGTGGTGGCATCGTCGATGCCGTACTCGGCCACGCAGTTGCCGCCATCGTTGCCCAGCAGCAGCCCGCGCGAGCTGTAGTTGGCATTCGCTCCGATGTTCTGGCAGTTGCCGGGAACGTCCGAATCGTA
This sequence comes from Pseudomonas mangrovi, assembly GCF_003052585.1. Lineage (GTDB taxonomy): Bacteria > Pseudomonadota > Gammaproteobacteria > Pseudomonadales > Pseudomonadaceae > Aquipseudomonas > Aquipseudomonas mangrovi. The sequence goes on along the minus strand of NZ_QASN01000021.1, from coordinate 3,078 downwards.
CTGACGATTGCCGGCGACCACACTGTTGCGCAGGGTCAGGTTGGCGCGGTTGACCAGGCCGTAGCCCTGGTTGCCGGCGATGGTCACGTTCATCAGCTCGGCTTCCACCTGGGTGTTGTCGACGCCCCAGGCCGCGCCGTTGTCCAGCGCCGCGCCGCCATATTCGCCGGCGGTATTGCCGCTCAGCGTACTGTTGTTCAGGCGCATCTGGCCAAGGTTGAGAATCGCCGAGCCGGTGCCGTTCGAACTCACGCCATTGTTGTGCAGCACGCTGCGGGAAATCTCTGCCAGGCCGGTGTTGTAGATGCCGCAACCCTGACCGACGTCGTTGTCGTCGCTGCAGTTGTTGTCGCCGATGCGACTGTCACGGACCCAGAGCGCTCCGGTGCTGTAGATGCCGCCGCCACTGCCATAAGCGCTTTCGCTGCCCCAGGAGACGTTGTTCGAGATCGTCGAGTTCTTCACCAGCAGGCTGCCGCTGTTGGCGATGCCGCCACCCTGGCCATAGATAAACGCGGAAGAGGCCGAGTTGCCGACGATGCTCACTCGCAGCAGCTCGGTCGCGCCGCGGTTTTCCAGGCCGGCACCGCGATGCGGCGTGCGCCCGCCGGTGATGGTCAGGTCGCGCAGGGTCAGGCGGCCCTCCGGCATCACCTCGATCAGTCGGTCCAGGTCTGCGCCGTGCAGGATGGTTTGCCCAATGCCCTTACCGACGATGGTCACCGTGCTCATCACGTCCAGATCGCCAACCAGGTTGTCGTCCTCGTCGAGGATCTCGTTTTCCTCGTCGCGCAGGTTGACGCGCGCCAGGCGGTATTCGCCGGTGGACAGGATGATGCGTGAACGCTCCAGCCCGTTGGCGACGCTGATTGCATCACGCAGAGAACAATGCGTGCTGCTGCATTCGCCGTCGTACTCGTCGGCGAAGGTGGTGACCCGCAGGTCCATGGCAAAGGCAGGGAAGGCCGCAGCCAGCAGCAAAGGGCTGGCGAGACGAATGATGGTTTTCAAGGGAATAACTCCTTTTCCGGCAGATAGATGCGCGGCGCGATGTCGCTGAGCATCGGGTGTGCTGGACTGGCGCCAGTGGTTTCTGGCGAGTCGACACAAGGTTCTGAAAGGGGCGGGGAAGGCAGGGCGCCGCCGTAGCGCGCGGGTCAGGCAAAGCAGGGGCCTGTCGTGCAGGCGGATGGACCTGCGAGTGCGGCGTGGAGTTGCACGTCGATGTTTCAGCTGGTGACGGCAGTCACAGTGCAGGTGAAGCGATCGACGGCCGGCTCGTGAAGGAAACAGATCTGACCTTCATCGTCAGCCTCGCCAAACCCTCTACCTGCTGTGAGGGGGCGTGAGCCTTATCGCACGCTTGGACGACGTCGAGCATATATATGGGGCATCAAAATATTGGTGCTTATGTGCCAGTTACTCGTCGTTTTTGCGCTAATTCGCGTTTTGGATTCCGCTCTGTTGATCGCTCAGTGGGTTGCTATATCGTGGCCTTTCGATTTTCTGAGCTTTTCTGTTTTCGAAGGGAGCTTTTTCTGCATGGACGTTTTCTTTCATGCTGCCCGCTATTTGGCGGCTGTCGCTGTTTTTGCATTATCTCAGTATGTGTCAATTGGGAGCTATTACATGCGATGTTCAGGGTGGGAGCCTGAACTGGGCTATGTTGGCGCTTATTAAGGAGAGGCTCGTGCTTCTAGTTAATGGACTTTCTAGCTGTGTTGTTAGGGTTGCAGGGGTACTGCTTTTAGGTTTTTCGTGCGGAAATTCTGCGGCGGAGGAGTACAAATTCAGATTGCAGTTCTTTTACAAGACACCAGATTATTTTAGTTCTGCGGCCGCGGCGTGCAAAAACATTGATCCGAAGCTCGTCATGTCAAGGAATTGGGTGTTGTACGATTTTGATCACGTTAACCCGCAGGGCACGGGGGGGCATGGACATTGCTGGTTTATGGTGACTACGAGCGCGGGCACGCGTTTTCTTAACAGTCCCTCCGCGTACATCCGATATGGAAACGGCTGCCCTGCCAATCTTATATACGACCCTACGCTGGGCAAGTGCAGCGAGCCTGATTTGGGAGCGCCTGAGAATCTATGCTCTACCCCGCCTTCGGAAAGCGGTCCAGGTGTACTGACGGGTAATCCAGTCAACTTCAGTAACGGCAACAAGTTTCAAGTCGAGCGCGATTATGCCGCCGGTAAGCCGACCTTCGACCGGGCTTACAACGGCATCGATGGGTTGTGGCGGCATGGCTATTCCACGCGCCTTCGTATCACCGCGCCGGCCGTTGCGCTGGTACATGCCGATGGTCGCGAAAGCTTCTTCACCCTCAGTGGCACGACCATCACCCCGAGCCCTACTGAGCGGGGGAGCCTGGCTCGGCAAGAAGGGGGCTGGGTCTATCGCTCTGCCAACAACGAGGTATTTCACTTCGACAGCGAGGGCCGCCTGACTCGTCGCGAAAGCGCCGTCGAGCGAATCGATCTGAGCTACCTGAACGACAAGATTCAGGTGACGGACGAGTTTGGCAATCAGCTGGAGATTTCCGTTCGGCCTGATGGCCAGCCGCTTACGCTGAGCGGTCCGCTGCTGCAGGTGACTTATACGTACGACGAGGAAAATCGCCTGGTCGCGCTGAGTCGTACCCTGGGCGGCCAGAGCGAGAGTCGTCAGTACCACTACGAGGACGCTACGCACCCGCGCCTGCTCACCGGCATCACCGATGAGCGCGGTGTGCGTTACGCCTCCTGGTCCTATGACGCGCAGGGGCGGGCGATTTCCAGTGAGCATGCCGGCGGAGCGGACCGCGTCAGCATCGACTACAACGCGGACGGCTCCTCGACCGTCACCAACGCGCTGGGCAAGCAGACTACCTATCGCTTCCAGAGCATCCATGGCCTCAAGCGCATCATTGCCGTCGAGGGCGAGCCGTCGGCGAATTGCCCGTCGAGCAACTCCACCTTCACCTATGACGCACGCGGTCTGCTGACCAGCAAGATCGACAACAAGGGCAACCGCACCACCTACAGCTATAACGCCCGCGGCCTGGAGATATCACGCACCGAGGCGGCGGGCAC
>NZ_QASN01000020.1:0-782500 GCF_003052585.1 Pseudomonas mangrovi | reverse complement strand
GCGAGGTGGAGCTAATCGCACAAAACCGATCGTAGTCCGGATCGCAGTCTGCAACTCGACTGCGTGAAGTCGGAATCGCTAGTAATCGTGAATCAGAATGTCACGGTGAATACGTTCCCGGGCCTTGTACACACCGCCCGTCACACCATGGGAGTGGGTTGCTCCAGAAGTAGCTAGTCTAACCTTCGGGGGGACGGTTACCACGGAGTGATTCATGACTGGGGTGAAGTCGTAACAAGGTAGCCGTAGGGGAACCTGCGGCTGGATCACCTCCTTAATCGAAGACATCAGCTTCTTCATAAGCTCCCACACGAATTGCTTGATTCATTGCGAAGACGATTGGGTCTGTAGCTCAGTTGGTTAGAGCGCACCCCTGATAAGGGTGAGGTCGGCAGTTCGAATCTGCCCAGACCCACCAATGTTACGGGGCGCAGGCTTCAGTACATTGGGGCCATAGCTCAGCTGGGAGAGCGCCTGCTTTGCACGCAGGAGGTCAGGAGTTCGATCCTCCTTGGCTCCACCACTCTCGTTAGAGTACAGAAATGAGCATTGCTGCAAAGGCAGTCAGTGTTGATTTCTGGTCTTTACCAGAATCGTTCTTTAAAAATTTGGGTATGTGATAGAAGTAGACAGCATGATTACTTTCACTGGTAGTTATGTTGGCTAAGGTAAAATTTGTGAGTTCAAGCGCAAATTTTCGGCGAATGTCGTCTTCACGTTACGAATCTATAACCAGATTGCTTGGGGTTATATGGTCAAGTGAAGAAGCGCATACGGTGGATGCCTTGGCAGTCAGAGGCGATGAAAGACGTTGTAGCCTGCGATAAGCTTCGGGGAGGTGGCAAACAACCTGCGATCCGGAGATCTCTGAATGGGGGAACCCACCCAGCATAAGCTGGGTATCTTGTACTGAATACATAGGTGCAAGAGGCGAACCAGGGGAACTGAAACATCTAAGTACCCTGAGGAAAAGAAATCAACCGAGATTCCCTTAGTAGTGGCGAGCGAACGGGGATTAGCCCTTAAGTGGCTTTGAGATTAATAGAAGGCTCTGGAAAGTGCCGCCATAGTGGGTGATAGCCCCGTATATGAAAATCTCTTAGTCATGAAATCGAGTAGGACGGGGCACGTGAAACCTTGTCTGAATATGGGGGGACCATCCTCCAAGGCTAAATACTACTGACTGACCGATAGTGAACTAGTACCGTGAGGGAAAGGCGAAAAGAACCCCGGAGAGGGGAGTGAAATAGATCCTGAAACCGTATGCGTACAAGCAGTGGGAGCCCACTTTGTTGGGTGACTGCGTACCTTTTGTATAATGGGTCAGCGACTTATATTCAGTGGCGAGCTTAACCGAATAGGGGAGGCGTAGCGAAAGCGAGTCTTAATAGGGCGTTTAGTCGCTGGGTATAGACCCGAAACCGGGCGATCTATCCATGAGCAGGTTGAAGGTTAGGTAACACTGACTGGAGGACCGAACCCACTTCCGTTGAAAAGGCAGGGGATGACTTGTGGATCGGAGTGAAAGGCTAATCAAGCTCGGAGATAGCTGGTTCTCCTCGAAAGCTATTTAGGTAGCGCCTCACGTATCACTCCAGGGGGTAGAGCACTGTTTCGGCTAGGGGGTCATCCCGACTTACCAAACCGATGCAAACTCCGAATACCTGGAAGTGTCAGCGTGGGAGACACACGGCGGGTGCTAACGTCCGTCGTGAAAAGGGAAACAACCCAGACCGTCAGCTAAGGTCCCAAAGTCATGGTTAAGTGGGAAACGATGTGGGAAGGCTTAGACAGCTAGGAGGTTGGCTTAGAAGCAGCCACCCTTTAAAGAAAGCGTAATAGCTCACTAGTCGAGTCGGCCTGCGCGGAAGATGTAACGGGGCTCAAACCATGCACCGAAGCTACGGGTTCACACTATGTGTGAGCGGTAGAGGAGCGTTCTGTAAGCCTGTGAAGGTGAGTTGAGAAGCTTGCTGGAGGTATCAGAAGTGCGAATGCTGACATGAGTAACGACAATGCGAGTGAAAAACTCGCACGCCGAAAGACCAAGGTTTCCTGCGCAACGTTAATCGACGCAGGGTTAGTCGGCCCCTAAGGCGAGGCAGAAATGCGTAGTCGATGGGAAACGGGTTAATATTCCCGTACTTCTAGTTACTGCGATGGGGGGACGGAGAAGGCTAGGCCAGCAAGGCGTTGGTTGTCCTTGTTTAAGGTAGTAGGCTGATTTCTTAGGCAAATCCGGGAAATCTAGGCCGAGAACTGATGACGAGCGTTCTTTTAGAATGCGAAGTGGTTGATGCCATGCTTCCAAGAAAAGCCTCTAAGCTTCAGGTAACTAGGAACCGTACCCCAAACCGACACAGGTGGTCGGGTAGAGAATACCAAGGCGCTTGAGAGAACTCGGGTGAAGGAACTAGGCAAAATGGCACCGTAACTTCGGGAGAAGGTGCGCCGGTGAGGGTGAAGTATTTACTACGTAAGCCCATGCCGGTCGAAGATACCAGGCCGCTGCGACTGTTTATTAAAAACACAGCACTCTGCAAACACGAAAGTGGACGTATAGGGTGTGACGCCTGCCCGGTGCCGGAAGGTTAATTGATGGGGTTAGCGCAAGCGAAGCTCTTGATCGAAGCCCCGGTAAACGGCGGCCGTAACTATAACGGTCCTAAGGTAGCGAAATTCCTTGTCGGGTAAGTTCCGACCTGCACGAATGGCGTAACGATGGCGGCGCTGTCTCCACCCGAGACTCAGTGAAATTGAAATCGCTGTGAAGATGCAGTGTATCCGCGGCTAGACGGAAAGACCCCGTGAACCTTTACTATAGCTTTGCACTGGACTTTGAATTTGCTTGTGTAGGATAGGTGGGAGGCTTTGAAGCGTGGACGCCAGTTCGCGTGGAGCCATCCTTGAAATACCACCCTGGCAACTTTGAGGTTCTAACTCTGGTCCGTTATCCGGATCGAGGACAGTGTATGGTGGGTAGTTTGACTGGGGCGGTCTCCTCCCAAAGAGTAACGGAGGAGTACGAAGGTGCGCTCAGACCGGTCGGAAATCGGTCGTAGAGTATAAAGGCAAAAGCGCGCTTGACTGCGAGACAAACACGTCGAGCAGGTACGAAAGTAGGTCTTAGTGATCCGGTGGTTCTGTATGGAAGGGCCATCGCTCAACGGATAAAAGGTACTCCGGGGATAACAGGCTGATACCGCCCAAGAGTTCATATCGACGGCGGTGTTTGGCACCTCGATGTCGGCTCATCACATCCTGGGGCTGAAGCCGGTCCCAAGGGTATGGCTGTTCGCCATTTAAAGTGGTACGCGAGCTGGGTTTAGAACGTCGTGAGACAGTTCGGTCCCTATCTGCCGTGGACGTTTGAGATTTGAGAGGGGCTGCTCCTAGTACGAGAGGACCGGAGTGGACGAACCTCTGGTGTTCCGGTTGTCACGCCAGTGGCATTGCCGGGTAGCTATGTTCGGAAAAGATAACCGCTGAAAGCATCTAAGCGGGAAACTTGCCTCAAGATGAGATCTCACTGGAGCCTTGAGCTCCCTGAAGGGCCGTCGAAGACTACGACGTTGATAGGTGGGGTGTGTAAGCGCTGTGAGGCGTTGAGCTAACCCATACTAATTGCCCGTGAGGCTTGACCATATAACACCCAAACAATTTGCGTGTTAGACGGTTGAAGTCGACAAACCGAAAATTTGCAACGAACCACAAATTACTCATATCACATACCCATTCGGGAAGACGCCTCACCGCGGCTTCCCAACCCAATCGCTTGACGACCATAGAGAATTGGAACCACCTGATCCCTTCCCGAACTCAGTAGTGAAACGATTCATCGCCGATGGTAGTGTGGGGTTTCCCCATGTGAGAGTAGGTCATCGTCAAGCACCTATACCAAAACCCCGGTTATCGACAGATAACCGGGGTTTTACTTTGCGCGGGAAAAAGTCTGGGCGTCGCTCTCGGCTATCTCGGGCAGTGCGATGGCGTGTCGCGAGGGCTTAGCTCTGCGCCAGGTTCTCCCCCTTGGATTCTTCAGCGTGCGCGACACGACGACCAGCGTGGCACCTTGAGACGCGGCAGAATGTCGATGCTCCGGCAGCCCTCCAGCCAGGTTGGGTTACCCACGATGGCAAGGAAGCAAGCCAGAGGGCAAACACCTCTGCAGCCGCTGAGCTAGCGACTTGCTTATTGGCAATAGCCGAGCTGAAAACGCATCTGCGCTGCGTCTGGCGACAGACGTTGTCGCCACGCTAGTTTCATTGGGCAGCAGGGGCAGCCTGCTCGATTCAGCACAATCAGTAATGAAAACCAACCGACTAGCTATCAAGCGCAAGTGGCGTGAGTTGGTGAGCGCTGGTGGCACACTCGAGTTCAACCGCGGCGGATGCGCGGAGCACTTTTGCGGCCCGGCCGGCTTGAGCTCTTTCTTCGTCGGCCTCTGTGGGCAGTCATTCGCTGTCTATGGCCGCGTCAGATGCAAAGACATAAGCGGTAGTGTCGTCATGCCCTTTTTTAGAACGCGCGCTGTCAGGCGCAGGGCGCTTGGCAGCCGATAGAAGGGCCAGGTGGCTCAGTCGCCGCGATACTCGCAGCCGCTGGTACAGGTCTCGTGGATACGCACCCGGGAAAGCTCTGGCAGCAACGGCTTCAGTTGTTGCCAGATCCACTTGGCAAGTACTTCGCTGGTGGGATTTTCCAGTCCGGGGATTTCGTTCAGGTAATTGTGATCAAGCTGCTCGTAGATAGGCCTGAAGATCGCTTTTATCTCGGAAAAATCGCGAATCCAGCCGGTATATGGATCTACAGCGCCTTCGATATGAATACCGACCTTGAACGAGTGGCCGTGCAGGCGACCGCACTTGTGGCCCTCGGGAACGTGCGGAAGACGATGGGCGGCTTCGAAGATGAATTCCTTGAACAGTTCCACGTTGAGCGCCTTGGCAGAAGAGGGTGATCAATGATCAAAAGGGGCTGCAGTTTAGCAGCTCTGTTTCGCTGTTTAGCACTGCGACATGGTCATTCAGAGCGGAGCGAGCCGGTCGACTATGGCGCTCTTGTCGGCAAGCTGGAGAAATTCGTCACCCAGACGCTGGCTTTCGAGCATTGCCTTGCGCCAGTAGCGCTCGCGTCCGTCATCGTCGCCCAGGTAGCGCTTGAAGTCGGTCCGGTCCGGTAGTTTGCGATGCGGCAGGCGCTGCAGGTATTCGGCCGAAGGCGCCAGCAGGACGACGTCCTGCAGCTGCTCGTTGTTGGCCTTGCGCCAGAACAAGCTCTTGTCGAACCAGCCGGGGATGATCCTGTCGGTGAAGTGCGGGTAGAGCACCAGGCCATCGCTCTGATAGGGCAGGTCGAGGTGGTAGTCGAGCAGTCCGCCATCGCGGAAGGTGCCCTGGCCGACGCCTGGAATCTCGCGGATGGCCTCCATGACCATCGGAATTGAGCCCGAGGCGAGTAGCGCCTGGCGGATGTTGGCGACGCTGAGGGTATGAAAGTGCGAGCGAAAATCCGTCAGCGGCGCGAGAGGCGGCGCCAGACGTTCGTCATGCAGGATCACTCGCTCGAAGTGGCGGGCCAGCCGACTGCGGGCGATCAGGTTGTTGCCGATCACCGAAGAAAGTCCCAGCGCCAGAGCACGCCGATCATCATCAATGAGTCGACCCTGGCTCTTAACCACGACGATGTTCAGGTGATACAGCGGATTGCTCAGCAGTGTCTGGTCCCGGCCTTCGAGCAAGTCGTCCAGCAGCTGCATGCAACAGCGCGAGACCTCGCCCATGCTGACGCGTCGGGCAAAGCGTTGGCTGGTGTAGAGCTCTCCCAGGCGGAGGATGCCGGCTCGTGCGTCTGGCAGACAGGCCGCAGCAAAACGCCAGGAGCCTATCGAGGCGCCGATCAGGGTACGCGGACGTGGTACCGCGGGTAGCCAGTCGCCGAACAGCGCCAGATCCAGCCCCTGTATGCCCAAACCCTTGGGCCCGCCTGCCGCGCCCGGAAGGATGGCGATATCCTCTGCGCGCAGGCCGCGCTCGCGAATGCGCGCCATGGCGCGCTTGCCGGCGCGCAGGGTGAGGGCAGGGAACTTGATCTGGATAGCGCTCATTCTGGTCTCCATGTCGCAGGCGAGCGATTATAAGGACGCGCGAGAGACATGGCTCGATTTCAGTTTCGCTTCAGCTCGGCTTTGTAACCTGGCATCGCTGAAAACGAAACCAACGAGGAAATCGACATGAACAATTTCACCAAGATCATCGGCGTTGCAACCATCGCACTGAGTGTCAGCGGTCTGGCCCAGGCTCGCGATATCGGCCCGGACGAGGTACTGCGCCTGCGTGAAGCAAATACCATCAAGAATCTGGAAGAACTGAACAAGTCGGCAGTCGCCAAGCATGCAGGCGCCGTGATCGAGGAAAGCGAGCTGGAAGAAGAGTACGGTCGCTACATCTATCAGCTGGAACTGCGCGATGCGCAGGGAGTGAAATGGGATCTGGAATTCGACGCTGCAACAGGCGAGATGCTGCGCAACCAACAGGACGACTGATGGCGAAAGGGCGCTGGAAGCCGCTGCTGCTGATCACCCTGATGTGTTCGGCGGCAACGGCGCGCGACCTCGATCACGATGAGGCGCTGGCCTTGCGCAAGGCTGGCGTGATCCTGCCGCTGGAACAGGTCATCGACTCTGCTCTCGGACGCTATCCAAGGGCACGTCTGCTTGAGGTGGAGCTTGAGGAAGAGGACGGGCAACTGGTGTACGAGGTGGAGTTGCTGACTGACGGCGGCGTGGTACGCGAGCTGGAGTTCGACGCGCGCGACGGTCGACTGTACAAGGACGAGGTGGACTGATGCGCCTGCTGCTGGTTGAGGACAACGTGCCTCTTGCTGACGAGCTGGTCCAGGGCCTGCAACGCCAGGGCTACGCCATCGACTGGCTGGCTGATGGGCGTGATGCCGCGTTCCAGGCGGCCTGCGAGCCCTACGACCTGATCATTCTCGACCTCGGTCTGCCCGGTCGTCCGGGGCTGGACGTGTTGCGCGAGTGGCGTGATGCCGGCTTGCGCTTTCCGGTACTGATCCTCACCGCGCGTGCGTCCTGGGCAGAGCGGATCGAGGGCCTGCGCGCCGGGGCGGATGACTATCTGGCCAAGCCGTTTCACCCCGAGGAACTCTTCCTGCGAGTCCAGGGCCTGCTGCGGCGCGCCCGTGGCCTGGACAGCCGAGCACCTATCGAAGTCGCAGGTCTGCGCCTGGACGAGTCGCGGCAAACTGTCTGGCGCGATAACGAGGAGATCGGCCTGACCGGCGCGGAGTTTCGTCTGCTGCGCTATTTCATGCTGCACAGCAACCAGCTGCTGTCCAAGTCGCGCCTGGGCGAGCATCTCTACGAGGGCGATGGCGAGCCGGACTCGAACGTTCTTGAGGTCCATGTGAACCACTTGCGGCGCAAGCTCGGCAGACAGGTCATCGAAACCCGTCGCGGCCAGGGCTACTGCTTCGTCGGGTTGAGCGCATGAGGTCGATCCAGCGACGTCTGGGCGTCGGATTGTTGTTCATTCTGCTGCTGGTCGGCGTCGTCATGGTCAATGCCAGCATCTGGCTGGTCGACCTGGGCCTGCGTCGCTACCTGCAAAACGGTCTGCGTGACGAGGCGGAGCTGCTGCTGATCGCCACCGTGCGCGGTCCCGCCGGGATCCAGCTGGACGACTTGCGGCTGTCACCGGCTTACCAGCGGCCTCTGTCGGGAAGCTACTTTCGTGTCGATCTGCCCGATCAGGTCTGGCGCTCACGCTCGTCATGGGACTTCCAGCTGGAGCGGCCGACCCGCTCGGGCTTGCAACACGGCCTGGTGGACGGCCCCGGTGGACAGGAGCTGCTGGTCTATCGCGCCGATTTCCGGCGCTTCGGTAGCGATCTCTCGATCACCGCTGCACAGGACTATCGACCGCTGTCGCTGGCTTTTACCCAGGTTCGCTGGCTGCTCAGCGGCATAGGCGCACTGGCGTTGCTGGTCGTACTGCTACTGCAATGGCTCAACGTGCGCGCCGCGCTGCATCCGCTGGAGCGCGTGAGGCTGCAGGTCTTGCAGCTGCAGCAAGGCCGGCGTGGGCGCCTGGACAGCGAGGCCGACCGCGAGCTGGCGCCCCTGGTCGAGCAGATCAACAGTCTGCTGCAGCACACCGAAGGTAGCCTGCGCCGCTCGCGCAACGCGGTAGGCAATCTGGGACATGCGCTGAAGACGCCGCTGGCGGTGCTGCGCAGCCTGCTGGCACGCGCTGAGCTGGACGCGCTGCAGCCATTGCGCAGACAGATGGACGATCAGCTGGATGTCGTCGAGCAGCGTCTGGCACGCGAGCTGAACCGCGCGCGTCTGTCCGGAGAGGTGCTGCCCGGCGCGCACTTCGAGTGCGATCAGGAGTTGCCGCCGTTGTGCGACACCCTGCGCATGATCCATCCGCATCTGCGTCAGTTGAGTTGGCAGGCACCACCAGGGTTGCGCCTGCCATGGGATCGCGAAGATCTGCTCGAAGTGCTCGGCAACCTGCTCGACAACGCCTGCAAATGGGCGCTTACCCAGGTGTCGCTGAGCATTGAACAGGATGGGCAGGAGCTGCTGCTGCGCATCGAGGACGACGGCCCCGGTGTTGCGGAGCAGTTGCGCAGCAGCCTGCTGGCGCGGGGTTCGCGCCTGGACGAACAGGTTCCTGGTCACGGGCTGGGGCTGGCGATCGTTCGCGACACCCTGGATGCCTGGGGCGGAACCTTGCAGCTGGGGAACGCCGGGCTGGGCGGGTTGCGCGTCGACGTGCGCCTGCCGTTGCCAAATTGACTACATGCCGGTGGGAAACTCCGCCATCTCGATTCGCCCGCGTATCGGTGCGAGCGCCTCGGTGTACTGCAACAGGACCTGCAATGCGTAGTCACTGCGCCTGCGGATGCGCGCATCCTCGGCATCGGCCGCATCGCCTTCGTTCATCACTTTTTCCACCTGGCGGATGATCAGATGTTCGGGGATGTGGCAGAGGCGACAGTTCTTGTAACCGGAGGCGCGCAGCTCGCTGATCGGGTAGGCACCGCCGATCCCCGAGGAAACACCAACCAGCAGACAGGGTTTGTGTGCCAGCTCGTCGCGGCCGGCGTAGAGAAAGAAGTTCTTCACTGCAGGGCAGGCCATGCCATTCCACTCAGGGGAAACCAGTACCAGGGCATCGGCCCGGCGCAGGATTTCGGCGTGATCTGGCCAATGCTCGGCAGGCGCGGCCGGCCATAGCGGCAGCGGCTCCAGGGCAAGATCGATCAGCTCGACCTGCAGCGAAGGCTGCAGTGCTACAAGTCGCCGCGACAGATAGCGGGCAACCTTGCCGGACTGGCTATCGGGACGACTGGAACCTGCCAGCAGAGCAATGGTGGACATCTGCATTTTCCTTTCGAGAGAAGGCAGCCAGCCTAACTGCCGACGCTGCGCCCAACAAGCTGCGGCACTTGCCTGAGCGCCCGCGGACTAAGCAGGGATGGCCCCATCCGGAGGTCGTCGGGCAAGTCAAAAGGGGTGAGCGGCTTTGCGGACCTTCGAATATCGCTTCTTCGTACTTCTGCTGGTACTGGTGTCACTGGCATTTGGCTGGATTCTGCTGCCGTTCTACGGCGCGGTGTTCTGGGCAGTGGTGCTGGCGATCCTGTTCATGCCGGTGCAGCGTCGCCTGCTGCGGCTGTGCGGCGAACGGCGCAACCTGAGTGCCTTGCTTTCCACGCTCAGCTGCCTGCTGCTGGTGGTTTTGCCGGTGGGCCTTACCTTCGCGTTGCTGATTCGTCAGGGCACCGCGCTGTACAAGCGCATCGAGTCCGGTGAGCTAGACCTGAATGCGATGCTCGATCAGTTCAACGCGGCGCTTCCGGAGCGCCTGCGCAGCGCGCTGGACGGCTTCGGCTTTGGCGACTGGGCGAGCATTCGCGAACAACTGGTCAACGCCGCCAAACAGGGCAGTGAACTGATGGCGGGCAAGGCACTGAGCATCGGCCAGGACACCTTCGGCTTCTTCGTCGCCTTCTTCGTGATGCTTTATCTGCTGTTCTTTCTGCTGCGCGACGGTCCGCAGTTGCTGGAGAAGACCCGTCGTGCGATACCGCTGAGCGCGCCGCACAAGAGCCGACTGCTGGACAAGTTCACCCAGGTGGTGCGGGCCACGGTAAAGGGCAATCTGGTGGTGGCGCTGATCCAGGGCTTGCTCGGCGGGGCGATCTTCGCGGTGCTGGGAATCCCCGGTGCGCTGCTCTGGGGTGTGCTGATGGTATTTCTGTCACTGCTGCCCGCGGTGGGCGCCGGGCTGGTCTGGGGACCCGTGGCGCTGTACTTCCTGATGTCTGGCGAGCCTTTGAAGGCAGTGATGCTGACCGCCTTCGGCGTGCTGGTGATCGGCCTGGTCGACAACATCCTGCGTCCGATCCTGGTCGGCAAGGACACCCGCATGCCGGATTATCTGATCCTCATCTCCACGCTCGGCGGCCTGTCGCTGTTCGGCCTCAACGGCTTCGTCATCGGCCCGCTGATCGCCGCGCTGTTCGTCTCGATCTGGAGCATCTTTGCCGACCAGACCCAGCGACCCGCCACCCAGGGGCAGACCGCTACGGACGGCCGGCGTGAATGATCAGAGTGCCGCCTGCTGCACCAGCGACAGCAGCGGCTGCGGGTAAACGCCGAAGAAGAAGGCGAAGAAGGCGACCATCATCAGCATCACGCCGCCAGCACGCTGCCCCCAGTTGAAGGGGGCGTCGTGGTGGTGCAGCTTGGGTTCGACCAGGAACAGCGTGACCATTACCCGCAGGTAGTAGAAAACGCCGATCGCGCTGCCCAGCACCAGGGTACCCAGCAGCCACCAGAGTTCAGCCTGCACGCCCACGGTGATGATGTAGAACTTGCCGATGAAGCCTGCGGTGAGCGGAATGCCGGCCAGCGACAGCATCATCAGTGCCAGTACCGCGGTCAGGTAGGGGCGCCGCCAGAACAGGCCGCGGTACTCGTAGAGCGCGTCGGCGTCGCGGCCGTTGTAGGGCGTCGACATCAGCGTGATCACCCCGAACGCGCCCAGACTGGTCAGCACGTAGGTCACCAGATAGACGCCAACGGCTTCCTCCGCGAGGCCTTTGCTGGCAATGAGCGCGATCAGCAGGTAGCCGAAATGGGCGATGGAGGAATAACCGAGCAGACGCTTGAGGTTGTTCTGCAGCAGTGCCAGCAGGTTGCCCAGCAGGATCGAGGCTACCGCGATGGCACTGAGCACGCCCGCCAGCCAGCCGCCGGCGGTGGCCGGTGACAGCTGATACAGACGCAGCAGCACGGCGAACACGGCAATCTTCGCCGCGGTGGCGAGAAAGGCCGCCACTGGCGCTGGCGCGCCCTCGTAGACATCCGGGGTCCACAGGTGGAAGGGCACCAGCGACAGCTTGAATGCCAGACCCACCAGCATCATCCCGGTACCCATCTGCGCCAGCGGGCTGCTCAGACCATTTTCCAGAGCGATGCCGATGCTGGCGAAGGCCAGGCTGCCGGCCTCGGCATACAGCAGCGCCATGCCGAACAGCAGGAAGGCACTGCCGGCCGCCGAGAGCACCATGTACTTGATGCCGGCCTCCAGCGAGCGCTTGTTGAAGAAGGCGTAGGCCACCAGGCCGTAGACCGGCACCGAGAGCAGCTCCAGGCCGATGAACAGCGCCGCCAGATGTTCCGCGCAAACCAGCACCATGCCGCCCAGGGTCGCCAGCAGCATCAGCAGGTACAGCTCCTCGCGGTTGCCGGGGAAACCCTGGCCCTCGCGTTCGCCCAGATAGGCGTGCGCCAGCGTCACGCAGGCGATGGTCGCGATCAGCAGCAGCGCCATGTAGAAGTAGGCAAAGCGATCGACCTTGAGCAGGGAAGTGACCTGCTGCGCGTCGCCGCCGGCAACGGCGACTACCGATACCAGGGCCGCGCCAAGACCTGCCAGTGACAGCAGGTAGGTGAGTGCATGGTGGCGGCGCCAGGCGATCGCCAGCATGACCAGCAGCACGGTAGCGCTGAGGATCAGCAGGGGCAGCAGGGCGATGAGATGTTGGGTCGTCAGTTGCATGTCACCACTACCGAGTCGGGGCGAGTTGGGAGAAGGCGGTGCCCAGCCATTGCTGGACGCCCTGCATGCTGCTCCAGGAAGTATCGAGAACCACCTGCGGGAACAGGCCCAGGCCGATCAGCAGCGCCGCCAGGCCCAGCACCATGCTCAGCTCGCGCCCGTTCAGGCCGCGCAGGGCCTGTTCGCTGGTGGCGGGGCCGAAGTAGGCACGGTGGATCATGATCAGCGAGTACACCGAGGCGAACACCAGGCCGAAGGTGGCGGCCGCCGAGATCCACGGCCAGTCGGCGAAGGTACCCAGCAGGATCAGGAATTCGCCGATGAAGTTGCCGGTACCGGGCAGGCCCAGCGAGGCGGCGGCGAAGAACAGGCTCAGCGCCGGCAGCCACGGCAGGCGCGCCCAGAGTCCGCCCATCTGGCGCATGTCGCGGGTGTGCAGGCGCTCATAGAGCTGGCCGCAGAGGATGAACAGCGCTGCGGCCGACAGGCCGTGCGCGACCATCTGCACCACGGCGCCCTGCAGCGCTTGCTGGCTGCCGGAGTAGATGGCGATCAGGATGAAACCCATGTGCGAGACGCTGGAATAGGCCACCAGGCGCTTGATGTCGGTCTGCGCGAAGGACAGCAAGGCGCCATAGAAGATGCCGACCAGGCCCAGTGCCATGGCAATCGGCGCGAATTCCGCCGAGGCGTTCGGGAACAGCGGCAGGGCAAAGCGCAGCAGGCCGTAGGCCGCGGTCTTGAGCAGGATGCCGGCGAGGTCGACCGAGCCTGCGGTAGGCGCCTGGGCGTGGGCGTCGGGCAGCCAGGAATGCACCGGCACCACCGGCAGCTTGACCGCAAAGGCGATGAAGAAACCCAGCATCAGCACGTATTCGACCGTCGGCGGCAGCGGGGT
Organism: Pseudomonas mangrovi; assembly: GCF_003052585.1. Lineage (GTDB taxonomy): Bacteria > Pseudomonadota > Gammaproteobacteria > Pseudomonadales > Pseudomonadaceae > Aquipseudomonas > Aquipseudomonas mangrovi. The sequence continues at coordinate 769,501 of NZ_QASN01000020.1, read as the reverse complement.
GCCTAGCAGGCGCGCGTAGTCGAAGGTGAACTCGCCGGTGACGCTCTGGTGAAAGAACACCAGGCCCAGAATCGCCACCAGCATGATCAGGCCGCTGGCCTGGGTGTAGATGAAGAACTTGGTAGCGGCGGTGATGCGGGTCTTCTTGCCGTCGCCGCTGTGGCCCCAGAGCGCGATGAGGAAGTACATCGGCACCAGCATCATTTCCCAGAAGAAGAAGAACAGGAACAGATCCAGGGCGAGGAACACGCCGACCACGCCGCCGAGAATCCACATCAGGTTGAGGTGGAAGAAGCCGACACGCTTCTGGATCTCGCTCCAGGAACAGAGCACCGAGAGCACGCCGAGCAGGCCGGTGAGCAGGATCATCAGCAGAGACAGGCCATCCAGTGCCAGATGGAAGTTGATGCCGAAGCGTGCGATCCAGACGTGCTTGAACTCGACCGTCCAGTTCGCGGCATCGGCCGGGTGGGGCGCCAGACTGTAGTCGCCGACGCTCCACAGCCAGAGGCCGAGGCCGAGTACCAGCGCCATGCTGAACAGCGCGATCCAGCGTGGCAGGGTCGGCGCGACGCGTTCGGTCAGCCAGCAGAGCAGGCCGCCGATGAAGGGAATCAGGATAAGCCAGGGCAGAATCATGTCGGCTTCAGGTCCTTGTGCAAGTAGGCAGATGCGTCATCAGAAGGCACTCAGCAGGATCAGACCGAGGATCGCCACCGCGCCGCAGGCGACGGCGCCGGCATACCAGCGCAGCTGGCCGTTCTGACTGCGGCTGAGCAACTGGTGGCTGACCACCGCCAGGCGTGGCAGCAGGGCAATGCTGCGGTCCATGGGGTCGCGTGCGAGCAGGCGGCAGAGCAGCAGGTAGGGTTTGACGAACAGCCAGTCATAGAGCCAGTCGAAGCCCCAGGCGGCGAACCACCAGGCACTCAGCAGACGACCCGGTGTGCTGGCTGCCAATGCCTGCACCAGACGGCGTCGGCCCAGGAACAAGAGTGCCGCGAGAATGATCCCGGCGACCGCCACGCTGCCGGAAATGACTTCCAGCGCCAGCTTGCCCTCGCCACCGGCGTGGCCCGCGCTTTGCGGCAGGACCCCGGCCAGCGGCGGCGTGATCAGCGCGCCGACAAAGGTCGAGAGCACGATCAGTGTGGCCAGCGGCAGGTTGTGGGCAAGGCCATGGCCGGCATGCGCTTCGGTCTTCTGCTCGCCATGGAAGGCGATGAAGATCAGCCGGAAGGTATACAGCGAGGTCAGGAAGGCGCCGGCAAGGCCTGCGTAGAGCAGCCCGGAGTGCCCGCTGGCAAAGGCTTCCCAGAGGATCTCGTCCTTGGAGTAGAAGCCCGCGGTGATCAGCGGCAACGCCGCCAGCGCCGCGCCACCGACGATGAAGCTGGCGTAGGCCAGCGGCAGTTTCTTCCACAGCCCGCCCATGCGGAAGATGTTCTGCTCGTGGTGGCAGGCGTGAATCACGCTACCGGAGGCGAGGAACAGCAGCGCCTTGAAGAAGGCGTGGGTCATCAGGTGGAAGATCGCCGCGTCCCAGGCGCCGACGCCGAGGGCGAGGAACATGTAGCCGATCTGGCTCATGGTCGAGTAGGCGAGGATGCGCTTGATGTCGGTCTGCACCAGGGCGGCGAAGCCGGCCAGCACCAGGGTCACGCCACCAACGATGCCGACCAGCTCGAGCACCTCGGGGGTGAGCAGGAACAGACCGTGGGTGCGCGCGATCAGGTAGACGCCGGCGGTGACCATGGTCGCCGCGTGGATCAGCGCCGACACCGGGGTCGGGCCGGCCATGGCGTCGGCCAGCCAGGTCTGCAGCGGCAGCTGGGCCGACTTGCCGACGGCGCCGCCGAGCAGCATCAGGGTCGCCAGCCACAACCAGGCGTCACCCTCGACGTAGCGGTGTGGGGCGATCTCGAGCAGTTGCTGGATGTCCAGGGTGCCGAGGTTGATGAACAGCAGGAACAGGCCGATGGCCATGAACACGTCGCCGACGCGGGTGACGATGAAGGCCTTGAGCGCCGCGTTGCCATTCTTGCGCTCGCTGTAATAGAAGCCGATCAGCAGGTACGAGCACAGGCCCACGCCTTCCCAGCCGAAGTACAGCAGCAGCAGGTTGTCGCCCAGAATCAGCAGCAGCATGCTGGCGATGAACAGGTTGGTGTAGGCGAAGAAGCGCGAGTAGCCGGCCTCGCCACGCATGTACCAGCTGGCGAACAGGTGGATCAGAAAACCCACGCCGGTGACCACGCCAAGCATGGTCAGCGACAGTCCATCCAGATACAGGGCGAAACGCGGCGCGAAGCCGTCGACGTCCATCCACTGCCAGAGCAGCTGGTTGTAGGCGCCGTCCAGCGGCGGCGCAGCGTTGAACTGCCAGATGATCCAGGCACTGAGCAGCGCCGACAGGCCGACCGAGCCGACGCCGATCAATGCAGAGAGGTTTTCCGAGAAGCGTCCGCGGCTGAACGACAGCAACACGAAGCCGATCAGCGGAAACACCAGGGTGAGATAGAGAAGGTTCATCCGCGCATCTCGCTGGCTGCGTCAATGTCCAGGGTGTGGAAGCGGCGATACAGCTGCAGCAGGATCGCCAGGCCGATGGAGGCCTCGGCCGCCGCCAGGGTGATCACCAGGATGAACATCACCTGACCGTCGGGCTGGGCCCAGCGGCTGCCGGCAACGATGAAGGCCAGCGCGCAGGCGTTCATCATGATTTCCAGGCTCATCAGCACGAAGAGGATGTTGCGTCGTACCATCAGCCCGAGCAGGCCGAGGCTGAACAGCATGCCGGCCAGGGCCAGGCCGTGCTCCATGGGGACCGGGCTCATCACATGACCTCCTTGGCTTCCGGGCGACCGAGATGGAAGGCTGCCACCAGCGCGGCGAGCAGCAGCATCGCGGCCAGTTCGACGGCGAGCACGTAAGGACCGAACAGGCTGATGCCGACCTCCTTGGCGCTCACGGTGTCGCTGCCGAGGATGGCGCCACTGGGCTGGGCCAGCAGCAGGTAGAGCAGCTCGGCCAGCAGCAGGGCGCAGAGCAGCGACGGGCCGATCCACTGCCTCGGTGCGAGCCATTTGCGTTCCTGCTCGGCCACGCTCGGGCCGAGGTTGAGCATCATCACCACGAAGACGAACAGCACCATGATGGCGCCGGCGTAGACGATGATCTCCAGCACCCCGGCGAAGGGCGCGCCGAGGGCGAAGAAGCACATCGACACGGCCAGCAACGACACGATCAGATAGAGCAGGGCGTGCACCGGGTTGGTATGGGTGATCACCCGGAAGGTGGCGGCCACGGCGACACCGGCGGCCAGATAGAAGGCGAATTCCATCAGTGAAACCTCGAAACGGACGGAAGGGGACAGGCAGTCAGTGTGATCACGGCAGCAGCCCCTTGACGTTGATCGGCTCGGCTTCGTTCTGCGCCGCGCCCTTGGGCTTGCCGGCGATGGCCATGCCGGCGACCCGGTAGAAGTTGTAGTCAGGGTATTTGCCGGGCCCGGAGATCAGCAGGTCTTCCTTCTCGTAGACCAGCTCCTGGCGATTGAACTCGGCCATCTCGAAGTCCGGGGTGAGCTGGATCGCGGTGGTCGGGCAGGCCTCCTCGCACAGGCCGCAGAAGATGCAGCGCGAGAAGTTGATGCGGAAGAACTCCGGATACCAGCGGCCGTCTTCCTTTTCCGCCTTCTGCAGGGCGATGCAGCCCACCGGGCAGGCCACCGCGCAGAGGTTGCAGGCCACGCAGCGCTCTTCGCCGTCGGGGTCGCGGGTCAGCACGATGCGGCCGCGGTAGCGCGGCGGCAGGTACACCTGCTCCTCGGGGTACTGCAGGGTGTCGCGCTTGCGAAAACCGTGGCTGAAGACCATCGCCAGGCTGCGCAGCTGGGTGCCGGTACCGACCAGCACGTCCCATATGTATTTGAACATCAGTTTCTCCTTACTGGGCCGCGGCCAGCACGAGTGCGCCGGTCACCAGCAGGTTGATCAGGGTCAGCGGCAGGCAGAACTTCCAGCTGAAGGACATCACCTGGTCATAGCGCGGGCGTGGGATGGACGCGCGCAGCAGGATGAACAGCATGATGAAGAAGCCGGTCTTGAGCGCGAACCAGATGAATGCCAACCAGGGCGCCGCTTCCAGGAAGGGGCCATGCCAGCCGCCGAAGAACAGCGTGGTCAGCAGTGCCGAGATCAGCACGATGCCGATGTACTCGCCGACGAAGAACATGCCCCACTTCATGCCGGCGTATTCGATGTGGTAGCCATCGGCGAGCTCCTGCTCGGCCTCCGGCTGATCGAACGGATGGCGGTGGGTGACCGCCACGCCGGCGATGAAGAAGGTACAGAAACCCAGGAACTGCGGAATGATGAACCACAGGTTCTGCTGCTGGTACTCGACGATGTCGCGCAGGTTGAAGCTGCCGGCCTGGGTCACCACGCCCATCAGCGCCAGGCCCATGAACACCTCGTAGGACAGCGTCTGGGCCGAGGCGCGCAGGCTGCCGAGCAGGGCGAACTTGTTGTTGCTCGCCCAGCCGGCGAAGAGCACCGCATAGACCGCAAGCCCGGCCATGCCGAAGAAGAACAGCAGGCCGATGTCGAGGTCCGCCACGCCCCAGGTCGGGGTGATCGGCACCACGGCGAAGGCGATCAGCAGCGCGCTCATCGCCACCACCGGCGCCAGCATGAAGATCAGCCGGTCGGCGAAGGGCGGAATCCAGTCTTCCTTGAAGAACATCTTCAGCATGTCCGCGGCGATCTGGAACATGCCGAACGGACCGACCCGGTTCGGCCCGTAGCGATCCTGCCACCAGCCCAGCAGGCGACGTTCGACGAAGCTCAGCAGCGCGCCGCTGATCACCACCGCAAGCAGGATCACCACCGCCTTGAGCACGGCGATGACGATTTCCAGGTTTTCCCCGGCGAACCAGCTCATTGCACGGCCTCCAGTGCGGCGACGCCGCCGAACAGGTGGGCGGGAATCCCGGCCAGACCGACCGGCAGAGCGACCACGCCCAGCGGCAGGCTGGCATCGACCAGCAACGGCAGCTGCAGCAAACAACCCTGGCTGCTCAGGCGCAGCTGCGAGCCCTCGGCAAGGCCCAGGCGCTGGGCTTCTTCCTCGGCGATGGCGGCGTAGGGTTGCGGCATGCGCGCCTGGATCGGTTCGGCGCGGGCACTGTTTTCCTCGCTGCCGAACAGGTGATGGCGCGGCACCAGTTGCCATTCCCCGGCGGCTGGAGCGAAGGGCGCCGGCACGGCGAACCAGGACCCGCCGGCACCGCCATGCAGCAGGCGCACGCCCGGATCACCGGCGCGCAGGTGGCCGCCGACCTCGTCCTGGAACTTGTTCCAGGCCTGCGGCGAGTTCCAGCCCGGCGACCAGGCGAAGGGAATCTGCTGGCGATCCTCGGCGCTGCCGGCGTAACCCTCCATGGAGAAGGCGAAGGGACTGTCGACGTCCTGCGGCTGGCGCGGCTCGTGCACGCTCTGGTTGGCGCGCATCGAGGTGCGGCCGCTGTAGCGGTGCGGCTCGCGGGCCAGCTTGAGGCCCTTGATGCGGAAGCCGGCCTTGGGCGCGGCGTCCTCGATGCCGGCCAGCAGCGGCTGGCTGGCGGCGCAGGCGGCGGTGACCTGGTCGAGCTGGCTCCAGTCCAGCGGCTGGCCGCGCAGGGTGCTGTGCAGTGCATGCAGCCAGCGCCAGCCTTCGCGAATCAGGCTCTCGCCGTCGTAGTAGCTGGGCTCGAAGACCTGGAAGAAGCGCTGGGCGCGGCCCTCCAGGCTGACCAGGGTGCCATCGGCCTCGGCGAAGCTGGCCACCGGCAGCAGCAGATGCGCGCGCTCGCTGGTGGCGCTGCGCTGGTGATCGGCGACGATCACCACCCGGGCCGCCGCCAGCGCAGCATCGACACGGGCCGGATCGGCACGCCGGTAGAGATCGTTCTCCAGCACCAGCACGGCATCCGCCGCACCGTTCTCGAGTGCCGCCAGGGCGGCATCCAGCGAACTGTCGCGGCTTTCGCCGGCCAGCAGCAGGGCCATGCCGAGGCTGTTGGCTTCGGGGACCACCAGGCTCAGCGAAGCATTCTTTTCACGGTTCTTCAGCGCCTGGGCGATGTTGCCGGCGGCCTCGATCACGGCCCGGTTGCCCAGCGAGGCGCCGGAGACGATCAGCGGACGCTGGCCGGCGAGCAGGGCCGCGGCGATGCGCTGCGCCAGCTCGGCGGCATCCTGCTCCAGGCCTTCGACTGCCGGCGCCGAGGGGTCGATGGCATGCGCCACGGCGAAGCCCAGACGAGCGATGTCGAGCGGCGCGGCCTGTACGCTCTGCTCGGCCACATCATCGAGCCGGGTGGCGGCGACGCTGGCGATGAACAGCGGGTGCAGCGCGTGCTGGGCGACGTTCTGCACCGCGGCCTGGTGCCAGTCCTGGATGCGTGCGCTGGCAGCGATCTCGGTGGCCTTGCCGCGCGCCGCCTGGCGCAGGGCCAGGGCCATGCGCGCGGCGGTCTGGGTCAGGTCTTCGCCGAGCACGAAGATGGCGTCGTGCTCTTCGATCTCGCGCAGCGAGGGCGTCGGCAGCGGGCCGTCACGCAACAGGTCGCGGATCAGCTGCAGGTTCTGCCACTCGCCGGCCGCGATGCCGCTGTAGAAGTTGTCGGCGCCGACCAGTTCGCGCAGGGCATGGTTGCTTTCCAGGCTGGCGCGCGGCGAGCCGATGCCGATCAGCGTGCGGTTCTTCACCAGGGCGGCGGCCTGATCCAGCGCCGAGTCCACGCCCATCTTCATCTTCGACAGCTGCATGAGCGGCTGGCGCGGTCGGTCCTTGCGGTTGACATGGCCGTAGCCGAAGCGGCCGCGATCGCAGAGAAAGTACTGGTTCACCTCGCCGTTGAAACGGTTCTCGATGCGGCGGATCTCGCCGTAGCGTTCGCCGGGGCTGATGTTGCAGCCGCTGGCGCAGCCATGGCAGATGCTTGGGGCGAACTGCATGTCCCACTTGCGGGTGTAGCGCTCGGAATGGGTCTTGTCGGTGAATACGCCGGTGGGACAGACCTCGGTGAGGTTGCCGGCGAACTCGCTTTCCAGCACGCCATCCTCGACCCGGCCGAAGTAGACGTTGTCGTGCGCGCCGAACACGCCCAGGTCGGTGCCGCCGGCATAGTCCTTGTAGTAGCGCACGCAGCGGTAGCAGGCGATGCAGCGGTTCATCTCGTGGGCGATGAAGGGGCCGAGTTCCTGGTTCTGGTGGGTGCGCTTGCTGAAACGATAGCGGCGCTGGTTGTGACCGGTCATCACGGTCATGTCCTGCAGGTGGCAGTGGCCGCCTTCCTCGCACACCGGGCAGTCGTGCGGGTGGTTGGTCATCAGCCACTCGACCACGCTGGCGCGGAAGGCCTTGGCCTCCTCGTCGTCGATGCTGATCCAGCTGTTGTCGGTGGCCGGCGTCATGCACGACATGACCAGGCGCCCGCGGGTGTCGTTCTCGTCGCTGTACTGCTTGACCGCGCACTGGCGGCAGGCGCCGACGCTGCCGAGCGCCGGGTGCCAGCAGAAGTAGGGAATGTCGAGGCCCAGCGACAGACAGGCCTGCAGCAGGTTGTCCGCGCCGTCGACTTCGTAGTCTTTGCCGTCTACATGGATAGTGGCCATGGGTCTTTTTTCTTCTTACCCGCGCAAGCGGGTGTGGCTAAGGGAATTCAGGTGCGTGACGCAGCGCGCGGCGGGGCAATGGCACAGGCCAACTTCCCGCTGCAGGCGCTTCTTCATGCCGGTGCTCCGCTGGTGAGGGCAGCCTCACCACGTGCGACGCCGGCCTCGAACTCGGGGCGGAAATACTTGATCGCGCTGCCCAGCGGCTCCACCGCTCCCGGTGCATGGGCGCAGAAGGTCTTGCCCGGACCGAGGAACTCGACCAGCCCCAGCAGTACCTCGATGTCCTGGGCCGTGCCCTGGCCGCGCTCCAGCGCGCGCAGGGTCTTCACGCTCCAGGGCAGGCCGTCGCGACAGGGTGTGCACCAGCCGCAGGACTCGCGGGCGAAGAACTCTTCCATGTTGCGCAGCAGGGACACCATGTTGACCGTGTGATCCACCGCCAGCGCCAGCCCGGTGCCCATGCGCGTGCCGAACTTGGCGACGCCTGCGGCATACATCTGTGCGTCCAGGTGTTCGGGCAGCAGGAAGCCGGTACCGGCGCCGCCGGGCTGCCAGCATTTGAGCCGGTAGCCGTCGCGCATGCCGCCGGCGTAGTCCTCGAACAGCTCGCGGGCGCTGATGCCGAAGGGCAGCTCCCAGATGCCGGGGTTCTTCACCTTGCCGGAAAAGCCCATCAGCTTGGTGCCCATGTCCTCACTGCCGGGACGCGCCAGCGACTTGTACCAGTCCACACCCTGACCGACGATGGCCGGCACGTTGCACAGGGTCTCGACGTTGTTGACGCAGGTCGGCTTGCCCCATACGCCGACGGCGGCGGGGAAGGGCGGCTTGGCCCGCGGGTTGGCGCGGCGGCCTTCCAGCGAGTTGATCAGCGCGGTTTCCTCGCCGCAGATGTAGCGCCCGGCGCCGGTGTGCACGAACAGCTCGAAATCGAAACCCGAGCCAAGGATGTTCTTGCCCAGCAGGCCGGCAGCCTTGGCTTCATCGATGGCGCGATTGAGATTGGCGGCAGCATCGACGTACTCGCCGCGCAGGAAGATGTAGCCGCGATAGGCCTTGAGCGCCCGCGCGCTGATCAGCATGCCTTCCACCAGCAGGTGTGGCAGCTGCTCCATCAGCAGGCGGTCCTTCCAGGTGTTGGGCTCCATCTCGTCGGCGTTGCACAGCAGGTAACGGATGTTCAGCGACTCGTCGGCCGGCATCAGGCCCCACTTCACCCCGGTGGGGAAGCCGGCGCCGCCGCGACCTTTGAGCCCGGCGTCCTTGACCTGCTGGACGATGTCGGCCTGGGCCATCTCGGTCAGTGCCTTGCGCGCGGCGGCATAGCCGTTGGTGCGCTGGTATTCGTCGAGCCAGACCGGCTGGCCGTCATCGCGCAGGCGCCAGGTCAGCGGATGGGTTTCTTCGCTTCTTTCGATGCGGTTGATCGGGCCGATGGAGGCGAGCGTCTTCATGCGTAGGCCTCCAGCAGGCTGGCGATCTCGGCGGCGCTGGCGTTGCCGTAGGTGTCATCGTCGATCATCAGCGCCGGGGCCTTGTCGCAGTTGCCCAGGCAGCACACCGGGATCAGGGTGAAGCGGTTGTCACCGGTGGTCTGGCCGGGGGCGATGCCGAGCTGCTTCTGGATGGCCTCGAGGATCGACTCGTGGCCGCCGATGTAGCAGGTCATGCTGTCGCAGACGCGGATGATGTGGCGGCCCACCGGCTGGCGGAAGATCTGGCTATAGAAGGTGGCCACCCCTTCGACGTCGCTCGCCGGAATGCCGAGGATCGCGCCGATGGCATCGGCGGCGCCGTCAGGCACCCAGCCGCGCGCCTTCTGCACGATCTTCAGCGCCTCGATGCTCGCCGCACGCGGGTCTTCGTAGTGATGCATCTCGTGTTCGATGGCGGCGCGCTCGGCGTCGCTCAGGGCGAAACGGTCGGTCTGGATCAGGGTCGTGATGGTCATATCAGCGGTCCACGTCGGCCATGACGAAATCGATGCTGCCCAGGTAGGCGATCAGGTCCGCGACCATGCTGCCGCGGATCACCGAGGGAATCTGCTGCAGGTGCGGGAAGCTGGGCGTGCGGATGCGCGTGCGGTAGCTCATGGTGCTGCCGTCGCTGGTCAGGTAGTAGCTGTTGATGCCCTTGGTCGCCTCGATCATCTGGAACGACTCGTTGGCCGGCATCACCGGGCCCCAGGACACCTGCAGGAAGTGGGTGATCAGGGTCTCGATGTGCTGCAGGGTGCGCTCCTTGGGCGGCGGCGTGGTCAGCGGATGGTCCGCCTTGTACGGGCCCTCGGGCATGTTCTTCATGCACTGCTCGATGATGCGGATGCTCTGGCGCATCTCCTCGACGCGAACGATGCAGCGGTCGTAGGCATCGCCATTGACCGCCAACGGCACCTCGAAATCGAAGTGCTGATAGCCGGAATAGGGGCGCGCCTTGCGCAGGTCGAAATCGCAGCCGGTGGCGCGCAGGCCGGCGCCGGTGACGCCCCATTCCAGCGCCTCGCGGGTGTTGTAGGCAGCCACGCCGATGGTGCGACCCTTGAGGATGCTGTTCTTCAGCGCGGCCTTTTCGTACTCGTCGAGGCGCTTGGGCAGCCAGTCGACGAACTCCTTGACCAGCCTGTCCCAGCCGCGCGGCAGGTCGTGGGCGACGCCGCCGATACGGTACCAGGCCGGGTGCAGGCGGAAGCCGGTGATGGCCTCGATCACCTTGTAGGCACGCTGGCGGTCGGTGAAGGTGAAGAACACCGGTGTCATCGCGCCCACATCCTGGATGTAGGTGCCGAGGAACAGCAGGTGGCTGGTGATGCGGAAGAATTCGGCGAGCATCACCCGGATGAAGTCGACCCGGTCCGGCACGCGGATGCCGGCGAGCTTTTCCACCGCCAGCACATAAGGCAGGTTGTTCATCACCCCGCCGAGGTAGTCGATGCGGTCGGTGTAGGGGATGAAGCTGTGCCAGCTCTGGCGCTCGGCCATCTTCTCGGCGCCGCGGTGGTGGTAGCCGATGTCCGGCACGCAATCGACGATCTCTTCGCCATCCAGCTGCAGCACGATGCGGAAGGCGCCATGGGCCGAGGGGTGGTTGGGTCCCAGGTTGAGGAACATGTAGTCGCTGTGTTCGTTGCCGCGCTGCATGCCCCAGTCTTCGGGGCGGAACCGCGCGGCTTCCTCCTCCAGCTCCTGCTTGGCCAGCGTGAGGCTGAAAGGATCGAACTCGGTGGCGCGTGCCGGGTAGTCCTTGCGCAGCGGATGACCTTCCCAGGTCGGCGGCATCATGATCCGGGTCAGGTGTGGATGGCCCTTGAAACTGATGCCGTAGAGATCCCAGACCTCGCGCTCGTACCAGTTGGCGTTGGGCCAGATGCTGGTGACGCTGGGCAGCTCGAGGTCGGACTCGGCCAATGCGACCTTGATCATCAGGTCGCTGTTACGCTCCAGCGACATCAGGTGATAGAACACCGTGAAGTCGGCGTCCGGCAGACCGCGGCGTTGGGTGCGCAGGCGCTCGTCGACACCATGCAGGTCGTAGAGCATCACGTACGGACGCGGCAGCTCGCGCAGGAACCTGAGTACCTCGATCAGACGGGCGCGCTCGACCCAGAGCACCGGCATGCCGGTGCGGGTGTCCTGCACGGTGAAGCTGCCCGCGCCGAAGCGGGCATTGAGTTCGGTGACGACTTCCGGGTCATCGGAGGTGTACGGCGGAATGTACAGCGCGCTGTCAGCGGTCATGTTCTCGGTCGCTATCGGTGAACGTGCGGAAAGAGCTCTGGCCTTGCGGCCGGATTCAGACGTCGTCGGGGCTGCGCAGGTTGGTGACGGCGATGCGCTGCTCGCGGCGCTGCTCGCGCTGCGATGGCATCTCGGCACGGTAGACACCCTGGTCGCCCACTACCCAGGATAGTGGGCGGCGCTCCTTGCCGATGGACTCCTGCAGCAGCATCAGCGCCTGCAGGAAAGCCTCGGGGCGGGGCGGGCAGCCGGGCACGTAGACGTCGACCGGAAGGAACTTGTCGACCCCCTGAACGACCGAGTAGATGTCATACATGCCGCCGGAGTTGGCGCAGGAACCCATGGAAATGACCCACTTGGGTTCGAGCATCTGCTCATAGAGGCGCTGGATGACCGGCGCCATCTTGATGAAGCAGGTGCCGGCGATGACCATGAAATCGGCCTGGCGGGGTGACGCACGAATGACCTCGGCACCGAAGCGGGCGATGTCGTGGGGTGCGGTGAAGGCGGTGGTCATCTCCACGTAGCAGCAGGAGAGCCCGAAGTTGTACGGCCAGAGGGAGTTCTTGCGTCCCCAGTTGACCGCACCGCGCAGGGTGTCTTCCAGCTTGCCCATGTAGATATTGCGGTGGACCTGATCCTCTAGGGGATCGGACAGCGTCTCCCGCTGGCCGATCGGATACTGGTCATTGACCGCATCCGGATCGATCCGGGTAAGTTTGTATTGCATCGCCAAAGCCTCATTGTTTCAGCTTCGCCTGCCGCTTGCGGCGCGCCTCCGGTGCCCAATCCAGCGCACCGATGGCTGCCTCGTAGACAAGACCCGCGAACAGAATGGTTATGAAAACGGTAGCTCCGATCAGGCCGTACGCACCGCTTTCGCGAACGGAGACGGCCCAGGCGAAGAGAAACAGGGCTTCGACGTCGAAGATCACGAAGAGCATCGCGACGAGATAGAACTTGGCGGAGAAACGCAGGCGGGAGCCGCCTGTGGGAAGCATGCCGGATTCGAATGGCTGGTTCTTGCTGCGGCCGAAGGCCTTGCTGCCGAGCAGGCTGGAGGCGCCCATCATGAAGGCGCAGAGACCGAAGACTCCAAGCAGGAAAACAGCGAAGCCCCAATGGTGCGACAGGGGCGATACAACTTCCGCAGGCATGCCGGCGCTCCTGGACGAAGATGCGGCTAATAGTTATGGGGCTCCGGTCGTACCGGATACCTCTCAGGCTAGGGGCTGCATTCTAGGCGCTTGGGCGAGAGGAAGCAAAAGCCATGTTACAGAATATGTCAAAAGTTTCCGCGCCTGAAAAGACGCGCTGCCGAATGCCTGCAAGCAGACCTCCGACAGCGCGTCGCGGTTCCGTGATCCGCGAAACAGACGCTGCGCTGCCCATCCCTGGGCTTGTGCAGTCGGCTTACAGCAGGCGCTTGCCGTCCTCGCGGGTGATGACCACGGTCGCCGAGCGCGGTCGCTTGCCGGCGCCATCCGGCCAGACGCTGCGCAGATCGCCCGGGGTCGATCCTTCGCCCGGATGCTGGATGTTGACGAACAAGGTGCGGAAATCCGGCGTCGCGGTGATGCCGGTGACTTCAGCGCCGACCGGACCGACCAGAAAACGCTTGGTCTCGCCGGTCTTCGGATCGCTGATCAACATCTGGTTGTTGCCGAACGGGCCGGCGGCCAGCTGGCTGCCACTCATGTCGGTCTGGATCCACAGGCGTCCATCCTCGTCGAACCAGAGGCCATCGGGGCTGGCGTAGATGTTGGCGGCGGTCAGCGGCTTGCCCTTGGGGCCCTTGCCTTCGCCTTCGGGACCGGCGAACTGGTAGATGTCCCAGGCAAACAGGTTGCCAGCGTGATCGCTGCTGGCTTCGCGCCAGCGGATGATATGGCCGTAGGGATTGGCGGCACGCGGGTTGGCCGGGTCGGGCTGGGTGCGGCTGCTGTTGTTGGTCAGGGTGAAGTAGACGTCGCCGGTGTCCGGATTGATGGCGCCCCATTCCGGTCGATCCATCTTGGTGGCGCCGACGATGTCGGCGGCCAGGCGGGTGTTGATCAGCACCTCGCCCTGGTCGGCGAAGCTGACACCGGCGGCGGCACAGGCGCGGCGGAAGTTCTCGTCGCGGATGTCCAGTGCCAGCCAGCGACCGCGGTTGCCGGCTTCGAAGCGCGCGACGTAAAGAGTGCCTTCGTCGAGCAGGCGGCCATTGCTCATGCCCGGGATGTAGCGGCCCTTACTGACGAATTTGTAGATGTATTCGTTCTGCGAGTCATCGCCGGAATAGCAGACCACGCGCTTGCCCGGACGCGCGGGCGCGAACACCAGACCTTCATGGGCGAAGCGGCCCAGCGCGGTGCGCTTGACCGGGGTGGCGTCGGGGTTGAACGGGTCGATTTCGACGATCCAGCCGAACTGGTTGGCTTCGTTGCGATAGTCGTCACGGGCGTCTGCGCCCTTGCGGGTCAGGTCGAAGCGTTCGAATTCGTCGCCCGGTACGGTATCCCAGCCGTAGCGACTGGTGCCGCGCACGCCGTAACGGCTCAGCTCGCGCGGCAGCTCGCTGTCGCGTGTGGCGAAGTAGCCCGCCCAGTTCTCTTCGCAGGTCAGATAGGTGCCCCAGGGCGTGAAGCCATTGGCGCAGTTGTTCAGGGTGCCGCGGGCAGCGTGACCTTCGGGGCTGTAGCGGGTGCGCATCAGCGCGTGGCCGCGGGCCGGACCGGCAATGCGCATCGGCGTGGCACCGGTGATGCGACGGTTGCGTGCGCTGGGTGCGAGGTTCCATTCGCCGCGGGCATCGCGACGCACTTCCACCACCGACACGCCGTGGGCGTTGATTTCCTTCTTCACCTCGTCGGCACTGGTGCGCTTGCCGTTGCTTACGCTCGGGCCGTTGCGGTGCAGCATGCCGGGCTCGATGTACTCATGGTTGAGCACCAGCAGGCCGTGGTCGCTGCGCTTGCCGTAGCCACGGCTGCCGTCGATGGGGAAGAAATGCATGCCGTCGTGGTGCATGCCGATCTGCTCGGCCTGGTCCTGGGCGCTATTGCTGCCATCTTCGAGGAATGCCGGATAGCGGCCGCAGAGCGGGGTGCCCCAGGGAATGAAGGCTTTGGCGCGATAACCGGCGGGTACGCTGATGGTGTCGGCGCGAGTCACAGGAACAGCCTGGAAACCGAGGCGTTCACGCCGACGCTTGATGGCCTCAGCAACCTTCTTGGCGATCGGTTTCAGATCGGTAGCCTGGGCGCTGCCGGGCAGTGCGGTGCCGAGGAATCCGAGTGCGCCGACAGCGGCGCCAGCGGCGACCACCTGGCGGCGCTTGAGGCCGGCGATCAGCTCGCTGATATGCGGGTTGGCGGAGTGGTTGCTCGGCAGTTCATCGCCGTTGTCGAACAGCTCGGGTTTCTGGTCACAGGTCATAGCCATAGCTCCTCAGGTCAGGGTTGCACGGAACCTTGACGCTAACGGAGCGAAGCGACGGAACGGTGACAGTCTTGTTGCTGGCCGTTCAGTGCTCGACGGTCGCGAGCATCTCGCCAACCTTGTCACGAAGCTGGTCGAGGGTGAAGGGTTTGCCGATGACGCCGAGAGGTCCTTCCAGGGGCTGGCTGCCGGCCATTTCGCTGCCACTTTCTATCTGCGAGCCCTGCACATAGCCGCTGGCGAACAGTACCGGCAGGCGCGGATAGAGGCGGCGTGCTGCTTCGGCGAGCTGATGCCCACTCATGCCGGGCAGGCCTACATCGGTCATCAGCAGATCGAAGTCACGGTCGACGTCGAGGCTGTGCAGCGCCTCGGTGGAGTCGGCTGCGGCGACGACCCGATAGCCCAGTTCTTCGAGGACATCGGTGGTCAGCATGCGGACCACGTCATCGTCTTCGACAACCAGGATGGATTTGCGCGAATTCATGGCGGACTCCTTGTGCCGTCAGGTGGGGCGGTAACGCCGTCTTGATTCTGGGCCATGCGAGCTGGCGTGCGTGTCAGACCGCGCGGCAGGACAAACGTTGCCGAAGTCTTCTTCTGGTGGCCGGTTTGGCGAACCAAGCGGCATTCTCGACAGTCGAAGCACGCTGGAACGAACGTGCGCATCAGATGCAAAAGAATGCCATTCTCGCCTCGCTGGGGCAAAATCGCCGGCTCGCGCCACTCAACAGGGAAAACGAATGACTCGTGGTTTCGTCGTGGAAGAAGACAGATTTCGCAAGATTCTAAGCCGCCATGTGACCCTGCCACTGGGTGTGGGCCTGCTCAGTGCGGTGTTCTTCGTGGTGCTGATCGGCTATCTGCTGAGCGTCCTTAAGGAGGTGACCAACTCCGACGAGACCCTGCGCACGGCCAACAGCGCGCTGAAGATGGTGGTCGATCTCGAGAGCGGCATGCGCGGTTTTCTGATCACTGGGGACGAGGGGTTCCTTGATCACTTCGAGAAGAGCCGACCGTTGCTTCTGGCCGACCTGCAGGCGCTATCGAGCAGGAATCTCGCCGAAGCGGCGCAGTACGAGCGCCTCGAGCGAATCGGTGGCCTGCTCGAGCAGTGGGAAGTGTTCGCCGACGAAGCCATCGTCCTGCGTCGGGACGGCGGCGACGTCACCGGGCTGGTCGCCTCGCGCGCCGGCAAGCGCATCGTTGACGCTGTACGCGCCGAATTTGATGAACTCATGGATACCGAACGGGCGATGCGCGAGCAGCGCAACCGCAACGCCAATCGGCTGACCACGCTCGTTATCGGCCTCTATCTGGCGTTCAGCCTGGGCTTCAGTCTGTTGCTGGCGTTTCTCGGTCGCCGCGAGTTGCAGCGTCTGTCGAATACCTACAACCAGGCGATGGCGCGGCAGACCGAGCATGCCGAGGAGCTGCAAGAGCAGGCCTGGTTGCGCACCGGTCAGACCGAACTGGCCGAGCAGGTCATCGGCGAGCTGGAGCTGTCGGAGATTGGTCGCAAATCCCTCGATTATCTGGCCGGCTATCTCGGCTTCTCCGTCGGTGCGCTCTATCTGCGCGAGGTGGGCGGCAGCCTGCGGCGAATTGCCGGCTACGGGCTGACGCGCGCAGCCGATGCGCTCAACCAGCAGCTGCAGGTGGACGAGGGGCTGGTCGGTCAGGCCGCCCGCGAACAGCGCAGCATCGAATTGCAGGGTCTGCCGGCGGGCTACCTGAAAGTCAGTTCCGGCCTCGGGGAGGGCGCCGCGCAGTCGGTGCTGCTGGTGCCGACGCGCAGCGAGCGGCGGGTCAACGGTGTGCTCGAACTGGGTTTTCTGCGTCCGCTGCAGGAGCGAGACCGGGCTCTGCTCGAGTTGCTCGCCGGCAACCTCGGCATGGCGCTGGAGTCGGCCCTGTTCCGCCAGCGCCTGCAGGAAGTGCTGGCCGAAACCCAGCAGCTCAACGAAGAGCTGCAGGTGCAGCAGGAAGAGTTGCGCAGCTCCAACGAGGCGTTGGAGGAACAGTCACGAATTCTCAAGGAGTCCCAGGCACACCTGGAGGCGCAGCAGGCGGAACTGGAACAGACCAACGTCCAGCTGGCCGAGCAGCGCGATGCGCTCGACGAGAAAAATACCGCCCTGGGCGAGGTACGCGTGCTGCTTGAACAGCGCGCCGAGGAGCTGCAGCGGGCCAGTCGCTACAAATCCGAGTTCCTGGCCAACATGTCGCATGAGCTGCGCACGCCGCTGAACAGCTCGCTGATTCTGGCCAAGCTGCTGTCGGAAAACCCGCAGCAGAACCTCAGTGCCGAGCAGGTGCGCTTTGCCGAATCGATCTATGCCGCCGGCAACGACCTGCTCAACCTGATCAACGACATTCTCGATATCTCCAAGGTGGAAGCGGGCAAGCTGGAACTGCGTCCGGAAAATACCCGGGTGGATCGGCTGGTCGAATCGTTGCAGGGGGTGTTCGAGCCGCTGGCGCAGGACAAGTCGCTGCAGTTCAGCATCGACATCGCCATGGATGCGCCGCGCAAGCTGTATACCGACCGTCAGCGTATCGAGCAGATTCTGAAGAACCTGCTGGCCAACGCCATCAAGTTCACCGAGCGCGGCGAGGTGAGCCTGGGTGTCGCTGCGGATCCGCAAGGTGTGCGCTTCGAGGTTCGCGATACCGGCATCGGCATCCACCCCAGTCAGCAGGAGGTCATCTTCGATGCCTTCTGCCAGGCGGATGGCACGACCAACCGCAAGTTCGGCGGCACGGGCCTGGGGCTGTCCATCTCGCGCGATCTGGCGCACCTGCTGGGCGGCACCATTTCCGTCAGCAGCGTGCCGGGCGAAGGCAGCTGCTTCACCCTGGTGATTCCCACGCAGTATGTCGAACGGGACCAGCCGGCGCCGCGTAGCGCGGCTGCCACGCAGCCGGCGACCCTGCCGCTGCCGGCTATGCTGCCGAGCGAGCCGGTAGGCGATGCCTGGTCGATACCGCGTTTTGCCGATGACCGCGAAAACAAACCGTTCAGCGGCAAGACGGTGCTGGTGATCGAGGACGAGCCGCGCTTTGCGCAGATCCTCTATGACCTGGCCCACGAGCTGGAATACAACTGCCTGGTGGCGCATGGTGCGGATGATGGTCTGGCATTGGCGAACAGCCATTTGCCGGCGGCGATCCTGCTCGACATGCAGTTGCCCGACCACTCCGGCCTTACCGTGTTGCAACAGCTCAAGGAGAACCCACGCTGCCGGCACATCCCGGTGCACGTGATCTCGGTCGAGGACCGCATGGAGGCGGCGCTGCACATGGGCGCCATCGGCTATGCGCTCAAGCCGACCAGCCGCGAGCAGCTCAAGGATGTGTTCGCGCGCCTGGAGGCCAAGCTCAGCCAGAAGGTCAAGCGCGTCCTGCTGGTGGAAGATGACGCTCGCCAGCGCGAAAGCATCGTCCACCTGATCGACGACGAGGATGTCGAGATCAGCGCGGTGGCGACGGCGGGCGAGGCGCTGGCGCAACTGCGCGAGACGATCTTCGACTGCATGATCATCGATCTCAAGCTGCCCGACATGCAGGGCAACGAACTGCTGGAGCGCATGGCCAGCGAGGACATCTGCTCCTTCCCGCCGGTGATCGTCTACACCGGGCGTAACCTCACCCGCGACGAGGAAGCCGAGCTGATGAAGTACTCGCGCTCGATCATCATCAAGGGCGCGCGTTCGCCAGAGCGCCTGCTCGACGAGGTCACCCTGTTCCTGCACAAGGTCGAGTCCAAGCTGTCCGGCGAGCGTCAGGACATGCTGCGCAGCGCGCGCAACCGCGACAAGGTACTGGAGGACCGGCGCATCCTGCTGGTGGATGACGACGTGCGCAACATTTTCGCCCTTACCAGCGCGCTGGAGCAGAAGGGTGCCCGTGTCGAGGTGGCGCGCAACGGTCGCGAAGCGCTGGAGCGTCTGGAGCAGATCGAGGATATCGATCTGGTGCTGATGGACGTGATGATGCCGGAGATGGACGGCTACGAGGCGACCCGACGCATCCGCCTGGACCCGCGCTGGGAGCGTCTGCCGATCATTGCGGTCACTGCCAAGGCGATGAAGGACGATCAGGAGCGCTGCCGTCAGGCGGGTGCCAACGACTACCTGGCCAAGCCGATCGATCTGACCCGCCTGTTCTCGCTGATCCGGGTCTGGATGCCCAAGCTGGAGCGGATCTGAATGCCTGAACGCACTGCGGAGATCGAGCTGCGTCTGCTGCTGGAAGCGATCTTCCTGAAGTACGACTACGACTTCCGCGAGTACTCCCTGGCATCGCTGCGCCGGCGCGTGCAACAGGCGCTGCGCCAACTGGAGTGTGCTTCCATCTCCGAACTGCAGGCGCGGGTGCTACATGATCCGGCTGGGTTCATGCAGTTGCTGCAGTACCTGACGATCCCGGTCAGCGAGATGTTTCGTGATCCGGAGTATTTCCGTGGGCTGCGCCAGCATGTGATACCGCTTTTGCGCACCTATCCGTCATTGAAGATCTGGGTGGCCGGCTGCAGCACCGGCGAGGAGGCCTATTCGATGGCGATCCTCCTGCGTGAGGAGGGACTGCTGGAACGCAGCATGATCTACGCCACCGATATCAATCCGCTGTCGCTGGAGCGCGCGCGCAAGGGTATCTACCCGCTGACGCAGATCAGCGGCTTCACTCGCAGCTACCAGGCCGCGGGCGGCGCCTCGACGTTCTCCGACTATTACACCGCGGCCTACGATGGTGCGCTGTTCGACAAGTCGCTGCGTGATCACCTGACTTTCGCCGACCACAGCCTGGCGACCGACAGCGTGTTCGCCGAAACCCAGCTGATTTCCTGTCGCAATGTCCTGATCTATTTCAACAAGCAGCTGCAGAATCGCGCCCTGGGCCTGTTTCACGAGTCGCTCTGCCATCGCGGTTTCCTCGGTCTTGGCAGCAAGGAGAGTCTCAACTTTTCCAGCTATGGGAAGCAGTTCGAGACCTTGCTGCGAGATGAAAAGGTCTTTCGCAAGCTATGACGCGCCAGGCCTACGAAGCAGTGGTGCTGGGCGCTTCCGCCGGGGGCGTCGAGGCGCTGCTGTACCTGTTCGGCGCCCTCGACAGCGGCGGCTGCCGTTTGCCGCTGATTGCCGTGCAACATCTGCCGGAGAAGGCGCAGAGCCAATTGGCCGAAATACTTGCCGCGCGCCTGAAGCGTCCGGTCAGGGAAGCCGAGGACAAGGCGCCGGTGCAGCCTGGTGTCCTGTATGTCGCGGCGCCCGGCTATCACCTGTCGATCGAAAACGACCGCAGCTTCTCCTTGAGCAGTGAGGCACCGGTGAACTTCTCCCGACCCTCGATCGATCTGCTGTTTGAATCCGCTGCCCACGCCTACGGTCCGAAACTGATCGGTGTCTTGCTCACGGGAGCCAACGAAGATGGCTCCGCCGGGCTGGAGCAGATTGCCCAGTACGGCGGTCTGACGCTGGTGCAGGAGCCCGCCGAAGCGGCCGTTGCCTGCATGCCGCTGGCGGCCCTGCAGCGTTTTTCTCCTGACCATGTGCTGCGCCTGCGGGACATGGCTGAACTGATACTCCGTCTGGAAGAAGTACATGCTGAGTAATATCGAAGCCAAGCTGCTGATCGTCGATGACCTGCCGGAGAACCTGCTGGCACTCGATGCCCTGGTGGCCGGCAAGGACCGTCGGGTATTCCAGGCCGGTTCCGCCGAGCAGGCCCTGGAGCTGCTGCTCGATCACGAATTCGCCCTGGCCATCCTCGATGTGCAGATGCCCGGCATGGATGGCTTCGAGCTGGCCGAGCTGATGCGCGGTACCGAGAAGACCAAGGACATCCCGATCATTCTGGTCAGCGCCGCCGGGCGCGAGCTGAACTACGCGTTCAAGGGCTACGAGCATGGTGCGGTGGATTTCCTGCACAAGCCGCTGGATGTGCACGAGGTCAAGTCCAAGGTCAATGTCTTCGTCGATCTGTACCGTCAGCGCAGGGCCCTGCAGCGCCAGCTGGCCGCGCTGGAAACCGCGCGCCAGGAACAGGAGACGCTGCTCAGCGAACTGCGTTCCACCCAGCGCGAGCTGCAGCGTGCGGTACGCATGCGCGACGACTTCATGTCGATCGTCTCCCACGAGCTGCGCACGCCGCTGAACGGATTGATCCTGGAAACCCAGCTGCGCCAGCTGCAACTGCGCAAGGGCAACGCCGAGGCCTTCGGCATGGACCGGCTCGGTCCCATGTTCGAACGTGACGAGCGCCAGATCATGCGACTGATCAGGCTGATCGAGGACATGCTCGACATCTCGCGGATTCGTACCGGAAAGCTATCGATCCGACCGGTGCGTTTTGATCTGGCGGAAATGGTACGGGCCCAGGTGGAGAACTTTGCTGCCCAGTTCAATGCCGCGGGCTCGCCACTGCAGCTGGAGGCCAGCGGGCCGGTCGAGGGTGTCTGGGACGAGTTTCGCATCGAGCAGGTACTGGCCAACTTCATGACCAACGCACTGCGCTATGGGGCTGGCAGTCCGGTGCAGATCGCGGTATGGGCGGATGACAAGGGCGCGCATTTCTCGGTGCGTGATCATGGCGTGGGGATCAGCGCCGAAGACCGCGAGCGGATCTTCATGCAGTTCGAGCGGGCGGCGGGCAGCGAGCAGGTAGCCGGCCTCGGCCTTGGGTTGTATATCGCCGAGGAAATCGTGCGCGCCCATGGCGGTCGGATCGAGCTGTGGAGTGAGGTCGGGGAGGGCGCGAAATTCAGCGTGTGCCTGCCACTGGCGCCTGCGGGCGCGGGCTGAGTGCCTGGCCGAAAATAAAAAAGGCGAGCGCAAGCTCGCCTTTTTCTTTGCGCCTCAGGCGCAAGCTTTGTAGGGTGCAATAAGCGCAGCGCATTGCGCCGGTGCCTGTTGCGGCCCAGGTGGTTGGGGTGAAGACTTTTTTCCATCTGCTTGCCGGGCCGCCTGCTTCGCTGTCCGTGGCGGATTACGCCGCAAGCGGCTAATCCGCCCTACGACTGACGCAGTAAGCGGAGCTGCTCCGGAAACGAAAAAAGGCGAGCTTTCAAGCTCGCCTTTTTTCTTACACCTCAGGCCGAAGCCTGATTGAGCAGTTCTTAGTGGAACTGGTTCATGGTGTTGTCTTTACCGCTTGCCTTCAGAGCAGCTTCGCCAGCGAAGTACTCCTTGTGGTTGTCGCCGATGTCAGAGCCAGCCATGTTCTGGTGCTTGACGCAGGCGATACCCTGACGCAGTTCCTGACGCTGAACGCCCTTCACGTAGGCCAGCATGCCCTGGTCGGCGAAGTAGCCCTTGGCCAGGTTGTCGGTGGACAGCGCGGCAGTGTGGTAGGTCGGCAGGGTGATCAGGTGGTGGAAGATGCCGGCGTGGGCCGAACCGTCGCGCTGGAAGGTACGGATCTTCTCGTCGGCAATCTGGGCCAGTTCGGTCTCGTCGTACTCGACGCTCATCAGCTTGGCGCGATCGTAGGCGGAAACGTCCTTGCCTTCGGCAACCATGGCGTCGAACACCTGCTGGCGGAAGTTCAGGGTCCAGTTGAAGGACGGGCTGTTGTTGTAGACCAGCTTGGCGTCCGGGATGGTCTTGCGGATTTCGTTGACCATGGCAGCGATCTGACCAACGTGCGGCTTCTCGGTCTCGATCCACAGCAGGTCGGCGCCGTTCTGCAGCGAAGTGATGCAGTCCAGTACGCAGCGCGCTTCACCGGTGCCAGCACGGAACTGGAACAGGTTGGACGGCAGACGCTTGGGACGCAGCAGCTTGCCTTCGCGCTTGATGACGACGTCGCCGTTGCCCAGTGCGGCTTCGGAAACTTCTTCGCAATCCAGGAAGGAGTTGTACAGGTCGCCCAGGTCGCCCGGCTCCTTGGTCACGGCGATCTGCTTGGTCAGGCCGGCACCCAGGGAGTCGGTACGAGCAACGATCACGCCGTTGTCGATGCCCAGCTCGAGGAAGGCGTAGCGAACGGCAGCGATCTTGGCGAGGAAGTCGGCATGCGGAACGGTCACTTTACCGTCCTGGTGGCCGCACTGCTTCTCGTCGGATACCTGGTTTTCGATCTGGATGCAGCAAGCACCCGCTTCGATCATGCGCTTGGCCAGCAGGTAGGTGGCTTCCGGGTTACCGAAGCCAGCGTCGATGTCGGCGATGATCGGGACGATGTGGGTTTCGTAGTTGTCGATCTGGTTCTGGATCTCGGCAGCCTTGGCGCTGTCGCCGGCTTCGCGAGCGGCGTCCAGGGCGGTGAACAGCAGGTCCAGTTCGCGGCTGTCAGCCTGACGCAGGAAGGTGTACAGCTCTTCGATCAGGTCGGAGACGGCAGTCTTCTCGTGCATCGACTGGTCCGGCAGCGGGCCGAAGTCGGAACGCAGGGCGGCAACCATCCAGCCCGACAGGTAGAGGTAGCGCTTGTTGGTGGTCTTGAGGTGCTTCTTGATCGAGATCAGCTTCTGCTGACCGATGAAGCCGTGCCAGCAACCCAGCGACTGGGTGTAGACGGACGAGTCGGCGTCGTACTCGGCCATGTCCTTGCGCATGATGTCGGCGGTGTACTGGGCGATTTCCAGACCGGTCTTGAAGCGGTTCTGGGCGCGCATGCGGGCCACGGACTCCGGGTTGATAGCGCTCCAGCTGCTGCCGAATTTTTCTTTCAGGGCGGCAACGGCCTTGATGTCGTCTTGATATGCGGACATGGTCAATCCTTCAATGTATGGGTTGGGTTGAGCACCGACTTCCCCCACTCAAAACCTGTTACCAAGGTTATTGCGGGCGGCTCACCGCAGAATGTCGAAATCTTGACCAGAACGAGAGTCATCTCGGAGGGGGAGGGTGTCAGCGTGGCAGTTGCCAACTCGAAGCCTTGGCTTCGCAGCGGCGCGATCAACTCTGTGATCCTGCTGCAGCGGTCGAACACGGAGGCCGACTGTTGCGATAAAGCGCTTCCCCGTCCCTCAGGACAACTTCGTTCCAGTCGCAACCTCGTCAAGCCGCTTTGTGGGCCGTCTTGACACGGATCGATTGTCCCGGGGTGTGCCGGTTACTCTTTCCGGAGATCCTCATCGGACCTCTGATTAGCGGGAGCGGCGCAATGATGCCTTCGGCGGGCGCATACGTCAAACGCTTTGTAGTGACTTTTCAGAAACTACTACATATTCGCCGCAGGCCCCAAACGCGGGCCTTTCAGCGATATTCCTCAATCCAGTAGTTCCACTTTCAGACGCATGGTCAGGTCTTCGCGGCCCTGGGTGGAATGACGACGCAGGAAGCCATCATCCGACTGCTGGTAGCTCTCGTTAAGGCCTCCCAACGGCAGCCATTCGCCGAGCCGGCCGCGAAGGCGGGTGTCAGTGCTCTGGATATCCACCACGCCTGGCTGGGACTGGCTCATTCGGTCGTTGTTGCTGCTGACATCCACCTGCACCTGATCGCCAACCACTCGCGCAGTCACATAGAAGCCGCGGGTCACGTTGCGATACTGGGTCTGCTGATGTACCTGGCCATAAGGGCCGACACTGGTGCTGGTGAGCGGCACGCTCTGGCCGACCTGGATCAGCGCAGGCGAGCCCTCGCTGGCATGTACCTGCTGTACACCGCCGCCGCGACTGTCGGTGTTGCGCCGGATGATGCGCACGTTGTCGCGGCCGTTGCGTTCGCCGCGGCCGGCTTCTATCTGCACGTTGCCGGCGCTGGCGGCGCCGTCGACGCGATAGCCATGGCTGTCGCTGGCGGAGGACTCGCTGGTGTCGAGGCTGATCAGCAGGCGCCGTGGCGCGGTATCCAGCTGGGCGAGCAGGGCGCGGATTTCCGCGATCTTGTCGGCGGGGGCACTGATGACCAGTTGGTTGCCGTAGGCGCTGGCGCGACCCTGGTCGCCGAGAACCGAGCTGACTATCGGTAGCACCTCGTCGGCAGTGCGGTAGCCCAGCGGCAGCACTTCGGTGGCTGCCGAGACCGGCATGCTGCAGAGCAGCAACAGGATGAGCGTGGCAAATCGGTTCACAGCAGCATGCTCCTCAGATTGGGATCGCTGACACTGGTTTCCCAGGCCTGGTCGAACTGCCCCTGGCACTGGCGGCCACGCCCCAGGTCTTCGTAGAGGACATACCCTGCGGTTTCGCCGGGATCCGGGCGCATCAGCAGGCCCCTGCCGTCGGCGAGCAGAAAGGCCATCTCCTCGGCAGGGTAGTCCGGGTTCATCTTGCGAATCCAGCAACTGCTGGAGAGTTTGCGTGAAAGGCTCAGCAGGCGATGGCCGTCGCGGATCAGGCGCGAAGGATCACGGATCAGAATGCGCAGGCGATTCTTCGGGCTGGCGAGGAGGAATTTGCTGCAGGCATCCAGGGTCGCGCGATTGTTGTACAACCAGGGATCGAGATCGTCACTGTAGATGCACAGGCTGCGCCTGGCCTGCTGCAGCAGTGCCAGGGCGTGTGCGCTGGCATCGGTCGCCAGACTGAAGCGCTGCAGCGGGGTCGGTTCGCCGAGGCGGAATGGCGCCGCTATCGGCTCGTCCGCGCTGACCACCTCGCTGGGCGGGTTGTGGATGGCGAAGCGGCCCGGGGATTCGAATTCGATCTCAGGCAGGGGGGCGGTGGCTTCCTCCGGCTGCAGGTCCAGCTCAAGCGATTGCTCCTGGCTTTCGTCGTTGCTGTGCATGCAGTCCTCCGGTACTCGTCAGTGGCTCCGGTTTTGCCTGGTGCCTGAACTCAGCCTCGACTCTCGCGCAGCATGTCGACGTGCGGAATGCCTGCGTCGAGGAACTCACCGCTGATCACCGTGAAGCCGTGCCGCTCGTAGAACGCTGTCGCCTGCACCTGTGCGCTGAGCCGTTGCTGTTTGAGGTCGCGTCGTTCCGCCTCGGCGATCACCGCCTGCAACAGTGCATCGCCGACGCCGAGTCCGCGCCAGTCGCGAAGCACCGAGACGCGACCGATATGGCCGTCGGCGAGCAGTCGGGCAGTGCCGATAGCATAGTCGCCGTCGAGGGCGAGGAAGTGGATCGCTGCGGCATCCTCGGCATCCCACTCCAGTTCCGGCGGCACAGACTGTTCGGCGATGAATACGGTTTCACGGATGCGCCGCAGCTCTGCGTTGTCCTGCTGCCAGTCGGCAATGCGGATATGGATGTCAGTCATTGGCGAACTCCAGGCTGCCCTGTTTGATCAGCTCCCACAGCAGGGTGCGCGCGTCTTCGTGGCTGAGCCATTCGGAAAGGTTTGCAAGATGCAGCGATTCCGCCGAACAGATCAGCTTGAGCAGCTCCCTCAGCTCGGCAGAGAGCAATCGGCTCTGTCCGCTGGCGAAAAGCATCAGCCCCAGGTCGATCTCGCTCCAGGCCAGGCGTGCGCTCGGATTGCGCAGCAACACGGCGCCGTTCTCCATGGCATCGAGGAACTCGCCCAGCGGCATTTCTTCGCCGGCGACCAGCTCGGGGTAGCGTGGCTCGGTCATGAACTGGCCAAACCAGGTCAGCAGCAGGCGTTCGTCGCTCATGTGTTCGGTCAGTAGTGCCTTGAGTCGATCCAGCGAGTCTCGCTGGATCTGGTGCGGGTCGCTGCTCGGCGCTATGCCGGCGTCGCTGTAGCGCTCCTCGTCCGGCAGGAACTGCGCGAGGAAGTCGGTGAAGTGGGTGAGTACTTCGGCGGCGCTGGGCGCGCGGAAGCCTACCGAGTAGGTCATGCAGCCGTCCTCGGCCGTGCCGTAGTGAGCCAGGCGTGGCGGCAGATAGAGCATGTCGCCGGGCTCCAGCACCCACTCCTCGGTCTGTTCGAAGTCGGCGAGGATGCGCAGGTCGGCGTGGGCCAGCAGCGGGCTGTCGCTGTCGCACATCTGGCCGATCCGCCAGCGCCGCGTGCCATGGCCCTGCAGCAGGAATACGTCGTAGTTGTCGTAGTGCGGACCGACGCCACCACCGGGTGCCGCAAAGCTGATCATCACGTCATCGATGCGCCAGCTCGGCAGAAACTGGAAATGCTCCAGTAACTCGGCGACTTCGGGAACGAATTGATCGACCGCCTGCACCAGCAGGGTCCAGTCGCGCTCCGGCAGTTGGCTGAAGGTGTCTTCTTCGAAAGGGCCGCGGCGCAGCTCCCAGGGGTGCTCGCCATGCTCGATGACCAGGCGCGACTCCACTTCTTCCTCGAGCGCAAGGCCGGCCAGCTCATCGGGGCTGATCGGACTCTCGAAGTCGGGAATGGCCTGGCGCACCAGTAGAGGTTTGCGCTGCCAGTAGTCCTTGAGGAACTGGCGTGCAGTCAGGCCGCCGAGCAGTTGTAGTGGTACATCAGCATTCATCTTCAAAACCTTGAATTCAAATAAAAACGCCCGGACTTCGCCGGGCGTACAGGAAGCATCCCGAGATCAGATCCGCTTGGCCTGGTCGGCCGCGTTGCCGACATAGTTGGCAGGCGTCAGCAGGCGCAGCTGCGCCTTCGCCTCGGCCGGAATGTCCAGCCCGTCGATGAAAGTCTGCAGTGCGGCGGCGGAGATACCCTTGCCACGGGTCAGTTCCTTGAGCTTTTCATAGGCATTTTCCACCGCGTAGCGGCGCATCACGGTCTGCACCGGCTCGGCCAGCACTTCCCAGCAGGCGTCGAGGTCTTCGGCGATGCGCGCGGCGTTCAGTTCCAGCTTGCCGATGCCCTTGAGGCTGGCCTCGTAGGCAATCACGCTGTGGGCAAAGCCGACACCGAGGTTGCGCAGCACGGTGGAGTCGGTCAGGTCGCGCTGCCAGCGCGAGATCGGCAGCTTGCTGGCCAGGTGCTGGAGGATCGCGTTGGCTATCCCCAGGTTGCCTTCGGAATTCTCGAAGTCGATCGGGTTGACCTTGTGTGGCATGGTCGATGAGCCGATCTCGCCTGCCACGGTCTTCTGCTTGAAGTAGCCGAGCGAGATGTAGCCCCAGATGTCGCGGTCGAAGTCGATCAGGATGGTATTGAAACGGGCGATGGCATCGAACAATTCGGCAATGTAGTCGTGCGGCTCGATCTGGGTGGTGTAGGGGTTGA
Organism: Pseudomonas mangrovi; assembly: GCF_003052585.1. Taxonomy (GTDB): domain Bacteria; phylum Pseudomonadota; class Gammaproteobacteria; order Pseudomonadales; family Pseudomonadaceae; genus Aquipseudomonas; species Aquipseudomonas mangrovi. Next base: position 741,653 of record NZ_QASN01000020.1, on the reverse strand, counting down.
AGCTCAGGCCCAGATCGCCCTCGATGAACTCGCGCGCGTTGGCTTCCCAGTCGACGTCCGGATAGGCCGACAGGTGCGCGTTGTAGTTGCCTACTGCGCCATTGATCTTGCCCAGCAGCGGGACGGCGGCGACCTGGCTGATCTGCCGCTCCAGGCGATAGACGACGTTCGCCAGTTCCTTGCCCAGCGTGGTGGGGGAGGCGGGCTGACCGTGGGTGCGCGAGAGCATCGGCACCTCGGCGAACTCGACGGCGAGGACGCGGATGGCGTCGGCCAGCTGGCGCATCAGCGGCAGCAGCACGCCGTCCCGGCCTTCACGCAGCATCAGCGCGTGGGACAGGTTATTGATGTCCTCGCTGGTGCAAGCGAAATGGATGAACTCGTTGATCGCTGCCAGTTCCGGCAGACGCTTGGCCTGTTCCTTGAGCAGGTATTCCACGGCTTTCACGTCGTGATTGGTGGTGCGCTCGAATTCCTTGACCCGCTCGGCATGCTCAAGCTGGAAATCGTCCGCGAGCTGATCGAGCAGGGCATTGGCCTCGGCGGAAAACGCCGGCACTTCCGGGATCCCGGCATGACTGGCCAGGCGTTGCAGCCAGCGAACCTCGACCAGTACGCGGCTCCTGATCAGTCCGTATTCGCTGAAGATCGGCCGCAGGGCGGCGGTTTTGCCGGCGTAGCGGCCATCGACGGGGGAAACCGCGGTGAGCGAGGAAAGCTGCATGGGGCGTCTCGACAGTCGGGTGCAGAAAAAGGGCGCACATCATACATGAAACGCGCCGGCTCGAAGTCAGGAAGATGGTTTGGACCGGCGCGGAATCGACAGCAGGCTGGCGGTGAAGATCATGCCGGCGCCGATCAGCGAGGTCAGGCCGGGCGTTTCATCCCACGCCAGCCAGGCGATGATCCCGGAAAACACGATGGCCAGGTAGGCGAACGGACCAATGATGCCGGGCGGCGCCAGGCTGTAGGCCTTGGACATCACCAGTTGGCTGGTGGTGGCGAGCAGGCCGATGACGCCTAGCAGCACCAGCTCGCGCAGGCTCAGCGGCTGCCAGGCCCAGATCAGCGGGATGGCCGATGCCAGTGCGCTGAACAGGGAGAAGTAGAAGACGATGCGATAGACCGGTTCGGTGTCGCTCATTTCGCGGATCGAGACGAAGGCGAAGGCCGCCAGCAGACTCGCCGCCACGCCAACCAGAGACAGGCTGTCCAGAATCGCGGCGCTTGGTTTTGCAACCAGCAGCACGCCGGCCAGGCCGATCAGCGCCATGCCGAGCATGCGTCGCGACAGCGGCTCTTTCAGCCACCACCAGGCGATGATCGGGGTGAACACCGGCGCTGCGTAGGTGAACAGCATGGCGTCGGCCAGCGGTAGATGGGCGATGGCGTAGAAGAAGCAGTACATCGCCGCCAGACCGTAGGTGGTGCGCCACAGGTGGGACTTGAGTCGCCGGGTCTTCAGCGGCTGGATCCCGCGAGCAAGGATCAGCGGCAGGAACAGGATCACCCCGACCAGGTTGCGAAAGAACACCACCGACTCGTTGCCGACGCTGGTCGAGACTTCGCGTATGCCGACGCCCATCAGCGAGAACAGCAACGCCGAAAGAGCCAGCAGTGCAGCGCCCTGCAGCGGCTTCACCGCCCTGACGGCGGCGGGGCTCATTGCCGATCCAGCATCGGTTGCAGTTCGCGCAGCAGCTTGCCGCGGCTGAAAACCAGCTGCCAGCGGTGTCCGCCGAGCTGACGCCAGAGCCGCGCCGAGCGAATCCCGGCGAGCAGCAGTCCGCGGATACGCGAGGCGGTGCCGGCCTGCTGCAGGTAGCGCATCTCGCCATGCACCTGGATGCGCTGGCTGAAGGTGCTGATGGTGTCCTGATAGAGGCCGCCGAAGGCTGCCGCGACGTTGTCGTGGGTCAGGCCGAAATGACCGACCTGCAGACGGATCTGCTCAAGCCGGCTGCCGATGACGTCGAGCATGTCGTCACGGCGGTCGAGCTTGCGCTCCAGTGCAATCATCGCCAGGGCGTAGCGCAGCGGCTCGCGCTGCAGGGTCGCGGGGTCGCGGCTGAGGGCGCTATGCAATGCCTTGTAGCCGTCGCGCAGGCTGAAATCGTCGCCGCCGTAAACCTCGAGCGTGTTCTTTGGATCGCGGGCCAGCAGGCTGCCGAACATGCACCCAAGGCCCGCTTCACTGATCTGGCCGGTCCGCGCCAGGCGATCCGCGAGGACGGCGGCTTCGAAGACGGCGCCGAGGGCGACCAGTTGCTCCTGCAATGGGCTCATGCTTGCTGCTCCGGCACGCCGTCCATCGACTCGATGACGCCGCCACCCAGGCAGATCTCGCCGTCGTAGAGCACCACCGACTGCCCCGACGTAACTGCACGCTGTGGCTGATCGAAGGTCAGGTGGTAGCCGGCGCCGCTGCAACGAAGGGTACAGGCTTGATCTGCCTGGCGGTAACGCACCTTGGCCGTCAGGCGCAAGCCTTCGGTGGGGATGTCGATCGGATTGACCCAGTAGACCTGGCTGACGCTCAGGCCCATGGAGAACAGCCACGGATGGGCGTTGCCCTGACCGACGACAAGCACGTTGCGAGTCAGATCCTTGCGCAGTACGTACCAAGGCTCGTCCCCGGCGTCTTTCATGCCGCCGATGCCGAGCCCCTGGCGCTGGCCGATGGTGTGGTACATCAGGCCGTGATGGCGGCCGATGACCTCGCCGGTGGTGGTCTCGATGTCGCCGGGCTGGGCTGGCAGGTACTGCTTGAGAAAATCGCTGAAGCGTCGTTCGCCGATGAAGCAGATGCCGGTCGAGTCTTTCTTCTTGGCAGTGGCCAGTTGGTACTTTTCGGCGATCGCGCGCACGGCGGGCTTTTCCAGTTCACCGACCGGGAACAGGGTTCTGGCGATCTGCTCGCCGCCGACGGCATGCAGGAAGTAGCTCTGGTCCTTGTTCGGATCCAGGCCCTTGAGCAATTCGGTCCGGCCCTTGACATCGCGGCGACGCACGTAGTGGCCGGTGGCTATCAGGTCCGCGCCCAGGCTCAGCGCGTATTCCAGGAAGGCTTTGAACTTGATCTCGCGGTTGCAGAGGATGTCCGGATTCGGCGTGCGCCCGGCCTTGTACTCGGCCAGGAAGTGCTCGAACACGTTGTCCCAGTATTCCGCAGCAAAGTTCGCCGTATGCAGCTTGATCCCGATCCGGTCGCAGACGGCCTGGGCGTCGGCCAGGTCTTCGCGGGCGGTACAGTACTCGGTGCCGTCGTCTTCCTCCCAGTTCTTCATGAACAGGCCTTCCACCTGATAGCCCTGCTCCAGCAGCAGAAGTGCGGAAACGGAGGAGTCCACGCCGCCGGACATGCCGACGATCACACGGGTTTTGGCTGGCTCGGTCATGGGAATAGGACAGTGACTGCGGAAAACCGCGGATTCTAACAGAAGGGCTGCGCTCTATCCGTCGTCAGAGCGCTCAACGAATCAGGCTCAGAGAGTGGCGCGAGCCGGCCAGATAGTCGTCGATGCAGCGCATTACCAGCTCGCTGCGCCAGCGCTGCGGCTGTTCGGCGAGCTCGGCGCGGGTCAGCCAGCGTGGCCCGATGATGCCGTCATCAAGCGGCAACTCGTCGCAGTGTCTGATCGGGCGGGCAGCAAAGCAGACACGTTGATAGGTGATGCCGTTGCTGGGGGCGGTGTACAGATAGATGCCGGTGACGGCGGTAAGCTCGACTTCCCAGCCGGTTTCTTCGAGGGTTTCGCGCAGCGCCGCCTGGGTGAGACTTTCGTCTGCTTCCAAATGTCCGGCAGGCTGGTTTAATACTTCCCGGCCGTCGGCCAGTTCTTCAACCAGCAGGAAGCGACCCTGGTCCTCGACTATGGTCGCAACGGTTACATGGGGGGTGAAGCGCATACTTTTTCTCCTCTGCGGCGAGGGTCATCATCCTAGTGCATTGGAGTGCAGAGCAACTGCTAGGATAAGTGCGCGGCAGGCACACCTGTTCGCGGGACTACATGAGCGAGAGCAAGCCTGCAGGCAGTTGTATAGGCAGTGAGGGGCGAAGGCCGAAGAACGAAGGCGTGACTTTTTGTAGAAAAACTACAAGAATGGAGCGCTTCTTTGAGACCCCTCCAAACAGATTCTTTCGTTGCGTCACCCGCGCGACGAAGTACCAGACCACGAGAGCAACGGAGTCCAGCATGGGATACCAAAAGATCCAGGTGCCAGCGAGCGGTGACAAAATCACCGTCAACGCCGACATGTCCCTCAACGTACCGAACAATCCGATCATTCCCTACATCGAGGGTGACGGCATTGGTGTGGATATTTCCCCGGTGATGATCAAGGTGGTCGATGCCGCCGTGCAGAAAGCCTACAACGGCCAGCGCAAGATCTCCTGGATGGAAATCTATGCCGGCGAGAAGGCCACCCAGGTCTATGACCAGGACACCTGGCTGCCGAAGGAGACTCTCGAAGCCGTGCGCGACTACGTCGTGTCGATCAAGGGCCCGCTGACCACGCCGGTCGGTGGCGGTATCCGCTCGCTGAACGTGGCCTTGCGCCAGGAGCTGGATCTGTACGTCTGCCAGCGTCCGGTACGCTGGTTCACCGGTGTACCAAGCCCGGTGAAGAATCCCGGCGACGTGGACATGGTGATTTTTCGCGAGAACTCCGAAGACATCTATGCCGGCGTCGAGTGGAAAGCCGGTTCGCCTGAGGCCGAGAAGGTCATCAAATTCCTTACCGAGGAAATGGGCGTCAAGAAGATCCGTTTTACCGAGAACTGTGGTATCGGCATCAAGCCGGTCTCGCTGGAAGGCACCAAGCGCCTGGTGCGCAAGGCCCTGCAGTATGCCGTGGACAACGATCGTCGTTCGGTCACCATCGTCCACAAGGGCAACATCATGAAGTTCACCGAAGGAGCCTTCAAGGAGTGGGGCTACGAGGTCGCGCGTGACGAGTTCGGCGCCGAGCTGCTGGATGGCGGCCCGTGGATGCAGTTCAAGAACCCGAATACCGGCAAGACCATCGTGGTCAAGGATGCGATCGCCGACGCCATGCTGCAGCAGATCCTGCTGCGTCCGGCCGAATACGACGTGATCGCGACCCTGAACCTGAACGGTGACTACCTCTCCGACGCCCTGGCGGCGGAAGTGGGCGGCATCGGCATCGCCCCGGGTGCCAACCTGTCCGACACCATTGCCATGTTCGAAGCGACCCACGGCACTGCGCCCAAGTATGCTGGTCAGGACAAGGTCAACCCGGGCTCGCTGATCCTCTCCGCCGAGATGATGCTGCGCCACATGGGCTGGCTCGAAGCGGCCGATCTGCTTATCAAGGGCACCGAAGGCGCCATCGCGGCGAAGAAGGTCACCTATGACTTCGAGCGTCTGATGGAAGGCGCGCAGTTGCAATCCTGCTCGCAGTTCGGCGACGCCATGATCGAGCACATGTAAAAGCAACGCTTGCGGTAAAAAGAAAGCCGGTCAAATGACCGGCTTTTTTCATTTCCGTGGAGCTCAAACCTCGACGGTAGCCTCCTGCTGCTGAGAGGTCGCAACGCCGGCTTCAGCGATCGCGGAGCAAATGTTCACGGCGTGCAAGCCCTTGGGTCCCTGCACGATATCGAAGCGCACGGCCTGACCGGCCTTGAGCGTCTTGTAGCCATCCATCTGGATTGCCGAGTAATGAGCGAACAGGTCCTCATCTCGGCCGTCGGCGAGGATGAATCCATAGCCCTTGGCGTTGTTGAACCACTTGACCTTACCGCTGAGCATGCTGTTATCCCTCTGCAAAGGACCCCATCTCTGGAGTATCATCCACTTCAACCACGCATCCGGAGAACCGGACAGCAATGCGAGGCCCTGACACCCGTAAAAGGGCATTTACGTTTTTTAACATTGATTTCCCGATAGTCAAGGCCGTGTGTCGGATGCCTGAGAACCGGGTCAAAGTCCATCTAGAATCCCACATCCTCCATCTATCCAGTCCCGACTCAAGCGTGCTTGTGATGCCAGCTATTCGACTAACATTCAATCAAGACAGCCAGCAACCTGCGGAAGACGACGCCAGCGGTCTGGCCCTGCAGGAGGCCCGGCCCCAGCTACGGCGGCCGCCGATGTACAAGGTGGTGCTGTTCAACGACGACTACACACCAATGGACTTCGTGGTCGAGGTCCTCGAGGTCTTCTTCAATCACAATCGGGAAGCGGCAACTAAAATCATGTTGACCGTTCATACAGAAGGCAGGGCAGTTTGTGGCCTTTTCACCCGCGATATCGCCGAAACCAAGGCAATGCAGGTGAACCAATATGCAAGAGAGAGCCAGCATCCGCTACTCTGTGAGATAGAGAAGGACGGCTGAAGCAGCCGCCCGGATATGAGGTGAAGCCATGTTGAATCGCGAGCTCGAAGTCACTCTCAATCTGGCCTTCAAGGAGGCCCGGGCCAAACGTCACGAATTCATGACCGTGGAACACCTGCTGCTGGCCCTTCTGGACAACGAAGCGGCAGCCAGCGTGCTGCGTGCCTGCGGCGCTAGCCTGGACCGGCTGCGCAGCGACCTTCAGGAATTCATCGACTCCACAACGCCGCTCATTCCTCAGCATGACGAGGATCGCGAAACCCAGCCTACGCTCGGCTTCCAGCGAGTTCTGCAGCGCGCGGTATTCCACGTACAGAGCTCCGGCAAGCGCGAGGTTACCGGTGCCAACGTACTGGTCGCTATCTTCAGCGAGCAGGAAAGCCAGGCGGTCTTTCTTCTCAAGCAGCAGAGCGTTGCTCGTATCGACGTGGTCAACTTCATTGCCCATGGCATCTCCAAGGTGCCCGGACATGGCGAGCAGGTTGATCCGGAGCAGGAAATGCAGGACGAGGAAGGCGGTGAAACCGCCAGTTCCAGCAATCCGCTGGATGCCTATGCCAGCAATCTGAACGAGTTGGCCCGTCAAGGACGCATTGATCCCTTGGTCGGACGTGAGTCCGAAGTCGAGCGGGTCGCGCAGATCCTCGCCCGTCGACGCAAGAACAACCCGCTTCTGGTAGGTGAGGCCGGTGTGGGCAAGACGGCCATCGCCGAAGGTCTGGCCAAGCGCATCGTAGACCGTCAGGTTCCCGACATGCTCGAAGACAGCGTTGTCTATTCGCTCGATCTGGGCGCGCTGCTGGCGGGTACCAAATATCGCGGTGATTTCGAGAAACGACTGAAAGCGTTGCTCAATGAGCTGCGCAAGCGGCCCCATGCAATTCTCTTCATCGACGAGATTCACACCATCATTGGCGCAGGCGCAGCGTCCGGCGGGGTCATGGATGCGTCCAACCTGCTCAAGCCGATGCTTTCCTCCGGGGAGATTCGCTGTATCGGCTCAACCACCTTCCAGGAATTTCGCGGCATCTTCGAGAAGGATCGGGCGTTGGCCCGTCGTTTCCAGAAAGTCGATGTGGTCGAGCCCTCGGTTGAGGACACCATCGGTATTCTGCGTGGGCTGAAGGGTCGCTTCGAACAGCATCACCACATCGAGTACAGCGACGAGGCGCTGCGTGCCGCTGCCGAGCTGGCGTCACGCTACATCAACGACCGGCACATGCCGGACAAGGCCATCGATGTCATCGATGAGGCGGGCGCGTACCAGCGTCTGTTGCCTGAAGAGAAGCGCGTCAAGCGCATCGATGTCGAGCAGGTTGAGGACATAGTCGCAAAGATTGCGCGTATTCCGCCTAAGCACGTCAACAGTTCGGACAAGGAGCTGCTGCGCAACCTGGATCGGGATCTCAAGCTGACGGTGTTCGGTCAGGACGAGGCGATCTCCTCGCTGTCCACCGCGATCAAGCTGTCGCGTGCCGGGCTCAAGGCGCCGGACAAGCCGGTCGGCTCGTTCCTCTTTGCCGGTCCCACTGGTGTCGGCAAGACCGAGGCCGCGCGGCAGTTGGCCAAGGCCATGGGTATCGAACTGGTGCGTTTCGACATGTCGGAGTACATGGAGAGACATACCGTTTCGCGCCTGATCGGAGCGCCGCCCGGCTATGTGGGATTCGATCAGGGTGGTCTGCTGACCGAGGCGATCACCAAGACGCCGCATTGCGTACTGCTGCTCGACGAAATCGAAAAGGCGCACCCGGAGGTCTTCAATCTGCTGCTGCAGGTGATGGACCACGGCACGCTGACCGACAACAACGGGCGCAAGGCGGACTTCCGCAACGTCATTCTGATCATGACCACCAACGCCGGCGCGGAGACGGCGGCGCGGGCCTCGATTGGCTTCACCTTCCAGGACCACACCAGCGATGCTCTGGAAGTGATCAAGAAGAGCTTTACCCCGGAGTTCCGCAACCGCCTGGACGGCATCATCCAGTTTGGCCGCCTGAGCCACGAGGTGATCAAGAGCATCGTCGACAAGTTCCTCACCGAGCTGCAGGCGCAGCTGGAGGACAAGCACGTCACGCTGGAAGTCAGCGATGCCGCCCGCGGCTGGCTGGCCGAGCGTGGCTACGACGTACAGATGGGTGCCCGGCCGATGGCGCGGCTCATTCAGGATCGAATCAAGCGGCCGTTGGCCGAGGAGATTCTGTTCGGAGAACTGGCCGATCAGGGTGGGGTAGTGCGTATCGATCTGCAGGATGACGAGCTGCATTTTGATTTCGAGACCACCGCTGAAATCGCCTGAGTTAGTTGCGGAAACGAAAACGCCCAGCAGATGCTGGGCGTTTTTCTGAGCGGTTTCAGCGGGCGCGGTAGGTGATGCGGCCTTTGCTCAGATCGTAGGGAGTCAGTTCTACCCGTACCTTGTCGCCGGTCAGAATGCGGATGTAGTTCTTGCGCATCTTTCCGGAGATGTGCGCGGTAACGACGTGCCCATTTTCCAACTCCACGCGAAACATGGTGTTGGGCAGGGTGTCGACGACAGTGCCTTCCATTTCGAAGCTGTCTTCTTTCGACATGCAGTAGAGCCCTCGGGAATTTCTTGGTGAGTGGCCAGCATAAGCCGGCAAAAACGGCGTGCATTGTGCCCGAAAATTGCAGCGTCCGCCAAGGCCCTATGTCAGAAGGCTCCAGCGCTGATTGACGAAGAGTTCGATGGGCCGATATTGGGTCTTGTAGTTCATCTTGCGACAGGCGCGAATCCAGTAACCCAGATAGAGCGCCTCCAGCCCCAGACGTGCGGTTTCGCCAATCTGCCAGAGGATTGCATAGCGTCCCAGGCTGCGTTTTTCCTCGTCCGGATCGTAGAAGGTATAAACCGCCGAGAGACCGTTGGGCAGTACGTCGGTGACCGCTATCGCAAGCAGCCGCTCGTCCAGTCGGAACTCGTAGAAGCGGCAGAACGGCAGGTCACGCACCAGGAAGGTGGAGAACTGTTCGCGACTTGGGGGGTACATGTCGCCGTCGGCGTGACGCTGTTCGATATAGCGCGAATACAGCTGGTAGTACTCCTCGCGGAAGACCGGTTTGACCGGCCGTACCTGCAGGTCAGCGTTGCGCTTGATGATCTTGCGTTGCTGGCGATTGGGCTGGAACAGGCAGGCGGGCAGGCGTGCAGGGATGCAGGCGTTGCAGCGTTGGCAATGCGGGCGATACAGATGATCGCCACTGCGACGAAAGCCGACTTCGGACAGCTCGCCGTACACCTGGGTATCCATCGGCTGTGCCGGGTCTAGGAACAGGGTCGTGGCCTGCTCGTCCGGCAGATAGCTGCAGGGATGGGGTTGGGTGGCATAGAACTTCAGACGCGCCAGTTCGGTCATCGGCATCTTCTCGAGGGAGGCCTTGCACAAGTGTATGTCAGGCTTGCGGACTCGCACAGGAACGCCAGTCGGCCAGGCTCCGTTGGTCGAGATGGGTCCGCAGCGCCGCAGCAAATTCGCTGCGCGGGATGGGGCGGGCTCCCAAGCTTTGCAGATGAGTGGTCGGCATCTGGCAGTCGATCAGTACGAAATCCCATTGCTGAAGCTGCCGCACGAGGGTGACGAAGCCCACCTTGGATGCGTTGTCGGCGCGACTGAACATGGATTCCCCGAAAAACAGGCGACCCATCGCCAGGCCGTACAGGCCGCCGACGAGTTGTTCGTCGTGCCAGACCTCAACCGAATGAGCCACTCCCATTTCATGCAGCTGCTGGTAGGCGCTCCGCATCGCGTCGGTGATCCAGGTACCGTCGGTATAGCTGCGCGGACCTGCGCACTCGCGGATCACGGCGGCAAAATCCTGATCGAATGTCACCTGGAAGCGCTGCTGGCGCAGGCACTTGGCGAGGCTGCGGGAGACATGCAGTTCGTTGGGGAAGAGAACGGTGCGCGGATCGGGTGACCACCACAACAGTGGCTGTTCGCCCTGATACCAGGGAAAGCAACCATGCCGATAGGCAGCGATCAGACGCTGCGCGGACAGGTCACCGCCGGCCGCCAACAGCCCGTTGGGCTCGCGAAGGGCCTTCTCCAGCGGGGGGAAGGCCAGATCGTCACGCGACAGCCAGGTGAGCACGAGCGGCTCAGAGGTCGTCGAGGAACTTCTCGGCGTCAAGCGCCGCCATGCAGCCGGCGCCAGCAGAAGTGATGGCCTGGCGATAGACATGGTCGGCGACATCGCCGGCAGCGAACACGCCGGGAATATTGGTGGCGGTGGCATTGCCGTCGCGACCGCCCTTGACCACCAGGTAGCCGTCCTTCATCTCGAGCTGGCCCTGGAACAGATCGGTATTGGGCTTGTGGCCGATGGCGATGAAGACCCCGGTCAGGGCCATTTCGCGGGTGCTGTCGTCGAGCGTGCTGCGCAGGCGCACGCCGGTGACGCCCGAGGCATCACCGAGAACCTCGTCGAGCGTGGTGTTCCAGTGCAGGCGAATGTTGCCGTTCGCGGCCTTCTCGAACAGCTTGTCCTGCAGAATCTTCTCGCTGCGGACCTTGTCGCGGCGGTGGATCAGATGGACTTCGCTGGCAATGTTCGAAAGATACAGGGCTTCCTCGACCGCGGTATTGCCGCCGCCGACCACGCAGACCACCTGCTTGCGATAGAAGAAACCGTCGCAGGTGGCGCAGGCGGAGACGCCCTTGCCGGAGAAGGCTTCTTCCGACGGCAGGCCGAGGTACTGGGCGGATGCGCCGGTGGCGATGATCAGCGCATCGCAGCTGTAGGTGGCGCTGTCGCCAACCAAGAGGAAGGGGCGCTGTTGCAACTGGACACTGTTGATGTTGTCGAAGACGATCTCGGTATCGAAGCGTTCGGCATGTTTCTGCATCCGCTCCATCAGCGCCGGCCCGGTCAGGCCTTCAACATCACCCGGCCAGTTGTCGACTTCGGTGGTGGTGGTCAGCTGGCCGCCAGGCTGGATGCCGGTGATGACGACAGGCTTGAGGTTGGCTCGGGCGGCATACACCGCCGCGCTGTAGCCAGCGGGTCCGGAGCCCAGGATGATCAGGCGCGAATGCTTGACTTCACTCATAAAAAAACCTCATAAGCCTTTGTCTGTAAAAACAATGCGTGGTCCAATTGGGCCGCGTCGGAGTGGGGAATGCCGGGTATCCTACACCGAAGGTGGGGGATGGCGGAAAGCCGATCGCGAGTGTGGCCTGCCGCATGGCATGCAGCCGGTGAAGCCGTACAATGCCGATCTCATTACCCCTTCCGTATTGAAGAAACGCCCAGCGCAGGAACCCAGCGTTTTGAAGAAAGCCGCCTCCCAAAACTCGGCCCCGGCCTGGCGCCAGCATGTGCAGTACCGTCTGAAGGAAGGTGCGCTCATTGCTTTTGCTGCGCTGAGTATCTATCTGTGGATGTCCCTGTTCACCCATGACCCTGCCGATCCGGGCTGGACCCACACCAGCGACGTTGTCCAGGTGCGCAATGCGGCAGGGCGGGCGGGCGCCTGGTTCGCCGACATCCTGTTTCTGGTGCTGGGTTATTTTGCCTTTCTGGTTCCGGCGCTGCTGGCGCTGAAGTCCCTGCAGATATTCCGCCGTCGTCATCAGCCCTGGCAGTGGAACGGCTGGTTGTTCTCTCTGCGCCTGGTCGGTCTGATGCTGCTGGTGGTCAGCGGTGCGGCGCTGGCCGATATCCATTTCACCGCGGGTGTCGACATGCCCGCATCGGCCGGCGGCATGCTGGGCAGCGGTCTGGGCGACCTGGCCAAGGGCGCGCTCAATATCCAGGGCAGCACGCTGCTGTTCATTGCCCTGTTCCTCTTCGGTCTTACCGTCTTTGCCGATCTCTCCTGGTTCCGGGTGATGGACCTGACCGGCAAGATCACGCTGGATCTCGTCGAGCTGGTGCAGGGGGGGATCACCCGCTGGTGGAATGCGCGTAACGAGCGCAAGCAGATGGTCGCCCAGCTGCGTGAAGTCGATGATCGGGTACATGATGTGGTTGCGCCCATGGTCAGCGACCGCGGCGAGCAGGCGCGTGCCAAGGCGCGAGTGATCGAGCGTGACGAGGCGCTGAGCAAGCACATGAGCGAGCGCGAGAAGCGCGTGCCGCCGGTGATCAGTGAGCCGGAAATGCCGAAGAAGGCCGAGCCGAGCAAGCGCGTGCTGAAGGAAAAGCAGGTGCCGCTATTCCTCGACAGTGCCGTGGAAGGCTCGCTGCCGCCGATCTCGATCCTCGACGTGGCGGAGAAGAAACCCAAGAAATTCTCGCCCGAGTCGCTGGAGGCGATGTCGCGCCTGCTCGAGATCAAGCTCAAGGAGTTCGGCGTCGAGGTGGTGGTGGAATCGGTTCATCCGGGTCCGGTGATCACCCGTTTCGAAATCCAGCCGGGCATCGGCGTCAAGGTCAGCCGCATCTCCAACCTGGCCAAGGATCTGGCGCGCTCGCTGGCGGTGATCAGTGTGCGGGTGGTCGAGGTGATTCCCGGCAAGACCACGGTCGGTATCGAGATCCCCAATGAAGACCGGCAGATCGTGCGTTTCTCCGAGGTGCTGTCTTCCAGCGAATACGATGAGGCCAAGTCGCCGGTGACGTTGGCGCTGGGTCATGACATCGGTGGTCGCCCGGTGATCACCGACCTTGCGCGCATGCCGCACCTGCTGGTCGCCGGCACCACCGGCTCGGGCAAGTCGGTAGGGGTCAACGCGATGATCCTGTCGATCCTGTTCAAATCCACGCCGGAAGAGGCGCGGATGATCATGATCGATCCGAAGATGCTCGAACTGTCGATCTACGAAGGCATCCCGCATCTGCTCTGCCCGGTGGTCACCGACATGAAGGAGGCCGCCAACGCGCTGCGCTGGTCGGTCGCCGAGATGGAGCGCCGCTACAAGCTGATGTCGAAGATGGGCGTGCGCAACCTGGCCGGCTTCAATCGCAAGGTCAAGGACGCGGAGGAGGCCGGGCAGCCGCTGCATGACCCGCTGTACAAGCGCGAGTCGATGGACGATGAGCCGCCGTACCTGAAAACCCTGCCGACCATCGTGGTGGTGGTCGACGAATTCGCCGACATGATGATGATCGTCGGCAAGAAGGTCGAAGAGCTGATCGCACGGATCGCGCAGAAGGCCCGTGCCGCCGGCATCCACCTGATCCTGGCGACCCAGCGTCCGTCGGTGGACGTGATCACCGGTCTGATCAAAGCCAACATTCCGACCCGCATGGCGTTCCAGGTGTCGAGCAAGATCGATTCGCGGACCATCCTCGATCAGGGTGGCGCCGAACAGCTGCTCGGCCATGGCGACATGCTCTACCTGCCGCCGGGTACCGGCCTGCCGATCCGCGTGCACGGCGCCTTCGTCTCCGATGAGGAAGTACATCGGGTAGTGGAAGCCTGGAAGCAGCGCGGAGCGCCGGATTACATCGAAGACATTCTGGCCGGCGTGGAAGAGTCCGGCAGTGGCTTCGACGGCAGTGGCTCGGGCGAGGGCAGCGAAGGCAGCGAAGACGATCCGCTGTATGACGAGGCCGTGGCCTTCGTTCTGGAGAGTCGCCGTGCCTCCATTTCTGCAGTGCAGCGCAAGCTGAAGATCGGCTATAACCGCGCCGCGCGCATGGTCGAGGCGATGGAAGTGGCCGGTGTGGTATCGGCCATGAATGGCAACGGCTCGCGCGAAGTGATCGCGCCCGGCTCGATGCGCGACTGATTTATCCAACCTGTTTCGAGGAATCCAATGCGCCTGATCCGTTTGCTGCTTGTGGCCAGCCTGGCCTGTTTCACCCTCGGCGCCCAGGCCGACGAGGAGGCCACGGCGAAGCGACTGTCCGGCCTGCTCGGCAATGCCAAGACCCTGACTGCGCGCTTCTCGCAGTTGACCCTGGATGCATCCGGCACCCATCTGCAGGAGACTTCCGGCGAGCTGGCGCTCAAGCGACCCGGCCAGCTGCGCTGGCATACCGATGCGCCGCTGGAGCAGTTGCTGGTTTCCGATGGGCAGAAGGTCTGGCTGTATGACCCGGATCTGGAGCAGGTCACCATCCAGGCGCTCGACCAGAGGCTGACCCATACCCCCGCGCTGTTGCTCTCCGGGGATGTGTCGCAGATCCGCGAGAGCTTCGAGATCACCCACAAGGAAGCCGGCGATGTGGTCGATTTCATCCTCAAGCCCAAGAGCAGCGATACCCTGTTCGACAGCTTGCGCCTGTCCTTCCGCGGCGGCGTGATCAATGACATGCAACTGATCGACAGTGTCGGTCAGCGCACCAACATCCTCTTCCTCGGCGTGAAGATGAACGAGATTCTCAACCCGGATAAGTTCACCTTCGAGATTCCCGAAGGCGTGGATGTGATCCAGGAATAGCGGACCAGCATCTTGGACCTGTTCGGCCGCCCCCCGATCGCCCAGCCCCTGGCAGCCCGTCTGCGGGCCGCCAGCCTGGACGAATACGTCGGCCAGGAGCACCTGCTGGGCAAGGGCAAGCCGCTGCGCGAGGCGCTGGAGCAGGGCGCGCTGCATTCGATGATCTTCTGGGGCCCGCCCGGGGTCGGCAAGACCACCCTGGCACGGTTGCTCGCGCAGGTGTCGGATGCGCACTTCGAGACCCTCTCGGCGGTGCTCTCCGGGGTCAAGGAGATTCGCCAGGCGGTCGAGATCGCCCGTCAGCATGCGGCGCAGTCCGGCCGGCGGACCATTCTGTTCGTCGATGAGGTGCACCGCTTCAACAAGTCGCAGCAGGATGCCTTCCTGCCTTACGTCGAGGACGGCACGCTGATCTTCATCGGCGCGACCACCGAGAACCCCTCGTTCGAACTGAACAACGCGCTGCTGTCGCGCGCGCGGGTGTACGTGCTCAAGAGCCTGGACGAGGCCGCATTGCGCCAGTTGATCGGGCGTGCGCTGGAGGAGCAGAAAGGCCTGGGCGAGCGCCAGTTGAGACTGTCCGACGAGGCACAGCAGATACTCATGAGCGCGGCTGATGGCGATGGCCGGCGGGTGCTCAATCTGCTGGAGAACGCGGCAGATCTGGTCGAGGACGGCGGCGAAATCGGTGTCGAGCTGCTGCAGAGCCTGCTCGGCGACAGTCGCCGGCGCTTCGACAAGGGTGGCGAAGCCTTCTACGACCAGATCAGCGCACTGCACAAGTCCATCCGCGGCTCCAGTCCGGATGCTGCGCTTTACTGGTACGCGCGCATGCTTGATGGCGGCTGCGACCCGCTTTATCTGGCGCGCCGGGTGGTGCGCATGGCCAGCGAGGACATCGGTAATGCCGATCCGCGCGCGCTGGGCCTGTGCCTGAACGCCTGGGATGTACAGGAGCGCCTGGGCAGCCCCGAGGGTGAGCTGGCGGTGGCGCAGGCGGTGGTCTATCTGGCCTGTGCGCCGAAGAGCAATGCGGTCTATACGGCGTTCAAGGCAGCGATGCGCGACGCCGCCGAGCAGGGTTCGCTGGAGGTGCCGCTACACCTGCGCAATGCGCCGACCCGGCTGATGAAGGAGCTCGGCTACGGTGACGAATACCGCTACGCGCATGACGAGCCGGATGCCTATGCCGCCGGCGAAGACTACTTCCCCGAGGCCATGACGCCGCGCCAGTACTATCAGCCGGCACCCCGCGGCCTGGAAGGCAAGATCCGCGACAAGCTCGCACACCTGTCCGCACTGGATCAGGCCAGCCCGCGGCAACGGAGAAAACCATGATCAAGGTGCTGCTGGCGGTGGCTCTGGGTGGGGCGGTGGGTTCCTGCCTGCGTTTTCTGACCAGCTACTGGGTGGTCGCCAACTGGCCGCGGCATTTCTACCTCGGCACGCTGCTGGTCAACCTGATCGGCTGCTTCGCCATCGGCTTTCTGTCTGCCTGGTTCCTGCTGCGTACGGATCTGCCGTTGCCGCTGCGTACCGGTCTGCTCGCCGGCGTGCTGGGCGGCCTGACGACCTTTTCCAGCTTCAGCCTCGAAGTCCTCAAGCTGCTCGACGGCGGGCAGGCGCCGCTGGCGTTCGCCTATCTGTTCGGCAGCGTCGCGGGCGGTCTGCTCGCAGCCTGGGGCGGCATGAGTCTGGCGCGCTGGTAGATACAAAAGCCTCGGAATGCCGCGCCGTACTCCGTAAACTGCGCGGCATCGCGAAATCCTTCGATTGTCCTGTTTGAGAAATTTTCCATGCTCGACTCCAAACTCGTTCGTACCCAGCTGCACGACGTCGCGCAGCGTCTGGCGACCCGCGGCTTCACTCTGGATGTGGCGCGTTTCGAAGCCCTCGAGGCGCAGCGCAAGACCGTGCAGACCCGCACCGAGCAGCTGCAGGCCGAACGCAACGCGCGCTCCAAGAGCATCGGCCAGGCCAAGCAGCGCGGTGAAGACATTGCTCCGCTGCTGGCGGAAGTGGATCGGATGGGCAGCGACCTGGAAGCCGGCAAGCGCGAGCTGGACGCCATCCAGGCAGAACTCGACCAGTTGCTGCTGAACATTCCCAACCTGCCCGACGAATCGGTGCCGGTGGGTGCGGACGAGGAGGGCAACGTCGAGGTGTCGCGCTGGGGCACGCCGCGACAGTTCGACTTTCCCATTCAGGATCACGTCGCCCTCGGCGAGCAGCATGGCTGGCTCGACTTCGAGCGTGCCGCGCAGCTGTCCGGCGCACGCTTTGCCGTGCTGCGCGGCCCGATCGCCCGTCTGCATCGCGCCCTGGCGCAGTTCATGATCAACCTGCACACTTCCGAGCACGGCTACGAGGAGGCCTATACGCCTTACCTGGTGCAGGCTTCGGCGCTGCAGGGCACCGGCCAGTTGCCCAAGTTCGAGGAGGACCTGTTCCGCATCCAGCGCGACGAGCAGGCCGACCTCTATCTGATCCCCACCGCCGAGGTGTCGCTGACCAACCTGGTCGCCGGCGAGATCCTCGACGCCAAGTTGCTGCCGATCAAGCTGGTCGCGCACACGCCGTGCTTTCGCAGCGAGGCCGGCGCCTCCGGCCGCGATACCCGCGGAATGATCCGCCAGCACCAGTTCGACAAAGTCGAGATGGTACAGATCGTCGAGCCGGGCAAGTCCTTCGAAGCGCTGGAGAGCCTGACCGCCAACGCCGAGCGCGTGCTGCAGCTGCTCGAGCTGCCGTACCGCAAGCTGGCGCTGTGCACCGGCGACATGGGCTTTGGCGCGGTCAAGACCTACGATCTCGAGGTCTGGGTACCGAGCCAGGACAAATACCGCGAGATTTCCTCCTGCTCCAACTGCGGTGACTTCCAGGCGCGGCGCATGCAGGCGCGCTGGCGCAACCCGGAAACCGGCAAGCCGGAGCTGGTGCACACGCTGAACGGTTCGGGCCTGGCGGTCGGTCGTACCCTGGTGGCGGTGCTGGAAAACTACCAGCAGGCGGATGGTTCGATCCGCGTGCCCGAGGTACTCAAGCCCTACATGGGTGGGATCGAAAGCATCGCTTGATCGTGGTGGCGGGCGCGCAGCGATGTGCGCCCTGAACGCCAGACTTGATTTTCGACATGCGGCTCGCCTCCTGCGATGTCGTATTCCTGTCATCACTTTCTCGACAAGGCGCCGCCATGGACTTCCTTCCCCTGTTTCACAAGTTGCAGGACAAGATCGTTCTGGTCGTTGGTGGTGGCGAGGTGGCAGTGCGCAAGGCGCGGTTGCTGGCGGACGCCGGCGCACGCCTGCGCGTGGTTGCCCCGCAGATCCGGGCTGAGCTGCTGCAGATGGCCGGGGAGGGTGGCGGAGAGGTTCTGCAGCGCGGATACGAGGAAGGCGACCTGCAGGGCGTTACCCTGGTGATCGCTGCCACCGATGACGAGCCGCTCAACGCGCGGATATCGGAGCAGGCGCAGCAGCGTGGCATTCCGGTCAATGTGGTGGATGCGCCCAAGCTGTGCAGCGTGATCTTCCCGGCCATCGTCGATCGCTCGCCGTTGATAGTCGCAGTGACCAGCGGCGGCGACGCACCGGTATTGGCACGCCTGATCCGCGCCAAGATCGAGACCTGGATTCCAGCCACCTACGGTCAGTTGGCCGGCCTGGCGAAGAAGTTTCGCGCGCAGGTTAAGACGCTGTTCCCCAACGTGCAGCAACGTCGGGTGTTCTGGGAAGACGTGTTCCAGGGGCAGATTGCCGAAAGCGTGTTCGCCGGCAAGCTCGGCGAGGGCGAGCGTCTGCTCGAGGAAAAGATCTGCGGCGCGGCGCCGCGCATGCTCGGCGAGGTCTATCTGGTTGGTGCGGGCCCCGGTGACCCTGACCTGCTGACCTTTCGCGCCCTGCGCCTGATGCAGCAGGCCGACGTGGTGCTTTACGACCGCCTGGTGGCGCCAGCGATCATCGAGCTGTGCCGGCGTGACGCCGAACGCATCTATGTCGGCAAGCAGCGTGCCGAGCATGCGCTGCCACAGGAGCAGATCAACCGGCGTCTGGTCGATCTGGCGAAGGAAGGCAAGCGCGTGCTGCGACTGAAGGGCGGTGACCCGTTCATCTTCGGCCGTGGCGGCGAGGAGATCGAAGAGCTCGCCGCCCACGGCATTCCCTTTCAGGTGGTGCCGGGCATCACCGCGGCCTCCGGCTGCGCAGCCTATGCCGGCATCCCGCTGACCCATCGCGACCATGCCCAGTCGGTGCGTTTCGTCACCGGCCATCTCAAGGATGGCAGCTGCGATCTGCCCTGGAAGGAGCTGGCAGCGCCCGGGCAGACGCTGGTGTTCTACATGGGCCTGGTGGGGCTGCCGGTGATCTGCGAGCAACTGATCGCCCATGGTCGTGCCGCGAGTACCCCGGTAGCGCTGGTACAGCAAGGCACTACCAGCAACCAGCGCGTCTACACCGGTACCCTGCAAAGTCTGCCCGATCTGCTGGCCCGGCATGAGGTGCAGGCGCCGACCCTGGTGATCGTCGGCGAGGTGGTCAGCCTGCGCGAGAAGCTTGCCTGGTTCGAAGGCGCACGGGGCTGACAGCGGCACGCGGCTGCTACCCTGCCTCGTGTGGCAAGTTCCGCTGAGGTGCTGCGTTGCCTAGGGCGTAATAAGCGCAGCGCATTGCGCCATCGAGCCCAACTGGCGCCTCGTAAGCGCTAACCCGCTCGCTGCCAGATCCCCCTTCCGGGAAGGGCCTCGCGGCCATGGGCGCCGTCCAGATCCAGCGCCGGGCCCGCCGGCACTATGCCGGTCGGGTTGATGTTGGCGTGGCTTCGGTAGTAGTGGTGCTTGATATGGGTGAAGTCGACGGTCGTGGCGATGCCTGGCCACTGGTAGAGCTCGCGCAGCCAGCCCGAGAGCGCCGGGTAGTCCTGAATACGCCGCAGATTGCACTTGAAATGCCCGTGGTAGGCGCTGTCGAAGCGGATCAGGGTGGTGAACAGGCGCCAATCGGCCTCGGTCAGGTATTCGCCGCAGAGATAGCGCTGCTTCTGTAGCAGCGCTTCGAGCCAGTCCAGCGCGCCGAACAGCTCATCGAAGGCCTCCCGGTAAGCTTCCTGGGTGGTGGCGAAGCCTGCGCGATAGACGCCGTTGTTCACCTGCGGGTAGATGCGGGCATTAAGGGCGTCGATCTCCTCGCGCAGGGCCTCCGGGTACAGATCCAGCCGCGAGCCCGTGATGTCGTCGAAGGCCTGGTTGAACATGCGCAGGATCTCCGCCGATTCGTTGCTGACGATCCGCTGGCGCTCGCGGTCCCAGAGGGTGGGCACGGTTACCCGGCCGCTGTAGTCCGGGTCGTCGCGGGTATAGAGCTGATGTAGATGACTGAATCCGTGCAGGGCATCGCCGCTCGAGCCGGTGGCCGGGTCGAAGGTCCAGCCATCCTCGCCCATCAGCCAGCTGACGATCGACACCTCGACCAGCGGCTGCACCTGCTTCAGCTCGCGCAGGATCAGCGTGCGATGGGCCCAGGGGCAGGCCAGCGATACATACAGATGATAGCGGCCGGCCTGTGCGGGAAAGCCGCCTTCGCCGCTGGGTCCGGCATCGCCGCTTGCGGTGATCCAGTTGCGCCGCTGCGCATCCTCGCGCTTGAAGCGGCCGTCGCTGGTGTCGTACCACTGGTCATGCCATTGCCCGTCGATCAGGAGTCCCACCGGCCTTACCTCTTTGCAAAGAATGAGTTGCTCACTCTAGCGACAGGGGCAGGGCGGATGGGTTCGAATCCTCAATGGAAAGGATCGGTCAGATCGATCGGTTGCGTTCTTCCCAGAGTCTTTCCGCGTCGCTCAGCGCCTGCTCGCGCGGTGTGCCCAGCGCCCGCAAGGCGAGGGCGATGGTAGCGAGAGTGGCCAGCCGGCCGTAGGCGTCATCGCGCTCGCCGCGCCAGAACGCAAGCAGCTGTTCGGGCTCGAGACTTGGCGGTTTGACGTGGCGTTGCGGGGACAGTGGCGGCCATTCCTCGTCCCAGTTTTCACCACCGCGGGTGCCGTAGAGGTGCGAGCTGGCATCTGGGTTGAGCTCGATCTCGCCGCCGTCGCCCTTGATCACCAGCGCGTTGTCACCGAGCAGCTGGCTGGCCGCCCGGTGCACTTCCTGGTAGCCAGGGTGAAAGATGCTCTGCAGGCCGCAGCGCGCCCCGAGCGGATTGATGATGCGCGCCAGCGAATGGATCGGCGAGCGCAGGCCGAGGATGTTGCGCAGGTCGATCATTCGCTGCAGCTCGGGCATCCAGTCGCCCAGCGGTGCGAAGGCGAGACCCTCAGCGTCGAGCGCGCCGGCGACCTGTGACCAGTCCCTGCATACCAGGATGGAGAGCCTGTCGAGCAGTTGCTCGCTGTACATCCTGCCGGCAGTGTGGGCACCGCCGCCATGCATCAGGATGCGCTTCCCGGAGCCAGCCAGACACTTGGCCGCCAGCAGGTACCAGGGCAGGTGACGCTTCTTGCCGGCGTAACTTGGCCAGTCGAGGTCGACGGCGATCTGCGGAGCATTCAGGCGGGCGCGGATCGCTTCGGCAAACCCGGCCATTTCCTCGGCGCTTTCTTCCTTGTGCCGCAGCAGCATGAGGAAGGCGCCGAGCTGGGTTTCTTCGACCTTGCCGTCGAGCAGCATGCCCATGGCCTCACGGGCTTCTTCGCGGGTCAGGTCGCGGGCGCCGCGTTTGCCCTTGCCGAGAATGCGCACAAAGACGGCAAACGGATGTTCAGCTGGGGTAACGAGGTTCATATGCAGTTGCTCGGTTTCGGCAGGCCGGCAAGCTTGGCAGCGAGCTTGGCGGGAGTGCCCTTGAACAGGCGGTTGAGGTGCAGGCTGTTGCCTTTGTCCGGCCCCAGCTTGAGCGCCGCGTACTTGATCAGTGGCCGGGTCGCCGGCGACAGCTGGAATTCCTGGTAGAAGGCGCGCAGCAGCAGGAGTATTTCCCAGTGTTCGGAGCCGAGTTGCAGGCCTTCGTACTCGGCGAGCGCCTCGGCGACCGACTCGGACCACTCATCGAGGTCACAAAGATTGCCATCCTTGTCGAGTGCGATGCTGCGGCCGTTCACCTGCAGACTGTTCATAGCCAGGTATTCACCTTGTCGAAGGCGATGCTGCTGGCAACGAAGCCTGGGTAGTCGAGCAGCTGCAGGCGCTCGGGAAGCTGCACCAGGCCGCGGGCGTGGAGGTCCTCGGCCAGCGCCAACAGGGCGATAGTCTCGGGCATCAGCTCCAGGGCCGCGCGCTGAGCCGTGCCGCCCTGCAGGGCATAGACCGCGTCGCCGCAGAGTAGCAGGCCGTCGCCCGGAGTGAGCAGGCGCAGGCAGCTGGACAGGCGACTGTCGCTGAACGGCGAGTGGGAAAGAACGTGCAGCGTGCTCATCAGAGAGTGATCACCTGGTCGTAACGCTCGAAGAGGGCGCTCAGACCGACATCGTCGAGCACCTCCACCGGCAATTGCAGAGCGCCGTCGCTCAGCCCTCGTTCATTCAGGCTGCGGGCGGAGACATACAGCGCCTCGACGCCGAACATCGGCAGCGCCTGTAGATTGGCCTGCAGATCCTTGAGCGTGAGGCTCGCTGGTTGCTGCCCGGGTGCCAGCTGAAAAACACCGTCGTCGAGAAAAAGCAGGCCCAGCGGCAGATCGAAGGCTCCGCCTGCCAGGGCGATGTCCAGCGCCTCACGGGCACCAGGGCCGCTCCATGGCGCCTGACGCGTGACGATCAGCAGCGACTGGCTCATCAGGGGCCTCCAAAGCAGATCAGCCGATCTGCGAGCTGGTTGGCTTCGTGCAGCTGGCCCAGGCCGGAAAGCGTCCAGGCCCGCGACTGTACTGTCGCAGGCTTGTCATGACGTGCGGCTTCCTCGTCGTTGAGTACGCCGCGGCGCAGCGCTGCGGCAATGCAGACCACCGCGTCGAGCTGGTTGTCGCTGATGAATGTCTGCCACTGCCTGGCGCCGTCGGTTTCGTCCTGTGGCAGCACCAGTGCCGCCGAGGCGTGCTGCACTGCATCCTGATAGAGAAACAGCCGCACGATCTCATGCCCGCCGGCCAGTACCGCCTCGGCGAAGCGCAGAGCGCGGCGCGAGGAGGGCGCGTGCGGCGGTGAAAACAGGGCAATGGCGAATTTCATGGCAGACCGCGTGAGTGGATAACTGGCGGAATGATAAGACCTGGCGGCCTGAAATACAGGCGGCGAAGGCGGTTGTTGCGAAGATTGGTGCCCGAAGCCGGACTCGAACCGGCATGCCATTGCTGGCGAGGGATTTTAAGTCCCCTGCGTCTACCGATTTCGCCATTCGGGCGGTAGCGCCGTCGCCCGCAGGCGACGAGGTCCGGACTATATAAGTCCGCCGCCCTCAGAACAAGCCGAGCCATTCATGGGGCGGAAACGAAAAAGCCCGGAAATCAGTGATTTACCGGGCTTTTCTGAATTGGAGGCTGAGGTCGGAATCGAACCGGCGTTCACGGATTTGCAATCCGGTGCATAACCACTCTGCTACTCAGCCATGAAGCAAACGGGCCGAATAATCGGCCCGTAAAATCTGGAGCGGGAAACGAGACTCGAACTCGCGACCCCGACCTTGGCAAGGTCGTGCTCTACCAACTGAGCTATTCCCGCTTGGCGTCGTGTTGACGGGCGCCATTCTATAGTTTCGGAGTGGTCCGTCAACCCCTTGATTCAAAAAAGTTTATTTCTTCTGCGAGCTGGCGCTCAGATGCGGCCAGGCGGCAAGCAGGTACTGCAGCATCGACCACAGCGTAAGGCCTGCAGCAATGATCAGCAGGCCGTAGCCAATCCCGACCCAGAGCGTCATCAGCGGCGGATTTGCCAGTAGCGTGATGATCGCAACCATCTGCGCGGCGGTCTTCCACTTGCCCAGGTTGGACACGGCGACCTGAGCGCGGGCGCCGATCTCCGCCATCCACTCGCGCAATGCCGAAATCACGATCTCTCGTCCGATGATGATTGCAGCCGGCAGGGTCAGCCAGAGATTGCCGTGGTGTTCGACCAGTAGTACCAGCGCCACGGCAACCATCAGCTTGTCCGCCACCGGGTCGAGGAACGCGCCGAAGGGCGTGCTCTGCTGCAGTCGGCGCGCCAGGTAGCCATCCAGCCAGTCGGTGACGGCGGCCAGTGCGAACACGGCGCTGGCGGCGTAGTAGCTCCAAGAGAACGGCATGTAGAACAGCAGAATGAAGATCGGAATCAGCAGTACGCGCAGAACGGTGATCAGATTGGGGATATTCATTGGCACGACTTGGCTGAAGGAGGAAAGCAATGGGCGATTCTACTCGCTGTGCAGTGCTGCATAAATCGACTCTGCAAGCTTTTTGCTGATGCCGGGCGCTTTGGCGATCTCGTCGCTGCTGGCACGAACGAGTTCTTGCAGACCGCCGAAGTGATTGAGCAGTTCCCTGCGGCGCTTGGGGCCGATACCGGCGATATCCTCCAGGCGTGAAGTGGTACGTGCCTTGGCGCGTCGGGCGCGGTGACCGGTGATGGCGAAGCGGTGTGCTTCGTCACGCACCTGCTGGATCAGGTGCAGCGCCGGAGAGTCGCCCGAGAGCGTGAATTCATTGGTGGGATCGTTGAGATAGAGCGTCTCCAGGCCTGGCTTGCGCGTACTGCCTTTGGCCACACCGAGCAGCAGCATGTCGGGCGCAGAGAGTTCCTGCAGCACTTCGCGGGCCATTGCCAGCTGGCCCTTGCCGCCATCCACCAGCAGGACGTCGGGGAGTTTTCCTTCGCCCTCGGCAGCCTTGGCGAAACGGCGGGTCAATGCCTGGTGCATGGCCGCGTAATCGTCGCCGGCGGTGATGCCGTCGATGTTGTAGCGGCGATAGTCGGATTTCAACGGGCCTTCCGGACCGAACACGACGCAGGAGGCTACCGTTGCCTCGCCGCTGGAATGACTGATGTCGAAGCACTCCAGGCGCTGCGGGATCTCATCCATCTTCAGCGCCTCGGCCAGCGCTTCGAAACGCGCAGCCAGATGCTGACGGTTGGCCAGTCGTGCAGCCAGCGCCTGCTCGGCATTGGTTACCGCAAGCTTCTGCCAGCGCGCACGCGTGCTGCGAACCCGGTGGCTGAAGTCGAGCTCGCGCCCGCGCGCCGCGCTGATGGCGCCCGTCAGGGCTTCTCCGCCTTCCAGCGCCGCGTTGACGATCACCTCCTGGGGGAGATCGCGCTCGCTGCTGCCGAGGTAGTACTGCGCCAGAAAGGCTTCGAGCACATCGGTGACGCTCTCCTCGATCGCCACCTGGGGAAAGAAGTTCTTGCTGCCCAGCACCCGACCGCCACGCACGGAGATGACGTGCACGCAGGCCCCTCCGGGGTTGACCATGGCGGCGACCACATCGACGTCACCATTGCCGGACTCCATGCTCTGCTGGTCCTGCACACGCCGCAACATGCCGATCTGGTCGCGGAGCATGGCCGCCTGCTCGAAGTCCAGGCGCTGCGCGGCTTGCTCCATCGCACTGGACAATTCGTTGGCCAGGGCATTGCTGCGACCGTCGAGAAACATTGCGGAGTGGCGCACGTCCTCGGCGTACTCCTCCTGGCTGACCAGGCCGGCGACGCAAGGCCCCTTGCAGCGCTTGATTTGGTATTGCAGGCAGGGTCGGCTGCGGTTGCGGAAGTAGCTGTCCTCGCACTGGCGGACGTGGAAGGTCTTCTGCAGCAGGCTGAGGCTTTCGCGGATCGCCAGTGCGCTGGGATACGGACCGAAGTAGCGACCTTTTTCGCGCTTGGCACCCCGATGGATGCTCAACCTGGGGAAGTCACCGTCGGAGAGGAATACGTAGGGGTAGGATTTGTCGTCGCGCAGCAGGATGTTGTAGGGCGGCCGCGACTGCTTGATCAGCGTCTGCTCTAGCAGCAGCGCCTCGGTCTCGTTGGCGGTGATGCTTGTCTCAACCTGCGCGATGCGTCCCACCAGGGCTGCGGTCTTGGGCGCCAGGCCGGTCTTGCGGAAGTAGCTGGAGAGGCGCTTCTTGAGGTTCTTCGCCTTGCCGACGTAGAGCAGGCTGCCTTGGGCGTCGTACATCCGATAGACGCCAGGTCTGCCACTGCAGGTTGCGAGGAACGCGGAGGGATCGAAGCTGCTGCTCATTCAACTGACGGCATCGACCATGCCGTGGCGTACGGCGAGCAGGGCCAGTTCCACGTCGCTGTCGATACTGAGCTTCTCGAATATCCGATAGCGATAGGTGTTCACGGTCTTGGGCGACAGGCACAGCTTGTCGGAGATCGTCTGCACCTTGTGGCAGTTGGCGATCATCAGGGCGATCTGGATCTCCCGCTCGGAGAGCGTATCGAAGGGTGAGCCACCGGATTGCGGCTGGAACGACTTGAGCGCCAGCTGCTGGGCAATCTGCGGGCTCAGGTAGCGCTGGCCGGCGAACACCAGGCGAATCGCCTGGACCATCTCGTCGAGCCCCGCGCCCTTGGTCAGGTAGCCGGAGGCGCCAGCTTGCAACAGACGGGTGGGGAAGGGGTCATCCTCACACGCGGTGACCGCGATCACGCGCATGTCCGGATGGCTGCGCAACAGCTTGCGAGTCGCTTCAAGGCCACCGATGCCGGGCATCTTGATGTCCATGAGCACGACGTCAGGCTTCAGCTCGCGGGCGCGCTTGAGCGACTCCTCCCCGGAGTCGGCCTGCCCGATGACCTGCAGGCCATCGATATCGGCCAGCATTCGGGTAATGCCTGTACGAACCAAGTCGTGGTCATCGACCACCAGGACCCTGATCACACTGCCACCTCTGTCTGCGTTGACGCCGCCTGGGCAGCGGTCTTTTGGCTGGCGGCAACCTTAACAAAAAGTGACCGGCAGTCCTAGCTGCGCGCGGCTCTGGGGATCCGGGGGCAATCAGCGTCCGGACCTGCTGGTCTTGGCGCGGAACGAACGGGTTGAGCCGCCTTCTATTGGGAAGAAACGCGAAAGCCCCGGAATACGGGGCTTTCGACTTGCAAGATGGCGGAGGCGGTGAGATTCGAACTCACGGAAGAGTTTCCCCTTCGACGGTTTTCAAGACCGTTGCATTCAACCGCTCTGCCACACCTCCGACGAGCGAGCGCGAGATGTTACCCGAACGCAACACACTGTCAAATTCTGCCGCTTGGCAGCGCCGATGCCTCTGCTATGATCGGCGGCAACCTTGGTCCAGGTGATGGATAACCATTAAATCTCAGGAGTTCGCCATGCAAGATCAGAATTACGCCCTCGAAGGTTCCCTGGCGGAACAAGGCGACGTCAGCCGTGTGCTGCGCAATACCTACGGCCTGCTGGCCATTACCCTGGCGTTCAGTGGCCTGGTCGCCTTCGTTGCCCAGCAGATGAACGTTCGCTATCCGAACATCTTCGTGGTGCTGATCGGCTTCTACGGCCTGTTCTTCCTCACCGCCAAGCTGCGCA
The DNA here is from genome assembly GCF_003052585.1 of Pseudomonas mangrovi. Lineage (GTDB taxonomy): Bacteria > Pseudomonadota > Gammaproteobacteria > Pseudomonadales > Pseudomonadaceae > Aquipseudomonas > Aquipseudomonas mangrovi. Next base: position 714,490 of record NZ_QASN01000020.1, on the reverse strand, counting down.
ACTCGTCCTGGGGTCTGCTGAGTACCTTCGCGCTGACCGGCTTCATGGGCTACACCCTCGGCCCGATCCTGAACCGCTACCTTGGCATGGCCAACGGCGGTGAAGTGATCGGCACGGCGATGGCGATGACCGCGCTGGTGTTCTTCGGCCTCTCAGCCTACGTGCTGACCACCCGCAAGGACATGAGCTTCCTCGCCGGCTTCATCATCGCTGGCTTCTTCGTGCTGATCGGGGCAATGGTCGCGGGCATCTTCTTCAACATCCCCGGTCTGCAGCTGGCGATCAGCGCCGGTTTCGTACTGTTCGCCTCGGCATCGATCCTGTTCCAGACCAGCGCAATCATCCATGGTGGCGAGCGCAACTACATCATGGCCACCATCAGCCTGTACGTATCCATCTACAACCTGTTCGTCAGTCTGCTGCAACTGGTCGGTGCGTTCAGCGGCGACGATTGATCTTCATCGCGGCTCCGCCGCAGCTGTAAACAGAACCCCGCGAAGGTGATCCCTTCGCGGGGTTTTTCGTTCTGGGGAGGGTGTGTCAGTGCGCAGGGTACATATTCCTAAAACGTATATGCATATTCGAAATTGATCGGCTACTCTGGTGGCCATTAATACCCATAGGAGTATGTGTGCGTGAGCATGAACAAGCCCTTGGTCGAGCCTTTCTTCGATCCGGCCACCTCCACCTACAGCTACGTCGTCAGCGACAGCGCGACCAGCGAGTGCGTCATCATCGACTCGGTGCTCGACTACGATCCGGCGTCCGGTCGGACGTCGTTCGCCAGCGCAAACCGTCTGATCGACCATGTTCGCGCGCGCGGTCTGCGGGTCAGCTGGATACTTGAAACCCACGTGCACGCCGACCACCTCAGCGCAGCGCCCTATCTGCATGAAAAACTGGGCGGAAAACTCGCGATAGGCGACAACATCAAGGTGGTGCAACAGACCTTCGGCAAGCTGTTCAACGCCGGCAGCGAGTTCGCAAGGGACGGCAGCCAGTTCGACCATCTGTTCCATGACGGCGACGTCTTTCATCTGGGCGGTATCGAGGCGCGGGCCATCCACACCCCGGGGCACACGCCGGCCTGCATGACCTATCTGATCGGTGACGCGGCGTTCGTCGGCGACACTCTGTTCATGCCCGACTACGGCACGGCGCGCTGCGACTTTCCCGGTGGCGATGCAGCCACGCTTTACCGCTCGATCCAGAAGCTGTTCCAGCTGCCCGGTGAAACCCGGGTGTTCATGTGCCACGACTACACGGCTCCTGGTCGCGAGCATCATCTGTACGAGACCAGCATCGCCGCCGAGCGCGAAGCAAACGTGCACGTCCACCAGGGCGTGAGCGAGAAAGCCTTCGTGTCGATGCGCCAGGCCCGCGACGCCACGCTAGAGATGCCGACGCTGATCCTGCCGTCGGTGCAGGTGAACATGCGTGCAGGTCAGCTGCCACCGGCGGAGAGCAACGGCGTGCGTTATCTGAAGATTCCCCTGGACACGCTCTGAGCGATTGAGGTGCGAAACTATGGAGGCGCTCAGCGTGGCCTGTGTGTTGGGCGTCAGCTGGCTGCAGCCGGCTTCGGCTATGGCGATCGCTGACCCGGCTACCGGCATTGCCGATCTTTGCCGCGGGCGCAGGCCATGAAGCTACCCTGTCTGGTCTGGCTACGGCAGTACGATCTTCAGTCCGCCGCCAGCGACAGCCTGGCCGCGCTGATAGTGACCCTGATGCTGATTCCCCAGAGCCTGGCCTACGCCATGCTCGCCGGGTTGCCGCCGGTGACCGGCCTTTACGCAAGCATCCTGCCGCTGCTGGCCTACACCCTGTTCGGCAGCAGCCGGACACTGTCCGTGGGACCGGTGGCAGTCGTTTCCCTGATGACCGCAGCGGCGCTGGCGCCGCTGTTCGTCGCCGGCAGCGCGGAGTACCTGGGTGCAGCGATGTTGCTGGCGCTGCTATCGGGGGCGGTTCTGCTGCTGATGGCAACGCTGCGGTTGGGCTTTCTCGCCAACTTTCTCAGCCATCCGGTGATTTCCGGCTTCATCAGTGCATCCGCTCTGCTGATCGCCGTGGGCCAGCTCGGCCCGCTGCTGGGTGTGCATGTTTCCGGTGAGAACCCGGTGCTGAAACTGCTGGCTCTGGTCAGGGCACTGCCCCAGGTGCATCTGCCGACGCTGGCGATCGGGGCGAGCAGCCTGCTGTTTCTCCATCTGCTGCGTCGTCACGGCAGCCCACTGCTGCAGCGGCTGGGGCTTGGAGCGCGCCTGGCGGGCAACCTGGCGCGTAGCGGCCCGGTGCTGGCGCTGCTGATCGCGGTACTGCTGGTTGTCCTGCTGGACCTGGGCGACGCGGGTGTTCGACTGGTTGGTGAGGTTCCGGCCGGCCTGCCGGAGCTGGCCTTGCCGACACTGGATCTGCAACTGGCCATGCAGCTGTTGCCTGCGGCGCTGCTGATCAGTCTGGTCGGCTTCGTCGAGTCGGTGTCGGTGGCGCAGACGCTGGCAGCCCGCCGTCGCCAGCGGATCGAGCCGAATCAGGAACTGATCGCCCTCGGTGGCGCCAATGTTGCCGCAGCGCTGGCGGGCGGCTTTCCGGTAACCGGAGGCTTCGCCCGCTCGGTGGTCAACTACGAGGCGGGTGCGCAGACGCCGATGGCAGGAGCGCTGACGGCCGTGGGCGTCGCTGTGACGGTACTGTTTTTCACGCCGCTGTTCGCCAACCTGCCGCACGCGGTACTGGCCGCTACCATCGTGGTGGCTGTGCTCAGCCTGGTCGACCTTGGTGCCCTGCGGCGTACTTGGCGGTATTCCCGTCAGGATGCCGCAGCCATGGCCGCGACCATGCTCGGGGTACTGTTGATCGGCGTCGAGGCGGGCATCCTGATCGGCGTCGGGCTGTCGCTGCTGCTGTTTCTCTGGCGCACCAGCAAGCCGCATATCGCGGTAGTCGGTCAGATTCCCGGCAGCGAGCATTTCCGCAATGTCGAGCGTCACGCGGTGATCGAGAGCCGCGAGGTGTTGTCGATCCGCATCGACGAGAGCCTGTACTTTCCCAACGCCCGCTATCTCGAGGAACGCATTGCCGAACTGGTCGCCCAGCACCCGCAGGCATGTCATCTGGTGCTGATGTGTGCGGGTGTGAACCTGATCGATGCCAGCGCCCTGGAGAGCCTGGAGGCGATCAGCGAGCGCTTGCAGGCAGGCGGTATCCAGCTGCATCTGTCGGAGGTCAAGGGCCCGGTCATGGATGGCCTGCGCCGTTCCAGCTTCCTGGCGCACTTCGGCGGTGGGGTATTCCTCAGCCAGTACGAGGCGCTCGCCGCGCTGGATCCAGCCACTACCCACCGGGCGCTGGAACAGGGTGGCCCTGTCATGCGCCGGTAGTCAGACCGTCACCGCCTTGCCATCGGCACGCGCTGCAATCGACCCTGGATTACTCGGGAGAGACGGCGATGCGGATAAGCGTGATTGGGGCAGGTTACGTCGGATTGGTCAGTGCGACCTGTCTGGCCGAGATGGGCAACCGGGTGCGCTGCGTGGAGCGTGACGCCGCGCGCGTGGCGCAGCTGAGCGCGGGACGCCTGCCGATTCACGAACCGGGTCTGGAGCCGTTGCTGCGTACCCAGCTGGGCAGCGGTCAGCTCAGTTTCGGCTGCGAGCTGGCGGAAGCGGTCGCCGATGCCGAAGTGATCTTCATCGCCGTGGGCACGCCGGCGGGCGAGGACGGCTCGGCTGATCTCGGACACGTCCTGCAGGTCGCTCGCGAGCTGGGCCAGAGCCTGGCCCACAACTGCCTGGTGGTGGTCAAGTCGACCGTGCCGGTGGGTACCTGCGAGCGCGTTCAGGAAAGCATCCGCCAGCAGTTGTCCGAGCGCGGCATGGCACTCAAGGTGCGGGTCGCGAGCAACCCCGAATTCCTCAAGGAGGGCTCGGCGGTGGAGGACTTCATGCGCCCGGACCGGGTCATCATCGGTGCTGCCGACCAGGCCTCGATCAATCTGCTGCGACGTCTGTACGCGCCTTTCATGCGCAACCACGAGCGCATCCTGTGCATGAGCCTGCGTGCCGCCGAGTTCAGCAAGTACGCGGCCAATGCCTTCCTTGCTGCGCGGATCTCGCTGATCAACGAGATGGCCAGTCTCTGCGCGCGGCTGGACGTGGATATCGAGGAAGTGCGTCGCGGCATCGGCAGTGACCGACGCATCGGTACCCACTTCATCTACGCCGGCTGCGGTTACGGTGGTTCCTGCTTTCCCAAGGATGTGCGCGCACTGATCCGCTGCGCCGAGCTGGAGGGGATGGAGCCGGGCATCCTGCGCGCGGTGGAGGCGCGCAACGCATTGCAGAAGACGCTGCTGTTCCAGGCCCTGCGCGAGCACTTCGGCGGGCAGCTCAAGGGGCGCCTGGTGGCCATCTGGGGGCTGGCGTTCAAACCGGGCACCGATGATCTGCGCGAGGCACCCAGCCTGGTACTGCTGGAGGCTCTGCTGGCGGCCGGTGCGCGGATTCAGGCGCATGACCCGGTAGCCAACGCGGCGGTCGCGGCGCGCTATCCACAGGCGATTGGCGAGGGCCGGCTGCGCCTGTGCGAGTCGCCCTACGAGACCTCCGAGGGTGCCGATGCGCTGGTGCTGGTGACCGAGTGGAAGCAGTTCCGCCAGCCGGATTTCGCCCGCGTCAGGGCGTTGATGCGCACCCCGGCGCTGTTCGATGGGCGCAATATCTACGATCCGCAGCAGCTGTTCGAGCTGGGCTTCGTCTACCGGGCGATCGGTCGTCCCAGTCTGGGCGTGGCGGCGGCCGACGCCGCCTGAGGCGGGTTCAGCGCATCAGCGCCACGGCCTTGATCTGCGCGTGCACGCGCATGCCCACCTGCAGAGCCAGGCGGTCGGCGGAACGCCGGGTCAGGCGGGCAAGAATGCTCTGGCTCGGCTGACCCTCCGCGCGCAGCTCCAGACGGGCGAGCAGGTTGGCCGGATCGCGATCCGCGGACAGATCGACCAGCTGCGCCGGCAGACTGTTGAGGATGCTGCTGCCGGGGCTCGGCTGCAGCGCCAGACTGACATCGCGGGCGAGGATACGGACGCGGGTGGCACTACCTTGAGCCAGTTGGCAGCCGGCGATCCACAGGCTGCCGCCGGGCACGGCGAGCTCGCTCAGGGCGTAGTGTGCATCGTGGCTCAGCACCCGTGCGGGCAGCACCGCAGCAGCGTCGTCGAGATGGGCCAGCGGCAGATCCGGCGCCGTCAGCAGCTGGTTGAGGGTGCCGTAGGCCTGAATTCGTCCGTTCTCCAGCAGGATCAACTGGTCGGCCAGACGGGCGACCTCTTCCGGTGCATGGGTAACGTAGATCATCGGCAATGCCAGCTCATCGCGGACGCGTTCCAGATAGGGCAGGATTTCGGCCTTGCTGGGGCCGTCCAGGCTGGCCAGTGGTTCATCAAGCAGCAGCAACTGCGGGCTGGTCAGCAAGGCGCGAGCGATCGCCACGCGCTGGCGCTGGCCGCCGGAAAGGGTCTGGGCGTTGCGCTGCAGCAGATTGTCGAGGCCGAGCAGGCTGATCGCCTCGTCGAGGACGATGCGGCGCTGCGCCGGTGGTACACGCTGGTAGCCGAAGGTGAGGTTGCCCATCACGTCCAGGTGCGCAAACAGGCTGGCTTCCTGGAACACATAACCCAGCGGGCGCAGGTGCGGTGGGCGAAAGCTGTAGCGGTCCTGCCAGCGCTGACCGCGAAACTCCAGCACGCCTTCGGCGCGCTCAAGACCGGCGATGGCCCGCAGCAGGCTGGTCTTGCCGCAGCCGGAGCGACCGAACAGGACGCAGACGCCACTGCCCGGCAGGCGCATGTCGACATCCAGAACGAACTCGTCGCGCTGCAGGCGAAGCCGCGCGGCAATTCCTACCGCCTGTTCAGACATGCAGGTGCCCCTTGCGATAGCGGTGCAGCAGCAGCAACACGACGAAGCTGAACGCCAGCAGTACCGCAGACAGCAGATGCGCGCTGCCGTACTGCATGGCCTCGACGTGATCGTAGATCTGTACCGAGATCACCTTGGTCTGGCCGGGAATGCTGCCGCCGATCATCAGTACCACGCCGAATTCGCCGACCGTATGGGCAAAGCCGAGCACGCTGGCGGTGAAGAATCCCGGCCGTGCGAGGGGCAGCACCACATGGCGAAAACTGTCCCAGGGTGAGGCGCGCAGGGTGGCAGCGACCTCCAGCGGACGCTGGCCGATCTGCTCGAACGCGGTCTGTAACGGCTGTACCACGAAAGGCAGCGAATAGACCATGGAGGCGATCACCAGACCGCTGAAGGTGAACGGCAACAGGCCGATGCCGAGCCAGTCGCTGAGCTGGCCGAGCGGTCCCTGGGGGCCCATGAACAGCAGCAGGTAGAAACCGATCACCGTGGGCGGCAGGATCAACGGCATCGCCACCAGTGCCCCGACCGGCGCCTTCCAGGCCGAGCGGGTGCGCGCCAGCCACCAGGCCAGCGGGGTGCAGAACAGCAGCAACAGCAAGGTCACGACCGTCGCCAGCTTGAGCGTCAGCCAGATGGCGCCCAGGTCTTCGCCACTCAAGGGCTCACCCCGTAGCCATAACTGGCGATCAGTGCGCGTATCTGCGGCTGGCGCAGATAGTCGAGCAAGGCGCTGGCCGCGGGATTGTCGCGGCTGCGACTCAGCTGCACCGCCTGCTGGTGCAGTGGACGGTGCAGCTCGGCCGGCACCTCCCAGCCCGATCCGCTGAGCCACCGGCCATCACGGTAAACCTGGGAGCGGGCGACGAAGCCCAGCTCGGCATTGCCGGAGGCGACGAACTGATAAGCGTGGGTAATGCTTTCGCCGCGCACCAGACGCTCGCTGAGGTGCTGCAAACCGAGCGCTTCGAGTACGTCCATGGCCGCCGCCCCATAGGGCGCCGCAGCCGGGCTGGCGATCGCCAGGCGGCGGAAGTCGCCTTCTGCCAGCACCTTGCCGGCGGAATCGACCCGGGCTGGCTGCGCCGACCACAACACCAGCCGCCCGGTGGCGTAGGTGAAGCGTGTATCGGCTAGTGCCAGCTGCTGTTCGACCAGTTTTTCCGCTGTGATCTCATCTGCCGCCAGCAGCACGTCATAGGGAGCGCCATTACTGATCTGGGCGTAGAGCTTGCCGGTTGCGCCGAATGCCAGGCGCACAGCATGGCCGCTGTCGCGCTCGAACTGTGCGGCAATCTCGCGCATCGGCTCGGCGAAGTTGGCGGCCACCGCAACCAGCAGCTGCTCGGCACGAGCAGGGCTCGAGATCAGCAGGGCGGCGATTGTTGCAACAAGACGGAAACGCATGACGAGGATGATTCCAGTACAGATCAGCGGTGGCGGATTTATACCCGGCGACGCCATGCCTGGCATAGCGATTTGGTCAAGACAGCGCCGGTAATCGGCGCAACAGGCGAAACGGCCACCATCGGAGAAATAACCCGCAACTGTTTTTCCCTGTCAGGGTCTCTAGCTCGTGGCCCGCGCCGGCAGGCTCCGCGCGGGCGGGTTCAATCGGCCACTTCCAGCAAGGACTCCCATGATCAAGAAATGCATGTTTCCCGCTGCGGGTTACGGCACCCGCTTTCTCCCGGCGACCAAGGCGATGCCCAAGGAAATGCTGCCGATCGTCAGCAAGCCGCTGATCCAGTATGGCGTCGAGGAGGCCCTCGAAGCCGGGCTCAAGCAGATCGCGATGATCACCGGTCGCGGCAAGCGCGCCCTGGAGGATCACTTCGACATCAGCTACGAACTCGAACAGCAGATCCAGGACACCGACAAGGAACGCTACCTGACAGGCATCCGCCGGCTGATCGACGAGTGCACCTTCTCCTATACCCGTCAGGTGCAGATGAAGGGGCTCGGTCACGCCATTCTCAGTGGTCAGTCGCTGATCGGTGACGAACCCTTCGCGGTGGTGCTGGCGGATGACCTCTGTATCAACACCGAAGGCGAGGGCGTTCTGGCGCAGATGGTGCGTCTGTACAACCAGTTCCGCTGCTCGATCGTGGCGATCCAGGAAGTGCCGCCGGAGGAAACCCACAAGTACGGCATCGTCGCTGGCGAGATGCTGCGCGACGACATCATGCGGGTCAGCACCATGGTGGAGAAACCCAAGCCGGCCGACGCGCCGTCGAACATGGCGATCATCGGCCGCTACATCCTGACGCCGGACATCTTCGAGATCATCCAGGCGACCGAGCCGGGCAAGGGCGGTGAAATCCAGATCACCGACGCGCTGATGCAGCAGGCGCGCAACGGGCTGGTGCTGGCCTACAAGTTCAAGGGCCAGCGTTTCGACTGCGGTAGCGCCGAGGGCTACATGGCCGCCACCAACTTCTGCTACGAGCACTTCTACAAGGCCGGCAAGGGCTACTGAGCCGGTTCAGGAACCCCTGAGTAGGGTACATGAGCATTTTGCGGTTCATTGCAACGACGCCAGGCCCAGCTCAGTGCTTTTGCGGAGGTTCCCTCAGGGAATCTCCAGCTGTTCCGCGCCCGGCCCGAGAGGCTGCCCGTAGCTGAACTCGACCTGGTTGCCGGCCGGATCGCGCAGCCCGCAGTAGTAGCCGACCGGGTAGGGCTCGTCCCGCGGCTCCCAGAGCAGGCAGCCCGCTGCTCGCGCCTGGGCGGCAATGGCGTCGACTGCGTCCCGGGTTTCCATGGCGAAGCCCAGGTGGCTGTAGTCGCGCCCGGCCAGCTGCCGTTCGCTGCCGCCGGGCATCATCACGAAGATGAAATCCTGCTCGCGTCCCGGCTCCGCCATCCAGACGATGCGCGAACCCTTGCCGGGGCGCTGGTGGATCACCTGCATACCGCAGAAATCCCGGTAGAAGGCGATGCAGGCATCCAGGTCGGGGACCTGCAGTGCGACGTGGGTGAGGGTGACGGACATCTCGGGCTCCAGGGTTGAGGACGCGTCATGCCGGCGGCGTGGGGTATGCTTCGCAGCCTAGCAAGGAGATTCTGCGATGACTCATGACTTCGACCTCTTCGTCATAGGTGCCGGTTCCGGCGGTGTGCGTGCGGCACGTTTTGCCGCCGACTTTGGCGCCCGCGTGGCCGTGGCGGAGAGCCGCTATCTGGGCGGCACCTGCGTCAACGTTGGCTGCGTGCCGAAGAAGCTGCTGGTCTATGGCGCGCACTTCTCCGAAGAATTCGCCCACGCCGGTGGCTTCGGCTGGTCCGTCGAGGGCGCAACCTTCGACTGGCCGACGCTGATCGCCAACAAGGATCGCGAGATCCATCGCCTCAACGGCATCTACCGCAACCTGTTGCTGAACAGCGGCGTGGAGCTGCTCGAAGGCCATGCCCGGTTGCTCGGAGCGAATCAGGTCGAGGTCGACGGCAAGACCTACAGCGCAGCGCACATCCTTGTTGCCACCGGTGGCTGGCCGTTCATTCCGGAGTTCCCCGGCTGCGAGCACGCAATCGACTCGAATCAGGTGTTTCACCTGACCGAGCTGCCGAAAAGAGTGCTGGTGGTCGGGGGCGGTTATATCGCCGTCGAGTTCGCCTCGATCTTCCACGGCATGGGCGCGGATACCTCGCTGCTCTACCGCGGCGAGCTGTTCCTGCGCGGCTTCGACCAGGCGGTGCGTGAGCACCTGCAGATCGAGCTGTCGCGCAAGGGCCTCGACCTGCAGTTCAACGCCGATGTCGCGCGTATCGACAAACAGACCGACGGCTGCCTCCGCGTGACGCTCAAGGATGGCCGCGAACTGGACGCCGACTGCGTGTTCTACGCCACCGGGCGACGACCGATGCTCGATGATCTGGGTCTGGAAAACACCGCCGTGAAACTCGACGAGCGCGGCTACATCCAGGTGGATGAGCATTACCGCAGCGCCGAGCCTTCCATTCTGGCGATCGGCGACGTGATCGGCCGGGTGCAGCTCACGCCAGTGGCGCTGGCCGAGGGCATGGCGGTGGCACGTCGGCTGTTCCGCCCGCAGGAATACCGCAAGGTCGACTACGACCTGATTCCCACCGCGGTGTTTTCACTACCCAATATCGGCACCGTCGGCCTGGGCGAGGAACAGGCGCGCAAGGCCGGACGCCAGGTGCGCATCTACGAGAGCCGCTTCCGCCCGATGAAGCTTGGTCTGACCGATTCCCAGGAACGCGCCCTGATGAAACTGGTGGTCGATGCACAGACCGATAAGGTCATCGGTTGTCACATGGTCGGCCCGGAGGCAGGAGAAATCGTCCAAGGGCTGGCTGTGGCGATGAAAGCGGGAGCCACCAAGGCGGTGTTCGACGACACCCTCGGCATTCACCCGACCGCTGCCGAAGAGTTCGTGACTTTGCGTACGCTGACCCGCGAATAATGCTTGTCCGCCCATGTCGGTGGGCGGTATGCGGTGGATGCCGGGGCGCAGGGCCTGAACAGGCCTCAGGCGTGGTTAGACCGTTCGGACAACGGGCTGGGAAAGTTTTCATGACGGTCGACCAGGGCGACCAGATCATCACGGATCGCTTCAGCGAGCTGGCGCACGTGTGCTTCGCTGCGGCAGTCCGAATCGCTGATCCCGGCGACGGTAAAGCAGCGTTCGGGACGTTCCGGCTCGTGCACGCAGACCACCAGGGAAGCATCCTTGAGCAACTGACATTCGCAACGGAACGGCACCAGCATCTCGTTCAGAATGCCTTCGATCATTGTCGCGGTTGCCTGGCTGCCCATTGTGCCTCTCCACCGTCGGTCTGCGTTGTTGCGCCGAAGGGGTCAGACTAGCAGTGGTCGTCGCGCTGTAAATGATGGCCATTTGCTCGTTAGCTGGACTCAGGCAACCCGCAGCCCGCATCGCACGGCGTTTTGCCGGATCAGCGAGCTGCAGTGCGCCTGGTTTAGAACGACGTACGGTAGTGCAAACTGTAGGTTTCGATACCGTCGTTGGGCTGCTTGATGCCGGCGTTGGAGTAGTGCATCGCACGCAGACCGAGTTCCTGGTTTTCTCCGAAGCGGATGCCCAGGCCGATACGATCCTCGAAGTTGAACGAGGAGCCGAAGTCGCGCCCTTCGTATTCGGTTTCCGATAGGGCGGCAATGCCGATGCCTGCCTCAACATAGGGGCGAATGCGTTCGCCGGAGAACTCGTAGACGAACACCGGCGAGAGCGACAGGCTGTGCATCGACGAGTCCTCGTCGCCATCCCAGTAGCGATAGGACAGATCCCAGTAGCCGGTAAGGCGGCCGACATCGCTCTGCCACCAGCTGCTCTTGAAGTCCTTCTGCACACCCAGGCGGTAGACCATGGTCGATTCGCTGGTTTGACCGACGTCAAAGCTCAGCCCCGCGGCGAGGGCGGAAGGAAGGGTTGCGGAGGCGATTACACCGATTGCGAACGCGGTGACTGCTTTTTTCATCCTGATGTCCTTATTTTCGCGTAGTAGGCTGCACACTCGCCGTCGTTCGGCGCTACAGCGTGCAATTACTCGACCTCGGCCGCCGGCAGGAGTTCTACCGGATCTGACTGACCGTACGTCTCCCGTGCCGCCGCGCTTTTCAGGAAACGCACCAGTAACGCTTCGGAAGCATCCAGCCATCGCCGCCGCCTGGCGGGGGCCAGGCCGGCCAGGCGACCCTGCAGATAGGCATCGATGATTTGCGGGTGGATGTAGCAGGTACGGCAGACGGCAGGAGTGTTGCGCAACTGGCTGGCGACCTCCTTCACCGTTTCCGCCAGCACCTTGCGTCCCTGGGTATCGTTTTCTGGCGCCTTGCCGCGCAGCAATGCCAGCGCCAGTGCACTGCCGGCCCAGGTGCGGTAGTCCTTGGCGCTGAAGTCGGCTCCGCCCAGGCGGCGCAGATAGTCGTTGATATCGCCCGAGCTGAGGCTGCGCCTTTGACCCTGCTCGTCGAGATACTGGAACAGCTGCTGGCCGGGCAGCTCCATGCAGCGGCGGACGATGCGCGCCAGCCGCGCGTCGCGCAGGGTGACCTGGTGCTCGACGCCGCTCTTGCCGCGAAAGCGCAGGCGAATCGCGCTGCCGCTCAGGCTGACGTGACGGTTGCGCAGGGTGGTCAGGCCGTAGGAGCGATTTTCCCGCGCGTAACGACGATTGCCGACGCGGATCAGCGTCTGGTCGAGCAGGGTCAGCGCGCTCGCCAGAAGCTTGTCGCGCCCAAGGCCGGCAAGCTGCAGGTGCTGCTCGGCCTGGCGCCGAATCCGCGGCAGGGCTTCGCCGAAGGCCAGCAGACGGCCGTACTTGCTGCAGTCACGCACCTCGCGCCAGAGCGGGTGGTAGCGATACTGCTTGCGGCCGCGGGCATCGCGGCCGGTGGCCTGCAGGTGTCCGCAGGGATCGGCACAGATCCACACCTGCTCCCAGGCCGGCGGAATGGCCAGGGCGTTGATGCGACGGATGTCTTCCTCGTCGTGGATGCGCTCGCCGTCCACGCGGTAATAGTGATAGCGCTTGCCGTAGCGCCGCCGGCGCAGGCCAGGCAGCGTTTCGTCGGCGAAACGCAACTGCTCCGGCAGCTTCTGCGGCGTCGCCGGCTCTGCTAGTGACACCGGGTCGACTCCAGGGCGGGGGTCCAGTGCTCGTTGTCGCAGCGCTCGCAGACTCCCTGCTGTTCCTGCAGCATCAGCTGTATCGCGCCGCAGGTGCTGCAGGCGTACATGCCGCTATCCGGCACCTTGCGGTAGCAGGACTTGAACTCCTCCGGCAGTACCGACAATCCGGGGCGGACCATCTCGTCGGAGTAGTAGTACAGACTCAGGTCGCCATCCACCTCGAGGATGCCCAGGCGCACCTGGCCAAGGTGTTCGACGCCCAGCTGGCGCAGCTCCATGAAGAATTCGTCGCAGGAAATGTTCTGCTGGCGCAACGCCGGCATGTCGTACTGGCCGTCGCGGATGATGGTGACCGGACCGCCCTCGATCCACAGCCCGACACGCGGAAATCGATCCATCGCCCAGAGCGTGGCGCGGTAGAGCAAAAGCAGGAAAAAGAACACGCCGGCAATCGGCAGCAGCGGCACATCTTCATAGAAGGCGACGTCGCCGGCGGCGGAACCGAGCGTCAGGATCACCACCAGCTCGAATAGCGACAGCTGACGGACCCCGCGGCGCCCGCTCAGCTTGAGAAACGCAAACACCAGCAGATAGGCAAAGAGTACGCGTACCGCGACCTCGAGCATGAATGTCGTCGGCAGCTCATTCAGCAGCATGCGTTCCCAGTCCAGTGTCTTCATGTTCGAGGCTCGTAATCGGCAGGGGAAGTGATGGTGAGCATCCGTGGCTCCTTGCGTGAGGCTTGAGATAGACCTGCTCATCGCCAGGATGATTCCGTGGCAGAGCTGCGCGCGGGCGGCGCATGCAAAATGCATCGCCCGTCTCGCTCGGTCATGCAAAGTGCACGTTTCGTTCTGTTTTTCTATTGCCTTAACTGCTTGAATTTAAAGGAGATATTTTTGATTTTTGGTTGGCACGATCACTGCTCTAGGGAATGCAGATACAAATTCTTCCGTGCCAATGGAGCTAACCCATGCAACTTGCCATCGACACCCTGACCGCTGCCTTCCCCGAGTTCGACGTCCAGACCCAGACCCGTCCCGGCGGCGGTCTGCTGCTGACCCTGATGTCTGGTGATCAGCGCATCCTGCAGCGCGCCGTCCCTTTCAATCAGTGCAATTCCACCCTGCAGCTGGAATGGCTGATCAGCGCGATTCGCCGCGACCTGGCGCTGGAAGCCGGCATGTCGCCGGTGATCGCCAATCTGCAGAGCCAGAGCCGAGTGAAGCTGCCGACCTACGCCTGAGCCGTGTGGCTTCAGTCCGGCAGCTCGGCCATGCCAGGGACTTGCAGCAGACCCCACGCCCCGAAACCCTCGGGGCGTTTGTTTTTCTGCCGCTTGCTGCGGCGCCGCTCGCCGCCAGTCGATCCACGCTACCGCTGTCGCATGCGGAGAAACTTTTTTCCTGGTGGCCAAGTCCTCTGCTGACATTCGCCGCTGCACACGCCGCTACGCAGACCGCTGCACACCCTCGGAGGCCCACATGAGCGATTCATCGATACTGCCACCCCAGCATCAGGATCAACGCCCCGGCAAGGAAACCGAGATGCACCCGCGGCCTGCCTACGAGGGTCGCAAGTACCTGGCCGCCGGCAAATTGCGCGGCAAGGTGGCGGTGGTCACCGGTGGCGACAGCGGCATTGGTCGCGCAGTGGCCCTTGCCTACGCCCGCGAGGGTGCCGACATCGCCCTGCTGTATCTGAATGAGGTCGAGGATGCGGACGAGGCGCGTCGGCAGATCGAGGAGGCGGGGCGTCGCTGCCTGTGTTTCGCCGGTGACGTGGCCGATGGCGAGTTCTGCAGCAAGGTCGTCGCCGAAGTGCTCAACTCGCTGGGGCGCATCGATGTGCTGGTCAACAACGCTGGCGAGCAGCACCCGCAGGAACGATTGGAAGACATCACCGAGGAACAGTGGGAGCGCACCTTCCGTACCAACATCTTCGGTATGTTCCAGCTGACCAAGGCGGTGCTGCCGCATCTGGGAGAGGGCAGCACCATCGTCAACACCACCTCGATCACCGCCTACAAGGGCAATCCCAAGCTGATCGACTACTCCTCGACCAAGGGCGCGATCACCAGCTTCACCCGTTCGCTATCGCTGAACCTCGCCTCGCGCGGCATTCGCGTCAACGCCGTCGCGCCCGGGCCGATCTGGACGCCGCTGATTCCTTCGACCTTCCCCGAGGATACGGTCGCGCATTTCGGCGAGAACACCCCCATGGGACGCCCCGGTCAGCCGGAAGAGCTGGCGCCGGCCTACGTCTTCCTGGCGTGCAACGACTCGTCCTACGTCAGTGGCCAGGTGCTGCATATCAACGGCGGCAGCGTGGTCAACGGCTGAGTCGGCGTTCCGGGTTGAACCCAATGATCCGTGAAGGACCAAACAGTTATCGCAACAGAGGTAAGCACCCCATGCCGCAGCAGAGCATGCGCCAGGAAGATCAGATCCTCGCGCTGGAACAGGCGTTGATGGCGCCACGTATAGCCATCGAGGACCTGTCACCGCAGGTCGAGAACGGCCGTTTCCCGACCAAGGCCACGGTGGGCCAGCCGCTGCAGGTCAGCGCGTGCATCTTTGCCGATGGCCACGAGCGCCTAGGCGCGGCGGTGCACTGGAAGCACCAGGACGACGCCCAGTGGCAGCAGCTGCCGCTGGTCGAGATGGGCAACGACCTGTGGCAGGCCGGCTTGCGCCCGACCCGCCCCGGTCGCTTGCTGTTCTTCGTCGAGGCCTGGTGGGACGCCTTCGCCAGCTACTGCTACGAGCTGGAGAAGAAATATGGCGCCGGCGTGCCCATCACCCTCGAACTGCAGGAGGGCGTGCAGCTTGCCGAAGCGGCCGTGACGCGCGCGCCGGCTTCGCTACAGGCGGCTCTGCAGGGATTTCTCGGCGCGCTGGCCGATCATCCCGAGGACCATGACCGCCAGGTGCGGCTCTGGCTGGACCCGGCCACCCGTGTACTGTTCGAGCAGCTCGAACCCCACCTGCACCCCACCCGCAGTGCCATCCGCCAGATCGAGGTCGAGCGCGAGCTGGCCGGTTTTGCCAGCTGGTACGAGCTGTTCCCACGCTCGGAAACCGACGATGAGGCTCGTCACGGCACCTTCCGCGACGTCATGCGGCGCCTGCCGATGATTCGCGACATGGGTTTTGACGTGCTCTATTTCCCGCCGATCCACCCGATCGGCAGCAAGCACCGCAAGGGCCGCAACAACTCGCTGATAGCAGGGCCTGGCGACCCGGGCAGCCCCTACGCCATCGGCAGCGAGGACGGCGGCCACGACGCGATCCATCCGCAGCTCGGTACCCGCGAGGACTTTCGCGAACTGGTGCGGGTCGCCGCCGAGCATGGCCTGGAGATCGCCCTGGACTTCGCCATCCAGTGTTCGCCGGATCACCCCTGGCTGTCGGAGCATCCCGGCTGGTTTGCCTGGCGGCCGGACGGCAGCATCCGCTACGCGGAGAACCCGCCGAAGAAGTATCAGGACATCGTCAACGTCGATTTCTACGCCGAGGACGCGCGGCCGGGTCTGTGGCTGGCGCTGCGTGACGTGATCCTGGGCTGGGTGGAAGAGGGCGTGACACTGTTCCGCGTGGACAACCCGCACACCAAGCCACTGCCGTTCTGGGAATGGCTGATCGGCGAGGTGCGCAGCCGTCATCCGCAGGTGATCTTCCTTTCCGAGGCGTTCACCCGTCCGGCAATGATGGCGCGGCTGGGCAAGGTCGGCTTCTCGCAGAGCTACACCTACTTCACCTGGCGCAATACCAAGCAGGAGCTGGAAAGCTACTTCACCGAACTCAATCAGCCGCCCTGGCGCGACTGCTACCGGCCGAACTTCTTCGTCAATACGCCGGACATCAACCCGTTCTTCCTGCATGACAGCGGCCGTGCCGGGTTCCTCATCCGCGCCGCGCTGGCGACCATGGGCTCCGGCTTGTGGGGCATGTACTCCGGCTTCGAGCTGTGCGAAAGCGCAGCCATCGGCGGCAAGGAGGAATACCTGGATTCGGAGAAATACCAGATCCGCCCGCGCGACTACGGCGCGCCCGGCAACATCGTCGCCGAGATCGCCCAGCTCAACCGTATCCGCCGGCAGAATCCCGCGTTGCAGAGCCACCTGGGCTTTCGCGCCTACACCGCGTGGAACGACAACATCCTGTTCTTCGGCAAGCGCACCGAGGATCTGAGCAACTTCATCCTGGTCGCCGTCAGCCTGGATCCGTTCAACGCCCAGGAGGCGGAGTTCGAGCTGCCGCTGTGGGAGCTGGGTCTGCCAGACGAGGCCATGACCCACGGTGAGGACCTGATGACCGGCCACCGTTGGCAATGGCACGGCAAACGCCAGTGGATGCGCATTGAACCCTGGCACCAGCCCTTCGGCATCTGGCGCCTGACCACCGATGCCGCCGCCCATACAGGAGCCTGACATGCCGAAAGCACGCAAGACGCAGGCCTTCAGCCAGGATCCGCTCTGGTACAAGGACGCGATCATCTACCAGGTCCACGTGAAGTCCTTTTTCGATGCCAATAACGACGGCATCGGTGACTTCGCCGGCCTTACCGCCAAGCTCGACTACATCGCCGACCTCGGCGTGAACACCCTCTGGCTGCTGCCATTCTATCCCTCGCCGCGGCGCGACGATGGCTACGACATCGGCGAATACAAGGCCGTCAGCCCCGATTACGGCACCCTGGCCGAGGCCCGGCGTTTCGTCGAGGAGGCGCACCGTCGCGGTCTGCGGGTGATCACCGAGCTGGTCATCAACCACACCTCCGATCAGCACCCCTGGTTCCAGCGCGCCCGCCGCGCCAAGCCCGGCTCGGCGGCGCGCAACTACTACGTCTGGTCCGACACCAACCAGAAGTACGACGGCACGCGGATCATCTTTCTCGACACCGAGACCAGCAACTGGACCTGGGACCCGGTAGCCGGTGCCTACTTCTGGCATCGCTTCTACTCGCACCAGCCGGACCTCAACTTCGACAACCCGCAGGTGCTGCGCGCGGTGCTCGGCGTGATGCGCTTCTGGCTCGACATGGGCGTCGACGGTCTGCGCCTGGACGCGATTCCCTACCTGGTCGAGCGCGACGGCACCAACAACGAGAACCTGCCGGAAACCCACGAGGTGCTGCGCAAGATCCGCGCCGAGTTGGACCGCGTCTATCCCGACCGCATGCTGCTGGCCGAGGCCAACCAGTGGCCGGAGGACACCCGGCCGTACTTCGGCGGCATGGACAACCCCGAGCATGGCGATGAATGCCACATGGCCTTCCACTTCCCGCTGATGCCGCGCATGTACATGGCCCTGGCCCAGGAAGACCGCTTCCCGATCAACGACATCCTGCGCCAGACCCCGGAAATTCCGGCCAATTGCCAGTGGGCGATCTTCCTGCGCAACCACGATGAGCTGACGCTCGAGATGGTCACCGACAAGGAGCGTGACTACCTCTGGAACCACTACGCCGCCGACCGCCGGGCGCGAATCAACCTGGGCATCCGGCGTCGCCTGGCGCCCCTGATGGAGCGCGACAGACGCCGTGTCGAGCTGCTCAACAGCCTGCTGCTGTCGATGCCGGGCACCCCGGTGATCTATTACGGCGACGAGATCGGCATGGGCGACAACATCTACCTGGGTGACCGCGACGGCGTGCGCACGCCGATGCAGTGGAGCGGCGACCGCAACGGCGGATTCTCCAAGGCCGATCCGGCCAGCCTGGTGCTGCCGCCGGTGATGGACCCGCTGTACGGCTTTCAGGCGGTCAACGTCGAGGCCCAGCAGCGCGATCCGCATTCGCTGCTCAACTGGATGCGCCGGTTGCTGGCGGTGCGTCGTCAGTTCCAGGCCTTCGGCCGTGGCAGCCTGCGCATGCTGGCGCCGGCGAACAGACGCATCCTTGCCTATCTGCGCGAGCATCAGGGGGCGGACGGGCAGGGCGAGACCATTCTCTGCGTCGCCAACCTGTCCAAGGTGGCCCAGGCGGTGGAGCTGGATCTTTCCGCGCATGCCGGTCTGGTGCCGGTGGAGATGCTCGGCGGTGCGGCCTTCCCGCCGATTGGCGAGCTCAGCTACCTGCTGACGCTGCCGCCATACGGTTTCTACTGGTTCATGCTGTCATCCGCCGAGCGCATGCCGAGCTGGCACCTGAGCCCGGTGCAGACGCTGCCCGAGCTGCATACCCTGGTGATCAAGAATTCGCTGGCCGAGCTGGAGCGTCCGGCCGCTGCCGCGACTCTGTGCCGCGAGGTGCTGCCGGCCTACCTGGGCAAGCGTCGCTGGTTCGCCGGCAAGGATCAGGCGCTGGGCGAGGTTCGCCTGGCCTCCATGACCGCGCTCGGCAGCCCGCACGAGACCCTGCTCGCCGAGCTTGAGGTCGACAGCCCCGACGGCAGCGCCCGTTACCTGCTGCCGCTGGGCTTTCTCGGTGAAGACGAGCAGGGCAGCCTGCTTGCCCAGCAGTTGGCCATGGCCAGGCTGCGCCGCGGTCGTGAAGTCGGCCTGTTGACCGATGCCTTCTGCCTGGACGAGTTCGTCAAGGTGGTGATCGAGCGCATGCGTCACGGCAGCGTGCTCGAAGACGCGCGTGGGCAGTTGCGCTTCAGCGCTGAGCCGGCGCTGGCGAACTGCGAGATCGGTGAAACGGCCGAGCTGCGCTACCTGTCGGCCGAGCAGTCGAACAGCTCGGTGATCGTCGCCGACAAGCTGGTGCTGAAACTGCTGCGCAGGCTCTCGCCGGGCGTGCATCCGGAGCTGGAGATGACCCGCCAGCTGGGGGCGCTGGGTTTTGCCAACATCGCACCGCTGCTGGGAGAGGTCAGCCGCATCGGGGTGGACGGCGAACCGACCCTGTTGCTGATCGCCCAGGGTTACCTGAGCAATCAGGGCGATGCCTGGGAATGGACCCAGAACGGTCTGGAACGGGCGATTCGTGACGCCCTGGTGGGTGGTAACGCGCCCGATGACAGCAGCCACGCCGCGCTCGCCGAGCTTGAGGAGTTCAGCGCGGTGCTCGGTCGTCGCCTGGGCGAGATGCATGCATTGCTGGCCCAGCCCAGCGACAAGCCGGAATTCGCCCCGCAGCTGATCGATGCCGAACAGGCGCGGCAATTGAAGCTTCGCGTCCGGGCGCAGCTGGACGATGCGCTCGCCCTGCTGGCAGCGGCCGGCTGCGACGAGCCGCTGGCGCGGCTGCGGGACAGGCGCGAGGCACTCGGTACGCGCATCGAGGAATGTGCCAACGCCTGCATCGGCAGCCTGAGCATCCGCGTGCATGGCGACCTGCACCTGGGCCAGGTACTGGTGGTGCAGGGTGATGCCTGCCTGATCGACTTCGAGGGTGAGCCGAGCCGGCCGCTGAGCGAGCGGCGGGCGTTGCACAGCCCGTTCAAGGATGTCGGCGGGATGCTGCGTTCCTTCGACTACGCCGCCGCCATGGCGCGCCGCAATGCCCAGAGCAGCGACAGTTCGGTCACTGCCGAACAGCTGCGCGAATCCATTTCCGAGCACTATCGGCTGCGCGCCAGTCGGGCCTTTCTCGCGGCGTACAACGAGGCCGGCGCCGGCATTGCCCATCGCTGGGTAGATGCCAATGGCGAGCGGGCAGCGCTGTGGCTGTTCACCCTGGAGAAGGTGCTCTACGAAATCGCCTACGAGGCGCGCAACCGTCCCGCCTGGCTGGACGTCCCGCTGCGCGGGCTCATGCTATTGCTGGAGGAAGAGCTTTGACCACTGAACAGGCTGCACCCGGTCTTGCGCGCAACGATCTGGAGGCGCTGATCGCGGCGACCCACCCGGACCCGTTTGCCGTGCTGGGTCCTCACCGTGACGCCGAGGGTTATTGCGTTCGCGCCTATCTGCCCGGTGCGCTTTCGGTCGAACTGATCGCCAGTGATGATGGACGCACCCTGTGCCGCATGCATGACGAGCAGGCGCCAGGTCTGTTCGAGGCGCGCCTGGAGCAACCCTGTGCCTACCGCTTGCGCATCCGCTGGGCCGGCGGTGAGCAGGAAACCGAAGATCCCTACAGCTTCGGTCCACTGCTCGGTGAGGTGGATACCTACCTGTTCAGCGAGGGCAATCATCGCGACCTGGGTCACTGCCTGGGCGCCCAGTGCCTCAGTGTCGATGGCATCTCTGGCGTGCGTTTCGCGCTCTGGGCCCCAAACGCACGGCGGGTCTCGGTGGTGGGTGACTTCAACAGCTGGGACGGGCGCCGCCATCCCATGCGCCTGCGCCATCCTTCGGGCATCTGGGAGTTGTTCATTCCGCGTCTGCAGCCGGGCGAGCGCTACAAGTACGAGATCCTCGGCCATGGCGGGATTCTGCCGCTGAAGGCCGACCCGATGGCCCGCGCGACCACCTTGCCGCCCGATACCAGTTCGCGGATCGAGGCACCGCTGCAGCATGAGTGGCTGGACCAGCAATGGATGGCCGAGCGAGTTCGGCGTCAGGCCGTCGATGCCCCCATATCGATCTACGAGCTGCATGTCGGCTCCTGGCGCCGCGACGGTGGTGACGAAGGCCGACTCTATGACTGGCATGAGCTGGCCGAGCGGCTGATTCCCTACGTGTGTGACCTGGGCTTTACCCATATCGAGCTGATGCCGGTAATGGAGCACCCATTCGGTGGCTCCTGGGGTTACCAGTTGCTGTCACAGTTCGCCCCGAGCGCGCGCTACGGCAGCCCGCATGACTTCGCCACCTTCGTCGATGCCTGTCACCAGGCCGGCATCGGCGTGATCCTCGACTGGGTGCCGGCGCATTTCCCCACCGATGATCACGGCCTGGGCCGTTTCGACGGCACCGCGCTTTACGAGTATGCGCACCCCTTCGAAGGCTTCCACCAGGATTGGGATACCTACATCTACAACCTCGGCCGCACCGAGGTGCACGGCTTCATGCTGGCCTCGGCGCTTTACTGGCTGCGCGAGTTCCATGTCGATGCGCTGCGCGTCGACGCCGTAGCCTCGATGCTCTACCGCGACTATTCGCGCAAGGACGGCGAGTGGATTCCGAACTGCCATGGCGGCCGCGAGAACCTCGAGGCGATCGACTTCATCCGCCACCTGGCCGACGTGACCAAGAGCGAGATCCCTGGCGCGCTGATCATTGCCGAGGAGTCCACTGCCTGGCCGGGCGTGAGCAAGCCCACCGCCGAGGGCGGTCTGGGTTTCGACTTCAAGTGGAACATGGGCTGGATGCACGACACCCTCAAGTACATCGAGGAAGACCCGGTCAACCGCCGTTACCACCACGACAAGATGACCTTCGGCCTGATCTACGCGTTCTCCGAGCACTTCGTCCTGCCGATTTCCCACGATGAGGTGGTCCACGGCAAGCGCGCGCTGATCGACAAGATGCCCGGTGACCGCTGGCAGCAGTTCGCCAACCTGCGCGCCTATCTGTCATTCATGTGGACCCACCCGGGCAAGAAGCTTTTGTTCATGGGCTGCGAGTTCGGTCAGTGGCGGGAATGGAGCCACGACCGCGAACTGGACTGGTACCTGCTCGGCTA
Organism: Pseudomonas mangrovi; assembly: GCF_003052585.1. Lineage (GTDB taxonomy): Bacteria > Pseudomonadota > Gammaproteobacteria > Pseudomonadales > Pseudomonadaceae > Aquipseudomonas > Aquipseudomonas mangrovi. Next base: position 692,427 of record NZ_QASN01000020.1, on the reverse strand, counting down.
CCCGGATCATCAGGGGCTGCAGCAACTGGTCAGGGATCTCAACCGGCTGTACCGCGAACAGCCGGCGCTGCACCAACGTGACTGCAGCCCGGAGGGCTTTCGCTGGCTGATCGGCGACGACTCGGCCAACAGCGTGTTTGCCTGGCTGCGCCTGGATGCCCAGGGGCGGCCGCTGCTGGTGGTGGGCAACTTCACCCCGGTGGTGCGCACCGACTACCGCATCGGCGTGCCGCTGCCAGGGCGCTGGCGCGAACTGCTCAACAGCGATGCCGAGTGCTACGCCGGCTCCAACATCGGCAACGGCCCCGGCATCGACAGTAATCCGATAGAGGCGCATGGAGAGGCGCAGTCCCTCAGCCTGACGTTACCGCCGCTCGGCATGCTGATTCTCGCGCCGCAGGAGTAATGGCCCTCCGAGAGCAGGCGGCGCGCAGCGCCCGATGAGGGAAGCCGCGGCGTGCAGGATGCCGAGGAACCTAGGGTGGATGACGCTGTTTTCATCCACCAAAGCGGTGGATCGATACAGCACGATCCACCCTACGATTGCCACCTCCGGCTCTGTACCGGCACGGTTTTTCTTCTCCCTCCGGGAGAAGCTGGGGTTATGCGACGGCTGAGGGAGGTCGCGGCGCGCAGGATGCCGAGGAACCTAGGGTGGATGACGCTCTTTTCATCCACCAAAGCGGTGGATCGATAGAGCGCGATCCACCCTACGATTGCCATCCCCGACGTCGTGCCGGCACGGTTTTCCTTCTCCCTCCGGGAGAAGGTGGTGCGCAGCGCCGGATGAGGGATGCTGGGGCCTGCAGGGAGTCGGGCGCGGCATGACTTCGGCCTGCAGGGCCGCCGCTTCAAGCTATCCGCTGCACCAGATCCAACGCCACCCCGTTGGGGTCCATCACGACGAAGTGACGGTCGCCCCAGGGTTCGTCGCGCAGGGACTGTGCGATGGGAATGTCCAGCGCTTGCAGGCGCGCCTGCTCGGCGGCGGCATCGGCGACCTCGAAGGTCAGCCAGATGCCCTTGCCCTCGAAGCAGGGGCGGAACATCGCGCCCTGCGTTTCCAGGCCCGGCTGCATGAAGGCCAGTTCGCTGTCGCCGATCTGCAGCAACACTATCCAGTCGTCATCGCCCTGGTAGAGCGTCTGCGCGTCGAATACCCGGTTGTAGAACTCACGTGATGCGGCCACCTGGGTGGTGATGATCCCGGTCCAGATCTTCATCTGCGTATCCTCGATGATGGGGCTGAAGGGTGCGCCGAATCAGCCGTTCAGCGCCGCTCAGCCGGCAGTCTGCAAGACTCGATTACAAGGTTCTTGTATCAGCGCGACATCTTGCGTAGCTGTGCGGGGGTGCTGTCGGTCAGGCGGCGGAAGTCGTGGTTCATGTGGCTCTGGTCGCAATAACCCGCCGCCAACGCCACCTCGGCCAGCGGCTGCTGGCTATGGCAGAGCAGGGCGCTGGCCTGTTGCAGGCGCAGCACTGCGGCATAGCGACGGGCGCCGAGGCCGAGGGTTGCGCCGAGCACCCGCTCGAGCTGGCGACGGCTGCGTCCGAACAGCGCCGCGGCCTGGTCGAGATCCGCGTCGCGCGGATGCTGCGCCAGCCAGTCGATCACCGCATCGATCCGGCTCCTCTCGGGCGGCTGGCGCTGCAGGTGGGTCAGCAGCAGGTCGTCGATCAGGTCGAACGCATCCTCAAGCAGGGGGCGTTGCTGTAACGGTTGCAGCTCGAAACGCAGCAGGCCGTCCGCAGAGACGCTGCTGTCGGTCAGCTCGCCCGCCGTGGGGCGGATGAAGTGCCGGCTCTGCCCCGGTCGGAAACGCACCCCGAGATAGTGTTCGCCCGGTAGGACCGGCAACAGACTGCAGCGGCTGACGCTGCCAAACAGCGTTGCCTCGCGTCGACTGCCGAGCAGCACCAGGTCGACGGCGCCGTCCGGGAGGATGCGGTGTTCGCTGGCGCGGTTGTCGCGGCTGAGCCAGTAGTGGCTGATGAACGGACGCAGTGCCGGCGCGGGAGCTACCTGCAGCATTCGCTCACAGACCCTGGTCGGACCACACGGCCATCTCGTTGCCGCTGGGTTCGAGGAAATGGAAGCGACGACCGCCGGGGAACTGGAAGATTGGCTTGAATACCTCGCCGCCAGCTTCTTCGACCTGGCGCAAGGTCTGCTCCAGATCGGCGCTGTAGAGCACCACCAGCGCGCTGCCCTGATCGCTGCGCGCGCAAAGCTCTGCACGATAGAAACCGCCCTGTACGCCGGTGTCCTCAAAGGCCAGGTAGTCCGGGCCGTAGTCGACGAAGCGCCAGCCGAAGGCGCTGGTGAAGAACGCACGGGTCGCCGCCAGGTCGCGGGCGGGCAGTTCCAGGTAGTCGATGGCGCCGGTCTTGTTCATCTGCAGGTTCCTTAGGGGGTGGGTTTTAAGGGGTTGCGGCGAGCTGCCAGCGGCGCTCACAGCGCAGCCTGTGACGGTATCGCGTCTGTTCGGACCGCGACGAGATCGGCACTGCCACCTGCGTGATCAACGGCTCGGATCAACGTGCCCCGATCAACCTGGCTCGATCAACGCAACTCGGCGCTCAGCAACTACGACCGCGTTTGCCGACCTTTTGCATGCGCCCGCCGCGCGCCAGGTCAAACGCCCTGGGTTCAGCGTTCACTGCGGCATTCCCGGCCGGCCTGCTCGATAAAGGACTCAAGCGTAGCCCTCAGGTTGTCGCCTGTCCCGGGATGAACATCGGCGACCCGCCAGCTACCGCTCTCGCGAGCCAGCTGCAGGCGGTCCTGCCAGACTACGGCTCGATAGGGGTGCGCCAGGGCGAAGCGCGGGTCCAGATAGATCAGGGTGGCGCTGACAACGGCTCGCTCGCCGTCAAGGCTCACGGCTCCCAGCGCCACCTCGCTGGCACCTTCATAGCTGCCGACGAACAGATCGCCCTCCAGCATCAGCGGCTTCTCATCGGCTGCGGCGCTGCGCTCACAGTCGCCCTGGGCCATGGCGGCCGTCTGCAGGCGGGTGACGAGCTCTGCACTCAGCAACGGCCGCAGCTGCTCCAGCTCCTCTGCACCCGGGATGCCGGCGGACGGATGGCTGAGCACCCAGGCGTAGAAGCCTCGTGCCACTGCCTCGGCATCGGCCGGCGCAGCGACTGTCTGCAGGTCACCACGCACCAGGGGGGCCACCAGCAGCAGGCTGCAGATCAGATAGCGGATTCCGTGCATCGAGACATTCCTTTTCAGTGGGGGAAGGCCGCATCGCGTCCGAGCAGCAGGGCGTCGATGAGAAAACGCAGCAAATGCAGATCAGCGTCGCTGTCGGTGCGGCGGTATTGCGCAGGATCGCGACTGACCCAGGCCGTGCCCACTCGCGCACCTTCAGCGCTGCGTAGCAATTGCACGGCGTAGATGCAGGCGCCGGTCCAGCTCCTGTGGAAGTACAGCCAGTCATCCTCATCCAGATAGATGAACCATTTGTCCTCCATCGCCTGCGGTACCAGCCCCTGGCTGATTTGCGCCAGTTCAGCCGAGTCGAACTCGGCGTGAAATGCCAGCAGCTCGCGCTGCTCGGGGTGGGCGAGGCGGTTCCAGTCTGCTGCGCGAGCGCGGCTCATCGGCTGGCGTCCGTTGCTTCGGATCGACGCACGACAAAGAGTATCGAGGCCGGACGGCCGCTGTGCGGGTGTAGCGGTTCGAGCAACTCGTACAGTGGCAGGCCGCTGCGGGTAAACAGCTCGACCCAGCTGCCCAGCGTGCGGAAGTACCAGGGCGGTGCCGGGGCAAAACCTTCGCCGCAGCCATCCCAGGAGCCCTGGCGCCAGCCGTCCTGGTAGGGTGGCTCAAGCAGATGCGGATGCAGCGTCTGCACGACCAGCAGCCCGCCGGGCCGCAGGACCTGCGGCGCCGCATGGAGCAGACGTTCCACCGACTCCCGGCCGATCAGCGAGAAATTGCATACCAGCATTTCGACCTGTGCTTGCCACTGGCCCGCAGCAACGGCATCGGCAAAGGCCTCGTAGCTGAGCAGGTTGAAGCTGCCCGGCCCGGCGGCCCTTGCCGCCTCGACCAGCTCCGCGACGCCGTCAATGCCCTGGGCGTGGATGCCGCGCCGGAGCAGTTCGCGCACCAGCCAGCCCTCGCCACAGCCAAGGTCCAGCACCGAGGCCGGGGCATGGCGCTCGATCACCTCGAGCAGGGCGCGATCGGTCACCAGGCGCCGACTCTCGATCCGCGACTCGCGCACGGCGCGGGTCCAGGGCTTGGCATTGAGCTGCCAGTCAGCCAGCACCTGGCGATCATCGAAGGACATCGGCAGTCTCAGCCAGCGTTGGTGAAGGTGAGGCGATTGCCGAAGGGGTCGCGCACGCTCATTTCACGGCTGCCCCAGGGCGTTTCCTCGATACCCGGCCGGGCATTGCCGTAGCGCTTCGCCTGCAGTTCCGCATGCAGCTCATCGAGTGCGTCGACCTCGATCCGCAGCGCGGCACCGGGGCAGGCATCGCCGTGATGCTCGGACAGGTGCAGCACGCAATCGCCCCGCGAGACCTGCATGTAGAGCGGCAGACCCGGCTCGAAACGATGCTCGAAGTCGATGCGGAAGCCGAGAAAGTCGACATAGAACTCGACCGCCTTGGCCTGATCGAAGCTGCGCAGAATCGGCGTGGTACGTGAAAGGTTCATCGATGGATCTCCAGGCCGCGGTCAGGCCGCGGCACATTTTCTGACGGTCTCCAGCGTACGCGTGGTGACGTTCTTGCCGAAGGTGCGCTCGATCAGCGCCATGAACACCGGTGCCTTGGGTGATGAGGGTACAGAGACCGTGTACAGCTCGCATCCATCCATACGCAGGATGCTCGCGCCAGCCTGCTTAGTGGCGTTCCAGCCTTTGGACAACCTTCTCAAGGATCGTCCGCCACTGTTCCGCGCTGAACCTGGCGCCGCAGTAGTTGAGCGGTAGCAGATCAACATTCGGCTCGAGCCACAGTCGCAGCGCAGCAATCCACGCGGTCGTGCCCTCCACGTAGCCACACTCCTGGCGGCTGATCAGGCGCACGAGGTTATCGGCGGCATCATTGGGGGTCCGACTGAAGATGCAGGGGTAGCCGATCCGGTTCTGTGTTTCCGAGACGTTCAACAGGTGCTCTGCTGGGGGATGACTGATGAAAAAATGCGTGCTCGTCTGAAAGCACCAGGAAGTGCTGTTAGCGCAAGGAATGGCTCAGGTCCCTGGCGAAGGCGACGCCATCACGCATTTCCTGGAGATCCCTCGCGACCATCCGTGGCAGCAGTTCGCAGAAGCTGTGCACATCCTCGATCTGGTGGTATCTGCTGCGGGTGGCCTCCGCCTCATATTCGGCTTCTTCGATGCGCATGTTTTTTGCCTTCTCCAGAGCATCATGGAAGAGGACGCGTAGCTCTGCGGGAGTGTCGGATCTCGCGAGCACAGCATCGGCCAGTGCAATTTTTTCCCGAAAATACTGCTCTATTCGTTCCGACTCGTCATAGCCGTGGTGCTTGCAATGGGCATTCATGATGCGGAAGTCGATGTAGTACTTGAAGAAGCGGTCACGCTTGTACAACTGCAGCTGAGCGACAGGTGCGCGTGGGAGGGGAATGTTTGTCTCCGGCACAGCTACTGGTGCAGGTACATGCGCCAGGGGTGGCTTGCGCGGGCTGCCGAAAAATCCGAAGCAGGCCAATACCAAGCCGAGCACGATCAATACGTATAGAAAGCTCTTCATGAATATCTCCGCACGACTAGGCAAACCAGAGAAATACAACGGCAAGTCCGACACCAATGAACAGAACAGGCGAGAAGTACCATTTGAGCGGAGACTGATCGGGGCCTTGCGTCTGGGCCTTGGCTATGGACGTGGTGAAAAGAAGGTGAGCCAGCCCGAGCACTGTGGCGGCCACGACGGTCCCTGCGACCAGGGCAAACGAGACCTTCTCTCCATCGCGCAGGTACTGCGGCAGCAGAGAGCTGACAAGGACCACTAGCGCGACTTTGAATGCGTCGAATCGGTTCTTCCTGTTCATTGCCTGCACACCCCTGCTTGCAACCTATTCATAGACGACAGTGACGCCATTGGCCTCGCTCTCCTGTTTAAACGTGCCGGAGCCGACCCAGTGTCCGAGTTTCGACGACAGTGTCAGATGGCATTGCCACACTCGAAGTGAGCGTCCCATCTGTAGGGCGCCCAGGTAGCGTGGACGACCCCCGGCGCACCGCAGCCCGTGCAGTCGACCAGAATCTCATCCGCAAAAGCGGACAGAAACTTTCCGGTATCTACGAAGCGCTCTTGCTTGTTCATGGCTGTCTCAGCTCATGCGAGAGGGGGAATGACGGCTCTGCCTGGGATTGTTCGTCTGGAGAATGCCGTCTATTCGTTGAATTTCTCTAGCCGCTCGGCCAGCTGCACGTCCAGGCTGCCAAGAAAGCGCTCTACCGCCTCGGTGTAAGCGCCGGCAGTACCCAGTTGCTGGTTGAGTTGGCGATGCGACAAGTCCTGCGGCATGATCTCGACCCGCGCGCCCAGCGCCTGAGCCTTTCGCTGAAAGGCAAGCGCCTGGGGACAGGCATCCTCACGTTTGCTGGAACAGACCGCCAGCAGCGGGTGCAGCCCCGGCTGCAGGCGGTGCAGCGGGGAGGCGGCGCGCCAACCGGTCGGGTCGTTGCCGAACGCCTGGTCATACAGTCGCGGATGGCGCTTGAGCATGATCGCCTCGACATCGAAGGCGGCGCTGTCGAGCGTCACACTACCCAGCCAGGGCTGCAGAGCGAGGTCCTGGCGAATGCCCGGGTCGCTGGACAGCAGTGCCACCAGATGCGCCCCGGCTGAGTGACCCATGAGCACGACCTTGCCCGGATCGCCGCCCCAGCGCGGCGCCTGGCGCTGCACCTCGGCCAGGGCCATGGCGATATCGCGGGCCTGTTGCGCTGGTCGGGCCTGTGGCAACAGACGGTAGTTGACCGAGACCAGGATCAGCTCGCGCGGCACCCAGCGCGCCACCTTGTTCTCGACCACCGCGTCCATCGCCTTGTCGCCGTGAGCCCAGCCGCCGCCGTGCACCAGCATGATGATCGGTGCGTCTTGCATGTTCGCGGCGCGGTAGACGTCATAGCGCTGCTCGGGTGCAGGTCCGTAGGCCAGGTCGTGCTCCACAGTCCACTCCGGCACCGTCTGCCGCGCCTGCAGGCGCTCGCGTAGCGGACCGGCCTGCAGCACGTTCGGCAGTAGGATCAGCAGCAGAATCCACAGGTGCGAGTGCATCGATATGACCATCTATGGCGGAGGGGTTTCGGGCAGCGGTTTAAGGGGGTAATCCGGGACAGACCACGGGCTCTCACGAAGTCAAAGCTAATCGTGGTTGGTCCCCCCTTTTGTTCATGACGCGCCGTGTCGGAAGTCAGACTTCTAACACCTTGGCGTCCGGTGCGTGCTTCTTCACCGATTCAATGCCCTTGTCACGGGAGGCGGCCGATTCGTAGGACTGGCTGGTGCCGATAATCTGGTGGTTGGCAGCCTTGAGGTTGAACATGAACTTGCCGGCGGAGGTCTGTTTGCGCTCGTAGCGACTGTCTTCGGTAGCGTTGTTCTTTACCGACTGGATCCCGTTGTTGCAGCCAGCTCGATCCTTGTAGCCCTCGCTAGCAAGGATGGTCTGGCCATTGCTGGCGTTGAGCCGAAAGCGAAACTCGTCGGCCTTGTCCTGGTAAACCTCAAATGTTCCGGACATTCTCATCTCCTTGCTCATGTCATTGCGGGAAGAAACCGTTAGCCCTTGTACAACCTAGTCAGAGGGCGAGCGGCTAGCGGTAATGCCGCTGCCTGCTGTATAGCGCAGCGGTCGGGATCGCATGAGTGAGGCAGATCACTGTTTGTAGGAAGAATCTGACGCACGTCCGGCTGCGGGGAGGGGTTGACCTCGGGGTGATAGCGGACACAGATCACGGCTTCTTAGCCAGAGAAATCAAGGAGCCAGAGCTAATCGTGGTCTGCCGCCTTGTATTACGGAGGTCTATTCGCCGCAGGCAATATGACGGCGACCGGTCGGAGACCGTTGCAGACGGCCTTCTTTCATTAGCAGGCCCAGAATGCTGTAGCTCAGATAGTCCTTGGAGCCACCACCGTAATCGGACTGCAGTCCAAGGTACTTCGCGACGTCAGCATTACCAATTCCGTTAGGGTTGGCTTTCGCCAACTCCATCACGGCCGACTTAAGCAGCTCCAAACCCATCTGAGCCTTTTCATAACAGCCTTCGGGAATATTCAGGCTGAGCTGCTTTCCCATGATCTCGGTATTCGGGCGCACGCGGTTGGTGAGCAGGCCTCCCTGACTGCGAATGCCAAAAGGCAGAAATCAGCTCAGCCTCGATCTTCAGGGCCTGAGGCTCGGTCAGGTTGTCCGCAATGATGGTATGGATGACCTTGTGGCCGCTTTCCAGAATCTCGCGGATTAGTGTGCCTTTCTCGGAGCCGTCACCCTGGGCCTGATGTTCCCACGCCCGATTCCCGGTGCCTTTCCCAATGTAGAAGGGTTTGGCCGGATTCTGGCGCGGGTCTCAGCGCATAAACGTAGAACGGGTTTTGAGCCATGACAGATCCTTCTGGAAAGCGGGCATTCGTTGCGAAGACGCCCGCCAGGGCTTAGTCGTCATACCCCAGGTTCGGCGACAGCCAACGCTCGGTCACCGCCAGCTCCTGGCCCTTGCGTGCGGTGTAGTTTTCGACCTGATCCTTGTCGACCTTGCCGACGGCGAAGTACTGCGCCTCGGGGTGGGCGAAGTACCAGCCGGAGACGGCGGCTGCGGGGAACATGGCGTAGTGCTCGGTGAGGAACACGCCGCTGCGGCCGGGCTTGCCGACCTCGGCTTCGGGGTCGAGCAGGCTGAACAGGGTGGCCTTCTCGGTGTGGTCGGGGCAGGCCGGGTAGCCGGGAGCAGGGCGGATGCCCTTGTACTGCTCGCGGATCAGGTCTTCGTTGCTCAACTGCTCGTCCTTGTCATAACCCCAGTACTCGGTACGCACGCGCTGGTGCAGCCATTCGGCGCAGGCTTCGGCGAGGCGGTCGGCGAGGGCCTTGACCATGATCGAGTTGTAGTCGTCGCCGGCATCCTGGTAGGCCTTGGCCACTTCCTCGGCACCGATGCCGGCGGTAGTGATGAAGCCGCCGACATAGTCGGTCACACCACTGTCCTTGGGCGCGACGAAGTCGGCCAGCGACAGGTTCGGCTTGCCGTCGGGCTTGATGACCTGCTGGCGCAGGTGGTGCAGGCGCGCCAGTGGCTGGCCGTCGTCACCGTAGACCTCGATGTCTTCGTCGTCGACCTGGTTGGCGGGCCAGAAACCGAACACCGCGCGGGCGCTGATCAGCTTTTCCTCGATCAGCTTCTTCAGCATCGCCTGGGCATCGGCGAACAGCGCGGTGGCGGCCTCGCCGACCACCTCGTCGGTGAGGATGCGCGGGTACTTGCCGGCCAGGTCCCAGGAGATGAAGAAGGGCGTCCAGTCGATGTACTCGGCCAGGACCGAGAGGTCGATGTCGTCCAGCACCTTGACGCCGGTGAAGCTCGGCGCGGTCGGCTGGTGGGTCTGCCAGTCGAACTGCGGCTTGTTGGCGACGGCGGCAGCGTAGGACAGGCGTTCGGTGCGGGCGCTGCGCGCGGCGGTGCGCTCACGCACCGTCACGTATTCGTCGCGGGTCTTCTGCACGAAGGCCGGCTTGAGCTCCTTGGACAGCAGCTGGGTCGCCACGCCGACCGCGCGCGAGGCGTCGGTGACGTAGATCACCGCATCGTTCTGGTACTTCGGCTCGATCTTCACCGCGGTGTGGGCCTTGGAGGTGGTCGCGCCGCCGATCATCAGCGGCAGGGTAAAGCCCTGGCGCTGCATCTCCTTGGCGACGTGGACCATCTCGTCGAGCGACGGGGTGATCAGGCCGGAGAGGCCGATGATGTCGCATTTCTCGGCAATCGCCGTCTGCAGGATCTTCTCTGCCGGGACCATCACGCCCATGTCGACGATGTCGTAGCCGTTGCAGCCGAGCACCACGCCGACGATGTTCTTGCCGATGTCGTGGACGTCGCCCTTGACCGTGGCCATGAGGATCTTGCCCTTGGCCTCGGGCTTGTCGCCTTTTTCCGCTTCGATGAAGGGGATCAGGTGCGCCACCGCCTGCTTCATCACCCGGGCCGACTTGACCACCTGGGGCAGGAACATCTTGCCCGAGCCGAACAGGTCGCCAACGATGTTCATGCCGCTCATCAGCGGGCCTTCGATGACCTCGATGGGGCGCGCGCACTGCTGACGGGCTTCCTCGGTGTCCTCGACGATGAACGCGGTGATGCCCTTGACCAGGGCGTGTTCCAGGCGCTTGTCGACCGGCAGTGCGCGCCAGGCTTCGTCCTCGACTTCCTTGACGCTGCCGTCGCCCTTGTACTTGTCGGCCAGGGCCAGCAGGGCTTCGGTGCCTTCCGGGGTGCGGTTGAGGATCACGTCCTCGACGGCGTCGCGCAGCTCCTTCGGGATCTCGTCGTAGATCTCCAGCTGGCCGGCGTTGACGATGCCCATCGTCAGGCCGTTCTGGATGGCGTAGTAGAGGAACACCGAGTGGATCGCCTCGCGCACCGGGTTGTTGCCACGGAACGAGAAGGACACGTTGGACACGCCGCCGGAGGTCAATGCGTAGGGCAGGTTGTCGCGGATGTAGGCGCAGGCCTCGATGAAGTCCACCGCGTAGTTGTTGTGCTCCTCGATGCCGGTGGCCACGGCGAAGATGTTCGGGTCGAAGATGATGTCTTCCGGCGGGAAACCCACCTCGTCCACCAGGATGTCGTAGGAGCGCTGGCAGATTTCCTTCTTGCGCGCGGCGGTGTCGGCCTGGCCGGCTTCGTCGAAGGCCATCACCACCACGGCGGCACCGTAGCGCTTGCACAGGCGGGCGTGATGCTTGAACTGCTCGACGCCTTCCTTCATCGAGATGGAGTTGACGATGCCCTTGCCCTGGATGCACTTCAGGCCGGCCTCGATCACTTCCCACTTGGAGGAGTCGATCATGATCGGCACGCGCGAGATGTCCGGCTCGCCAGCGATCAGGTTGAGGAACTTCACCATCGCCGCCTTGGAGTCGAGCATGCCCTCGTCCATGTTGATGTCGATCACCTGGGCACCGGCTTCGACCTGCTGCAGGGCGACTTCCAGCGCCTCGGTGTAGTTCTCCTCGCGGATCAGCCGGGCGAACTTGGCAGAGCCGGTGATGTTGGTGCGCTCGCCGACGTTGACGAACAGCGAGCTGCGATCGATGGTGAAGGGCTCAAGGCCGGACAGGCGGCAGGCCTTGGGAATCTCCGGGATCGCGCGCGGCGGGTACTTGGCCACGGCTTCGGCGATGGCCTGGATGTGCCCCGGCGTGGTGCCGCAGCAGCCGCCGATGATGTTGAGAAAGCCCGAGGCGGCGAATTCCTCGACCACCGCCGCCATTTCCGCCGGGGTTTCGTCGTACTCGCCGAAGGCGTTCGGCAAGCCGGCGTTGGGGTGGGCGGAAACGTGGGTGCCGGCCTTGGCCGAGAGTTCGGCCAGGTACGGGCGCAGATCCTTGGCGCCGAGGGCGCAGTTCAGCCCCACGGAAATCGGCCGGGCGTGGGCGACCGAGTTCCAGAAAGCCTCGGTGGTCTGCCCGGAGAGGGTGCGCCCGGAGGCATCGGTGATGGTGCCGGAGATCATGATCGGCAGTTCGACGCCGTCCTCCTCGAACACCTGCTGCACGGCGAAGATCGCCGCCTTGGCGTTGAGGGTGTCGAAGATGGTCTCGATCAGGATCAGGTCGGCGCCACCCTCGATCAGGCCGCGGGTGGCTTCGAGGTAATTTTCCACCAGCTCGTCGAAGGTGACGTTGCGGTAGCCGGGGTCGTTGACGTCCGGCGAGATCGAGCAGGTGCGACTGGTCGGGCCGAGGACGCCGGCGACGAAGCGCGGGCGGTCGGGGGTTTCCAGGGTCTTGGCGTCGGCCACTGCGCGGGCCAGGCGCGCACCCTCGACGTTCAGCTCGTACACCAGGCTTTCCATGCCGTAGTCGGCCTGGGATACCTGGGTGGCGTTGAAGGTGTTGGTTTCGAGGATGTCGGCGCCAGCGTCGAGGTAGGCCTTCTCGATGGCCTGGATCACGTCCGGGCGGCTCAGCAGCAGCAGGTCGTTGTTGCCCTTGACGTCCTGCGGCCAGTCGGCGAAGCGCGCGCCGCGGTAGTCCTCTTCCTCCAGCCGGTAGCTCTGGATCATGGTGCCCATGCCACCGTCGAGGATCAGGATGCGTTCCTTGAGGGCTTGCTGGAGGGCTTGCAGGCGGGCGCTGCGATCGAGGAGCGGGCTGGACATGGGTAACCTGACAGCTGGGTGAAAAGGGCGCGAATCATAGCAAATCCGCGCGTTCCACGGCCTTGGTCCGCTTTTGCATGAATTTCGTTCAGGTTGACGCGACACTAGGTCGCAGTGCTGGAGCGCCGGTCCGGCAGTCGACGGGGCTCGGTTCGGTCACGCCCTGGCCGCCGCTTCCGTGCTGGTGCAGCGGTCGGCACGCTTGCGCCATTTTTGCCTAGGGTCGTCTGGTCGCTCGCGGCGCCGGCTGGCTGGCGCAGGCGGCCGCTCTGGCAGTGGCGGCGAAGGGGCTGCAGGTGGCGTGGCGATGAGGCGGGCTCATTCGCGCAGGGTGTCAGCCGCGCGGTACCCGGCAGCTGACGGTGGCGTAGACGTAGTACTTCACCAGATCGCGGTCGGTACGGTTCCAGATTTCGCCGATAGAGCGCAGGCCCTGGCTCTGACCGACCGAGCCGGCGATGCTGCCGCTCCAGCAGCGCGGGTACTTGCCGCGATACAGCGGGCCGCTGATCACCACGGCAACGTGGCCATTGTTGCGCCCCGGCTGGTGTTCGTTGCCCTTCAGGCCAGCAATGACCAGATAACCCTCGGCCGCCTTTTTGGCTGCCTCCTCGCCATTGTCGAGCTTCTTCCATTCCGCGGACTGTGCCAGCCCGCCCATGATCGAATCGGCATTGCCGGCAGGCAGCGGCACGCCCAGCTCGGCGGCAACCGAGTGGACGAAGCCCGAGCAGTTGTTACGGTTGAGGGTGCCGGCGATATGGCTCATGTCCCAGCTGCGGGTGCAGGCGGCGACGATGCATTGGTCGAGACTTTCCATGTTTCGGATCCTGATCAGGGGGCGCAGAAGGTTTGGGTGGGCAGGGGCGCGAGTTGTTTGCAGCTGTCCAGCCCGTCGCCATCGCATTGCTGGCCGAGGGTCAGCTGACCGTCGCGAAGGCCCGCGCGCTGGCCGGAAATGTCCTGGCGCTGCACGACGGCACAGGTGGCCGTGTCATAGGCCACCAGCTCGGCATTCGAGCCGCTGAACTCGTAGGTCAGCAGGCGGCTTTCGTCGCTGCTCAGCAGCAGTGGCGAGCGCGCCCAGATGCCGCCGTCCTCGATGCTGCAGCTGACGCCGGTGGCCTTGTTCAGCAATACCAGCGGCGGTTCGGGAAAGGCATCCGGCGCGCTGATGTCCGGGTTTTCATTGACGAAGCGCACCTGCAGCTGACGACCCTCGCCGACGAAGTTGCTCGGCGCGGCGGGGTCTGCGCTCAGTTCGAGCGAGGTGAAGCTGCAGTCGTTCGCGCTGGCACAGGAGCACAGGCACAGGGCGGCTAGGGCGCCGGCGAGCGGTTTCATGGTCGGGGTATCTCCTGCAACGGAAGGTCACGCGCGGTGGTGGCGATGTGCCGGCCTCGGAGGCGCGCCGCGCAGGATACGTCCTTGGCGCTGCGCCACGGGATGACGGCGTTCACGTCTGCAGCGTCGGAAGCGCACTTGACGTTCTGTCCAGTGCGCGTCCGGTTCACCTGACAACTGCGGTGCTGCGTGGGCGAGGGGGGCTGCCGATACTGGCGCCACTTCCAACCAACCCGGTGCACAGGAGAGCAGGCGATGGGTGTACGCAACGAGCTGTATGGCCAGCTGATCGAGGTGGTCAACAAGAATCACGACGACGAGCCGGAGATCCAGCCGTCGCGCCCCATCGGCAGGAACGACCTGCTGCTGTGCAGCCAGGCCGAGGTGCCGGAGCGCATGCTGCGACCGCTGGAGCCGATCTGGGGCATCTGCTACCACCAGCAGGACGACGCCTTCATCAGTGCCCGTCTGGCGCGCCAGGATGACTGCGACATCTCGCTGCTGAGCGACTTCTACCAGCGCGCCTCGATGATGAGCCCGACCGCCACCGAGCAGGCCCGCTGCGGCGGTCGACGCATCGTCGAACTGCTCGAGCAGCGCCACGCCGACGATCTGCGCATCGTCGAGTCGTTGGCCGGCGGCGGCGCCATCTACGTGCTCACGCCGACCTACGAGCGCGGTCTGGAGTTCTATCGCCTGACCAACCCACAGGCCCTGGCCAATCTGCTGTGGAACAACCTGGTGCGCTTCTACACCAACACCGGCATCGGCTACATCGACGAGCCGCGCAGCGTCGAGGAGCGGCTGGCCGAGTCGATCATCGGCCACGACATCGAGGGCAATCTGGTCCTCGCCTTCGCCGGCAGCTCGACCCTGCTGCAGATCCACGGCTGCAGTGGCCTCTTCCTGCATGCCGAAAGCGACGACGAGCTGGCGGCTGCAGTGGCACGCCTGCCCGGCAACCTCGACCTTGCGATCGAACAGTGAGCTTTCCAGTTAGCGCACGGAGCCCAAGATGAACACAGTCAACGAACAAACCATCGCCCGCCGCGTGCGCGGGGTACGCACTCTGGGTCTGGTGGTCAGTGCCGCGGTGCTGCTGCTGGTCGCCTTCGGTCGGGGCAATGCCTACATCGAAGCGCGCGAAATGCTCGCCGAAGGGGTCGCCACCGAGGCAGTGGTGGTGCAGAAGAAGCACTGGATCGAGAGCGGCCGAAAGGGCCGTGAAAGTGATCGCTACGCGTTGGTCTATCGCTTCAGCGACGGCGCCGGCCAGCCGTTCGAGCGGGAGGTCCGCGTCAGCGAAGCGGTTTACCTTTCTACAACGGGCGGCGCGGAAGACGAGGCCAGCGGGGCGGTCCCCAGCCGTCTTGAGATCCTCTATCGACGCGCCGACCCGAACACCAGTGATCTGCGCCAGAGCTACCAGCGCAAGGCCTCGCTGCTGACGATCGCCCAAGACCTGCTGGTGACCCTGGCCATCGCCCTGGGTACGACCTTCCTCATCGGTTTTCTCACCGGGCGCAGCTTGCGTCGGCGGATGCTGCGCGCGCAGCTGGCGAACTAGAAAGGAGCGGATGACGATGAATATGCGAATTGCCGGCGTGGCGCTGGCCCTGGTCTGCAGCCTGCCCCTGGCAGGGACCGCCCAGGCCGAGGATGCCGACCGGCAGCTGTGCCAGAAGTACCGCGAGCGCCTGCAGAGTTTCGAGCGCGACGGGGTGATGGCCTACGATCCGCGCAGTGGCAATCTGCAGCGGATGAGCGCGGACCAGGCGCGGATCGTGATCGAGCGCACCCGCGAGCGGGTCCAGCAGCTGTGCCGCTGAGCGGAGGTGACCATGCGCAAAACCACAACCGCCGCAGTGCTGGGCCTGTTGCTCGCCCTGGGTTGTGCCCCGGCCCAGGCCGACGAGTTGCGCCAGCGTCTGTGCGAGCTGTACCGCGAACGCCTGAAGAGCTACCAGCTCGACGGCGTCTGGCGTCAAGACCCGGCGACCGGGCGCCGCGAAAAGATGGACGCACGCGAGGCGCGCGCGGTCATCGAAGACGCCCGCGAGAGCGTGAAGATCTTTTGCAATGAACAGGGTGTGGTGCGCTGAACGTGCCGCTGCCGAAACTTTTTACCTGAACGAGAGAGACAGCATGATCATCCAGCGACTTTCCCTGGCCCTGCTACTGGGCCTTTGCAGCGTTCTGCCGGTACAGGCGAGCGACAGCGACAAGCGTGCCTGCGAGATGTACAAGGAGCGCCTGAAGAAGTACCAGCGCGAGGGCGTGATGGGTTACAACGTGCTGACCGGCCGCACCGAGAAGATGGACGCGCGCCAGGCCCGCGAGGTGATCGAGGATACGCGCGAGAACATCAATATTTTCTGCAATGCGAGCGGCGTGGTCCGGTAAGCTTTGCGCCTTTTTACCGGGCAGGGGAGCCGGGCTGGATGGATGAGAAGAACGAGGCGTTCGCCCGCCTGCTGACCCTGTTCATGCGGCGCATCCGCGCCAGCGCCGCGGGTGTCGCTGCGGAGATCGGCATCAGTCGCGAATCGGTGAACAACTGGCGCAACGGCATCTCTCTGCCGAGCAGCAAGAACCGTGACCGGCTGATCGCCTGCGCCGCCTACCTGCGCCTGACCGAGGCGGAAACCAACCATCTGTTCCGCGCCGCCGGCTTCGAGCCGGAGTATCCGCTGCAGGACGTCGGCAATGGTGTCGGGCCCTTCGCCTTGTTCATCGATCAGCTGTTCGAGCGCCTCGGCCAGTTGCGTCCTTACCCCATCGCCATGCTCCTGTCCCAGGCGCACTGGGGCCAGCCGCCGTTTCGCAACGAGCTGCTGGGCAAGGCACGCAGCCTGTACGGCGAGGCGGCGGTGCTGCATGTGCAACCGCCATTCAGCGTCAGTACGGTGGCCGCCGATTACTTCGCCGCCATCGGCCGGCAATGCGGTTTTAGCGGCATCACCTCCGACTACGAATTCGAGGCGGCACTGGAAGCGCGGCTGACCGCGGGTGAGCGACTGTTCGTCCTGGTCAGCCGTTTCGAACAGGGTACGCCTGCGTTGCGCGAGACTCTGGCCGGCATCCTGCGCAGCCTCTCGGAGATGCACAGCGGTCGCCTGCACCTGCTGCTCTGCGGCAGCGAGGCGCTGGCAGATCTGAAATACCGCAGTGGCGATCTGTCGCTGCTCAACATCGCCCAGGTCAGCCACTGGCCTGAGCTTGAGCTGGCCGACCTGCGCCTGCTGGCGGCACGGATGAATCTCGACGTACCGCCACGCGAGGCAGTGCTGACCGAGTTGCTGGCACTCTGCGGTGGCCACCCGGCGCTGGCCGAGGAAGGCCTGCAATGGTTGGCCGACAACCCGGCCGGCAGTGCCGAGGCGCTGCGCGCGCTGCAGCCGTTGTTGGCGCAGAGCGGCCGCCTGTGGCAGGCCTTCCTGCCGATGACCGCGAGCAGCGCCGGGCGTGATCGCCTGCGCGAGTTGCTCGACTGCGAGGATCTGGGACGGGCGCGACCCTATCTGCCGGATGGTGATCTGCGCCGGCTGTTCTGGAACAACCTGATCGCCGCCCGCGGCCCCGCCGAGGAAGCGCGCCTGTGCTGGCGCTGTGAAGTGGTGCGCAAGGCCGGCTGGCAGGTGCTCGAATCATGCTGAGGGCACTGATCGGCGGGGTTTTCGGCACCTTCTGGGGGCGCGTGGCGCTGGGTTCACTGGCGCTGCTGTTCATCTTCACTGCGGTGTTCATGCCGTTGTACAACCCGCTTACTCGCGGCTACGTGCTCGCTGCGGCAAGCATGAACAACGTCTGGAGCGAGGTGAACATCTGGCGGGTCGTGCTGCATGAGGCGATCCAGTCCGAAGGGGAGTGGCCCAAGGACATCGAGAGCCTGGCCGTGCATGAGAGCCAGTTGATCGATGTGCATTCGCCCAAGCCCTACCGCCTGGCCGTCGATCTGCGCGACCTGGACCTCCTCGGCAATGTCGCCGGTACCCAGTTGCTTCTGGATTTCGACGAGCGCAGCAACAGTTGGATCTGCCGGCAGGGCGAGCCGCCGATTCCGCAGCGCTACCTGCCGATCAACTGCCGCGGGCCGGCCGAGCCGGGAGCAAGCCTGCCGGGTAGCGGCAGTGGCTGGTACTGGCTGGTGATCCTGCTGCTGCTGATGGTGATAGGCGCGCTCTACCTGCTGTTCAGTCATCCGCTGATCCTGCCGATCCAGCGCCAGCCGGCGCGTCTGGCCAAGGTGCCGTTCGCGCAACTGCCGCATGTGGACCGCATTCTCGGCCTGCTCGGGCGGCGCAAGACCGTCCTGCAGCTGGCCGGCGTGCTGCCCAGCGACTGGCAGGGCGCGCTCGACTACGCCGACAGTCAACCCGGCAGCCGTGCCCAGCGCCTGGCGCAGCGCCTCGGCGTGCGCTGGCAGCCGGCGAGCGGCTGGGCGCTGCCGGGCAGTGTCAGTGAATGGCAGTTCCCCGACGAGTCGCCAAGCGGGCTGGATCGCTGTCTGGTATTCGAGCCGGAGGCAGGGATCAGTGACGATGCGCTGCTCTATCAGCTGCGCGCGATACAGACCGGGCTGGACGTGATGCTGGTGTTGGGCGGCGATGACGCCGAGGGACTGGCCGAACACTGCCAGGACCCCGCCAACCTGCTGGTGCTGCTCGACAGCAGCGCGCAGACCGAGCTGATGCTGGCGCGCAAGCCGGCCGACGTGCTGCTCGATCGACTGTCGGCGCAGTTGCGTCTGACGCGCATCTCGCCCTACCAGACCCGTGGTGGTGTGGCGCGTACCGGCGCCTTCTTCGGCCGCACCCAGGTGCTGGCACGGATTCTCAACCGCGAGCCGACCAATTATCTGGTGGTCGGCGGTCGCCAGTTGGGCAAGAGCAGTCTGCTCAAGGCAGTACAGCGCCGTCTGCAGGGCCATCCGCAGGTGGTCTGCCACTACGTCTCGCTGCGCGACCACCAGCTGGCGCCACGCCTGGCGCTGCAGTTCGGCCTGAACGCCAACACCAGCCTGGAAGCGGTGATCGAACACATCGCCAGGGCGCACACCGGCAAGCGGGTGTTCCTGCTGATCGATGAGGCGGACCAGTTCTTCCGCGCCGAGTCCCAGGCCGGCTATGCCCAGTTGACCAGTCTGCGGGCGCTGAGTGAGGAGGGGCGCTGCTGGTTCATGCTGGCCGGCTTCTGGGATCTGTACGCCACCGCCGTGCTCGACTACCAGTCACCGCTGCGCAACTTCGGCGAGGTGGTGACCATTGGTGCGCTGGAGCCGGATGCCTGTAGAGATCTGGCCAGGGTGCCGCTGGCGCGCCTGCGCCTGAGCTTTGCCGACACCGGCGTGGTCGATCAGTTGGTCACCGCCAGCGGTCAGCGTGCCAACCTGGTGGCGATCATCTGCCAGGAGTGCCTGGAGGCGCTCAAGCCGGGCGAGCGGGTGATCGGCAAGCAGCACCTGGACCGCGCCCTGGCCAGCCAGGCGGTGCAGGATGCGCTCGCCGGGTGGGGCAGGTTGAGCAGCGATGACTATGACAACCGCCTGGACCGGGTCATCGTCTACTACGTCGCCTGTCACGGTGGCGCACGTCTGAGCGATCTGGTCCAGCTGTTCCAGCAGCAGGAGATTGCGGTCGATATCGAGCGTCTGCGCCACGCCTTCGCCCGGCTGGTGCTGGCGTTCGTGCTGAAGATCGACGGTCCACGCTATGGCTTCGCCATTCCGCTGTTCGCCATGCAGTTCGAGCCCAGCGAGCTGTCCATGCTGTTGCGCCGCGAACTGGACGGGCTGGCGCAGACGTCCGCCTGAGTCGGGCGAGCGAACCTTTGCGCTGCCTGGATTCGCCCCGGCCCAATAGGTCAGCGCATCTTCTATCGTGGCGCGCGCGTGCCGTTTCGGGGGTAATCGATCAAATAATGGCCAATTGCCAGGCCCTGATTCTGCGCGGGTTGTGACCGAGGTGGAAGTCAGGTGGCAAAAGACCGTCTTTATGCCGGACGGGCCTTTACAGTGCGCGGTGTGAGGCATTTACTTGCGTCAATAACAACGACAAGGGGAAGCCCCCGCAGTGGCCGAATTGGCAGTTCTGGTTTGCGACGATTCGATGATGGCGCGCAAACAACTCATCCGTGCAATGCCCGAAGGCTGGTCTGTGCGCATCACCCAGGCAGCCAACGGCATCGAATGTCTAAAGGCGATCCGCGACGGGCATGGCGAATTGGTCTTCCTCGACCTGACCATGCCGGAAATGGACGGCTACCAGGTGCTCGAAGCCCTGCACAAGCTCGGCATGGAGGCCAATGTGATCGTGGTCTCCGGCGATGTGCAGGATGCCGCGCTGGACCGCGTGATGGCGCTTGGCGCGCTGGACTTCCTGCGCAAGCCGGTGGACGCCGAGACCCTGCTGCAGAGCCTGCGTCGCCACGGTTTCTACAGCAGCCCGCAGGCGTCGGTGCAGACGCCCCTGGCCGATAGCGGCGCAGTGCCGTTCCGCGATGCCTTCCGCGAGGTCACCAACGTTGCCATGGGCAAGGCCGGTGCGCTGCTGGCCAAGGTGCTAGGGGTGTTCGTCGAGCTGCCGATTCCCAACGTCAACATGTTCGAGATCGGCGAGCTGCACATGGCGCTGGCCGATGCCCGTGATGGTGACCGGGTCACGGCGATCTGCCAGGGCTACATCGGCGAGGGCATCGCTGGCGAGGCGCTGCTGCTGTTTCACGACTCCGACCTTGCCGACATCACCGCGCTGCTCGGGCGCAGCGCCGAGACCGACGAGGCGCGCCTGGAAATTCTCCTGGATCTGGCCAGCATCCTGATCGGCGCCTGTCTCAACGGCCTGGCCGAGCAGTGGTGCGGGCATCTGGCGGTCGGCCACCCGGTGCTGCTGGGGCAGGGCAGTGCGATCGAGGACATCATCCGGGTCAGCGAGACCCGCTGGAAACAGACCCTGGCCGTGGAGATCAGCTACAGCATCGAGGGGCACCGCACGCATTTCGATCTACTGCTGCTGTTCACCGAGGATTCGGTGGCCACGCTCACCGACAAGATCGGCTATCTGATGGGTGGTGACTGATGGATAAGGCCGGACTTGAAGAGTTTCACTGGCTGCTGGCAATCGTCCAGAGCATCGACGTCGGCATCGTGGTGATCGACCGTGAGTACAGGGTCGAGGTGTGGAACGGGTTCATGGAGAACCATTCCGGACGCAAGCCGGACGAGGTGACCGCGCATAGCCTGTTCGAGCTGTTTCCCGAGATCGACGAGAGCTGGTTTCGGCACAAGGTCGAAAGCGTGGCGCTGCTGGGGATCCCGGCGTTCACCATCTGGGAACAGCGGCCGTATCTGGTGCGCTTCAAGAGCTATCAGCCGATTACCGGGCGTGAGGAGTTCATGTACCAGAACACCACGCTGATGCCGCTCAAGGACTCCCATGGCGAGGTCGCGCACATCGCCATCATCGTCTACGACGTGACCAAGGTGGCGGTGAACAACCGTCAGTTGCAGGAGGCCAATGGTCAGCTGCAGCAGCTTTCGCGTACCGACCGGCTGACCGGGCTGCTCAATCGGGGCTACTGGGAAGAGTGTCTGGGTATCGAATTCGTGCGTTACCAGCGCTACCGCCACAAGACCTCGCTGGTGATCTTCGATATCGATCACTTCAAGAAAATCAACGACGGCTACGGCCATCAGGCCGGGGATGCGGTGATCCGCGCGGTAGCGGAGCTGACGCGCAGTCACGCACGGGCTACCGATGTCGCCGGGCGCTACGGTGGCGAAGAGTTCGTGGTGCTGCTGCCCGATACCGAGCTGGATGGTGCCTTTCTTTTCGCCGAGCGCCTGCGCAAAGCGGTGCAGGAGACCGTGGTGCCCTATGGCGGCCAGCGTATCCAGTTCACCATCAGTCTCGGCGTGGCCTTGCTCGAGAATGATTGCCAGCGTTATGAGCAACTGATCGAGCGCGCGGATGCCGCGCTTTACGACTCCAAGGAAAGCGGGCGCAACCGCACCAGCATCCATGGTAAGTCCTAGTGTTTTACTAGGACTTTATCGGCGCTGGCGGATTGGCGTACACTGCGCCCAGGTTTTTGAGGAGTCCCCATGAGCGCCATTACAGTTACCGACGCAGCCCACGACTATCTGGCGGAGCTGCTGAGCAAGCAGAACACCACCGGCATCGGCATTCGGGTGTTCATCACCCAGCCGGGAACCCCCTACGCCGAGACCTGCATCGCCTACTGCAAGCCGGGCGAACAGAAACCTGAAGACAGCGCACTTGCACTGAAGTCCTTCACTGCCTGGATCGACGCGGTCAGCGAACCTTTTCTCGAGGATGCGGTGGTCGATTACGCCACTGACCGCATGGGCGGTCAGCTGACCATCAAGGCGCCGAACGCCAAGGTGCCGATGGTCAACGAGGACAGCCCGCTCAACGAACGGATCAACTACTACCTGCAGACCGAGATCAACCCGGGGCTCGCCAGTCATGGCGGCCAGGTCACGCTGATCGACGTGGTCGAGGAGGGCATCGCCGTGCTGCAGTTCGGCGGCGGCTGCCAGGGTTGTGGTCAGGCCGACGTGACCCTGCGCGAGGGCATCGAGAAGACCCTGCTGCAGCGCATCCCCGAGCTCAAGGGTGTGCGCGACGTGACGGATCACAGCAACCGCGATAACGCTTACTACTGACAGACCAGAGCCGGCCGGCACGGCGGTCAAAAGAAAACCCCTGCGAGTAAAGCTCTGCAGGGGTTTTTTATTTCCGGCGCAAGCGTCTGGTCAGGCGGGCATGCTCCAGGGCGCCAGGTTCACGCCTTGCCGCGCCAGCTCTTCGCGCGACTTGCGCAGTTCCTGTTCCAGCTGCAGCGGGTCGCTGTAGATGCTGCTGCTCAGGCGCGCACGGCCCAAGGCAGTGCTGGTGCGGTCGATGACGGTGATGTTGAGCTCGCCGTTGCCATCCTGTGGGGCCCAGGCGATGCACTGGAAGGGTTGAAAGGCACTGCCGGTAATCATCAGGGCTTCGTTGAAGCGCAGCTGAGTGTTCATGGTGTCTCTCCGGAAATTTCGCTGGCAGCTGAAATGCTGCACGATCGAAACAGTGGATGTCGGCGCGGCGCGGACAAGTCACATCTTCCGTGAAAATCTACGAAAAGCGTGCGCGCCGGCACACTGCGTCAGGGGCTACGGCGTTATCTGTCCTGCGAGGGGCGGGAGCCCGCGTCAGGCTAGTGCTGGCCGGGCCCGCAGACCAGCGAGTCGGCCTGGCGATAGAGCATCAGCAGCTTGCGGGTGATGGTCTGCTGGATGTCGTCGCGCTCGAAGGTGGACATCCGCTCCAGCCGGCTGAGCTGCAACCGATGCAGATGCAGGTAGGGGGTCTGCTGATCGAACTCGCGCAGGTCGCCCTTCATCAGGACCGGCAGGAAGACATCACCGACCTTCTTCTGGTTGCTGATGATCTGCGCCAGCGCCGGCTTGAACGGCATGCTGCGCGGTGCCAGGCCGCCGGAACTCATCTGCGTGGACAGCAGCAGGCCGGGTTTGCCGTCGACCATGCCGGGCAACACGCAGAGCCCGGTCTTGCGGACGGCCACCGCGTCGATTCCGTGCAGGGTGTCGTGGAAGGCGTAGGGGTTTGGCAGGATGACCATCTTGCGTCCGTAGTCGGACGGAAAATGCAGGTTGTAGTTGGTGTAGAGCTGATGCACGGACTCCGAATAGACGCACAGGCGGTTCTCGAACAGGCGGATGAAGCGCTCCGCCAGCTCGCGCCGCGCCATGCTGTCCAGATCCCAGATCAGATCCTGATTCTGCGGTTTGCTGAGGTCCACTTCCTGGTGGCGCATCTCGCTCATGGCGACCTACACCCGGAACTGGCCGAGCAGGCGATTGAGCTGCTCCGCAAGACGCTCCAGTTGTTGGCTGGCCTGACTCGACTGTTCCGCCGCCTGGGCGTTGTCGTGGGACAGGCGGGCGGCATGGGTGACGTTCTGGTTGATCTCGTCGACCACGTGCGACTGCTGCAGCGTGGCACTGGCAATGGAGGCATTCAGCCCGCTCAGGTTGCGCAGCGACTGGGCGATCTGCTGCAGGCTTTCGCCGGCCTGGCTGGCCTGCTCGACGGTCGCCTGGCTGGCCTGGCTGCTTTCGTGGATGACCCGCACGGCGGCTTCGGAGTTGTTCTGCAGACGCTCGATCATCGAGTGGATCTCGGCGGTCGATTGCTGGGTACGCTGAGCCAGCAGGCGAACCTCGTCGGCGACGACGGCAAAGCCGCGGCCCTGTTCGCCCGCGCGAGCGGCTTCGATGGCGGCGTTGAGGGCCAGCAGGTTGGTCTGCTCGGCGATTGAGCGGATCACTTCCAGCACGCTGCCGATCTGGGTACTTTCCTTGGCCAGGGTCTGGATCACCTCCACCGATTTCTCGATGGTGGCGGACAGCTGGTTGATCTGGGTGAGGCTGCGCTGGATGCTCTGGGTGCCCTGGCCGGCCTGATCCTCGGCGCTGCTGACCTCCACAGCGGCCTGTTCGGCATTCTTGGCCACATCCTGCACACCGTAGGTCACCTCGTTGATCGCCGTGGCGATCATTTCCATCTGCTGCGCCTGTTCCTCGCCGTGACGGTGGGCGGTTGCGGCGATGCTGCCCAACGAGCGTGAAGATTGATCAAGGCTCCCGGCGGCACCGAGCAACTGTGTCACCAGGCCACGTACCTTGCCGGTAAAGGCGTTGAAGTGGTTGGCCAGAGCCGTCAGTTCGTCGTTGCCTTTGGCGTCGAGGGAGCGGGTCAGGTCGCCCTCGCCGCTGGCGATATCGCGCATGGCGCTGACGGCTTCGTTGAGCGGCACGGTGATGCTGCGCGAGATCAGGTAAATGACGAACGCCAGAATCAGAATCAGCCCCAGATTGATCAGTACGATGTCGATGGCATGACTGATGAATTCTTCCCTCATGTCATCAAGAAAAATTCCGGTGCCGAGCATCAGTTCCCAGGGGGCGAAAATCTTGAAATAGGAGGTCTTGTAGATCAGTTCGCCGTCGGCAACCTTGGCCCAGCGATAGGTGTATTCCCCGCCGTCCGGATTGCTTTTGGCAATGCGCAGCATTTCTGGAAACAGCGAGACGCCGTCCGGGGTGGTGATCTGGGTAAGGTCCCGACCTTGCATCGCGGGCTGGATCGGATGCATGAGCATCACGGAATTGAGATCGTTGACCCAAAAATAGTCGTTCTGCGCATAGCGCATGCCGCGCAACACTTCCAGCGCCTGCTTCTGCGCTTCCTCGCGAGTCAACTCGCCGCTGAGCTCGCGCTGGTGATAGTGCTGGAGGATCCCTTCGGCACTCTGCACCAGATGCTTGGTCTGCTCGCGTTTGCCTTCATAGAGCGTGTCGTAGACCTGGACCAGCATCATGGCGCTGAGGGCCAGCAGCATCAGCATGGTGAGCGCCTGGACCACCCAGAGGCGACGGCTGATCGGCAGTGTGCGAGTGCTTTGCATAGTGTTGGCCCACGATATTCTGATTTTTATGGCGTCAAATTAACCACTTGCCTGGTCGTGACGCAATGCTCATCGCCTGAAGGTTAGATCGGACGCGACCAATGCAGGCGCTGTCTGGTAGCATTTCGGCCGCTTCGCGACAAACCTGAGCATTTTTGCTGCTTAGTCGCGTCTGTCATGCGCCGCCTTCAGCGCGGCCATCCATCTCCAGTTGCTCACGTAAGGAAAACAATGGATCTCTGGCTCGCTGTCCAGGCATTGATCCTCGGCATCGTCGAAGGTCTCACCGAGTTTCTGCCGATCTCCAGTACCGGTCACCAAATCATCGTCGCCGACCTGATCGGCTTCGGCGGTGACCGCTTCAAGGCCTTCAACATCATCATCCAACTTGGCGCCATCCTGGCCGTCATGTGGGAGTACCGCGCCAAGATCACCAGCGTGGTGGTGGGGCTGCCCAGTCAGCCGCGCGACCGCCGCTTTACCTTCAATTTGATGATTGCTGTTCTGCCGGCCGTGCTCTTCGGTGTGGCTTTCGCCGATTTCATTCACGAGTACCTGTTCAGCCCGATCACGGTAGCGGTGGCACTGGTGCTGGGCGGCATCGTGATGCTCTGGGCCGAGCGCCGGGTGCACGCGATCACCGCCGAAAGCGTCGACGACATGACCTGGCTGACGGCGCTCAAGATCGGCCTGGCCCAGTGCCTGGCGCTGGTGCCGGGGACCTCGCGTTCGGCCTCGACCATCATCGGCGGCCTGCTGTTCGGCCTGTCGCGCAAGGCCGCCACCGAATTTTCCTTCTTCCTCGCCATGCCGACCATGATCGGCGCGGCCATTTACTCCGGCTACCAGTACCGCGATCTGTTCCAGCCGGCTGATGTTCCGGTGTTTGCCATCGGCTTCGTCGCCTCCTTCATCTTCGCGATGATCGCCGTGCGCGCACTGCTCAAGTTCATCGCCCATCACAGTTACGCGGTCTTCGCCTGGTACCGCATCGCCTTCGGCCTGCTGATTCTGGCTACCTGGCAGTTCAGCCTGATCGATTGGGCCAGCGCCCAGGGCTGATCCATCAGGGCGATGGTCCTGGCTTCGCGGGGTTTATGCAGTACACGGCCGGGGCCGGCTTTGCCATAGTGGAACCTCGATAAGGAGGTTCCATGACCCACACTGCCGATCATCTGCAGCTCGACCTCAACGGTATTTCTCTTAGCATCCATTGCGCAGGTCCCGAGAAGGGCAGGCCGGTGTGGCTGCTGCATGGCTTTCCCGAGTGCTGGCACTCCTGGCGCAATCAGATCGAGCCGCTGGTGGCGGCCGGCTACCGCGTGTTCATTCCCGAGATGCGCGGTTACGGGCTCAGCAGTGCGCCGGCTGATGTGGCGGCCTATGACGTGCTGACGCTGTGTGGCGACATCCGTGCAGCGATGGATCATTTCGGTCATCGCCAGGTCGCGGTGGTCGGGCACGACTGGGGCGCAATGGTCTCCTGGTACCTGGCTCTGCTCGAGCCTGCACGGGTCGCGGCACTGGTTACCATGTCGGTGCCTTTTGCCGGGCGGCCGCGACGGCCGGCCACCGAGATCATGCGCGAGGCCAGTGGCGGCAAATTCAACTACATCCTCTATTTCCAGGAGCCCGGCCGCGCCGAGCGCGAGCTGGACGCCGATGTCGACCGCACACTGCGCCTGCTGATGTACTACGAGCAAAGAAGCCTGCTGCTGCAGGACAAACCTGCGGACGGCACGCTGTTCGAGGATGACATGCAGGCCGGAGCGCTGCCGGACTGGTGCCCCGAGGAAGACTTTGCCGTATACCGCCAGACTTTCGCCGAGCGTGGCTTTCGCGGTGCGCTGAACTGGTATCGCAATTTCGAGCGCAACTGGCAGGTCACCGAGCCGTTGCAGGGACGCAAGGTCGAGCAGCCGACCCTGTTCCTGATCGGCAACCAGGATCCGGTCGGCAAGCTTGAGGCCTACACCCTGAAGAAGATGCCCGAGTGGGTGCCGGATCTTGAGCAGCATCTGCTGGAGCCCTGTGGCCACTGGATTCAGAACGAACAGGCGGGACGGGTCAATCAGCTGCTGTTGGACTTCCTGGCACGGCGCTTTCCGCACTGAGCAAAACCTGGGCTTTCAAACCTGTCGGCTAGAATGCCGCTTTCACTGACGGAGCAGGCAGCTGCAATGGAACTGCAAGGCACACTGAAAAGCTGGAATGACGACAAGGGCTTCGGCTTCATCCGGCCTGCAACGGGTGGCGAGGATGTCTTCGTGCATATCTCGGCGGTGCGCGGCGATCAGCGCCCACAGGTGGGTGAGGCGGTGGCCTATGTCGCCGGACGCGATGAGCGCGGTCGCGCACGCGCCGAGCACATGCGCACGGCCGGCTCGTTGCGCATCGACCAGCCCGGTATCCGTCGGCGCCCAAGTCCAGTGCCCAGCGCCTCGGTCAGGAATACACCCGCACCGATAGCGGACGGGCGCCGAGGAGCTGGCGGCCGGGCGGTAATCCGCCATCTGCCGGCCAAGCTGATCCTGCTGGCGCTGCTTTGCCTGTTGCCGGTCTGGGGATGCCTGCGGGCGCTGGACGCGGGCGTCCCCTGGATCGGGCTGGGTTATCTGCTGTTCAGTCTGCTGAGCTTCGGCCTGTACTGGAGTGACAAGCGCAAAGCCCAGTCAGGACACTGGCGCGTTACCGAGGCCCGGCTACACCTGTCCGAGCTACTCGGCGGCTGGCCCGGCGCGCTGATTGCGCAGCAGGTGTTCCGGCACAAGACCCGCAAGCTCGGCTTTCAATTCATCTGCTGGAGCATCGTGGCGGCGCATCAGGCGTTCTGGCTGGAGCGCCTGCTGCTGAAGGCAAGCGTTATCGGCCCGTTGCCTGTTCCAGGACTGTGAGATCTCAACAATGAAAAAAGCCCGCTTTACGCGGGCTTTTTGTGGATCGAGCGGCGATCAGACGATCACGCCCTGGCTGCGCAGGTAGTCGTCGTAGTTGCCGCTGAAGTCGGTCACGCCATTTTCCGACAGCTCAATGATGCGGGTGGCCAGCGAGCCGACGAATTCGCGGTCGTGGCTGACGAAGATCAGCGTGCCCGGGTAGTTCTCCAGCGCCAGGTTGAGCGCCTCGATGGATTCCATGTCGAGGTGGTTGGTCGGTTCGTCCATCACCAGCACGTTGGGTTTCTGCAGGATCAGCTTGCCGAACAGCATGCGCCCCTGTTCGCCACCGGAGATGACCTTGACCGACTTCTGGATCTCGTCGTTGGAGAACAGCATGCGGCCGAGGGTACCGCGAATGGCCTGCTCGCCCTGAGTCCACTGACCCATCCAGTCGAACAAGGTCATGTCATCTTCGAAGTCGTGGGCGTGATCCTGGGCGTAATAGCCCGGCTCGGCACTCTCGGTCCATTTCACCGCGCCGGCATCCGGCGTCAGTTCGCCCATCAGGGTGCGCAACAGGGTGGTCTTGCCGATGCCGTTGGGGCCGATGATCGCCACGCGCTCGCCGGCCTCGACAGTGAAGCTGAAGTTCTTGAACAGTGTCTTGCCGTCGAACGCCTTGGACAGTTTCTCGATGGTAACGGCCTGGCGGTGCAGCTTCTTGGTCTGTTCAAAGCGGATGAACGGGCTGACGCGGCTGGATGGCTTGACTTCGGCGAGCTGGATCTTGTCGATCTGCTTGGCCCGGCTGGTGGCCTGCTTGGCCTTGGAGGCGTTGGCCGAGAAGCGGCTGACGAAGCTCTGCAGCTCGGAAATCTGCGCTTTCTTCTTGGCGTTGTCCGACAGCAGCTGCTCGCGCGACTGGGTCGCGGCGATCATGTATTCGTCGTAGTTGCCCGGGAACAGACGAAGCTCGCCATAGTCCAGGTCAGCCATGTGAGTGCACACACTGTTAAGGAAGTGGCGGTCGTGGGAAATGATGATCATGGTGCTGTTGCGCTGCACCAGAATGTTTTCCAGCCAGCGGATGGTGTTGATATCCAGGTGGTTGGTCGGCTCGTCGAGCAGCAGCACTTCAGGATCGGAGAACAGCGCCTGCGCCAGCAGCACGCGCAGTTTCCAGCCCGGTGCAACCTCGCTCATCGGCCCGAAGTGCTGCTCCAGCGGAATGCCCAGGCCGAGCAGCAGCTCGCCCGCGCGGGATTCGGCGGTGTAGCCATCCATCTCGGCGAACTCACCTTCCAGCTCGCCGACCTTCATGCCGTCTTCTTCGCTCATCTCCGGCAGCGAGTAGATGCGGTCGCGCTCGGCCTTGACCTTCCACAGCTCCTCGTGACCCATGATCACGGTGTCGATCACGCTGAACTGCTCGTAGGCGAACTGATCCTGGCGCAGCTTGCCCAGACGCACATTGGGCTCGAGCATCACCTGGCCGCCGGACGGCTCCAGATCACCACCGAGAATCTTCATGAAGGTCGACTTGCCGCAGCCGTTGGCGCCGATCAGGCCGTAGCGGTTGCCGTTGCCGAACTTGACGGAAACGTTCTCGAACAGCGGCTTTGCGCCGAACTGCATGGTGATGTTGGCGGTAGAAATCACGATCTGAATCCCGGGGGTGAGGGCGCTGCGGCGCAAAAAGGGCGCGATTGTAGCGCTTTGCCGGCGACTTTGCTGCCCGGTCGAAGGCTGTGCGCCGCAGCAAGAGCCGAGCAGGCCCTGGTAAGGGACGCTGCGCGTGCAATTGCCGGCGCTTCGTGGCAGCGTTGCCAGCCTTCTGATCCGCCGGGTTGGTCCGCATTGCTCGAGCTTTCTGTCTATCTGGGGCTGTTCGCCGCCGCATTCGGCGCAGCGACGCTGTTGCCGATGCAGTCGGAGGCGGCGCTGGTCGCCTTGCTGCTGGCCGATCTGCAGCCGGCCTGGGCACTGCTGCTCGTCGCCAGTCTGGGCAACGTGCTGGGCTCGCTGCTCAACTGGCTGATCGGCCGGTCCATTGAACGCTGGCGCAACGCCCGCTGGTTTCCGGCCAGCGCCGCGCAGCTGGAGCGGGCGCGCAGCAGCTATGCGCGCTGGGGCTACTGGTCGTTGTTGTTGAGTTGGGCACCCTTGATCGGCGATCCCCTGACCCTGGTGGCCGGGATGATGCGTGAGCCGCTGTGGCGCTTTCTGCTGCTGGTGACGCTGGCCAAGGGCGGGCGTTATCTGATCCTGGCGGCGGTGGTCGCCGGCTGGTTCTGAGCGAAAGCCGCCGGTGCAGGTCTACCGTTGCGCATGACCCGATCGCCGAGGCCGAAATGAAAACGCTGTTTGCGCTACTCCTGCTCTGCACCACCAGCCTGGCGCTGGCTCTGGACAACGCTGCCGGCAGCCCCGGCACCGCCACGCCGCAACCCTATGGAAATCCGCCGATTCGTCCGTTGCCGGTGCCGGCGAC
The DNA here is from genome assembly GCF_003052585.1 of Pseudomonas mangrovi. Lineage (GTDB taxonomy): Bacteria > Pseudomonadota > Gammaproteobacteria > Pseudomonadales > Pseudomonadaceae > Aquipseudomonas > Aquipseudomonas mangrovi. The sequence continues at coordinate 661,842 of NZ_QASN01000020.1, read as the reverse complement.
CGGGCCCTCGCAGAGTCCGCCGTTGCTGCAGAAGCTGCCGCCCGCGCCGAGCAACGTTCCGGCGCCGCGGTTGCCGCAACTGGAACGGCAGGAGCGGGGGCAGCAACCCTCTGCAGAAGAGGAGCGCGGTTCTGGCAACTGAAGATCCGCAACCTGCAATGGCCCCCTGTCTGATGAATTGATCTGAAACTGGCTTCGCAGCAGCCGCCACGCCGTTGACGTTGCCGCGACCCAGTCGCCATGCTCGTGGCTGGAGACGGCGGAGCCGTTCTGTCGAAGATCGTCAGCTGGAGCGCCACGATGGAAATGTTGCAGGGCCATGGTCCGTTCGCAGAATTCGCCTTGCTGCTGCTCGTCTCGGCGGTTGCCGGCGCCATCTCCGTGCGCCTGCGCCAGCCGGTGCTGATCGCCTACATCGTGGTCGGCATCGTCGTCGGGCCAGCCGTTCTGGGTCTGGTCACGGCCCATGACCACATCAGTCTGCTGGCAGAGATCGGTGTCACCGTGCTGCTGTTCGTGGTCGGACTGAAGCTCGATCTGCACCACATCCGCCACATCGGCCCGGTGGCGCTTGCTACCGGGCTTGGTCAGCTGGCTTTCACCATCGTCTTCGGTTTCATCCTGGTCCTGCTGCTGGGCAAGGACATGATGGAGGCCCTCTACGTTGCCGTGGCGCTGACCTTCTCCAGCACCATCATCGTGGTCAAGTTGCTCTCGGACAAGCGCGAGCTGGATTCGCTGCACGGCCGGATTGCAGTGGGCTTTCTGATCGTCCAGGACCTCGCCGTGGTACTGGCGATGATGTCGATGAGCGCGCTGCGCGGTGCCGAGGATTCCACTGCGCTGGAGGTCAGCGGTTCTCTGCTGTTGCGCCTGGGCGCGGCGGGACTGCTGATGTTCGTGCTGATGCGCTACGTACTACCGCGCCTGACGGCATCGATGGCGCGCTCCCAGGAGCTGCTGCTGATCTTCGCCATCGCCTGGGGCACCGGCCTTGCGGCGTTGGGCGAGTGGGCCGGGTTCAGCAAGGAGGCCGGCGCCTTCATCGCCGGCTTCTCGCTGGCCTCCACGCCCTACCGCGAGTCGATGAACGCGCGTCTGACCGGCATCCGCGATTTCATGCTGCTGTTCTTCTTCATCGACCTGGGCTCGAAACTGGATTTTTCCACCCTCGGCGAGGAGCTGCTGCCGGCCGTCGTACTGTCGGTGTTCGTGCTCATCGGCAACCCGCTGATCGTGATGGCGATCATGGGCTACATGGGGTATCGCAAACGCACCGGCTTCCTTGCCGGGCTGACGGTGGCGCAGATCAGCGAGTTTTCCATCGTCTTCGTCGCCATGGGCATCACTCTCGGCCATGTCGGCACCGGCGCGCTGGGCCTGACCACGCTGGTCGGGCTGGTGACCATCATGGTCTCGACCTACATGATCATCTTCTCGCACCCGTTGTATGAGCGACTGGCGCCGTGGATGAGCATCTTCGAGCGGCGCCGGCCGTTCCGCGAGATGGACGTTACGTCCCGGGGCAAGGCGGCTCAGCCGGACATCATCGTCTTCGGCCTGGGCCGCTACGGCTCGCGTCTGCTGCAGCAATTGAAGGCGGCAGGCGTCGCGGTACTCGGCGTGGACTTCGATCCCGAGGCTATTCGCAGCCTGCGCAAGCAGCGCTTGCCGGTGCGCTTCGGCGATGGTGAAGACCCCGACTTTCTCGAATCGCTGCCACTGGCGCACGCCAGCTGGGTCATCACCAGTTTTCCCGAGTGGGAGTCCAATCGTGCCTTCCTCAATGCGCTCAAGCATGCCGGTTTCGAGGGGCATATCGCGGGTGTGGTGCGCGATGAGCTGCATGCCGAAGCGCTGGATGCGGCGGGGGTCGAGAGGGTGCTCAACCCGTTCAACGACGCTGCGGATTACGCTGCGCGCTGCTTTGCCGAGGAGCTGACGAAGCCTGCTGAGCGAGGGGGCGTGTCAGGGACTCAGTCGCGATAGAACACCTGGATCAGGTGGTAGCCGAACTGACTTTTCACCGGCCCATGCACGTCGCGAAGCGGCTTCTTGAAGATCACCTGATCGACCGCCCGTACCATCTGCCCCGGCCGCACTTCTCCCAGGTCGCCGCCGCGCTTGCCGGAGGGACAGGTCGAGTGCTTGCGCGCCAGTATGTCGAATGCCTCGCCAGCGGCGATACGCTTCTTCAGTGCGGCCGCTTCGGCTTCGGTCTTGACCAGAATGTGGCGGGCCATGGCCTTTGGCATGACGGGGTCCTCAAATACTCGGGAGCGCTATTGTGCCAGTCTTTGTTGCGCCATCAGAATGGCGTCAGTTTTCAGGCTGATTCTGCCGGGCAAACGTGCCAGGCTGGCCTAGATTGATACCTTCAAGAAGATGGAAGCGTGCCGATGGACCTCTCCGCAATGCTCAAGATCCTGGCGACCCAGGATGGCTCCGACCTTTACCTCTCCACCGGCGCGCCACCCTGCGCCAAGTTCAACGGCCTGCTCAAGCCACTGGCGGCCGAGCCGCTGAAGGCGGGCGAGGTCGCGCGCATTGCCGAGAGCGTGATGGATGCCGAACAGCGTGCCGAGTTCGAGCGCGAGCTGGAGATGAACCTGGCGATCTCGCTGCCGCAGATCGGTCGTTTCCGCATCAACATCTTCAAACAGCGCAACGAGGTGTCGATCGTTGCGCGCAACATCAAGCTCGACATCCCCAGGTTCGAAGACCTCAAGCTGCCGGAGGTGCTGCTCAAGACGGTGATGGAGAAGCGCGGCCTGGTGCTCTTCGTCGGCGGCACTGGTTCGGGCAAGTCGACTTCGCTGGCAGCGCTGATCGACCACCGCAATCGCAACAGCGGCGGGCACATCATCACCATCGAAGACCCGGTGGAGTACGTGCACCGGCACAAGAAGTCGATCATCAACCAGCGCGAGGTGGGGGTGGATACCCGCAGCTTCCAGGCCGCGCTGAAGAACACCCTGCGCCAGGCACCGGACGTGATCCTGATCGGCGAGATCCGCGACCGCGAAACCATGGAGCATGCGCTGGCCTTCGCCGACACCGGACACCTGGCGATCTCCACGCTGCACGCCAACAACGCCAACCAGGCGCTGGACCGGATCATCAACTTCTTCCCCGAGGAGCGCCGGCCGCAGCTGCTCAACGACCTGGGCAACAACCTCAAGGCCTTCGTTTCCCAACGCCTGGTGAAGACCGCCGACGGCAAGCGCCGAGCGGCGGTAGAGGTGCTGCTGGGCACCGCAACCATCAGCGACATCATCAAGCGTGGCGACTTCGCGATGATCAAGGAGGTCATGGAGAAGTCGCGTACCCTCGGCATGCAGACCTTCGACCAGGCGTTGATCGAGTTGGCCCAAGAGGGCGTGATCAGCGAGGAAGAGGCGATCAAGAATGCCGACTCGGCGAACAACGTGCGGCTCAAGCTGAAGCTGCACCGCGACAACCCGGCAAGCGTTCCGGCCGCGCCTGCAGCCAGCAGCGCGCCGCCGCCCAGCAGCAGCCCGGCGGCGGTGAAGGACGCCAGCTCCTGGGGGCTGGAACTGACCCTGGAAGAACTGCCGGAAGAAGAACCGCCGCAGGAGCCGGGCCGCCAGCCGGGTCAGTGAGTCTCAGCGCGCCAGGCGATCCAGCCGCGCGCGGCTCTGCTGCAGACGCTGCAAGTCAAGGCGGCCGTCAGCACGGGCGCGGTCGAGACAGTCGAGCAGCGGGTAGATCTTCTCGTGATCGTAGGACACCAGCAGCAGGTCGACGCCGGCATTCAGGGCGTCCACGCCCACCGTGCACAGGCCGCGGTTGTAGGCCGCAGCCATGCTCAGGTCGTCGGTGATCAGCACGCCCTGATGCTGCCACTCGCCGCGTATCACGCCCTGCACCAGCTTCTGCGAGGTCGATACCAGCTGCTCGGCGTCCAGTTCATCGAGCACCACGTGGCCGAGCATCATCAGTGCCTGGCTCTGTCCTGCGACCTCACGGAACGGTAGCCAGTCGCGGGCCCGCAGGGTCGCAAGCGGGGTGCCGAGGTGAGCGGAAAAGTGATGGGTGTCACCGACGACCCCGGCAAATCCGGGAAAGTGCTTGAGCGTGGCGTGCACGCCCTGGCTGGCCAGGCCGCGCACATAGCCACGGGCGACCAACAGGGTGCGCTGCGGATCATCGGAGATGGCGCGTTGACTGATCCGGCTATGGAAGTCGAGGCGGTTGTTGGCGTGCGTCTGCCTGAGATCCACCACCGGACTGAAGTTGAGATTTACCCCCAGCGCGGCCAGCTCGGCGCCCTGGTCGCGGCCGTAGTCCTGCGCCAATTGTTCCAGGGTGCTGTCATCGGCAGCGTCCAGACTGGCCAGGGCAGGGCGCTTCTGCAGGGGTGGTGAGAGGTGCGCGACCATCCCGCCTTCCTGGTCGGCGGCGATCAGTAGCGGCGGCAGACCCGCTCTCTGGCGCAGGGTCTGCAGCTCGCGGATTTCCGCCTGCAGCGCCGCCAGATCGCGCCCGCGCAGATTGCGCCGGGTAACGAAGACGCCGCCGATCAGCCCCTGACTGACCAGCGGGCGCAGTTCCTCGAACTGCCGGTAGCCGATGAGCAGGTGTGCGCCGAGCTGCTGTGCGGCGTCGATGCGGGCTTCCTGCACCAGGGCTTTCTGCGCCTGCAGACGGTATTCGGCGAGCGCCACCAGCAGCATGCAACCCAGGAGTGTGCCGACGCCCAGCAGCCGCGCCGGTTTACCGCGCTGCAGCAGATGCAGGGCCGCCAGCAGCAGGCAGCAGGCGAGCAGCACCCAGCTTTCCAGCGCACGGAACGGCAGCAGGTGCGGGTCCTTGAGGTTGAGCGTCCAGAAAACCGCGATCAGGCTGAGCAGCCAGAGAAGAGCCAGCAGGGTAACGCGCAACATCCGTTGTCCTTGGGTGGTGGGGATTTCAGTCGGGATAGAGGGCATCGCGCCCATGACGCGCTTCAAGGCCCAGACGCACGGCCTTGGGCAGGCTACGCAGAATGAGCGCGTAGGAATTGTCGAGCATCCGCTGAATCTCGCCAATCGGCAGCGAGCCATCGAGCGTCACTGTGTTCCAGTGGCGCTTGTTCATGTGGTAACCGGGGGCGACCGAGGCGAACACGTCACGCAGCATCTGCGCTTCCTCGGGATCGCACTTGAGGTTCAGCTTGAGCTGGCCCTGCTGGCGGAACAACAGGGCGAAGAGCTTGCCCTGCAGCTTGAATACCGCCGCCTCGGGGCCGAATGGATAGTCCTCTGCAGCCTCAGGCTTCGCCAGCAACAGGGCCTTGATCTGTGTTTCGGTCATGGCCACTCCGTTAACTCGATGGCAAGAGACTCGTTACCTGGGCGCGCGTCAGCAGCTCGGGGTCTCCGCGTGGCGGCAGTCTACTCGGCGGCCTGCAGTCTGGTCGCGTAGTCCTGCCAGGTCTGCCGATGGGCGGAACTGTCCGCATCCCAGCGTGCCCGCAATTCGATGATCCGCCGCGCCTCCTGCTCGTCGCTGGCCATCTGCAGCAGTTCGTCCGGTGCCACGTCGCCTGCGCCACTCAACACTCGCCGGGTTCCGCCGCTGCCCTTGGTCTTCAGCGTGCTGGGTGGATCGCTGAAATAGTGGTCGACACTGACCTGGCTCCAGCGCGGCGCGCCCATGAAGCTGGGTTCCTCTTCGCGCGCGCTGCCGTAGGAGGCGGTCCAGCGCACCAGTGGGCTGGCACCGGCGACGTTGTAGACCTGGTGTGCGCCAAGCGAACCCAGCGTCGGCTGGAACTGCTCGATCAGCTCGCCGTCGCGATTGTGTGCACTGACGCTGGGTTGCTCCTTGAGTTCGACGTTGAGGGTGATGCTGGTGAAGGGCATCAGCGTGTACTGACGCTCGTCGATAGCCACAGTCACCAGCGTCCCCAGACCGTTGTACACGGTGATCGGCGTGCCGACCTTGGCCAGACTGCCGGCGCCCAGTACCAGTGCGACTATCGTCAGCGCCACCAGCAGGCGGGCGAGGGTGGCGGGGGCGCCGTCGGCGATCTGGAAGCGATCCCACCAGCCAAGCTTCTTCTGTCGCTTGCGTTCCTTGCCAGGCAGCAGAACCGGGTACTGTGGCGGCACGCTGGAGGGTTGCGGAGCGGTCTGGGGGGTGGTCTGCGCGCGCACATGGGCGGCCAGCTCGGTCTCGCAGCTGAGCAACTGCTCGATGGTCGCCGCGCTCAGGTTGGCCAGGTGCGCCGCCAGGCTGTTGCTCCAGCCGTCAATCACGTTCATCCAGTCATTGATGTTGTTCTCGTTGGCCGGCGGCAGGGTGAAGTCCTCCAGCGCTGTGGCCCAGGACTCGATCTCCAGGCGCTCGCAGAGTGCGCTGTCGAGCAGCAACTGATGCTTGTCATGGTGGATCGTCTTGAGGACCCGATAGATCTCGTTGGTGGTGACGATCAGGCGCTTGAGTTCACGCGAGCTGACCTTGCCATCGGCCGTCACTACGGCGACCACATTGCCGAGCAGGCCCTGGGCGTCCTGCAGGTCGGCGAGGCTGTGCTCGGCATAGTGCAGCACCTGCAGCAGGCCGATCAGATAGCGATCCCAGTTCTGACCGAGGGCCGCCGCAGCGGCCAGGTGGGCGCCTCGGCACTGACGATCATGCGCGTGGATACGTTCGCGCACGGCTGCGGTTTCTGCAGCGACCTGCTCGATCAGGCCGCCCAGGTCGCGGCGGGCTACCGTTTGGCCACGAAACACCAGATTTCCGCCGGTGGCGCGGTAAACCTTGTCGCGCAGGGCTTCGAGCTGGCCGCGCTCATCTTCCAGCGTGCGCAGCTGCAGCAGGTCATGGGCGAGGCTTGCCGGATAGAGTTGCGCCAGCGCCTGGTGCAGGTCGGAGACTGCCGGGCGCGGCGGATAGAGCTCATCGGCGCTGCTGGCGTGGCGGGCGAGTGCTCGCCCCAGATAGGCGCCCTGGTACTCCGAGGCGTAGCGACGGCGTGCGTAGCTGGCATCCAGCGTCTGCAGCGATTGCTCCATGGGCACGCTCTGCAGCTGGGCACTGCCGAACAGCTCGCGACTCAGCTCCTGGCGCAGCGCCTGGGGGTTCTGGAACAGGCACCAGGCGCTGCGGGCATCGTGGGGCGCGGCGAGGTAGACGCGCTTGGCGTTCTCCTCCCGGTCACAGTTGGCGGGGTGGGTGGACCACATCTGCGGCGGCTGGGCGAAGCCGCTGCTGAAGATCCGCCGCTGTTCCGGCGTAGCGCTGGCGGAGGCGGGTACCGAGCCGTAGGTCGGGTCGTTGAGGATCTGCGTCAGGCGCTCGATGATCCGCGTCTGCACGGCGAACAGATCGTCCACCGAGCGACCCTGGTGGTATTGGTCGTTGGCAAAGCCCAGGGCGCGGTCCCAGGCATCGTCAGCCGACTGCAGCTTGTGCAGGGCATGCACCAGTTCATCACTGCCGGTCAGCGAGACGGCCACCAGGTCGGCCTGGAACTCCATCTGCCGCGACAGCGCGCGTTGCGCCAGTACCACCAGACGAAAAACGGTGTCGAGCAGCGAGCGGATCGACCAGACGATCAGCGACAGGCCCCAGCCGATCCAGGCGACACGCAGGTCGATGCGCGAGATGAACGCCAGCAGCTTGTCCAGTGCGTCGCGCTTGGAGACCACCTGGGCGGCGATCTGCTGGGCGATGTAGACCCAGCTGCCGATCGCCATCGAGCGCTGGGCGAAGTGGCCGAACTCGTGGGCCAGCACCGCCTTGAGCTCGCTCAGGGTCAGCACGTTGACCAGCGACAGACCGATCTCCAGGTTCTTGCGCGAGGGAAACAGCAGGTTCAGCAGGGACAGGTCGTAGAACACCGCCGCGTTCACCCGGGCGGAGAGGAACACCCGATGCGGTCGTGGTGCTCCGGCCTCATCGGCCAACTGGTTGAGGAAGGCGAACAGTTGCGGCTGATCGCTTTCGCGGATCTCGTGCTGGTCGGTGGCACCGCCACGGTTGACGAAGAACAGCGCCTTGACCATGAAGATGCATAAAAACGCCGAGGCAGCCCCCGTGATGATGCCCAGCGGGTCGGGCTTGCCGCCTGCAGCCAGTGCGCCGAGCATGCGCCAGGCGGTCCAGCCGAACCAGATACTGAGGGCGAAATAGAGCGCAACGAACAGCGCCAGACTGGCCATCGCCAGCCACGCCTGGCGTTTGTAGGCGCTGCTGGGGCGGGTCAGTGCGGCCGGCACCTGGGCGGGGCCTGCGGGGTAGAAGTTTTCCATGCGACGACATCCTTGTGCTGTAGGTCCACGCCAGGCGATCTGCGGGTCGGGCGATGGAAACAAAACGTGCGTACCGACTCAATCGGCGCACGTCGGAAAAGTGATCAGGTTCCCCTTGTCGAGCCTCAAACGTTCAGCCAGCGGAACAGCAGCACGCCGGCCAGCAGCAGGCCCAGGGAGATGCCGACCAGCAACAGGCTGAACAATGCCCGGCGACCGCCTCTCAGGGTCGACCAGCGCTGCGACAGGTGAGCGAACGCGATGCCGGTCAGCAGCTCCAGCGAACCGATCAGGGCCACGGCACCCGACGCACAGATCAGAACCAGGCCGAGAAGGGTCGTCGCAAGACCGCTGCCATCGAAGCCATGGAGCAGCGCGGAAGTGAACAGCATCGCGTAGAGGAGAAAGCAGCCTGCCAATAGCAGGGCACCGCGAAGACGGATATGCATTACCGGTAATCCATGAACGGAAGTCCAGTTTGCACTCTAGTGGCCATGCTGGCCATTTCCAGTCTGTCGGGTGTCAGCACGTGCCGGAATTCTCGCCAGCCCCCTTTTCGAGGGCACCGGCGGTGGCCGAGGGTCTGGCTTTTTTTGGGAACTCTTGCAGCGAAGCGGAGTTCGTAAAACGGGTACGGGTCACGAATGCCCCGTCTACGAAAGGCCATAAAAGGATAACGACATGCATCTGAAATCCCTTTCCGCGGCAGCCCTGAGCGCCGCTCTGCTCGCCTCTGGCGCCGCCTATGCCGACCAGCCGGGAGCCGACTGGATCCCCATCGAAGAAGCCATCAGCACCGCCAAGAATGCCGGCTATACCCAGATCCACTCGATAGAAGCGGATGACCAAAGCTGGGAGGGCAAGGGGCTCAAGCAGGACGGCAAGAGATATGAGTTCAAGATCGACGGCAAGACCGGCCAGGTGACCCTGGACAAGGAAGACTGATTCGGCTGGCTGATGACGTTGCCCCTCTGCAAAGGACGGGCAACGTCGGTCGATCAGGACAGGTCCATCGCATTGCTGGTGGAAGAGGACGCAGCGCTGACTGGCGCCATCAGATGTTGCCAGCCATCCGACGACTGTTCGGCAGCCTCTGCCAGGGCATGCAGACAATCGCCGCAGGTCGCCAGATCAACCCAGACGCCAACATGGTCGCTCGCATCGATGGTGCCGTTGACCAGCCCGACCTGAGAATGCAGCGCGTAGCGCGAGTGGAGGTAGGCCCGGTCCAGGCGAGAGTCGCCCACGCTGCCGGTAGTCTTCTTGAAGGTGGTGCCACCCAGATCGATGGAGACGTCCTGCAGGGCCCCGCCGTCGATCCGCGCCGGCTCCGAGCCATAGATGTTGAAATCGCCCATCAGGCCGTCGAGGCCCCGATGCTGCAAGGATTCCATGATGCAGCTGAAATAGCTCTGCGCGTAGGTATGGTCGCTGTAGCTGACGCCTTCCTGCGGGCCGGGCGAGTGGACGAAGCCGAAGCGATAGTCGCGGCCGCCATCGTTAACCCCGACCAGCACCGGGTTGCGGCAATTGCCCGGATCCCAGGGCGTCTCGCGGCGCGCGGTGGCCACGGTCGCCTGGTGGGTGGTTGCGCGCGAGCGACTGGTCTCGGCCTTGGCTTGCGCGGAGGCGACATTGGCAAAGAACTGCAGATTGAACTTGCCACCGAACATCGCCTGCCAGCTGGTATCGGTGTCATGCCAGCGATAGTGGCAGTTGCCGCCCACCAGTACGACATTCTCACGGGTATGGATGCCCCCGCCGGCAGGCGCGGTCTGGAACCAACTGCCACCCAGCCCGGTGGACAGCTCCTGGCCGACGCTGTCGCCACCGGACTTGTTTTCCAGAATGGCCAGCAGCCAGGGCTCGCCGGGTTTGAGCGTGGTCTTCAGCGCTTCGCAGATCAGGTCGGCGCGAATATTGGTGGCGTTGTTCTTCTGGATGTTCCAGCAGATCACCTTCATCGAATGCTCCTTGCGTGGCTAAAGGTTACTTCTGCAGGAGCGGCCGCCCAGCCGTTCCTCAACCGTCCTGGTTGAAAACGCCTGGGCTTGCACCTGCCCCGACGGGATTTTCTACCGTCCTGTGACCGGACGGAATCCCGGAAGTGCCCGCTCTGCGAGGAAGGCAAAGCACAGCGACGCGCGAGTCAGCGGCTGTTGCACTGCGCCAGCAGAGCGCGGTTCTCGGTCTCGCTCCAGACCATGCCGGTGTCGTTGTAGTAGTAGTCCAGCCCGCCTACCTTGCGCGACAACTCCTTGCAGACCTGCATGTTCAGACCATTGCCATAGGGGCCGCGGAGCACGCAGGCGCCGCCGCTGCAGTGCCATGCCAGCCCCTGGGTCAGTACCACGCCCTGATGGGTCGTGCCGGCATACCAGGTGTTGTTCTGTTCGGCGTGGGCCGTCGTCGACAGCGCCAGCAGCAGTGTCAGGCCAGCGAGGCGTAAGGTCTTCATCGGTATTGCTCCTTGTCTTGCGAGTGGGAAGGGGCTGCGGGGAGGGCGTGCGTCAGTCGAAGTCGCCTAGGTCGCTGCTGCCAGCATTTCGGCCGAGGCTGCGAAGGCCGGCCGAAAGCAGTCGGAACGGCCAGTCGACGAACAGGTCGAGAAGCTCCAACAGGGCGTTGGCGTCCTGGTCGTCGGTTCGTCGTGGCTTGACGAGGTGCGCAGCGACAAAGGCGCCGAGCATCGCCAGCAGCACGGTGAACGAGAAGCCGTGGGCGAACAGATCGAAGATCAGGTAGAAGCCGAGCAGGCAGAGCAGCAGGGCCAGCAGATAGCGAAAAGCGTCCATGTCGAGTCTCCCTGAGTCCTGCGGCGAGAGTAGCCGGGATCGAGCTCGCTGCGTGCCACGCAAATGAGATATCTGTCGCGCTACACCGAGATTGATTCAGCGCCAACAGGCGCGCTCAACCTGCGCGCCTGCTTGCCGATAACCCGATTCCACGCTCGGCTCGACCCTAGAGGGACCTAAGATGCGCCTGACGCTGAAAACCAAAGTGATGTTGCTGGCCCTGGTGCCGGTGATCCTGTTTGCCCTGGTCATCAGTGGAACCGCGGCAAAGGTGCTCGAGAGCCTGGCTGCCGAGGAAGTGGCCGAGACCCGCGAGCGGCTGATCGCGGAAAAGCGCAGCGAGCTGCAGAACTACATGCAGATCGCCACCGGTGCGGTGAACCACCTCTACCAGAATGCCTCCCCCGGCGACATGGCCAGCAGGGATGAGGCGATCGCCATTCTGTCGAAGATCAAGTTCGGCCAGGACGGCTACTTCTTCGGCCACGATTCCAACGTAGTGCGGCTGTTTCGCAGCGACAGCTCGGTGGATGTCGGCAAGAGCCTGGCTGACCGCCGCGACCCCAACGGCGTCTACGTCAACCGCGAGCTGGTCAACGTCGCCAAGAACAACACCTATTTCGTCAATTACTCCTCGCCGCTGCCGAGCAACGAGTCGGTCATGGTGCCCAAGCTGGCCTACAGCTTCTACCTGCCGAAATGGGACATGGCGGTGGGCACCGCGCTGAATCTGGACGGTATCGACGCGCAGATCGCCCAGGTCGAGGCGGAGATCGATGAGCGCATCGGCACCATCATCACCAGCATCCTGGTGGTGGCGGTCATCCTGCTGCTGGTCCTTGGAGTCCTTGGCGTGATGTTCAGCAACGCCTTCCTGCGTCCGCTGCAGCAGATCCGCAACAACTTGGACGACATCGCCGCCGGTGAGGGCGACCTGACCCGGCGCCTGCCGATCAACAGCGACGACGAACTGGGCCAGCTGGCCGGCTCGTTCAACCGCTTCGTCGAGAAGATCCATGGTCTGGTCCGCCAGATCGTCGACATGACCGGGCAACTCACCGAGCTGGTCGGCCAGGTGTCGGCGCAGGCGCAGCGTTCGGAGCAGGCGATGGATCGCCAGCGCCACGAAACCGACCAGGTGGCCACCGCAATCAACGAGATGTCGGCTGCGGCCCATGAAGTGGCCCGCAGTGCCCAGAGCGCGGCCGAGGCGGCGCAGAAGACCGATCAGGAAGGTCAGGCGGCCAAGCTGGTGGTGGATGGCAGCATTCAGCGCATCCATACCCTGGTCGACGATATCCGCAGCAGCGGCGTGTCGCTGGATAGCCTGCAGAAGGACGTGCAGTCGATCGTCAGCGTGCTTGACGTGATCCGCTCGATCGCCGAACAGACCAACCTGCTGGCACTCAACGCCGCCATCGAGGCGGCGCGGGCTGGCGAGGCCGGACGCGGTTTCGCCGTGGTCGCTGACGAGGTGCGTGCGCTGGCCAGTCGGACCCAGCAGAGCACCCAGGAAATCCAGGGCATGATCGACCGTCTGCAGCAGGGCACCGAGCAGGCGGTCAGCTCGATGCGCCGCTCCAGCGATGCCGGCGACGTCACCAGCGAACAGGCCAACAAGGCTGGCACGTCGCTGGATGCCATTGCCCATTTGATCGGCACCATCAATGCGATGAACGCGCAGATCGCCAGCGCCGCGGAAGAGCAGACCGCGGTCGCCGAGGAGATCAACCGCAGCGTGCACCAGATCGCGGTGGCGGTAGACAGCGTCGCCAGCGAGACCCAGCAGGGTGCACAGACTGCGCGCAGCCTGGCCGGGCTGGGCGAACGGTTGGGTCAGCTGGTGCGCCAGTTCCGCATCTGACGGCGACAGCTCTACAGGCGGAGGATGTTCGACTGCACACCGAGATACTCGGCAGTGATGGTCACATCGGTGGCGTTTTCCGGCAGCACGACGCCGTGGGTCTCGGCCAGATCGATACTGAAGGTTCTGCGCTGCAGCTGATCGCAGGGCAACTGCCGGTAGCGCTCGATCGTGGCCTCGTGGAACGAGATCGAGTCCGGCAGCCCCGGCGTGGTGGTGCGAAACGCCCCGGCATCGGCTTCGACGCTGAAACGAACGCCGGCCGGAAATGCGTGCCAGGTTGCCAGTTGCGAGCCGCAGGCCACGTAGCTGTCGAAATGGCCGCTGATCAGCAGTGGCTGCTCCGGCGAACCTTGCTCGATGAACAGCTGCCGCGCGTGGCCGTCACCGCCCGCTTCAGCCCGCATGACGACGATACCCAGGGTAAGTGCAAGCACCAGTGGAATTCGCATGAGAATTGGCCCTTGCCATGAAGAGGTGGAGTTGCCTCTCAGCCTGGACCTGCATGCCGGTTGCCCTCAGCCCTGAGCCTGCAGTTCGGCGAGAAACCGCCGCACGTTCGCGCGGTTCTTGCCCCAGTCGAAACACTGAGTCGGTAGCGCGCACTTGCTGGTGATGGCCAGTTCGTTGTTCGGCAGCAGATCGATCTCGATCCTTTCACCCCAGGAGCGCAGGCCCATGCTGGTGGAAGCGAGCAACTGGTTCGGCGATTGCTGGCGCAACTGCCAGGACAAGGCAGTCAGCGTCTTGAGAACTATGTCTACGGCAGCGCTGTCGGTTGCTGGAAGGGTCATACGCTCGCGGTGATAGGCGGGAAATCCGAATGCCATGCTGCACTCCTTGGCAAGGTATTGAAGGTGTCTGTTGAACTGCGCTCTCGCCGGGCTGGCGAAAGCGCCGACGCATGATGAGGCAAAGGCGCATCGATTTCCCGCATGCGTTGCGCAAACTCCCGATGCGCGAGGGTGAACCAGCACACGCGCAGCTCGGCTTACCGCCCAGATGCAGGACCGGCCCCGGCTAGCGCAGCAACGGCCTGAGCGCGTCGGCCAGGTAGGGCGCCATGGCGATGGCGTTGCTCGGGTGGGCGATGCAGTCGGTACTCCAGATACAGCCGACGCCCGCTTCACGCAGTACCTGCAGGGCGTCACCGGCGAACAGGGCGTGGGTCACGGCGACGTCCACCGAGGCCGCACCGGCGGCAAGCAGCTTGAGGGTGGCCTGGGCCAGGGTTCGCCCGGAGCTTGCGACATCGTCGAGCAGGACCACCTGGCGACCGGCGAAATCCCTCTCCGGCAAGGTGATTTCCACCTGGCGATCACCCCGCCGCAGCTTGCTGCACACACCACTGGCGAAGCCGTGACCGGCTGCCGCGGCGGCCACCCACTGGGCAGCCTCGGCGTCCGGACCCAGCAACAGGGCGTCGGGGCGCTCGCGGGCGATCAGCTCGGCCAGCACCGGGGCGCCCGACAGGGTGATCGCCTCGACGCCGGGGATCGCCTGTTCCAGTCGCTCGATGCGATGCAGGTGCGGGTCGACGGTGATCACCGCATCGAACAGCTCGGCGAGAAAGCTGCCGATGATGCTCTGGCTGACCACCTCGCCGGGGTTGAAGGCGATGTCCTGGCGCATGTACGCCAGGTACGGCGTGACCAGGATCAGCCGCTGCGCGCCCAGCCTGCGCGCCTCGCCTGCTACCAGTAGCAGCTCCACGAGTTTTTCGTTGGGGTGGTCGAGGCCGCGGTACAGCACCAGTTGCGCGGGCAGGCCGTCGCCCTCGAGGGGTAGGCGCAGACGCAGTTCGTCATCCGGGAAGCGATGACGTTCGATCGGTGCACAGGGCAGCCCGCAGGTTTCGGCCAGGCGTTGGGCTGGCGCGCTTTCATCGGCGAAATAGAGCAACAGACTGTGCATCAGAACTCCACGTAGACACTGGGAATCTGCTCGGGACGACCAAGGCTGAAGCCGCTGGCACGCTCGCTGGCCTGGCGGGCAAAGCTGAGGTCAGCGGGAAATTCCGCGTGTACCCGATACAGCGGCTCGCCACAGCGTACCGGCTCGCCCAGCTTGTGCAGCAGGTCGACGCCGGCACCCTGCACCTTGGGCGCACCGGCCAGGCGGGCGATGCGCGCCAGCTGCAGGTTGTCGATGGCGATGACCACCGCGTCACGCTCGGCCAGCACCTCGTAGGTCAGCGCCGCCAGCGGCGGCTGCTTGTGATCGAAGGCCCTGGCGCCCTGGGCGGCGATGATCGAGTGCATCTTCGCCAGCGCGCGACCGGAGTCGAGGATGTCGCGGGCGATGGCATAGCCGTCGCCGCCGCGCACGTCGGGGTCGAACTCGAGCATGCGCCCGGCCAGGCGCAGCGCCTTCTGGCGTAGATCGTCGGGTGCCTGCGGGTCGTTCTGCAGTACCTGCATCACATCGCGCGCCTCCAGCACCGGACCGATGCCGTTGCCTACCGGCTGGCGGCCGTCGCTGATCACCACGTCCAGGGTCAGGCCGAGGCGCGAGGCGACGAACTCGAACAGCTTGCGCAGCCGCTGCGCCTCGGCCATCGAGCGGACCTTGGCGGTGGGACCGATGGGAATGTCGAGCAACAGATGGGTGGAGCCGGCGGCGATCTTCTTCGACAGGATCGAGGCAACCATCTGCCCCGGCGAGTCGATCGACAGCGGCCGCTCCACCGAAATCAGCACGTCGTCGGCTGGCGACAGATCGCTGGAGCCGCCCCACGCCAGGCAGCCGCGCTGGTTGCGGACCATCTCCGACAACTGTTCGAACGGCAGCTCGACGTTGGCCAGCACCTCCATGGTGTCGGCGGTACCGGAGGGTGAGGTGATCGCCCGTGAACTGGTCTTGGGGCAGAGCATGCCGTGGGCGGCGACGATCGGCACCACCAGCATCGAGGTGCGGTTGCCGGGAATGCCGCCGATGCAGTGCTTGTCCACCACCGGATGCTCGTGCCAGTCGAGCCGACGGCCGACCTGGGCCATGGCATCGCTGAGGAAGTAGACCTCCTCGCGGTCCAGCTCGCCCTGGTTGCAGGCGACCACGAAGGCGGTCAGCTCGATCTTCGAATAACGGTGCTCGGCGATGTCGCGGACGATCGCCTGAAAGTCCTCGCGCTGCAGGCGCTCGCCGGCAATCTTGCGGTGCAGCGCGGGAATCGACACGGCCGGCTCAGCCTGGGAGATGGCCGCGGCGACGCCGGCTTCGGCACCGAGCTGAGCGAAGGCGTCCTCGGAAAGCCCCAGCTCGTCGCAGGCGACGATGCTCGGATCGTCGACCAGATTGAGGCTGGCGAGGATGCGCTTGCCGTTGACCCGGATCTCGACCTTGGCCAGCGCCTGGAAACCCTCGGCGCGGCAGGCGGCGCAGTCGCGATGCAGATAGGCGACGTTCTCGCGATAGGTATCGATGGCGACACGGCGCAGGCTCAGGCGCACCGGGGCCTTTTCGCCGGAGAGGGAATCACTGCTGGTAATGCTCATGGAGAAACTTCGGCAGGAGGATGTATCCCTTCTAGCCGCAGTGACAGGGCCTGCCAAGCGCTCGGCTGGGTTTTTCCGGGATGCCTTGAGACAGATCAGTAAATCGGCGGCATCGCTCAATCAAGGCCGTGGATCAGCACTTCGCGGGCCTGCAGCAGGCGATCCCGATGCTGCGGGTCGAACAGCGGCGACACGCCGCTGCGCGGGTCACCATGCAGCAGGCTGGCGAAGGCCTGCAGGGCGTGGCGCTTGCGCGCCAGGTCGAAGATGTCCAGCTCCAGCCGACCGGCCTGACGACCCGGCCAGCCGCCTTGGGCGGGCAGGGCGCGCCACAACGGCACCTCGATCAGCTCGGCGCCACGCGCCAGGCAGGCCCGGGCTGCGCTGCGCCCGGCGGCCGCCTGATCCGGATGAGCGTCGTCGCGCCAGGGGCCGATCAGCACATCGTCCTCGCGCAGGTGGCGCAGCAGCAGCTCGCCGATCCGCGCCTCGCAGTCGGCCAGCGCGCCTTCGGGCAGGCCGCCGCGAATCCACTTCAACTTCGCCAGGTCCAGGCCCAGTCGGCGCAGCGCCTCGACGCTCTCCTGCGGCCGGATGATCGCCAGCCGGGCATCGTCCGGGCGCCGGGTGCCGCGCCGGTGACAGCCATTGGTAAGGGAGATGATCATCAGCTCGCGGGTGCCGCACAGCTGCTGCAGCAGGCCGCCGCAGCCGAGCACCTCATCGGCCGGGTGGGTGGCGACCAGTACGGCGCGGCGCCCCGGCGGAACCAGTTGATCGACATCCAGGGTGGGCAGCGCAGAAGGCTCGCTGGGCATGCGCCAGCGCGCCTTGCGCTGCGCGGCGAGCGTTGTGGGTAGATCGTGGTCAGCCGTCTGCCGCGCCACTTTGCGTGTCCTTCTGCAATTCCAGGAGCAGCAGCGAGCGCCCGGTTACCTGGTACGTCCAGCCGAAATCGAAACAGCGCGTGCGGTCGGTACGTGTCTGGTTGGTGTCGATCAGGCAACACCAGCTGCTGCCCTGAGGCACTTCCGGAAGGTGAAAGTTCACCACGTCATGGTGCGCATTGACGATCAGCAGCAGGGTCGCGTCGGCACCGCGCTTGCGCAGGCCGGTGGGCTGGGCGCGGCCATCCATCAGCATGCCCAGGCAGCGGCCATGCGGGTCGTCCCATTGTTCCGGGGTCATCTCGGCTCCGCAGGGTGACAGCCAGGTAACGTCCTTGACGCCGATTTCCTCGTTCCAGGCGCCGACCAGGAAGCGTCCGCGGCGCAGGATCGGGTAACGCAGGCGCAGGTGCAGGGCCTCGCGCACGAAAGCCAGCAGCTCCTCGCCATCCTGATCCAGGTTCCAGTCGATCCAGCCGATTTCGCTGTCCTGGCAGTAGGCGTTGTTGTTGCCACCCTGGGTGCGGGCGAACTCGTCACCGGCGACGATCATCGGCGTGCCCTGGGAGAACAGCAGGGTGGCCATGAAGTTGCGCATCTGGCGCAGGCGCAGCTCACGGATCTGCGGATCGTCGGTGGGCCCTTCGACACCATGATTCCAGGACAGGTTGTTGTCGCTGCCGTCTTGGTTGTTCTCGTCGTTGGCTTCGTTGTGCTTGTCGTTGTAGGACACCAGGTCATGCAGGGTGAAGCCGTCATGGGCGGTGACGAAGTTGACCGAGGTGTAGGGCCGTCGGCCACGCTGGTTGTACATGTCGCCGGAAGCGGTGATGCGCTTGGCGAAGTCGGCCAGTCGGTCTTCATCGCCTTTCCAGAAGGCGCGCACGGTGTCACGGAAGCGGTCGTTCCATTCCATCCAGCCCGGTGGGAAGGCGCCCACCTGATAGCCGCCCGGGCCGCAGTCCCAGGGTTCGGCGATCAGCTTGGTGCGGCTGAGCAGCGGGTCCTGGCGGCAGGCGACGAGGAAGCTGTGGCGCTCGTCGAAGCCGTCGTGCTCGCGGCCGAGAATGGTCGCCAGGTCGAAACGGAAACCGTCGACGTGCATCTCCCCGGCCCAGTAGCGCAGCGAGTCGGTGACCATCTGCAGTACGCAGGGGTGCGACAGGTCGAGGGTGTTGCCGGTGCCGGAATCGTTGATGTAGTAGCGCTTGTCATCGGCCATCAGGCGGTAGTAGCTGGCGTTGTCGATGCCGCGCATGGACAGCGTCGGGCCGAGCTCGTTGCCCTCGGCGGTGTGGTTGTAGACCACGTCGAGGATCACCTCGAGCCCGGCGTGGTGCAGCCGGGCGACCAGCTCCTTGAATTCGCTGATCTTGCCACTGGCGAGATAGCGCGGATGGGGCGCGAAGAAGGCAATGCTGTTGTAGCCCCAGTAGTTGGTCATGCCCTTTTCCAGCAGATGCTGGTCCTGGACGAAGGCGTGGATCGGCAGCAGCTCGATCGAGGACACGCCGAGGGTGCGGAGGTAGTCGATCACTTCCGGCACCATCATGCCGGCAAAGGTACCGCGCACGTTCTCCGGCACGGCCGGATGGCGCATGGTGAAACCGCGCACGTGGGTCTCGTAGAGGACGGTCTTGTCCCACGGCGTACCCAGCGGATGATCACGGCCCCAGCTGTATGCCGGGTCGATGACCTTGGACTTGGGCACGAAGTCGGCGCTGTCGCGTTCGTCGAAGGACAGGTCGCCGTCGGGGTGGCCGATGGTGTAGCCGAACAGCGATTCGGACCAGCGCAACTGCCCCACCAATTGCTTGGCATAGGGGTCGATGAGCAACTTGTTGGGGTTGAAGCGGTGACCTTCCTCGGGCGCGTAGGGCCCGTGGACCCGATAGCCGTAGATCAGGCCGGGATGGGCATCGGGCAGGTAGCCATGCCAGATCTCGTCGGTGTATTCGGGCAGCTCGATGCGCTCGATCTCGACCTGGCCACTGCTATCGAACAGACACAGCTCGACCTTGGTGGCGTGCGCCGAGAACAGCGCGAAGTTGACGCCCAGGCCATCCCAGGTGGCGCCCAGGGGGTAGGGCAGGCCTTCCTTGAAACGCGAACGGGTGTTCACGGCCGTCGCGCGTGGCGCGGCCTTGCTGGCATGACTTGACATCGTGACTCCTGCTTCCCTGAAGTGCGCTCGATCCGGGAAATGGGCTCAGAGCGAAGGCTTGGTGCGACTGCTGGCGCGCGGTTTCTTGGCCGGAGCGGTGACCGCCACCTGTTCCAGGGCAGCCTTGGGCTTGCGCGGTGCGCGTGGCTTGCTCGGGGCCTTGGCGGTTTCCGCCTCGACCAGCTTGGCGGCCATCTCCCAGTGGCGTTGATCCTGGCCGTGAGGACGGCCCTCGGAATGCCAGATCTCGTAGGCCAGTTGGCGGATGCGCTCGTCGCTCATGGGTGTTTCTCCTGAATGGTCGATCAGTTGCCGGGCAGCTGGCCTCAGCTCAACCAAGCCTCGCTGGTTCGCTGCTCAATACACAGACGGGGAAAGCCGACAACAGTTCTGACAGCAGCAGACTGCCGTCACGCGGGCTGACCACCGGTTGCCCGAACAGGCCATAGAGCGGTCGGTCGCGCAGGCTCTCGGGCAGTTGCACGCGGGTATTGCCCCACTTGCGCGGAGGCACCATGGGCACGCCGTCGGCGAGCAGCGCGTCGCTCAGGCGCGGCACCACCACCAGCAGACAGTGACCGTCCTGGGTGCGTCTGGCGAACGCCAGGGCGCGCCCTGCGGCAGTGCCGAGCACGTTCAACGGCAGGTACTCGCCACGCGCAAATAGCGTCGGTAGGCTGCGGCGCAAACACAGCAGGCTAGAGATGAGGTATTGCTTGATGCGGCCGTCACGCCAGTTGCGCAGCAGCTCGGCCGGCTCTGCGACCTGCGCCAGCGCGGCCGCCCGCGCCGGGTAGTCGACCGGGCGGCGGTTGTCCGGATCGACCAGGCTGAAGTCCCAGAACTCGCGGCCCTGGAACAGGTCCGGGACGCCCGGCGCGGTAAGGCGCAGCAGACACTGCACCAGGCCGTTGAGGGCACCGGAGGCCGCCATGTCGTTGACTGCCGAAGCGATCGAGCGGCGCAGCGGAAGGCCATCGGGCTGGCACAGCAGCGTGTGCAGGTAGTCGCGGCAGACCTGTTCGTACTCGGTATCCGGCGCGCTCCAGCTGCTGCGCAGCTTGGCTTCGCGCAAAGCCTTCTGCTGCCAGCCGGAGACGCGCTCGAAGTAGACCGCCAGCGCCGTCGGATCATCGCAGGAAAGCTCCAGCGGCCAGCTGCCGAGCAGGGTCTGGAACAGGATGAGTTCGTCGCCGGGGTAGGGGGCTTCGCCATTGGCGGTGAGCCGGCGCAGGCCTGCGGTCAGGCGTTGCCAGTGTTCGACCAGGGTGGAATACCATTCGCCGCGCTCGCTGAGCACCGCCAGCCGCGCCCGGCCGTCCTCGCCACGCTTGTGGTCATGCGTGGCCGTGGCCAGCAGGCTGTCGGGAAAACTCTCCAGGCGCTGTGCGCAGGCGCGGTGGAAGGCCTCCGGCGGTGCACTGAAATACTCGCTGTCGAAGCCCACGTCGTTGCGCGACAGCAGCACGCCATAGCGGTAGAAGGCGGTGTCCTCGACCGCCTTGGCGGCCGCTGGCGAGGTCAGTTGCTGGAAGCGCGCACAGGCTTGTCGATGCAGCTTGCGCAAGCGGGCCGGAACCTGCCGCAGAGGGACGCCGCCGAGCCACTTCTGCAGGTGTTCGAGCACGCCGGCGTCCGCTTCGTTGAGGATGCCACGCGCACCGTCGAGGGCCTGCTCGAAGAAGCCCTCGTCGAGGTTCTGTCGGCCGTTGCCGGCGATGTAGCAGCGATACACCGGAAAGTGCACCACCAGCGCCTGCAGCGCGCGGCGAATAGCGCCCAGGGTGATGTCGCGGGTCATCAGGTCGGCGCGGGCGATCTGCAACAGCAGTTGTGCCACCGACTCGAAGTCGCCGGCCAGCGATCCGGCAAGAACCTGGGCACGCGCCTGGCGCGCTTCTTGAAGAAACTCTGCCGGGCGTCCGCTGCGGGCGTTCCATAGCCGTGCCAGGGGCGCGGCGCCCTGGGGGTCGTGTTGCAGCAGCGACACCTGATTCATGAACTCGTAGCCGGTGGTGCCATCGACCATCCAGTCGCCGTGCAGCTGCTCGCCGGACGCCAGGATCTTTTCGACATGGATGCTGAAATGCTCGATCCGGGCGACTTCCGGGCGCTGTGGCAGCAGGGCTTCGACCCTGCGGCGCAGGCGCCGGCAGTAACCGCGCGGATCGGCCAGGCCATCGACGTGGTCGATGCGCAGGCCGTCGATCAGGCCCTCGCCGACCAGCTGGAAGACCTTGGCATGGGTTGCCTCGAACACCTCCGGACGCTCCACGCGCAGACCGCCCAGTTCGTTGATGTCGAAGAAGCGCCGCCAGTTGATGTCGTCCGCTGCGGTTCGCCAGCTGGCCAGCCGATAGCTCTGGCGCTCGAGCAATTGATGCAGACGCTGCAGCCCTTCCGGCTGGCGCGAATCGTAGGCGCTGAGCGCAGCTTCGAGCGACTGGCGCAGGCGCGGGTCGGCCAGCAGCATGGCCAGCTCGCTGCGCAGGCCGAGGGCTTCGGTGTGGGCTTCGGGGGCGTCGGCAAGGCCATCGAAGCGTTGCGCCAGGCCGTCCAGTGCCGCATCGCCGGACAGCCGCAGCAGCTCGCCATAGGCATGCGGGTTGATCGGGAAGCGATGCTCGAAATGCTCGCAGTAGAAGGCCCCGGCGCCGGCATCCAGGCGCAGCGGGATCTCCCCGGCGCGAAGCACCTCGCCGTAGTCGCTGCGCAGGTAGGGCAGCAGCAGTTGGCCTTCGAGCAACGGGTCGGGCGAATCCCAGTGAATGTCGAAGAATTCGCCATAGGGGCTGCGCCGGCCCCACTCCAGTACGTCCAGCCACCAGGGATTGTTCGAGCCGCCGACCGCCATGTGGTTGGAGACGATGTCCAGGATCAGGCCCATGTCACGCGCGCGCAGGGCGTCTACCAGGCGGCGCAGGGCGGCCTCGCCACCCAGTTCCGGGTTGATCTGCGACGGATCGGTGACGTCGTAGCCATGCATCGAGCCGGGCCGCGCGGTCAGCAGCGGCGAGACGTACAGATGGCTGATGCCCAGGGCCGCCCAGTAGTCGACCCACTGCAGCGCATCGTCAAGGGTGAAGTCCTTGTGCAGCTGGAGGCGGGCGGTAGCGCGTAGACGGATCATGACGAGCTTTTCTCGGCTAGGCAGCGGGCGGAGGCGAGGCGCGCCAGGCGCTGGTGCACGCCTTCGCTGTCCAGCAGCGCGCCTGGCTCGAGCGACCAGCGTCGTCGCCAGTTGGGGTGTTCATCGAGGGTGCCGGGCAGGTTGACCATCACGGGGCTGACGCAGGCATCCTCCAGTGGCAACAGCACCAGCGGCGCCGGTGTCACGCCGACGAACTCGACCGCCGCATCGAGCAGTGCCGCAGGCGGGGTCTGGCGCACCTGGCCGAGGCTGCGGCAGAGCGCCTGGGCGTCGCGCTCGCGTGCATCGAACGCCGCCGGCAGCTGCTCGTCGTTGATCTCGCCCAGTTCAGCGCGCACCTTCAGATCCACGCCGTCGAACCAGCCAGCCAGGGGCGGCAGATCGTGGGTGCTGGTGGTGGCCATGGCATCGCCTGGCCACTCGCCCGGCGGCGTGAAGCGATTGTCCTGCTGCTCGAACAGCAGCACGCGCATGCCGAGGATGCCGCGCGACGACATCCGCTCGCGAAAGCCTTCGGCCACGGTGCCGAGGTCTTCGCCGAGAATCAGCGCGCGGTGACGATGCGATTCCAGGGCGATCAGCCGTAGCAGGTCTTCGAACGGGTAGCTCAGGTAGGCGCCCTCACGCGGGCCGGCGCCGGGCGGGATCAGCCACAACCGCGACAGGCCCATGGCGTGGTCGATGCGCAGGCCGCCAGCGTGGGCCAGGCCGCGCCGCAGCATCTCGATGAACGCACGGTAGCCATGCTTGCGCAGACCTTGCGGGGAAAACGCGGAAATGCCCCAGTTCTGTCCGGCGCGGTTGAGGATATCCGGCGGCGCACCGACGCTGAGCGACGGCAGCAGTTCGGCCTGTCGGCTCCATGCCTGACTGCCGGCGCCATCGGCACCCACCGCCAGATCGGCAATCAGGCCGATCTGCATGCCGCAGCTGCGCGCCGCCGACTGGCAGCGGTAGAGGCCGCGGTCCGCCAGCCATTGGGCGAACGCGTGGTACTCGATCTCGTCCGGGTGCTCGGCGGCAAAACGCTGCAGTGCAGGGCTTGCCGGATCGCGCAGCTCTTCCGGCCACTCTCGCCAGTCATGTGGCTGGCCTGCGGCCACGCGCTGCCCATGCAGGGCTTCGAACCGACAGTGCTGCTCCAGGGCATCGCCGCCGCGGGCACGGAAACGTGAGAAGTCCTCCTGGAACGGATTGCCGCCACGCCGAAACCCGGCATGCAGAGCACGCAGCATGCGGGTCTTGCAGCGCGCCACGGCCGGCCAGTCGATCAGCGGCAAGGCCTCCAGGCGTGCCAGCTCATCGGCCACGCCGGCATCGGCGATGGCCTGACGCACGGCAAATTCGCCGAGGACGTTTTCCGCGGCGCTGTACAACGGGTTGAAGAACAGCCGGCTGGAGGGAGAGTAGGGGCTGTATTGCTCGGGCAGGGCCGCGAACATGGCATGGGTGGGACTGATTGCAATGGCGTCGGCGCCGCGGGCGGCCGCTTCGTGGATCAGTATTTCCAGTGCTGCGCAGTCACCCAGGCCGCCGTCGCCTTCGCGGCGAAGCGAGTAGAGCTGTGCCGACAGGCCCCACAGGCGTGCCTGCGGATTGCCGGCAAGATCCGCCACGCTGCAGGCGCGCGCGGGCGCCAGCGCCAGGCTGAGTTCCTGTTCGGCAATCTGCAGGCGGGCGTAGCCAAGGGAGGGGGGCAGGGCGAGACAGCCGCGTGAGTCCAGACGGCCACTGTGCTCCTGGCCGGATTCCTCGATCAGCTTCCAGGCCAGGCCTTCAGAGAAATGGGCACCCAGATCCAGTTCGGCGCCGGCGTCGGCGGTGAGCAGTGGCGGCAGGACCCGTGCGTGTTCCAGGGCGTTCATCGCGGCCAGGCTGGTTTCGACCTGGGTTTCGCTCTGCGCGTCTATGCCCAGATGCTGCAACACGCTGCGCAGCACCTCTGGCGCAACCCGCTGCGCGCGGCCATCGGCATCGGTCCAGTGCACGGCAAGCCCGGCGGCATGCGCGAGGTCTTCCAGGCGCGCATCACTCATGGGCAGGCTCCAGAAAGGCTCGGGCGCTGTGCCCGGCAAGAACAAGGGGGGAATTCAAGGCCGCAGCCGAACTTGCCTGCAGAAGGCTGCCACGGGCCGCCGTGGTCAGCTCGAGCGGACTCTCTGCGAGGTTCAGCTCGATGCTCAGGCGCGCACCATTGCCGAGCTGCCAGTGGGCGCGCAGGGCACGCTCGCCGAGCAGCTCGCAACCGAGCGAGCGGCAATCGGGCAGATGCGGCGCGATGTGCTGGTGGCGCACCTGCAGCAACTCGCGGTAATAATCGAGCCAGGCCTGGTGCTCCGGCAGTGCGCGGCGTGCCGGGTCCGGCCGCGAACGCTCGAAGGTCGTGGCGGCATTCGGATCGGGGATGCGTTCGCGGCTCGCCGGATCGGCGAAGGCCGCGAATTCGGCGAACTCTGCACGACGGCCCGCGCACACCGCGTCGGCCAGTTCGTCATGGTGATCGGTGAAGAACAGGAACGGCTCCGGCGCGGCCCATTCCTCGCCCATGAACAACAACGGAATCATCGGGCACAGCAGCTGCAGCAGCACCGCTGCACGCAAGGCATCGGTACTGCAGAGCTGGTTCAGCCGCTCACCAAAGGCGCGGTTGCCGATCTGGTCGTGGTTCTGCAGGAACAGTACGAAGACGCTGGGCGGCAGATGCGCGCTGGGTTCGCCGCGTGGCTCGCCGCGCCGGCCGCGCTCGCCCTGATAGACGAAGCCTTCGCTCAGGCAGCGCGCCAGCTTGGCCACGGGTTGTTCGCTGAAGTCGGCGTAGTAGCCTTCCTTCTCACCGGTCAGCAGCACGTGCAGGGCATTGTGGCCGTCGTCGTTCCATTGCGCATCGAAGCCGCATTCGAGCAGAGTCGCACTGTTGTCTTCGTTCTCCAGCATCAGGTGCACATGGCGCTCGGGCTCGATGGACACGCGGATCCGCTCGGCCAGCTCGATCAGGAAGTCCGGCTCGCCAATGGCATGCACGGCGTCCAGGCGCAGGCCATCGAAGCGGTAGTCGCGCAGCCACATCAGTGCGTTGTCGATGAAGAACTCACGCACTTCGCGGCGGCGAAAGTCGATGGCGTCGCCCCAGGGCGTTGGCTGGTCGTGACGGAAGAAGCCGCTGGCATAGCTGCCCAGGTAATTGCCGTCCGGGCCGAAGTGGTTGTAGACGACATCGAGATAGACCATCAGGCCATGGGCATGGGCATCGTCGATCAGCGCCACCAGCGCCTCCGGCGGCCCGTAGCCGGCGTGCGGCGCGTAGGGCAGTACACCGTCATAACCCCAGTTGCGGCCACCGGGCAGCTCCGCCAGCGGCATCAGCTCGATGGCGGTAATACCGAGCTTGGCCAGGCGTGGCAGATCGGCGCGAATCGCCGCGTAGCCCCCGGCAGCGCCGACATGCAGTTCGTAGATGACCGCCTCGTGCCAGGGCCTGCCGCGCCAGTTGCCGCCACGGCGCCCGAAGGCTGCGGTGTTGATGACCCGGCTATAGCCGTGCGGTCCGTCGCTCTGGCAGCGCGAAGCGGGGTCGGGGATATCCAGTCGGCCGTCGATGGTGAAACGATAGAGGCACCCCGCCGGACACTCGGCCTGCACCTCGAACCAGCCGTCTGCGGCCGCCTGCATCGGCAGTGGCGGCAGGCCCGGGCGTTGCAGCGCGACATCACTGGCGTCCGGTGCCCAGAGCCGAAAAGCGCTGCGTTGTTCATCCAGCGGCCGGGCGCCATGCCAGTAATTCGCACTCGTCACGGCCACCTCAGCGTTGCAGTTGCTGGCTGCCGCTGCGTGCTTCGATCAGCCCCATGTACAGCTCGGCGTAGGGTTCGATCGATTGATGCCAGTAGCAGGGTGCCGACATCGCCCGACAGCGCATCGCACTGAACAGCTCGGGTGCGGCAAAGACCTCCAGCGCACGGGCAATGGCGCCGCGGTAGTTTTCCAGCCGGGAGCCCTCGAAGAGAAAACCGGTGAGGCCATCCTCGATGGTGTCGGCCAGGCCGCCGGTGCGCCGCGCGATCGGCAGCGAGCCGTAGCGCTGCGCGTACATCTGGCTCAGCCCGCAGGGCTCGTAGCGCGAGGGCATCAGCAGGAAATCGCTGCCGGCGTACATGCGCCGCGCCTCGGTCTCGTCGAAGCCCACGCGCACGCCGACCTCGCCGGGGTAACGGTCCTGCAGGGCGCGCACCGCCTCCTCGATCTGCGGTTCGCCACAACCGGTGATGACCAGTTGGCCACCGCCGGCGACGATGTCCTCGACCACCCCCAGGGTCAGGTCCAGACCCTTCTGATAGACCAGGCGCGAGACCACTGCGAACAGCGGGCCGCTGCTGGGGCGCAGGCCGAACAGGCGGCGCACTTCGGCCGTGTTGGCGTCCCGCGCCTGCCAGTCATGCATGGCAAACGGCTGGCTCAGGTGTGGATCGCTTTCCGGCTCCCAGGAATCGTCGATGCCATTGGGAATGCCGCTGAGCTTTCCGGCGGCGGCCTTGCTGGCGAGGAAACCCTCCAGGCCGCAACCGAACTCGGGCGTGGTGATCTCGCGAGCATAGGTGGCACTGACGGTGGTGACCCGATCGGCGTAGGCGATCCCGGCCTTGAGCAGCGAGAGACGGCCATGCAGCTCCATGCCCTCCATCTGGCAGGCGTGACCGGGGATGCCCAGTTCCGGGCTGCGATGCATGTCCAGCAGGCCCTGGTAGGCGAGGTTGTGAATGGTGAACACGCAGGGGGTGTTCTGCCCACGCCAGCGCATGTAGGCGGGCGTCAGCCCGGTCTGCCAGTCATTGGCATGCACCAGCTCAGGGCTCCAGCGGATCGAGGCGTTGCCGGCGGCGATGTCGGCCGCCGCCAACGACAGGCGGGCGAAACGGATATGACTGTCGGCCCATTCGTTGCCCTGCGGGTCGACGTAGGGATTGCCAGGGCGCTCGTAGAGTTCGGCGCAGATCACCACGTAGACGATCAGGCCATCGTCCATGTCGATGCGGCCAATGCGCGCTGCCGGAATCGCCGCCTGGCCGGGAACTTCGCCCACTACACGGATATGGTTGCCACTGTCGAGGACTTGCGGGTAACCCGGCAGCAGGACGCGGACGTCATGCAGATCGCGCAGGGCGCGGGGCAGCGCCGCGGAAACATCGCCCAGCCCGCCGGTCTTGACCAGTCCGGCCATCTCCGAGGTTACCAGCAGGATCTTTTTCTTCTGCTCCTGAACGGAGCCCAGGCTGAGCAGGGAAGGGGGCTGCGCGTCCTGCAAACGGGCACGCTCAACGGGCTGGGTCAGCGGGTCTGGTACTGCGGCTACGGTCATGAAGTCCTCCGACTGCGGTTACGAACGAACCGCTTGTTCGATCCTGAAAGCGATGCTCTCGCCAGCACGGTCCAGGCGAATGAGCCCGGCCGCGGAGCATCAGGTTGTTGGCAGGTCAGGCAAGAAAAGTGCCCGTTACTCATCCAGACTCGCCGTCGGTAAATAAAGTTCGACGCGTCTGGACCGGAGGTCAGAGCGCAACGCGTCGCGCTCAGCGAGGCGGCGCTGCAGGGACTTCCGTGGGTGCGCGCAGCGCCGGATCGAGGTATTCCGGATGCAGTTCCATCTGCCAGAAAAGAATCATCGAGACCAGGACGGTGACCACAACCAGCAGGCCGATGCCCCAGACCACGCTGGCGAAGAAGAAGCCCTTGGACTGGCGCACGTGCATGTAGATGGGAAAGCCCACATAGAGCAGGAAGGTGGCGTAGACCGAGGCGGCGCCCAGGGCGATCAAGGCCAGTGGGCGGCTGGGATAGAGCCCGGCAAGACCTGCCAGAAAGAACGGCGTGAGCAGGTAGGCGGTGAACGCGATGCACTGGTTCAGGCTCGGCTTGCGCTCGAAGGTGTAGGAAATGCCACGGATGCAGGCGCCCATGATGAAAGTGCCCAGCAGGATGGTGACGTACAGCGCCAGGCTCAGCTGCAGCGCGCTGGAGCCATCCAGGCGCACGCGCTCGTCCTCCGCGAGGGACCAGCCGGTCAGCCAGGTACCGATGTACAGACTGATCACCGGAACCAGAGAGAACAGCAGCAGATGCGGCAGGTATTGCCAGGCGTTTTGTTCCTCGGCGCGGATGATCTGGTGCCAGGCCTTTTCCGGCCGGCTGAACAGTTCTAGCGATGGCATGGTCATGGCAGGGCTCTCCTCGCAGATGCCGCACGGGCGACGTTGAAGGTTAGAGGCGCTGTGGCGCAGAGGTTTCCCTTAACGAACCCGACGGTAAAACGCTCGCGCAAAATGCCCGCCGCGGCGCCTGGCAGTCGTGCAGCCTGCATGGCCGAACGGCGGGAAATGGCAGCTTTGCCGGGTTTTCCGGTTGGCCCGCAAGTTGCGACGAGGCGTGCTTTAACGTCGCTTCGTTGGTCCGTCATGTGGAATGAAATCAGTCAGACCCTCGCCGATGAGTTTTCCGATCTGTCCGATCCCTCGCAGGCCACCCGCATCGTCCTGCGTTTGCTCCTGGCGGCCTTGCTCGGCGGCGTTCTCGGCCTTGAGCGCGAGCACCGTGGCAAGGCAGCCGGGGTGCGCACGCACATGCTGGTTGCCATGGGAGCAGCGTTGTTCGTACTGGTCCCGCAGTTGCACGGGGCAGGGGACGACGCCATGAGTCGGGTGATCCAGGGCATAGTCTCGGGCCTGGGCTTTCTCTGCGCCGGGACCATCCTCAAGAGCGGCGATCTGAATCACGTCAAAGGCCTGACCACTGCAGCGGGCATCTGGCTGACCGCCGCCATCGGCATTACGGTCGGCCTGGGCAAGGAAGCCACCGCAGTACTGGCGACGGTACTGGCGCTGATGATCCTGTTCGCCGTGCCGGGGTTGGTGGCCAGTCTGGAGAGTCTGCTGGGCATGCCGGAGGAGAAGGAAAGGCCTGCACCGCGCAAGGAGCGAGGCGAGGAATCCGAATAGCTGTGTGGCGCCGGCTTCAGGCGAGGATGATCGGCATCTGACGCGATAAGCCGCTTATGTATGAAGGATTAGTGCTCAGCCTGTTCGGCATTGCCGGCGTTATGTCTTAAGATCGCCGGTTGCCGAAAGAACCGTCATGGCCATCGCCATGAAGGGCTTTCATTCTTTACGAATACGTGTGGTGAAGATGAACAAGCCTTTCATTTCGCTGTGCCCTGAAATCACTCGGGCACACGCGCTGACGCTGATGGAGTGGTTGGAGGATGAACGCGTCACCTGCTTCCTGAGTGATTCGCGTGATGTCTCACGCTCCATCGAGCAAGCCATCGATCGAACGCAATCGCCGATTCTGACCCATCTGTTCAACCGCGGCGGCCGATTCTTCATGGCCTATGACCGGCACGACGACCCGGTGGGATTTGTCCGTCTGATCAAGACCGGCCCGGATTGCGAGATCGTCCTGGCCATCGGGAACTGCGACAAATGGGGCCGCAGCCTGGGCGCGCGCACGATCCGCGAAGGCATGAAACTGGCCTTCCTCGAGATGCGTGCGGAGAGGCTCATCGCCAGAATCCACCCGGACAACGCGCGCTCGCTGAACGCCTTTCTGCGCAGCGGCTTTGTGCTGGAGAGCGAAACGCCGCTATTGAAGTCATTTGCCATGACGGCGGGGCGCTATCTGCAGTTCCTGCGCGAAGGTGCCTTCGGCGACGCCACCGGGATCTACATCACGGAAATCGACAAGGTCAGGCTCGAATGTCTGATCGTGCTCGAGCAAGGCCCGGCCGTGGTCGAACTCGAACATGAGCTTGAGCGAGCCATTGTCGTCAAGCCGCAGCAGGTGGCGCGCAATGTTGTCACGATGAACTCCAGGGCTTTGCTGCAGCTGGACGACGAAGAGATCGAAGTGGCCTTGGTCTACCCGGAAGACGCGGACAGCAGCGCCGGGAAGCATTCCGTGTGTTCCGACATCGGCGCCGCCATCCTGGGCTATCAGGAGGGAGACGCGATCGACTGGCGCATTTCCGATCGGACCCGACGGATCGAGATCAGGAAAGTGCTTTACCAGCCCGAAGCTGCAGGCGATTTCCACCTGTAGTTGCGCTTTGAGCTCAGGGCTTACGGCCGATGGCCATGGATCGAACCGGGCTGAGCACTTCAAGTTTTGCCAGGGGACTCTCGAACGCATCCGTTGGGCATGTAACCACGCAATGCAGTCGAAGCAGTCGGCCCGTGGCTGATTGCGTGTTGCATACGATGGCGGGACAGCCGGCTTGCGCGAGCGCTAACCGAGAGGAAGGTGGGGTAGCGGATCAAGGTCTCAGGAGGCTCATGAGCTGTTATGGCATGCATATGATTTAACATAATATACATTATGCGAACGTACGGATGCCGGTGCCAGCCCCTGAGTCAGTACGGATTCACCAGTTCATCTGTGCAATCCCATGCCTGCGACAAACCAGCGCACTTGGAAATGAATCAGTCGCTTGATCCGGGAATCAGCTGGCTCCGGACCAACCTATCGAATCTGATCCGGTTTTTTTTCGAAAACCTGAGCCTGTTACCGGTACAGCGCCACGTTGATGATGCCGGCGCCGAACAGCCCCAGGGGACGCCGCATCATGACCGACCGCATCGACGCACGCCTGATCGACACGATCAACCATCACCAGCCCGTGCGAATCACTCCGGCTCAGGCCGGTGGCCCCATTCATACCCGCAGCTTCTTCGGTCGCTGGCGCACGGCACGCCTGATCGGCACCGGTGGCCTGCTGCTGTTGTTCTTCGGCACCGCCTGGCTGAACTGGAATGGTCGCCAGGCCGTGCTCTGGGACCTGGCCGGCCGCAAATTCCACATCTTCGGTGCGACCTACTGGCCGCAGGATTTCATTCTGTTGTCGGCACTGCTGATCATCGCCGCCTTCGGCCTGTTCTTCATCACGGTGCTGGCCGGCCGGGTCTGGTGCGGTTATGCCTGCCCGCAAAGCGTCTGGACCTGGATGTTCATGTGGGCCGAGAAAGTCAGCGAAGGTGATCGCGGCCAGCGCATCAAGCTGGATGCGGCGCCCTGGTCGTTGCAGAAGCTCATCCGCCGCGGTGCCAAGCACCTGCTCTGGCTGGCCATCAGCCTGGCGACGGCGACCGCCTTCGTCGGCTACTTCACTCCGGTGCGCGAGCTGACCAGTGATCTGCTGAGCCTCGAGCCGGGCCTCGGTGCGGCCTTCTGGCTGGCCTGCTTCACCCTGGCCACCTACATCAACGCCGGCTGGCTGCGCGAGCAGATCTGCCTGCACATGTGCCCGTACTCGCGGTTTCAGAGCGTGATGATCGACAGCGATACCCTGACGGTTGCCTATGACAGCGCCCGTGGCGAAAACCGCGGGCCGCGACGCAAGGACAGCCTGCCGCGCGAGACCGGCCTGGGCGACTGCATCGACTGCACCGTCTGCGTGCAGGTCTGCCCGACCGGCATCGACATCCGCGACGGCCTGCAGCTCAATTGCATCGGCTGCGGCGCCTGTGCCGACGCCTGCGACAGCATCATGGACAAGATGGGCTACGCCCGCGGGCTGGTTCGCTACACCTCCGAACGTGCGCTGGCCGGCGGGCGCACGCGCTGGTTGCGGCCGCGTCTGCTGGGCTACGCCGGGGTGTTGCTGGTGATGATCGGCGCATTGATCTGGGCGCTGGCGGAGCGCCCCCTGCTGTCGCTCAACGTCACCCGCGATCGCGGCCTCTATACCCGCACCGTGGACGGCGATATCGAAAACAGCTACAGCCTGAAGATCATCAACAAGGCCCAGGACAGCCGCCGTCTGCTGATTACCCTGGAAAACCCCGGCGCCTTCCACCTGCAGGGCCCGCGTGCGCTGACGCTGCAGCCTGGCGAGATCCGCGACGTTCTGCTCAGTGTCAGCCTGCCAGCAAGCACGCGCCTCACCGAGGTGGCACCACTGCGCTTCAAGGTCGTCGATGCCGATGACCCGGACAACCAGGTGCAGACCCAGAGCACCTTCCTGGTACCGCAGGCGCTCTGAGACAGGCGCCTGCGCCCTGCCCCAGCCGCTGGCGGCCTGCACGTACGCCTGGCCAGCGGCTAAACTGCCGCCGCCGCATGACCCGAGCAGAGCGCGATGAAACGTTACGAACGACTGGCCGAGGACATTGCAGAGCGCATCCGCTCCGGGGTACTGGCGCCCGGTGATCGTCTGCCGTCGGTGCGCCAGGCCTGCCAGAGCCATGGCGTCAGCCCGGCGACCGTGTTCCAGGCGTACTACCTGCTCGAAGACCGCGGCCTGATCCTGGCGCGGGCGCGCTCGGGCTACTTCGTCAGGGAAAGCGCGCAGCACCTGTTGCAGGAGCCCCAGGTCGCCTATGTCGCTGCACGAACCACCAGCGTCGACGTCAGCGAGCTGGTGTTCTCCGTGCTCGGCTCGCTCAAGGACCCTCAGACGGTACCGTTCGGCTCGGCCTTCCCCAGCCCTCACCTGTTCCCCCTCGCCCGCCTGGCCCGTTCGATGGCCCAGGGTCTGAAGAAGCTGTCGCCCCATGAGGTGGTCGCCGACATGACCGCCGGCAACCCCGAGTTGCGCCGGCAGATCGCCCTGCGCTACATGGCCGGTGGCGTGCGCCTTGCGCTCGAAGAACTGGTGATCTGCAATGGCGCGATGGAGGCGCTGAACCTCTGCCTGCAATGCGTGACCCGCCCGGGCGATCTGGTTGCCATCGAATCGCCGGCGTTCTACGCCAGCCTGCAGGTACTCGAACGGCTGGAACTGAAGGCGGTGGAAATCCCGGTGCACCCGCGCGAGGGCATCGATCTGCAGGTTCTGGCGGAGAGCCTGGAACGCCTGCCGATCAAGGCCTGCTGGTTCATGAGCAGCCTGCAGAACCCGCTCGGTGCGAGCATGAGCGAGGACAGCAAACGCACTCTCTATAGCCTGCTCGAGCGCCACCAGGTTCCACTGATCGAGGACGACGTCTACGCCGAGCTGAACTTCGGTGGCAAACCCGCGCGCCCGGTGAAGAGTTTCGACAGTGCTGGGCTGGTGATGCACTGCGGCTCGTTTTCCAAGAGCCTGGCGCCCGGTTACCGGGTCGGCTGGGTCGCCGGCGGGCGCTTCGCCGAACAGATCTCGCGGCTCAAGCTGATGACCACCCTCTCCCCTTCGGTTCCGGCCCAGGCGGCCATCGCCGACTATCTGCAGCACGGTGGCTATGACCGCCACCTGCGCCGACTGCGGCATGCACTGGAGGCGCAACAGGGCGCGATGCTGGCCGCGGCAGCCCGGCACTTTCCCACCGAGACGCGGGTGACCCGACCGAGCGGTGGTTACTTTCTCTGGTTCGAGTTCCCCGAGCGGGTTGATTCGCTGCAGCTGTTCCAGCTGGCTCTGGCCCAGGGCATCAGCCTGGCGCCGGGGCCGATCTTCTCGGCCAATCGACGCTTCGGCAACTGCGCGCGGCTCAACTACGGCTACCCCTGGGACGCTCGCAGCGAGCAGGCGATGGCGCTGCTCGGACGCATCCTGCAGTCCTTCTAGGGATCTACCCAGCTGGACTGGTGGCCTGACAACGCGCCACTGCATCCTTCCGTGGAATTGCGACCTTTCTCGGCAGAAAGACGCTCGCGGCCACGGAAGACACTGGCTGACACGCAGTCTGGGCCAGTGCGATGAACTTCAGTTGCTGGCGCCACCGGCTTCGCCGGCCGGCGCTGCCGGCTCCCAGCCCCCACCCAGTGCGGTGATCAGTTGCACGCTGGCGAGCAGGCGGTTGCCTTCCAGGGTCAGGCGGGTGCGTTCGCTGGACAACGCGGTGGCCTGGGCGCTGGCGACGTTGAGGTAGTCGAGCATGCCGGCCTTGTACTGGTTCTCCACCAACCGCTGGGTTTCCTGGGCCGCTTCCAGCGCCTGCTGCTGGATGACCGCCTCACGCTCCAGCACCTGCAGCTGGATCAGCGCGTCCTCCACTTCGCGAAAACCGATCAGCACGGTCTGCCGATAGTTGGCCACGGTGCCGTCATAGACGGCGGCGACCCGCTCGTCCTCGGCGCTGCGCGCGCCGCCATCGAACAGGGTCAGCGCCAGTTGCGGACCGACCGACCAGTAGCGATTGGGCAGCTCGATCCAGTCGGCAAAGCTGGCGCCCCGGTAACCACCGCCGGCCGACAGGCTCAGGCTGGGGAACCAGGCTGCACGCGCCACGCCGATCCGGGCGTTGGCGGCCATCACCCGGCGTTCGGCTGCGGCCACGTCCGGCCGCCTTTCGAGCAGTTCCGACGGCAGCGCGGGCGGCACCTGCGGCAGTGCCGGCCAGCCGTTGCGGGCAACGATGGCGAGCTCGGCCGGCGTCTTGCCGATCAGCACGGCAATGGCGTGTTCGAGCTGGGCCCGTTGCCATTGCAGGTCCACCCGCTGGGCTTCGGTGCCGCGCAGCTGGGTGATGGCCTGGGTCACGTCCGAGCGCGGCGCGATGCCGGCGCGGTACTGGTTTTCGGTGAGTTTCAGCGAGCGCTGGTAGGCCTGTACCGTGCGCTCCAGCAGCCGCGACTGCTCATCGAGTACCCGCAATTGCAGGTAGTTGCGCACCAGTTCGCCCTGCAGGCTCAGGCGCAGGGCGGCGAGCTCCGCGGCGCTGGCCTGGAACTCGGCGTCACTGGCCTCCAGGTTGCGCCGCAACCTGCCCCAGATGTCCAGTTCCCAGGCCAGGTTCAGGCCCAGGTCGTAGTTCTGGCCGACCGCCTCCTGCCCGGAAACCCCGCCACCGCCGCCCGAGCGGGTCATCCCGGCATTTGCCCCCAGGCTGGGATAGAAGCTCGCCCGGGCGCTGCGCACCAGCGCGCGTGCCTGGCGATACTGGGATTCGCTGGCAGCCAGGTTCTGGTTGTCCAGGTTGAGCTGTTCGACCAGCGCATTCAGCTCCTGGTCGCCGTACAGCCGCCACCAGGCGCCCCGCTCCGCCTCGTCGGCCGGCGTGGCGGCCTTCCAGCCCTCTGCGTGACGGAACTGGGGCGGCGCCTCGAACGCCGGACGCTGGTAGTCGGGGCCGACGGCACAGCCGCCGAGGACGACGGCCAGCCCCAGGGGCGCGAGCAGATGGGAGCGTTTCAACTTCATAGAGGCGTTTCCAGGGCAGCATCGGTACGCACGCCGCGCCAGCGGTTGACCCGGTGGCGCAGACGATCGAGATAGAGGTAGACCACCGGCGTGGTGTAGAGCGTCAGCAACTGGCTGAGGACCAGCCCGCCGACGATGGCCAGGCCCAGCGGCTGGCGCATCTCGGCACCCTCGGCGCCACCGATGATCAACGGCAGCGCGCCGAGGATCGCCGCCAGGGTGGTCATCATGATCGGTCGGAAACGCAGCAGGCAGGCGCGACGGATCGAGTCCTCGGGGCTGAGGCCGTCGTTGCGTTCCAGTTGCAGCGCCAGGTCGATCATCAGGATGGCGTTCTTCTTCACCACACCGATCAGCAGGAACAGCCCGAGCAGCGAGATCAGGCTGAACTCCTGGCCGAACAGCAGAATCGCCAGCAGCGCGCCGACCCCCGCCGACGGCAGGGTCGAGAGAATGGTCAGCGGGTGCACGTAGCTCTCGTAGAGGATGCCGAGCACCAGGTAGACCGCCACCAGCGCCATCAGGATCATCCACGGCTGGTTCTGCTGGGCCTGCTGGAAGGCGCCGCCGGTGCCGCCCATGCTGCCCTGCACCGCCGTCGGCAGGCCGACTCGGGCCACGGCCTCATCAATGGCACGGGTGGCTTCGTCCAGGCTGACGCCCTCGGCCAGGGCAAAGCCGATGTTTTCCGCGGCGAACTGGCCCTGGTGGGTCACCCGGTCTTCCTCCAGGCTGCGTTCCCAGTGGGCGAAGTTGGCCAGCGGCACCCGGTTGCCGTTGGCGCCGATGACCTGGATCTGATTCAGCGCCTCGGGGTGTTCGGCCTGGCGCGGGTCGATCTCCATCACCACCCGATACTGGTTGAGGCTGTCGTAGATGGTGGAGATCTGCCGCTGGCTGAAGGCGTTGTTGAGCACGCTGGTGATCATCGCCATGTCCACGCCCAGCCGCGCCGCGGCGGCGCGGTCGACGACCAGGCGGATCTGCTGGGCGCCCTCGCCCTCCTTGCTGTCGATGTCGGTCAGTTGCGGCAGCGCCCGCAGCGCGTCACGCACCTTGGGCAGCCAGATGCGCAGCAGGTCGAGGTCGTCGGACAGCAGCATGTACTCGTTTTCCGAGCTGCGCCCTTCCCTGCCGCCGATCTGCAGGTCCTGGTCGGGCATCAGGAAGATGCGCCCACCCGGCACCTTGGGCATCTCGCGGCGCAGGCGGTCGATCACCTGTTGCGAGCCGGAGACCTTGCCGCGCTCGGCAATGGGCTTGAGGCGCACGATCAGGAAGGCGTTGTTGATCCCACCGCTGCCGCCGATGAAACCGGCGACGCTGTCCACCGCCGGGTCGGCAAGAATCGCCCGGCGGAAGATCTCCATCTTCGGCTGCATCACCTGGAACGACAGGCCGTCATCGCCGCGGATCATGCCGACCAGCTGTCCGGTGTCCTGCTGCGGCATGAAGGTCTTGGGTACCAGCACGAACAGCCAGACGTTCAGTGCGATGGTCGCCAGCAGCGAGAACAGCGTCAGGCGCGAGTGCCGCAGTGCCCAATCCAGGCTGCGCCGGTACCCGTCCAGCACATGCGCCTGGACGCTGTCGCCGAAGCGCTGCAGACGACCCTGCTCGCGCTTCACTTCCGGCTTGAGCCAGCGCGCGCAGAGCATCGGCGTGAGGGTGATCGAGACCAGCAGCGAGATCAGGATCGCCACCGCCAGGGTGATGGAGAACTCGCGGAACAGCCGCTCGACGATGCCGCCCATGAACAGGATCGAGACGAACACCACCACCAGCGACAGGTTCATCGACAGCAGCGTGAAGCCCACCTCGCGCGAGCCCTTGTAGGCCGCCGCCAACGGTTTTTCGCCGTTCTCGATATGCCGGGCAATGTTCTCCAGCACCACGATGGCGTCGTCCACCACCAGTCCGGTGGCGATGATCAGCGCCATCAGCGACAGGTTGTTCAGCGAGAAGTCCAGCAGGTACATGGCGGCGAAGGTGCCGACCAGCGACACCGGTACCGCCAGCGCCGGAATCAGCGCAGCACGCCAGCGGCCGAGGAAGGCGAACACCACCAGGATCACCAGCGCCACGGCGATCAGCAGCGTGCGTTCGGCCTCGTGCAGGGTGGCGCGGATCACCGGCGAACGGTCCATCGCCACGTCCAGTTCGACGCTGGCCGGGATCATTGCGCGCAATGCGGGCAACTGGGCGCGGATCTCGTCGATGGTTTCGAGAATGTTCGCCCCGCTCTGCCGGTTGACCACCAGCAGCACCGCCTGGTTGTCATTGAAAAAGCCGCTGTTGTAACGATCCTCGACGCCATCGACGACGCGGGAGACATCGCCCAGGCGCAGGCTGGCGCCGTCCTGGTGACGGATGATCACCTGCTCGTACTCGGCGGCACGCTCCAGCTGGTCGTTGGCGCGGATCTGCCAGTGTCGCGTGTCGTCGGCCACCGAGCCCTTGGGCCGCTGCACGTTGCTGGCGACGATCGCCTGGCGCACTTCGTCCAGCGAGATGCCGTACTGGTCGAGCAGGCGTGGTTCCAGCGACACCCGCACCGCCGGCAGCGAACTGCCGCCGATCTGGATCTCGCCGACCCCGCCGACCTGCGACAGCTTCTGCGCCAGGATGGTCGAGGCCACATCGTAGAGCTGGCCCTTGGAAAGAACGTCGCTGGTGAGCGACAGCACCATCACCGGCGCCTGGGAAGGATTGATCTTGCGGTAGGTGGGCATGCTGCGCATGCCACTGGGTAGCAAGGTGCGCGCTGCGTTGATCGCCGCCTGTACCTCGCGCGCCGCCGCGTTGATGTCACGGTCGGTGTCGAACATGATCATGATCCGCGTCGAGCCCTGGGCGCTGCGGCTGCTCATCTGGCTGATCCCGGAGATGGTGCCGAGCGAGCGTTCCAGCGGCGTGGCGACGCTGGACGCCATGATCTGCGGACTGGCACCGGGCAGGTTGGCCTGCACCGTGATCACCGGAAAGTCCATGTTCGGCAAGGGCGACACGGCCAGCAGGCCGAAGCTCAGCGCGCCGAGCAGGACGATCGCCAGGCTCAACAGCAGCGTGGCCACCGGACGGGCGATGAAGGGGGCGGAGAGGTTCATGCGCGGCGACCGCCAGGCAGCTGGAAGCAGGAAGTCTCAGGCCGCAAGCGCACGGCGGCCGCTGCGCATCCGGTTGCCATCACCAGCCCCCCGCTGCCCGCTCCCCGTCTCAGCGCAGCCGCTTCGCACTTCCAGCCCCCTGCGGCCCGCTGCCGGGTCCCCGTGCTCATACCGTGACCCCCGCCGCACTGCGCCCGGCATAGCGCCGGCTCAGACGGTCGAAGAACAGGTAGATCACCGGGGTGGTGAACAGCGTCAGTACCTGGCTCACCAGCAGCCCGCCGACCATCACCAGGCCCAGCGGCTGGCGCAGTTCGGCGCCGGAGCCTGAGGCCAGCATCAGCGGAATCGCGCCGAAAAGCGCGGCCAGGGTGGTCATCAGGATCGGCCGGAAGCGCAGCAGCGCGGCCTGGAAGATCGCATCGTCCGGCGACATGCCCTGGTTGCGTTCGGCGTCGAGGGCGAAGTCGATCATCATGATCGCGTTCTTCTTGACGATGCCGATCAGCAGGATGATGCCGATCACCGCGATCAGGCCCAGGTCATTGCCGGTCAACAACAGCGCGAGCAAGGCACCGATAGCCGCCGACGGCAGGGTCGAGAGGATGGTGATCGGATGGATGTAGCTCTCGTAGAGCACACCCAGCACGATGTACATGGTCACCACCGCTGCCAGGATCAGCAGCAGGGTCGAGGACAGCGAGGCACGGAAGGCCTCGGCGGCACCCTGGAAGCGACTCTGGATCGCCGCCGGCAGGCCTATGTCCTGCTCGACCTGCTCGATCACCGCGACCGCCTCGCCCAGTGCCACGCCCG
Source organism: Pseudomonas mangrovi (assembly GCF_003052585.1). Lineage (GTDB taxonomy): Bacteria > Pseudomonadota > Gammaproteobacteria > Pseudomonadales > Pseudomonadaceae > Aquipseudomonas > Aquipseudomonas mangrovi. Next base: position 622,198 of record NZ_QASN01000020.1, on the reverse strand, counting down.
GCGCCAGGTTGAACGACAGCGTGGCGGCCGGGAACTGGCCGATGTGATTGACCAGCAGCGCCGAGGCGCGCTCCTCCCACCGTGCCACGCTGTGCAGCGGCACCAGGGCGTCGTCACGGCCGAGCACATGGATCTGGCGCAGCGCCTCGGGGCCGATCCGTTCGCCCTGCTCCGACTCGAGAATCACCCGGTACTGGCTGGACTGGGTGTAGATGGTCGAGATCTGCCGCTGGCCGAAGGCGTCGTAGAGCGCATCGTCGATGGCCGCAACGCTGACGCCGAGGCGACTGGCGGCGTCGCGGTCGATGTCGAGGAACACCTGCAGGCCACGGTTCTGCAGGTCGCTGGCGACATCCGCCAGCTCCGGCTGCGCGCGCAGCGCCTCGACCAGGCGCGGCGTCCACTCTTCCAGCAGCGCGCTGTCCGGCGACTCCAGGCTGAACTGGAACTGGGTGCGGCTGACCCGGTCCTCGATCGACAGGTCCTGCACCGGTTGCAGATAGAGCTCGATCCCCGGCACCCGAGCCAGCGCCGGACGCAGCCGCTCGATCACCTGGCTGGCGGTGACGTCGCGCTCGGCATGCGGCTTGAGGTTGATCAGCAGGCGGCCGCTGTTGAGCGTCGGATTGTCACCGTCGACGCCGATATAGGACGACAGGCTGACCACCGCCGGGTCCTGCAGGATGACCTCGGCCAGGCGCTGCTGGCGCTCGGCCATGGCGCGGAACGAGATCGACTGCGGCGCCTCGGAAATGCCCTGGATCACCCCGGTGTCCTGTACCGGGAAGAAGCCCTTGGGCACTGCCAGGTACAGCAGCACCGTGAGCAGCAGCGTGCCGAGCGCGACCAGCAGGGTCAGTGCCTGATGCTTGAGCACCCAGGTCAGCCCGATCCCATAGTGGCTGATCATCCGGTCGATGAAGGCGCCGCTGGCACGGTAGAAGCGCCCCTGCTGCTTCTCCGGTTCGTGCCTGAGCAGGCGTGCGCACATCATCGGTGTCAGGGTCAGCGAGATCACCAGCGAGATCAGGATGGCCACCGCCAGCGTCACGGCGAACTCGCGGAACAGCCGGCCGACCACGTCGGCCATAAACAGCAGCGGGATCAGCACCGCGATCAGCGAGAAGGTCAGCGAGATCAGCGTGAAACCGATCTGCTGGGCGCCCTTGAGCGCAGCGTTGAGCGGCGTCTCGCCCTCCTCCAGATGGCGAGCGATGTTCTCCAGCATGACGATGGCGTCGTCGACCACGAAGCCGGTGGCGATGGTCAGTGCCATCAGGGTCAGGTTGTTGATGGTGAAGCCGGCCAGGTACATGACCGCGAAGGTGCCGATCAGGGAGAGCGGCACCACGATCGAGGGAATCACCGTGGCCGACAGCTTGCGCAGGAACAGGAAGGTCACCAGCACCACCAGGATCACCGCCAGCAGCAGCTCGTGCTGCACATCCGTGACCGCGGCGCGAATGGTCTGGGTACGGTCGGTAAGCACCGTGACCTCGAGGTTCGCCGGCAGGGTCGCGCTGATCTGCGGCAGCAGTTGCTGCACCCGGTCGACCACCTCGATGACGTTGGCGCCGGGTTGGCGCTGGATGTTCACCAGCACCGCCGCCTGGCGGTTGGCCCAGGCCGCCAGGCGTTCGTTCTCGGCGCCGTCCTGGATGGTGGCGAGATCGCCCAGGCGCAGCACCGAGCCTTCGTTGTAGGCCAGGATCAGGTCACGGTATTCCTGCGGGGTCTTGAGCTGGTCGTTGGCGTCGAGTTGCGAGACGCGGGTCGGGCCGTCGAAGTTGCCCTTGGGCTGGTTGATGTTGGAGCTGGTGATCAGCGAACGCACCTGGGCCATGCTCAGACCGTGGGCCGCGAGTGCCTCGGGATTGACCTGAATGCGCACCGCCGGGCGCTGCCCGCCGGCCAGGGTGACCAGCCCGACGCCGCTGATCTGCGCCAGTTTCTGCGCCATGCGAGTGTCGACCAGATCGTTGATTTCCGGCAGCGGCATGGTCGCCGAGCTGATCGCCAGCGTCATCACCGGGGTGTCGGCAGGATTGACCTTGTTGTACACCGGCGGCGCCGGCAGATCGTTCGGCAGCAGGTTGCTGGCCGCATTGATCGCCGCCTGGACCTCCTGCTCGGCAACGTCCAGATCCATCTCCAGGGTGAAGCGCAGGGTGATCACCGAGGCGCCGCCGGAGCTGGTCGAGGACATCTGTGCAAGGCCCGGCATCTGGCCGAACTGGCGCTCCAGCGGCGCGGTCACCGCACTGGTCATCACCTCCGGGCTGGCGCCGGGATAGAGCGTCAGCACGCGGATGGTCGGGTAGTCCACCTCGGGCAGTGCCGACACCGGCAACAAGCGATAGGCAATCAGCCCGCAGATGAAGATCGCCACCATCAGCAGCGTGGTGGCGACCGGCCGCAGGATGAAGATGCGTGACGCGTTCATGCGTCTTTCCGCAGCGGCCGTTCGCCAGCCTCGTCTTCGGATGGGCGCCCCGGCGGCGGGGTGTCATCGTCCTGCGCCTGGATGATTTCCACCTTGCTGCCGTCGCGCAGGCGGTCGGTGCCTTCCAGAACCAGCCGTTCACCCACCTGAACCCCTTCTTCGATCAGGGTGGTGCCGCTGTTGCCGGGGCCGGCCTTGACCGGACGCACCTGCACCTTGTCCTCGGCATCGATCACATAGACGAAGGTGCCGTTCGAACCGTACTGCAGCGCCGCCGAGGGGATCAGCAGCACCTGCTCGCGGGTCATCAGGCGCAGACGCAGGTTGACGAACTGGTTGGGAAACAGCATCTCGTCTTCGTTGGCGAAGCGCGCCTTCAGGCGCAGGGTGCCGGTGCTGGTGTCGATCTGGTTGTCCAGGCTGCGCAGGGTGCCGCTGGCCAATTGCAGACGTTCGCCGCGGTCCCAGACCTCCGCCGTCAGCTCCGCGCCGTCGCGCACGCGCCCCAGCAGGTCCGGCAGCGCGCTTTCCGGCAGCGTGAAGGACACATCGATGGGCTGGGTCTGGTTGATCACCACCAGCGGCTCGGCATCATTGGCGCCGACCAGATTGCCCAGGTCATAGCCCCTCAAGCCCAACCTGCCGGAAATCGGGGCGCGTATCTCGCTGTAGGCGAGGTCCAGCTTGGCGCTGGCCACCTGGGCCTGGCTGACCTTGAGATTGCCGCGATACTGCGCCACCAGCGCCTCCTGGGTATCCAGGGTCTGCTTGGCGATGGAGTCGTCGGCGTAGAGCCCCTGGTAGCGCGCCAGGTCGATCTCGGCGTTCTTCAGTAGCGCCTGGTTCTGCAGCAACGCGCCTTCGGCCTGTTGCAACGCTGCCTGGTACGGGCGCGGATCGATCACCGCCAGCAGCTCGCCCGCCTCGACCTTCTGCCCTTCCTCGAACAATACCTTGACCAATTCGCCGCCGACCCGGCTGCGCACGTTGACCGTGCGTGCTGCGCTGACCGTGCCCAGTGCCTTCAGCTCGACCGGGAAATCCCCACGCTCGACGGTTGCCACGCGCACCGGCACCGGCATGCCGAAGCCGCCGAAGGGCCCGCCCCGCCCCGCTCCGCCCGGAGCGCCGGCGCCGGGCGTGGGCGACGACGAAGCCGGCCAGAACCACCAGGCGAGGGCGACCACTGCCAGTACAACCAGGACGATTTTCAGCCAGCGCGGCAAGCGGCGGGGAGAGTCAGTGCGTTGCGAAGAAGACATGACGACCAATCGGAGCGAAAAGGAGGCTGAACGATAAGTAGTCTCAGCCGCCCTGCAAAGCCCCTTTACCGGCCTTTTACTTTGGTCGGGGGACAGAACATTGCGCCCTGCCCCCGTGCAACTCAGTTCAGTGCGGCAAGCGCTGCCTGGTAGTCAGGCTCCTGGCCGATCTCGCTGACCAGCTCGCTGTGCAGCACCTTGTCGTTTTCGTCCAGTACCACCACCGCACGGGCGGCGACACCGGCCAGCGGACCGCTGGCGATGGCTACGCCGTAGTTCTCGAGGAACTCGCGGCCGCGCAGGGTCGACAGGCTCTTGACGTTGGCCAGGCCTTCGGCACCGCAGAAGCGCGCCAGGGCGAACGGCAGGTCGGCGGAGATGCACAGCACCTTGGTGTTCTCCAGGTTGCCGGCCTCGCTGTTGAACTTGCGCACCGAGGTGGCGCAGGTCGGGGTATCCACACTGGGGAAGATGTTCAGCACCTTGCGCGAGCCGGCGAAGCTGGCCAGGGTGACGTCGGCCAGATCGGTACCGACCAGGCTGAAGGCCGGCGCCTGCTGGCCGGGCTTGGGCAGCTCGCCACTGACCTGCACCGGATTGCCCTTGAGGGTGACTTGGGACATGTGCTTGTTCCTTTTGCTTGAGGTTGCCGGGAAGCGCGGCCGACAAGGCTGCCGGCCGCGCGGAAGATATCGTCAGCGTGATGCGCCGTTGAAGTGTTCGCGCGTCAGCTTGACCACCACCGGGCTGAGCAGCAGCAGCGCAATCAGGTTGGGGATCGCCATCAGACCGTTGAGCATGTCGGCCAGCAGCCAGGCGAAATCCAGCCCTGCCACTGCGCCGAACGGCACTGCCAGTACCCAGACGATGCGGAACGGCAGCACCGAACGCGCACCAGCCAGGAAGATCCAGCACTTCTCGCCGTAGTAGCTCCAGCCGAGAATCGTGGTGAACGCGAAGATGCTCAGGGCCAGCGCGGTGAGCGCACCACCGATCCCCGGCATGGCGGTTTCAAAGGCCAGGCCGGACAGCACGGCGCCTTTGGCGCCGCTGGTCCAGGCACCGGTACAGATGATCGCCAGGCCGGTCAGGGTGCAGACGATCAGGGTGTCGATGAAGGTGCCGAGCATGCCGATCAGGCCGGAGCGTACCGGGCTGTTGGTGGTGCCGGCCGCCTGGGCGATACCGGCGGTACCCAGACCGGCTTCGTTGGAGAACACCCCCCTCGCCACACCGTAGCGAATCGCCGCCATCACCGCGGCGCCGGCGAAGCCTCCGGTGGCGGCAACCGGGCTGAAGGCGTGCTCGAAGATCAGGCCGAATGCCGCCGGAATCGCATCCAGGTGGATCACCAGCACCAGCATGGCGGCGATCAGGTAGGCCAGGCACATGAACGGCACCAGGGTGGCTGCAACCAGGCCGATGCGGCGTACGCCGCCGAGGATCACCAGGCCCACCAGCACCATCGCCACCAGGCCGGTGGCCAGATCGGGGATGCCGAAGTTGTCGTGCAGGGCATCGGCCATGCTGTTGACCTGGACCATGTTGCCGATGCCGAAGCCTGCCAGCCCGCCGAACACCGCGAACAGGCCGCCCAGCCAGGCCCACTTGCGCCCCAGGCCGTTCTTGATCGCATACATCGGGCCGCCGACATGCTCGCCGCGCGCGTCCTTCTCGCGGTAGTGAACTGCCAGCACCACTTCGCAGTACTTGGTCGCCATACCGACCAGCGCGGTGCACCACATCCAGAACAGGGCCCCCGGCCCGCCCATGAAGATCGCCGTGGCGACCCCGGCGATGTTGCCGGTACCGACAGTGGCAGCCAGGCTGGTCATCAGTGCCTGGAACGGGCTGATCTCGCCGGGCAGGTTGTCGTCGCGCCGCCGGCCCTGCCAGAGCATGCGGAAGCCGTAGGGAATGCGCAGCAGCGGCATGAAGCGCAGCATGACCATCAACACCAGGCCGGTGCCGAGGATCAGCAGCAGCATTGGCGGGCCCCAGATGAACTCGTTGTCGATGTACTTGAGCCATTCGGTGAGTCGTTCCATGCCGCACTCCTTGTTCTGTTGTTTTCACGCCGGTCGTGGCGCGGGTATCGGCAGATTGGTGAAGCCAAACGTCATCGGTGTCTTTATCGCAAGAATCGCCTGCGCTGTCGTGTAGCCGGCGGTAGGGTTCTGCGAACACGGCGGAGGAGTCGCACCTTGCGAGCGGTCGAGGCGCCTGCCCGCAAGGTCAGCGGATGCCCCCAGGTTCATCAGAAGTCCCGACGATAGAACAGGTCCAGCGAACTGGCCAGCCCGCTGGCCGCTTCGAGATAGAGCCTGCGGGTCAGTTCATAACGCAGCGCCAGAGTGGTTGCCGGTTCGAACACGCCCACGCCGTAACGCAGGCTCAGACGTTCGGAGATGCGGCCGCTGGCGACCACGCTGGTGGTCAGACCGCTGCCCTGGGTATCCAGTTCGAAATCGCTGATGCCCAGCAGCCGGGCCACACCACCGGTGAGTTTGGCACTGCCGGCCAGCCCCAGGGCCAGCGCGGCCTGGCCGAGCATGTTGCTGTCTTCGCCGCTGCTGCCCATCGGCCGGCCCAGTACCAGATAGGACAGCGCCTGCTCCTGGGCCATCGCCGGCTCGGAGAAGATCTCGCTCTGCGGTTGGTCGGCCGGGCCGCTGAGACGGATGCCGGCGGTGACCTCGTCAACCCTGCGCACCGCTTCGATGTCCAGATAGGGTCGCTCGATGGGCCCGGCGAAGAACAGGCGCGCGCGACGGATCGTCAACCGCTGCCCGTAGGCGCGGTAGCGGCCCTTGCTCAGCCTTAGCTCGCCGCGGGTGTCGAGGTTGTCACCGATGCGCAGCTGCCCCGCCAGTTCGGCACTCAGACCGAAGCCTTCGAAGGTCAGCCGTTCGCTGCCGACGTCGACACGCACATCCATCGCGATGTCCATCTCGCTGCCCTGCTGCTGCTCTTCCCCAACCAGCCGCGCGTCCGCGGAAACCCTGACGCTGTCGGGCGGCAGCTCGTTGATCACGATGCTGCCCCGCGGCACTGCGACGCTGCCGCTGAGCGACAAGCGCTCACCAGCCAGTTGCAGGCGCAGGTCCGGCTCGGCCTCCAGCTGTGCGTAGGGCTCGACCAGTATCGGCAGCCGGCTGCCGCTCAGGCGCAGATCCAGTTCGGGGGTCTGCGCCCAATTGAAGTGCCCCTGCAACTGGCCGCGACCCTGTTCGCCGCTGCGCCAGCTGCCATCGAGCTCCAGATGCTCACCGTTGATGCGTGCGTCCAGTTGCAGCTGCTCGGCATCCAGCGGCAGGCCCTCCCCGGCCAAGGCAGCGTCGCGCAGGCGCAGGTTGCCGACGACATGCGGTGAAAGCAGCACACCGCCGATGCGGCCGCTGCCATCCAGGCGCCCTTCTAGGCGATCGAGCATTGGCAGGAACGGACGGGCGATGCCCAGTTGCATATCGACCAGGCGAAACTCGCCCTGCAGGGGTCGCTCGGCGGTACGCGGATCGAAGCCGACCTGCAGGTCCAGCTCGCCCAGCTCGGCACCGTAGAACTGCAGCCGCGTATCGATTTTCTGCGGCGCCAGGCTGCTTTCCAGGCTGAGGCGCTGGTAGGCGAGCTCAAGCCACTCCTGGCCATCGCGGCTGCGCAGTACGCCGTTGCCGGCATCCACGCGCAGCGATCCCCGCGGGCCCGCGTCCGGGAGTTGCAGGCGCAGCTCGGCATCCAGCTCGCCCTGCCACTCAAGGTCCTGGCCCAGCCAGGGATGCAGCGCAGTCAGCGGAAAGTCGCGCAGCCGGTAGTCGATGTCCGCCACCGGGGCCAGGCGCTGTGGCCCGGCGCAGAGAGTCGAGGAACTCTGCTGCAGGGCCCAGCAGTGCGCCGCCAGCTCGATTCGTCCATCGGCAAAACGCTGCAGGGCCGTGGCCTGCTGCAGCTGCCAGTCCATCTGTTCCACCTGCAGCCCGGCCTTCTGTACGCGGCCGCGCCAGGCGCCGTCACGCCAGCTGCCGTCGAGCGCCAGCCCGGCGTCCAGCAGCGGGCCGTCCAGCGACAGGCGCAGGACGTGCCGGGCCGAGCCACCCTGCCCGTTCAACGTCAGGTTGCCCAGCTCGCTGTCGCCCTGCCGCAGCGCTTCGGCAGTCAGGGCCAGGCGCGCCTGCTGCTCGCCATCCAGCTGTGCCTGCAGATTCAACAGGCCGATGCGCGTGTCCTGCCAACGCACCTTCTGGCCATCGGCGACCAGCCGCGCGGTGGGCGCTTCGAGGCGGCCGGCGAGATCCAGACGTGCCTGCAGCGCGCCGGCCAGGCCGGGCCAGAGCTGGTCCAGGCGCGCCAGTTGCAGATCGAAATCGCCCTCCAGCGTCGGCGCGGACTGCAGGCTGCCGGTGATCCTGTTGTCGCCCAGGCGCAGCGCCAGTTGCGGGATCTGCAGCTGCTGGCCCTGCCCGGCCGCCTCGGCCTGCAGGCGGGCGGGTTGTTCGCGCAGGCGTCCCTGCAGGTCAGCGCTCACCTGCCAGTGCAGGCCGTCCGCCTGCTCGCTGCCGCTGCTGCGCAACGGCCCGGCCAACTGGCCAGGTAGTTCGGCGAGCCAGAACGCCGGATCGAAATCGCTCGCGGCCAGCTCCGCTGTCCATGCCAGACGCTCGGCGAACTGCAGTTCGGCACGGCCGTCGATGCGGCCGGCGCCGGCCTCCAGCAGCAGATCGGACAAGTGCAGCTGGCGCATGTCGCCGCTCACCGACGAGCTCAGGCTGAAGGCACCGGCCGGGCCGTCGAGGCGAGAATCCAGGCTGCCCTGATAGGCCTCGTCGGCATAATCCAGCTGCGCTTGCAGACTCTGCAGGCGCACCGGCAGCTCGAGTGGATAGAGCGTCTGCCAGGGAAAGTCTTCCAGCTGTAGACGCAGTGCCGCGCGCAGGCTGGTCTGCCAGTTGATATCGGCCTGCGCCTGCAGATAGCGATCGCTGCCGGCATCCAGCCGCAACCGTTCCAGCTGCAGTCCGTCGCTGCGCAGCAGGCCCAGCAGCGACAGGTCGACCGGCTCGCCCTGGGCCGGCAGTACCGCGCGTCCGCGCAGTCGGTAACCTTGCTGCAGATCACCGGTAGCCGACAGCTGCAGTTGCTGCAGAGTCAGGCCTGGCGGCAGCTCGGCGCTGGCCAGGAAGGAGGCCGCGTTCAGCCTCAGCTCGGCGGGCAGCTCCGCCTCCAGCGGCTTCAGCCAGCCGGCCAGCGTGGCGTCCAGGTAGCCGCTGCTCTCGACCTGCAGGTCCAGCTGGCCGGCGAGTTCGCCCTCGGCACTGGCGGCCAGCTGCCAGTCACGGCCCTGCTGGGGCGGCAGGCTGACCTGCGTCTGCAGCGCCAGCGGCCATTGTCCCTGGGTATCGATGCTGCCCTGCAATTGCACGCTGATCTCGTCGAAGACGAAGGCCAACTGCTCGATCTGCAGCCGCGAGCCGACGCTGCGCGCCTGCAACTGGATGTCGCCGAGCACCTGGCCCTGCACCTCGATGGCGCCGATGTCGATCCGGCCCAGCTGCAGTTTCAGCGGCAGACGCAAGTCCGGCAGGCCGCTGAAAGGTTCGTTGGCAGCCTGTTCGCTCTCGGCGAGCTGGACATCGATGCGGCCGACCTGCAGCAGATCGACGCACAGCGTGCGACGCCACAGGCAGGAGGGTCGCCAGCTGACGTCGATCTGCTCAACCCCAACCCGCGTACCGCCGGATGTCCAGCCGAGCCTGTTGGCCTGCCAGGCGCCGCCCAGGCGACCTTCGAACTGCTCGACCTGCAATCCCGGCACGCGCTCCAGCAGCCAGCGGCTGCCGCCATTGCTGCCCAGCAGCAGCGCCAGCGCCAGGACGATCAGCAGCAGTGTCAGTACCAGTGCCAGCAGCACCCTGCGCAACCACTTCACAACTCCGGCCCCATCGAGAAGTGCAGACGGATACCGCCGTCGTCATCCAGTCCATTGGCCAGGTCCAGGCGCAACGGGCCGACCGGTGACACCCAGCGCAGGCCGACGCCGACCCCGGTCTTCAGATCGGGCATTTCGAAGTCACGAAAGGCGTTGCCCTGATCGACGAAGGCCGCGATGCGCCACTTCTCGGCGACGCTGTACTGATACTCGAGGCTGCCGGCGACCATGTAGCGCCCGCCGATGCGCTCGTCCTGCGCATTGCGTGGCGACAGCGACTGGTAGTCGTAGCCGCGCACGCTCTGGTCGCCACCGGCGAAGAAGCGCAGCGATGGCGGTACCGATTCATAGTCGGAGACGGTGCCGCCCACCTGCGCACGCCCCAGCAGCCGATGCCGCTCCCAGAGGGTGATCAGGCCCTTGGCTGAGGCGGTGGCATGAATCAGGTCGGTGTCCGACAGCAAGCCTTCCTTGGCCGCCTGGACCTCGAACATCAGCCGATAGCCGCGGGACGGGTCGATGCGGTTGTCGCTTTCCAGCCAGGAATAGCTGACGCCCGGAAGCAGCAGCGTGCTCAGGCCGTTGTCGTCGCCGAAGCGGTAATCCTCGCGCTGCCATTTCAACGACAGCACGCGCTGCCAGCCGCTCGGGCGCAGGCTGTGCCACTCCGGGCCCAGGCGCAGCAGGCGACTGAGGCTGTCGGTGTCGGCAATTTCCTCGTTCTGGTAGCCACCGGCCAGGCGCAACTTGTCGGTCAGCGGCTTCGTTCCCGGCACCTCGTACCACAGGCCGACGTTCTGCCGCGGCGCCGACAACTCCATCTCCGCGCCGTAGCTGTGGCCCTGCGAGTTGGCCCAGTGCCGGGTCCAGTCGGCACGGCCGCGCGGACCCACATCGGTGGAAAACCCCACGCCGACGCCGAAGCTGCGGGGCTCGCGCAGGCCCAGTTCGACCTTGACCGGAATCACCCGCTCCAGCGCGCTGCTCGGCTCGGCGTCGATGCGTACCGTCGAGAAATAGCCGCTCGACTGCAGTGCCTGATAGAACTCGGCGATCAGCTCGGCATCGTAGGCGCTGCCGGCGGCGAACGGCTGCATGCGCTGCAGCAGGTCCAGATCCAGCAGGCTCTCGCCATAGAACAGCGACTCGCCAAGCCGGTAGCGCTCGCCGCTTTTGAACACCAGTTCGATATCGGCATAGCCGGCCTGCGGATCGATGAGCAGGCTTTGGCGCTGAAAGCGCCCGTCGAAATAACCAAAGCGCGAGGCCTGAGTCTGGATCGAGCGCTTGGCGGCTTCGTAGCGACCGTGGTCGAGGCGCTTGCCCGGCGCCAGTTGTGGCTCGTCGGGCAGGCGGAACTGCTCCTGCTGCGCCGCCGGGCCTTCGATGCGGATATCGACGTTGCGCAGCCGCACCGGCTCACCGCGCAGTACCTCGATGCGCAGGCGTGGCGGGTCTTCGTCGATGACCTGACTGGAAATCTCTGGCTGGTAGTAGCCCAGCGCTTCGGCTGCTCGCCTGGCCTGGGCTTCGGCAGTGCGCCGATAGCGCTGCAGCGCCGCGGCGTCACGCTCGCCGAGGCTGCCGATATGGGCCTCGATGTTTTTGCGCAGCGCTGCGCTGCGCGGCGTGACCTCGACCTCCAGGCGCGCTTGCGCCGCCTGCGCGACGGGCAGCGGCAGCACGACGGCGGTCAGAAGAACAAGGACGCAGACGAGTAGAGCGCGTTGCGCAAGGACGTAAATGAATCTCATGTGAGCGGATGCTAGCACGCCCGCCTCCCTGCGCCAGGAGCACAAAAAGGCTCTGGCACGGCCTGCGGGATGGAATTTACAACATGCACTCATCGAGCCTCGGAACACGGCGTCAAACTACGACCGTGCCGATTACCGATTGGTGCCGCTGCGAATTGCCGAGCGAAGGTTGCCCTCATCGCCACGTGGGATGCGGCCGCGTATCGAGGCATCTCCTTGGCGTCGTTGCCTGCGGTCCAGGCTCGCGCATCGCATGCGTAGGTTGGGCCGCAAGGCCCAACAATGGGGTCGAAGAGGAAATCGACGTTGGGCCTTGCTCTGCTCGGCGCCAACCTACGTAGTGCATGCGTCACGGGCCGGTGCTTCGGGATCTGCTGGTCCCGTCGCAATCAGCGTCAAGCTCACGCATCGCGTGCGTAGGTTGGGCCGCAAGGCCCAACGATGGGTTCGAAGAGGAAATCGACGTTGGGCCTTGCTCTGCTCGGCGCCAACCTACGTCCTCAGCTCGCGGCTTGGCTCAGCGGCTGCGGATTGGGGTGGAAGAACACCCGCTGTACGATCGGCCCGAGTGCCACCTGGCCAATCTCCTCGTAACCCAGGCGGCCATAGAACTCGATGTAGCGCGGGTTGCCGGTATCCAGCACCAGGCCCTGCGAGCTGCCGTCCTCGGCGCACCAGCGATGCAGCGCGTCGAACAGCTGCTCGCCCAGGTGCCGGCCCTGGAACTGCGGGTGAACCCCCAGCAGCGGCAACAGGTGGTAGGGACCGGGCGGCAAACAGGCGAGGATGGCGTCGTGATAGGCCAGAAAGCGCCGCGTGCAACGAAAACCGGCGGTCAGCACCATGCGCATGCGCCAGGCCCAGCTCTCGGTGATCCCCAGGCGGCGCACCGGCGGCGCGATCAGCGCGATGCCGACCAGGCGATCATCGATCAGCAATCCCAGTGCCGGCTGGTCCTCGAGGAAATGCTGGTTGACCAGCTCACGCACCGTGGCTCGCACGCGCTGGTCGAAGCCCGGGCGATCGGACTCGAGCAGATAGCCGAAGGTCGGCTCATGCCGGTAGGCGTGGTACAGCAGGGAGCGGGCTTCACGGGCGTAACCGCCGTCGAGCTGGCGGATCTCGGCGATGGGCAAGTCGGCTTTGGGCATTGCAATGACCTCAATTGTTTTAGGGTTTTTTTCGGGTCTGCAGCGAATTAGTAGCATCCTCGCGCCTGCGCCGCCAATGGGCTAGCATCCGGGTTTTTCTCAAAGGGCCCGGCCATGCGCATCGTCTCCTTCAATATCAATGGCCTGCGTGCGCGTCCGCACCAGTTGGCGGCACTCATCGAGAAGCACCAACCCGACGTGATCGGGCTGCAGGAGACCAAAGTCAGCGACGAACAGTTTCCCGAGGCCGAGATTCGCCAGCTTGGCTATCACGTCCACTACCACGGCCAGAAGGGTCACTACGGCGTCGCCCTGCTCTCGCGCCAGGAACCGCTGGAGATCGGCAAGGGCTTTCCCGAGGATGGTGAGGAATCTCAGCGGCGCTTCATCTGGGGCCGATTTCTCGATCGCGACGGCCAGCCGCTGGTGGTCATGAACGGCTACTTCCCCCAGGGCGAAAGCCGCGACCACCCGGTGAAATTCCCGGCCAAGCAACGTTTCTACGCCGATCTGCAGGCGATGCTGCAGAACCGCTTCTCGCCACAGGAAGCCCTGGTGCTGATGGGCGACATCAACATCTCCCCGGAGGACTGCGACATCGGCATCGGCGAGGACAATCGCAAACGCTGGCTACGCACTGGCAAGTGCAGCTTCCTGCCGGAGGAGCGCGAGTGGCTGGCCACGCTCAAGCGCTGGGGCTTGACCGACAGCTTCCGCCAGCTGCATCCGCAGGTAAATGACCAGTTCAGCTGGTTCGACTACCGTAGTCGCGGCTTCGAGGACGAGCCCAAGCGCGGCCTGCGCATCGACGTGATCCTGGCCAGCCAGGCGCTGCAGGAGCGCCTGCGCGAAGCCGGTATCGACTACCAGTTGCGCGGCATGGAAAAGCCCTCCGACCACGCGCCGATCTGGCTGGAACTGGGCTAAACGCCGGCCAGGAAACCGCTGGCAGGTCGGCACTCGACAGCCGACCGCTGCCAGCGGACAGCCAGGTTATCCACTCCCGCTCTCCCGGCTGTGCGCCGAACTCAGCTGACCTCGCCGCGACGAGCACTGCGCAAGACTTGCGCCCGCTACTTTTTCTGATGGTTTCTCTCGCCGTCCCAATAGCCCTTCGTGCGGCTGAAAGCCTCGTTGCAGAGCGCACGCGTGACTTTCGTACGCTCGCTCCGCTGTAACAATTCGGTCATCGTCGCCTTCTATCGTTGCGCGCATCTTCCCCCCCCTCGATAGAAGGCGCCCGCAAATGTCCTGTGCCCTGCCCGTCAGTGATCGCGAGATCTGGAGCCGGACCTTGAGCTACGTACTGCTCGGTTTTCTCTGCTACGCCCTGCCCTGGCCCGGTCACGCGGCCGAGCCGCAGACGCTGCTGCGCATGCAGGGCTCCAACACCATCGGCGCCAAGCTGGGGCCGGCGCTGGTCAGGGGCATGTTCGAGCAGCAGGGCTTCAGCCAGATCCGTATCGAGCCGACCGGCAGCGAGAACGAAAGCCAGGTACTCGCGCTCGGTCGTGGCGGTGAACCGGTTCGGGTACTGGTCGCCGCCCACGGCTCGGGTACGGGCTTCGCCTCGCTCAAGGACGGCAGCGCCGATCTGGCCGCCTCCTCGCGGCCGATCAAGTCCAGCGAAGCCGATCTGCTCGCGGGGCTCGGCGACTTTCGCAGCCCCGCCGCGGAACAGATCATCGCGCTGGATGGCCTGGCTGTGGTGGTCCACCCGGACAACCCGGTGACCAGCCTGAGCACGGAACAGGTCGCCCAGCTTTTCGCCGGCGAGATTCGCGACTGGTCGGCGCTGGGCGGTCGACCCGGGCCCGTCGCGCTCTATGCCCGCGACGACAATTCCGGCACCTACGACACCTTCAAGGAGCTGGTCCTTTCCGCCAACGGCAAGAGCCTGGACAAAGCGGCGCGCCGTTTCGAGTCCAGTGAGCAGTTGTCCGACTCGGTGGCCGCGGACCCCAGCGGCATCGGCTTCATCGGCCTGCCCTACATCCGCCAGGCCCGCGCGCTGCTGATCGCCAACGGCGAGTCGCGCGCCATGCCGCCGGCGAAGGAGCTGATCGCCACCGAGGACTACCCGTTGTCACGCCGTCTGTTTCTTTATGCCAATCCGGCGAACGAAGACCCCTGGCTGAAGGCGTTGCTGGCCTATGCGCACAGCCCCGCGGGGCAGGAACTGGTCAGTCGCACCGGCTTCATCGGCCAGCAGGTTCAGGCCATGCAGGTCGCGCCGGACCCGCAGATGCCGGCCGGCTACCGCCAGCTGGCCGCTGAGGCACGACGCCTGTCGGTCAACTTCCGCTTCCACGAAGGCAGCGCCCAGCTCGACAACAAGGCGCGGCGCGATGTCCAGCGCCTGCTGGATTACCTGCGCGCGAACGACAAGATGCACAACCAGGCGGTGCTGGTGGGCTTTGGCGATGCCAACACCGACCCGGATCGCGCCGCCCTGCTCTCGCGCCTGCGCGCCATGGCGGTGCGCCGCGAGCTGGTTCGCGAGGGCGTATTGTTCCGCGAGATCGGCGGTTTCGGTGGTGAGATGCCGGTTGCAAGCAACGCCGCCGGTGACGGCCGGGTGAAGAACCGTCGGGTCGAAGTCTGGGTTTACTAGGCCTGCGCTGGAAAAGACCGTGGGCGTCTGTGCAGTCGGAACGCTCCGCGGCAGTCAACTGCCCTGGTTCGCACGAAGCTGATGCCGGTTAAAGCAACCCGAACGCGTGGCATTCCGAGGTCTTCGGGCATGGCCAACCAGCCTCCGCTCGACGTACCGCAACTCCCGGCACAGCGCAGCCTTCGCGCCTTCTGTCCGCAATCAGCAAAGACGCTCACGCGCTGCTATGCAGCGCCCAGGGCAAGCGCTAATCTTGCCTCCGCGTGACGCCGGGCCCCTCTGGCGGTGAGCCATTCACCGCGATGTCGGAGTCACTGAGTTTCTTACTCAGGCAGACTTTCAGGAGGGCTCGTGGATGCTCTGATTGCCTTTTTCACCACTTCCTACTTCGGCACACCCGGCTGGTTCTGGCTGGCCTTTCTGGTGCTGATCATCACCCTGCTGGTGCTCGACCTCGGCGTGCTGCATCGCACGCCGCACGAGATCGAGATGCGCGAAAGCCTGCTGCTGTACGCCGGCTACTTCGGCGTCGGCGTGGCCTTCGGCGGCTGGATCTGGCTGCAACTCGGCGCCACCAAGGCGCTGGAGTACTACACCGGTTTTCTCGTCGAGCAGTCGCTGTCGATGGACAACGTCTTCGTCATGGCGATGATCCTCGGCTTCTTCGGCATCCCCCGCGTCTACCAGCACCGCGTGCTGTTCTGGGGCATCCTCGGGGTGATAGTGCTGCGCGCGATCATGATCGGCCTGGGCACGGCGCTGGTGCAGGAGTTCGCCTGGGTGCTGTACGTCTTCGGCGCCTTCCTGCTGTTCAGCGGCATCCGGATGCTCTTCAGCAAGGAGCAGGAAAAACACCCGGACCTGTCGCAGAACCCGCTGCTGCGCTTTTTGCGCCGGCACATCCGGGTGACCGACGAACTGCACGAGGGCCGCTTCCTCGTGCGCCTACCAGACGGCAAGACCGGCAAATCGCTGCTCTATGCCACACCGCTATTGATCGCGCTGATCCTGATCGAGCTGGCCGACCTGGTCTTCGCGGTGGACAGCGTGCCGGCGGTACTGGCGATCTCTCAGGACCCCTTCATCGTCTACACCTCGAACATCTTCGCCATCCTCGGCCTGCGCGCGCTCTACTTCGCCCTGGCGGCGCTGATGCACCGCTTCATCTACCTCAAGTACGCCCTGGCCCTGGTGCTGACCTACATCGGCGCGAAGATCTTCCTCCACGAAGTCATCAAGGTCCCCGCCCTGCTCTCGCTCAGCGTCACCCTGGGCCTGCTGGGCGGCGGCGTGGTTCTTTCGCTGCTGCATACGCGCAGGAAGGCTCCGGCGGCTTGAGCCGCCTTCGCGCCCAATGGGTTCGGCTGGCCCCGCCAGCCGGGGCTCAACGACGCACCACTCGCCGCGCCATCTGCCGCTGTACAACCCTCAGCGGCGTTCTGGCTTGAGCCCGGCGCCCGCACTGGATTAACCTCGACCCGGCAGGGATGCCCCATAACCCACCGGCCAGGACCGCCGCCGAAAGACTCCTGCCATCCCTCCCCCGTGCAACGTGTTCCCCCATCCCTACGGGCCGGGGTGTAATGGATTCACGAGAAGCAGCCGTCAAGCGAATACATCGCCGCATCGGACGGACGCAATAAGTTATTGATTTGATTCGGTTTTATGTTTCGAGGGGACTCTGCCACGGCGGAGTTATATCGCGCGCTGCCGCTATGCGTTAACACCGCACGCGGTCTAATCACTGTTAGGCATCGCAAATGACACCGCAAACTGCATTGCTGATGGCGAAGTACAACCGCTGGATGAATGAGCGCATGTATGACGCAGCGGCCAGCTTGCCAGAATCGGCGGTCATCGCCGACATGAAGGCGTTTTTCGGCTCAATCTTCGGGACGCTGAACCACATCGCCGTGGCAGACACGATCTGGCTACATCGGTTCTCGCAGCAAGAACCTTCATTCCCGAGCCTAACGGTGCTCTCGGAGCTTCCTCATCCTGCCTCTCTGCGCCAAGCGCTGGCAGCTGATCTTTCGGGCTTGCGCGAGTACCGATCCCGGCTAGACAACATCATCGAGCAGTGGGCCGCTGAACTCACTGCTAATCGTCTATCTGGTGATATCAGCTACACCAACACCGCTGGCGTCACATTCAGAAGAAATCTCGGTGCCTTGGTGCAGCACTTCTTCAACCACCAGACGCACCATCGTGGGCAAGTCTCAACCTTGCTGTTTCAGTGCGGTGTCGACGTCGGGGTAACCGACTTGCTGACTCTCATCCCCAGCGACGATGCCTAACCATTCCATCGAGCGGATGCCCAACCGGCTGCGCCGGTCGGTCACCGCTCATGTCAAACGTTGAGGCTGTAGAAGAACCTCACAGTTAATGGGGTCGGAGTGAATTCCCGGCAT
This sequence comes from Pseudomonas mangrovi, assembly GCF_003052585.1. Taxonomy (GTDB): domain Bacteria; phylum Pseudomonadota; class Gammaproteobacteria; order Pseudomonadales; family Pseudomonadaceae; genus Aquipseudomonas; species Aquipseudomonas mangrovi. The sequence continues at coordinate 604,640 of NZ_QASN01000020.1, read as the reverse complement.
CCAACTGCGGAGTGAGTCTGCTCCGCGTTAAAGAAGGCTGGCCCCGCCCTCCTCCACGCCAAACCACGAACGGCAAATAAAAAACCCGGCCATCTGGCCGGGTTTTCTGTTTCAGGCAGGCGCGTGGATCAGTGACCGCGCAGCGCTTCCTTGGGTACGTACTTGCCCAGCTCGTGCTTGCCGATGGCGGCGCGGTGGACTTCGTCCGGGCCGTCGGCCAGGCGCAGGGTGCGCTGCATGGCGTACATGTGCGCCAGTGGGAAGTCGTCGGAGACGCCGGCACCGCCGTGGATCTGGATGGCACGGTCGATGACGCGCAGCGCCATGTTCGGGGCGACCACCTTGATCTGGGCGATTTCGCTGGAGGCGATCTTGTTGCCGACGGTGTCCATCATGTGCGCGGCATTCAGCGTCAGCAGGCGCGCCATGTTGATCTCGATGCGCGACTCGGCGATGTGATCCAGGTTGGCACCCAGGCGGCCCAGCGGCTTGCCGAAGGCGGTACGGCTCATGGCGCGTTCGCACATCAGGCGCAGCGCGCGCTCGGCGGCGCCGATGGAGCGCATGCAGTGGTGGATACGGCCTGGGCCAAGGCGACCCTGGGCGATCTCGAAGCCACGGCCCTCGCCCAGCAGCACGTTCTCGTAGGGGACGCGGACGTTCTCCAGCAGCACTTCGGCGTGGCCGTGCGGGGCGTCGTCATAGCCGAATACCGGCAGGTGGCGCAGCACGGTGACACCCGGGGCGTCCATCGGCACGACGATCATCGAGTGCTGCGCGTGGCGCGGTGCGTCCGGGTTGGTCAGGCCCATGAAGATCATGACCTTGCAGCGCGGATCGTTGGCACCGGAGGTCCACCACTTGCGACCGTTGATGACCCACTCGTCACCCTCGCGCACGGCACGGGCCTGCATGTTGGTGGCGTCGGAGGAAGCCACGCCCGGCTCGGTCATGCCGAAGCAGGAACGGATCTCGCCGCGCAGCAGCGGCTCGAGCCACTGCTTCTTGTGCTCTTCGTTGCCGTAGCGAACCAGCACTTCCATGTTGCCGGTGTCCGGCGCGGAGCAGTTGAAGGCTTCCGAGCCGAGGCCGGAGGTGCCCATGATTTCCGCCAGCGGTGCGTATTCCAGGTTGGTCAGACCGAAGCCCTTCTCCGAATCCGGCAGGAACAGGTTCCACAGGCCTTCGGCCTTGGCCTTGGCCTTGAGTTCTTCGACGACGGCGGTGGGCTTCCAGCGACCGCCCTCCTCGACCTGCTTGTGGAAGACTTTTTCAGCCGGATAGACGTGGGCGTCCATGAACGCCTGGACGCGTTCACGCAGCTCTTGAACCTTGGGGGAATACGCGAAATCCATGGGGTGGGCACCTTCTTCGGGTTTAGGTTGAAAGTGATGCTAGATCAGGGAATGCGATTTATCTAACCTATTCTCGGCGTGTATAAAGATTCATAACCGATATATGATCGGCGCCTACCAGTGCCCCTGAACGAGTGCGTGCCATGAACCTGAACAAGGTCGATCTGAACCTCTTCATCGTTTTCGACGCGATCTACACCGAGGCCAATCTGACCCGCGCCGGGCAGATCGTCGGCATCACCCAGCCTGCGGTTTCCAACGCCCTGGCACGCCTGCGCGAAGCCTTCAACGATCAGCTGTTCATGCGCACCGCTCAGGGCATGGTGCCGACACCGATGGCGCAGAACATCATCGGCCCGGTGCGCCAGGCGCTGCAGCTGCTGCGCGTCTCGGTGCAGGAAAGCCGCAGCTTCAACCCGGCCCAGGCGAGCAAGACCTACCGCATCAGCATGACCGACCTGTCCGAGGCGGTGATGCTGCCGCCGCTGTTCCAGCGTCTGCGCCGGCTGGCGCCGAACGTGTTCATCGAGAGCTTCATGGCCAAGCGTCGTGAGGCGACCAAGGAGCTGGCTGCAGGCCGCCTGGACTTCGCCGTGGATGCGCCGCTCAATACCGATCCGCAGGTACGCCACGTCAAGCTGTATGAAGACCGCTACGTCTGCGCCATGCGCAACGGGCATCCGATGGCCAAGGACAAGTTGAGCATGGACGAATACCTGGCGCTGACGCATATCCATATCTCCACCCGCCGCGCCGGCCTTGGTCACGTCGACCTGACGCTGGGCAAGATCGGTCTGCAGCGCAAGATCGCCCTGCGCTCGCAGCATTACCTGATGGCCTCGGTGGTGCTGGAGCAGACCGATATGGTGATGACGGTGCCGGAGCGCTTCGCCCAGCGGCACAACATCCACTACGTCGATCTGCCGGTCAAAGGCGTGCCGCCGCTGGAGACCCATCTCTACTGGCACGAAAGCACCGACCAGGACCCGGCCAACCGCTGGATGCGCGAACAGATGATCGAGATCGCCCAGAGGCAGTTCTCGGCACAGGAAAAGGCGCTGCAAAAGCAGATGAAGTAAGGGAAGTAACTAACTGATTCTGTCGCTTTTTAATTACTAACCTAAACCTCTTTCTGGTAGTGCTCGTGCCGCGTTTGGCTGCGGCCCGTGAAACCGTCCTTCGTTCGCCGCCTAGGCGGCCTGCCGACCTTTCGTTGAGCCTCGCGTTGCTCGGCTCCAACCTACGAGTACGTCGGTGACGGCGCATCGTAGGTTGGGCTGCCAAGCCCAACGCGGCATTGGCCGGGCCAGCACTCAAACCGGCACGATCGGGTTGGCGACAGTCCGCATTCGGCTTTGCGCCTGTGATCATTTGCATGCGTGTCCACCCGTCTTCATTCAGCGGCTTGGCGCCTTGTACTCCTGCCGACCCTTCGTTGGGCCTCGCTCTGCTCGGCGCCAACCTACAGTGCGTACCGTGACGGCGAATCCGTAGGGTGGGCTGCCAGGGCGGATATTTTTCTGCAGGTTGACGTTTACGTAAAGAGCAACCTATCTTCACTTAACCACCGCCATGGAAATCCTTTGAATGTCTGGTTGCTACTCGATCTCCGAGCTCGCCCGTGAGCTGGATATCACCACCCGCACCATCCGCTTCTACGAGGAGCACGGGATGCTTGCGCCCGAGCGGCGTGGGCAGGAGCGGATCTACAGTCCGCGCGACCGGGTGGCGCTGAAGCTGATTCTGCGCGGCAAGCGACTAGGCTTCTCGCTAGCCGAGTGCAAGGAGCTGATCGATCTCTACCAGCCTGACGGCAGCAACCGCCGTCAGCTGGAGAGCTTCCAGCGCAAGATCGAGGAGCGCCGCGCCCAGTTGCAGCAGCAGTTGCTGGATATCCAGCAGATGCAGCTGGAACTGGATGTCGCCGAGCAACGCTGTTCTCAGGCACTGCAGGAGCTGCCCGCCTGAGAAGTTAATACCTTTTATAAACAGCCAGTTATCCAGCCTTTCTAAAAATAAAGTCATAGGTGGAACATGCGCTACCCGAGTCTGAACCACGCCCTGGGCGAAACCCTCGATCTGCTGCGCGATCAGGTGGGCGCCTTCGTCCAGGCGGAAATTGCCCCGCGCGCGGCACAGATCGACCGGGACAACCTGTTCCCCGCCGACCTCTGGCGCAAGTTCGGCGACATGGGACTGCTCGGCATCACCGTCGACCCCGCCCATGGCGGTGCCGGTCTCGGTTACCAGGCTCATGTGCTGGCAATGGAGCAGATCAGTTGCGCCTCCGCTGCGGTCGGGCTGTCCTACGGTGCGCACTCCAATCTGTGCGTGAACCAGATCAGCCGTAACGGCAACGCGGCGCAGAAGCAGCGCTACCTGCCCCGCCTGGTCAGCGGCGAGCATGTCGGCGCCCTGGCGATGAGCGAAACCGGCGCCGGCTCCGACGTCGTCTCGATGAAGCTGCGCGCGGAACGCCGCGGCGACCGCTTCGTCCTCAACGGCAGCAAGATGTGGATCACCAACGGCCCGGATGCCAACACCTACGTGATCTACGCCCGCACCGCCCGTGACCAGGGCGCGCATGGCATCAGCGCCTTCATCGTCGAGCGCGACTGGCCGGGGTTTTCGCGCAGTCCGAAGCTGGACAAGCTCGGCATGCGCGGCTCGAACACCTGCGAGCTGGTGTTCGAGGACGTCGAGGTGCCCGAGGAGAACCTGCTCGGCGAGCTGGATGGCGGCGTCAGGGTGCTGATGAGCGGCCTGGACTACGAGCGTGTGGTGCTCGCCGCGGGCCCGGTGGGCATCATGCAGGCCTGTCTCGACCTGGTGCTGCCGTACATCCACGACCGCCAGCAGTTTGGCCAGTGCATCGGCGAGTTCCAGCTGATCCAGGCCAAGGTCGCCGACATGTACACCCAACTGGCGGCCAGCCGCGCCTACCTGTATGCGGTGGCCCAGGCCTGTGACCGCGGCGAGACCACGCGCAAGGATGCCGCCGGGGTGATCCTCTACACCGCGGAAGCGGCGACCCGCGTGGCCCTGGAGACCATCCAGATTCTCGGCGGCAACGGCTACATCAACGACTTCCCCGCCGGACGCCTGCTGCGCGACGCCAAACTCTACGAGATCGGCGCCGGCACCAGCGAGATCCGTCGCATGCTGATCGGGCGGGAGCTGTTCAATGAGACGAAATAGCGCCTTGAGCCGCAAGCCCGAGGCTGAAGGCCCGTCTGCTGGTCCCTTCCAGCGTCACGCCTCGGGCGCAAGACGCGCGGAGCAAAGGCAATGACCATCCTGCATACCCGGATCAACCCGCGCTCCCCCGACTTCGCCGCCAACAGCGCGGCCATGCTCGAACGGCTGGGCGAGCTGCGCAGTCTGCTCGGGCGCGTCGCCCAGGGCGGTGGCGCGGCCGCCCAGCAGCGCCACCTCGACCGCGGCAAGCTGCTGCCACGGGCACGCATCGACGCCCTGCTCGACCCTGGCTCGGCCTTTCTCGAAATCGCGCAGCTGGCCGCGCATCAGGTCTATGACGAAGACGTGCCTTGCGCCGGCCTGATCGCCGGTATCGGTCGGGTCGAGGGCGTCGAATGCATGATCATCGCCAACGACGCCACGGTGAAAGGCGGCAGCTACTACCCGCTGACGGTGAAGAAGCACCTGCGCGCCCAGGCCATCGCCGCGGAAAACCGCCTGCCGTGCCTCTACCTGGTGGATTCCGGCGGCGCCAACCTGCCGCGCCAGGACGAGGTGTTTCCCGACCGCGAGCACTTCGGGCGGATCTTCTTCAACCAGGCCAACATGAGCGCCCGCGGCATTCCGCAGATCGCCGTGGTGCTCGGCTCCTGCACCGCGGGCGGCGCCTACGTCCCGGCGATGAGCGACGAGACCATCATGGTGCGCCAGCAGGCGACCATCTTTCTTGCCGGCCCGCCGCTGGTGAAGGCCGCCACCGGCGAGGTGGTCAGCGCCGAGGAACTGGGTGGCGCCGATGTCCACTGCCGTAGCAGCGGTGTCGCCGATCACTACGCCGAGAACGACGAGCACGCCCTGGCGCTGGCCCGACGCTGCATCGCCACCCTCAACTGGCGCAAGCTGGGCCGACTCGAAGTCAGCGCGCCGCAAGCGCCGCGCTACCCCGCCGAGGAGCTGTACGGCATCGTCCCGGCCGACGCCAAGCAGCCGTTCGATGTGCGCGAGGTGATCGCGCGCATCGTCGACGACTCGCAGTTCGATGAATTCAAGGCGCTGTTCGGCACCACCCTGGTCTGCGGTTTCGCCCGGCTCAACGGCTATCCACTGGCGATCCTGGCGAACAACGGCATCCTCTTCGCCGAGGGCGCGCAGAAAGGCGCGCACTTCGTCGAGCTGGCCTGCCAGCGCGGCATTCCGCTGCTGTTCCTGCAGAACATCACCGGCTTCATGGTCGGCAAGAAGTACGAGGAAGGCGGCATCGCCAAGCACGGCGCCAAGCTGGTGACGGCGGTCGCCTGCGCTCGGGTGCCCAAGTTCACCCTGGTCATCGGCGGCAGCTTCGGCGCCGGCAACTACGGCATGTGCGGGCGCGCCTTCGATCCACGTTTCCTGTGGATGTGGCCGAACGCGCGGATCGGCGTGATGGGCGCGCGCCAGGCTGCCGGCGTGCTGGTCCAGGTCAAGCGCGAGCAGGCCGAGCGCGCCGGGCAGGAATTCTCCGCCGGCGACCAAGCGGCGCTGGCCGAGCCGATCATCGAGCAGTACGAGCGCCAGGCGCACGCTTTCTACTCCAGCGCCCGGCTCTGGGATGACGGCGTGATCGACCCGGCGCAGACACGCGAGGTGCTTGCCCTGGCGATCTCCGCCAGCCTCAACGCCGCCATCGAACCCACCACCTTCGGCGTGTTCCGGATGTAGGCGCCGCCAAGCGCCCGGAGAATTGCAGATGAGCGAATTCACCACCCTCTCGCTGGAGCGCGACCCGCGCGGCTTCGCCACCCTGTGGCTGAACCGGCCGCAGCGGCACAACGCCTTCGACGCGCTGATGATCAGCGAGCTGATTGCCGTGATCGATGAGATCGCCACCGATACCAGCCTGCGCTTCCTGCTGCTGCGCGGGCGCGGGCGGCACTTCTGCGCCGGCGCCGATCTTGAGTGGATGCGCAAGGCGGCGCAGCTGGATATCCACGCCAACCTGGCCGACGCCGAGCAACTGGCGCAGCTGATGTATGCCTTGCATGCCCTTCCCCTGCCCTGCCTGGCCGTGGTGCAAGGTGCCGCCTTCGGTGGTGCCGTTGGGCTGGTGGCCTGCTGCGATATCGCCATCGGCAGCGAGGATGCGCTGTTCGCCCTCTCCGAGGTGCGCATCGGCCTGGCGCCGGCGGTGATCAGCCCGTTCCTGGTCCAGGCGATCGGTGAGCGAGCCACCCGACGCTATGCCCTCAGCGCGGAGCGCTTCGACGCCCGGCGTGCCTGCGAGTTGGGCCTGCTGGCGGAGTTCTGTACGGCGGAGGAGCTGGAGGCGCGCGTCGAGCACTGGATCGCCCAGTTGCTGCAGAACAGTCCGCAGGCGATGCGCGCAACCAAGGCACTGTTGCGCGAGGCGGGCCCGGGTCTGCTCGGCGACGACCTGCGCCGTGCCAGCGAAACCACCATCGCCCGGCTGCGGGTCAGCCCTGAAGGCCAGGAAGGCCTGGCAGCCTTCTTCGACAAACGCCCGCCCGCCTGGCAGGCGGACACATGAACGGGTCAAACCCCGCGCAACCCCACCCGGCAATCCTGCCACGGAGCTGCCCATGATCGAGCGTCTGCTGGTCGCCAACCGCGGCGAAATCGCCTGCCGGATCATCCGTACCGCGCGCGCCATGGGTATCACCAGTGTGGCGGTGCACAGCGCCACTGATTCGGGTGCGAGGCATGTGCGCGAGGCGGACCTGGCGGTCGACCTGGGCGGCGAACGGCCGGCGCAGAGCTATCTGCTCGGCGAACGGATCATCGCCGCCGCCCAGGCCAGCGGCGCCCAGGCGATCCACCCCGGCTACGGCTTTCTCTCCGAGAACGCCGCCTTTGCCCGCGCCTGCGAAGCGGCCGGGTTGATCTTCCTCGGACCGCCAGCCGCGGCCATCGAAGCGATGGGCGACAAGGCCGCGGCCAAGGCGCTGATGGGCGCGGCCGGCGTGCCGCTGGTGCCCGGCTACCACGGCGCGCAACAGGATCAGCAGAGCTTCCGGAAGGCCGCCGAACAGATCGGCTATCCCGTGCTGCTCAAGGCCTCGGCCGGTGGCGGCGGCAAGGGTATGAAGGTGGTCGAGAAGCCCGCCGAACTGGCCGAAGCGCTGGAGTCTGCCCGGCGCGAAGCCCAGGCGGCGTTCGGCGATGCGCGTCTGCTGGTGGAGAAATACCTGGCCCGGCCACGCCATGTGGAGATCCAGGTGTTCGCCGATCGCCACGGCCATTGCCTGTACCTGCACGAGCGCGACTGCTCGATCCAGCGTCGCCACCAGAAGGTGGTCGAGGAAGCGCCAGCCCCCGGCCTGTCCACGGAGCTGCGCGCAGCCATGGGCCAGGCAGCCGTGCGCGCGGCGCAGGCGATCGGCTATGTCGGTGCCGGCACCGTGGAGTTCCTGCTCGATGATCAGGGCGGCTTCTACTTCATGGAGATGAACACCCGCCTGCAGGTCGAGCATCCGGTCACCGAGGCCATCACCGGGCTGGACCTTGTCAGCTGGCAGATCCGCGTCGCCTGTGGCGAGGTACTGCCGTTCACCCAGGCGCAACTGCCGCTGCAGGGTCACGCGATCGAGGTGCGGCTGTACGCCGAAGATCCGCTGAATGATTTCCTCCCGGCCAGCGGCTTGTTGCAGCTGTATCGCGAGCCTACTGCCGGCGAGGGGCGTCGGGTCGACAGCGGTGTGGCCGAAGGCGACCACATCTCGCCGTTCTACGACCCGCTGCTGGCCAAGCTGGTCGCCTGGGGCGAAACCCGCGAGCAGGCCCGCCTGCGCCTGCTGGGCATGCTCGACGAGCTCTGCCTGGCCGGCGTGCGTAGCAACCGGGCGTTTCTGCAGCGCATCCTCGCTGAGCCTGCGTTCGCCGCCGCCGAGCTGGATACCGGCTTCATCGAACGCCATCGGGAGCGACTGCTGCAGGCGCCGGGCGCAGTGGACGAATCCTTCTGGGCCCTGGCCGCCGATGCCTGGCTGCAGAGTGAGCCAGCTCCCATGCGCGGGGATGATCCGCACTCGCCCTGGGCGGCACGCAGCGGCTGGCGTGCGGGCATGCCGGCGACAAGTACGCTGCACCTGGTGTGCGACGCTGCAGCGCAGCGCCTGCAGGCGCCGGGGCAGGCTCATCTTGAGGGCGAGTGGCTGGTGCATTCGGTCGACGGAGTCGAGCAGCGTCTGCGGGCGATCCGCCAGGGCGACACCCTGTATCTGCAATGGCGCGGCGCCCTGCGCTGCATACGCCGCTTCGACCCAACGGCTGCAGCAGATGCCGGCCATGGCATCGCCGGCGGGCTGAATGCGCCCATGAGCGGCAGCATCGTGCGGGTGCTGGTCGAGGTGGGCCAGCAGGTCGAACAGGGCCAGGCGCTGCTGGTCCTGGAGGCAATGAAGATGGAGCACAGCATCCGCGCGCCGCATGCCGGCACGATCGGCGCGCTGCATTGCAGCGAGGGCGAGATGGTCACCGAGGGCGCTGTGCTGGTCGAGTTGCGCGAGGCGTGAGTCGGTAGTGTTGGGCCTCGCAGGCTCGGCGCCAACCTACATTCGGCTGGTTTGATGTGGCGACGCCCGACGTAGCGACGCCCGACGAATCGGCGCCCTTCTACCCCCAGCGAGACTGGCTGAACGGCAACTTCGAGTAATCTGATGCGCATTGGCAACCTGCATACGAGAGAGCTTTCATGACCCTTCCCCAACACGTCCGCCTGGTCGAAGTCGGCCCGCGTGACGGCCTGCAGAACGAGAAGCAGCCGATCAGCGTCGAGGACAAGGTACGCCTGGTCGATGACCTGTCCGCCGCCGGGCTTGCCTACATCGAGGTCGGCAGTTTCGTTTCGCCCAAGTGGGTGCCGCAGATGGCCGGCAGCGCCGAGGTGTTTACCCGCATCCAGCGCCGTCCGGGCGTCACCTACGCGGCGCTGACGCCGAACATGAAGGGCTTCGAGGCTGCCCTGGCGGCGGGTGTGCGTGAGGTTGCGGTGTTCGCTGCCGCCTCCGAGCGTTTTTCGCAGAAGAACATCAACTGCTCGATCGCCGACAGCCTGGCGCGCTTCGTCCCTCTGCTGGACGCGGCCAAGGCGCGGGGCGTGCGGGTGCGTGGCTATATCTCCTGCGTGCTTGGCTGCCCCTATGAAGGTGAGGTGCCGGCGGCGCAGGTCGCCGCCGTGGCGCGGGAGCTCTACGCCATGGGTTGCTACGAGATATCCCTGGGCGACACCATCGGCACCGGCACCGCCGGCGCCACCCGCCAGCTGTTCGAGGTGGTCGGCCGCGACATTCCACGGGACAGGCTCGCCGGACACTTTCACGACACCTATGGCCAGGCCCTGGCCAACGTCTACGCCGGCCTGCTCGAAGGCATCAGCGTGTTCGACAGCTCGGTCGCCGGCCTCGGTGGCTGCCCCTACGCCAAGGGTGCCACCGGCAACGTGGCCACCGAGGATGTGCTCTACCTGCTGCAGGGCCTGGGCATCGAAACGGGCATCGACCTGGACCGCCTGGTCGCCGCCGGCCAGCGCATCTGCAACGTGCTGGACAAACCCAACGGCTCGCGCGTCGCCCGTGCACGCCTGAGCCGGGGGTGAGGTGCTCGCGGGGGAGTCGTGCTCAGCCGATCCAGCGTTTGGTGGATGAGAAAAGCGTCATCCACCCTACCAGCGCGGCCGTAGGGCGGATCGCGATCCGCCGCTGGCGAAGTTCGTAGGGTTGGATCGTTCCTTATCAATTCACCGTTCTGGTGGATGAGGAGAGCGTCATCCACCGTACGATCGGTCCGCCAGGCGGAGTGGGTAATCGTAGGGTGGATCACGCTTCATCGATCCACCATTGGGCCGATGGCCCACCCGGTAACAACGAAGAGGACTCACCATGCAGCAGCCGCTGTGGACACCCTCCGCCGAGCGCATCAAGGCCAGCCGGATGGAGGCCTTCCGGCGTTTCGTCGAGCAGCGCGAAGGGCTGCCGTTGCCCGACTACCCTGCCCTGCACGCCTGGAGCATCAGCGACCGGGCAGCTTTCTGGCGGGCCATCGTCGAGTTCTTCGATGTCCGCTTCAGCACACCCGCCAGCTACATCCTGCGTGAAGGCCCGGCGATGCCGGAGGCGCACTGGTTCTCCGGCGCCCGGCTGAATCTTGCCGAGCAGCTGCTGCGTCGCCGCGACCAGCAACCGGCGCTGATCGCGATCAGCGAGGACGGCTGTCGCGAGCAATTCAGCTACCGGCAACTGGCACAGCATGTCGCAGGCCTGCAGTGCAGCCTGCGCGAGGCCGGCATCGGCGTCGGTGACCGCGTCGCGGCCTGTCTGCCGAACAGCTGGCAGGCGGTGGTCGGCATGCTCGCCGCCACCAGCCTGGGCGCCATCTGGTCGAGCTGCTCGCCGGACTTCGGCGCCCAGGGCATCCTGGATCGCTTCGGCCAGATCGAGCCGCGCCTGCTGATCGGCTGTGCCAGCTACCAGTACGCCGGCAAGCGCATCGATCTGCGCGAGCGGCTGGACGAGGTCGTCGCGCAACTACCGACGGTGGAGCGCCTGTTGCTGGTGTCGAGCGAGCCTGATGCGTCCGCCGGCATGCGCGCGGCGGACAGGACCGTGCTCTGGAGCGATTTCTATACCCCGCAAGGAGAACCGCAGTTTGTTCAGCTGCCTTTCGAGCAGCCGCTGTACATCCTCTATTCCAGCGGCACCACCGGAGTGCCCAAGTGCATCGTCCATGGCGCCGGTGGCACCCTGCTGCAGCATCTGAAGGAGCTTGGGTTGCACACTGATCTGCAGCCGGACGACCGCCTGTTCTACTACACCACCTGCGGCTGGATGATGTGGAACTGGCTGGTCTCCGGCCTGGCGCTGGGCGCGACCCTGGTGCTCTACGACGGCGCGCCCTTCAACCCACACAGCGAGCGGTTGATCGACCTGATCGATGCCGAGGACATTGCCATCTTCGGCACCAGTGCGCGCTATCTGGCCGCCCTGGAAAAGGCCGGCAGCCGGCCGCGCGAAAGCCATCGGCTGAGCAGGCTCAGGACCCTGCTCTCCACCGGCTCGCCACTGGCGCCGGAGAGCTTCGACTTCGTCTATCGCGAGATCAAGGCCGATCTCTGCCTGGCCTCGATCTCCGGCGGCACCGACATCGTCTCCTGTTTCGCCCTGGGCAATCCGCTGCTGCCGGTGTGGCGCGGCGAGCTGCAGTGCAAGGGGCTGGGCATGGATGTGCAGGTATGGAATGAGGACGGTGAAGCAGTCGTGGCAGAGAAAGGCGAGCTGGTCTGCGCCCGGCACTTTCCGTCGATGCCGCTGGGGTTCTGGAACGATGCTGACGGCAGTCGCTACCGGGCCGCGTATTTCGAGCGTTTCGCCGGGGTCTGGGCCCAGGGCGACTATGCCGAGCAGAGCCTGCATGGCGGCCTGATGATCCATGGCCGCTCGGATGCCGTGCTCAACCCGGGCGGCGTGCGCATCGGCACTGCGGAAATCTATCGCCAGGTCGAGAAGGTCCCCGCGGTGCTGGAGTCACTGGCCATCGCTCAGGACTGGCAGGGCGACGTGCGCATCGTGCTGTTCGTTCGCCTGCGCGAGGGTGTCTCGCTGGACGCGGCGCTGGAGGCCGAGATTCGCCAGGTGATTCGTGCCAACGCCACGCCACGCCATGTGCCGGCGAAGATCCTGCAGGTGACGGACGTTCCGCGCACCGTCAGCGGCAAGATCGTCGAGCTGGCGGTGCGCAATCTGGTGCACGGCTTGCCGGTGAAGAACACCGAGGCGCTGGCCAACCCGGAGGCCCTGGAGCAGTACCGCGATCGCCCGCAATTGCGCGACTGAGCGCAGCAGCTCAGGGCACGCTGGGTGCCCGCGCCAGTTCCTGGGCCAAGGCGTCGAAGACTTCCGGCACCAGTGCCGCCATGCCCTTCTCGTCCAGCAGTGCGCGCGGTCCCTCACTGCCGGGCGCCGCGCTCTCGATCAGATTCAGCAACTGAGCACCGCGCTCGGTCAGGACATAGTTCTCGCCATTGCCGCCCTGCTCTTCCGGGCGCGGCTCGATGAAACCGCCCTTGAGCAGCACGGCTTCGTAATCCGCCGCGCACTGCTTGAAGTGATCGTGGCTGCCGACCGATTCGCCAGCCTGCTCCAGATGGGTCGCCAGTTCTTCGGCGATGGCCCGGGGCGCAAAGTTACCTCCTGCAGAAGCCTGGACTTCGTGCAGCAGGCGTTCGATGAGATCCCAGTTGTAGGCAGACATGGCAGGCGTTCCTCGTGCAGTGGATGGTTCGGGCAGTTGACATGCCCTCTGCTGATTCCGACTGCTGGCCCGGCGCATCGTTCGCCGCTGAACTTTCTCGCCTCTGCCACCCTCAACCCGGAAACCACCCCGGGAGAACGCCCATGTCACGCCTGTCCTGCTTCATCGCTGCCCTGACTCTCTGTGCCTCCGCGCCAGCCCTCGCCTGTAGCGCCGCCGAGGCCACCCAGAAAGCCGAGCAACTGGCCGCCAAGGTCAACGAGATCACCCGCAACGATCCTGACCGCGCCGAAGAGCTGCACGAGGAACTCGAGCAGATGCGCCTGCAGACCTCCTCCAAGGATCTGGAGAGCGCCTGTGAAGCCTATGACCAGCGCATGCGTGAACTGGACGAGGCTGCCGAGGAAGTCGACAGCTGAGGCGTCATAGGTGACGGCGATAATGGCTGATTCAGCGCAGACGACGGTGCTCCGCAGTCCCGCTCAAGCGCCTACACTCGGCGGCTGAATGGTCGTCCGTCGGCAGCGCTGTGCGCAGGCGCGGACCACCGCCTACCCAGCGCCAAGCCATGGAGATCGCCCCAGATGATGCTCAAAGCCCAGTACCAGACCCGCGGCCCGGTTCCCCAGGACGTCATCGACGCCGTCGAACTGCAACTGCCCGAGCCGGCTGCCGGCCAGGTACGCGTGCGGGTGCTCGCCGCCCCGATCAACCCCTCCGACGTGCTCACCCTGACCGGCGAGTACGGCATGTTGCCGCCGCTGCCGGCGATCGGCGGCAACGAAGGCGTCGGTCGTGTCGAAGCCCTCGGCGAAGGTGTCCAGTCGCCCAAGGTCGGCCAGATGGTATTGCTGCCGCCGGGCTGCGGCAGCTGGGCCAGCGCGCTGAACCTGGCCGCCGACAAACTGATCCCGCTGCCCGAAGCCGACCCTCAGCAACTGGCCATGCTGACCGTCAACCCGCCGACCGCCGCCCTGCTGCTCAGCGAATTCGTCACCCTGGCGCCCGGCGACTGGGTGATACAGAACGCCGCCAACTCCGGTGTCGGCGGTTACTTGGTGCAACTGGCCCGCCTGCGCGGCTTCAAGACCGTCAGCGTGGTACGGCGTGAGTCTGCGGTCGAAGCGGTGCGCAACGAAGGCGGCGACGTGGTGCTGGTGGACGGTCCGGATCTGGCCCAGCGCGTGCGTGAAGCCACCGGCGGCGCGGCGATCCGTCTCGGCATCGACGCCGTCGGCGGCCCGGCTACCGACCGCCTGGCAGCCTGCCTGGCCGAGGGTGGCGTAGTGGTCAACTACGGCATGATGAGTGGCGAGCCCTGCCAGGTCTCGCCTTCGGCCATCGTCTTCCGTGACGTCAGCCTGCGCGGCTTCTGGCTGGCGAAGTGGTTCCGCAGCGCGACCCCGGCGCAGCAGATGGCGCTGTTCGGCGAGCTGACCGGGCTGATCGCCAGCGGCAAGCTGCACGCACGCATCGCTGCCACCTACGACCTGACGCAGATCCGCGAGGCGGTGGCCGCGGCAGCCGGCGGCGAGCGTGATGGGAAGATTCTGGTAGTGCCTAGCTGAGGATCCGAGAACGCTGAAGCGCGGGGCCGCAGGGTGCAGCAATCGCAACGCCTCGTGCCTTCCTTGCCCCGCGCATGACTGCTCTCTGATCTCCAGCGGGTTTACCCTGTTTGCTTGTTCATGATCGCGGCGGATTCCGCCGTCAAACGGCTAATCCGCCCTACGAGTCCGACTCAGGCCGTAGGGCGCAATAAGCGCAGCGCATTGCGCCATTGCCGACGCGAATGAGTTTTGGCCCTTCGGCCGAGACTGGGTTGAAAGCGCGGTTTCCTGCCTAGGGATTTCGCTCCTAGCCAAATTGGCGAGCTTGCAGAAGCTGCCCTTGCTTCCGTAACCGGCCATTTTTCGGTTTGGCTGATTCATCTGGTTTCGCCCCTTCCCGGGCGACTTACTTTCTTTGCTTGTGCAAAGAAAGTAAGCAAAGAAACACACCCCGGCATCCGGCCCTGCGCTTCGCTCCGGGTTCCCTCCTTCCGGTGCCGCTGCCAGGGGCCGGCATACACGGGCCATCCCTGGCCCGCTATGCCTTGCGCGGCCATCCTGGCCGCTTACCCCTTACGCGTCACCTGCACTCGGCCTTCTGCAAGGGGATTCCGGCACCGAGCGGGCCGAAGGTTCTACGCACATCGCCTGTTGCGTGAACGTCCTAGCGCAAGTCTTCTGAGGAATTAAGCCCACGGGGGAGCAGCGCAACCAACGGCTTTGCCTCGCTGGCTGCAAATCGAATCGTCCGGACTCTCGAATAACGCCCAATCAACTTCGGACCCACTCCCCTACAGGAGGCCGAGCGCAGGCGTTGCGCAGGAGGTGAGCGGCATGGATGCCGCGAAAGTCAGGGTCGGGCCAGGGAAGGCCCGTCCCTGACGGCCCCCGGAGCAGCGCCGGAGCGAGGGAAGTCTGGCCGCGCAGCGGACAGACCCGCATGTCGGGGTGCCCTTTTTCTTTGGTTACTTTCTTGTTGGGCAAGCAACAAGAAAGTGACTCGGCCGGGGGGCCGAAACCCAAGACCTATCGACGCCTCGATATCGGGCTCGGCGCTTAGCCCTTATCCTTAGGGCGCAACAAGCGCAGAGCATCGCGCCATTGCGCCCCGTCTGGCCGCGATCCGATCTCTGACTTCCGTGACGGCGGATTACGCCGCCCAGCGGCTAATCCGCCCTACGAGTCCTTGCAGACTCGACCCTGCTACCAACCGGTACCCCGCTCGTTGGGCCTCGCAGGCTCGGCACCAACCTACGACCTGGTGTCAGGAGCGGCCAGTCAGGCCGCGCAAGACACCCGTCACTCCGCCGCAGGCGTCTTGCGCTTGAGCGGGGCCATGCCGTCGGCGCTGACCAGCTTGGACGGTTTGCTCTTGCGCGCAACCGGCTTGCGGGTCTGCTTCTTCTCAGCGGCCTTCTTGTCGGTGGTCTTTTTCTTCTTCACCCCGACCGCCTTGCCGGACGCCTTGACCTTCTTCGGGCCCTGGTAGGTGCCCTTGAGCTCCTTGATGTTGCGCCGCTCGAACTTCTGCTTGAGGTAGCGCTCGATGCTCGACATCAGGTTCCAGTCGCCGTGGCAGATCAGCGACACCGCCAGGCCCTGGGCACCGGCACGGCCGGTGCGGCCGACGCGGTGCACGTAGTCGTCGCCACTGCGCGGCATGTCGAAGTTGATCACCAGGTCGAGGCCGTCGACGTCGAGGCCGCGGGCAGCGACGTCGGTCGCCACCAGCACCTTGGCGCCGCCGTTCTTCAGCCGTTCGATGGCCAGCTTGCGGTCCTTCTGGTCCTTCTCGCCGTGGAGCACGAAGGCCTTGTGTCCGGCAGCGACCAGGCGCCCGTAGAGACGGTCGGCCTGGACGCGGGTGTTGGTGAAGATGATCGCCTTGGCGTGCGGCTCGTTGGCCAGCAGCCAGCCCACCAGCTGTTCCTTGTGGGCGTTGTGGTCGGCGGTGATGATCTGCTGGCGGGTGCCTTCGCTGAGTTCCTGGACCTTGTTCAGCTGCAGGTGCTGCGGCTCACGGAGGACCTTGGCGACCATCTCGCGCAGGCCGGTGCCGCCGCTGGTGGCAGAGAACAGCAGGGTCTGGTGCGGGCCACTGCATTCGCCGGCCAGGCGCTCGACGTCTTCGGCAAAGCCCATGTCGAGCATGCGGTCGGCCTCGTCGAGGACCAGCACTTCGACGCACTTGAGGTCCAGATGGCCGGCATTCAGGTGTTCCAGCAGGCGCCCAGGGGTGCCGATCAGGATGTCCGGCACCTTGCGCAGCATCGCGGCCTGCACCTTGAAGTCCTCACCGCCGGTGATCAGCCCGGACTTGATGAAGGTGAAGCAGGAAAAGCGTTCGACTTCCTTGAGGGTCTGCTGCGCCAGCTCGCGGGTCGGCAGCAGGATCAGTGCGCGGATGTCGACGCGCGGCTTGGCATCGCCCATCAGGCGATTGAGCATCGGCAGGACGAAGGCCGCGGTCTTGCCGCTGCCGGTCTGCGCGGTCACACGCAGATCATGCCCTTCGAGCGCCGCCGGGATCGCCGCAGTCTGCACCGGCGTCGGCTCGACGAAGCCGGCCTCGGCAACGGCTTTGAGCAGACGTTCATGCAGGGCAAATTGACTGAACACGGGGCAGACCTCGACAACGCAAACGGAAAGGCCGCATAGGTTACCGGTTTTATGTCCGGCGCAGGATGCCGGATCGTCAATCGATGGCGCAGAATCCAGGCCGGACGATGACAGCAGCTCCTGCCAGCGGCAGAATCGCGGTCCTGAAACCGGAGTCACCCATGCTCGCATTGAAGCGTCCGTCCCGTTACCTGCGCTCCCTGCTGCGTCTATTGCTGGGAGCGACGCTGTTCGGCGTCCTGCTGCTGGGTGGCTTCAGCTACAAGCTTGCCTCGCAGCTGATCGAGCCGGTGCCGCGCCTCATCGGGCCGCCGCCGGCGACGCTGGCCGCCGAGCAGGTACGCGTCGAGGGCATCGCCGGCTGGTTCGTCCCGGGCCAGCCGGGCAAGGCCTGCGTCCTGCTGCTGCACGGACAACGCTCGGATCGTCGCGCCATGCTCAGCCGTGCCCGATTGCTCCGCCAGTACGGTTACAGCAGCCTGCTGATCGATCTGCAGGGGCATGGCGAAAGCCCCGGCGAGCGCCTTACCTTCGGCCATCGCGAGGCTGCCGGCGCCCACGCCGCGGTAGCGTTGCTGCGTGCCCGGCCCGACTGCGGCAAGGTCGCCGTCATCGGCCAGTCCCTCGGTGGCGCCGCCGCGCTGCTCGGCGAGCGTCCGCTGCAGGTTGATGCCATGGTGCTGGAGGCGGTGTATTCGGACATCGAACTGGCCGCCCGCAACCGGCTGCAGATGCGCTTCGGTGCGCTGGGCGACTGGCTGCTGCCGCTGCTGACGCTGCAGCTTCAGCCACGCCTGGGCGTCAGCGTCGAGCAGCTGAAGCCCATCGAGCGGATCGACGAGGTGCGCAGCCCGCTGCTGCTGATGGCCGGCAGCGACGACCGCCACACCACCCTCGCCGAGTCGCAGCGACTGTTCGCCGCCGCCAAACAGCCCAAGCGTTTGTGGGTGGTGCCGGGTGCCGCCCATGTCGATCTGCACCGCTTCGCGCCAGGAGCCTATCGGGCGCAGCTGATCGGCTTTCTCGAGGAGCATCTGGGCGTCCCGGCACAAACCGGCGCCGCCCGCTGAGCTCAGGGATCTTCCGCGTATAGCCGCACGCTCAGATGAAACCGGTCTATCTGCGGCCAGCGCTTCTCCAGCGTCTCGTCGCTGTAGAAGCTGAGCACATGGCCGTAGCCCGACCCGTCGCGGTAGGAATGCGGCGAACCATGCCAGCCACAACAGATGAAGCGCAGCGGCGGCATGCCGAAGCGCGCGCCCAGGTAGTCCTGGATCGCCCGCGCCTGGTTGCCGGCAACTGAATAGCGCGCCTCGAACGGTTGTCCCTGGGCGTCCAGTTGCTGGCTGCAGCCCAGGTAGTGCAGCGCATCCGGTTTGCCACCAAGTCGCTGCAGGTGGTCGCCGCAGGCCGGCTTGTACAACTTTTCGGCAGCGAGCGCGGGGAGTGGCGATACGCCCAGCAGGGTGCCGACAAGACACGCCGAGAGCAACCAGAAACCCCGTCCTAGAAAGCTTTTATCGATCACCTAGCCCCCTCTTCATCACAACTAATCATGCCGATAGAAATCCCTTTGATCGGAATAATGGCCGGTAGCCATCAAAACCTATACAGTGTTTGTACAACTTTTGCTGCCGGGAGAAACCCATGCAAACTCGTCTCACTGTTGCCCAACGCCTCGGACTGGGTTTTGCCCTGGTGCTGTCGATGATGGTGGCCATCGCGCTGATCGGTGACCAGCGCGTCTCGCGCATCAACGACATCCTCACCGCCGATGAGCGTGCCGCGCAGAAGCAGCGGCACGCGATCAATTTCCGCGGCAGTGTGCATGACCGCGCCATCGCGATCCGTGACGCGGTACTGGTCGACAGTCCGAGCGCGCTGGAAATGCACCTGGCCGAGGTGCAGCGGCTGGACGCCTTCTATCAGCAGTCCGCACGGCCCATGGCCGAACTGCTCGCCGACGTCAGCAGCAGTAGCGAGGAACGCTTGCTGATGGAGCGTATTCGCGAGATCGAAGCGCAGACGCTGGGGCTCACCCGGACCCTGGTCGACATGCGCCGTAGCGGCGACCGCGAAGGCGCCCGCCTGGCCCTGCTCGACAGCGTGTCGCCGGCCTACAGCGAGTGGCTCAAGCGCATCAATGCCTTCATCGATCATGAAGAGGCGATCATTCGCCAGGACATCAACGAGGTGCAGGCCATCGCCGGTGGTTTTCACCTGATGATTGTGTTGCTGACCGCGGCCGCGCTGGCGCTGAGCGTGATGGTCTCGCTGCTGATCATTCGCAGCCTCAAGTCCACCCTGGGTGCCGAGCCGGACGAGGTGCGCCAGGTCATTCGCCGCCTTGCCGAGGGCGAGCTGAACCAGCGCATCGACACAGGCTATCCGGACAGCGTGATGGGTGCGCTCAAGGACACCTTTGCCCGTCTTAACGACACCATGCACGGCGCCCGCCAGGCCGCCAGCGAGCTGAGCCTGGCCTCGGAGCAGTTGCGCGACACCTCCGACAGCAACAGCCGGCAGATCCGCCTGCAGGCCAGCGAGACCGAGCAGATGGCCACCGCCGTCAACCAGATGGCCTCGACCGTCAACGAGGTCGCCAACTACGCGGCCAACGCGGCGGCCGCCACGCGCAATGCCGACGACGAAGTCGAGCGTGGCAGTCAGGTCGTGCTGTCAGCTGCGCAGGCCATGCAGCGGCTCACCGAGACCCTGGAAGCCGCGACTGTCACTGTGCAGCAGGTGTCCCAGGACAGCAGTGACATCGAGCGCATCACCGAGGTGATCAATGCCATCGCCGAACAGACCAACCTGCTGGCGCTGAACGCCGCCATCGAAGCCGCCCGCGCCGGTGAGCAGGGTCGCGGCTTCGCCGTGGTCGCCGACGAGGTGCGCGCCCTGGCGGCGCGTACCCAGTCCTCGACCCGTGAGATCCGCGAGATGATCAGCAAGCTGCAGGATGGCGCAGGCAAGGCCACCGGGGTGATGCAGAGCAGCCGCGAGTTGGCCGACAGCACCGCCGAGCAGACCAATCGGGCAACCGAGGCGCTGCAGCGCATCCGTCAGGAGGTCGGTGCGATCAACCAGATGAACGCGCAGATCGCCAGTGCTTCGGAAGAACAGAGTTCGGTCGCCGAGGAAGTCAGCCAGAACATCGTGCGCATTCACGATGCCACCGTGCATACCTCAGCAGGTTCCGAACAGGTGGCCGCCTCCAGCCGGGAGCTGGCTGCACTCGCCACCCAGCTGTCCTCGCGGGTGGGCTTCTTCAAGCTCTGAAGCGCTGGTGCGGCGTCTCTGCCGCTCCCCGCCTGGTCATGCCGGTTCAGCCACCGGCTGACGTAGGCAACGCAGACAGGCCTCGACAAGGACTAGTCACGACGCCAGAGCCGCGGCCAGTCCGCCACACCTGCACAGCGCGGCATGGCGCTGTAGCCGGCAAGCTGGAACTGCTCGCCGTCGAACAGCCAGTCGCCCGCCTCGCCACAATCGCCGATGCCTCTGCTCTTCATCGCATAGGCAAGCCGGCCTGTTGCTTCATCGTAGGCGACCCAGCCGGACAGCCCGGTATGCGCCAGCGGCGGCTGCTCGATCTGCAACGGCCGTTCGGCATGGGGTGCCTGGCGCGCCACGCGGTACAGCGCGTATTCGCAGTTGTAGGCGGCGCAGTCGAGCAGCATCACCACCAGGGCCTGGTCTTGGCCAAGCGGATGAACCAGTACCTCACGCGGCGCCTCGAAGGCGTCGTCGTGCCATTGCTCACGAGTCGCGACAACCACTGCCGTGCCGATCGCGGCACGTTCCTCAGCGTCCATTGGCGCAGATCCGGGGTAAGGCCGCAGCCCGGGCGGGACAACCGGCAGCGGCACCTGCTCATCCGCTGCATCACCCGGCCGATGCAGGGCACCGCGGGTTCCGATGCGGCCTTGCACCGAATCCATCAGCAGCAGTGACGCAGAGAGGCCGGCCAGCGAGACGCTGGCATCCTCATCTGCATCAAGCTGCAGACGGTTCGCATTGCGCAGCGTCGCGATCAACCGCCGTGCGGCGCCGTCTTCACGCCGAAGGAGCAGACCGTTGTCGGCGTCGACCGGATCGAGCATCGCCGACAGATCTTCGCCATCCAGCGACAATTGGCGGGCCGCACCCTCCCCTGCATAGTTCAGCGCCAGTCGCAGCGCGCCTTTCGGGCCGGCGTCACGGCTGATCACCAGGTGCAGCTCGCTGTAGCCCCAGTCGGCGGGTGCGCTGAGTGCCTGACAGCGGCGCTGGTTGTCGCAGGCGACCACCCAGTCGCGCAGCTCCCGGTACAGCGGTACCTCCTCGGCGAAGTCCGCAGCGCCCGATTGCGCTGCGGCGCTCACCAGCCAGAGCGCAACAAGAACCTCCCTGGCCGAGGGTCTCACTGCGGCTCTCCTGGCTGCGCGGCAATGGCCGCACGAATCTGTTCCGGAATCTCGCAGCTGCCACCCTCCTCCAGCACCTTGCCGTCGCCGGTTTCGAGCCGCGCCGCACCATCGGCCAATACCGATTCGAGGTCGTCGCCCGGACATTGCACCGTGGTCATCAGCGTGCGGCCGTCACGATCCACCCACTGCTGGGGGAAATAGGCACCCTGTTCGGTGTGATAGGTCTTGCCGTTGAGCTGGGCCACCGCCTGGGTATCCACCGCGCCCTGCCAGGTACGCAACGGGTTAGCGAAGGCATCGGCCCAGCGCGCGATCAGGCTGCCATCGAGCCGATGCAGGCCCAGCTCGCTGCCTTCATCCAGATAGCGCTGGCTCCACAGGCGGTCGTCGCCCCAGGGCGTGATCCCGGTATGGCGCGCTTCCAGGCGCTCGACGCCCTCGGCGTCCATCAGCCCGTAGTAGCCGTCACGGTTGAATACCAGGCCATGCGCCAGCGGCTCTTCAGCGTGGGTAAACGGCTTGCCGACAAAGGCAGCGCGCTGGGTGTTGTACAGGCGCATGCCCGCGCCTTGCACCACCAGCAGCAGGCTGCCCTCGGCATTCGCCGCGCGGATCGAGTTGCCCTCTGGAAGCAACTGTCGCTGCAGCTCGGCGTCCAGCCACAGGCGCCGATCCTGCTCCCCGGCAAGCTGTCCGGCAAAACCATTGCCCATGGGCTCCAGATCGACCACGGCGGGGTCATCGAACAGGCGGGTGCCGCGACAGTCGACGATGGCGTCGCGCTCGTCCGCGGTGTACGCCATGTGGCGCTGCGGGTGCTGCGCCAGGGCGTTCCAGCCTCTGTCTGGGTGATCGGCAAAGCGTTTGCCGTGCTCATCCGCCAGCCAGGACCCAGGCGCGCTACCGCTCAGGCGCCAGGTTCCCGGGCACAGCTGGTGGGCGTGAGTGGCCTCGGGAACCGGGTCGAACTGGCCATCCTGCTGCAGGAAGCCGCGCACCGCGCTGTCCTCGACCACGTCGTTGCCGTCCGCTCCGAGCCGGTAGCGGGTCATCCAGCGCGGCCATTCGACCTCTCGCGCCGAGGCGTGCGAGCGGCTGCGCGGGAAGTACTGTCCGGCGGCGAAGACATGCTCATCTACCTGCTTGCCCTGCCCGTCCAGCAGGAACCAGGCGTTGCCATTGCGTGCCAGCCAGCGTCCGCCCTGCAGTTCGAGCAAATCGTCGACCTGTGCGGCCCAGCGAACCTTGCCGTCCTCGTCACGCAACTCGCACGGCTGCTCCGAGTCGTACCGGCAGATCAGGTAGAGCGCCTGCGTGGCAAAGGGTCCGGCGGCGCGCAGATCATATTCGTCCAGCGCCAAGCGCAGTGTTCCCCCCTCATCGAAGATGCGTTCGCCGCCGTCCCGTGGCTGCCAGCTGTAGCGCTGGGGATGCTGCGTGATGGACCAGTCACCATAGCCCGGCTGCCAGTCGATGAAGGGACTGCCATCGGCATTCAGCAGCGCCATGCCGCGCTTCGACCAGGTGGTGAAGAGCGGCCCCTGCTCAGGATCCTGCGGATGACGTGCGAATTCGTCGGAACGGATCTCGACGTAAGGCCCTTCGTGCAGAACGCGGCCGCTGTCGTCGAACCAGAGACTGGACTGGGCGTCGAAATCGACCGCCATCCAGCGATCCGCCGCCAGCCGCCGGACCGGCGAGCCCAGGTGCAGAACACGCCCCTGGCTGTCGGCAATCAGTTGCTTGTTGAAGCCGCTGGCATCGGTGGCGAAGGTCGCTGCCGGCGCAGTCCCCGACCGCAGCAGGAAGAGCGCAGCGACGCACAACGCGCCGCCGGCAAGCACCAGGGGCCAGCGCTTCATCGCCGGGCTCCTCGGGTTTTCGGGGTTCTCTTGCCTGCGGCGCCTGTACTCATCCGTCGTTCTCCGTGTGTCCTGCCACCGCGCAGCCATGCGCGAAAGCCCGCCATCCTACTGCCCGGCCGGCCACAGGCAAATCGTGCGACGGTGAAACAGCGATCTTTTGGCAGTTCCGCCGCTGTGGCCCTGCTGTTCCTGTCCGGACGGGTGCGCCAGATGCTCGGCCTCGGCTAGAATCGCCCCCTCTTCCGCCGCCGGGCTTTACGCCGGCACAGTCCTCCATCCAGAACAGAGAGCATCGTCATGGGCGCCCAGTGGAAAGCCAAACCCAAAGAAGCGGCGGCCAACGCCCGCGGCAAGATCTTCGGCCGGCTGGTCAAGGAAATCATGATCGCCGCACGCAATGGCGCAGATCCGGACATGAACCCCAAGCTGCGCCTGGCCGTGCATCAGGCCAAGAAGGCGTCGATGCCCAAGGACACCCTGGAGCGCGCGATCAAGAAAGGCGCAGGACTGACCGGCGAGACGGTGAACTTCGAGCGCGCCACCTATGAGGGGTTTGCCCCGCACCAGGTCCCGGTGATCGTCGAGTGCCTGACCGACAACATCAACCGCACCGTGGCCGAGATCCGCGTGCTGTTCCGCAAGGGCCAGCTCGGTGCCAGCGGCGCGGTGAGCTGGGACTTCGAGCATGTCGGCCTGATCGAGGCCAGCCCGGAAGACGGCGCCGATGCCGAACTCGCCGCCATCGAAGCCGGCGCCCAGGACTTCGAGCCGGCCGAGGAAGGCGACGTGCTCTTCGTTACCGACAAGACCGATCTGGACGCCGTCAGCCGTGCCCTCCCCGAGCACGGCTTTACCGTCAACTCGGCGAAGATCGGCTACCGCCCGAAGAACCCGGTCACCAGCCTGACCCCGGCGCAGATGGAGGAAGTCGAAGCCTTCCTCGAAGCGCTGGACAACCATGATGACGTGCAGGACGTCTACGTTGGCCTGAGCGGCGAATAAGCCACGGCATTGGAAGCGCTGCGAATCGAGCGGCTGGAACCTGCGCAGTACGAGCTCCTGCAGCGTTTCTACCGCACGCAGCGCTCGGCCATGCGGATCAAGGATGCCAGCCAGGTCTGGGTGCTGCGTGATGCGCAGATCCGCGGCGGACTTTGCCTGCGCCCGGTGGCCGAGGGTCACTGGCTGAGCGGTCTGCTGGTGGATGCCGACAGACGCCGACGTGGCCTCGCCGGTCAACTGCTGGCGCAAGTGCGCGCAAGTGTCGAAGGCCCGCTCTGGCTGTTCTGCGCGCCGGCTCTGGGCAACTTCTACCGCGCCCGCGGCTTCCGCGACTGTCAGACGCTGCCGCCCGCACTCGCCTCGCGCCTGGCCCGCTATGCCCGCAGCAAGTCGCTGCTGGCTCTATGCAATGCAGGACCCGATCCATGCTGAAGCTGCGTTTCGCAGAACGCTGGGCGCGGCTCGGCACGCCCGGCACAGGGCTGCTGGTATTGCTGATTCTGTCGGCAATCAGCCTGATGGGCTGGTGGATGGCCTTTGAACCGGCGCGCGATCCCGGCGGCTGCGTCAGCATCGCCGCCCGCGGCACACGCGGTTTGCGCTCCTGCGACCCGTCCGACATCGCCTTTCACATCCTGTTTACGCTGGCGATTGGAGGCTTGTTCGGTTTTCTCGCGCTGCGCCTGCTTTGGCAGGTGGGCCGCGAATTCGTCAAGCCGCTACCGGCCGAACCGCTGGGAGCATTACTGCGCGTGCTGTTGAATCTTGCGCATGTGCGCATTCAGACACGCGAGGATCTGGCCGACGGCGTGCAGTTCGATCTGCTTCGGCTGGGGCGGGACGATCAACCGGATGCGGCCTTTCGCCTGCGTCTGGAGGCAGTACAGGTCTGCGAGTTCTACCCCGAGTCAGGCAGGCCGCGCGATCCGCTGCCAGCACTGCTGGCAGGCACTCGTTTGCGCTTTTCCCCGGCATCCCGGCTGGCTCACCCGCAGCATGCGCATATCGATGTCAGCATAGTCGGCCGGCGTTTCGAAACCGGCCAGCTCGCGCTGAAGGCACGCAGCTATCAGCTGGAGCCCCTGCCCCTGCCCTTGCCTGCTGCCGCTGGCTAACGTCGCTGGAAACGATAGCTATGGGGGATTGTGCCGTGCAGGCGAGGTTCGTCGGCCGGCAATAAACCCGGTAGCGCTCCGCTTGCCGGCTCATCCGTAGAGGCTCCCCAAAGCTCCGCTACGGACGCGCAGCGTGGGAAGGATCAAGGGTCTGCTATCGCCGAGGGTTCCCATGCTGCGCGCGGGAATCTGACTCCAGGGACGCTCCCGCGCCCCGCGGATGCAGAACGCTTGTAGACGCAGGTCTGACGCACTGGCTGGGAACGCTCAGCAGCGCGCAACCACAGGCCCGGCGTTGCTCAGCTCTGGGCAGCCAGGGTCTGGTATTCGGCCTGGGCCGAGTGGTCGGTCATGCCGCTGACGAAGTCCTGCAGCATCCGGCAGCGATGGTAGAACTCCCACAGTGGCCAGTCGGCGCTGTTCACGGCCGGCAGCGCCTCGCGGTAGGCCTTGATCAACTGGCTGGGCAGGCGCCGGGCGAGCATCTGCAGGTGCGGCTGGCTGCGGCAGCGGCCTTCGCTCAGATCGAGAAATATCTGTGGCGAAACGCCCAGCAACGGCGCATAGAAATCCAGCAGGCCCTGGAGGATGCGATGGCCCTGCAGATGCAGGGTCTCCACCTCGCGGTTGCAGAACACCTGCTCGCTGGCCACGTCCTTGAAGGTGCGCACGATGGCATTGGCCAGGCTGTCGTCTTCGAGCAGCGCGCGGTCCAGGGTGCCGGCGGCGATCTGCTCGATATGCGCGATGAACTGCGCCACCGCGTGCTGTACCAGCGGATGGATCAGGTTCACCCGTAGCCAGATGAAGAATTCGCCGACCTTGTTGATCGGCTCGTCGGCGGCACGCTGGGCGGCGTACTCGACCATGCTGCGGAAGCTGCGCCGGCTCTCGCCAATCGGTGCATCCGGGTCGGCATGGCTTGCGAACGTGTCGATCAGCAGCTGCGTCAGCTGTTCGATCTGCAGGATGCCCTTCTCCACCGAGTCCTCGATGTCGGCCAGGCAATAGGCGATGTCGTCGGCCGCCTCCATGATGTAGACCACCGGATGACGGGTACCCTCGGCCATCTGCAAGGCCTGGCGCAGCTCGCCGATGAAGGCCTCCTCGGACAGGTAGAAGCCCGGCTTCTTCGCCAGGTAGGCGCCGGGGCTGCCGGCCGGCGGCCGTGGCAGGTAGGCCGGGCGCACGTACTTGAGCATCGCCGCGGTCTGGCTGTAGGTCAGGTTCAGACGCAGCAGGCGCACCACCAGGCGGATCGCCTGGGCGTTGCCCTCGAAGGCCTTCAGATCCAGGCGCATGCGCGCGCGCAGGGTTTCGTCGGCGACCGGCGCGATGCCATCCAGCAGCGGATCGAGATGGCGCGCGAACCAGTCGCCGATCACGAATTCGCCGAAGTGACCAAACGGCGGGTTGCCGATGTCGTGGGTCAGGCAGGCCATCTCCACCAGGGTTTCCAGCGCGTCCTCAAGCCCCTCCAGACCGTAGTCGACGGCACGCTCGCCGAGTGCCTTGAACAGGCTGCGGACGATGAAGCGGCCGGTCTGCTGCACCTCCAGCGAATGGGTCAGGCGGCTGCGCACCGCGGCGTTGCGCTCCAGCGGGAAGACCTGGGTCTTCTGCTGCAGGCGGCGTACCGCGGCGCTGTGGATGATCCGGCCACGATCGCTTTCCAGCTGCTGCTGCAGGGCGATCAGGTCGCCATCGGCGGCCGACTGGCCGGGCTCGCCGCGACCATGTGGACGCTGGCGGGACAGACGATGTTTGAAGGCGGTGGAAAGCGGCATGGGGGCTGACTCGTGAATTCGGCAAGCGGCGAGCCTAGCCTGCGCCGGCAGCTTTACCAAGCCTCGCCTGGCCAGCACCGCGTCGATCTGCTATCCAGTGCGCCCATCTTGCCGAGGAGCCACCATGGGTCGCGCCGATTTCCACCAGCAGCACGCCAGCCGTGCCCATGCGGAGGCCGCACGCCTGCTCGCGCAACGCAGCACACTCGGCCCGCGCTGGCTGACCTGGGTGGCTGCCGAGCTGTACCGCCTGAGCCCGCCGGAATACGTCGCCATGGTGCGCCGCGAGCTGCAGCGACAGGTGAATACCGATGACTGAGAAATGCCAGAGCTGGCCGGTGATCGGCCCGCTGATCAGGGAGCAGGCCAGGCCGCTGCCGGACGGCGGGCGTCTCAGCGGCATCGACAAGCAGCCGGTCTCCCGACCCACCTGGCTCGGCGCCTCGGGCTTTGCCACCGATCAGGTACTCGACCGCCGCTGGCATGGCGGCGCCGACCGCGCCCTGTGCATCTATCCGCTGCAGCACTATCGGCACTGGCAGCGACTCTTTGCGCAGGCCAACTTCGGCCCCGGCGCATTTGGCGAAAACCTCTGCAGTGACGGCCTCGACGAGAGTCAGCTGAGTATTGGCGACCGCCTGCGTTGGGGCCAGGCGCTGCTTGAAGTCAGCCAGCCGCGCTCGCCCTGCGTCACCCTCGACCGCCGTCATCGCACGCCAGGGCTGTCCCGCGCGCTGGCGCAAAGCGGCCGCACCGGCTGGCTATGCCGGGTGCTGGAAGAAGGCTGGGTAGAACCCGATGCGCCGCTGCTGATCAGCCAACCTGCCGCGAACGGCGTAAGCGTGGCGCAGGTCTGGCGCTGCTACAGCGCGCAGGGCGTTGATGAGCCCGAACTGCGGCGGCTGATCGAGCTGCCGCAGCTGGCCGAGCATTACCGCCGGCTGTTTCGCGAACGCCTGGACCGTCGCCGCGCCGAGCGCGACCAGGGCAATCTGTTCGACTGACCCGTCCCACTATGCCTTCATGCCCAGGCGCCTGCGCATCTGCGCGGTGATGTTCTGCCGGGTGCTCGGCAGCGCGGCCCAGGGATCGTCGTCGACCAGCTCGTCGAGGCGCTGGAACAGGTTGCGGATGTTCCACTGGTTGGCGCCCTTGAGGTCATCCAGTTCCTCCCGGTGGATCGGCACCGAGACCGGCAGACCTTCGCGCGCACGCAGCGAATAGGCGGCCACCGAGGTGGCGCCGCGCCCGTTGCGCAGGTAGTCGATGAAGATCTTGCCGACCCGGTTCTTCGGTCCGCTGACCGCGGAAAATTGCGCCGGCATCAGCTGGGCCATGTGCTGGGCGATGGCCTGGCTGAAGGCTTTGACAAGGTCCCAGTCGAGCCGCCGCTCGATCGGCACCAGGATGTGCATACCCTTGCCGCCGCTGGTCTTGAGGAAGGACGCAAGACCCAGCTCGTCGAGCAGCGTCAGCGTCAGATGGGTCGCCTCGAGCATGCGCTTCCACGGCAACGCCGGGTCCGGGTCAAGATCGAGAACGAAGCGATCCGGCCGGTCCAGGCGCGGCGCCGTGGCGTTCCAGGCATGCAGTTCGAGCATGCCCATCTGCGCAGCGCCTACCAGCGCCGCGGGCGTTTCCACCAGCAGCAGCGGCTTCTTCTCGTCCGGGTGCTGCAACTGCCCCACATGCGGCATCGCTCGTGCGCCGACATGCTTCTGGAAAAACTGCTCGCCGGCGATGCCGTCCGGCGCACGCACCAGTGCCAGCGGCCGATGAGCAAGATCGGCCAGCAGCCAGGGCGCAACACGGGCGTAGTACTGGGCGACCTCCAACTTGCTGACACCCGTGGAGGCGTCGATGACCCGCTCGGGGTGGCTGATGCGGATCTGCGCGGCATCACCCGCTCCTGCCGTGTCGACAGCGGCTGTGGCCGCGCCTCGCGTGGCGGCCTTCTTCGCTTGCGCAGGCGCGCGCGCCAGGGCGCGTTCGCCGGTAACGGCCCGGGCTGGCTTGTCACTGCGCAGGCCATGGAAAACCGAGTGGCGGATGACACCCTCACGGGTCATCTCGGCATAGGCCACTTCACAGACCAGCACCGGCTTGAGCCAGTGCACGCCGCGTACGTCACCGCCGCTCGGCGCATTGAGCAGTTCGGGCTTGCTCGCATGCACTGCCTTGAGCCGGGTATGGATGGCGCGCAGGCTCGATTCGCTGAAGCCGCTGCCAACCTTGCCGGCGTAGCGCAACGCGCCGCTGTCCGGGTCATGCAGGGCCAGCAGCAGCGCGCCGAAAGCGCTGCGCGCACCCTTGGGCGCGGTATAGCCGACGATGACGAACTCCTGGCGATTCTGGCACTTGAGCTTGATCCAGCTGCTCGAACGCCGACCGACATAGGCACTGCCCAGGCGCTTGCCGATCATGCCTTCGAGCTGCATCTGGCAGGCACTGCTGAGAATGCTCTGCGGGTCTTCGCTGAAGTCTTCGGAGAAGCGCAGCAAAGGACTGTCGTTGTGTTGCAGCACGGCTGCCAATGCCGCGCGACGCTGCTCGAGCGCTACCTCGCGCAGATCCATGCCGTTGAGAAAGGGCGCGTCGAACAGGTAGTAGAGGATGTTCTCGCTGCGACCCGCTTCAAAGGCATTCTGCAGGGCCTGGAAGTCGGGTACGCCCTCCTCGCTGGTGACCACCATCTCGCCATCCAGCCAGGCCGACTGCAGCCCAAGCGCTGCCAGTGCCTCGACCTGATGCGGCATCTTCGCACTCCAGTCGTGGCCGTTGCGGGTGAACAGGCGCACCTCGCCATCCTCGATGCGCGCCAGAATCCGGTAGCCGTCGAACTTGATCTCGTAGCGCCAGTCGCCCTCGGGCGCCGATTCCACCAGGGTCGCCAGCTGTGGCTTGAGGGTGGCCGGCAGCCTGGCGGCGCGTGCGCCGGCTAGGTCGACCTTCGCCTCCTTGCGTGGCCGACGGCGCGTGGCCTTGGTCAGCGCTGGCTTTTCTTCCGGCTTGCCACGGCGCCGGGGAATCAGGCCGCGTTCGCTAAGCACGCTATCCGGCTGCTCGGCGACGATGTCGTAGTCATCGCGCGCCGCCTCGTCGCGCGACTTGATCAGGAACCACTGGGCCTTCTTGCCCTGCAGGTTGGTGCGCACCAGGTTCCAGATTCCGGAGAGCTTCTCGCCATCCAGCTGGAACTTCAGGCGGCCCTTCTTCAAACCCTCGCGCGGATCGTCCTGGGGTATCCAGACACCGCGATCCCAGACGATGACCTCACCCGCGCCGTAATGCCCCTGGGGAATGCTGCCCTCGAAGCTTGCGTAGCTCAGCGGGTGATCCTCGACCTCCACCGCCAGGCGGCGGTCCTTCGGGTTCAGGCTCGGCCCCTTGGGTACCGCCCAGCTCTTCAGGGTGCCGTCCAGCTCGAGGCGGAAGTCGTAGTGCAGGTGACTGGCATCGTGCTTCTGGATGCAGTACTGCAGCGCATGTGCCCTGGCCTTGCCGCGGCGCCGGGAGACCGGCTCGTCGGGCTCGGGGGTGGCGCTAAAGTCGCGTTTGCGCTTGTACTCGTCCAGTGCCTTGGTCATGCCCTGCCGTCCTCAGATGTGCCTGGATCAACCGGCCTGCTTGCGCGAGCCGGCGGAGCCGCTCGAGGGTTTCTTCGGCGCGCTCTTGCGACTGCCCTTGGCGGTGGACTTGGCGGCTGCAGCGCGCGGCTTGGCCGCCGGCTTCTTGCCCGAACCGCCGAGGCTGCGCTTGAGCAGGTCGGTCAGGTCGATCACCTCGGCACTGCGCGGCTCGCCTTCGTCAACCTCGGCGACCGTTTCGATGCGCCCGGCGCGCGCCTTCTCCTCGACCAGCGCCATGATCTTTTCCTGGAAGCTGTCGCTGTGCTGCTCCGGGTCCCACTCTTCGCTCATGTCCTCGACCAGGCGCCTGGCCATGTCCAGCTCACGCTTGGCCAGGTCCGCCGAGCGCGCTTCCTCGGGCAGATCCAGGGTCTCGACGCCGCGCACCTCGTTGCCCCAGCGCAGGGTATTGAGCACCAGGGCATCCTCGACCGGCATCACCAGCGCCAGATGCTGCTTGGTGCGCATCACCACCTGGGCCAGGGCGACCTTGCCGGTCTTGACCAGGGTTTCGCGCAACAGGGCATAGACCTTCTCGCCCCGCCGCTCGGGCGTCAGGTAATAGGGCGTGTCGATGTACAGCGACGGCACCTGGCCGGCGTCGAGGAAGGCGACGATGTCCACCGTCTGGGTCGCCTTGGGATGCGCCGCGCGGATTTCCTCCTCGCTGATCACTACGTAGCGTCCCTTCTCGAACTCGACGCCCTTGACGATGTTGTCGCGGTCGATCTCCTTGCCGGTGACCTTGTTGATCCGCTTGTAGCCGACCGGCTCCATGCTGCGCTTGTCCAGCCAGTCGAAGTCGATGCCCTGCTGACGCGTCGCCGGCACCAGGGATACGGGAATGTGGACCAGGCCGAAGCTGACCGCACCCTTCCAGATCGTGCGTGGCATGCGTGCACTCCTCATGACGTCTGCTGAAGGCACGCAACGCATCGTGCCGTTGCAGGGATGACCGGCCGCGCCGGGCGAAAGTTTCCCGGCGTGCCGGCCGCTCAGCCTCTGCTGTGCTCGGCGGAACTGGGCGCAGGCTTCATGCCCCGCGGCCCGGCCAGACCCCAGGCGACAAGCCCGAGCAGTGGCAGGAGGGAGATCAGGATCGCCCAGAAGGATTTCACGCCCACCGTGGCGTCGCTGCGGAACACGCTGACGATCGCCCAGAGGTCGAGTAGCACGATCAGGCCGGCCAGGCCGATCAGCCGGTAGGTGGTGATCTCGGACATGTGCGTCAGCTCCTGTTCGGCGGCCAAGCGAGGGCGTCGGCCTGTCTGCCGTGGGACCCGCGAACGCCGCGAGGTGTCGAAGGGATCGGACGCACGGCCATGCACGCCGCCGGTCGATGCTCAGGAACGCCCCGCGTGCGGCTCAGTCGGACCTTACATAGGCCCCGTCGCACCGGCTGCAGCTGCCCGGACGACGGATTGTCGGAAATTCAGCAACCGGGCGATGCAGTCCCCGGGGAGGTACAGGCATGAGAATCAGCGACGTGATGACCCGCGACGTGCAGAGCGTCACCCCTCAGCACAGTATCCGGGATGCCGCCAGCCTGATGGCGCGCATCGACAGTGGCGCATTGCTGGTGCATGAGAACGACCGCCTGGTGGGCATGCTCACCGACCGCGACATCGCCATTCGTGCCGTCGCCGCCGGCCGCGATGGCCAGACCGCAGTGGCCGACGTGATGACCCGCGGCGTGCGCTACTGCTTCGCCGACGAGGAGGTCGGCCACGTGGCGCGCAACATGGCGGACATCCAGGTGCGTCGCCTGCCGGTGCTGGACCGCGAGAAGCGCCTGGTGGGCGTGGTCTCGCTGGGCAACATCGCCGCGCTCGACGAACCCCGCAGCAGCAATACCCTGCTGCGCGGGGTGGCCAAGGCGCACTGAGGACAGCGGCGGCGCTGCGGTGCCGCCCGGCCGCCCATGGCGAGCATTCGTATCGGTATTTCCGGCTGGCGCTACGCGCCGTGGCGCGGTGACTTCTATCCGCAAGGCCTGCGGCAGAAGGACGAGTTGGCCTTCGCGTCGCGGGCGCTGAGCAGCATCGAGATAAACGGCTCCTTCTATGCGCTGCAGCGCCCGTCCAGCTACCAGCAATGGCACGAGCAGACACCGGACGGCTTCGAGTTCTCGGTCAAGGCGCCGCGCTACATCACCCACGTGCGTCGCCTGCGCGACGTGGAGGGGCCGCTGGCCAACTTCCTTGCCTCAGGCGTGCTCGGCCTGGGCGAAAAGCTGGGGGCGCTGCTCTGGCAGTTTCCTCCCAGCTTTCGCTTCGATGCCGCGTTGATGGAGGACTTTCTCGCTCAGCTGCCCCATGACACCGAGCAAGCACTGGGCATCGCCCGGCAACACGAGGAACGCATGGCTGGTCGCACCCTGCTGGAGATCGACCGGAGCCGAAAAATGCGCCACGCGGTGGAGATCCGCCACGACAGCTTCGTCGACGGGCGGTTCGTCGCGCTGTTGCGCGAGCACGACGTGGCCCTGGTCGTCGCGGACACGGCGGGCAAGTGGCCGTACCTTGAGGATCTCAGCGCGGACTTCCTCTACCTCCGCCTGCACGGCGACAGGCAGCTCTACACCAGCGGCTACGGCGAGGCTGCCTTGCGCCACTGGAGCCAGCGCATCCGTGCCTGGACGCGCGGCGAACAACCCCGCGACGCACGCCTCGCCAGCGCAGAGCCGGCCCCGACACGGCGCAGCCGCGACCTCTACTGCTATTTCGACAACGACGTGAAGGTACGCGCGCCCTACGACGCACGCCGCCTGATCGATTTGCTGGGGCTTGCCGACGGGCTGAGCGAACACCCCGGCCAACGCAAGGAAGATGCCGCATGAGAAGTGAAAACCCATCCAAGGTCGTGCCGCTGCAGCGCGCGGAAAGCGCGCCGGCGGTCAACAGCATCCGTGTACTGACGGTGAATACCCATAAGGGCTTCACCTTCTTCAACCGGCGTTTCATCTTGCCGGAGCTGCGCGATGCGGTACGCACCGTCGGCGCCGACCTGCTGTTCCTCCAGGAAGTACTGGGCACCCACGAGCGCCACGCGGCGCGGGTCGACAACTGGCCCGAAGCGCCACAGTACGAATTCCTCGCCGACAGCATGTGGCCGGAGTTCGCCTACGGCCGCAACGCCGTGTATCCGCACGGCCATCACGGCAATGCGCTGTTGTCGAAGTTCCCGATCCTGCGCTACGAGAACCTCGACGTCTCGATCGCCGGCCCCGAGCGCCGCGGCCTGCTGCACTCGGTGTTGCAGGTACCCGGACAGCACGAGGTGCACGCCATCTGCGTCCACCTGGGGCTGAGCGAGAACCACAGGCAGCAGCAGCTTGGTCTGCTCTGCGAGCTGCTCGAACAGGTGCCCGCCGATGCGCCGGTGATAGTCGCCGGGGATTTCAACGACTGGCGCCAACGCGCCTGCGCCGTGCTCGAACAGCGCGCCGGCCTGCGCGAAGCCTTTGCCCACACCCAGGGACGTCTGGCGCGAACTTTCCCGGCGCGCTGGCCATTGCTTGCGCTCGACCGGATCTACGTGCGCAACGCTCAAATGCAGGACGCACAGACCCTTTCCACGCGGCCGTGGTCACACCTTTCGGACCACCTACCTCTGGCCGTGGAGTTGTTGCTATGAGATTCGACTGGCGCGACGGCAATCGCGTACATCTTCTGGAAAACGGCGAAGCCTTCTACCCGCGGGTGAACGAGACCATCGCTGCGGCGCAGCGCGAAGTGCTGCTGGAGACCTTCATCCTCGCCGAGGACAAGGTCGGGCAGCAGCTGCGGGCGTCGCTGATCGACGCCGCGCGCCGGGGCGTCGCGGTGACCCTGAACATCGATGGTTTCGGCTCCGCCGACCTGTCGGCGGAGTTCGTCGCCGGCCTTACCGAGGCCGGTGTACACATCCAGATATTCGATCCCGGCCAGCGGCTGATGGGGCAACGTCTCAACGTGTTCCGCCGGTTGCATCGCAAGCTGATCGTGATCGACGGGGAGATCGCGTTCGTCGGCGGCATCAACTTCTCTGCCGATCATTTGGCCGACTTCGGTCCCCAGGCCAAGCAGGATTACGCCATTGAAGTGGAAGGCCCGATCGTGGCCGATATCCATCGTTTCGTGATCGCCCACCTCGCCCAGCCGCTGCAGCGTCGACGCTGGTGGCAGCGCCGCTACCCGCAGCCGGTGTATCCAGAACAGGGACCGCGGCGGGGCGACGCGCGCATGCTGTTCGTCAGCCGTGACAACCATGAGCACCGCAATGACATCGAGGAGCAGTATCTGGAGGCGATCCGCTCGGCCCATTCGCGGGTGGTGATTGCCAACGCCTATTTCTTTCCCGGCTATCGGGTGCTGCGCGAGATCCGCAACGCCGCCCGCCGCGGCGTGCAGGTGACGCTGATCCTGCAGGGCCAGCCGGACATGCCGATCGCCAAGTTTGGCGCGCGGATGCTTTACAACTACCTGCTGCGCGACGGGGTGCATATCCACGAGTACTGCGCCCGCCCCCTGCACGGCAAGGTCGCTCTGATCGACCAGGAATGGTCGACGGTGGGCTCCAGCAATCTCGATCCGCTGAGTCTGTCGCTGAACCTTGAGGCCAATCTGGTAATCCGCGACCGTGCCTTCAACCAGGTCTTGCACCAGGCGCTTGACGTGCTGATCCAGAACCATTGTCGACAGGTCGAACTGGAACGGATTCTCAAGGGCTACCTGTGGCGCGTGCCGTTGATCTTCGTGATCTTCCACTTCCTGCGCCATTTTCCGGCGATGGTCGGCTGGTTCCCTGCGCACAAGCCACGCCTGGCGCTGCTGCGCGCCGACCCGGAGAAGGACGTGGTGGCATTTGAGCCCATTGCGCGCGTGCATGAGGAGGCCGGCGATGAACTCCAGCGAACTCACTGAGCAACCGACGCCGCCACGGCGGTTCGGCTGGCCGTTCTTCCGCCGTCTGCTGACCATCGCCTTCTTCGTGCTGGTCGCGGTCCTGATGGTCATGCTGGCTCGCCGCCTGGATTGGGACGAGGTGGTCAGCAGCCTGCGCGCCTATGACGCGACGACGCTGTCCATCGCCCTCGGGGTGACGACCATCAGCTACCTGCTCTACAGCACCTTCGACCTGCTTGGCAGGCTTTACACCGGCCACCATCTGCCCACCCGGCAGATCCTGCCCGTGACGTTCGTCTGTTACGCCTTCAACCTGAACCTCAGCGCCTGGGTCGGCGGCGTGGCCTTCCGCTACCGCCTCTACTCGCGCCTGGGCCTGAGCAAGGCCACTATCACCAAGGTGCTGAGCGTCAGTGTGCTGACCAACTGGATGGGCTACCTATGCCTGGCCGGCGTGATCTTCGTCAGTGGTCTGCTCAAGCTGCCCTCCTCCTGGGAAATCGGCTCCAGTGCGCTGCGCCTGATCGGCGTCGGCCTTATCCTGGCCACGCTCGGCTACTTCCTGCTCTGTGCGTTTTCCAAACGCCGTAGCTGGAGCCTGCGCGGTCACGAGATCATGCTGCCGTCACTGCGCCTGGCGCTGCTCCAGGTGCTGCTCGGCGCGAGCAACTGGGCGCTGATGGCAGCAGTCGTGTTCGTTCTGATGCCGGATGGCATCAATTACCCGACGGTGCTGGGCGTGCTGCTACTGGCCAGTGTTGCTGGGGTGATAACGCACATTCCCGCCGGCCTTGGAGTGCTCGAGGCGGTATTCATCGCCCTGCTCGCGCACGAAGTATCGAAGGGCTCGGTGCTGGCGGCGCTGATCGGCTACCGGGTGATCTACTTCCTGATTCCGCTGCTGGTCGCCACCCTGGTCTACCTGCTGCTGGAAGCGCGCGCCAAGAAACTGCGCCAGGGCAATGACCAGCGCCAGGGGGCGGTCGAGCAGGCGGGGTGAAACCCAGCACGGCAATGTGATTCCGTGCGCAACTACTGCGCTCGCCTTCGGCTAACGTGCGGGCATGAACATCATCTGCTCGCCACGTAGCCTACCTGCCCTCCTTCTGGTCTTCGCTCTGCCCTTGGCCGAAGCACGGATCATCAAGTGTGTGCATCCCGATGGGCATCTGACCTATTCGGATCGACCCTGCCCTGCCGAGGAAAAGTCGGAAATCATCTCGGAAGGCTCGGTCGGCTCCTTC
Organism: Pseudomonas mangrovi; assembly: GCF_003052585.1. Taxonomy (GTDB): domain Bacteria; phylum Pseudomonadota; class Gammaproteobacteria; order Pseudomonadales; family Pseudomonadaceae; genus Aquipseudomonas; species Aquipseudomonas mangrovi. Next base: position 567,737 of record NZ_QASN01000020.1, on the reverse strand, counting down.
GAAGCCTCCGGACTTGATCCCGAGCGGCGCCTTCCAGAGGGTGCCACTGCCGAGCAGCTGCAGCAGGAGCTACAGCGCACACAGGCAGAGATTCGACGTCTCGAAAAGGAGCAGCAGAACCTCAGCAAGCCTGTTGACGCAGATGACATGAAGGCGGTTCGCGCCCAGATGTATCAAGCCTGTCTGGATGACCCGCAGACGACGAACGCTGAACAATGCGCGTTCCTCAAGCTACCGATCAGCCCTCAGCTCAACGCCGCGGCGATGCAGGACCGACACGAACAACTGGCTGCGGTGATCCGACGTGAGCAGCAACGCCTTCGCGCGCTCGAGGCCCTGCTTTCCCGGTAATCGCCAGCGCCATTGCCGAAAGCGGCTGCCTGCTCGTCGGCAGTCCGCGATCCACAAAACCTCAACTACGCCGCAGGATACGGATGCTGTAGTTCAGCTTCGGCTTGCGCGTGACGCTGATCGCGCGGCGAGTCACGGTGTCGAGGGTGATGTTCCAGAAGCCGCTGGCCGGCACCTCGATCTTCGCCGGGAAGCGCTCGAAGGCGCCGCCATGGTAGGTATGGCGGCCGCCGTTGCGGAAGGCGCGGAAGTTGGCGTCGCTCATCAGACGGATGTTGCACGGTTGCGAGCTTTCGATGATGACCAGGTCACCTTCGTTGAGCTGCTCGCGCTGATGGATGAATTTCATGCTGGCTACCGTCATGCGGTCGAAAAGGGGCGCGACCATAGCACGCGCCCAGCCATCGCGACACGCCGCTCGGCGCTACGCCGCAGCCCCCCGCCGGTGATAGCATGCGCGCCCCATGCGTATCGCCGATTTCCACCTTCGTCTTGCCGAATACGGCGCCCTGCCTCGCCATAGCGCGCGCATCCTGCGTGCCTGGCTGGAAGGCAAGCCGCTGGCCGCCGGCACCCGCCGCCAGCACAGCGAGAACTTCCTGCCGCTGAGCGTGCGCGAAGCGCTGCCGGGCTTCTCTGCCGAACTCGATGCACTCGCCAGCCTGCGCTCGGAACATCCTGCCGCGGATGGCTCGGCGCGACTGCTGGTGGGACTGAATGACGGCCAGATGGTGGAAAGCGTGCTGCTGCCGCGCGATGGTCTGTGCGTCTCGACCCAGGTTGGCTGCGCGGTCGGCTGCGTGTTCTGCATGACCGGCAAGAGCGGCCTGCTGCGCCAGCTGTCGAGCGCGGAGATCCTCGCCCAGGTGGTCCTGGCGCGACGCTACCGGCCGGTGAAGAAGGTCGTGTTCATGGGCATGGGCGAGCCGGCGCACAACCTCGACAACGTGCTCGAAACCATCGACCTGCTCGGCAACGCCGGCGGCATCGGCCACAAGAACCTGGTGTTTTCCACCGTCGGCGATCCGCGCGTGTTCGAGCGCCTGCCGCAGGAGCGGGTCAAGCCCGCCCTCGCCCTCTCCCTGCACACCACCGACGCCGCGCTGCGCCAGCAGCTGCTGCCGCGGGCGCCACGCATGGACCCCGAGGAGCTGGTGGCGCTGGGCGAGGACTACGCGCGCAAGGTCGGCCACCCGATCCAGTACCAGTGGACCCTGCTCAAGGACATCAACGACAGCGTCGAGGAAATGGACGGCATCCTGCGCCTGCTCAAGGGCAAGTACGCGGTGATGAACCTGATCCCCTACAACAGCCTGGACGCCGACGACTATCAGCGCCCCGAGGGCGAGCGCATCGTGCAGATGGTGCGCTACCTGCACAGCCGCGGCGTGCTGACCAAGGTGCGCAATTCCGCCGGTCAGGACATCGACGGTGGCTGCGGCCAGCTGCGCGCGCGTGCCGAGCACATTCGCCGGCAGCCCGGCCGTCCCCGCTGACTGCGACATTCGTGCTGCGGCACCCGGCGTGGCCGGTGCTACCATCGCCCGGTACCTCAGCCGCCGGAGCCACGATGAATCCGTCTACCCTGATTGGCATGCTCGCCAGCATTGCGCTGCTGAGCGTGGTCATGCTGTTCGCTGCCGAAGACCCGGCGCTGTTCATCGACCTGCCGAGCCTGGGCATCGTACTGGTCGGCACCCTGGCGGCGACCTTCATCAGCTATCCGCTGCGCGAGGTGGCGCGGGTCTTCGGCCTGCTGCACACGGTGCTGCGCAACGAGCGCCTGTACATCCGCCAGGACCTCGACGAGCTGGTACAGATATCGCGCCTGTGGATCGAGGGCGAGTTGCCGGCGGTGGAGCGCGCGCTGGAGAAGGTTCGCAACCCCTTCCTGCGCACCGGGGTGCAACTGGTGATCGACAACACCCCGGAAGAAGACATCCTCGACCTGATGCAGTGGCGCATTGCCCGCCTGCGCGCCCGCGAGACCGCCGAGGCGCAGCTGTTCCGCACCATGGCCAGCTTTGCTCCGGCCTTCGGCATGATCGGCACCCTGGTCGGGCTGATCAACATGATGTTCCTGCTCGGCGATGGCGACATGGCACAGATCGGCCGTAGCCTGGCCATTGCCCTGATGACTACCTTCTACGGCATCCTGCTGGCCAACCTGATCCTCAAGCCGGTGGCGGTGAAGCTCGAGCGACGCACCGAACAGCGCGTATCGATGATGAATCTGGTCATGCAGGGCATCTCGATGATGTGCAACAGGCGCAGCCCGTCGCTGATGCGCGAGACACTGAAGTCATTCACCGCGCATTACCAGGACGAGATCCGCGACGGCAACCTGCCATCGCCAGCCAAGGCCACTGCCGCTCCGGGCAAGGGCCGCTGAGATGGACTGGCAACCGTTGCGTCGCGGCAGCCGCTTCGCGCTCTGGCACAGCGAGCCGCCGCGCGAGGAGGAACAGGAGAGCTGGCTGATCACCTACCTGGACATGATCACCCTGCTATTGGTGATGCTGGTGGTACTGCTGGCCTTCGCCGGCAAGGGTGCGGCGCCACCGAGCGAGCCGCTCGGCTCCCAGGTGGTCGGCGAGCCGAACAGCGCAGCGCCCTCGCCCGCCATCGAACAGACGCCGGCGCCGCCAGCCGAGCCTGAAGGCGCTGTCGTCGAGAATCTGGGGATGGACCTGGGCGATGACATCGAGGTGGTGTTCAACGAAGGCAGCGTGAGCTTTCGCATCAGCAGCGAGCTGCTGTTCGCCTCGGGTCAGGCCGAGCTGGCCGACGCCGGGCTCGAGGTCATCGACCGCCTGATCCCAGCGTTGGCCGGCAACCGGCACCGCATCCTGGTCGAAGGACACACCGACGACCGACCGATCAACACCGAGCGTTTCCCTTCCAACTGGGAGCTGTCCGCCAGCCGCGCCAGCAGCGTGGTGCGCTACCTGACAATGGCCGGGCTGGACCCTGCGCGCATGAGCGCCACCGGCTACGCCGATACCCGTCCGCTGGCCGAGAATGCCAGCGAGCAGGGTCGCGCCAGCAATCGGCGGGTCGAGCTGGTGATGCAGACGCGCGCGGCTGAGGAAGACTGAAACAGATCAGGGACGAACCATGGGCGTGATCTTGCGTACCTTCGCCAGCGCCGGCCTGCTGCTGTTCGGCGGCATCCTGCTGCTGACTTTCCTCTCCCCCCTGCAGATCGAGCGCCAGGCGCGCGACTATCTGCAGGGCGAGGTCGAGCAGCGCGTCAGCGCCCAGCTCGGGCAGTACCCGTCACCCACGCTGGAGAAGGCCGCCAGCCTGCTGGCCGGCCGCTATCAGGTGCAGATCGACAGTGCGAAGGAAAAACTGATCGCGCAGTTGCCGGCGCAAGTAGATGAGCTGGTCGGACAGATGCAGAACCCCGCCTGCGCCTGTCGCCAGCCGGTGGTCGTGGCCGGCATCGACTGGCAGGCCGGCTTTGCACGCCTGCAGGAGCGCCTCAGCAGCCTGGCGCGCAACGAGTATCTGCAACTGGTCGACGGGTTGCTCCACGAACTGCGCATCTTCAGCGCCAGCAACGCCCTGGCTTTTCTGCTGATGCTGCTGGTCACCCTGCGCTGCCAGAGCCGCGTGCAGCAGATGCTGCCCGCGGTTCTGCTGCTGGTGGCGGTACTGATCAGCAGCTACTTCTATCTGTTCCAGCAGAACTGGTTCTTCAGCATTCTGTTCAACGACTACCTGGGCTACGCCTACGCCGGCTATCTCGGGGTGGTCTACCTGCTGCTCTGCGACCTGCTGCTCAATCGGGCGCGGGTAATCAGCTGGCTGATCAATCGGGTCCTTGATGCGCTCGGTAGTGCGCTGCAGGTGACGCCCTGCTGAGCCGACTTCAGCCCAGGGCGGTATCGAGGAACATCATCAGGCCGAAGCCGATCATCAGCCCCAGGGTCGCCGTGGTCTGATGGCCGTTGCGATGGGTTTCCGGGATCACTTCGTGGGACACCACGAAGATCATCGCCCCGGCAGCCAGGCCCAGGCTTACCGGATAGGCGATGGCGAAGCCGCTGGACATGCCCAGCCCGACCACCGCGCCCAGGGGCTCCATCAGCCCGGACAGCACTGCGACCAGCACAGCGGAAAACCCTGGCAACCCGGCGGCACGCAGGGCCAGCGCCACCGCCAGACCTTCGGGAATGTCCTGGATGGATATCGCCGTTGTCAGCGGAATGCCGACACTCAGATCGCCGGTGGCGAAACTGACGCCTATCGCCATGCCCTCGGGAATGTTGTGCAGGGCAATCGCCAGCACGAACAGCCAGACCCGGTTCAATCGCGCGCACTCCGGTCCGCAGGGGCCGGTGCTTTCGTGTTCATGGGGGGTGAAGTAGTCCAGGCCGAGCATCAGCAGCACGCCCAGCCCCAGCCCGATGACCACGGTGAAGGCCGCGGCCGGCGCGCTGCCGAGTATCTCGCCGCCCGCCTCCAGCGCCGGCAGGATCAGCGAGAAGGAAGCCGCGGCGAGCATCATGCCGGCGGCAAAACCGAGCATGCCGTCCTGCAGGCGCGTGCTGATCCCGCGCAGGCCAAGCGCCAGAACGGCGCCCAGCGCGGTTGCGGCAAAGCCGGCGGCGCCGCCCAGCAGCGCGTAGCGCAGGTTGTTGCCCGCATCGCCTTGCAAGGCACCGAGCACACCGCTGAGCAGCAGGCCGAGCATAGCCAGGACGGCGGCGGCAAACCCCAGGGTCACCGCTGGATGAGCTCTGGCCTGGGCGATCCAGGCGGCGCGTAGTTCGGCGGCAGCAGTTTGCGCGTGGCTCATGGTTGGACGGGTCCCTGGTGAGTGCTGGCAGGTGCCTGCAACTGACGCGCGCAGTTGCTCGAATCAAGCGGCGCGCGCACCGCTCAAGCTGTCACAGCAGGCGGCTCGGGCTGCAACAGCCGGTTACGGGCAGGCGCCGAGTGTAGCGCGCAGCGAATGACCATATCCAAGCAGGGGGATTATTCGTAAGCTTCCCGGCTCACCCCCACCGCCATCCCGCGGAGTCCGCTCTTGTCCCTTCGACGTCCGTTACTGCTGCTCGTCTGCGTTCTGCTCATCGGCGGTCTGGCCTGGCATCTGCTACGCGCCCCGCTGCTGCCGGGCTATCGCCTGGAGTCACGCGAACTGGTGCAGCGGGTGGTCGCCAGCGGCACGGTCGACAGCCAGTCGCTGGCGCGGGTTGGCAGTGAAATCACCGCCGTGGTCGCCGAGCGCCACGTGCGCGAGGGCGATGCGGTACGTGCCGGTGATCTGCTGCTGAGCCTGCGCGACGAGGAACAGCAGGCGCGCCTGCGCGAAGCCCAGGCGACCCTGCAGCAGCTGATCGAATCGAGCCGGCCGCAAGCCCAGGCAGCATTGCGCGAAGCCACCAGCAACCTGCAGCAGGCGCGGCGCGAACGCGAGCGCCGCGAGGCGTTGTTCCAGCGCCAGTTACTCTCGACCGAGCAGCGTGACCTGGCCCGCCGCGTCGAGGTCAGCGCCCAGAGCGCCTACGAGCGTGCTCGCCTGGCAGCCTTGTCACTGGCAGAGGATGGCCAGGAGGAACGGCAACTGCGCCAGCGTCTGGAAAGCGCCAGGGTGGCCCTGGCACGCACGCGCATCCTCGCTCAGGTCGACGGTGTGGTGCAGAGCCGCAGCGTCGAGCCGGGCGATCTGGTCCAGCCGGGCAGCACGCTGCTGGAGATTGCCCGGCTCGACAGTCGTGAGATTCGCCTGCCGCTGGACGAGAAGAACCTTGCCGCGGTGCAACTGGAGCAACCGGCGCAGGTGGTTGCCGACGCCTACCCAAACGCCGCGCTGGCGGCGCAGGTCAGCTTCATCGCGCCGGCGGTCGACCCCAGCCGCGGCACCATCGATGTACATCTGCAACTGCTGGAAAACGCTGATTTTCTACGCCAGGGCATGACCGTCTCGGTGAACATCGAGACCGCCCGCAGGCCCCGGGCCCTGGTGATTCCGCGCGATGCGCTGTTCCAGCGCCAGGGTAACCGGGCGCTGGCGTTGCGCCTGAACGAGGATCGGGTCGAGGCGATCGAGGTTCGCCTGGGGCTCGAAGGCGGCGCGCTGGTGGAAGTGCTCGAGGGGCTCGCCGACGGCGACCTGGTCCTTGCCGAACAGGCCGAGCCGGGTAGCCGCGCACGGCTTCGCCCACAGCCCCTGCCCGGAGCCGCGCAGTGACACGTCCGCTGCGCGCCAGCCTGTGGACCGAGTGGACCATCGCCCTGCGCTTTCTGCTGGACAACCGCATGCAGAGCCTGCTGATCCTGCTGGGAATCGGCGTCGGCTGCGCGGTCATCGTCTTCATCACCGCGCTGATCAGCGGGCTGCAGGCCAACGTCATCCAACGCACGCTCGGCACCCAGGCGCACATCCGTATCCTGCCCCTCGACGAGGTCAACCGCCGTCTGCCACTGGCCGGCGATGCCCTGGCGCTGGATCTGGAAAGCCCGCGTGCACAGCGGCTGCGCTCGATCATCAACTGGCAGGAGGTTCGCGATCTGCTCGATCGCGATCCGCAGATCACTGCGGTGTCACCGGTCGCCAGCGGTCCGGCAATCGCCCGCCGCGGTGTCGCCCGAGCTTCGGTAGCGCTGGTGGGGATGCAGCCGGAGCGCTATCTGCAGGTAGTTCCGGTCGATGAGGACATGCTCGCCGGGCGCTTCGAGGTGGCCGCCGACCAGGCGGTGATCGGCAAGGAGCTGGCACGCGAGCTTGGCCTTGCGGTCGGCGACAAGCTGCGCCTGGATGCCGGCGATGGACGCGATACGGTGGTCAACGTCGCCGGCATCTTCGAACTCGGCGTGCGCGAACTGGATGCCCGTTACGTCTATCTGGACCTGAAGCTGGCGCAGACGCTGCTCGATCTGCCGGGTGGCGTGACCGTCATCGATACCCGGGTGCGCAGCCTGTTCGAGGCCGAACGCAGTGCAGAAAGACTCGCCCGCCTCACCGGCCTGAAGGCGGAAAGCTGGATGCAGACCAACGGGCAACTGCTCAACGCCCTCAGCTCGCAAAGCATGACCACCCAGATGATCCGCCTCTTCGTCGGCATCTCGGTGGCCTTCGGCATTGCCAGCGTCCTGGCGGTCAGCGTGGTCCAGCGCACCCGCGAGATCGGCATCCTGCGTGCGATGGGCAGCCCGCGCGGGCAGATTCTGCGCATCTTCCTGCTTCAGGGCGGTCTGCTCGGGCTGACCGGATCGGCCGCCGGCGGCGGCATCGGCTGGTCACTGGTGCAGGTGTTCAACCTGTTCGGTCCACGGCTGTTCAGCATTCCAGTACCGGCTGATCTGATTCCGCTGGCGATGCTGATCGCCACTGCAAGTGGTGTGCTCGCCGCGGCGGTGCCGGCACGCCGTGCAGCCCGCTACGACCCGGCGGTGGCGATCCGTTATGTCTGAAGCGAATCGGCAAATCCTGCGCCTTGCCGGCATCGGCAAGGTCTACAACCAGGGCGAGGCCCTGGAAAACCGGGTGCTCGACGATATCGACCTGCGCCTTGAGGCGGGCGAGCTCTGCTCGCTGATCGGCCCATCAGGTTCGGGCAAGAGCACCCTGCTCAACCTGATCGGTCTGCTCGACACGCCAAGCGACGGCGAGCTCTATCTGCTCGAGCAGCCCACCCGGCAGATGGACGATGCCGGGCGCACCGAGTTGCGCAATCGGGCGATCGGCTTCGTCTTTCAGTTCCACCATCTGATTTCGGCGTTCAGCGTGCTGGAAAACGTGCTGATGCCGCTGATCATTCGTAGCGGCAAGCCCTCGCGCGCCGACACCGACAGGGCTCGCGGACTGCTTGCCGAAGTGGGTCTGGAAGCTTTTGCCGACAAGCGTCCGACGCAGATTTCCGGCGGCCAGCAGCAGCGCGTGGCGATCGCCCGCGCGCTGGTGACCGAGCCGCCGCTGCTGCTCGCCGATGAGCCGACCGGAAACCTCGACAGCCGCACCGCCGATGGCGTGTTCGAGCTGTTCGGCCGGATCAATCAGCAGTTCGGTTGCGCCATCCTGGTGGTAACCCACGATCCGCGCCTGGCGGCACGCTGCGCGCGCACCATCGAATTGGTGGATGGCCGCGTGGTGAGTGACGCCCGCAATCGCTGAGCAGATCCAGGGAAGTGCTGGCTAGCGCTCGTCGCCGGCCGCCTCATCCTCCTCGGCCAGCCATTCGGGCGCATGGAACAGCTCGGCAGCGCGCAGCAGGGTCGCCAGGATCGCATGTCGCTCCCATTCCGCCAGCCCGGCAAAACGTCTGAGCACATGTTCGGGCAACAGCGCCGGCGCCTCCTCCAGGGCCTGCTGGCCAGCTTCTTCCAGATGCAACCACTGCCGCCGGCGGTCCTGGGCATCGCGCCGGCGCGAAAGCAGACCGCGACTCTCCAGGCGCTCCAACACCCCCGACAGGGACGCCGCCGACAAGCTGACGAAGCCGGCCAGTTGACTGGCAGTAATGCTCTTCTCCACCGCCAGGATGCGCAGCACCAGTTGCTGCAGGGGGGTCAGGCCGCCGTAGCGTGACAGGCGCTTGGAGTGCACGTCGGCGGCCTGCTGCAGCTGACGCAATGCCTGGAAAACCGCCAGGGCGTAGGCGTCGCCAACGGTCTCTTTAGTTTCAACCATAACTATCTATCCGCTCACAGAACCCACAAAACGCACTTATCGAAACAAAACTACTTTGACATCAAACTGTCTGTTTGTTTAGGTAAAAACACAAGTGCCGTCAGGCGGCACAGCCCACACCCCCAACGGAGAACCGGTAAGGATCATGTGCGGAATAGCTGGAGAACTGCGTTTCGATAACCAACCTGCCGACCTCGCAGCGGTCGAGCGGATTACCCGTCACCTTGCACCCCGCGGCCCCGACGCCCAGGGACTGCACAGCCAGGGGCCGGTCGCGCTGGGCCACCGGCGACTGAAGATCATGGATCTGTGCGAAGCCTCGGGCCAGCCGATGATCGACAGCGAGCTGGGCCTGTCGATGGTCTTCAACGGCGCCATCTACAACTATCCGGAGCTGCGTGCGGAGCTTGAGAACAAGGGCTATCGCTTCTTCTCCCAGGGCGATACCGAGGTCCTGCTCAAGGGCTTCCACGCCTGGGGCGAGGCGCTGCTGCCCAAACTCAACGGCATGTTCGCCTTCGCCGTCTGGGAGCGTGACTCGAAGCGTCTGTTCCTCGCCCGCGACCGCCTCGGCGTCAAGCCGCTGTATCTGAACAATGACGGTCAACGCCTGCGTTTCGCCTCCAGTCTGCCGGCATTGCTCGCCGGTGGCGGCATGGACACCCGCCTCGACCCCCAGGCGCTGAACTACTACCTGAACTTTCACGCCGTGGTACCGGCGCCGCATACCCTGCTCGCCGAGGTGAAGAAACTGCCGCCGGCCAGCTGGATGCGGGTCGAGGCGGATGGGCGGATCGAGCAGAAGCGCTGGTGGCAGCTGGACTTCGGCCCGCGCGAGGATGAGCGTGATTTCGGCTTCGACGACTGGCGTGACCGGGTTCTCGATGGCATGCGCGAAGCGGTCTCGATCCGCCAGCGGGCCGCCGTGGATGTCGGCGTGCTGCTGTCGGGCGGGGTCGATTCGAGCCTGCTGGTCGGTCTGCTGCGAGAAGCCGGGGTCAGCGATCTGTCGACCTTCTCCATCGGTTTCCAGGATGCCGGCGGCGAGCGTGGCGACGAGTTCCAGTACTCGGACCTGATCGCCCGCCACTACGGCACTCGCCATCATCAGCTGCGCATCGACGAGCGCGAGATCATCGAGCAGTTGCCGGCAGCCTTCCGCGCCATGAGCGAGCCCATGGTCAGCCACGACTGCATCGCCTTCTACCTACTCTCGCGCGAGGTCGCCAAGCACTGCAAGGTGGTGCAGAGCGGCCAGGGCGCGGACGAGCTGTTTGCTGGCTACCACTGGTATCCGCTGGTGGACGGCGCCGACAACGCCTTCGACGCCTATCGCGCAGCCTTTTTCGATCGCAGCCACGCGGAATATCTGGCCACGGTCCAGCCGGGCTTCCAGGTCAGCGACCTCGCTGGTGACTTCGTCCACGAGCATTTCGCCCAGGCCGGCGCTGACGCGGCGGTGGACAAGGCACTGCGCCTGGACAGCACGGTGATGCTGGTCGACGACCCGGTCAAGCGGGTCGACAACATGACCATGGCCTGGGGACTGGAGGCGCGTACACCGTTTCTCGATTACCGCGTGGTCGAGCTGTCGGCACGCATTCCGGGGCGTTTCAAACTGCCGGATGGCGGCAAGCAGGTGCTCAAGGAGGCCGCGCGCAAGGTGATCCCGGCGGCGGTGATCGATCGTCCCAAGGGCTATTTCCCGGTGCCCGGCCTGAAACATCTGGAAGGCCAGACACTGGAATGGGTGCGCTCGCTGCTGCTCGATCCGAGCCAGGATCGGGGGATTTTCCAGGCCAGCGAACTGGATCGCCTGCTCAGCGATCCGCAGGGCCAGTTGACGCCCCTGCGCGGTTCCAAACTTTGGCAGCTGGCGGCGGTCAACCTATGGCTCAGCGAACAGGGACTCTGAACCGATGCAAAAATCCCAAGCCTACGGACAGCGACTGCTGCGAGGCCAGGCACCCTCCTATCAGCGCTTGCAGGCCCGCTTCGCCGAGGACGGCGCTCCCCAGCCGACCGCGCCGGTCGTCGTGCACTGTGGCTGGGGTCGCCTGCTGATCGGGCACACCTTCGCCGAGCCGGCAGAGCTCGCCCGCAGCCTGATCGAGGAATGCCCAGGCGAGCGGGACATCGCCCTGTATGTCGCGGCTCCCCATCAGGTGCTGGCCCATGCACCGCAGCAACTGTTTCTCGACCCTTCCGACACCCTGCGCCTGTGGTTTTCCGATTACCGCCCCGCTCGCCGCACCTTTCGCGGCTTCAGCATCCGTCGCGTACGAACCGAAGCGGACTGGCAGGCGATCAACGCGCTGTACCAGAGCCGCGGCATGCTGCCGGTGGATACCGAACGCTGCACGCCCCATGCCAGGGGCGGTCCGGTGTACTGGTTGGCCGAGGACGAGGCCAAGGGTCAGGTGATTGGCGCGGTGATGGGCATCGATCACAGCAAGGCATTTCAGGATCCGGAGAACGGCAGCAGCCTCTGGTGCCTGGCGGTGGACGCCAACTGCAGTCGCCCTGGCGTCGGCGAGGCGCTGGTACGCCAGTTGATCGAGCACTACCTGAGCCGCGGGCTGAGCTATCTGGACCTGTCCGTCCTGCATGACAACCGTCAAGCCAAGCAGCTCTACGCCAAGCTGGGCTTTCGCGATCTGCCCACCTTTACCGTCAAGCGCAAGAACGGCATCAACCAGAAGCTGTTCCTCGGGCCCGGCCCCGAAGCGGACCTCAACCCCTACGCTCGCATCATCGTCGACGAAGCCTACCGCCGCGGGATCGAAGTTCAGGTCGACGACGCGGCCGCCGGCATGTTCACCCTGCGCCAGGGCGGCCGCCGCATTCGCTGCCGGGAGTCGTTGTGCGATCTGACCAGCGCGGTGAGCATGACCCTGTGCCAGGACAAGCAACTGACCCACCGCGCGCTGTCCAGCGCCGGCCTCAGCCTTCCCGTGCAGACGCTCGCGGCGGACGAGCAGGCCAATGCCGCCTTCCTCGCAGAACATCAGCGGCTGGTCGTCAAGCCGGTGAATGGCGAGCAGGGTAAAGGCGTTGCCGTCGATCTGCGCAAGACCGACGAGTTGGAGAAAGCCATCGCCGAGGCGAGGCGTTTCGACTCCCGCGTGCTGCTCGAAGCCTTTCATGAGGGGCTCGATTTGCGGGTCCTGGTGATTGGCTACGAGGTGGTTGCTGCCGCCATCCGCAAACCAGCGGAGATCGTTGGTGACGGCCGCCACAGCATAGGTGCGCTGATCGAGACCCAGAGCCGCCGCCGCCAGGCCGCTACCGGCGGAGAAAGCCGGATTCCACTGGATCGCGAGACCCATCGCACGCTGCGCGCGGCAGGCTTCGATTACGACAGCGTGCTGCCGGAAGGCCAGCGCCTGGCCGTGCGCCGCACCGCCAATCTGCACACTGGCGGCAGCCTGGAAGACGTCACCGAGCGCCTGCATCCGGCGTTGGCGGAGGCCGCAATCCGCGCAGCGCGCTGCCTGGAAATGCCGGTTGTGGGGATCGACCTGCTGGTGACCGGCGCCGAGCAGCCGGACTACGTGTTCATCGAGGCCAACGAGCGCCCCGGTCTGGCCAACCATGAACCGCAACCCACGGCCGAGCGTTTCATCGATCTATTGTTTCCGCTGACTCAGAGCAGCCTCTGAATACCCATCGCGACGGCGCTCGCCCGTCGCCTCTCGCATCGGTCACAGGCCGATGCGGCCGATCGAAAAGGAGAGTTTCCGATGTCCACCTCCCTGCCCCAGCCCGACCTCGTCTACCTGCAGCGCGTGCTGCTGGAGATGCTGGCCATTCCCAGTCCGACCGGCTTCACCGACACCATCGTGCGCTATGTCGCCGAACGTCTTGAAGAAATGGGCGTGCCCTTCGAGATGACCCGCCGTGGGACCATCCGCGCCACGCTCAAAGGACGCAAGCCGAGCCCGGACCGGGCGGTCTCCGCGCACCTCGACACCATCGGCGCAATCGTCCGCGAAATCCATCCGAACGGCCGCCTGGCGCTGGCTCCGGTGGGCTGCTGGTCCAGTCGCTTCGCCGAGGGCAGTCGCGTCAGCGTGTTCACCGACAGCTGCGTGTTGCGCGGCAGCGTCTTGCCGCTGATGGCATCGGGTCACGCCTTCAACACCCAGGTCGACCAGATGCCGGTCAGCTGGGAGCACGTCGAGTTGCGGCTGGATGCCCTGGTGCACAACCGCGAGCAGTGCCAGGCGCTGGGCGTCGAAGTGGGCGATTTCGTCGCCTTCGATCCGCTGCCGGAATTTACTGAAAGCGGCCACATCAGCGCCCGCCATCTGGACGACAAGGCCGGCGTCGCCGCCCTCCTCGCCGCCCTCAAGGCGATCCAGGAAAGCGGCCTGGAACTGCCCATCGACTGTCACCCACTGTTTACCATCACCGAGGAAATCGGCTCGGGCGCCAGCGCTGCACTGCCATGGGATGTCAGCGAATTCGTCGGCATCGATATCGCACCGGTGGCGCCCGGCCAGCAATCCAGCGAGCAGGCGGTAACCGTGGCGCTGCAGGATTCCGGCGGCCCCTACGACTTCCATCTGTCGCGCCAGCTGCTGCGTCTGGCCGCCGAGCATGACATCCCGGTACGCCGTGACCTGTTTCGCTACTACCACAGCGACGCCCAGGCGGCGGTCACCGCCGGACATGACATACGCACCGCGCTGATAGCCTTTGGCTGTGACGCCACCCATGGCTACGAGCGCACCCATATCGACAGCCTGGCGGCGCTGACCCAGCTGCTGACGGCCTACATCCTCAGCCCGCCGGTGTTCGCCAGCGACGCCGAACCGGAGCAGGCCTCGCTTGAGCGTTTCAGTCATCAGCTGGAACACGACACCCAGATGGCGAGCGACACGCTGGTGCCCTCGGTGGACAGCCTGCTCGGCAATCGCGTCGACGAATAGCGGGCAGCCGGCGCGGCGCGCTGCGTCGGCGACACGCCCCCATTGCCGAGGACAAGCAGCGCGGGCAAAGTGACGAGAACTTCGCCATGGCACGACTCTGCTGCGTGCCGACAGGATCGAGGGTTCTCGCAATGCCCCGCTTTTTCCTGACATTGCTCCTGCTGTGCTGCGCGCCTGCCTTGGCGATCACGCCTGCGCCGCTGGAGAACGACAACCTGCACCTGCACCTGAGCCTGGCGCCCCACGTCGGCTATCTCGAGGATCCGAGCGGCGTGCTGCAACCCGAGCAGGTCTTCGGCCTGGCGGACGAGGCGTTCACTGCCACCCGCGGCGTCCACGCCAACCTGGGCAAGAACCGTTCGACCTGGTGGTTCCGTATTCGTCTGGACAACCGTAGCCCGGCAGCCCTGCAGGGCTTTCTGGAGGTCGACTACGCCCTGCTCGACAGCTTGCAGCTGTACTTGCCCCAGGCAGACGGCACACTCCAGGTGCAGCAGGCGGGCGATCTGCGTCCTTTCGCCGAGCGTACGGTGCAGGTGCACAACTTCTGGTTCCCACTGACGCTTGCCCAGGGCCAGCAGCAGTTGCTGTTGCGCGTGGAGAGCAGCAGCACGGTGTTCGTCCCGCTGTATTTCAGTACCACCACCGCCGGCGCTGCGGCACATGAGGTACTCAATCTCTGGCGCGGCATGTTCTACGGCGCGCTGATCGCGATGCTGCTGTACAACCTGTTCCTCTACGTGTCGCTGCGCGAGCCGGCCTACTTCTGGTACCTGCTGTTCGGTGGCGTGATCATCCTGTTCACCCTGGCGTTCGACGGCACCCTCTATCGACTGCTACCGAACCAGCCGCAGCTGCAGTCCGTATCGATCTATCTGTTCATCTTCCTGCACTGCCTGATCGCCCTGCAGTTCAGCCGCCACTTTCTTAGAACCTTCGAACGTTTTCCGCGCCTGGATCGAACCATGCGCGGTTCCATGCTGGTGATCGCCGCCTGCCTGCTCAGCGGCCCGCTGATCGGCCTGTACGCCTGGAGCTGGCTGGCAAGCATCACCGTATCCCTGCTGTCGCTCGGCCTGCTGTTGCTCGGGCTCTACACCTGGAGCCGCGGCCAGCGGCTGAGCGCCTATTACACCCTGGCCTGGAGCACCCTGCTGGCGGCGAGCATCCTCTCCGCAATGGCATCTCTCGGGCTGGATCTGTTCGGCGTTTACGGCACCAGCATCATCAAGATCGGTGTGCTGATCGAGATGCTCGCGCTGTCCCTCGGGCTGGCCGACCGCATCAACCTGCTGAAGGAGGAAGGCTACCGTTCACGCCAGGCGGCCGAGCGCGCGGATCTGGAAAACCAGGCCAAGAGCCGCTTCCTGGCAAAGATGAGCCACGAAATACGCACGCCGCTCAATGGCGTGCTCGGTACCCTGCAGCTGCTCGGCCAGAGCCACCTGGATCGCGGCCAGCAACTCTATGTGGACACCATCGCCAGCTCCGGCCGCTCATTGATGAAAGTGATCAACGACATCCTCGACTACGCGCGCATCGAATCGGGCAATCTCGACCTGGAGTCGATCGAGTTCGACCTGGAAGAGCTGCTCTCATCGACATTCAGTCTGTTCCGCGCCCAGGCCGGGGAAAATCAGCTGGGTCTGTACATGAGCCTCGAGGCGGAGGTCCCGCGCTACATGCTTGGCGATCCGACCCGCCTGGGGCAGGTGCTGATGAACCTTTTGAGCAATGCCATCAAGTTCACGGAACAGGGTCATGTCACCCTCGAGGTCGCTGTACGTACTCGCCAGGACGGCCAGCGCCATCTGCTGTTCGCCGTCACGGATACCGGCATCGGCATTGCTCAGAGCGATCTGCAGCAGCTGTTCCGCTCCTTCTCCCAGGGCGACTCGAGCACTACGCGGCGCTATGGCGGCAGTGGTCTGGGGCTTGTGATCAGCAAGGAGCTGATCGAGCGCATGGGTGGACGTATCGAGGTACAGAGCGCCGCGGGCAAGGGTTCGCGATTTGCCTTCGACGTCCCGCTGCTCATCCCGGCTGGCCGCGATGAATTCGAGCCCTCACTGCGTGAGCAGGTTGCGCTGCTCTGCTCGGTCGACTCTCGCGCACTGGATAGCCTGGCGCGCATGCTGTCGCGCTGGGGCATGCGCGTGGAGCGCTGCCAGGACCCTGACTGTCTGGAGGAAACCTTTGTCAGCCTGGTCAGCCCGCCTCTGCTGGTTCTTGCCAGTCCCTGGCCCGGCTCGCCGAAAGCGGCACTGGACAGGCTGCAGCCGCGACTACAGCAAGATCAACGAGTACTGCTGGTCTGCCCGCAGAACCAGCTGCCGGAGTTCTCGACGCTCGCCGCAGGCAGGCTGGTCTGGGTCGAGCACCCCTTGTCGGTCAGTGCGCTGCGCGACGCCCTCACCCGGCTTTACCAGCAAGCACTGCCAACTGCCGCCAACACGATCGAAGCGAATGCCACTGCGCCGCAGGAAAGCCCCTGCATCCTCGTCGCCGAGGACAATCCGGTCAATCAACTGGTGGTCAAGGGCTTTCTGCAACGACGTGGCTACCGTTTGCGTATCGCCATCAACGGACGTGAAGTACTGGACGAGTATCGGCGCGCGCCGGCCAGCTACCAACTGATCCTGATGGACTGCGAAATGCCGGAGATGGATGGCTACGAAGCGACCCGACAGATCCGCCACTTCGAGGCTCGCCAGCGTTTGCCGGCGATTCCGATAGTGGCGCTGACCGCTCACATCCTTGCCGAGCACCGCGACCTTGGGCTGGCTGCTGGCATGGATGGCTTTCTCGGCAAGCCGCTGGATTGCCAGCAACTTTACGCAATGCTCGACAGCTTTCTGAAGGCCTGATCATTGCTATGGCCGGGCCCGTGGGCCGAGTATCCTTGTCGCTCGTTTCCACCCTCGAACGGGACGCCTGCCGGCGTCCGGAGCCTCGCAAGCCCAATGCTGATACCCCATGACATGCTGCAAGCCGAAACACTGCAAGGACTGCTGGAGGACTTCGTCAGCCGCGAGGGAACCGACAATGGCGATGAAACGCCGCTGGAGCTGCGCGTCGCACGCGCCAGACAGGCGCTGGAGCGCGGCACGGCGGTGATCCTTTTCGATCCGGAAAGCCAGCAATGTCAGCTGTTGCTGCGCAGTGAGGTACCGCGAGCGCTGCTCGACTGAAAGCCCTGTCGCGGCGTTCGATCAGGTGCTCGCTGCACGGCTCAGCCCGATGAGCAATGCTCTATCAATTCCGCAGGTCGCCGAAGCAGATTCGTCACCCCGAAGCAGGAGCGTCGACGGCAACGCGCGGACCAGTAGAACCTGCAGGCGGAAACGAAAGAACCCGGCCGAGGCCGGGTTCTTTCAGTCAACTAACGCGGATCAGCTTATTGCTGGATCTGCGCTTCCACTTCAGCTTCAACGCGACGGTTGATCGCGCGGCCGCTGTCGGTAGCGTTGTCAGCTACCGGCTGGCTCTCGCCATGACCGACAGCGTTGACGCGGCTGCCATCAACACCGTACTGGTTGACCAGTACTTCACGAACGGCGTTGGCACGACGCTGCGACAGACCCTGGTTGTAAGCGTCAGAGCCGACGGAGTCGGTGTGACCTTCAACAGTGGTGCTGGTCTGCGGGTACTGATTCATGAACTCAGCCAGGTTCTTGATATCGCCGTAGCTTTCTTCCTTGACGACGGCCTTGTCGAAGTCGAACTTGACGTCCAGCTCGACACGTACGACTTCAGGAGCCTGCTCCTGCTGGACCGGCTCCTGCGGAGCGGGTTCGTAGGCGGCCGGCTCGGCAGCAGCTTGCTGCTGACCGGCGCTGCCGCCGAAGTTCAGACCGACACCAACGCCTGCCATCCACTCGGTGTTCTCGGTATCCAGGCTGTGCAGAACATCAACGCCAGCACGGACCATGAGGTTCTCGGAGAGGTAGTATTTGACGCCGGTACCGACCATGGCGAAGGTAGTCTTGTCGCGGCCACTGCTATAGGTGTTGTCCAGCTCCTGATGGCCGAAACCACCGGAGATGTATGGACGCAGGCTGTTAGCGCCCGGGGTGCCGAAGTGGTAGGCGGCTTCAACGGTGCTCAGGTGGCCGTCGATGTCGTTGCGGCTGGTGGTGCCGGGGAAAGCATCGTCCGAATCGATGGATTTGTACCGGCCGTGGGACAGATTCAGAGAAACGTCGTCGGTCAGGTAGTAGCCAACGCCGGCGCCCCACAGATTACCGTCGCTGACATCACGGTTGCTTTCCATGAAAGCGCGCTTGCCAAAGACTTCCACTTCAACAGCACCCTGGCCCTGGGCCATTACGCCAAGGGAGGAGGTGGCGATGATGGAGCCAATGACAACGCCCAAAGTGTTTTTCAATTTCATCCGTAAATCCCCGTCTAGGTGGTCGGTAAGCTGTTTGACAGTTGCAAGACAACTAAGCCGCGTAGTCTAGCAGAACTGAACCTGACGGTTTGAGGTCTTTGCGCCGATTAAGTTTCTGTAAGTCCTGAGAATTTTTCACGGAGTTTGTCCAAGGCGCGCTTGTACCGCATCTTTGTGGCGCTCAGGCCCATGTGCATGATGTCGGCAATTTCCTGGAACTCCAGTTCTGCGACAAACCGCAGCACCAGAATCTCCCTGTCGATCGGATTGACGTGGACCAGCCAGCGGTCCAGGCCCGCCTTGTCCTCGATCTTGACCGGCTTTTCCTCCGATGCCTCCTCCAGCGGATCAAGACTCAGCGCATCGAGCAAACGGCGCTTGCGCTTTTCCTTGCGGTACTGGGTGATGCATTCGTTGTAGGTAATGCTGTAAAGCCAGGTCTTGAACTTGGATTTGCCCTCGAAGTTCTTCAGTCCATAAAGAACCTTGAGCATCACTTCCTGGCAGACATCATCGGCATCCCGATCATTACCCAGATAGCGCGCGCAAACATTGAACAGCGTGCGCTGATAACGTCGCATCAGCTCTTCATAGGCACGGGTTACGTGGAACAGTTCGTCGTGCGCACGCAGCACCAGCTCCTCATCAGAGAGCTCGCGGGGATCGTATCGCGAGGGAAGCGAGTGGGTTTTGTTCAAGGCGTTCTAGCCGACAGTTCTTGCGGAATCGGAAATGGCAAACCCCTCGCTAGCGAGGGGTGTCCAGCTTAACAGGATGCGAAATCAGCGACTTCTCACCAGGCTCTCGAGTAGCGTCTTGTTGGCCACCGAGACCAGCTCGCCGTCTCCGGTGAGCAGCGTGGTCTTCACCGTGCCGATTTCTTCGATCTGCCCCTCCAGCTCGTCGATGCTGATGCTCTGCCCCACCGCGTAAAGCTCGCGCACATAGATACCGGCGAGAATCTGTCCGGCAATCTCGCGACTGCCCAGCCCCAGGGCCAGCGCCACGGCAAGCCCGACGGAGATCAGAACGATCGCGATGACATTATTGAGCAGGTCGGTCTTGACCTCGAGCTGACCGATCGCCACCGAGATGCTGATGATGATCACCAACCACTGAGCGATACGTCCCAGGCCATTGGCATAGTCCAGGCCCACGCCTTCCGCGGCACCGCGCACCATGCCGCTTACCAGCTGCGCCAGAAGCACGCCGGCGAGCATGACGATGGCCGCGCCGAGCACCTTGGGCAGGTACAGGGCAAGTACGTCCAGAGTGGCCGATACCCGATCCAGGCCCAGCGACTCAGCGGCAGTCACCAGGAATATCAATAGCACGAACCAGTAGATTATCTTGCCGATCAGCGTCGATACCGGCGCACGAATACCTACTCGTCCCAGCAACTTGGTCAGCCCGGTGCCGGCCATCAGCCGGTCCAGACCGAGTTTGGCGAGCAGCTTCGACAGCAGGGTGTCGAGCAGCTTGGCCACCACGAACCCCACCAGCACGACGATCAGGGCGCCGAACAGACGCGGAATGAAGCCCGCGATCGGCGTCCATACCGAGTTCATCGCGCTTACCAAGCTTTGAGTCCAGGGATCCAGTTCCATGTCATTGAGCCTTGTGGTCGGTGGAGTTCGAACGTGAAGTAGGTGAAAGATGCGCAGAGCCCTTGTTCAGGCCGATCATCAATGCCTCCAGCCAGTGGCCGACCATGCTGAACAGGTCGCCGGCACCCACCTGGCGGTTGGCAGTCTTCAGTACGCGATCGAGGCAGGCATCATCGTCATGTTCGGAAGGAGGCGCCTTGAGCAGATCGCGCAAGGACTCTTCAAAGGGATCTTTCATGCGTATCTCCGCAAAGGTGACAGCTTGACGAGTATTCGCTGGTACGGGTCACAGCCAGCGCAGCCGACGAAATAGCACCACCTGTATCACAGCGACCAGAGCGATGATCACGCAGGCGATGAGAAAGCCCAGCGAACTGTCGCCGCCTGGAATCCCCCCGACATTGATGCCGAGCAGGCCGGTCAGAAAGCTCATTGGCAAGAAGATGCAGGTAATGATGCCGAAGCGGTACATCACTTTATTCATGTGCGCATTCAAACGACGATTTTCGGATTCCAGCACCAGGCTGACACGCTCGCGAGTCAGGTCGAGTTCTTCCAGGTAGCGGGTCAACTGGTTGTTCAGCTCGTTCCAGTAATCCGTGTCGTCCTCGACGAACCAGGGTTGCCGATGCCGCGCCAGCTGGCCATAGATGTCGCGCTGCGGCGCAAGAAAGCGCCGCAGTCCGGCCGCTCGCCGGCGCACCACGAGCATTTGTTGGTGGTCAGGGGTGAAATGCTCGTCCTGATCCTGCGCATCTTCCTGCGCGTCCACCTGTTCGGCGAGCTGCAACACCACGCTTTCTATACGATCGGTCATCGACAGGGCGAGATAGAGAATCAGCTCTGAAGAAGTACGCGGCCCCGTGCCCTGCTGCAACCTGGCGATGACTTCCTGGGTAGCGTGCGCGGAACGCAGACGCAGGGAGATCACCCGTTTGGCGGAGACGAATATCCGCAGCGACACCATGTCTTCCGGGTCGGCGCCCGGATTGAGATTGAGCCCGCGCAGAAACAGCAGCAGCTCGTTGTTCTGCAGATCCACCAGCCGCGGACGGGTGTTTTCCTCGAGCAGCAGATCGCAAGCGAACTCGTTCAGTCCGCTGTCCTCACGTAACCAGCGTTGCGCAAACGGATGCCCGCGATCCCAGTGCAGCCAGAGACTTTCCTGCTCGGCAAGTTCGATATCCGCCAGTTGCTCCCGGCTCAGCGCCCGAGCGCCGCCCTGACCGTCGAGGACGAAGGCGTGCACCAGGCCAAGGCGCCTGGCCTGGCCCGGATCTTCGGCGAGCGAGTCGTCGCTGTGCGGATTCAAACCTGCGTTACTCCGGCATCTTCAGCGCCTGAGGGGAAACGATGATGCCGTTATTGTCGGCATAGACGTATTCGCCAGGACGGAAGGTGACGCCTGCGAAGGTGAGCGGAACATTCAGGTCACCGATGCCGCGCTTGTCGGTCTTCATCGGATGGCTGGCCAGTGCCTGCACCCCCAGGTCGGTCTGGGCCAGGACGTCCACGTCCCGAACGCAGCCATAGATGACCATGCCTTCCCAGCCGTTCTTCGCCGCTTTCTCGGCAATCATGTCGCCCAGCAACGCGCGTCGTAGCGAACCGCCTCCATCCACCACCAGAACCTTGCCCTGGCCCGGCTCATCGGCCTGAGACTTGACCAGCGAGTTGTCCTCGAAGCACTTCACGGTGACGATCTGGCCACCGAACGAATCGCGGCCCCCGAAATTGCTGAACATCGGCTCTACGACCTGGACCAGCTCGGGGTACGCGTCGCACAGATCCGGGGTGACATATTGCATGTAGAAGCTCCTCTGAATGAAAACCAGGCTCGCGCAGCAGCGCTGGACGGCCATCTTAGCGGCTAGCCCGAGACGGTCAAACGCTCATCGCGCGCTACGTTGACTGTCACGCTGTTCAGCCATTGCGCGAGAAGTGGCCAGACCTCCTGTTCTGCGGCACGGCTGACCAGCATGTCGACGTGACCGAAGTCGCACGAGAACCCGGCGTCGCGCCCCAGGCAAAGCCAGGTGCGCTGCGCCGAACCAAACTGCTCGAACAACTTGTAGCATTGCGCCGGCGGATCCTGCCGGTCCCCTGCCCCGGCAACTGCAAACAGCGGTACCGCCACCTCGCGCAGCCCTGCCCCCCAATCCTGCGTGCGGTCGCCGAAGCGCCCGAACAGGCGATGCCAGCGCAGACTTTCCAGTACCACGCCCATGGGCTCGTCTTCGGGGCCGCGCTTGAAGCGACTGCCGGACAGGTAGTTGAAGCGCCCCAGCACCAGGCGCAAGGCCCACTCCAGCGGCGGAATCTTCAAGGGCCAGTACAGGCGCGAGACTTGACTGCCGAACAGCGCCAGCGACGCGCCCCTCTGTGCATCCAGAAAGCCTCCACCGAAGGCCGCCGCCAGCACGGTGCCGCCAAGCGAGTGGCCAACCCAGTGAGGTATGCAGCCGTTTTGCTCGATGACGAAATCGGCGATGGCCGGAAGATCTTCCGCCGCGTAGTCGCGCACCTGATTGTGCCGATAACGCTGGTTGCGCGGTGAAAGGCCATGGCCCCGCATCTCGGCGATCCAGACATCGAAGCCGGCGCGCGCAAGGAAAGCGCCCGGGCCGATACCCCTGGGTGAGTACCAGAAGCGTCGATTGGAGAAGCTGCCATGCAGCAGGATCACCGGCACGCCGGGCTTTCCCGCATCTGCACGACCGAGCCGAGTCAGCGCCAGCTCGACACTGGAATCAGAGGCTCTGCCGTGCCTGAGGAGGTAGACGTCTTCGCTGAGATCGGCGCGGATTTCCGCACTGCTCAGCACGACAGGAAACAAGCGACTGCTGCTCTGCATGTGGATTTTCTTGCACTGAAAAGGCGAGCCGCCGCAGGACGCAGGAAAGCGTCATGCCGCGACTCGCCTTGATGGGGCGAAGTGGATCAGTTGGGTGCTTGAGCTTCGGCCAGGAAGAACCAGGTATCCAGCACCGAATCGGGGTTCAGCGAAACGCTTTCGATGCCCTGATCCATCAGCCAGCGCGCCAGGTCTGGGTGGTCCGAAGGGCCCTGACCGCAGATGCCGATGTACTTGCCGGCCTTGTTGCACGCCTGGATCGCGTTGGACAAAAGTTTCTTGACCGCAGGATTACGCTCGTCGAACAGATGGGCAATGATGCCCGAATCCCGGTCGAGACCGAGGGTGAGCTGGGTCATGTCGTTGGAACCGATCGAGAAGCCGTCGAAGAATTCGAGAAACTCGTCAGCCAGCAAGGCGTTGGACGGCAGTTCGCACATCATGATCACCCGCAGACCATTCTCGCCGCGCTTGAGGCCGTAATGCGCTAACAGTTCAACGACCTGCTGGGCTTCGCCGAGGGTGCGCACGAAGGGCACCATCAGCTCTACATTGGTCAGGCCCATGACGTCGCGGACCTTCTTCATCGCCCGGCACTCGAGCTCGAAGCAATCGCGGAACGATTCGCTGATGTAGCGTGATGCGCCGCGGAAGCCGAGCATCGGGTTTTCTTCTTCCGGCTCGTAAAGACGGCCGCCGATCAGGTTGGCGTATTCGTTGGACTTGAAATCCGACAGGCGCACGATGACCTTCTTCGGCCAGAACGCCGCAGCCAGGGTACTGACACCCTCGACGAGCTTCTCGACATAGAAGTCGACCGGGCCGGCATAGCCGGAAATCCGCTTCTCGACGCTGTCCTTCACATCCGCCGGCAGCCCGTCGAAGTTCAACAGGGCCTTCGGATGCACGCCGATCATGCGGTTGATGATGAATTCGAGTCGCGCCAGACCCACACCCTCATTGGGCAGGTTGGCGAAGTCGAAGGCGCGGTCGGGGTTGCCGACGTTCATCATGATCTTGAACGGCAGCTCCGGCATCGCATCGACCGAGTTCTTGCGGATATCGAAGCCCAGCTGGCCCTCGAAGATGAAGCCGGTATCGCCCTCGGCGCAGGAGACGGTCACGCGCTGGCCGTCAGAGAGCATGCTGGTGGCGTTGCCACAGCCGACAACGGCCGGAATACCGAGCTCGCGAGCAATGATCGCTGCGTGGCAGGTGCGCCCGCCGCGATTGGTGACGATGGCGCTGGCGCGCTTCATCACCGGCTCCCAGTCAGGGTCGGTCATGTCGGATACCAGCACGTCGCCAGGCTGGATCTTGTCCATCTCGGACACGTCGTGGATCACCTTCACCGGACCCGCGCCGATGCGCTGGCCGATGGCACGGCCCTCCACCAGTACCTTGCCCTTCTCCTTGAGCAGATAGCGCTCCATGACATTGCCACTGGCCTGGCTTTTCACGGTTTCCGGTCGCGCCTGGACGATGTAGAGCTGGCCATCGTCTCCATCCTTGGCCCATTCGATGTCCATCGGACGACCATAGTGCTTCTCGATGGTCATCGCCTGACGGGCGAGATTGGTGACCTCCTCGTCGCTGAGAGCAAAACGCATCCGCTCAGCCGGCTCGACGTCGACGGTCTTGACCGACTTGCCGGCCTTGGCCTCGTCGCCGTAGATCATCTTGATCGCCTTGCTGCCCAGGTTGCGGCGCAGGATCGCCGGACGACCAGCTTCCAGCGTCGGCTTGTGCACGTAGAACTCGTCGGGGTTGACCGCGCCCTGCACGACGGTCTCGCCCAGGCCGTAGGCGCCGGTGATGAACACCACATCGCGGAAACCCGATTCGGTGTCCAGGGTGAACATCACGCCGGCCGTACCGGTTTCCGAGCGAACCATGCGCTGTACTCCCGCCGACAGCGCAACGACCTTGTGGTCGAAGCCCTGGTGAACGCGGTAGGCGATGGCACGGTCATTGAACAGAGAGGCGAACACTTCCTTCGCAGCGCGGATCACATTGTCGACGCCACGAATATTGA
The DNA here is from genome assembly GCF_003052585.1 of Pseudomonas mangrovi. Lineage (GTDB taxonomy): Bacteria > Pseudomonadota > Gammaproteobacteria > Pseudomonadales > Pseudomonadaceae > Aquipseudomonas > Aquipseudomonas mangrovi. The sequence continues at coordinate 542,919 of NZ_QASN01000020.1, read as the reverse complement.
GGAAGGTTTCCTGCTGACCGGCGAATGAAGCATCCGGCAGGTCTTCCGCGGTGGCCGAAGAACGTACGGCGACCGCCATGTTGTCGTTGCCACCAGCCATCTCGGCGAAGGCCTTGCGGATATCGGTGTCGAGCTGGGCAGGGAACTCCGCATCCATCACCCACTGACGGATCTGTGCACCGGTCTTGGCCAGCGCGTTGACGTCATCGACATCAAGCGCATCGAGAGCGGCATGGATACGGTCATTGAGACCACTTTGATCGAGGAAGTCACGGTAGGCCTGGGCCGTGGTGGCGAAACCACCGGGTACGGAGACCCCAGCGCCGGCGAGGTTGCTGATCATCTCGCCAAGGGAGGCGTTTTTGCCCCCCACCCGCTCAACATCGTGATTGCCGAGCTTATCGAGGGTAACTACGTACTCAACCAAGGTGATCTCTCCACTGATTCAGGACCGGCCGGCAAGACCGCGACCTTTGCGATACGAGGCGAGCTTGTGGCCTGCCCCGGGAAAATAAGTGACAATGTCACCGTATGAAGGCCCCGCTAACGAGCGGGCCAATGATAGCCAAGATTCCCTCCCAGCTTAAGGCCCGCGGCGCACAATGAAACGAACTGCATTCTTCATTTCGGATGGCACCGGTATCACCGCCGAAACCCTCGGCCAAAGCTTGCTGGCCCAGTTCGAGAATATCTCCTTCACCAAGCTCACACGGCCCTACATAGACACGCCGGAAAAGGCGCGGGCCATGGTACAGCAAATCAATAATGCAGCGGAGAAGGACGGCGTTCGACCGATCATCTTCGACACCATCGTCAATCAGGATATCCGTGACCTGCTGGCGGAATCGAACGGCTACATGATTGACATCTTTTCGACCTTTCTTGCTCCGCTGGAACAGGAACTGACTTCACATTCTTCATATTCAGTCGGCAAATCCCACTCGATAGCGCACCACAGCAACTATATGGAGCGCATCGATGCAGTGAACTTCGCCCTCGACAACGACGACGGCGCCCGCACGCACTACTACGACAAGGCCGACCTGATCCTGGTCGGCGTCTCGCGCTGCGGCAAGACACCCACCTGCCTCTACATGGCCATGCAATATGGCATTCGCGCGGCCAACTACCCGCTGACCGAGGAAGACATGGAGCGCCTGCAGTTGCCAAGCGCGCTCAAGCCCTACAAGCACAAGCTGTTTGGCCTGACCATCGACCCCGATCGACTGACCGCCATTCGCAATGAGCGCAAACCGAACAGTCGCTATGCAAGTTTCGCCCAGTGCGAGTTCGAGGTGCGCGAGGTGGAGAGCCTGTTCCGCCGCGAGAATATTGCCTACATCAACTCCACCCACTTCTCGGTAGAAGAGATATCGGCAAAGATCCTCGTCGAAAAGGGCGTGGAAAGACGCCTGAAGTAACCTCGCCAGATCTCTTGCGGCCGCACCAGCGCACCGCAGGAGCGACTAGGCGGAAGACTTCCCCGCAGTTTCAGCAAGCAGACGCTCGATCGACGAATGCAGCTGCGGATGATCCGGCAGCCTGATCGCGAATTCATTGCGCAGCACGTCCAGCACCGCCGCGGCATCCGGCAGCTCCACGCGCTCACTGGGCTGCCCCATGCGGTGAACGGCAAAGCTGCCGGCGTTCAGGGTCTTGCGCAGGCCGCGCCCGGTGCGTGCCACCCGCAGCTGACCCAGAAACGGCGAATCCGGGTGGGTGGACACGTACCAGCTACCGACCGTGTAGTCGATTTCCGCGACCTCCTGCAGGTCGAACACATACATGACCCGCCAGCTGTCGAGCACCAGCGCGCGCAAGGTGTAGGTGCCGCCCGCCAGGCTCAGCCGATAGGGCTCGTGCGGGGTCTGCTGTTGCGCTTCGCTGTCCAATAGCAACGGCGCTGTCGGCACCATGCCACCGAAGCCTACGTCGACGATGTAACGCACCCCTTCCAGCGTGACCAGTATCAGCATATGCGTGCGCGCCGGACGGGCATCCTCGGGGCCGCCCAGCAGCACCCGTCCGGTCAACGCGCGCGCATCGAACCCTAACGCCTGCAACAGCAGCAGAAACAGCTGGTTGAGCTCGTAGCAGTACCCTCCGCGCCCCTGGCGCAGAAGCTTTTCCTGCACCGTATGCGGATCGACATGCACAGGAGTGCGCAACAGCGTTGCCAGGGTTTCGAAAGGAAACTCGGCGGTATGCCGCAGCTGTAGTTCGCGCAGGGTTTCCAGGGTTGCTGGCGGCGGCGCCGAGTAGCCCAGGCGTTTCAGATAGCCATCCAGGTCCAGCGTGAACCGCTCGCTCATGGGCTTTTCTCCTGTTCTGGCTGCCACACAGGTTCCAGTACGTCGCCATGATGCCTGCGCTGACTGAGGAGCCCTGGCAGGCCGGCGAAATACCCTCTCATAGCTGCTCCGGCGGCACCCTCACCCAACCCTCCATGAGAATACGTGCGCTGCGGGACATGCTGGCCCTGGTCACCGTCCATCGTCCGTTGACCTGCTCAGCCTTAGCCCCGACACGCAGCGTGCCGGAGGGATGACCGAACCGTACCGCCTCAGGCTCACCTCCACCCGCCGCCAGGTTCACCAGCGTTCCCGGAACCGCTGCTGCGGTGCCGATGGCGACCGCGCAGGTGCCCATCATCGCGTGGTGCAGCTTGCCCATCGACAGCGCCCTCACCAGCAGATCGACCTCCCCCGCCTCGACCTGCTTGCCACTGGACGCCTGGTAGCTCCTGGATGGTGAGACGAATGCGATCTTCGGTGTGTGCTGGCGGCTCAGCGCCTCCTCGGCTGTCTTGATCAGCCCCATGCGCAAGGCACCCGCCACCCGAATGGCCTCGAAGCGCGCCAGCTGCGCCGGATCGCCGTTGATGTCCTCACGCAATTCGGTGCCCTGGTAGCCGATATCCTTCGCATTGACGAATACCGTGGGGATACCGGCGCTGATCATGGTCGCCTTGAAGGTACCGACACCTGGCACGTCCAGCTCATCCACCAGATTGCCGGTAGGAAACATCGAGCCATCGCCATCATCGGACGGATCGAGGAACTCCAGCACTATTTCGGCGGCCGGAAAGGTCACGCCGTCGAGCTCGAAGTCACCGGTTTCCTGCACCTGGCCACCGCTGACCGGCACATGGGCGATGATGGTCTTGCGGATGTTGGCCTGCCAGATGCGCACAACGCAGATGCCATCCCGCGGCACTCGAGCAGGGTCGATCAGTCCTGCGTGAATGGCAAAGGCACCTGCTGCTGTCGAAAGATTGCCGCAATTGCCACTCCAGTCGACGAAGGCCTTGTCGATGGAGACCTGGCCGTACAAGTAGTCGACATCGTGATCCGGCTGCCTGCTTTTCGACAGGATGACGCACTTTGAGGTGCTCGATGTCGCACCGCCCATGCCATCGATATGCGCGGCATAGGGGTCGGGGCTGCCGATCACGCGCATGAACAGCCTGTCGCGGGCCGCGCCCGGCACCTGGCAGCTGGCAGGCAGGTCCTCGAGGCGAAAGAACACTCCCTTGCTGGTGCCGCCACGCATGTACGTGGCGGGAATTTTGAGCTGGGGCACGTGGGGCATGATGATCACCTGGTCACAAGGGCCTTGGGGTGGAGGCGCGTTGCCCATCCACCGTTCAATCGGGGTCATGGGGGATCCGATCCACCCTACGAAGCCGGGGGCGTCACCACCCCCGAAAAGACGATCAAGCCTTGGTCGAGGCCAGAAAGTCCTGGGCAAAGCGTTGCAGCACACCGCCCGCCTCGTAGATCAGCACTTCCTCGTCGCTGTCCAGGCGGCAGGTCATGGGCACGTCCACCCGCTCGCCACTTCTGCGATGGACCACCAGGGTCAGCTCCGCCCGCGGCTTGCGCGTACCTATCACGTCGTAGGTTTCGGTGCCGTCCAGGCCAAGCGTCAGGCGGGTCGTTCCCGGCTTGAACTGCAGCGGCAGAACACCCATGCCGATCAGGTTGGTACGGTGAATGCGCTCGAAACCTTCGGCAGCGATCACCTCGACACCGGCCAGACGCACGCCCTTGGCTGCCCAGTCGCGCGAGCTGCCCTGACCGTAGTCGGCGCCGGCCACGATGATCAGATTCTGCTTGCGCGCCATGTAGGTTTCGATGGCTTCCCACATGCGCATCACCTGGCCGTCCGGCTCTACGCGCGCCAGCGAGCCCTTCCTTACCTGGCCATCGACCACGGCCATCTCGTTCACCAGTTGCGGGTTGGCGAAGGTGGCACGCTGCGCGGTCAGATGATCGCCGCGGTGGGTGGCGTAGGAATTGAAGTCCTCCTCAGGCAGGCCCATTTTTGCCAGATACTCGCCGGCAGCGCTGTCCGCGAGGATGGCATTGGAAGGCGACAGGTGATCGGTGGTGATGTTGTCCGGCAGGATTGCCAGCGGACGCATGCCGGTCAGCGTACGTTCGCCGGCCAGTGCGCCCTCCCAGTAGGGGGGACGGCGGATGTAGGTGGACATCGGTCGCCAGTCATACAGGGGGCTCTCTGCTTCCTTCACGGTGCCCAGATCGAACATCGGGATGTAGATCTGGCGGAACTGCTCCGGCTTCACCGAGGCCGCAACGATGGCGTCGATTTCCTCGTCGCTCGGCCACAGATCCTTCAGGGTTACCGGATTGCCGTGCTGATCATGCCCGAGCACATCCTGCTCGATATCAAAGCGCACGGTGCCGGCGATGGCATAGGCCACGACCAGCGGCGGCGAAGCCAGAAACGCCTGCTTGGCATAGGGATGGATACGACCGTCGAAGTTGCGGTTACCCGAGAGCACCGCCGTGGCATAGAGGTCACGGTCAATGATTTCCTGCTGGATCGCCGGATCCAGCGCGCCGGACATGCCGTTACAGGTGGTACAGGCATAGGCGACGATGCCAAAACCGAGCTGCTCCAGTTCGCTGAGCAGGCCCGCGTCTTCCAGATACAGCTTGGCCACTTTGGAGCCGGGAGCGAAGGAGGTCTTGACCCAGGGCTTGCGCAACAGACCTAGAGCATTGGCTTTTTTCGCCAGCAGGCCTGCGGCTACCACGTTACGAGGGTTGGAGGTGTTGGTGCAGCTGGTGATGGCAGCAATGATCACTGCGCCATCGGGCATCAGGCCTTCACCCTCCTCGACCTTGCCGGCCGCCAGCTTGGCTTCGTCGGCAATCCCGCGCTCGTGCAGCGCTGAGGTCGGCAGGCGCTTATGCGGGTTGCTTGGCCCGGCCATGTTGCGCACCACACTGGAGAGATCGAACTGCAGCACGCGCTCGTATTCGGCACTGACCAGCGCATCGGCCCAAAGTCCGGTGGTCCTGGCGTAGTTTTCCACCAGTGCCACCTGCTCGGGCTCACGACCGGTGAGCTTGAGGTAATCGATGGTCTGCTGGTCGATATAGAACATCGCCGCCGTGGCGCCGTATTCCGGGCACATGTTGGAGATGGTCGCGCGATCGCCGATGGACAGGCTGTCGGCACCCTCGCCGAAGAACTCGACCCAGGCGCCCACCACCCGCTGCTGGCGCAGGAACTCGGTCAGCGCCAGGACAATATCGGTGGCGGTGATGCCGCTCTGGCGCTTGCCGGTCAGCTGCACGCCGACGATATCGGGCAGGCGCATCATCGAGGCGCGGCCGAGCATCACGGTCTCGGCTTCCAGGCCACCGACGCCGATGGCGATCACGCCCAGGGCGTCCACATGCGGGGTGTGCGAGTCGGTGCCGACGCAGGTGTCGGGGAAAGCCACGCCGCCGCAGGCCTGGATCACCGGGCTCATTTTCTCCAGATTGATCTGGTGCATGATGCCGTTGCCAGCCGGGATCACGTCGACGTTCTTGAACGCGGTCTTGGTCCACTCGATGAAATGGAAGCGATCCTCGTTGCGACGCTCCTCCACCGCACGATTCTTCTCGAAGGCATCCGGATCGAAACCTGCGTATTCCACCGCCAGGGAGTGATCGACGATCAACTGCGTCGGCACCACCGGGTTGACCTTGGCCGGATCACCCCCCTGCTCCGCGATGGCATCGCGCAGACCGGCAAGATCCACCAGCGCGGTCTGACCGAGAATGTCATGGCAGACCACCCGCGCCGGATACCAGGGGAAATCCAGGTCCTGCTTGCGCTCGATCAGTTGCTTGAGTGCATCCGTGAGCAGAGCCGGGTCGCAGCGACGCACTAGCTGTTCGGCCAGCACCCGGGAGGTATAGGGCAGCTTGGCGTAGGCGCCAGGCGCGATGGCATCCACCGCATCGCGGGTGTCGAAGTAGTCCAGCGTGGTGCCGGGCAGGGGCTTGCGGTATCGAACATTCAGGCCGGTCATGGTTACGGGCGATCCTTGAGCGGGACGAACTTGAGGTCTTCCGGGCCGACATAGTTGGCACTGGGGCGGATGATCTTGCCGTCGATGCGCTGTTCGATGACATGGCTGGACCAGCCCGAGGTGCGTGCGATGACGAACAGCGGAGTGAACATGGCGGTGGGCACGCCCATCATGTGGTAGCTGACGGCACTGAACCAGTCGAGGTTGGGGAACATCTTCTTGATTTCCCACATGGTCGACTCCAGGCGCTCGGCGATGTCATACATCTTCATGTTGCCCTGCTCGACCGACAGCTCGCGGGCTACGTCCTTGATCACCTTGTTGCGCGGGTCACTCACGGTATAGACCGGATGACCGAAGCCGATCACCACCTCCTTGCGCCCTACTCGCTCGCGGATATCGGCCTCGGCTTCGTCAGGACTGTCGTAGCGCTTCTGGATCTCGAAGGCCACCTCGTTGGCGCCGCCGTGCTTGGGCCCACGCAATGCGCCTATGCCGCCGGCGATGCAACTGAACATGTCCGAGCCGGTGCCGGCGATCACCCGTGAAGTGAAGGTCGAAGCATTGAATTCATGCTCGGCATAGAGGATCAGCGATGTGTGCATGGCGCGCACCCAGGACTCGCGCGGCGCTTCGCCATGCAGCAGATGAAGGAAGTGACCGCCAATGGAATCGTCGTCGGTCTCCACCTCGATACGCCTGCCGTTGTGGCTGAAGTGGTACCAGTACAAGAGCATGGAGCCGAGCGAGGCCATCAGCTTGTCGGCGATATCGCGGGCGCCGGGATGGTTGTGGTCGTCCTTCTCCGGCTGCAGGCAACCCAGCACCGAGACACCGGTACGCATCACGTCCATCGGATGTGCCGACGGGGGCAACTGCTCCAGAGCGCTCTTCAGCCCCGCTGGCAGACCTCGCAGCGACTTGAGCCTGGCCTTGTAGCCCGCCAGCTCCGCTGCGTTGGGCAGCTTGCCATGGACCAGCAGATGGGCGATTTCTTCAAACTCGCAGGCGGTGGCGACATCGAGGATGTCGTAGCCACGGTAATGCAGGTCATTGCCGCTGCGGCCGACGGTGCACAGCGCGGTGTTGCCGGCGGGGGTGCCGGAAAGGGCAACAGACTTCTTCGGTTTGAAACCCGGGGTGGTCTCGGTGACGCTCATCGCGATCTCCTCATCTATTCGGTCGGATGACGTTCTTGTAGTCAGCGCGCAGCGCTCCAGTCACTTCTTGCCGGCGGCGAAAAGCGCGTCCAGTTTCTGTTCGAAGGCGTGATAGCCGATACGCTCATACAGCTCGGCACGGCTCTGCATCAGCTCGATGACATCCTTCTGGTGGCCGTTCTGGCGGATCGAGGTGTACACGGCTTCGGCAGCCTTGTTGGCAGCGCGGAAGGCCGACAGCGGGTAGAGCTGAATGGCTACGCCAACCGAAGCCAATTCGTCGCGACTGAACAGCGGCGTGGCGCCAAACTCGGTGATATTGGCCAGCACCGGCACCTTCAGCGCGTCGACGAAGCGCTTGTAGGTCGGCAGATCGTAGGCCGCCTCGGCGAAGATGCCATCGGCACCGGCTTCGACATACCGCTGGCAGCGCTCGATGGCGGCGTCCACGCCCTCCGCCTGAATCGCATCGGTACGCGCGATCAGGAAAAAGTCGGCGTCGGTTCTGGCATCGGCTGCGGCACGCACGCGATCGACCATCTCCTCGCAGGAAACGATCTCCTTGCCCGGACGGTGGCCGCAGCGCTTGGCACCTACCTGGTCCTCGATGTGCGCGGCAGCAGCACCGGCCTTGATCAGACTCTTGATGGTGCGCTCGATATTGAAGGCACTGGGTCCGAAGCCGGTGTCGATATCCACCAGCAGAGGCAGGTCGCAGACATCGGTGATGCGACGCACATCGGTCAGCACGTCATCGAGCGTGTTGATCCCCAGGTCGGGCAGACCCAGCGAGCCTGCCGCCACCCCGCCACCGGACAGGTAGATGGCCTTGAAGCCGGCGCGCTGGGCCAGCAGCGCATGGTTGGCGTTGATCGCGCCGATGACCTGCAGCGGCTGTTCTTCGACGATTGCCTGGCGGAAACGCTGGCCGGGAGTACTCATGATTCACCTCGGGTACGGGAAGAGTTGGCGGCGTCGTGGTAGTGACGCTCCATGTTGCGACGGGATGCGCCGATGTGACGGCGCATCAGCAGTTCAGCCAGCTCGCCATCACGCTCGGCGATGGCGTCGAGAATGCGGTGATGCTCGGCAAACGCCTGGCGAGGCCGATTGGGTGTGGCGGAAAACTGGATACGGTACATGCGCACCAGTTGGTACAGCTCATCGCAAAGCAGTTTGGCCAGGGTCCGATTACCGCTGCCCTGGATGATTCGGTAGTGGAAGTCGAAGTCGCCTTCCTGCTGGTAATAGCCTCGTCCGGCCTGGAAGGCTTCATCGCGCTCGTGGGTATCGAGCACCCGGCGCAGATCATCGATTTCCTGCGCGGTCATGCGCTCCGCGGCAAGACGACACGCCATACCCTCCAGCGACTCGCGAATTTCATAGAGTTCGATCAATTCGGCGTGGCTAAGCGAGACCACTCTTGCACCGATATGCGGAACCCTCACCAGGAGTTTCTGTCCTTCAAGGCGATGAATCGCCTCACGCAGCGGACCGCGACTGATGCCGTAGGTACGCGCCAACTCGGGTTCGGAAATCTTGCTACCCGGGGCGATTTCGCCCTTGACGATCGCCGACTGGATACGTCGAAAGACGTGTTCGGACAGGGTTTCAGAATCGCTTTGCAGCGGCTTACCAACTGAAATGGGAGAAGTCATTTTGTCTACACAACCAATATCCGACGGGCGAAAACTAGCCAAAACAAGCTATTTCGTCAATCAATCAGACATCATTGTCGACAATCGTCTAATGGCATCACGGCTATTCCTACCCAGACTCGGCATGTGAAAGCCTAGCTAAGCGCCTGTCATACTTGAAAAAAGGCATGCTAGAATGCCCCGCCAGCGCCTTGACTCGGCAGCTTGCTGCCGCAGGCCGGGAGTTTCGCAGGCTGTCTTCGCCATGCCCCTTGATCGCGAAAGCCCAGGATCCATGAGAATCTCCATCTTCCTCATATGCTGCTGCCTCATCCTGCCAGCCTCCAGCTGGGCAGCCGGCAAGCACATCTATGGCCTCAACGAACATACTCGATTGACAGAGCTGGATCTGCAGGTCGCGGCCAAGCTCGACACGGGCGCCAAGACTGCCTCGCTCAGCGCACGCGATATCGTCCGCTTCAAGCGCGATGGCGACCCATGGGTGCGTTTCTTCCTGGCAATTGACGAAGCACAGGATCACCCCATCGAGCGTCCGCTGGCACGCATCAGCAAGATCAAGCGTCGCGCCGGCGACTACAATCCGGAAGAAGACGAGAAGACCTACACCGCCAGGCCAGTGATCGAGCTGGAGGTCTGCCTAGGCGAACGCCTGCGCATGATCGAAGTAAACCTGACTGACCGTAGTGCCTTCGAGTATCCGCTGCTGATAGGGTCCGACGCGCTGACGCGTTTCGGCGCCCTGATCGACCCAAGCATCAAATATGCAGCCGGCAAGCCCGACTGCGCCGCCAACCTCGCCAACGCCGCCGAGTAAATCCTGCATGCGCTCACTCAATCTGCACCTGAAAGTACTGATCACCCTGCTGGTGGTCGCTGGCGTACTGATCACCGGTTACCAGATATTCATCTTGGGCATCCCGGTCACCGAAGACGAGACCGAAGACCTGTGGAACATCGACGCAAAAGTCGAATTCCAGGCCAGCCCACGCGAGCCGGTCAAGCTGCAGATGTTCGTTCCGCCGCTGGTGCAGGACTATGTCAGTCTTCACGAGAGCTTCATCTCCAACAACTACGGGGTGAACGTCAACCGGGTCGATGGCAACCGGATCGTGACCTGGTCGGCACGCCGTGCCAATGGAAACCAGACCCTTTACTACCGCCTGGCACTGACCAAGCGTTATAGCGGTGAGCAGCCCAATCCCAAGGGCCCGATCTTCCGCGACAGCCAGATCGTCGAAGGCGCCGAGAAGATCGCTGCAGAAGCACTACTGGCACCGATCCGCCAGCATTCGGCTGACGTCGAGACCTTCATCAGCGAAGCGATCAAACGAGTCAACAACACCAACGATGACAACGTCAGGCTACTGCTTGGCGGTGATGCTTCCGCCGAGAACAAGGCCCGCGTGGTCGATCTGCTACTGTCCATCGCCCACGTCCCGCTGGAGCGCGTTCACACCATCCGCCTGACCAGCGACCAGGCCCAGACCCCCGAGCTCTGGCTGCGCAGCTTCAACGGCCAGAACTGGCTGTACTTCAGCCCGCACACCGGCCAGCAGGGCCTGCCGGCAGACCGCCTGATCTGGTGGTTCGGTGATTCGCCGCTGATCAGTCTGGAAGGCGGACGCAAGGCGCAGGTGACCTTCACCCTCAACAACAACGAGATCAATGCGATCCGTCTGGCTCAGCGCGCGGATGAGACCACTGACGCCAGCCTGCTTGAGTATTCGCTGTATGGCCTGCCGCTGCAGACCCAGCAGACTTACCAGATCATGATCATGATCCCGCTCGGCGTACTGGTAATCCTGATCCTGCGCAACCTTGGCGGCCTGCAGACGCTGGGCACCTTCACCCCGGTGCTGATCGCCCTGGCTTTCCGCGAGACACAGCTTGGCTTCGGTATTGCGTTGTTCACGGTAATCACAGCAATGGGCCTGATGCTGCGTTCGTATCTGGAGCACCTGAAGCTACAGATGCTGCCCAGGCTTTCGGTGGTACTGACCTTCGTGGTGGTATTGATTGCGGTGATCAGCCTGCTGAGCCACAAACTGGGACTCGAACGCGGCCTCTCGGTCGCCCTGTTCCCGATGGTGATTCTGACCATGACCATCGAGCGCCTCTCCATCACCTGGGAAGAGCGCGGTGGTACCCATGCATTCAAGGTCGCCATCGGTACGCTGATTGCAGCCACCCTCGCCCACCTGCTGATGAGCATCGAAGAGCTGACTTACTTCGTCTTCACCTTCCCCGCGGTTCTGCTGGTGCTGGTGGGCTTCATGCTGGCAATGGGTCGCTACCGCGGCTACCGGTTGACGGAGCTGTTCCGCTTCAAAGCCTTCCTGAAGGACTGACGCCATGCTTGGCCTGATCAAGAGATGGAAGGCCCTTGAAGCCAAGGGCATCATGGGCATCAACCGGCGGAACGCCGACTACGTGCTCAAGTACAACCAGCGGCACCTGTATCCGGTGGTGGACGACAAGATCATCACCAAGCAGCGGGCCATCGAAGCCGGCATCCACGTGCCCAAGCTGTACGGGATCATCTCCACCGAGAAGGAGATCGAGAACTTCGACAAGATCGTCGCCGAGCACAACGATTTCGTCATCAAGCCGGCCCAGGGCGCCGGCGGTGACGGCATCACCGTGGTCGCCGACCGTTTCGAGGACAGGTTCAAGACGGTTTCAGGCAAGATCATCAGCAAGGACGAGATCGAACAGCAGCTTTCCAACATTCTGTCCGGCCTGTATTCGCTGGGCGGGCATCGTGACCGCGTGCTGATCGAATATCGCGTGACCCCCGACCCGATCTTCAAGAGCATCAGCTACGAGGGTGTACCGGATATCCGCATCATCGTGTTGATGGGCTACCCGGTGATGGCCATGCTGCGACTGCCGACGCGCCAGTCCAACGGCAAGGCCAACCTTCACCAGGGCGCCATCGGAGTGGGTGTCGACCTGGCGACCGGGATCACCCTCAAGGGCACCTGGCTGAACAACAAGATCAGCAAGCATCCGGACACCGGCAATGCCGTCGATGGCGTACAGCTACCCAACTGGGACGGCTTCATGAAGCTCGCCGCAGGCTGCTACGAGCTCTGCGGCCTTGGCTATATCGGTGTCGACATGGTGCTGGACGAGGAAAAGGGGCCGCTGATCCTTGAGCTCAATGCGCGCCCAGGGCTGAATATCCAGATCGCCAACGACTGCGGGCTCACCCTGCGCACGCATGCGGTAGAGGCCCGTCTGGCCGAACTGCAAAGCAGGAAAGTGGTGGAAACCGCCGAAGAGCGCGTGCGCTTCGCACAACAAACCTTCGGCCAGAGCAAACCCGAGCTGTAAGCAGCCGACCGGGTGCAATGCGCCCGGTCGATTGAGGACATCCCTGCCGCCGTCGCCTTTCTCCGGATACCGGCATGCCAAGCTGCTCCATTCATTCTCTGCCCTACCGCGCCGACCCGACGATCTTCTTCGAACGGGTGCGCCATGCACCAGGTGCAGTGCTGCTCGATGCCGGCCGCCCCACCGCAGAGCGCGGCCGCTTCGACCTGATCAGCGCCTGGCCACAGCTGGAACTGACGCCGCGCGCGGATGAATCAGGCAAGACCTTCCTCCAGCGCCTGCGCCATGCCCTGAAGTTGCTCGGTAGTGCCAAACTGCCGGAGGAGCTTCAACTACCCTTCGCCGGCGGATTGATCGGCTACCTCTCCTACGATTTCGGACGTCGACTGGAGCAACTGCCGAGCCAGGCTCGCGATGACCTGGGGCTCGCCGACGCGCGCTTTGGCCTCTACGCCTGGGCGCTGATCAGCGATCATCAGCAGGCCACCAGCCAACTGCTGTTTCACCCCAGTCTGCCGGCGGCCGAACGCGAGCGGCTTGTGCGCCTGTTCAGCAACGCGCCCACCAGCAAGAGCCCTCCCTGCTTCCGTCTGACCAGTAGTTTCAGTGCAGATCAGGACCGGGCCAGCTATCGCGCCGCCATCGAACGAATCCAGCAATACATAGCCGCAGGTGACTGCTACCAGATCAACTTCGCCCAGCGTTTCCAGGCCAGCTGCCAGGGCGACCCCTGGACCGCCTACCGTGCCTTGCGCCAGGCCTGCCCTACGCCCTTTGCCGGCTACCTGCAGCTGGATGCCGAAAGCGCACTGCTCAGTCTGTCGCCGGAGCGCTTTCTGCGCGTCAGCGCAGGGCAGGTCGAAACACGTCCGATCAAGGGCACTCGACCGCGCCTGGCTGACCCTCAGGCCGACCTTGCGAGCGCCACCGAGCTGCTTTCCAGCAGCAAGGATCGCGCAGAGAACCTGATGATCGTCGATCTACTGCGCAATGACCTGGGACGCAGCTGTGCCATTGGCTCGGTCAGAGTACCGGAGCTGTTCTCGCTGGAGAGCTATCCGAACGTGCATCACCTGACCAGCTGCGTGACCGGTCGACTGGCCGATGGGCAAGACGCACTAGACCTGCTGGCTGGCAGTTTTCCGGGCGGCTCGATCACCGGCGCACCGAAAATCCGCGCCATGCAGATCATCGACGAGCTGGAGCCCAGTCGCCGTGGCCCTTACTGCGGTTCGTTGCTGTATCTGGACGTGCGTGGGGAGATGGACAGCTCTATCGTCATCCGCAGCCTGCTGGTCAGCAACGGCAGCGTCAGCTGCTGGGGCGGTGGCGGCGTGGTCGCTGACTCTCACTGGGAAGCCGAGTACCAGGAATCCATCGACAAGGTGAAGGTACTGCTCGGCACCCTGGAAAAGCTCTCGCACTGACGAAATGCAAAAGGCCCGTCACGAAGACGGGCCATTCTGTGCTCGCAACAACCTGCTGACTCAGAGGGTCAGCTTGCGATTCGACGCCTTGATGAACTCCTGCTTGAGATCGGCGAAGGTGTGTACCGCAGGGAACTGCGGAAACTCGCGAATCACGTTCTCCGGAGCATGGAACAGAATGCCGGCATGCGCCTCGCCAAGCATGGTGGTGTCGTTATACGAATCCCCTGCGGCGATGACGCGGTAATACAGACTCTTTAGTGCAACCACCGACTGACGCTTGGGGTCCTTCTGGCGCAGTTGATAGTCGACGACCCGATCGTTCTCGTCAGTGATAAGCCGATGGCAGAGCAAGGTCGGAAAGCCCAGCTGACGCATCAGCGGCTGGGAAAACTCGTAGAAGGTGTCGGACAGGATCACCACCTGGAACCGCTCGCGCAGCCAGTCGACGAATTCCACTGCGCCGTCGAGCGGCTTCAGCGTGCCAATGACTTCCTGGATATCGCCCAGCTTCAGGCCATGCTCATCGAGAATGCGCAGACGCTGCTTCATCAGCACGTCGTAATCCGGGATGTCCCGGGTGGTCGCACGCAGCGATTCGATACCGGTCTTCTCGGCGAAGGCGATCCAGATTTCAGGGACGAGGACCCCTTCAAGGTCGAGACAGGCGATTTCCACGAATGCACTCCAGCGTGATCAGAAATGAGAGCCGGCACTCTAGCGACTCGTCCGCTGCCGTGCAATCCGAGGCACCGCTCTGCAATGCCCTTATAAGGAAAGCGGATAACCATATGGAAAATTCGTAGCTGGTTGCATAAGTGGCTTTTGTTAACATCCGCGCCTCCAGAGCGCTTCAAGCGCCGCCCATGATTGGAAGCCAGCCGATGAGCCAGATGCCCGACCTCGCCGAACTCGCCCAGACCTACGCGAGCAAATCTCCGCAGGAAATCCTCAAGCTCGCCTTCGAGCGCTTTGGCGATGACCTGTGGATCTCTTTCAGCGGCGCCGAGGACGTGGTTCTGCTCGACATGGCCTGGAAGCTGAACAAGAACGTGCGCGTGTTCAGTCTCGATACCGGCCGCCTGCATCCGGAAACCTACCGTTTCATCGATCAGGTTCGCGAGCACTACGGCATCGGCATCGAGATTCTTTCGCCGGATTCGCGCCTGCTTGAACCGATGGTCAAGGACAAGGGGCTGTTCAGCTTCTATCGCGACGGCCACGGCGAGTGCTGCGGGATTCGCAAGATCGAACCGCTGCGCCGCAAACTTTCCGACGTAAGCGCCTGGGCGACCGGCCAGCGCCGTGACCAGAGCCCCGGCACGCGCAGCCATGTACCGGTGATCGAAGCAGACACCGCCTTCTCCACTGCCGCGCGCACGCTGTACAAATTCAACCCTTTGGCGCAGATGGGCAGCGAAGAGGTGTGGGGTTACATCCGCATGCTCGAGCTGCCCTACAACAGCCTGCACGAGCGCGGCTTCATCAGCATCGGTTGCGAGCCCTGCACGCGCCCGGTGCTGCCGAACCAGCACGAGCGCGAAGGCCGCTGGTGGTGGGAAGAAGCGACGCAGAAGGAGTGCGGCCTGCACGCCGGCAACCTGATCGCCAAGCAGTAGATCTGCTACTGAGCGCGGGCGGGCTCAGTGCTCGCCCGCCGATCAGTAGGTTGGTAGCTCGACGTCGCGGAACAGCTCTTCAAGTTCCGCCTTGCCGTGGCATTGCACCGCCTTGGCCAGCATCTCTCGAGTGAGGTGCGGAGCGAAGCGCTCGATAAAGTCACACATGAAGCCGCGCATGAAGGTGCCACGCCGAAAACCGATCTTGGTCACGCTTGCCTCGAACAAGCCACTGGCGTCCAAAGCCACCAGATCGCTGTCAAGTCGCGCATCCACTGCCATCTTGGCGACGATGCCGACACCCAACCCGAGCCGCACATAGGTCTTGATGACGTCCGCGTCTGCGGCGGTGAACACTACCTTGGGCTCCAGGCCGAGCTGCCCGAAGGCCTCATCGAGCTTGGAGCGGCCGGTGAATCCGAAGACGTAGGTAACCAGCGGATACTCGGCCAGCGCCTCAAGAGTCAGCTTCGGCAAGCGGGTCAGCGGATGCCCCTGTGGCACCACCACGCAACGGTTCCAGCGATAGCAGGGCATCATCACCAGATCACCGAACAGTTCCAGCGCTTCGGTGGCGATGGCGAAATCCACGGTTCCGTCGGCAGCCATCTCGGCAATCTGCATCGGTGTGCCTTGATGCATGTGCAGCGAGACATCCGGGTACTGCTTGATGAAGCCGCTGATTACCGAGGGCAATGCATAGCGAGCCTGGGTGTGGGTGGTAGCAATGGACAGGTTGCCCTTCTTCTCGTTGGAGAACTCCTGGGCAATCTGCTTGATGCTCTCGACCTTGCGCAGGATTTCCCCGGCAGTGCTGATGATCCGCTCCCCCGCTGGCGTGACACGCGTCAGGTGTTTGCCACTACGGGCGAATACCTCGACCCCGAGTTCATCCTCGAGCAAACGAATCTGCTTACTGATACCAGGCTGCGATGTGTACAGGCTCTGAGCGGTCGCCGAGACGTTGAGATCGTGATGGGCGACTTCCCATATGTAGCGCAGTTGCTGCAGTTTCATACGAGATTCTCTGGGGAAATGACGGTGTCACAAAGCCGGGGTGGGCTGCACCAATAGTAGCCTCTCGCCATAGTAGAGGGCAGCTTTATTCCTGATTTGTAGGTTACTCGCCATAGAACGTCAAAAATCGGCTCGTGCCCGATGTTGCAGCATAGGCACCAGATACACCGGCACCTCGGAAAGCTGAATCAGTCGTGCCGAGGTACGCCCGAGTGGCGTGTCGATACCCGCACCGTGACTGTGACTGCCAATCACCAGGAGATCGACGCCCAGCCGATGCGCATGATCAAGGATCACTCGCGGAGGATCACCCTGCTCCACCAACACCGACTGGATCAGCTCAGCCTCCAGCGCCGCCTCCCCAAGCTCCTCGCGAAAGCCCTCCAACACGCGCTCCTCGATGCTCGACATCACCGTTTTGAGGCCGTCGCGACGCATCTTCTCCAACGTTGCATCGTCCAGATAGGTCTGCAGCACCGACTCTGCGAACAGACCCAAAGGCTCCACTGCGTGCACCACATGCAGTTCGGCACCGAAGGAGCGTGCCAACGACAAGCCGTGCTGCAGCACGTACGACGCATACAGCCCCAGATCGGTCGCATAGAGAATTGAACGAATCATCCGGCCTCCTCGACTGCCTGGCGCGGCAGGCCTGAACGAAAGCGTAGCAGTGCTTTAGCGCACTGCTCGCTCCGCTGATACACCCCACACACTCGGCCAGGCGTACATCACGGCCTCAGCCGGCATTGCGTGCGTCAAGAAAAGCCAGCGCCTGATGGAGCATGCGCAATCGCGGCAGGTCCTTGCCATTGGCCAGGGCAGCAGCCAGAGGTTCGGCGTAGATCGCGTGAAGTTCCATCGGGCGTTGCTCACGATAGTCGTGATACATGCTGGGCAGGTAATCCTGCATGTGCTGAGTGGCGACGAGCATCTTGCCTGCCAGCCCCTCCGGCAATGCATGCCCGCAGGCGGCGGCACCTTCCACGACTTCGTTCATCATTGCCTCGATTAGCGCCCTGCTGCCGGCGTCCGCCATCAAGCCCTTGGTTCCGCTATTGAGCAAAACCGAAAGGCCGTTGTACGGCATGTTCCAGACCAGCTTCTGCCAACGCGCCTGATCCAGATTGTCCATGGCGGTCGAGCCGACACCTGCGGCACGGAACAACCCAACGCCCTCCTCCACCACCGCCTTGCGCGCAGCGGCATCAGCCGCAGGTCCGGAATGGTAGGCAACGTTCACCGCACCCTGCGCCTCGTGCTCGACGACCCCCGGGGCCTGGCGATGAACGCAGATGAAACACAAGCCTCCGAGCAGATGCAGCGTATCCGGCAGCAAAGGCCGCAGCGCGTCCTCCACACCCAGGCCATTCTGCATTAGCAGCACCTTGGCGCCAGGCGCAGCGGCCTGTGCGATCAACGGAGCCAGGTCGACATTGCTGGTGGTCTTGGCGCCCACCAGCAGCCAGTCACAGGCGGGCATCCGGGCGACGTCACGATAGGCCTGCACCGGCTGCAGCTTCAACGGACCGTGCACGGCGCTATTGACCTGCAGACCATCGCGCACCACTGCGTCATATTCGCTACGCAGGAGAAAATGCACATCGAAACCGGCACGCGCCAGCATCACTCCGTAAAACCCACCTATCGCGCCGGTACCGATGATTCCGATACGCGGACCTTGTGCCTGGGACATCGGCAACACTCCTGTAGCAGGCGACCGCAGCCGCCGTGAGAGAGACACCAGCGCGACATGCATGCAGCTGCATGGGCTGGCCTGGTTGGTTGTTATAACGCGACGACACGGGCACGACACTGTCCAGGCAAGCCAAACCACTGGCACCGGCCACACAGTGAAGAAATTCCCCGTTCGGGGCTGCTCTGGGCATTGTCCTGTCCGACGCTACAGGATAAGGTTCTGGCCTCTTTTTCGCGCGTGATCGCCGGCGCTTCCGCCGCTGGCCGCCCCAGAACATGACGAGTAGCACGATGGCCGATTTACCGCTCAACGACCTCAACATCGCCTCCAACGAAGCGCTCATTACTCCCGATCAGCTGAAGCTCGAGATGCCGCTGAGCGAGGCGGCGCAGCGTACCGTTTCCCATGGTCGCGATGTGGTCCGCAACATTCTTGATGGCAAGGATCACCGCCTGTTCGTGGTGATCGGTCCCTGCTCCATCCATGACATCAAGGCCGCCCACGAGTATGCCGAACGCCTGAAAGTGCTCGCAGCGGAGGTGTCCGACAGCCTGTTCCTGGTCATGCGCGTGTACTTCGAAAAGCCACGTACAACGGTTGGCTGGAAGGGACTGATCAACGATCCGTATCTGGATGACTCGTTCAAGATCCAGGACGGCCTGCACATCGGTCGCAAACTGCTGCTGGATCTGGCCGAGATGGGCCTGCCGACCGCCACCGAGGCGCTCGATCCGATTTCTCCGCAGTATCTGCAGGATCTGATCAGCTGGTCCGCTATCGGAGCGCGTACTACCGAATCGCAGACACACCGCGAGATGGCCTCCGGCCTGTCCTCCGCGGTGGGCTTCAAGAATGGCACCGACGGCGGACTGACTGTGGCGATCAACGCGCTGCAATCGGTATCCAGCCCGCACCGCTTCCTCGGCATCAACTCCAAGGGCGCCGTATCCATCGTCACCACCAAGGGCAATGCCTACGGCCACGTCGTGTTGCGCGGCGGCAACGGCAAGCCAAACTACGACTCGGTCAGCGTCGCGGTGTGCGAGCAGGAGCTCAAGAAGGGCGGCATTCGCCCCAACATCATGATCGACTGCAGCCACGCCAACTCGAACAAGGATCCGGCATTGCAGCCGCTGGTGATGGAGAACGTCGCCAATCAGATCCTCGAGGGCAACCAGTCCATCGTCGGCCTGATGGTTGAAAGCCATCTCGGCTGGGGTAACCAGTCGATTCCAAAGAATCTCTGCGATCTGCAATACGGGGTATCGATCACCGATGCCTGCATCGACTGGCAGACGACCGAGCAGGCCGTTCGCTCCATGCACGCCAAGCTCAAGGATGTGCTGCCGGGGCGTTCCCGCGACTGACTCCAGCCGACAAATGAAAAGCCGGAGCATTGCTCCGGCTTTTTTGTCTCTGGCGTTCGCCCTCAGTGCTCGGTCTGTCCGCGACGCTCGAGGTAGCGCTCGACATAGGAGCAAGAGGGAATCACCGAATAGCCGCTGCTTTCGGCATAGCTCAGCGCACCTTCCACCAGAGCAGCGGCAATACCTCTGCCACGCAGGTTGTCCGGTACGAAGGTACGATAGAAGTCCAGCGTCTTCTTGCCCAGGTCCATGTAGGCCAGGTAGGCCCGACCACCATCCAGCACCACTTCGAAGCGGTGCGCGTCCGGGTCGTGCTGAACCTTCAGTAAGTCATTCATCGCCAGTCCTCTGCATGTGCCGAGCGGGGCTGCGAGCATTCCCGCTCGGGAAAGCTAGGGACCAGCCAGCCGCAGCGCGCGACTGGCCAGACCGGAAAAGCTAGCTCAAGACGCTCAGTACGCCAATGCAGATCAGGCAGGTGATCACCGGTACCAGTACGGTGATGATGAAAATGTCCTTGTACGCCTGCTTGTGCGTCAGACCCATGATCATCAGTGTGGCGATCACGGCGCCGCAATGCGGCAACGAGTCCAGACCGCCAGCAGCGATATTGGATATCCGGTGGAGGATTTCCGGCTCGACGCCCATCTCGAGATACTTCGGCGCCAGCGTCTGCATGAATATCTGCAGGCCGCCGGAGGAGGAGCCGACGATGCCGGACACCACGCTAACCGAGGCGAATACCGACAGCAGCGGCGGCATGTCGACACTGATGATCCACTGTGCGAAATGGCCGAAACCTGCAGTCTGAGTCACCACGCCGCCGAACCCGATTACCGCCGCAGTATTCAGCAGCGGCATGATCGAATCATCGGCGCCCTGTCCGAGGATACGCAGCGTATTACGCCGTAGCGTCGGGAACAGCAGGATCGCGACCGCAGTGGCTATCATCAGTGCCAGGCTCGGCCAGAGGATGGGCTGCTGCTGACTGAAGGCGACGATCTGTCCAAGACTGCCCTCGCCCACAGTAACCAGGCCGCTGAGCGTAAGCAGGCGCGGCGACATGATGATGCCCAGCACCACCAGGATCGGCACGATGGCCATGCCCCAGTGCGGGCCGACGCCCGGTGCTCCAGCCATTTCTTCCATGCGCAGGTCCTGGGCATTGGGCACAAAACCCTCGCCAGTGACCCGGGCCAGGCGCCATTCCCGCTCGACGTACCACATGCCCATCGCGATCATCAGCAGCGAAGCGAGGATACCGATCCAGGCCCCCGCGAACAGATCCGTACCCAGCGCGGAGGCCGCGATGACGTTATGAATAGAAGGCGTGCCCGGCAGCGCCGTCATGGTGAAGGTGCCAGCACCCAACGAGGTCGCTGCACACCAGATCCGCTTCGGCAGGTTTGCCTCGCGCATCAGCGTGATACCCAGCGGATACATGGTGAAGACCACCACGAAAACGACCACCCCGCCATAGGTCAGCAGAGCGCAGACCAGCATACCTATCCACAAGGTACGCTTGGTCCCCAGGCTCTGCGTGATCGCCAGCGCGATACTGCGGGCGGCCTGGCTGGTCGCCATGACCTTGCCGAAGATCGCACCGCACAGGAACAGGATGAAGAACTTTCCGGCGAAGGTGAATGCACCCAGCGGACCGAACGGGAAGTACTCGAGGAACGCCTTTGGCAGCAACAGGCCGTTGGTCAAGGCAACTACCAGAGAGCACACCAGCGCAGCGATGAAGATGTTCACCCCGCGCAAGGCCATGAAGATGAGCAACGCCAGGCCGGCGAGCAGCCCAAAATTTCCAAGCATGTTAGACCTCTGCCTTATTGTTTTTTGCGCAACTTAACGCACTTGGACGGTTGCTGTCAGGCCCCCTGACAGCACCGCCATCCGCACCCTAGACGCTCGCACCGGGAAAAACCGCACATTTTTTTCTGCGCCCCCCAAAAGCTGTACAGAAATCATCCAACAGATAAAAAAAAGCACCGCTCTTGCGCCGCCTCCGTTTACTTACTAAAAGTAATGAGTAGTATGTAGGCCGGCTAATTTCTCTTATTGGGAAATTGCTTTATGGAAGTCCACCTTAAGGGGAAAACGATGAACAACGTTCTGAAATTCTCTGCTCTGGCCCTGGCAGCTGTCCTGGCTACCGGTTGCAGCAGCGTATCCAAAGAAACCGAAGCACGTCTGACTGCAACTGAAGATGCAGCCGCTCGCGCTCAAGCTCGTGCCGACGAAGCCTACCGCAAGGCTGACGAGGCTCTGGCTGCTGCTCAGAAAGCTCAGCAGACTGCCGACGAAGCCAACGAGCGTGCCCTGCGCATGCTGGAAAAGGCTAGCCGCAAGTAATAGCCCTAGGGCTATGAAAAAAGCCGACCCTTGGGTCGGCTTTTTTTATGTCAGTTCCACTTCAAAAAAACTATTCGTGCGTCTGGCGTGCCCAGACAGAATGCATGCACCTTCAACCTGGGCTGGGACCACGCCCCATTACTGGGGCAGCGCTTCCGCGGCGATAAGTGCCTCATCCAACGGAACCGCGATCTCGATAGGCAGACCATCCTCTGCAGCGACTATTTCGCGCACCACTTCCCAATCCAGACGTAGTTCGTTGATCAGGCCTTCCTGCTTGATTAGGGCATTGATTACCGCAGCATGCTTGTCCACGACAGAAGCCTCACCCTCATCCACCAAGGGCGCGTGGGCTTCCAGATAGACCCGCCCGCCACTGACGCCGAACTTGTACGGCTCATTGATAATGCGCACCGAAGTACCCACCGGCGCCATCGAAGCCAGCTGCAGAACATTGTGATTTAGCATGCGGAAACAGCCATGACTTACCCGCATACCGATACCAAACTTCTTGTTCGAGCCATGAATCAGATATCCCGGAACGCCCAGAGTCATCTTGAACGGCCCCAGCGGATTGTCCGGGCCAGGCGGCACTACTGTAGGCAAGGGATCGCCGTCCGCGGCATGCTCCTCGCGAATCGATTTGGGCGGATACCAGGCCGGGTTGGGCGTCTTCGCCGTAATACGCGTATTCGCGATAGGCGAATCCCAGCCCTCACGCCCGATACCCAGGGGAAAGGTATGAACGACGTTCTGCCCCTTGGGGAAATAGTAGAGGCGATATTCGGCGAGGTTGATGACGATGCCCTCGCGCGGACCCGGCGGCAGAATGTAGCGGGTCGGCAGAATGATCTCGGTTCCCTCTCCCGGCAACCAGGGGTCAACACCGGGATTCGCGGCGACCATCTCCAGATAACCCAGATCGTTGGCGGTCCCCAGGTCGGCGAAGGTGTCTTCATAACGAGCCGCGATGACCTGGATCTGGCCGACGATATCCTCCCCCGGGGGAGGCAGAGGCAGCTCGAGCGCGGACACCGAGCCAGCCGAGACGGCAGCAGACAGTGCCAGGGAACGAGCGACGAGCGAGGCGCGCGACAACATCCTGAGGGTTCCTTGAAAGGGTTCTTGAGAGCGTGAATTGTACACGCGGGCCAAGCGATCCGGGAGTCTCAGCGTGGTGACCATTCACCACGCTGACCGCGACGATGGGCTGTCAGCGCGTCCCTGCAGGCAGCACAGAGCCGGCGGTCCCGAAGTTTCTCCCGCTCCACGCTCTGCCAGCGAGGCTGTGCGGGCAGCAGGCTGCCACACAGGGTGCGATCAGCCTCCCCGGAAAGCTCCAGCTGACGGGCAACCAGGTGCAGCCGCGCCTCCCTGCAGGCGAACAGGTCGAGCTGCTCGTCGGGAACGATCATCTGGAAGGCATGCAGGGACCAGGCGTGACGCGTCATCGGCAACTCCGCAACGGAGGCGAACAGTAGCGCAAAGGCCCTCCAGCCGGAAGTATCAGAGCAATGGCGCGAGGAACGGCCAGACGTTTTCCAGCAACTGCGGCTGAGCCTGCAGCGTCGGGTGAATGCCGTCCGACTGCATCATCCCCGGCACGCCTGCCACGCCTTCGAGGAAGAACGGCACCAGAACCACCTGCTTCTCCTCGGCCAGTTGCGGATACACCTGGGCGAACGCCTCGGTGTAGCGGCGACCATAGTTGGGTGGAATCTGCATTCCCAGAAGAAGCACTTTAGCGCCGCTGCCAGTGGAGAGATCAATCATCGCCGCAAGATTATGTTGCAATTGACGGGGGTGCTGGCCACGCAGGCCATCGTTGCCTCCCAGCTCGATAATCACCAGTTCAGGGGCATGTTCCTTGAGCAGTCGCGGCAGGCGCGAGAGCCCGCCGGAACTGGTGTCTCCGCTGATCGACGCGTTCACCAGCGGCTGCTGGTAACCCCGCTCGCGCATGCGCTGTTCCAGCAATGCGACCCAGCCGCTGGCGGTATCCAGGCCAAAAGCGGCGCTGATACTATCGCCGACGACCAGAACAGGCGCGGCGGCCAGATGCTGAGCGCACAACATCAGGGCCAGAAGACTTCCGGCCAACCATCTACACATCGGATTCCCCATGAACGTCAGCATCCTGAGTGCGCGGAACCTTAGCAAAGTCGTCCCTAGCGCGGAAGGAGAGCTGCGGATTCTCGACAGCATCGAACTGGACGTGATGGCAGGCGACAGCCTGGCCATCATCGGCAGCTCCGGATCGGGCAAATCCACCCTGCTCGGCCTTCTGGCTGGCCTGGATCTGCCCAGCGAAGGCAGCGTTGAGCTCGCCGGGCAAATTCTTGAACGTCTCGACGAGGACCAGCGCGCTCGCGTGCGTGCGGAGCAGGTGGGCTTCGTCTTCCAGTCGTTCCAGTTGCTCGACAGCCTCAATGCACTGGAAAACGTCATGCTGCCACTGGAGCTCGAGGGCCACGCCAACGCCCGCGAGCGCGCCACCGAGCTGCTCGGCCGAGTAGGCTTGGGCGAACGCCTGAGCCATTCACCCCGCCAACTCTCCGGCGGAGAACAGCAGCGCGTGGCAATCGCTCGCGCATTCGCTGCCGACCCGAAAATCATGTTTGCTGACGAACCGACCGGCAATCTCGACAGCCATACCGGCGAGCACATCTGCGACCTGCTTTTTGAACTCAACCGCGAGCGCGGCACCACGCTGATCCTGGTCACCCATGACCCGCGGCTGGCCGCACGTTGCCAGCGCCAGATCCGTCTGGACGCCGGTCGCATCGTAGGCGCGGCGGAGCCAGCATGACCAACCTGCCCTTCACCCGCCTGCTGCGCCTGGCAGCGCGTCAGCTGATGCGCGAATCGCACGCTGGAGAGCTGCGGGTACTGTTCTTCGCACTGCTGGTTGCGGTGACGGCCAGCAGCGCGATCGGCTACTTCAGCGCCCGTCTCAATGGCGCCATGCTGCTGCGCGCCACCGAGTTCCTCGGCGCCGACCTGCAGCTGAGCGGCAGTCTGAGCCCTGCTCCGCAGCAGATCGACAGCGGTCTGAAGTTTGGGCTTACCCACGCCAGAGTGGTCGAGTTTTCCAGCGTCATAGCGACCGACCAGGACATCCAGCTCGCCGCGGTCAAGGCCGCCGACAGCCGCTATCCCCTGCGCGGCAATCTGCGTAGCGCAAGCGCGCCCTACCTGGCCGACGAGGTCTCGCAAGGACCCCGGCCGGGCGAGGCTTGGGCGGAGGCCCGTCTTTTCGCTGCGCTGAGCCTGGCCCCGGGGGACGAGATAGAGGTAGGTGACAAGCGCCTGCGACTCACCCGCGTCCTTACCCACGAACCGGATCGCGCGGGCGACTTTTACAGCTTCAATCCACGCGTGCTGATGCACCTCGACGACCTTGCCGAAACCGGCGTGATCCAGCCCGGCAGCCGAGTGCGCTATCGCGATCTGTGGAGTGGCTCGACGGATGCGCTGGCGCGCTACCGTCAGGAGGTCGAGGCCGATCTCAAGCCGCAGCAGAAGCTGGAAGACGCACGCGGCGGCAACCGCCAGATTGGCGGAGCGCTGGGCCGCGCCGAGCGCTATCTGAATCTGGCCAGCCTTGCCGCGATCCTGCTGTGTGGTGTCGCCGTGGCGCTGTCCGCCACACGCTTTGCCGTGCGCCGTTACGACGCCAGTGCGCTGCTGCGCTGCCTGGGCCTTTCCCGCCGTCAGGCGCTGGGCTTCTACTGCCTGCAGCTTGCCCTGCTCGGACTCTTGGCCAGCTCCCTCGGCGCACTCCTCGGCTGGTTCGGTCAGCATGTCCTGTTCATGCTGCTCGGCGATCTGTTGCCCGCTGACGTTCCCGGCGCAGGCGCATTGCCGGCCCTGGCCGGGATCGCCACCGGCCTGGTGGCACTGGCCGGCTTTGCCCTGCCGCCACTCGCCGCCCTTGGCCGGGTTCCACCACTGCGCGTACTGCGCAGCGACGCGCTGCCGGTCCCTCCCAGTAGCTGGCTGATATATGGCACGGCCCTGCTCGCGCTAGGCCTGATCATGTGGCGCCTCAGCCTTGATCTTGGGCTGACCCTGTCACTGCTGGGCGGCGGCCTGGTCGCCACTCTGCTGCTGGGCGGGCTGATGCTGCAGCTCCTGCGTGGCGCCAGGCGCCTGCTGGAGAATGCGTCGCTGTCCTGGCGTCTGGGCGTCGGCCAGTTGTTGCGTCATCCACTCGCTGCCGCCGGACAGGCACTGGCCTTCGGTCTGATCCTGATGTCCATGGCCCTGGTAGCCCTGCTCCGCGGAGAGCTTCTCGACAACTGGCAGGCCCAGCTGCCGGAGAACTCGCCCAACCATTTCGCCCTGAATGTACTGCCGGCGGAAAAGGAGGCTTTTGCCGCCCGCGTCGCCGCCCTTTCCAGCGAGACGCCAACCCTCTATCCGGTAACTCCCGGCCGCCTGATGGAAATCAACGCTGTCCCGGTACGCCGCGCCGTAACCAAGGAAGAAGGTGGCGACAACGCGCTGCGCCGCGACCTGAGCCTGACCTGGTCGGCCGAGCTGCCCGAGGGCAATCGCCTGACGGCCGGGCAATGGTGGCAGCCGCTGCAACCTGGCGAGCTGCCGGGCGTGTCGGTAGAAGCGGAGTTGGCGGCGCGTCTGGACCTGAAGTTGGGCGATCGCCTGACCTTCAACGTCGGCGGCCTGGAGCGCGATGTGCAGATTCGCAGCCTGCGCAGCGTCGAGTGGGACAGTTTCAAGCCCAACTTCTTCATGATCTTCGAGCCCGGCACGCTGGAAGATCTGCCTGCCACCTACCTGACCAGCTTCTACCTGCCGCCCGACAGCGAACGCGAGTTGGTAGCGCTGTCGCGAAGCTTTCCCAGTGCCACCCTGCTGCAGGTCGAAGCGATACTGGCGCAATTGCGGGCGATCC
This sequence comes from Pseudomonas mangrovi, assembly GCF_003052585.1. Taxonomy (GTDB): domain Bacteria; phylum Pseudomonadota; class Gammaproteobacteria; order Pseudomonadales; family Pseudomonadaceae; genus Aquipseudomonas; species Aquipseudomonas mangrovi. The sequence continues at coordinate 516,029 of NZ_QASN01000020.1, read as the reverse complement.
TGGCGCAGGTGACGCTGGCCGTGGAATACGTGTTGCTGTTCGTCCTCGCCGCAGGACTCTGCGTACTGTTTGCCGGCCTGCAGGCGACGCTGGACGAACGCCTGCGCCAGGGTGCACTGCTCCGCGCCCTGGGTGCGCGGCGCTCACTGCTGCTCAATGCGCGGCGCGCCGAGTTTGCCGTGCTCGGCGCCGCCAGCGGGCTGCTCGCCGCGCTGGGCTGCGAGTTGGTCAGCTACCTGCTCTACCGGCAGGTTTTCGATCTGGTCTGGGCTCCGCATCCCTGGCTGCTGCTGCTGCCGGTTTTCGGCGCTGCGCTGATCGTGTTCGCCGGCACCCTGGGTACACGCAAGGCGCTCAGCGCCAGCCCGCTGAGCCTGCTGCGCAGCGCCTGACCTCCAGACGGGACAATCACCTTGAGTCGCTACCGCCCTCCCCGCACCGCAGGCACCGCACTGATCACCGCAGAGGGAGAGGCGCGTCTGCGCGCCGAACTGCACGAGCTCTGGCATGTGCGCAGACCGCAAGTGACCCAGGCGGTGAGCGAGGCGGCGGCGCTGGGTGATCGCTCGGAAAACGCCGAGTACATCTATGGCAAGAAGATGCTGCGCGAGATCGATAGTCGCGTGCGCTTCCTTACCAAGCGTCTGGAAAGCCTCAAGGTGGTCGCGCAGCGCCCCAGCGATCCGAACAAGGTGTACTTCGGCGCCTGGGTAACCCTGGAAGATGAACAGGGCGAGCAGACGCGCTACCGGATCGTCGGCCCGGACGAGCTGGACCTCAAGAGCGGGTTGATCAGCATCGACTCGCCACTGGCCCGGGCCCTGCTCGGCAAGTCGTTGGATGCAGAGGTAAGGGTGGCGACCCCCACCGGCGAACGCCTGTGGTACCTGATCGAGATCGACTACCGCTAAAGTCCGGGCAGCTTTTCGTGAACTATCGGTCATCTTTGGACTAACTCGTCATTTCGACGAACTTCGCTACCGTTTCTCGCATTTTTACCGCACAGCAGCTCTCAACTGCGTTTCCAGGCGTAACGCCAAGCGTCCGCCCTGCTCTTCTCTTTGGCTGCCTGGATCACCCGCATCCGCATGCTAGAGCCTTTGCTCTATCCCGCCGCAAAGTGGCATGAATCCTGCGCTTCGCCACCGGCTGCAGTACCCGACCGAGGAAGGTCCGGCAGCCGGAAACGGATTGCACAACTCATCCACGAGAGCTCTCAATGAACAACAAGAAAACCATGCTCGCCCTCTGCCTTGGTGCCGGTCTTGCGCTCAGTAGCGCTGCCCAGGCGTCGCTTTTTTCCAGCAACTACACCAAGACCAAATATCCCGTGGTGCTGACCCACGGCATGCTCGGTTTCGACAGCATCCTCGGCATCGACTACTGGTTCGGCATTCCCCAGGCGCTGCGCCGGGATGGCGCCACCGTCTACATCACCCAGGTCAGCCAGCTGAACACCTCCGAAACCCGCGGCGAGGAGTTGCTCGAGCAGGTCGAGGAAATCGTTGCCATCAGTGGCAAGGGCAAGGTCAATCTGATCGGCCACAGTCACGGCGGCCCGACCATTCGCTATGTCGCCGCCGTGCGCCCGGATCTGATCGCCTCCGTGACCAGCGTGGGTGCGCCGCACAAGGGCTCGGACGCCGCCGACTTCCTGCGCCAGGTCCCGCCGGGCTCTGCCGGTGAAGCGCTGCTGGCCGGCATCGTCAACGGCATGGGCGCGCTGATTCACTTCCTTTCCGGCAGCCCGAGCACCAACCCGCAGAACTCCCTCGGTTCGCTCGAGTCGCTCAACAGCGAAGGCGCTGCGCGCTTCAATGCCAAGTATCCGCAGGGCCTTCCCACCACCGCCTGCGGCGAAGGCGCCTACAGCGTCAACGGCGTGCGCTACTACTCCTGGAGTGGCACCAGTCCTCTGACCAACCTGCTCGACCCCAGCGATGCACTGATGGGCGCTTCCTCGCTGACCTTCTCCGGCCCGAACGACGGCCTGGTCGGCCGCTGCAGCTCGCGTCTGGGCATGGTCATCCGCGACAACTACCGGATGAACCACCTCGACGAGGTCAACCAGACCTTCGGCCTCACCAGCCTGTTCGAGACCGACCCGGTCAGCGTCTATCGCCAGCAGGCCAACCGCTTGAAGAACGCCGGTCTCTGACCGACAGCGCCGGGGTCGTAAGGCCCCGGCATTCACCCTGCACACGCACCGGGCCCATCCGTTGAAAAAGTTGCTCTTCCTCGTTCCGCTGTTCTTCATTTCCAGCCTTGCGCTGGTGCTCTACTGGCAGCCGCTGGACCCACCGGCACCGACCCGCAACGCAAGTTTGCCGTCGCCCACATCGGCGCCTGCTGCGACGCCGCGCAACGCAGTGTCCGTGACAGCCGACGCAGCGCCGCAGAACGCACGCAACAGCCTTCCCGGCTCTTTGCGTGGCACTGCAATCGACGGCGCATTTCTTCTGGATGAGGCAGGCAACCTGGTCATCAACCAGGACATTCGCCGCCTCTTCGACTACTTCCTCAGCACCATCGGCGAGGAACCCTACAAGCGCAGCATTGCACGCCTGCAGCAGTACATCGGCGAACAGCTGCAGGAACCCGCGCGCAGTCAGGCGCTGGCGCTGCTGGCACAGTATCTGGAGTACAAGCGCGAGCTGGTGCAACTGGAGCGCGACCTGCCACAGCGTGCGGATCTTGCGCTGCTGCGCCAGCGCGACGCCGCGGTACGGGCGCTGCGCGCTCGCCTCTTCAGCGCCGAGGCCCATAGCGCCTTCTTCGCTGACGAGGAGGCCCTGGGCCGCTTCAGCCTGGAACGCCTGGCGATCCTGCATGACCGCAGCCTGGACGATGCCGCCAAGGCCCGGGCTATAGACCAGCTGCGGGCACAGATGCCGGAAGCCACCAGCGAACAGATGGCCGCCCAGATGCAGATCGAGCTGCGCAGCCAGACCCAGGCGCTGCAGGAGCGCGGCGCGTCCGCCGAAGAAATTCGCAGCCTGCGCCTGCAACTGGTAGGCGGCGAGGCGACCCGTCGTCTGGAGCAGCTCGACGCGCAGCGCAGCGACTGGCAGAAGCGACTTGGCGACTACCGGCAGGCGCGCAGCAGGATCGAACAGAACCAGGGCCTGAGTGCCGGCGACAAGGCCACCGCCATCGAGCAGCTGGAACGCGAGAGCTTCTCCGACGGCGAGCGCCTGCGTCTGGACGCAGCGCTGGAAGTGGCCGCCGCGCGGGAGCGCTGAGTCAGCGCGGCAGGTAGTCGCGCTCGCGGCGGTAGATCAGGTAGTACTTGTTCACCGCATTGACGTAGTTGCCGCCGCGCAGCCCCATCTGCTCCAGCGCAATGCGCTCAACACTGAAGAACCAACGGTCGGCGTCCAGGCCCCGACGGCGAGCCTCGTCGCGCATCTGCTGAACCCTCTGCGGCCCCATGTTGTAGGCCGCCAGGACAAAGGCCCGGCGTTCACGCTCGGCGATGCTCGGGCTGGCAAAGTGCCGGTCCCGCAGGCGCGCCAGATAGCGCGAAGCCGCCCGCACATTGCTGTCCACGCCCGCCGGATCGCTGACGCCAACGGCGCGTGCGGTCGCCGGCGTGATCTGCATCAGGCCGCTGGCTCCGCCCGAACCCCGTGCATTGGGATTGAGCGTGGACTCCTTGAAGGCCAGTGCGGCGAGCAACGACCAGTCCAGCTCCTGCTCCACAGCGTGCCGCTGCAGCACTGGACCGACCCGCTGCAGACGCGTCAGCTCGACACGCCCGAGCGGGTTCTGCAGACGATAGGTGCTGCGGTAAAGGCGCCGCAGTTCGGCGTCCGCCTGGGGCGAGGTCGATTGCTGGTGAAGGAAGCCATTGACCCTGGCCAGGAGGTTCGGCGCATCACGCCGCACGTACCAGGCAAGATCGGCGTCCTTGGCCAGGACCATGTGCCGGTCGACGCGCAAGCGTGAGTAGACCCCCGCCCAACGCTGGGCGATCGGTAGTTCGACCACCGTCAGCGGCACCACACCGCTGTGCACCAGTTCGAGCACGTCTTCCACCGCCAGGCTGGCATCCATCAGCTCGTAATCGAGTGGTTCAAGGCCGCGCGCGCGCAGATCGCGATTCAGCTGCTGCAGTGCCGGTACCGCCGCACTGCCTGCCGGCAAGGCGAACACGCGTCCGGAGAGGTCCTGCAGACGGGTGTAACGCCGATTGCCCTGACGCGCGACCACCACCAGCGGCACATCGCTGGCAATCGGTGTACTGGCGCTAAGCAACGGCCCGGCAGGCGCATCGAAGAGTTCTCCCGAGGCCACCAGGTCGCCCCGTCCCTGGCGCAGGGCTTCGAGCAGCTGATCCTTGGGCACCGGCACCATCTGCAGTCGAATCGCTGCAGCGCCGGGACGCTCGTTGAGTGCCCGCTCGAAGGCTCGCAGGCGCTGCAGCTCCAGGCCGATGACCGCACCGCGCACTTCGCCCGAGCTGTGCCTGCTCTGATTGAGCAGCACCCGCAGTACGCCGCTCTCGCGAATTTGCGCCAGATCACGCTGTCCCTGCGCTGGCGGCTGCTCCTTCTTGAGCGACACATCGGGCGCAGCCAGTCGTGCCTGGACCGACAGGGGCAGCAACAGCAACAGCAGCAATAGCGCTCGCAGCATCCGGACTCTCGACGGGACGGCGCAACGGCCGCCCTTGCGAAAAAATGGCTGCCGAGGTTCGCACAGTCGCGCCACAGGCACCAGCGGCATGCCAGGGCGAACCGGCGCTGCTATCCTGCCGCGCTCGCAGGAGAGTCCCATGCAACTGATCGATATCGGCGTCAATCTCACCCACGCAAGCTTCGCCAACCAGCTCGAGGCGGTCATCGCCCGTGCGCATGCCGCCGGGGTCTGCCAACTGCTGGTGACCGGCACCAGCCTGAACGGCAGCGAGCAGGGCATCGAGCTCTGTCGCCAACTGGACGCCAGTGGCCAGCGGCTGTTCGCCACCGCCGGGGTCCACCCGCATGATGCGCGCGAGTGGAATGGCGACAGTGCCTCCGCGCTGAAGGCGTTGCTCAGCGACGCCAGGGTGCGGGCTGTCGGCGAATGCGGCCTGGACTTCAACCGCGACTTCTCGCCACGTCCGCAGCAGGAGCGCGCGTTGGAAGCCCAGCTGACACTGGCCGCCGAGCTGCAGCTGCCGGTCTTTCTTCACGAACGCGATGCCAGCCAACGTCTGCTGGAAATCCTCCGTGACTACCGCGACCGTCTGCCGGCGGCCGTGGTGCACTGCTTCACTGGTGAGCGCCGCAGCCTCTATGGTTACCTGGACATGGACCTGCACATCGGCATCACCGGCTGGATCTGCGACGAGCGCCGCGGCACCCATCTGCACGAGCTGGTTGGCGAAATCCCCCGAGGGCGCCTGATGCTCGAAAGTGACGCCCCCTACCTGCTGCCGCGAACGCTGCGCCCTCGCCCGCGGCACAACGAACCGGCTTTCCTTGGCGAAGTACTGCGCGAAGTCGCCCGCCACCGTGGCGAGACCGAGGAGCAGCTGGCGGCCCACAGCAGCGCCAGCGCCAGAGCCTTTTTCAATCTTCCGCAGGTGCTGGATAGCCCGTCGCAAAGCGCCTAAAGCTTCCGCCACAATGGCCGCTAAACTCTTCGCATGCGGTTGACGGGTATCAACGACAGGGCGTCGCGCTTTCGACAGAATGCGAACGCCATCACACTCAAGCAGACGGAAGTAACAACGAGATGAGCGTCCGCCTTCGCGACATTCCCCTCAAGTTCAAGTTCTGGGCCGTCAACGCGGTCGCCTTCTTTACCACGCTGCTGCTGGTTCTCTATGCGATGAACCTCGAGCGCGACGCACGCATCGAGCAGGCGCGCGCTGGCGCCATGCAGCAGGCCGAGCTGTTGCGCAGCTGGCCCGCGGGGCAGGCATTGCCCAGCCTGCCGCAGCAGTTGCTGTTCCGAAGCGGCGAGACACCGGCCTTGCCCGGTGGGCACGGTCCGCTGGTAGCACGAGCCAGTGGCTGGGTCGAGTTGCCCCACGCGGTGTTCTTCGGCAGCCAGCCACTGGTGGGCGCCCAGGTCATCGACGCGGGCGAGCAGCGCGTCGCCTTGCTGGTCAAGGGTCCGACCATCATGGACATCTTCCTCGACCGCGCACTCGCCTACGCAGTGGTCGTCGGCCTGCTGATGCTGGCCCTGCTGGCGGCCTCGCAGCTGCTGATCCGCTTCATCCTCACCCATCTGAATACCCTCAAGGACGTGATGCTCGCGGTCGAGAAAAGCGGTGACCTGTCCGCCCGGGTGCCGCTCGACTGCCGTGACGAAGTCGGCCAGATGGCGCACGCCTTCAATGCCATGCAGGCCGGCTACCAGCGTGTGGTCGGCGCCGTGGCGCAGGCCGCCACCCGCCTGGACGAAGGCACCAGCCGGCTGGCCCGGAGCATGGAACAGGTGCGTCAGGGCATGCTTGGCCAGCAGAGCGAGACCGACCAGGCCGCCACTGCGATCAACGAGATGACCGCCACCGTCCACCACATTGCCGAGCATGCGGGCGCTACCCGCGATCAGTCCAAGCAGGCCGATCATCTGGCTGGCGAAGGGCAGCAGGTGGTGGGCCGCGTCGAGCAATCGATCTCCGCGCTCTCCGTCGGCGTGCAGCAGACCGCGGAAATGATCCAGCAGCTCGCCGACGACAGCCAGAAGATCAGCAGCGTGGTCAGCGAAATCCATGGCATCGCCGAGCAGACCAACCTGCTTGCGCTGAACGCCGCCATTGAGGCAGCCCGCGCCGGCGAGATGGGGCGCGGCTTCGCCGTGGTCGCCGATGAGGTACGCAACCTGGCCAAGCGGGTGCAGGACTCCACCACCGAAATAACCAGCATGATCAGCGCCCTGCAATCGGGCAGTCGCGATGCGGTCGAATTCATGCAGGAAAGCTCGCTGCGCGCCGATGGCTGCGTGCAGCAAGCGGTCGAGGCCGGCACCGCGCTGGCGGCAATCACCCAGGCGGTGGCGCAGATGCGCGAGAGCAACACCCAGATCGCCGTTGCCGCCGAGCAGCAGAGCCAGGTTGCCGAGGAGATGAATCGCGCGGTGGTGAGCATCCGCGACGTCACCGAAAGTACCGTGCAGCAGACCATCGAATCAGCCGCCACCAGCGGCGAACTGGCAGCCCTGGCGGGCGAGCTGACCCGCGCCATACGTCAGCTCAGGCTCTGAGTAACGCGGCAATGAACCTGCGCTGATCGGCAGAAGGCGCGGGCAGCAAACGGCGGCGACCGGTTAAGCGCCTGGCGCCGCGGGCCGTGCCGTCAGGCGATCAGCCGAACACCGTCACCGTCTGCCGACTGAGCGCGATCAGCTCCCCGGCCGGGCTCCACAATCCCGCGGCAACGTGGCCATAGCCATCGCGCGCATGCTCGATCTCGGCGCGGTACAGACACCATTGGTCACTAGTGAGCGCCGGCAACGGCTGGACGAACTCGATGGTCCAGGTCAGCGAACTGCCCGGCGCAAACCCGCTCAGGTGCGGCAGCACCGCCGGCGGCCAGGCATCCACCAGGGCCAGAAGATGGGCTACCTCCAGCGGCTCACCGGCCGGCTCGTCAAAGCGTACCCAGCCCCCCAGATGGCGTGACTTGTTGTTGCTGAACGGCAGGCCGCCCTCGCCCCAGCACAGTGCCAGGTAACGAAGAAACTCCGGCATCAGTCCGGCGACGAAGACCCGCTCACCGCACTCGCTCTGGGGCTTCATCGCCGGCGCCGGCAGTGCCTGCACCTCGATCTGCGAGCTGCGCGAGGCGCCGAAGCTGCCCTGAATCAGGGTCACTACCTGGCCATCCTGAACAACCCGGCCAAGCACCTGGCTGACGGCCTTGCCCTCGCGCAGCACCTCAGCCTCGTAGCTGGCCGGACGATCCACCGCCAGCGGGCCGACAAAGGTGATCGCCAGAGAGCGCACGGGTCGCTCGGCCGGCACCTGGGCGCGCATCGCCTCGTAGGCCAGTGCCGCGACCAGCCCGCCGAATCCGGCACGCCCCTGGCCCCAGGTCGCCGGCACCGTCACCTGTGTCGGGTCGTCACGCACCGCCTGGATCAATTCGAGAAAAGTCATGAACACGCGCTTCCTTCAGATCAGGGCAGAGCGCGGATCTTAAACGCAGCCCGTGCTGCGGCGGTACGTCGCATGTCGAGCAGAATGTCCCAGGATCACTCGCCGCTATGCAGACAGCGCCCGACGCAGCGCTTCGAGAGCCTGGTCGGCCTGCCGCTCGGCCTTGACCAGTTCCACTTCCCAAGCGGCCTGCATCGGCGCCAGTTGGGGATCCGCAGCCAGGCGCAGCAGCCACTGCCAACGATCATGCCAGTCGCCCAGCGCTGATTGGGCAGCCTTGAGTTTGCCGCGCAAATCAGCGTGCATGCGCGACAGATCCGGGTAGGCCTCATCGGCGTAGCGCAAGCGCTTGATCAGCAGACGCAGGCGATGACGGTCGTGGGCCGGATCTGCCAGTGCATCGCACAACTTGCGTTGCTGCTTGCGCAGATAGCGTCGAATGCGTCGGTCCAGTCGAGCCAGCTCACCGGCGCGCTGCTGCTCGCGCAGGTTGTCTGGCCATTGGCCCAGCAACTGCTGCAGTCGCGCAAGTTCAGGCGCGACCAGCAACTGGGCGTATTTCTCGCGCAAATGCAGATCGTGAACCGCGAGCAGCTGCGCCTGACCACGCTTGCTCAGTTCGGCATGCAGCACCTCGGCGTCGCGCATGGGGCTACTGAGACGGCCAACAGCCTGCGCGGCGCGATCCAGTTCTGCCACCGACTCCAGCTTGCGCAGCGGCCGTAGCAGGCTGCGCAGACGCCGCAGCGCGATGCGCAGATCGTGCAGCGCCTCGCTATCGGTATCTGCGCGAAGGCGAGCCAGGCACGCCTGCAGTCGCACCTCCAGCCCCAGACCTGAAGCCACCAGACTGTCTACCCTGCTGCTCATATTCACTTTCCTCCACGACCGGGAAGCCGCCACGGCAAGGCGCGGCGCAAGCGCTTCAGGCTATGCCGCAGGACGCTCGGCGCCACACTGCGACCGGCATAGCACTGAGCCTGATAGAGACCGCTGAATGCGCGAATCTGTGCCGCCTGCGCCGGCAATTCCCGCGCTGCCCTGTCAGCGAAGCTGCGCGCGCCCTCGCCTGGCAGCCGGCGCAGCCCTTGCCGCGCCAATATGCGCTCGAACTGGGCATGCAGGCGTTGCGCAGGATCAAGGCCGTCGCGCCAGGGTTTGAGCAGCAGCAGCGCGAGCGCGCCGAGAAACAGCCCGCCACCAATCAGCAGCGCCAGAACCAGGCGCCATTGGAAGTCTTTGCCAAGCAGGCGCTCGAAAAGCCCCTGTTGCTGGGTCGCCTGATAGTTCAGGACCCAGTTCTGCCAGCCGTGATCGAGTTCATCCAGCGCCAGGCGCAACTGATTCAGCCAGCCGTACTGGCGATAGCGAAGCGGAGAGAACGGTGAATCCTCGAGAAAGCTCTGCTCCTCCGCTACTGCCGCTTCCAGGCCCAACTCGATCCGCTCTGGCGCGACCTGAAAGGTAGGGTCGACACTTATCCAGCCGCGTTGCGGGTGCCAGTACTCCACCCAGGCGTGCGCATCGAACTGGCGCACCTGCACGGTACGCGCGCCGGGCCCTGGTTCACCGCCCTGATAGCCCGCCACCACACGCGCAGGAATGCCTGCGGCACGCAGGACGAACACCATGGCACCGGCATAGTGAGCACAGAACCCGCGGCGTGTATCGAACAGAAAGGTGTCGATGGCGTTCTCGCCCAATACCGGCGGACGCAGCGTATAGACGAAGGGTTCGCGATTGAAATTAGCCAGTACTTCATTCACCAGCGCCTCAGGCTCCGGGTAGGCCTTGCGCAGTTGCTGTGCCCACAGTCGCGAACGCGCTTCGCCCTGCGAAGGCAACTGCAGCGCGCGGCGCAACTGCCAGGGACTGAGACTGCTGTCACGCACCGCTTCAGGCCAGGAAATCACATCGTAGAGTAGTGGTCGATCGATGGGCCGCTCACGCTGCAAGCGGTAGTCGCTCATCCGGTAGACCCCCGCCTCATCGCTCTCGGCAACATCCAGTGCAAAAAGCCAGGCCTGCTCGCTGGGCTGCATCAGCACGCTGTAACGCAAGGGCTCACCGCGCTTCTGCCAATCGACGCGCGACGCGGGCGTGGCGGCCTGGCTCCAGCGGCGTCCGTCAAAATGCTCCAGGGTCATCGCACGCCAGTAAAGCTCTGCGCGTGGTGGCGGCGTACCCGCGAATGTGGCTCGAAAAACCAGCTCGTCCGAGCGACTGAGTTCGGCAATATCGTTGGGACTCATGCTCTCGGACAGCCCGGTCTTACCGCGATCACTCGGCGTCGGCAGCGACCACAACGGTCCCATCCGCGGGAAGAAAACGAACAGCAGCAGCATCAGCGGCAATGCCTGCAGCATGATGCCGCCCGCCAGACGCAGGGTTGGCCAGGGCTTGGCCGCCTGCCCTTCGGACTGCAGGCCGATCATCGCCGCCAGCAGCACCGCCACTGGTAGCAGGCTGAACAGCGCAATCCCCGGCCCGGTTTCGAACAGGTAGGCCGTGACCACCACGAAGAAGCCGAGAAAGATCAGCACCAGCGCATCACGTCGGCTGCGCATCTCCACCAGCTTGAGAATGAACGCCGCCACCAGCAGCACCACGCCGGCATCCAGCCCGATCAGGCGGCCCCGCGACTGGTAGACGGCGAAGCCTGCGATCAGCATCAGAACGATTTTCACCAGCGCATTGGGATAGGCCGCGCGCATGCGGAAGATCTGGATGCGCCAGAGCGCGCAGCCAAGCCACAAGAGCACGATCCAGATCGGCAGATGACCTAGATGCGGCACGATGACCAGCGCCTGGGCGACCAGCAGCCAGCTCAATGCCGCGCGGGGAATGCCGGGAGTCGGAGTCATTCGACCAGCCCGTACAAGGCCAGCCTGCGCAGGCAGGCATCCCGGTGCGCATCGCCGATATCGGCGGGCAGCTGCGCGTCAGGCAGACGCAGGGCAAAGGGGCGCTCGCCACGCGAGAGTTCCAGAACCCAGTGGCAGAGCAGCGACAGGCGTTGCTCGACATCGCCACCCAGCGCTTCGAAATCCAGGCACAGGTCGCGCCCGGTCAATGCCGCAAAGTCCTTCACCAGCAGCCCCTGGCCCTTGGAGAAGGCCTTCCAGTGCAAACGTCGGCGTGAGTCCCCCGGCTGGAAATCCCGCAGCCCCTGGAAGTCGTCCACCCCCCGCCCGCGGGCCGCTTGCCCCTCCTCCTCTTCATCGCTGTGACCACTACTCAGCGGCAGATCGCCGGGAATCGGCTTCGGATAGACCAGCACCTTGAGCTCCAGATCAACCCAGCTCCAGGCGCGCAGCAGGCCCAGTGGAAAGCAGCTTTCCACCCGCAGGCGCCCCGGGCGCAACCAGCCGCGTCGCCGAGTCGGCAGGCTCAGTTCGCAGTCGCAGGCACCCTGTGCGGCAACATCGAACCACTGCAGTGGCTGCGGCGGCCAACCCAGGGCGACGGAGCGATGCTCGCGCGCCTCGCTCTGCAGGCGCACACGCAGGCAGGCCTGCTCGCCGAGAAATACCGGGGCGCCGCCAGCGGCCTGCAGACCAAGGCCGGCAAGATTTCGATAGGTATGCAGGATGGTGACGATGAACACCGAGCCGAGCAGGAACGTCAGACCGTAGGCCAGGCTGTTCTGGTAGTTGATCGCCGCCAGCAGCATCAGGATCAGCGCCCCGCCGAACGCCAGACCGACCCGACTCGGCAGGATGAACACGCGCCGGTTATCCAGCCGGACCCGGCTGGCAGGAGGAATGCGCCGCTCCAGCCAGCGCTGCCAGCGGGCCTGGAACAGTCGCTCGAGGATCAAAGGGCCGGCACCTCGCGCAGCAGCCACTGCACCAGGGCGCCACCACCGTGACTGCCCGGATCGGCCTGATCGCGCAATCGATGCCCCGCCACCGACGGCAGCACCGCCTGCACGTCCTCGGGAATCACGTAGTCGCGCCCTTCGAGAAACGCCCAGGCCCGCGCCGCACCGAGCAGCGCCAGACTGCCGCGCGGTGACAGCCCGAGACCGAACTGCGGCTGGCTGCGGGTGGCCTCGACCAGTCGCAGCACGTAGTCGACCAGCGCATCGCTGACCCGCACCGTCGCCACGGCGGCCTGCATGCTGGCCAGTTCGGCGTGGTCGAGCAGCGGCTGCATGCGCGGCAGCAGATCGCGTCGCGCCTCGCCGAGCAGCAGGGATTTTTCCGCCGCCCGCGCCGGATAGCCGAGCGACAGACGCATGAGAAAGCGATCCAGCTGCGATTCCGGCAGGGCGAAGGTACCGCCCTGGCTGGCGGGGTTCTGCGTGGCAATGACGAAGAACGGATCCGGCAGCGGTCGAGTGGCACCCTCAATGGTCACCTGACCCTCCTCCATGGCTTCGAGCAGCGCGCTCTGGCTCTTGGGCGTGGCACGGTTGATCTCGTCCGCCAGCACCAGCTCGGCAAAGATCGGCCCGGGATGGAAGATGAACTGTCCGCTGTCGCGGTCGAACACCGACGTGCCGAGGATATCGCCAGGCAACAGGTCGGAAGTGAACTGGATGCGCTGGTAGCTCAGCCCCAGCACCCGAGCCAACGCCTGGCTCAGGGTGGTCTTGCCCATCCCGGGCAGATCCTCGATCAGCAGATGCCCGCGCGCCAGCAGGCAGGCCAGGGCCAGACGCACCTGACCCTGCTTGCCCAGCACTACCTGATTGATGGTTGCCAGTACCTGATCCAGTCTGTTGCGCATCTGCTACTCCCCCTGGGTATCCGGCGATGCTACTGGCGCCACGGCCATAACGCCAAGCAACGGCAACCTTTGCTGACAATCTGTGAGACCGTGCACTTGCTGAAAAAGCCGTACTCTCAGTAGGGTTGAACCTTTTCCAAGGAGCTGCTCATGCAAAATCCCGACAGCCCCTGGCACGAACGGCCCGCGCAAGACTGCCTGACCAGCCTGCAGGCGAGTGGCGACGGGCTCGCTGCGCAAGAGGCCGAAGAACGCCTGCAACGCCATGGCGCCAACCTTCTTCCGCAGGCCCGCAAGCGCGCTCCGCTGCTGCGCTTTCTGCTGCAGTTCCACAACGTCCTGCTTTATCTGATGCTCGGTGCTTCGCTGATCACGGCGCTACTTGGGCACTGGGTCGATACCGGCGTCATCGCGGCCGCGATCCTGGTCAACGCGATCATCGGCTTCATCCAGGAAGGCCGTGCCGAGGCCGCACTGGACAGCATCAGACGCATGCTCTCCAGCCGGGCCACCGTGCTGCGCGATGGTCAGCGTCAGGAGATGGATGCAGCTCGGCTGGTTCCTGGCGACATCGTCCTGCTCGCCTCCGGCGACAAGGTGCCGGCGGATCTGCGCCTGCTGGACACCCGCAACCTGAAGATCGAGGAGGCCGCGCTGACCGGCGAGTCCCTCGCCAGCGAGAAAACCAGCGACCCGGCGGCCAAGGACGCGCCGCTCGGTGACCGCTACTGCATGGCCTACTCCGGCACTCTGGTGGTCTACGGCCAGGGCACCGGACTGGTCGTCGCAACCGGCAGCCAGACCGAGCTGGGTCGAATCAACAGCATGCTGGCCAAAGTGCCGGCGATCTCCACGCCGCTGCTGCGCCAGATCGACCGTTTCGGCCGCTGGCTGGCACTGGTAATCCTGCTGATGGTCGCCGCCACCTACGCCCTCGGCACGCTCTGGCGCGGCAACGATCCGGGCGAGATGTTCCTGATGGCGGTTGCCCTGACCGCTGCTGCGATACCCGAAGGGCTGCCGGCGCTGATGACGGTGATGCTGGCCCTCGGCGTACAACGCATGGCCCGTCACCACGCCATCGTGCGGCGCCTGCCAGCGGTGGAGACACTCGGTTCGGTGACGGTGATCTGCTCGGACAAGACCGGCACCCTGACCCGCAACGAGATGACCGTGCAGAGACTGATCTGCGCCGATCAACAGGTCCAGATTGACGGCGTCGGCTACGCCCCGCTCGGCGCGTTCAGCTGCGATGCCCAGCCTCTGGATCCGGCCAGCAGCCCGCTTCTGCTCGATGCCTGCCGTGCCGGGCTGCTATGCAACAACGCGCGCCTGTTGCAGGAGGCAGACGGCTGGCGCATAGAAGGCGATCCCACCGAAGGCGCGCTGCTGGTGCTGGCGGCCAAGGCCGGACTGCAGCTGGCGGACGAGGAGCGCCTGCTCCCACGGATAGACAGCATTCCCTTCGAGTCCGAGCACCGCTTCACCGCCAGTCTGCATGCTGCAAAGGATGGTAGTCGGCAAATCTTCGTGGTCGGCGCGCCCGAGCGCATCCTCGAAATGTGTACCAGCCATAGCGCCGGGAATGGCGAGCAGCCGGTCGATCCCGACTTCTGGCGGCGCCGCTTCGCCGACGTCGCTGCGCATGGGCTGCGCATGCTGGCCATCGCCACGCGAGCGGCACCGCCGGATCAGCAGCGACTGGATTTTTCGGACATGCAGTCCGGCTTCCGTCTGCTTGCACTGGTCGGCATCATCGACCCGCCCCGCGAGGAAGCCATCGCCGCGGTTGCCGAATGTCACGCGGCCGGCATCCGGGTGAAGATGATCACCGGCGACCACGCCGAGACCGCACGCATCATCGCCGCGCAACTGGGCATCGGCATCGGCAAACCCGCCCTGACCGGTGCCGAGCTGGCACTGATGAGTGAAGAGGAACTGCGCAAGCTGGTGCTCGAGATCGACGTCTTCGCCCGCACCAGCCCCGAACACAAACTGCGTCTGGTGCGGGCGCTGCAGGCCTGCGGCGAGGTGGTGGCGATGACCGGCGACGGCGTCAACGATGCGCCCACGCTCAAGTGTGCCGATGTTGGCGTCGCCATGGGCCACAAGGGTACCGAGGCAGCCAAGGAAGCCGCCGCCATGGTGCTCACCGACGACAACTTCGCCACCATCAGCAACGCCGTTCGCGAAGGCCGGGCGATCTACGACAACATCCGCAAGTCGATCCTGTTCATGCTGCCCACCAACGGCGGCCAGGTGCTGATCGTCATCGCCGCCATCGTGCTGCAGCTGGCGCTGCCGCTGACCCCGGCACAGGTCCTCTGGATCAACATGGTCACCTCCTGCACCCTGGGCCTGGCGCTGATCGCCGAGCCGGCCGAGTCCGGCCTGATGAGCCGCCCACCGCGAGCGCCTGGCGCGCCCCTGCTCACCCGCCTGCTGGTCTGGCGGCTGGTGCTGATCTCATTGCTGATGGCCGGCTGCGGCCTGGGTCTGTTCCTCTGGGAACTGCAGCGCGGCACCAGCCTGGAAACCGCGCGGACCATGACAGTCAACACCATAGTGCTGGCCGAGATGGCCTATCTGTTCAGCAGCCGACACCTGTTCGCCTCGGTGCTCAACCGCGAGGGGTTCCTTGGCAATCCGTGGGTCGTTCTCACGGTCCTGGTGTGCCTGGGGCTGCAGCTGCTGTTCACCTACAGCCCGCTGCTGCAACGCCTGTTCGGCTCCGCCCCGCTGGACGCCGACGAATGGTTCAGGGCCGCCGCAGCTGCCCTGATAGTGCTGCTCGGCGCGGAGCTGGAGAAAGGACTCGTCCGTCGCCAGCGACTGCGCCTTTCCGCACGCGAGGACTGAAGCGCTGGCGATGCCCGCTCGCCGCGCGTAGGCTTTGCCCCTGCGCGCAGCGACGGCGCGCTCAAGGACGGAGCTTTGGGGGAAAGAGATGAGCAAACGGGTAGCGCTGGTACTGGGCTCGGGGGGCGCACGCGGTTACGCCCACATCGGGGTTATCGAGGAGCTGGAAGCACGCGGCTACGAGATCGGCTGCATCGCCGGCTGCTCGATGGGTGCGGTGATCGGCGGGGTCTATGCGGCCGGCAAACTGCCGGACTATCGCGCCTGGATCGAAAGCCTGGACTATCTCGACGTACTGCGTCTGCTCGATGTCAGCTTCCGCCTCGGCGCGATCCGCGGCGAGAAGGTGTTCGGCAAGATCCGCGAGATGGTCGGCGACATCACTATCGAGGAGCTTTCGATCCCCTTCACTGCAGTGGCTACCGACCTGACCAACCAGCAAGAAATCTGGTTCCAGGAAGGCTGCCTGCACCAGGCCATGCGCGCGTCCGCCGCCATTCCCAGCCTGTTCACCCCTGTGGTGCAGGGCAACCGCATGCTGGTCGACGGCGGCCTGCTCAACCCGCTGCCGATCGTCCCCGTGGTGTCTTCGCACTGCGACCTGATAGTCGCGGTCAACCTCAACTCGACCAACCAGAAGCAGTACCACCTGCCAGTAGTCGAGCGTCCGTTGCCGCTGAAGAGCCGTCTTGACCAATTGATGGGTTCGATCAGCGCCAAGCTGCCATTCATGCGCCGCGACGGCGAGCCGGTACTGCTCGACGAGCACGGCGCCCCGCTGCTGCTGGAGACCGACGCCGACACCGATGCCAGCAAGCAGGCAGCACCCGCCTCGGCAACCGGCTCCAAGGTCACCGGCATCATCGGGCCGGCGTCCCTGCTGGAGCTGGTCAACCAGAGCTTCGAGGTCATGCAGACCTCGCTGGCGCAGTACAAGATCGCCGGCTACCCGCCGGATGTACTGATCAACGTGCCCAAGCGGGTCTGCCGCTTCTTCGAGTTCTACAAGGCTCAGGAACTGATCGTGCTCGGCCGCCAGATCGCCAGCGACACGCTGGACAAGTACGAGCAGGACTGAACATGGCCGCGCTGCCGCCAGGCGTAAGGGCAGAAGACCGGGTCGTGCTGTTCGACGGGGTCTGCCGTCTGTGTGCCGGTTGGGTGCGCTTCCTGCTCAGGCATGACCGCGAACGCCGCTTCCTGCTCTGCAGCGTGCAGTCCGCCGAAGGCCAGGCGATCCTGCAACACTTCGGCCTGCCCACCGACCGGTTTGACAGCATGCTGCTGGTCGAAGGCCCGCACGCTCACTACCGGAGCGACGCCTTCCTGCGCATCGTCCGCGATCTGCCTGGCGCCTGGCGGCTGCTCGCTGGCCTTCGCGTCATCCCCCGGCCCCTGCGCGACTGGTGCTACGAGCGCATCGCGCTGAACCGCTATCGCCTGTTCGGGCGCAACGCGCAGTGCCTGCTGCCGATGCCTGAGCATGCTGGACGATTTCTACCGAACGACCGCGAGGGCGGTTGAGCGCATGGTAAGGGATGCCTCGGCGTGCAGGGTCTCCATCCGTAGGGTGGATGACGCCTTGTTCATGCACCGGGATCGTCTGGTGGATGGATAAAGCGCCATCCACCCTACGGTCTGAAATCTCGCAGACACCCTGCGCACCAAACCAACCCTCATCCGGCGCTGCGCACCACCTTCTCCCGGAGGGAGAAGGACGCTGTGGGACGATGGCGCGGTGCGGTTCCGCGCAGCGTCGAGCAAGCGCGGCCTTTCCCTCTCCATCGCGAGAGGGTGCCGAAGGCGGGTGAGGGATGTCCCTGGCAACTCGCGGCAACTCCGATCAGGCATCGCGCAACAGATCCTGCGCGTTGAGCAATGCCCAGGCGATCTGCGGCGTGCGCTCCATGCCGCGGCGGATGGAACGCACGATTGCCTGACGGGACTTGCGACACAGTCCCGGCAGCGGCGCCACCTCGATCTCGATACCGCGCATGCTGCGCACCTCGTTGAAACCCGGCTCAACCTGCACGCGAATGCCGAGCTGAGCCTGCATGCGCTGCTGCATATGCTGCAGATCCTCAAGACTCTCGAGCCGCTCCAGACGCTCCAGCAGGCGCCGCTCCTCGATTCGGGTCAGCAGCAACAGACGTTGGTCCGCCTGCGCGTCGCTCAGCCAGCTGTCCAGTTGGCAGTCGCAAAGGTCGGTGGGGCAACGGGTGCGGGAGAGCGGAAGGTTCATGGCAGCAGATCATAGCCAATCGCAGCGCTCCGATTGGAAGCACAGAACGATTTGGCCAGTTTCAGTACCAAGCACTGCCCGGCTCACCAACGGCGGATTACGCCGCGTTGCGGCTAATCCGCCCTATAGGAAGCGAAGACAACCGTGTGGGGCGCGATAAGCGCAGCGCGTTGCGCCGTGGTTCGGCGCCAGAGCGCGGCTCGAACCACAAAGTCGTAACGTCCGCGCCTGCCCAGACAGCAAAGTCGGATTACGCCACCCGCCCCACGTTGGTCAGGGCCTTGCTGACACCCCTCAGCGCCACAGATTCGAGCACTTGGCCGGATCATTCAGCGATGGCGAACAGGGCAGCAGGCAGGCAGGCCGCTTAAAGCGGACACTTATCTGCAGCGGCGTGCCGCCTTGCTGATCGAGGGTGTAATCGTTGAGGCAGCTCTGCCCTTCGATGAAACGGAAGAGAAACGTCTGTCCGCCATGAATCTGCGCATTGGGGAAACGCAGCCTGAGGTCATGCGGACCGTCCCAGCCACGCTTGTGCGGTATGGCAAAGCGCCAATGACCATCGCCAAGGGTCTGGCCTTCGATAGTCAGCGCCGAGTAGTCCTCGCCGACCTGCATGGTCGGGTAGACGATGGCAAAGACATAGGTACCGGCAACCCCCATCTCGGGGTCCAGCACCTTGCGGTAGAAGGAGCCTTTCAACGTTGGTGGATTGCGTTGCTCACGCGGGAAACGGACCTCAAGGCTGCCCAGGCTCTGCTGCGGATCGAACTGTTCACTGGGGATGTCCGGCACGTACTCGTAGGAACGGCAACCGGCCAGCACGGCCAGCGCCGAGAGGAGCACGGGCCCGCGAAGAAGGCGCAGCGAGTCAGTCATGGTGGCACTCCACGCAGTAGATATCACCGTGGTCTGCCACCTCGATCGCCAGGGTCGAGGGATCGGCGGTGGTGTGGAAACGTACGAAGACCTTTACCGCCCCGCCGCGAATCACGTGGTAGTCGGCATTGAGCGGTTCCATGCGTAGCCCGCGAGAAGCGAAGTGGCGGGTCATGGCGGTCAGGGCGGCCGGCTTGTCCTGACGGGTGTAGAGCAGTGGCTTGAGACGCCAGTCGGACAAGCCGAAGGCTTCGACGCGAACCCCCAGCAGCTGGTGCGGCCTGGTGAGCTCGAAGGCCAGTGGCAGCGGATTGTCGAGGAAGTACAGCGGCCCGCAGTTGCACGGCTGCCTCAATCTGGGGTCGTTGCTGGGCAGTACGCGGAACCCCGGGTGCCCGGCGCGGAAGTTCTTCCAGGCCGGAGGCTTTCCGGTCAGCACCAGTTGCGCGTAGTAGCCCTGCAGAAAGCGCGCGAAATCGGTCGAAAGCGGTTCAGGCTCGGTTGTCTTGCCGAATCCACGCAGATGCCACTGGCCATCCTTGCGGTACCAGCTGACGCTGTCGTTGAGCCACTGGTAGTTGGCGTAGGGCTCGAACAGCCCGAACTGGGAGCCGTGGTCGTAGCGTCCGGTCTGTGCCAGGCGGCGACCTTCGCGACTGACCTGCTCGCGCGCGGCAGTCAGGGTCTTCGGGTCCGGCCAGAGCATTCCGACCAGGCCCTGCCCGGGCTCGATCAACACCACCGGCCCGTAGGCCTGGCGCGAGACCAGGCGACTCTGGTCCGGCGCCACCAGCAGCAGCCCTTCCCGAGCATAGGGCGGTAGCGAATAGCGGCGCAGCTCGCCGCTGGAGTCCGACAGCACCGCGGCAATCTGCGGAAAGACCCGTAGATCCGGGTTGCTCTGCGGCCAGCCGAGCGTGGCGAAAGTGCTGAGCTGTGTGGAAAGAGGCACGCCGGTCTCGTGGATGCGGATCAGCTGTGTGCCGGGCTTGAAGTAGTCGGTACTGAGGGCTTCCTTGCCGATACCGATTGCCAGCATGGATCGCTGGTCTCCCAGCAGGTAGAAGCGCGAATTGCGCTGGTACCAGTCACCCACCGGCTGCAGTTGCTTGCCGCGATAGGCAAAGCGCGCGCCGCGATCGAGAAAGGCCTCGACCTCGGCCGCCTGCATGGGGCGGCCGAAGCCACCAATCTCCAGCCCGTGCGCCGGCATCGCCAGCAGTGACGGGCTGCACCCACCGACGACCAGCGCAATGGCGCAGGCGCGCAGGGCCATCGTCATTCCCTTGTGCATCGAATCATTCCCGTGCCGCAAAAAAAAACGGCGGGCAGGCGCAAATGCCTGGCCGCCGTGATGGACGGATGAAGCAGGCGCTTATTCGGCGCCTTCCTCGTCGTAGCCGCCGTCTTCGGCTTCTTCCTCGGCCTGATCTTCCTCGTAGTACTGGCTATCGTCCGGCGCAGCCATGCCGCCCGGCGCCATCATCGCCAGCATCCCGGCGAACTGCTCCACCGGCATCACCTGGCCGTTGAAGTCGACCTGACCGTTGGCATAGTTGAGGTTGGAGACGATGTTGTCGCCTTCGAGCTTGCCCAGCTGCATGGCGCCGGCCATCTCGCCGGCCATTTCGGCCATCATCTTGGCTTCCATGGCGACTGCCTGCGGATCGGCGTCCGGCTCGAAAAGCACCTTGTAGCCGACCACGTCGCTGATCATCGGCTTGGCCACGACCAGGCGCGCGTCAAGACTGGACAGCAGTTGTTTGACCAGTTCTTCGGGCGGCAGCTCGAGGGACTGCGGCTTGGCCAGCGCCAGCTTGAGACTGAAGCTGCTCTCGCCGTTGGCGGTCTTGAACGACAGGTTGTCGAGGGCGATTTTCGGGTTGCCGGCCAGCAGCGTATCGATAGCAGCCATCAGTTGCGCACGCTCCTCCTCGGTCGGCTCGGTATCGGCCAGACCGGTTTGCAGGCGCACGGCGTAGGCGTTGTACAGATCCATCAGACTCTTGACCGCAACGGCGTCCAGATCGGCAACGCTCCAGTCCATGCGGGTCGAGCCCAGCGGCTTGCCGGCGTAGGTGACCTCGCCTACCTCGTAGTTGAGTGTCCCGGCCAGCTTGTCGCCGGACTGGGTCATGCTGTCCTTCTGCACGATGCGATGCAGCACCACCGGCTGAATCTCGGAACCGCTGACCTCGAGGCTGTCGAGGCTGAAGTTGCCTTCGCCCAGGTAAACACCGGAGCTGCTGCGCTCACGATCACTGGCGATATTCATGCCCTTGAGCTGGACAGTGGCCGCATTGGGGCCCTGTACCTTGACCAGAATGCTCTCGACGTTGCCGTCGATCTTCATCTCGCTGGCGTCCTCGGTAGCCGCGAAGTCACCCTTGAAACCGGAAAATTCAAAGCTGCCCTTGCCTTCTTCGATGAAGGTCAGCGGCGCGACTATTACCTGGCCACTGGTGCTGCGATCAAAGCCAATGGAGCCTTCTGCAACCACCGGGTCTACGCCACCGCTCATCTTGAACAGCGGCTCGAGCAGTGCGTTCTGCTCCAGGCGCGCGTTGCTGTGCGCCAGCACCGGGACCAGCTGCAGGCGCTTCAGGCGCGACAGCGGTAGCGGACCGTGTTCGATGTGATCCAGCACGATGATCTCGGAAGCCGCCAGGTCCTCGCCCAGCTCGCCCAGCTCGATACGGTAGCGTGCATCGCTGCTCCAGAAACCGCGATCAAGGGAGACCAGCTCCAGTTTCAGACCCATGCCGGGCAATTGCTGGGCGATCTGCTCGTTGCTCTTGGCCACCGCATCGTTGATGACGCCTTCCAGCTGGGTACCGGTGTACCAGGCACCACCGGTAGCGGCGGCCCCTACGGCTAGCAGAACGGCAATGGCTATCCCTGTCTTTTTCATGTGTCAGCTCTTCTGTGTTGTGTGGTGTTGCAGGAGTTTGTCGCGGCCGGGTTCAGCCCTGCCCTTGCGGGTTGGAATCGTCGCTGCGTGAAGGCGCAACGTCGGACGCGACCCAGTCGTTGAGCAGGCTGTAGGCAACAGCCAAGAGGGTCGGACCAAGAAACAAGCCCATGAATCCGAATGCCAGGATGCCGCCGAACACGCCGAGCAGCACCACGACCAGCGGCAGGTTGCCGCCGCGACTGATCAGGTAGGGCTTGAGCACGTTGTCCACGCCACTGATGACGAAAGTGCCCCAGGCGCCGAGAAAAATCGCGTAACCGTAGTCGCCCTGGATCACCAGCCAGATCACCGCCGGCACCCAGACCAGCGGCGGCCCCATGGGAATCAGGCTGAGCATGAAGGTCAGCAGGCCGAGCACCAGAGCGCCCGGCACGCCAGCAATCAGGAAACCGATGAACGCCAGCAGGCCCTGCGCTGCAGCCGTACCTATGACCCCGTTGACCACCCGCTGCACGGTGCCGGCAACCAGTTCGAGGTAATGTCCGGCGCGATCACCGATCAGCCGCTGCAGCATACGGTGCACCAGCGCTGCCAGACGCGGACCATCACGATAGAAGAAGAACACCAGCACCAGGCTCAGAGCCAGCTCGAGCATGCCGGCACCGATGCGCGCGCTGCGCGCCAGCAGCCAGTTGCCGACCTGCCCCACGTAGGGCTTGAGCGAAGCGAAGAAGGCTGCACCCTGCTGATCGACCAGCGCCCACAGGCTTGCCAGGCGCTCGCCCACCAGCGGCAGGCCGACCATCCACTCCGGCGGGGACGGCAGACCGTCCACCTGCACCTCGCGGATGAACAGATTGACGTCACGGATATGGTCGGCAATGTTGAAGCCCAGCAGCACCAGCGGCACCGCAACCAGCAGCATCCAGCCTGCGGTCAGCAGGCTGGCGGCAGTCGTCGTGCGGCCGTTGAGCAGGCGGGTCAGGATACGCATCAGCGGCCAGCTGGCAAAAGCCAGTACCGCGGCCCAGAACAGGGCGGACCAGAATGGCGCGAGAACCCAGAGACAGGCACCCAGCAGACCCAGCAACAGGATCTGGACCAGCAACCGGTCGTTCTCGAACATCCACTGCACTCCGTGCAAGACAACTGGCCAGAGAGACTGAAATGAAAAATCTCAGCGCGGTCTCACTGGCACGGCAAAAAAAGGCAGTAGAGGATGCCTGCAATGGTGGTCGCTCACAAGCGCCGACTGCTGGCAATTGGCCCGCCGTCGGCGAAGTTGCGAATCAGCGCACTCTGCTCAGGACCAGCTCGCCACTGAGCGCGTCTTCCGCCTCCAGCCGTGCCGCCCGCACACCTGCCGCGGCCAGTGCATCTCGCCAGACTGATGCCTGGGGCCCGCGCAGCAGCACACGCAGGGTGATGTCCTGATTGAGCGTTCGTGCCAACAACTCGACCCAGTCCTGGGGTGGCGTCGCGGCAGAGCCCAGGGGCAATGCCTCACCCGCACGCAGCAGCCGCAACAGGGTTGCCGGTACCGGCAGCAGCTCGTCGAGGGGATCTTTAAGTTCCAGCTGTTCGGCAAGCAGGTAGGCCCGCCGGTTGCCACGGGTGACCGCGTACAGGGCCAGCACACGGTCATCTGCATCGGTTTTCAGACGCAGCAGGGCGTAGGCCTGCTGATCATCACCGCCATTGAGCTGTGCGTTGGCGAAGACGGTATTGGCCCAGAGTGCGCTTGAACCACACTCACGGCCTTCGCACCAGTAAAGCAGCGCGGCGCCATCGGCACGCAGCGCTTCGCGTGCCTGAGCAAAGGCTTCCAGATGCGAATGCCCCGTCGGCAGCGCGTAGGTCACCGAGGTTTGCCGCCCGACCACATTGAGCTCACGCTCATAGCGCAACCGGCCGCTGAGGCGACGCACAGAACCCAGCGGATACAGTCTCTCGACCTCCTCGACCACCCGGTAATCACTTATCTGGGCGCGCGGAAAGCGCTCGAGCAGCTCCAGATCACGGCTCCCGGCCACATCCGCAGCCAGGCTCAGCGAGCTGAAAAAGCCCAGAAGGGTAATCGCGATCAGACGCATGATTCAGCGCACCAGCATGGATTGAGCGGTACTGACCAGACGCGACTCATCGCCCTCGCGCAGCGGAACCTGCAAGCCACGCTGCACCGCCGGACGCGCGTCGATCTGCTGCATCCAGCGCTGCAGATGCTCCAGACCATCCAGACTCACACCGGCCCAGTCATGCACTCTTACCCAGGGAAAGGTCGCGATATCGGCAATGCCATAGTCGCCGGCAAGGTACTCGACGCTAGCCAGTCGGCCGTCGAGCACCTCGTAGAGGCGGCGGGTTTCGTTCTGATAACGCTCGGTGACGGAAGCGATGCGCTCGGGGAAATAGCGCAGAAAGACATTCGCCTGCCCCTGCATCGGCCCGACACCACCCATCTGGAACATCAGCCACTGCAGGGCGACCGAACGTTGCCGCGGATCCTGCGGCAACAACCGACCGGTTTTTTCCGCCAGATAGATCAGAATCGCACCGGACTCGAACACGGTGAAATCGTCATTGTCGTGATCAACGATCGCCGGAATGCGACCGTTGGGGTTGATCCGCAGGTAGTCCGCGGACTTCTGCTCCTTGCGCTCGAAGCTCAGGCAATTCACCCGGTATGGCAGCCCCAGCTCTTCAAGCGCGATGGAAACCTTGTGGCCGTTGGGTGTGGCGGCAGTATAGAGATCGATCATCCAGCCCTCCTCTGACAATCGCGCCAGCCTCACCAGTTGGCCGGCGCGAGTCAAGCACCACGCAGGAACGGATTGAAACAGTCTGCTACCGCCTGCGCGCCCTGCTCGTCATCCAGATGCAGATGATGTCCGCCGGCCAGACGATGCAGCGTCATCGGCCGAGACTCGACCTGACGCATGAACTCGGGCTGACGCACCAGCATGCCCTGCTCGGCCAATACCAGACTCACCGGGCATTTGAGGCGATCGACGAAGGCCCACGCATGGGCCTGGGTCAGACGCATGGCCGAGGGCAGCATCAGTCGCGGGTCGGTGCGCCAGGTGTAGCCACCCGGCACCGGCATCAGGCCGCGCTGGGCGAGCAGCTCGGCTGCCTCCCGAGTCACCGCACCGACACCTTTCATGCGCGCGGCAACCGCGTCCTCGACCCTGCGATAGATCGGCTTGCGTTTGCGCGGCAACGCCAGGCGCGCTTCCAGCGCTTCACCGAGCTTCTGCGGCGCGGTCTCGGGCTCGCCGGTGAACGGAATCAGCCCGTCAATCAGCGCCAGCCGCTCGACTCGCTCCGGCAATGCGCCGGCCAGAAGGGTCGAGACAATGGCCCCCATCGAATGACCGAGCAGCGTGAAGCGCTTCCAGCCGAACTGCTCCGCCACCTGCAGCACGTCATGGGTGTAGTCCCAGATACTGTAGTCGGCGCCTGGCGGGCGATGCCCGGAATGGCCATGACCGGCCTGATCCAGCGCCACGATGCGCACGCCCTGCAGATGCGGCGCCAGCCGGGAAAAGCTCATGGAGTTGTCCAGCCAGCCATGCAGTGCGATCACCGGCTGACCCTCTTCTGGTCCGTACAGATGTGCCGACAGCTCGATGTGCGGCAGGCGCAGGCGAACTTCCTCGAATGCGACGCTCATGCGCCCTCCTTGTCCGGTGAATGTTGCTGCCAGCGCTGGAACAGCTGACGCAGCAGGCTTGCGGTGTCCTGCGGACGCTCCAGGGGAAACATGTGGCCGCCAGGGACCGTCAGGTACTCGCCCCTGGGCACGCGCCGCACCAGGCGCACATGGTGCGGCAGCACAACGCGGCTGGCTCGGCCTCGCACCACCGCCAGCGGCACGTGCAGCTGCTGCGGGCGGCCGGGGCTGGTGTGCGGAATGCTGCGATAGATGCTGATCTCTGTGGCCGGATCGAACCTCAGCTGAAGGCCCTGCGCGGCCGGTCGCAGTCCATGCTCGACATAGGCGCGCAGGCAGTCCGGATCGAAGCCGCGAAACAAGGTCTTGCCAGAGAAATACTCGAAAGCTTCCTGCGCATCACCAAAGACTTCACGCCGCCCCAGGGTGCGTCCGGCCGGGGTGATCCGATCGATGAAGCCGAAGCGCTTGGCTGCGCGAATGAACAGCTGGTCCGCGAAGGTCAGCACCGGCGAGTCGAGCATTACCACGCCGCGGTAATACTCTGGCCTGCGCAGCGCCGCGTGGTAATGCAGAAGACCGCCCAGCGAATGACCTACGCCCCAGACTGGCTCGCTCCGCTGCTCGAGATGGTGGATCAGTTCGTCGACCAGCGCGTTCCAGTTGTCATCCACCGGGAAGCGCGGGTCATGGGCATGCTGTTCGAGAAAGTCGACGTCAAACTCCGGCGCCATCGCGGCAAACAGCTTGCCGTAGGTCGCGGAGGGGAAGCCGTTGGCGTGGGCGAAGAAGATCGATCGGGACATGCGGTTATCGTTCTGGACTGACCTGAATTGTCGGACAGGCATCGAGCTGCAGCAATCGAATGGCAATCGCTGAATGTCGCCGCCGTCCATTGACTGATGATGCTCAGCGCGGCGGGTTTTCGCCGAGCGGGACCACCGCCACCGTCAACCGGGAAATGCAGCTGGGCTTGCCATCGTCGCCATGCAGGCGGATGTCCCAGACATGCGTACTGCGGCCCAGATGCACCGCCCTGGCCTGGGCCCACACCCGGCCACTGCGCAAGCCACGCAGATGATTGGCGTTGACCTCCAGACCGACGCAATAGAAGCGTTCTGCATCGATGCACAGGTGGCTGGCCATCGACCCCAGACTTTCCGCCAGCACTACAGAGGCACCGCCATGCAACAGGCCGTAGGGCTGATGTGTACGGCTGTCCACCACCATGCTGGCGCTCAGAGAGTCATCATCGAAGGCCTCGAAACGGATATCCAGCAACTCGCCGATGGTGTTGCGCTGCAGCTGATTGAGCCGGACAAGGTCAGGCTGGGTACGCCAGATGGCCATGGAGCTGCCTCGTTGTCGTTGTGATCGTCGAATGGGCGGCCCGCCGGAAACGGCTGCACGCAGAACCGACTATTTCACGCAGGACATGTACCGAGAAGCGACAAAAGACGCAAAAGAGAGGACGAAATGGCTCGACCGGGGCATATCGACGGCCCGCAGTGATCAGGGCGAATGCACGGCCAAAAGCTGCATCCCGCCGGCAAGCACGTGCTCGCCCTGCAGCTCGACCAGGCTTGCCGTGCGCAATGGCAATGGTTGCTGGCGATGACCATGCACCAGCAGGCCGCCCAGGTCCCCCAGCAGCGGCTGATGGGCAACCAGCAGGATGCCCGACTGGGCGTAGCGGTCCAGCTCGTTCAGAACCTGCCGCGGATCGCTGTCGGGTGTCAGCCAGGGCACCGTGCGCTGCGCGACAGAGCCAATCACGTCGAGCACCAGGGCCGCCGTCTGCTGCGCACGCAGATAGGGGCTGACCAGCACGACCTGCGGCGGATCATTCAGCAGCTGCATAGCGCTGCGCCTGACTTCATCGCGACCACTCTCCGTCAACGCTCGCTGGCTGTCGGAGGCTGCCAGCGCCTCGGCCTGACCGTGCCGCAGCAGCCAGAGCTTCAAGCCGCGCGGTCCTCGAGATCATCCGGCGCGACCCGGGATGCCGGCCAGGGCGCGAATGGCCAGGGTTTGTCGTCGCTGGCGAAGGTGAGGTAACGCGCAGCCTGACCGAGGAATTGCGCGAGGCTGTCGCCAAAACCCAGCAGCCCAGGGTGCAGCGCCCCCTTGAATACCCGATGAATGAACTGGATCAGCACCACCAGCATCAGCAGCAGCTCGGCCAGCTGCCAGCCGAGAACAAACAGGATGGTCCAGAGCAAACGCAGCACCAGCGACTCATGTTCGGCCTGCCTGGCAGGATCGTTGCGCATAGCTACCTCCGCAAATCAGACGGCCTCAGAAGCCGCTGGGGGAAATGAAGTCGACATCGGTTTTCGGTTCGGCACGCATCAGCAGCTCGATCACCTGGGTCAGGGTTCGGCCTTCAAAGAGGATTGCGTGCAGCCCGGTCACCAGCGGCATGTAGACCTGCAGCTCCTCGGAGCGGGCCTTGAGCACCTTTAAGGTATTCACTCCCTCGGCCACTTCACCCAGCCGACCAATGGCATCCTCAAGGCTCAGTCCCTCACCCAGGGCGAAGCCGACCTGATAGTTACGACTCTTGGGCGAAGAACAGGTAACGATCAGATCGCCGACACCGGCAAGTCCCAGAAAGGTCATCGGGTTGGCACCGAGCTTCACGGCGAAACGGGTCATTTCCGCCAGCGCACGGGTGATCAGCATGCTCTTGGTGTTCTCGCCCATGCCCAGCGCCGCCGCCATCCCGGCAATGATCGCGTAGACATTCTTCAGCGCGCCGCCGAGCTCGACGCCGAAACGATCAGCACTGGCATAGACACGAAAGGTGCGCCCGTGCAGTACCGCCTGCACCTGGCGGCAAAGCGCCTCGTCCTCACTCGCAACCACGCTGGCGGTAAGCGCCTGGTCGGCGACCTCGCGCGCAAGGTTGGGACCGGAGAGCACCCCAATGCGCGCCTGCGGCGCAATCTCTTCCAGAATCTGGCTCATCAGCTTGAAAGTGCCCGGCTCGACCCCCTTGGTAGTACTCACCAGCAGCTTGCCGACAAGCGCCTGGGCCTGAGGCTGCAGTACCGCACGCAAAGCGCTGGATGGCAAAGCCACGAAGATCAGCTGGCAGTCAGCGAGCGTTGCCGCAAGATCCGTCACCGGTTCGACGTTGGCATGGATCTTCACACCCTTCAGGTAGCGCGGATTCTCCCGCACGCTGCGCATCGTTTCTGCCTGCTCGGCGTCGCGCATCCAGTGACGGACCGGATGGCCGTTGCCGGCGAGCAGATTGGCGATGGCGGTACCGAAGCTGCCGCCACCCAATACCGCGATGGGTTGCTGTTGTTTCATGGGAGTTCCGTGGCGAGCCATCCAGATGGCGAACGCCGCATTATACGGAGCCGTTCGGCGGCTACCAGCCCCGAAATCCCCCTCCCCCGGATGGGGATACTGGCAAAGTGACTCAGCTCGGTTAACATGCGGAACCTTGCGGTTATTCCAGAGTCTTTCCGTGCCGATCCCTCGCCACCTGCCCTGCGCACTACTCCTCTGCTCCGCGGGCCTCGCAGGCACCGTGCACGCTGAAGACCTGTTCCTCGGCGAGGAGTTGCCCGAAGTACTTACCGCCACCCGCCTCAAGCAGTCACCCGCGGCCGTCCCTGGCAGTGTCAGCGTGATCGATCGAAGCCTCATCGAAGCCAGTGGTGCCCGTGACATACCCGAACTGATGCGTCTGGTGCCGGGCATGATGGTCGGCTATACCAGCGGCAATCAGAGCACGGTCAACTACCATGGCGGTCGCGTCAGCGAAGCCCGCAGGCTGCAGGTGCTGATCGACGGACGCTCCGTCTATCGTCCCGGCCTGGCGACGGTGGACTGGTCCGACCTGCCGGTGGCACTGGAAGATATCGAGCGGATCGAGGTTTTCCGCGGCCCCAACACCGTCAGCTATGGCGCCAATGCGTTGATGGGTGTGATCAGCATCATCACCCGAAGCCCCGGCGATACCCTGGGCACCCGGATCAAGTACACCCGCGGCGAGCGCGGCATCGACGACTGGTATGGGTCGCAGGGCTTCGCCAGCGAGAACGCCGACTTTCGCCTCTCGGTATCCGGCCAGGAGGACAACGGATTCGACCACACCGACCTGGACTACAAGTATCGCGACAGCCGCCGCAGCACGCGCATGCAGCTCAGCGCCAGCCACACCCTGGATCTCAACCAGAGCCTGGAGTGGCAGCTGGCGCTCAAGGAAGGCAGTAACCAACGCGGCGTCTACTCCAACGAGATTGCCCTGATCAGCGGCGCAGTGCCGGTCATCGACAACAGCCGCGACGTGGAAGCACGCGACTATGCCGGCTCGGTACGCTGGGCGCTGGACGTCAACCCGAACCACAGCGTCCAGGTACAGAGCAGCCTGCAGCACTGGCAGCGCAAGCAGGAGTGGTCAGCCTGCGACCTGGCGCTGTCATTCACTCCCGAAGTGCGCCAGCTGTTCAGCGAGGACCCGGACAAACTGGATACCGTCTCGCGGCTGCTACGCCGCGGCAACGGCGCGCTGATTCCAGGATGGGGAGCCTACTTCGGCGCCCAGCATCCGCTGGCGGTGTCCATCTACAACTATTCGATAGACCCCAGCGGCGCCTACCTGAATCCAGTGTGCGGGGACCTGAACAACAACATCGATGAAACCCGTTTCGATCTCGAGATCCAGGACACCCTCAGCTTCAGTGACAACCTGCGCCTGCTCAGCGGCGCGAGCTATCGCCGCGACCGCACCGTCTCCGAGACCTACTTCGGCGGCGCCCTGGAGAATGATGTCTGGAGGATGTTCGGCCACCTCGAGTGGTATCTGGGTGAACACTGGGTGCTGCAGGGCGGCGCCATGTTCGAAGACGACAAGTTAGCCGGCTCCTCGCTGACGCCTCGCGTTGCCCTCAACTACCTGATCACTCCGCGCCACGGCCTGCGTTTCGTCTACTCCGAAGCGGTACGCTCGCCGGATATGTTCGAGAATGACGTACGCTGGACCTACCGCCTGGAGAACGTCTCGCCGCAGGTCGACGGGCGCAGTTACGCGGACTACTACGCCTACGCCAATGGTCCGGGCAACCTCGAACAGGAGATCATGCGATCACGGGAAATTGGCTACAACGGCCAGTTCGATTTCGGCCTGCGCATCGACATCAAGCTGTTCAACGACGAGATCCACCGGATGATCAGCGAACCGCTGAAGATCACCGACTTTGCCCCCAGCAACGAAAACAGCATGTGGATGCGCGGCGCAGAAACCGAGATCGATTGGCAGATACTCGACTCCGACCGGCTGCGCGTGACCTATGCCTACCTGAAGGATTTCGAGTCCAGCGAGAAGAGCCACGGGCGACTCAGTGCGCGTTACAGCGGCTCCGCCGGCTGGATCCGCAACTGGGGCCATGGCTGGAACACCAGTCTGTTCTATCATGGCGCAGACCTGCTCAACGAGCGGCGTTTCGAACGAGTCGACCTGCGCCTAGCCAAGCGATTCCGCTTCGGTGAAACAGAACTGGAGCTGGCCGCGATGCTGCAGCAACGTCTGGATGACGAAGCGCTGACCTGGCGTGAGAATCTCTATGATGATCGTCGGGTGGTCTATGCCAGCGCCCAACTGGAGTTCTGAGTCGGGCTGGTGGCGACCGGAACCGTCACTTCCCTGGCAGCCAGTGCTGCGCCACCCCGAGGCGAATGGATGCGCCGTCTGATCCTACTCATATACAGCCTGATGATCTGCCTGCCGTCGCAGGCGGGACAGATCATCCTCGGCGCCGCAGTCGACTCCCCGGCGGTACGCAGCTTCACCGCGGATCTGGCTCAGAAGCGCCCCCAGGACCAGGTCAGTTTCATGTCGCTGAAACAGCTCAAGGTCAGCCGTCCGGCTGCCGACGCGCGCCTGATCATCCTGGACCGGGAAACACTCGACTGGCGTCTGCAGCAAAACGACGCCCCAGCGACTCTGGTCATGCGCGTCAGCCGAATCGAGGGCGCTGCACTGCTCGGCGAACGCCCTCCCGCCGGCGTCACGCTGCTATGGAGTGACCCTCCGCCGGAGCGGCAATTGCGCCTGGCGCGCCTGCTGCTACCCAACAGCAAGTCCGTCGGCCTGCTGTTCGACAGCCAGAGTGCCTTTCTGGTCGATGAGTACCGGCGCGCCGCAGAGGAGCTTGGGCTGGAGTTGCAGGCCAAGCCCTGGAACCCGGACGGTAGCCGCAAGCCACTTCTGGCACTGCTCGAAACTACCGACCTGTTACTGGGCATCGATGCGCCGCGCCTGTACAACGCCGACACAATCAAGTCTCTGCTGCTGACCAGCTATGCCCAGAACCGCGCACTGCTCGGCCCTACCGCCAGTTTCGTTCGCGCCGGCAGCCTGGCCAGCACTTACAGCGACCAGCAGGACTGGCTCGCCGAACTCGACACCTGGCTGGACCAGTCCCCCGCCGAGTGGCCCGCTTCCGCCTATCCCATGCACTTCAAGGTTGTCAGCAACCGCCAGGTTGCCCGCGCGCTAGGGCTAGCCCCGGCCAGCGACGAGACGCTGACACGCCACCTCTCCGAAGGAGAAGCCCGATGACCCGGCGTCGCGGACTGGATATCCATACCCGCACCCAGCTGATCAGCGTCGTGCCAGCCCTGCTGCTGACCCTGCTGCTTACTGCGTTATTTACCTTCGAACGGCTCAAGGACCTGCAACAGGAGTTGCAACAGACCGGCCAACTGATCGCCGATCAATTGGCTCCTGCCGCCGAGTACGGCGTGATCAGCGGCAACGTCGCGGTGCTGGAAAGCCTGGCCAACGCGACCCTGAAGACACCGCACGTCCTGGCGTTGGAGATCCGTGATCGCGAGGATCGCCTGCTGGTCGGCCTCGACCGCGGCCCTGCCGACCAGCTCGAGTATTTCGAGAGCCCGGTGATGCTGCAACGCATCCCTCTGGACGAGGACTTCCTCGGTCTCTCCGCGGCAAGTGAACAGGCCCAGCCCAGCGAGCGCATCGGCTGGGTCCGGGTTGGCCTCTCCAGCCAGGCCTTCAGCAGTCGGCAGCAGCAGATATTGCTGCGGGCTGCCTTGCTCACCCTGTTCGCCTTGCTGCTGACCTTCATTCTTGCGCGCCGGCTCGCGCATCGCCTGGCCCAGCCGATCAGCGCCATGGGCGAGGCAGTTCAGGCAATCAAGGCCGGCGACTACCAGGCCAGCCTGCCTGCGGAGGACCCCAGCGAACTGGGCGACTTGGCGCGTCATATCAACGACCTGGCGCGCGGCCTCGATCAGGCTAGCCGGGAGCAGCGCCAGGCCATCGAGCAACTGACCCGCGCACGCGAGGAGGCCGAGCAGGCAAACCGGGCCAAATCCGACTTCCTGGCGATGATGAGCCATGAACTGCGCACTCCCATGAACGGGGTTCTGGGCATGCTGCAACTGCTCGACACCACCGAGCTGACCAGCGAGCAGGCGGAGTACTCGGCGCTGGCCACCGAGTCGACAGAACACCTGCTCAAGGTCATCAATGACATCCTCGACTTCTCCCGCATCGAACGCGGTGCGCTGGAGCTTGAGCAAATCCCGTTCAATCTGGCGGAACTGCTGCAGGGCTCCGCTCAGGTATTCCTGCATACGGCAGAGAAGAAAGGCCTGCAGCTGAGCATCGACACCCAATCCGGACTGGAAAAACTCGAGCTGCAGGGCGATCCGACGCGGATCCGTCAGATACTGCTCAACCTGCTGGGCAATGCGCTCAAGTTCACCGAGCACGGCAGCATTCGCGTGGAAAGCCGCTGGAAGCGGCTGGATGACGAGACGATCTGGTTTACCTGCGCCATCCACGACACTGGCATCGGCATCGATCCTCGACGTCTAGAGCACATGTTCGATGCCTTCCAGCAGGCCGACACATCGATTTCCCGCCGCTACGGCGGCACCGGGCTCGGCCTGCCCATCGCCCGCACGCTGGCGGAGCGCATGGGTGGCGTGCTGCAGGCGCAGAGCGTGGAAAGCCAGGGATCGGTGTTCACCCTGGAGATTCCGCTGGGCCTTCGAGCGCGCCACAGCGGCAACGACGAACAGGCGCTGCTCGCCAGCGAGCGCTGGAGCGGACTGGCCGTTCTGCTGGTGGAGGACAATCCGGTCAACCAGACGGTGATCGAAGCGATGCTGCGCAGTCTTGGCTTCCGGGTCATCCAGGCCACCGACGGCGCAAGTGCGGTCGACTGGGCGCAAAGACAGCCTTTCGCGGCGATCCTGATGGATTGTCGCCTGCCGGAAATGGATGGTTACGAAGCTACCCGGCGGATTCGCCAATTGAATGGAATGAAACAGCTACCCATCATTGCACTCACCGCCAACGCCCTGCAGGGTGACCGCGAAGCCTGTATCGACGCGGGAATGAACGACTATCTGGCCAAGCCGTTCAAACGTGCCGACCTGCTGCGAGTACTGCAGCGCTGGCTGGCAACGGAAGCTTCGACGACTGGTCAAGACTGAAAAACTGCTTCAAGCTTGGCCGATGTCAAGAATCAGGCTTTGCCTTGCGTCTAAGCTGACGGCAAAATAGTGAACGACTGTACACAGTTGCTGTGACTTTCACTTTGCCGCAACAGTCTACGGCTAGCCTGCCGGAATGGCGCTCGACGAGTGTCATGCCGAAACGATTCGCCCGGCACAGGACCGGGAACCTTAGGAGCTCGCATGACCAAACAGAACGCCTTCACCCGGGATGATTTGCTGCGTTGCAGCCGCGGCGAACTGTTCGGCCCGGGTAATGCGCAATTGCCCGCCCCGAACATGCTGATGATCGACCGCATCACCCACATCAGCGACACCGGTGGCAAGTACGGCAAGGGCGAGATCGTCGCCGAGCTCGACATCACTCCCGACCTCTGGTTCTTCGCCTGCCACTTCGAAGGCGATCCGGTCATGCCGGGCTGCCTGGGACTGGATGCCATGTGGCAGCTGGTCGGTTTCTACCTCGGCTGGCAGGGCAATCCCGGCCGCGGCCGCGCCCTGGGTTCGGGCGAAGTGAAATTCTTCGGCCAGGTGCTGCCAACCGCCAAGAAGGTCACCTACAACATTCATATCAAGCGCACCATCAACCGTTCGCTGGTACTGGCCATCGCCGATGGCAGCGTCAGTGTCGATGGCCGCGAGATCTACAGTGCCGAAGGCCTGCGGGTCGGCCTGTTCACCTCCACCGACAGTTTCTAAAGGATTTATCCCATGCGTCGCGTCGTGATCACCGGTCTGGGCATCGTTTCCTGCCTGGGCACAGACAAAGAGACCGTCTCTGCGAACCTGCGCGCCAGCCGTTCCGGAATTCGCTTCAATCCTTCCTACGCCGAAATGGGCATGCGCA
Organism: Pseudomonas mangrovi; assembly: GCF_003052585.1. Lineage (GTDB taxonomy): Bacteria > Pseudomonadota > Gammaproteobacteria > Pseudomonadales > Pseudomonadaceae > Aquipseudomonas > Aquipseudomonas mangrovi. Next base: position 481,278 of record NZ_QASN01000020.1, on the reverse strand, counting down.
GTCATGTATCCGGCTCGGTCAAACTCGACCTCGAAGAACTGATCGACCGCAAGGTCCTGCGCTTCATGGGCGATGCGGCCGCCTTTGCCTACCTGTCGATGCAGCAGGCAATCGCTGACGCTGGCCTGAGCCTGGAAGAGATATCCGACCCGCGCGTAGGCCTGATCGCTGGTTCCGGCGGTGCCTCGACACTGAACCAGATGGAAGCGATCGACATCGTGCGCGAAAAGGGCATCAAGCGTGTCGGTCCCTACCGCGTGCCGCGCACCATGGGCAGTACGGTCTCCGCCTGCCTGGCCACGCCGTTCAAGATCAAGGGCGTGAACTACTCGATCTCCTCTGCCTGCGCCACCAGTGCCCACTGTATCGGCAATGCGGTCGAGCAGATCCAGATGGGCAAGCAGGACATGGTCTTCGCCGGCGGCGGTGAGGAGGAGCACTGGAGCCAGAGCATTCTGTTCGACGCCATGGGCGCCCTCTCCAGCAGTTACAACGACACCCCGGAAAAAGCCTCGCGCGCCTACGATGCCAAACGTGACGGTTTCGTCATCGCCGGCGGCGGCGGCATGGTGGTGGTCGAGGAGCTCGAGCATGCACTCAAGCGCGGCGCGAAGATCTATGCCGAAGTGGTCGGCTACGGCGCAACCTCCGATGGCTACGACATGGTCGCGCCCAGCGGCGAAGGTGCCGTGCGCTGCATGCGCCAGGCACTGGAAGGCGTCAGCGAACCGATCGACTACCTGAACACCCACGGCACCTCGACGCCGGTCGGCGACGTTGCCGAATCGCGCGCGGTACGTGAAGTGTTCGGTGACAAGGCGCCGGCCATCAGCTCGACCAAGAGTCTCTCCGGACACTCGCTGGGCGCTGCCGGCGTGCAGGAGGCGATCTACTGCATGCTGATGATGGAAGGCAACTTCATTGCCGGCTCCGCCAACATCGACGAGCTTGACCCGGAAATTGCCGACCTGCCGATCCAGCAGCAGACCAAGGAAAACGTGACCCTGAATACCGTGATGAGCAACAGCTTCGGTTTCGGCGGCACCAACGCGACCCTGGTACTCAAGCGCTGGCAAGGCAAGTAGGGCCACCGCTCTAAACGAAGAAGGCGCCCCACGGGGCGCCTTCTTCGTTTAGAGAATCTGCAAGCCATCAAAGTCTGAAGCGGGTCACCAGAGCATTCAGATCGATGGCCAGACGCGACAGCTCCTGGCTCGCCGCGCTGGTCTGGTTGGCCCCAGCAGAGGTCTGCAGGGAGAGGTCGCGGATGTTGACCAGGTTGCGGTCGACTTCACGAGCGACCTGGGCCTGCTCCTCGGAGGCGCTGGCAATTACCAGGTTGCGTTCGTTGATGGAGGCGATCGCCAGGGCGATCTCATCCAGCGACTTGCCGGCAGCCTGAGCGATCTCCAGCGTCGAATTCGCCCGCGAATTGCTGCTCTGCATGGCGTTCACCGCCTGAACTGCCCCCTGCTGGATGCCACCGATCATCTGCTCGATTTCCTGAGTGGATTGCTGGGTCCGATGTGCCAGCGCACGCACCTCATCGGCCACCACGGCAAAGCCGCGCCCGGCGTCGCCGGCACGCGCCGCTTCGATGGCTGCGTTCAGTGCCAGCAGATTGGTCTGCTCGGCGATAGCCCTGATCACATCAAGGACCTGGCTGATATCGCGGACCTTGCCTGCCAGCCCTTCGACTTCTCCCGCCGTGGCGGTGACGTCCTCGGCCAGATGACCGATCGAGTCGACCGTCTGGCGGACCTTTTCACGGCCGTGCTGGGCAACCCGATCAGACTCAGCCGACGCCTCCGAGGTACTGACCGCGTTGCGGGCAACCTCCTCGACCGCGCTGGTCATCTCGTTCACTGCCGTCGCCGCCTGCTCGATTTCGGCATTCTGCTGATGCAGGCCGCGGGTCGAGTCTTCGGTAACCGCATGCAGCTCTTCGGAGGCCGAAGCCAGCTGACTGGAGGAATCGGCGATGCCCTGGATGGTGTCGCGCAGGCTACGCTGCATCTGCGCCAAGGCTTGCAGCAGGCGCGCCGGCTCGTCTGCTCCCTCGATGCGCAAGTCCTGTGACAGATCACCGGAGGCGATGACCTGAGCCACCCCGACAGCCTGATTCAAGGGTCCGGTGATGCTGCGGGTCAGCAGCATCGCCAGGACGATGGTCAGGACTGCCGCCAGCACCAGCGCCACGATGACGCCCTGAAACGCGCTTGCAGCAACCTCATCGGCATTGATAGCCGCGTTCTTGGCGCCTTCCTGATTCAGCTCGCTCAGCCGCAGCAGCGCCTGAGTGGCTGCAGCGGCATGCCCATTGAGCTCGCCATTGGTGACGTCGATGGCTTCGTCGATGTAGTCCTGGCGCGAGTACTCCATGATCTGGTCGTGATAGCCCATGTATTCCTTGAGCGAACCGGTGAACTCGCGAAACGCGGCCCGTTCCGTATCATTCACCAAGGTCCCTTCAAGCACCTTGACTCGCTGATCCAGCTCTCGCTTGAGCTCTTCGACGGCGGCGGTACCGCTGCGCAGCGCCTCATCGGTTCGATGGAGCATCAGCCGTAGCGTGAGGGCCCGCAGCCGCAGGAAGGTTTCATTGACACCGGCGGCGGCGGTAACCCCCGGCAGCCAGTTGCCACTCAGGTCCTGGGAGGCGTTCTGCATGGCATCGATGCGGGTCAGGGAAAAGATCCCGAGAAAGAACACCAGCGCGGCAATCAGGCCGAAACCAAAGGCAGCGCGCAGCGCAATCGATATCTGTCGGAACATCTTGTTTCTCCAGTGGCAGGCTCACCTATGCACAGGCATAGGCCAACATCATGGCTAGTGCCACTGGATCGGCTTCAAACGCTCAAGCTTGAGGGTTGACGTCAGAATTCAGCGCACCTCGAAGCGTTGCTCCAGCAGCTTGCGCTCGCCTTGAAAAACCATGAAACGCCACTCGCCGGGAATCGCCTCGTACACTTCGGTGAATTCGTAGGCCATCACATCCTGTGGCGCACCAGGCAGCAGCTTCTGGGTGACTTCTATCTTGTCCTGGCGACGGCCGTCCGGCAGGGTCAGGCCGGGTGTGAAATACAGCAGGGTCAGAGGCGTCTCGCTCTCGCTCTTGCCGCGCAGCTGGTAACGAACCCCGAATTTGGTACCCAGCCGTGCCGGAATCACCTCGGTACTGCGAATCGGCTGATTGGCACGAGTCAGAACCCGCTCACCCGGCTGGGGATTGCTGATCTGCACATCGAATACACCGTACTCGACCGGCCCTTCGACCTGCACGTCAGCCCAGGCGGTCAGGCAGCTGCAGCACAGGGCCAGGGGAATCAGGGACATTGCTTTCATGGCGCGCTCCTCGCGGTTTGGATCGCGCGAGCCTATGACCGACTGATGACAATCGTGTGACGCAGCGCCTGCCGAGGCGCTATTCGGCCGCCAGTTCCGCGCGCCGCGCTGCCGGCAGGATGGCGAGGAAGTTGTCGCGGGCGACCTTCCCGGCGACAGCTGCCGGCAGGGCATCGAGAAACACGGCGAACTCCTCCAGCTTCTCGCCCAGGCCGTCGAAGCGGCCAACCACATCGGAGCCGAGCACGAAACGCGTCGGATGCTTCTGCACCAACTCGACCCAGCGAGGCTCCGGCTTGCCTTTTTCATCCAGCAGATAGGGCGTGAGCAGCGTCCAGGAAAGATCGATGTACAGATTCGGATAGTCCTCGAGCATCCGCGTCAGCGTCTCGAGGAGAAAATCCAGGCGCTCCTGATGCCGGTGGATTTCCATGCTGGTACCGGCATGTGCCCAGATGAAGCGGACGTGCGGGTGGTTGCGTAACGCATCCTCGACTTCGCCCAGATACAGCGGATTGCGCTCGCGTTTGGAGGTGATGTTGCTGTGCACCATCACCGGCAGATCGTATTCCGCGGCGAGGTGGTAGACCCGCGTCATCGCCTCGTTGTTGGCCCGCGGCACGTCGCCGTAGGTCAGCGCAGTCAGATCGTCATGCCGGGTGAAGACCTCGCCGATGCCTTGCCAAAGACCCGGGTCGAGCTCGAGCATGCGTCTGATGTGCGCATCGGCATTCTTGTCTGCGGGGTTGAAGCCGCTGAGAAACGGATGCAAGCGCAGCTGCTGTTCCCTGGGCAGATCCCGCAACGCGCGCGCCACCAGGGTGTCGGTTGCGCTGTACCAGTAGGCGCCGGCATCGTCGCCGGCGTAGTAGCGCGGCCGCTTGGGCTCGTTCTCGTGCCATTTCTTCGCGACCGGAATGCCCGAGATCATCACGTGATCGATGCGTCCCTTGTCCATCTCCGCGAACAGGCTCTGCATGCCGGCACTTTCCTGAAAAAAATCGACGTAGTGCAGATGTGCGTCGCTGTAGCGGTAGTCACGCGCAAAAGCGTGCAGGGTCATGCAGGACAGCAGCAACGACAGGTATCGAACAGCGAACACGACTTTCTCCGGCAATGGTGCCCACGGCACCGGCGCGGGGTAGACCCGACCGCTGCGCTGAGGGTTCCACCGGCAGGTGCATTCGCCTAACCGCCAAAAATACCCCCGCAGGTATATTGATCGACATCAAGCCGGGCCGCCCCGGCAACGTCTAGGCTGCAGACTCCGCACTCACATCGACAACAGGAGCTGGTCAGATGGCGCTGAAAAGCATTCATGCACAAGGACAAATGACAGAGGGCTTTGCCATCCAGGTCCAGTGCGGCAATCACCGTCTGGTGATGGACCAGCCGAAGAATGCCGCCGGCCAGGATCTGGGGCCCACGCCGCTGGAAGCGATACTCGCGGCGGTGGCTGGCTGCTTCGGCACCATCGGCCGCTTCATCGCCCATCAGCAGAAGTTCGAGCTGCGTGCCATGCGCTTCAAGATGGAGGCAGACTACGACCCCAACGGCCTGCTCGGCCGCGACCCGAATGTCCGCGCCGGTTTTCAGGAACTGCGCATCGACGTGGAGATCGACGCCGATCTCGATAGCGAGCAGAAACAGGCCTTTCTCGAGCTGATCGAGCAACGCTGTCCGCTCGCCGACAACCTGACCCATGGCACCCGGCTGGTCAGTCGGCTGGTCAATCACCAGGCCTGACGGCGGCGCCTTCGGCCCAGCGCGCCTTGATCTCCAGTAACACCGGCAGCTGCGTCAGGAACAGCTCCACCAACTGCGGGTCGAAGTGCCGCCCCGCCTCAGCCCGCAGCAGCTCGACAGCCGCCTCCACCGACCAGGCCTTCTTGTAGGGTCGCTCGCTGGTCAGGGCGTCGAACACGTCGGCAATCGCCACGATGCGCCCCACCAGGGGGATATCCTCGCCAGCCAGACCGTTCGGATAGCCGCTGCCATCCCACTTCTCGTGGTGGCTGAGGGCGATCTCGCGGGCCATGTGCAGCAGGCCCGAGGAATGCTCGCCAATGATCTGCGCACCGATCTGCGCATGTTCGCGCATCACTGCCCACTCCTCGGCATCCAGCTTGCCCGGCTTGCGCAGTACCGCGTCGGGGATGCCGATCTTGCCGACATCGTGCATCGGCGCTGCATTGAGCAGTTCCTCCGCATCCCGTTCGCTGAAGCCCGCCGCCAGCGCCAGAACCCGCGAGTAATGGCTCATGCGGATCACGTGCAGGCCGGTTTCATTGTCCTTGTACTCGGCCGCCAGGCCCAGGCGCTGGACGATCTGCAGGCGCGTGTTGCGCAGCTCCTCGACCCTCACCAGCGACAGGTGCGTACGTACCCGCGCGCGCACCACCGGGGGGCTCAGCGGCTTGGTGATGTAGTCCACCGCTCCGACCTCGAAACCGCGGGTCTCATCCTGCGCATCGCTCAGGGCGCTGACGAAGATCACCGGGATCGCCGCGGTAGCAGGCATGCCCTTGAGACGCTCACAGACCTCGTAACCGGTCATGCCAGGCATCATCACATCCAGCAGGATCAGCTCCGGCCGCTCGCGCTCGGCGAGTTCCAGGGCCTTGATGCCGTCGCGGGCGAACAGCAGACGGTAATCTTCCTGCAGCACCTGGCGCAGCACCTGCAGATTGACAGGCTCATCGTCCACTACCAGCAGCTGGGGACGCTGATCAGTTGCGCTTGTCATTCGGCTCGTTCCTCGCTTGGGTTATCCAGCCACGCCTGCAGGTCTGCCACTGCCTGCTGCGCAAGATCGAAATCAAAACCCTGCAATGCGCTGCGCAACCGGTCCAGCGCCTCGGGCTGCCGGTCGACCAGCGCCTGCTCCAGACATGCGACGGCAGCGTCATCCAGGGCGCCACGACGCAACTGCAGCTGCAGTTGCGCACAGGCCTCGCGCAGGCTCGGCAGATCCAGCGGCTGGGCCGGTGGCTGCACCGACACAGGCGCTAGCGGCACGGCGACAGCAATCGCCGTCAGCGTTCGCGGCAGCTCCGCACAGAGTTGTTCAACGCGGCGATTGTCCTGCGCGCTGGCTGCACATTCCAGCGCCTCGCCCAACAGGGCCAGCTGACGCAGCCCTAGGTTCGCTGCGGCGCCGCGCAGGCGATGGGCCTGTTGCTGAACCTGCTGCCACTCGGCCGCATGCAGCGCACTCAGCAGCGCTGTCGCCAGGCCTGCCTCATCATCGAGGAAGCGCTTTACCGCATCCGCCATGCGCAACGGGCTGCCCCAGCGCCGGCCACCGCCGCGCCAGTCGAACAGGCTGCCCGCGCCAGCAGCGCCGGTTGCCTGTGCTGGCGCTTGTTCCAGACCCAGCAGACGTGCCATCTCGCCCAGCAGTGCAGGCATTTCCAGCGGCTTGCTGGCAAAGCCGTTCATCCCCGCGTCCAGCGCCGCCTGGCGATCACGATCCAGTACGCTGGCGGTCAGGGCAATGACCGGTACCGCCTTGCGCTGCTCGGCCGCCTCCAGCGCACGAATTCGTCGGCATGCCTCAAGACCATCGGTACCGGGCATCTGCACATCCATCAGCACCAGGTCGAATGTCTCGCGGGCGAACATCTCGGTCGCAGCGGCGCCGTCGCTCACCTTGACCAGGCGATGTCCCAGCGGCTCAAGATTCAGCGCCAGAAGCTCGAGGTTCTGCGCCACGTCGTCGGCAGCCAGAATGCGTAGCGGCGGCAGGCCGGGCGTCGCAACCGGAGCCAGGCCCGGCTCTGCGCCAGTCACGGCGCTTCCGGCGGCCAGCGGCAGCTCGACGATGAATTCGCTGCCCTCGCCCAGACGGCTGCGCACCTGGATCCGCCCGCCCATCAGCTCGACCAGTTGCCGCGAGATGGTGGTACCCAGGCCGGTACCGCCGAAACGCCGACTCATGGATGCATCGGCCTGGGCGAAGGGATCGAAGATCTTCTCCAGCCGGTCCTCGGCGATGCCAATCCCCGTGTCGCTCACGATCAGCCGCAGAGCGCCCGGCTCGCCCGAAACCTGCAACCCGACCCGACCCTGCTCGGTGAATTTGATCGCGTTGCCGAGCAGATTGGTCAGCACCTGACGCAGGCGTAGCGGATCACCGCGATAGATGTCGCCGACCCGCTCGGTAAAGCCCATCTCCAGCACCAGGCCCTTCTGCTCGGCACCCAGGCGCAGCGCATCGCAGACCTGCCGGCACAGCTCGCGCAGGGAAAAATCCAGCGTTTCCAGCTCGATCGCGCCACGGTCCAGCTTGGCCGTATCGAGAATGTCGTTGAGCAGCCGCAACAGCGAGCGCGACGACTGCTGGACGATGCTCAGCTGGTGGCGCTGGGTCGGCTCCGCAGCGGCATCCAGAAGCAGATCGGTGAAGCCGATGATGGCGTTCATCGGCGTGCGGATCTCGTGGCTCATGTTGGCAAGGAAACTGCTGCGCGCCGCCGCCGCCTGTTCGGCGCGGTCGCGCGCGGCACGCAGTTCCTGCTCCATCATTCGCCGCGGGGTGAGGTCGGTGGCCAGCTTGAGCACCTTGAACGGCTTGCCGTCGGCATCGAGGATCGGGTTGTAGCTGGCCTGGACCCAGATCTCGCGGCCATCGTGAGCAAAGCGCTGGCATTCGCCTGCGCGAAACAGCCCCTGGCGCAGGTCATCCCAGAAGCGCTGGTGGTCGCTGCCGGCAACCTCCTCCGGCGCACATAGCAGCGAATGATGCTGCCCCAGCAGCACTTCGCGCTGATAGCCGAAGAGCTCGATGAAGTTGTCGTTCAGCGCCAGGATCCGGCCCTGCATGTCGAATTCGACCATCACCATTGCCCGGCTGATGGCGTTGACCTTGCTCTCGTACTCGGCATTGCGCAGCTTGCTGTCGGTCTGATCGAGCAGCACGCCATCGATCCAGTGCGGCACCCCGTTCTCGTCGCAAACGGCGCTGCCGCTTTCCCAGATCCAGTGCTCGCGACCCTGGCGATCACGAATGCGGTACTCGACCTGGTAGTTGCGCCGCTCGGCGATGGCGCGCTGCACGTCCTCGGCAACCCGGGCCAGGTCGTCCGGGTGATACAGGTCGGCAAAGGAGCAGCGTCGCTCGGTGAAGTCTGCCGGTTTCCAGCCGGTCAGCTGCTCCACCGCGTCGCTGATGAACAGCATGCTCCAGTCGGCATCGAGCAGGCAGCGAAAGGACACCCCGGGAATGTTGCCGATCAGCGAGCGATACTGCTGCTCGCTCTCGCGCAGGGCCTGCTCCATCGCCTTGCGTTCGGCGATGTCGGCGACGAAGACCACGAACCAGGGTTTGCCCTCGCGATGGGAAACTCCCAGACTCACGCGCACCGGGATCTCGCGACCATCGCGTGCCCGACCGTTGAGTTCCAGTTCGATTCCGGACAGCTGCGGGCGACCGCTCCGCATGTAGTTCTGCAGGGCTTGCCCAAACGTCTCGCGGTGCTGCTCGTTCATCAGCACGCTCATGTGCTGCCCCACCAGCTCATCCGGCGGCCAGCCGTACAGGCGCTGTGCCGAGCGATTCGCCGAACGGACGATGCCCTGGTGGTCGACGGTGAGAATCACCTCGCGCGCAGCATCCAGCAGGGAATCCAGATGCAGCCGCCCCTCCTCCAGCTCGGTCGCCAGCTGACGGTAGCGCAACAGTCCGTTGGCTGCCGCCACCAGAACGCTGAACGAGAGCGTCGCCATGGCCACCGCCAACGCCAGGTAGGCACTGCCATACACCGGTAGCGGCGTAGCGGACTCGGCCAGCCCGACGAAGCGCGCACCGGCCATGCCGACGTAATGCATGCCGCTGATGGCACTGCCCATCACCAGGCTGCCGAGCAGCAGCGCCAGATGCCCCGGAACCCGCCCACGCAGGCCGAAGCGGATCCACAGCGCGCCTGTTGCCAGCGCCACCGCGACCAGCAGCGACAGTCCGAACAACCAGGGGTCGTAGCGCAGCAATGGCGCCATGCTCATCGCCGCCATGCCGGCGTAGTGCATCGTGCCGATGCCCGCACCAACCAGGCTGCCACCCAGCAGCAGTTGCCGGTGGCTGACCTGCTTGCGCGCCAGCAGATTCAGCGCGACCCAGGATGCGGCGAGGCTGGGAAGCACCGAGAGCAGGGTCAGAGCGGGGTCATAGACCACCTCGGCGCAGATGGCGAAGGCCAGCATGCCGATGAAGTGCATCGACCAGACACCGCCGCCAAGGGCCAGCGCACCGGTGGCAATCGCCAACTGGCGGTAGAAGGCCGATGCCGCGCGCCGGGCCACGCCGGCAAGCTGCAGCGCCATGGCCGACGTCAGCACCGCAACCAGCACCGAGAGCGCCACCAGCCAGGGCCGGTACTCGCCAATCAGCAGTTGTTCGGGGGAGGCAGAAAGCAGGAAGAACGACGACAGCCCTTGCATCGAACGACTCGCGGTGCACCGCTGGCGACCCTGCCCTGCGCGATGAGAAATGCGGAAAAACCGGTCATTGGGAGGCAGCCGGCTGCCCTGCACTTTAGCTCAAGCAAAGCAGGAAGGAACGCGGCGAAAGAAACGTGCGCGACTACTGGCAAGCAAGCGGCAAGCGATGCCATCGACACGTCGGAAATACCCACATGCCGAGGTCGCACTGCCAATTCTCCGACGCGATACGGCACCCGTTGAACAGGTCGCCAGCCCGGACTGCGCCTGCTGGTCGTGCCCGCGCTCTGCATGGAAGCGCGTCCGGGAACAGGGGGTCGGTAGCCACACTGGAGCATGATCCCGGCGGACGCGCCATGCGCGCTATCCATCCTGGCCACCGGCCTGGTCCGCGAGTGCAGAAAGCAGAAGCCCCGCTGCCGGCAAGCGACAACAGGGCTTCAACGGGTCGTTCCCACGCTCTGCGTGGGAACACGGCGGCAGACGCTCAGCCTCTGCCGAGGCACAGCGTGCCAGTCGTCAGGCGGAGAGCTCGACCAGCAGCTTGTTCAGGCGCTGCACGTAGGCAGCCGGGTCCTTCAGGCTGTCGCCGGCAGCCAGCGCGGCCTGGTCGAAGAGGATGTGCGACAGATCGGCGAAGCGATCCTCGTCGACCTCGGCGTCGAGCTTCTCGATCAGCGGATGGCCCGGATTGAACTCGAAGATCGGCTTCGAATCCGGCACCTTCTGCCCGCTGGCCTCGAGGATCTGACGCATCTGCAGGCCCAGGTCCTGCTCACCGATGGCCAGGATCGCTGGCGAGTCGGTCAGGCGATGCGACACCCGCACCTCGGCAACCTGCTCGCCCAACGCGCCCTTGAGACGCTCGACCAGCCCTTCCTTGGCCTTGGCCACTTCTTCCTGGGCCTTCTTGTCTTCCTCGCTGTCCAGCGCGCCCAGATCCAGGTCGCCGCGAGCCACGTCGACGAACTGCTTGCCGTCGAACTCGGTCAGGTAGCTCATCAGCCACTCGTCGATGCGGTCGGTCAGCAGCAGCACCTCGATGCCCTTCTTGCGGAAGACTTCCAGGTGCGGGCTGTTCTTGATCTGCGCGAAGGTCTCGCCAGTGAGGTAGTAGATCTTGTCCTGGCCTTCCTTGGCGCGCGCCAGGTAGTCCGCCAGGGCCACCGACTGCTCCTCGGAACCCTCGTGAGTCGAGGCAAAGCGCAGCAGGCCGGCGATCTTCTCCTTGTTGGCAAAATCTTCCGCCGGGCCCTCCTTGAGCACCTGGCCGAAAGCCTTCCAGAAGCGCTTGTAGTCTTCCGGCTGATCCTTCGCCAGCTTCTCCAGCATGTCCAGCACGCGCTTGGTCAGCGCCGACTTCATCGAGTCGATCACCGGGTCCTTCTGCAGGATCTCGCGGGAAACGTTCAACGACAGGTCGTTGGAGTCGATCACGCCCTTGATGAAGCGCAGGTACAGCGGCAGGAACTCGTCGGCCTGGTCCATGATGAACACGCGCTGCACATACAGCTTCAGGCCCTTCGGCGCTTCGCGCTGGTACAGGTCGAAAGGCGCGCGCCCCGGCACGTAGAGCAGCGAGGTGTACTCGAGCTTGCCCTCGACCTTGTTGTGGCTCCAGGACAGCGGGTTCTCGAAGTCATGCGCGACATGCTTGTAGAACTCCTGGTACTCCTGTTCCTTGACCTCGGTACGCGGACGCGTCCACAGGGCACTGGCACGGTTGACGGTTTCCCATTCGGGTTCGGCCGGCGCCTCCTCGCCGACCTGCTCCTTGGGCAGCTCGATCGGCAGGCCGATATGGTCGGAGTACTTCTTGATGATGTTGCGCAGGCGCCAGCCGTCGGCGAACTCTTCCTCGCCGCTCTTCAGGTGCAGCACGATGCGCGTGCCGCGCTCGGCCTTCGCCACGGTCGCAACCTCGAAGTCGCCCTCGCCACGACTGGACCAGTGCACGCCCTCGCCTGCCGCATCGCCGGCGCGACGGCTGTACACATCGACCTTGTCGGCGACGATGAACGCGGAGTAGAAGCCCACGCCGAACTGGCCGATCAGGCTCGAGTCCTTCTTCTGGTCGCCGGAGAGATTCTTCAGGAAGTCGGCGGTGCCGGACTTGGCGATGGTGCCCAGGTGGGCAATGATCTCGGCGCGGTTCATGCCGATGCCGTTGTCTTCCAGGGTGACGCTGCGCGCCTCCTTGTCGAACGACAGGCGGATCCGCAGCGGATCGCCGCCTTCGAGCAGCTCCGGCTTGGCCAGCGCTTCGAAGCGCAGCTTGTCGGCGGCGTCGGAAGCGTTGGAAATCAACTCCCGAAGAAAGATTTCCTTGTTCGAGTACAGGGAATGGATCATCAGCTGCAACAGCTGCTTGACCTCGGTCTGGAAGCCCAGGGTTTCTTTTTGAGTTTCCACACTCATGCTTTCTAGCTCCACTGAAGAGGACGGAAACCGCATGCGCGGCGATGTCCTGCAGTTGGGGCCAGTGCGAAGCAATTTCAAGGGCTTGCGTTCGCCGTTGAGGCGGCGAACGCAACCGGATCAGGGTTCGAGCAGCTCGATGCGCTCGATCTCCTGGGGACTGAAGGCGAAACTGGCGCCGCCGGCCCCCTTCATGGTGCGACGAATTTCGATCAGCCCTTCCGGACTTATGCCGATGAAGCGGCCCTCGGCTATACCGCCGCGCGCCAGGTGCACGCGTACCGCCAGGTTGCGGTAGTTGCCCGGATTGCCGAGCAGGCGCTGCATCGAAAAGCGCAGGCGGCGGTCCACCGGACGGCTCACCCGCTCCACCGAAGCAGCCTCGTTGGTCTGGGCGAGCTGCGGCGCCGGCACCGCAGGCTCGATCGGCGGCAACGCCGGGAAGCGATCCCCCGGAACCAGCCAGCCGCGCTCGGCCTGCTTGCTCAGGCGCAACGGCAGGGTCTGCGGCTCGCCATCGATATTCGCCTCGATCTCCAGATCCAGCTCACTGGCAGGAAAGTTGACCTGCGGCAGGTGTTCGAGCTTGACCACACGGGTGGCGAAACGCCGCTGCAGGTAGTCCTCGATCACGTGGGCCAGGGTGTCGTTGGAGTCGACACTGCGATCAATGCGCCCATCGCGATAGCGCAGACCATTGCTGAACACTTCGACATGGCCGCTGAGACTGGTCTTGAAGCGCGGTGGCAGCACCAGATGCAGGTTGCCCACCAGCAGGTTGGGCGCTTTCGGCTCCAGTTGCAGATGCAGGGTGTAGCCGCGATTCAGACGACGTGCCTCGGGCAGCTCCTGCTCCGGCAGCAACCAGCTGATTTCCACCTCCGGCACGCCTTCGGCGTCCGTCGGCAGGACGTCGACCCGGACAGCGCCCTCCTGCACGTCCTGCAGGCTGATGCTCAGCTCACGGCGGGCGAAGAAATCCTGCCCTTCGCGCAGGCTCAACACGCCATCGATCAGCTCGCCCTGCAGCGGCTGGAACGGCTGACCGTTCAGCTCGCCGACCAGGCGGATATCCAGTTCCGCCGGACCGCTTTGGGCCTGCTCGAGCCATTTCAGCCCGACGATGGCTTCCAGGCGTTGCGAGTCCTCGCTGGCCAGCAACGTCAGACCGACGATCAGCGGAATGATCCCCAGCGCGGAGAGAAACACTGCCTTGCGAGCGGTACGCCAGTGGCGCAGCGGATAGATCAGGGTCAGCGGCGGCAGCAGGCTGCCGAACCCCCACAGCAGGCTGGTTCCGAAGGCCAGCATGATCATCCAGACCAGTCCTGCGATGATCAGCAGCAACCCGCCAAGGATCAGCAACGCATCCATTCTTTCTTCCTTAATTGCTCCGAGCCCGCAGCTGCCGTGCGCCCTAGGGCTCGTCGACCTTGAAGTGCGCGCGGGCGGTGGCGATGGGTTCGGTCTGATTGGTCTGCCATGCGGTGATGGCGACATTGGCTACACGCTTGCCCTGGCGCCAGACCTGGCACTGCGCGTAGGTGTCACGATAATGACCGGCGCGCAGGTAATCTATCGAGAAGTCGATGATTTTCGGCAAATGTGGAATGCCCATGAAAATCAGCAGATGCAGCATGGCCGAGTGTTCCATGAAACCGGCAATCACCCCGCCGTGCAGCGCCGGCAAGGTCGGGTTGCCGATGCAGTCGCGGTTGGCCGGCAGACGAAAGACCAGGTCATCCCCCAGCCGCAGGCATTCGATGCCGATCATCCGGGCATAGGGGATCAGCTGGATCAGCGGATCGTAGTCGTTCTGCTCATGCGCCTGGCGCACCAACTGGTTCAGGTCCATCGGCGTCATGCCGCACCTCCTGCGCTGCCGACGACCTTGCCCATGCGCATGAAGGCACCCACGACGTGGGCAATCGGCTGCTGCGGATCATCCTGGTAGGCCACGCCACGGGTGAAGATCACATTGGGCGTGACCCGGTAGCATTCGGCGAATCCGAACACATCCCTGCCTGGCTCCGCCGGGCGCATGTAGTCGATGCGCAAATCCAGGGTCGGGCAGATCTCGAACTCCGGCAGCACACAGACCGTCGAGATGCCGCAGGTGGTGTCCATCAGCGTGGTGATGGCACCGCCGTGCACACCACCGGTTTCCGGATTGCCGATGATGTTCTCGCTGTACGGTAGACGCAGCGTCAGACCTTGCTCGTCGGCGCCATGCACCTGCATGCCGAGCATCTGGCAATGCCTGAGCATGCCGAGAAACTGCTCGGCGCGCTGCCGGATCAATGATTCGCGCATGAATCGGTCACTCCTCGATGCAGGCCGTGGGAAGGCGCGAATCATACTCTGCGGCGGGTTCCGGGCCCACAGCGGAATCCGGCCAGAATCCGGACTGGGCGGCACCGTCTGGAGCCGTACGCACGTCTTTGGCGAAGCGGCCGGGAGGCACCGTAGAGCAACAGTCCCTGGGTGACTGGCGCCCGGCTGCGGTGGGGTCGGCGCACGAGCCGTTGCACTGCCGCGAAAGCCTGCGGAGGAACTTCGGCGCCTTGCCGGAGCTCGAACCCAGCGTCACGGCAACTCACCTGAGGAGAAAACAAGATGCGCAAATCCATCGCCTATACCTGCCTGCTCGGCGCGACCCTGGCACTGGCTGCCTGCGACAAGCCAAGTGACGAGGAGCGCCGTCCGGTAGCACCCACCACGCAGGAAACACCGAGCGAGACCGTTCCCAGCGAACCGCAGCGCATGCCCAGCGAGCCGCTGACCCCGGCTCCGCAGCCGAATGAGCCGGCGCCTGCCCCAACTCCGACCTATGAGGAAAACTGAGTCACTCCAGCGTCCCAGCGAGGTCCCAGTATGAACAAGGCATGGTTCTATATCGCCCTGCTGGGCGGCACGCTCGGTCTGAGCGCCTGTGAGAAAAGCCCGGAGCAGAAGATGGAAGACGCCCGCGAATCAGCGGCGGATGCCGTCGACTCGATGGGCGACGCCGCTCGCAGCAGCGGTGAAGCAGCACGCGACAAACTCAACGAAGAGTAAGCACGACAAAAAGGCAGGCCCGACGAGCCTCGGGCCTGCCTTTTTTATGGCCCGTCACGACAGCCCGGGTGGGCTTCAAGCCAGCGCCGGCGTCAGCATCAGCCCCAGGCTGCAGAACAGACCGATCGCCCAGATCAGGCTGCGCTGCCAGTGCAGATTGCTCCAGTAGCAGATCAGGTAGAGCACTCGTGCCACCACGAAGGTGATCGCCAGCGCGTTGACCAGGGTGCCGTGGGTTTGCGTGACATGCGCCATCAGCACCCCGACGGCAAACAGCGGAAATGCCTCGAAACTGTTCATGTGTGCCGCCAGGGCACGCGCGCCAAAGCCCTTCAGACGCGCCTGCTGATCACGCGGATGGTTGTTGTCGTAACGTCCGTTCTCATCCTTCATCGCCTTGGCCAGTGGCGCCTTGGCGAGAAATATCAAAAGCGCACTGATGAATACGCACCAGAAGGGAATGGTCATTCGGCTTTCTCCTTGGGGGGTTCAGGTGTCTGGGTCAGCACCATCACCGACAGCACGTCCGAATGGAACTCACGGTGATAAAGAATGAATACCACGCCGGCCGCAACCAGCATGAAGAACCATGGGCTGATGAACCAGGCCAGCAGTGACATGCCGAAGTAGTAGGCCCGCAAACCGAAGTTGAATTCGTTGGCCGCCAGTGAGATCACCTTGGCTGCACGCTCGGCGAACGCCTTGCGCTCCAGTTCGGTGACATGCCGCTCACCGATCATCGGCGCCGACCCGATCAGCACCGCGGCAAAGTTGTACTGGCGCATGCACCAGCTGAAGGTGAAGAAGGCATAGACGAACACCACCGCCAGACAGAGCAGCTTGAACTCGGACATTTGCCTGCTCGCCGGCTGGGCGAACGGCAAATCCGCCAGCAGCGTGAGCGCACGGTCGGAAGAGCCGAGCACGGTAAGGATGCCGGCGAGAATGATCAGCGTACTGGAGGCGAAGAACGAGGCGTTGCGCTCCAGATTGCCGATCACGCTGGCGTCGGCGATGCGGTTGTCGCGCAGCAGCAGACGGCGCATCCAGTCTTCGCGGTAGAGATGCAGCACGCTGGCCAGGCAAGGGGTATCGCGCCCCTTCCGGCTTGCGTAGTAGGTGTAGCCGACCCAGCAGACAACGAACCACGCGAGCGCCAACAGGTGTGGCAGGTGGTAGTCGACAACGAACATGTTCGCTCCTAATTGCTACGTTGACGGAACTCTCAGCCCTGCGCCGGCTTGCCAGGCGCCCTGCCGGCCCCGAGCCAGCGATCCACCACCACCGCCAGCAACAGTGTCCCCAGGGCCGGCAGCAGCCAGGCCAGGCCGTCAGCGGACAACGGGATGGACTCGTACAGGCGCACGCTGGCGGCGCTGACATTCACCAGCCACTGACCATTACCTTCGCTCAGGCGCTGCAGAAGCCAGTCCTTGCCACTACCGATGCCGGCGGCAATCAGGCCATCGGCGATGGCGAATACCAGGGTTACCAGCATCACCGGAATCATCACCCGCGAACTCGACAGCCACAGGCGATCGGCGAGACTGAGCAGAACCAGCACGATCGCCAGCGGATACAGCCCCACCAGCACCGGAATCGAGAAGCTGATCAGTTGCTCCAGCCCCAGGTTCGACACCAGCAGGCTGAAGCCGACGAAGATGCACACCAGCAGCCGGTAGGAAACCCCGAGCAGCTCGCCGAAGAATTCGCCGCAGGCGGTCATCAGGCCTACTGCCGTAGTAAGGCAGGCCAGGGTGATCACCACCGCCAGCAGCAACCCACCCCAGACGCCGAAGGTATCGCGCACGTAGTGACTGAGGATCTGCCCGCCATTGCTGGCCCCCGCGGCTGCTTCCTGGCTCGATGCACCCAGGTAGAACAGCGACAGGTAGACCAGTGCAAGACCCAGTGCAGCAATGAGTACCGCGATGATCGAATAGCGCGTGACCAGCCTGGGGTCAGTCACCCCTCGATTGCGGATCGCCGTGGCGATCACGATGCCGAACACCAGAGCGCCGAGCGCATCCATGGTCTGATAGCCGGCGAGGAAGCCGGTCAGCAACGGTTGCTCGACATAGCCCAGGCGCGGCGCACCGATCTCGCCCAGCGGCATCACCAGAGCGGCGCCGCCGAGCAACAGCAGCGCCAGGAGCAGAACCGGCGTGATCACCTTGCCGACCGTATCGATCAGGCGGCCGGGCATCAGTACCAGTGCCAGCACCGCAGCGAAGAAGATCACCGAATAGATCGCAAGGTTCGCCGGATGCTTGCCGAAGAAAGGCGCGACACCGATCTCGAACGACACCACCGCCGTGCGTGGCGTGGCGAACAGCGGCCCGATAGCCAGATACACCGCCACCGCCAGGGCGACCCCCGCCGCCCGACCCAGTGGCGAAGTCAGCGTCGCCATGCCGCCGCCGACCCGCGCCAGCGCCACCACTGTCAACAGTGGCAGACCGACTGCGGTGAGCAGAAAGCCGAACGCTGCAGGCGTCAGGCTCTGCCCCGCGTCCATGCCGGCACTGGGAGGAAAGATGATGTTGCCGGCGCCGAGAAAGAGCGCAAAGGTCATGAAGCCAAGAGCCAGCAGGTCGAAGCTTTTCAAGCGAGTCATCGGATATGGATACCAAACGAATTACGAAAAACCGCTGATGCGGCGCAAGGCCGCGCGCAGCATAGCGTTTTGCGGCTCGACTGGAAAAACCTTAATGCATCCTCCGGCATCTGGCTAACCTGACCGGGCGGTCGAGCGACGAAGCCGGCAAAAGCACGAAAGCCGTTCCGAACACCCTGCCGCATCTTGCCCATTTTCCACCCGAACAAACGAACAAGGCCACCCGAAGGTGGCCCTGCTCTGACGCAGAAAAGCCTTATCAGGCCTTCTTGATTTCCCAGCCGGTCAGCTCGGCGAGCGCCTTGCCGATGTCGGCCAGCGAACGCACGGTCTTCACGCCGGCGTCCTGCAGCGCGGCGAACTTCTCGTCCGCAGTGCCCTTGCCACCGGAGATGATCGCACCGGCATGGCCCATGCGCTTGCCGGGCGGCGCGGTGACGCCAGCAATGTAGGACACCACCGGCTTGGTCACGTTGGCCTTGATGTAGGCAGCCGCCTCTTCTTCAGCCGAACCGCCGATCTCGCCGATCATCACGATCGCCTCGGTCTTCGGGTCTTCCTGGAACAGCTTGAGGATGTCGATGAAGTTCGAGCCCGGGATCGGGTCGCCACCGATACCCACGCAGGTCGACTGGCCGAAGCCGGCGTCGGTGGTCTGCTTGACCGCTTCATAGGTCAGGGTGCCGGAACGCGACACGATGCCGACCTTGCCCGGCAGGTGAATGTGACCGGGCATGATGCCGATCTTGCATTCGCCCGGGGTGATCACGCCGGGGCAGTTCGGGCCGATCAGGCGTACGCCCAGCTCGTCGCACTTGACCTTGGCTTCGAGCATGTCGATGGTCGGGATGCCTTCGGTGATGCAGACGATCAGCTTGATGCCGCCAAAGGCCGCTTCAAGGATGGAGTCCTTGCAGAACGGCGCTGGAACGTAGATGACGGAAGCATCGGCACCGGTCGCGTCCACGGCTTCCCTGACGGTGTTGAACACCGGCAGGCCGAGGTGGGTGGAGCCGCCCTTGCCGGGCGTCACGCCGCCAACCATCTTGGTGCCGTAGGCAATCGCCTGCTCGGAGTGGAAGGTACCCTGCGAGCCGGTGAAGCCCTGGCAGATGACCTTGGTGTCTTTATTGATCAGGACGCTCATTACTTGCCCTCCGCAGCTTTGACGACTTGCTCGGCAGCGTCGGTCAGGCTGGTTGCCGCGATGATGTTCAGGCCGCTTTCGGCCAGGACCTTGGCGCCCAGTTCAGCGTTGTTGCCTTCCAGACGCACGACCACCGGAATCTTCACGCCGACTTCCTTCACCGCGCCGATGATGCCTTCGGCAATCATGTCGCAGCGAACGATGCCGCCGAAGATGTTGACCAGGACCGCCGCGACGTTGCTGTCGGAGAGGATGATCTTGAACGCTTCGGTCACGCGCTCCTTGGTTGCGCCGCCGCCAACGTCGAGGAAGTTGGCCGGCTTGCCGCCGTGCAGGTTGACGATGTCCATGGTGCCCATGGCCAGACCGGCGCCGTTGACCATGCAGCCGATGTTGCCTTCCAGCGCAACATAGTTGAGCTCGAACTTGGCAGCGTGGGCTTCGCGCGGATCGTCCTGCGACGGGTCATGCATGCCGCGCAGCTTGGGCTGGCGGTACATGGCGTTGCTGTCGATGTTGATCTTGGCATCCAGGCAGTGCAGGTTGCCGTCCTTCTTGATGACCAGCGGGTTCACTTCCAGCAGCGCCAGGTCGTAGTCCTGGAACAGCTTGGCCAGGCCAACGAAGATGTGGGTGAACTGCTTGACCTGGTCGCCCGAAAGACCCAGTTGGAAAGCCAGATCGCGGCCCTGGTAGGGCTGTGCGCCAACCAGCGGATCGATGGTGGCCTTGAGGATCTTCTCGGGGGTGTCGTGCGCGACTTTCTCGATGTCCACGCCACCTTCGGTCGAGGCCATGAACACGATGCGACGACTGGAACGATCGACGACCGCACCCAGATACAGTTCCTGATCGATGTCGGTGCAGGATTCCACCAGGATCTTGCTGACCGGCTGGCCATTGGCGTCGGTCTGGTAGGTCACCAGACGCTTGCCCAGCCATTGGGCAGCGAAGGCCTTCGCCTCTTCCTTGCTCTTGACCAGCTTCACGCCGCCAGCCTTGCCGCGACCACCCGCGTGGACCTGGGCCTTGACCACCCACATGTCGCCGCCAATCTTGTCGCAGGCCTCTGCAGCCTCTTCCGGGGTGTCTACAGCAAAGCCCTTGGATACGGGCAGGCCGTATTCAGCGAACAGCTGCTTACCCTGATACTCGTGGAGATTCATGCTTGTCTACCGTCTTCGTTGGGTATTGCGCATACAGCGCAGCGCTTTTGGCACCACGCCACCTGTGACTGTTTCTTAAACAGTCCAGCGCGCCCTGCCTGCACTCCTGCGAGCACCGGCCGGCGCGCCTGGTTCCTCTGCCTCAGCGCTTCTTGCGGTTGGCGACGTGAATGGCGTGGCCGTTCACTGCCAGGGCCGCTTCGTGCAGCGCCTCGGACATGGTCGGGTGCGAGAACACCATCATGCCCAGATCCTCGGCACTGGTGCCGAACTCCATGCCGATGACGCCCTGCTGGACCAGCTCGGCCGCAGCCGGACCGATCACGTGAACGCCCAGCACGCGGTCGGTCTTGGCATCGGCGATGACCTTGACCAGACCGGCGGTGTCGTTGGCCGCCATGGCTCGGCCACTGGCAGCGAACGGAAAGGTGCCGACATTGATCTCGACACCCTCGGCCTTGAGCGCCTGCTCGGTCTTGCCGACCCAGGCGATTTCCGGGTGGGTGTAGATCACGCCCGGAATCAGATCGTAGTTGATCTGCGCCTTGTGGCCAGCGATACGCTCGGCGACCATCACGCCCTCTTCCGACGCCTTGTGCGCCAGCATCGGACCGCGCACCACGTCACCGACGGCGTACACGCCCGGCACGCTGGTGGCGCAATGATCGTCGACGAAGATGAAGCCGCGCTCATCCATGTCGACGCCGCTGTCGGCGGCCAGCAGATCGGTGGTGACCGGACGCCGGCCCACCGCGACGATCAGCTTGTCGAACACCTGCTTCTGCTCGCCTTCGGCGTCGGTGAAGGACACGGTGACCTGCTTGCGCTTGACCTCGCTGCCGGTGACGCGAGCGCCGAGACGAATCTTCAGGCCCTGCTTGGTGAGGATCTTCAGGGCTTCCTTGGCGATCTGCTCGTCGGCCGTCGGCAGGAATTTCTCCTGCGCCTCCAGCACCGTGACCTCGGCGCCCAGGCGCGCCCAGACCGAACCCAGTTCCAGACCGATTACGCCGGCGCCGATCACGCCGAGCTTCTTCGGCACGGACTGGAAGTCCAGCGCGCCGGTGGAATCGACAATGATGTCCTCGGTCAGCGGCGCGGGCGGAATCTCGATCGGACGCGAGCCGGAGGCGATGATGACGTTCTCGGCCTCCAGCACCTTGACCGCGCCGTCGAGGCCGGTGACCTCGACCTGCTTGTTCGCCAGCAGCTTGCCGTGGCCTTCGACCAGGGTCACGCCATTGGCCTTGAACAGCGCGCTGACGCCGCCGGTGAGGTTCTTCACGATGCCGTCCTTGCGCGAGACCATCGCCGGGACGTCCATGCTCACGCCCTTGACCTCGATGCCGTGAATCTTGAAGCCTTCCTGGGCCTCGTGGAACTTGAAGGAGCTGTCCAGCAGCGCCTTGGAAGGAATACAGCCGACATTCAGGCAGGTACCGCCGAGGGCGACCTTGCCATCCTTGCTCTGGTATTTCTCGATGCAGGCGGTCTTCAGACCGAGCTGGGCTGCCTTGATCGCGGCAACGTAGCCACCCGGGCCACCACCGATCACCACAACGTCGAATTTCTGGGTCATAAACAATCCTCTTGAGCCATGCGCTCGAAGCTAGAAGCGGCAGCGCGACCCGTCGGGACGCGCTGCCGCTGGCGGCTGATCAGATATCCAGCAGCAGACGAGCCGGATCTTCCAGCAGATTCTTGATGGTCACCAAGAAGCTCACCGCTTCCTTGCCGTCGATCAGGCGGTGATCGTAGGACAGTGCCAGGTACATCATCGGCCGGATCACCACCTGGCCGTTGATGGCCACCGGACGCTGGATGATGTTGTGCATGCCGAGAATGGCGGCCTGCGGCGGGTTGACGATCGGCGTCGACATCATCGAGCCGAAGGTACCGCCGTTGGTGATGGTGAAGGTGCCCCCGGTCATTTCCTCGATCGACAGTTTGCCGTCGCGGGCCTTCTTGCCGAAGGTGGCGATGCCATTCTCGACTTCGGCCAGGCTCATCAGCTCGGCGTTGCGCAGCACCGGAACCACCAGACCGCGGTCACTGGAAACGGCGACGCCGATATCCTGGTAGCCGTGGTAGACGATGTCGTTGCCGTCGATCGAGGCATTGACCGCCGGGAAGCGCTTCAGCGCCTCGACAGTCGCCTTGACGAAGAACGACATGAAGCCCAGGCGCACGCCGTTGTGGCTCTTCTCGAAGAGATCCTTGTACTTCGAACGCAGTGCCATGACTTCATGCATGTCGACTTCGTTGAAGGTGGTCAGCATGGCCATGGTGGACTGGGCCTCGACCAGGCGCTCGGCGACCTTGGCACGCAGGCGAGTCATCGGCACGCGCTTCTCGACACGATCACCGGCAGCGAAGATCGGCGCCTCGGCAGCCGGTGCAGCAGCCTTGGCCGGTGCAGCGGGAGCCTTCTTCTTGGCTTCCACGGCGGCAACCACGTCTTCCTTGGTCACCCGACCACCCTTGCCGGTGCCGGTGATGCTGTTCGGATCGATGCCGTTCTCTTCGGCCAGCTTGCGTGCCGCCGGAGCCAGGATCGCCTCTTCCGCGCCGGACGCGGCCGGAGCAGCGCTCTGGGCAGCCTGGGCTGCCGGTTGCGCAGCAGGCGCGGCCGCCGGTGCCGCTGCACCGGCTTCGACCACGGCGATGATCTCTTCGGAAAGCACGGTGTCGCCTTCGTTCTTGAGCACCTTGCTCAGTACGCCGTCAGCCGGGGCCACGACTTCCAGCACCACCTTGTCGGTTTCGATGTCGACCAGCAGTTCGTCACGCTTGACCGCATCACCGGGCTTCTTGTGCCAGGTGGCGACGGTGCCGTCGGCAACCGATTCGGGGAAAGTCGGGGCTTTGATCTCGATAGCCATTTATCTGATTCCTATTGATCCGGTTTCTTCATCCGGGGTGCGGGCGCGCCTTTGCGCCGCCCGTCCCCCCGCTCGAAGGCGTTAAACAGTAAAGGCGTCCTGCAGCAGTTTTTCCTGCTGCTCGGCGTGCATGGAGGCGTAACCGCAGGCTGGAGCCGCGGAGGCATCGCGTCCGGCGTACTCCAGGAACAGTCCCTTCTTGTGCGCCGTCGCGACGCGCCGCATGTGGTGCTGACTGCAGTACCAGGCCCCCTGGTTCATCGGCTCTTCCTGACACCAGACGATGTGCTTGAGGTTCTTGTACCCCGCCATGGCCTCGGCCAGGTCCTCTTCCGGGAACGGATAGAGCTGCTCGATGCGGATGATCGCGATGTCCTCACGGGCCTCGGCACGACGCTTCTCGAGCAGGTCATAGTAGACCTTGCCGCTGCACAGGATGACCCGCTCGACCTTCTTCGCATCGATCTGGTCGGTTTCGCCGATGACTGTCTGGAACGAGCCTTCGGCCAGTTCCTCGAGGGTCGAGATGGCCAGCTTGTGCCGCAGCAGCGACTTCGGCGACAGGACCACCAGCGGCTTGCGCAGCGGACGAATGACCTGGCGGCGCAGCAGATGGTAGATCTGCGCCGGGGTGGTCGGCACGCAGACCTGCATGTTGTGCTCGGCGCACAGCTGCAGATAGCGCTCCAGACGTGCGGAACTGTGCTCCGGACCCTGCCCTTCATAACCATGTGGCAGCAGCATGGTCAGGCCGCACAGGCGACCCCACTTGTGCTCGCCGCTGGAGATGAACTGGTCGAAGACCACCTGGGCGCCGTTGGCGAAATCGCCGAACTGGGCTTCCCAGATCACCAGCGCGTTGGGCATGGTAGTGGCGTAGCCGTATTCGAAGGCCAGCACGGCTTCTTCCGAGAGGAAGGAGTCGTACAGGTCGAAACGTGGCTGACCCTGGTACAGGTGCTGCAGCGGGATGTGAGTACCGGCATCCTTCTGGTTGTGCAGCGCGGCATGACGGTGCGAGAAGGTGCCGCGACCGACGTCCTGGCCGGTGAGGCGAATCGGGTGGCCTTCGAACAGCAGCGTCGCGTAGGCCATGGTCTCGGCATAACCCCAGTTGATCGCCAGCGCGCCGGCGGTCATCTTCTGGCGATCCTCGAGGATCTTCGCGACCTGGCGCTGGACGACGAAACCTTCCGGAACCTCCAGCAGCTTGGCCGACAGCTCCTGCAGGGTCTTCAGCGGAATGCGGGTGTCGTGACGCGCGGTCCAGGCATGGCCCAGGTACGGGCGCCAGTCGACGAACAGCTCCTTGTTCGGCTCCTTGACCAGGCTTTTGACGACGTGCAGGCCGTTGTCCAGCGCATTGCGATACTCGTCGCTCTTGCCCTGCACCTGCGCCTCGTCGAGCACCCCGGCCTTGATCAGCGACTCGGCATACAGCTCACGGGTGGTGCGCTGCTTGGCGATCTGCTGGTACATCAACGGCTGGGTGCCGCTCGGCTCGTCGGCCTCGTTGTGACCACGACGGCGGTAGCAGACCAGGTCGATGACCACGTCACGCTTGAACTGCATGCGGTAGTCGACGGCCAGCTGGGTGACATAGAGCACCGCTTCCGGATCATCGCCGTTCACATGGAAGATCGGCGCCTGGATCATCTTGGCCACGTCGGTCGCGTACTCGGTGGAGCGCGCATCCAGCGGGTTGCTGGTGGTGAAGCCGACCTGGTTGTTGATCACGATGTGGATGGTGCCGCCGGTCTTGAAACCGCGAATCTGTGACATCTGGAAGGTTTCCATGACCACGCCCTGACCGGCGAAGGCCGCGTCACCGTGGATGGAAACCGGCACGACCTTGTCGCCCAGCGGATCGTTGCGACGATCCTGGCGAGCGCGCACCGAGCCCTCGACCACCGGAGAGACGATCTCCAGGTGCGACGGGTTGAACGACAGCGCCAGGTGGACTTCACCACCAGGGGTCATGACGTTGGAGGAGAAGCCCTGGTGATACTTGACGTCACCGGAGGACAGACCTTCGACCTTCTTGCCCTCGAACTCGTCGAACAGATCGCGCGGGTTCTTGCCGAAGGTGTTGACCAGAACGTTGAGGCGACCACGGTGGGCCATGCCGATGACGATTTCCTTGGTGCCGTAGGAGCCACAGCGCTGGATGATCTCGTCCATCAGCGGAATCAGGCTTTCGCCGCCTTCCAGGCCGAAGCGCTTGGTGCCCGGGTACTTGGTACCCAGGTATTTTTCCAGGCCTTCGGCGGCGGTCAGGCGTTCGAGCAGGTGACTGCGCACGTCGGCAGAGAATGACGGCCGGCCGCGCACGCTTTCCAGACGCTGCTGAAACCAGCTGCGCTGTTCGGAATCGACGATATGGGTGAACTCGGCGCCGATGGTGCGGCTGTAGGTCTGCTGCAGCGCGTCGAGGATCTCGCGCAGGCTCGCCTCTTCCTTGCCGATCATCAGCCCGCCAGTACGGAAGGTGGTGTCCAGGTCGGCGTCGGTAAGACCGTAATGATGGATGGTCAGGTCAGCAGGCAGCGGACGCTGCCAGAGGCCGAGTGGATCGAGCGTGGAAGCCTGATGGCCACGCATGCGGAACGCCTGGATCAGACGCAGGACTTCGACCTGCTTCTTCTCGTGCTCGCTGCTGACGCTACCGGCCGAAACCGGCTGGGCACGCCGCTGGTTTTTCGCCAGCAGAACGAAGTGATCGCGGACCGTAGAATGCGAAACGTCGGTGGCTGCGCTGCCGTCGCTGGGCAGCTTCTGAAAGTAGGTGCGCCACTCTTCTGGCACAGCGTTGGGATCGTGCAGGTAGAGCTCGTATAGCTCTTCCACATAGGCAGCATTACCACCGGATAGGTGGGCGCTGTTCCACATGCGCTGCATTACGCTTTCTTGCATGCTTGGTCACCCTCAATAAGGGGCCACCACCGGCGTGGATACGCATGGTTCTTTCACAAAGCCCTGAGGCAGCGACTTCGGTAAAGCCACTACGAATCCCGCAGATAGTCCGGGTGCCAGCCCGGATGCCCCTGCTGGTCGTCGTTTTTCAAACAAGAACCGCGGCTTTTTGAGCTGCGGTTCTTCTGGATGCTGCACCACCGATTTTCTCAGTAGTGCAGGTGTCACGGGTATTACACTTTCGGATCAGGTACCACTTTGCAGCAGCATGTTGCGAATGTGACCGATCGCCTTGGTCGGGTTCAGACCTTTCGGACAGACGTTGACGCAGTTCATGATGCCGCGGCAACGGAACACGCTGAACGGATCGTCCAGGGCGGCCAGACGCTCTTCGGTCTTGGTATCGCGGGTGTCGGCCAGGAAACGATAGGCCTGCAGCAGCGCGGCGGGACCGAGGAACTTGTCCGGGTTCCACCAGAACGACGGGCAACTGGTCGAGCAGCAGGCGCACAGGATGCACTCGTACAGGCCGTCGAGCTTCTCGCGCTGCTCGGGCGACTGCAGGCGCTCGATGGCCGGAGCCGGCGCGTCGTTCTGCAGGAACGGCTGCACCTTCTCGTACTGCTTGTAGAAGATGCTCATGTCCACGGCCAGGTCACGGATGACCGGCAGGCCCGGCAGCGGACGAATCACCAGCTTGCCGCCCTTGAGACCGGCCGCCGACAGCGGCGTGATACACGCCAGGCCGTTCTTGCCGTTGATGTTCATGCCGTCGGAGCCGCAGACGCCTTCGCGGCAGGAGCGACGGTAGGAGAAACCCTGGTCCTGCTCCTTGATCAGCGCCAGTACGTCGAGGACCATCACGTCCTTGCCGCCGGTGTCGACCTGGAAATCCTGCATGTAGGGCGAGGAGTCCTTCTCGGGGTTGTAGCGATAAACACTGACTTGCAACATGTTGGCCCCCTTCTCAGTAGGTGCGGACTTTGGGTTCGAAGGCCGGAACGGTCTTCGGCGCGAAGTTGACGGCACGCTTGGTCACGCGCTTCTCGCCCGGGAAGTACAGCGAGTGGCACAGCCAGTTTTCGTCATCACGCTCTTCGAAGTCTTCGCGGGCGTGGGCACCGCGGGATTCGGTGCGAGTGTCGGCAGCGATCGCGGTGGCTTCGGCCACCTCGAGCAGGTTCTGCAGCTCCAGCGCTTCGATGCGCGCGGTGTTGAACGCCTGGCTCTTGTCATCGATCTTGACGGTGGCGATGCGCTCGCGCAGGTCAGCCAGCTGGGCGATGCCCTTCTTCATGTATTCGCCGGTGCGGAATACGCCGAAGTAGTTCTGCATGCACTGCTGCAGTTCCTTGCGCAGCGGTGCCACGTCTTCGCCGGTGCTGCGCTCGTTCACGCCGGACAGACGCTTGAGCGAGGCTTCGATGTCGCTTTCGCTGGCGCCGCGGGTGTCCACGCCTTCCTTGAGCGCCTTCTCCAGGTGCAGACCGGCCGCACGGCCGAAGACCACTAGGTCGAGCAGCGAGTTGCCGCCCAGACGGTTGGCGCCGTGTACCGATACACAGGCGACCTCGCCCACGGCAAACAGGCCTTCGATGATGGTGTCGTTGCCGTTGGCATCCTGGGTGATGGCCTGGCCATGAATGTTGGTGGCAACGCCGCCCATCATGTAGTGGCAGGTCGGGATGACCGGTACCGGCGCGACCACCGGGTCGACGTGGGCAAAGGTCTTGGACAGCTCGCAGATGCCGGGCAGGCGGCTGTGCAGCACGTCTTCGCCGAGGTGATCGAGCTTGAGCAGCACGTGATCCTTGTCCGGACCACAGCCATTGCCGGCGATCACTTCCTTGACCATGGAGCGGGCGACCACGTCGCGGCCGGCCAGATCCTTGGCGTTGGGCGCATAGCGCTCCATGAAGCGCTCGCCATGCACGTTGATCAGGTAACCACCTTCACCGCGGCAACCTTCGGTCACCAGTACCCCGGCGCCGGCAATACCGGTCGGGTGGAACTGCCACATCTCGATGTCCTGCACCGGCACGCCGGCACGCAGGGCCATGCCGATACCGTCACCGGTGTTGATCAGGGCATTGGTGGTGGAGGCGTAGATGCGACCCGCACCGCCAGTGGCCAGAACCACGGCCTTGGAACGGATATAGACGGTTTCGCCATTCTCGATGCAGATGGCGATGATGCCGACGATGGCGCCGTCCTGGTTCTTCACCAGATCGACCGCGTACCACTCGTTGAGGAAGGAGGTGCCGGCCTTGAGGTTGGCCTGGTACAGGGTGTGCAGCAGCGCATGGCCGGTACGGTCGGCAGCGGCGCAGGTACGTGCGGCCTGGGTCGGATTGTCCGGGCCCTTGGACTGGCCACCGAATGGACGCTGATAGATGCGACCCTGCTCGGTACGGGAGAACGGCAGGCCCATGTGCTCGAGCTCAAAGACCGCTTCCGGGCCGACGGAGCACATGTACTCGATCGCGTCCTGGTCACCGATATAGTCGGAGCCCTTGACGGTGTCGTACATGTGCCAGCGCCAATCGTCGTTCGGGTCGGCCGAGGCGATGGCACAGGTGATGCCGCCCTGGGCGGACACGGTGTGCGAGCGGGTCGGGAACACCTTGGTCACGACAGCGGTCTTGTGACCACCCTGGGCCAGTTGCAGCGCAGCGCGCATGCCGGCGCCACCGCCACCAACGATGATGGCGTCATAGGAAAGAGTGCGAATGCTAGCCATGAATCAGATACCCCACAGAATCTGCACACCCCAGACGAACAGCACGAACATCAGCATGCCGCACAGCGCCTGGACGAGAAAACGAACACCGGTGGCCCAGCGACCGAGCGCCATGTGGGTCAGGTAGTCGGTGGTGATGGTCCACATGCCGACCCAGGCGTGCACGGCGATCGCCAGCAGCGCCAACAGACTGAAGATGCGCACCCAGTTCTGCGAGAACAGAGCGTGCCATTCGGCGTGGGTCAGGCCCGGATTGGCAATGAGGTAGCCGAGCAGAAACAGGAAGTAGGCAGCCAGAACGACCGCCGAGACACGTTGAACCATCCAGTCATAGAGGCCCGAACGCGAAAAATTGGTGACATTGGTTACCATACCCACACCCCCGCCAGAACGATCAGCACCACGGAAATGGCGAGAACGATTTTCGAGCCCAGCTTGCCGCCTTCCAGCGTCTCACCGATGCCCAGGTCCATGATCAGGTGGCGCACACCGGCCACCAGGTGATACAGCAGCGCAGACAACAGACCCCATGTCACCAGCTTGGCGAATGGGCTGGTCAGACACGCCTTCACCTCTGCGAAGCCTTCCTCGCTGGCAAGCGACTTGTCGAGCGCAAAAAGCATCACGGCAAGACCCAGAAAGAGGATGACACCGGAGATACGGTGCAGGATGGACGTGTAAGCAGTGACAGGAAGTTTGATGGTCCTGAGGTCGAGGTTTACTGGTCTTTGGCTATTCACGGCTTTGTTCACACTGAGAGCCCCTAACAATCAGGGCAGAGTTGTCGGGAAGTGCACTGGCAGGTACGCATCACGCTTGGGTGACGACCACCAGCAGACGGGCAGCAAGGGCCCTGGCGGTCGGGCAGCGAGTATAGACAGTTAGGCTACTAATGACAATGCGACACCCCCCTCCTAAGGGCGCATTGCGGCACATTTATAGAGTGCGTAAACAGAGGCTCTTTTTCTTCGAAAATGCCCCGCAAAGCCTTCTAGTACATGGGTTCTCGCAAATTGACTTTCGGATTTATCTCTCTATAGTGTTGCGGGCCCTGCGTGGGGGGCAGTCTGATGATTCCAAGCACTAGCATTAAATGGGAGGCCGTACATGGCTGACAAAAAAGCGCAGTTGATCATCGAGGGCAACGCCCCCGTCGAGCTGCCCATCCTGACCGGCTCCGTCGGACCTGACGTAATCGATGTGCGCAACCTCACCGCATCGGGCGTTTTCACTTTCGATCCAGGCTTCATGTCGACCGCCTCCTGCGAGTCGAAGATCACCTATATCGATGGCGACAAGGGCGTGCTGCTGCACCGCGGCTACCCCATCGAGCAACTGGCGGAAAACTCCGACTACCTGGAAACCTGCTACCTGCTGCTGAACGGCGAGCTGCCGAGCGCCGAGCAGAAATCCCAGTTCGTCGACACCATCAAGAACCACACCATGGTTCACGAGCAGTTGAAGAACTTCCTCAACGGCTTCCGTCGCGACGCCCACCCAATGGCAGTGATGTGCGGGATCGTCGGCGCCCTGTCGGCGTTCTATCACGACTCGCTGGACATCAATAATCCCAAGCATCGCGAAGTCTCCGCGCACCGCCTGGTGGCGAAGATGCCGACCATCGCGGCGATGGTCTACAAGTACTCGATGGGCCAGCCCATCATGTACCCGCGCAACGACCTGAACTACGCAGAAAACTTCCTGCACATGATGTTCAACACCCCGGCCGAGATCAAACCGATCAGCCCGGTGCTGGCCAAGGCGATGGATCGTATCTTCATCCTGCACGCCGACCATGAGCAGAACGCCTCCACCTCGACCGTGCGCCTGGCCGGCTCCTCCGGTGCCAACCCCTTCGCCTGCATCGCCTCCGGCATCGCAGCGCTCTGGGGCCCGGCTCACGGCGGCGCCAACGAAGCCGTGCTGACCATGCTCGAAGAGATCGGCAGCGTCGAGAACATCGAGAAGTTCATCGCCAAGGCCAAGGACAAGAACGATCCGTTCAAGCTGATGGGCTTCGGCCATCGCGTGTACAAGAACTTCGACCCGCGCGCCAAGGTGATGAAGCAGACCTGCGACGAAGTACTGGCCGAGCTGGGCATCAACGACCCGCAGCTGGAACTGGCCATGAAGCTGGAAGAGATCGCGCGCAACGATCCCTACTTCAAGGAGCGCAACCTGTACCCGAACGTCGACTTCTATTCGGGCATCATCCTCAAGGCGATCGGCATTCCGACCAGCATGTTCACCGTGATCTTCGCCCTGGCGCGGACCGTCGGCTGGATCAGCCACTGGAAGGAAATGCTCTCCGGTCCGTACAAGATCGGCCGTCCGCGCCAGCTGTACACCGGCTACGCGCAGCGTGACTTCACGCCACTGAAAGACCGCAAGTAACGCGATCTGCGCCAGCAGAAAGGCCACCCTCGGGTGGCCTTTCTCGTTTTCTCCAGGACTCGATCCTGTTCCCGCTCTGGCAGCCTTCCGACTGCCGCGCAGTGCACGACCTACTTAGCCTCCGCCGCCCGACGCAGCAGCAGCAGGGTGTTGTAGGGCGCATCGATCACGAAACTGTTGGCCAGCCAGGCCGGCACCTGGCCGCCCGGTTCGGCGTGCAGCTCGTAGACCACCCGTATGCGCCCCTCTCCTTCAGGCGTCATTCGCCAGTACCCCTGCGCCGCGCTGATGCGCTGATAGGCCTTGTCCGACGGAAACTGCTGCGGCTGAGCGAGCAGCTCGCGCAGCAGGCTGTCGCCGTCCACACGAGTCGTCACCTGCATCACCGAATCGCGCGCCTGCACCGGCCAGGGCGTATCGAAGCGGGTGTAGGTCAGGGCCGTATCGCCTTCGTAACTCAGCAGACGCTGTTCGCGGCAACTGTGAATCCAGGCGCAGGATGCCTCGACGTCCTCCTGCAGCGCGCGCAGGGTTGCCATATCGGTGTTCATCAGGGTTTCGCTGCGAAAGGCCTTGTAGCTGGAGCCGGCCACCGGCTTAAGCCAGACACGAATACCCTCCTCGTCACGCACCAGCTCCCACTCCTGCGCCACAGCGAAGGACGAAGGCATGATCAACAATGCAGCCAGTCCTGCGCATAATCCTCTGAGCATCTCTACCTCGACACGTTTCAGGCGACTGTAGCCTGTTCCAGCCAGCCAAGCAGACGAATCGCCTCGTCACGAGAACTGCCGCATACCTCGGGGTCGGCGGTGAAAGCCGAACAGACCGCCGGACGTTCCGGACGACCGAAGATGGCGCAAAGATGCTCGGCACTCAGGTGCACGCAACGCTCGCCGGCGGCCTTGCCGTACGGCATGCCGGGAATGGGCGAGCTGATGGAAGGGGCGATGCAGCAGGCACCGCAACCGGCACGGCATTGCATGACCGGGTCACCTCGGGATCACAGGGTAGATGCGGGCGGCGATATTACCCGGCCGGCTGACGAAAGGGGACTCCCCCGAAGCAGCGCTTGCTCGCCTTTCAAGTGCGCATTAGGCTGCCGCATCCGCAAATCCAGGAGTCCGCCGCCATGCCGGTCTGGATGCAAACTGCCGCCCTGCTCTGCCTCTCCAACATCTTCATGACCTTCGCCTGGTACGGTCACCTCAAGTCGCTCAATGGCAAGCCCTGGGTGATTGCGGCGCTGATCAGCTGGGGCATCGCCCTGTTCGAGTACCTGATCATGGTGCCGGCCAACCGCATCGGCTACACCGAGCTGTCGGTGGGCCAGCTGAAGATCATGCAGGAGGTCATCACGCTGGCGGTGTTCATCCCCTTCAGCGTCTTCTACATGCAGCAGTCGCTGCGCCTGGACTACCTGTGGGCAGGGCTGTGCCTGCTCGGCGCGGTCTACTTCATCTTCCGCGGCGGCTGAGTCCAGCCAGGCATTGCTCGGCCAGCGCGTCAGCGTCGACCACCACGCCGGACGCAATAAGCAAAGCGCATTGCGCCAGCTCTCAGCGGTTCGGCCCGCCATGTTGCACCCAGCCATCGCCAGCGCTGTGCCGCAAAAGGGGGGGGATCACGCCGTGCAGCGGCCAACCCCGGGAAGACGCATCAACCCTACAGCTGGATCGGGCGCCGCCCGGCCAGGGCGTGCGCCAGGGTGCCGCCGTCGACCAGCTCCAGCTCGCCGCCCAGCGGCATGCCATGGGCGATGCGCGAGGCGATCAGCCCCTTGCTCGACAGCAACTGGGCGATGTAATGCGCGGTGGCCTCGCCCTCGACCGTCGGATTGGTCGCTAGGATCACTTCGCTGAAGCTGCCCTGGTTGATCCGCTCGAGCAGCTCCGAAATGCCGATGGCCTCCGGACCCAGGCCATCGAGTGGTGACAGGTGCCCCTTGAGCACGAAGTAACGACCGCGAAAACCGGTCTGCTCCACCGCATGCACATCCATCGGCCCCTCGACCACACAGAGCAGGCTGTCATCGCGCTGTGGATCGCGGCACAGGCCGCAGATCTCCTCCTCGCTGAGGCTGCGGCAGCGACTGCAATGCCCCACCCCCTCCATGGCCGCATTCAGCGCCTGCGCCAGGCGCAGCGCGCCACTGCGGTCACGCTCGAGCATCTGCATGGCCATGCGCTGCGCAGTCTTCTGCCCAACACCGGGAAGGATGCGCAGCGAATCGATCAGTTGGCGGATCAGCGGGCTGAAGCTCATGGGGGTATGTCCGAAAGAACCTGCAGGGAAACTCGATGCGAGTGGCACGAAAATGTCTTGTTGGGCTTCGTTCCTCAGCGCCAACCTACGCGGACTGCGCGCACCGACGTTTCGGGGCGTTCAGGCGATGTACAGGACAAGGCGCCGACGGGCGAGGAACCGGAGTGTGCTCAAGGCACATGAGGATTCCGAGCCCGGAGGCAACGCAGTCATGTGCATCGACTGGACGTCACGAATCAAAAGGGCATTTTAAAGCCGGGGGGCAGCTGCATGCCTGCGGTCATGCCGGACATCTTGTCCTGGCTGTTCTGCTCGACCTTGCGCACCGCATCGTTGACCGCCGCGGCGATCAGGTCCTCGAGCACTTCCTTGTCTTCCTGCATCAGGCTGTCGTCGAGGGTGATGCGCTTGACGTCATGCCGACCGGTCATGACCACGCTGACCAGGCCGGCGCCGGACTGGCCGGTGACCTCGGCATTGGCCAGCTCTTCCTGCATCTTCTGCATCTTTTCCTGC
The DNA here is from genome assembly GCF_003052585.1 of Pseudomonas mangrovi. Lineage (GTDB taxonomy): Bacteria > Pseudomonadota > Gammaproteobacteria > Pseudomonadales > Pseudomonadaceae > Aquipseudomonas > Aquipseudomonas mangrovi. The sequence continues at coordinate 447,380 of NZ_QASN01000020.1, read as the reverse complement.
ATCTGCTGCGCCTGTTTCATCAGGCCTGCCATGCCACCTTTCATCATGTTGCGTCCCTCACGTGTTCAGGGGTTCGATGGAGTCCTCGCGGATCACCGCGGCGAACTGTTGAATCATCTGCTGCACCAGCGGATCGGCATGGATCGACGCCTCGGCCTGGCGCTGACGCTCGGCACGCCTGCGCGCGGCGGCCTGGGCCGGGGTTTCCTGCTCGGGAGTACGAATCTCCACATGCAGCGTCACCGTGCGCCCCAGCTGCTGGTCCAGGGCATCGTTCAGGCGCCGCTGCTGGGTCGGATTGAACAGGGCGCTGTGCGCCGGGTCCAGGTGCAGCGTCCAGGTATCGCCTTCGCGGGCCACCAGACTGCAGTTGGCGCCGATGCTGCCGGTCAGCCCGGAAATACCGAGCCGGGGGAACAACTCCAGCCATTCGGCCGCCAGCCCGGTCGCCGGCCGGGATGCCGGCAGCGGCTCGGGCTCGGCGACGGCAGGCGCAGCCGGAGCATCGAAGTCGTAGTCGAGACTTTCAGCGTCGGCCTCGTAATAGTCGTACTCACCGGGCGGCGGCTCATCGTCGTCGGCGCCCGCCTCGGCCGTACTCGCAGAAGTCTCAACGTTGGGCGCGACGTGATCGACTGCGAGTTTCGCTTCAGTTTGCGGCGTCGATTGCGGTTCCGGGTCTGACGCCGCCTGCACAGCAACTGGCGGATTCGATACCTGTTCCGCTACCGGCTCTGTAGCTGGATTCTTAACCGGCTCGGCCTGCACCTCGGGCGGCTGCTCGGGCTGAGGCTTTTCATTCCACGGCAGATCAGGCGGCGATTCGTTGGGCACCAGCATCGCCGCCGCCTCGCCTGCGACCAGGCTCGGCCTGCCGTCAGGCAGCTCCGCCAGCACGGCGGCCTGGGCCGCGGGAGCGCTGGCGATCACCGGCGAGGCAGCAGGGGCTGCGCCGGCCACCGGGGTCTTGGCGGAATCAGCCGTGGCCTGGCTGATTCCCAGCGGCTTTAGCGGTGATCCCGGCGCACCTTCGATATCCGCCGGGCGGAACGCCAGCATGCGCAGCAGAACCATCTCGAAGCCGCCACGCGGCTCCGGTGCCAGCGGCAGGTCGCGACGCCCGATCAGGCCCATCTGGTAATAGAACTGTACGTCTTCCGCCGGCAGCGCCTGGGCCAGTGCCAGCACCTGCTCGCGATCACCCTGGCCGTTGTCGACCGCTTCCGGTAGGGCCTGGGCGATGGCCACCCGATGCAGCACGCCAAGCAGCTCGGCCAGCACGCCATTCCAGTCCGGGCCCTGTTCGGCGAGCTGGCGCACCGCTTCGAGCAGTGCCCGCGCATCACCCTCAAGCAGCGCGCCGAGCACGCCGTAGACCTGGCCACGATCGAGGGTGCCGAGCATCGAGCGCACATCTTCGGCCAGCACCTTGCCCTCGCCGAAGGCGATGGCCTGGTCGGTGAGGCTCATGGCATCGCGCATCGAGCCGTCGGCAGCACGTCCGAGCAGCCAGAGCGCATCTTCCTCGAAGGGAATCTGCTCGGCGCTCAGGACATGATTCAGGTGCTCGACCACCCGCTCCGGCGGCATGTTCTTCAGCGAGAACTGCAGACAGCGCGACAGCACCGTGACCGGCAGCTTCTGCGGATCGGTGGTGGCCAGCAGGAACTTGACGTGCGGCGGCGGCTCTTCGAGGGTCTTCAGCAGCGCGTTGAACGAGCTGGTCGAGAGCATGTGCACTTCGTCGATCAGGTAGACCTTGAAGCGTCCGCGGCTGGGCGAGTACTGCACGTTTTCCAGCAGCTCGCGGGTGTCCTCGACCTTGGTCCGCGACGCAGCGTCGACCTCGATCAGATCGACGAAGCGGCCCTCGTCGATCTCCCGACATACCGAGCAGACGCCGCAGGGCGTGGAGCTGATGCCGGTTTCGCAGTTCAGGCACTTGGCGATGATTCGCGCGATGGTGGTCTTGCCGACCCCGCGGGTACCGGTGAACAGATAGGCATGGTGCAGGCGCTGGCTGTCGAGGGCATTGATCAGGGCCTTGAGCACATGGGTCTGGCCGACCATCTCGCGGAAGGATCGCGGGCGCCACTTGCGTGCAAGAACCTGATAACTCATGAAAAACCGTCGCAGCCTGGGGAGCGGAAGTCGGTAATCCTAGCGGAGCAGCCGGCAAATTGCACTCGACCATGCCGCGATCCTCCGCACCCGCCCATCGTGGCAGGTTGACCGGTCGCCAACGCCCTGATATCTGTATATCCATACAGTATCAACGAAGTATCGATACCATGAGCAATTCAATCTCGCCGGGCCTTCGATGGCCGTCGGCTGCCCTTCCGTTCCCCAGCGGCACATTCACGACCTGTGCATCGATGGATTACCCCGCCGTGGAGACTTGCCCATGGGCGCGGTAATTGCCCTGGATGCCCTGCTCGACCAGCGGCGCGTCTGGAAAGGCCAGGCGAGCGCAGCGGCCCGCAGCAGCCAGCCGACCGGGCTTGCGCACCTGGACGCGGCGCTGCCGCTGGGTGGCTGGCCTGACGCGGCGCTCAGCGAAATCCTCCTGCCCGCGCCGGGGCTGGGCGAGCTGAAGCTGCTCTGGCCGACCCTGGCACGTCTGACCCAGGCCGGCCAGCGTGTGGTCCTGGTGGCACCGCCCTACATCCCCTATGCCCCGGCCTGGGAAAAGGCAGGAGTCGACCTGCGTTGGCTGCAGATCGTCGACGCTGGCGACAACGCGCCCTGGGCCACCGAACAGTGCCTGCGCTCGGGCAGTTGCGCTGCCGTGCTGTGCTGGTTGCCACAAGCCGATGACCGCTCCCTGCGCAGGCTCCAGGTCGCTGCCGAGACCGGCCAGAGCCTGGCCTTCAGCTACCGTCCGGCGGCGCAGGCGATCAACCCCTCCCCCGCGGCGCTGCGCCTGCTGCTCGACGTCGGCCAGGTGCAGGTGCTCAAGTGCCGCGGCGGCCTGCCGCCGGCACGGCCCGTCAGCCTCGCCAGCGGCCACTGAGCATGCGCTGGGCCTGCATCCTTTTCCCGCAGCTGGCGCTGGACGGCGTGCTGCGCCGGCGCAGTGACCCCGACGAGCCGCTGGCGCTGCTCGCGGGGCCGCCGCAACGGCGCATGATCAGAACCGCGAATGCCGCCGCCCGCGCGCTCGGCCTGCGTCCCGGCCAGTCGCTGGCGGCGGCGCAACTGCTCGGTGTGCGCTTCGCCTGCGAGGAGTATCTGGAGAGCGAGATCCAGGCCTGGCAGGGTTTTCTCGCCGCCTGGGCCTATCGCTTCAGCTCCCAGGTCAGCCTGCACTACCCGCGCGCGCTGCTGCTGGAGATCGAATCCAGTCTCGGCCTGTTCGGGCCCTGGCCGCGCTTCGAGGCGCGCCTGCGCGCGGAGCTGGACGCGCTGGGCTTTCGTCACCGCATCGTCCTGGCGCCCACCCCTGCAGCGGCGCGGGTACTGGCCAATGTGCAGGATGGCGCGGCCGTGAACGAAGCCGAGCTGGCAGACGCACTGACCCGCGTTCCGGTGGCGCGCGCAGGTCTTTCGGCAGAAACCACCACCGCGCTTGCGCGCATGGGCCTGCGTACGCTGCAGCAGGTTTTCGCGCTGCCACGCGACAGCCTGGCGCGACGTTTTCCTGCCGAGCTGCTGCGCCATCTCGACTGCCTCACCGGTGGCCAACCCCAGGTGCTCGACTGTTACCAGCCAGCAGACAGCTTCGAAGCTCGCATCGAGCTCAACTTCGAAGTCGAATCGACCCAGGCGCTGCTTTTCCCCCTGCGTCGCCTGATTGGCGATCTGGCCGCCTACCTCGGCGGACGCGACAGCGGTGTGCAGCGCTTCGAGCTGCTGCTCGAGCATCGTGTCGGGCAGCCGACGCAGCTGCAGATCGGCCTGCTCGCCGCCGAGCGCGAGGCCGGCATGCTGCTGGAGCTGACCCGTGGACGCCTGGAGCAGCTGCAGCTCGAGGCGCCGGTGCTCGCCCTGTGCCTGCGCGCCCGCGACCTGCCGCCCTTCGTGCCGCAACACCGCACGCTGTTCGATGAGCGCCCGCAGCAGAACCTGTCCTGGGAGCAGTTGCGTGAACGCCTGCGCGCCCGTCTGGGTGATGCGTCGGTGCAGGGTTTGAGCAGCCACGCCGAGCATCGCCCGGAACAGGCCTGGCGAGCGGCCAGCGCACAGCGGCCAGGCCCGCTGCCGGAGGCGCCCCGCCCCGGCTGGCTGCTGCGCACAGCACAGCCGCTGCGCGAGCAGGTGCGCATCCTCGCCGGCCCCGAGCGCATCGAATCCGGCTGGTGGGATGGCGCAGACATGCGCCGCGACTACTACCTGATCGAGACCCGCAGCGGTCAGCGCGGCTGGGCCTTCGCGCCCCTGGGCGAAGCCGGCCCGCTGCAGTTGCAGGGCTGGTTCGGATGATTCCGGTCCGGCGAGACCCGGTCAGGCGAGACCCGGTCCGGAGGGACCCGGTCGCGCGAGACCCACTCGGGCGCCCGCCCGATTACGCCGAGCTGCACTGCCTGTCCAATTTCAGCTTCCAGCGCGGCGCTTCCAGCGCCGAGGAGCTGTTCAAGCGTGCCCACCAGCAGGGCTATCAGGCCCTGGCGATCACCGACGAATGCAGCCTCGCCGGCATCGTCCGTGCCTGGCAGGCCGCTCAGGCAACCGCGAGCGAACACGAACCAGGCGTAAGGCTCATCGTCGGCAGCGAAATGCGCATCGACAACGGACCGAAGATCGTCCTGCTGGTGGAGAACCTGGCCGGCTACCAGAACCTCTGCGCGCTGATCAGCCAGGCCAGACGCCGTGCAGCCAAGGGCGAGTACCGGCTGCTGCGCGAGGATTTCACCCTGTCCCTGAGTGGTTTGCTGGCGATCTGGCTGCCCGACGCGCAACTGCAACCCACTCAGGGGCTGTGGCTAAGCGAGCTGTTTGCCGAACGTCTCTGGCTGGGCGTCGAGCTGCACCGCGGGCCCGACGATGCACAACGTTTGAGCGAGCTGCAGGAGCTGGCACAGCGACTGGCCCTGCCCACCGTAGCCTGTGGCGATGTGCACATGCACGTGCGCGCCCGCCGCGCGCTGCAGGACTGCATGACCGCCATTCGCCTGCATTGCACCCTGGCCGAGGCCGGGCTGGGACTGTTCGCCAATGGCGAGCGCCATCTGCGCAGCCGCGCGGTCCTGGCCGCGATCTATCCGCAACCCTTGCTGACCGAGAGCCTGCGCATCGCCGCCCGCTGTCGCTTCGATCTGAGCGAGTTGAAATACCAGTACCCCCGCGAGCTGGTACCCGAGAACGAAACCCCGACCAGCTGGCTGCGCCAGCTGTGCCGGATCGGCATGCAGCGGCGCTGGCCGGAAGGCGCGCCGGCAAAGGCGCAACAGCAGGTCGACTACGAGCTGCAGGTCATCGCCGAGCTGAAATACGAAAGCTACTTCCTCACCGTGCACGACATCGTCGCCTTCGCCCGCGATCAGGGCATTCTCTGTCAGGGCCGCGGATCGGCGGCCAACTCGGTGGTCTGTTTCGTTCTCGGTATTACCGAGCTGGACCCCAGCCTGCCTGGCTCGCGCCTGCTGTTCGCGCGTTTCATGTCACGCGAGCGCAAGGAACCGCCGGACATCGACGTCGACTTCGAGCACGAGCGCCGTGAGGAAGTCATCCAGTACGTGTTCCGTCGCTATGGCCGCCACCGCGCCGCCCTCACCGCCGTGGCCAGCAGTTACCGCGCGGCAGGCGCGATGCGCGAGCTGGCCAAGGTCTTCGGCCTGCCACCGGACCAGGTCAACGCACTGGCCGGCTGCTGCGGACGCTGGAGCGAACAGGTGCCGCCGCCAGAGCGTCTGCGCGAGATCGGCTTCGACCCGGACAGTCCGATGCTCAAACGCCTGCAGATTCTCGCCGCGCAGCTGATCGGATTTCCCAGGCACCTGTCGCAGCACCCCGGCGGTTTCGTCATTTCAGAACAGCCGCTGACCAGCCTGGTGCCGGTGGAAAACGCCAGCATGGCCGAGCGCACCGTCATCCAGTGGGACAAGGACGACCTCGACCTGGTCGGCCTGCTCAAGGTCGATCTGCTCGCCCTCGGTATGCTCACTGCGCTGCGCCGCTGTTTCGATCTGATCGAGCGCTATCGCGGCCAGCGCTGGACCATCGCCAGCCTGCCCGCCGAAGACGCCGCCACCTACGAGATGATCAGCCGCGCGGACACCGTCGGGGTGTTCCAGATCGAGTCGCGCGCGCAGATGGCGATGCTGCCACGGCTGCGGCCAACGACCTTCTACGACCTGGTAATCGAGGTGGCCATCGTCCGCCCAGGCCCCATCCAGGGCGACATGGTCCACCCCTACCTGCGCCGCCGTAACGAAGAGGAAGCGGTCGAGTACCCCAGCGACGAGCTTAAGCCGGTGTTCGAGCGCACCCTCGGCGTGCCGTTGTTTCAGGAACAGGTGATGGAACTGGCGATGGTGGCGGCCGAATACAGCGCGGATGAGGCCGATCAACTGCGTCGCTCCATGGCCGCCTGGAAGCGCCACGGCGGACTGGAACCGCACCGTAAGCGGCTCACCGAGCGCATGGTCGCGCGCGGCTATAGCAGCGAGTTCGCCGCACGGATCTTCGAGCAGATCAAAGGCTTTGGCAGCTACGGTTTTCCCGAGTCGCATGCCGCCAGCTTCGCTTTGCTCACCTACGCCAGTTGCTGGCTCAAGTGCCACGAACCGGCGGCCTTCACCTGCGCCCTGATCAACAGCTGGCCGATGGGCTTCTACAGCCCCGACCAGTTGCTGCAGGACGCCCGTCGACACGGCCTGCACACCCTGCCGGTGGATGTCCGCCACAGCGACTGGGATTGCAGCCTGGAGCCCGGTGGTCGAGAGCAGCCGGACATCCGCCTGGGCCTGCGGATGATCCGCGGCTTTCGCGAAGAAGATGCACGGCGCATGGAGGATGCGCGTGCCCGAGCAACCTTCGCCGATACCGCCGACCTCTGCCGCCGCGCGAATCTGGATGCCCGCGCCCGTGAACTGCTCGCCGATGCCGGCGCCCTGCAGGGCCTGGTCGGTCATCGCCACCAGGCGCGCTGGGAAGTCGCCGCCATCGAACCACAGCTACCGCTGTTCGCCGAAGCGCCGCGCTTTGCCGAAACGATGCTGGAATTGCCGCGCCCCAGCCAGGCCGAAGACCTGCATGGCGACTACGCCACCCTCGGCACCACCCTGGGCCCGCATCCCTTGCGCCTGCTACGCGACGCGCTGCGGACCCGGCGCTGCCGCAGCTCCCGCGAGCTGCTGGTGCTGGAGCACGGGCGCAACCTGTCGGTAGCCGGCCTGGTGATCGGCCGTCAGCGCCCGGGCACCGCCAGCGGCGTCACCTTCGTCACCCTCGAGGACGAATTCGGCATGATCAATGTGGTGGTCTGGCGCGACCTGGCCGAACGCCAGCGGCGGGTGCTGGTGGAGTCGCGGCTGCTGCAGGTGGACGGCCGTCTGGAATCCAAGGACGGCGTACGCCACCTGATCGCCGGTCGCCTGCGCGACCTGTCACCGCTACTGGCCGAACTGGACGTGCGCAGCCGCGACTTTCACTAGGGAACCGCTGAAATCGGCCTGGGGCCATTGAAATGATCCCCACCGCGGTCCGGTCACAGTGACCCCATCTCGGCGACCCCATCTAGGCGCTCCCGCCAGCCCTTCGCTCGCTACCTTTTCCAGAGTTCCTGAGGCCCATCGCCATCCGCAACTGATGGTGCCTGCTCCGGGGGCGCAGCCTTTTCGGAAGCGGAAGAACTTGCTCGCATGGCCTCCCACACGGCGGCAACACAGGCGGCGCGCAGGGAGATTTTTACATGCGGCTTGCGACTGCCGAGAGGTACGATGAGCACCGCCTCCCACTCGACCCAGTTCTGAATCATGAATAAACCCAGGCCATGCACCGGCATCGATCGCCAGCAACACTACGGCCACCGCGGCGCGGTGTTCTGGCTCACAGGCCTGTCTGCGGCAGGCAAGTCTTCTCTGGCTACGGCGCTGGAGCTCAAGCTGCTGGACCAGGGTTATTCCTGCTATGTCCTGGATGGCGACAACCTGCGCCAGGGGCTCTGTGCCGACCTGAACTTTTCGGCCGCGGACCGCAGCGAGAACATCAGGCGTGCGGGGGAATCAGCGGCATTGTTTGCAGACGCCGGACTGATCTGCATTGCTGCATTCATCTCGCCTTACCGAAAGGACAGAACCAATGCCCGCCGAGCCTGCGCAGCAGGCTTTCACGAAATCCATGTGAAGGCGGATCTGGCCACCTGCGAACGCAGGGACCCCAAGGGCCTGTATCGTCGCGCAAGATCCGGCGAGCTATTGGAGTTCACCGGCATTACCGCGCCCTACGAAGCGCCGGAGTCCCCCGACCTGGAGATAGACACATCCCGCTCCAGCCTGGAAGACTGCGTCTCGCGGCTGTTCGACTACGTCGTGAAGCACTATCCACTTAGCCGGTGAAAGCTGCCGATCCCGGGCAGTTCCATCGGGCTGACGACAGATACCCGGGTAACAGCCGGACACCTGGGGAAGCGCGCAAGACGCCGAAAGGCTCAACAGCCCTCTCTCAGCAATTCCAACGCCGCATAAGGCTCCTGCGTCCACTCCAGCACACGCTCACGCAGCAAGGCTGATGCTTCCCGACGCTTGTCCTCGCCATCCTCGGCAAACGCGTGCGTCGGCTGTTTGGCATGCACTCGCGCGCAGGCAAGCGCCTGTCTGCAGTGATCCGCATCAAGCCGGAAAAACCCCGCCAACCGACCCGCCATCGCCGCAGGCAATTCGTTGTAGTTGAGCGCCGTGCCGGCAAATGCCCGGCACTGTTCCAACCCCGTCTGCAGTAGCCGTCCCAGCCGGCGCGCAATGAAGTCTTCCTGGCCACTGAAGGGCAAGCCATCGTCCAGCACGCTGGCCCCTATCATCCCCGGCACCATGTGCATGCCGGGCCGGCGCAGATGGGAGACGGCAATTTCCAACGGGTTACGGTAGACGAACAGCCATGGCGTCTGGGCAAAGCATTCGCGCAGCAGCGCCAGCTCGCCGATGTTCCAGGCATCGAGCTTGATCACCAGGCGCTGCTCCGGTCCACGACGGCGCTGTCCATAGGCCGACACCAGCCCTTTGAGTGCCGCACAACGTTCGGCATGCGGGATGTCGCCGCGCAGCAGAGTATCCAGAGGCGGAGGTTCGGAGATGACGATATGGTCGTCCAGCTGCGCAAGCATCTGGCTGATCAGCGTGGAGCCGCAGCGGGAAGCGTGGAAGATCAGCGCCGCAGGCTCAAGACCGGGCTTCTGTTGCTGCCACTGGGTAAGAGCGCTCAAGGGCGTCTGCCGACGGAACGCCTGATTGAAAGGCAAGCGAAGAGCCTCTTCTACCGCATCGCCGAAGAAGGGTTGCAACAATCGTGCATCAGCGAACCAGCACCAATCGACGCGCCATTGTCCGGCTTCCTGCCACACCCGAATCGGCAACCAGCCATCCAGGTTCAGGCCTTCCATTGTTCGCGCCACTGCCGGCGACCGCGGCGCATGGCGGCGCGCAGCTCTTCCGGGGTGAAGTGCAACCCTTGCTCGGCACCTAGTGCCTGCGCGCGCTCCATGAAGGCATCCACCTGATGCAGACCCTGCAACAGCCTGGCGAGCTCAGGGTCGCTATGTACCTGCCGCCGAAACCGTTCGAAGTCGCTTGGCGCGGTGCTGGCAGCAGGTGTGCTGCGCAGCCCACTGACAATCGCCTGCTCCAGCCACGGACTGGGGCGGCAATCGATCACCAGATGAATCCTTGGCTCCGCGCCACGATTGTCGACACGATGAGGCCGCAACAAGTCGAGAAACCAGCATTCACCCGCCATCATCGGAATGCGTTGCTGGTCCAGCCAGAAATCCACTTCGGGGGGACTGAGCAGCGGAACATGCAGACGCAGGTCCGCGTCCGCTCCACCCAGGTCATAGTCCCGATGCTCGTGGATGCGCGCGCCGGGACCAAGCCGCAGCAGCCGGGCAGAGACGATATCCAGAGGCCAGTCACGTAGCGCTGCGTGCCAGCGACTGTCCGCTGACCAGGGAGCTCGGCGCAGCGGCTGGCCGCGCCCGCAAGACAGCTCGCTCAAGGCATCGGCAGCAGAAATCAGCGCCACGCCGCTCCAGTCGCCGCTGTGATAGGCACTGTTGAAGTGTCCCCGCCAGCTGTCTTCCCCGATGGCTGCCAGCGCCTGCAACAGCAACGGCAGATTCACCGCGACCGGCAACCGGGAGAACGCCGGACGCGTCATGCCGGCAACCGGTTACTGAGGCATCGTTGCCGCTGGCACTGCGATATTGCCCTGCGCCCAGTCTGCTTCGCGATTGGCCAACGCGGTAGCGATCGACTGCACTTCGGTCGATTGCACCTCGTCGGGAAGCAAATCAAGGCCAGCGCTGGCGAAGATCTGCCCGTAGGCGTTGCGTAGCTCGGCATAGGACAGATCCCGCCGCAGATCAGCCTGCAAAGTGTTCAGCTCACCCTGGATCAGGTCCAGTTCGCCCAGCCCGGCGGCCTGATGCCGGTTACGCAGCTGACCGACTATCTGCCCGTCGATGTCCGCCAGCTGCTGGTTGGTTTTGAACTGGCGCAGTGCTTCGCGATAGTTGGCATTGGCCACATAGAGCTGGGCCAGGATGGCAATCGACATTGCCTGGCGCCGCGCCTGTGCGACTTCTTCGCCAGCCTTGGCGACATCGATGGCTGCCGGTGCGGAAATCACATTGAACAGGTTCCAGGTCACTTTCACCCCATAGTCGGCCCAGCCCTGCTCCACCAGGAACGAGTTGCTGTCGTAATGCCCGCCCACGGAAAACTCCAGGCCCGGCAGCAGCCGCAGCATGGCTTTGCGGGTTTCGGTGGCGGTAATCCGCGTCTGGTAATCCTGCTCACGCAATTCCGGGCGGTTGCTCAGGGCTTCCTGCTCCAGCAGCGCCAGGTCGACCTTGAGCTCCGGGACGACATACTCATCCTCGGAAGCCAGGGTCAGTTCGGTGCCCAGGGGCAGGTTGATCAGGGTCGCCAGCTCGGTCTTGGCCAGGGACAGTGCACGCCGCTGCTCTTCGAGCTGGCGCGTTGCCTGGATCAGCGAGCGCTGATAGCCCAGCGTCTGTACCGGATCACCGATGCGCTGCTCGCTCATGCGCTGACTGTTGTCGCGAGCCGTTTCGACCCGCGTCATCAGGCTGTCGATCTGCTTGAGCAGGCGCTCGGCGGCCATGGCGCGCCAGTAGGCCGAACGCACGTCCTGGACGATGGTGTTGATTACCTTGCGTCGACGCTCCTGCACGATCAGTCGCTGGTCTCCGGCCTGCTTCGCGCTGAGGTAGCTGACCCCGAAGTCGAGTACGTTCCAGACCATGGTCAGGTCGGCCACTTCACGGTCGCGGTCCTGGGATGTCGAGGGCTCCAGCGACTGGGTGCCGGTCTCCACGCTCTCGCTGCTGGAGGCGCTGACGTTGTTGCGCCCCACATAGCCGGCGTCCAGAGCCATGCGCGGCAGCATGTCGAAGCTGGCCAGGTCCAGTTGTCGTTTGGCCAGGGCCTCTTCCATGATCTTCAGGCGACCTTCGAGGTTGTACTTCACCGCCCGGGCCATGGCCTGGTGCAGGGTCAAGGGGCCGCTCAGGGGTTCCTGGCCCTTGTACATGTCCTGCAGATCAGTGCGGGCACGCTGCTCACTGACGCTACGCTCGATCGGCTCGCTGGTGACAGCGCATCCGCTGACGACCAACGCCAGCACACTCATACCGAATAACTTCTTGCTTGTATTCATTCCCTGGATTGCCCCTGATAGCCGAAGCTCTTGAAATTGTCAGGCCTGCACCTGGCTGATGCCGACCTGTTGTAAAGCGATTGCCAGGCTGTCGATCTGGCGTTGTTCAATGTCCTTGAGTTCCTGCAGTTGCTGACCAAGGGTCGGTGCGCCAAACATGCCGCGCAAGCCCTGGGACAGATCGCCGTCCTGGATCGAACGGCTACCGAAGGCATTCAGTGACTCACTGTCAGAAGCGGAATCCTGGTTGAACAGCCCCGAGAGCGTGCTGCTGCCAAACACCCCGCCATCGCCGCCACCAAAACCGAGGAACCCCTGGGCGGAACCGTCACCGGCAGCATCGCTGAAAACCTGGGCAATGAAGCTGGGCGCCAGCGCGCCGCGGCTGATGAAAATATCCCCGACCGGCCGCAGTCCCCCCGTATCGCGTTGTTCAAACAGCGGTGGAAAGCCTAGCGGCGAGCCAAGATCACCGGTCGGTGGGGTGAAAACGATCGGCTGCAAAGGAACCTCCGCCGGCGGGACAACAGCCACCGGATCCTGCACGAGAAACTCTGGCGGCGGCTTCACATCATTCGGAATCAGCGTGTCGATTGCATAAGTGTTGGAGCTCACCACGCCGACACCGCTATTGCCCAAGATGTTGACCACACCGCGGGTATCCAGGCTGATCAGATTGCTGGTGCCACTGACATTGCTTGCCGGGGTCAGCGTCGCCGTCCAGGTAACGCCGCCGTCGGAAGAGGAGACGTTGCTCAGGGTGCCATTGCTTACGCTCAGATCGGCATTGTCGAAGCCACTGACCGCTTCCGAAAAGGTAATGGTTACCAGCGAGACTTCACCCTCCTGGAGGACATCATCGGCCACCACTATGGTGGCTGTCGGCACCCGTGTCTCGACCGAGTAGTTGGCCGATTCGGTCACGCCTGTTCCCGTGTTGCCAGCCATGTCGTTGATGCCGCTGTTGTTCAGACTGATCAGGTTGGTGAGATCCACCACGCCCAGATCCGGGGTAAAGGTGGCGGTCCAGGTGACTCCGCCGTCGCTGCTGCTGAGTCCGCTCAAACTGCCGTTGGCAACTGTCAGATCTGCGTCGGTGAACCCGGACACTGCCTCGCTGAAGGTGATGGTCACCTGTGCGGTTTCGCCCGCCTTCAACGCCGAGTCGCTCAGTACGATGGTGGCGGTCGGGCGCAACGTGTCTACGGCGTAGTTGTTGGAGTCGGTGGTGCCCACGTTGAGGTTGCCGGCGAGGTCAACGATGCCGCCACTGTTGAGCGAGATGACGTTGCTGCTGTCGGTGATGCCACTGGTGGGCGTGAAGGTCGCGGTCCAGGTGATGCCACCGTCGTTGCTGCTCAAGCCCGAGATCACGCCGTTGGCCACCGTCAGATCAGCCGTGGTGAAGGCTGTCACTGCTTCATTGAAAGTGATGGTTACCAGCGAGGTCTCGCCCACCGCAATGGTTGTGTCGGCCACGACGATGGTCGCCGTTGGCCGTACGGTGTCGACCACGTAATTGTTGGAGTCGGTGGTGCCGATACCCGCGTTGCCCGCACCGTTGATCAGGCCGGTATTGTCCAGGGTAATCACGTTGCTGGTGTCGGAAATGCCCGCGCTTGGGGTGAAGGTCGCCGTCCAGGTGACGCCGCCGTCGGTGCTGCTCATGCTGCTGAGTGTGCCATTGCTGACGGTCAGGTCCGAATTGTCGAACCCGCTGACCGCCGAGTTGAAGGTCACGGTGACCAATGACGTCTCACCGATGCTCAACGTGGAATCGGCAATCACGATGGTCGCCGTCGGTACGTTGGTATCGACCTGGTAATTGTTGGAGTTGGTAGTGCCAGTGCCGGTGTTGCCCGCCGCGTCACTGACCCCGGTGTTGTTCAGGGTGATGACGTTGGAGGTGTCACTGACCCCCAGGGCAGGCGTGAAGGTCGCGGTCCAGGTGATGCCGCCGTCGCTGCTGCTGACCGCACTCAGCGTGCCGTTGGCGATACTCAGGTCGGAATTGTCGAAGCCGCTGACCGCCTCGCTGAAGGTAATGGTCACCAGCGAGGTTTCGCCGACGCTCAAGGCGGTGTCGGCCACCACGATGGTGGCGGTCGGGCGCAACGTGTCTACGGCGTAGTTGTTGGAGTCGGTGGTGCCGCTGCCGCTGTTGCCCGCGCCGTCCACGACGCCCGTGTTATTGAGCGTGATCAGGTTGGTGGCATCGCTGACACCCGCGCTCGGCGTGAAGGTCGCGGTGTAGGTGATGTTGTCGCTCGTGCTCAGGCCGCTCAGGCTGCCGTTGACGACGCTCAGGTCGGCCAGGGTGAAACCGGTCACCGCCTCACTGAAGGTGATGGTGACCAGCGATGTTTCGCCGATGGCAATGGCCGAGTCGGCGACCACGATGGTGGCAGTCGGACGCACGGTGTCGATGGCGTAGTTATTTGAATCGGTGGTGCCGCTGCCAGCGTTGCCCGCCGCGTCCGTCACACCAGTGTTATCCAGGGTGATGAGGTTGCTGGTATCGCTGATGCTGGCACTTGGGGTGAGCGTACCGGTCCAGGTGATGCCACCATCGCCGCTGCTCAGGCCGGTGAGCGTACCGTTGGCGACCGTCAGATCAGCGCCAGTAAAGCCTGTCACCGCCTCGCTGAAGGTGATGGTTACCAACGAGGTTTCGCCCACGCTCAGGGAGGTGTCGGCCACCACGATGCTGGCGGTTGGCCGCTGCGTGTCAACCGCGTAGTTGTTTGAGCTGGTAGTACCGCTGCCGGCGTTGCCCGCCGCGTCCGCCACACCGGTATTGGCCAGGACGATCAGATTGGTGGCGTCGCTGACGCTGGCGCTCGGGGTGAGCGTCGCGGTCCAGGTGATGCCACCGTCGCTGCTGCTCAGCCCGCTCAGCGAGCCATTGGCCACTGTCAGGTCCGCCAGGGTAAAGCCCGTGACAGCCTCACTGAAGGTAATGGTCACCAGCGAGGTTTCACCGATGTTCAGCGCGGTATCGGCCACCACGATGGTCGCGGTGGGACGCAGCGTGTCGATGGCATAGTTGTTTGAATCGGTGGTGCCGGTGCCAGCGTTCCCGGACAGATCGGCAACGCCGGTGTTATCCAGGGTGATCAGGTTGCTGGTGTCAGCAATACTGGCGCTCGGGGTAAGCGTCCCGGTCCAGGTGATACCGCCGTCGCTGCTGCTCAACCCGGTGACCGAACCGTTGGCAACCGTCAGGTCAGCGGTAGTGAAACCACTCACGGCCTCGCTGAAGGTGATGGTCACCACGGAGGTTTCACCCACGCGCAGCGCGGTGTCGGACACCACGATGGTGGCGCTCGGGCGTTGCGTGTCGATAGCGTAGTTGTTGGAGTTGGTCGTCCCCACGCCGGCGTTGCCATTGAGGTCCGCCACGCCGGTGTTATTCAGGACAATGAGATTGGAGGTATCGGTGATGGCCGCATCCGGGGTCAGGGTAGCCGTCCAGGTAATGCCGCCATTGCTGCTACTCAAGCCGCTGAGCGTACCGTTGGCCACCGTCAGGTCGGCTGCGGTAAAACCGCTGACCGCTTCGGAGAAAGTGATGGTCACCAACGAGGTTTCACCGATCCTGAGGGCCGTGTCGGACACCACGATGGATGCCGTGGGCGCCACGGTGTCGTTGACCACGTAATTGTTCGAGTCAGTGGTGCCCACGCCGGCATTGCCAGCCAGGTCGGCAACCCCGGTGTTGTTCAGGGTGATGATGTTGGTGGTGTCTGCGATGTTGCTGGCCGCGGTCAGCGTACCGGTCCAGGTGATGCCGCCATCGCCGCTGCTAAGGACGCCGACCGTGCCGTTCTGCACAGTCAGGTCCGCCGCGGTGAGGCCGGTCACGGCTTCGGAGAAGGTGATCGTCACCAGCGACGTGCCACCTGAGTTCAGGTTGGTATTGGCCACCACGACGGTCGCGGTGGGCGGTGTCTCGTCCGGCACATAGTTGCTGTTGATGGTGCCGCCGTCGCCGTAGACGTTGGCCACCGACGCCGGAGAAACACCCGCGGTACCCGCACTGGTCCCACCCACGCCGCTGCCGCCGACGTTGCCGGCCAGGGCGGCGAAGTTGGCGGCGGTGATCAGGATCGAGCCTTTGTTCCAGATGGCTCCAACACCGACGCCGCCGGCACCGCCCGTGTGGTTGTAGCCGCCACCGGCGCCACCGCCACCACCGCCACCACCCGCACCGACGTTGTTGGAAATAACCGAGTTGCCGATGATTCGCAGGGTCGCGCCGGTATCGTTGTAGATACCACCGACCGCTCCGCCACCGGCGCCGCCAATGTCGTTATAACCGTCGCCACCGCCGCCACCGCCGATGGACAGTCCGCCACTGACCGCCGTGCCGCCGGCCGAACCGGTGCTATAGCCAGGGTACGCGGAGCCGCCAGCCCCCCCGGTAGAGGAACCACCACGCCCGCCCATGTTGAAGAAGCCACCCCCGGCGCCACCCTGCCCGGCCGAGCCGTTGGACCCCGTCGCATTGAGGGTGTCGCCCCCCTTTCCGCCGGTACCGCCAGTGATCGCGCCACCTCCACCGCCACCGCCACCGGCGTATTGCGGCGTGACGCCACCACCACCGCCGCCACCCGAAGCGGCGTTCGCGGTGACGGTGACGTTCCTCAGGGTCAAGGTGCCGGCGTTATAGATCCCGCCGCCCTTTGACACCAGCGCATCGTCGCCGCCATTGCCGCCGTTACCCGCCAGCATGCCGCGAGTAATCACCAACCCATCGAGGGTCGCCGTGGTGCCAGCCGCCACGTTGATGATCTGGGTGCGATATTGCCCGTCTAGGGTGACATCGGCCACGTTGTCATTGTTCAGATCGCCATCGATGGTGACGTTCTTGTCGATCACCAGCACCTGGGTCAACGCGACTGTCATGCTGGCGTTAAAGGTAACTATGTCGCCGTTCTGCGCGGAGGCTAAAGCCGCGCGCAGCGAACCGATGCCGGAATTGAGGTTGTTGGTAGCGGTCCAGGTCGCCAGACCCCATTGGTATTCGCTCATCGCGGAGGCCGACAGGACGTTGGCGCTCTCGATATTGCCGACCGCGATTTCCAGCTCCCAGTCGCCGCCCATACCTGTGCGGTCATCGGACGCCGCCACGTCGCGGCCGGTCAGCTCTGCCAGCGATTCGACAAGGCTCAGACCACTCTCACCCTCGCCGGTGTAGCAGCCGTAGATCAGGATATCGCCGCCCACATTCATGCTCTGACCGATCTGCGCCAGCACGTCGCTGCGGGCCTGGACGTTGTCTGCGGTCAGATAGCTGTTGCCCAGCCACAGATCACCCGCGTTGCCGTGGGCGATGATCTGCACAGCGCTGATGCCCTGATGGGCATCCAGGTAATCGGCTATCTGCTGCAGGCCGTCCTTGCTGCCATCCAGGTACACCACCTGGGTACCCGGCGCGACGCCCTCGAGCAGGTCGGCGGCGTCGCGGACCCGCGAATCGACAAACAGCACGCTCTTGCCCGGCACGGCCTGGGTCACATCGACCTGCCCCTGCGGCGTCTGGCTGTCTGACGGCTGATCTGTGGCATGCGCCGGGGTTGCATCGGCGCCGGGCTGGGCATCCGGTTGCGCTGCTTCCGCTACGGTCGCGGCCACTGCGCCGTCGAACAGCATGCGCGGCTCGAGGGACAGGATCATGGGCGATGCCAGGGCCCGTGCGTTCTCGGTCACTCGCGATTTGCCTTTGCTCCACCACATGACGTTCACCCGAACTCGAACTTCTTTAAAAAATGAAAACCGCGATCAGCTGATCGCGGCGTCGGCTTTCATACGAATGACATTGGCAGCGCTGGCAGAGCCATCGAGCCAGAACGACAACTGGGCATACTTCTCGAAAAGATCCGGCGGCAGCAGGGTCCGTCGAGCGTGCGGCGCGACCCTGGGCTTGACCTTGTGCAGACCGGCAACACCCAGCGCCTGATCGAAGGCTGGTGCGTCGTAGCTCAGGTGATTGAAGTCATGCTCGAACCAGGGCTCGCCAATGAACTCGTAGACCAGCCGCATCACCCGCTCCGGCGCCTGACTCAACAGATCGTAATCAACGATCAGCAGTGAATCGGCGTTCTCGCCGTAATACGCCTCCTTGAGCGCCGTCCAGGCAAACCCCACCAGGCGATTGCGCTGGGCCAGGGTTTCGCAACGGCTGTAGACGGTACTGCGCTCGTCATCATCGTTGAACAGCTTGGTGTTCTCGAAGGGGTTGGCGCGGTAGAGACGCTCCAGGCTGTCGAGCACCCAGGCGACGTTGCGCACACAGGCGATGGTCTTGGCCTTGGGAAACAGGTCCTGCAACGCCGGCAGGCGCGAGCACCACTGGCGGTTGGTATCGAAGATGACCGGTTTGTCTGCCTTGTCGGCGTAGTAGGAGTCGAACAGGCCGCGCAGCAGGCGTCGACGCAGGTCTGTGTCGATCACCGAACCAAACTCGCTGCCGGCACTGCACTGCTGCAGGACGCTGCTGAACAGCGAGCCGACGGGACTGGTCATCCCCGCATGAAAGCGCGGATTCTGCAGGAGGATCGCGGAAAGCAGGGTCGAGCCGGAACGCGGCAAACCGGAAATAAAGTGAAACTGCGGCATCCCTTCACCAATGGTTTTCCATTTGTTGCGCAGAGCGTAGCCGAGGATGCCCTTGGCCGCATAGCCGCACCGGGGAATCAGACGCACCATCGCCATCAAAAAGATGGACGGTATCTGGCAGATGATTCGTCGAGGCCAATCAGGGTGTTTCTTCCCTTTTGCGAAGCAGGATGGAACATCCGGTCTACGCTCAGCGTGCGTGACCCATCCAGGGAATGAAGGAACAGGCTTCTCGCACTCGATTCATCCCCGGAGCCTGCCGGGCACTGCCCGACCACATCAACTGAAGGAAAAACACTCCATGGAAGTATTCGTCGGCACTATCCAGTCGTTCGCATTTAACTTTGCCCCCAGGGATTGGGCGCTGTGCAGCGGGCAGACGCTCAGCCTCTCGCAATACCAGACCCTCTTCGCGCTGATCGGAACCACCTACGGAGGCGACGGCCGCAACACCTTCATGCTGCCCAACCTGCAAGGCCGCCTGCCCATGGGCCAGGGCAACGGTGCGGGCCTGAGCCCGCGGCTCATCGGCATGGCCTCCGGCACGGAAAATGTCAGCGCCACCCTGGCCAACCTGCCCAGCCACACCCACACGCTCACGGGCATCACTGCCGAAACCACCGTACAGCTGGCAAACCCGGCGAGCAATCCGGTGAACACCCCGACGTCCAGCAATTCGTTCGTCGGAACCTCCGGCGGCGGGCCTGGGTCGGCAACCATCTATTCCGATCAGCAAGGAGCCTCGCCAGTGCCACTGCAAGGCGTGACCACCACCGTCAGCGGCTCGGTTTCCCCCGCTGGCAGCGGCACGCCGATGACGGTCATGAACCCCTTCCTGGCGATCAACTTCAGCATCGCCCTGCAAGGTATTTTCCCGTCCCGCAACTGATGACGCGCCGGAGGGCCAAGGCCCTCCGGCTTTTGGGAGCCGCTTATGCTGCAGCACGTTCACAGCCGCCATTTCCAGCCCCTGCTGGGCAAGACCCGCAACCTGCTTCTGCCTGACGGCAGTTGCCTGCCCATTCGGATCGAAACCCTTGACGAAGCGCCCCGGACGAAGATGCCGGACAGCGAACGCATGCCCTTCAGCGTGGAATTCAACAGCCTGGAAAGCACCGACTTCATCGACGGGCTCTGTGCGCTCGAGGTGCCGGAGTTGGGGAAACTCGAGGGCGTGTTCGTGTCGCGGATACCGCCCATGGGCAGAGACCCGGCGGTGGGGTATTTCTACATCGCGTTCAATTGAGCAAAAGTGCCCTCGAGATGGGCGAATTGCATTGCCGGTAGCTTCAGAAGTCTTTCTTCACCACCGGCTTGCGAATTGAATAACCGGTGAGGTGACACTCAGTTCCCCTTCGGGTACCACACCAGGCGCTCCGCCGCCGGGTTACGTTCCTCGACTTCAAAACCCAGCGCCAGATAGTGCTGGCGCGCGTGGGGGTTGCTGGCCCAGACCACGGTCGCTACCGGGCAGCGGATCTGCTGTGCAGCTTTCTGCACGCCTTGCAGCACTGCCCGGCCGTACCCCTGCCCGCGAGCCTGGGGGACAAAGGCCAGGTACAGCACCCGAATTTCATTGGGACCGAAATCGGCGCTCAAGGCACCGATAGCCGTACCGAGCTTTTCCACCACGTAGTGCAACGCATCGGGAAAGTTTTCCCCCATGCCCTGCTCCTGAATCTGGAACTGCTGCGCAACCAGCTGCTGAACTTGCTCAGGCTCACCATCGACCCATTGCAGATCCGGCCGCGCCGCCTGGTAGAGACTCTGCAAAAAAGGCCCATCGCTGACCTGTGACGGCCGCACCACCAATCCTTCCGCCGCAACCGACTTCATGCTCACTCCCTAGAACCCGCTTTCCCTGACGCCCAAGGCCGCCAAACGCCGCCAGGCCGCCCCGAAAATCGACTCACCCTGGCCCTGCAGTATCACCAGCCCACGCAACGGTTGCGTCGGGGCAGCGATGTCATCAACAGCGCTCAAGCGCACCCGATAGTGCGCCTGCACCGGCTCCGCCCGCTGCTGCGAGTCGCGGCGCACGGCAATCGGCCCCTGGTGATCGGAGGTCAGCGCCTCCAGCTCGATCCAGCCGACACCGTTGGTGTCGATCTCGTCCAGTTGCACGCTAATCGAGGGATGCATAGGGTCGTCCGCGATGAAGCGGCCGCTCGCGTCAGGCGTGATTCTCCACAGCTCGGCTTCGGTCAGGTAGCCACGCAAGCGGGAGCCGGACTCCACCACCCGGATCAGCGGTTCCCTCGGCGACAGCCAGCGCCCCTCCGCCAATTGCGGCAGCAAGTCGCGGACCTGACCGGCATGCGGCGCTCGCAACAACAGGCGCTCGCGCTGGGCGACCAGCCCGCGGTACTCGGCCACCGCCTCTGCCAGCTGCTGTTCGACGATGCCTGCATCGGCGGCAGTTTCGCTGCGCCCTGCCTGTCGGCGCATCTGCAACTGCTGAATCTCGATTTCCCGACGCACGATGATCAGCCGCGAGGCGATATCCGGCGACTCCAGCTCGACCAGCACATCACCCTGGGCCACGGTCTGACCGTCATGCACATTCACCTGCTTGATCCGGGCCGCCACCGGCGCATGCAGGACACTGGCACGCCCCGCCTCGAACATCGCCGGCACTTCCACTGAACTGCGCCAGGGCAACAGCAGCAGCAACATCGCCCCCAGCAATAGCAGGCCGGTAAGCAGTACGCGAGGGACGTGGGCGTGCTCCCGACGGCTCCACCATTGCCGGCCCTCATTGACGATGGGCATGAAAATGAACCAGACCAGCTCCACCAGCATCAGGAAAATGCCCAGCACCTTGAAGAACAGGTGATAGACCGCCAGCGCAATGCCAAAGAACAGCACCGCGCGCCACAGCCAGGCGCCATATCCCCACACCAGCAGACGGCGACGCATTTGCGGCGACCAGGGCTCCGGGGCAGCCGCGCCATAGCCGAACAGGGCTTCGCGCAGACGCCAGCGACAGAGGGCGAAAGCGCGCCCCTGCAGGTTGTCCACGCCCCAGAGATCGCTGAGCAGGAAGTACCCATCGAAGCGCATGAAGGGGTTCAGGTTGATGATCAGCGTGGTGATCCAGGTAGCACTGGCCAGCATGAACGCCGCGGTGCGCAGGGGTCCTTCCGGCAGCAGCGACCATGCCAGCAGCGCGACGCACGCCAGCAGCAGCTCCGCCAGGACCCCGCCGGCACCAATCAGCAATCGAGCCCGACGATCACTGACCCGCCACGCATCGCTGACGTCGGTGTAGAACATCGGCAACAGCACCATGAAGGCCACACCCATGCTCTGCACACGACACCCGGCACGCTTGGCCATGAAGGCATGACCGAATTCATGGCACAGCTTGGCAAACAACAACGCCACGCCGAACGCCAGCGCCCCCCCCATGCTGAACAGGTGCGGAAAGGTCGCCACGAAGCGCTGCCAGTCCCGCGAAACCAGAAACACGCCAAGAACCAGGGTCAGGGGAATTCCATAGCGCAGGAGGCCGGGGCCGAATCGCGCAAGCACAGGCCAGCAGCGATTGAGAAAGGCGTCCGGACGCCACAGGGGTATGCGAAAGAACAGGTACTGGTGCAGCAGGATCTGCCACAGGCTCTGGCGCTGGGCGGCCGCCTTGAGCTGATAGCTGTCGCGCTGTTGCGGGTCCATCGCACTGATCAGATCGTGGCCGCGCAGGAACTCCAGCAACTGCTCAAGCGACTCGCCATCGAGTGGCAGTCCCGGCTCACGGTTTGCGGCCTTCAGTACTTGCTGCGGATCGCCCAGAGACCAGTGTCGCAGCAGGCGCATCGCCGTTGCACCGAGCTTGAAATACCGTCCCCGCACCGGGTCGGCCAGGGTCCATTGCGGGGAGCCGTCCGGGTCCGGGGCCGCTGCGGACAATTGCAGGTCGGCACGCAGGCTCGGCAAGCCCACGCTACAGACCCACGCTCTGGCGCAGAGCCGCCAGTGGCCGACGCAGCAGATAGAGCGCCAGCGGCGCGCGCTCACCAAAGATCTTCGCCGTGCCGCGCAGACCTATGCGCGGCGCCTCGGCATCGAAGCGCGCGTCCAGCCGGTAGGCCAATTGTCCTGCCGCAGTAGGTTGCGCCTCGTAGGCCGAACGTTCGAGCCAGGCCAGATGCCGCTGTAGCGGATCGCTGTCGAGGAAAAGCGCCACTTCCGCACCCGGTTCCAGGGCGATCGCGTCGCCGACCGCCAGTTCGATGCGCAGCTCGGCCTGGTCAGGGTCGGCAATTTCCATCAGTCGCTCGCCGGTCTGCACCGGCTTGCCGAGCCAACGCTCGGCATCGGCAAATACCGCAATGCCGTCGCGCTCGGCGCGCACTTCACTGCGCTTGAGCAATTCAGCGGCATAGTCGCGCTCCGCACGTTTCTGTTCAACGCGTGCGGCCAGCAGGTCGAGCTTCGAGCTCGACTCGGCATCACTGAACGAGCGTTGCGAGTTGGCCTTGAGTTCCGCCTCGGCCACACCGAGCGCACGCTCCGCCACATCGGCCTGGGCCTTGAGACTGGTGCTTTCGAAACGCAGCAGCAGATCGCCACTCTCGACCGCCTGGTTGGGCCTGACCAGAAACTCCGAGATCACCCCATCCAGCGGCGCTGCCACCACCTGCCCGCCCAACGGGATGACTTCAGCCGGCGCCAGCACCGACTGCCGCACGGGGACCAGCAACACCAACAGCAACGACGCCAGCAGCGCCAGCTGCCGCTTGCGCGTCCAACGCAGGCGCCAGGGTTTGCGAGGCTGCAACGCCAGCCAGGCATGGCTATAGGTATCACCCAGCTGCGCCAGAAGCACTTGCTCGGGCGGGCTCCAGGGCAGGTCTCGGGCGAGCCACAAGCCGCCGAACATCTGACCCTGATGATCAATCAACGGCAGCCAGAATACCTGGCCGGCCGAGAGGCTGCGCCAGTCCGCCTGGATCGATTCGCTCAGTCCATCGATGGCAATCACCCGTGCCTGATTCAGCAGCCCCTGCTTGAACAACTGCGCGGCTGCCTGCTCGACAAAGGCTACGAATGGTGCATGAGGATCCACCGCGCTGACGCCTGTCACGGCCTGCACCCTACCGGCGATCAACAACGCGGCATGGCGAAAATTGAACAAGCTCTGGCCATCATTGACCAGGCTGTAGGTCAGTTGGGCCGGCGTACGTGCTGCACGGGTCTGCCGCTCCAGATCGAGGAAGCGGGCAAACGCCTGCTCGGCACTGCCCGTGATCGGTGCGTTCACTTGAACTCCGGAAAATGCGCCGTGCCACTCATGCCAGAGAGCAGGCCAGTGGCATCGGGCACGCTTGCTACCAGCAGCAAGGTCTGGCTGCCTTCGTCGATGCGCGCGCCGAGACGCTTGATCGTCGCCTCCAGCGGCTGGCCGGTCTCATCGGGGACAAAGGTGAAGGGCTGCCCGGGCTTGAGTTTGCCCATCCAGCGCGACGGCACCAGCAGATGGATTTCCAGCGTTCGATTGTCCACCACATCCAGCAGGGGCGCGCCGGCCGCCACGCTTTCATAACGCTGGACCTCGCGCGCCACCACCTGCCCATCAAACGGAGCGACCACGCTGCAGCGCCTTACTTGCACCTGATAAACCTGAGACTGCGCCTGGGCTTCGCTGAGCCTGGCCTCGGCCCTCGCCACCTCAAAGCGCCCCACCGAATTCAGGGCAGCCAGTTGCCGGTTGTGTGCCAGCTCTTCCTTGGCACCCCGACTCGCTGCCTGGGCCGCATTGAGCTGAGACTGATACGCCGAGCAGTCGAAACGCGCCAGGGTATCGCCCTTCTTGAATGACTCGCCCTCACTGAACGGCAACTCGATAATCCGTCCGGCCAACTCGCTGGCCAAGACTGCCTGATCCCGCGCCCGAAGCACCCCGCGCGCCTCGTTGCCAGTCGACACAGCAGCGCTGAGGCTGCCATCGAGCAGCGGATCATCGGCAGCAGACGCCTGTGTCTGAACCCCGCACGTTACAAGCGCCAAACCCACTACCCAACCACTCAAGTGCCGCATGACCGCTACTCCCTGACGATGGGCGGAGTCTACGACAGCGGTGGAGAGCGTCAAGGAAATAGCCGTGAGGGAAACCTCTGGAAAGACTGGAGGTGTGGCCTGCAGCTGACGCAGCAAAGTCGTTGCAAAACCGCAGTAGTGCTGGCCAGGCAACGGCCCAAGTGCAGTCCAGGGAAATCGCCCCCAATCGGCCAGAGCAACCTCAGGGCCATGGCCAAACCCGGCACTCAGGTCTTTTTCAGCGTCTCGATCCAGCTCGGCTCAAAGCGTGTCTGCTCGATATCCAACCCAAGCGCCAGCATGCGCTCGCGATGCGCGTCGATCTCGCGCACCATCTGGCTGAGGGCACTGGAGTTGCCATCGAGCTGATGCATCTGGGTCAGCCCCAGGTGATAGAAGCGCAGCACCTGCATCGCCAGCGGATCACCAGCCTCGACACCACGCGTGACCCGATGCATCGCGTTGGTGACGCGCATCAAGCTGCGCTTGAGCCGCCAACCGTAAACCGCCGGCGCCATCCACGGCTGCGACCAGAGCTTGAAGCGCACCAGCGCAATCGTCAGCAACAGACCGACAAGCACGCCGCCTAGGTTCCAGCGAAAATTGTCAGCCTCTGCCGAGCCGAACAGCATCACTGCAGCGGTCGACAGCGCCATCGCCAGCGCGGCGAAGATCAGCAGGAGCAGCATGGCAATGCGTCGGGTCTGTCGCCGATAGATTTCGGGGTCGAACGGACTGATCTCGAACATCGCAACAATCTCCGGGCTGCAGGGAGGGCTCGCACATGCAGGCGTGCGCGAATGGTTCAGGAGGTACTGGCGAGGACCGCGGTCAACAGTCCTGGGAAGCGACTGTCGATGTCGGCCCGCCGCAACGAGTTCATGTGTGTGGTGCCGACGCTCTGGGTGCGCACCAGACCGGCGTCGCGCAATACCCGGAAATGATGCGACATGCTCGACTTCGGTCGGCCGCCGTCGAGTTCGCCGCAGCTGGCCTCCTCCACGTTGGCCAACCGGCAGACGATTTCCAGGCGCACCGGATCGCTCAACGCGTAGAGCACGCGCTCGAGCACGAAGTCGCCGACGTCTGGATGTTTGAAAGGTCGCATGGCGCCGGATGATACACAGGGGTTTACCTTGCATCCATAGTTCCAATATTATCGAACTACAGTATCAACCAACCCACAGGTAATTCCGCATGTCTGCGCTCTTCCAACCCTTTAGTCTCAAGGATGTCACCCTGCGCAACCGCATCGCCGTACCGCCGATGTGCCAGTACTCCGCCAACGATGGTCTGATCTCCGACTGGCACCAGATCCATTACGCCAGCCTCGCCCGCGGCGGCGCAGGCCTGGTCATCGTCGAAGCGACCGCGGTAGCGCCGGAGGGGCGCATCACTCCGGCCTGCGCCGGTATCTGGAGCGACGAGCAGGCCCAGGCCTTCGTTCCGGTGGTGCGCGCCATCAAGGCTGGCGGCGCCGTGCCCGGCATCCAGATCGCCCACGCCGGCCGCAAGGCCAGTGCCAACCGCCCCTGGGAAGGCGATGACCATATTGCTGCTGCAGATCCGCGCGGCTGGCAGCCCCTCGGCCCATCCCCTGTTGCCTTCGGCGCACACCTTGCGCGTACCCCGCAGGAAATGAGCGTCGACGACATTGCCCGGGTCCGCGACGACTTCGTCGCCGCAGCACTGCGCGCACGCGAGGCCGGCTTCGAATGGCTGGAGCTGCACTTCGCCCACGGCTACCTGGCGCAGAGCTTCTTCTCGCCGCATGCCAACCAGCGGACCGATCAGTACGGTGGCAGCTACGAGAATCGCAGCCGCTTCATTCACGAGACCTTCGCTGCGGTGCGCGAGGTCTGGCCGGCGCACCTGCCGCTGACCATCCGCTTCGGGGTCATCGAATTCGATGGCGAGGACGAGACCACCCTGAGCGAATCCATCGACCTGACCCGCCGTCTCAAGGCCGACGGCCTGGACATGATCAGCGTCAGCATCGGCTTCAACACCCCTGCCGCACGTATCCCCTGGGCACCCGGCTTCATGGGGCCGATTGCCGAACGCGTACGCCGCGAAGTCGATATCCCGGTGTCTTCGGCCTGGGGCTTTGGCGAGGCAAAGATCGCGGAACACGCCGTCGCGTCCGGGCAACTGGACCTGGTCATGGTCGGCAAGGCGCATCTGGCCAACCCGCACTGGAGCTATCAGGTGGCGCGCGAGCTGCAGATAGAGCGCCCGTCCTGGACCTTGCCTGCGCCCTACGCCCACTGGCTCGAGCGCTACTGAGCCTTGTGCAACAAGGCGCCCGCAACGGGGCGCCTTGCTCAGTCAGCCATCCTGGCCGCACCCAGCGATGCGAAAGCCAGGTCTCGCTGTGCTATCGACAGCGACTTCAATCCGCACCGCACGCGCATATGCCGCTGGCAAAAATCCCTTCGTACTGTTGGCCCGGCCTAGATACGCACGCCCCTGCGGCACGAGACATGGCAAACTTCTGCGCCCGGACCGACCAGCAATTGCGTCCTGCAATCCAGCGCCGGTCATCTGTCGACCCAGCACCTTGCGGAGACCCCTTCATGAAATCACTGCTTGGCACCCTCGCCCTCTGGCTGCTCGTGCAGAGCAATGCCCTGGCCTGGGAAGACAGCGCAGCCATCTCCGAGCTGTTCCATGAGCAGAACATTGCAGGAACCTTCGTGCTCTACGACGTGCAGACGCAACGCCTGGTCGGTCATGCACAGGAGCGCGGCGAAAAGCGCTACGTACCGGCGTCAACCTTCAAGATTCCACACACCCTGATCGGGCTGACGGTCGGTGTTGTCGCCGATGTCGACCAGGTGCTGCCCTACGGCGGCGGCAAGCAGGCATTCGCCAGCTGGGAACGGGACATGCCGCTGCGCGAGGCCATTACCCTTTCCAACGTGCCGGTCTACCAGGGCATGGCGCGCCGCATTGGTCTGCAGAGGATGTCCGACACCCTTGCCTTGCTGGACTACGGCAACGGCAACATCGGGACAATCGTCGATAGGTTCTGGCTGGATGGGCCACTCGAGATCAGCGCCGTCGAGCAGGCCCGCTTTCTTGCGCGCCTGGCTGCCGACGAGCTGCCAGTGCCGCCAGAGCATCAGCGCAGCACGCGCGAAATCCTCCTGCTGGAACAGGGCGAAGGCTGGAAGCTGTATGGCAAGACCGGCTGGCAGAACGCTCCCGACCCAGGCATTGGCTGGTGGGTGGGCTGGGTGGAAAAGGAAGGTCAGATCTACAGCTTCGCCCTGAACATCGACATGCGTAGCGCCGAGGATGCAGCAACGCGCCTTGAACTGGGTCGCGCGAGCCTGCGGGCGCTGGGCATTCTCTGACTACCCGGCGCGGCCGGAGCTGCGCTGCCAGCGATCTGCGCGTGGCAGAAACCGGCCTGCCGTATCAATCCGTCGCAAGGCAGCGCGATATCAGGTGCGCCCGCAACGGACAGGCCCGACAACTCTCCACCCCAAAATGGAGATGGCCCCGCCAGCCACACCCCGGCACACGATGTCACCGCTGTGGCTGCTCCCTTCCGGGCCTGACCAGGTTCACGGTTAATCATTGCGGGGGGACCGGAAGGGCCACCATAACGAAGCCCACCTGACGGTGGGCCGCGCCATTGTACCGGCTTGCAGACAAGTTACAACCGCCTGCCGGGTGAAAATGCGAGCCGCACCAGGCACTTGCCTGCAACCCACGGATCGGCGCGACTGGTGCCCGGGTCAGACGCGAAAACGTCCGACCAGTTGCGCCAGGTTGCGCGAGGCCTCCGAAAGATTCTGGCTGGCGCGGGCGCCCTGCTCGGACATCTTCGCCGCCTGGTTGGACAGGTCACTGATGTCGCTGATGTTGCGCGCGATCTCTTCGGTCACGCTGCTCTGCTCCTCGCAGGCGGTGGCGATCTGCGCGGCCATGTCGTTGATCCGCTGCACCGAGTCACCGGTGACGCTCAGCGCCTGATCCACGCCGGCGGCCTGTTCGACGCTGGCGCGCGCCTTGCCACTACCACTCTGCATGGCCTTGACCGCCTGCTGCACGCCGCTCTGCAGACGCTCGATGCGCTGCTGAATGTCCTTGGTCGACTCCTGGGTACGCGCCGCCAGGGCGCGGACTTCGTCAGCGACGACGGCGAAACCACGGCCCTGCTCGCCGGCTCGAGCTGCCTCAATGGCGGCGTTCAATGCCAGCAGGTTGGTCTGCTCGGCAATGCCCCGGATCACTTCCAGCACCGCGCCAATGCTCGAGGTTTCCTGCTCCAGGGTGCGAATGGTGTCGGACGCGCCCTCCACCTCGCGTGCCAGTTCGCGAATCGAGTGAATGGTCGCACTGACGACCTGAGCACCTTCCCGCGATTGCGCTTCGGCATCGCGCGCGGCATCCGCGGCGTTCTGCGCATTGCGGGCGACCTCATGCACCGCAGCGCTCATCTCGGTGGCGGCAGTGGTCACCTGATCTACCGCTACGTGCTCGTCATTGATCAGCCGGTCATTGGCCGCTGCCATGTCGGCCATGCCGCGCGCCGACTCGGCCACCTCGCCGGTAACCCGACCCACCTCGGCAATCAAGGGCTGCAGCTTGTCGAGAAAGCGGTTGAAGGCATCGCCCAGCTGGCCCAACTCGTCGGCGGAAGTAACTTCGACACGCACTCGAAGATCACCATCACCTTCGGCGATCTGTTCGATGCGATGCAGCAGACGATGCATCGGACGAATCACCAGCGCCGGGAAACCGATTACCAGAACCAGACAGCCCAGCACGCCAACGAGGACGATGGCGCCTTGCTGGAAACGATTGGACTGACCTTCGGCAATCGCCTCGCTACCCTCGCGTCCGGCCGCCGAATCCTCCAGCTCGCCGAGTTTGTCTATCGCGCCGCGCATGGCGTCGAACGCCGCCTCGCTCTCGCCGAAGCTCAGTTGGCTGGCTGCCGCAGGGTCGGTCTGGCTCAGTTGCACCACCTGCAGGGAAAGCTCTTTCCAGCGCGCATAACCGCGATCAAATTCCGCGACCAGACGCAGCGCCTCCTCCCCCGGCTGCATCGCCGCGTACTTGTGCACGCGCTCGTAGGCCTGCTGGAGGTTTTCCGCGTGCGACGCCCGCAGCGCCTGAATATGCGTCTGACTGCCCTCGCCGAGCATGCTGCGCTCGGCGACGAACGCCTGATAGAGGTCACGGTCGGCATTCAGCAGGACGCTGATGGCAGGCAGATAACGGTTGGTGAGGCGGGTACTGGAGTCGACACCCTGATCGATGCCGCGCATGCCCAGCACACCCATCAGGATCAGCAGGATGGCCAGACAAATGATCGGCAGGGCGATCTTCCAGCGAAAGGCGAGATCGGTGAACAAGCGAAACATGGACGTGCTCCGGCAGAGAAGGCAGTGTTCTTGTATCGACCAGCATAGCTGCGAACTTGAATACCGCCGTCTCGCTGAAGGCGCACCCTGACACCTAGTCTTCGTCGCGACGCGTCTCGAGCAGTATTCCCTCGTCGTACTCCATGACCATGAAGCGTCGCCCGCCGGCGAAGTACTCACTGAGCCCGTGCTGGCGGCCGTCGCGATAGCGATCCACCCGCGCCAGCCCGCCGTCCACCTCGAAGCTGTAGTGCGTGCCCGTTGGACGGCCCTGATCATCGTAGCGGGCGCTGGCCATTAGATAACCTTCGGCCGACAGGGCCCGCCAGATGCCAACCTGCAATCCCTTGCGGTAGCTGCCATGCCAGTTCAGGCCGTCGTAGAGGCGTTGGCGCCAGACGCCGTCGGGCTTGTCGTCGCGATACTCACCCGCTTCGACCAGTTTGCCTGCCTCGTAGTACTCGGCGCGGCCATGACGCAGGCCATTGCGATAGTGTCCGCGCTGTAGCAGTTCACCCGCCACGGTCTCGCTACGCTGTTCGCCATGCAGACGACCCTGCTGATCGTAGTTTTCGGTGCGGCGCACCAGGGCGTCTACCTGAAGCCATTCGCCCACCTTGTTGTCGGCACGGTACCGCCCCTGTTCGATCACCTCGCCCGTGCGGCTGGTGACCTTGAACAGGCCTTCGCGCCGACCCTCGCGGAAGTGCTCCTCGCGTCGTTCGCCCTGCCAGCCGACGCTCAACCGCAAGCCATGGGAGCGACCCTGGCGCTCTTCATAGCGCTCGATCTGACTGCCGTCCTCGGCGAAGGCTTCGCGCAACTCCCAGCGTCCGTCGAGCGTCTTCTGCAGGCGACTCTCCAGGCTGCCGTCTAGGCGATACGTCTCGCTGCGCAGGTGCACGCCATGCGTACCGCTTTCACGTAGTTCAAGCGACAGGCGATTGCCCTGTTCGTCGAACTGCTCCTGGCGTTGCCGCTGCCCCTTGTCATCGAGAGTCTCCTCCTTGCGCAACGCACCAGAAGGAAAATAGTCACGATTTACCCCCACCTTGATGCCGTTGCGATACTCGGCTTCCTCCACCAGGACGCCGGCCTCGTCGAAGCGGCGAAAGGCACCATGCTGCTTGCCTTGGCGGTAGCTGCTTTCAAGAAAGAGCTTGCCGTTGGCGTGCCAGCGACGCTCCAGACCTTCGATGCGGTCATTCTTCAGGCTGTGCTCACTGGACTTGCTGCCATCGGCATGAAAGCTCTGCTTGAGCCCTTCGAGCACACCACTACGATAGTGTTCGCGCGACAGCAGAACGCCCTCCCGATAGCGTTCGGCCGGGCCTTCGAGCTTGTCATCCTGGTAGAAATGCCGCGCCGCCAAGCGTCCCTGCGCGTCATAGTGCAGGCACTCGCCATCCCGGCGCTTGCCATCGACGAGCTCGGTGCGGCTCTCCAGCTGGCCGTTGTCGTGATACTCGCTGAACTCGCCATGCAGCGTGCCGTGCCGGTAGTTCTGGCGGAAACGCAGCTGACCATTGTCGTGATAGGACAGCAGCTCCCCGTGGTAGCGATTCTGATCGTCGCGGCTGGCCTGCTCCTGCAGCGCACCGTTGGCGTGGTAGAAGCGGTATGGCCCGACCAGGCCGTCGTCAACCAGATCCGGACCGTCGAGAACGCCCTCAAGACGCAGACCACCCTCGCGGTAGTAGACCTTGACCGGCCAGCCATCACCCTGCTGCTGCGGCGCCTGCTCCATGTAGAAGCTGGCCTCGCTTTCCTCGACCGGCTCGAAGCTGGCGTCCAGCCACTGACGTTCAGCCATTGCCAGGCTCGGCAGCAGCAACAGCAGCGCCAGGTATTTGCGGATCATGCCGACGCTCCTCATGGCAGCGGTGCCAGTCGTGTGGTCCAGGTTTTCTCGAGGGGCTCGCCGTCGCTGCGCAACTGCTCCACGCGCACCGGCGTACCCGCCAGGCGCAGCAGACCTTCCTCGGTCAGGTATTCACTCAAGGCTGCGATGCCGACATCCAGGCCCTGCTGCTGCGAGGTCGCCGGCAACAACGTCAGAGCCCTGCCGCTCTCGTCGACGAAGCGGTAGCGACTCAGGAAGCTCGCGGCGCGCTGCCCCGGCTCGTCGACGTAGCCGGGCAGGCGTCGCGGGTCGATCAGCCAGGGGCGCTCGCCGAGTTCGAACTCGACCTCGTTCCAGCTGGCACGACCGCTACAGCGCAGCTGTGCGCGCAGCTCGATGCCGTAGAAATACTGACGCACGCCATCATCGGTACGCAGCTGCCACTGCTGGGTGGCCGGCAACTGCAGACCGCCGCTGTAATCCCTTTCTGCCGGCGCCTGCAGAAAGGTCAACGCATGCCCCGCCTCGCTCGGCGCATCCAGTACCTGCAACTGACAAAGGGCGGCCTGCTCCGTCGTCAGCGTCAGACGCAACCGATTGAGCTCGGCGTCTTCCAGCGCCAGCGTCTGCAGATCGAAAGGTGCGGCCACCGGCTGTATCTGCTCGCTCGGGTCCGCGTGCAGGTAGTAGCTTGCCTGTGGCGCAAGATCCAGCCGGTCATACTGCGCCTCGCCCGAAAGGAACTGCAGTTCGCGACTGAATTGTGCCTCGGCCTGGCGTCGCAGCAGATGCACACCCAACACCTTGGGGACATCGTCTGCGAACTTCACCCGGTAGCGCCAGCCGCCACTTTCAGCGGCGACCGAACGCAACAACCGCGCATCATCCAGTGTCAGCCAGTCCGCTGGCGGCGATTCGACATGCAGCCAGCCCTGGGCCCCGGTGAGCCCTTCGACCGCCATGCTGAAGAATGCCTTTTCGGAAGCACTGAACGAGAGAATGAACTCGCCCGGATTGCCGGTCGGGCTCAGCTCGATACCGGCGCCATCGAGTTCCAGCCTGCTGGACCGCTGCGGGTCCACCGGCAGTTCCAGGCGCTCGGGCAGGTAGGGGAAATAGTCCGCCTGCAGGCGAATCTGCTGCAACGCCTCCAGCTTCTCCTGGGTATCCTGCCAGCCAAGCGGCAGGTAGACCGCCATGGTGCGCGCGCCCTCGCCCGGCCGGGAACTCCGGGTCATCCCCCAGGTGGCCCCGAACAACTGCAGATCGAGTGGCTCGCCCTGGTCATCCAGCGCCTGCAGCCGACGAAATTCCAGATGTCCGGCGGTCTTGTCCAGCGCATGCAGATACTCGAGCCGAACGTTCTCGTAATACTCGATGCTGCCGACATCACTAGGGAACACCTGCGCTTCGCTGGCCGGCTCAGCCGGTAGCTCCGCGGACTGCTCCTCCCAGGCGGGAAAGATGAACCCTTCTGCGTCCGGCTCGTCCCAGCCATAGACGTCCAGCGAAGACAGAGGCACGCCCTGCTCGGCGGGCAGCATCAGAAACTGCGTACGTGTGGTTCCACGAAAGCCGTACTCATCGAACGGCTGCTCGGCCACCATCGCCAGGCGCCGCAGCCAGCCGCTGTTGCGCTCCAGACGCAGATAGCCGTAAGCACGGGCTTGCTCGCCATCGAGCTGAATGCTGGCGAGGACTTCTTCGTCGCTCACCTCTTCAACCCGCAACAGCAGATCTTCGCTGCCCTGGAAACTACTCAGCTTGAGTTCAGCGCCCACCTTGGCAGGGATTCGCTCCAGCAGCGCCGGCGTATTAAGTTGCTTGCGCATCTCGCTGACGAAGCGCTCGCCGCCCTCCTTGATCAGCGCGTCCCAGTGCTCGCGATGGCGACCTCGGATGTCCAGCAGCGCGCCGCTGTCGAGGTCGATGTCGAACTCGATGCCCTCCGCCATCAGCTCCCTGAACTGCGGGTCGGACTCATCCCGGTCGCTGCTGGAGATGGTGCGGCCAGGCATTTTCAGCTGCAGATAATCCGCGCGCACCAGCATGCGCAGATGAGGCCGGACTTCCTCGATCTCGTAGGTCACCAGCAGCGACCCGAGATCCGTTCTGCTCTGTCGAGTCCCGCCCGCCTCCAGGCTCATTTGACTCTTGGTGTAGAGCTGGTACTGGCGGCTGTCGCCCTTGTCCGGGCGGAAAGACACCTCGTCGCTGCCGCAGGCGGACAGGAAGAGAAACGAGCAGAAAAGAGCGGGGCTGAGCAGCTTCACGAGAGTCCCTGTGATGATTTATCCGAGGCAACGGCACTGCAGGCCCCTGCGGCAAAGCGCGGGAGTCTAACAAAGACGCTCGTTCCGCATCGCCGAAATGGCCGCGCCAGACACATCCTGTTAGGCTTTCCGGGCTTTTTCACAGGGAATGTGCGCATGTTCGCGCTTTACCGCCTGCACCGCTCCGACATGCCCCTGGCCTGGCATCTGCTCTGCCTGCTCGGGCTGTTGCCACTTTGCCTGCTGGCATTGTCCAGCGGCTTCGCCCCCACCACCAGCGGCACGCTGCTCGGCGGCTGGGCGAGCGGACTTTCAGTGTTCCTGCCGCTGCTGTGCTGCGCGCTGTTGCTGCTCGCCGGCTGGTTGCGCCTGGGACCGGCGCGCCTGCTGACGACGCTGGTGCTGGGTACGCTGGCGATACGAACGGTCATGCTGCACCGGGACCTGCCAGCATTGCTCGTCAGTGATGGCGGGCTGACCGTCGCGCTACTGGCCGTCTGCGCGATCACCGCACTCTGGCTGCTGCCTGCAGCACCTTTGCGCAGCGGGCGAGCTGCCTGGATCGCGGCGGTAGTTCTGCTGTTCATCGGCGGGTACTGTGCCTGGCTGCTCTGGCTGCAGTCGCCAGCGCTGCCGCCCTGCCGTTTCGATCCGCACAGCGGCAGACAGTTGAGCCTGTGTCTGGGTGTCGCACTTCGCTGAGCCGATCTTGTGCTAGCGTGCATGGGCCCGTTTCCCCGCCACAGCCTGGCACTTCATCCAACACGAGCAGCAAGGGAGTTTCACCCGATGACCAAAGACCAGCTGATTTCCGATATCGCCGATGCCGTCGACCTGCCCAAGGCCAAGGTCCGCGCTGTACTCGACCAATTGAGCGAAGTGGTTGCCGACACCCTCGAGAACGGTAGCGAACTGACTCTGCCGGGCATCGGCAAGCTCAAGGTCGGCGACCGCCCGGCGCGCACCGGCCGCAATCCGCAGACCGGCAAGAGCATCCAGATCGCCGCCAAGAAGGTGGTCAAGTTCGTTCCCGCCAAGGCCCTGAGCGACAGCCTCAACTGATCATCACCACCGTGGCGCCTGTCCAGCCGGCGCCACCTTCGCTCAGCCAGCCGCCTCCAGCGTCGCCAGCCGGACGATGAAGGCCTCCTCGTCCAGCACCGCAACCCCCAGCTCCTGCGCCCTGGTCAGCTTCGAACCCGCACCGGGGCCTGCGACCACGCAGTGAGTCTTCGCCGACACCGAGCCCGCCACCTTGGCACCCAGCGCTTCCAGGCGCGCCTTGCCCTGATCGCGACTCATGCTTTCCAGGCTGCCGGTCAACACCCAGGTCTGCCCTGCCAGCGGCAGACCTTCGGCAACTTTCCTTTCGCTTTGCCAGTGCATACCGAAGTCACGCAGCTGCGCCTCGATGGCTTGCGCCCGCGCCTGGTTGGCGGGTTCGGCAAAGAAGTCGCGCAGTGACTGCCGCGCCTTCTCGTTGAGCCCCTTGAGCTGGTTCAGATCGAGCCAGTCCTGGCTCAGTGCAATCAGCTCCGGCAGGCCGGCACAGCGTTCGGCCAGCGTCCGCGCCCCGGTGCTGGCGACAAAGGGAATCTGCAGTCGGTTGATGAATTCGGCAAAGCTTGCACAGGCGGCGAACTCGGCATGCAGATCGCCCTGCTCCTGCAGCTGTACCCCGCGCGCCAGCAGCGCACCGATGACGGCCTGGTTGTGCGCGTCCTCGAAGAAGCTGTGGATCTCGTGGGCGACTTCGGCACCGATGTCCGGCAGCCACACCAGAACCTCGGGCAGCGCTTTCTCGATGCGCGTCAGACTGCCCAGCGCGCGGGCCAGCAGCTTGGCGGTTTCCTCGCCGACATCGGGAATGCCGAGGGCATAGATGAAGCGCGCCAGACTTGGGCTGCGACTCGCATCGATGGCCGCCAGGAGTTTGCGCGCGGACACCTCGGCAAAGCCTTCCAGCGCGACCACCTGCTCGTAGGTCAGGGTGTAGAGATCGGCCGGCGAGGCGACCAGCCCGGTGTCGACCAGCTGCTCGACGATCCTGTCGCCGAGGCCGTCGATGTCCATCGCCCGCCGTGAGACGAAATGGATGATTGCCTGCTTGAGCTGCGCCTGACAGCTGAGTCGGCCGAAGCAGCGATAGATCGAACCCTCACTGAGCGATTCGCGACCCTTGCTGCGCCTGACCAGCTGGGTGCGCTCCACCGCCGAGCCGCAGACCGGGCACTGCTGGGGTATCTGCACCGCCCGCGCCTGTGCCGGGCGGCGCTCCAGCACGACCTGCATGACCTGGGGAATCACGTCGCCGGCACGGCGAATGATCACGCTGTCACCGATCATCAGGCCCAGCCGCGCCACTTCGTCCATGTTGTGCAGGGTCGCGTTGGCGACCATCACCCCGGCGACCTTGACCGGCCTGAGCCGTGCCACCGGCGTCACCGCACCGGTGCGGCCGACCTGGAACTCGACGTCGAGCAGCTCGGTGACTTCTTCCTGGGCGGGAAACTTGTGCGCCACCGCCCAGTGCGGCGTACGCGCGCGAAAGCCAAGTTGGCGCTGGTCGGCGCGGCGGTTGACCTTGTACACCACACCGTCGATGTCATAGGCCAGCTGCTCGCGGCGCGCACCTATGTCGCCGTAGTAGGCCAGGCACTGCTCGGCGCCGCGCGCCAGCTTCAGCTCGCGACTGATGGGTATGCCCCATCCACGCAACTGCTCCAGCATGCCGACCTGGGTCTCGGCCAGCTCCTCGCTGACCTGGCCGATGCCGTAGCAGCAGAACTCCAGCGGACGGCTGGCGGTGATCTTCGGATCGAGCTGGCGCAGGCTGCCGGCCGCGGCATTGCGCGGGTTGGCAAAGGTCTTGCCGCCCGCCTCGACCTGACGTGCGTTGAGCGCCTCGAAGCCGGCCTTGGGCATATACACCTCGCCGCGCACTTCAAGCATCTGCGGCCAGCCCTCGCCCTTGAGGCGCAGCGGAATGTTACGCACGGTGCGCACATTGGCGCTGATGTCCTCGCCGGTGGTGCCGTCGCCACGGGTTGCGCCGCGCACCAGCTGACCGTCCTGATACAGCAGGCTGACTGCCAGGCCATCGAGCTTGGGTTCGCAGCTGTATTCGACTTCGCTGCCGCCGCCAAACAGATCGCCCGCCGGCAGATCCAGCCCCTCACGCACGCGGCGGTCGAAGTCGAACAGGTCCTGCTCCTCGAAGGCATTGCCGAGGCTGAGCATCGGCACCTCGTGACGGACCTGGCCGAACGCCGCCAGCGCCTCGCCCCCCACCCGCTGGGTCGGCGATTCGGGCGTCACCAGTTCGGGGTGCTCGGCCTCCAGCGCCTGCAGCTCGCGAAACAGGCGGTCGTACTCGGCGTCGGGGATGCTCGGCTCGTCAAGCACGTAGTAGCGGTAGTTGTGTTCGTCGAGTTCGGTGCGAAGTGCGGCGATGCGTTCGGCGGGGTTGGTCATGCGAAAAAAGCCTCAAGCAGCAAGCTTCCAGCGGCAAGAACGAAAAAGCCCCAAGCCAAGCGCACGGCTTGCAACTTGAGGCTGGCAGCTTGCCGCTGCGTTCTAGCGTTTATGGGTCAGTTGCCGACGCTCGAACTCGGCGATGCGCTGGCGATAGTGTTCGATGGTCTGCGCGGTCATCACGCTGCGCTGGTCGTCCTTGAGTTCGCCGTCCAGCTCGTGGGAGAGCTTGCGCGCGGCGGCGATCATCAGATCGAAGGCCTGCTTGGGATGGCGTGGCCCCGGCATGCCGAGGAAGAAGCTCACCGCGCGGGTGCTGAAGTGCTCGATGTCGTCCAGGTCGAAGGTGCCCGGCTTGACGCCATTGGCCATGGAGAAAAGGATCTCGCCGTTGCCGGCCATGCTCTCGTGGCGGTGGAAGATGTCCATCTCGCCAAAACGCAGACCGCTTTCGAGGATGTTCTGCAGCAGCGCGGAACCCTTGAAGCCGCCTTCTCCGCGGGCGATCACGTTGATCACCAGGACTTCCTCGACCGGCAGCTGTTCGGCTTGCGCGGCCTGGCTTTCGCCGACCTCCGCTTCACCCTCATCGACGGGATTGAGCAGGGTCGGCACAGGCTCGTCGGCGCCCAGGTTGAGATCACCCTGCTGCGGCTCGCCGCCACGCCGGCGATTCAGCTCGCGAGCACTCATGGAAGGCAGGTCATCTTCATCCAGCGCCGGCTCCTGGTGGCGCTCCACCACCCTGGCCGGGCCGAGCAGATCGGGATCGCCGTCGTCGTCCGGCAGATTGGAGAAGCTGCGGTCGAGCTTGAACTTCAGCTTGCCCTTGCCACCGCGCATGCTCATCCAGCCGTGAAACAGAATGCCGACGATGACGATGATGCCGATGACAATGAGCCAATCGCGCAGACCGATATCCATGAAATTCCTGTGACCCCTTGAATAGATGACCGGCAATGGACAAGCCCAGAGCCGTGAAATTCTTGCGAAATGCCCATGGACGGAGGAAACACGCCGGGGCAGCTAAAAAATTGGGCCTAACCTAGCACGACGAAAGGCAACTTTACACCGTTCGTCGTATCAGGCATCGACCAGCGCCAAGGCCTCCTCGACGTCCACCGCAACCAGCCGTGAACAGCCCGGTTCATGCATGGTCACGCCCATCAGCTGATCGGCCATTTCCATGGCGATCTTGTTGTGGGTGATGTAGATGAACTGCACCGTCGCCGACATCTCCTTGACCAGTCGTGCGTAGCGTCCGACGTTGGCGTCATCCAGCGGCGCATCGACTTCGTCGAGCATGCAGAACGGCGCCGGATTGAGCTGGAAGATGGCGAACACCAGGGCCAGCGCGGTAAGCGCCTTCT
This sequence comes from Pseudomonas mangrovi, assembly GCF_003052585.1. GTDB lineage: Bacteria > Pseudomonadota > Gammaproteobacteria > Pseudomonadales > Pseudomonadaceae > Aquipseudomonas > Aquipseudomonas mangrovi. The sequence goes on along the minus strand of NZ_QASN01000020.1, from coordinate 408,544 downwards.
CGCCGCCGGAAAGCAGGTGAATGGTGCTGTTCTTCTTGCCCGGCGGGCGCGCCATGATGGTTACGCCGGTGTCGAGGAGGTCTTCGCCAGTCAGCTCCAGGTAGGCGTTGCCACCACCGAAGACCTTGGGAAACAGTGCCTGCAGGCCGGCGTTGATCTGATCGAAGGTGTCCTTGAAGCGGTTGCGGGTTTCCCGGTCGATCTTGCGGATGACGTTTTCCAGGGTTTCCAGCGCCTCGACCAGGTCGTCGTTCTGTGCATCCAGATAGCGTTTGCGCTCGGATTGCTGCTGGTATTCGTCGATCGCCGCCAGGTTGATCGCTCCCAGGCGCTGGATGCGGCCGGAAAGCTGCTCCAGCTGTTCGGCCCAGGCCGCCTCGCTGGCCTCGGCGGGCAAGCTGGCGAGGACGCCGTGCAGGTCGTAGTTGTCCTCGGCCAGTTGATCCGCCAGGGCCTTGCGCTGCACGTTCAAGGTCTGCCAGTCGAGGCGCTGCTTCTCCAGCTGACCACGCAACAGCTGGGCCTGCTGCTCGGCCTGGGTGCGGCGTTTCTCGGCGTCACGCAGCTCGCGGTCGGCATCGTCCAGGGCCAGGCGCGCCAGGCGCAGCTCTTCCTCCACGCCCATGCGCCGGTCGAGCAGCTCCTCCAGCTTCAGGCGCAGCTCTTCCAGCGGTGCCTCGCCCTCCTCCAGGTTCAGGTTGAGCTGCTCGCGGCGCTCGATGGCGCGCTCGAACTGCAACTCCAGGCGCTCCAGGGCCTGACGCGTTGAGTCGTGCTGGGCCTTGAGCGAGCCCAGGCGTACCGCCAGTTGGTGCGCGTGATCCTTATGCTGCCGGGCCTCCTGCCGGGTGCGGTCGAGGCGTTCACGCAGGCCGTCGCGACGCCCCAGCAGAGCCTCCCGACGTTCGCTGTCGCTGGCCATGGCATCCAGTGCCTGTTCCAGCAGTGCCCGCGCCTCGCCCAACTGCTCCTGCTCCTGCTCACGCTGCTGGGCGAGCTCGGCGCACTCTTCCTCGAGCTGACGGCGACGCAGGCCGAGCTGCTCGGCGCGCGCCTGGCCGGCCGAGAGGCGCGCCTTGAGCTCGGCCAGACGCCGCGCCTCGTCCTGCAACTGACGCAGCTGGCGGTCGCGACTCTCTTCCTCGCCCCGCTGCCGCACGCGCAGTTCATCCAGCGCCGCTTCGCTGGCGACAAGGGCCTCTTCCAGCGATTCGCGCTCCAGCTGCAGGTTCTCCAGCTCCTGCCCCCGCGCCAGCATGCCGCTGTCGGCACCACTGGCGCGGCGCACCCGCAGAAAATGTCGACCGACCCAGTAGCCATCACGGCTGACCAGGCTTTCGCCCTCGCCCAGCGCAGCGCGCGCGGTCAGCGCCGCGTCCAGGGTCTCGACCGCGCGCACGCGGGCCAGCCAGGGACTCAGATCAAAGGGCGCCTCGACCTTGTCCAGCAGGCTGCCGGCACTGCCTGACAACTGCGCCGCAGTGCTGACCAGGCGCAGATCGCCCTGCTGGAAATCCTCCAGTGCCAGCCCTGCGAAATCCTCGACCAGCACCGCCTGCAGATCGGCGCCCAGCACCGCTTCCACCGCCTGCTCCCAGCCCGGCTCGACGCGCAGGCCCTCGGCCAGGCGTGGGCGCTGGTCCAGCTGCTGCTCGCGCAGCCATTGCTGAGTGCCCTGCCCAGGATCCAGTGCCGCCTGCTGCAGCGCCTCCAGTGAAGCGATGCGGCCCCCCAGGCGCTGCAGTTCACCCTGGCTCTGCTGTTGTGTCGTCAGCGCCTGGCGCAAGTCTTCGCGCAGTTGCTCCAGGCGCTGCACGGTATCGCTCTCGGCGACCTGCAGACCCTCCAGTTCCAGCTCGCCGGCCGCCAGTTGCTCGGCCAGCTCCAGCAGGGCCGCGTCCTCGGGATCGGCCACCAGCCGGGCAAGCTCTTCGCCCTGACGCCGCTGACGCTCGGCGACGCGCTCGAGGGTCTGCTCCAGTTGCTGGATCCGCGACTGCTGAACCTGCGCCTGGCGCTGCGGCTCGGCGCTGCGCTGGCTGAAGCCATCCCACTCCTCCTGCCAGGCAGCCATGGCTTCCTCGGCTTCGGCCAGCAGTGCCGCCAGCTCCTCGGCGGCGGCGTTGGCTTCTTCCAGCTCCGGTTCGAGCATCGCCCGCTCCTCGCCGAGGGTCGCCAGCAGGGTGCGGTCGTGTCCCAGATGCGACTCGGTCTCCAGACGCGCGCGCTCGGCCTCGCGCAGGTCATCCTGCAACTGGCGCAGGCGCTGCTGGCCGTGCTGAATGCTCTGCTCGACGCGAGCGATATCGCCACCCACGGAGTAGAAACGACCCTGCACCTGGTTGAAGCGCTCGGACAACTCGTGGTGACCATCACGCAGGCGCTCGATGCTGGCATCGGCATTGCGCTGCTCGGCCACCAGCGCCTCGAAGGCGACCTCCTGATCGCCGATGACCGCTTCCCGCGCACCGACCTGCTGGTTCAACGCGCTCCAGCGCAACGCCGACAGCTGCGCCTTGAGCTGGCGCTCCTCGGCCTTGTACTGCTGGTACTTCTCCGCCGCCTGCGCCTGGCGCTGCAAACGCTCGAGCTGGCGCTCCAGTTCCTCGCGCAGGTCGGACAGACGCGCCAGATTTTCGTGAGTGCGGCGGATGCGGTTTTCGGTCTCGCGGCGGCGCTCCTTGTACTTGGAGATCCCCGCCGCTTCCTCGATGAAGTTGCGCAGCTCCTCGGGCTTGGCCTCGATCAGCTTGCTGATCATGCCCTGTTCGATGATCGAATAGCTGCGCGGCCCCAGGCCGGTGCCGAGGAAGATGTCGGTGATGTCGCGGCGGCGGCACTTGGTGCCGTTGAGGAAGTAGGTGTTCTGCCCGTCACGGGTGACCCGGCGGCGGATCGATATCTCGGCAAAGGCGGCGTACTCGCCAACCAGCGAGTTGTCGCTGTTGTCGAAGATCAGCTCGATCGAGGCCTGGGTCACCGGCTTGCGGGTGTTGGAGCCGTTGAAGATGACATCGGTCATCGATTCGCCACGCAGGTTCTTCGCCGAGCTCTCGCCCATCACCCAGCGCACCGCATCGATGATGTTGGACTTGCCGCAGCCGTTGGGCCCGACCACCGCAGCCATGTTGCTGGGGAAGTTGACGGTAGTCGGGTCGACGAACGACTTGAACCCGGCCAGCTTGATACACTTCAACCGCATGCAGCGCTTCCTGTCGCTAGTGGGATTGCAGGGCAGCCAGCGCCAGCTGACAGTTCTGTTGGCAATAGCTGTCGAGGATGGCGGCGATCCGTGGTTTGTCGCGCGCCTCGATGGCATCGAGCAGCGTCACCATGCCGTCGAGGAACAGACTCATCTGGCTACGCCGCTGTTCCAGCGCCAGGTGATAGGTACGGGCGATGGCCGGGCGCAGGTTCTCGATGGTTTCCTGCAGATAGGGGTTGGCGGCGAACGGGTAGCCCGCGCGCAGGGCATTGAAGCTGTGTTCGACGAAGGCGTCGACATCGTCTGCCGCACAGCTCTCGCGCAGACCGCGCTGGATCTCGCGCATCGGCTGCAGGTCCTCTGCGCTGCTCCAGCGGTCCGCCACTGCATGGGCCATCAGGATGTACAGCTGGATCATCAGGTCATAGAGGCTGCGCACCTTGTGCGGATCGAGCGCTGCAACCTGGGCGCCACGACGCGGCAATATCTCGACCAGATGACGCCGCTCGAGGATCAGCAGCGCCTCGCGCACCGAGCCGCGGCTGACCTTAAGGCTCTGGGTGACCTTGATCTCCTGAATGCGCTCGCCGGCCTTCAGCTCACCACGGATGATGCGCTCGGCAAGATGCCCGGCGATCTGTCCGGCGAGGCTTTCGGAGGCCCTGAAGGTCATGATTTTCCTTGGAATTCGGCGCACGAAGAGGCGCGAGAGTGTAGCACAGGGCCACCCCTCGCCAAGCGCCGACGCGGCCTAGCGACGAATCTCCAGACGCAGTTCGGCACCTTCGACCAGGTGCTCGCCGTCGTCGCTTTCGATCAACCGGCCATTGAGGCGGTAGTCGCGCTTGATGTCGTGTCCGAAGAGCGACGGCAGCACCGGCTCCAACTGCAATGACTCGCCCGGCTCGACCGCCTCCAGCAGCTCTTCGGGCAGACTCAGATCGAGGGGGCGCAGCTCTGTTTCGTCTTCCGCTGGCGGCGTCTGCGTGCGTCCCTTGCTGCCGGGCACAACCGCCACGGTCGGCGGGCTGCTCGGTACCACCGGGGCGGCGATACGCGACGCCGGTGGTTTCCTGGCCGGCGGCGAGCTCTCCGGAGGAGCTGGCGCCTCTTCTACCTCCTGAGTAGTGGGCGTTGGCGCGGGTTCTGCTGGTTCCGGTGCGGCCTGTGGTGGCGCGGCAGTCTCCTCGCAACCGCTCAGGACCAGCGCCAGGGCCAGGATTCGCAGGTGAGTCATCGATCATTCCCAGGCTGCGGCGCGGCCTGACGGCAGCGCCGGATATCGGATAGCAGCCAAAATGCTGGTCCGCCGGCGGAGCATTTGCAAATCGTCTGGGCCATCAACCGACGGAACGTTCATCGCGTCCGGCGAAGATCGCGTACCCCAACCCCACATAGACCGCGGCATGAACCACACAACCGAGCAGATTGACCAACTGGAATCCGACCAGCATCGACGTGGAATCCTCGAACCAGCGCGACATACCCTGGGTCAGCAGGAAGCTCAGTATCTGCCACAGCAGCAGCGTCAGCGCGCAGGTCAGGGTGATCGCAGCCGCACGCGGACAGCTGCGCCACTTGACCGCCGCAAGAATGATCCCGCCGACCCAGGTCAGCATTAGCAGCATCGTGCCAAGTCCCGCCAGTAACGCCGGCTGCATCATGTCCATTTCGCTCTCCATGTATCCAGATGATCATCGTCCAGGCGCAGCCATTGTCCGGCGCGAGCCCGTTCGTCTGTTTCGAGCCAGAGACGGCCGCAGGCGCCGAGTGTTTGCACAGGCCAGCCCAGCATTGTCTCCAGCGCCAGCACGCAGGCTGCGCCGGCTTCCTCATCCACCTGCCAGTCGCTGTCGAATACCCTCAGCGACAGACGACCACCCGCCAGGCCTTCGAACAGCGGCATGCAGCCCAGACCCGGCCCCGGACCGTACAGGCAACGGGCCCGGACATCGAGCAGATAGGGCACCCACTGCATGCGCCGCGGCGCAAAGTCATGCCAGTCATCGCTCTCCCGCAGGCGGGTCACCACCAGATAGCGCCCGTCCGCCGACCAGACCAGCGCTGGCGTCAGATCCGCCAGCGCGACGCCGGACGCCGTCAGCAGACAGCCGCCCTGACGCGGGTGCCGCTCACGCGGGTAGCTGTCGCGATACTCGCTTTGCGCACCGAACAGCCAGGCCGCATCGTCGCCGGGCGGGCTGGGCAGGACGAAATCACCCTCGGCATTGGCCGCCTGCGGCCGATCGACCAGACGCCAGGGCGGCAGCACCTGCAGCCCCTGGGCCGTCAGTTGCAGGTGCCGCTCGCGATAGCACAGCCTCGAGCCTTCGGTCTCGGCAAGGAACGCCGCGGCGCGTGCCGGCCCCGGCGACTGACGATTGAAACGCTGCAGCGGCGTGGACTCGAGGGTGTCGTCGAGCCTGCCTACCACCTCGCTCAGACAGAGCCGCATGTCACTGAAGTCGAGCAGTCGGCCCAGCGGGGTCTTCAGCGCAAGTTGCCAGAACTGCGCCCGTGGCACATCCAGCACGGCCACCTCCCCTGCAGCGGCCGGCGCGTCGGCAAACGCCAGCAAGGCCAGATAGCGCCCCTCTTGCGCGGTGCGCACATTCAGCTGCCATTCACCAGGCAAGCGCTTGCCATCCAGTTCGCAGGCATAGGCACCAAGCCGGCCGTCGGCACTGTCGCGCAGCCAGCGCAGCTCGAGTCGCTGCCCGGCCGGCGTGGCGATACGAATCCTGCAACAGCCGCGCTCCGTCGCGCTCGCCTGCAGGGGCAGCACCAGTTGCAGACGCTGCAGCGCCCGCTCCCGCAGCTGGGCACGGCCCCGCGCATCATGGCCGTCGATCACCTGGATGGGGCTGTACACCTGCATCTGGCCGTAGCCGAACCGCAATTGATCCAGCTCGCCCAGGGCAAGCTCGGCGGTGATCAGCAGCGCGTCCTCCTCAAACCCCTCGACGGCGCCCAGCAGCAGACCCGGCTCGCCGACTGCCTCGACCCAGGGCCGGGGTAGCTCCCACCAGCCCCGTTGCGACTGCCAGCACCAGTAACCGCCATGACGCTGCACCCCACCCTGTGCGCGACAGGCAAGGCGCAGGCCGCCGGCATCCCAGACCGGCGTTTCAGCCTCATCCAGCAGCAGGCCGCTGTCCTGCCCGTCAAGCGCCAGGCGCAGCAGCGGATGGCGCAACGGTTGCAGCGGATCGTCCAGCGCCAGCAACGACGCCGGCAGCCAGGGCTCGGCATGCAGCTGACGCCCTTCGGGGGCGGGATAATCGCGCGCGTCCGGCAACTGCCAGGCGTCATCCGGCTCCAGCCACAGATCGCCCAGCTCCCGCAGTGCCACTCCCGTGGACTGGGCCAGCAGCGCGCGCAGGTCGAGCTCATAGGTCTTGTCGTCGGTAAGCGGGCTGCAGCGTCCCAGCAGTTTTTTCTCGAAGGCATCCAGCTCCCAGAAACAGTCGATCTCGACGAAGCGATAGACCAGGCGCGCCTGTCGATCCAGCACCAGCAGCCCCCAGCGCTGGCGCGAAGGGATGGGAGCCACGAAGTAGCGGCCGTCATTGGAGAACAGCGCCGAGCCGCCAAGCCCCTGCAGCAGCACGCCGTCGGCGAACAGATAGTCGCAGTAGCTGGGCCCGCCCATGGCGATCTCGCCGCGAGCCAGCAGGCGAATCGGCTCGCCTTCAGGGGTCAGCGTCGGTTCTCCTCCGCCCCAGGCACTGGCGCCCCGCTGTGCCGCGGCCCTGGCTGGTTCAGGCGTTATCGTTGCAAGGCCCAGACGGCGGGCCAGGGTCGCGCAAGCGGCAAGACCGAACAGCACCGCAACGGCGGCCACCGGCACGCCCCACCAACCGGGAAACCATGCCGCCAGGGGGAAAGCCGCACCGAGAATGGCGGTGACCAGTAAAAATCCCGCCTCGTCAGCGACACGCCGCGCACCCAGATACACGCATAGCAGCTGCGCCAGAACCAGCAGCGCAATGGCTGCCAGCGTCCAGGGCAACGGCAGCATGGCGACCAGCACGATGGGCGCCAGCAGATGGATCAGATGGCCCGCCAGCCTGAGCAGCAGACGACCCAACGGTTCGTCGCTATCGGTGGAATCGTGGCTGGCACTCATGGAGGCAATCCTTTTGCGTGGGTATCCACTGTTCAGTGCATGCCGCGAAACGCGCCTCGGCAGCGGGTGGGCGACTCTCGGAGCGTCCGCCCAGCCCGGTCAATCCGCACATCGCGCCGACGGCGGTATCCGAGCAGCCGCCTGTTGCGGTCACTCATGGCCCATCGGGATGCTGCAGCTGTTCCAGTCGCGCATCCAGATCCAGCTGCGGATGCGCCTCGCGCAGGGCCTGCAGCAGTTGCTGCGCTTCCTCGTCCAGACCCTTTTCGCGCAACTGCAGGACCTCGCTCAGTACTTCGTCCAGCTCACTGATCAGCGGCGGCACCAGGGGTTTTCTGATGCTCTGCGGTGCGTAGCCGGCGTCGACGTCAGCGATCTCGGCAGCCGCCGGCTGATCGGCCAGCGCCTCCACGCTTGGCGCAGCGCTCATGCGTGCCGCTTCCCGATTCAGCGGAGCCGGGCTGGGCACGGCGGTGCGTGGTAGTTCCTGTTTCCTTTTCGCAGCCAGCGACTCGCCCAGCTCTTCGCGCAGCACCGGTGCTACCTGGCGATCATCGATGCTCGGCTCCTGCGGCAGTCCCTTGAGCACCAGACCCAGCACCAATGCCATGCTCGCCAGACTGCCGAAGGCCAGGGCAAAGCGCTGCGGCCGGCGTAACAGATCGCGCAGGCGCGCCAGCAGCGAAGGACGTGCAGGCGCAACCGCTTCACGCGCTGCCGCAAGAATCATGGCGTCCAGCTCGGCAGACGGTTGCCCGGTCTCGTGAGCGCGATAGTGCTCGAGCAGCATCTGCTCGGCCGGTAGACGCTCCGGATTGGGGGTGTTCATCGGCAGACCTCCTCGGTCGGCGCCGGGTCGGCCAATAGCCGACGCAACTTCGACAACGCATAGCGCAGCCGGCTTTTCACGGTTTCCGCCGGCGTGTGGGTCAGCTCGGCGATCTCATGCAGCTCCATGTCGCCGTGGGCGCGCAGCAGAAAGACCTCGCGCTGCTCCTGCGGCAGATCGTCCAGAGCGGCCTGCAGACGCTGGCGGTCACGACTCAGATCAAGCTGCTGCTCCGGCCCCGGCTCGTCCGCCGGGCTGTCGTGCAGCTGCTCGTCAAAAACATCCTGCAGCCCCTGGCGCTTGCCGTGCTTGCGCCAGTGGTCGATGAGCCGGTTGCGCGCGATCTGGTACAGCCAGCTGCGGAACTGCACCGACGCCTGCTGCTGTTCGGAGGCGCTGCGCACCAGACTCAGCCAGGTTTCCTGGAAGATCTCCTCGGCCAGCGAGGCATCGCCGCACAGGCCCGCAAGAAAACGAAAAAGGCCGAGCCGATGCCGCGCATAGAGCACGGCAAAGGCGTCGGCGTCACCGCGCCGGTAACGCCGCAACAAGGCGGCGTCGTTCTCGGGTTGATCGGTTGTGGCTGCGCTCACTCGCGGTGTCTCTGGTCAACGTCCCTGGGTTGGCGCAGTTTGCAGGCTCTGCGCCAGTTCCACCAGTTGCACGAACTCGGCGCGCAGACCGAAGGTATCCTCACCGCGACTGCCGCGCGCGAGGGCCAGGGTCTGCTTGTAATCGAAGTCCCCCAGATACTTGCCGCCCTTGAGCTGCTGGGCGAACGCCGCCACCGATGCAGCGAAACGCAGATCCTCGCTGGCTTGATCCAGGGTCGCCACGCCCTGCCCCTGCTGCAGTGGAATCTCCATCAGCCGGCTGCTCTGCTCACCCGGTGTTTTCCAGCGCAGGCGCAATATGGCCAACTCGTCGGCCTTGCCACCACTGACGCCCGACTGCTGATAACGCAGCGGTTCCAGCCACCCCTTGTTGCCAGCCGGGACGATCTCGTAGAGCGCGGTCACCGTATGCCCGGCCCCGATTTCACCAGCGTCAACCTTGTCATTGCTGAAGTCCTCGCGCTTGAGGGCGCGATTTTCGTAACCGAGCAGACGGTACTCGCTGACCTGGGCCGGGTTGAATTCGACCTGGATCTTCACGTCACTGGCCACGGTGGCCAGGGTCGAGCTGAGCTGATCGACCAGTACCTTGCGCGCCTCGCGCAGGTTGTCGATGTAGGCGTAGTTGCCGTCACCGGCGTCAGCCAGTTGCTCCATCAGGCGCTCGTTATAGTTGTCGGTGCCAAAGCCCAGCGTGGTGAGCGAAACGCCACCCTTGCGCTTGTCAGCCGCCATTTTCTTCAGGCTGTCGAAGTCGCTGATGCCGACGTTGAAGTCGCCGTCGGTGGCCAGCAGGATGCGGTTGATGCCCTTGTCGAGGAAGCCCTTCTGCGCCTGTTGGTAGGCCAGCTGGATACCTGACTCGCCTGCGGTGGAGCCGCCCGCGACGAGGCCGTCGATGGCGGCACGAATCTTCGCCTTCTCCGCCCCGGAAGTGGACTCGAGCACCACTTGGGAGTTGCCGGCGTAGGTCACCAGAGAAACCCGATCCTGCTCGCGCAACTGGTCGACCAGCAGCTTCAGCGTAGCCTGCACCATTGGCAGCCCCTCACGGCGATGCATGGAGCCGGAAACGTCGACCAGGAACACCAGATTGGCCGGTGGCAACGCGCTGCTCTGCACGTCCGATGCCTTGATCGCCACGCGCAGCAGACGGCTCTGCGCGTTCCACGGCGAGGGCGCGATCTCGGTGGTCACGCCGAATGGCGTATCACCCTTGGGCAGCGGGTAGGCGTAGGGGAAATAGTTGACCATCTCCTCCAGTCGTACCGCCTCGGCCGGCGGCAGTTGGCCCTGATTGAGGAAGCGCCGCACGTTGGCGTAGGCACCGGTGTCCACGTCGATACTGAAAGTCGAGACCGGATGCTGCGCCACTGCCTGCACCGGATTGTCTTCGACATCCGCGTACTGCTCGCGGTAGCTGTCCTGGTATTGCTGCTGGTAATCGCCGGGCATGGGCGCCACCGGCATCGGCGCCGCCATGCGGACCAGCTCGCGCTTGGAAGCTGCATAGCCCGCGTTGACGTCGGCGACCTGTTCGGCCAGCACCGGCGCCGGCTTGCTCAGTTGATCAGAACCTGCCTGAACCTGAACCTCCGGCTCGTTTTTGACGGTGCAGCCCGCCAGGGCAATGAGAAAGACGCTGCCGAAACCGGACAGCAGAGGGAGCAGTTGGATGTGACGGGACATGACGCGCCTCCTTGATGGCGATAGGGTCCATTCACAGAGGTAGACGAGGCACTTCAGCGTGACGGGTTAAGCTCGCAGGAAAACTTTTATCTCTACCTACAACACCGCCAAGCATAACGCTCGGCATGTATTCGGCTTCGCGGAGTGCAGACAAGAAGCATCCTGCGGCGATGTTTGCCGGTCACCGATAGAGCGAGAGGATCGAGCACAAACGTCGAAAACAAAAAGGCCAGCTCATATCTGAGCTGGCCTTTTTGTTGATCTATTTGGTCGGGACGGAGTGATTCGAACACTCGACCCCTTGCACCCCATGCAAGTGCGCTACCAGGCTGCGCTACGCCCCGACGATGCATTCATTCGAACGCGACGCGCACTATACAGGAATGCTTCGCACGGTCAAATGGTTTTTAAAACAAAGGCTTACTTACGCAGAACGAGAAGCAGATCTTCCAGTTCGGAGATCATCTGACGGATCAGCTGTTTGTACTGGGTGGTGTCGTCACGCGCTTCATCGCCGGACAGACGCTGGCGGGCGCCGCCGATGGTGAAACCCTGCTCATAGAGCAACGCGCGGATCTGCCGGATCATCAGCACGTCCTGACGCTGGTAATAACGACGGTTTCCACGGCGCTTCACCGGATTGAGCTGCGGGAACTCCTGCTCCCAATAGCGCAGGACGTGAGGCTTGACCGCACACAGCTCGCTCACCTCACCAATGGTGAAGTAACGCTTGCCAGGAATCGCCGGCAGTTCGTCGTTATGACTTGGTTCCAGCATATGCCTCGACCCTGGCTTTCAATTTCTGTCCTGGACGAAAAGTGACCACACGCCGTGCCGTGATCGGAATCTCTTCACCCGTTTTGGGGTTACGACCGGGACGCTGACGCTTGTCCCGGAGATCAAAATTACCGAAACCGGACAATTTGACCTGCTCGTTATGCTCGAGAGCCTGGCGAATTTCCTCGAAAAACAGTTCCACCAATTCCTTGGCTTCCCGCTTATTCAGGCCAAGCTCCTCGTACAGACGTTCAGCCATCTCAGCTTTCGTCAGAGCCCCCATGCGCTACTTCCTTAACGTGGCGTTGAACCTTTCTCCAAGCAAGGTGAGGATATTTTCAACGGATGCACTCACCTCATCGTCGTTAAGAGTGCGTGATGCATGTTGCCAGGTCAAGCCGACCGCAAGGCTTTTTCTTTGTGGATCAATACCTTTACCGTGATAGACATCAAACAGTCGAAGATCAGCCAGGCTTTCACCGGCCGCTTCGCGGGCGGCCTTAAGAATCTCTTCTGCCGGCGCCTGACGATCCACCAGCAGAGCCAGATCCCGGCGCACTTCGGGGAAGCGGGAAAGCTCCCGATACGCGGGAAGGCGACCGGCGACAACTTCGGCCAGTACCAGCTCGAACAGATACACCGGCTGGTCGATACCCAGCTCGCGCGCAAGCTCAGGATGCAGTGCGCCGATAAAGCCAACCTGGCGCCCGTCGCGCTCGATGACCGCGCCCTGCCCCGGATGCAACGCACAGTGCTCTGCGACGCGGAACGAGAACGCACCGGCAGCACCTGCAACACCCAGTAGCGCCTCGACATCGGCCTTGGCATCGAAGAAATCGACCGACTCCTTGCCATTCGACCAGCCTTCCGGGAGTCGCGCGCCGCATACCAGGCCAGCCAGCATCGCTTCCTGCTTGAGACCTTCTAGCTGCCCTACGAAACGCAGGCCGCTTTCGAACACGCGCACCCGCGTCTGCTGGCGATTGAGGTTGTGCTGCAGGGCCTTGATCAGACCCGGCCACAACGAATTACGCATCACAGACATGTCGGCAGAGATCGGATTGGCCAGCTGCAGCGGCTCGACGCCCGGGCTGAACAGCTCGAACAGCCGCGGATCGATGAAGCTGTAGGTAATCGCTTCCTGATAGCCGCGAGCCACCAGCAGGCGACGCAGTGCTGCCAGATCGGCACGCGCCTCTTCTTTCGCCTGCGGAGCCAGACGCGCCTGTGGGTAACGTACCGGCAGACGGTTGTAACCGTAGAGACGGCCCAGCTCCTCGATCAGATCAACTTCCAGGCTGATATCGAAGCGATGACTGGGCACCGTGACCGTCCAGACACCCGGACTCTGCTCGCTTACACCCAGACCAAGGGCTCCGAGCAGCCGCTCGATGTCGCCGCCGTCCATCTTGAGGCCAAGCATCTGCTCGACCCGCTCGGCACGCAGAGTAACCGGAGCGACGCTGGGCAGGTGCTCGGCACTGGCGACTTCCACGATGGGGCCCGCTTCACCGCCGACAATCTCCAGCACCAGCCGAGTGGCCCGCTCCATCGCATCACGCGACAGCTGCGAATCGACACCACGCTCGAAACGATGAGAGGAATCGGTGTGCAGACCGTAGGAGCGCGCCTTGCCGGCCAACGCGATGGTGTCGAAAAACGCGCTTTCCAGGAACAGATCGCGGGTCGTTGCACCCACTCCGCTGTGCTCGCCACCCATGACGCCGGCGATTGCAAGAGCTCGCTCATGATCGGCAATCACCAGCGTATCGGGACGCAGGGTCATTTCCTGGCCGCCGAGCAACACCAGTTTTTCGCCTTCTTCGGCCAGGCGCACGCGAATCCCGCCGCGCAACTGGGCCAGATCGAAGGCATGCATTGGCTGACCCAGCTCCAGCATCACGTAATTGGTGATATCCACTACCGCATCGATGCTGCGGATATCGGAGCGGCGCAACCGCTCAACGATCCACAAAGGCGTCGGACGCGAAACATCAACGTTGCGCACGACGCGACCCAGATATCGAGGACAGGCGGCCGGGGCGACAATCTCTACCGGGAGCACTTGGTCGCACGTTGGCACTACTGGCTCGATTGCGATCGAGGCAACCGGCACCGAATAGATCGCACCGACTTCGCGCGCCAGGCCAACCAGTGACAGGCAGTCGCCACGGTTCGGGGTAAGACCGATCTCGATGCTGACGTCATCCAGCCCGAGGTACTCGCGCAGATCAACACCCACCGGGGCGTCTGCCGCCAGCTCGAGCAAGCCAGCATTCTCCTCACTGATCTTCAGCTCCGACGCCGAGCACAGCATGCCGAAGGACTCCACGCCGCGCAGCTTGGCCTTCTTGATCTGGAAGTCTTCGCCCAGCACGGCCCCGATCATAGCAAAGGGGATCTTGATGCCCGGACGCGCGTTGGGCGCGCCGCAGACGACCTGAAAGGTTTCGCTGCCATTGCTGACCTGGCAGACACGCAGCTTGTCGGCGTCCGGATGCTGCTCGGCACTGAGGATCTCGCCAACCACCACACCACTGAATTGCCCCGCGACTGGCGCTACCGCATCCACCTCGAGCCCGACCATCGACAGACGAGCGACCAGCTCATCACGGGATACCGGGGGATTGGCCAAGCTACGCAGCCACTGCTCACTGAATTTCATCCTGCTCTCCTAAACCTGCTCAGACGATCTGCTGTTAGCGAAACTGCTCGAGAAAACGCAGATCGTTATCGAAGAAGATGCGCAGGTCATTGACCCCGTAGCGCAGCATGGTCAGCCGCTCGACGCCCATGCCGAAGGCAAAGCCCTGATAGCGCTCCGGATCGATTCCGGACATGCGCAGGACATCGGGATGGACCATGCCGCAGCCCAGAACCTCGAGCCAGGACTGGGACTCCTGATCGCCCTTGCGCACCACGCGGCGAATATCCACCTCGGCCGACGGCTCGGTGAACGGGAAGAACGAGGGACGGAAACGCACCTCGAGCTCCGCCTCGAAGAATGCCCGCAGGAACTGTTCGATGGTGCCCTTGAGGTCAGCAAAGCTGATGCCTTCGTCGATCAGCAGACCTTCGACCTGGTGAAACATCGGCGAGTGGGTCTGATCGGAGTCACAACGATAGACGCGACCTGGGCAGATGATGCGGATCGGCGGCTGACTCGATTCCATGGTGCGCACCTGCACAGGCGAGGTATGCGTGCGCAGCAGCATGTTGGCGTTGAAATAGAAGGTATCGTGCATCGCCCGCGCCGGATGGTGCCCGGGAATGTTGAGCGCCTCGAAGTTGTGGTAGTCGTCCTCGACCTCCGGCCCCTCTGCAACGGTATAACCGATGCGCGCAAAGATCTGCTCGATGCGCTCCAGCGTGCGGGTCAGCGGATGCAGGCCACCCGACTCCTGGCCGCGACCCGGAAGGGTCACATCGATACGCTCGGCGGCCAGCTTCTCGTTCAACGCAGCAGCATCCAGCAGGGACTTGCGCGTATTGAGCGCGTCCTGCACCGAGTTCTTCGCGGTATTGATCAGCGCGCCAGCCTTGGGGCGCTCCTCGGCAGACAACTTGCCCAGGGTCTGCATCAACAGCGTCAACTCGCCCTTCTTGCCCAGGTACTGGACCCGCAGTTGCTCCAGCACGTTGACGTCATCAGTGCCCTGCACTGCCTTGAGCGCCTGGGCGACCAATGCATCCAGATTTTCCATCTACAACCTCCAAAGGCTCTTGCAAAGCCGGCCAACTTGCGAGGCTTTGCAAGTGCCTCTTCAGATACGAAATAGGGGAAGAGCCAAAGGCTCTTCCCCTATCGATTACCAGCACCGGGCGAACCCGGAATTGTCGGGGAATCAGGCCAGAACGGCTTTGGCTTTCTCGACAATTGCAGCAAAGGCTGCTTTTTCGTTCACGGCCAGATCGGCCAGAACCTTGCGATCGATCTCGATGGAAGCCTTTTTCAGACCGGCGATCAGACGGCTGTAGGACAGACCGTTGACACGAGCACCAGCGTTGATACGGGCGATCCACAGAGCGCGGAACTGACGCTTGCGCTGACGACGGTCACGGTAGGCGTACTGGCCTGCCTTGATTACCGCCTGCTTGGCAACACGGAATACGCGCGAACGCGCACCGTAGTAGCCTTTTGCGAGTTTCAGGATTTTCTTGTGACGAGCACGAGCGATAACGCCACGCTTAACACGAGCCATGAGTAATTTCCTCTAAGTCTTGACCGAATTAACGAACGCGCAGCATGCGCTCTACTTTTGCCTTGTCAGACGGGTGCATCAGAGATGTACCACGCAGCTGACGCTTACGCTTGGTAGACATTTTGGTCAGGATGTGGCTCTTGAAAGCGTGTTTGTGCTTGAAGCCGTTCGCTGTCGGCTTGAAGCGCTTCTTGGCGCCGCTCTTGGTTTTCATTTTTGGCATGTTCGGATACTCCGCATTCAATTGATAAACATAACCGCAAGGCCTGCCGTGCCCTGGTGGTTACTTCTTCTTTCTGGGGGCGATGACCATGATCAGCTGGCGTCCTTCCATCTTTGGATGCTGTTCAACGGCGCCGTATTCGGCGAGGTCGGTTTCGACCCGCTTCAACAGCTCCATGCCCAGCTCCTGATGTGCCATCTCTCGGCCGCGGAATCGCAAGGAAACCTTGGCCTTATCCCCCTCTTCAAGGAAACGTACCAGGTTGCGTAGTTTTACCTGGTAATCCCCTTCTTCCGTCCCTGGACGAAACTTGATTTCTTTGATCTGTTGCTGGTGCTGGTTCTTCTTCGCGATGGCAGCCTGCTTCTTCTTCTCGAAGAGGTGCTTGCCGTAGTCCATGATCCGGCACACCGGCGGTACGGCATCAGCAGAGATTTCTACCAGATCCAGCTTGGCCTCTTCGGCCACACGCAGCGCTTCATCAATAGAGACGATGCCAATCTGCTCACCATCCGCCCCGATTAAACGAACCTCGCGGGCCGAGATATTCTCATTGATCGGGGCCTTGGGTGCAGCTCGTTTATCCTGTCTCATTTCACGCTTAATAATGATTACTCCAATTCTTGGCGACTACGCCGGGAAACCGCCTGTGACAGCAAAGCAGCGAACTGATCTAGGGGCATGGAGCCCAGATCGACGCCTTCGCGGGTGCGCACAGCAACGGATCGTGTCTCGACCTCCCGATCTCCGATAACCAGAAGATAGGGAACCTTGAGCAAGGTATGCTCGCGGATTTTAAAGCCGATCTTCTCGTTTCTCAAGTCGACCTTGGCCCGGAAACCCGCTTGAGTGAGGCTTTTCTCTACCGTCTGGGCAAAATCGGCCTGTTTGTCGGTGATATTCATGATCACCGCCTGGGTCGGCGCAAGCCACGCGGGGAAGGCCCCGGCGTAGTGCTCGATGAGCATGCCGATGAAACGCTCGAAGGAACCGAGGATGGCGCGGTGCAACATGACCGGACGCAACCGGCTGTTGTCCTCTGCCACATAACTGGCATCCAGACGTTCGGGAAGGTTCGGATCGTACTGCAGGGTGCCGCACTGCCAATTACGGCCCAGGCAGTCGCGCAGGGTGAATTCGATCTTCGGACCATAGAAGGCGCCCTCGCCCGGCTGGTACTCCCAGGCCAGACCGGACTCGTTGAGGGCTTCGGCCAGCGCGCCCTCGGCGCGATCCCACAGCTCGCCGGAGCCGACCCGCTTGGCCGGGCGGGTCGAGAGCTTCATGGCGATGTCGCTGAAGCCGAAGTCGGCGTAGACCTGCAGGGTCAGCTTGATGAAGTCCGCCGCTTCCTTCTTCACCTGTTCCTCGGTGCAGAAGATGTGCGCGTCATCCTGGGTGAACCCGCGCACGCGCATGATGCCGTGCAGCGCGCCGGACGGCTCGTTACGGTGGCAGGCGCCGAACTCGGCCATGCGCAGCGGCAGGTCACGGTAGGACTTCAGCCCCTGGTTGAAGATCTGCACGTGGCACGGGCAGTTCATCGGCTTCACCGCGTACTCGCGGCTCTCCGACGAAGTGGTGAACATGTTTTCGGCGTAGTTCGACCAGTGGCCGGACTTCTCCCAGAGAATGCGGTCGACCACCTGCGGCGTACGCACTTCCACATAGCCGTTCTCGCGCTGCACCTGGCGCATGTACTGCTCGAGACTCTGATACAGCGTCCAGCCGGCCGGGTGCCAGAACACCATGCCCGGCGCTTCTTCCTGGGTATGGAACAGGTCGAGCTGCTTACCGATGCGGCGGTGGTCGCGCTTCTCGGCCTCCTCGATCCGCTGGATATAGGCTGCCAGCTGTTTCTTGTCAGCCCAGGCGGTGCCGTAGACACGCTGCAGCTGCTCGTTCTTCGAGTCGCCGCGCCAGTACGCACCGGAGATGCGGGTCAGCTTGAACGCCTTGAGGAAGCGGGTGTTCGGCACGTGGGGGCCACGGCACATGTCGACGTATTCTTCGTGGTAGTACAGCCCCATGGCCTGCTCGTCGGGCATATCCTCGACCAGGCGCAGCTTGTAGTCCTCGCCACGCCCACTGAACACCTCGATGACCTCGGCCCGCGGAGTCACCTTCTTGATGACGTCGTAGTCCTTGTCGATCAGCTCTCCCATACGCTTCTCGATCGCCGCCATATCGTCAGGCGTGAAGGGCCGGCCGATGGCAATGTCATAATAGAAGCCGTCCTCGATCACCGGCCCGATGACCATCTTCGCGTCCGGATACAGCTGCTTCACCGCATGCCCAACCAAGTGTGCACAGGAATGGCGGATGATCTCGACGCCCTCCTGATCCTTCGGGGTAATGATCTGCAGAGTGGCATCGGCCTCGATCAGGTCGCAGGCATCGACCAGGCGACCGTCGACCTTTCCGGCGACAGTGGCCTTGGCCAGACCGGCACCGATGGACTGGGCAACTTCAAGAACGCTGACGGGCTGGTCGAAACTACGCTGACTGCCATCGGGAAGAGTAATGGTGGGCATGGCGCCTCCTCTCCTAGTGGTGACCCCTACCAAAGGCCACGTGGGTTGGGATTAGCCAGGAAAGGCTCCGCCGGCCAGCCTGCCTCACGATGGCAGGGCCCTTACGGGCGAACCGGAACAGAACCAAACACTGGATGATCGAGTGTGCTTGAGCGGGCCGAGCGAGCGGAAAAAGGTCGCAGACAGGCATGTTGCGGGCAAAAGCAGCGCGAATCCTAGCACCACGGGAGGGCAAACGGGAACAAATGCTGCCCCAACGAACGCAGGAGCGCTCGTTGGGGACTGTTTAGCAGCAGATCAGTTGGCGCGAGCCGGGGGAATGTTGTTCGGTACGCTGTCGCTGTCTGTGCCACTGCCACTGGTGCGCGAGTCGGTTCCATCGGTACCGGCGCCACTACCTACGCCAGGACTACGCTGCTCTTCGCGACGCTCATGATCGAGGATGCCGTCACCGGTCCCCATGGAACCGTTGCCCACGGCGCCACGATCAACCGGGCCGCTCTGCGACGCGCCAGGCTGGGTGGCCGGGGTATTCGGCGAGGTGCTGTCGGCTGCAACGGCAGCGCCGGACATGAGGCAGAGGCCAAGGGCCAGGCAATTGAGTTTCTTCATGCGTTGTTCTCCTCTGGAGTTTTTTGCTTGCCAGAGGTGGACCACAGCAGACGATCAGAGGTGCGCTCGCAACTGACGAACGCAACTCCGTCGGCTCAGCGATCGAGCATGAAAGTCTCGTATTCCAGATCTTCAAGGGCCGTCGAAAGCCGTAGCAGGCCGAACAGAACACAACAGAACAGCGACACGGTGAACCCGTAGCCGAAGAACGTCGGCCCCAGGTACTGGCTGAGCAGCGTCAGCAAGGTGTTCAGTACCACGAAGAGCACGCACAGCTCGAGCACCACGATGCGCTTGTCCAGGTAGAAAAACACGTTGAGCAGCGCCATGAACACGACCTGAATACTGACCCCGACCAGATCGATATAGAACAGTGGCAGGTAGTAGTGCGACATCCCGAGCATGTCGAGCAGGTTGGGCGCGAAGAGAAACAGCAGCAGCACGGTCAGCCCCTGCACCTTGCAGATCTCCTGCAGACCCTGGCGAATCGACAGGGTCATCTCGTTCTTCAACTGACCGATGTGCTGCAGCGTCTCGCCATCGCGAATCGCGCTGAACAGGCGCTCGTACCATTCGGCGAAGTCGGTCTCGATGCGAACCAGGAACACCGCCATGCCCGGAATAATCGCAAGGTACGCAAGAAAGATCGGCAGGTCGTAGAGCATCGACGCGCGCAACGGGCCGATCACCTGATCGGACGTGGCAGGGTTGAACCAGAAGATGAACTTGTCGACCCAGATACCCAGGTTGTAGCAGAGCCCGGTGGCCAGCAGGCTGAGGAACACCTTGCGCCTGTCGAGGAAGTCGAAGGCGATCAGTCGATCAGAGCCGTACTCGCGCAGGATGTCGTAGAGAAACATGAACAGCAGGCTGGCGTGACCGATCAGCAGCGCCAGCAGCAGCCCTTCCATTCCCCAATGCCGCAGCAGGAAGGCACTCGCGACCATCAGCGAATAGCCGCCGAGCATCACCAGCAGGATGCGGTTG
Source organism: Pseudomonas mangrovi (assembly GCF_003052585.1). Taxonomy (GTDB): domain Bacteria; phylum Pseudomonadota; class Gammaproteobacteria; order Pseudomonadales; family Pseudomonadaceae; genus Aquipseudomonas; species Aquipseudomonas mangrovi. The sequence continues at coordinate 388,743 of NZ_QASN01000020.1, read as the reverse complement.
TAGGCCTTCATTCCGGACAGGAAGATGATCACCAGCCACAGATTGCACAGCACCACGAAGTTCGACAGCACCAGCAGCCGGTAGATGAAGGGCTCATCGAACAGCAGCCCGAGGACCACGAACGCCAGCAAGCCTGCGCCGATGGTCACGATCAGCAATATGCCCAGCAGGTTGGGCATGATCATGTCGAAGCGCCGCTCGAACAGCCGGTCCGAGACGAAACGAGTGAAGAACAGCTGCAGGCCGCCGGTGATGATCAGCGAGAACGCCATCAGATAGGTGACGGTCACCAGAAACTGGCGCACCAGTTTGTCCGGCACCACCACGCCGATGCTCAGCAGGCCGATCAGCATCACGCTGATGATCGACAGCACCCAGGGTCCCGAGCTGATCAGCCCGGCATAGACGTAAGCGCGCAGGGTCGATGAGTAGGAGTCGCGCGAGAGGATCTTGCGCAGCTCGAAGCCGATACCAGCCATCTCTAGTTGTTCTCCGTGGCGGCGCGATAAAGATCGCGATAACGCTGCAGCATCAGCGCCTCGCCGTAGTAGCGATGGACTCGCGCCAAGCCTGCGGCCTGGGCCGACTTCCAGCGTTGCGGGTCGCGCAGCAGTTCCAGAATTGCCCGCGCGGTAGCCTGCGGATCGGCAATGGCCACCACCTCCCCTGCCTGCCCCAGCGCCCGATCCTCGGCATCGCCGCCCTCGATCAGCTCGCGACAGGAGCCCACGTCGCTGCTGACCACCGGGGTGCCTGCACACCAGGCCTCGAGAATCACCAGCGGCTGCGCCTCGCTGATCGAGGTCAGGACCATCAGGCCGAGCTTGGGCAAGATGTCCTGGATACGCTGGAAACCGAGAAAGTGCACCTTGCCTTCCAGGCCCAGACTGCTGACCAGGCTATGGCACTCGGCAGCGTAGTCGGCGTCTTCATCTTCCGGCCCGACGATCCAGCCTTCGGCCTCGGGCATGGCACTGATCACGCCGCGCAGTGAGCGAATGAAGGTCTTCACATCCTTGATCGGCACCACCCGACCGATCAACCCGACCACCGGCGCGATACCTTCCGGCCGCGCCGCCAGCACCTCGCTCCAGCGTTGCAGATCGATGCCATTGGGAATCACCCGGGTGCGTGCCGGGTCCGCGCCGTCCTTGATCTGCCGCTGGCGATTGCCGTCGTAGAGCGCAATCACCGGGTCGGCGCTGCCGTACACCAGCAGCCCGATGCGCTCGAAGAAGCGGATCCACAGGGTGCGGATGTAGCCGGTCCCAGTGTCCAGGCTGCTGCTCAGCGCTTCGTCCGGGTTCTCCGCGATCCAGCCGGCCTGGGCCAAGTCGATCTTGCGCTCCTTGGTATAGATGCCATGCTCGCTGAGCACAAAGGAGCAGTTCCACAGGCGTTTCAGGATGCAGCCCATGAGCCCCGCGTAGCCGGTGGATATGGCATGCAGCGAACGCGCGCGCGGCATTCTGCGCGCTGCTGCCGCCAACATCAGCAGCGGCGACTGCATGGTGCGCAGGGTCCAGAAATAATTGATGAACGAAGGATCGCTGCAGTGCCGGCGATAGCCTTCGCTCACCACTTCCCAGGCGGCGCGACTGTGCAGCACGTCGGCCAGCTCGATACGGCCCTCGGCGAAGGCATCCAGCAATGCCTCGCCCACCTGGATATCCGGCTGATCGGGATGATGAAAATAGCGATAGAGATTTTCCAGCACATCGGCCGGCCCCTTGCGCACGGTTCCCTTGGCGGTCACGCCGGTGCTCCAGGATTCCTCGAGAAAGACCTCCTCGATATGCACGACGTTGGCGGGTATCTCGTAGTTGCGGCGCGGATAGGCCTCGCGCTGACCGCCGATGAAGAACACCGAGAAAGTGATCTCCGGCAGGCCCAGGATCATCTGGTTGATCCAGCTGGATACCCCGCCACGCACGTAGGGCCAGGTGCCCTCGAGCAGCAGGCAGACATCGGCGACCGGCACGTCGGGCACCACAACGCGCCTGCTCATAGCCAGTACCTCGCCAGTTCGACGAACGGCGGCCGCTGGCGCACGGCGGCCGGCAACCTGCCGAGCAGCTCGACGACGGCGCGATAGTCTCCCGCCAGAAACGCCACTTCCGCCTGGAACGGCAGCACCTTCTCGGCGTCGAGCCCTGCCCGCTCCGCCCGCCGAAGGCGCTCGCGGGCCTCCTCGAACAACCCCTGCTCCATGGCAATCCGACCGCCGAGCAGATCCAGTTCCGGGTCCTGCTCGCTGTCCTGCGCCAGCTGCACGTGCTCACTGGCCTGGCGCAGCACGTGCTCGAGCACGCTACCCTGTGCCAGGCCCAGATAGGCGAGCTCCCAATACCAGCGCGCGAGACCGGCGTGCAGCGGGCCGTGACGTGCGGGAGGTGCCTCGGCCATTTCCTTCAGCAGATTCTCGATGCGCTGGTTGATGCGACTCTCCTGCTGATCAAGCATCGAATAGGCCAGCAGGCGCACATCATCGGCAGGATCACGCAGGGCCAGCTTGAGAATCGGTATCGACTCGTGTCCGGGCATCCGCCGGGTGGCCAGCAGCGCCGCCAAGCGCTGTTCCGGATCGCTGGCGCGATGCAGTACGTCCTGCAGACCGCCATCACGGAACATCGGCGAGCGGCGCTGCTCCTGGGGGCGAAACGGCAACGCCGGTACGCCCCTCGAGTCCCAGATCTGCTCGTCACGTCGGCGCTGCAGGTACAACGCCGGAAACACGGCCGCCAGCACGCCAATGGCACCCAGCAACGGAATGAAGAACGCCAGGGAGAAAATGAACAGCGGCGACCAGGGCATCGGCGAGCGATAGCGACGCGGCAACAGGCCCCAGACGGCGACCGTCAGCAGCCCACAGGCAATGCCATGCGGCAGGACGCAGTAGAGCAGCCCCTCGGCCATGCTCGGGTTGCGCATCAGACTTGCCCAGCTGCCGGCCTCGAAGGCCAGCGCGCCGCTAAACAGCCACTTGGCGATCATTCAGAGCACACTCGTTGAACAGAAAGTAACGCAAGCCGTCACGCTGACCGGCTGCCAGCAGCTCGTAGTGCAGAACCCGCACGCCGAGCCCGGTCAGCGTCTGCCCCTGACCGAAGCGCTCGGCGAGAAGGTAGTCCAGGCGCGACATGAACCCGCGTCCGCCCTCGGCAGAAGTCAGCGGCATCAGGATCACCAGGCAGTCGTGATCGCGCGCGTTGTGAAGGCGCAGCTGCAGATCCAGACCACGCTGAGTGTCGCTGAGCAGACGCATCAGCTCCTCGTTGGCCACGGTCATTTCGAGCACGAACAGGCTCGCCGGCAGATCGTGCTGCTCGACGTCGATCAACGAGCGCTGCAGTTGCTGGGAAAAACTCTGCGAGTCGGCATCGTCCAGGCGCAGCGCTCCAGGATCACTCTGCAGCATGTCGGCGACATGCCCGGCCAGCAGCGCCAGCAGACTGAGTATCCGCTCGTTGAAGGCGAAGAACGGCATCTGCCGAATCGCCAGTACCGCCAGCAGGCGATCATCGGTGTCGATCAGCGGCACGCAGGCCTGCAGGCTGGAATGACGTCGCTGCTCGCCGCGCTCGAGCAATTCCTCGCGCACGCTGACCAGATCGCCCTTCTCGATGCACAGGCGCACCAGAAGGTCATCCACATCCAGCGCACCCATCTCGCCGACCGTCGCCAGCGGCGCTGCCTGCAGGCTGCCATCCTGGTTCAGCGCATAGAGCCCGGCCACACGCAGCGATCCGTACTGCCCGAGCAGCCCCAGGATCGGATCTGCCAGTGCCGCCAGCGGGTTGCTCGAAGAGCCCAGCTCGCGCATCCGCTCGCGCAGGGTCAGCAACGAACTGCGCAGACTCTGATCGCTACCCGCTACACGCTGCTCGAGACGGTCATGGGATATACGCAGGATGTGATGCGCGCGGGTGAACTCGTCGAGACGGTACTGACGGTACTCGTTGGCCATCTGCAGACGCTGCAGGCGGCGTTCCCAGAGGTCGCGGAACTCACCGACCAGCATGCCGCTGACCAGCACGCCGATGACGTAGGACGCAGGGATTTCCGCGTAGGCCGGCAGTCCCCAACGACGCAGGATGAACAGCATCACCACCAGCATGCCGGCACTCACCAGCCCCCGGACGAACCCGTAGCGCACGCCCAGCAGCAGCGGCGCGAGCAGTGGCCAGGGGAAACCGTTGACCAGCAGCGGGTCCTCCGGCGACAGCCAGAGCCCGAGACCGATGACCATGCCGGTAAGCAGGACGGTTTCCAGCCAGGACACGACGCCGCTGGCGCTTGGCGACAGGCTGTAATCCTTGTGCGGGGACTCGGTGGCCATCATTCGAGCCGCAGGTCGTCGACCAGTTTGCCGAGAACCTTCTGTGCGGTACCCGCCAGGCTTTCCCGCGACCAGCCGGCACGCGCGCCGCTGCTGCTCCACAGCACCCGGCCGGTACTGGGCTCGAGCACGCGCAGGCTGATACCGACGGCAGGCTCGCCATCCAGACCGTTCTTGTACTGCCACTCCTCGACACTGCCGCTGATCACATAGTCGAGCTTCTGTCGACGGGCCCAGTCCAGACCTGCCGCGAGGCGCTCGCGATCATCCAGCAGCGCCATCTCGCCCTGCTGGGCCAGCGGATAGACGCGAGGCTGCAGGCCGCGCTGGCTCAGGACGCTGAGCAGGATCTGCTCACTGCGCTCACCGGCCTGCGGCGTCTGCGAGTAGTTGACCAGCGGAACCAGACCCCACTGCGCTTCGCGCGGCAATTGCGGACTGTCCTTGCCGATGAAGCTGCTGCAGCCGGCGAGCAGAGCCACCAGCCCCAGGGACACCCAACGTATGGATTGCATCATGCTTTCTCCTCTAGAAATTGATCAGCGCCCGAAGCGCAAGCTGTAACTCACGCCCAGCGTCCCGCCCGCCTCGCCGTCGCCACCTTGTGGTGCCGATTGATAGCCGACGGTAAAGGCCAGTTCGTCATCACCGAGCACTTCCAGACCCAGCCCGGTGCTGACGCCGTAATTGAAGGTACTGTCGGTCCATTGCCAGCCAGCCAGTACATCGACCAGCCAGGTGTACTGCCCGCGCGTGCGATTGAGCGCACCGGGAAAGCCGCGTCGCCAGGAGCTGCCCAGATACAGCTGGCCGTATTCTTCCTGCAGCAGATCCGCGGCCACTGCCTCGTCTGCGCGCAGCGGCCCGCCAGCCAGACTCGGCAGGTCGGTCAGTAGCGCACTTCCGAGGGCGTTGTCCTGGTAGTCGACGCCAGTGCGCAGCACCCAGGTCGGCCCCTCGAACTGCATCACGTGGTTCAGCTCGACGCCGTAGGCGAAACCGTCTCCCAGCGAGTCGCCGTAGCGGGTGGAATAGCGCCTGCGCGCCGCCGACCAGGCGAGCTGGTCACGGGCGGTGAAGTTGTGGCGACCCGCTACCCAGAGGGCGTCCTGGCTACCCAACGCACGCATCAGGCCGCTGTTGATGCTCTCGCGCTGCCAGTCGAGGCCGACTTCCAGCTCGTTGCGTGAATCCAGCGTCCAGAGCCTCGATACGCCGAGACCATGACGGTCCTGGTCGCTGCGCAAACTGCTGTCGACGCTCAGCTGCAGGCTGCCATCGGCCAGATCGCGGCGTAGCTCGAGCAACGCCGAGGTCTCTCGACCGAGCGCCGCCGAATCCAGTAGCGCGGAGTCGTATCGACCATTGGCCAGATCCAGGCTGGCGTACCAGTCATTGCCCATATAGCGCGCCACGGTCAGTTGCGGGCCGTCGAGATCCAGGCCACCGAAGTCCTGCTGCTGCCAGGCCAGGCGAATGCCCTGGGGGCTACGCTCGTGCATTTCCAGCGCCTGGCGCCAGAGCTGCTCGCGCACCGCCTGCGGCTGGCCGCTACCCAGACTGGAAAGCGCCTCGCCCAGCGCCTGACCGCCCTCGCCCAGACGGCGCAAGGCCTCGACCCGCTGCGCCGGATCCATCTCGCGTGACGCCAGCATCTGCTCCAGGGTTGCCCTGTTCCAGCTGCGCAAAGCCTCCTGAATGCGGTCGTAACGCTCGACCTGCAACCCGCGGCCACGGGCCCAAGCCAGCCAGGCGTCCTTCTGCGCTTCCTGATTGGTCGCATCGAGCTGGTCCATCAGCCGGTCGAACCACAGCTGCAGCATGGCGGGTGAGCCATCCTGCCATTTCAGTGCGGTGCGGCTGGCGGCCTGGTGGGAATGGCTGCTGGCAAGCATCCGCAGCCAGGTGCCATAGCGCTGCGGCGCGTCCTCCCCTGGCGTCTTGCGGAAGCTGCCAACCAGCACCCGACGCAGGCGCTGTGCCTGCTCGAAGCGCCCGGAAGCCTCGAGCGCATCGGCATAGGCAGCCTGGATCAGCCAGTCCCGTGCATTGCCCTGCAGGTAACGGCGATACCAGGCAAGCGCCTCATCATGCCGCCCGAGCATCTGGCTGGCGGCGGCGAACGGCAACCAGAGGCGGCTATCGCGTCTGGCCTGTGCCCGCCACTGTTCCAGCAACAGCGGCAATTCGGCCGTGCGGCCCTGATCGACGAACAGCCACAGCAGTCGCTCGCGGAACTGACTGTCTGCGGGGAAACGCGCAAGGCCCTGGCGATAGATGCGCTCCGCGTCGCTCAGGCGGCCCTCGTGCTGCGCCAGGGTGCCCTGGGCCAGCAGCACCGCCGCCAGCCGCGCGGTGGCCGGTGTGGCCAGGGCGTCCTGCACCAGTTGCCGGAACAGCGTCCAGTCGTCCAACTGCTCGGCCAGCGGCAGCGCTTCGAGCAGGCGTTGCGGATCGCCGGTTCGCTGCCAGCTGGCGACCAGCATGTCCAGCGCCCTGCGCGGCTGCAGCGGACGATAGAGGGCGATCAGCTGGCTCTCTTCGGCGAACGTCAGGCTGATCTTGCGCGCAACCATCTGCTCGTAGGCGAACAGCAGCTCATCATCACGCTCCAGCTCCCAGGCCAGTCCTGCGCGTACCCGCCAGTAATCGGGGTCGTCGATGTCGCTGGCATCGACGTCCAGTACCTCCCAGGCACTGCTCGGATCGAAGAGTTTCCAGTGGATTTCGGCCCAGTCGACGCGCTCGGCAATGCTCAACGGGAAATGCTTCGCCAGCGCCGCCCAGGTCTGCGCTTCAGCCTGGTACTGCTGGGTATTCTCCAGATTCTGCAACAGGCGCAACCAGGCCAGTCGGTGCTGCGGATAGCTACGCAGATAATCGCGCAACCACAGCTCGGCCTGCTCGGGCGTACCACGCGACTCGTGGGCGTAGATCAGCGCGTCCAGCTCCAGATCGCTGAGCCGACGATGCACCGTCAGTCCCGTCAGCAGCGGAATGCCACGATCGAAGTCGAACAGCTGCAGGGCCAGGCGCCAGGCGTGCTCCTGGGCTTTCGGGTCCGCACGCAGCTCCAGGTAGCGCACCCAATAGCCGAGCGCCTCATCGTTGTGGCCGCCCCATTCACCCAGCTGCGCCATCTGCTGCAGCAGATCGGCGTCCTGCGGACGCTCCGCCAGCAGCAGCTGACCAACCTCCCAGGCACCCTGGATATCACCGAAGGCCAGATGCAGCCGGAACTCCGCCTGCAGGGCATTGGGATTGCTCGGTTGGGCGGCACGCCACAGGTGCACGATGCGCTCAGCCAGATCGAAACGCCGGCTACCCATGGCCACCTGGACGCCTGACTCGAGCCAGGCAGGGTCAAGCTCCAGCTGATTGAGACGCTCAAGCTCGTCAGCCAGCAGCAGCGAGGCACGCTCGCCCTGCCCTGCGGCCAGCAGTCCGGCATAGGCCTGTTGCAGGTAATGCAGGCGCTCTTCCGGACGCTCGCTGGCCAGCATCAGCTCGTAATAGACCGCTCCCGCGTCGGCCGGACGATTGCCCGCCAGATACCAGCGTCCTGCCTCCTGCAGGTGCTCGCGGCGCGCATCTGGCTCGCGCTGGGCGAGCTCCAGATAGACGTCCGCGGCAAGGCCTGGCAGCGACAGCACCAGCGCATGACGAGCCAGGCGTTTGAGTTGTTCGAGCGGCAGCTTGCTGCGGTCGAAGGCGAGCATCTGCTGGCGCGCGGACTGCAGCATTTCTTCGGTACCGCCGTGAAGGGCAGTCAGCGCATCGATCTCCAACTGGTAGTAGCCAGCCAGCAGCGGGTCCGGCTGCTGCCAGTCGAGCAGATGGCGACGTGCCCGCGCATACTCGCTGAGATCGATGAGCAGCTGGATCAGCTCCTGACGCAGTCCGACATCTTCGGGGTGGGCGGCCAGAAGCAGTTCGGCATAGTTGGCCGAGACGGCATCCGGGCGCTGTCCGTCGGGCAGGAAGACCTCTTCGCCGTGATAGGTCAAAAGGAGCAGGCCGGCCACTGCCGCGGCGGCAAGGATCAGCGTCCAGGGCTTGAGCAGACGGACCGACTTAGTTGCAGAGGAGTCGCGCATCGCTCACCTGCTTCAAAGGAATGTCGAAGTGCCAGAGACCGGCGCTCTGGCGACCGGCAAATCGCCGGCCCTGGGCCTCGATGCGACAGGCAGTGGCCGAGCGCACCGACAGCTGCAGAGGAAATTCGCCAGCGAAGGAAAACTGCACCCGCTGCGCATCCAGATACCGCCACTGTTGCAGCGGTAGGTTGGCCTGCTCCAGCGCCGGGCGCGGATCGCGGGTCTGCCGCAGCGCCAGCAGGGCACGCTCACCGCTCAGATGCACGTAACGGCCCTGCGGCAGATCGCGCACACCGGCAACGCCTTCGGAGCGCGCCAGGTCCGGCCAGCCCAGAGCAGGGTCCAGACGCAAGGTACGCAGGCCCTGCAGCGAACGAATCTGCCAGTCGCCATCCGGAGTGCGCGCAAGACTGGCGTGATACAGACCGCGCACCCGCTCAAGGTAATCACTCATCCACAGCGACATCGGCTGCTGGTCGAGGATGTGCCGATAGATGTCGGCCATGACCTTGATCGACGCCTGTTTGGTGCCGGCATAGAAGTGGTAGTAGAGATGCAGCCCGCGCAGGCGTCGTGGCTGGTCGGTCAACTCGAAGGTCTCGATAACGCCGCGGAAGCCGTAGTAAGGGCCCTGCCAGAGATTGGTGTAGACGTTCTCGTTGATGATCGGCGCGTAGATCTGCAAGCCACCTTCGGTGGGTCGCAGCAGCGGGTACAGTCCGGTCAGCGAGGGGTTGGCCCGGGTCAGCGCGGTCACCCCGCCGTTGACGTTGGGCAAGCCTGCTTCGTAGGCCATGCGGATGGTGGCGGCGTCGGGCAAGGCATCACCGGACCAGAAGATCATCTTCACCGGCTTCTGCGCTGTGGTCAGACGCTGATTGATGTAGTCGCGGGTGCCGACGATTTCGCGCTCGAAGTCGACCTGGTCATAGCCCGGGATGGCCATCTTGAAACCGTAGTCGGCCTTGAAGCCCTCGCGCTGGCTGACCTTCTCCGGCTGCCAGAAGAACGGATGACTGAAAGTGTGACTGGCGACCTCGACGCGCGGATGAGCAAAGATTTTCCGCGCGATGGGTTCGAGCTCCCGCGCAAGGTGCGGGAACATGCCGCGCGGACCGACCTCGCCCTCCACCACCGAGATCGAACTGAGCAGCGGATAGGGCTCGATGAACTCATCCAGCACCAGTTGCCCCGAATAGGGCGTGCCCGGCACCTCCGCGCGCGAGGGGAAACCGTCGCCATCGACATGCACGGTAGCGATCCGCCGCCCGTTCTCGGTGGTGGTATCCGGTGCCGGCAGCGGCGGCAGGCGCAAGGCACGCTGGACGAAGGCGAAAGGATCGAGAATCCAACGGCGGTTTTCCGCGCTCTCCTCGAACACGTAAGGCGCCAGCGCCATGCCGCCCCACTCTCCCAGGGCAACCGGGACCAGTTGCTCACCGGAGTCACTGACCAGGGTCAGCGCAGCCTGCGGGCCGCCTTTCAGCACCGAAACGTCGAGCAGTCCGCGTGAGCGAACCACCAGCGGTGCCTCGAAAGCACCCAGCAACGCTGCATCATGATCCACCAGCTGCAGCCCCGGACGGACCGGGCCGTCGCCGCGTTTCAGACCAATACGCTGTAGTAACGCCGAATTCTCCACCGGGAGTCCGGCCATGAATGCCAACGGCACGCCCTCCTCCAGGCGTGCCCCAAGCCAGGCGTCGAATGGCTGACTATCCAGTGGCGCGCCGCTGGTCATCCAGACCACGACGCCGGCGTAGAGGCCCAAAGCCCGGCCGCGAGGAAGGGCGTCCGCCGCCAGGTAGTCGACCCGATAACCGAGATACTCCAGCAGCCCGCCCAGATGCACATGACCGGGACTTTCCGGAACATCGCCTTCACGCGGGTCATAGAGCAGGGCGATACGGCGCGGTTGCACCTCGACCGCGCCAACGCCGAGATAGTCCAGCTCCGGCGTGCTGATGAAAGGCAGATAGCCCTCCGCCAGCAGTTGCCGGGCCAGCTTGCGTGCCTCGGGACGCTGTTTCGGCGGCAGATATTCGATCGCCACTATCGGCAGACCGCGCTCTTGCAGCGGCTTCAGCTGGGCTTCCAGCCACTGCCGGTCGGCGGCGGGCACCTCACGATACTCACCGCGCTGGGCATCCCAGCCCGCATGAATCGACTCGACCGCCACCGCTGCGGCGACCTGATCGAGTTCGGGCAGCACTTCGAAGCCCCGATTGAAGAACAGCGCAAGCTCTGGATAGCGCGTCTTTAGCTCACGCAGCAACGAGATCAACGCATCCCGCTGAGCCGGGCGCTGTGCCTCGGGCAACAGCATGAAACTGTCGAGCGTATCGAGGAACAGACCGCGGTAGCCCTGATCACGCAGCATGCCTGCACGCGTCAGCAGATGCTCACGCCAGGCAGGGGCGGCCAGATCCATGACCTGGCTGTCCCAGGCCTCGTTGCGCATCGCTGTAGCCGCCTCCGCCGACAGATCTGCCTGGCCAGCCTGATGGCTATCGATCTCGCCGATGGAAAGATAGGCGAACGGCCTGGCGCCCTGCCGTGCGAGGAAGGAGACATCGGCAGCGGCCAGATGACCCGTTTCGAGCACTACCCAGTCAAACTGGGCAAGCTCTTCGAGCGGCGGCTGCTCGGCATACCAGAAGGCGACACTGGATGGTCGCGAGGTATCGGCGCGAGCAAAGGAAGCCAGCAACAGTCCTAGCAGCACCACGCTGAGCACATGCCCAGCCCAGCGTCCGTGCCGGTGGCGAAAACCGCTAACCATCGAATTACCTTCCTTGCCAATTACACCTTCAGAAGGATGCGATCAGCGCCTGCAATCCGTCTTTCAACGAAGTGGGTTGGGTCAGCTGGAAACGCTCCAGCAAACGGCTGTTATCGGCCAGCGAATGACGGATGTCACCCGCACGCGAGCCCTCGTGAGTCACTACCGGCAAACCGCCGCACAGCTGACCTACGCATTCGAGCAAAAGATTGAGGCTGGTGGAGCGTCCAAGACCGAGATTGACCGCACCGGCGAGGACGGCAGGTGCCTCCAGCGCCTGCGCGAGGACTGCCACCAGATCCGCCACATAGACGAAATCGCGGGTCTGCTCGCCATCGCCGAACACCTTGATCGGCACGCCCTTCAGCGCACGCTCGACGAAGATGCTGATGACGCCTGAGTATGGCGACGACGGATCCTGGCGCGGACCGAAGATATTGAAGAAGCGGAAGATGGCCGGCTCCAGGCCGTGCTGGCGGGCATAGAAATCGAGCAAATGCTCGCTGGCCAGCTTGTCGATCGCATAAGGCGTCAGGGGCGCTTTCGGCGTCTCCTCGGCAATCGCCTGCCCCTCGCCGTTCTGCCCGTACACCGCGGCGCTTGACGCGAACACGACTCGGCGCACGCCATGCCTACGCATGCTGTCGCACAGATTCAGGGTACCGATGAAGTTGGCCTGGTGAGTGCCCAGCGGGTCTTCCACCGACGCCTGTACCGAAGCGACTGCGGCCAGATGCGCCACGCCGGCGCAGCCGTTGACGGCAGCATCGACGCAAGCGGCGTCGGCAACATCACCCTGGATGAACTGCAGGCGGGGGTTGTCCAGCGCAAGATTGCTCTTCTTGCCAGTGGACAGGTTATCCAGAACACGAACAGCGCAACCACGCGACAACAGCAGATCGACCAGGTGCGAGCCGATGAAACCGGCACCACCCGTTACCAGAATGGGGACATCAGACACGTTGAAAACCCACTTGAAGAAAACGACTTGAAAATTCAGAAACCAGGGCAGTTGCTGCCAAAAGACTCGCCTCATGCGACTCTGAAACACTGCATCCGTGCCCGACCGTCAAATAATCGCCTACACCCAAACGCGATGTCAATATGATAGCAGTATCACAAAATCGCTCGCAACATTTCGTCAAAAAGTGCTCGCCGGCCCGCTCCGGATGACTCGCAGTTACCCCTAGCTGTATAGCGAAGCCTCCTGACATACACAGCCGCCGATTGTCGAAAACCCTCACCAGTGGTCACAAATACCGACCCCATCGGACTGCATGTACAATGCCGTCCCTTTTCCCGAACCATCCAGATAATGCTCAATCGCCCGCCAAAACCGGATCGCCGCTTCTCCGTCGCGCCGATGATGGACTGGACTGACCGTCATTGTCGGTTCTTCCTCCGCCAGCTGTCGCGCCATGCCCTGCTCTACACCGAGATGGTCACCACCGGCGCGCTGCTGCACGGGGACACACAGCGCTTTCTACGTCATCACGAAATCGAGCACCCGCTGGCTCTGCAACTGGGCGGCAGCCGACCGGCCGACCTGGCCGCCTGCGCGCGGCTCGGCGAGCAGGCCGGTTACGACGAGATCAATCTGAATGTCGGCTGCCCGAGCGACCGGGTACAGAACAACATGATCGGTGCCTGCCTGATGGCACATCCGCAACTGGTAGCGGATTGCGTCAAGGCGATGCGCGATGCGGTGGCTATCGAGGTGACGGTCAAGCACCGCATCGGCATAAACGGGCATGACAGCTACGCGCAGCTGTGCGATTTCGTGGGACTTGTCAGCGAGGCGGGTTGCCGCAGCTTCACCGTGCACGCGCGGATTGCGATCCTCGAGGGCCTGTCGCCCAAGGAAAACCGCGAGGTGCCGCCTCTGCGCTACGAAGTGGCGGCGCAACTGAAGCAGGACTTCCCGGACCTGCAGTTCATCCTCAACGGTGGCATACGTACGCTCGGTGAGTGCACCGAGCATCTGCAAACCTTCGATGGGGTGATGCTGGGCCGCGAGGCCTATCACAACCCCTACCTGCTCGCAGGCGTGGACCGCACCCTGTTCGGCTGCAGCACTGAGCCGCTCTCTCGCGCCGACGCCCTAAGGCGCATGCTGCCTTATATAGAGGCGCACCTGGCCGAAGGCGGCGCCATGCATCACATCACCCGGCATGTTCTGGGGCTGGGACAGGGCTTCCCTGGGGCGCGCCGCTTCCGCCAACTGCTGTCCGTCGACGTGCACCAGACCCAAAAACCGCTCGGCCTGCTCGAGCAGGCAATCGCACTACTCGAAGGTCGCTGACGGGAACGTCCGAACGTGCTCTGCATCAAAGCCTTGCGCTCCGAGCAGCGCGGCCGTTGAGCGGCCCCGCGCGCTCGGGTAAGGTCGAGCCATTGCCCAGAACAGAGCCCTCCCATGTCCAAACTGCAGCAGCTCAAGCAGCACACCACCGTGGTTGCCGACAGCGGCGATCTTGACGCCATCGCCCGCCACACGCCGGTCGACGCCACCACCAACCCTTCCCTGCTACTCAAGGCCGCCGCCTTGCCGCGCTATGCCGAGCTGATCGAACAGGCCGTCGCCGACGCCGGCAGCGATATCAGCCTGGTCTGTGACCGTTTTGCGGTTGCGGTCGGTAGCGAAATTCTCAAGATCATTCCTGGGCGAATCTCCACCGAGGTGGACGCGCGCCTGTCCTTCGACACCCAGGCCACCCTGGCCCGTGCCGAGCGCCTGATCGGTCTCTACGAGCAGGCCGGCATCGGCCGTGATCGGGTGCTGATCAAGATCGCCTCGACCTGGGAAGGCATCCGTGCGGCGGAACAGCTGGAGAAGGCCGGCATCCAGACCAACCTCACCCTGCTGTTTTCGTTCGCCCAGGCGGTGGCCTGTGCCGAAGCCGGCTGCTTCCTCATCTCCCCCTTCGTGGGGCGCATCTACGACTGGTACAAGAAGAACGAAGGGCGCGAGTTCAGCGCCAGCGAAGACCCCGGCGTGCAATCGGTCACGCGGATCTACAACTACTACAAGGCTCACGGCTACCCGACAGTGGTGATGGGTGCAAGCTTCCGCAATCTGGGGCAGATCGAGCAACTGGCCGGCTGTGATCGCCTGACCATCAGTCCGGATCTGCTGCAGCAGCTGGGCCAGGACGAAGGCACGCTCAGTCGTGTGCTGGCACCAGGAGCGGGTAGCGAGGCCCGCGTGCATCTGGAAGAGAAGGATTTCCGCTGGCAGATGAACGAGGACGCCATGGCCACCGAGAAGCTGGCGGAAGGCATCCGTCTGTTTGCCCGCGATCAGGAAAAGCTTGAGGCTTTGCTGCGACGCTGAATCAGCTGCGCTCCAGCGCGCTGACCAGGTCATGGAAGGCTTCGCGGTTGCTCTCGTTGAGGCTCATCAGAATCCGGTGGGCTTCGAGCACCTTGTCCCTCACCACCGCTTCACTCTCATCCTGTGAAGGCAGGTCGGTGAGACAGTCGGCGCAAGGGACCGGACTGTTGACGATATTGAACACCTGATCGAAGCCCATCGATTGCAGCAACCGGGTGATATCGGCATTGGTGGTCACCAGTGTCGGTAACAGGCCGACCTTCTGTCGCGACAGAATCGACAACTTGGCCAACAGCCCCAGCGTGGTGCTGTCGATGCTGCGTGTTTCGGTGAGATCAATGACGATGGCGCTGAAATTCAGGGCGCTGAAGATCTTCTCGATGGTCGAGTCCAGCGCAGAGCAAAGCGTCAGCCGCACTTCGCCGATGAACTTGAGGACGAAGGTGCCGCCCATTTCCGCGAACTGGATCTTACCGCTACTCATGCAAGGTTCCTGCTCAACACCAGCAATGCGATGTCATCGGGCATGTCGGATAGTGCTGCCAGCCCAAGCACCTGACGCAGACCGTCCAGGGTACCGCCGGCTTCCACCACCATGCGCGGAAGTATCGCTTCCTTTTCTTTGAGGGTTTCGCCCGGCAAAAGGTCCAGTATGCCGTCGGACAGCAAGGTCAGGCTGAAGGCCTCGGGCAGTGGCAACTCATGGTCTTCGTAGCTGGCCTCATCGAACAGGCCTACCGGCAGCCCACGTCCCTCCAGGTACCGGGCGTCACCGTCGGCAAACAGAACCGGCAGCGGCAAGTGCCCACCGATACTGTAGGTCAGCACACCGCGCTGCTCATCTATTACCCCGCCAAGCATGGTCACGTGTTTGCCCAGCTTGCAGTTGATCAGCCCGCGGTTGATGTGGCCGAGCACCTCCGACGGATTGAAGTCCGGCAGGCTGCCACCTTTGCGCGACTCGTACAGCAGGCGGGTGGTCATGAACTTGAGCAGCACGGTGACGAAAGCCGAAGAAGCGCCGTGACCGGATACGTCGGCGAGGTAGAAGCCCACGCGGTGGTCGTCGATACGAAAGTAGTCGACGAAGTCGCCAGACAGATAAAGCGAGGGAATGATCTTGTGAGCGAAATGCAGGTCGCCCACCGTCCAGGGCGTAACCGGCAGCATGTTCATCTGCACCTGGCGCCCGGCGGTCTGGTCTTCGCGCAGCAGGTCCAGGCTGGTCTGCAGCTCGCGATTGGCCACCTCGAGCTTTTCGCGATAACGGGTGTTTTCCAGCCGCAGCCGCGAACGGTCCAACGCCCTGTTCACCGAATGCTCGAGTACCGCCAGATCTTCCAGGGGCTTGATCAGATAGTCGGCCGCGCCCAGACGCAGAGCCTCGACCACATCGGACATGACACCGGCGCCGGACATGACGATCACCGGAAGGTCGGCGTCTACCGCGGCAACCCGTCGTATCAGCTCCAGCCCGTCGACCTGGGGCATGCGCAGATCACAGATGACCAGCTGCGGCTGGTCGGTCTCGAAACAGCGTAGCCCTTCAGCGCCGTTACCCGCCTGCAGCACCGTGAACCCACTATCTTCCAGATAGGCCGCGACACTTGCACGCACGACCTCATCGTCATCAATGATCAGCAACTTGGCACGGGTGTTGTGCATGGGATACCGGAAAATCGGCGCCTTGAGGCGTTGCTCGCCCTCGATCAATCCGAGCGCGGGGACTGGGTTTCATTCAAGGCGCAGACGGTACTCCCATCCGCCAGGTGATTCAAGCCGTCACAGCCTGGCCAAAGGTCGCTTTACACCTCAAATCCACGGGGGTTATAAGAGCTTGCGCCGCGTCCGCAAACAACTCGAGAGGACAGCCATTCATGAGTACGTCTGACCGCGCCTACAGTGAGAAACGAGACTTCATCCGCATGCGTCTGGAGGCACCCGTCACCCTGGTTCACGACGGGCAGAAGATTCCCGCACTGTGCCTGGACCTGTCGAGCAACGGCATGCAGGTCGAGGCCGCCACCCGCCTGGCCATAGGCGACCGCATCGGTGTGCATATTCCTTCCGAGCACGACCAACTGGCCGACCTCAACGTAGAGGCCGAGGTCGTGCGGGCGCTGGATCTTGAAGATGGCCGCCAATCCCTGGGGCTGTCGGTACTCTCGATGCTCTGATTCGTCCACGGGCGAGCCGCATGGCCCGCCCGTTTTTTTCATTTAGAAGTCGTCTTCCACCTGCCCGTCGCGCACCCGGAACTCGCGCGTCTGCAGATAGGCGTTACGCACGAACACGTACTTGTCCCCGCCCACCATGCGCTCGACCTTGAGCAGACTGGCACGCGTGT
This sequence comes from Pseudomonas mangrovi, assembly GCF_003052585.1. Taxonomy (GTDB): domain Bacteria; phylum Pseudomonadota; class Gammaproteobacteria; order Pseudomonadales; family Pseudomonadaceae; genus Aquipseudomonas; species Aquipseudomonas mangrovi. Next base: position 371,844 of record NZ_QASN01000020.1, on the reverse strand, counting down.
CGACCACGTTGACCCCGCGCACCACATTGCGGGTCGGCACGTGATCCATGTACGGATAGGGTCCGAGATAGCCATCCGGCACACCCGCCAGACCGTCACGCACGGTACTCGGCCCCATCAGCGGCAATACCAGATAAGGACCACTACCGACGCCCCAGGCGCCGAGTGTCTGACCGAAGTCCTCATCGTTGCGCACCAGCCCCATCTCGCTGGCGACATCGAAGAAGCCCAGCAGGCCGAAGGTGGTGTTGAGCAGCAGGCGGCCAGTATCGACGCCGGCATCATGGAACTTGCCCTGCAGCAGATCGTGGGTAAGGTTGCGCACCTCGCCGATGTTGCCGAAGACGTTGTGTACACCGTCCTCGACGATCTGCGGTGTAACAGCCTGATAGCCCTGAGCGATCGGCTTGAGAGCATAGGTATCGAGGGTGTCGTTGAAGCGGAACACTACCCGATTGAAGCCCTCGAAGGGGTCCTCCTCCGCCAGCGCCACACCGCTCGGCAGCATCGCAAGCAGCCCGCAAGTGATCAGCCGGCGCAGTGGGATGGTCCAGTTCGAGCCGGATTTAGCCATTTGCAGTCTCCCCAACGGGCAAGTAGTGTGCGGCCGGACGGCCTTGAGGCGGCGCAGTATAAAGCGTCCGCTGGTAATTTCCGCAGCATAGCGAACGAGATCGATGCACAACAAACCTCTTCTGCACATCGCGCATATCCCGGTGCGCTGGGGCGACATGGACAGCTATGGCCACGTCAACAATACCCTCTACATCCAGTATCTGGAGGAGGCACGGGTGTCCTGGTTCGAGAAGCTCGGTATCGGAATGAACAACATGCCCACCGGCCCGCTGATCCTGCAGACCCTGCACACCTACCTGAAACCAGTCGTCCACCCGGCCACGGTGATGGTCGAGCTGTATGCCGGCGGCGTCAGGCGCAGCAGCCTGACCATCGAGCACCGCCTGAGTACGCTCGAGGACCCGCGCACGACTTACGGCGAAGGCCACTGCAAACTGGTCTGGGTCGACCATGGCAGCAATACCTCGATCGCCGTGCCCGATGACGTCCGCGTGCTGTTCGGCTTTGGCCCGGCATCGCCCTGATCGCGCGACAGATGACGCGAGTCAGGACAGGCCGGCGCGGCTGGATTACCCTGTCCCTCATGAAGTCGGACGAATCAGCGTCCCGAATCACCGAACCCTGCTCGCCAAGGAGAGCCCATGCCCAGCCAAGAACTGCACCAACAACTGGAAAGCCTGCGTGACCAGTTGGCCAACAGCCCGCCGTTGAGCGAAGAAGAGCGCGCCTCGCTGTACATGCTGACCCAGGACATCGAAGCCCAACTGGCTCGCCAGGCGGCCGAAGCGCCCGATGCCTCTCTGGTCGACGGCGTGACCCTGGCAGTCGAGCGTTTCGAAGCCGATCACCCTACCCTTGCCGGCACCCTGCGCAACATCCTGCAGAGCCTGGCCAACATGGGCATCTGACCGTCGCAGGTCTGGGCGCCGTTACTGGCGCACCAGCCGGCGGTTGTCGGGCTGCAGCGCGACGGTACTGCGGTAGGGATTGATATCCAGCCCGCCGCGACGCACGTAGCGCGCATAGACACAGAGATATTCAGGCTGCAGCAAACGCTGCAGATCGAGAAAGATCCGCTCCACGCACTGCTCATGAAAATCGCGATGCTGGCGGAAGCTCACCAGATAGGCCAGCAGACTGGCTGCGTCCAGCTCGGCACCGCGGTACTCCACCACCACGCTGCCCCAGTCGGGCTGACCGGTGACCGGACAGTTGGATTTGAGCAGATGACTGTGCAGTACCTCGTCCACCACCCTTGATCGGTTGCAGACAAGCAGCTCCGGCCGCGGATGGCTGTAGTCGCTGACCTGGATATCCAGCCCGTCGATACAACGCCCCGGCAGCGTCCGTACACCGTCCAGCGCCACCTCGTCGAGGCTGCGCACCCGCGCCTCGACCGTCGCCCCGGCCACGGCGGACAGATCCCGGCACAGCGCCTCGCACAACGCCTCGGTGCTGGCGAAGACGCTCTGGTTGAGCGAGTTCAAGTAGAGTTTGAACGACTTCGACTCGATGATGTTCGGCGAGTCGGCCGGAATCGCGAACTCGCCCACCGCCACCACCGGCTTGCCCGAGGGCAGCAGCCAGGACAGCTCGTAGCAGTTCCACAGATCCACGCCCTGGTACGGCAGGCTGTCTGCCGTCAGGCCCAGCTCGGCCCATTTGGCCGCGCGCGGGATGGGGAACAGCAGTTCGGGTGAATAGCTGAAGACATAGTCACTCGACTTGCCCAATGGCGACTGTTCGGCGGGATGCTGCATGACGATGACCTGACGGCGGCGAAAACGGCGCGCAGTATAACCCCGCTGCACGCCTCGCATGGCCGGACTGCCGGACGCGCATCAAGCGCCGCGACTCAGGCGACCGGCTCGGTAACGAGCTCCTGCGGCACCGGTCGCCAGCGGCGCAGCAAGAGATACAGGGTCGGAATCACCACCAGGGTGAACAGCGTGCCGACCAGCAGGCCGCCGACGATCACCAGGCCGATCTGCTGACGACTCAACGCGCCGGCCCCGGAGGCGATCGCTAGGGGGACGGAGCCAAGCACCATGGCGCCGGTGGTCATCAGGATCGGGCGCAGACGTTGTACCGAGGCGTCGAGGATAGCCTCGCGCAGCTCGACCCCGCGTCGTGCCAGGCTGTTGGCGAACTCGACGATCAGGATGCCGTGCTTGGTGATCAGCCCGATCAGCGTCACCAGACCGATCTGCGAGTAGATGTTCAGCGTACCGCCGCCCAGCTGCAGCGCCGCCAGCGCACCAACCATCGACAGCGGCACGCTGAAGAGAATGATCAGTGGATCGAGGAAGCTCTCGAACTGCGCCGCCAGCACCAGATAGATGAACACCAGGGCAAGGGCGAAGATCAGCGCAATGCTCGCGCCGGACTGCTTGAAGTCACGGGAAATGCCCGTGTAGTCGAACAGCGTCTCTGGCGGCAGTATCTCGCGCGCCGCCTGCTCCAGATGCTCCAGCGCTTCACCGAGGGTGTAGCCCTGACCGACGTTGGCCGTCAGGGTCACTGCACGCAGCTGGTTGAAGTGGTTCAGCTCGCGCGCCGCGACACCCTCGCGCACGTTGATCAGGTTCGACAGCTGGACCATCGAGCCATCGCCGCCGCGCACGTATACCCGGGTCAGGTCGTCCGGATTGCTGCGATCGATTTCCGCCAGCTGCACCAGCACGTCGTACTGCTCGCCGTTCTGCTTGAAGCGCGTCACCTGGCGGCTGCCGAACAGGCTTTCCAGCGTGCGGCCGATGGTGGCGACGTCGGTGCCGACTGCCACCGCCTGCTCGCGGTTCACATCGATCTTCAGTTGCGGCATGTTCAGGCGCAGATCGCTATCCAGGCTCTCCAGCCCCGGATAGTCGCGCACCGCCGCCATCAGCTGGCTGACGTAGGTTTCCAGTTCTTCGTATTCGAGCGAGGAGCGGATCACGAAGCTGACCGGCTGGTTGCGTGGGCTCTGCCCCATCGGGGGCCGGTTGACCGGAAAGGCGCGAATGCCGGGAATGTCCTGCAGCTTGGGTAGCAGCTCTTCGCGAATCTCGAACTGGCTGCGCTCACGCTCGCCCCAATCATCCAGGCGTACGATCGAGATGGCCTGCCCGGCGGTGGGGAAACCGATGATCACCAGATAGCGATTGGCCTCCTCGATCGAGGCGTAGGCCTGCTCGACCTCTTTCGCATAGCGACTGGTGTAGCCGATGGTGGCGCCGTCGGGCGAGTTGATCACGCCGACGATCATGCCGGTGTCCTCGGTCGGCGCCAGCTCCGAGCGCAGGCTGGTGAACAGCCAGCCGCTGAGCAGCAGCATGCCCAACAGAACCAGCAGGATCAGCGGCCAAAGCCCCAGTACGCGCTCCAGCAGCCGACGGTAGCCAGTGCCCAGGCCATCGAGAAGCGCCTCGATCCGCACATAGATGCGGCTGTGCCGGGTCTGGTGCGGCTTGAGCATCAGCGCGCACATCATCGGCGTCAGCGTCAGCGCGACGAAACCGGAGACCAGCACCGCACCGGCCAGGGTCCAGGCAAACTCGGTGAACAGTTTGCCGGTGGTGCCCTGCATGAAACCGATGGGCGCGAACACCGCCGCCAGCGTCAGGGTCATGGCGATCACCGCGAAGGCGATCTCGCGGCTGCCCTTGAGCGCAGCAGCCAGCGGCTGCATGCCCTCTTCTATATGCCGGTGGATGTTCTCCAGCATCACGATGGCGTCATCCACCACCAGGCCGATCGCCAGCACCATCGCCAGCAGCGTCAGGGTGTTGATGGTGAAGCCCATCAGCGCCATCAGCGCGCAGGCGCCGATCAGCGACACCGGGATGGTCACCAGCGGAATCAGGGTCGCGCGCCACGAGCGCAGGAACAGGAAGATGATCAGGATGACCAGCACCACCGCTTCACCGATGGTGATGTAGACGTTGTTGATCGACTCGCGGATGAACAGCGAGTTATCGCTGGAGACCGCCAACTCCATTCCCTCCGGCAACAGCGCACGCATCTCCGGCAGCGCCTTCGCAAGCTCGGCGGAGATCTCCAGCGGGTTGGCGGTGGCCTGCTTGATCAGGCCCATGGTCACCGCAGGACGGCCCATGTAGCGCACCAGGCTGCGCTCGTCGGCCGGTCCTATGCGCGCTTCGCCGACATCCGACAGGCGCAGCAGATAGCCACGCGAGTCATCGACGATCAGGTTGTTGAACGCCTCGGCACTGCGCAGATCGGTTTCGGCGAGCACGCTGAACTCGCGCTGGGTCGACTCGATACGGCCGGCCGGAATCTCGACGTTCTGCCGCCGCAGTGCGTCTTCTATGTCCTGTACCGTGAGGCCGTAGCCGGCGAGGCTTTCCGGGTCGAGCCAGATGCGCATGGAGGGCGTACGCGCGCCACGAATGGTTACCTCGGAAACACCGGGAATGGTCTGCACCCGGTCCTGCATGACCCGCTCGAGCAGGTCGGTGATCTCCATGCTGCTGTGGCGATCGCTGAAGAAGCCCAGCCAGATCACCGGCTGGGCGTCGGCCTCGACCTTCTGCACCATGGGTTCGTCGATCTCGTCGGGCAATAGCGTGCGCACCCGACCGAGTCGATCACGGACATCGTTGGCGGCCTCATCCGGACTGCGCCCGAGCACGAACTGAGCGGTGATCTGGGTGTTTTCCGAACGACTGATCGAGGTGACGAAGTCCAGCCCCTCGATACCGGCGAGCACGTCCTCGATCGGTTGGGCGACCTGCGACTCCATGATCTCGGGGCTGGCGCCGGGGTAGAACACGTTGACCGTGACCACCGGCACATCGATGTTCGGGTACTCGCGCACGTTCAGGCGCTGATAGGCCATCAGCCCCAGCAGCACCACCACCAGCGAGAGGACTGTGGCGAAAACCGGGCGACGGATGCAGATGTCGGTCAGCGTCATTCGCTGCGCTCCACGCGCCGCACACGAACCTCGCTGCCCTGGGAGACCTTCTGCCAGCCGGCGCTGATCACCTGCTCGGCAGCGTCCAGACCTTCAACGATCTCGACCCAGCCGTCCTTGCGCCGACCACTGCGCACCTCGCGAAAGACCGCCTTGCCGTCCTCGACCAGCGCCAGCTGGGTCTTGTCGCCGCGCGGCACCAGCGCCTCCTCCGGCACCACCAGGGCGTCCGGCCGCTCGGCGAGGATCACCGCGACACGGACGAACTGCCCCGGCTGCAGGCGCCTCTCGGCGTTGCCGACGTGGGCCCGCAACGCCTGACTGCGGCCGGCCTCGTCGACCCGCGGATTGATGGCGTAGACCTCGCCGACGAAACGCTCATCGGGCCAGGCATCGACAGCGATCTCGATGCGCTGGCCGGGGCGAATGCGCCCGGCACTCTTCTGCGGCACGCGAAACTCGACCTTGAGCGGATCGAGCACTTCCAGGTTGACGATGTCCTGACCGGCCTCGAGATAGTCGCCGGGACTGACGTGGCGCAGACCGAGCACGCCGTCGTGCGGTGCGTGCAAGCGGGTCTTGTCCAGCCGTGCGCGGGCCAGCGCCAGACTGGCGCTGGCGGCCTGTTCCTCGGCCTGGGCCTCGTCACGCGCCTGCGCATTGCTGGCGCCGCGGCTGAACAGACGCTGCGCCCTTTCGTAGTTCTTCTGCGCCAGGCTCAGGTTGGCTTCGGCCTGTGCCAGCTCGGCGCGGGTGATGGCGTCGTCCAGACTGACCAGCAGATCCCCTGCACTCACCGCCTGGCCCTCGCGAAAATGCAATTGCGCCACGCGGCCGTCGACTTCGGGACGAATCATCAGCGACTCGTCCGAGCGCAGCGAACCGAAGGTCACCAGCTCGTCCCGCACCAGCCTGAGCTCCGGCTGCACTACCTCCACCAGCGGTGGATTGGCGAATGCCGGCGCGGAGAGCGCCAAGACCGAGAACAGCAGACGATGCAACGACCTGAACATGGACTACCCCAATCTGAGCAAGCCGGCAGTGTAACGGCGCGGCTCGCCCAGCTCACAGCACTGGCTGTGTCAGGATATGAATGTCAGGGGTTACTGACGCATGCCTCTGCCACTGACCAGCAGTCTCAGGGCGAACAGGTACAAGGCCACGGTGGCGACCAGCATGAAGCTCAACGCCACGCCGATATGGATGTCGGAGACGCCGAGGATGCCGTAGCGGAAGGCATTGACCATGTGCAGGATCGGGTTGGCCATCGACAGCGTCTGCCACAGCGGTGACAGCAGACTGATCGAGTAGAACACCCCACCCAGATAGGTCAGCGGCGTCAGCACGAAGTTGGGGATGATCGAGATGTCGTCGAAGTTGCGCGCGTACACCGCATTGACGAAGCCGCCAAGGGAAAACAGCGTCGCGGTGAGCAGCATCACCAGCACGGTCACACCGAGGTGGTGCACCTGCATCTCGGTGAAGAACAGCGACAGCAGGGTCACGATCAGCGCCACCGCCAAACCGCGGCAGACCCCGCCGGTGACGTAGCCGATCAGGATCACGTGTGGCGACACCGGCGACACCAAAAGCTCCTCCACCGAGCGCTGGAACTTGCTGCTGAAGAAGCTCGACACCACGTTGCTGTAGGAGTTGGTGATCATCGACATCATGATCAGCCCGGGCACGATGTACTGCATGTAGGTGAAGCCGCCCATGTCGCCGATCTGCCGGCCGATCAGGTTGCCGAAGATGACGAAGTACAGAACCATGGTGATCGCCGGCGGCAACAGCGTCTGCGGCCAGATGCGCAGGAAGCGACGCACCTCGCGGCGCACGATGGTCTGCAGGGCGACCAGATTGCAGCGCAGTTCCATGTTCATTGGCCGGCCTCCTGCAGGTTCTTCTCGACCAGCGAGACGAACAGCTCCTCCAGGCGATTGGTCTTGTTGCGCAGGCTCTGCACCTCGATGCCCTGGGTCGCCAGTTGCTGAAACAGCCCGGTGATGCCCTGTTCCTTCTCCACCTGCACCTCGAGCGTGTGCGAATCCAGCAGCCGCGCCGGGTAACCGAGCAGTTGCGGCTCGATCAGCAGCGACTCCTTCAGATCGAGCAGGAAGGTTTCCACATGCAGCTGGGTCAGCAGCTCGCGCATGCTGGTGTTCTCGACGATGCGGCCGTGGTCAATGATGCCGATGTTGCGACACAGCTGCTCGGCTTCCTCCAGATAGTGCGTGGTAAGGATGATGGTGATGCCCTGCGCGTTCAGCTCGGTGAGAAAGCTCCACATCGAACGACGCAGCTCGATGTCGACCCCGGCGGTGGGCTCGTCGAGGATCAGCAGACGCGGCTGGTGCACCAGTGCCCGGGCGATCATCAGGCGGCGCTTCATGCCGCCGGACAACTCGCGCGAGGCGCTGTCACGCTTGTCCCACAGACCCAGCTGGGTCAGATACTGCTCGGCCCGCTCGCCGGCCAGGCGCCTTGGAATACCGTAGTAGCCGGCCTGGGTCACGACTATGTCGAAGACCTTCTCGAACTGGCTGAAGTTGAACTCCTGCGGTACCACCCCCAGGCAGCGCTTGAGCGCGGCGGGACTTCGATCCAGATCATTGCCGAACACGTTCACCGTGCCGCTGGTCTTGTTCACCAGGGTGGAGAGGATGCCGATGGTGGTCGACTTGCCCGCACCGTTGGGACCGAGCAAGGCAAAGAAATCACCCTCGGCAACGTCGAGATCGATGCCCTTGAGGGCCTGGAATCCGTTGTTGTAGGTCTTGGTCAGCTGGCGCAGGGACAACGCAGTGGACATGGGAGCACGCAGGAAGAGGGATGAAGCGCTTTAGGTAAGGGCGCGAAAGAGCAAATGCAAGCGCAAGGGACAGGCATTTGCGTCAGGACTGCATACTTGCCCTCAGCCACGACCACCCTCGGCCTCGAACAGGTGCGGATAAACCCGCCGCAGATGCCCGAAGAACAACGCCTCCGGCACTTCGGCAAAACTGCCGTGCTCGACCAGATACTCCATGTAACGCTCACCGCTGTCGTTGTACGGGTGGAAGATGCTGTCGTTGCGACCATCGAATTCCAGCGGCGCGACGCCGAACATCTGGCACAGCAGCGCATTGAATGCCGGCGTCGCCTTGACCCAGCGCCCGTCGATGAACAGCTCGGTATAACCGTGCATGGCGAACACGTCACTGCGCAGCAACTCCAGCAATTTTGCGGTGGAGAGATGGTTTCTCACGTCTGCCAGGCCGATACGCGCGGGTATCCCGCAGTGCCGCGCGCAAGCAGCGAGCAGGTGCGCCTTGGGTACGCAGTAGCTCTCACCATCCGCCAGCGCATGGCTGGCGCACAGATGCTGGGGATCTCGACTGAAGCGGTAGGGGTTGTAGCGGACGCCATCGCGCACCGCGTAGTAGAGGGCAACTGCCTGTTCCAGCGGTTCGCGACTCACGCCGCGGTGGCATTCGGCGAACTCGACTACTGTGGGGTGGTCACTATCGATGAAGCGACCGGGTCGCAGGTATTGGTCCATTGCATCCTCCTTGGCTGATTTGCAGTCTAGCGAGACGAGCGGACCACTATCGATGGCGATTCGGCCATGCTCCCCGACCCTGCAGCCATTCTTCTGATGGTACGGACTTCGCGGCGCTTCTTGCCGCACGGATGGAGATTCCCCATGTTGTTGCTCTGGTTACTGGTTCTGTTCCTTGGCGTCACCCTCCTCGCACACCTTCGCACCCCGGTCATCCCGGCCTTTGCCGGCGCCGCAGCGCTGCTTTTTGCCATAGGCCTGACCGGGGACGTTCCGGCCTGGTTGCTGCTGCTGTTCTGGCTGCTGTGGATAATCGCCGCCGCCCCGCTCGCGCTGCCCGAACTGCGCCGGCAGTACATCAGCGGCCCGGTGTACGCATGGTTCCGCAAGGTTCTGCCTCCCATGTCGGCCACCGAGCGCGACGCCATCGAGGCAGGCAGCGTCTGGTGGGACGGCGAGCTGTTCAGCGGCCGACCGAACTGGGACACCTTGCACGGCTACCCGCGCGCGCGTCTGACCGAGGAGGAACAGGCCTTCGTTGACGGGCCGACCGAAACCCTCTGCGCCATGGTCAGTGACTGGGACGTCGGCCAGCGCATGGACCTGTCGCCGGAAACCTGGGCCTACATCAAGCAGGAAGGCTTCTTCGCCCTGATCATCCCCAAGGAATACGGCGGCAAGGGTTTTTCCGCCTATGCCCACTCACAGATCGTGATGAAACTGGCGACCCGCAGCGGCGATCTGGCGACCACCGTCATGGTGCCCAACTCGCTCGGCCCGGCCGAGCTGCTGATGCACTACGGCACAGAAGAACAGCGCAACCATTACCTGCCGCGCCTGGCGCGTGGTGACGACATCCCCTGCTTTGCCCTGACCGCGCCCAATGCTGGCTCCGACGCAGGGGCGATGACCGACAGCGGCATCGTCTGCCGCGACATGTGGCAGGGCAAGGAAGTGCTCGGCCTGCGCCTTAACTGGGAGAAGCGCTACATCACCCTGGGGCCGGTCGCGACGCTCCTCGGCCTGGCATTCAAGGTCTACGATCCAGACCGCCTGCTCGGCACCGAAGAGGAGCTGGGCATCACCCTGGCACTGATTCCGACCGACACCCCCGGTGTCGAAATCGGCCGTCGTCACGTGCCGCTGGGCGCAGCCTTCATGAACGGCCCCAACTCCGGCAAGGATGTGTTCATCCCGTTGGAATGGGTGATCGGCGGACAGGAGATGATCGGCAAAGGCTGGATGATGCTGATGAACTGCCTCTCGGTGGGGCGTTCGATTTCACTGCCCGCAGTCGGTACCAGCGCCGCCAAGGCCTGCGGCTATGCCAGCGGTCGTTACAGCCAGATCCGCGAACAGTTCGGCGTACCCCTGGCGGCCTTCGAGGGCATCCAGGCGCCACTGGCGCGCATCGCCGGCAACGCCTGGCTGATGGACAGTGCGCGCATCCTCACCGCCAACGCAGTCGATCTGGGCGAGAAACCCTCGGTGCTCTCGGCGATCCTCAAGTACCACCTGACCGAGCGTGGCCGCGAGTGCATCAGCCACGCCATGGACATCCACGGCGGCAAGGGCATCATTCTCGGCCCGCGCAACTACCTGGGCCGCTCCTGGCAGGCCGCGCCGATCTTCATCACCGTGGAAGGCGCCAACATCCTGTCGCGCAATCTGATGATCTTCGGCCAGGGTGCGATCCGCTGCCATCCCTTCGTGCTGCGCGAGATGCGCGTCGCCGATGAGCCGGATCAGGAAAAGGCCGTCGAGCAGTTCGACGATCTGCTGCTCGAACACGTCGGTTTCGCCATCGGCAACGCCGCCAGCACGCTGCTGCTGGGGTTGAGCATGGGACATCTGGATCAGGCGCCGGGCACCGCGGTGACCCGCCCGCACTACCGCGCACTGAACCGGCTGGCGGCAGCCTTCGCTCTGCTCGCCGACTGCAGCATGCTGATGCTCGGCGGCGAGCTGAAGCGTCGTGAGCGACTCTCGGCGCGCCTGGGTGACGTTCTCAGCTACCTGTACCTCGGTTCTGCGGCACTCAAACGCTTCCATGACGAGGGCAACCCGGTCGAGCAGGAACCCCTGCTGCACTGGTCCATGGCCGAATGCCTGCGCGGCGCCGAGGAAGCCCTGCAGGCTCTGCTGGCAAACTTCCCCAACCGCATCGTCGGCTGCCTGCTCACCCCGCTGGTATTTCCCCTCGGCCGACGCCATGCAGGTCCAAGCGATGCACTGGACGCCGAAGTCGCCCAGATACTCTCCCGACCGGACGGCGACCCGGCACTGGAAAGCCTGCTCGGTGGCCTGTATCGCTCGGATGACCCGCAGGATCCGCAAGGTGCCCTGCGCCATGCCTACGCCAGCCTGAACGCCTCGCGCAGCCTGTTCACGCGACTGGGCAAGGCGTTGCGCAGCGGCGAGCTACAACCCACTCCCGGCCAGGACCCGCTGGATGCCGCCGAGGCGTCCACGCTGTTTACCAGCGAGGAGATCGCCCAATTGCGCACCACCGAAGCCGCCAGAGCAGAGGTCATCGCGGTGGACGACTTCGCCAAGGAAGACCTGCAGCCGGCCCGCAGCGACAAGCAACCGGCTCCCGGCGCCTGATTCCCGCCCCCGCTCATCCTGGTCGGCGCGCCAGAGCCAGGGCGCGCCGACCAGGGGTCGCGGCGGTTCGGAACCATGCCGCCAGAGCCAGGCCCTAAACCAGTAACGAACACGCCCGTAGAACGACAATGGGCGGCGGCGCCCCTATAATCCGCCGCCCGCACAGACGCCCGCAAAAAAGACGTAGGTATCCCATGAGCAAATCCCATCTAGATCATCACCTCGCCATGCTCGCGCACCTGCGCACCATTCTCATGGCCATGGGTGAAGCGGAGCAGGTTTCCGAGGAAAGCCATGCACTCTTTCTCGAGCGCTTCGATGAGTTGCTGATGTCTCTGCCGGACATCCCCGAGGAGCGCCACCTGGGTCAGGACCTCATCTGTCAGGTGTTCCACCGCTATCCGCAAGTGGCGCACCTGGTGCCCCGCGACCTGCTGTGGTTTTTCGGTGGAGACTGCCTGCACTACATGCCGGACGATGAAATCTCTCTGTTCCAGGAGCTCGACGAGCGTCGCCACCAGGCCGAACAGGACGGTGCTCCCTTCGACTGGAACCAGGAAAAGCAGTTGCTCTCCATGTCCGAAAACGGCAGTCGGCACTGAAGGCGAGGCACTGTGACGCAGCCAGCAGATTGACCCGCACCATGGGCAACCCCAAGCGGATGATCTAGAGTTGCGCCCCATGAGACCAAACCGCCGCCAACGCTCACTGACCGCCTGGGTGCTGTACTTCAGCATCCTCTTCGGCGCGTTCGTCTGTGCCATCGGTCACGGTCAGATGGCCGGCTTGCAGCTCAGCGGCCTGGATGGCCAGTTCTGCTCGTTCGATGGCAACGTCGCTGCCGGAGCCGATCTGAACGGCACAGGCATTGTTCCGCCCAGCCCCGTTAGTGGCGGCAACTGTGTTCTGACTTCTACGTTTTCAGCAATCATCCTGGCGGCCTTCTTCGGACTGATAGGCCTGCTGGCGCTGTCCCGCAGTGTCCCTCTGCCGCCTCTTCTGCCGAGCGACGCAATCCGCGATCGCTGGCCTACCGCCAACCCTCGTGCTTCCCCGCTACAGCTTCCTGCGTACTGAAAACGTCCTTGCGGCGCGGTTTCACCTGCCGCTCCGGGGCGCCACACCTCAGCCTGGAAGCCATGCATGTCCATTCGCCTCACCACCCTGGCGCTGCTCGTCGGCAGCGCACCCTGCGCCTGGGCGCAGGACAGTCTCAACCTGCCCAGCAGCACCGTCACCGCCACCGTCGGCAGCGCGCCTTCGGGGCTAGTCCTCGATGAGCCGATCAACACCGGTTCGCGCCTGGGCCTGAGCGCTCGTCAGACACCCGCCTCGGTGAGCGTCGCCAGCCGTGCCGTGATCGAGGCGCGTGGCGCCCGCGATACCCAGGAAGTACTCAACGGTATGACCGGCATCAATGCCTCCGCCAACCCCGGCTACGGTAGTTTCATCGCCTACCGCGGCTTTACCCAGAACCAGGTCACCCAGCTGTTCAACGGCATCAACCTGGGCTACGGCAGCGCCGCCAGACCGATCGACGCCTGGATGATCGACCGCGTCGAACTGATCGGGGGGCCCTCCACCTTTCTCTATGGTGCGGGCGCCGTCGGCGGCTCGATCAACGCCATCAGCAAGGTGGCCAGCCGTGACGAACAGGTGCTCGAAGGTCGACTGCGCTATGGCAGCTTCGACGAATCCGAGCTGGCCTTCGGCATCAACCAGCCCCTGGGTGACGGCCCCGATACGCGCCACTTCGCCCGCCTGGACTTCAGCCAGGGCAACAGTAATGGCTACATCGATCGCAACGAGCGCGAGACACGCAGCCTGGGCTTTTCCCTACTCAGCGACCTGACCCCGCAACTGAGCCACACCCTGGCGCTGGAGTACCTGGAAGATAAGGAAGACAGTCCCTACTGGGGCTCTCCCGTCCTCAACGGGACGGGCCGGACGATGACGATCGACAAGAGCCGCCGCTTCGAGAATTACAACGTTGCCGACGGCCGTTACGAGCAACGGGTGCGCTGGGCGCGTTCGATCATCGATTACCGCGTGAGCGAACAGAGCAGCCTGCAGAACACCCTCTACCACTACGCCGGACAGCGCGATTACCGCAATCTGGAAGGCTATCGCTACCTGCCCGGCAACACCCGGGTCGAACGATCGGCCGCCTACCTGCAGCGGCACCAGCAGAGCATGCTCGGCAACCGTCTGGAGCTGCGCCATGACCATCAGCTGTTCGGCCGGGCCAGCCAGTGGTCGCTGGGGCTGGATATTTCCCGCATGCGTCAGACGCTGTATCCCCGATCCGGTGGAGTCTTCGACAATGTCAACGCTGACCATTTCGACCCCGGCAGCTTCTACGCCATCCCCGGCATGGCCAGCGGCCTGCAGAAGCAACGTCGGCATCAGGTCGACAGCCGTGCGCTGTTTCTGGAATACCACCTGCAACTGAGCGAGCGCCTCGCGCTGCTCAGCGGCCTGCGTTACGACGACCTGCAGATGCAGGTCGACAATTACGCCGCCGTCTCCCCTACCAGCCCGGCATTCTTCGCCCGCAGTTGGGAGCCGATCAGCGGCCGCCTCGGCCTGCTCTACGAGCTCACCCCGGCGGCGAACCTCTATCTGCAGTACAGCACCTCGGCGGACCTGCCGGCCGGCTCGCTGGCCTCGGCGACCTACTCCAATGTCGGTCTGTTCGACCTGTCCAAGGGTGAGCAGTGGGAGCTCGGCAGCAAGTTCGACTTCCTCGACGGTCGCGGCTCGGCCACGGTCGCGCTGTACCAGATCGTCCGCCGCGACTTCGCCGTGCGCGATGCCAGCAATCCGAGCAACTTCGTCCAGGCTGGCCAGCAGACCTCACGCGGTATCGAGCTGGCCGGCCGCTTCCAGCTCACCCCGCAGCTACTCGCCGAGGCCAACTATGCCCATGTCCGGGCGCGCTTCGACGACTTTACCGACAACGTCGGCGGCATCGCTGTCTCCCGCGAAGGCAACCAGCCGGCCAACGTTCCGCGGAGTGTGGCCAACGCCTGGCTGACCTACAGCCCGACCTCGGCGGTGCAACTGGGGGTGGACTCACGCTACGTCTCCTCGGCCTATGCGAGCACAGCCAACACCACCCGAGTGCCCTCCTACATTCTCTACGGCGCCTTCGCCCGCTATCGTTTCGATGAACACACGGCGCTCACGGCGCGGCTGCGCAACCTCACCGACGAGGTCTACGCCAGGCAGGCTTATGGTGGCCAGTACTACATGGGCGCGCCGCGCGCCTTCGATGTGGCACTGGACCTGCGGTTCTGAGCATGAAACGCCATTTCTATCTGTGGCACCGCTGGCTCGGCATCGGCCTGTGCCTGCTGATGGTCCTGTGGTTCTTCTCGGGTCTGGTGATGCTCTACGTCGGCTATCCCAAGCTGACCCAGCGTGAGCACCTGGCGCAGTTGCCGCCACTGTCGGCAGAGGGCTGCTGCGTGCCGCTTTCGCAGGCACTGGCAGCCAGTGGCGAAGCGCAACCGCCAAGCGCCATCCGCCTGAGTACGGTGGCCGGTACGCCGCGCTACCTGCTGCGCTACGGTCCGCGCAGCATCGCCGTGGATGCGCGCAGCGGCGAGCGCCTGGAAGCGGCAGGCGAAGTGGACGCGCTGGCCGCCGCCCGGCAGTTCGGTGGCGAGCAGGCCATGCACTATCGCGGCCTGGTGAACGAGGACGCCTGGAGCCATTCGCGGGCACTGGATGGTGAGCGGCCGCTGCATCGGGTCGAGCTGGAAAACGGCACGCTGCTCTACATCTCCAGCCGCAGCGGCGAGGTGGTGCGCGATGCCAGCGCCACGGAACGCGCCTGGAACTGGGTCGGTGCCTGGCTGCACTGGCTCTACCCGCTGCGCGGCGGTGTGCTGGATCGCTGGTGGAGCGATCTGGTGATCTACCTGGCGCTGGCTGCAACCCTGATGACCCTGCTCGGAATCATCGTCGGCACCCTGCGCTGGCGCCTGGTCCGACCCTATCGCAGCGGCTCGCGCAGCCCTTATCGGGGACTGGCGCGCTGGCACCACATCGGCGGCCTGCTGTTCGGCCTGCTGGCGCTGACCTGGATCTTCAGCGGACTGATGTCGATGAACCCGTGGCGGCTGTTCGACAACGCCACGCCCCTGGACATTTCTGCCTACCAGGGCGGCGAGCTGCGCGCCGAAGCCTTCCCCCTGCCCGCCGGCCAAGCCTTGCAGGTATTCCAGCAGCACGGTCTGCAGCCAAGCGAGCTGCACTGGCGCCTGGTCGGTGGACGGGGCTACCTGCTCGGCATCGATGCCCAGGGTACCAGCGCCCTGCTTGCAATGGATGGCAGCGCGCCCCTGCAGCGACTGCCGGATGCCGAACTGCTGCGCGCGGCACAAGCCATCCGCCCGCACGACTCCCCGCAGGTCGAGCAGCTGACGGCGTACGATTTCTACTATTACGCTCGCAGCGAACACAGCATGCTCGGCCATCTGGAACGACCGCTGCCGATCCTGCGGGTACGCTTCAACGATCCGGCACAGACCTGGCTGCACCTGGACCCGCGCAGCGGCGCGGTACTGAGCCAGCTCGACGAAAGCCGTCGCGGCTCACGCTGGCTGTTCAGCCTGCTGCACAGCTGGGACTGGTTGCCGCTGTTGCAGCAACGCCCGCTGTGGGACCTGTGGATGTGGCTGGCCAGCCTCGGCGGCCTGCTCATCTGCCTCAGCGGCAGCGTGCTCGGCTGGCGACGCCTGCGCGGCAGAACACGAAGACCCCTTCCATCCGCAATCACCGGAGGTACCACCCCATGACCCTGACCAAAACCCTGCTCGGTCTGAGCCTGTTATTGCCTGCGCTGTTTGCCCAGGCACAGGACTACAGTGTCGGCGACCTGCACATCGAACAAGCCTGGTCTCGCGAGATGCCGCCAGTGGCGCCTGCCGCCGCGGCCTACTTCGTCGTACACAACAGTGGCAGCGAGGGCGACCGCCTGCTTGGCGCCAGCACGCCAGTGGCGGGCAAGGCCGAGCTGCATGAACACCGGCACGTCGGCGAGGTGATGAAGATGCAGCAGGTGCCGGCCATCGACATTCCCGCTGGCGGCGAAGCCAGGCTGGCGCCGATGGGCTTCCACGTGATGTTGTTCGAGCTGCCGCGCCAGGCGAAGGATGGCGAGCGCTTCCCACTGACGCTGCAGTTCGAGAAAGCCGGTGAAGTGCAGATCGAGGTGATGGTGCGCAAGCAGGCCCCGGACGCCCCTGGAGCGGGCGCAGGCATGCAGCACCACGCCCACTGAGTCGCCTCTGGCGGCACGGAGCAGTCGGACAAGAGCAACGCCTGCACTTGTCCGCAAGCACTTTTTTCGCAGGCAACAAAAAAGCCCACCCGTTTCCGTGTGGGCTTTTCGTCCAGCATCACGCCGCGATGCTGGCACTGTATCTGGAGCGGGAAACGAGACTCGAACTCGCGACCCCGACCTTGGCAAGGTCGTGCTCTACCAACTGAGCTATTCCCGCAATGGCGTCCCCTAGGGGACTCGAACCCCTGTTACCGCCGTGAAAGGGCGGTGTCCTAGGCCACTAGACGAAGGGGACGCGGCCCGGAACTTACAACAGATTTTTCCGGCTTCCGCAGTGTTCTCTTTCAAGTTCACCGTGGAAGTGGCGCGCATTCTATGGAGGCTTTCAACGACCGTCAACCCTCGCCGAAAACATTTTTCAAATCAACGACTTCAAGGCCAAATCGGAGGATCGGCTAGGAGTCCTGCGTGTAAGACACTACACTCGCATGACTTACCGTGCTCAATGAGGTGAATCCGGTGTCTCCACTGCTGATAACCCTGTTGGTAGTAGCCGGCATCGTGGTGCTGATCGCCATCGGCTATTTCAACCATATCGTCGAAAACAACAAACTCGAACGGGCCCGGCGCAAGGCAGACCTGTCCGACCGGCTGCGCCGCTGCGAAAACCTCTCCGAGGCGTTTCCCGGGCAGCTGATGTCGCCTCCCCTGAAACTGCTACTCACCCGCCTGCAGCTCTACTACCTCGAACAACTGTTACCCCTGGACAAGGGCAACGCCGCGCTGCGCCCGCGCATGCAGGAGCTGCAGGCCCAGATCGGCCTGGGCGATGCGATCAAGGTTGGCAACCCACCGCGGCAGATTCTCAATGAAGCCATGGCCAAAGAGGCGCGCTTCCAGCTCGAGGGCCTGCATGGACAGATCGCGCACGCCAATCAGATCGGCGTTCTCGGCGCCGCGGAAAGCAAGAACTGGAGCCGCGAAATTCGCCATCTGCTCAACCTGCTGCACATCGAACTGTTCAGCAACATGGGCATGGCATTTCTGCAGCAGAATCAGCCGGGGCAAGCGCGCCTGGCGTTCGAGCGCGGCGTGCAGTATCTGACCAAGCAGCCCGACCGGGAGCGCTATCAGCAGCAAATGCAGCTGCTGCAGCGCCAGCTCCAGCGCGCCAATGCACTGGTGCTGCAACAGACCGCACCTTCCGCTGACGAGCACAGCGAACTGGCCGACGGCCTGGAAGCGATCGAAGGCGACGACGAGTGGAAGAAAAAGAACATCTACGACTGAGACGGCCCAGAAGCCTCGCTCACCGGGCCAGGCACCGCGCCCCTTGGCTGTCGTATATCGCCCCTACCTCGGTCGTGATGGCTGGCTACGCGCAACCCGCTTGCCACGAAGTGATGGCTTGGCCATCCAGCCTACGAATGTCTCGCCCTGCGTAGGGTGAACAACGGCGCAGCCTTGTCCACCAATCATTGGACGTCGCAGGATGCGAGTATTGACGCGAAGGATCACCGCTGCCGGCCGGCCCGATACGCAGACTCAACCCGTCGCATAGCCCGCCGGCGCCCGAGAAACGGGCACGGATACCGGCATTTTTTCGTAGTCAGAACGACCAACGCCCCCGGGAGGACTGATGGAACCAGAAGACCTGCAAGCGCCAGGCTGGGATGCAATCGACAAGGCTTTGGCTGCCCTCTATGCGGACCAGCAGCCGAAGCACTTCGGCACCCTGATCAGCTACGAACTAGGCGGCCCCGATCCCCTTCGAGGCATCAGCGTCTACAAGCGCCTCGATCCCGTTCCGCATTGGCACTTCGTCACCTACGGCTTTACCGAGCTGTATGACAAGGAGTCCGAGGATGCACAGACAAGCGGCTGGGGATTCGAGCTGACGATGCGACTCAAGACCGAGGCCGAAGCAGCAGAGCCACCCATCTGGACCATCAACTTCCTGCAGAACCTGGCGCGCTACGTCTTCAACAGCGGCAACATCTTTGCCAACGGGGACTACATGAATGCCAACGGCCCGATCGCATCAGGCTCACCGACTCTCATTCGTTCCGTGGTTTTCGCCCATGATCCGGAGCTGCCACCCATCGCAACACCGAACGGGCATGTCGAGTTTCTCCAGGTCGTGGGCATCACCGATGATGAGGAGCTTGCGGTAAAGCAGTGGAGCACCTTGAAGGTATTGAATGTCTTCAGCGAACACCTGCCGCTACTGCTCACCGATCTCGATCGCGGATCCCTGCTGGAACATCGGGATGTACGAGACAAGCTCGCTGCCGGCGCTGCTGCCGAAGGCGCCAATACCGGCTACGTATTCGTCGATCAGCTCGCCTGGAGCGAGAACAGGCGACTCCTGAGAAAACCCGAACTGCAGATCGCGCTCGACGCGCGGCAGGTCAAGGAAGTGCTCGGCCTGCTGCCCTACCGGCTGCCCTTCGGCAAGGAATTCGCCCTCATCGGTGGCGATGCCAAGGTAGTGTTCGCGCCTGCCCCACAGAACAGCTACTCGATGGAAGAGAACAGGCTGCGGCTGCAGATCCAGCCGGACGTCCTGGCCGAGATTCAATCGACGCTGGCGCAGAAGGAAGGCCGCTACAGCTTGAGCACATTCAAGGGGGTGGTACTGCAGGTCAAAAAGACCCTGGTCAAGGACTCCAACGACAACGTGGTCGAGACCATCGGCTAACTGGTAGCAGCGGCGCCGCCGGAAACAGCGCCACCTGCTGCGGCGACGATTTGCAGCATGCGCCAAGCTGTCTGCGGTGATCTGCTGATCAGCCACCTGCCTGCAGCAACTGCATGCCTACCCAGTGTCGGGCGAACTGCTGCGCGCAGCGGCCATTGCGATTGCCGCGCCCCAGCGCCCAGCGCAGCGCGGCCTTCTCCAGCTCCTCGCTCCACTGCCAGGAGCAATTGGCAGCCTCGGCGATCTGCCCCAGCCAGTGACGCACCACCGCCAGATAGTGGTCCTGGCTGAAGGGATAGAACGACAGCCAGAGGCCGAAGCGGTCGGACAATGCAATGCGGTCCTCGACTGCCTCGCTGGGGTGCAGCTCCTCGTCGACCCGCTGCCAGTTCTCGTTGTCACTCTGCTTTTCGGCCAGCAGATGCCGGCGATTCGACGTGGCATACAGCAGGACATTGTCCGGAGCACATTCGAGCGAGCCATCCAGCACACTCTTGAGCACGCGAAAGTCCGCCTCCCCGGCGTCGAATGACAGATCGTCACAGAACAGCACGAAGCGCTGGGGCAAGGCCCCGAGGCTTTCGACCACCTGCGGCAGATCCACCAGGCGGTCGCGCTCGATCTCGATCAGGCGCAATCCCTGCCCGGCAAAGCGCATCAGCAGGGCCCGGACCAGTGAAGACTTGCCGGTACCTCGCGCGCCCCAGAGCAGTGCGTGATTGGCCGGCATGCCGGCGACGAACTGGCGGGTATTGGCCAGCAGCAGGTCACGCTGGCGCTCGATACCCAGCAGATCGTCTAGCTGCAACCCGGAATCGACCCGCAGCGGTTTCAACCATCCATGCGCGCCCTGGCGCTGCCAGCGCGCCGCCAGGCACGACTGCCAGTCGATTGCACAGACTCGCGGGGGCAACATCGGCTCGAGACGGTCGAGAAGTAAACCGGCTCTCTCCAGAAAAGCCGTCAGGGACACTTGCATGCTTCACTCCTCGGTAATTTGTTTGCGGCACAGTTTGCGGCAGACAGCCTGGCAGGATCGGCTATGCTACGCCGCAGACGCACGGATACGAGATCGGCCCGGTCACTACATGGATATTTCGCCCACTCAGCGTCTGTCTTTCAAACAGGCCCGCCTCGCAGTTCTGATTGCCTTCATCCTCGGCACCCTGCTCAGCCTGATCCAGGTGAGCGTCGATTATGCCAGCGAGGATGCATCGATCGACCGCGAGATCCACGCGCTGCTGGAAATCAGCCATCAGCCGGCGGCGCGCATCGCCTACAACATCGACTCGGAGCTTGCCCGCGAGCTGGTCACCGGCCTGTTGCGCTCCCCGGCCGTAACCCGGGCGGAGATCGTCGACAATGCCGGCGTGCAGCTCGCCAGCGCCAGCCGTCCGAGCCAGCAGAGCGACTATCGGGTCGTCAGCGACTTCCTCTTCGGCGAGCGCCGGGAGTTCGAAGACGCGCTGTTCGTCGGCCAGGTACCTGTCGAAACCCTCGGCTGGCTGCGCATCGAGGTCGACACCTTCGCCTTCGGCTACAACTTCCTGCGCCGTGCCAGCCTCACCCTGCTGGCCGGCTTCGCCCGCACCCTCGGGCTCACCGCGATCCTGCTGGTGCTGTTCTATTTCATGCTGACCAAGCCGCTCAAGGGCGTGATCCAGTCGATCAGCGAGCGTGATCTGCGCCTGCCGCAAAGAAGGCGCCTGCCCTGCCCCAAAGGCCACGAACGCGATGAAATCGGCGTACTGGTACAGGTCACCAATCGCCAACTGGAGAGCATCGCCGCGGAGATGGACCAACGCGAGCAGGCCGAAGAGCGCCTGACCCGCTACCTCAACGAGCTGGAAAACATCGTTTCGGCACGCACCTCCGAGCTCAAGGCTGCCAACAGCAGCCTCACCCAGTCCAATGAGGAACTGGAGCGCGCACGCAGCCAGGCGCTGGAAACCGCGCAGGCACGCTCGGCCTTTCTGGCCAACATGAGTCACGAGATCCGCACGCCGCTCAATGGCCTGCTCGGCATGCTCTCACTGACGCTGGACAGCCCGCTGACCAGCGAACAGCGCCAGCAGCTCGCCATCGCCCATGACTCGGGCAAGATGCTGGTCGAACTGCTCAACGACATTCTCGACCTCTCCAAGTTCGAGGCCGGTCAGCTGGAGCTCGAAGCACTGGAGTTCGACCCGGCGGCACTGGTGGAAGAAACTGCGAACCTGCTGTCGCAGAATGCCGCCGCGGAGGTGGAACTCACCTGCCTGATCGCTGCTGATGTTCCCGCACGGGTGCTGGGTGACCCGACACGGTTCCGGCAGATTCTGATCAACCTGCTGTCCAACGCGCTCAAGTTCACCCGCGCAGGTCGTGTCGACCTGTTTCTCGAGACCACTGCCGATGGCATCCGTCTGCGCGTGCGCGATACCGGCATCGGCATCCCGGGCTACCTGCAGCAGCGCATCTTTCAGCCGTTCGCCCAGGCTGGCGCGGGAATCGCCCGTCAATATGGCGGCACCGGTTTGGGACTGGCGCTGACCCTGCGCCTGTGCGAGGCGATGCACGGCCAGTTGCGGCTGAGCTCCGAGGAAGGCCACGGCAGCGAGTTCATCGCGGAATTGCCGCTGCCGGCGCAACGTCCGCCGCAACGCCTGTCGAACATCGGCGGCCGGGTCGCGGCGGTATGCGCTCGAAACAGTGGACTGAATCAGCTGCTGCATGCTCTGTTGCCCGCCTGGGGCATCGACTATCTGCACCTCGAGGAAGCCAATTCGCAGAGTCTGAGCGATTGCGATCTGCTGATCTGCGACACCCCCGAGGCGCTTCAGCCACTGCGCCAGCTGGGCACCCAGCCTCTGCTGCTGGTCAGTGTCTACAGCACCTTCCTGCCCATCGAGCAGGTTGCAGCGCTGGCACCCTTCGAGCAACTGGCTCGGCCGCTGAGCCGAGCCACACTTCACGCAGCATTGACTCGCCTGCTGCAGCCCGGATTACCGGAGACCGCGGCAGCGAATCCTGACGACGCGAGCAAGGAACGCCTGGCCAGAGTGCTGCTGGTCGAGGACAACAACGTCAACCAGCTGGTCGCCAAGGGCATGCTGAACAAGCTCGGGTATGACGTACTGGTCGCAGGGCATGGCGGCGAAGCGCTCGAGTGCCTGGAGCGCGAGGCGGTCGACCTGGTACTGATGGATTGCAACATGCCGGTCATGGATGGCTACGAGGCGAGCCGCAGAATTCGCCAGAACCCCGCCTGGCAGAACCTGCCGATAGTCGCGCTGACCGCCAATGCGCTGGCCGACGAGCGCGAGCGCTGCCAGAACGCCGGCATGAACGATTACCTGGCCAAGCCGTTCCGCCGTGAAGAACTGGTAGCGATCCTCGAACACTGGCTGCACGGCAGGGGCATGGACTGAAGGTAGCTGTACCCTGAGCCAGTGCGTCGGCTAAAAACCCTAGACCAGTCGTTCCAGCAGGCGATCCAGCCCTTCACGCATGCGGGCCAGCTCTTCGGGGTCTTCGCCGAGGGCGCAGAGCAGGGATTCACGCAGCGCCGGCACCTGCTCACGCAGCCGACTACCCGCCTCGCTGAGCGCAATATGCACTTCTCGCTCATCCTTGGGCGAGCGCCGGCGCTGTAGAAAACCCGCCTGCTCCAGGCGCTTGAGCAGTGGCGTCAGGGTGCCGGAATCCAGCTGAAGGCGTTCGCCGAGAGCCTTGACGGTGGGCTGCGCCGGCGCCTCGCGCTGCCACTCCCACAGCACCAGCATGACCAGGTACTGCGGATAGGTCAGGCCCAGTGCATCGAGCATCGGCTTGTAGCCACGCATCACCGCCCGCGAGGCCGCGTAGAGCTTGAAGCACAGCTGATTGTCCAGCAGCAGCGCCGCATCACCTTCGAGCACGTGACTCATTCCAGCAGCGCCTCGATCTCACCGGCCAGTTGCTCGGGCGTGGTAGTCGGCGCGAAGCGCTTGACCTTGCCGTTGGCGTCGACCAGGAACTTGGTGAAGTTCCACTTCACCCCCTTGCTACCCAGCAGACCCGGCGCGCGACGCTTGAGCTCGGTGAACAGCGGGTGTGCGTCGGAACCGTTGACCTCGATCTTGCTCAGCAGCGGGAAACTCACGCCGTAGTTCAGCTCGCAGAACTCGGAGATGGTTTCGGCACTACCCGGCTCCTGCTTGCCGAACTGATTGCAGGGAAACCCGAGCACCACCAGGCCACGCTCGCCATAGCGTTTCCACAACTCCTCAAGCCCCTTGTACTGCGGGGTGAAGCCGCACTTGCTCGCGGTGTTGACGACCAGCACGGCCTTGCCATCGAAGTCGGCAAGGGTCTTCTGCTCGCCACGCGGGGTATTGAAGGGGATTTCGAAAAGCGCGTCGCTCATGGCGATCACCTCAGCAGCTGCGGGAAAGGCGCAATAGTAGCGCCACATTAAATTGCACACAATCCATTACTGATCCACCCTACTCCTCGCGCGGCACCAGGCGCAGCGCCACGGAGTTGATGCAGTAGCGCAGCCCGGTCGGCGCCGGACCATCCTCGAACACATGCCCCAGATGTGCAGCGCAGCGCGCACAGAGCACCTCGACCCGGCGCATCCCGTGGCTGAGGTCCTCACGCTCGGTAATCGCCTGCGGGTCAATCGGCGCAAAGTAGCTGGGCCAGCCACAACCGGAGTCGAACTTGGCGCGGGAGTCGAACAGCGGTGTATCGCAACAGATGCAGTGATAGACGCCCGGCGTCTTGGTGGCGTGATAGCGGCCGGTAAAGGGCCTTTCGGTAGCCGCCAACCGACACACCTGGAACGACTCGTCCGGCAGTTCCTCGCGCCATTGCTCCAGCGGCTTCTCGATTCTGTTCATTGTGCTCTCCAACTTGAGGAAAAAAGCCCGCAGCGGCCTTGGCCGTCGCTCGGGCCGCAACGTATGATTCGCCCCCAGTCTGTCACCCGCGTCTCATCAGTGCCAAGGCCCGCCCCTGGCTCGCGTGGCGACATCCATTTCGGGATCACATCGATGCAGATCAGCAAATCCAACAAGCTCGCCAACGTCTGTTACGACATTCGCGGCCCGGTGCTCAAGCATGCCAAGCGCCTGGAAGACGAAGGCCAGCGCATCCTCAAGCTGAACATCGGCAACCCCGCGCCGTTCGGCTTCGAGGCGCCGGAAGAGATCCTCCAGGATGTGATCCGCAACCTGCCCACCGCCCAGGGCTACAGCGACTCCAAGGGTCTGTTCAGCGCGCGCAAGGCAGTGATGCAGTACTACCAGCAGAAGCAGGTGGAAGGCATCACCATCGAAGACATCTACCTGGGCAACGGTGTTTCCGAGCTGATCGTGATGTGCATGCAGGCGTTGCTCAACAACGGCGACGAAGTACTGATCCCGGCGCCTGACTACCCGCTGTGGACCGCTGCCGTGAGCCTGGCCGGCGGCAAGCCGGTGCACTACCTGTGCGACGAGCAGGCCAACTGGTGGCCCGACCTGGCCGACATCAAGGCCAAGATCACCCCCAATACCCGCGCCCTGGTGCTGATCAACCCGAACAACCCGACCGGCGCCGTGTATTCGAAGGAAGTACTCGAAGGCATGGTCGAGCTGGCGCGCCAGCACAACCTGGTGCTGTTCTCCGACGAGATCTACGACAAGATTCTTTACGACCAGGCCGTGCATATCTGCACCGCCTCGCTGGCCCCCGACGTACTCTGTCTGACCTTCAACGGCCTGTCCAAGAGCTACCGCGTCGCCGGCTTCCGCTCCGGCTGGGTGGCCATCTCCGGGCCCAAGCACAAGGCGCAGAGCTATATCGAAGGCATCGACATCCTCGCCAACATGCGCCTGTGCGCCAACGTCCCGGCGCAGCACGCGATCCAGACGGCGCTGGGCGGCTACCAGAGCATCAACGACCTGGTGCTGCCACCGGGTCGCCTGCTGGAGCAGCGCAACCGCGCCTGGGAGTTGCTCAACGACATCCCCGGCGTCAGCTGCGTCAAGCCGATGGGCGCGCTCTACGCCTTTCCGAAGATCGATCCGAAGATCTGCCCGATCCATAACGACGAGAAATTCGTGCTCGATCTGCTGCTCTCGGAAAAGCTGCTGGTGGTCCAGGGCACCGCGTTCAACTGGCCCTGGCCGGATCACTTCCGGGTAGTCACCCTGCCCCGCGTCGACGACCTGGAGCAGGCCATCGGCCGCATCGGCAACTTCCTCAAGACCTACAGCCAGTAGGCCGGCCCCAGCGCACATGGATCTGCAGATCGACGATTTCTACAAGGACGCCGCCAGCGCCCTGCTGATGCTCTACCAGGCATTTCCGCGCAAGGCGGCGATCTATGTCGAAGACCTCATCGGCCGCGAGGAGCCGGACGAGTTCGGCCTGCCGACCAAGCGCCACCAGAGCTGCCTGGGTACGCTGCTGTGGCTGGCCGACGAGGGCTATCTGCGCTACGAGTCGACCATCGCCTACGACGCCATCGACCAGGCGGTACTCAGCGAGAAGGGCTTCCTGCGCCTGACCCGCAGCATTCCGCACCTGGCCCATGCCGGCGAGGAACTGCCTCCGAGCGTGCGCCGCGTGCACGCCACCCTGGCCTATCAGCTGCGCGAGGCCATTGCCAGCCACTCCAGCGAGCGGATCGCCCGCCTCACTCGCCTGCTGTTCGAACCGAGAAGCTCTGGCACGGCCGACACAGCTTGAAATGGTCGCTCGGTTGAAAGGCCTGGGCGCCCCCCTTATATAGCCCGCATCATTCCTCTTCCCGCTTCCTGGAGAGCGTCGCCTGATGATGCGCATCTTTCTATTCCTGGCCACCAACATGGCCATCCTGGTCATCGCCAGCATCACCCTCAAACTGCTCGGCGTCGATCGCTTCACCGGGCAGAACTACGGCAGCCTGCTGGTGTTCTGCGCCGTGTTCGGCTTCGCCGGCTCGATCATTTCGCTGCTGCTGTCGAAGTGGATGGCGAAGATGGGCACTCGCACCCAGGTCATCACCCAGCCGCAGACCCGCCACGAGCAATGGCTGCTGCAGACCGTCGAGCAACTGTCCCGCGAGGCCGGCATCAAGATGCCCGAGGTGGGCATCTTTCCCGACCACGCCGCCAACGCCTTCGCCACCGGCTGGAACCGCAACGATGCACTGGTCGCCGTCAGCCAGGGGCTGCTGGAGCGTTTTTCGCCGGACGAGGTGCGCGCCGTCCTGGCCCACGAGATCGGCCACGTCGCCAATGGCGACATGGTCACCCTGGCGCTGATCCAGGGTGTGGTGAACACCTTCGTGATGTTCTTCGCGCGGATCTTCGGCAACTTCGTCGACAAGGCGATCCTCAAGAACGAGGACGGCCACGGCCCCGGCTTCTGGATCGCCACCCTCTTTGCCGAGGTGGTACTGGGCATTCTCGCCAGCATCATCGTCATGTGGTTCTCGCGCCGCCGCGAGTTCCGTGCCGACGAAGCCGGCGCACAGCTGGCCGGCACCGCTGCGATGATCGGCGCCCTGCAGCGCCTGAAGGCAGAGCAGGGCCTGCCGGTCCATATGCCGGACAGCCTGACCGCGTTCGGCATCAACTCGGCGAAGAAATCCGGCTTCGCCCAGCTGTTCATGACCCACCCGCCGCTGGACGATCGTATCGAAGCGCTGCGTCAGCGCAGTCGCTGACAGCCGCAAACGAAAACGCCGCCCATCGAGGCGGCGTTTTTCATTGCCCGGACTCAGCCGCGCAGATTGCCTTCGCGTTCCCAGGCACAGCGCACCCGCAAGCCACCCTCGCGGGGGCTGTGGAAACCCTGCTCGGACTCCCAGCGAAAGGTATGCATGCCGTTGAGCTCGGTTTCCAGATGCACCACGGCGCTGGACCAGTACAAACGCGTGAGCAGCGCCTCGAACTGTTCGACCCACAGGCTCCACTCGTACTCGACCGCCCTGTAGCTCGCGCCAAAGTGGATCACCTGGGTCATGTACAGACCGTCACCGGCGATGTCGCAGCAGGAGAACATCTCCCGACCGAGGAAGGGCCAGGCGTCGCCGCTGGGCAACGCCGCCAGCTCGCGCGCATTCAGCGTACGGCGCATGCGCGCCTCGGCCGTATCACTGGCCGGCCAGTCGCGAATACAGCCGTAGACGATGGATTCCGACTCCACGCAGCCACTCCTGATGAACGAAGGCAGCCTTCTAACACAGGCCATCGCGCCGGGGGAAGCGATGCGGATCGAAGATGCGAATTGCTCGGCGGGGTCTCGGCGTTGCGCCGATGAGAGCGGTGTGACGGGGAACTTTTACTGACGTCAGGCTCCGGACAGAAATGCCCGGAGCCTGCCTGGATCAGTTCTGGCTCATCTTGGCGCGCATGCGCAGACCCATCTGCTCCATCTCGTCGTAGAGCGCCTGCGGATTGGTCTGCTTGAGTGCCCAGGCAGCCCGCGACTGCTCGTGTGGCAGGATCATGAAGTCGCCCTTCTCGATGCACTGATACATGTAGTCGGCGATGTCGGCCGCGCTGATCGGCGAGCTTTCCAGCAGCTTGCTGAACTGCGACTTCATCGAGGTGGTCGGACCGCGGTAGGAGTCCAGCAGATTGGTCTGGAAGAACGACGGGCAGACCACATGAACGCTGACGCCCTTGGGCTTCAGCTCGGCCAGCAGGCTTTCCGACAGTGCCACCACACCGGCCTTGGCAACGTTGTAGTTGCTCATCGCCGGGCCCTGCATCAGCGCAGCCATGGAAGCGATATTGACGATGCGCCCCTGGCTTTTCTCGATCAGCGGCAGGAAGGCCTTGGCGCTTTTCACCACACCCATCAGGTTGATGCTGATCTGCCAGTCCCAGTCTTCCAGCGACAGTTCCTCGAAGAAGCCGCCGCCGGCCACGCCGGCGTTGTTGACGATCACATCGATGCCGCCGAGCTTTACCTCACAGGCCTGGGCGAATGCCGTCAGCTGGCTGTAGTCGCGCACATCGCAACGCTGGGTGAAGCCATCGCCGCCGGCCTCACGGACCATCGCCAGGGTTTCCGCCAGGCCCTTGTCGTTGATGTCGGCCAGCGCCAGTTGCCAGCCCTCGCGCGCCCAGCGCAGGGCGATTTCGCGACCGAGACCCGAACCTGCGCCGGTAACCATCATGCGGTTTTGCATACTGTGAGTGCCTTATGAGTAGTTCAGGAGAGATTGGCGCCAGTGTAGCCAAGGAAATTCTCCGAACCACGCTGCATCAGGCTGATGAATGACCAGAGCAAACCGCCAAATGGGCGACGCCAATCCTCGTGAAACCACCGCTCAAGCCCCCGTCCTTCCTCGCCTGCGCAGCAAGAGCGCGGCGTAGACGCTCAGATTGATCAGCAGCACCAGCGCCCCCATCCACAGTTGAATAGTGGGCGTCAGCCCGGCGGGATAGATCAGCGGAATCAGATAGTGCTCGATGAAGCCGCCGTCGTAGCCCTGCTGACCGGCCGCCTGGCGCAGCTCGTTCTCCAGCGGGGTCAGCGGACAGTACAAGCGAAAGAACTCGACACTCATGCCCCAGGCCGCGGCAGGTAGATGCAGCAGCGCAAGCCACGGGCGGAAGAACACCAGCAGACCGCCGAGCAGCACGAAGACAATGAACAGCAGGTGAAACAGCACCAGCGCATCGGCGGCAAAACGGTACAGCATCGAGCAACCTCCTAGTCGATGGAGCGGCAGATCCCGCGCGACAAGCCAGTCTCGCCCCACGACCGGCCGCCGCCCGCGGATGAATCTTTGTCGCAGCGCAGAGTCGGTACATACAGGCACTTCCGCCCGCCTCCGGCTAGACCGAGGCTTCACCCAAAGCATGCGAGGGAACACATTATGGGCCTGGGTACCATCCTGATAGTCGTGTTGATTGTGCTACTGATCGGCGGTCTGCCGTTATTCCCCCATTCGAGAAGCTGGGGCTACGGCCCGTCCGGCGTACTCGGCACCCTGCTGATCGTGGTCCTGGTCCTGGTACTGCTTGGAATGATCTAGCAACACCGTATACCGAGCCGGCCTGCGCAGGCAGCCGGCTCGCCACACCTGCATTTTCCACCCCCACTCATTTTCCACCCCCACTACAGCCGCCACTCTTATCTGCAGCATCCAGCGGACGGCAGACATGCAGCGGTTGCCAAACCCGCCTCCCCCGTCGCAACACTCGACTCGACAAGTACAGGACACAGCAAACAGAGCGCCTTGCGCCCGCGAGCAGCCCAGCTCGACGGCGCTGAGTACCGCTGCGCGGACGGCAGACATGAAAAAGCCCGTGTCTTTCGACACGGGCTTTCTAGATCGAGCGGAGCCGCGCCAGGCGCGGCGCCTGATCAGTCTTCGCGGTAGCGACGCAGTTTCAGCGCCTTGCCGGCGACACGGGTGTCCTTGAGCTTGCCCAGCAGACGGTCAAGACCGTCTTCCGGCAACTCGACCAGGCTGAAGCTCTCACGCACCTGGATGCGGCCGATGGCCTCACGCGCCAGGCCACCCTCGTTGAGGATCGCACCGAGCAGGTTACCGGCGGCCACGCCGTCACGCAGACCCAGTGCGGTGCGGCAACGTGCGCGACCTTCGGCCAGCGGTACCGGCGCACGACGCTCGCGGTACTCGCCACGCTCGCTGCCGGCAGGACGCTCGCTGGAGCGCTCGCGCGGACCGGAAGTCGGCACCAGCGGCTGCTCGCGCTCCAGATCAGCCAGGGACAGGCTCTGACCGTTGGTGGCCTTGCGCAGCAGGGCTGCGGCCAGGGCGCGCGGGCTGCAGCCGATGTCCGCGGTCAGACGATCAAGCAGTTCGCCGTGGGTCGACTCGGCGTCGGCAACCAGCGGAGCGAGGCTGGCGGTGAGTTTCTTGATCCGCGCATCCAGTACCTGCTGGCCGTTGGGCAGACGGACCTCGGCAACCTTCTGCCCGGTGACGCGCTCGATCACCTGCAGCATGCGGCGCTCACGCGGCGTCACCAGCAGCAGCGCGCGACCTTCGCGACCGGCACGGCCGGTACGACCGATACGGTGCACGTAGGACTCCGGATCGTAGGGCATGTCGACGTTGAAGACGTGGGTGATGCGCGGTACATCGAGGCCACGAGCGGCCACGTCGGTGGCGACCACGATGTCCAGGCGACCGTCCTTGAGCGACTCGATGACCCGCTCACGCTGGTTCTGGGCGATGTCGCCATTCAGCGCGGCGGCCTTGTAGCCCTTGGCTTCCAGCGCGGCGGCCAGGTCCAGGGTGGCCTGCTTGGTACGCACGAAGGCGATCAGCGCATCGAATTCCTCGACTTCCAGCAGACGCAGCACGGCGGCGATCTTCTGGTCGGCATGGACCATCATGTGCGCCTGGTCGATGCGGGCTACGGTCTGGGTCTTGGCAGCGATCTTGATGTGCTGGGGATCGCGCAGATGCTTCTCGGCGATGCCGCGGATCGAGCTCGGCAGGGTCGCGGAGAACAGCACGGTCTGACGGGTGGCCGGGATGGCCTGGAAGATCACTTCCAGGTCATCCATGAAGCCGAGCTTGAGCATCTCGTCGGCCTCGTCCAGCACCAGGTGCTGGATGGTGCCGAGCAGGTTGGCATTGCGGCTCAGATGGTCGACCAGACGCCCCGGGGTGGCGACGATGATCTGCGCGCCCTGGCGGATGGCCTTGAGCTGCGGGCCCATGGGCGCGCCGCCGTAGACGGCAACCACGGTGACACCGGGGATGCGCTTGGAGTAGGTCTCGAACGCGGTGGCTACCTGCAGTGCGAGTTCGCGAGTCGGCGCCAGGATCAGTGCCTGCAGTTCACGCTTGGCCGGATCGATGCGATGCAGGATCGGCAGCGCGAAGGCAGCGGTCTTGCCGGTGCCGGTCTGCGCCTGACCGATCATGTCGTGGCCGGCGAGGATCACCGGGATCGCCTGGGACTGAATGGGGGACGGCTCTTCGTAACCGGTATCGACTACCGCCGCGACAATATTGGAGTTGAGTCCGAGCGCGGCGAAGCCGCCGAGTTCCTGGGTCATGGGTCTATGCCTCTATGCATCTGCAAAGACCCATGTTCCAAAGCTGCGCGTGCCGTGTAGAACCCGAAGGTAACCCTGGCAGCCATGTCGGCGGGGATTTGCAAAGATGTCTTGGATGGATGAATCGTCAAGAATGATCCGGCTTGCGGATCTTCAGTCGCCAGCCCTGGCCGGCGAAGGGGATTGCCCAACTTGAACGTGGCCCGAAGTCAGGCCGGCGCGAATCATACCGGAAAAGCAGAACCAGTGCTCATCTTTCGCAGGCACCGCGCGGTGCCTGCGAAAGTCTCTGCTCAAGCCGCCAGCTCGTTTGCGTCGCTGACCCGGAACTGCCCCACCAGCTGCTGCAGCTTGCCGGCGGTGTGACGCACCCGCTCGGCACTGTCCTGCAGTACACCCAGGGTCTGGCCCATACTGTTGGAAGCCGCATCGACGCTGCGGATGGTCTGCCCGTAGTCCAGGCTGCGCTGATGCAACTGCTCGATGACTTCGAACATGCGCTCCACCGTCTGGTGCAGCTGCACGTTCTCCGAAGACGCCTCCTCGGTCAGGCGCAGACTGGCGTCCACCTCCGCGACCCCACCCTGCATGAAGGCCACCGCGCCACGGGTCTGTTGCTGCAGCCCCTCGACCAGCCGGCGGATGTCTTCCGCCGCCCTCGCGGTACGCTGCGCCAGCGAACGCACCTCGCCGGCCACCACGGCGAAGCCGCGACCATGGTCGCCCGCCCGCGCCGCCTCGATGGCCGCGTTCAACGCCAGCAGATTGGTCTGGGTGGTGATATCGCTGATCAGCGCAACCATCGCGTCGATCTCGCCCATCCGACTGTCCAGCTGTTGCACGCTCTGCGCCGAGCGCTCGACCACGTCGCGAATGTTGCAGGTGCCCTGGCGCACAGTCTCGAAGCGCTCCCTGGCACGCAGTACCACCTGATCCATTGCCGCCTTCATCTGCTCCGCGGTCATCGAGGCCTGCTGAATCTCGCCGAGCTGCTCTTCCACCAGGAGCAGCAGCTGGTGCACCGAATCGGCCACGCTGCGAGTGGTCTGGCCTGCCTCGCCGCTGCGTTCGAGCATCAGCTCGTTGTCCTGACGCACATGGCTGGAAACCCTTATCACCTTGCCGACCACGCCATCCAGACTGTCGATGAAGCTGTTGATCCAGCGCCCCATGTCGCCGGTCTCGTCGGCCTGCAGTCGCGTCGGATCGAGTCGCTGGCGCAGATTGCCGCCGCCTTCGGCAATGGTGCGAATCAGCTCGGTCATCTCACCCATCCGCGCCGCCAGCCGGCCCGGGCCGCGACGAGCAAAGAACCAGGCACCGCCAGCCAGCAGTACCGCATCGACCAGATACATCCAGCCCTGCGACAGGCTGGAGAACTCGCGTAGCAGACCCCCGCAGAGAAACACGCAGAGCACCGTCAGCAGATAGGTCTTCATCAACCCGACGCTCAGCGAGCGACGCCGATAGACCTCGGCCAGATCCGCCTCGCACATCATCCCCCAGCGATCCGGCGAGCCGGGCAGCTCGAAGGTCAGCCCCTTGCCGATGACCGGAATGTGGCGGTAGTCGGAATAGCCCGGATAGTCGACAAACAGATTGCTGCCACGAGCGATGGTCTCGCGCACGCCGGGGTGCAACTGGCCGGTTGCCGGGTCGGTGAAGCGCAACTCCAGTTCAGTGTGCTCGCGCACCCTCACCACGCCCCAGTCGGTGTGCACGCCGCTCTTGAGGTTCTCGCCATGACTGAAGGTGGAGTCCTCGAAACGCGAGCGCGACAGGGCTGTACCCTGGCTGATCGTCGGATCGAAGCGCGAGTCGACCATGAACAGGTAGTTGTCACCCGACTCCGGATAGATGTGTCCGGCCTCGCGCTGGATCAGATCACCCAGCACATCGTTGGGCACCCGCGCACAGAGGCAGCCCCGGGTGCCGTCGGCCGCAAGAATCGGCTGATAGAACATCAGCGTCACCGCGTCATGGAAGCGCGAGGTCGACGCCCCCAGCGCCAGGGTCTCCGGATCGCGGTAGGGACCGTGCAGGAATGGCTGCTTCAGTCCCAGCGCCAGCGCCCGCGACTCGCTCGTCAGCCGCCCGACCCGCTGCGGCCGGGATGACGCAAGCACGCGACCCTGCAGATCGACCACGAACAGCTCCGACAGATCGGCCAGCTGCTCGTGCTTGCGTGCCAAGGTCGCCGAATCCAGCCGGGGCATCTCGCCGCCGCTGGCCGCTGCCAGCTCCGCCAGTTGCGCCCAGTGGCCCGCGACCCATTCGCGCAGCAGGCCTACGCGGGTCTGGGCGATACCTTCGAAGGTCTGCTCCAGTGAAGGCCGGATATCGCGGTTGAGCCAGCACGACCAGCCCATGCTCAGGCGCTGGGACCAAGGCAACCAGGCGCGCTCGGCTACAGAAAGGTGCATGTAGGAACCCTGAGATCTGCTCATCGCTATTTTCGCCATCATTGAAAACCTGAGGCTTTACAGCAATTTACAGACCATGACCGGTAAGTCTCGAATTTGCGCCTTCGGCGACCACCAGCAACGCACCATTACGATGCAAGCAGCTCATCGAGGGGCGAAATCGGTGCGGCGCCTTGCACCTAAGTGGCCGGGCGCATTCCCTCCAGCAGCGGCAACAGTGAATACCCCAGGCGCGGCGCCAGATGCTGCGCTCGGGCGGCAAGTTCGGTGGTATCCGGCAGCTGATCCAGGGAGGCCGGGACCAGCAGGATCACGTTGCCCTCCTTCACCGGGATTTCCCAGTAGTGGCGCAGATAGAGCCCGCGCAGCAAGGCCGCGCCCAGCGGTTTGCCGTCATTGCCGGCCCACTGGTTGATGATCAGCCAGCCACCGGGCTGCAGGCGCTGCTGACAGGCTTCGAGGAATTTCCACGCCAGGTGACCGGCAGAGGGCCCGGTGTCGGTGTACAGGTCGACGAAGATCAGATCGGCCGGCTCCGCACTGTCGAGCAACTCCAGCGCATCGCCGATGCGGATGTACAGGCGCGGATCATCGGCCAGGCCCAGATACTCGGCGGCCAGGCGCGGCACATCGGCGCGCAGCTCGATCACCTCGACATCATCCAGTGGCAGAAACTTCAGGCAAGCCTGCATCAGTGTGCCGGCGCCCAGACCGAGAAACAGCGCCGACTCCGGCGCCGGATGCGCCAGCGCGCCAAGCAGCATCGCGCGGGTGTAGTCGTACTCCAGCCAGCTCGGATCCGCGGTGAACACGCAGCTCTGCTCGATTGCCTCACCGAACTCGAGAAAGCGATAGGCGCCCACCTCCAACACACGGATGACGCCATGCTCGTCGTGCACCTCGGTGAGCAGCTGCTCCTCCTCCTGGTCCATACCCTCTCCTCGCCATGTGGCGAATGCTGAAAACGAAGTGCCTTGAGGAATGCGCCGAAAGCTCGCGCTGACGACCTACCCATCCAGCTGGCCAGACCCGGCTCGCTGATTCAGAGACTGCCTTGCGGGGCGATGCAGACTCTCTATCACGGCAGTCGTGGCGCAGCTGATACCATGCCGGCCTGCCCCGCGACAACCGAGTCCACATCTTATGAAGCACGCCTGGAGTCCCGATAGCTGGAGAGGCAAACCCATCCAGCAGCAACCTGAATACCCCGACGCCGCGCATCTTGCACGGGTCGAGACGAAGCTCGCCAGCCTGCCACCACTGGTCTTCGCTGGCGAGGCGCGCGAGCTGCGGCGCCAGTTTGCCGAAGTCACCCGGGGCCGCGCCTTCCTGCTGCAGGGTGGCGACTGCGCCGAGAGCTTCGCCGAATTCTCCGCACCGAAGATCCGCGACACCTTCAAGGTGCTGCTGCAGATGGCCATCGTGATGACCTTCGCCGCCGGTTGCCCGGTGGTCAAGGTCGGGCGCATGGCTGGCCAGTTCGCCAAGCCGCGCTCGGCCGGCAACGAGACCATCGACGGCATCAGCCTGCCCGCCTACCGCGGCGACATCGTCAACGGCATCGATTTCAACGCCGCCAGCCGGATACCCGACCCGGAACGCCTGCTCGAGGCCTACCACCAGTCCACCGCGACCCTCAACCTGCTGCGGGCCTTCGCCCAGGGCGGCTTCGCCGATGTGCACCAGGTGCACAAGTGGAACCTCGACTTCATCGCCAACTCGGCGCTGACCGAAAAATACAGCCAGCTCGCCGGGCGCCTCGACGAGACCCTGGCGTTCATGCGTGCCTGCGGCCTGGATGATGCGCCGCAACTGCGCGAGGCCAGCTTCTTCACCGCCCACGAGGCGCTGTTGTTGAACTACGAGCAGGCCTTCGTCCGTGAAGACAGCCTCACCGGCGACTGGTACGACTGTTCGGCGCACATGCTCTGGATCGGTGATCGCACCCGCCAGCTCGACGGCGCCCACGTCGAATTCCTGCGCGGCGTGAACAACCCGATCGGGGTCAAGGTTGGCCCGAGCATGGACCCCGAAGAGCTGCTGCGACTGATCGCCCTGCTCAACCCGGACAACGATCCGGGCCGTCTCAACCTGATCGTGCGGATGGGTGCGAATAAGGTCGGCGAGCATCTGCCGCGGCTGATCCAGGCGGTCGAGTCCGAGGGCTGGCGCGTGCTCTGGAGTTCCGACCCGATGCACGGCAACACCATCAAGGCTTCCAGCGGCTACAAGACCCGCGATTTCGCCCAGGTGCTGTCCGAGGTGCGCGACTTCTTCCAGGTGCACAAGGCCGAAGGCACCCATGCCGGCGGCATCCATATCGAGATGACCGGGCAGAACGTCACCGAGTGCATCGGCGGTGCCCGCCCCATCACCGAAGCGGGCCTGTCGGATCGCTACCACACCCATTGCGACCCGCGACTGAACGCCGACCAGTCGCTGGAACTGGCCTTCATGATCGCCGAGACGCTGAAGCAGGCGCGCCGCTGAACACTGCTCGGCGGCCACACGGCCGCCGGCTCAGTGCCCGAACAGCAGCGCCGCACTGACCAGCAGAAAGCCCGAGAACAGCCCGCGCAGCACCCGCTCCGGCAAGGCATGTGCCGCCCGCACGCCCCAGCCGATGCCGAGCAGCCCGCCGATGGCCAACGGCACCCCGAGCAGCCAGTCGACCTGGCCGTGACTGGCGTAGCTGGCCAGTGTCACCGCCGTACTGGGTGCCGCCAGTGCCAGCGACAGTCCCTGCGCCGCTACCTGCCCGACACCGAACAGGCTGGTCAGAATTGGCGTGGCGAGCACTGCGCCACCCACGCCGAATACGCCACCGAGCGCGCCGGCCAGTGAGCCGAGCACCGTCAGCGGCAGCCAATTCAGCGCCAGCAGCGGTTTCTGCGAGCGCTGCGGCCAGATCAGCCTTGCCAGGTTGTACAACCCGAGCAGCAGCAGGAACACGGCAAAGCCCGTGCGCATGCTTGCCGCGTCCAGCCCCAGCGCCCACTGCGCCGCCAGCCAGGCACAGATCAGCCCGGACAGCCCCAGCGTCAGCGCCTGGCGCCAGTCGATGCGATTGCGCTGGTGATAACGCCACAGCGCCAGCAGCACATTGGGCACCACCATCACCAGCGCTGTGCCCTGGGCAAGCATCTGGTCAAGCCCGAACAGCAACCCCAGCACCGGGATGGCAACCATCCCGCCGCCGATGCCGAACAGGCCGCCGAGCACGCCCAGTACCACGCCAAGCAGCAGATCAAGCAGCAACTGCCAGATATCCACGCCTGCCTCCGCTCACTTCAGGTGACCCAGAAAAGAAAAAGCCCGGAACCACGAAGGTCCGGGCTTTCCGGTACCGCGGGCGATCAGGCCTTGACGCGGGACTTGTACTCGCCGGTACGGGTGTCGATCTCGATCGAGTCGCCGATTTCGCAGAAGGCCGACACCTGCAGTTCGGAGCCGTTGTTCAGGCGCGCAGTCTTCATCACCTTGCCGGAGGTGTCGCCACGGACGGACGGCTCGGTGTAGGCGATCTGACGAACGATGGTGGTCGGCAGTTCAACCGAGATCACGCGATCGTTGTAGAACACGGCTTCGCAGACGTCAGTCATGCCGTCTTCGATGAAAGCCATGACGCCTTCCAGGTCACCCTTCTCGATTTCGTACTGGTTGAACTCGGGGTCCATGAAGACGTAGAGCGGGTCGGCGAAGTAGGAATAGGTCACTTCCTTGCGCTCGAGGATGACCGGCTCGAGCTTGTCGTCGGCCTTGTACACGGTCTCGGTAGCCGAACCGTTGAGCAGGTTCTTCAGCTTCATCTTGACCACGGCACTGTTGCGGCCGGACTTGTTGAACTCGGCTTTCTGGATGACCCAGGGCTCGCCGTTGACGATGGCCACTTGGCCGGCACGGAACTCTTGTGCGGTTTTCATACGGGATATCCGTTCGATGATGGACAGAAAAACAGGCCGCGTATCATAGCCAATCCGAGCAAAATTGCACCAGCCTCGCGGCAAGGTCCGTCTGCGTGCCCAGCGAAGCACTGCGCGCCCGCGCATGTTCCTCGAGTTGCAGCCGCCACGGCTGCAGCGCCAGCCAGGCCTCGGCGCAGCCTGCGCCGGCATTCCAGCACTGCCAGAAATGCAGCAGTGCCTGGGCGACGACTGGCGGCAGACCGGCGAGATGGCTCTCGGCAAACGCCGCCAGCTTGTCCTCATGGGCGCCATCAGCCTGCTTATAGATGTCCCAGAGCAGCGGCCGGCCGGCCCAGAGTCCGCGCAGCAGCGAATCCTCGCCGCGCACCAGATTGAAGTCGCAGCTCCACAGCAGGCGGTCGTAGTCCTGCTGGGAAACGAAGGGCAGCACCTGCACGCGCAGCGCGCCGCGCTCGATCCGCTCACCGACCCGCAACGGCACCGCACCACCTGCCCAGCGCTGCAGATCAGCCAGCACCCTGCCCTCGGGCACCAGCAGCAGGACCGTCTCGTCAGCGCCGGACAGCGCATCGAGCCATTCACCCAGCGCCGGGTTCTCATAACAGAACAGCGAAATCAGCCGGTCTGTGCCTTCGACTTCCACGCCCAACCGCAGGAGAAACTCGCGCTGCGCCAGCGCATCGGCCTGGAAGGCATCGCGTGCAGCAAGAAGCTCCTGCTCGCGCAACAGGCCGCCGGTGGCCGCAGAGAACCCGGGAAAGAAGAAATACTTGGATAGCCCTTCGGCCTGCGGCGACGGCAGGCCATGACAACCGGCCACCCAGTCCTCGGCGCTGAGATATTCCAGATTCAGCCACAGGCTCTGCCGCGGCCGCTGCGCCATCGCCTGGCGATAGTCCTGCGGCAACTCGCAGGCAAAGGCCTCGATCACCACGTCCGCCGGCTGCACCGCTTGCCACACACGGGGCCAGGCACAGACCTCGACACCCGCATGCCATTGCGAGGCAGCCCGGGCATCCGCCTGGGGGCAGAGCCTGGTGAAAGCCTGCAGATCATCCACCCACAACCGCACCGACTGCCCGTGCTCGGCCACCAACTGCCGCGCCAGGCGCCAGGTGACGCCAATGTCGCCATAGTTGTCGACCACACTGCAGAAGATGTCCCAGCTCGCTTTCATCAAGGTTGCGCTCCGTCAGGGGCGCGAATTGTAGCAACACCCACGCGCCCCCCGGACGCCCGGATAAACGCATGAATCCGTTGAAAAAAGCTTTTGCCTTCGGGAACCTCTTCGGCTACATTAGCGCGCCTCGACGGACCCACGGTTCGGCGAGATCCGGTGAGGTGTCCGAGCGGTTGAAGGAGCACGCCTGGAAAGTGTGTATACGAGAAATCGTATCGAGGGTTCGAATCCCTCCCTCACCGCCAGATCGATACAGCAAAGCCCTGAAAGCTGAAAAGCTTTTGGGGCTTTTTTCTTTCTGGTGCCTTGATCTGGCCGCGGCAACACAACCCATACCCCGTCGCCAAGACATTGCTGGATCGTAGAGCCGTTGAGGCGTCGCGCTCACCCGGAAACACGTCCTTGTCTCGGAGCATCTGGAAGCCACCGAAGTGCAAGAGCAACCCAATCTGGGCGGCAGAGATACCCCATGAACGCACCCGCAATGGCAATTGAACATCACAATCGTTTAAGCGAGCATCTGTATGCTAAAAATCCTTCCGCATGACAAATAGGATGTCCTCGTGCACCTCATAAAAAGCCTTCTCGTCGTTACTGCAGTTGCCCTTTCCGGATGCACCACCGCACCTACGCTGCCGCCGCCAACCTTCCCCGGCATTGAGCAATCGAACAAGATCGCCATTGAAGATTTACGTCCCGCAAGCGAATCAGAGAAAAAGATTTTCAGCTTGATGGTTAGCAGTGACGCGTACGCAATCTATCGAGTAGCGGACAACGCTACAGACCCTACCGGCCCCCGCCTGCTCGCCCACCGTGCTTACGAGGCGTTTCCGCAGCTCGCTGAGCAACCGAGTATCAAAGTGCTGCACTTCGTGACATACGCCAACATGCAGTCGCACCTGCGCAGAAGCGTGACGCAGGGACTGCTGATCGGGCCAGTCGGCATGGCGCTCGTAGGCTCGCCATCCTATCCATCCAGCGAAGTGCTTACGTCTGCGATCAACAGCGAACAGCTGGAGAGAACCGCCGGAGATCAAGAACACACACGTGCTTACTTCACCGAACAGGAGAATCCAAGCAAGTCGCCAGTAAACGTGATCTACATCGACGCAGAAATTCTTGGAAAACGTGTGGCTAGTCGTTGCCTTGTGCCGCCCGTTACAGGAAAACCCAACCTCTTTCTCGTCGAAGCATTCGACATGTGTATTGCTAACCATCTGGCGCTACATCGCAGCATCAATCCTGCCACGGCGCCCCAGTAAGCAAGGCCTTCGGACTCTGGAGCGGCTACGCATGCCGCTCCTTTCGGCGCCCCATTCGCTTGGGATGTGAAACCTTGGAAACTCGCACCCGCACCCGCACCCGCGTCAGCAAGAACCGTTGCGGGATGGAAAAGATAGGGACCTGCAAAGCATCCCCGCCACCTGCCCCTATTGCGCAGAGAACGCTAAGTCAACCCCGCTGCATGAGCATCATCCTCGCTTAGCGGGCATTCCATAATTTTCCGAGGCTGTTGCAACCGCCCGACCTCTCACTACCTTCACTGCATCCCACATCACGATGTAGATGATCACGCTAGCGAAAGGCGCAACTAGCCAGAGCAGAAACCAGCCCATTACGATGCGGCAAGGCTTCAGCAGGCGCGGACGCAAGGATGCTTCTTTGCAAAGCGGTTCCGGTTCCCGATCGCTTTTTTACAACCGATGATTGCCAGCGCAGCTGCAGCGCCTATTGCAACGGGCACACTTGTGGGCCCACCGCGTCTGTCTAACGCTGCAACAGCCCAGACAGGGCCGGCGCCACTGCGGCCTAGTCGCGTCCAAGACGCGGAGCAGTCACGCGCCCGCCAATCGAACCAACCGGAGCTCGTCTGTGCGCCTTACGTTTGTCCTTCTCACCAGCCTGCTGAGCTGGCCCGTGCTCGCTGCAGAGCTGACCCTGGAACTGGGCTCCGGCACGCGGACGCTGAGCAGCGAGGCGTTGCTGGCTCACCCACAACTGAGCGAGATCGAGATTCCCGCTGATGTCGCCTACCAGCGCAAGATGCGCTATCAGGCGGTGCCGTTGGCGACACTGCTGGAGGGCATTGCGTCAGGGGATCATCTGCAGGCAGTGGCACTGGATGGTTTCGCTGCGGAACTGGCAGCTGCGCCGCTGCTGACAAGCGATGGCAGCCGGGCCTGGCTGGCCGTAGAAGACCCCTCCCGGCCCTGGCCTGCGCTGGGGCGGAACAAGCCGAGCGCCGGGCCCTTCTACCTGGTCTGGGAAAACCCGCAGGCCGCCGGCATCGGGCCCGAGCAGTGGCCGTTCCAGGTCGTGCGCATCCGCCAACTGGCTTCGCTGGCCGAACGCTTCCCCGCGCTGCTGCCCGCAGAAGACGCCAGCGCCAATGTGCAGGCCGGCTTCGCCCAGTTCCAGAAACACTGCCTGGCCTGCCATCGGCTCAATGGCGCCGGCGACTCGCAATTCGGCCCGGACCTGAACCTGCCCTACAACCCCACCGAGTACTTCGCCGGCGACTTTCTCGCCCGCTACATCCGCGACCCGCAGGGCCTGAGGAAATGGCCACAAGGGCGGATGCCCGGCTTCATCGAAGCCGTGCTGAGCGAGCAGGAACTGGCTGCGCTGATCGAATACCTGCGGCACATGACCGAGCGCAAGCTCGCGCACTAGAGGTCTCACCTCGACTTTGCGAGCCAGCTCGCAGGTTGCCTCCGGGCTGCTGGCGCCACGCGCCCAGAGAGCGCAGGCTGCCGTCTCGCCGTCTCGGAGACCTGCCTTGCCCCTGCTGCCCCGCCTCACGCTCCTGCTGCTGTGCGCCAGCCTCGGCAGCTGCTTCCTGTTCGAGCCGATCGTCACCTTCCCCGGCGAGCTGGTCCTGCACAACAGCCATGCCCGTGCCGAGGCGGCGCTGGCACGCGGTGATGTGGACGCGGCCGAAGGCTTCATCACCGGCTCGCGCTTTCGCCATCGCTCCAACCAGATTCCCGGCCCCAGCCTGAGCGAACTGCACGCCCAGGCCGCGCAGATACTGCTCGCTGCGCATGCTCGTGGCCAGGCGGTGGCGCCGGAGGCGCTGTACCGCGCGCACATGGTCGCCGCCGAAGGCCACGACCCGGGCGCAGCCCTGGAGCAGCTGGATCGCGCCCAGCGGCTGCTCGACAGCGGCGTGCTGACGCAGCCCGAAGACAAGCGTCAGGAGATCTTCTGGCAGCGCTTTCCGACCCTGCTGCTGTACCGCTATCTCGAATCCGGCGGCCTGATCGACTGGCAGAGCAACATCGGCATGGGCCTGAGCTATTTGCGCTTCCCCGCCCGCGAGCCGCTGCCTGGCGAGCCCGATCCGCGCGATTTCTACCGTTTCCCCGGCTACCTG
The DNA here is from genome assembly GCF_003052585.1 of Pseudomonas mangrovi. GTDB lineage: Bacteria > Pseudomonadota > Gammaproteobacteria > Pseudomonadales > Pseudomonadaceae > Aquipseudomonas > Aquipseudomonas mangrovi. The sequence goes on along the minus strand of NZ_QASN01000020.1, from coordinate 329,312 downwards.
ACGCTGGCTGACCGCGAATGGCTGTTCGCCCGCCTGCCGCTGCGCCAGCCACTGGACGAAGCGATCTGGCGCGACGAGGCACGACTGCAGGCCTTCATCCACTCAGCGGACTACTACGACTGGTACGAAGCGAACGGCTTCGACTGGCTGCTCAGCACCCGCCTGAACGCCCTGCAGGGGCCCGAGCAGACCTGCATCGCACGCCGCCACGGCTACCGGGTACAGGTCCCTGCACAGTGGGATTTGGACGACGTGGTCGACCCGCAGACCTGTCGGCGCCGGCCGCCTGCGTCTATCAATCGTCGCGGCTGAGCACCTCGAGCAGTTCGATCTCGAAAACCAGATTCGAGTTGGGCGGAATGCTGCCCACGGCGCGCTCGCCATAGCCCAGCGGCGCCGGCACCCACAGCCGGCGCTTGCCGCCGACGCGCATGCCCATCAGGCCGATGTCCCAGCCCTTGATCACCCGGCCAGTACCGATCACGCACTGGAACGGCTTGCCGCGGGCGAAGGAGGAGTCGAACTCGCTGCCGTCTTCCAGGGTGCCGCGGTACTGGGTGGTGATCAACGCACCCTTGACCACCTCGCGGCCCTCGCCCAGTTCGAGATCGGTGACCTGCAGTTCCTCGCCCATGTTCGCTCCGCGTGCTGATTAGAAGGAGGCGTACTCTGCCGCCAGACGCGGGCACAGGCAACGCCGGATCAGCCAGCCGGCGGACTGGCTGACCTGCCGGTCAGTCATGCCCCTTTACCTGCCCGCCGCTCCTGAGTAACGTCTGCGCCACTTCACGCACAAGGAATCCAAGCTCATGAGCGAACTCGTCACCTATCAGCTCGAAGACGGCATTGCCACCCTGACCCTGGACAACGGCAAGGTCAACGCCGTGTCCCCGGACCTGATCGCCGCCTTCAACAAGGCGCTGGACCAGGCCGAGCAGGACCGCGCCGTGGTAATCGTCACCTCGGCCCGCCCCGGCATCCTCTCCGGCGGCTATGACCTCAAGATCATGACTTCCAGCCCCCAGGCCGCCACCGACCTGGTTGCAGCCGGTTCGACCCTGGCGCGACGCATGCTCGCCCACCCCTTCCCGATCATCACCGCCTGCCCCGGCCATGCCGTGGCCAAGGGCGCGTTCATCCTGCTGTCCTCGGACTACCGCATCGGCACCGAAGGCCCGTTCAGCATCGGCCTGAACGAGGTGCAGATCGGCATGACCATGCACCACGTCGGCATCGAGCTGGCGCGTGATCGCCTGCGCAAGTCGGCCTTCCATCGTTCGGTGATCAATGGCGAGATGTTCGATCCGCAGGCCGCCGTCGACGCCGGCTTCCTCGACAAGATCGTGCCGGCCGAGCAACTGCTGCCCGCGGCCCGTGCCGCCGCCGAGCAACTGAAGAAGATCAACATGAAGGCCCACGGCGCCACCAAGCTCAAGGTGCGCAAGGACCTGCTGGAAACCCTCGATCGCAGCATCGAACTGGACAAGAAGCAGTTGGTGTAAGGCGCTCTGGTGCGGGCCTTCGGGCCCGCACCCTTGTTCAGGCCGGTACGCCGCTGTGAAAGCGGAACTGGCTGTCCGGCGTGGCGATCAGGTGGTTATCCGTCTCGCGTACTCGTAGCACCGTCGCATCGACGTCCTCGCGCTCGCCATAGAGATAGGCCAGCTGCAGATAGCCGCGATAGTGGCGCCCCTCGCTCTCCAGCAATCCCGTGTAGAACCTACCCAGTTCCTCGTCCAGGTGCGGCGCCAGAGCGGCGAAGCGCTCGCAGGAGCGCGCCTCGATGAAGGCGCCGACCACCAGCGTATCGGTCAGCCTCTGCGGCTCGTTCGGGCGCAGCAGTTCGCGCAGGCCGGCGGCATAGCGCGAAGCAGACAGCGCGCGCGGCTGGATGCCGCGCTTGAGCATGATCCGGGTGACCTGCTCCATATGCACCAGCTCCTCGCGCACCAGGCGCGACATCTTCGCCACCAGCTCGGGTCGCATCAGGTGCCGCCCCATCAGGGTCATTGCGGTCTGCGCCGCCTTGTATTCGAGGATGCGGTGATCAAGCAGCAGCAGTTCCTGCTGCTGCAGCGCCTCATCCACCCAGGCCGCGGGCGTGGCCTGGCCACCGAGGAATTCGAGAATCTCATCGAGCATCGGCTCATCCGCCGCGCAGCGGCCTCCGGAAGATTGGTACGGTCGACCGCGTCAGCCGCGGCGCGCGGCAGTCTACGGCAACGCCGGGCGCGCGCAAGCCGAGACGATCGGTCCGCCTTGCTGGACGCGCCTGCCCTGCGTTCCATACTGTGACATTCAGCAGCACGCTGGCAGGTGGCAGTCAGGACATTTTCTGGCAGTCTGCACAGCACGCTGGAATAAAGAATAGGTGCCTACCCGCGTGCTTTGATATATATCAACACCTGCCAACAGCACCTTCTATAGCGTGTAAAACATAAGCAATTCATACAGGGAGACGGCCATGCAAGCCATTCGCAGCATTCTCGTAGTCATGGAGCCCGGACATCCGGAGAACCTCGCGCTGAACCGGGCGCGTCTGCTCGCTGGCGTCACTCAGTCGCATCTGCACCTGCTGGTGTGTGACAAGAAGAACGACCACGCCGCGTTCCTCGAAGGCGCCGCCGCCGGACTGCGCCAGGAAGGTTTCAACGTCACCACCCAGCAGGCCTGGTTCGACAGCGTTCACCAGACCATCATCACCGTGCAGCAGGAGGAAGGCTGCGGCCTGGTGGTCAAGCAGCACTTCCCGGACAACCCGCTGAAGAAAGCACTGATTACCCCGGATGACTGGAAGCTGCTGCGCTACTCGCCCTCCCCGGTGCTAATGGTCAAGACCGACCGCCCGTGGACCGGCGGCATCATCCTGGCGGCCGTCGACGTGGGTAACAAGGACGGCGAGCACCGCACCCTACACGCTGGCATCGTCAGCAACGGCTCCGAGATCGCCCGCCTGGCCAAAGGCGCCCTGCATGTGCTCAGCGCCCACCCCTCGCCGATGCTCTCCGCAGCCGACCCGACCTTCCAGGTCGCCGAGTCGATCAGGGCCTCGTACCTGGCCAAGTGCCGCGACTTCCAACGCGAATGCGACATCCCCGACGAGTGCCTGCATGTCGAGGAAGGCCCAGCCGACGTGCTGATTCCGCACATGGCGCACAAGCTGGGCGCCGTGGTCACCATCATCGGCACCGTCGCCCGCACCGGCATCTCCGGCGCGCTGCTGGGCAACACGGCCGAAGTAGTACTGGACTCGCTGGAAAGTGACGTACTGGTGGTCAAGCCTGACGACATCCTCGACCGCCTCGAGGAAGTGGTCGCCCAGCGCTGACCCAACCGCAACAGAAGAAGCCGCCCACCGGGCGGCTTTTTTATGGGCTCGACCCCCCCGGCACAATGCACTGCACTTAGTGCGCCCTACGCAGCAGCCACGTCGCTTTCGTAGGGCGGATTAGCCGCCTGCCCCGTAAACCGTCGGGACCTCCCGCAAAGCCAGCGACCGAACGCAAAAGACAGAAGCACCGGCGCAATGCGCTGCGCTTATTGCGCCCTACAGAGCAGCCACGTCGCTTTCGTAGAGCGGATTAGCCGCCCGCGGCGCAATCCGCCGGGGCCTCGCCGGCGGCTAGGGACGTTTTTTCGCTGGCGCTGCCGGGACGATATAGCGCTGGTAGTGCGCCTCGGACAGAACGAAATAGGCGTCGTCGATGGCATCACGCAGGCGCGGCAGCGGCCAGTCGGCGAAGGCCGGCAGCAGGCTGATGCCGCAAGCGGCGAGCGAGCCCAGGCGCTGCACGCGACTGATCAGCAGATACGCCTGGCAGTAGGCCGGCCGCCCGCTCCCGTCAAGACGATGACTCTGCAACGCCTCCGCCAGCCGCTGCGGCGCGAAGACCTCGACGTGCGCTCGCATCACCTGATCGAGCAACTGATCGAGGCGCTGCCAGACGGCCTGCTTCTGCGTATCCGGGTAGCGATTCCAGTCCACGACCTCGTGCAGGAAGCGCTTGCAGCCGCGGCAGACCAGATCACCGAACACGGTCGAACAGCGGCCGACGCAGGGGGTGCTGATGGGAGACTCGGACATGAGGAATTTCGAACGACGGCGCAGCTTTGCGAAGGGCGCCATCTTAGCCCTTTGTCTAGGGTCTATCACCCCGTCCGGTTCGGGGCTTTTAGCTTACCTTTGGCAGCGAATTCCATTAGAATCGCTCCGCCGTTTTCGGCGCCACTGTCCGATCGAAGCTGTTTTCAAAGCGTCACGAGCACAGTCATCAGGCCCAGCGGGTGCGCCCATCGCACCCAGCCCCTGCGTAAAACTTTGAAAGCAGCTTCTTTGGTGGAAGTCCCTTGCAGCCCTGGCCGGGCGACTCAAAAAGTCGCTGTGCGCGCAGGACTCCTGGGAATTTCGCAAAACGTCCCGGACACCCCTTGGGACTACTGATGAGGGAAATACTGTGCTTGAAGCCTATCGCAAACACGTAGAAGAGCGTGCCGCTCAGGGCATCGTGCCCCAGCCGCTGAACGCCGAGCAGACTGCAGGTCTGGTTGAACTGCTGAAGAACCCGCCCGCTGGCGAAGAAGCCTATCTGCTTGATCTGCTGACCAATCGTGTCCCGCCGGGCGTTGACGAAGCCGCCTACGTCAAAGCCGGTTTCCTCTCTGCCATCGTCAACGGTGAGGCCACCTCGCCGCTGGTCAGCAAGCAGCACGCCGTCGAGCTGCTCGGCACCATGCAGGGCGGCTACAACATTGCCACCCTGGTCGAAGCGCTGGACACCGATCTGGCGCAAGTGGCCGCCGAGAAACTCAAACACACCCTGCTGATGTTCGACGCCTTCCACGACGTCGCCGAAAAAGCCAAGGCCGGCAATGCTGCCGCCAAGGCCGTCATGCAGTCCTGGGCCGACGGCGAGTGGTTCACCAGCCGCCCGGCAGTGCCCGAAAAAGTCAGCCTGACCGTATTCAAGGTCACCGGCGAAACCAACACCGACGACCTGTCGCCGGCACCTGACGCCTGGTCGCGCCCGGACATCCCGCTGCACGCCCTGGCCATGCTGAAAATGGCTCGTGACGGCATCAACCCGGACGTTCCCGGCTCGGTTGGCCCGATCAAGCAGATGGAAGCACTGAAAGCCAAAGGCTTCCCGGTCGCCTACGTCGGTGACGTGGTCGGTACCGGCTCCTCGCGCAAATCCGCCACCAACTCGGTGCTGTGGTTCTTCGGTGACGACATTCCGTTCGTACCGAACAAGCGCGCCGGTGGTTTCTGCTTCGGCACCAAGATCGCCCCGATCTTCTACAACACCATGGAAGACGCCGGTGCCCTGCCGATCGAGTTCGATTGCAGCAACCTGGCCATGGGCGACGTCATCGACGTCTACCCGCTCAAGGGCGAAGTACGTCGCAATGGCAGCGACGAGCTGGTCACCACCTTCCAGCTGAAGACCGACGTGCTGCTCGACGAAGTACGCGCCGGTGGCCGTATTCCGCTGATCATCGGCCGCGGCCTGACCGAGAAGGCGCGTGCCGAACTGGGCCTGGCGCCGTCGACCCTGTTCAAGAAGCCGGAAGCCCCGGCTGACAGTGGCAAGGGCTTCACCCTGGCCCAGAAGATGGTCGGTCGTGCCTGCGGCCTGCAGGAAGGCCAGGGCGTGCGTCCGGGCACCTATTGCGAGCCGAAGATGACCACCGTCGGTTCCCAGGACACCACCGGCCCGATGACCCGCGACGAGCTGAAGGACCTGGCTTGCCTGGGCTTCTCCGCTGATCTGGTGATGCAGTCCTTCTGCCACACCGCGGCCTATCCGAAGCCGATCGACGTCACCACCCACCACACCCTGCCGGACTTCATCATGAACCGCAGCGGCGTGTCCCTGCGTCCGGGTGACGGCATCATCCACAGCTGGCTGAACCGCATGCTGCTGCCGGACACCGTCGGCACCGGTGGCGACTCGCACACCCGCTTCCCGATGGGCATCTCCTTCCCAGCCGGTTCCGGCCTGGTCGCCTTCGCCGCTGCCACCGGCGTCATGCCGCTGGACATGCCGGAGTCGGTACTGGTGCGCTTCAAGGGCAAGCTGCAACCGGGCATCACCCTGCGTGACCTGGTCCACGCCATCCCCTACTACGCCATCCAGGCTGGGCTGCTGACCGTCGAGAAGAAGGGCAAGAAGAACATCTTCTCCGGCCGCATCCTCGAGATCGAAGGTCTGGACGAGCTGACCGTCGAGCAGGCGTTCGAGCTGTCCGACGCCTCCGCCGAGCGTTCGGCTGCCGGTTGCACCATCAAGCTGCCGGAAAGCGCCATCGCCGAGTACCTGAAGTCGAACATCACCATGCTGCGCTGGATGATCGGCGAAGGTTACGGCGACCCCCGCACCCTCGAGCGACGCGCCCGGGCCATGGAAGCCTGGCTGGCCGATCCGAAGCTGCTGGAAGCCGACAAGGACGCCGAGTACGCCGCCGTGATCGAAATCGATCTGGCCGACGTCAAGGAGCCTGTGCTCTGCGCGCCGAACGACCCGGACGATGCCCGTCTGCTCTCCAGCGTCGCTGGCGAGAAGATCGACGAAGTATTCATCGGTTCCTGCATGACCAACATCGGCCACTTCCGCGCTGCCGGAAAGCTGCTGGATCAGGTCAAGGGCGGCATTCCGACCCGTCTGTGGCTGGCTCCGCCGACCAAGATGGATCAGCACCAGCTGACCGAGGAAGGCTACTACGGCATCTACGGCAAGGCTGGCGCGCGCATGGAAATGCCAGGCTGCTCGCTGTGCATGGGCAACCAGGCTCGCGTAGAGACCGGTGCCACCGTGGTCTCGACCTCCACCCGCAACTTCCCCAACCGCCTGGGTGACGCCACCAACGTCTACCTAGCCTCGGCGGAGCTGGCGGCGGTCGCCTCGATCATCGGCAAGCTGCCGACGGTTGCGGAGTACATGGAATACGCGAAGAACATCGACAGCATGGCTGCCGATATCTACCGTTACCTGTCCTTCGACCAGATCGCCGAGTACAAGGACGCTGCTGCCAAGGCCAAGATCCCGGCCCTGCAGCTGTAATCCTCTCGCGGTAACGAAAAGCCCCGCCTGGCTCGCCAGCGCGGGGCTTTTTCATTCCTGACCCACCGCTATCGCGCCGCCGCAAAGCACTGCGTCGATTTGTGGCAGCGCGGGGCCCGATCAACGCGTCCCCCCGCGAATGATTTCGTCCGGGTGGCGATTCCCGCCCCCTGCCAACAGCAGCCCGTCCTATCCACTCTGCTCAAGCGCCACACCCTCACTCAGGCTTCGACCTGCCCCGGCATCCACTGCAAGCGGAACGCAGACAGATGCCCTGCTGTCTTTGCCTGTACGGCCGGAAGATCGCAAATGAGCGGTCATCTGCCCGCCCGCTGCGGTTGGACGATTTTTCGGAAATCGCCTTGCTGGGCGTTCGACCAGCGGCTTTAGTGCAAGCAAGGCCGACAGGCGGCCATTCAACCAAGGAGCATCGCCATGAAGCATCTGATTCTTGCCGCATTCCTCGCAGTCGGTCTGGCTGGCTGCGCCAGCGAATACCTGATCATCACCGACGACGGTACCGTCCATACCAGCGAGGGCAAACCGTACATGGACAGCGACAGTGGGCTGCTTGAGTTCGAGGACAGCGACGGCCGCAAACACCAGATTCCGCAGAACACCGTGAGGAGCGTGATCGAGCGCTGAGTTCCTTGCGCATGACCAGGCAACCCCGCTCCGGCGGGGTTTTCACGTTATGGCACATCGCTTGCTTCAAGCCGAACATGGAAAGCGTTCCAACGGCGGAGCGCTTCATCGACAATGGCGTCGCTCTCGACCTCCGGTAAACGGTCGTCGGGGCGGCGTTTTTTTGTTCACTGGCGGAATAGGCGATGAGCGAACAGCACTGCAATACGACGAGCAATCCCCTGGCCTGGGTGGCCGGTTCAGACGCGCCGGAAAAGAGCGCTCTCGACCTAGGCTTCATGGCCCTGACCGACTCCGCGTCGCTGATAGTCGCCGCCACGCAAGGCTTTGCCCAGCCCTACGGCCTGACCCTGAACCTGAAGCGCCAGGCGTCCTGGGCGGTACTGCGTGACAAGTTGCTCAGTGGAGAGCTGGACGCAGCGCAGATGCTCTACGGCCAGGTTTACGGTATTCATCTGGGCCTTTCCGGCGCGCCTGCCGAAATGGCCATCCTCATGGCCCTGAGCCAGAACGGCCAGGCGATCAATCTGTCCGCTGCGTTACGTGACGCAGGCGTGGTCACTGCCGAGGCGCTGCGTGCCCGTGCGCACCAGAGCGGTGCGCGCAAACTGACCTTCGCCCAGACCCTTCCGACCGGCACCCATGCCATGTGGCTGAACTACTGGCTGGCCAGCCAGGGCGTCCATCCGCTGGAAGACGTCAGTACCCTGGTGGTGCCGCCGCCGCAGATGGTGGCCCACCTGCAGGCCGGCCGCATCGACGGTTTCTGCGCGGGCGGCCCCTGGGGCGCAGTCGCAGTGGAACAGAACCAGGGTTTCACCCTGGCTACCAGCCAGATGATCTGGCCGGACCATCCGGAAAAGGTCCTGGGGGTTACCGCAGCCTTTGCCGAGGCCTATCCGAACACTGCCCGCGCACTGAGCATGGCGGTGCTGGAAGCCAGCCGCTTCATCGAAGCCAGCGAGGAAAACAAGCGCAGCACCGCACAGCTGATCAGCGGCAGCGAGTATGTCGACGCCCCGCTCTCCGCCATTCAGCCGCGCTTTCTCGGCCAGTACGAGGATGGCCTCGGTCACGCCTGGCTCGACGCTCATCCACTGCGTTTCTTCGCCAACGGTGAAGTCAATTTCCCCTGGCTGTCCGATGGCATCTGGTTCCTGACCCAGTTCCGCCGCTGGGGCCTGCTCAGGGAAGATCCGGACTATCTCGGCCTGGCTCGCCAGATCCACCGCCTGGATATCTATCGCGATGCCTGTGCCGCGCTCGACATCGCCGTGCCCGAGCAGCAGATGCGACGCTCGACACTGATCGACGGACGCGTCTGGGACGGCAATGACCCGGCAGGCTACGCCGCCAGCTTCGACATCCACGCGCGTGCTACTGTCGCCGCCGCTCACGTCGCTCGATAAGGGGGCCGCATGCTACGCATTCTCCTGATCAACGACACACCGAAGAAGGTCGGCCGGCTGAAGAACGCCCTCAGCGAAGCGGGTTTCGAGGTCATCGACGAGTCAGGCTTGGTCATCGACCTGCCCGCCCGCGTCGAGGCCGTACGCCCCGATGTGGTGCTGATCGACAGCGAGTCGCCAGGCCGTGACGTGATGGAACAGGTGGTCCTGGTCAGTCGCGACCAGCCCCGGCCGATCGTCATGTTCACCGACGAGCACGACCCCAACGTGATGCGCCAGGCGATCCAGTCCGGGGTCAGCGCCTACATCGTCGAAGGCATCCAGGCCGAACGCCTGCAACCGATTCTCGACGTCGCCATGGCCCGTTTCGAGAGTGAGCAGGCGCTACGCGCACAGCTGCAGGCGCGCGAGGCACAACTGGCCGAACGCAAGCGCATCGAACTGGCCAAGGGCCTGCTGATGAAGATGAAAAGCTGCAACGAGGAAGAGGCCTACACCCTGATGCGCCGTCAGGCGATGAGCCGGCAGCAGAAGCTGATCCAGGTGGCCGAACAGATCATCGCCATGCACGACATGCTGGGCGGCTAGGCGTCGCTTTCAGCGCAGGCTGGAAGCTTTCGGGGTTCGGGCCACCGACAAGCACACTCCGCAGCCAAAACATCGCTCACCCGCGGCGCCGGATGAGATGAGGCGGAGTGCAAGGTACCGAACACCGCCTGAGCCACTCACAGGGCTGCGAGTTACGCCAACCATCCCTCACCCGCCTTCGGCACCCTCTCCCGATGGAGAGGGAAAAGCGGTGCATGCCCTGCAGCTCTGTAGAACCATACAGCGCCGTCGCCCCACAGCTGTCCTTCTCCCTCCGGGAGGAGGTGGCGCGCAGCGCCGGATGAAGGATGCGCCAGCTTGCAGGGTGCCCTGACAAGGCCTACCCATGATCAGAGGGAGATCGCTGCAACACCCCCTCACCCGCCCTCGGCGAATTGTCCCGGCTGGCGAGGAAAAGGCACAGCGCCACGCACCAACTGCAAAATTCCCCAATAAACCACGCAAACCAGCGATCGCCCGCTTGAAGCCCGGCGCTCGCGCGTTTATCTTCCCGCCAGGCCGCTCAGTCGGCCAGCGTCGCTCGGACGGTTCCGGGCGCTTACGTACATCGAGGAAGACATGACCGACTCCCGTCCCGGGCGCCGTTTTGCGCGCATCGACCGCCTGCCCCCCTACGTTTTCAATATCACCGCCGAGCTGAAGATGGCTGCCCGCCGCCGCGGCGAGGACATCATCGACTTCAGCATGGGCAACCCCGACGGCGCCACGCCGCCGCACATCGTCGAAAAGCTCTGCACCACCGCACGCCGCGAAGATACTCACGGCTACTCGACCTCGCGCGGCATCCCGCGTCTGCGCCGGGCCATTTCGCGCTGGTACCAGGAGCGCTACGCGGTGGAAATCGACCCCGACAGCGAAGCCATCGTCACCATCGGCTCCAAGGAAGGCCTGGCGCATCTGATGCTGGCAACCCTGGATCATGGCGATACCGTGCTGGTGCCCAACCCGAGCTACCCGATCCACATCTACGGCGCGGTGATTGCCGGCGCCCAGGTGCGCTCGGTGCCACTGGTACCGGGGGTGGATTTCTTCGCCGAACTGGAGCGGGCGATCCGCGAGTCGATTCCCAAGCCGAAGATGATGATCCTGGGTTTTCCTTCCAACCCGACCGCGCAGTGCGTCGAGCTGGACTTCTTCGAACGCGTGGTCGCCCTGGCGAAGCAGTACGACGTGCTGGTGGTACACGACCTGGCCTACGCCGATATCGTCTATGACGGCTGGAAGGCCCCCTCGATCATGCAGGTCGAAGGCGCCAAGGACATCGCGGTGGAGTTCTTTACCCTGTCCAAGAGCTACAACATGGCGGGCTGGCGGATCGGCTTCATGGTCGGCAACCCCGAACTGGTCAGCGCCCTGGCGCGGATCAAGAGCTATCACGACTACGGCACCTTCACCCCGCTGCAGGTGGCGGCCATCGCCGCGCTGGAAGGCGATCAGCAGTGCGTGCACGACATCGCCGAGCACTACCGGCAGCGCCGCAACGTGCTGGTAAAAGGGCTGCACGAGCTCGGCTGGATGGTCGAGAACCCCAAGGCCTCGATGTACATCTGGGCCAAGATCCCGCCGGCCTATGCCCATCTGGGCTCGCTGGAGTTCGCCAAGAAGCTGCTGCTGGAGGCCAAGGTCTGCGTCTCGCCCGGTATCGGCTTCGGTGACTATGGCGATGACCACGTGCGCTTCGCCCTGATCGAGAACCAGGACCGCACACGTCAGGCGATTCGCGGGATCAAGGCGATGTTCCGCGCCGACGGCCTGCTGCCGCCGGCCGAACCCAAAGCCCGGCGCACGCCCTCGAGCTGACCAGATGCTGCAGGTTTGGCAACGAGCCCGCCACGGGGCCGGTCTCTGGCCGGGCTTTGCCAAGCTGCCAGTCAGACCGAGCTGCCCAGTGCGGCGGACAATCCCATCAGGTTGTCTGCGGCAAGCGCGCAGGGTGCGAACAATTGCCCGCCCGTGTACTTGAAGTGCGTGTGTGAACACGGTCAGTGAGCCGAGCCAGAAGAACTGCTCGGCTCGCTTACAGCAATCACTCGGCCGCATGCATTCAGCCTTTCCTGCCAAAACCGCTGCCGCTTTCAGCTGTGGCGGCGACCTCTTCGCTAAGAAGCCAAGGTAGCGAGCGAAGGCCTGGAAGCAACGCCTGGTCGAGGCGCAATGAGCGGGAAAAGCGCAGCAGAATGGATGAACACTTGACCGGGCCCACGGTCGGGGATCACTTCAACGATGCCCGACCGAGCGCAGTAATTATTCAGAGATGTCCTGAGGATCAGCCGGCCGGCACCGCCGAGCCCGAGTAGTCCAGCGCCGTCCAGGCGCGGCTCAGGCCGTCGCTGATCACGCAACCCGGGCTATCCAGATCGACGTTGTACTGTTGCGACAACAGACGGGTCTCGCCCTCCAGCGCACCGCTGCGCTCGGTGAGCCACTGCAGCTTGCCGCAGTTGGTCGTCTCGATCACATAACTGGCAGCGATCTGCGAATGCTGGCCGGGCAGCTTGACCACATCCAGCACCCTTCCGCGCTCTTCCATGCGCTGACCATCCTGTACCAGTACCGCCCAGGCCTCGCTGCCCTCGATCACCAGATAGGCGCCGTTGGGCATCGGGCGTTCCAGCTGCTGGGGTTGGGCGCAGCCGCCGAGCAGGGCCAGGAACAGACTTGCAAAGAGGATTTTCGACATGGGATGAGCTCCTTGTGCTGAAGATCGCGCCGGTGTGAACCGGGAGTGAAAGTACTATCGCCAGATACTGTTTATTTGTACAGTACTTTTTCACGACGCGATCCAGCGCTTCAAGGAGCCATAGATGAGCCTCTCAATCGCCCCACCCGCCAATAGCCTGATCCAGGCGGCCCAGACGTTGTCGAGCGAAGGGCGCATCCGCGCCGGCCAGGCGCCGTTGGAACCTGCGCGGCTGAACACCCGCTTCGACGAGATCCGCGCGCTGCTGCGCGCGGCCGGCTATCCACATGCGCTGGAGTTCGCCGGCTACCAGGCGCGCGTCTACGCCCTCTATGACCCGAGCCGCTTCACAGAAGTGGAAGTATTGCGCTGGCTGCGCGACGACTTGGACAGACGTGCAGAGGAGCGCACCGATTGCGCACCCGAAAGAAGCAGTCTGCCCCTGACGTGCTCGCTGCGCGCTCCACTCACTGCTGGCCGCTGCCCTCTCTGAGCCCCCGTTACACCCGTCGGCCACGCCGACTGGCGAGCTCAAACCACTGATTCAAAAGCAATATATCCAATCGACAAGAGCCTTTCAGAAAGCTGGCAAGGCCTTTGCTAGAACCCTCTCAGCCACATCCGTCTTCGGGTCGCCAACGGCGGTGATCGGGACGAACTGACAAAGACGTCACGGCAGCCCCCTTTCCAGGGAAGGCTCGCTGCGACGTCTTTTTTCGTTTCTGACCGCGAGGATTCATCGATGCGCAAGACCCGCCGCAACCCACTCAAGACCCTGCTTGGCGCCACCCTGCTGGCGCTCTCCCCGCTGGCCACGCAACTGGCCCTGGCCGCCGAGCCGGAGAAGGAAGAACTCAAGCTCGGCTTCATCAAGCTGACCGACATGGCCCCCCTGGCCATCGCCTATGAAAAGGGCTACTTCGAGGACGAAGGTCTCTACGTCACTCTCGAGGCCCAGGCCAACTGGAAGGTGCTGCTCGACCGGGTGATCGACGGCGAGCTGGACGGCGCGCACATGCTCTCCGGACAACCGATCGGCGCCACCATCGGCTTCGGCACCAAGGCCGACGTGGTTACCGCCTTCACCATGGACCTCAACGGCAACGCCATCACCGTTTCCAACGCCGTCTGGGAAGAGATGAAGAAGAACGTGCCGATGGAAGCCGGCAAGCCGGTACACCCGATCAAGGCCGATGCCCTCAAACCGGTGATCGACCAGTTCGCCAGCAGCGGCAAGAGCTTCAACCTGGGCATGGTGTTCCCGGTCTCCACGCACAACTACGAGCTGCGCTACTGGCTGGCCGCAGGCGGCATCCATCCCGGGTTCTATGCGCCGCACAAGGGCGACATCAGCGGTCAGATCGATGCCCAGGCACTGCTCTCGGTAACCCCGCCGCCGCAGATGCCGGCGACCATGGAAGCCGGCACCATCCACGGTTACAGCGTGGGCGAACCCTGGAACCAGGCCGCGGTGTTCAAGGGCATCGGCGTCCCGGTGGTGGCCGACTACGCGATCCGCAAGAACATGTCGGAAAAGGTCTTCGGCGTTTCCAAAAGCTGGGCGGATGCCAATCCCGAAACCCACAAGCGCCTGGTCAAGGCCCTGATCCGCGCCGGCAAGTGGCTGGATGAGGACAACAACGCCAACCGTGCCGAGGCCGTGGAAATTCTCTCCCGCCCCGAATACGTCGGCGCCGACGCCAAGGTGATCGCCAACTCGATGACCGGCACCTTCGAGTTCGAGAAAGGTGACAAGCGCGAGGTACCCGACTTCAACGTGTTCTTCCGCTACCACGCCACCTATCCCTACTACTCCGACGCAGTCTGGTACCTGACCCAGATGCGCCGCTGGGGTCAGATCGCCGACGCCAAGCCGGACAGCTGGTACTTCGACACCGCCAAGAGCGTCTACCTGCCGCAGATCTACCGCGAAGCGGCCGCCGAGCTGATCGCCGAAGGCAAGGCGGCAGCCAGCGACTTCCCGCCGGCCGATGAAGACGGCTTCCGCGCGCCCTTGGCCGACACCATCGACGGCGTGGTCTACGACGGCCGCACACCGAACGCCTACCTGGAGCAGTTCGCCATCGGCCTGAAGGGCGACAGCAAGCTCTGACTCACCCAGGGAGCCGGTGCGCCGGCTCCTCACCTTCGCTTTCAAGAGGAAAGGACGATGAGCAATCCGAACATCGCCACCCCGATCCAGCAGACGCTCAAGGCGGCGCGCAGCAGCGCGCTGATCAAGCGCTGGGCGCCGCCGGTGATCCTGCCGCTGCTCGGCATACTGCTGTTCCTGCTGTGCTGGCAGGGGATGGCCAACAACATCCAGACCAGCCTGGGTCAGTTCCCCGGCCCGCTGCAGGTCTCCGAGCAGTTCGGCGGACTGGTCAGCGCGCACATGCGCGAACGCGAGAAGGCCGCCGCCTTCCACGAGCGCCAGGAGAAGCGCAACGCCGAGATCCTGGCAAAGAACCCCGACGCCGAGGTGCGCACCCGCCCCTACACCGGCAAACCGACCTTCGTGCAGCAGATCTTCACCAGCCTCTACACGGTGATGGCCGGCTTCCTGATCGCCTCGCTGATCGCCATCCCGCTGGGCATCCTCTGCGGCCTGAGCAAGAGCACCTACACCGCGATCAACCCGCTGATCCAGGTGTTCAAGCCGGTTTCGCCGCTGGCCTGGCTACCGCTGGTAACC
This sequence comes from Pseudomonas mangrovi, assembly GCF_003052585.1. Taxonomy (GTDB): domain Bacteria; phylum Pseudomonadota; class Gammaproteobacteria; order Pseudomonadales; family Pseudomonadaceae; genus Aquipseudomonas; species Aquipseudomonas mangrovi. The sequence goes on along the minus strand of NZ_QASN01000020.1, from coordinate 314,213 downwards.
ATGCTGGTCAGCGCGCTCTATGTCAGCGAGGACCCGCTGTTCGCCAAGTCCTTCCTGACCTCGGCCTTCACGGTGGCGCTGTGCTGCCTGTGGCCGACCGTGATCAACACCACCGTCGGCGTGGCCAGCATCGACCAGGACCTGAACAATGTCAGCAAGGTACTGCGCCTGTCGCCGCTGACCCACGTGCGGCGGATCGTCCTGCCGGCCGCGCTGCCGATGATCTTCACCGGCCTGCGCCTGTCGCTGGGCACCGGCTGGATGGTGCTGATCGCCGCCGAGATGCTGGCGCAGAACCCCGGCCTGGGCAAATTCATCTGGGACGAGTTTCAGAACGGCAGCTCCAACTCCCTCGGTCGAATCATGGTGGCGGTGATCGTCATCGGCCTGATCGGCTTCGCCCTCGACCGTCTGATGCTTCTGCTCCAGCGCCTGTTTAGCTGGGACAGGAACGCCGTACTGCGCTGAACCTCTGAAAAGTACTGCGCTCGGTCTGACGTCGTTGAAATCACCCTCAAAATGCTCATTTACCCTACGTAAACTGCGCTTTTTCGGATTATTTCGCCTCGCCAGACCTTCGCTCGCTACCTTTTCAGAGGTTCCCCAATTAGGAGAACCACCATGAGCAACGCACATCTCGAACTGACCGGCGTGGGCATCGACTTCCCCACCGACAAGGGCCTGTTCTGCGCCCTGCAGAACGTCAACCTGAAGATCGCCAAGGGCGAGTTCGTCTCGCTGATCGGCCACTCCGGCTGCGGCAAATCCACCGTGCTGAACATCGTTGCCGGGCTCTACCAGGCGACCACCGGCGGCGTCATCCTCGATGGTCACGAAGTCAATGAACCCGGCCCGGAGCGCGCAGTGGTGTTCCAGAACCACAGCCTGCTGCCCTGGCTGTCGTGCTACGAGAACGTCGAACTGGCGGTGCGCCAGGTGTTCCAGGGGCAGAAGTCGCGGGCGCAGATGCGCGAGTGGATCGAGCACAACCTGGCCCTGGTGAACATGACCCACGCCCGCGACAAGCGTCCCGGCGAGATCTCCGGCGGCATGAAGCAGCGGGTCGGCATCGCCCGTGCGCTGGCCATGCAGCCCAAGGTACTGCTGATGGACGAGCCCTTCGGCGCGCTCGACGCGCTGACCCGCGCCCACCTGCAGGACTCGCTGATGGCCATTCATGCCGAGCTGGGCAACAGCGTGATCATGATCACCCACGACGTCGACGAAGCGGTGCTGCTTTCCGACCGCATCGTGATGATGACCAACGGCCCGGCAGCGACCGTCGGCGAGATCCTCAAGGTGGACCTGGAGCGCCCGCGCGAACGGCTGCAACTGGCGCATGACAGCCGCTACCACGAGTACCGCAGCGCCGTGCTGGAGTTTCTCTACCAGCGCCAGCAGCGCCCGGCGGCCTGATCCTGGCGGCGACCAGCCTGACCGACCGGTCACGCTGGTCGCCTGCCCTCGCGAAAACCGGAACAAAGGTCGCACGGCGCTGTCTGCGCTGCGGGAGGGAACGATCCTGCGAAGTCGTCCATGGCCAAGCCATGCACAGGCATGACGCCACCGCCATCGGGAGGGGCACTCTGCCCCACCACCATACTTCGGGGATATCCGCATGACGCCTTCAACACTTTGCAGGACGGCCGCGCGTCGCCTATTCGCCAGCACGCTGCTCGCCAGCAGCCTGCTTTCTGTCCACAGCTTCGCGGCACTTGACCCCTCGCTGCCGCCAGGCGGCAACTTCGATCTCGGCAACTGGAACATCACCATTCCGTTCGATGCCGAGAACGACACCGTCGGCAAACCACTGACCATTCTGCCGGTCAATCTGGTTGGCCCCAACGGCTACAGCCACATGCCGGCGTTCTTCACCGACAGCGACGGTGCCATGAACTTCTGGGCGCCGCTCAACGGCGCCACGACCGGCGGCTCCAAGCATCCACGCTCCGAACTGCGCGAGATGATCGACGGCGTCAGCAACGCGGTGAACTGGGACAGCTTCGGCACCGCCATCCTCGACGCGCAGGTGCGGGTGATGAAGGTGCCGGCCGACGACGGCATCGTCATCATCGGCCAGGTCCACGGTCACGGCTCTGCACCCCTGGTGCTGCTGTACTACAAGTATGACCAGACCAAGCAGACCGGCCGCGTCATCGCCAAGCTGCAGGGCACCCCGGTACAGGGCCCGCCCTTCACCCAGAACACCATCGCCACCGATATCAGGCTGGGCGAGCGTTTCACCTACCAGATCAAGGTCGAGCGCCAGCCCAACGGCGGCCCGGCGATCGCCTCGTCCTCGGTCAACAACGGCACGCCTGCGGAAATGGTCATGGAGCCCTCCTGGGACCTGGAAACCTTCTACTTCAAGGCCGGCTCCTACCTGCACACCTACGGTGACAGTGCCACCGACGGTGCCCTGGTCAAGTTCTACCGTCTGGCTGCCAGCCATCCGGCCAACGGCCTGCTGATCACCACCTCGGCATCCTTGCCGCGCGCGCGGGCCGGGCAAGCCTATAGCGTGCAGCTGCAATCGCGCGGCGGTGTCGGCGGTGGCACCTGGAGTCTTGCCAGCGGCTTCCCGCCGGCCGGCCTGAGCCTGTCCGCAGACGGCGTGATCAGTGGCGTGCCTGCCAGCGGCAATGGCAAGGTCGATGACTTCATGGTCAAGGTACGCGACGCCAACGGCGCCACCTTCGCCAAGAAATTCTCCATCGTCGTCCAGCCCTGACGGGCAAGGGGCCGCGCAACGCGGCCCTCTTCTTTCAGCCGTCGATCAGCCCGCCCGACGGCGACGAATTTCCTGAAGACGGCCGGGTCCATCTCCCGGCGCGGCGATCCAACGCAGTCCGCCGACCTCACCTATCCAATAGAACCCACTCAGTGGAGCCGGACATGCCGATAAGCCGTTTCACCCTCGCCCTGATTTCATTGCTCGGATTCGCCGGTGCGGCAAATGCCGTCACGCAGGTCCGTGTCACCACCACCGAAGACAGCTTCGATGGCGCCTGCGACGCCCATTGTTCGCTGCGCGAAGCCATCCATGTCGTCAACACCAACCCCGGAGACTACCGGATCATCCTCGACATCGGCACCTATCGCCTGTCGCTGCCGCCGCCGATGAAAAAAGGCCTCATCCAGGACGAAGACGAAGGGCACAACGGTGATCTGGACATCATCGGCTCGCTGGTCATCCGCGGCGCCGGGCCGGATCGGACGATCATCGACGCGCAGGGCCAGGATCGCATCTTCGATGTCCTCGACTATGCCCAGCTCGACCTGCGCAACCTCGGGCTGCGCAACGGCATGCACCCGGTCGACGGTGGCGCCATCCGCAACAGCGGGTTCCTGGCCTTGCGCTCGGTGCACCTGCGCGACAACCGCGTGGTCAGCCAGACCTCGCCGACCCAGGGCGGCGCGATCGCCAACTACGGCGTGCTGGATGTGTTCAGCAGCCAGTTGATCAACAACCAGAGCGAATCGGCCAACGGCAGCTACTCGCGCGGCGGCGCGATCTTCAATGCCCTGGTGCTGCAGGTGCGCGATTCCCGCTTCCAGAACAACCGCACGCTTGGCGGTTCGCAAACGCGGGCAAGTGGCGCCGCGGTCTACACCTTCGGCCATGCCGACATCGCCCGCAGTGCCATGCTCGACAATCACAGCGACGGCGAAGGCAGCGCCATCAGCAACCGCCAGCTGGGCATCCTCAAGCTGTCCAACAGCAGCCTGTTCCGCAACGGTACGGGCACTGCGCGTCCGGGCGCGGTAATCAGCAACGGCCTGCAGGGCTCCGGCCGACCGTCGCTGCGACTGGTCCACGTCACCCTGGCGGACAACCTCGGCTACGGCCTGGACAACCATGGCGACGTCGACGCGCGCAACAGCATCATCCTCGGCAACCGCAGTGCAGACGGCCAGGTCAGCAACTGCCGTGACAACCTGGGCGAACCGACCTTCAAGGCCCGCGGGCTGCTGCTCGGCGCTGAAAGTCTGTGTCCGGCCGATCTGCGCGTCGCCGACGGCGAGCTGTTCACCCGGGTGCTGCAGCCTTCCCATGACGGCAACGGCGTGCGTACCGGGTTCCTTCCTCAGGTCGAAGGCCCCGCACTGGGGGCCGGCGTGGGTAGCTGCGCCGGACACGATCAGGTGGGCACACTGCGCCCGCAGGATGCCAATGGCGATGGCCAGGCGCGCTGCGATCTGGGCGCCTTCGAGTTGCCGGGAATCTGACTCTCGGGCGGCGCGATCACGACGGCGCGCCGCCTTTCATCCTTCAGAACTCCCTGGTTCTGCGCAGCCAACAGAACGCCTGGCAGACAGCGTTCGGTGCGCAGCGTCAGCACGAACGTGCAAGGCGCCGAACGGTAGCTGAATCCTCTCCTGCGCTACCTACACTGCACGACGCCACACCCCCATGCATTGCAGCGGAAGCCATGCCTTGTCCGCCTTCCACCACCAAGGAGAAGGACATGCACAGCTCCCGATTTCTCGTCGGTTGCGGGCTCCTGTTGCTGGCCATCGGCGCCCAGGCCCAGCATCCGGACATCATCGTCAGCAAGACCAGTGACAGCTTCGATGGCGTCTGCGACAGCGACTGCTCGCTGCGCGAGGCCATCACACTCGCCTCCCAGCGCCAGGGCAGCCAGCGCATCCGCCTGGGAGCCGGGGTCTATCAGCTGAGCCTCGCACCGCCCCAGGACACCGCGGGCAATCCGCTGGAAGAGCATGAAAACCACAATGGCGACCTGGACGTTCGCTACGCGGCGATAACCCTGCTCGGCGCCGGCATGACCCGCACCGTCATCGACGCCGGGCAGCTGGACCGTCATTTCGATGTCGTCGCAGGCGCCAGCCTGCTCATTCAGGATCTGAGCCTGCGCAACGGCTTTCACTCCAGCGAAGGTGGCGTGTTGCGCAACTACGGAGTGGCCGAATTGAAACGGGTGCGCCTGATCAACAACAGAGTCAGCTTCGCCCAGCCGTTCGGGCGAGGCGGCGCCATCGCCAACTACCAGAGCCTGCGGGTGCTGCAGAGCGAATTCATCCGCAATCACCTCGAAGGCAGGGGCGGCATGAACTACACGGCGGTGGCCCATGGCGGAGCCATCTACAACGCTCGCGACCTGCTGGTGCGCGACAGCGTATTCCGCGGCAGCCGCGCCGCGGCCGACTACGAATCCGGGGGAGGCGCGCTGTACAACAGCGGCTTCGCCGACGTTGCCCGCAGTGCGTTCATTGGCAACGGCAGTACCGGCAACGGCGGCGCGGTGTCCAACGCCGACAACGGCGTACTGGGCATGAGCAACAGCACCCTGAGCAGCAACATCACCCTGTATGGCGGCGCCCTCGCCAACGGCGTCGATTACTCCGCAGAACCCTCCAGCCCGAAGGCCTATCTGGTGCACCTGAGCATCGTTGCCAACCACGGCCGTGGCCTGCACAACACCGGTCACGCGCGGGTGCGCAACAGCGTGATCGTAGGCAACCAGGGCTCGAACTGCAGCAGTTCAGGCATCTATGCCCAGTTCGAATCCCAGGGCCTGCTGCTCAGCGACCTCTCCCCCTATGGTTGCCAGGCCGACTTCATGGTCGATAGCGCCAGCGTATTCAGTGAGGTGCTCTACCCGATCGATACCAACGCCACTGGCCTGCCGGCCCATCTTCTGCGTCCCGGCAGCGCGGCAGTGGACGCGGGTACATCCGCTTGTGCCAGCCATGACCAGCGCGGCGTGGCGCGCCCACGCGATGGCGACGGCGATGGCGTCGCGCGTTGCGATCTGGGCGCCTACGAGCTCTGACACCGCAGCCATGGCTGCCTGTACACACCCCAGGAAAACGACCAGGTCGCAACTCAAGGAGCTTCCCATGCGTGCATCTCACATCAGCAAACCATTGCTACTCGGCGCTCTGCTCTGCGCTCCCCTCGCCGCCCAGGCACTGGAGATCATCGTCAGCAAAAACGAAGACAGCTACGACGCCAGCTGCGACAGCGACTGCTCCTTGCGCGAAGCCGTCGCCCTGGCGAGCAGCACCGCGGGTTCGCATCTCATCCGCCTGCCTGCCGGAGTCTTCCAGCTGAGCCTTGCGCCCATGACGGAAGATGATGGCTGGACCACCACGGTACTCGACGATGACTTCAACCTCGACGGCGACCTCGACGTGTACAACAGCCTGCGCATCGTCGGCGCGGGCCCTGACCAGACGATCATCGATGGGGGAGGAATAGACCGCATCTTCGAGGTCTTCGATGGCGCCTCGCTGACCCTGGAGCGCCTGCAACTGCGCAATGGACGCCACAGCTACGACGGCGGCGCCATCCGCAACCACGGCACCCTGTCGCTCGGCAAGGTCGATCTACTGCGCAATCGCGCGACCAACGCGTTCAACCAGGCGCGCGGCGGCGCAATCGCCAACTACGGATCGCTGGTGATTCTGCACGCCAACCTGCTGAACAACTCGGTAGGTACCGGCGATACCTCCTGGGCACTCGGCGGCGCAGTGTTCAACGAAGGGCAATTGATGATTCGCGACAGCCGCTTCAGCGACAACTCGGTCTCCACCGACGATGTCATCAGCAGTGGCGGTGCGCTCTTCAACCTGGGCCGCGCCGACATCGCCCGCAGTCTTTTCGACGGCAACTCCGCCAGCGATGGCACTGGAAGTGCCATCAGCAACGAGGACGGCGGGATACTCAAACTGAGCAACAGCACCGTCACCGGCAACGATACCTATGGCCTGTACGATGCCGGCGCGATCAACAATGGCAGCGGCTACCCCTACAACCGCAATTACCCTACGCCAGTGCGCGCTCCGCAAATGCAGCTCATCCACGTCACCATCGCCGCCAACAGCGGCACCTACGCCGTGGAAAACCACGGCGCGCTGAACGTGCGCAACAGCCTGATCTTCAGCGGGCTGAATGGCGAGTGGGACCAACTTCAGGGCTGCATCAACAGAGGCGCCAACGCCACTTTCAACGCCCGTGGCCTGATGCTCAGCGAAGGAGACGGCAACTGCGTCGGCGATCTGCCTCCGGTCAGCGATGCGCAGATCTTCAGCCAGGTCCTCTACCCGCTGGCGGACAACAACTCGGCCATCCCCAGCCACGCCCTGCGCCGCGGCAGCCCGGCGGTGGATGCCGGTGTCGGCAGCTGCGCCAGCCATGACCAGCGCGGCTTCAGCCGCCCGCGCGATGGGAACGGCGATGGCGTAGCCAAGTGCGACCTGGGCGCCTATGAGCGGATGAAGCCCTGAACCACCCGCTCGCCGCGGCGGCAAGGCAGAGCCGTTAGCGGCACACCCTCAGCGGGGCAGACAGGCTGCCCCTGCCCTTCCGCAGACAAGCGGCGTGCCACCGAGCGCGCCCCGGGTATCTGCAACGCTGTCACATCAGCGCACCTCGACCCAACGGAGGCATACCGATGAACACCGTCCGCGAACTGCTTCTCTGCGCCCTCTGCCTGACGCCCGCCGCGCATGCCCTGGAGATCAACGTGAGCAGAACCGACGATCGTTTCGACGGCGTGTGCGACAGCGATTGCTCCTTACGCGAAGCCGTGGCCCTGGCCAATGCCACGCCGGGCAGCCATCGCATCAGGCTCGCTGCCGGGCATTACCTGCTCGAGCAACCGGCGCAGGGGCTCGAGGATGAAGACGTCCGCCATGGCGATCTGGACCTCTTCGGCCAATTGACCATCGTTGGCGCGGCCGACTATCCGGAAATCACCCTGGAAGCCAGCAGGATCGACGGCGGCGCGCTGGATCGGCTCTTCGACGTGCACCCCGGCGCTCGCTTGCGCCTGGAAAAACTGCGCCTGGAGAACGGTCTGCACCCGCGCCAGGGCGGCGCGATCCGCAACCGCGGACGGCTGCAGGTCGAGCAGGTGACCTTTCTCCTGAACAGGGTCGAAGGCGCCACTGCGCACGCCCGTGGTGGCGCGGTGGCCAACCAGGGCGCGCTCCTGGTCAGGCACTCGCTGTTCAGCGAAAACGCGGTACGCACGGCAGGCAGCAGTTGGGCGCTGGGCGGTGCCATCCACAACAGCGGCGTGCTGGTCTTGCGCGACAGCGCCGCGGCGTCCAATCACGCCGCACACGGCAGAGACGGCGAAGGTCGCAACTCCGCCGGTGCAGACATCTACAACCTGGGCCTGGCCAGCCTGGCCCGCTGCACGCTCGGCGGCTACACCGAGCGCGGCATAGGCGGCGCGCTGAACAATGAGCATCACGGTGTCGTGCAGATGAGCAACTGCACCGTGCGGACCGGTCGCACCGGCGCCTCGCTCGACTCCTCCATCATTGGCAACGGCACACTGGGTCTCTACCCGGACAGCACGCCCTTCATGCGGCTCGTCCACGTCACCGTTGCCTGGAGCCAGGGCGGCTATGCGCTGGACAACCGCGGCCTGATGCAGGTGCGCAACAGCCTGGTGTTCAGCGGCTACAACCCCGAAACGCAGCGCTACCAGGGCTGTCGCAGCCAGGGTCCAGGCGCACGCTTCGAGGCCCGCGGCCTGCTGCTCAGCGAAGGCATCGGCAATTGCCTGGCCGACCTGCCGCCGGTCGCCAACGAAACGATCTTCACCGAGGTGCTGGATCAGGTGGCCTTCCATGGCTCGATCGCACCCAGTTACGAGCCCCTGCCCGGCAGCCCGGCGGTCGATGCCGGCGTCGGCGGCTGCGCCAGCCAGGACCAGCGAGGCGCCGCCCGCCCCCAGGACGGCGATGGCGACGGCATCGCCCGCTGCGACCTCGGTGCCCACGAGCGCAGCGCCCGCTGAGCGGCGCTACCGCCCGTCCCGCCAGGGAGAACGCTGGTAACCGGGCACCGGTCAGTTCAGTACGCAAGGAGCCAAGCACGAGCTCCACGTCTGACGAGGAAATGCCATGAATGCCATTGAACTGTTGAAAGACGATCACCAGAAGGTCCTGGGAATGCTCGAAAAGCTCGCGGACACCACCGACCGCGCCGAGAAGACCCGTACCGAACTGCTGGCGAAGATCGAAAAGGAACTGCAGATCCACACCCAGATCGAGGAAGAAATCTTCTATCCGGCGTTTCGCCAGGCAGGCCATGAGGCGGGCAAGCGCGAGGACGAGAAGATGTTCCACGAGGCCACCGAGGAGCATCGCGCCGTCGAGGCCCTGGTGCTGCCGGACCTGCTCAAGACCGATCCCTCCAGCACCGCTTTCGCCGGCCGTGCCAAGGTTCTCAAGGAACTGGTGGAACACCACGCCGAAGAGGAAGAAAAAAGCATGTTTCCCGAAGCACGCAAGCTGCTCGGTGAGGGCGTGCTGAAGACCCTCGGTGAGGCGATGGCGCAGCGCAAGAAGGAATTGATGGCGCAAACACGCGACGCTGCCTGACCGTCGGTCGTCTGCCTGAGCTCAGTCAGGCAGACGCCACCTAGCCGGAAAACCCAGGCACTCCGTGACCTGCACCGTGATGGCCACCCCGACCATCGCGGCGTTTGCCGTTGCGCTCGATAAACGGCGGGGAACAAGCGCGCCGCTTGGCTACCAAAGGCCGGCACCCCCTGGCGGGACGGCCGGGGGTCCGTTCATGGCGAAGCACTGACAGGAGTCGCGCCCCCAGGCCGGAATCATCCGGCCGCAGGAACCCGACCTAATGATCGACCTCAGCACCTGGAACCTGACTACTCCAGCTACCCAGGAAAATCCCCTGATAACCACCCAACAACTGAACAACGGCTACCGCAGCAGCTACTTTCGGCGCAACGCCGATGGCAGCCTGACCTTCTGGGCACCGGTGACCGGCAGCACCACCTCCGGCTCCTCCTACCCGCGCAGCGAACTGCGTGAAACCAGCCGCGACGGCAAACCGGTGTTCTGGAAATACGACCGCGCCAACGACCGCCTGGCCGCGGTGCTGACCGTGGAGCGCCTGCCCAGCAACGAGAAACTCATCGTCGGCCAGATTCACAGCAAGGATGAGCCCGGCAGCATGCGCGACCCGCTGCTGAAGATCCGCTATCGCAAGGTCGATGGCATCGGCCGGGTCGAGGCCGTGGTCCGTCGCCGACCCGGCGAGAAGGCCTGCGACAGCCACCTGCTGCTGGACGGAGTAGGTCCCGGAGACCAGTTCGGCTATCGCATCGATCTCGATAGCCGCGGAAAACTGCAGGTGGCCGCGTCGAGCGCAAATGGCCAGAGCAGCAAGTTCAGCCAGCAAGTCGACCCGCGCTGGAAGAAGCAGAGTCTGTACTTCAAGGCCGGGCTCTATGTGCTGGACAACAAGGGACCCTCCACCGAAGGCGGCCGCGTGACCTTCCACTGGCTGGACAGCGCGCACCGCTGAGCACGGGTGCCCTGTGGTCGTCCTGCGCGGCGGTCGACCGCAGGGTCGTCGGGTGCGCCGATGGCGCGGGCAGGACGTGCCCCGAACTGGCACGGCGCGGGCCGATAAACCCGGCGACTGGCGGATCATTCCTGACGCGCCAGTCAGCCTGCGGCGGCGTAGAATTGCGCCAGCCGCAGCCCAGCGGCGCCTCCGATCCAGTAGTAGAGGATGCACCCCGCCATGGCCCGCATGCAGTTGCAGTTTCCCGAAGACCAGTTCTGTTTTTCCACCCACCTGACGGTGCGCATCACCGACATCAACTCGGCCAACCACCTGGCCAACGACTCGATGATTTCGATGATCTCCGAGGCCCGCGCACGTTTCCTGTTCGACTTCGGCATCCAGGAAAACCAGGCCGACGGCACCGGCATCATCGTCACCGACCTCGCCACCACCTACAAAGCCGAAGCCCACGCGCGCGATCAACTGCTGTTCGAGGTCGGCGTGATGGACTTCAATCGCTACGGAGGCGATATCACCTTTCGCATCACCCGCCCCGCCGACGGCCGCCTGATCGCCATGGCCAAGTCCGGTTTCGTGTTCTTCAACTACATCACCAGCAAGGTGGTGGCGATGCCGGAAACCTTCGCCAGCAAATTCAGCAAGGTCAACTGGCTGGACTGAGCGCACCAGCAGCGACCACCGCCAGCTGCAAATGCACCCTTTTTGCCCGCCGCAGAGCGTCTGCTCGTCCTGCGAAAGCCATTCTACGGGCCCTCCAGCTGCTGGCCCGTAGTTTGCTTAGGCTGGGCCATGGGTCGACCAAAGCCGGTCCCCCTCAACCCCGACAAAGGCGTCGCGTGAATCTGCTCAGGCAGGATCACTCGACGCTTTTTTCGTTTGCGCTCCGTTCTGACGGAGACGGTAGCCGGACCGCGATCCGGACGACTGCCGGGTTGTTTCTCAACTCCTGTTGTGGCGAAAGCCATTTCTGCGCCGGCCACAAGCCGTGCGTTCACCGGGTGCCGGCCGGCGCCTGCCCACGATCGGGCAAAGGCCGGCGCGCCGGTGTCTTTTATCTCCCCCCCGGCATTGTCGATGAACAGCGAACAGCTGGCTGATCTGCAGAGGGCATCCCCTCGGCGGTATTGCATGCGGCAACTCCGCCAGAATCTCGCTGCACCCAGCACACCGGGCCATCCCTCACCCGCCTTCGGCACCCTCTCCCGATGGAGAGGGAAAAAGCGTGCGCGGTCCGGCTTGGCACTTCGCGTGGCAGCGCCATGCGGCTTTTCCTTCTCCCTCCGGGAGAAGGTGGCGCAACGCGCCGGATGAGGGATAGTTCGGGATGCTGGGTGTGACCAGATACGCGGCCACCTCCTGCAATCGCCCCGCCCCGATATGGCGCAGCACTGCTCCAGCAGCGTGCAAAAAGTCCATCAACCCAAAGCAAAAACCCGTGCCCAGCCCCGCGAACGCTGGTCTCCCGCTGCCTGGCACAGTAGATGCTAGGCCCTGTTCATCGGTAACCAACGGCGGTCATCGGCACGTGACAAAGGCGTCGCATCACCCTGCCCAACAGCAGGCGTGCTGCGACGCCTTTTTCGTTTCGCCCCGTCGTCGGGGCAGCACACAACCGATCAATCGGCAAGCAAGTGCCTGCCAGACGGACGCCCCCAAGGAGTCGCCCATGAACAGCAGTTTCTGGAAAGCCGGCCACACGCCGACGCTCTTCGCCGCCTTCCTCTATTTCGACCTGAGCTTCATGGTCTGGTACGTGCTCGGCCCGCTGGGCGTGCAGATCGCCACCGACCTCGGCCTGACCACCCAGCAACGCGCCATGATGGTCGCCACGCCGATCCTCGCCGGTGCCGTGCTGCGCTTCCTCATGGGCATGCTGGCCGACCGTACTTCACCCAAGAGCGCCGGCATCGTCGGCCAGGTGATCGTCATCACCGCACTGAGCGTCGCCTGGGTGCACGGCATCCACAGCTATGGCCAGGCGCTGTTGCTCGGGCTGTTCCTCGGCTTTGCCGGCGCCTCCTTCGCCGTCGCCCTGCCGCTGGCTTCGCAGTGGTACCCGCCGCAGCACCAGGGCAAGGCGATGGGCATCGCCGGGGCCGGCAACTCAGGCACCGTGCTTGCCGCCCTGTTCGCTCCCGGCCTGGCCGCCCTGTTCGGCTGGGGCAACGTCTTCGGCCTGGCGCTGATTCCGCTGGTGCTGACCCTGGTGATCTTCGCCAGCGTGGCGAAGAATGCGCCGCAGCGACCCGCGCCCAAGTCCACCGCGGACTACCTCAAGGCGCTGGGTGACCGCGACAGCTGGTGGTTCATGTTCTTCTACAGCGTGACCTTCGGCGGCTTCCTCGGCCTGGCCAGCACCCTGCCCGGCTACTTCCACGACCAGTACGGCTTCGACCCGGTCAAGGCCGGCTACTACACCGCCGCCTGCGTCTTCGCCGGCAGCCTGATGCGCCCGCTCGGCGGCGCCCTGGCCGACCGCGTCGGCGGCATCCGCGCGCTGCTGGTGATGTACACGGTGGCCGCCCTCTGCATCGCCGGCGTGGGCTTCAACCTGTCCAGCTCGCTGGCGGCACTGGGCCTGTTCGTCGTTGCCATGCTCAGCCTGGGTGCCGGCAACGGCGCGGTATTCCAGCTGGTACCGCAGCGCTTCCACCGCGAGATCGGCGTGATGACCGGGCTGATCGGCATGGCCGGCGGCATCGGCGGCTTTGCCCTCACCGCGGGGCTCGGCGCAATCAAGCAATCCACCGGCGACTACCAGTTGGGCCTGTGGCTGTTCGCCAGCCTCGGCGTGCTGGCCTGGGTCGGCCTGTACGGCGTCAAGCGTCGCTGGCGGACCACCTGGGGCTCGGCAGCCATGACGGTGGCGCGAGTCTGATGCGCGGCCTGCCCCGTCGCCTGCCGGAGCGCGCCACACCGGAGGCGGTCCCATGCCGCTGCAACTGAGCTTCGGCGAAGCCAGCGGCGCCGGCCCGCGCGAGGAGAACCAGGACGCCATCCGCGTGGTCACCCCGGCACCGCTGCTGGCGGCGAGCAAGGGCTACCTGTTCGCCATCGCCGACGGCGTCAGCCAGTGCGCCGATGGCGGCCTGGCGGCGCGCGCCACCCTGCAGGCACTGGCCCTCGACTACTACTCCACGCCCGAGACCTGGACCGCCACCCAGGCCCTGGAACGCCTGCTGATGGCGCAGAACCGCTGGCTGCAGGCTGGCAGCAACGGCCAGCCGCTGCTGACCACACTCAGCTGCATGGTCCTGCGCGGCCGCCGCTTCACCCTCGCCCATGTCGGCGATTGCCGGGTCTACCGCTGGCGCAACGGCGCCCTGGATCGACTCAGCGAAGATCACGTCTGGGAACAGCCGGGCATGCAGCATGTGCTCAAGCGCGCGCTGGGGCTGGATCAGCATCTAGTGGTGGATTACCGCGACGACGAACTCGCCCTGGGCGATCGTTTCCTGCTGGTCAGCGACGGCGTCTGGAGCGTGCTGGCCGACGCCGGCATCCGCTCCATCCTGCGCGATGAAGCCGATCTCGGCGCCGCCGCTCGCGCCCTGGTCAGCGCCGCCCACCTGGCCGGCAGCCAGGACAACGCTAGCGCCCTGCTGCTGCAGGTCGACAGCCTGCCCGACGGCGACCTGGGCGACAGCCTGGCGCAATTGGAACACTGGCCGGCGCCGCCGCCGCTGCGTGCCAACCAGTGGTTCGAGGGCTGGCACATCGAGCGCAGCGTCGCCGAGTCGCGCCAGTCACGCCTGCTGCGGGTACGTGACAACCAGCAACGACCCTGGCTGCTCAAGACCCTGCCGCCGGCACGCCAGGACGACCCGGCCGCCGGCCAGGCGCTGCTGCTGGAAGAGTGGTTCCTGCGCCGGGTTGCCGGACGCCACTTCCCCGAGGTCCATCCGCTGCCGCAACGCCAGCACCTGTACTACGTGATGCGCGAATACCAGGGCCAGACCCTGGCCGAGCACCTGCGCCTGAGCGGCACCCTGGCGCTGCCGGAGTGGCTCGACATCGCTCCGCGTCTGCTGCGCGCGCTGGGCCTGCTGCACCGGCGCAACATCCTCCATCGCGACATAAAGCCGGACAACCTGCACTGGGGTGACGACGGCGACCTGCGCGTGCTCGACTTCGGCCTGGCCTACTGCCCCGGTCTGTCGCGCGATGCGCCCAACAGCCTGCCGGGAACCCCCAGCTTCATCGCCCCGGAAGCCTTTGCCGGCGCCGCCCCGGACGCACGCCAGGACCTCTACGCCGCCGGCGTCACCCTGTATCAGCTACTCACCGGGCACTATCCCTACGGCGAGATCGAGGCCTTCCAGCACCCCCGCTTCGGTACCCCGGTACCGGCCAGCCGCTATCGGCCCGACCTGCCCGCCTGGATCGACGAACTGATGACCCGCGCCATCAGCGCCGACCCGCGCCAACGCTTCGAGACGGCAGAGGAATGGCTGCTGGTACTGGAGCGAGGTGAGCGACAGTCACTCTCGGTACGGGCAAAACCGCTGCTGGAGCGCGAACCGGTCAAGGTCTGGCGCACCCTGGCGCTGGTCTCGCTACTGGGAAATCTGCTGCTACTGCTTCTGCTCTGAAAGGATGGCGCCGCGCACGCTAGTGCTTGCCGGCTGGCGCCAAACGACTCAACGACGAACGTCAGCAAGGGCCGCCTGCAATCTCGCCAGCGCTTCATCCAGCGGCAGATAGGCCAACGCCTGAGCGGCAGACAGATGTGCGGAGCAGAACCACTCGAAACCACCGGGGTGCCCAAGCATTCCATCGGGCAGGCAGCTGAAATCCGCAAACTCCACATACCCCCCGGCGCCTCCTGCCCGGACGCTAGCGCCACCACAGTTGCTTTGGCAGAGCTGACAGATTGCTGGTTTCATTTGCGGAGGCTCCGGGGATTCAGGGAAAGCGAAGAGCGTCTGGCCGCTTGCGACAGCCAGCCGGCCGGCCGGCGCCACAGGATAAAATCGCGAGAGTTGAAGCAACTGGTTAAACCTTTGCCAGCGAAGCCCTTAGCCCTTGCAGATGCGCGTGCCCGGGCCCGGAGAAATCGCCACTCACCTCCAGAACCGCGCCATCAGCGCGGATAAAGACAAATATCCCGTAGTGGTTGTCCACATCATCAAATCCAATGAACCTGACCACCTCGCCCTGCCTGAGATCGCACAAGTCTGCCAGCACGGAATACTCGTCACCCGGACGCATATTCAGCTCGTTCAACTGCCAGGAATTGGAAAAGACGTAGTCGGTAATGGTTTTCACGGCGCCCTCTGAGGCAAGCAAAGCCGATAAAAGCACGAACAAAACAGGGCAGACTCATCTGCTGAACCAGCCCAGTTTCTACATACCGTTACTCGGGCAAGTGGCAAACCGCCTCTATATTGTTGCCTTCCGGGTCGATGACGAAGGCTCCGTAATAGTTCTCGTGGTAGTCCGGCCTCAGGCCCGGCGCACCGTTGTCCTTGCCGCCCGCCGCAATCGCCGCCTGGTAGAACTCATCGACCTGGGCACGATTCGCCGCTCGCCAGGCCAGGTGACAACCGGACGTGGCCGCCGGGCCGCCATGAGGCGAAGGACCATCGATGAACCAGACATCCGCCTTCTTGCCGTCGGGCTCGGACGCATCGGGGTAGGCGAATCCAAGCATGTTCGAACCGTAATTTCCTTCGAAACACAGGCTGTAACCCAGCGGGGCGAGAGCGGCGCTGTAAAACGCCTTGGTGCGGGCGATATCGACGACGCGAAAAGTCATGTGATCCAGCATGCAAAGCTCCTTGAGGGGGATATGTGCGAGAACGGCACCTGGATACTGTATTTATATACAGTTATTCGTACAAGCCAGCGGACGCGAACCGCGTCCCAAATGGGATTCCCGACGCTGGAAACGGAAACCCGTCAAAGGCTTGCGCTGACTAACGTGCCTGGCCTTCCGCGGCAAAGCTCCGATCACCTGCCGAGGTAGCCGGTCGAATCGCTGGGCGATCCACCGCTGAGCAAACCGCAATCAAAGGGAACAGATTTATTTCAGAAGCCGCCGATCTACCCTATAAACAACTCCGTCCCCTTTTTCCACAGCTTGCACGCTTACTCCAACTGACGGGTAGTCACACATATTTAATCGGAGCCGAGTCGTACGACACTCACCATTCGTAAAAGCGGGGCTCAAATATTTTGGGGTTTACTTTGTAAGTTCCGTCAAGTGCTTCCGGCATCAGTTCTGGATGCTCGGAATATAGTGGATTTACTATTTTCAGCAGAATTTCGGCCATGACTTTAGCGGCGCCTCGGCGATAAGAGTCAAATTCTTCTTGTGTGCAGTTATCACGGACAAGTGCAATGCTATCGTTTAGTTGAGCATTGATCTGCATCATCAGGATGCTGATTTTTTCAGCAACTTCATTATTCACGGGATACCTCTTGCGCCTAACGTTTGAGTTCAGGCCGCGGCCCGACAGGGCCGTCGCGTCTGCAACGAATGGTTGGGCCGCAGCACACCATTTTTACGGCCTTTCATAAAGCCAACTGCCGCATGACATGCCTCGTATGAACATTATGAAATTACCGAGGGCCTTTGAATATCGAATATGTCAATTTGCTTTTCATTGAAGAGGTTCTCTAAGGCATCAATGCCAAACTCTACAAGATGGTCTTTCTCTGCATCTGAGATTGGCAACATCAAGAGACAATGGACAGACTGACCGTCGACCGTAAAGTTACCTAATCCGCGCCATGGGAAGGGGGCGACGAATGCGACATGCTTTAGAGTTTTTGAGATCCCGTATTGGACTAGGATATTTTCGATATGAGCACCGTAGGTAATGTTCGCTCCATTCTTCACGCTCTCAAAAACACAACTTGCTACTAAATTGTCTACGTACGGCGTTGCGGACGCGCAAGCAGCAACCACCTCCACGTTAACGACTTCTGTCCCAGCACGCTGATCGCGACTGCTTAAGCCTACGGAGGCATATGAAGACACCCCAATAGCGGGACAGTCCTGTCCGCTTACAATGAAGCAGTTATAGGCCCCATCGTCATCTGCAAAGCGTACGACCTTAGTCTCTAGTCCGAAGGCTGACCTGAGAGCCCTTCCGAGTTCGCGCTCAAAAGGAGTTGGATCAGTCATGGCTCACCTCTCTGATATGCGGCCCAACGTTTGGTTAAGGGGCCGGCTTTAGCCGGTCCCGCAGTGAGCGAAGCGAACGACTTGAACCATTTGTTAGGCATCTTCACTGCCGCTGCTTTGGGCTTTTCTCAGCATGGCCGCCTTCAACCATTCTTTGGCTCTTTGCTTTCCCTCTGCGACCTGCTCGGGATCTCGTTTCTCTACTTCCTGAGGAGGAGTAATTTCGTGCTGTTCAGCTTGGATAACACGAAATGAGATTGTCTGCCCGTCTTGTATGTCTGGTAGCTGCCACAGCCAGGTCTCATCGTCACTGCTTGCGTGTGCCCACACTCGCATATGGTCTCTTGGCACATTTGCAAGTTGGACACTGGCAGGGCCGCCGTCTGGTGCTTGGAGAAGCTTTACTCGCTGGCCATCCACAAGTACTTCGATTGCACGTTTCATTTAATGCCTAACGTTTGGTTAAGGGGCGGGCTTTAGCCCGTCCCAGTGAGCGTAGCGAACGATTTGAACCAGTGGTTAGGCGTTCGGCTCCATGGTGGACTGCTTGATTTCAAGATTTTTCTTTTGTTTCTCTGCTCGTTTCTTGCTTCTGTTGACAGTGCACTTAATAATCTTCCCAGAGTTTCTTTTTGAATTCGCTCTTTCACTGTCTTTGAAGATGTTCGGGTTGTTGCCGTATTTGATAAAAATGGCATCAAATTTTGCCTGCAGAGATTTGTACTGCTCTGAGCTGCGGATACACTGCTCTTGCTCCGGAGAGCAGGGGCGTGGGAAGAGTGCTCTCTTGGTTTTTGAGATTTCCCGCATTTCCCATAGATCCTGATCTCGCTCGGATGCGCTCATTTGGATTGCCTAACGATTAAGCTAACGGGCGGCCAAAAGCGCAGCTTTTGGACGTCCAGCGAACGAAGTGAGCGGTAGTTGAGCGCATTGTTATATGCTGCCTCGCAGCTCGGATAGTAACTCTTGTGCTTCTTCAATGTCGGCCTCGCACATGTTGCTGCTGATGATGGCGAGGTTTAAATACTCAATCGTTCTTTCTTTTTCTTTGGGGCTTACCATGTAGAGTTTGGCTAGCTCCAAAGCGCCGCTACCGTCTCCAGACTCAATGGCTCGCTCAAACCAATGTTTGGCTTTTCTGATGTCGCCTTTTATTCGGTAAGAAATACCTAGATTGACGAGGGCGGTTATTTCACCGCCTTCTATTGCCGTGAGCTCCCACTCAATTGCTTTGTCATAGTCGCAATTGACACCTTCGCCACATGTGTACATTGACGCCACACGCGTCATACAGGAGGTGCTTCCTTTCTTTGCTGCCTGCATGAAGGCTGAGAACGCACCTACGAAATCACCTTTCTCGTAGAGTTCATCGCCTTTTAGGAAGAGCTCGTCAGCATCCATGTTCTGCCTGCATATAACGTTTGGTTAAGGGGCCGGCTTTAGCCGGTCCCAGTGAGCGTAGCGAACGATTTGAACCATATGTTAGGTGCCGCTATGGAATATTGTTTCTGCTGCGCTGACATAATTAAACCCGATGTTTTCAGCGTGTTTAGACTGGTAGTAACGTAAGCGAGATATAAACCCTTCACTACTCCAGCTGCCCCAGCCGTACATTTCTTTTGGTAAGTTGTGAAAAGCATAAGCCAGATCATGCGCTTGCTCACCATCCAGATAACGAAGTTCTATAAATGCGTTGTGCATCAGATCGCACAGCGCAATTCTTTGCTCTTCGGATGGTAGTTGGGATTGAGGCATGTGGTACCTAACGTTTGGTTAAGGGGCGGGCTTTAGCCCGTCCCAGCGAGCGGAGCGAGCGATTTGAACCATTTGTTAGGCATTTGAGGCACAAAGTATGGCTAGAGCCTCTTTAAGGTTGTGCTTTTGCCACTCTCCCTCAAAGCGCTCTCTGACATATGTCAAGTCGAAGTCAGCTGGTTGAGTAAGCACATTTGTTGCTGTGGTTGTAGTTGTTTTGTATTTAAGCGTTCCGCTCAGGTGCCTGTGGTCTCTTAAAAACATTGCCTGCTCTTCTGCGCTGCTGAAATTACCTTCGAGTTCTCCTTGCAGCGTGACCAGTAGAGATGAATTAGGTGCGAGAACAGCGGAGTTCTGTATTGGGCTGGAGTCTACTTTATTAAAGGCTTTCACTGGGGTTAACAGTTTGATCTTGTATTTTTTGTCTTCTTCTATGGTGAAGATAAGGTCGCTTAGACTGGTCGGCGTGGATTGGTTATTTATTATGCAGAGCTCTGCTTTTAAGCTTGCCTTGTTGAAGGAGTGCCCATTACCACTTGAGAATCGCCCGCTTGCCTCCAGTATCTGCACTGTGAGCGTCTCAGATTTCTTAACTTGCTCTGACGACCATATTTTAAACGTAGCAAAATAGAAGCAGGCTAATGCTGCGAGATATGTTGCATAGGCTGCGTATATGCCAAGCTTTCCAAGTGATGGCGTTATGAGCGCAATTATGAAGCAGCATATGCCAAATTTCGCCGCGCCAACTTCAAATATTTTTATTAGATACTCTTTATGCTGGTTCATATTCAGCCTTTGCCTAACTATTATTAGACATCAAGTGGTGTGTTTAAACGCACCATTTGGTGGATAACATTCCTGTCATTTTGGGGTTTCCCTCTCTAGACCGCAGCCTTGCGCCGGAGCGGCACAGAAGTGGGGAGTTATGCACCATGGATGGCAGGTCCAGTTCTTCCGCAATGACAAAACCGAGTTGCCGACCTTATGCCAAGCCCCGGCCATGGTCCACGCAGAAAACCGGTAGCGGTACGCATTTCTTTGCGCTGCCCAGGCGCTTCGTCGTCCGTCCGCTCAGAGCCGACCCTATAGCCAGGGACTAGGCTCACCACCGCACCGAAACAGCGCAGCCCGCCTCCATCAGGTGCAAGAAGCCAGGCAACGAAAACCAGCAGAACCCCGCCAGCCCAGCATTTGCGCCCTGCCCCGGCACCTGGCACGGCATCTGCTTTGTCCGCTGCAACAGCATCATAGAGGTCGGCGGCTCAATGGCGAGCCACCCTCCTCCCCCGACAGATCGGGATCAGGACAAAGGCGTCCTGTCAGGCAACTGGCAGGGCGCTTTTTTGTTTTCCAGCTTCCGGTACGGCGACGGAGAAGAACATGCAGAAACTCAAACTGGTAATGGTCGGCAACGGCATGGCCGGGGTACGGACCCTGGAGGAGCTGCTCAAGCTCACCCCCGACCTGTACGACATCACCGTCTTCGGCGCCGAGCCGCACCCCAACTACAACCGCATCCTGCTGTCGCCGGTGCTGGCGGGTGAGCAGACCTTCGAGGAGATCGTGCTCAACGACCTGGACTGGTACGCGCAGAACGGCATCGAGCTGAAGCTTGGCCGCAAGGTGGTCGACATCGACCGGCGCAACCGGGTGGTGATCGCCGATGACGGCAGCCGCGCCGAGTACGACCGCCTGCTGCTGGCCACCGGTTCCAACCCGTTCATCCTGCCGGTGCCGGGCCACAAGCTCGACGGGGTGATCGGCTATCGCGACATCGCCGACACCCGAATGATGATGGAAACCGCCAAGGTTCATCGCCACGCGGTGGTCATCGGCGGTGGCCTGCTCGGCCTGGAAGCGGCCAATGGCCTGAAGCAACGCGGCATGGACGTCACCGTGGTGCATCTGGGCGGCTGGCTGCTGGAACGCCAGCTCGACGAGACCGCCGGGCGCCTGCTGCAGACCGCGCTGGAAGGCCGCGGCATCGCCTTCCGCCTGGGTGGCGTCACCGAGGAGCTGATGGACAACGGTGACGGCCGCGTCTGCGCGGTGCGGCTGAAGGACGGCGAGGTGCTTGCCGCCGATCTGGTGGTGATGGCCGCCGGCATCCGCCCGAACACCGAACTGGCCGAGAAGGCCGGCATTCCCTGCAACCGCGGCATCCTGGTCAGCGACACCCTGCAGACCTTCGACCCGCGCGTCTACGCGGTCGGCGAGTGCGCCAACCATCGTGGCACCGCCTATGGCCTGGTCGCGCCGCTGTTCGAGCAGGCCAAGGTCTGCGCCAACCACCTGGCGCAGTTCGGCATCGGCATCTACAAGGGCTCGGTGACCTCGACCAAGCTCAAGGTCACCGGCATCGACCTGTTCTCCGCCGGCGACTTCCTCGGCGGCGAAGGCACCGAGACCATCACCCTCTCCGACCCCATCGGCGGCGTGTACAAGAAGCTGGTGATCAAGAACGAGGTGCTGGTCGGCGCCTGCCTGTATGGCGACACCGCCGACGGCGGCTGGTATTTCCGCCAGGTGCGCGAAGGCGCCAACATCAGCGAGATCCGCGACCACCTGATGTTCGGCGAGAACGCCATCGGCGATGTCGGCCACCAGGGCCAGAACAGCACCGCGAACATGCCCGACGACATGGAAGTGTGCGGCTGCAACGGCGTGTGCAAGGGCACCATCGTCAAGGCAATCCAGGAGAACGGGCTGTTCTCGGTCGACGACATCAAGAAGCACACCAAGGCCGCCAGCTCCTGCGGCTCCTGCACCGGCCTGGTCGAGCAGATCCTGATCAGCACCGTCGGCGGCGCCGCCGATGTGAAGCCCAAGAGCGAGAAGGCGATCTGCGGCTGCAGCGACCTCAACCACGGCCAGGTGCGCAAGGCGATCCGTGACAACCACCTGACCAGCATCAGCGAGGCCATGCAGGCCATGCAGTGGCGCACGCCGAATGGCTGCGCGACCTGCCGCCCGGCGCTCAACTACTACCTGATCTCGACCTGGCCGGGTGAGGCCAAGGACGACCCGCAGTCGCGCTTCATCAACGAGCGCGCCCACGCCAACATCCAGAAGGACGGCACCTACTCGGTGGTGCCGCGCATCCTCGGCGGGGTCACCAATGCGGCCGAGCTGCGCCGCATCGCCGACGTCGCCGACAAGTACCAGGTGCCGATGGTGAAGATCACCGGCGGCCAGCGCATCGATCTGCTCGGCATCCGCAAGGAAGACCTGCCCAAGGTCTGGAAGGATCTGGACATGCCCAGCGGGCACGCCTACGGCAAGTCGATCCGCACCGTGAAGACCTGCGTCGGCCAGGAGTTCTGCCGCTTCGGCACGCAGAACTCGACCCAGATGGGCATCGACCTGGAGCGCGCGCTGAGCTTCATGTGGTCGCCGCACAAGGTGAAGCTGGCGGTCTCGGGCTGCCCGCGCAACTGCGCCGAGTCGGGCATCAAGGACGTCGGCATCATCGGCGTCGACTCCGGCTGGGAGCTGTACATCGGCGGCAACGGCGGGATCAAGACCGAGGCCGGCGAGTTCTTCGTCAAGGTCAAGACCGCCGAGGAAGTCATGGAATACAGCCTGGCCTTCATCGAGCTGTACCGCCAGGAAGCCTTCTACCTCGAACGCACCGTGCACTACATGCACCGCGTGGGGCTTGAGCACATCAAGAAGGCGGTGCTGCATGACGAGGCACGGCGCAAGGAACTGCACCGCAACCTGGTGTTCGCCCTGTCGCTGCAGTCCGACCCCTGGAAGCAGCAGATCGAGCAGCCGGCGCTGAACCGGCAGTACCAGCGTATCGACGTGCGCCCGCTGGAAAGCGTCTGACCCCCTCGCCGGCCAAGGAGAACTGCAAATGAACTGGCTCGATATCTGTGCCCTGGACGAGATCAATCCACTGGGCTCACGTGTGGTGGCCGCCCCTGGCGGCGACATCGCGATCTTCCGCACCGCCAGCGACGAGGTGTTCGCCCTCGACGACCGCTGCCCGCACAAGGGCGGCCCGCTGTCCCAGGGGCTGGTCTTCGGCAACACCGTGGCCTGCCCGCTGCACAACTGGCAGATCGACCTGGCCAGCGGCGCGGCCCTGGCCCCGGATGTCGGCTGCGCCCACCGCCACCTGACAAGGATCGAAGGCGGCCGCGTGCAGCTGGCCCTGAACAGCAAAGAAGAATGCAGTCCCAGCTGACCGCGTCCGACGAGAGCACCTGCCATGCCTGATATCCAAACCACCGCCTCGACCTGCTGCTACTGCGGCGTCGGCTGCGGCGTGCTGATCGAGCACGACGCGCAGCAGATCCTCGGCGTGCGCGGCGACCCGGACCACCCGGCGAACTTCGGCCGCCTGTGCAGCAAGGGTTCGACCCTGCACCTGACCGGCGATCTGGACGCCCGCGCGCTCTACCCCGAACTGCGCCTGGGCAAGCAGCTGGCGCGCAGCCGCAGCGACTGGGACAGCGCCCTGGATCACGCCGCCAGCGTGTTCGCCGAGACCATCGCCGAACACGGTCCGGACAGCGTCGCCTTCTACATCTCCGGCCAGTTGCTGACCGAGGATTACTACGCCTTCAACAAGCTGGCGCGTGCGCTGGTCGGCAGCAACAACATCGACTCCAACTCGCGCCTGTGCATGTCCAGCGCGGTGGTCGGCTACAAGCGCAGCCTCGGCGCCGACGCCCCGCCCTGCTCCTACGAGGACATCGAGCTGAGCGACTGCCTGCTGATCGCAGGCAGCAACATGGCCTACGCCCACCCGGTACTGTTCCGCCGCCTGGAGGAAGCCCGCGCGCGGCGTCCGGAGATGAAGATCATCGTCATCGACCCGCGCCGCACCGATACCTGCGAGCTGGCCGACCTGCACCTGGCGATCCAGCCGGGCAGCGACGTGGCGCTGTTCCACGGCTTGCTGCACATCCTGATGTGGGAAGGCTGGATCGACCGCGCCTTCATCGAGGCCCACACCGACGGCTTCGACGCGCTCAAGGCGCTGGTGCGCGACTACACCCCGGTACTGGTCGCCGAGCTGTGCGGCATCTCGGTGGACGAGCTGCAGGCCTGCGCGCGGATGATCGGCAGCGCGCCGAGCTTCCTGTCGCTGTGGTGCATGGGCCTGAACCAGTCCACCGCCGGCAGCGCCAAGAACAGCGCGCTGATCAACCTGCACCTGGCCACCGGACAGATCGGCAAACCCGGCAGCGGCCCCTTCTCGCTGACCGGCCAGCCCAACGCCATGGGTGGCCGCGAAACCGGCAGCCTGAGCAACCTGCTGCCCGGCCACCGCGAGACCGGCAATGCCGAGCACCGCGCCGAGGTCGCCGGCTACTGGGGCGTCGAGACGCTGCCCGAGGCGCCCGGCCTGAGCGCCATCGAACTGTTCGACGCGGTGCATGACGGCCGCATCAAGGCACTCTGGATCGCCTGCACCAACCCGGCCCAGTCGCTGCCCGACCAGACCCGTATCCACGAGGCGCTGGCAACCTGCCCCTTCGTCGTGGTGCAGGAAGCCTTCTTCACCACCGAGACCTGCCGCTACGCCGACCTGCTGCTGCCGGCCGCCAGCTGGGGCGAGAAGGAAGGCAGCGTGACCAACTCCGAGCGCCGCGTCAGCCACGTGCGCCGTGCGGTGCCGGCACCCGGCGAGGCGCGCCCGGACTGGGCCATCACCTGTGACTTCGCCCGTCGCCTGGAACAGCGCCTGCGTCCCGGCCAGCCGAGCCTGTTCGACTTCGCCGCGCCCGAGGCGCTGTTCGAGGAATACAAGCAGCTCACCCGTGGCCGCGACCTGGACCTGACCGGCCTCAGCTACGCCCTGCTCGACGCCCGCGGCCCGCAGCAGTGGCCGTTCCCCGAAGGCGCCAGCGAAGGCCGCGCCCGGCTGTACGCCGATGGCATCTTCCCGACCAGCGATGGCCGCGCGCACTTCATCGCCGACGCCTACCGCGCACCGAAGGAGAAGCGCGACGCACGCTACCCGCTGACCCTCAACACCGGCCGCCTGCGCGACCAGTGGCACGGCATGAGCCGCACCGGCACCAGCGCCCGCGCCTTCGGCCACGTCGAAGCGGCGGTGCTCGGCCTGCACCCGGACGAGCTGAGCCGCCGCCGGTTGAGCAGCGGTGATCTGGTCAAGGTGCGCAGCCGTCGCGGCAGCCTGGTGCTACCGGTGCAGGCCGACGACAGCCTGCGTCCCGGCCAGGCCTGGTTGCCGATGCACTGGGGTGATCGCTTCCTCAAGGGTCTGGGCAGCAATCTGCTGACCCTGCCGGCCTTCGATCCGCTGTCCAAGCAGCCGGAGCTCAAGCACGCCGGCATCGAGGTGAGCAAGGCCGAGCTGCCCTGGCAGCTGTTCGCCCTGGTCGAAGGTGATGTGCAGAAGCGCTTCGAGGCCCTGCGCCCGCTGTTCGAGGACTTCGCCTATGCCAGCCTGACCCTCACCGGCCGCGAGCGCCCGGCCCTGCTGATTCGCGCTGCCCGCGCCGAGGCCCCCGCAGCCGAACTGCTGGCTCGCCTCGATGTGCTGCTGGGCGTCGATCACGGCCCGGTGCTGGCCTACGACGATCCACGCCGCACCGTCGGCAAGCGCGTGCGCATCGAGCAGGGGCGCATCACCGCGATCCGCCTGGCCGGCGAGACCGCCGCCCGCGACTGGCTGCGCGCGCTCTGGAGCGAAGGCAGCGCCGACGACAGCCTGCGCCGCTGGCTGCTCGCCCCGCTCTCCGCGCCACCCGGCGGCAGCAGAAGCGCCGGCAAGACCCTGTGCAACTGCCTCAACGTCAGCGAGGCGGCGGTCTGCGCCGGCATTGCCCGCGGGCTGGATCTGGACGGCCTCAAGCAGGAACTCAAATGCGGCACCAGCTGTGGCTCCTGCGTCCCCGAAATCAAGCGCCTGCTGGTCACCCAGCCGGTTGCCGTCAGCGCCTGAAGAGGAAGATCAAGATGAGTGCAAAAGTCTGGCTGGTGGGCGCAGGCCCCGGTGATCCCGAACTGCTGACCCTCAAAGCGGTGCGCGCGCTGCGCGAGGCCGCGGTGGTGATGATCGATGACCTGGTCAACCCGGCGGTGCTGGAACACTGCCCGCAAGCGCGGGTGATCGGCGTCGGCAAGCGCGGCGGCTGCCGCTCCACGCCGCAGGCGTTCATCCATCGGCTGATGCTGCGCTATGCGCGCCAGGGCCATTGCGTGGTCCGCCTCAAGGGCGGCGACCCGATGATCTTCGGCCGCGGCAGCGAGGAAGCCGACTGGCTGGCGGCCCACGGCATAGAGGCCGAAGTCGTCAACGGCATCACCGCCGGGCTGGCCGGCGCGACCCAGTGCGGCATTCCGCTGACCCTGCGCGGGGTTTCCCGCGGCGTGACCCTGGTCACCGCCCACACCCAGGACGACAGCAGCCTCAATTGGGCTGCACTGGCGGCCAGTGGCACCACGCTGGTGGTGTACATGGGCGTGGCCAAGCTCGGCGAGGTGCGTGACCAGCTGATCGCCGGTGGCATGCGTGCGGACATGCCGGTGGCGCTGATCGAAAGCGCTTCACTGCCGCAGCAGCGCGAATGCCGTTGCGACCTGGCCGGCATGCAGCAGGCCGCGGCGGATTTCGCCCTGAAGAGCCCGGCGGTGCTGGTGATCGGCGACGTGGCAACCGCCGCGCGCGAGGCGGTCCTGGCCATCAGTGCCTGAGAGCACGGCAAGGCGCGATCGGCTAGGCTAGGCTGTGCGCTCGGGTCGGCGATTTCCGGCCCTGCCCGGATCAAGGACGCTCTGCCATGCTCAAGACCCTCGCTATCGGCCTGGGCTGCCTGCTTGCCCTGCCTGCGCTGGCTGCCGCCCCCGCCGCCGTACCGACGAACATCCGTCTCGACACCAGCCAGGAGCCGCCCTACCAGATGTTGGTAGATGGTCAGCTCGGCGGCCTGGCGGTCGAGGTGGTGGATTGCATCTTCGAGCGGCTGCAGCAGCCGCACAGCATCGAACTCACTTCCCTCAACCGCGCCCGCCTGAACGTGCGCCAGCAACTGGCCGAAGGCTTCTTCAGCGCCGCACCCGATCCGCAAAGCGACGCCTATGCCGAGCTGTCCGCGCCGCTGCTGATCGAGAAGTGGTACTGGTACGCCCGCGATGCGCAGGTGCTCAACCGGCAACCCTGGGAGGGCGAACTGCGCATCGGCGGGGTGCTGGGCAGCAACAGCCTGGCCTGGCTCGAGATGCGCGGCATCAAGGTGACGCAGACGGTCAGCCGACATGAACAACTGGTCAAGCTGCTGGAACGCGGGCGCATCGACCTGTTTCTCGCCGATCAGCAGGTCATGCGCAGCGTGGCGGCAGACGTACAGCCGCCCCTGCACCAGCGCTTCGCCCGCTACACGCCGCTGGGCGTCTATTTCGCCCGCGAGTTTCTCGACCAGCATCCCGGCTTTCTCAAGGCCTTCAATCGCCAGGTGCAGGATTGCGCGAAACCCGGTGCTCCGCTGGAAGAGCCGGAGCAGCGCCTGCTGCGCCAGCTGGCGGCGCATCACCTGCAGCGCTGGGGCAAGCACCAGCTGCTGCTCGCCGCGCTGCAGGAGCCACGACCGGCGCTGGAGCAGGACAGCATCATCGCGCTCGACCGGCAGTGGGTAGCGGCTCGTGAGCAAGGACAGTCGACCCTGCTCGGCGAACGTATTGCCAGCCACCCCGCCTCGGCCTACCTGCGCCAGGTGCAGCAGCGTTATGCGCCGCTGTTCGGCGAGATATTCATCGCCGACGAGCAGGGCCTGGTGGTCGCGATGAGCCAGCCGACCAGCGACTACTGGCAGGGCGACGAGGCCAAGTTCCTGCAGACCCGGGGGCTTGCAGAGGGCGAGGCGGTCATCGAAGCACTCAGCTACGACGCCTCCAGCCAGAGCTTCCTGGTCCAGCTGCACCTGCCGCTGTTCGACGCAGGCGGCCGCACCCGACTGGGCACCCTGACCATCGGCATGAACATCGAAGCGGTCTTCGCCCAGAGCGGGCCTTGAGGGGCAGGTTTTGCGTGTGGCTGATCCAGCCTTGGCGCTTCACGCTGATCGGCGGCACCAGCCCGACGTAGGGTGGATGACGCTCTTTTCATCCACCGTCGCGATGGCACAACGGTGGACGGAAGAAGCGTCGTCCACCCTACGAAAGCCGATGCGGCGGACCGCAGCCTTCGCAGTGCGCAATCCCGATGGTTCCCACGCTCCGGCGTGGGAACCATCCGCACCTCGATCAGCCGGCTCTGGTCAGCGCATACACGCTCTCGTGTAGCGCCTCGATACCGCGCTTGAGAAATTTCCAGTTGCTGCCCAGTACGTCCTCACGCTCGAGCAGCTGGATCTGCCATGCATCACCCAGACCGGCATGCACTTCCGCATCGGGCACGGCGAAGGGTGGCCCTTCCATCTGCGCCTGGTCGTAGTCCAGGGTAACCAATAGCCCGCGGCACCCGTCAGGCAGCAACCGCCCCAGGGCCGCCAGATAATCGCTGCGCATCGCGGGCGGCAGAGCGATCAGCGCCGCGCGGTCATAGAGCGCCTCGCAGTCGGCGACGTCCTCGGGACGCAGCGCAAAGAAGTCGCCGCACCACAGCTCGATGCCCTGGGCCGAGAAGGTACGAAACGCACCCCGCTGGCCGATCTGCGGTTCCAGCTGCTGTTCGGCGAAGAAATCCACCACCGCCTTCTCCGCCAGCTCGATGCCGAGCACGCGATGCCCCTGGGCCGCGAGCCAAAGCATGTCGCGCGACTTGCCGCACAAGGGCACCAGCACCCGACTAGCCGCGGACAGCTGCAGCTGCGACCAGAAGCGTTGCAGATAGGGATTGACCTGCTCCTGATGAAAGCCGATCTCGTCGCGCGCCCAGCGCGCCTGCCAGAAATCCTCGTGCACCGCCCACCTCCAGAATCTGCCGAGCCGGCATTCTAAAGGCCTTTGCGCCGAATGGGACGACACCACCCAGACAACCGCCGACTCTGCGCCGCGAAGAGGGTGGACTACGCCTGCGGCTAATCCACCCTACGGAACGACGCCGCGCCGCGTAGGGCGCAATAAGCAAAGTGCATCGCGCCGACGGCCCCATGAAACCGCCAGCCCGATCAGACACCCACCAGGCAATCGAGCGACTCGATGCGCCGCTGCAGCAGGCGTCGCTGGGGCTCGGCCAGGGGCAGTCCGAGGGCCGCCAGGTAGCCTTCACGCGCCTCGTCCAGGCGGTCGAGCTTGCGGCAGAGTTCGGCGCGGGCGATCAGCGCCGGCGGATAGTCCAGCAGTTCGCCCCGCTCGCGCAGGCGTTCGAGTACCGCCAGCCCGGCCTGGGGCCCGTCGCGCATTGCCAGGGCAACCGCGCGGTTGAGCGCTACCACCGGCGACGGCGCCATGCGCAGCAGTACATCGTAGAGACCGACGATCTGTGCCCAGTCGGTTTGCCCAGCACTCGGCGCTTCGGCATGCACCGCAGCAATCGCCGCCTGCAGCGTGTAGACGCCGAATCGCCGGCTGCGCAGCGCCTGCTCGACCAGTGCGCCACCCTCGGCAATCAGCGCCTGGTCCCACAGCGAGCGATCCTGCTCATCCAGCAGGACCAGTTCGCCCTCCTGGTCCGCCCGCGCCGCATGTCGCGACTCGTGCAACAACATCAGCGCCAGCAATCCCATCACTTCGGCGTCCGGCAGCAATTCGAGCAGCAGCCGCGCCAGGCGGATCGCCTCGGCGCACAGATCCGCACGCGTCAACGCCTCGCCACTGGCCGCGGCATAGCCTTCGTTGAAGATCAGGTAGATCACCTGCAGAACGCTATCCAGGCGTTCCGGCAGTTCGGCAAGACCCGGCACTTCGTAGGGAATGCGTGCGGTGCGGATCTTTGCCTTGGCGCGGACGATGCGCTGCGCCATGGTCTGGCTGCGCAGCAGGAAGGCACGGGCAATCTCCTCGGTACTCAGGTCGCAGACCTCGCGCAGGGTCAATGCCACGCGCGCCTCAGCGGCCAACGCCGGGTGGCAGCAGGTGAAGATCAGCCGCAGGCGATCGTCTTCCAGCACCTCGGTCGAGAAATCATCCTCGACGGTGGCTGCGAGCAGCGCCAGCTGGCCGGCATCGGAGCGGTCGAAGCGCGCCCGGCGGCGCAGCGCGTCGATCGCCTTGAAGCGCCCGGTGGAAACCAGCCAGGCGCGCGGACTGGCTGGCAGCCCATCATTCGGCCAGCTCTGCAGGGCCGCGCAGAACGCATCCTGCAGCGCTTCCTCGGCCAGGTCGAAATCGCCGAGCAGGCGAATCAGGGTCGCCAACACACGCCGCGACTCGTGGCGGTAGATCGCCTCGATCGCAACGCTGTCCGGAGGCGACCCGCTCATCGAGCCTGGCCTTCCACTCAGGCTGACACCTGCGTGCCCGACGGTTGCTCCACGTCCAGCTCACGCACCGGACGTACCTCGATGCTGCCAACGCGGGCCGGCGGAATCCGCGAGCCGATCTGGATCGCCTCGTTCAGGTCGCGCGCCTCGATCAGGTAGAAGCCGGCCAGCTGTTCCTTGGTTTCGGCAAAGGGTCCGTCGGTGATCGACAGCTGGCCCCCGCGCACGCGCAAGGTGGTGGCGCTGCTCACCGGCTGCAGCGCCTGCGCGGCCACCAGTCGGCCGCTGTTCTGCACCGACTCGGCAAAGGCGTGACATTCCTCGTCCTGCGGGCTGTCCGGCAGGCTGTGCAGCAGCGCTTCGTCGCAGTAGACCAGGCAGAGATATTTCATTGCAGACTCCAGCGGGCCAGGCCCGACATCTGGTTGGGGCAGGAACCGGCGCAAAGGCCGGTTCGCCAGCTCAGGGTTGCAGGTCGAACAGGGTCTTGCCAGTTTCCATATCGCAGGGTGCCGACCAGTGCTCATGCACCACCCGCCAGCCCTCGGCGCCGCGGCGGTAGCAGGCGCTGGCGCGCATCCAGCAGACCTGCGGTTCGCTGCCATCGGTGCTTGGCGGACCGCACCGCACCAGCCAGTGGGCGAAGCCCAGATCGCCCTGGGCCTGCACGGCGACCTCATGCAGCTCGAACACGCCCTCACCGGGGCAGTGCTCCATGCACGCGCGCCAGTGCGCGGCGTAGCTGTCCAGGCCCTTGAACTGCAACTGGCCGATCGCATCGAAGGCGACCACCTCCTTGGCATAGATGGCGAGGATCTGCTCGATGTCCTGGCGCTTTACCGCCTGACTCCAGGTAGAGATGAGCTGGCGCAGCTCCTGCTCGGCTGCACTGTCGTTCACTTGCGTTTTCATGGTTGCCTCCAGGGGGGGAGTATCGGTTGGGTCGAATGCTGCAGACCCGCCGCTGCACGGCCGGTTCTGTCATCTGGTCGAATGACGCCGCCGGCAATCGACAACCGTTCGTCGCCCTATATATTCCGGCCAGCCCGGTCAAATCGGGAGATGTGCCGCAGATCAGCAACGGCCGCATGCCTGTGCGATACTCTGGCCAGTAGCCACTATCGGCCTGGAGCACGCACGGATCGCTGCCACCGCCAAGCGACGCTCTCGATGACCCATGCTCTGATCGAAAACGCCCTACTGCTGTTCAGCCTCTGCTGGCTGCTGACTTTCAACAAATCTCTCTGGCAACGAAGCGCCTGCAACCGCGGCAAGCTCTTCGCCGGGCTGTGGTTCGGCGTGGCCTGCGTGATCGGCATGAGCCGTCCGCTGGAGCTCGCTCCCGGCCTGATCTTCGACGCACGCAGCGTGGTGCTGAGCATGGCGGCGCTGTTCGGCGGGACGCTGGTCGGCGGGCTGGCTGCATTGATAGCAGGCGCGTACCGCGTATGGATCGGCGGCAGCGGCGTCTTCGTCGGCATCGGTAGCGTGATCCTGCCGGTTCTGTTCGGTCTGGCCTACCGCCACCTTTTTCTCTCCGGGCATCTGCGTATCGGCGTCTGGCAACTGCTCGGCTTCGGCCTGGTTCTGCATGTGGCGATATTGAGCATTCAGCTGCTGCTGCCGGGGCGCCTGGGCCCGTTCGTGCTGGAACAGGTGGCATTGCCGCTGCTGCTGTTCTTTCCATTGGTGGTCGCGGCCCTCGGCCTGCTGCTGGATGACATGCGCCGCCGCGCCGAGACCCTGCGTGCCCTGCATCTGAGCGAAGCGCGCCATCGTGCCATCACCCAGTCCATCCCCGACCTGCTGGCGGTACTCGACTTGGACGGACGCATCCTCGAATTCTCCTCCGGCGATCCGCAACTGACGTCAGCCAAGCTGGAAGGCCGGCACCTGGAAGATCTGCTCGGTGACAAGGAAGCGGCGCGCATCCGCGACTACCTGCAACTGGCGCTGGAGCATCGTCAGCCGCCGCTGGTGGAGTACCGCTTGCAGACAGCCCTGGGCGAGCGCGTTTACGAGGGCCGAGCCAGACGCCTGGAGCGCGACATCGATGGCCGCCCGGCGATCCTCTGGCTGGGCCGCGACATCACCGAGCGCAAGCAGTTCGAGCTGGAAAAGCGCATCGCTGCGATCGCCTTCGAATCGCAGCAGGGCATGTTCGTCACCGATGCGCAGACCCGCATCCTGCGGGTGAACAAGGCCTTTACCGCCATCACCGGCTACCAGCCCGAAGACGTGCTCGGCCAGCAGGCCGGCATCCTCGGCTCGGGCCGCCAGGACGCCACTTTCTATCAGCAGATGTGGCATGCGATTCAGGAGCACGAAAGCTGGCAGGGCGAGATCTGGAACCGGCGCAAGAACGGCGAGATCTTCCCCGAGTGGCTGTCGATCAGCGCGGTGCGCGACGATCAAGGACAGATCAGCCATTACGTCGCCGCGCTCACCGATATCACCGAGCGGCGCGCGGCAGACGAACGCATCCGCACCCTGGCCTTCTACGACCCGCTGACCGGGCTGCCCAACCGCCGCCTGCTGCTCGACCGGCTGCAGCAGGCGATCTTCGCCGCCGAACGCCTGGCGCATTGCAGCGCACTGATGTTCATCGATCTGGACGGCTTCAAGAACATCAACGACCTGCACGGCCACCAGACCGGTGACCTGCTGCTGCAGGCCGCAGCGACGCGTCTGCAGGAACAGGTCAGAACCAGCGACACGGTCGCGCGCCTGGGTGGCGACGAGTTCGTGGTGATGCTGGAGAACCTGGCGCAGCAGCCCGACGAAGCCGCAGACCAGGCAGAGAAGCTGGGCAAGAAGATCCTCGCGGCAATGGACGCCCCCTACCGCATCGGCGCCCTGCAACTGCACAGCAGCGCCAGCATCGGCGTGGTGCTGTTCAGCGATGCCAGCGCCGAGGTCGAAGAGCTGCTGACCCGCGCCGACATATCCATGTACGAAGCCAAGAGTGCCGGCAAGAACGCACTGCGCTTCTTCGACGCCGGCATGCAGCAACTGGTCAGCGAGCGGATGCGCCTGGAGGCGGACATCTTCGACGGGCTGGCACGCGAGGAATTCACCCTGCACATCCAGCCGCAGATGGACGAGGACCTCGGCCTGGTCGGCGGCGAAGCCCTGCTGCGTTGGCAGCACCCGCAACGGGGCCTGCTGGCGCCCGAACAGTTCCTCGAATCGGCGCGCCGCGCACGGCTGATCCAGCGTCTGGACCTGCATATACTGGAGCAGGCCTGCCGCCAGCTTGCGCTCTGGTCCGAGGATCCGCGCCTGGCCGGCCTGAGTTTGTCGGTCAACCTGAGCGCCGCATCGCTGTACCGCGACGACTTCGTCGACACCCTCCTGGGGATGCTCGAGCGGCACCACGCGCAGCCGGTCCGACTGTGTCTGGAGCTGACCGAAACCCTGCTGCTCGACGACATCGGTAGCGCCTGCGAACGAATGGAGCGCCTGCGCGCCAGGGGCGTGCGTTTCTCGATCGACGACTTCGGTACCGGCTACTCGTCGATCTTCTACCTGCAGCGCCTGCCACTGGACCAGTTGAAGATCGATCAGTCGTTCATCGATCACCTGGTCGACAGCCCCGCCAGCCTGGCCATCACCCGCACCATAGGCGCGCTGGCGCAGAGCCTGCAGTTGCAGGTGATCGCCGAAGGGGTAGAAACCCGGGCACAGCACGCGCTGCTGCTGAACAACGGCTGCCGTCGCTTCCAGGGCCACCTGTTCGGCCGGCCGATGCCGGTTACCGAGTTCGAGCGCTACTGCGAGGAGCATCTGCCCGGAGGGCATGACGATCAGCGACGTGGGTGACCCGTCGCTGCACGCTGGCTGCGAGTCGCCTGAAGCATCCCTCACCCGCCTTCGGCACCCTCTCCCGATGGAGAGGGAAAGCGGTGTGTGCTCAAGCTCTGCATGACAACCACCGCAAACCATCACCCCGCAGCCGGATAAGGAAAACCGCGGCTGCACGCCGGCTGGTCTCGACCCTAGGGTCGATGGCGCTTTCCCCATCCACCAGACAATCCCCGGTGGATGAACAAGGCGTCATCCACCCTACGGATGGAGACCCTGCACACCGAGGCTTCCCTCACCCGCTTCCGGCACCCTCTCCCCACGGAGAAGGAAAAAGCAGCAAAAAAAATGGCAGCCCGAAGGCTGCCCAAGGTTCACGCAGAGAGTCGTCGATCAGTGCGCCACCGCACCGCTGGCCCCCAGGCCGGTCTGCGAGCGGACGAACTGCGGCAGGAACAGCGCGCGCTCGCTGGCTGCGGCACTGGACTTGTCGGTGATGGAGAACAGCCAGATACCACTGAACGCCACCAGCATCGAGAACAGCGCAGGGTATTCGTAGGGGAAGATCGCCTCGGCATGGCCGAGCACCTGCACCCATACGGTCGGCCCCAGGATCATCAGCACCACCGCGGTCAGCAGGCCCAACGACCCGCCGATCAGCGCACCGCGGGTGGTCAGTTTCTTCCAGTACATCGAAAGGAACAGCACCGGGAAGTTGCAGCTGGCGGCGATCGAGAACGCCAGGCCGACCATGAAGGCGATGTTCTGCTTCTCGAAGGCGATTCCGAGGAAGATCGCCAGGATGCCCAGGGCGATGGTGGTGATCCGTGACACGCGCATCTCCTCCTTGTCGTTGGCCTTGCCCTTCTTGATCACGCTGGCGTAGAGGTCATGCGACACCGCCGAGGCACCGGCCAGGGTCAGGCCAGCGACCACCGCGAGGATGGTGGCGAAGGCCACCGCCGAGATGAAGCCGAGGAACAGGTTGCCGCCCACCGCATTGGCCAGGTGCACCGCGGCCATGTTGGTGCCGCCGATCAGACCGCCGGTGGCGTCCTTGAAGTCGGGGTTGGTGCTGACCAGCAGGATCGCGCCGAAGCCGATGATGAAGGTCAGGATGTAGAAGTAGCCGATGAAGCCGGTGGCGTAGAACACGCTCTTGCGGGCTTCCTTGGCGTCGGAGACGGTGAAGAAGCGCATCAGGATATGCGGCAGGCCGGCGGTGCCGAACATCAGCGCAAGACCGAGCGAGATCGCCGACACCGGGTCCTTGACCAGGCCGCCGGGGCTCATGATCGCCTCGCCCTTGGGATGCACGGCGATGGCTTCGCTGAACAGGCGGGCGAAGTCGAAGTCGACGTGCTTCATCACCATGATGGCCATGAAGCTGGCGCCGGAGAGCAGCATCACCGCCTTGATGATCTGTACCCAGGTGGTGGCAAGCATGCCGCCGAAGAGCACATAGAGCATCATCAGGATGCCCACCAGCACCACCGCCACCAGGTAGTCGAGGCCGAACAGCAGCTGGATCAGCTTGCCGGCACCGACCATCTGCGCGATCAGGTAGAAGGCCACCACCACCAGCGAGCCGCAGGCGGAGAGAATGCGGATTTCCTTCTGCCCGAGACGATAGGAGGCGACGTCGGCGAAGGTGTACTTGCCCAGGTTGCGCAGGCGCTCGGCGATCAGGAAGAGGATCACCGGCCAGCCGACCAGAAAGCCGATCGAGTAGATCAGGCCGTCGTAGCCGGAGGTGAACACCAGCGCGGAAATGCCCAGGAAGGACGCCGCCGACATGTAGTCACCGGCGATGGCCAGGCCATTCTGGAAACCGGTGATGCTGCCGCCGGCGGTGTAGAAGTCGGAGGTCGAGGTGTTGCGCTTGGACGCCCAGTAGGTGATGTAGAGCGTGCCGCCGACGAAAGCGAGGAACATCAGGATGGCTGAGACGTTGAGCGGCTGGCGCTGCACCTCGCCTTCCAGGGCACCGGCGGCCCAGAGAGCCGGGGCGACCAGCAACAGCGCGCAGGCTGCAAGAATGCGGCGGATCATTTCTGCACCTCTTTCAGCACGGCCGAAGTCAGGCGGTCGAATTCGCCGTTGGCGCGGACCACGTACACACCGGTGAGCAGGAAGGCAGAAAGGATCAGTCCCACGCCCAGGGGAATGCCCCAGGTGATCGAGCTGTCGCCGATACGCGTGCCGAGCAGCGCAGGCTCGAAGGCGATCAGCAGGATGAAGCCGACATAGAGCCCCAGCACCACAGCGGATAGGCCCCAGGCAAAACGGTCGCGCTTGCTCACCAGTTCCTGGAAGCGGGGATTCTTCTGGATGAGCGCATAAGTCTGGTCGTGCATTTTATTGTCCTCCTCAGCAGGTTCGCTGGTGGAGGCACTCTAAGCTCGGCCGGACTTACTCCCAGACGACCTTAGTCGTACTCGCGACCTAAGTCGTAGGCCTCTGCGACGCCACTTTGCGCTCGCCCCAGGGGGCATAGCCGGACCCTATGGCGGCCATCGCCAGACTGCATTTCCCCATCCGCGCCGGCGCAGCCATCCTGACGGCGAATGCAAAACATTCTCAGGTGGACGCAATCATGACCAAGACCCTTACCTTCACCCTCATGCACTTCTGCATCGCCTTCTCGGTCGCCTATCTGTTGACCGGCAGCGTCGCGGTCGGCGGGCTGGTGGCCGCGATCGAACCGCTGGTGAACTCGGTCGGCTTCTACCTCCATGAGCGCATCTGGCAGCGCATCGAGCAGCCGAAAGCAGCCGACTCAAAGCGCCCCGCGCATGCCTGGCTGCACCACCAGGCTTGAGTCCGTAGGCAAAGCGCAGCGGCGCTGCTAAGGTCTGCTGCCCTTTCGCACACGGTCGCGAAACGGCACCCGACCCCAGACTCTCGCCATGACTGCACAACGCCTGCTGTACCTCGTCGCACTGCTGCTCGGCCTGTGGCTGATCTGGCCACTTTTCTCGCCCGCCCCGCACGCGCCGAGCAGCAGCGGCGATCTGGCGACTGGCAGTCTGCGCGTCGAAGACCATCGCGTCACCGCGCTGGAAACCCTCAGCATCGAGGCGCGGGTGCTGGGGCGCGAGGACTATCGTTTCGACCGCGGCGCACGCATCTCGCCTACCGACCTTGCGCTGGGCTGGGGGCCGATGGCCGACCCGCAACTGCTTCGCCAGATCGACATCCGCCAGAGCAATCGCTGGTACTACTGGCGCACCGAAACCTTCCCGATACCCCGCCGCGAGATCGAGCGTCACAGCGCCAACATGCACCTGATCCCGGCCAACCCCGAGGTAGCTCGAGTACTCGGCCAGGTCCGACCTGGACAACTGCTCCGTCTCTCTGGCCAACTGGTTCGGGTCGACGGCGACGACGGCTTTCGCTGGGTCAGCTCGCTCAGCCGCGAAGATACCGGCAACGGCGCCTGCGAGCTGATCTGGGTCGAACAGCTGCAGATACTCGACTGAGCCGATATCGCCGGCCATGAGCAACACCGGGACTTTCTCCGCGGACGGTATTCGACCTGTTCATTTGTCAGCGCAAGCCCCATTCTTGCAGCCGCAGCCGGCAAACCAACCCGGCTCGCCAGCGTTCTTCACGCTCTTGCACTCCTTGAAACAAAGCCAAACGCCAGCATGGCACCCGGAACGCTCGTTGCGGTCATAGCAAACTGAGCGAAGCGGTCGATTGCCACGCAAGTGCGAAGCGCGCGGCGCCAACGGCTTGCCAGACACACTGGAAACACCTTTCACGACAGGGACATGCACATGCGCCTCCTCCTTTGCCTGCTCGCCCCGCTCTGCCTGCTTGGCAGTGCGACACTGCACGCAGCGACACAGCCACCCGAGCCTTACGAATTCCCCCTGCTGAATCCGTTCGAAGCCACCATTGCCACCACCCCGCTGGAACTACGTCCGCAGCTGCCGGAAGACGACGAAATCGATCAGCGCGACTACCGCGTGCGCCTGCGGCCGGAGCGCGAGTTCCTCATCCCGGACAATTTCTGGGCGGTCAACCGCATGGGTTACCGCCTGGCCCGGCAGAAGGACGAGGCGCCACTGATCTTCATCATCGCCGGCACCGGCGCGCACTATTCGGCCAGTCATTCGGAGTATCTCAAGCGCCTGTTCTACGGCGCCGGCTTCCATGTCGTGCAGCTGTCTTCACCGACCAGCTACGACTTCATGGCCGCCGCCTCGCGGCATGCCACGCCCGGTCTGTCGCGTGAGGATGCTGACGATCTGTACCGCGCCATGCAGGCGATTCGCGCCAACCATCCTGAGCTTGAGATCAGCGAGTACCACCTCACCGGGTACAGCCTCGGCGCACTGCATGCAGCCTTCGTCAGCCAGCTCGACCAGACCCGACGCAGCTTCGATTTCAAGCGCGTGCTGATGCTCAATCCGCCGGTCAACCTGCATACCTCGATCAGCAACCTGGACCGCCTGGTGCAGGCCCGTGTCGATGGCGTCAACAACAGCACCAACTTCTACGAGCTGGTGCTGGGCAAACTGACCCGCTACTTCCGCCAGCATGGCTTCATCGATCTCAACGACGCCGTGCTGTTCGATTTCCAGCAGTCCCGGCAGGCACTCAGCGACGAGCAGATGGCGATGCTGATCGGCGCTTCCTTCCGCTTCTCCGCCGCCGACATCGCCTTCACCTCCGACCTGATCAACAAGCGCGGCCTGATCACCCCACCGGGCTATCCGATTCGCGAAAGCACCGTGCTGACGCCCTTCTTCAAGCGCGCGCTGCAGTGCGATTTCGAGTGCTACATGAATGAGCAGCTGGTTCCGCTCTGGCAGGTGCGCCACGAAGGCGGCGGCCTGGAACAACTGATCGAGGAAATCAGCCTGTACGCCGTCGAGGACTATCTGCGCGACAACGACAAGGTGGTGGTGATGCACAACGCCGACGACCTGATCCTCGGGCCGGGCGATCTGGGCTTTCTGCGCCGGACCCTGGGGGATCGCCTGATCCTCTACCCGAGCGGCGGGCACTGCGGCAACCTCAACTACAAGGTCAACAGCCAAGCCATGCTGGAGCTATTCCGTGACTGAACTACGCCAAAAAGGATTTGCTGCGCATCTTTGCCTGGGCCTGCTGTTCAGCGTCGCCCTGGGCAGCGCGAACGCCGCCGACGAGGTGGATGCCGACGGCTTCACCCGACCGATGCGCAATCTGGAATTCAATCCGGGCCTGGATCAGCGCGAGTTCGAGCGTGCGACCCTGGATGCGCTGAATGTCGACGACCCCTGGGAGCGCTGGAACCGACGGGTCTACCACTTCAACTACCGTGCCGACGAGTGGGTGCTGCTACCGGTGGTGCGCGGCTACCAGTACGTCACGCCGCGCTTCGTACGCACCGGCGTGGGCAACTTCTTCGACAACCTGGGTGACGTGCCCAACCTGCTCAACAGCGCGCTGCAGCTCAAGGGCAAGCGCTCGCTGCAGACCACCGGGCGCCTGCTGCTCAATACCACCATCGGTGTGGTCGGGCTGTGGGATCCGGCGACCCGCGTCGGCCTGCCACGCCAACCCGAGGACTTCGGCCAGACCCTGGGCTTCTATGGTGTCCCTGAGGGCCCCTATCTGATGCTGCCGCTGCTCGGCCCCTCGAACCTGCGCGACACCGGCGGACTGGCGGTGGATTTCATTGCCCAGGACCAGATCAACTTCCTCGGCGCCAGCCAGTTGGGCACCGATCACCCGGAACTGACCGCTCTGCGCTTGGTCGATGCGCGCTACGGCACCAACTTCCGCTACGGTCAGCTCAATTCGCCGTTCGAGTACGAGAAGATCCGCTACGTCTACACCG
Organism: Pseudomonas mangrovi; assembly: GCF_003052585.1. Taxonomy (GTDB): domain Bacteria; phylum Pseudomonadota; class Gammaproteobacteria; order Pseudomonadales; family Pseudomonadaceae; genus Aquipseudomonas; species Aquipseudomonas mangrovi. Next base: position 274,017 of record NZ_QASN01000020.1, on the reverse strand, counting down.
AAGCACGCAAGCTGCAGATCGCCGACTGAGCACAGGCGTCACAGGAGCCTGGAGCAGCGGCGTCGAATCAGGCGCCGTTGGCCAGCGACACGGGTTCGGCGAGGACCGGCTGGATCTCGGCAGGCAGACCGAGAAAGCTGCTAAGCGCCTGCTTGCGCGCCATGGCGTCCTGATAGCCCAGTTCGATCAGCTCGTTGCAGTAACCCTGTTCGAACAGCAGGTAGCTGAGCACACCGGCACCGTTGGAGCGTGTTGCCCCTGGCCCGCGCAGGAAAGTGCGCATCGAGCGCGGCAGTTCGTGCCGGTGACGTGCCGCGATCTGGTCGAGCGGCTGGCTCGGATTGATCACCAGCACGTCGACCGGCTTGAGTCCCAGGCCATTGCCCTGCAGGTGCGGCGGAACCAGGCTGCCGAGCATGTTGAGACGTTCGAGCAGCTCGATGTCGGTTTCCAGATTGTCGATGAAGGTGCTGTTGAGCATGTGTCCGCTGATCTGCGCCAGACTCGGCGGATGCCCGGTCTGATTGCGCGCCACCCGCGCGTTGGCCAGCTCACCGGTGGGGTTGCCGCTGACACCGACCACCAGCACCCGGGTCGCACCCAGGTGCAATGCCGGGCTGATCGGCGCCGACTGACGCAGGGCACCATCGCCGAAGTACTCGCGATTGACCCGCACTGGCGGGAATACCAGCGGGATGGCGGCGCTGGCCAGCAGATGCTCGAGAGTCAGCCGGGTCGGTACGCCGACGCGTCTGTGGCGGAACCAGGGATCGATGGTCGCGCGGCCCTGGTAGAAGGTCACTGCCTGCCCCGACTCGTAGCCGAACGCGGTAATGGCAACCGCGCGCAACTGGCGCATGCGCACCGCGGCAGCAATCCCGGAGAAATCCATTTCGCGTTCGAGCAGTCCGCGTAGCGGCGTATTGTCGAGCAGCGCAACCGGCAGCTCGCGGCCCAGGCCAAGCAGGCTGTGACCGACAAAACGCGACGCCTGACGCAGCAGCCGGGGCCAGTCGGAACGGTACACCTGATCAGTGCTGAACCCTTGCCAGACGGACGTCAGGCGACGGATCGCCTCGGTGAAATGCAGGGCGCCGCAAGCCAGCCCCACTGCATTGATCGCGCCGGCCGAAGTACCGACGATGACCGGAAAGGGATTGCGCGCCGCATCTGGCAGCAGATCGGCAATGGCCGACAGCACGCCAACCTGGTAGGCCGCCCGTGCGCCGCCGCCGGAAAGGATCAGGCCGGTGGTATGCGTAGCCTGCGGTGGTCCCTCTGCTGTCATGGCTTTCCTTCTATTTTTTATTCTTCTGGTAAAGCTTCGGCTCGCCGGGCGGGCGGGTCTTGAAGCGTCGATGAGCCCAGAGATACTGCTCCGGACATTGGCCAATCGCCGTTTCGATCAAACCGTTGATCCGCCGGCAGTCCTCTTCCTCGCTCGCGCCAGGAAAGTCCGTCAACGGCGGATGGATTCGCACAAGATAGCCGGAACCGTCGGCCAGGCGCATCTGCGTCATGGGTATGACCTGCGCCTTGCCCAGGCGGGCGAACTTGCTGGTAGCCGTCACGGTGGCCGCCGGAATGCCGAACAATGGCACGAAGATGCTCTGCTTGGGACCGTAATCCTGATCGGGGGCATACCAGATGGTAGCGCCGGCCCGCAGCATCTTGAGCATGCCGCGAACGTCGTCACGCTCGATGACACCCTCCAGACGCTGCTCGCGGCCTCGCCGCTGAATGAAGTCGAACACCGGGTTCTTGTGCGGCCGGTACATGCCGTAGGCACGCTGCTCCAGCCCCAGCAGTCCACCGCCCATTTCCAGGGTAGTGAAATGCAGCGCCATCAGGATCACGCCCTGCCCCTCGGCCTGAGCCTTGTGCAGGTATTCCAGGCCTTCGAAGCGACCCAGTCGGCGCAGACGCTCGGCGGGCCACCACCAGGCGATGGTCATCTCGAAGAAGGTCATGCCCATCGAGGCGAAGTTCTCGCGCAACAGGCGCGCGCGGGCCGCAGCATCCAGCTCGGGCATGCAGAGTTCGAGATTGCGCTCGGCAATTCTGCGGCGTGATCCGGCCAGACGGTAAAGCAGGCCACCTAGCAGGCGGCCGAGCGCCATCAGCACGCGGTACGGCAATAGCGTCAACAGCCACAGCAGGCCGAGGCCCAGCCATAGCAGCCAGTATCGCGGATGAAGGTAGGCGGCCTTGAAAGCGGGACTATCCATGCACAGATCCGAACTCGATGAAGGCCGGCATTCTAAGCGAGATCGCCGACCGATGGCGCACAGCCACACCGGCCTGCTTGCAGGCAGGGGAGCGGATCGCTATAAGTCGTCGCCATTCACAGCAGTTGGGCGAACCATGAGCCAAGCAGACCTACTCGATCAGGACCCCGTATTCCAGCTCAAGGGCAGCATGCTCGCGATCACCGTGCTGGAGCTGGCGCACAACGACCTGACGCGCCTCGACCAACAGCTGGCGGCGAAAGTCGCGCAGGCGCCGGGGTTCTTCAGCAACACCCCGCTGGTCCTGGCGCTGGACAAGCTGCCGAGCGGTGAAGGCAGCCTGGAGCTTGCCGAACTGATGACCCTGTGCCGCAACCACGGCCTGCGCACGCTGGCGATCCGTGCCAACCGCGAGGAAGACATCGCCGCCGCCGCGGCCCTCGACCTGCCGGTATTGCCGCCCTCCGGGGCACGCGAGCGGATCATCGAACTGGCACCCGCCGCGGCCCCGGAAAAGCCCAAAGAACCCGAGTTCCGCCCCAGCCGGGTGATCACTACACCCATCCGTGGCGGCCAGCAGATCTATGCCGCGGGGGGTGATCTGATCGTGCTGGCGCCAGTCAGTGCCGGCGCGGAACTTCTCGCCGATGGCAACATCCATGTCTACGCGCCGCTGCGCGGCCGCGCGTTGGCCGGCGTAAAGGGCAATGTTTCGGCACGGATTTTCTGCCAGCAGATGGGCGCCGAACTGCTGTCCATCGCCGGCCACTACAAGGTCGCCGAAGATCTTCGCCGCGAGCCGCTCTGGGGCGAGCCGGTACAGGTCGGTCTGACCGGGGATGTGTTGAACATCACCCGCCTTTAACGGATACTTCCGCGAATTTTCTCGCAGAGGCGCAAAGGTAGCCGAAAGCCCGCCATTCAAGGGCTTCAGCACCTTGTCCTTCATTATTTTTTGGGGTGAAACAGCTTGGCCAAGATCATCGTCGTCACTTCCGGCAAGGGAGGCGTAGGTAAAACCACCTCCAGCGCCGCCATCGGTACGGGCCTGGCCCTGCGCGGCCACAAGACCGTTCTCGTCGATTTCGACGTCGGTCTGCGCAACCTCGACCTGATCATGGGCTGCGAACGCCGCGTGGTGTACGACTTCGTCAACGTCATCAACGGCGAAGCCACGCTGAACCAGGCGCTGATCAAGGACAAGCGCATCGAGAACCTGTTCGTCCTCGCCGCCAGCCAGACCCGCGACAAGGACGCCCTGACCAAGGAAGGCGTGGGCAAGGTCATCGAAGAACTGTCCAAGACCTTCGAATACGTCATCTGCGACTCCCCAGCCGGCATCGAGCAGGGCGCGCACATGGCCATGTACTTCGCCGACGAGGCCATCGTCGTGACCAACCCGGAAGTTTCCTCGGTACGTGACTCCGACCGCATGCTCGGCCTGCTGGCAAGCAAGTCGCGCCGCGCCGAAAACGGCGAGGAGCCGATCAAGGAACGTTTGCTGCTGACCCGCTACAACCCCGAACGCGTGACCAAGGGCGAGATGCTCGGCGTCGAGGACGTCGGCGAGATCCTGGCGATCAATCTGCTCGGCGTGATTCCCGAATCCCAGGCCGTGCTCAAGGCTTCCAACCAGGGCATCCCGGTGATCCTCGACGAGGAAAGCGACGCCGGCCAGGCCTATAGCGATGCCGTCGACCGCCTGCTCGGCAAGGACGTGCCGCACCGCTTCCTCGATGTGCAGAAGAAAGGCCTGCTGCAGCGCCTCTTTGGAGGTAAGGAATGAACATCTTCGACTTCCTGCGCTCGCGCAAGAAGGACACCCCGGCCTCGATCGCCAAGGAGCGACTGCAGATCATCGTTGCCCACGAGCGTGGCCAGCGCAGCCAGCCAGACTATCTGCCAGCACTGCAGAAAGAATTGGTCGAGGTGATCCGCAAGTACGTCAACATCGATCAGGATCAGGTCCAGGTCGCCCTGGAGAATCAGGGCAACTGCTCGATCCTGGAACTCAACATCACCCTGCCGGATCGCTGAAAACCACTGCGCTCGGTGAGGCTGCGTTGAAATCAGGCTCAGAACCGTCATTTACGACAGGTAAACCCCGTTTCTTCGCCTGATTTCGCCTTGCCTGACCTTCGCTCGCTACGTTTTCCCCTGTGAAGATCTTGAACAATGGCGGCCTGACGGGCCGCCATTTCATTTGGGTCACCCCATGCCGCTTTCCAACATCCAGATCGTCCACCAGGACGCCGCCCTGCTGGTCATCAACAAGCCGACCCTGCTGCTCTCGGTGCCTGGCCGTGCGGAGGACAATCGCGACTGCCTGGTGACCCGACTGCAGGAAAACGGCTACCCGGAGGCGCGCATCGTTCATCGCCTGGATTGGGAAACCTCGGGCTTGATCGTGCTCGCGCGCGACCCCGACAGCCACCGCGAGCTGTCGCGCCAGTTCCACGACCGTGAAACCGAGAAGGCGTACACCGCGCTGTGCTGGGGCGAACCGGAGCTGGACAGCGGCAGCATCGACCTGCCGCTACGCTACGATCCGCCGAGCAAACCGCGGCATGTCGTGGACCACGAGCTGGGCAAGCACGCCCTGACCTTCTGGCGCGTACTCGAGCGTTGCGGGCACTACAGCCGCGTCGAGCTCACCCCCATCACCGGCCGCTCGCACCAATTACGTGTACACATGCTTTCCATCGGCCATCCACTGCTGGGCGACGGTCTCTACGCCCACGCCGAGGCGCTGGCTGCCTTCGATCGCCTTTGCCTGCATGCCTGCATGCTGACGCTGACCCATCCGCAGAGCGGTGAGCGGCTGCGCTTCGAGTCGCCCGCACCGTTCTGATGGCGGATTTTCTGGCTGCGACCCGCGGCGCGCCGGCTCACCCAAGCCTGACCCGGGCGCTGCGCCTGTGGTCGGCTGAACCCGGTTTCGCGCTCGATCTGGGCTGCGGCGCCGGACGCGACAGCCTGCACCTGCTGGCTCAGGGCTGGGGGGTCACAGCTCTGGATCGGGACCCCCAGGCCTTGAGCACACTGGCACTGGAGTGTCCGGACGAAGATCGACCGCGCCTGCAACTGCTCCAGCGCAGCTTCGAAGATGCCGGCCCGCTACCTGCCGCGAACCTGATCAATGCGAGCTTTGCACTGCCCTTCTGTCCGCCCGCGGCTTTCCCCGCCCTGTGGCAGCGCATCGCGGGTGCGCTCTGCGCAGATGGACTGTTCGTCGGGCACTTCTTCGCTGATCGTGACGCCTGGGCCGGCGAGCGACCGCTGACAGTTCATGATCGGACGGCGCTGCTGCGGCTGTTCGATAGTTGGGAAACCGTGCACTTCGAGGAGCACGAGTGGGACGGCAAGACGGCCGTCGGCCAGCGCAAGCACTGGCACCTGTTCGAGGTGATCGCCCGGCGGACGTGAGAAGCGCAAGCCGGGCTGGCCTGCAACCCTGCAGTCGGGGTAGCCCCGATCATTCCCGATGCCAGCTCTAAGCCGCCACGGTGGCGGATTACGCCGCTGGGCGGTCCACCCTACGGGAGCGCGAACACCACGCAGGCGCAACAAGCGCAGCGCATTGCGCCAGAAGAACGCCACAGCACAGCCTCGAATCCCGATGGCTTTTATGGTTCCCACGCTCCCGCGTGGGAACCTGAGACTCTCCGGCTACGACCTCCCTTCGCCGATGGGATAGACTTCAGCCCTTGCCGTCTGGAGTCCCTATGCGCGAACGAACCAACCAGGGCCTGATTGATTTCCTCAAGGCCTCGCCCAGCCCTTTCCACGCCACCCACAGCATCGCCCGTCAGCTCGACGCCGCCGGTTTTCGCCGCCTCGACGAGCGCGACGCCTGGCATCTGGAAGCCGGCCAGCGCTATTACGCCACCCGCAACGACTCCTCGATCATCGCCTTCCGGGTGGGCCGACGAAAACTGCTCGACGCAGGCATTCGCCTGGTCGGCGCGCACACCGACAGCCCCTGCCTGCGCGTCAAGCCGCAGCCGGAGCTGCAGCGCCAGGGTTTCCTGCAACTGGGCGTGGAGGTCTACGGCGGCGCACTGCTGGCGCCCTGGTTTGACCGCGACCTGTCGCTGGCCGGGCGCGTCACCTTCCGCCGTGACGGCAAGGTGGAAAGCCAGCTGATCGATTTCCGCGACCCGATCGCCTGCATTCCCAACCTGGCCATCCACCTCAACCGTGAAGCCAATCAGGGCTGGGCGATCAACGCGCAGAACGAGCTACCACCGATCCTGGCCCAGGTGCCGGGCGAAGAACGCGCCGATTTCCGCGCCTTGCTCGCCGAGCAGCTGAGCCTGGAGCACGGGTTGGTCGCCGATGCGGTGCTGGACTATGAGCTGAGCTTCTACGACACCCAGTCCGCGGCCGTTATCGGCCTGAATCGCGACTTCATCGCCGGTGCACGCCTGGACAACCTGCTCTCCTGCTATGCCGGGCTGCAGGCGCTGCTCACGGCGGACGACGAAGAAAGCTGCATGCTGGTCTGCACCGACCATGAAGAGGTCGGCTCCTGCTCGGCCTGCGGCGCCGACGGCCCCTTCCTCGAGCAGGTCCTCGCGCGCCTGATCCCCGACGGCGAGGAGCGCGTGCGGGTGACCCAGCGCTCGCTGCTGATCTCCGCCGACAACGCCCATGGCGTCCATCCCAACTACGCCGACAAGCACGACGGCAATCACGGCCCGAAGCTCAACGCCGGCCCGGTGATCAAGGTCAACAGCAACCAGCGCTACGCCACCAGCAGCGAAACCGCAGGGTTCTTCCGCCAGCTGTGCCTGGAAAACGAGGTTCCGGTGCAGAGCTTCGTGGTGCGTAGCGATCTGGGCTGTGGCTCGACCATCGGCCCGATTACCGCCAGCCGGCTGGGCGTTCGCACCCTGGACATCGGGGTGCCGACCTTTGCCATGCACTCGATCCGCGAGCTGGCCGGCAGCCATGACCTGAGTCACCTGCTCAAGGTCCTCGGCGCCTTCTTCGCCTGCCGCGAGCTGGGTTGAGACAGCCCATGACCCTGGCGATCTTCGACCTCGACGACACCCTGATCGACGGCAACAGCCCCAGCCTCTGGAGCGAACACCTGGCCCAGCTGGGCTGGGTCGACCGTGACTCCTTCATTCCCCGCGAGCAGGAACTGGTCGCGCTCTATGCCGAGCGTCGCGCAACGCTCGAAGAGTACCTGGCGCACACCCTGCAGCCGCTGGTGGGACGCACGCCGGAGGAAGTCGCCTACATCGCCGCTCCCTTCGTCGAGGACGTCATCGAGCCGCTGATCCACAGCGACGCGATGCGCTGTGTCAGTGCCCACCGCAGCCGGGGCGAGCGCATCCTGATCATCTCCGCGACGCCGACTTTCCTGGTCGAGGCCATTGCCGAACGCCTTGGCATCGCCGACGTGCTCGGCAGCGACCTGGCGCTGGCTCACGGGCACTACAGCGGCGCCATCGACGGCCTGGCCTGTGCCCGCGAAGGCAAGCTGCGCAAGCTCGAGCAATGGCTGCAGGCCAACGGCGAGTCCAGTATCGGCGCGCACTTCTACTCCGACTCGATCAACGACCTGCCGCTGCTGGAGGCGGTGGCCCACGCCCATGCGGTGAACCCGGATGCCTTGCTGCGCGCAGAGGCGGCCACCCGCGGCTGGGAGATCCTCGAGTGGCGGTGAGCGTGAGGCGGAAAAGCGACTAGCCTTGAAGCGATGCCGGTCAGGAGAAACGCATGATGACCACCGACGCCCTCGCCGAACTGCTGCTCTGGTGCAGCCTGGCCCACTACGTGATCCTGCTGTTGTGGTTCGCAGGCTTCGTCTGTGCCCGAGAGCGAATCCTGCGCCTGCACGGGCGCTGGTTCCGCCTGAGCGAGAACCAGTTCGATGCGATTCACTACTCGGCGATGGCCATCTACAAGCTGCTGATTCTGTTTTTTGGCCTGGTGCCGGCCATCGTTCTGAAGCTCATCGGCTGAGTCTTCGACACGGTCGCCGGCTTCACGCATTCAGAGGAAAACCATGAAAGACGATGAGCAACCGCTGAGCTTCAAGGAGATGCTGCAGAGCGTACTGGCGGCCGCGCTGGGCGTGCAGAGCGGCAAGAACCGCTCGCGCGACTTTTCCCGCGGCAAACCCTCGCACTTCATCCTGCTCGGGGTCGGCTTCACCCTGCTCTTCGTGCTCGTGGTACTCGGAGTGGTACGGCTGGTCCTGTACTTCGCCGGTCTGTAGCGAAATCAGGCAAAAGCGTCAGACCGCGCGTTTACGCCATCCGACCTGCCCAGAGCCCGAGCGGCCGCGCAGTAAAAAACCCGGCTCGCGCATTCGACGAACCGGGTTGATGCGCAGGGGATGAGGCCCTGGTGGATCTACTGACTGGAGACCCAGAACACTGCGGTAGCAACCACAATGGAGATCAGGATCAGGATGGCGTAGGCGTCGACGACGCTGTCGCGATTATCGGAATCGGTCATGGCTTACCTTCTTGTGATTGTTGGGGCGGTACGCCCAAGCATTTAAGACCAGTGCTGCAAATGGCTCAAGCACCCTAAAGGCGGGTTCTTTAGGTCGGAAAGTTCAGTCCATATGCTCAAACTTCACTTTTGCGCATAACCCTGAGCTGGTATCTTGCCCGGCTCCCATGATTGCGCGGCCGTGCGTGCAATCGGTGCTGCAAGCTGCCTGTGACAGGACCTTTCATGTACGTATACGACCAATACGATCAACACATCATCGAGGATCGCGTACGCCAGTTCCGCGACCAGACCCGGCGCTACCTTGCCGGCGAGCTCAGCGGTGAGGAATTCCGTCCGCTGCGTCTGCAGAACGGTCTGTACATCCAGCGTTACGCACCCATGCTGCGCGTCGCCGTGCCCTATGGCCTGCTTTCCTCGCGCCAGCTGCGCAAGCTCGCCGAGATCGCCCGCAACTACGACAAGGGCTACGCCCACATCAGCACCCGGCAGAACGTGCAGTTCAACTGGCCCGAGCTGGAAGACGTGCCGGACATCCTGGCCGAGCTGGCCACCGTGCAAATGCACGCGATCCAGACCAGCGGCAACTGCATCCGCAACACCACCACCGACCAGTTCGCCGGCGTCGCCCGCGATGAGCTGATCGACCCGCGCCCCTGGTGCGAGATCATCCGCCAGTGGTCGACCTTCCACCCCGAGTTCGCCTTCCTGCCGCGCAAGTTCAAGATCGCCGTCAATGGCGCGGTCAGTGATCGCGCCGCCATCGAGGTGCATGACATCGGCCTGGAGGCGGTGCAGAACGCTGCCGGTGAGCTGGGCTTCCGCGTCTCCGTCGGTGGAGGCCTGGGCCGCACGCCGATCGTCGGCAGCTTCATCAACGAATTCCTGCCGTGGAAGCATCTGCTGACCTATCTCGACGCCATCCTGCGCGTGTACAACCGCTATGGCCGCCGCGACAACAAGTTCAAGGCGCGGATCAAGATCCTGGTCAAGGCGCTGACCCCGGAAGTCTTCGCCGAGCGCGTCGAGGCCGAGTGGGCCCATCTGAAGGATGGTCCGGCGACCCTGACCGAGGCCGAAGTCGAGCGCGTCAGCCGCTTCTTCATCGACCCGGCCTACAAGGCGCTGGAAGATCAGGACGCCGCCCTGGCCGCGCTGGATGCCGAGCATCCGGGCTTTGCCCGCTGGCGCTCGCGCAACGTCGTGGCACACAAGAAGCCCGGCTATGCCGCAGTGACCCTGTCGCTCAAGCCCACTGGCGTCGCTCCGGGTGACATCACCGACAAGCAGCTGGACGCGGTTGCCGAGCTGGCCGACCGCTACTGCTTCGGTGAGGTGCGCAACTCCCACGAGCAGAACATCATTCTTGCTGACGTCGAGCAGAGCCAGCTGTTCACGCTGTGGAACGAGCTGCGCGAACTGGGTCTGGCCGTCCCCAATGTCGGCCTGCTGACCGACATGATCTGCTGTCCCGGCGGCGATTTCTGCTCGCTGGCCAATGCCAAGTCGATCCCGATCGCCGAATCGATCCAGCGGCGCTTCGACGATCTCGACTACCTGTTCGACATCGGCGAGCTGGACCTGAACATCTCCGGCTGCATGAACGCCTGCGGTCACCACCACGTCGGCCATATCGGCATCCTCGGCGTGGACAAGAAAGGCGCGGAGTTCTATCAGGTGTCGCTGGGCGGCAGCGCCGGGCGCAACGCCAGCCTCGGTCAGATCCTCGGCCCATCCTTCGCCCAGGATGCGATGCCCGACGTGATCGAGAAGATCATTGCCGTCTACGTGGAGCGCCGCAGCGAAGATGAACAGTTCCTCGACACCTTCCGGCGCATCGGCCTCGACCCCTTCAAGGAGCGCGTCTATGCAGCGAATCATTAAGAACGACCAGGTCGTCGACGAATCCTGGCACCTGCTGCCCAAGGACGCGACCCTCGACGGCCTGAGCAACTGTGACGACCTGATCGTGCCGCTGGCCCTGTGGCGCGAGCACGCCCATGCGCTCAAGGCCCGCGACGGCGGCCTGGGCGTGTGGCTGGATGCCGACGAGCAGATCGAGGAAATCGCCGAGGACCTGGCCCACTTCAAGGTCATCGCGCTCAACTTTCCCGCCTTCACCGACGGCCGCCACTACTCCAGTGCGCGCCTACTGCGCGAGCGCTACGGCTACAAGGACGAGATCCGCGCCATCGGTGACGTACTGCGCGACCAGCTGTTCCTGATGCGTCGTTGCGGCTTCGACGCCTTCGCCGTGCGTGCCGACCGTGATCCGTACGATGCCCTGGAAGGCCTCAAGGACTTCTCGGTGACCTACCAGGCCGCCGCCGACGATCCGCGCCCGCTGTTCCTGCGTCGCGGCTGAGCCGTCCGCGTCAGAGCAAAAGAGCCCCTCCATTGCGGGGCTTTTTTTATGCGCTCACCTTCCAGGGCGCAACAAGCACCGTGCATTGCGCCGACCATGCTTTGCGCTGCGCCGATCCGCCTGGCCGAATCACCCCTCACCCGCCTGCGGCACCCGCTCCCAGATGAGCGGGCAAAACGATCTGTGCTTGAGCTCTGCATGACACCCAAACCGCGCCATCGCCCCGCAGCTGTCCTTCTCCCCCCGGGAGAAGGACAGCTGCGGCGCCGGATAAGGGATGGCTGGACCTGCGGGAGGCCTTGCCAGGCCCAGCTCAAGTCAATTCCGAATCACCAACCGTCGCACTGGAAAGAACAAGCCACTCAGACGCTGCGCACGCTCTGCCAGGCGCTCTCGGCGAACAGCTCGCGGCAGGCGCCCAGATCGCTCTGGGTCCGCCCTGCCAGCCAGTTGCGGGCAAAGTCATGGGTCGGCCCGATTACCAGCGAGGCAAAACAATCGATCGGCAGTTCACGAAACACGCCCTTCGCGCGGTACTCCGCCAAGGCTTCGAGAATGCGCTGGTAATGCCGACGATTGGCCTCGCGCAGGTCATCGGCGCGCTCACTCGCCTCCACCCTGCCGCGGCTGTGCAGGATGAAGCGCGCCCAGTCCGGATTGGCCACCACCCAGTCGATATAGCTGGTCACCAGCAAACGCACGCAGTCGCGGGCGTCCTTCGCGCTGGCGAAGCCATCGGCAAGCAATTGGGCGTACTGCTCGGTGCCTTCCAGATAAAGAGCGGCGATGATCCGCTCCTTGTTGCCGAAGTGGTGATAGAGGCTGCCGATGCTGGCGCCGGAGTGATCGCGAATCATCTCGATGGTGGTCGCGTCAACGCCGTGTTCGGTGAAACAGGCCAGAGCGGCCTGGAGGATTTCGTCTTTACGGGAACGGCGAGCCATCAGCTCCCCCAATCAGATTAGAATATTTTTCTAGAATTATTTTCTAGAATTCGTATACTGCCTCGGCGCGCGCTTCTCTTCAATGTCCTTTCAGGAGCACCCCATGAGTCAGATGATGCAGATGTATCAGCAGGTCGGCCCCGCCCAGTTCAGCACCATGATCGGCCAGGTCGCCCCCTACTTCGCCAGCATCGCCCCGCAGTTCGTTGAGCTGCGCGCCGGCTATGCCGAAGTGACCTTCCCCAAACGCCGCGAAGTGCTCAACCACCTCGGCACCGTGCACGCCATCGCCCTGTGCAACGCCGCCGAGTTGGCCGCGGGTACCATGACCGATGCATCCATTCCCGCGGGTTGCCGCTGGATTCCGCGCGGCATGACGGTGGAATACCTGGCCAAAGCCAATGGCGATGTCCGCGCGGTGGCTGATGGCAGCGCCATCGATTGGAGCCAGACCGGCGACATCAAGGTTCCAGTCCTTGCCTACGTCGGCGACACCGCTGTCTTTCGTGCCGAGATCACCATGTACGTCAGCCAGGCTTGAGCGACGCATTAGTGGATGACCAGCCACCTACCAGGACGGCCAAATGGGCAGCTGCATTACGCTGAAGGGCTTCCTGGCACTGACAAGAGCCCCTGACAGGAACTGCGCCCCAGCTCGCAAGAGCCAAAAACGCCGCGATTCCGTCAATGGAATCGCGGCGTTTTGTTGAATGTCACGAGCCGGTTACGGGTTTCGGATCAGTCCAACCGCACCAGCACCCGGCCAACCATCTGGCCGGCAAGAATCTGCTCTATCGCTGCCGGCAGCTGCTCCAGGGTGACTTCCTCGGCCAGGCTTTCCAGGTTACCCAGCTTCCACTGCAGCGACAGCTTGTCCCACATGGAGGCCTTGACCACCAGCGGCAACTCGACCGAGTCGACGCCGAGCAGATTGACCCCGCGCAGGATGAACGGCGCGACGCTGCCCTTGAAGCTCATGCCGGCGGTCAGACCGCAGCAGGCGGCGCTGCCGCCATAGCGCAGCGACTTGACCACATTGAACAGGATGTCGCCGCCGACGGTATCCACCGCACCAGCCCAGCGCTCCTTGAGCAGGGCCTTCTCGCAGCCTTCCTGCAGCTCGCTGCGCGCTACGATCTGGCGTGCGCCGAGCTGACGCAGGAACTCGGCCTGCTCGGGCTTGCCGGTGGATGCCGCAACGTCGTAACCGAGGCTGGCCAGCAGCGCCACCGCGATCGAGCCCACGCCGCCGCTGGCGCCGGTAACCACTACCGGACCTGCCACCGGAGTCAGGCCGGCCTGCTCGAGCTTGTCGACACAGAGCGCCGCGGTAAGGCCAGCAGTACCCAACAGCATGGCCTCGCGCAGACTCAATCCGGCCGGTCGGCGGATCACCCAGGCAGCCGGCACGCGGATGTACTGGGCAAACCCCCCGGAGGTGTTCATCCCCAGGTCGTAGCCGGTGACTATCACCTCGTCACCGACCGCAAGCTCCGCCACCGACGACTGTTCGATCACGCCGGCCGCATCGATGCCCGGGGTGTGCGGGTAGTTGCGGGTCACGCCGCGGTTACCGCTGGCGGAGAGCGCGTCCTTGTAGTTGAGCGAGGAGTAGCGCACCCGAATCAGCACCTCGCCGGCCGGCAGCTCGGCCAGCTCACGCTCGACGATCCGCCGCTCGAAGACGCCCTGCGCCGTCTCGCTGACTTGCAATGCCTTGAAGCTGCTCATCTGCTACTCCTCTACCAGAAACGCTGTTGATTCAGACGGCTCCACCAGGTCAGCACGAAGCGATCCAGGGCGACGCTGGCGGCCATGCCGAAGCGTTCCTGCAAGCTCTTCTTCTGCGCGTAGTGGAGCTGGAAAAGCTCGGCCGTGCGGGCACGCTCGGCCAGATATTCATCACTGGTGCGCAACTCGTCGACCAGTTGCAAACCGAGAGCCGACTGCCCGAGCCAGACTTCGCCGGTGGCGACCTCGTCGATGGCCAGTTGTGGGCGGTAGCGGGCGACAAAATTCTTGAACAGCTGATGGGTGGTTTCCAGGTCCTCCTGGAACTTCTCCCGGCCCTTCTCGGTGTTTTCGCCGAACACCGTCAGCGTGCGCTTGTATTCACCGGCGGTCAGCACTTCCATGTCGACATCATGCTTCTTCAGCAGGCGATGCACGTTCGGCAGCTGCGCCACCACGCCGATCGAGCCGAGCACGGCAAAGGGCGCCGACAGAATCTTCTCACCGATGCAGGCCATCATGTAGCCGCCACTGGCGGCGACCTTGTCGACGCACACGGTCAGCGGCACCCCGGCCTGACGAATGCGCGCCAGTTGCGAGGCCGCCAGGCCGTAGCTGTGGACCATGCCACCGCCGCTTTCCAGGCGCAGCACCACCTCGTCCTGCGGCGTCGCCAGAGTCAGCAGCGCGGTGATCTCGTGCCGCAGGTTTTCGACCGCAGACGCCTTGATGTCGCCATCGAAGTCCAGCACGTAGACCCGCGCCTTCTGCGTACCGGCCTTGCGTTCGGCCTTGAGCTGACGCGCCTCTTCCTTGCGCACCTGCTTGAGCTGGTCCTTCTGCAGGATGCTCTGCTCCAGACGTTCGCGCAGTGCCTTGTAGAAGTCGTTGAGGCGGGTCACCTGCAACTGACCGTCACCCTTGCGCCGGCCGCGCTGGCGCACCGCTGCGAAAGCCACCAGCACCACGACTATGGCCACTACCACGGTCAGGGCCCGAATCAGAAACCCCGCGTAATCCATCAAGAACTCCACACGCACCCCTCGCTGCAAGGATCGAAACACGCCGGGCGAGCGCCCGGACAAGCGGTCAGCATACCCACGCGCCTGGCGCCGGGCCAGTACGAGGCGTCCGAAAGGTGCCTGGAATGCGGCCTGGCGGCCCGTGCAGCGAGTCGCAAAAAAGTCACGGGAAAATTCAAACAAGCGTATGTTTTTTGTTTGACAGTCCTACCCTATGCCCATAACCTCCCGAGACTTCACGAACGCCGGGTACTCATTTCAGTGGGCAGCATCTATCTGATCCGTCACGGCCAGGCCTCCTTCGGCGCCGACAACTATGACGTCCTGTCGCCGCTCGGGGTTCGCCAGGCAGAAATCCTCGGCGAACATCTTGCCGGGCTGGGCGTACGCTTCGATCGCTGCATCAGCGGTGACCTCAAGCGCCAGCAGGATACCGGCCGGGCAATCATGGGCCGCCTGGCAGATTCGCCCGAGCTGGAAATCGACGCCGCGTTCAACGAGTTCGTCGCCGACGAAGTGATTCAGGCCCACCTGCCGGACCTGCTCAAGGACGAACCCGAAGCACTGCATATCCTCGAGAATGCCGCCCAGCATCGCGCCGAGTTTCAGCGCATCTTCTCGATCATCATCGGCCGCTGGGTTTCCGGCGAGCACGAGAAGGAAGGCCTGCAGAGCTGGCAGAGCTTTCTCGACCGGGTCGAGACCGCGCTGCGCAGACTTCTCGCCCAGGCCGACAAGAAGGACCGCATTGCCATCTTCACCTCCGGCGGCACCATCACCGCCGTGCTGCAACTGATCATCGGCATGCCGGCGATCAAGGCGTTCGAGCTCAACTGGCAGATCGTCAACACCTCGCTGAGCCTGGTGAAATTCCGTGGCGACGATCTGGCCCTGGCTTCATTCAACAGCCATGCGCATCTGGAACTGTTGAAGAAACCGGATCTCATCACCTATCGCTGAGACCGGCCCCTGACGGCGCGAGCCGTGCGACAACCTCCCAACACAGGAAAAACACCATGACCTCCGTAGCCGATATCGTCAGCCGCATGCAGTCCAAGTTCAACGCCGGTGCCGCCGCTGGCCTGGACCTGGTCTTCCAGTTCAACATCACCGACGACGAGAACTATTTCATGGTCGTCAAGGACGGCACCCTGGACGTGCAGAAGGGCGACTCCGATGCCGCCAACGTCACCCTGATCATGGATCGCGAAACCCTGGTCGGCATCATGACCGGCGAAACCGACGGCATGCAGGCCTTCATGGGCGGCAAGCTGCGCGCCGAAGGCGACATGATGCTGGCGATGAAGCTGAGCGAGCTGTTCCCTGCTTGATCCCGTCTAGACTGCTTATGCAGCGCCGAACCGGAGTCCATGGACTCCGGTTTTTTTTGCGCCGAACTTGCTGCCATCTGGTCGAATCAGGCGGCGTGATTGGCGTGCAACAGCCGCACCAATAACGGCCTCTGATGCTTGTGAGCAGCGCCCGTGGCGCATTAGATTAACCAATAGTCTCGGCCCTCTGTCATAAACAAAAGGGATAAGCATGACCCTCAGCGATCAGACCATCCGCAGCCGCGAAGGCGAAGAACTCGATGCCGGCGTCATCGATGCCTATCTGAAGGCGCACATCCCCGGCCTCACCGGCAGCCCGAAGATCAGCCAGTTCCCCGGCGGGGCCTCGAACCTGACCTACCTGATCGAATACCCGAACCAGGAATTCGTTCTGCGTCGCCCGCCGTTCGGCCACAAGGCCAAGTCGGCACACGACATGGGCCGCGAGTACCGCATCCTCAACCAGCTCAACGCCGGCTTCCCCTACTGCCCGAAGGCCTACGCCTACTGCACCGACGAGTCGGTGATCGGCGCCGAGTTCTACGTCATGGAGCGGGTGCGCGGCATCATCCTGCGCGAGGACATTCCGGCCGAGCTGAATTTCACGCCAGAGCAGACCACCGCGCTGTGCAAGAGCTTCATCGACAAGTTCGTCGACCTGCACAACGTCGACTACCAGGCCTGCGGCCTGGGTGACCTGGGCAAGCCCGAGGGCTACGTGCAGCGCCAGATCGGTGGCTGGATCGACCGTTACGAGCGCGCCGCCACCCCCGACGCCCCGGTCTGGACCGAGGTCAAGGCCTGGCTGCGTGACAAGATGCCGGCCGACCACCACAAGCCGGGCATCGTGCACAACGACTACCGCTTCGACAATGTCATCCTCAGCCCGAACAACCCGATGGAGATCATCGGTGTGCTCGACTGGGAGATGACCACCATCGGCGATCCGCTGATGGACCTGGGCAACACCCTCGCCTACTGGATCCAGGCCGACGACCCGCAACCGATGCAGCTGACCCGCAAGCAGCCGAGCAATGCACCGGGCATGCTCACCCGTCAGCAGTTCGTCGACTACTACGCCGAGCGCGCCGGCATCGAGATCAAGAGCATCGACTTCTACTACACCTATGGCCTGTTCCGCCTGGCCGGGATCATCCAGCAGATCTACTACCGCTACTTCCATGGCCAGACCAAGGATCAGCGCTTCGCCAAGTTCGTCCAGATGAACGCCCTGCTGGAGCAGACCAGCCTGCAGGTCATCAACAAATCGACGCTGTAATCCGGCGCATCCAACAAGGGGAATACTGCATGTCCAAGACCAACCTGTTCGACCTCGACGGCAAGATCGCCTTCGTTTCCGGCGCCAGCCGCGGCATCGGCGAGGCCATCGCCAAGCTGCTCGCCCAGCAGGGCGCCCACGTGATCGTCTCCAGCCGCAAGATCGATGGCTGCCAGGCAGTCGCCGACGCCATCACTGCCGAAGGCGGCAAGGCCACCGCCATCGCCTGCCACATCGGCGAGATGGAACAGATCCAGAGCGTCTTCGCGCAGATCCGCGAGCAGTTCGGCCGCCTCGACATCCTGGTCAACAACGCCGCCACCAACCCGCAGTTCGCTCACATCCTGGATACCGACCTGTCGGCCTTCCAGAAGACCGTCGACGTGAACATCCGCGGCTACTTCTTCATGTCGGTCGAAGCCGGCAAGCTGATGCGCGAGAACGGCGGCGGCAGCATCATCAACGTCGCCTCGATCAACGGCATCTCCCCGGGCAACTTCCAGGGCATCTACTCGGTGACCAAGGCCGCCGTGATCAACATGACCAAGGCCTTCGCCCAGGAATGCGCGCCCTTCGGCATCCGCGTCAACGCCCTGCTGCCGGGCCTGACCGACACCAAGTTCGCCTCGGCCCTGGTGAAGAACGACAGCATCCGCGAAGCCGCGCTGCAGCACATCCCGCTCAAGCGCGTGGCCGACCCGAGCGAGATGGGTGGTGCCGTGCTGTACTTCGCCAGCGAAGCGTCCAGCTACACCACCGGTGTTTCACTGAACGTGGATGGCGGCTTCCTCATCTGAGGATCTGCCGGCAGGTCATGAAAAAGGGGAGCTTCGGCTCCCCTTTTTCATACTTGCTGCATAGCACTGGCTGACAGGGACCGGTATTGGGTTTCGCTCTTGCCTGCCGTCATCCACGGCGCGATTCGCGCAGGATGGCAGTCGTCCGACACGCCCTGCCCGTTGGGCCTCGCGCTACTCGGAACTCATCTACGGTAGGTTGGGCCGCAAGGCCCAACAGGGCCCCACTCGAACCCAGGCCCTCACTGCCAGTCCTTGAGCGCCTGCCGCGCAGGCTCGTTGAGCGGTTCGGCGAGCAGGCCGGTGGGTGTCAGGCGCACGCTGTAGACCGCGCCGTCGGCAATCGGCAGATAAGGCACACGTAGCGCCTGCGGATCGAACAGATACAGATCCCGCTGCCCCAGGCGCAACCAGCGCCAGAGGTCGATGCCGTAGGGACTTTGCGCAAGCTCGGCCTTCGGCCGTTGTGCCAGTGCCTGCTGTTCGATGGCGAGGAAACGCCCGGACAGTTTCTCCAGTCGATAGCCGGAGGTCAGCCCGATCAGCTCGGCCAGGCCGCGCAGTCCGAACAGCCGCGCATCCAGTTGCCACAGATCGCCCTCGAGGGTGACCGAGCGCTCGTGGGCACCTTCGAGCAGATTGACCCGGTAGCGCTGGCCGCCTTCGGACTTGAAGCTCAGGGTTACCAGCGGCTTGTCCACCGGCAGGGCGCTGTAACTGGTGAGGTCCCAGGCGATCACGCCGACCAGGGCGGCCAGGCCGAGGAAAGCCAGGCCGAAGGTGCCGCGCAGCCAGCCGAAGAACCAGCTGCTGTTGAGCAGGATGCGCAAGGCGATCCACAGCACCAATGCAGCGATCAGGGCAATTGCCCAGGCCAATCCGTCGTACTGCATACACGCGATTCCTTCTGTCAGAACAAGCCGGCATTATGCTCAGCCACCCGAACGCCCACCAGCCGACGCCTTCACAATCGTCACACAAGTCGATCTTTTGATGCCTTTTTCTGCGGAACTCTTCCTCGATCCGACCACGCTGGCGCTGCTTGCCGGTGTAGCCTTCCTCGCCGGCTTCATCGATGCCATCGCCGGCGGCGGCGGACTGCTGACCATTCCGGCGTTACTCACCGCCGGACTGCCGCCGCACCTGGTGCTGGGCACCAACAAGCTGTGCGCCACCTTCGGCTCTGCCACCGCCAGTTTCACCTTCTTCCGGCGTCGGCTGTTCTCCCCCGGCGCGTGGCGCCACGGGCTTGTTGCGACCGGCATTGGAGCAACGCTGGGCGCCCTGTTCGCCCATCACCTGCCGGCCAGCTGGTTGAACCAGGCATTGCCGGTGATCGTGTTCTGCTGCGGGCTGTACATGCTGCTGGCACGTACCCCGACTGCCGTTGCCGATGCAGACTGCCGACCAGCCGCCCGGCGGCAATGGCCGCAAGGCCTGGGCCTGGGCTTCTACGATGGCGTGGCCGGGCCGGGCACCGGCGCTTTCTGGACGGTCAGCAGCCTGCTGCTCTACCCGCTCGATCTGCTGCGCGCCAGTGGCGTGGCACGCAGCATGAACTTCGTCAGCAACGCCGCGGCGTTAACGGTCTTCGCCCTGCACGGCCAGGTCGCCTGGCTGCTGGGCATCAGCATGGGGCTGGCACTGATGACCGGCGCCTACCTGGGCGCGCGCGCAGCCATCGGCGGCGGCGCGCGCTTCATCCGCCCGCTGTTCATTCTGATGGTGATGGCGCTGACGCTGCGGCTAGTCTGGCAGCACTGGATCGGGCAAGCCTGAGCGGCGCGCCAGATAAAGGTCGATGAGATAGCGCGAGATCGAGCGCGGCGGTGGCAGCATCGGCAGCTGGTCCGGGGAGAACCAGCGCGCATCCTCGATCTCGCCGGGCTCGGGAACTATGTCGCCGGATTCATAGCGGGCATGGAAACCGAGCATCAGCGAATGCGGGAACGGCCAGCCCTGGCTGCCGACGTACTGCAGATCACGCACCTGCAGGCCGACCTCTTCCTGCACCTCGCGATGCACGCACTGCTCGACCGACTCGCCTGGCTCGACGAAGCCGGCCAGGGTGCTGTACATCCCCGGCGGAAAACGCTCGGAGCGCGCCAGAAGAATTTCATCGCCGCGGGTGATCAGCACGATCATGCTCGGCGACAGACGCGGATAGTGCTGCAGATCGCAGTTGGGGCAATGCATCATCCGCTCGCCGGCAGTTGCCTGCATGCGTCCACCGCAGCTGCCGCAGAAACGATGCTGGCGTAGCCAGGTGCCGATCTGCGTCGCATAGCCGAGCATGCGAAAGGTGTCCTGTTCGGCGCCCATGAGGAACTGGCGAAGGCCCTGCCAGGAACAGCCGGGCATCTCGACCGGTCGATCCAGCTCGAACAGATGCACCGGTTGCCCCTCGAACCAGCCCAGCGGCTGCTCCGCCAGCAGCGGCAGCTCCTGGCGCCTCAGCCATTCACGCGGAAACAGCAGTCCGTTGGCGTCGGCAAGGAAGCTCTGACGATAATGAGCCAGCGCCCAGCCGCCAGACTCCTGCGGATGGCCGGAGACCCAGCGCTGCATCAGGCGCTGGCCTCCATGCCGAGGACGCGAACGCTCTCCTCGGCCAGATCGAGCACGCTGGGCTGGGTCTCGGGACGCAGCACCGCACCGGCCTCGAGGTAGTACTCCAGGCTGCTGAGGGCATCGGCGAGGGTCTCCAGCATCTGCTCCGACGGCATCTGGGTAGTCTCGAGCATATGCCGCTCGATGTACTGGCCGCAGGCGTTGACCAGCATCGCCGCACGCGGTTGCTCAAGGAACGCCAGACCGCCACGCACCGCCTGCAGACTGTAGGGCACGTTGGCCAGGTGCAGCTTGTCGCCATTGGATTCCAGGTAGGAGGTGATCGCCCGCTTGGCCATCGACAGTCCTGCCTGCGCTTCGTCCACCACGACGATTCGCGCCTCGTTGAGCTGATGCTCGGCGAAGGAACGACTCTGCTGGGCTTCATCGGCACGACCGTTGCGCTGATCGCGACGCTCGCCGCGCTCGAGGCTCGCCACCATGCTCTCGACGTAGAGAACCGCTTCGGCCAGTGCATTGAGCGTACCCGGCTCTGGCGTCGCGCCTTCGGCCCAGGCGCTGACCGCTGGCAGCTGGGCTGCCAGCGAATTCGCCGCGGAAGTCAGGCCAACCATGCTCAGAGTCTTGCTCAGCTTGCCCAGCAGGCTGTGCAGGGCGACCAGGCTTTCGTTCGGCAGGTTGCCGCGCTCCATCAGGTCGAGCATGTCCTTGACGCTGGCCAGCTCCTCGCGGATCGCCGAGGAAAGCGAGCGCATGACTGTCTGGCCCGGGCCGGTGAGGCGCTGATAGCCCTCCTCGAGCATATGGTCGGTGAACGGCAGCGGCGTGAGGCCGAACACCTCGCGCAACTGGCTGGCCAGCGGACCCTGGCTGTCGGCCAGGGCGACCAGATAGAGCAGCTCCTTGAGCAGGCTGCGCGGTGCTTCGTACTGACTGTTGGCAAGCATCTGCTTGAGCTCGCGATCCATCCGCGAAAACAGCTGCTTGCGCGACTTGCGCGGCAGCAGCTGACCATCGATCTGCGCTTCCAGGGCCGCGGCACCGACCCAGCACAGGCGCGCCCGCGGCTCGTTGGAAAACAGGCTGTCGAGTCGTGCCAAGGCGCGCGCCATCAGTTTCAGACCGGCCTGCGACTGGTCGCGGATGAAGCCCAGCAGGCCGAGCTGGTACATGTGCCGCATGCGCCGGCCTTCATGCGCCTGCTCTGCGGAATCCAGCGGACTGGGCGGCGTCCGCGGCCTGGCCTGATCGAGGCGGACACTGAAGAAGAAGCTCTCCGGCAACGCCGGCTGGCCACCGGCGCCGCGCAGCGCGTTGATCGCCGGCAACAGCAACTCGGGGATTTCCTGGCGATGTGAATCCATGCCTTCGAGGTACTGACGCAACACGTGCAGCGCGTTGCTCAGCGCCGCGAGCTGAACGTCGCGCTCCTCGCCTGCGCCGGCAGGAATGTCGGTAGCCTGGTCGAGGACTTCCTGCGCCAGCAACTCGGCACCGGCCAGCTCGATCAGACTGAGGGTGCCACGCACCTGCTTCAGGCTTTCGACCGCCTGCTGCAGCAGACTGCCGTTGTGCCGATCGGCAATGAAATGCTCCAGGCTCAGCTCGGCCTCTTCCATGGTCGCGAACAGCTCGTCACGAACCAGATTGAGCGATGTAGCTCCAGTGGCCATAGGGTTGCGCCTCCCGCGCGGTATTACAGGTGACGTCAGTCGGCGAATTCGGGCTTCTGCTTGCTCATGTGCGCAGCCATGGCGATCCGCAGATCCTCCGACTGCAGCATGGCGGCGTTCCAGGTAGCGATGTATTCGAGGCCGTCATCGACACGATGGTCACGCATGTAGCGAATCATTTCCTTGGTGCCGCGCACCGCCACCGGGGACTTGGCGGCGATCTCGCGGGCCAGTTGCATGACCCCTTCGAGCAACGCCGCATGATCGGCATAGACCCGGTTCACCAAGCCCATCTCGCGCGCTTCCTCGGCGCCGACCATGCGCCCGGTGTAGGCCATCTCGCGCATCTGGCCATCGCCGATGATCCGCGGCAGACGCTGCAGGGTGCCGACATCGGCGGCCATGCCCATGTCGATTTCCTTGATCGAGAACTGTGCGTCAGCTGCCGCGTAGCGCATGTCGCAGGCCGAGATCAGATCGATCGCACCGCCCAGGCAGTAGCCATGCACCGCCGCCAGGACCGGCTTGCGGCAATTGTCGACGGCGTTGAAGGACGCTTGCAGGGTCAGGATCATCCGCCGCAGCTTTTCGGCATTGCGGCCGACGTCGCGACCCTGCTGGTTGCCGGCCTGGGCCAGCATCATCAGATCGATGCCGGAAGAAAAGTGCTTGCCGACACCGGAAATCACCACGGCGCGGACTTCGTCGGTCGCTTCGATCCAGTTGAAGATCTCGATGATCTCCGGCCAGAAGTCAGCATTCATGGCGTTGATCTTGTCCGGGCGATTGATCGCAACATGGGCGATCTTATCTGCCAACTCGACACGAAAGGCTTTGTAGTCGGACACGGGCAGGGGAACCTCGAAACGGCAACGGAGCATCTGCGGATGTCCGTGCATCTTATTGATAATTAGCCGCGCAACTATAACAAGCGAGGCGCAAAAGTCGATGCTGGCCTCTGTGACGCGCGGCACGCCTGAATACCTGAGCGCGGCTTTCAAACGCGCTACAGACAAGCCGCCACGCATGGCGGCGGAAAAATCCTGGCCGCCCGGTCAGGGCTCAACAATGCAGTCGACGGTATAGGGTGCCAGCGGATCCTTCTCGTCGGGCTGCAGACCATGCACATCGGCATCGAAGCCAGGAAATTCGCGGTTGAAGTTCCGCGCGAACAGAAGGTAATCGATGATCGCCTGGGCGCCTGCACTGAACCGCTCGCCCGGCATGATCAGGGGTATGCCTGGCGGATACGGCACCAGCATGACGGCGGCGATACGCCCCTGCAGACGATCGATGGGCACCGCCTCGACATTGCCGCGCACCAGTTGGTCGTAGGCATCGGCTGGCTTCATCACCAGCTCCGGCAACTGGCTGTACATGCGCCGCAGTGCCTTGGCGGTGGCGTTCTCGCGGTAGCAATGATGCAGCGCATCGCACAGATCGCGCAGGCCCATGCCCTGATAGCGCGCCGCCACG
Organism: Pseudomonas mangrovi; assembly: GCF_003052585.1. Lineage (GTDB taxonomy): Bacteria > Pseudomonadota > Gammaproteobacteria > Pseudomonadales > Pseudomonadaceae > Aquipseudomonas > Aquipseudomonas mangrovi. The sequence goes on along the minus strand of NZ_QASN01000020.1, from coordinate 250,126 downwards.
CGGGCAATGCTGGGCAGCGCTTCGACCAGTGGCAGATTGGCGTCGTACTGGCGTTTGAATTCGAGCAGCTCGGTCAGCAGCGCGCTCCACTTGCCCTTGGTGATACCCATCGAGAACAGCACCAGGAACGAATACAGACCGGTCTTCTCCACCACCAGTCCACGCTCCCAGAGGAACTTGCTGACCACCGCCGCAGGGATGCCGCGCTCGTCCAGCCGCCCGCCTGCGGTGAGGCCGGGCATCACCAGGGTCACCTTGATCGGATCGAGCAGCACGTAATCCTCGGCCAGGTCGCCGAAGCCGTGCCAGTCCTCGTCAGGGCGCAGCGACCAGTCCTGCGGCAGCGGTCCCGCGTCGTCCACCGTCGGCGGCTGCCAGATGGCGAACCACCAGTCGTCTTCGGCCAGGTTGCGGCCCAGGCTCGCCAGCGCTCGGCGAAAGCTCAGCGCCTCGTCGAATGTCTCCTGGATCAACGACCGCCCGGCCGGCCCTTCCATCATCGCCGAGGCCACGTCCAGCGAAGCCAGGATGCTGTACTGCGGCGAGGTCGAGATGTGCATCATGAAGGCCTCGTTGAAGCGGTCGGCGTCGAAGCGGCGCTTGCCGCCATCCTGCACGTGGATCATCGACGCCTGGCTGAAGGCAGCAAGCAGCTTGTGCGTGGAGTGGGTGCTGAACACCAGCGGGCCCTGCTCGTCACCATAGGTGCCCATGCCGTAACGACCGGCGTAGAACTCATGAAAGGCGGCGTAGGCGAACCAGGCTTCGTCGAAATGCAGCACCTCAACCGCATCACCCAGCCCGCTGCGAATCATCTCGGCGTTGTAGCAGAGCCCGTCGTAGGTGCAGTTGGTCACCACCGCCAGGCGCACCCGGGCCTCCCGTCCTGCGGCCAGCGGGCAAGCGGCGACCTTGCGGGCGATCGACTCGGCCGTGAATTCGCTGGGCGGAATCGGGCCGATGATGCCCAGCTCGTTGCGGGTCGGCGTCAGGTACAGCGGGATCGCGCCGGTCATGATGATCGCGTGGAGGATCGACTTGTGGCAGTTGCGATCGACCAGTACCAGATCATCACGGCAGACCATGGCGTGCCAGACGATCTTGTTCGCGGTGGAAGTGCCGTTGATGACGAAGAAGGTGAAGTCGGCGCCGAAATTGCGCGCTGCCCGCGCTTCGGCTTCGCCCAGCGGACCGCTGTGATCGAGCAGCGAGCCCAGTTCCGGCACTGAAACCGACAGGTCCGAGCGCAACGTGTTCTCGCCAAAGAACTGGTGGAACGCTTGGCCGACCGGGCTCTTGCGATAGGCCACGCCACCGCCGTGACCGGGGGTATGCCAGGAGTAGTGCGACTGCGCCGTGTGCTGTACCAGTGCCTTGAAAAACGGTGGCAGCAGTCCGTCCAGATAGACCCGCACGGCACGAGCCACCTGACGCGCGAGGAAAGGCACGGTGTCTTCGAACAGATAGAGGATGCCGCGCAGCTGATTGAGGTCGGGGAAGGCTTCGGCCGGCGCGTTCTCGATGGTCAGTTGCTCGCCCACGGCAAAGATCGGCAGTTGCGGGGCCCGCGCCCGGGCGATGCGAATCAGCTCAAGCACCTCGCGCAAACGCTGCTGGCTGTCCCCTGCGCCTTCGGCCGCGACCAGAATGCAAGCCAGCCCGTGGTGGGTCGCCGCCACCAGGCGCGCCTCCTGCGCATGCACCGCGAACAGCACGGCGAAACCGCTGCGTTCAAGCTCTGCGGCAATCGCACGAATACGCTCGCCGGTCGCCGTGTCGGCCTTGATGTCGCGATGAACGATGAGAATCGGGAATTGCAGGTCGGCATGCATGGGCCTGGCCCCTGGGCAGAGATACTCTGCCTGAGACTACTCCAGCACCGCCGTGACTCCCAGCCACGCCTCAGGCTTCGGCGGCTTCACCCTCGAGACGAGCCCAGAGCGCGAGCGCACCGGCCGCCTTGGCGATCGCCGCCAGCCGCGCCTGATGCGCCTCGAGCTCCGCGGCACTGGCCTGCAGCACTGGCGTTCGCGGACGCTCGGCCGGCAGGCGGCGAATCTCGCTGGCAGCGGTACCGCCACCTTCCTGTCCGTCGGAGGCGTTACCGGCCAGCGACAGGCTGGTCTGGCCACCGGTCATGGTCAGGTAGACGTCGGCGAGAATCTCGGCATCGAGCAAGGCGCCGTGCAGATCACGGCCGGAGTTGTCGACGCCATAGCGCTTGCACAGCGCATCCAGGCTGTTGCGCTGCCCCGGGTGACGCTCGCGCGCCATCAGCAGGGTATCGAGAATGCTGCAGTAGTCGCTGACATCGGCACGCTCGCGCTGCCCGAGCAGAGCGAACTCGTTACTGATGAAGCCGATGTCGAACGCGGCGTTGTGGATGATCAGCTGCGCGCCCTCGATGAACTCGAAGAACTCGTCGGCGATATCACGAAAGCGCGGCTTGTCGAGGAGGAAGTCATCGGTAATGCCGTGCACCGCCACCGCGCCCTCGTCGACTTCGCGATCCGGCTGCAGGTAGACATGGTAGTGGCGACCGGTCGGCTTGCGGCCGAGCAGCTCGACACAACCGATCTCGATGATGCGGTGCCCATCGCCGACCGGCATGCCGGTGGTTTCGGTATCCAGTACGACACTGCGAATCATGCTCTTCTCACCTCGTCCACGCCGCGGTTGGCCAACTGGTCGGCCCGTTCATTGCCATGGTGGCCGGTATGTCCGCGCACCCATTCCCAGGTCACCTGGTGACGACCGACCTGCTCGTCGAGCAGTTGCCAGAGATCGGCATTCTTCACCGGCTGGCGGGCGGAGGTTTTCCAGCCGCGCTTCTTCCAGCCGGGCATCCACTCCTGGATGCCGCGCATGACGTATTCGGAGTCGGTGACCAGACGCACCTGGCAGGCACGCTTGAGCTCGCCCAGCGCACGAATGGCGGCCATCAGTTCCATGCGGTTGTTGGTGGTGGCCGGCTCGCCACCCCAGAGTTCGCGCTCGACACCCTTGCACACCAGCAGGGCGCCCCAGCCTCCCGGACCGGGATTGCCCTTGCAGGCCCCGTCGGTATAGATCTCGACGTAATCGCTCATCGACGCTTGAATCACTTTTCCGATTGGTGCCTGCTGACCTTGGCTACGGGCATCGGCACCAGCTTGCCCCTGGGCTCGCGGCGGCTGGGGCGTAACGGCCTCAGGCCGACCACCAGCTTGCGCGCCACGAGAATGTAGAATCCGGCCGCTGGCGCCTGCCAGCTGCTGCCGAAACGCTCGAGCCAGGCCAGGCGAGACTGCCAGGCCGGCGAAGCGAGCGGCGGACGATAGCACCCGACGCGGCGTTTCTCCAGAGCGAAGCCCAGCAGGTTCAGCCAGTCCACCAGGCGACTGGCGGAGATGCAGCGTGCTTCACCGAGCACATCCTGCGCCAGCACGCTGCGCAGCCCCCAGGTGCTGAACGGATTGATCCCGACTATTAGCAGGTGCCCTCCCGGCCGCACCGAATGCGCCGCTTCGCGCAGCAGCGCATGGGGCGAGAGCGAGAAGTCCAGCGCATGCTGCAGCACCACCACATCGGCCGCATGCTCGCACAGCGGCCAGGACTCTTCATCGCAGATGACATCGGCAGCACAGCCGTCGGGACCAAGGCGCACGTTGCGCTGAATCTGCGTGGCCTGCGCGGCGGAAGCACGCTGCATGCCGTAGTGCACCAGAAAACCGCCGAAGTATCGGGCCAGCTCCTCCTCGAGCAGACGGTGTTCCTCAGCGAGCAACAGATTGCCCAGTGGTGATTCGAGCCAGTCACGCACTCGCTCGGCATGATTCTGCGCCAGGTCGATCTTGTCGCTTGCGTCGCTCATCGAGTGCTCCACCCTGTTCGCTATCGGCGATTTCCGGCAAATCCGTTGAGGATCCACCGGTGCCGGCACTGCCGCATTGAAGATCCGCCGGCAGAGGCTGGCTGATCGCCCAGCCTCCCCACCCTGCTGCTGCCCGTTGCGCATGAGGTCGGCTTGCCAGATCGGCAGCAGGCTCTAAGATTGCGCCAAAGCCTGCGCCATGACGAGTCCAGCCGTGATCAAGATCGACGCCCTGCCCGCGTTCACCGACAACTATATATGGCTGCTGCAGGACCCCGGCAGCCAACGCTGCGCGGTCGTAGACCCCGGCGATGCCGCCCCGGTTCGCCAGTGGCTGGCCGAGCATCCGCAGTGGCAGCTCAGCGACATCCTGATCACCCATCACCACTATGACCACGTAAATGGCGTCGAGTCGCTGAAGCAGGCATTCGGCGCACGCGTCCATGGCCCTGCTGGCGACAAGATTGCCCACCTCGTTGATCAGACGCTGCAGGAGGGCGACACGCTGGACGTGCTCGGCATGCAGCTGCGGGTGCTCGAAGTGCCGGGACATACTCTTGACCACATCGCCTACTACCATGCCCGGACACCGCTGCTGTTCTGCGGTGACACGCTGTTCGCCGCCGGCTGTGGGCGCCTGTTCGAAGGCAGCGCGGCGCAGATGCATGCCTCCCTGCAACACCTCGCGGCGCTACCGGAACTGACGCGGATCTACTGCACCCACGAATACACCCTGGCCAACCTGCGCTTCGCCGCTACCGTCGAGCCCGGCAACCGTCTGGTCGGCAATCGCCTGAGCCAGGTACAGTCACTGCGCGAGCAGGGAGGCTGCAGCCTGCCGAGCAACCTTGCGCTGGAGCTTGCCACCAATCCTTTTTTGCGCTGCACGCAGCCTGAAGTGATCGCCAGTGTTCGCCAGCCGGAAGACCCGCAGACACTGGGCGCGGAGGAAGTCTTCACCCGCCTGCGTCGCTGGAAGGATGGATTCTGACCATTCGGTCACGTCACATCCTTGGCGCTCAAAGCTTGACCCTCCAGGGGTGCGTTCCTAGAATCGCCGGTCCCCAACGCCCGGAACTCACCCCAAGCCAATGTGGTCGCCGACTAACGGAACACCTCGACTCGTAGTATTGGCACGGTGCGCACGCGCCCTGATCCTACCCGCCCTTCTCACCCTGGCGGGTTGCCAGAACCTGCAGGTCGGCGCGCCGGAAGATCCGGGGCTGGACACCGATCGGGCGCTGGCCCTGGATGATCGGCGCGAGTGGCTGGAAGAGCCCGTCAGCAGCCTGCCGACCGACGTCTGGGAGCGCATGCGTATCGGCTTCCAGCTGCAGGAGCAGATTGCCAGCAATCCGCGCATCGAGCGTCAGCGGCTGTGGTTCGCCAGCAATCCGCGGCATATGCAGGTCCTCGGCGAGCGCGGCAGCCTTTATCTGCACTATGTCGTCGAACGTCTCGAGGAGCGCGGCATGCCGCTCGAGCTGGCCCTGTTGCCGGCAATCGAGAGCGCCTACAACCCGCTCGCCTACTCGCATGCCCACGCCGCCGGGCTCTGGCAATTCATTCCCTCCACCGGTCGGCATTTCAATCTGCGCCAGACCAACTGGTACGACGGCCGTCGCGACATCACCGCCTCCACCGACGCAGCCCTGACCTACCTGGGCCGTCTGCACGAGATGTTCAACGGTGACTGGCTGCTGGCACTGGCGGCCTACAACGCCGGCGAAGGCACGGTCAGCCGGGCAATCGAGCGCAATCAGAAGCTCGGACTGCCCACCGACTACTGGAACCTGCCGCTGCCCAAGGAAACCCAGGACTACGTGCCCAAGCTGCTGGCCCTGTCCCAGGTGGTACGTACGCCGGAAGCCTACGGGCTGAACCTAGCACCCATCGCCAACGAACCCTACTTCGAACAGGTGCAGATCAAGCAGCGCCTGGACCTGAATCGGGTAGCCAAGCTGGCCGAACTGGAATTGGACGAACTGCAGGCACTGAATCCGGCCTACAAGCAGCGCATCACCATGGACGGCCCGGATCACCTGCTGGTGCCGACCGCCAAGGCCGAGCTACTCGCCGCCAACCTGAGTCTGCTCGGCGACAAGGAACTGGTCGACTGGCAGCAATACACCGTACGGCCCGGGGACAGCCTGCACGCCATCGCCTATCGCCACCAGCTCACGGTCAACACCCTCAAGGAGATCAACGAGCTCAAGGGCAACCACCTGCGCATCGGCCAGGTCCTCAGCATTCCCGCCATACCCGGCAGCAGCAGTCTGGAGCGGGTTGCCAGCAACAGCAGCCCGGCGCCCGCAAGTCGGCAGTACAAGGTGAAAAGTGGCGACAACCTCTGGCAGATCGCGCGCGACAACGGCGTCTCGGTAACGGATCTCAAGCGCTGGAACAGCCTGCAAGGTAACGCGCTGAAGCTTGGCCAGGTGCTGCGCATCGAGAGCGGCAGCCCTGCGACTAGCCTGCCCGGCAACGTGGCCAGCCGGCAGAACGCCGCCCGCCAGAACATTACCTATTACCAGGTGCGTCGGGGCGACTCGCTGTACCTGATCGCCAAGCGCTTCAAGGTCGATCTGGCACACCTGCAACGCTGGAACCCGCGCACAGGCCCGAGCAGCCTCAAGCCAGGCCAGACCCTGACCCTGTATCTGGCCAACTGACTGCGCCTCAGCGCCGGCCGAGCGCGTCCAGACAGCGCCCGGCCAACTGGGTGAAGCGCTGAAAGGCAACGAACTGCTCGTGCCTCAGCGCTCTGCCGCTGATCCGGCAGTCCGCATACAGCACGCCAACCTCGCGATTGCCGGCAAGCACCGGGGCAATGAAGAACATGCCCTGCCCGAGCAGCCCACGCAGCGGCAGCGGTACCAGTTCATCCAGGCTGTAGCTGGCCGGGACCCCCATCCACAGAGTCTCGCGGGCACGCAGCACGTAGCTGAAGATGTGCGGCTGCTCGGGCTGCTCCACCGGCAAGACGAATGCCTCCCGCCACTGCGCACTGCCCTCGCCGACCGCCAGCTTGCAGCGAAAGCGCGTCTGCTTGTCCGCCAGGACCGACAGCATCACTCGCTCCAGGCCTGCGCCTTCATGCAGACCGCGCATCAGGGTGTCGAGGATCAAGCCGAGATCTGCCTTGGCTGAAACCATCAGGCCAAGGTCCTGCAGTGCCTGCTGCATGATCAGAAGGTTCGGCTGCAGCAGGCTGGCCTTGCGCGCGGCCTGGCGCAAACGCACCTGCTCCGGATCGGTACTGGGTATCAATGCACTCAGACGTTCGGCGCCGAAGCTGGCAGCCACTGCAACGGTCTCGTCGGCGCTGGCCAGCACCTGAGCCAGAGCATCCTCCGGGCTGACGCCAATGAACTCGGCAAGCTGTGCGACCAGCGTCTCCATTTCCGGGGAATCCCAGCCATCCAGCGCCGCCGCGCTGATTCGCTCACCCAGCGCAATCGCCCGCACCGCCGGATCCGATGCATTGCCACTGTGCGACAGGGTGGCCAGCTCGCCGAGATTCCAGGCCTTGAGCAGTCCCAGGGTCAACTGGCGGAAACTGGTTCCGAGGACCTGCTGCACGGCCTCCTCGAAGCGGGCTCCCGGCTGCTCGAGGTTGCGCGCAAGCTCTTCCGCCTGATCTCCGGCACAGCCCCAGAAAGCCAGCTCGCCAAGGTGGAAGAGCAACGCCGCAATGAACACCTCTTCCTTGTCGCGAGCCAGGACGTAGTCGGAAATATTGCGCGCCTGCACGGCGGCGTGAAACGAGCGCGCCAGCAGCTCCAGCAACTGATCGCGATTGGTTTTGCCGAGCAGGCCGTCGATCAGGCTGACCGACAACGCAATCAGCCGCACATTCTCGAAGCCGATCAGCACGATGGCCCGGGAGATGGTTCTGATCGGTTCGCAGGCCGGGTTGAAATACACACTGCCCCCGACCCGCAGAACCTTGGCAGTCAGTGCCGCGTCGCGCAGCAGGACATCGGCCAGCTGCTGCACCGAGGACTTCTCTTCGCGCGCCAGGCGCTGCAACTCCCCTACGACGGAGGCCAGGGCCGGTAACTCGGCCTGGCCCAATTTGGCGATCCATGCCTCAAGTCCGAAACTTCGATCGCCCAAGATGCACCCTCATGTTTTTTCAAATTATTACCAGCTTACACCCGCAGCAGCTCCGCTCGGGCATGCTTTTTCCTGTCTATACAAGCTGTTACTGTAGGGCCCCGAAGCCAAAGCTGCCACGGATCGGACCACTCTTGCTGATGCGTCTCACCACTTTCACGATCCTGCTTCTGCTGAGCTGCCTGCCGGCTCGCGCCGAGGTCATCCGCAGCCACGGCTATGCCCAGTTCGGCACCCTCAAGTACCCCGCCAGCTTCAGCCATTTCGACTGGGTCAACCCGGACGCTCCCAAGGGCGGCACACTGCGAATGATGGCCTCCGGCACCTTCGACACCCTCAACCCCTATACGCTCAAGGGCACCAGCCCGTCGGGCACCGGCAACTTCCTGCAGTACGGCGTCAGCGAACTCAACGAAACGCTGATGGCCGGCACCGGCATCTATGACCCTTCCGGCGACGAGCCCGCCAGCAGCTACGGACTGATTGCCGAGAGCGTCGAATACAGCACCGACCGCAGCTGGGTGGTATTCAACCTGCGCAAGCAGGCGCGCTTTCATGATGGCAAGCCGATCACCGCCTACGACGTCGCCTTTTCCTACCGAACCCTGCTGAAGAAGGGCCATCCGCTGTACCGCACCCAGCTGCAGGAAGTGAAGCGCGTCGACATTCTCGGTCGCCACCGCATTCGCTTCGTTTTCCGCCGTTCCGGCAATCCGCTGCTGATCCTGCGCATGGGCGAGCTGCCGGTTCTGCCGCAGCACTACTGGAAGGATCGCGACTTCACCCTGACCAGCTTCGAGCCACCGCTGGGCAGCGGCCCGTATCGCATTACCCAGGTGCAGCCTGGCAAGCGCCTGGTGTTCGAGCGCGTGCGCAACTGGTGGGGCGAGAAGCTGCCGGTGAATCGCGGCAAATACAATTTCCAGCGGGTCGAGGTCGAGTTCTATCGCGACAGCAGCATGGCCTTTGAATCATTCAAGGCCGGCGAATTCGACATCTACATCGAGAACCAGGCGAAGAACTGGGCCAATGGCTATCAGTTCCCCGCGGTCCTGCGCGGCGAGGTCATCCAGGCCGAGATCGCCCACAGCATTCCCACCCAGACCCAGGCACTGTTCATGAACACCCGTCGCCCGCTGTTCGCCCGCCGCGAACTGCGCGAAGCGCTGGGGCTGATGTTCGACTTCGAATGGAGCAACCGCGCACTGTTCAACGGTGCCTACCGCCGCTCCACCAGCTACTACCCCAACAGCGAGTTCGCCGCCACCGGGATACCCGAGGGCGCCGAGTGGCTGCTGCTTTCTCCGTTCCGCAAACAGTTGCCGGCCGAGCTGTTCACTCAACCCTTCGAACTGCCGCGCACCGAGGGCCAGGGCATACCGCGCGAAAGTCTGCGGCGCGCCATGGCGTTGCTCGCCAAGGCCGGCTGGACACCCACCAATGAGGGCATGCGCGATGCCAGCGGGCGCCCGCTGCGTTTCGAGATACTGCTGGTCAACCCGAATCTGGAGCGCATCCTCACCCCTTACCGGGAAAATCTGTCCCGGCTCGGCATCGACGTCAGCCTGCGCACGGTCGATCGCGCCCAGTACAAACAGCGCCTGGACCATTTCGACTTCGACATGGTTCTGCTGACCCTGCCACAGACGCTGAGCCCCGGCCTGGAGCAGTCTATGTACTTCCACTCGAGCCAGGCGCAGGTCCAGGGCGGGCGCAACTATGCCGGGGTGGCGAACCCGGCGGTGGATGCGATGATCGAAAAGCTGCTTGCCGCCAGCACCCGCGACGAACAGGTCGCCGCCACCCGGGCACTGGACCGGGTGCTGCTCTGGCAGTACTACAGCATTCCCAACTGGTACATAGACCACCATCGGGTGGCCTACCGTGACCGTTTCGCCTTCGTGAAAACGCCACCCTATACCCTCGGCCTGCGCAGCTGGTGGCTGAAACCTTCGGAGACCACGCAATGACAGTTCTGACTCGCCGTCTCTTGCCCCTTGCCGCCGCGCTGCTGATGCTGGCCCAGGCAGCACAGGCCGCGCCGCAGCATGCCATGACACTGTATGGCGAGCCCCCCCGTTACTCGGCGAACTTCAAGCATTTCGGCTACGTCAATCCGGACGCCCCCAAGGGCGGAACCCTGCGACTCTCTGGCAACGGCAACTTCGACAGCTTCAATCCGTTCATCAACAAGGGCGTCGCGGAGGAGAACATCGGGCTGATCTACGAGACCCTGACCTACCAGAGCCCCGACGAGCCCTTCACCATCTACGGCCTGCTGGCCGAGCGCATGGAGCGCGCCAGCGACCACAGCTGGGTACGCTTCCACCTCAACCCCAAGGCGCGCTTCCATGACGGCCAGCCGGTGACCGCCGAAGACGTCAAGTTCAGCTTCGAGACACTGACCACCAAGGGCCATCCGCACTATCGCTCCTACTATGCGGACGTCGAGACGGTCGAGGTGGAGGCGCCCCTGGTGGTGCGCTTCAACTTCAAGCACGGCGGCAACCGCGAGCTGCCGCTGATCCTCGGCCAACTGACGGTACTGCCCAAGCACTGGTGGGCCGAGCGCGATTTCGAGAGCGGCAACCTGGAGCCGCCACTGGGCAGCGGCCCCTACCGCATCGCCAGGCTCAACGCCAAGCAGAGCGTGCGCTATGAGAAGGTCGCGGACTGGTGGGGCGCCGATTTGCCGGTCAACCGCGGCATGTACAACTTCGACACCATTCGCGTCGACTACTACCTAGACGGCGGCGTCGCACTGGAGGCTTTCAAGGCAGGCCAGTTCGACTATCGACTTGAGATGAGCGCGAAGAACTGGGCGACCGCCTACGACACACCCGCGCTGAAGGCCGGAAAGCTGGTCAAGGTGGAGCTGAAGAACCACAACCCCAGCGGCATGCAGGGTTTCGTCTTCAATATCCGCAGAGCGCAGTTCCAGGATCCGCGGGTGCGTGAAGCTATCGGTCTGCTGTTCGACTTCGAATGGGCCAATCGCAGCCTGTTCTACGGCGCCTACACCCGCAGCCAGAGCTACTTCGACAACTCCGAACTGGCCTCCAGCGGCCTGCCGGACAAGGACGAGCTGAAGATTCTCGAACCACTGCGCGAGCAGCTGCCGCCGCGGGTATTCACCGAGGAATACCGCAGCCCCAAGACCGACGGCAGCGGCATCATCCGTGAGCAGCAACGGCGCGCCTTCCAGCTGTTCCAGCAGGCTGGCTGGCGGGTCGAGAACGACCGCATGCTCGACGCCGAAGGCAAGCCAGTGGAGATCGAGTTTTTATTGGTGCAGACCGAGTTCGAGCGGGTGCTGCTACCGTTCAAGCGCAACCTGCAGGATCTGGGCATCACCCTCAACATCCGTCGCGTGGACACCTCCCAGTACGTCAACCGCATTCGCTCGCGCGACTACGACATGCTGGTCGGCGGCTTCGGCCAGTCCAGCACGCCGGGCAACGAGCAGATTGGCTACTGGCACTCGAGCAGCGCCGACAGCCCGGGTAGTCGCAACTTCATCGGCCTCAAGGATCCGGCCATCGACAGCCTGGTGGAACAGCTGATCAACGCCGACTCGCGCAAGAAGCTGGTCACCCATACCCGTGCGCTGGACCGCGCCCTGCTCTGGGGCCACTACGTAGTACCGAACTGGCACATCGATACCTGGCGCGTAGCCTACTGGGATCACCTGCAGCGGCCGGAGCGCACGCCGCTGTACGACGTGGGCCTGCACACCTGGTGGATGAAACCCGAAGCGAAAGAGCCAGCTAACACGGCGGCGGAAGCGGCGCCCAGCGCCGCGCCGGAGCAATAGGCAATGCTGGCTTACATCGTCCGCCGCCTGCTACTGATCATCCCCACGCTGCTCGGCATCCTGCTGCTCAACTTCATCATCATCCAGGCCGCGCCAGGCGGCCCGGTCGAGCAGATGATCGCCAAGCTGGAAGGCTTCGATGCCGCTACCGGCGGCGCCACCAGCCGAATTTCCGGAGGCGGCGCCGAGGCCGGCGCTGCGGGCGCCAACTATCGCGGCGCCCAGGGCCTGGACCCGAAGCTGATCGAAGAAATCCGCGTCATGTACGGCTTCGACAAGAGCGCACCGGAGCGCTTCTGGATCATGCTCAAGAGCTACGCCCAGCTGGACTTCGGCAAGAGCTTCTTCCGCGATGCCCAGGTCACCGACCTGATCCTGGAAAAGATGCCGGTGTCCATCTCGCTCGGGCTGTGGAGCACGCTGATCATGTACCTGATCTCCATCCCGCTGGGGATCGCCAAGGCCACCCGTCACGGCAGCTCGTTCGATGTCTGGACCAGCTCGGCGATCATCGTCGGCTACGCCATTCCCGCCTTCCTGTTTGCCGTGCTGCTGATCGTGCTGTTCGCCGGCGGCAGCTACTTCAGCTGGTTTCCCTCACGCGGACTCACCTCGAACGACTTCGACGAGCTGAGCCTGACCGGCAAGATGCTCGACTACTTCTGGCACCTGGCATTGCCGATCACCGCGCTGGTAATCGGCAACTTCGCCACCCTCACCTTCCTGACCAAGAACAGCTTCCTCGACGAGATCGGCAAGCAGTACGTGGTCACCGCGCGCGCCAAGGGCCTGACCCAGAATCGCGTGCTCTACGGGCATGTGTTCCGCAATGCCATGCTGCTGATCATCGCCGGCTTTCCCAGCGCCTTCATCGGCATCTTCTTCACCGGCTCTTTGCTGATCGAGGTGATCTTCTCCCTCGACGGTCTCGGCCTGCTCGGCTTCGAGGCGGCGATCAGCCGCGACTACCCGGTGGTGTTCGGCACCCTGTTCATGTTCACCCTGCTCGGACTGGTGGTGAAACTGATCGGCGATATCACCTACACCCTGGTCGATCCGCGCATCGACTTCGACAGCAGGGAGGGTTGAGACGATGGCCCTTTCACCCATGAATCAGCGCCGGCTACAGCGCTTCAAGGCCAACAAGCGCGGTCGCTGGTCGCTGTGGATCTTCGGCGTGCTGTTCGTGCTCAGCCTCGGCGCCGAGCTGATCGCCAACGACAAGCCGCTGCTGATCAGCTATGACGGCGGTCTCTACTTCCCAGTGCTTGAGCGCTATCCGGAGACCACCTTCGGCGGCGAATTCCCGCTGCAGGCCAACTACAAGAGCCCGTACATCCAGGACCTGATCGCGGCCAAGGATGGCTGGATGATCTGGCCGCCGATCCGCTACAACTATTCGAGCATCAACTACGAGCTGCAGGTGCCCTCCCCCGCGCCACCCTCGCTGGAAAACCTGCTCGGCACCGACGACCAGGGCCGTGACGTGCTGGCCAGGGTCATCTACGGCTTTCGCATCTCCATCCTCTTCGCACTCACCCTGACCCTGGTCAGCTCGGTCATCGGCGTAGTCGCCGGCGCCCTGCAGGGCTTCTATGGCGGCTGGGTCGACCTGCTTGGTCAGCGTTTTCTGGAGATATGGTCCGGGCTACCAGTGCTGTTCCTGCTGATCATTCTCGCCAGCTTCGTGCAGCCGAACTTCTGGTGGCTGCTGGGAATCATGCTGCTGTTTTCCTGGATGAGCCTGGTCGACGTGGTCCGCGCCGAATTTCTCCGCGGCCGCAACCTCGAGTATGTGCGCGCCGCGCGGGCCCTGGGGATGGGCAATCGCGGCATCATGTTCCGCCACATCCTGCCCAACGCGATGGTCTCTACCCTGACCTTCATGCCGTTCATCCTCACCGGTGCCATCGGCACCCTGACCTCACTGGACTTCCTCGGCTTCGGCCTGCCCGCCGGTTCGCCCTCGCTGGGCGAGCTGGTCGCCCAGGGCAAGGCCAACCTGCAGGCACCCTGGTTGGGCCTGACTGCCTTTGCAGTGCTCGGCCTGATGCTGACGCTGCTGGTCTTCATCGGCGAGGCGGTGCGCGATGCCTTCGACCCCAGGAAATGACATGAGCGACGCAGAGAACCTCATCGAAGTACGCAATCTCGCCGTCGAGTTCCAGAGCGGCGACCAGCGCCAGCGTGCCGTGCAGGACGTGTCCTTCGAGATTCGCCGCGGCGAGACCCTGGCCCTGGTCGGCGAAAGTGGCTCAGGCAAATCGGTCACTGCGCATTCGATCCTGCGCCTGCTGCCCTACCCGATCGCCAGCCATCCGGCCGGCAGCATCCACTACGCCGGCAAGGATCTGCTCAGCCTGAATGAAAGGCAGATGCGCAGCTTGCGCGGCAACCGCATCGCCATGGTCTTCCAGGAGCCGATGACCTCGCTCAATCCGCTGCACACCATCGGCAAGCAGATCAACGAGGTGCTCGGCCTGCACAAGGGACTCAGCGGCAAGGCGGCGACCGCGCGCACGCTGGAGCTGCTCGAGCTGGTCGGCATTCCCGAGCCACGCAAGCGCCTGCGTGCCTATCCCCATGAGCTCTCCGGCGGCCAGCGCCAGCGGGTGGTCATCGCCATGGCTCTGGCCAACGAGCCGGAGCTGCTGATTGCCGACGAGCCGACCACCGCGCTGGACGTCACCGTCCAGCTGAAGATTCTCGATCTGCTAAAGGATCTGCAGGCTCGCCTGGGCATGGCCATCCTGTTGATCACCCATGACCTCAACCTGGTCCGCAGAATTGCGCATCGGGTATGTGTCATGCGCGCCGGTTGCATCGTCGAACAGGCGTCGTGTGAAAAGCTGTTCCAGTCGCCGCAGCATCCTTATACCCAGGAGTTGCTCGACGCCGAGCCGTCAGGCTCGCCCGTCACCGCAGAAGCGGCGGCGCCGCTGGTGGAAGTGGACAACCTGCGCGTGTGGTTCCCGATCAAGAAAGGCGTTCTGCGCCGCACCGTGGACCATGTCAAGGCAGTCGACGGAATCAACTTCAGCCTGCCGCGCGGTCAGACGCTCGGGATTGTCGGCGAAAGTGGCTCCGGCAAATCGACGCTAGGCATGGCGCTGTTGCGTTTGATCGGCAGCCAAGGCGCCATTCGCTTTCAGGACCAGGCCATCGATGGCCTGAGCCAGAAGCAGGTGCGGCCGCTGCGACGGCAGATGCAGGTGGTGTTCCAGGACCCCTATGGCAGTCTGAGTCCACGGATGTCGGTGGGCCAGATCGTCGGGGAGGGGCTGGATATCCATGGCATGGGAACCCGTGCCGAGCGGGAGCAGGCGATCATCGATGCGCTGGTGGAAGTGGGTCTCGACCCGCAGACCCGGCATCGTTATCCACACGAGTTTTCCGGCGGGCAACGGCAGCGTATCGCCATCGCCCGAGCCCTGGTGCTCAAGCCGGCGCTGATACTGCTCGACGAGCCGACGTCCGCGCTCGATCGCACGGTGCAGCGGCAGGTGGTCGAGCTGTTGCGTTCACTGCAGGCGAAGTACAACCTCACCTATCTGTTCATCAGCCATGACCTGGCGGTGGTCAGAGCCCTCAGTCACCAGTTGATGGTGATCAGGCAAGGCAAGGTGGTGGAACAGGGCCCGGCGGAAGCAGTCTTTTCGGCACCGCAACATGACTACACGCGGCAGCTTCTGGAAGCTGCCTTCATGGCTCCGGTAGCCAACGATTAATCAAGAGGGGTAACACAACATGGGATTTCTCGCAGGCAAGCGCGTACTGATCGTCGGCGTCGCCAGTAAACTCTCCATCGCTTCCGGCATTGCCGCCGCCATGCACCGTGAAGGCGCCGAACTCGCCTTTACCTACCAGAACGACAAGCTCAAGGGTCGCGTCGAGGAATTCGCCCAGGGCTGGGGCTCCAACCCCGAGCTGTGCTTCCCCTGCGATGTCGCCGACGATGCGCAGATTGTCAGTGTCTTCGAAGCACTGGCGAAGAAGTGGGACGGTCTGGACTGCATCGTTCATTCGGTGGGCTTCGCTCCCGGCGATCAGCTCGACGGCGACTTCACCGAAGTGACCACACGCGAAGGCTTCAAGATCGCCCATGACATCAGCGCCTACAGCCTGGTCGCCCTGGCCAAGGCCGGTCGCCCGCTGATGAAGGGCCGCAATGGCAGCGTATTGACGCTTTCCTACCTGGGTGCCGAGCGCACCATGCCCAACTACAACGTGATGGGCATGGCCAAGGCCAGCCTGGAAGCCGGTGTCCGCTACCTGGCTGGCAGCCTTGGCCCGGAAGGCACGCGGGTCAACTGCATCTCGGCAGGACCGATTCGCACTCTCGCCGCCTCCGGCATCAAGAGCTTCCGCAAGATGCTGGCTGCCAACGAGAAGCAGACCCCGCTGCGCCGCAACGTGACCATCGAGGAAGTCGGCAACGCCGGTGCCTTCCTCTGCTCCGATCTGGCCTCAGGCATCAGCGGTGAAATCCTCTATGTCGATGGCGGCTTCAACACCACTGCAATGGGTGCGCTGGAAGACTGAAGAAATCCGCTCAACAAAAAAGCCGCGTCGATACGCGGCTTTTTTGTGCGTGGCCCGGAAAGCGTCCGGGCCGGGCCAAGCAATCAGAACTTCTCGATATCTGCGCTGGCTCGCAGGTGCTGGGTCAGTGCCTCATAGTCCTGTTCGCCGCTGCGCGACGCCAGGAACCGGGCGTACATGACCTTTTCTTCTTCGCTCAGCTCACCCTCCGGCTCACTGACGGCCGTCAGACGAATGACCGCGAAGTCGCCATTGCCGGTGCTCACACCAGCGTAGGCAGGCGCCTCCGGCGAAGCGCTCCGCGGCATGCGGAAAAGCGTCTGCAGCACTGCCGGATCAACACCATCCTGAGAGCGCGTTGCTGCCTCGACGGGCAGCCAACCTTCACCTTGCGCTTCACCAGCACGCAGCGCAGTCAGCAGTTTTTCGCCTTCGGCACGTGCTGCGTCGCGGGCGCGCTCGGTAACCAGCTCGGCACGAATCTGCTCGCTCACCGCGTCCAGCGGCAGCGGCTCAGCCTTGAGGTGATCCTTTACGCGGATGACGACCTGGGTGTTCTGGTCCAGCTCGATCAGCTTGCTGTTGCGACGATTGACCAGCAACGTGTCACCGAAAGCCTCACGAACGACCTGACGATTGGCGCTAACGCCCTGCACTCCGCCGGCACGGCCGAATGCTGGGGTGGTCTGTACCGCCAAGCCGAGATCCTGCGCTGGCTGCGACAGATCTGCCGCTTCATAGGCCGAGCTTTCCAGCTGCTCACCTGCTTCGACGAAACGACGTTCCACCAACTGCGACTTGAGATCGGCCGTGAGCTTCTCCTCGAGGCTCGCGAAGGACGGAATCTCCGGCGCTTGCACATCCAGCAGCTTGATCAGGTGCCAGCCATAGTCGGTACGTACCGGGGCAGAAACCTCACCTTTCTCCTTCAGCGCATACAGCGCTGTCTCGAAAGGCGGTTCGTACACGCCGGGGCCGGCATACCCGAGGTCGCCACCGTCGCCCTTGGAGTCCAAATCGTCCGAGAACTCGCTAGCCAGAGCGGCAAAATCCTCGCCCTGCGCGATACGTTGGGCCAGCTCCTCGAGCTTCGCCTTGGCCTGTTCGCTAGTCACTGAGTCACTGGTCTCGATCAGGATGTGCGCTGCCTGACGCTGTTCGGCAAGATTGGCGATCTCCTGTTCATAGAGTTCCTGTAGCTGCCCGGCCTCCACTTTCACCTGGTCGAAGAACTCGTCCTTGCGCAGCTCGACATACTCCACAACCACCTGTTCCTCGGTCATGAAACGCCTGGCGTGCTCATCGTAAAAAGCCTTGATGTCGGCATCTTCGACCACCACCGCATCAGGGGCGACGTTGATCGTGATGCTGGCGAAATCTCGGGTCTGCTTTTCCAGGCGAACGAAGGCTTCGATTTCGTCCGACGTGACGAAGGCACTTCCGGCGACGCCAGCACGAAGCTGACCGACCAGAATCTCTTCCTCCAGACGCTGACGGAACTGCAGCCGGTTCATGTTGCGCTCGCGCACGAACTGGTCGAAACGCTCGCGACTGAATTCGCCATCGACCTGAAACTCCGGCGTTTTCAGCAGCAACTGATCCATTGCCGAACTGGGGAAGACCAAGCCGGCATCGCGCGATCCCTGGAGGAGGATCTGCCGATCGATGAGCGACTTCAGAGCAGACTCGCGAAGAAACTTGTCTTCGATCAGGGAAGGATCGAAATCCGGGCCCAATTGCTGGAGCAATTGCCTGCGCTGCATATCAACCATCTGCGCCAGCTCGGTCTTGAGGATCGGCTTGCCGTTGACCTCGGCAGCGTTGTCGCGATTGCTGGCGGAATTGGTGATCGCCTCGAAACCGGTAAACGACAACAGGACCACGATCACGCCGATGATGGTCTTGGCGATCCAGCCTTGGGAATTGTCCCTGATGTTCTGCAGCATTTTTCCCCCAGAGCAGCCCGTTCCGAAGAACCGGCTGCGCAGCTTGGGTAAAGAATCCATATAGAAGAAAGGCGCATCCAGGGATGCGCCTTTCTCGTAACTGGTGAAGCCTGGAAGTGCTGGCTACCGAGAGCAGTAACCTACCGCGAGGGGACCAGAGCAGGCTTCACTGTCAGGTGGCACATCAAACGCACCACCTGGGAAAAGACGCTTAGTTGACAGCGTCTTTCAGAGCCTTGCCAGCCTTGAAGCCAGGGATCTTGGCGGCAGAGATGCTGATCGGCTTGCCGGTCTGCGGGTTGCGGCCAGTGCGTGCAGCGCGCTCTTTGACAGCGAAGGTGCCAAAGCCTACCAGCACAACGGAATCACCAGCCTTGAGAGCACCAGTGACGGATTCGATCACCGCGTCCAGCGCACGGCCAGCGACAGCTTTCGGGATATCAGCAGATGCGGCGATTGCATCGATCAGTTCCGACTTGTTCACTCTAAGTCCCCTTATTCCTGTTGAGATGTTTCTTAATTTTTGGTGTAAGCAAAGCGGGTTCTGTACAGCCTACAGACACATAAAGTACGGCTTTATAACAAGGCCCTGAAAAATGTGTCAAGGAAGCCGCCAGGCTAATGCGTACTGATTCGCTCCTTGGAATCAGCTTCGCGGGTCTCATCCTTTGCAACCAGCTCGGGAGCCGCATCAGACAAGGGCTCCGGCGCGTATTGCAGCGCAATTTGCAGGACCTCGTCAATCCATTTGACCGGTTTAATCTGCAGGTCCTGCTTGATGTTCTCCGGGATCTCCTTCAGATCGCGAACGTTCTCCTCCGGAATGATCACGATTTTGATCCCGCCACGGTGAGCAGCAAGCAACTTCTCCTTGAGACCACCGATGGCCAGCACCTGCCCGCGCAGAGTGATCTCGCCCGTCATGGCTACATCGGCACGCACCGGAATCTGCGTCAGCGCCGAAACCAGCGCCGTGCACAACCCGATGCCGGCGCTCGGACCGTCCTTGGGGGTCGCACCCTCCGGCATGTGGATGTGGACATCACGTTTCTCATGAAAGTCCTGAGGAATTCCCAGGCTTCTGGCCCGACTACGGACCACGGTTAGTGCAGCGGTCATGGACTCGGCCATGACATCGCCCAGAGAGCCGGTCTTGATCAGGGTGCCCTTGCCCGGCACCACTGCAGTCTCGATGGTCAGCAGCTCGCCCCCTACCTGGGTCCAGGCAAGCCCTGTGACCTGCCCAACCTGATCCTGCTGCTCGGCCAGCCCGTAGCGGAACTTGCGCACCCCGAGGAAGTGTTCGAGCTGATCTGCGCCGACCACCACGCTAAAACGCTTCTCGCCAATGTGCTGCTTGACCGCACGCCGACAGACCTTGGCAATCTGCCGCTCCAGACTGCGTACGCCAGCTTCACGCGTATAATAGCGAATGATGTCGCGGATCGCGGCTTCCTCGAACTCAATCTCGCTGAGTTTCAGGCCATTCGCCTTGATCTGCTTGGGCGCCAGATAACGGATGGCGATGCTGACCTTCTCGTCCTCGGTGTAACCCGGCAGACGAATGACCTCCATCCGATCGAGCAGCGCCGGCGGGATATTCATCGAGTTGGCGGTGCAGAGGAACATCACGTCTGACAGATCGTAGTCCACCTCAAGGTAGTGATCATTGAAGTTGTGGTTCTGCTCCGGATCGAGCACCTCGAGCAGCGCCGACGCGGGATCTCCACGCATGTCGCTCCCCATCTTGTCGATTTCGTCGAGCAGGAACAGCGGGTTGCGCACACCGACCTTGGTCATCTTCTGGATCAGACGGCCAGGCATCGAGCCGATATAGGTACGACGGTGGCCGCGGATCTCCGCTTCGTCACGCACACCGCCGAGGGCCATGCGCACGAACTTGCGATTGGTCGCGCGCGCGATGGACTCTGCCAGCGAGGTCTTGCCCACACCAGGCGGCCCTACCAGGCAGAGCACCGGCCCTTTCAGCTTCTTGACCCGCTTCTGCACCGCGAGATACTCGAGAATGCGCTCCTTGACCTCCTCCAGCCCGAAGTGGTCGGCATCCAGGATTTCCTCCGCCTTGAGCAGATCCAGTCGCACCTTGCTCTGTGCTTTCCAGGGTACGTTGGCCAGCCAGTCGATGTACGAGCGCACCACGGTCGCCTCGGCAGACATGGGCGACATCTGCTTGAGCTTGTTCAGCTCTGCCTGGGCCTTGGTGTAGGCGTCCTTGGGCAGGCCGGCGGCATCGATACGCTTCTTCAGCTCCTCAAGCTCACTGTGGCCTTCATCACCGTCACCGAGCTCCTTCTGGATCGCCTTCATCTGCTCGTTGAGGTAGTACTCGCGCTGGCTACGCTCCATCTGCTTCTTGACTCGGCCACGGATACGCTTTTCTACCTGCAGCAGGTCGATTTCCGCGTCGAGCAGCGCAAGCACATGCTCGACTCGAGGGTCGAGCTCGATGATCTCAAGGATGTCCTGCTTCTGTTCGATCTTCAGCGCCATGTGCGCAGCCATGGTGTCGACCAGGCGCGACGGCTCGTCAATCGCCGCCAACGACGACAGCACCTCCGCGGGAACCTTCTTGCCCAGCTGGACGTATTGCTCGAACTGGCTCATCAGACTGCGCACGAAGACTTCCGCTTCACGCTCGGGGCAGGCAGCTTCATCAACCAGCGATACCTCGACCCTGACGTGCCCGTCATCCTCGCCGAACGACTCGATACGACCTCGCTGCTCGCCTTCGACCAGCACCTTCACCGTACCATCGGGCAGCTTGAGCAACTGCAGGACGGTGGCAACCGTGCCTACCCGATACAGAGCCGCTTCGTCAGGATCGTCATCTGCCGGGTTGCGTTGCGCCACCAGTAGAATCTGCTTGTCACCCGCCATCGCCTGCTCGAGCGCCTCGATGGACTTTTCGCGGCCGACGAAAAGCGGGATGACCATGTGCGGATAAACCACAACATCGCGCAAAGGCAGGAGGGGCAGTTCGATGGTTGTCTTCATAGATTCAGCTCTGCAGCGACCGCAAACGGTCGTAAACGGAAAAGGCACCAGCAAGGCTAAGATGGAGCCGGCCCCGGCAAAAAACAAGGTATGAAACACAAAGGGGCCCGAAGGCCCCTTTGTGTCGAGTCATGCGTCAGGCGCTGCCTTGGCAGGCGGCTCTGCATTCTCGTAGATCAACAGCGGCTTGGATGTTCCCTCGATGACGCTTTCATCGATGACCACCTTGCTGACCGACTCCTGCGAGGGAATGTCGTACATGGTGTCGAGCAGCACGCCTTCGAGAATCGAGCGCAGGCCACGAGCTCCCGTCTTGCGCTCAAGTGCGCGATGCGCGACGGCACGCAGCGCATCCGGACGGAATTCCAGCTCGACGCCTTCCAGCTCGAACAGACGACCGTACTGCTTGGTCAGGGCATTCTTCGGCTCGGTAAGAATCTGCACCAGCGCAGCCTCGTCAAGCTCGTCCAGCGTAGCGATGACCGGCAGGCGACCGACGAATTCCGGAATCAGACCGAACTTGACCAGATCATCCGGCTCGACCTCACGCAAGGATTCACCGACCTTCTTGCCCAGATCCTGGCTGCGCACCTCGGCGTTGAAGCCTATTCCGCCACGCGTCGAGCGCTGCTGAATGACCTTCTCCAGACCGGAGAACGCACCGCCACAGATGAACAGGATATTGCGCGTATCCACCTGCAGGAATTCCTGCTGCGGGTGCTTGCGGCCACCCTGCGGTGGAACCGACGCAACCGTGCCTTCGATCAGTTTCAACAGCGCCTGCTGCACACCCTCACCGGACACGTCGCGCGTAATCGACGGGTTGTCCGACTTGCGCGAAATCTTGTCGATCTCGTCGATGTAGACGATGCCCATCTGGGCTTTCTCGACATCGTAATCGCACTTCTGCAACAGTTTCTGGATGATATTTTCAACGTCCTCACCCACATAACCCGCTTCGGTCAGCGTGGTCGCATCGGCGATGGTGAAGGGAACGTTGAGCAGTCTTGCAAGCGTCTCGGCCAGCAGCGTCTTGCCCGAACCGGTGGGACCGATCAGCAGGATATTGCTCTTGCCGAGCTCGACCTCTTCCTTCTTTTCACGCTGATTCAAGCGCTTGTAATGGTTGTATACGGCGACAGCCAGAACCTTCTTGGCACGCTCCTGCCCGATCACGTACTGATCGAGGATATTGCTGATCTCACGCGGAGCGGGCAGCTTGTGCGCGTTGCTCTCGGTCTGTGCCTCCTGCACCTCCTCGCGGATGATGTCGTTGCACAGGTCGACGCATTCGTCGCAGATGAATACGGAGGGGCCGGCGATCAGCTTGCGCACTTCGTGCTGGCTTTTGCCGCAGAAGGAGCAATAGAGCAGCTTGCCGGAGTCCTCGCCGTTGCGGGTATCACTCATTAGATCGATCCAATCCGGTAGGGCATGCACACAAGATGAAGGCAAACGCGGGCTTTTTCAAGCCCGCGCAGCGTCCGGGTGTTGCCTGGTCAGAGCTGCAAAAGAGCTCTACGACGCCATGATACGCTTGTTCAGAACCTGGTCGATAAGCCCGTACTTGACCGCATCTTCACCGCTCATGAAGTTGTCACGATCAGTGTCGCGAGCAATCACTTCCATCGGCTGACCGGTATGTTCCGCCAGCACCTTGTTGAGGCGTTCGCGAATGGTGAGAATCTCACGAGCGTGAATCTCGATATCCGAAGCCTGGCCCTGGAATCCGCCGAGCGGCTGGTGAATCATCATCCGCGAGTGCGGCAGGCAGTACCGCTTGCCGGCCGCCCCACCCGCCAGCAGGAGCGCACCCATGCTGCAGGCCTGACCGATGCAGATGGTGGACACGTCGGGCTTGATGAACTGCATGGTGTCGTAGATCGACATGCCGGCCGTTACCGAACCACCTGGCGAGTTGATGTACAGGTGAATGTCCTTGTCGGGATTCTCCGCTTCCAAGAACAGCAACTGGGCAACCACCAGGTTGGCCATGTAGTCCTCGACCTGGCCGACCAGGAAGATCACACGCTCCTTCAACAGACGGGAATAGATGTCGTAAGCGCGCTCGCCGCGGGCTGACTGCTCGATCACCATGGGCACCAGACCACCGGCCGCCTGAATGTCAGGCATTTGCTGCATAAAGGAATTGCGGGACATGCGTATGGTCGCTCCCTAAAAGATCATGTCTCAAAGACGCACAAGCCAGCACGAAGGCTGGCTTATGGTTTCTCGGTCTATCGTACTGAATCAGGCCGCCTGAGGAGCTTCCGCGGGCTTGACCGCTTCCTCGTAAGATACCTGTTTGTCGGTCACTTTGGCCTTGCCGAGAACAGTATCTACAACTTGCTCTTCCAGCACAACCGAGCGCACTTCGCCCAATTGCTGGTCATTCTTGTAGTACCAGGAGACAACCTGCTCGGGCTCTTGGTAAGCAGAGGCCATCTCTTCGATCAGCTCGCGAACACGCGCCTCGTCCGGCTTGAGCTCGAACTGCTTGACCAGCTCACTGATGATCAGACCCAGCGAAACACGGCGACGCGCCTGCTCCTCGAACAGCTCGGCAGGCAGCTGATCCGGCTTGATGTTACCGCCAAACTGCTGAACCGCCTGAACACGCAAACGATCAACTTCGCTACCGACCAGCGCCTTGGGCACCTCGATCGGGTTGGTGGCCAGCAGACCGTCCATGACCTGGCTCTTGACCTTGCCCTTCAGCGCCTGACGCAGCTCGCGCGCCATGTTCTTGCGCACTTCTGTACGGAAGCCTTCCAGACCGCCTTCCTTGATGCCAAACAGTGCGAAGAACTCGTCATCCAGCTCTGGCAGGCGCGGCTCGGAAACACTATTGACCGTGATGGTGAACTCGGCCGCCTTACCCGCCAGGTCAAGATTCTGGTAATCCTCAGGGAAGGTGACAGCAACGACGCGCTCCTCACCGGCCTTGGCGCCGACCAGACCCTCTTCAAAACCCGGAATCATGCGGCCGGAGCCGATCACCAGCGGGGTGCTCTTGGCCGAGCCGCCGGCGAAGGCCTCACCGTCGATCTTGCCGACGAAGTCGATGTTCAACTGATCGTCATTCTGCGCAGCACGCTCGACCTGCTCGAAACGGGTATTCTGCTTGCGCAGGGTTTCCAGCATTTTCTCCAGATCGGCGTCAGTCACTTCAGCTTCCAGACGCTCCACTTCGATGCTTTCGAAACCACCGACTTCAAACTCCGGAAACACCTCGAAAGTCGCCACATACTCGAGATCCTTGCCCTTCTCGAAAACCTTCGGCTCCACAGCCGGGGTGCCGGCAGGATTGAGCTTCTGCTCGACGATAGCCTCATAGAAGGTGGCCTGGATCAGTTCACCCAGGGCTTCCTGGCGAGCCGAGTCCTCATAGCGCTGGCGGATCACGCTCATCGGCACCTTGCCGGGGCGGAAGCCGGGAACCTTGGCGCGACGCGCAGTCTGCTGCAGACGCTTGTTGACTTCAGTCTCGATGCGCTCGGCCGGAACGCCGATGGTCATGCGGCGCTCGAGAGCAGAAGTGTTTTCAACAGAAACTTGCATGGATATTCCTCGTTGCACAGACGTTAGTCGGCCATACCGGCCCCAGAATCAAGGGCAAGCATTCTAGAGGCACACGACTCAGAAGTCACCCCGCCCATAGGCGGAGAAACGCGACGGATACTGAAAAGAAAGATGGTGCGGACGGAGAGACTCGAACTCTCACACCTTGCGGCGCCAGAACCTAAATCTGGTGTGTCTACCAATTTCACCACGTCCGCATTCGGTCAACCCGAAACAAAAGCGCCAGGCACATGGCCTGGCGCTTTCGGAAATATGGGGTGGACGATGGGGATCGAACCCACGACACCAGGAGCCACAATCCTGTGCTCTACCAACTGAGCTACGCCCACCATATCTACATCACTTGAGCCAAGCGCCGAATGGCACGCCCGGCAGGACTCGAACCTGCGACCATCCGCTTAGAAGGCGGATGCTCTATCCAGCTGAGCTACGGGCGCTTATCAATCTGCATTCTGTACGGAGCGCAAACCAAAAAAGCTTGGTATTTCGAGCCTTATGGCGACTCTCCGTACCTTCTTACCCAGCAGCAGGCTGTGCTCGACAAGCGGGGCGAATCTTATAGAGGCGATTTCCAACCGTCAACACGGAAAATGAAAAAAATCAGCGACATAAAGGGCTTACGGGAAAATCCGGGCGGCGCAGCTTTGCCCTGATGATTCGCCGTGCGAGAATGCGCGACCTTTTTCCTATCTTTTCCAATGGTTAATCGAGCGTCATGACCGCACAACTGATCGACGGCAAAGCGATCGCCGCCTCCCTCCGCCAGCAGATCGCCAAACGCGTCGCCGAACGCCTCCAACTCGGCCAGCGCGCGCCAGGTCTGGCGGTGATTCTGGTCGGTAGCGATCCAGCCTCCCAGGTCTACGTTTCGCACAAGCGCAAGGACTGCGAAGAAGTAGGCTTTGTCTCCCGCGCCTATGACCTGTCCAGCGAGACGACCCAACAGCAGCTCACTGAACTGATCGATGCACTCAACGATGATCCGGCCATTGACGGCATCCTGGTCCAGTTGCCGCTACCAGCCCAGCTCGACGCATCCAGGATTCTCGAGCGCATCCGCCCGGACAAGGACGTGGATGGATTCCATCCTTTCAACATCGGCCGCCTGGCCCAACGCATTCCCCTGCTGCGACCCTGCACCCCGAAAGGCATCATGACGCTGCTGGAAAGCACCGGCATCGATCTGCACGGACTGGACGCTGTAATCGTCGGCGCATCGAACATCGTCGGCCGGCCAATGGCCCTGGAGCTGCTGCTCGCGGGCTGCACCACCACTGTCACGCATCGCTTCACCAGGAACCTTGAGGAACACGTAAGGCGCGCCGATCTGCTGGTCGTTGCGGTAGGCAAGCCAGGTCTGGTCAAGGGTGAGTGGATCAAGCCTGGCGCCATCGTCATCGACGTCGGCATCAATCGCCAGGCCGATGGGCGACTGGTCGGCGATGTCGATTTCCAGGCCGCCTGCGAACGCGCCTCCTGGATCACGCCGGTGCCGGGCGGCGTAGGCCCCATGACCCGCGCGGGACTGCTGGAAAACACCCTGCAGGCAGCCGAGCAACTGCACCGCTGACAAAGCGAGGGCTCGCCCCTGGCGCAAGCCCTCGTCACGCCATCAAGCTGCCATCACAACCACTGATCCGCGTCAGCATATGCCCTCAAGCGCAGTGGCAGACTCCACTCGAGTCCGCACTCCTGCCGCATCGGCCATGCCATGACCTCGATCCTTTACGCACTCGCCAGACGCCTCGCCCTTCTCCTTCCAAGCGAACTGCGCCTGCACGAACTACGACAACTGCTTGCACCCGGCGGCCACTCGCTGCTGCTGAGCCAGCGCCGGGCAACCATGATCGTCAACCGCGTGCGCCTATTCGCCTTTCTCTTCGCGGTGCTGACACCCCTGTGGAGCCTGATCGATCTGATGGTCTTCAACCGCGACCTGTGGATCAGTCTTGCCGCCTGCCGAGTGGTGACCTGCGCAGCCTTCGCCTGCCTGCTCCTGCTGTATCGCCCGAACGGCAAGCTGTTTGACGCCTACCGCGCCATCGCGATTCTGTTCGCGATCCCGACTCTCTTCTATATCGCCTCGCACACCCTGCTTGGCGGCCAGCATCATGACCAGGTCTCGGCGGCCGTGGCCACGGGTTATGCCTTTCTGCCGTTCGTGCTGATGGCCGGGCTGGCGATCTTCCCACTGACGCTGCAGGAAAACCTGCTTCTGGTCGCGCTGTTGCTCGCCGCGCAGCTGATTGCCGGTTACCTGAGCTGGTCCACGCTGAGCTGGCCCTCCTTCGCTGGTGGCTTCTGGCTGTTGATCCTGATCGCTGGCGTCACTGCCCTGGCGAGCATGAGTCAACTGGCGTTCATGATCGCGCTGGTACGACAGGCAATTCACGACCCACTGACCGGCGTCCTGTCTCGCGGCAGTGGCGAGGAAATCCTCGACCTGCACTGGCACGGCGCCAAGCGCAACGACACGCGCCTGTCCGTGGTATTCATCGACGTCGATCACTTCAAATCGATCAACGATGAGTTCGGCCACGAGGCGGGAGATAACGTCCTGCGCGAATTGGCCCGCCGCCTGCAGAAGAGCTTGCGGCAATCGGACAGCCTCCTGCGCTGGGGCGGAGAGGAGTTTCTATTGATCATGCCGGGGGCCGATCTTAAGCAGGCACGTCAGGCACTCGAGCGGATCATCAGCAGCGGACTGGGACTGCGCCCGGATGGCCGACCACTGACCGCCAGCATCGGCATTGCCGAACGCCTGGCGGACAATGCCAGCGACTGTCGCGAACTGCTCGATCTGGCGGACCAGCGCATGTACCTGGCCAAGCAGAGCGGGCGCAACCGGATCATCGAGCAGCTCAGCCGAGCCTCCTGAGCGCCGGCCTGACAGCCAGACAGCTACTGGTCGGCCAGACGCCAGGTGGTACCGCCCTTACCGTCTTCCAGCACAACGCCCAGCGCCGCCAGCTGGTCGCGAATGCGGTCACTCTCGACCCAGTTCTTCCCCGAACGCGCCTGCAGACGCGCCGCGATCAGCGCTTCCACCTCCGCCGCATCGACCTTGCGGTTGCCGGCCTGCAAGAAGGCCTCGGGCGCCAGTTGCAGAACCCCGAGCACAGCAGCCAGCGAGCGCAAACGAGCCGCCAGACCGGCAGCAGCCTGAGCATCGACCTCTCGCAGCCGGTTGATCTCGCGCGCCAGATCGAACAGCACCGCACAAGCCTCGGGCGTACCGAAATCGTCGTCCATCGCCGCGACAAAACGCTCGACGAACGCCTCGCCACCCGCCGGCGCTGCCTCGGGCAGTCCACGCAGTGCGGTGTAGAAGCGCTCCAGGGCGCCGCGCGCCTCCTTGAGGCTGTCTTCGGAGTAGTTGATCGGGCTGCGGTAATGGCTGGAAACCAGCAGATAACGCACGACTTCCGGGTGGTACTTTTCCAGCACCTCGCGAATGGTGAAGAAGTTGCCCAGACTCTTGGACATTTTCTCGCCATCCACGCGCACCGCACCGGCGTGCATCCAGGCTGCCGCGTAGGGCTTGCCGGTGGCCGCCTCGCTCTGGGCGATCTCGTTCTCATGGTGCGGGAACACCAGGTCCGGACCGCCGCCGTGGATGTCGAAGGTCTCGCCCAGGCAGCAGGTCGACATCACCGAGCACTCGATATGCCAGCCCGGCCGGCCCTTGCCCCAGGGCGAATCCCAGCTCGGCTCGCCCGGCTTGGCGGCTTTCCACAGGACGAAATCCAGCGGATCTTCCTTGATCTCGTCGACCTCGATGCGCGCGCCGATCTTCAGTTCGTCGATCTTGCGCCGGGACAATTTGCCGTAGCCCTCGAACTTGGTAACGCGGTAGTACACGTCGCCATTGCCCGGCGCATAGGCAAAGCCCTTGTCGATCAGGGTCTGGATCATGGTGAACATGCCATCGATGTGCCCGGTCGCGCGTGGCTCCAGATCCGGGCGCAGCACGTTCAGCCGCGCCTCGTCCTCGTGCATCGCAGCGATCATGCGCTCGACCAGCGCCTCGAACGGCTCGCCGTTCTCGTTGGCACGGCGGATGATCTTGTCGTCGATGTCGGTGATATTGCGCACGTAGGTCACGTCATAGCCACGCTCACGCAGCCAGCGAGTCACCACATCGAACGCCACCATCACCCGCGCATGACCGATATGACAGAAGTCGTAAACCGTCATGCCGCAGACGTACATGCGCACATGGTTGCCTTCAAGCGGCTTGAAGACGTCCTTGGTCTTGCTCAGGGTGTTGTAGATGCTCAGTGCCATTTACTGACCCCAGGAGTCGCGCAGGGTGACGGTACGGTTGAACACGGGCGCGCCCGGCTTGCTGTCCTTGAGATCGGCGCAGAAGTAACCCTCGCGCTCGAACTGGAAGCGCTCCTCGGGTTCGGCCTGGGCTAGCGACGGCTCCGCGCGGCACCCCTTGAGCACCACCAGCGACTCGGGGTTGATATTGTCGAGGAAGCTGCCGCCCTCCTCGTCCTTCTCCGGATTGGCTGAGCGGAACAGACGATCGTACAGGCGCACTTCGCACTCGACGCTCTCGGCCGCCGGCACCCAGTGGATCACACCCTTGACCTTGCGCCCCTCGGGGTTCTTGCCCAGGGTGTTTTCGTCATAGCTGCAGCGCAGCTCGACGATATTGCCCGCAGCATCCTTGATCGCCTCGTCGGCGCGAATCACGTAGCTGCCGCGCAGACGCACTTCGCCACCTGGGATCAGGCGCTTGAAGCCATCCGGCGGGGTTTGCTCGAAGTCGCTGGCGTCGATGTAGATCTCGCGACTGAACGGCAGCACGCGCACGCCCATGTCCTGCTTGGGATGGCGCGGCAGTTCGAGGTTCTCGACCTTGCCTGTCGGGTAGTTGCTGATGACCACCTTCAAGGGCTTGAGCACGCACATGGCACGTGCAGCGTTGGCATCCAGGTCTTCACGGATGGCGAACTCGAGCATGCCGATATCGACCACGCCGCCAGCGCGGTTCACCCCGATCATGTCGCAGAAGGTACGGATCGACGCCGGGGTATAGCCACGACGGCGATAGCCGGAGAGGGTCGACATGCGCGGATCGTCCCAGCCGTTGACATGCTTCTCGTCCACCAGTTGCTTGAGCTTGCGCTTGCTGGTGATGGTGTAGTTCAGGTTGAGCCGGGCAAATTCGTACTGGCGCGGTTGCGCCGGCACCGACAGGTTGGCCAGGAACCACTCGTAGAGCGGGCGATGATCCTCGAACTCCAGGGTGCAGATGGAGTGAGTGATGCCCTCGATGGCGTCCGACTGACCGTGGGTGAAATCGTAGCTGGGATAGATGCACCACTTGTCACCGGTCTGGTGGTGATGGGCATGGCGGATGCGATAGAGGATCGGATCCCGCAGGTTCATGTTGCGCGAGGCCATGTCGATCTTGGCGCGCAGGGCACGGGCACCGTCGGGGAATTCGCCGGCCTTCATGCGCGCAAACAGGTCGAGGTTTTCCTCGACACTGCGCTCGCGATACGGGCTGTCCTTGCCGGGTGTGGTCAGGGTGCCGCGGTATTCGCGCGCCTCGTCCGGCGACAGGTCGCAGACGTAGGCCTTGCCAGCCTTGATCAGCTCGACGGCCCAGTCGTGCAACTGGTCGAAGTAGTTGGAGGCGTAACGCTCCTCGCCTGCCCAGCGAAAGCCCAGCCATTCGACGTCAGCCTTGATCGCGTCGATGTATTCCTGGTCTTCCTTGGCCGGATTGGTGTCGTCGAAACGCAGGTTGCAGGCACCACCGAACTCCTCGGCCAGGCCGAAGTTCAGGCAGATGCTCTTGGCGTGGCCGATGTGCAGGTAACCGTTGGGCTCCGGCGGAAAACGGGTGATGACCTTGGCGTGCTTGCCGCTGTCCAGGTCAGCCTGAACGATGGGACGCAGAAAGTTGGCGGCTTTTTCGACGGTGGGCTTGCTCATGATGTCCTTAGGTACGATGCGCCACGCGAAGCTCTCACCGATCCGGTAGCTGGCGAAGAAGACTCGAAAGCGGACGGCGAGACGCATACGCGCAACGCCAATCCACTCAAACGTCTCATCGCCGGCATGCGCCAGACAGGGACGGCTCCAGGGTAGGCCGGTCAAAACAAAGGCCGTATCATACCCAACCCGTCAACCCCCTGACAGCCGCAGCGCCCTGTACCGGCTCGAACCGCAGCCCCCAGGCGCACTGCCACCACCAAGAGCGCATAGCCAGATGATCAAACTGCACACCAACCATGGCGTCATCAGCCTGCAACTGTTCGAAGACAAGGCGCCGGAAACCGCAGCCAACTTCATCGAATACGTGAAGAGCGGCCACTATGACGGCACCATCTTTCACCGGGTCATCAGCACCTTCATGATCCAGGGCGGCGGTTTTGAGCCTGGCATGAAGCAGAAGACCACCCGCGCACCGATCAAGAACGAGGCCAACAACGGCCTGTCGAACAAGGTCGGCACCGTTGCCATGGCCCGCACCATGGACCCGCACTCGGCCTCGGCGCAGTTCTTCATCAACGTTTCCGACAACAGCTTCCTCGACCACAGCGCGCCCACCACCCAAGGTTGGGGTTACGCCGTCTTTGCCGAAGTGGTTGAAGGCATGGATGTGGTCGAAGCGATCAAGGGTGTCGCCACCACCATGCGCTCAGGCCACCAGGACGTTCCGGTCGAAGACGTGATCATCGAAAAGGCCGAGATCGTCTGACTCCGAGCCCTGCGACACACGGAAGGCTCGGCGCGCTGCGTCGGTCTTCCGCCCTACCCCGTGCAAGGCCGAACGCATGATCCTGCTGATCTCCGACCTGCATCTCGAAGAAAATCGCCCGGACATTACCCGGGCGTTTATGCATTTCCTCGAGACGCGCGCGTGCAAGGCGCAGGCGCTGTACATCCTCGGCGACTTCTTCGAGGTCTGGATCGGCGATGACGCCATGGACGATTTCCAGCGCAGCATCGCGTCGGCCTTGCGCAGGTGCAGCGAGACCGGCACGCAGATCTTCCTGATGCACGGCAATCGCGACTTCCTGCTCGGCAGTTCCTTCTGCCGGGAAGCCGGCTGCCAACTGCTGCGCGACTCCAGCATCGTCAACCTCGCAGGCGAGAAGGTACTGCTGATGCACGGTGACAGCCTGTGCACCGCAGATCACGCCTACATGCGCATGCGCCGACTGCTGCGCAATCCGCTCAGCCTGTTCATCCTCCGCCATCTGCCGCTGCAGACCCGACGCAAGCTGGCGCGCAAGCTACGCGACGAGAGCCGGGCACAAACACGCATGAAGGCCAGCGAGATCGTCGACGTGACCCCGAGCGAGGTTGAGGCAGTAATGCGCCAACATCAGGTTCACACCCTGATCCACGGCCATACGCACCGTCCCGCCGTCCATCAGCTGGTCCTCGACGGCACACCGGCAAGACGCCTGGTGCTAGGCGACTGGGACCGACAAGGCTGGGCGCTACAAGTTGACGACGACGGTCTGGCGCTGGAAGCGTTCGACCTGGCTTGATCTGATTGGCAAATTCGCTGCGGCGTAATTGCCGCACTCAGTGAACACCCGTACACTCCCGAGCTTTCGCCAACGCATCGGTTTCTTTTTCATGCTCGCCTTTCTGCGCTTGACCCTGCTCGGCCTGCATTGCGCATTCGCCAGCGCTTTTGGACTACTGCTGACTCTCTGCCGCCCGTTCCATCCGGACAACAGTCGCCTGTGCGCCAAGCTGTTCGCCTGGCCGGCGTTGCGCATCATGGGGCTGCGCATGGACATTCGCATCGAGGCACTGCTTGAGCTGAAACGCCCCTGCGTGATCATTGCCAACCATCAGTCCAACTACGACCTGTTCGTCATCGGTGGCCTGATCCCTCCGCGCACCGTCAGCATGGGCAAGAAGAGTCTCAAATGGCTGCCCCTGTTCGGCCAGCTGTACTGGCTTGCTGGCAACGTTCTGATCGACCGCGACAATCCCCGCAACGCCCGCCGCTCGCTGCTGGCGACCGCCAGGATTCTGCAGGAGCGAGACACCTCGATCTTCGTCTTCCCCGAAGGGACGCGACATCCGGGCGAAGGCATGCTGCCGTTCAAGAAAGGCGCGTTCCAGCTCGCCCTTGCTGCCGGCGTGCCCATTGTTCCGCTCTGTGTCAGCAGCTACGCCGGGACCCTGGATGCAAACCGCTGTGTGGCGGCGCGAATTGCCATACGCAGTCTTGCGCCAATCGAAACCAGCAGCCTCACCAGCGCCGACCTTGGTCAACTGATGGAGGATTGCCGCAGCCGCATGCACGACTGTATTCGCGATCTGGACGCGCAGCTGCAGGCACCCGTCGGCGAGGTCGAAGCACTCTGAACAGCCCCTTCCGATAGCAAATGGCTAGCACTTCCTGATAGATTTGCCGAACCGCGTCAGAAAACGGACGCACAATAAACCGGCACTTCTTTCCAACCTGCAAAAGCCAGCTACATGCTTCCTTCTGAAACACTCATTCGTCAAAGCCGCACAAAACTGCTGTTCCTGCTGCTAGCCAGCCTCTGCCTGACCGCCACCGCGACCTGGCTGCTGCTCGGCGAGGCGCGGCATCGTTTCAGCTATCCCCTGCTGGTAGTGTTCTTCGGCGGGCTTGGTGCCCTGCTCTTTGGCGCCGCAACCATCGCCGCCCTGCTACAGCTGGCTCGCCCAAGGCTTGCGTTGAGCTTGAACGGACAGGGCCTCGTCGACCATGCCCGTAACGGCTTCGGGCTGATTCCCTGGAGCGAAATACTGGGTATCGGTTCTACCGATATTGTCGGCAACCGGATGCTGGTCATCCGCGTACGTGATCCGCAGGCTTATATCAACTGCGGGCACCGCTGGCGCCGCGCGAGCCTGAACATGAACCTCAAGACCCTGGGCAGTCCAGTGGTGGTATCGGCCACAGCCCTGGACATTGGCCATGAGCCGCTGCTGGCCCTGTGCAGGGGTTATCTCGAGAGGCACGGCGCATCCGCGCCGAACACGCAGAACTCAATCAAACCGGAGCAAACCCCATGATCAAGCAGCTGTTCGCAACCCTGATTCTGGCCATGACCCTCGCACTCAGCGGCTGTGGCTCATCCACCGAAGACCTGGCCAAGGAGGTACGCGCCAGCATGGAGGAAACCTTCGCCCAGGATGCCGCTACCCGGCACATACAGATCAAGGACTTCACACTGATTCACGAGGACGGCAAGAAGTACAAGGGACTGCTGAACACCATGGAGAGCGGTGAAAAATTCACCTACACCGTGGAAGTCACCTACGACGGCAGCACCTTTATGTGGGAAGTTCAGCAATAACCGTCGGCGAAGGTTGCCTTGAGCCGCAATAGCGGCTCGAATCACAGGTGCGCACAGGCGCCTTTCCAATACTCACGGCAGCGGACGCTGCCACAAGGATCTACCTCCCCATGGAACAACTGAAGCATTCGGGTCTGGGCCTCGCCTCGTTCATCATCAGCACCGGCGCAGCGCTGCTGATCTTCGTCCTGTTCATCGCTGCCGGGGCAATGGAGGCGTCGACGCCCGGCGGTATCGATGAAGAATCTGTCGGCGCCGTGGTGCTCGGCCTGCTGATCATACTGTGCATGTTCATCGAGCTGATTGCCCTGGGACTGGGCATCGGCGCTCTCTGCCAGAGCGGTCGAAACAAGATCTTCGGCGTACTGGGCACCATCTTCTCCGCAGTAATAGTCCTGCTGACCATCCTGGTCATCATCCTCGGCAACAGCATGTGAAATGAGGGGGCTGCTCGGGCAGCCCCTCGTCTGACCTACATGCCGCCGCCGGCCGCGCCTCCTGGGCCTGTGCCGGTACCCGCACCTGTACCGGTACCCGGGCCGCTGTTATTGCTGCTGCCCGGCGCACCCGGCGTAGTCGTGGTGGGTGTGCCGGGTGCAGTAGTAGGTGCGCCCTGCCCGGTAGTCGGCGTGCCTGGCGCCGTGGTTGAGCCAGGAGTGGTGCCCACGCCCGTTCCAGGCGCCGTTCCGGTTCCGCTTCCTGTACCCGGAGCAGTTCCGGCATTGCCACCGACGCCAGTGTTGGTGGCGTTGGGACCGGTATTCGTGTTGTTGTTCGACGCCGGGTCAGCGGTGTTGTTGCCGTTGTCCAGGCCGCCGGCCGGGTCACGAATCTGGTTGATGTCACGGCCGATCTGGTCGCGGTTCTGCTCCATGTCTCGCCCGATCTGCTGGCGCTCCTGACCCAGCGTCATGCCGTCAGTTTCGGACTCGGCGAACGAGGCGCCGCTGAACATCAGCCCGAGAGCGATGGCAGAAATTGCAAATTTTTGCTTGCGCATGATTCTTCTCCTGATTGATCAGTACGCCGCAGTGGACAGGCAGTCCGATGACGCCGTGCTCCCGACACTGACGACCGGCGCATGATCCCCAGAAAAAAACCGATGAACGGTAGATCCCGAACGGGTGATGACAGTAAGCGACGAAACTGCTCTAGCACCAAGGTCGGATGGTGCGGATGGATCGGCGTCGATAGGCTGCGCTATGAAGGAACTGGCTTCTTGCGACCAAGTCTTCTAAGGACTGTCTCTGCCCGCTCCTAGATTGAAAGTGGGTACCGTGATCGACCCCTTTTTCGTCGATACGGATTTCAGTCTCCTTACCGGTAACGCCCGCCCTCGAGTTGTTCGGAGGTGCTGTGCGTCACTCAAGAACAAGAAGGCGAACGCCATGTCCAAGCAACCGAAATTCCGTCAAGCAGGCCTGATCCTCTTCGCTACCGCAGTGGTGCTGATCCTGCCCAATCTCAGCCGACTGTTCGGCTAGTCCGCTCGGTCGAAGCACAGCACCCGATGAATGCACGCCGCTGCCGGCTTTCGTACAGACGAAAATGCGCGATGATGGACGTCGCCCCTTTGACCCCATTCCGGAGCCGACCAGCATGCGCATTCTCGCCCTGACCCTAGCCATTCTGAGCCTGCCCACACTGGCCGCCCCGATCGACGACGACGCTGCACTACAGGCACTGCAGCATCCCAACGCGCTGCTGATCGACGTACGCAGCGCCGAAGAGTTCGCTGCGGGCTCGCTGCCAGGCGCCACACGGATCGGCCACGAAGACATCGCCGAGCAGATCGCCACGCTCGCCCCGGACAAGGACACGCCCATCGTTCTCTACTGCCGCAGCGGCCGCCGTTCCTCCATCGCCCAGGATGCCCTGCAGGCTCTTGGCTACCGCAACGTCAGCAATGCCGGTGGCTATGAAGACTTCAAGCTGATCCTGGGCGACACGCAAAGACCCTGTAGCAACTGCTGAGCCAGCCGCAGCTAGACGCTGCGGAACTATCCCTCCTTTGCGCCTACCGAATGGGGACGGCAGACACCTGCCATCTTCGTTCAGGAGGAGGAATTGCGATGCAGGATTGGACGTACTGGCTGGAACCCGACCTGTGGATCAATTTAGCCATCGTGCTCGGCGCGACCCTTATCTTCCATCTGCTGCTACGCAGCGCTATCGGCCTGGTCCGCCGCCATCTGGATGCCATCCCGGAGGCCCGTAGCCGCTGGCCAGCCTTCATCTCCCGGATTCTTGGCCGCACCAACGGTCTGTTGCTGTTCGCCTTCTCGCTACTGCTGGCACTGAAGCTGGCGGAGCTGCCGCCCAACTGGCACTCGGCGCTATCCCATGGCTGGTTCATTGCCCTGGCTCTGCAAGTCGCGCTCTGGCTGGACACAGGCGTACGGCTTTGGACCACGGGCCTTTTGCAGCGCAAGGGCACGGGCGATCTGAACCCGGTCACCACCACCATCATCTCGATCCTGGTGCTGATCCTGATCTGGGCGGTGATGCTGCTGTCGATCCTGGCCAACCTGGGGGTCAACATCACCGCGCTGGTCGCCAGCCTGGGGGTGGGGGGTATCGCCATCGCCCTCGCGGTGCAGACGCTGCTCAGCGACATGTTTGCCTCGCTGTCGATCGGCGTCGACAAACCGTTCGAGATCGGCGATTTCGTGGTCTTCGGCAGCGTCGCCGGAACCATCGAACACATCGGCATGAAGACCACCCGCATTCGCTCGCTGAGCGGCGAGCAGATCGTCTGCGCCAATGCCAGCCTGCTCAGCCAGACGCTGCACAACTACAAGCGAATGAACACCCGGCGCATCGTCTTCAAGTTCGGTATCGCCTACGACACCCCCACTGCGAAGGTGCGCGAGGTCACCGAGCTGGTACGCAAGGTCATCGAAGCAATCCCGGAGACACGCTTCGATCGCGCGCATTTCCTCTCCTTCGACGACAGCCAGCTGACCCTAGAGGTCGTGCACATCGTGCAGACCTCGGACTACAACCGCTACATGGACATCCAGCAGGAGATCAATCTTGGCCTGCTGCAGGGTCTGCGCGACCTCGACGTTCGCTTCGCCTTCCCGACCCGCAGTCTGGAATTCATCGGTGGCCAGCTTCCCGAACTGAGTCTGGCGCGACGCCCACGCAACAGCGCAAGCGTCGATAGTGACGCGCTGGTCGAGCCCGGCAACCTGGCCTGATCAGCGCGGTCAGCTCAGATAGCTGCCCGGTGCGCAGGGCAGTTCGAGCAGCAGACGCTGCAGGCTGCCGCACCATTGGGCGCGCACCCCTTCGTAGTAGGGATCGCCCTCCTCGACCCTGAAGCCGGCGGGAATCTTCAGGCTGTCACGCGCATAGACCAGCAGGTCCAGAGGCATGCCGACAGACAGGTTGCTGCGAATGGTCGAGTCGAAGGAGATCAGCGCGCAGCGCAGCGCGTGCTCGAGATCCGTGTCATGGCGTAGCGCGCGATCGAGAATCGGTTTGCCGTACTTGCTCTCGCCAATCTGGAAGTACGGCGTGTCCGGCGTCGCGGCGATGAAATTGCCCTGCGGATAGAGGTTGTAGAGTGCAGGCGGCTCGCCGGCGATCTGCCCGCCAAGCAGAAACGAGCAGCCCATGTCGACACCGGCGGCCATGCTGGGTGCGGCGTCGTGCTCGACCACCTCGCGCAGCGTCTGGCCCACCAGCCGCGCGGCGTCGAACAGGCTCGGCACGTTGTACAGGTGCGGGCCTTCACCATGCAGGCGCTGGCGCAGCAGGCTGATCACCGACTGCGAGGTGGCCAGATTGCCGGCGCACTGCAGGACGATCATCCGCTCACCCTCGACGCCGAAGGTGTAGAGCTTGCGGAAGGTGGCGATATGGTCGACGCCGGCATTGGTCCGCGAGTCGGAAACGAACACCAGGCCATCGGCCAGGCACATGGCAACGCAGTAAGTCATGTTTCACCCATCAGGATTTCGGTTTCGCCGCAGGCTACTGCTGCACCTGTACGCGTGCGTGCATCTGCTCGCAGCCGCCGCCGCGGCGCACCCCGCGCACCGGACAAGCATCCAGATAGTCCAGGCCGACCGCAAGCTTGAGGTGCCGCTCCGGACGGGCCAGGCGATTGCTGACATCGAAGCTGTACCAGCCATCGGCCAGCCACACCTCCGCCCAGGCATGGCTGGCCAGGTGCGCGCTGTCCTCGGTCAGCAGATAGCCGGAGACGTAGCGCGCCGGCAGGCCGAGGGTGCGGCTGCAGGCAAGAAACGCGTGGGTATGGTCTTGGCAGACCCCCGCACCACCGGCGAAGGCCTCCGCCGCCGTGCTTTCAACGCCGGTGGAGCCCGGCAGGTAGGTCATGTGGTCGGCCAGCCCGTGCATCAGGTCGATCAGGCCATTGCGGTCGCGGCGCTCGCGGCACTGTTCATGAGCGAAAGCGCGCAGCGCATCGTCGGCCTGGGTCAGACGGGTGAAACGCAGATACGGCAACACTTCATGACCGTCATGCTCGACCTCACGGCTGTCGTCGATCTCGACCTGACCGTTGGCACTGATGACGATGCTGGCGTGCGGCTCTTCCATGGTCAGCACGTGCAGGATGTTGCCGTAGGGATCGACCTGGGCCCGCGCCGGGCGCGGCAGCCCCAGCTCCCAGCTGATGACGTGCTGGCGCTCGCTCTCCTGCGGCGTCAGACGCAGATACTGGATGCTGTTGCGCACCTCGTTGTCGTAGCTGTAGGTCGTTTCGTGGCGGATGGACAGTTTCATGCGGCCTCCAGATAGGCACTGTGGATCGCGGCGCCCAGCTGGCGCACTTGCAGGATGTATTCGCTGAGCCAGTCGTGCAGGCCGACCGCCAGCACTTCCTCGATACCGGTGTAGCGCAGCCGCGCCTCAAGCTCGGCAGCCATGCGCTGTGCCGGTCGGCCGTTGATGCCCGGCAGCTGGATCAGGATCTGCGCGAGTTCGAGCAGACAGGCGTGCAGCGAGCGCGGCACGTCGGGGCGCAGCAGCAGCATCTCGGCCACCTGCGCCGCATCCGGAGCCCCCCGGTACAGCTCGGTGTAGGCCTCGAACGAGCTGAGCGCCTTGAGCAGCGCGCTCCACTGGTAGTAGCCACGCGCAGAGCTGTCGCTGACCTCGTCGGCGTCCTCGCCGAGCAGCTCGTAGCGAGCGTCAAGCAGGCGCAGCGTGTTGTCGGCGCGCTCGATGAACACACCCAGGCGAATGAAGCTGTAGGCGTCGCCACGCATGATGGTGCCGTAGGTGGCGCCGCGGAACAGATGCGAGCGCTCCTTGACCCACTCGCAGAAGCGGCTCATCCCGTAGCGACCCAGGCCCTGCACGGCGATGCCCCGCATCTCCAGCCAGCTGGCGTTG
The DNA here is from genome assembly GCF_003052585.1 of Pseudomonas mangrovi. GTDB lineage: Bacteria > Pseudomonadota > Gammaproteobacteria > Pseudomonadales > Pseudomonadaceae > Aquipseudomonas > Aquipseudomonas mangrovi. Next base: position 210,562 of record NZ_QASN01000020.1, on the reverse strand, counting down.
ATGTTCTCCCACATGTCGGCGGTGATCCGTCCACGCACCGCGTGGGCGTTGCTGCGCGCCGCCTGCAGGCAGCAGTAGATGCTGGCCGGGTTTTCCGCATCCAGGGCGAAGTAGTTGAGCATGCGCTCGGCGTGCAGCTCGCCATGGCGCTGCAGATAGTCCTCCAGGGTGCCGGTGATCATCAGCGGCATGGCCAGCTCGTCCAGCCCTGCCCCACGGCCGTCCTGCGGCATCAGCGAGAGTGAGTAGCTGACGTCGAGCATGCGCGCCAGATTCTCGGCACGCTCCAGGTAGCGCGACATCCAGTAGAGGTCGGAAGCGGTTCTACTCAGCATCGGCAACCTCCGGGTTCTGTTGTGGCCTCATCGGTTTCATCGGCTCAGTCCTCCACCACCCAGGTGTCCTTGGTGCCGCCGCCCTGCGAGGAATTGACCACCAGCGACCCCTCGCGCAACGCCACCCGGGTCAGCCCGCCCGGCACCAGGCGCGTTTCCTCGCCGGTCAGGACGAACGGCCGCAGATCGATATGGCGTGGCGCAACGCCGCTCTCGACGAAGGTCGGACAGGTCGACAGGCTCAGCGTCGGCTGGGCGATATAGGCACCCGGATTGGCCTGCAGCCGGGCACGGAACGCCTCGATCTGCGCCTTGCTCGAGGCCGGCCCGACCAGCATGCCGTAGCCGCCGGAGCCCTGGGTTTCCTTGACCACCAGCTGCTCCAGATTGGCCAGCACATGTGACAGTTCAGCGGGATTGCGGCACTGCCAGGTCGGCACGTTGCGCAGGATCGGCTCCTCGTCGAGATAGAAGCGGATCATGTCGGTGACATAGGGATAGATCGACTTGTCGTCGGCGACGCCGGTGCCGATGGCATTGGCCAGCACCACGTTGCCGCTGCGATAGGCCGACAGCAGACCGGGCACGCCAAGCATCGAGTCCGGGTTGAACGCCAGCGGATCGAGGTAGGCGTCGTCCAGCCGCCGGTAGATCACATCGACCGGCCTGGGCCCCGCCGTGGTGCGCATGAACACATGCTCGTCGCGTACGAACAGGTCGGCGCCCTCGACCAGTTCGACGCCCATCTCCCGTGCCAGGAAGGCATGCTCGAAGTAGGCGCTGTTGAACCGCCCCGGGGTCAGTACCACGACGTTGGGGTTGTCCACTGGGCTGGCGCTCTTGAGCGTGGAGAGCAGCAGGTTCGGATAGTGATCGATGGGCGCGACGCGCTGCGCGGCGAACAACTCGGGGAACAGCCGCATCATCATCTTGCGGTCCTCGAGCATGTAGCTCACCCCGCTGGGAGTGCGCAGATTGTCTTCGAGGACGTAGTAAGTGCCATCGCCGTCGCGCACCAGATCGACTCCGGCGATGTGCGCATAGATGCCGCGATGCAGATCGAGCCCCTGCATCGCCAGTTGGTAACACTCGTTGGCCAGCACCTGCTCGCGCGGAATGATCCCGGCCTTGAGGATGCGCTGGCCATGATAGAGGTCATCGAGGAACAGGTTCAGCGCCTTGACCCGCTGGATGCAGCCACGCTCGACCATGCGCCACTCGCTCAGCGGGATGCTGCGCGGGATGGTGTCGAAGGGAATCAGCCGCTCGGTGCCCTCCTCGTCGCCATAGAGGGTGAAGGTGATGCCCGCGCGATGGAACAGCAGATCGGCCTCGCGTCTGCGTTGTGCCAGTTGCTCGGGGGGTGTCTGCGCCAGCCAGCTGGCGAAACCGTGGTAGTGGGGGCGGCAGACGCCCTGGGCGTCGTACATCTCGTCATAGAAGGTGCGGGTCACTGGACAGCTCCTGGTCCGGCAGGACAAGGCAGCCATCGCAAGGCTCATGCCAGCGATAAATCATGTTTACTTTCAATGACTTGAAATTATTCCGGAAACGAATCGCACCAAATGGGGGCACCTCACGGAAACTGCGACGGGGTCCTGCGCCATTCCACGGCATGTCGGAAATGTCCACGGGCACTAGCGCGCAGGCGACCACCTGTGCCTACCATGAGGACATGGCGGTGTTCTCCGCCATTGCAACGGTTAATCACTGAAGAGGAGCGCCATCCATGAGCACGTCCTTGCACGATGATGTCAGCCCGACCCTGTTGCACCGCATGAAAGACCATGGCTTCGATTTTTCCCGCGTTCATCCCATCGAGTTCTACGCCATCCTGCCCGACGAGGGGCGCGCTCGCCTTGCGGCGCGGAATTTCCGTGGCGAATCGCTCAACGCGCAAGTCAGTCGCCGCCGTGACGGTGGCTGGAATCTCCAGGTCAGCAAAGTGATGCATGCCAGCGAAGGCTGCATCGACGACTTCGGTCAGGACCTGGCGTCGATAGTCGCACCACTCGGTGGGGTTCTCGACGGCTGGGGTGTCACTCAGGAACTGTCCGCCAGTCAGGCCTGACCGGCGCCTGCACACCTCGCTGCCCCACGGGCAGCGAGGTATCCCGATTCTTCCGACCACCGGTATCCTGCCAGGCAGCACACACCCATTCCCTGTGCTTGATTGATCGAATCTGCGGCGCCGGCCGCAGGCAATCTTTCGACAGGGAGCATGCCCGTGGCCAGGAACATCATCATTTCCTTCGACGGCACCTGGAACACGCCCGACCGCAATCCATCGGCGGACGGTGACGCCAGTACCAATGTCTGGAAACTGCACCAGGCGATTCCCGACAGCGCCGACGGCCGCGTCCAGCTCAGGTGGTACGAAACCGGCGTCGGCACGCGCTGGTACGACAAGCTGCGCGGCGGCGTATTCGGCGTCGGCCTGTCGCGCAAGATCCAGGAGGGCTATCGCCAACTGGTTCAGCTCTACGAGGAAGGCGACCAGATATTCATCTTCGGCTTCAGTCGCGGTGCCTATTCCGCGCGCAGCCTGGTCGGGATGATCCGCAATTGCGGGCTGCTCCTGCCGGCGCACCATCGGCGGACCAGCGAGGCCTACTCGCTCTACCGCACCCGCGATGAGGGCGCCGACTCGGAAAACGCGCGCTTCTTTCGCCGGCAGTACTCGCGGGAGATTCCGATCCACTTTCTCGGGGTCTGGGATACCGTCGGCGCCCTGGGCATTCCGGTGCAGTCGTTCAACTGGTTCAACCAGGCGTTCTATCGCTTCCACGACACCGAACTGAGCGGCATCGTCCGCCACGCCTTTCACGCCGTTGCGGTGGACGAGCACAGGCGCAACTACTGCGCGACCCTCTGGGATCCGAAACAAAAGCCCAACCAGACCATCGAACAGGTCTGGTTCGCCGGCGCGCATGCCAATGTCGGTGGCGGCTACGCGGACAATCCGCTATCCGACCTGCCGCTGCGCTGGATGGCCGAAAAGGCCAGCGAATGCGGTCTGGGCATCGATCGCCAGCGCCTGCCGGCGCTGCCAGCCGATCTGCCGAACATCACCGACTCCTGGCGTCACTTCCTCGGCGGCGCCTACAGCAAGGTCGAGCCGCGCCACTACCGACCTATCGGCGCCACGTCCTTCGGCCAGGAGAAGATCGACCCGAGCGTGCTGGCCCGTGCGGCCCAGGTGGCCGAATACCGTCCGAAGAATCCGGTGCTGGATCACCTGGCCGACGGCCCCTTGCCGGGAGGCCGGATACGCCCCTGAACCAGCGCTCCCCCTCGACCGCGGGCGAACAAGATGGCGCCGTTGTCCGCCCCGCCTAAGGCGCGATGAGAAATTCGCTGGCTGGTTGCAGCCAGCGCCCTCTCGTATCAGTCGTTGCCAGGCTTGTGGATTGCCTGCAGCACGTACTGCGGCAGGGCAAAGGCGCCCTGGTGGATCTCCGGGTTGTAGTAGCGGGTGACGATGCCGCTGCCGGCGAAACGCTGGCGCAGGGTTTCCAGCGGCAGGCGGCGGTACTCGGCTCTGGTCGAACCCCAGGCGAAGGTCATGCTGCCGCCGATGTAGGTCGGCACCGCGGCCATATAGAAATGCCAATCGGCGAATAGCTCGTTCATCCGCCCGGCAGTGGTCTGCACCTCGGACAATTGCATGAAGGGCGTACCGTTCTGCGTCACCAGGATGCCGTCATCGTTCAGGCAGCGGCGACAGGCCTGATAGAAGTTCTCCGAGAACAGCACCTCACCCGGCCCGATGGGGTCGGTGGAGTCGGAGATGATCACGTCGAATCTCTCCTCGGTGTTGGCGACGAAATTCATGCCGTCGTCGATCACCAGGTTCAGGCGCGGATCTTCGAAGGCGCCGCAACTGTGGTTGGGCAGGAACTCCTTGCACATCTCGACCACGGTGCCGTCGATCTCGACCATGGTTATGCTCTCGACGCCGCGATGCTTGCGCACCTCGCGCAGCATGCCGCCATCGCCACCACCGATGATCAGCACGCGCTTGGCGGCGCCATGGGCAAGAATCGGCACGTGGGTGAGCATTTCGTGGTAGATGAACTCGTCCGCCTCGGTGGTCTGGATCACCCCGTCCAGCGCCATCACCCGACCCATGCGGGCGTTCTCGAAGATCACCAGATGCTGATGCTCGGTGCGCACCTCGTGCAGCAGTTTATCCATGCTGAAACGCTGGCCATAGCCTTGGTAGAGGGTTTCCAGATAATCACTCATGGCGTCGGTCTCCGCTGCACTGAAAGCTCGCCCGGGCAGATCGCCATCGGGCACAAGGGCGCGCATTCTACTGCCGTGGGTGTTACAGGTCGAACCGCGCTCGCCAGAGCCCCGCTTCGGTGGCGAGCCGGGACTGGAGCAGGCAGGATGTCCACCTCGCCGTCCCGAGGCCCATGCCATGTTCCATCGCTACCATGAAAGCCCACTCGGTCGCCTGCTGCTGGCCGGCGATGACGCCGGCCTGTGCCTGCTGCACATGGATCAGGACGACCCACACCCGCCCGTAGGGGGCTGGCAGCCTGCCGGCGCGCAGCTGGACGAGGTCTGCCGCCAGCTCGATGAGTACTTCGCCGGCCGCCGCCAGCGTTTCGAGCTGCGTCTGGCGGCCAGGGGCACCCCCTTCCAGCGGGCGGTCTGGGATGCCCTGGTTGCAATACCCTTTGGCAGCACCTGCAGCTACGCCGAACTGGCTCGGCGCATCGATCGACCCAAAGCGATTCGCGCGGTAGGCGCGGCCAACGGCGCCAATCCCATCGCGGTGATAGTGCCCTGCCATCGGGTGATCGGCAGTGACGGCAGCCTTACCGGCTTTGCCGGTGGCCTGTCGCGCAAGGCACTCCTGCTGCAGCTCGAAGGCGCACTGCCAATGCAGCAGGGCTCGCTGTTGTAGCTGCTGAGCGATCTGCCGGCCTGGCTCCGTCGGGCCCGACGACCATAATTACGACCCGTACCCAACGAACGGCCTCGCACACTGCACGAATCCGCCGCACCGCAAGGCCCGCTCAGTTGGGCCTGGCGGCCCAACCTACTACCTTTCAGAGCCGTAGCTTGGTGCCGAGCATGACGAGGCCCAACAGGCGCGCCGAAGGCAGCCCCCATTGGCCGCATCTATACCCGCGAACGTGGCCCCATCAGCGCCCAGATGATCAGGCCTACCAGCGGCAGGATGACGATCAGCAGGATCCACAGCACCTTGGCACCGGTGCCGGCGCTGCTGCGAATGACGTTGAGGATGGCCCAGATATCCAGGACCAGGATGATCAGGCTGAACAGCCCGCCGAACAGTTCCATGACGACTCCTTGTGGTTGCACCGGCGCAATGGCCCGGTATCACTGGGAGTCTTCACCCGACGCCTGGGTTCAGCAGCAGGCGCCGAGCGCAACGCTCAGAAGCCGGCCGGGTCGATCACCGCGAAGCTCGCCACCTGCGGGTGGTCGCCCAACTGCCCGCCCTCGCGGACCAGACCGCAGGTCTGCATGCCCGCCTCGCGCGCAGCATCCAGCTCCTGCACCACGTCGGAGAGAAACAGGATCTCCTCGGCGGGAAGATCAATGGCCGCAGCGATCCGCGCATAGGAATCCGCCTCGCGCTTCGGCCCGCTGGTGGTATCGAAGTAGCCTGAGAACAGCGGCGTCAGATCGCCCGCCTCGGAACAGCCGAAGATCAGCTTCTGCGCCTGGATCGAGCCTGAGGAATACACATAGAGCGCGTAACCCTGCTCATGCCAGCGGCGCAACGCTTCCACCGCATCGGGGTAGACATGGCCCTTGAGCGCACCGGCGCGGTAGCCCTGCTCCCAGACCATGCCCTGCAGCGCCTTCAGCGACGTGGCCTTGCGGTCGATGTCGATCCAGCGCAGCAGGATATCGGTCACCCGTGGCAGATCTGCCTCGGTGTCGCCGCTCTCGCTGCGCACCGCCTCGATCTGCGCGGCGACCGCCAGATCAGACGCATGCTCGTGGAGAAAACCCGGCAGATGCCGGCGGGCGTACGGAAACAGCACGTCGAAGACGAAGCTCACCGCGCTGGTGGTGCCTTCGATATCGGTGAGTATCGCGCGGATGGCCAAGGCGTCAGTCCTCCAGGCGCGGGAAGCGGCTGGCGATCTCGTCACCAGTGAACTTCGCCACCCAGCCGTCGGGGTTGTTGAACAGGCGGATGGCGACGAAGTGCGGATGCTCGCCCATGTCGAACCAGTGCGGCGTGCCGGCCGGCACCGAGATCAGGTCGCCCTTCTCGCACAGCACCTCGAACACCTGCTCGCCAACATGCAGGCTGAACAGCCCGCGGCCGGCGACGAAGAAGCGCACCTCGTCCTCGCCGTGGCTGTGCTCGTCGAGGAACTTGGCACGCAGCTCGGCCTTCTGCGGGTGGTCGGCATTCAGGCTGACCACATCGACGGTGACGTAGCCGTCCTCGGCCATCAGCCTGTCGATCTGCGGACGGTAGGCGGCGATCACCTCCTCGCTGCTGGCACCGGGCGCGATGGGCGCACTCGCCTGCCACTGCTCGAAGCGCACACCGACCTCGGCCAGGGTGCTGGCGATGTCCTCGGCATGGCTCAGCACCTTGCTCGGCAAAGCCGGATGATGTTCGTGATAAACACTCAGTCTGCTCATGGGATCACTCCTTGCAGGGCCGCGGCTCGGCCTGCGGCATTGAATTCTCGGGCTCAGCGCTGCAGCGCGCGGACCTTCAGCTCACACTCGAAGAGAAACTCGAAGGCCTCCACCTGGCGCAGCGCATCGCTCATCGCCGGCCCCCAGGTGTACAGCCCGTGGCCACGGATCAGGTAGCCGACGCAGTCCGGGTGTGCCGCAAGCCACGGCTGCACCTTGCCGGCCAGGCGGGCGATGTCCTGGTCATTGTCGAAGATCGGCACGCGCACTTCGCCTTCGTGGCTGCTGACGCCGGCGAAGGCCTTTTGCAGTTCGTAATCGACGAACACCAGCGAGTCGCCAGCGGTCATCCGCGACAGCACGGTGGCATTCACCGAATGGGTGTGCAGCACCGCGCCGATATCCGGGTTCCAGCGGTACAGCTGGGTATGCAGCAGGGTTTCCGCCGAGGGCTTCTTGCCCTCCTCGAGGCTCTGCCCCTGCATATCGACGGCGAGCAGATCGGCCGGCGTCAGCTCGCCCTTGTGCTTGCCGGAGACGGTCAGCAGCGCTTCGCTGCTGGTCAGCCGGGCGGAATAGTTGCTGCTGGTCGCCGGCGACCAGCCTCGCGAGTAGAGAAAGCGCCCGGCGTCGATGATCGCCTGGCTGAGGGTGTCACGGCTGGCAGTCATGCCCGCTCCTCCTGCAAAGGGATGGCAATGATAACGGCTGCGGCCAATGCCGCCAGGCTGGCGATGGCAAAGGTGGCATCCGCGCCCAGGCTGTTCCAGCTGTAGCCGGCGTAAAGCGCACCCAGCGCACCACCGACCCCGGCCAGGGTGGCATAGAGCGCCTGGCCCTGGCCCTGCTGGTGCGAACCGAAGCTGCGCTGGACGAAATGCACCGCGGCGACGTGGAAGCTGCCGAAGGTCGCCGCGTGCATCAGCTGCGCCAGCAGCAGTACCGCCAGGTGCTCGGCGAAATAGCCCAATAGCAGCCAGCGCACGGCCGCCAGGAGGAAACTCGCCGCCAGGATGGCGCGCAGCGAGAAGCGCGCCAGCACCCGCGCCATCACCAGGAACAGGATGATCTCCGCCACCACCCCCAGCGCCCAGAGCAGGCCGATCACCCCGCGGCTGTAGCCGAGCGCTTCGAGATGGATGCTGAGGAAGGTGTAGTAAGGCCCGTGGCTGAGCTGCATCAGCCCGACGCAGGCGAAGAATGCCAGCACCCCGGGGCGACGCAGCTGGCGCAGAAAACCGCTGTCCGCCTGCGAGCTGTCGGCCACCATCGTGGGGGTCGCACTCGGCACCCAGAAGCTGCCCAGGACGATGCCGCACATGATCAGGATCAGCGCCCAGGGATAGGCATCCAGGCTGACCCGCTGGAACAGCACGCCCAGGCCGATCACCGTGCAGATGAAGCCGATGCTGCCCCACAGGCGGATGCGCGCGTAGCGCGCCGACTGTTCATGCAGGTGCGCCAGGGTGATGACCTCCAGCTGCGGCAGGATCGCGTGCCAGAAGAACGCATGCAGGATCATCACCAGCGCCAGCCAGGCGAAGCTCTTGCCCAGCAGGATCAGCGTGAAGGCGCCCAGGGTGCAGAGCGCACCGAGGCGGACGATAGCCAGGCGCCGACCGCTGACGTCACCCAGCCAGCCCCACAGGTTGGGCGCGATGCAGCGCATCAGCATCGGCAATGCCACCAGTTCACCGATGCGCGCGGCGGAAAAGCCCAGGTGCTCGAAATACAGGCCGAGGAACGGCGCTGTCGCACCGAGCAGGGCGAAGTAGAAGAAATAGAAGTTGGACAACCGCCAGTACGGCACCGCAGCGCTCATGGGTTGCGCGTGCCCGCCGGCGGGCGGTTCGACGGCGCAGCCGACAGGGTTCGGGCAACTGCGAGCAACCCCTTGCGCCAGCCACCAGCCACCGCGCCGGCGCCGACCGGAAAACGGCGACCGGACACCAGACTCACAGCTGCGGCAGCACCGGCGTGTAGACCTCGACCTCGGCATTCTGCGCGCGCTGGCGCAGCAGGTGATCCATCAGCACCAGCGCCATCATCGCCTCGGCGATGGGCGTGGCGCGGATGCCGACGCAGGGGTCGTGGCGGCCCTTGGTGATGACCTCCACCGGATTGCCATGCAGGTCGATGGAGCGGCCCGGGGTGGTGATGCTGGAGGTCGGCTTGAGCGCCAGGTGGGCGATGATCGGCTGGCCGCTGGAGATGCCGCCGAGAATGCCGCCGGCGTTGTTGGAGAGAAAACCCTCCGGGGTCAGCTCGTCACGGTGCTCGGTGCCGCGCTGGGCGACGCAGGCGAAACCGGCGCCGATCTCCACGCCCTTGACCGCGTTGATGCTCATCAGCGCGTGCGCCAGTTCGGCGTCCAGGCGATCGAAGATCGGCTCGCCCAGGCCAGGCTTGACGCCCTCGGCGACCACGGTGATCTTCGCGCCGACCGAATCCTGGTCGCGGCGCAGCTGGTCCATGTAGGCCTCAAGCTCGGCGACCTTGTCCGGATCGGGACTGAAAAAGGCGTTCTGTTCGACCGACTCCCAGCTCTTGAAGGGGAGCTCGATCGGACCCAGCTGGCTCATGTAGCCGCGGATCAGGATGCCCTGGGTGGCCAGGTACTTCTTGGCAATGGCACCGGCGGCCACGCGCATGGCGGTCTCGCGCGCCGAGCTGCGGCCACCGCCGCGGTAGTCGCGCAGGCCGTACTTGTGGTGGTAGCTGTAGTCGGCGTGGGCCGGGCGGAACAGATCCTTGATCGCCGAGTAGTCCTTGGACTTCTGGTCGGTGTTGCGGATCAACAGGCCGATCGGGCAGCCGGTGGTGCGCCCTTCGAACACGCCGGAGAGGATTTCGACGCTGTCGTCTTCCTGGCGCTGGGTGGTGTGGCGGCTGGTACCCGGCTTGCGCCGGTCGAGGTCAAGCTGCAGGTCCTCGGCGGACAGCGGCAGGCCTGGCGGGCAGCCGTCGACGATGGCGACCAGGGCCGGACCATGGCTTTCGCCGGCGGTGGTGACGGTGAACAGCTTGCCGTAGGTGTTGCCGGACATGCAGGACGCTCCGCGGAATCAGCCTGAAAAACGAGAGGCGCGAGTATACCCGCGGCGCCGCGCCACTTCACCCCGAACCTCCGCTGGCGTCCCGTGTCGGATGCGCATTCGTCGTATAGTCCCGCCATGCCCAGAATCCTCATCCTGCTGTTGTCGCTACTCGTTCTGCCCGCCCACTCGGCGCTGCTGCGCGAGCAGCCCGTGCAGCTGCAAAGCAACGGGGGAATCCTCTACGGCACGCTGCTGCTACCGGGCAGCCAGCAACCGCCGCCGGTGGCGCTGATCGTCGCCGGTTCCGGCCCGACCGACCGCAACGGCAACCAGCCGCAGGCGCGCAACGACAGTCTCAAGCGCCTGGCCCGCCTGCTCGCCAGCCAGGGCATCGCCAGCCTGCGCTATGACAAGCGCGGCGTCGCCGCAAGCCTCGCCGCGGAACCGGACGAAAGCCGGTTGTCGGTTGCACGCTACCGCGCCGACGTCATCGCCTGGAGCCATCTGCTGAAGCAGGACGCAAGGCTGGGGCCGCTGATCCTGATCGGCCACAGCGAGGGCGCGCTGGTCGCCAGCCTGGCCGCGCAGGAGGCCGACGCCCAGGCGCTGATCCTGATCGCCGGCAGCGGTCGGCCGATCGATCAGGTGCTGCGCGAGCAACTGCGCCAGCGCCTGAGCGCCGCACCCCTGGCCTACAGCGAGCGGTTGCTCGACCAACTGCTGGCCGGGCGCAGCGGCATACCGGTGCCGGATGCGCTACGCGGGCTGTTCCGCCCCAGTGTGCAGCCCTATCTGGTGTCGCTGCTGCGCGAGGATCCCCTCGCCGCCTTCGCGGCCACGCAGATGCCGGCGCTGGTACTGCAGGGCGACCGCGACATCCAGGTCGGCGTGGCGGATGCACGGGCATTGGCCTCCGCGCGCCCGGCGGTCCAGTTGGCAATCATCGAAGGGATGGACCACGTGCTGCGCGATGTCGGCGAGCAGACCGACCCACTGGCCAGTTACAACGACCCGTCACGGCCGCTGTCACCCGGCCTGCAACCGGTGCTGCTGCGCTTTCTGATCGATGCAGGCATGCTGCCACCCTCCAGTGACGCGCCGGCCGGCCGATAGGCTCCTGGCAAGCGAACCGGCAGACAGGACAGCGCCGATGACCGAACAGAACAGCGATGCTCCCAGCGAAACCGACGAAGCCAAGCCACACCCCTGGGCGGCGCTTGCAGCAGAGCGCTTTCGCCTGTTGCGTCTGGCGCCGCAGCCGGGCGGACGCGGCGCCAAGCCGGCGCCCCTGCGCTTCGCCCAGCTCGGCCGCGTCGAGCGTCATTCGCCACAGCAGAGCCTGCTGCGGCTGAGCCTGCAGCTGCCTGATCAGCAGACACGCAAGAATCAGAATTGCCTGGAAGTCTGGGTGGACCATCGCAGCCGCGAAGTGCGCTTCGGCCTCGACGACGGCTTCCAGGTCGAGCCACAGGATCGCGGACTGGGCCGCTTCCTGCTGGCCCAGGGTATCGAGTGGGCGAAGCAGCGCTTTTCCACCTATGCCGTCGAAGGTCAGGCGCTACCGTCCAAGGACGCCTTCAGCGACGAAGCGCGCGAGCGTCGCGACCATTTCCTCAAGGCGCTCGGCTTCGAAGTCAGCTACGAAGACCCGCTGCAGCTGAAGGCACGCTGCAGCGCCAGCCACGTTGGCGTGCTGCATGGCAACTGGAACACCGACAAGGTGCAGCTCGTCGAGCTGCTCGAAGCCGCCGCCATGCTGCAGCAGGCCGACCGCGGCATCCGCGAGCTGGAAGGCCAGCTGCGCAAGCGCGATGAGACGGTTGCCGGACTCAAGCGCGAGGACAGCACCCTGCGCTTCTCGATCGCCTGCCTGGTGATCTTCTGTACCTTCCAGGCCGGCCTGCTGATCTGGATAGCGACGCGCTGAGCTCGGCTGCAAGCCGGTCAGCGCGAGGGTTGCCTGATCACGCCCGCGGCCACACGGGCGTCAGGCGCCGGCAATCCGGCTGGCAAACAGTGCTTGATGGCGGCGGCACTGCTCGGCGGTGAGCAGAAACACGCCGTGCCCGCCGCGCTCGAACTCCAGCCAGGTGAAGTCCACGTCCGGATAGGCCGCACGCACGTGCACCTCGCTGTTGCCGACCTCGACCACCAGCACACCCTGCTCGCTCAGATGATCGGCAGCCTCGGCCAGCATGCGCCGCACCAGGTCCAGGCCGTCCTCGCCACAGGCCAGACCGATCTCCGGCTCGTGCTGGTATTCGGCCGGCATGTCGGCGAAGTCCTCGGCGTCGACATAAGGCGGGTTGCTCAGGATCAGGTCGAAGCGCTGGCCCGGCAGGCCGGCAAAGCCATCACCCTGGACCGTGTAGACGCGCTCTTCCAGGCCATGCCGCTCGATGTTCAGATTGGCCACTTCGAGCGCATCGAAGGACAGGTCGGCGAGCACCACCTCGGCCTCGGGGAATTCGTAGGCGCAGGCGATACCGATGCAACCGGAACCGGTGCACAGATCCAGAATCCGCGCCGGTTCGGTCGTCAGCCAGGGGCGGAAGCGCCGCTCGATCTGCTCGGCCAGCGGCGAGCGCGGCACCAGCACCCGCGGATCGACGATGAACGGCAGGCCACAGAACCAGGCTTCGCCAAGCAGGTAGGCAGTCGGCACGCGCTCCTCTATACGCCGGCTGAGCAGCATCTGCAGATATTCGCGCTCGTCATCCTCGAGATTGCAGTCGAGATAGGCGTCGGCCATCTCGTAGGGCAGGTTCAGCGCGCCCAGCACCAGCAGGCGGGCCTCGTCCCAGGCGTTGTCCGCGCCATGACCGAAGAACAGCTGCTCGGCGTGAAAGCGGCTGACGGCCCAGCGGATGTGATCGCGCAGGGTGCGTAGACGGGAGTTGGCGATGGTCACGGGCAGCACCTCTGATCAAAGGCGCGCAGTGTAACCAGCCATCGCGGCCTTTGCAGCCACGGGCCATCTCGCCGGAATGCCAACTGGCGCCGAAAGCAAAAGGGAACCCGCCCAGCATATTCCGACCGAGGGTTCACAGACGCGCGGTGAGCGTCCAGAATGGCCGATCGATTTACCGCGGAGCCCGACATGAACCCGCCGCAGACACTGCTGCAGCTCACTGGTCGTACCTATGCGCCAGCTCGCCTGGACAGCGCGACCCTGCTGGTCATCGACGCCCAGGAGGAGTACCGCAGCGGCACACTGCGCCTGCCCGGTCTCGAGCCCGCCATCGCCGAGATTGCCAGCCTGCTGCACGCCGCACGTCAGCAGGGCACGCCGATCATTCACGTTCGCCACCTCGGCATTCCTGGCGGTCTCTTCGATCCACAGGGGCCGCGCGGCGAATTTCTTGCCGAGGCACAGCCGCAGGCCGCCGAAAAGATCATCGAAAAGCGGCTGCCCAACGCCTTTGCCAGCACCGAACTGCATGACTATCTGCAGTCCCTCGGCCGTCTGGACGTGGTGGTCTGCGGCTTCATGACCCATTCCAGCGTCAGCAGCACGGTGCGCGCAATGAAGGACTACGGCTATCGCTGCACGCTGGTCGAAAGCGCCTGCGCTACCCGCGACCTGCCGTTTGCCGATGGCAGCATTGCTGCCGAGCAGATCCACCGTCTGGAGATGGCGGCGCTGGCCGACAACTTCGCCATTCTGGTCGCCGACTGCGCCGAACTGATCCGCTCCAACTGAGCACGCGCAGGAACATCGCGCAGCTAATCGAGTCATAGCGGCCAATGCACGGGAGGAAGATTCAATGAAGCTGTCCGGCGATTTCGATGCCCGCTGTCTGCGCTCGCGTCCGCGACGCAGTTGGCGCAGCCGTATGGTCGGTCTCTTCGTGCTGCTGCTGTGGCTCGGCGGGCTGGCATTGCTGGGCGTCGCAACAACCAGTCTCAGCGGTGTCCGTAGCGACGTGAGCGCGCCGGTGGGCGTCACCCTCAGCCTGCTGCTGGCGGGTGTGCTGCTGATCGTCTGTGCGTTGCTGTTGCGCCGCCGTGCCCGCCGCCGTCAGCAGGGCAACGGCGACCTCTGCCTGGCGCCGCACCTGATGCGCCGGCACGGCTGAAAGCGGCCTGCCAGCCTTGCTACACTGGCGCCCCTTCGCGGAGGCCACGATGCAACCAGACGACGACCTTTCCCTGTTTCAGGCGCAGATGCGCGGCGTGAAGCCGATCAGCCATGATCGCGCCGACACCGGCAAGCCGAAACGCGACCGTGCGCGCATCGATACCCTGCGCCAGGCGGCAACCCAGCGCAGCGAGACGCACAAGGTCGACGGCCTGTCCGACCAGTTCGTGATCGATGTCGGCGCAGAAGACGAACTCTACTGGGCTGCCAATGGCGTGCAGGATGGCCAGATGCGCAAGCTCAAGGCCGGCCAGATCGCCTTCGAGGGCGGCCTCGACCTGCATGGCATGAGCGTCGAAAAGGCCCGCGACACCCTCTGGGAGTTTCTTGCCGAAGCCACCCGCCTGGAGATCCGCTGCGTGCGCGTCACCCACGGCAAGGCCGCACGCACCGACGGCAAGCGTCCGCTGATCAAGAGCCACGTCAACACCTGGCTGCGCCAGCATCCGCAGGTGCTGGGTTTCACTTCCTGCCTGCCACGGCACGGCGGCACCGGGGCGCTCTACGTCATCCTCAAGCGAACGATGCTTGACGGTCGTGACGAATGATGGCGCGTTACGCGCCGCCCTCCTCTTGCCAGCCGAACCGCCCGCCCCTACCCTGCACCCGCCCATGAAACCGACAGGTAGCTCAATGTCCCTGGAACAGAATTACACCGCCATCCTCGGCCAACTCGGCGAGGACGTGACTCGCGAAGGTCTGCTGGATACTCCCAAGCGCGCCGCCAAGGCCATGCAGTACCTGTGCAAGGGCTATTCACAGACACTCGCGGAAGTCACCAACGACGCGCTGTTCAGCTCCGACAGCAGCGAGATGGTGCTGGTGAAGAACATCGAGCTGTACTCGCTGTGCGAACACCACCTGCTGCCCTTCATCGGCAAGGCGCATGTCGCCTATATCCCCAGCGGCAAGGTGCTTGGTCTGTCCAAGGTGGCGCGCATCGTCGACATGTATGCCCGGCGCCTGCAGATCCAGGAAAACCTCAGCCGACAGATCGCCGAGGCGGTGCAGCAGGTCACCGGCGCCCTGGGCGTGGCCGTGGTGATCGAGGCGCAGCACATGTGCATGATGATGCGCGGCGTCGAGAAGCAGAACTCCTCGATGGTCACCTCGGTGATGCTCGGCGAATTCCGCGAGAATGCCGCCACCCGCAGCGAGTTCCTCAGCCTGATCCGCTGAGCACCGCAAAAGCTGCGGGCGGACACATGGCTCCGCCCGCAGCCACATCCTTTCTCCCGACACCTTCAGGAATACTCCGGCGATGCTTATCAAGGCGCTGCGGATCGGCCTCGGCCAGATCATCATCTTTCTCGACTTCATCACCCGCCCGCGCAAGCTCAAGCGCGACCCGCAGCTACAGGCCCGGGTGGACGGCGAAGCGGCAGGTCTGGCGCTCTATCAGTTCAACGCCTGCCCGTTCTGCGTGAAGACCCGCCGCACCCTGCACCGACTGAACCTGCCGGTGGCCCTGCGTGACGCCAAAGCCGATGAGCACCGCCAGACCCTGCTCGCCGAGGGCGGCAAGCTGCAGGTGCCGTGCCTGCGTATCGACGAGGAAAACGGCACGCGCTGGCTGTACGAGTCGAAGGCGATCATCGCCTATCTCGACCAGCGCTTCGCCCCGAGCTGACCCGGCGCACGCCGTTGCGCATGCCGCTACGCATGACGCTGCAGTCGTCTCAGCCGAGCATGGTCACATGACGCGGATGACTGGCCACGCGCGCCAGCCAAGCGCGCAGCGCCGGGAATTCCTCCAGCGAGAAGCCGCCCTCATCCGCCACGTGGGTATAGGCATAGAGCGCTATGTCGGCAATCGTGTACTGGTCGCCGACCAGAAATTCGCTGCGCTGCAACTGCTGCTCCATGACCCGTAGCGCGCGATAGCCACGAGCGATGCAGCAGTCGTACTCGGCCTGCCGCTCGGCGGGCATGTTCTGGTACAGGCGAATGAAGCGCGCCACCGCCACGTAGGGCTCGTGGCTGTACTGCTCGAAGAACTGCCACTGCAGCACCTGGGTACGCAGGCGCGGCTCGCTCGGCAGGAACTCGCTGCCGTCGGCGAGGAAGTTGAGGATGGCATTCGACTCCCAGAGGAAGGTCCCGTCCTCCAGCTCCAGCACCGGGATCTTGCCGTTCGGGTTCATCGCCAGGAACGCCTCGGTCTGGGTCTCGCCCTTGAGAATGTCGACCTCCACCCACTCGTATGCCAGGCCGAGCAGTTCGAGCATCAGCTTGACCTTGTAGCAGTTGCCCGAAAGCCTATCGCCGTAAACCTTGTACATGCATCCTCCCTTGGGCGCCGCGCGCCCGTGCTTGGTTGTTCAGGCCGCTTCGGCCTGGGCATTGCGGATCACCGCAGCCAGCCGACGCAATCCTTCGTCCAGACGCGCCGGTGCGACATGGCTGAAGTTGAGTCGCAGGTAGCCGGGATTGCGCTCCGGGTCGACGAAGAACGGCTCGCCGGGCATGAAGGCCACATCCTGCGCCAGCGCAGCGTCCAGCAGCTCCCGAGTGTCCTGGGCATGGCGCAGGCGCAACCAGAAGAACAGCCCGCCCTGCGGGATCTCCCAGTCGGCCAGATCGGCAAAGTGCGCTTGCAACGATAGCTGCATGGCGTCACGCCGCTCGCGGTAGAACGAGCGCAGCTGCGCCAGGTGCTCGCGGTAGCGCTCGCTGCCCAGCCATTGCAGAGCCTGCCACTGACCGATGCGATTGGTGTGCAGGTCGGCAGACTGCTTGAGCCGCAGCAGATGGGGAAACAGATCAGGCGTTGCGATCAGATAACCGACGCGCAGCCCGGGTACCAGCGTCTTGGAAACCGTACCGGTGTAGATCCAGCTGGCCTTGCGCAGGCGCGCGACTATCGGCGTCGCGCTGCCTTCATCGAACACCAGCTCGCGGTAGGGCTCATCCTCGAGCAGGGTCACGCCATAGGCGTCGAGCAATTGCGCGACCGCATCACGCTTGGCTTCGCTGTAGCGCACCGCCGAGGGGTTCTGGAAGGTCGGAATCAGGTAGGCGAACGCCGGGCGGTTCTGCTCCAGGCACTCGCGCAGCGCGGCAAGGCAGGGACCGTCGGCCTCCTGCGGCACTGTCAGGCAATCGGCGCCGAAGAACTGGAACGACTGCAGCGCAGCAAGATAGGTCGGCGCCTCCAGCAGCACCTGGGTGCCTGGATCGATGAACAGCTTGGCGGCCAGATCCAGTGTCTGTTGCGAGCCGCTGACGATCATCACCTGCTCCGCGGTGCAGGGCACCCCAAGCTGGCGCGCCTCGGCCGCGATCAGCTCACGCAGCGCCGGTTCGCCCTCGCTCATCCCATACTGGCCAACGGAAGCGGGCAGCTCGCTCCAGTCCAGCGTGGGCAACAGCGCCTCGGCGGGCAGGCCGCCGGCGAAGGACATCACCTCCGGACGCTGGGCAGCAGCGAGGATTTCACGAATCAGAGAGCTCTTGAGACGGCTGACGCGAGCGGAAAAGGCCATGGGGGCACCGGTTTCAGGATCAGGACAATTGAGTCAAACTAGTTGACCAAACCTACGCCGACCCGACCAGATACGTCAACATGACTGACCTAAAAAACCGCGACCTCCAGCTGCGTACCATGGAAGCCTTCTTCCATGGCTATCAGGCGTTCACCGCCCGCGCCGACGAGATACTCGCGCGCCGCGGGCTGTCGCGGGTGCATCACCGCATCCTGTTCTTCATCGCCCGCCAGCCGCAGCTCAGTGTCAAGGAACTGCTCGCCTGCCTGGGCGTGAGCAAGCAGGCGCTGAACATGCCGTTGCGCCAGTTGCAGGAGATGGACCTGGTGCACAGCAGCACAGCAGCCGACGACAAGCGCCGCCGCCTGCTGTCGCTGAGCGCCGAAGGCGCGAAACTGGAAGCCCTGCTACGCCGCGAACAGGTCAAGCTGCTGCAACGCACCTTCGATCAGGCCGGCGAGGCCGCGGTCGCCGGCTGGCTGGAGGTGAACCTGCTGCTGGCGCAGAACCGCCAGCCGGGAGGAAGTTGAGCACGATCAGCGAGTTTCTTTAGCTTCCCGAAAGAAGATCAGCAGCATCACGAACTGCGCGACGAGCAGCAGCAGAAATGCCAGGACCATCAGAATGACCGAAATCGTCATAGCGCCTGAGACTATGTGCAACCAAGCCAGAGTACGCAAAAGGCCGTAGGACTCCGGAATGCGCAACAGCGCGATACCCAGCCAGAGAGTGGCTCCTCCGAACAGCACCAGCACTAAGACCATCGCTACGGCCCAGCGGCCAGACGACCACCATTCATCACCCAACGCCAATAGCATGGCCTGAGCGAGGACACTGAGGATGACACTCAGAACGACGGGGCGGTCAAGACCTTGAGCTGCAAACCGCGCAACGAGCAGCATCCTCAGACGCAGAAGCAAATAGGCGCCAAGCAGAACGATGGAACTGCTTACGACATCACTGGCCACTACCAGCTCGTCACGGTCATATCCGTCACCTAGCGCAAACAACGCTAGCGAGATCAGCTCGCCTAACAAGCAGACCAACATTAGCCAGCCAAGCAGACGCAAGTGACTGGCACTCAGGCCGGGCAGGCTGCGCAGCGAAACCGACTCGATCAGTTCAACCTTGGGCGTAGCGTACGGATTCTCTTGGTCCATTGCGGACTTACCTGTACCGGAAAGTCCGCATTGTGCCGCAGGCATCCATTGGCACGCACCCCACAAAGGGGCGCGACGAGACTCAGATCGCGGTCCAGCCGCCGTCGACGGTCAGCGCGTGGCCAGTGGTGAAGGCAGCGCCGTCGCTGCAGAGGAACAGCACGGCTGCGGCGATCTCGCCCGGCTGGCCGACCCGACCCATCGGATGACGCGAGGCCACACCGGCGGCGTACTGTTCGTCACCGCCATGGGCGCGACGGAACATCTCGGTGTCGATCACCGCCGGACAGACCGCATTGACCCGCACCTTCTTGCGCGCGTATTCGATCGCCGCGGACTTGGTCAGGCCGATCACCGCGTGCTTGGAGGCGGCATAGATGCTCATCTTCGGCGCGGCGCAGAGGCCGGCAATGGAAGCGGTGTTGACGACCGCGCCGCCGCCCTGGGCAAGCATGATCGGCAGTTGGTGACGCAGGCAGTTCCAGACGCCCTTGACGTTGACGTTCATGATCGCGTCAAACTCGGCCTCGGTGCCGTCCGGCAGACGGTCGCCCTGTTCGATCTCGATGCCGGCGTTGTTGAACGCGTAGTCCAGCCGACCATAGGCTGCCAGGGTCGCTTCCATCAGCGCCTTGACCTCGGCGTCCCGGGTCACGTCGCAACGGATGAAGCTCGCCGTGCCGCCCGCGTTGCGGATCAGCGCCACGGTGCCTTCGCCACCGGCGACGTCGACGTCGGACACCACCACCTTCAGTCCCTCGGCGGCGAACGCCAGCGCCGTCTCCCTGCCGATACCAGCCGCACCGCCAGTCACCAACGCCACTTCACCGGAAAACACCATGCCCATTGCAGCCCCTCGCTTGAGATTGAACCGAGGCGGCAGTCTAGCTAGTCGAGCAGGCCGCGTGACGCTCCATTCGGAACACGGTTGAGCCTGCATCCAGATGACTTATCGGTCTGCGCAATACACCGCGGCGGGCGATCAGCAGCGCGAATCCACCGGCATTTATTCGCCGCATTCGCTTGCCCCAACCGCCTGGGGGGTCTATCACTGCTGTCTTTCCCCTGAACGAGAACCGCGCATGTCCAGCATCAATCGCCAGTATCTGCTCGCCCAGCGCCCGGTCGGCATGCCCAGCCGGGAAACCTTCGAGTTCGTCGAACGCCCGCTGGCAGCTCCCGCGGACGGCGAGATCCAGGTCCGCAACCAATACCTGTCACTCGACCCGGCCATGCGCGGCTGGATGAACGACGCCAAGTCCTACATTCCGCCGGTCGGCATCGGCGAGGTGATGCGTGCGCTGGGCGTTGGCGAGGTCACCGCCTCCAACCACCCCGATTACAAGGTCGGCGACCAGGTCAACGGCGCCCTGGGCGTACAGGACTACTACACCGGTTCGCCGCGCGGCTTCTACAAGGTCGACGCCAAGCTTGCGCCGCTGCCGCTGTACCTCTCGGCGCTGGGCATGACCGGCATGACCGCCTACTTCGCCCTGCTCGATGTCGGCGCGCCCAAGGCCGGCGAAACCGTGGTCATCTCCGGCGCCGCCGGTGCCGTCGGCAGCGTTGCCGGGCAGATTGCCAAGATCAAGGGCTGCCGCGTGGTCGGTATCGCCGGGGGCGCCGAGAAGTGCGGTCTGCTGACCAGCGAGCTGGGTTTCGACGCGGCCATCGACTACAAGCACGAAGACCTGGCTGCGGCACTCAAGCGCGAATGCCCGAAGGGCGTGGACGTCTACTTCGACAACGTTGGCGGCGAGATCCTCGACACCGTGCTCACCCGCATCACCGTTGGCGCGCGAGTCGTGCTCTGCGGTGCGATCAGCCAGTACAACAGCAAGGAAGCGGTCAAGGGACCGGCCAACTACCTGTCGCTGCTGGTCAACCGCGCCCGCATGCAGGGCATGGTAGTGACCGACTACATGGATCGCTACGCAGCCGCCGGGCAGGAAATGGCCGACTGGATGGCCAGCGGCAAGCTCAAGAGCAAGGAGCACATCGTCGAAGGCCTGGAGACCTTCCCCGACACCCTGCTCAAGCTGTTCACCGGCGAGAACTTCGGCAAGCTGATCCTCAAGGTCTGAATGCCGTGCCGGCGCCGCAATGGCGCCGGCCTGCTCAGCCCAGCTCGCCCAGAATGTTCTGCAGCGCGGCCGCCGGATCGGCTGCCTGGCTGATCGGACGGCCGATGACCAGGTAGTCCGAACCGGCGTCGAGCGCGGCCCGCGGCGTGAGGATCCGGCGCTGATCATCCCCGGCGCTGCCGGCCGGGCGAATTCCCGGCGTCACCAGTTGCAGTCCTGGCTGCGCCGCCTTGAGCGCCACCGCTTCCTGTGCCGAGCAGACCAGACCATCCAGGCCTGCCTGTGCAGCCAATCCGGCCAACCGCAGTACCTGCTGCGCCGGCTCGACATCCAGACCGATCCCGGCCAGATCCTCGCGCTCCATGCTGGTCAGCACGGTGACACCGATCAGCAGCGGTCTGCTGCCGCCGGCCGCATCCAGGGTTTCGCGGCAGGCCTGCAGCATGCGCAGGCCACCGGAGCAGTGCACGTTGACCATCCACACACCGAGCTCGGCGGCAGCCTTCACCGCCATCGCCGTGGTATTCGGGATGTCATGGAATTTCAGATCAAGGAACACCTCGAAGCCGCGCCCCTGCAACGCATCGACAATCGCCGGACCGCAACGGGTGAACAGCTCCTTGCCGACCTTGACCCGGCACTGCGCCGGATCGAGGCGCGCGGTCAGCGCGAGGGCGTCCGCCTGATTGGGAAAGTCGAGAGCGACGATGATCGGCGAGGCACAGGTCATGACGAGGATTCCGAGGTGGGCGGGGGCGCGCATTGTAGCCGACGCGCCCCGCTGGTTCGACTCAGCCGAGCAGCATCCGCACCAGAACCTTCTTGACCTTCTCGATGCCCTCACCGAGCACGCGATCGATCTCGGCCATGGTGATGACTCCGGCGGACTTGCCCGCAGCCGGGTTCACCACCAGAGCGAGACAGGCATAGGGCAAGGCCAGCTCGCGTGCCAGAACCGCTTCGGGCATCCCGGTCATGCCGACGATGTCGCAGCCGTCGCGCTCCATCCGGGCAATTTCCGCCACCGTCTCCAGGCGCGGCCCCTGGGTACAGCCATACACACCCTGCGCCTCGTGGACATAACCCTCTTCACGCAACGCGGCAATCAGGCGCTGGCGCAGTCCCTCGTCGTAGGGGTGGGTAAAGTCGACGTGGGTAACATGCTCCAGTTCGCCCTCATAGAAGGTGTGCTCGCGACCATAGGTGTAGTCGATCACCTGATGCGGCACGCAGAACCCGCCGGTGCCCGCGCTCCTGGCAATGCCGCCGACGGCGTTGACTGCCAGCAGCGCGGTGGCGCCCGCATGCTTGAGCGCCCAGAGGTTGGCGCGGTAGTTCACCTGATGCGGCGGAATGCGGTGCGGGTGGCCGTGACGAGCGAGAAAGAGTACTTCGTGGCCCGCGTAGACGCCTTTGAGCAGCGGGCCGGACGGCGCACCATAGGGGGTATCCACGTGCAGCGCCTGGCGAATGGTCAGGCCTTCGAGTTGAGTGAGTCCGGTTCCACCGATGATGGCGTAGACAGTCATTTCCTGGTTTTCCTTCAGATTAATCCTGCGGCGCGCAATGCGCCGGTCGCCGCCAGCCAGCGTGGCTGCTGACGATATTCATCTCCCGCCGCCGCACGGCTGCGCATGCTCGCGAGCCGGGCACAAGGCTGTACCTCCAGCTGCTGCAACCGGCTCAATGCCAGCTCCGCGGCCGCCCGGTCATTGCACACCAGCCCCATGTCGCAGCCCGCCTGCAGCGCGGCTTCAATTCGCGCCGCGGCATCGCCGACCACATGCGCGCCGGCCATCGAGAGGTCGTCGCTGAAGATGATGCCGCGATAGTCCAGCTCTCCGCGCAGGATTTCCTGCAGCCAGCGCCGGGAGAAGCCTGCCGGCTGCGCATCGACCTGAGGGTAGATCACGTGCGCCGGCATGACCCCGGCCAGACCCGCAGCGAGCCGGGCGAAGGGAATCAGGTCGCTGTCACGGATCTGCTGCAGGGAGCGCTCGTCGCGCGGAATGGCGACATGCGAGTCCGCCTCTGCCCAACCGTGTCCGGGAAAGTGCTTGCCGACGGCGGCCATGCCCGCCGCCGCCATCCCCCGGATGAAGGAGCCTGCCAGGTCGACGACCTGCGCCGGATCGGCGCCGAACGAACGCTTGCCGATCACCGCGCTATGGCCGTAGTCCAGGTCCAGCACCGGCGCGAAACTGAAATCGAGCCCGGCGGCGAGCACCTCGCTCGCCATCATCCAACCACACTGCTCGGCCAGGGCGGGCGCATCGTCGCAAGCGCTCAGTTCGCCCATGGCAGGCAGTCGCACGAAGCCCTGGCGCAGACGCTGTACTCGCCCACCTTCCTGATCCACGGCAATCAGGATATCCGGGCGAACCGCGCGCATCGCCAGGCACAGCTCCCGGACCTGTGCCGGATGCTCGATGTTGCGCGCAAAAAGAATCACCCCGCCGACCTGCGGCTGGCGTAGCAGGTGTCGATCTTCGGCCGTCAGCCAGATGCCCTGGATATCGAGCATCAGGGAGCCACTCAATGCTGTACTCACGCATGTTCCTTGTTCAGTGGCGCATCGCGCCATTGCGGGCAGGCAGTCTCGACGATGTTCACCGCGCAGCCCACCTGCACGCGCTCGAAGAGAGCAATCATGTCCGCGTTGCGCAAGCGCACGCAGCCATGGGAGCGGGGAATGCCCATCGGCTCGCTGTCGGGTGTGCCATGCAGATAGATGTAGCGACGGAAGGTATCCACGTCACCCAGCAGGTTGAATCCGCGCTCGCAGCCGGCCAGCCAGAGGATGCGCGAGAGGATCCAGTCGCGTCCCGGATGCTGCTCATGCAGTTCGGCGCTCCAGACTTCGCCGGTCCAGCGCCGTCCGCGCAGCACCGCCGCGAGCGGCAGACCCGCGCCGATACGCGCACGAACCCGGTGCATGCCGCGCGGCGTACAGCCAGAGCCATTGCGTTCGCCGGGACCATTGAGCGCGGTGGACACGCCCAGACGCAGACACAGTTCACCCCTGGCAAAGCCATAGAGCATTTGGTCGGCGAGGGATATCTGCAGCAGATCTAGTTGGAGCATGGGCGGCAAGCTTAGCCGATCGCCCTGCCCCCGCCCATCGGGTTTTCAGCCTTTTCCGTTTGCCGAGGCGATCTTTCCTCGCGGCTTGAGCTGGGCCTTGAGCAGGCCTGCGTCAGTAACCCCGCTGTCGGTACGCATGCCCGCAGCCAGGAACGGCACCATCAGTCGCATTACCTGCTCGATCGAAGTGTCGACGCCAAAATCATTCTCGGCGATGGCCCGCAAAGCCTTGATGCCGGACATGCTGAACGCCGCGGCGCCAAGCATGAAGTGCACGCGCCAGAACAGCTCGATGGGAGGAATCTTGGGCGCCGCCTCGTGCACCAGCTGCATGTAGCGACGAAACACCCGGCCGTACATCTCTTCGAGATAACGCCGCAGATGGCCCTGGCTCTGGCTGAACGCCAGGCCCAGAAGACGCATGAAAATGGACAGGTCGTCGCCACTGCGAGGCTTCACCGCCAGCGCCTGCTCGACCAGCATCTCGAGCAGCTCCTCCAGGGTCGGACGACCTTCCGGTCTCGCCTGTCGCCGGTCCAGCTCCCGCTCCAGGCTCGCGCAATAGGGGCCGAGGAAGCGCGAGAACACCGCCTGGATCAGCGCCTTCTTCGAGCCAAAGTGGTAATTGACCGCAGCGAGATTGACCCCCGCCTTGCTGGTGATCAATCGCAGCGAGGTTTCCGCAAAACCCTTCTCTGCGAACAGAAGCTCCGCAGCGTCAAGAATGCGCTCCACCGTTTCGGACTGGGCCATGAGATTCATACCGGACAAACAGTTGTTTGAAACATACGTTTCAAACGAAAAGACTGTCAACTCATATCACCACGACTTCTGCCTGCCCAGTCAACGACTGAATGGAGAGTCATCCGAGCTTAGCCGGATGTGTGCGACCAGGAAAGCCTGAAGGCTTGCCACGCGACAAACACTGTATATACTTCCAGTCACTGTATATAAAGCCAGAGCCCAGCCATGTTGAAACTGACGCCCCGCCAGTCCGAGATTCTCGAGTTCATCAAAAGCTGCCTGGAGGCCAACGGCTATCCGCCAACGCGCGCAGAAATCGCCCAGCAGCTCGGATTCAAGTCACCCAACGCCGCGGAAGAACATCTCAAGGCGCTGGCTCGCAAGGGTGCTATCGAGATGACTCCGGGCGCCTCCCGTGGCATCCGCATTCCCGGCTTCGAACCCAACCAGGAAGAAGAAGGACTGCCGGTGATTGGCAGGGTCGCCGCCGGCGCGCCGATTCTGGCGCAGCAGAACATCGAAGACTCCTGCCGCATCAACCCCGAGTTCTTTCATCCGCGCGCCGACTACCTGCTACGAGTACGCGGCATGAGCATGAAGGACATCGGCATACTCGATGGCGACCTGCTGGCCGTTCACGCCACTCGAGAAGCCCGCAACGGCCAGGTGGTAGTGGCGCGGATCGATGACGAGGTGACAGTCAAGCGCTTCAAGCGGGACGGCAGCAAGGTCTGGCTGATTGCCGAAAACGAAGACTTCGCCCCCATTGAAGTCGACCTGACCCAGCAGGACGTCGTCATCGAAGGTCTGAGTGTCGGCGTGATTCGCCGCTGAAGGAGGTTCCATGCATTTCCCGCAGCCGGCCAGCCGAACTCAAATTCCGCTGTTCGACGCCTTCCTGAACCAGCCTGCAGCATTGTCACCTCCGTGTGACCGACAGCTGCAGGAGCAGTATCTGAGCGAGCTTTCGCTGTCTGCGGCACGCGGCAATCGGCTGCAATTGCTCGGCTCGATTCTGCGCGACCTCAGCCAGATTGAGGATCAGCGCTGGCTGAGCATGGTCGCAGCGCCTGCGGCCATCACCCATGAGTGGCTGCGCCGAGCCGGCATTCATCGGGAACGGATTCTGTTGCTGCAACCTCGGACCGGTCAGTCGGAGCTGGAACTGGCATGCGAAGCCTTGCGCCTGGGTCGTAGCCATACGGTGATCAGCTGGCTGCCCTCGGCACAAGTCTCGCGGCAGCGTCTACTGGCGGCGGCTCGGCAAGGTGAAAGCCAGAGCCTCAACATCGTGCTGGGATAGCGGTTGACGCTGGAGCTCAGTGGATGACTCGCGGCGAGTCGTCCTCGATGATACTCAGATCACCCTCGGCCAGACGCCCTGCCATCTGCAGGCCTGTGCTGAGCATCGCCTTGGCAACTTCCAGATGCTGACCCTGCAGAAAGGCCCGGGCTTCTTCGGAAAACTCCAGGGACACCAGATCCCCTTCGTCTTCGCCTCGACGCAGCACGATCCGGCCATCGGACAGCTCGACAATCTCAAGAAACGAAGTAGGCATGTGCGCTGCTCTGTCCAAAAAAGGCCGGCATTGTACCAGCTCGACGACTCAGCTCAGCATTCCGTCATCGATTCACGGAAACGCAACGCAAGCTGCTTAAGCTGCTGACGCCACTGTTCCAGCTCGTCCCTGGTCAATGGCGGGGTTTCATCCTCGAGGGTCACTGCCTGAATCAGCGGCGTGGCTGGATCAACCTTGCTTTTGGACTCGGGACTGGGAGGAACGAAAAGCGCCGCATGCGCAGCCAGCAGCTGCCCGAGCCAGGTCTGCGGATGACGCGCCAGCTCCAGTAGCTCGGCAAATTCCGGGCTGGGCGAGCTGGCCTGTACTGCCTCGTTCAACAACAGCTCCAGACGCGGCGCCTCGCGCCCGGCCAGACGATAGTACCCGGCGATTTCGTGACAGAGCCCGAGCACCGCACCATGCAGATGAAACAGCGTAGCCTCGCGCAAGGCCATTGCCTGGGCCTGGAATCCCGCGCCCCTAGCCTGCTCGGCCTGTTTCCAGGCATCCAGTGTCACGCCAGCGAAGTAGAGTTTCTGATTGGTGCGGGTATAGAGCTCGTTGGCCATGGGGACTTCTCCGCGAGTCAGGTTGCAGTGCACCGCTCAACCGCAACGGCGAGCGGCGCACGAACCTTGCCAGATGAATATCTGGACGTAGTCAGAAGCGCTTAGCGCTTGTCTTCCACCGTCCATTTGCCATTTCCGTAGAAGGCTCGCCAACCCGTCGGCTTGCCGTCGACCTCGGTCTGCACATACTGTTCCTTGGTCTTGCGACTGAAGCGGATCACCGCGGGGTGGCCATCCGGGTCCTTGCGCGGTGCATCGAGCAGGAAGTGGTATTTGGCATCCAGCTCGTCACGGTGCGGAATCAGCTCAAGCACCAGCGGGGCGCGGGTCTCGCGGTTCTTCGGGAACTGGCTGGCGGCCAGGAACAGACCGGATGCGCCATCACGCAGTACGTAGGTATCGTCGACCTTCTCGCAGCGCAGCTCGGGCATCTTGATCGGATCGATCTTCGGCGGTGCCGCCTCGCCATTCTTGAGCAGCTTTCGAGTGTTCTTGCAGGCCGAGTTGGTGCAACCGAAGAACTTGCCGAAACGGCCGGTCTTGAGCTGCATCTGGCTGCCGCACTTGTCGCACTCAAGGCTCGGCCCTTCATAGCCCTTGATGCGGTACTGACCCTGCTCGATCTCGTAGCCCGAGCAGTCAGGATTGTTGCCACAGATATGCAGCTTGCGGGTCTCGTCCAGCAGGTAGGCGTCCATCGCCGTGCCGCACTTGCCACAACGATGTTTGCCGAGCAGCACCAACGACTCGGACTCACCCTCGTCATCAGCCGCGATCTCGTCGCCCGGAACAAGGTTCAGGGTCGACTTGCAGCGCTCCTTCGGCGGCAGGCTGTAGCCGGAACAGCCAAGGAACACACCGGTGGAGGCGGTGCGGATCATCATCGGGCGGCCGCATTCCTTGCAGGCAATGTCGGTCAGGGTCGGCTGATTGGCGCGCATGCCGCCATCGCTGGCCTCGGCCACATCGAGCTTCTTGCGGAAGTCGCCATAGAACTCGTCCAGCAGGTGCTTCCAGTCGCGCTCGCCCTGGGCCACGTCGTCCAGGTTCTCTTCCATGCCTGCAGTGAACCCGTAGTCCATCAGGTTGGCGAAGCTTTCCGAGAGGCGCTCGGTCACGATGTCGCCCATCTTCTCGGCGTAAAAACGGCGATTGTGCACCGTCACGTAGCCACGCTCCTGGATGGTCGAGATGATCGCCGCATAGGTAGACGGGCGACCGATGCC
Organism: Pseudomonas mangrovi; assembly: GCF_003052585.1. GTDB lineage: Bacteria > Pseudomonadota > Gammaproteobacteria > Pseudomonadales > Pseudomonadaceae > Aquipseudomonas > Aquipseudomonas mangrovi. The sequence goes on along the minus strand of NZ_QASN01000020.1, from coordinate 182,486 downwards.
GCGCTTTTCCAGCTCCTTGACCAGACTGGCTTCGGAGAAGCGCGCCGGCGGCTTGGTGAAATGCTGGCTGGGATCGAGCTTGAGCAGCTCGAGCGCCTGACCCTCACCCATATCCGGCAGCACGTCATCCTCACCCGGCTTGCTCTGCTGCGGCAGTGCACGGGTATAACCGTCGAACTTGAGGATGCGACCCTTGGCACGCAGCTCGAAATCCGCAGCCGCGACGCTGACAGTGGTCGACAGGTACTCGGCCGGGGGCATCTGGCAGGCGACGAACTGGCGCCAGATCAGCTCGTACAGGCGCTCTGCATCACGCTCCATGCCCGACAGCTGGGTCGGCCGCAGGTTGACGTCGGAGGGACGGATCGCCTCGTGCGCCTCCTGGGCGCCTTCCTTGCTCGAATAGATGTTCGGCTTGGCCGGCAGATAGTTCTTGCCGTACTCCGAACCGATGAAACCGCGAACCATCTCGATGGCGTCAGCCGACAGGTTGGTCGAGTCGGTACGCATGTAGGTGATGTAGCCGGCCTCGTAGAGGCGCTGCGCCATCATCATGGTCTTCTTCACGCCGAAACCGAGGCGATTGCTCGCCGCCTGCTGCAGCGTGGAGGTAATGAAAGGTGCGGATGGCTTGCTCGAGGTCGGCTTGTCCTCACGCTTGACCACCTTGTAGCTAGCGCCCTTGAGCTTCTCCAGCGCGGCCATGGCCTGGGATTCGTTGAGCGGCTTGAATGCCTCGCCCTTCTCGCGAACGACCTCGAAGCGAACCTGATCCTTCTTCGGCGTACCGAGGTCGGCATGAACCTCCCAGTACTCCTCCGGGACAAAGGCCCTGATCTCCTTCTCGCGCTCCACCACCAGTTTTACCGCCACCGACTGCACACGACCGGCGGACAGGCCGCGGGCGATCTTCGCCCACAGCAGCGGCGACACCATGTAACCGACCACCCGATCAAGGAAGCGCCGCGCCTGCTGCGCGTTGACCCGATTGATGTCCAGCTCGCCAGGCTTGGAGAAGGCCTCCTGAATGGCCTTCTTGGTGATCTCGTTGAACACCACGCGCTTGTAGCGGCTGTCGTCGCCGCCGATCGACTCGCGCAGGTGCCAGGCGATGGCCTCCCCTTCTCTATCCAAGTCGGTTGCGAGATAGATGGTGTCGGCGTCCTTGGCCAGGCGACGCAGCTCCTCGATCACCTTCTCCTTACCCGGAAGGATCTCGTACTTGGCCTTCCAGCCGTGCTCGGGATCGACGCCCATGCGCGCGAACAGCTGACGTTTGGCCTTTTCCTTGGGCGAAAGCGCCGGCGCCTCGGCCGCGGCTGCCTTGCCGCGCTTCACCGGTTCCTTGTTGGCATTGGCCGATCCGCTGGTGGGCAGGTCTCGAATATGACCGATGCTCGACTTCACCACGTACTGGTTGCCCAGGTACTTGTTGATGGTCTTGGCCTTGGCCGGGGATTCCACGATGACCAGCGATTTACCCATGAATCGGAGAGTTCCTGAATACGAGAAGGAAGGCGGGAGCCGCCTGGCGCGGCACCGCTATATATAGTGGCGATCGCGGTGCGGTCAAGCGCGACGACCGCCCGCCACTGTCTCAAAAATGAAAAACGGATTCGTCTGCCGGCTCGACCAGAGCAAAGCGCGGCACCTTCTCGCCGGCCACTTCCACCGTCTCGCAGAACATCTGCAAGGGCCTGAGCCAATAACCACGCTCGCCGTAGAGAGCCTGATAGACAACCATCGGCTCTTCACTCTCGGAATGTCTGGCAACACCGAAAACCTGATACTCAGGTCCCTTGTAATGCCGATATCGTCCGGGCTGCAGCTGCATGACGAACCTCTGAAAATCTTTGTACAGAAAATAAAAAAGCCGGGGCACTGGGCCCCGGCTGTCGATCAGCGAATGCTTAGATGCGTTCGAAGATCGTGGTGATGCCCTGGCCCAGACCCACGCACATGGTGGACACGCCAAGAGTACCGCCGTTCTGCTTCATCACGTTCAGCAGGGTGCCGGAAATACGCGCACCGGAGCAGCCGAACGGGTGACCCAGCGCGATGGCGCCGCCATGCAGGTTGACCTTCTCTTCCATCTTGTCGAGCACCTTGAGGTCCTTCAGCACAGGCAGGGCCTGGGCAGCGAAGGCTTCGTTGAGCTCGAAGAAGTCGATGTCGTTGATGGTCAGGCCAGCGCGCTTGAGCGCCTTCTGGGTGGACGGAACCGGACCGTAGCCCATGATCGCCGGATCAACACCGGCAACCGCCATGGCGCGAACCACGGCCATCGGCTGGATGCCCAGATCCTGGGCGCGTTGGGCGCTCATGACGATCATGCAGGAAGCGCCGTCGGTGATCTGCGAGGAAGTGCCCGCAGTCACGGTGCCGCCTTTCGGGTTGAACGCAGGCTTCAGTGCAGCCAGGCTCTCGAGGGTGGTTTCCGGACGGATGGTTTCGTCGAAGTCGAAAACCTTCAGGAAACCGTTCTCGTCGTAGCCCTGCATCGGGATGATTTCATCCTTGAACTTGCCTTCGACGGTGGCCTTGTGCGCCAGACGGTGCGAACGCTCGCCAAAGGCATCCTGCTGCTCGCGGGTGATGCCGTGCATCTTGCCCAGCATTTCGGCAGTCAGACCCATCATGCCGGACGCCTTGGCAGCGTACAGCGACAGCTGCGGGCTCGGATCGACGCCATGCATCATGCCGACGTGGCCCATGTGCTCGACACCGCCGACGACGAAGACGTCGCCGTTGCCGGTCTGGATTGCCTGTACGGCAGTGTGCAGTGCGCTCATCGAGGAGCCGCACAGACGGCTGACGGTCTGGCCGGCGCTGGTGTGCGGAATGCGGGTCATCAGCGACGCCATGCGGGCGATGTTCCAGCCCTGTTCCAGGGTCTGGTTGACGCAGCCCCAGATCACGTCTTCGACTTCGGCCGGGTCCAGCTTGGTGTTGCGTGCCAGCACGCCGTCGATCAGCAGCGCGGACATGGTCTCAGCGCGGGTATTACGGTGCATGCCGCCCTTGGAACGACCCATCGGGGTACGACCGAAGTCGACAATGACTGCATCTCTAGGATTCAGGCTCATATCTTCACTCTCACTCGATTAACCGTAGAAGCTCTGGCCCTTGGCGGCCATTTCGCGCAGCTTCGCGGTCGGGTGGTACAGCGGGCCCAGGTCGGCGTACTTGTCGGCCAGCGCAACGAATTCGGCAACGCCGATGGCATCGATGTAGCGCAGCGCGCCGCCACGGAAGGGAGGGAAGCCGATGCCGTAGATCAGGCCCATGTCGGCCTCGGCAGCGGTCTCGACGATGCCGTCTTCCAGGCAACGCACGGTCTCCAGGCACAGGGCGATCATCATGTAGTTGATGATGTCCTCATCGGACAGCTCGCGCTGTTCGGCCACGACCGGCTTGAGCAGCTCGTAGGACTGCGGGTCGACAACCTTCTTCGGCTTGCCACGCTTGTCCATCTCGTAGGAGTAGAAGCCCTTGCCGTTCTTCTGACCCAGACGATTGGCCTCGTACATGACGTCGACGGCAGTCTTGGTGCTGTCCTTCATGCGATCCGGGAAGCCCTCGGCCATGACGTCACGACCGTGGTGGCCGGTGTCCATGCCGACGACGTCCATCAGGTACGCCGGGCCCATGGGCCAGCCGAACTTCTCCATCACCTTGTCGGCGCGAACGAAGTCGACACCGTGGGCGATCAGACGAGCGAAGCCGCCGAAGTACGGGAACAGCACGCGGTTGACCAAGAAGCCGGGGCAGTCGTTGACCACGACCGGGCTCTTGCCCATCTTCTTGGCGAAGGCAACGGTGGTGGCGATGGCGGTCTCGCTGGACTTCTCGCCACGGATCACTTCCACCAGCGGCATCATGTGCACCGGGTTGAAGAAGTGCATGCCGCAGAAGTTTTCCGGACGCTTGAGCGCCTGCGCCAGGTAGGTGATGGAGATGGTCGAGGTGTTGGAGGCGATGATCGCATCTTCGCGAACATGACCTTCCACTTCGGCCAGCACGGCGTGCTTGACCTTGGGGTTCTCGACCACGGCTTCGACGACGATGTCGACGTTGCCGAAATCACCATAGGACATGGTCGGGCGGATGGCGTTGAGGGCATCGGCCATCTTGGCCGGGCTCAGACGGCCCTTCTCGACGCGCTTGCCGAGCAGCTTGGACGCCTCGTCCAGGCCCATCTTGATGCCTTCCTCGCGGATATCCTTCATCAGGATCGGGGTGCCCTTGACGGCGGACTGGTAGGCGATGCCGCCACCCATGATGCCGGCGCCGAGTACGGCGGCCAGTTTCACGTCACGCGCCTGCTTGTCGTAGGCCTTGGCCTTCTTCTTCAGCTCCTGATCGCTCAGGAACAGACCGACCAGACTCTGTGCCACGGAGGTCTTGGCCAGCTTGACGAAGCCCTGGGCCTCGACTTCGATGGCCTTGTCGCGGCCGAAGTTGGCGGCTTTCTGCATGGTCTTGATGGCTTCGACCGGGGCCGGATAGTTCGGGCCGGCCTGGCCTGCAACGAAACCCTTGGAGGTTTCGAAGGCCATCATCTGCTCGATGGCATTGAGCTTGAGCTTCTCCAGCTTGGGCTGACGCTTGGCCTTGAAGTCCAGCTCGCCGGCAATGGCGCGCTTGACCAGGTCCAGAGCAGCTTCCTGAAGTTTTTCCGGGGCGACTACAGCATCGACTGCGCCGGCTTTCAGCGCGGCGTCGGCACGGTTTTCCTTACCGCTGGCAATCCACTCGATGGCGTTGTCCAGGCCGATGACGCGCGGCAGACGCACGGTGCCGCCAAAACCCGGGTAGATGCCCAGTTTGACTTCCGGCAGGCCGACCTGAGCGGTGGCGCTCATGACACGGTAGTCAGCCGACAGGCACATCTCGAAACCGCCACCCAGGGCGATGCCATTGATGGCTGCGACCGTGGGTACGTTGAGGTCTTCGAAATCGCTGAAGATCTTGTTGGCGTCGAGGTTGCCGGCAACCAGCTCCTCGTCGGCCATCTTGAAGTTGTCGACGAACTCGGTGATATCGGCACCGACGATGAACACGTCCTTGCCGCTGCTGACGATGACGCCCTTGACCGACGCGTCGGCCTTGATGGCATCGACGGCCTGGCGAAGTTCGTTGAGGGTGAGGCGATTGAACTTGTTGACGGACTCACCCTTGAGGTCGAATTTCAATTCGACGATGCCGCTCTCAAGAGCCTTAACCGTGATGGCTTTACCTTCGTAAATCATCAACTGATCTCCACGGTATGGAAGCTGAACAGTACACGCCGGACGCCGGATTGCGGGCTCTCCCGCGGCGACTGTCGAGGATAGCCCCAATCAGCCAGGCATACCCGCCGGCGCGATAATCGGGGAGTTGGAGAGGCGCCGCACGGCGGCAAACGCACAATTCATACGCCCGTTTGATTCGGGTGCGCACACCTTCAGGGAAAAGCGGTCGATTGTCAATCAGGCCGCCCTGGCGCGGCAGTTTCAACCATTGCCTGGAAAAACGCCACCAAACCGCCGACGCATCACGCCCGCATGGGGGTTTACCCTGCGCGGGACGCGGTCATACTGAACGCTCGTCACTTAAGGAGGAGACACCATGATCTACCAGCACGTACTGGTCGCTGTGGATTTCACCGAAGAATGCCACCCGGTCATCCAGCGCGCCCAGACCCTGGCGCGGGCCTGCAACGCCCGCCTGTCACTGGTGCATGTGGTCGAGCCGATGGCCATGGCCTTCGGCGGCGACGTGCCGATGGATCTGTCGATGCTCCAGCAGCAGCAGTTCGAACAAGCCCGCGAGCGCCTCAACACCTTCAGCGGCCAGTATCCGGAACTCGCCGCCGACCAGCGCCACCTCGCCTACGGGCAGCCGCGTCAGGAGATTCACCGTCTGGCCGAAGAGCAGCAGTGCGACCTGATCGTGGTCGGCAGCCATGGCCGTCACGGCCTGGCACTGTTGCTCGGCTCGACGGCCAACGACCTGCTGCATGGCGCGCCCTGCGACGTACTCGCCGTACGCCTGAAGAAGGCCGACTAGCCTCAGTCGAAGCCCTCTCCGGCGCTCATCACCAGCGGCCGGATCTTCTGCAGCTGGGTCTCCAGCGAGTGGGTCATGCTGGTCGAGATGGAGAAGAAGGTAAGGAAGGCCTTGAGGCTGGAGTCGCCTTCGCAGGTGTCATGGATGCGCTGCCAGAAGGCCTGGTTGACCAGCTGCAGCTGCTGGAACATGCGCACCAGCCCCTTGAGCTCCCAATCGGCATGGCGCCCCTCACGCATGTTGAAGTACTGCCTTGCCAGATAGAGGGACACCGCACGCAGCACGAACTCCTGTGAACTGGCGAACGGCAGGTGTTGGTGCGCCATCGGCCGCAGCTTGTTCGACAGCGGGCAGGCACTGGTCGCCATGATCAGCCCGAGCAGTGAGCGCAGGCCTTCCTCGATGCCGACCTCCTTGGCGTACTCGCGCTCGGGCGTGAGCACCTGGACCGTGACCTTGCGAAAAGCCGGCAGGCCGCGAAAGTCCTCGATGACCCGATGCAGATCGACCGCAGCGGGACAGTGACTGAACTGTTCCTTCTTCAACGGACAGTTGCTGCACTGGTTGTAGTCCAGGCAGGTCCACTTCGGCAGCTTTCCGGAGAGATCGGCCTGATAGGGCCGATCCTTCTCGATGCTGTATTGCAGGTTGCGTCCGTCGTCCAGGGTGATGCGGTATTCGATAGCCATTGCTTCTCCGACAGGCTTTTCTTATAAGGCTTCCAGCTCCGCCCAGCGCTCGATAAGTCCATCCAGCTCCTGCTGCAACTGCTGCAGACGCTCCAGTACCGGCGCCGTTTCCCCGACCGCACGCTGGTAGAAGGCCGGATCGCTCGACTCGGCATGCAGTCTCGCAAGCTCTTTCTCGACCGCGTCGATCCGTTCCGGGATGGCTTCCAGCTCGCGCTGAAGCTTGTAGCTCAGTTTCTTGCGCACCGGAGCGACTTCACTCTGGACCGGCGCAGGCTCCACTTCTTTATAGGACTCCGGCTCAACCGCCGTCTTGCGCTCCGCAACGCCGAGCAGACGCGGCGAGCCCCCCTGGCGCAGCCAGTCCTGATAACCGCCGACGTATTCGCGGACCCGACCCTCGCCTTCGAAGACCAGGGTGCTGGTGACCACGTTATCGAGAAACGCCCGATCGTGACTGACCATCAGAACTGTACCTTCGAAACCCATCAGTACCTCTTCAAGCAGCTCGAGGGTTTCCACGTCAAGGTCGTTGGTCGGCTCATCCAGCACCAGCAGGTTGGCCGGCTTGCTGAACAGCTTGGCGAGCAAGAGGCGTGCCCGCTCCCCGCCGGAGAGCGCCTTGACCGGTGTTCTGGCGCGCTGCGGACTGAACAGGAAGTCTCCCAGGTAACTCATGACATGCCGGCTCTGGCCGTCGATCACGATGAAGTCGCGACCCTCAGCGAGGTTGTCCATCACGGTCTTTTCCAGGTCGAGCTGGTGACGCAACTGGTCGAAATAGGCCACTTCAAGTCGCGTGCCGACCTTCACGCTGCCGCTACTGGGCTCAAGATCACCGAGCAGCAGCTTGAGCAGCGTGGTCTTTCCGGTGCCGTTGGCACCCAGCAGACCGATACGGTCACCGCGCTGCAGGACCATGGAAAAATCGCGGATCAGCGGCTCGCCGCCGGCGTGGGCGAAGCTGACGTTCTCGACCACCATCACCTGCTTGCCGGACTTGTCCGCCGACTCCAGCTGGATGTTGGCATTGCCCTGGCGCTCGCGCCGCTCACGCCGCTCGTTGCGCATTTCCTTGAGCGCACGGACGCGCCCCTCGTTGCGGGTGCGGCGGGCCTTGATGCCCTGACGGATCCATACCTCCTCCTGCGCCAGGCGCTTGTCGAACAGCGCATTGGCGACCTCCTCGGCGGCCAGCTGCTGTTCCTTGTGCACCAGGAAGCTGGCGTAGTCGCCATCCCAGTCGATCATCCGGCCGCGGTCGAGCTCGAGAATCCGGGTGGCCAGGTTCTGCAGGAAGGAGCGATCGTGGGTAATGAACAGCACCGCGCCCTGAAAGCCCAGCAGCGCCTCTTCCAGCCAGGCGATGGCGCCGATGTCGAGGTGGTTGGTCGGCTCGTCGAGCAGCAGCAGATCGGGCTCGGCGACCAGCGCCTGCGCCAGCAGAACCCGTCGACGCCAGCCGCCGGACAGTTCGGCAAGGGTCTTGTCGGCAGGCAGCTGCAGGCGACTGAGGGTGCTCTCGACCAGTTGCTGCAGACGCCAGCCATCCTTGGCTTCCAGTGCCTGCTGGACATGCATCAGCTTGTCCAGGTCCTCGTCGTCATGAATGTTCTGACTCAGATGGTGGTATTGCGCCAGCAGGCTGCCGACGCCGTCGAGGCCTTCGGCAACCACATCGAACACGGTGCGCTCATCGGCCAGCGGCAGCTCCTGTGGCAACTCGCCGATCTTCAGCCCCGGTGCACGCCAGATGTCGCCTTCATCCGCCGCCTGACCACCCTTGACCAGGCGCAGCAGACTGGATTTTCCGGTCCCGTTGCGACCGATGATGCAAACCCTCTCGCCGCGATCGATCTGCCAGGACACCCCGTCGAGCAGGGGCATGGCGCCGTAGGCGAGGGATACATCGGTGAACTTGAGCAGGGACATGGGCTTCTCCGGAAAACAGGCGCGCATTCTAGCGACTCGGGCGAAATGCGTAGTGGCATTTTTTCATCATTCTGGCGGTCCGTTGGCGCTTTCACCGCGCCACGCCAAAAGCTAAGCTACCGGCCTTCACGGCGGCCATGGGCCGCCATCGCAGTTGTCCTACCGGAATTCCCATGCGCGATCGCCTGATCAGTCTGTCCTGCTGCCTGCTTCTGTCCCTTGCCCTGCCGAGCACCGCCCCAGCCGCCAGCCTCGCGCAACAGCGCCTGCAGTACGACGAGGCCAAGCGTGCGTTGGCCAAAGGCGACAGCGCTCCCTATCGCCGCCATGCCAACTCCCTGCGCGACTATCCGCTGGAACCCTATCTTGCCTACGACGAGCTGACCGCGCGCCTGAAGTGGGCAAAGAACGAAGAGATCGAGAAGTTCCTCGTCGAGCATGGCGATCTGCCGCAGATCGGCTGGATGAAACTGCGCTGGCTGCGCTGGCTGGCCGAACGCGGCGAGTGGGAAACCTTCGTCAAGCACTATGACCCCGCACTGAATTTCACCGAACTGGACTGCCTCTATGGCCAGTATCAGTACAAGCATGGCAACCGCGCCGACGCTCACGCCACCGCCGAAAGACTCTGGCTGGTCGGCAAGTCGCAGCCTGCTGCCTGCGACACTCTTTTCAGCGAATGGCGCAGTGCCGGACAGCTCACCGAGCAACTGCGCTGGAAGCGCGCACGCTTGGCCCTGGAAGCAGGCAATCAGGGCCTGGCCGCTTACCTGGTCAAAGGTCTGGTCAAGCTCGACAAGCACGGCAAGCTACTGCTGGAGGTCGCCGCGAAGCCGGCGATTCTGGCCCAGAGCGAGCGCTTCGCCCCTGCCGACGAGGCCATGGCCGACGTGGTCGGCCTGGGTCTGCGACGACTGGCCAGACAGGACCCGGAGCGCGCACTCGCGTTGCTCGACACCTACGGCAAGCGACTGCCCTTCTCCAGCGACGAAAGGGTCGCCATCGCCCGGCAGATCGGCCTGACCCTGGCCAAGCGCTTCGACCGCCGCGGTCTGGCAGTGATGAGTCAGTACGACCCGCAGCTGCGCGACGACACCGTATCCGAATGGCGCATGCGCCTGCTGCTGCGCCTGGGCCAGTATCAGGACGCCTACCAGCTGTCCATGCAGCTACCGGCGAGCCTGACGCAGACCAATCGCTGGCGCTACTGGCAGGCACGCAGCCTGCAACTGGCTCAGCCCAACAGCAGCGAGCCGGTGTCGCTATACAAGCCGGTGGCCGGCGAGCGCGACTTCTACGGATTCATGGCCGCCGACCAGTTGAAGACGCCCTATCAACTGAACAACCGTCCGCTGGCGCTGGACGCCAAGGTGACGCAGAAGGTGCGCAACACGGCAGGCATCCGTCGGGCGATGGAATTTCATGCCCGCGGGCAGATCGTCGATGGCCGACGCGAGTGGTATCACGTCAGCCGCCTGTTCAGCCGCGACGAGCTGGTTGCCCAGGCGCGGCTGGGCTACGAGCTGGGCTGGTACTTCCCGGCCATCCGCAGCATCAGCCAGGCGCAGTACTGGGATGACCTGGACGTGCGTTTCCCGGTGGTGCACCGCGCCGAGCTGACGCGCGAGGCCAAGCTGCGCGGCATCAACTCGACCTGGGCGTTTGCCATTACCCGTCAGGAAAGTGCCTTCATGGCCGATGCTCGCTCGCATGCCGGCGCCATGGGCCTGATGCAGCTGATGCCGGCCACAGCCAAGGAAACCGCGCGCCGCTACTCGATTCCGCTGGCCTCGCCCCAGCAGGCACTGGTACCGGAAACCAACATCAAGCTGGGCACCGCCTATCTGAGCCAGGTACACAACCAGTTCAAGGGCAATCGCATCCTCGCCTCGGCGGCCTACAACGCCGGTCCCGGACGCGTGCGCCAGTGGTTGCGCGATGCCGAGCACCTGCCCTACGACGTCTGGGTTGAGAGCATTCCCTTCGATGAGACCCGCCAGTACGTGCAGAACGTACTGACCTACGCGGTGATCTACGGCGACAAGCTGGACACCCCGCAACCCCTGGTCGAATGGCACGAGCGCCACTTCGACCAGTGATGCAATTCGGGCGCTATTCGAGAATTTCGACCGGCGCCCCCTCCTCCAGCACGCCGTGCCCGGGGTGCAGCAGGTTCTGCCCGAAATACACCTCACCGTCGCGCAGACGATGGCGTTTGAGCGTTTCCAGCGGCTCGCGATCGGCGTCCCGCTGGCCGTTCTGCGGGTCGATGGTGGTGATGATGCAGCGCGAGCAGGGTTTCACCAGCCGCAGCTCCACCGCACCGATGCGGATGCGTTTCCAGCCGTCCTCGGCATAGGGCGCTGCGCCCTCGACCACCAGGTTCGGCCTGAAGCGCAACATCTCCAGCGGCCGACCGACCTGGGCCGACAGCTCCTCGAGCGAGTTCTGACCGATCAGCAGCAGCGGATAGCCATCGGTGAAGGCCGTGCGTTCACCGCTGACGGTGTACCTGGGGTCGACTTGACGGGCTCGGGCAGACGGCTGGTAGAGCAGGCGGCAGCGACGCCCAAGCCACTGCTCGAGCCAGGCGGCCGCGGCATCACCGGCGTCGGGAACATTCAACTCGCTACCCCACAGTTGCGTGTCGCGCAGGGCAGTGTCGGCATCCGGCAACCAGACCCGCTGCGGCGGCATTCCCGGTGCATCCAGCTGCAGGCAGTCGGCGTCAACCCAGCGCGCCTGCAACAACGCCATCTGCGGTAGCAGGCGCTGGCTGAGAAAGCGCCCGCTGTCGGCGTCGATCAGCATCCAGCGGCGGTCACCGAGCAGACCCAGCGCATCCAGCTCGCTGCGGGCAAGGCGCTCGCCCATGCCGGACTTGAGCGGATAACGGTAGATGGCTGAGAGACGCAGCATGCGGGCGACTTCCTGTGGCCGGAGGAAGCCGCCTTTATACGTAGCGGGAGCTAGGCAGACAAGCCGGCATCAGCCGGCGGGCTGATCCCGCATCAGGCGGTCGCGGACCACGTCGACCAGCTTGTCCGGCTGGAACTTGGAGAGGAAGTTGTCGCAGCCGACCTTCTTCACCATGGCCTCGTTGAAACTGCCGGACAGCGAGGTGTGCAGTACCACGTAGAGATCGCGCAGGCGCGGGTCCTTGCGGATCTCGGTGGTCAGCCGGTAACCATCCATCTCGGGCATTTCGGCATCGGTGAAGACCATCAGCAGACGGTCGGTGACGACCTCACCGGCGTCCGCCCACTTCTGCAGCATGCGCAAGCCCTTCAGGCCGTCGCTGGCGGTGTGCAGCTTGACGCCGAACTGCACCAGGGTGTCGCGCAACTGACTGATGGCGACACTGGAGTCGTCGACCAGCAGCACTTCCCGACCGCGGGCGCGGGCGAGCACCGGATCGGCGAGACGTTCGGGAGCGATGCGTGCGTCGTAGGGGACGATCTCCGCGAGCACTTTCTCGACATCGATCACCTCGACCAGGTTGTCATCGACCCGGGTGATGGCAGTGAGGTAGTGCTGGCGACCCGAACCACCCGGCGGCGGCAGGATCGACTCCCAGTTGAGGTTGACGATGCGGTCCACGCTGCCGACCAGGAAGGCCTGCACGCTACGGTTGTATTCGGTGACGATGATGGTGCTGTTCTGGTCAGGCTTGATCGAGCGCATGCCGATCGCCTGGGACAGATCGATCACCGGAATGGTCTGGCCGCGCAGGTTGATCACGCCGCAGACGCACGGATGACGCTGCGGCATCAGCGTCAGCCGAGGCAGCTGTAGTACCTCCTGAACCTTGAACACGTTGATCGCGAAAAGCTGTCTGCCGGTCAGGCGGAACATCAGGATTTCCAGGCGGTTTTCACCCACCAACTGCGTGCGCTGATCGACCGAGTCGAGAATGCCGGCCATGAGGGAATTCCTCCGAGTAAAGACTGCCCGGCGTCCCAGCCTCGCAGCGAATAGCAGGATATCGGCGCGTTGCGCCGGAACTGAACCGCGTCAACGCATCATGCCGCGCCGACCGGCGCCACACCAGCCCTGCCGGGCTGTTCACCGCATAGGGGTTTCCCCGATATCGGCGAACCATCCCCCCCATTATCGTCCGCTTTAGAAAAAAACCACGGGACACCAATGTGCTCGCTTACTGCTCTCTCTGGATCGGCCTGATCCTCGCTGCCCTCGCCTACCGCCTGCAACTGACCTGGCTGATGATCGGCGCGCTGCTGATCTGCGCAGTGGCGGCCTTCTTCCTGCTGCCACGGCGCGCGGTCGTCGCTGCAGAAGTCGCCCCGACGCAGGTCCTGCCGCCCTCGCGCATCGACCTCGAGCCGCTGCTGATGCAGGTGGCGCCGGAGTGGGATCACAGCCTCGGGCAGGTACGCCGCACGGTGCAGGACAATATCCAGGCACTGTTCGAACGCTTTGCCACGCTCGACCAGCGGCTGGCCGCGACCCTCGACCAGTCCAGCGCTGCCATCGGCGATCAGGGCTTGGCAAGCAGCCTGCGGGAGGCTCGCAGCAGTCTCAACGAGGTCACCGTCGCCTTCCACGCCGCCAGCGCCCGGCGCCAGGGACTGCTGGCCACCATCGGTCATCTCGACAACTACGCCAGCGAACTGCAGGGCATGTCCAAGCTGGTTCAGGACATCGCCAGCCAGACCAACCTGCTGGCGCTCAACGCCGCCATCGAGGCCGCCCGCGCCGGGGAGTACGGGCGCGGCTTCTCGGTAGTCGCCGACGAGGTACGCAAGCTGTCCAGCCTCTCGGCCGAAACCGGCCAGCGCATGAGCGAGAAGGTCAAGGAGATCAATCAGGCCATCCGCGCCACCGTGGTCGCCGCCGAGGAACTGGGCAGCAGCGAAGCGGACAACCTCGCCTATCTCGACCAGGCCACCGGCAAGGTGATGACCGATCTGGGAGGTGACCTGGAGCGCCTCTCCGCCACCTCGGGCGAACTGCAGCAGGAAACCCGGCAGACCCGTGCCAGCATCGAACAGATCGTGGTGAACCTGCAGTTCCAGGACCGTACCGACCAGATGCTCGACCACCTGCAGCACGACCTGCAGCGCCTGCAGAGGGCACTTGCCGACCAGGACGCGATCCTCGCCGAACCGAATCGCTGGCTGAGCGACCTGCGCCGCCAGTTCACCACCGACGAGGAACGCCACGGCAAGCGAAATGCCGCGCCGTCCGACGACATCACCTTTTTCTGACTCGCAAGGAGGCCAGCATGGCCGGCAAAACCATCCTGATCGTCGACGACTCCATGTCCATGCGCCAACTGGTGAAGATGACGCTGACCGCGGCCGGCCACCAGGTGATCGAAGCGGTGGACGGGCGTGACGCGCTGAGCAAGCTCGACGGGCAGAAGATCAACCTGATCATCAGCGACGTGAACATGCCCAACCTGGACGGCATCGGCCTGGTGAAGGCGGTCAAGGCGAATGCCAGCTACCGCTTCACGCCCATCGTCATGCTCACCACCGAGAGCGAGCAGTCGAAGAAGGCTGAAGGCCAGGCTGCCGGCGCCCGCGCCTGGATCGTCAAGCCGTTCCAGCCGCAGCAGTTGCTCAGCGCCGTCGACAAGCTGGTGGGCTGAGCATGTTTCAACTGGAACGCGATATCGCTGCCCCCCGCCTCGAGCTGCGCGGCAGTCTGACCATCTACGAAGTGAACGACGCCCGCACGCTGCTGCTGGAGGCGCTGGGCAGCGCTCCCGTGCAGGAATGGCAGATGGGCCTGGCGCAGCTCGACGAGCTGGACACCGCCGGCGTGCAGTTGCTGTTGTCGGCCCGACACTTCCTGCATGCCGCTGGCGGCAGCCTGCAGCTGGTCGAGGCCGGCTCGGGGGTACTGGAACTGCTCGATCTGCTGCACGTGGCGCAAGCCGATGCGAGGGCGCAATGCTAGACGCCGATCAGTGGAGCCAGCTGCTGGCAAGCTTCGTCGAGGAAGCGCGCGATCTGGCGCGGCAAGCCGAGGAATATCTGCTGCTGCTCGATACACAGCCCGGCAACGAGGACGCGATCAACGGCCTGTTCCGCGCCATGCATACCCTCAAGGGTTCCGCGGGGCTGTTTTCGCTGACGCCGTTGGTGGACTTCACCCACCGTCTGGAAAACCTGCTGATGGCGGTGCGCGACGGCCAGCGCCAGCTGGACCCGACGCTGATCTCGATCATGCTGCGCTGCGTCGACGAAGTCGGCTCGATGATCGAGCTGATAGACCCGGCCAGCGGTCAGCTGGAGGTCGACACCACCCACCAGCAACAACTGCTGCAGGCGCTTGCCGAACATTGCGGCGAGCCCTCGCCAGTGGCGCTGATTCCAGTCGTCGCGGCTGCCAGCGGCTGCAGCAGCAAAGGGCAGCTGCAGCGCTGCGCCAGCTGCGAGGCCGACGGCGCCTGGCATATCTCGGTGCGCTTCCATCCCGACCTGCTGCGCAACGGATTCGATCCGGCCGCTTTTCTGCGCTACCTGCAGCGCCTGGGTGACATCCTCGATCTGCAGCTGATCGACGAGGCACTGCCGGCGCTGACCGAGCTCGATCCGGAAAGCTGCTACCTGGGTCTGGAAATCGGCCTCTGCAGCGCCGCCAGCAAAGCCGAGATCGAGGAGGTCTTCGAGTTCATCCGCGACTTCTGCACGCTGCGTATCCTGCCCCCCGACAGCGCCCTGGCCGACTACCTCGAGCTGATCCAGGCACTGCCGGAAACCGACGGGCGTATCGGCGAGATTCTCGTCAACGCCGGCCTGCTGACGGCCACCGAACTGGCCGAGGGGCTTGCCCTGCAGGGCGCGCAACCCGAGCAACCGCAGCCGCTGGGCAGCCTGCTGGTGGAACAGGGCATGGTCGTCGCCCAGGCGGTGGACGCAGCCCTGAACAAGCAGCAGACGGTGCGCGAGAAACGCCTGCAGGAAAGCGCGCAGATCCGCGTCGCGGCGCACAAGCTCGACGAGTTGATCAACCTGGTCGGCGAACTGGTGATCAGCGCCGCCGGGGCGCACCTGCGGGCGCGGGCCAATGGCGATGGCGCCTGCATGGAAACCACCGGGCTGGTCAACCAGCATGTCGAACAGATCCGCGAGGCGGCGCTGAAGCTGCGCATGATCGAGATCGGCGACACCTTCAACCGCTTTCACCGCGTGGTCCGCGATGTCAGCGAGCAACTGGGCAAGAACATCCGCCTGGAAATCCGCGGCGCCGACACCGAACTGGACAAGGCGGTGATCGACAAGCTGGGCGATCCGCTGACCCACCTGGTGCGCAATGCCATGGACCATGGCATCGAGTCCGCCGCTGAGCGCCTGGCCGCCGGCAAACCCGCCGAGGGCCGGCTGATTCTGGACGCCTTTCACGAGTCGGGCATGGTGGTGATCGAGATCCGCGACGACGGCCGCGGGCTGAACAGCGCGCGCATTCGCGCCAAGGCCGTGGAACGCGGGCTGATCGATCCGGCCGCCAACCTTTCCGAAGCGGAGATTCATCGACTGATCTTCGCCGCCGGCTTCTCCACCGCCGACACGGTTTCCGACCTGTCCGGCCGTGGCGTGGGCATGGACGTGGTGCGCAGCGCCATCGATGCCCTGCGCGGCACCGTGGAAATCGAGTCCCGAGCGGGCCTCGGCAGCACCTTCCGCATCCGCCTGCCGCTGACACTGGCGATCATCGATGGCTTCCTGATCAGCCTTGGCGAGGATCACTTCGTGATCCCCCTGGACATGGTCACCGAGTGCCTGGAAGTCGACGGTCAGCAACTTACCGGCGCTTCCTACGGCTATATCAGCCTGCGTGGCAGACCCCTGCCCTGCCTGTCCCTGGCCAGCCACTTCGGCTTGCCGGAAAGCACCGAAGGCAGACGCAACATCGTCGTGGTCAGCCAGGGCCGACAGCAGGCCGGGCTGATCGTCGATCACCTGCATGGCGAACTGCAGACCGTGATCAAACCCCTGGGCCGCCTGTTCCAGCATCTGCAGGGAATCGGCGGCTCGACCATCCTCGGAACCGGTCAGGTCGCCCTGATCCTGGACGTCCCCAGCCTGTTCCGGCACCTGCAACAGACCGTCGACGCGCACCCCGCCGATCCAACCCAGAACCTGCCCCACCCCGACGTCAAAGGTCGGTAGGAGAAACCCCCATGCAAATGCTCCGCAACATGAAAATCGGCGCGCGTCTGATCACCGGCTTTCTGCTGGTCGGCGTGCTCACCCTGGTCATCGGCGTGATGGGCGTGATGAAGCTTGGCGAGGTCAACGACCTGGCCGAGCTGATGTACTCGCGCGAGCTGGTGTCGCTGGAGCAGATCCAGAGCGCCAACATGCAGATGATCTATGCCGGCCGCGCCCTGCGCAGCAGCCTGCTGGCGGCGACCGTCGAGGAACGCGACGCAGCGGTCAGCGACACACGCCTGGCGATTCAGCGCATGCAGGAACTGCTGGAGGCGGCGCGTGACAGCTTCGTCACACCCGAAGGCAAGGCGCAGTTCAACTCGATCGAGCAACCCATGCTCACCTACATCGGCGATCTGGAACGGGTGCTCAAGCTGCGCGAAAGCTCCGACGAGCTGCGCAGCGCCGACGAGATCAGCGCGGCCATGGCGCCCATGCGCGCCTCCGGCAATCGTTTCGACGATCTGATGAGTGATCTGGTGCACCACAAGAAGGAGCGCGCCAGCATCGCCAATGATGAAATCACCACCATCTACCTGGGCGCCCGGACCCAGATGTTCGTACTGATCGCCATTGCCCTCGGCCTGGGTTTTGCGATCGGCCTGCTGGTGACGCGCAGCATCAGTCGCCCGCTGGCCCGCGCCGTCGCTGTAGCGGACAGCCTGGCCGCTGGCGACCTGAACGTGCAGGTCGAAGTGGACAGCAAGGACGAGACCGGCAAACTGCTGCAGGCGATGAAGAACATGACCGAGCGTCTGCGCAGCGTGATGGGCGATGTGCGCAGCGCCGCCGATTCGCTGTCCTCGGCTTCCGAGGAAGTCAGCGCCACCTCGCAGTCGCTCAGCCAGGCGGCCAGCGAGCAGGCCGCCAGCGTCGAGCAAACCACCGCTTCGGTCGAGCAGATGTCGGCCTCCATCGCGCAGAACACCGAGAGCGCCAAGATCACCGACGGCATCGCCGGCAAGGCGGCCAATGACGCGGTTGACGGCGGGCGGGCGGTACGCGACATGGTCGTGGCGATGAAGCAGATCGCCGACAAGATCGGCATCATCGACGACATTGCCTACCAGACCAATCTGCTGGCGCTGAACGCCGCCATCGAGGCCGCCCGTGCCGGCGACCATGGCAAGGGCTTTGCGGTGGTCGCCGCCGAAGTGCGCAAGCTGGCCGAGCGCAGCCAGGTAGCCGCACAGGAAATCGGCGGCGTGGCGAGCAACAGCGTGCAGCTGGCGGAGCAGGCCGGCGCACTGCTCGACCAGATAGTGCCGAACATCCAGCGCACCTCGGACCTGGTCCAGGAGATCACGGCGGCGTCCCAGGAGCAGACCAGCGGCGCCGCGCAGATCAACATCGCCATGGGCCAGATGAACCAGATCACCCAGCAGAACGCCTCGGCCTCCGAAGAGCTGGCCGCCACCTCCGAAGAGATGAACGCCCAGGCCGGGCAGCTGCTCGAGCTGATCAGCTACTTCCGCCTCGACGATAATGCCCGCCAGGCGCCCCGTCGCGAGGCGGCCAGCCCGCGGCGCAGCATGCCGCGTGGCGACGAGTCGTCCGATGATGGCCAGTTCGTCCGCTTCAGCTAGGAGAAGGCGCATGAACAGCACATCCGACGTCGGAGCGGAGACCACCAGCGGGCAGCACCTGTCGTTTCGCGTACGCCAGGCACGCTATGCCCTGCCGATTGAGCTGGTCCGCGAGATCATCGAATACGGGCAGATCACCAGCGTGCCGATGATGCCGCCCTGCATCCACGGCGTGATCAATCTGCGCGGCAACGTGGTGCCGGTACTCGATCTGGCAGCGCGTTTCGGCATGAGCCTGACCGTCCCGGGCAAGCGCACCTGCATCATCATCATCGAGACCAGCCAGGAGGGCACGGCGCAACGCATCGGCCTGGTGGTGGACGCGGTGGACGCGGTCCTCGACATCGAGCCTGCGCAGGTGGAGCCGGCGCCCCCGTTCGGTGCCGGCATCCGTACCGACTTCATCGCCGGCATGGCCCGCGACGAGCAGGGCTTCACCATCATCCTCGACGTCCGCCATGTGCTGTCACTGGATGATCTGCTGCAGCTGGAGCGAGCCCTGGGCGATGTCGGCTGAAAAGGTCCCGCTGCAGGTGCCGCAACTGGGCGAGGCGGAGTTCGCCCGGCTGCAGCAGCTGATGCTGGATGCCTCGGGCATCCGTCTGAACGCGCACAAGCGCACCCTGGTCGCCGGGCGCCTGTTGCGTCGCCTGCGCGCGCTGGACCTGTCGGGCTACAGCGACTATCTGCGCCTGCTGGATCAGCCGGAACAGCAGACCGAACGGCGCCTGGTCATCGATCTGCTGACCACCAACGAGACCTTCTTCTTTCGTGAGCCGCAGCACTTCCGCTTCCTCGCCACCTGGCTGCAGGAGCAGCGACGACCGCTGCGCGTCTGGAGCGCCGCCTGCTCCTCGGGAGAGGAAGCCTACAGCCTGGCCATGCTGCTGGCCGAGCATGCCGGCCACGATGACTGGCGTATCCTCGCCACCGACCTGAGCCAACGCATGCTGGAAAAGGCCCGCGCCGCCATCTACCCCCTCGCCGACAGCCACGCCTTCCCGCCCGGCTGGTTGCAGCGTCACTGTCTGAAGGGCGTCGGCGAGCAGCAGGGACTGTTCCGCATCGGCACCGCGCTGCGCCAGCGCATCAGCGTGCGCGAGCTCAACCTGATGCGTGAGCTGCCTTCTGACGTACCTGTCTGCGACCTGATCTTCCTGCGCAACGTACTGATCTACTTCAACGCGGCGGACAAGCGCGCCATCGTCGCGCGCCTGATCGAGCGGTTGCGTCCCGGCGGCTTGCTGTTCATCGGCCACGCAGAATCGGTGCAGGGTTTCGACCTGCCGCTGAAGTCGCTTGCCCCATCCATTCTCAGGCGTCAGTGATGCCGATCCCGTCCGTGAGGGGGGCACCGCCATGATCAAGGTCTTCATCGTCGACGACTCCGCGCTGGTACGTCAGGTACTGACCACCTGCCTGGACGGCCATCCCGGCATCCGCGTGATCGGCCAGGCCGCCGATCCGCTGTTCGCCCTGGAGAAGATGCAGGCGCAGTGGCCGGACGTACTGGTGCTCGACATCGAGATGCCGCGCATGGATGGCCTGACCTTCCTGCGCAAACTGATGGCCGAGCGCCCCACGCCCACCATCATCTGCTCGACGCTGACCGAGGCCGGTGCCGGCATCACCCTGGAAGCCCTGGCCGCCGGCGCGGTAGGCGTGTTCACCAAGGCCCGGCTGGGACTGAAGGAAAGCCTGCTGCAACTCTCCGCCGACCTGATCCGGCAGATCGAAACAGCCGCGCGCTGCCGCCCGCGCGCGCCGGCTCCCTCGCCGCCCGCAGCCGCAACGCCGGGACCGACGAAAAACGCCGACCCCGGCGCACGTACGCGCCTGACCACCACGGACCGGGTGGTTGCCCTGGGCACATCCACCGGCGGCACCCAGGCGCTGGAACTGGTGCTGCGCCAGTTGCCGGCCGATGCTCCGGGCCTGGTCATCGTCCAGCACATGCCGGAGAAGTTTACCGCTGCCTTCGCCCGGCGCCTGGACGGGCTCTGTCGCATCGAGGTTCGCGAGGCGCAGCACATGGACCGGGTGCGCAACGGCCTGGCGCTGATCGCCCCCGGCGGCCGACACATGCAGCTCAAGCGCAGCGGCGCCCAGTATCTGGTGGAGGTGATCGACGGCCCGCCGGTCAATCGGCACAAGCCGTCGGTGGACGTTCTGTTCCGTTCGGTGGCCAAGCATGCCGGCCACAACGCCCTGGGCATCATCATGACCGGGATGGGCGATGACGGCGCCCGCGGCCTGCTGGCAATGCGCGAAGCCGGCGCCAGCACCGTTGCCCAGGACGAAGCCAGCTGCGTGGTCTTCGGCATGCCCAAGGAAGCACTGGCGCTGGAGGCGGCGCAGTACTGCGAACCCCTGGATGCGCTTGCCAGGGTAATCCTGCAGGGACCGTCGCGCCTGGCTTGACCGGTCAATCTGAGCTTCCGACGAGGGGCAGAACCTTTGTTCGAGCAATCACTCTAGACTCATAACCGTCACGCATGGGGCGTGGCGTTTTGCATGCAGGGAGCTCGCATGAACCCATATCGACCCGACCGTTCCGGCCTAGACCTGGCCAGCGCCGGATGAATTGCCGGCTGTTGCTGGCCGATGATCATGCGCTGATTCGCGCCGGGGTCAGGGCCATGATCGGCGGCGCGCCCGGCTACGAAGTAGTGGGCGAGGCAACCGACGGCGCCGAGGCCATTGATCTGGCCGTGGGACTGGACCCTGACGTGATCCTGCTGGACGTCTCGATGAAGGGTGTCGACGGCCTGCAGGCCCTGCACCGACTGATGGAAGTCGCGCCACGCAGCAAGGTGCTGATGCTGTCGATGCACAGCGACCCGGAAGTCGTCAGCAGCGCCCTGCGTCGAGGTGCCCACGGTTACCTGCTCAAGGACGCGGCGGCTACCGAGTTGCGCACCGCGCTGCAGGCGGTGGTGCGCGGCGAACGCTATCTGAGCTCGGCCATCGCCGCCCCCGTGGTCGAACAGGCACTGACGGCCGCGCGTCTTCGCCCCATGCTGACGCCACGCCAGATCGAGATTCTACGCCTGATCACTCGCGGCGTTCCGGCTCGCAGCATCGCCAGTGGCTTGGGCCTGAGTGTCAAGACGGTGGAAGCCCATCGCGCCCAGATCATGCACCGCCTGGACATCCACGACCTGCCCGGCCTGGTTCTGTATGCCTTGCGCGAGGGACTGATCCACACCGATGACTGATGCTCGAGGGGATCCCGGCGCCGCTCAGACCAGCGCCGGGGTCACCTCGAGCATCGGACAGGCGAGCGGGAGGTGCAGGCTCAGGGCCTGACGGCGCACGCTGAAGCGCATCTGCTCCAGCAGCAGCGGCTCGCCGTCCAGATTGATGTCCACTCCCTCCACCACCTCGACCTCCACCCAGGGCAAGCGCGCGCTTACCGCGACCGAATCGATACCACGCAATCCGCCAGAGAGCACCGTCCCCAGCGTCCCTACCGCGTCGGCGGCCGCTGGTACGATGCACAGATCGAGCAGACCGTCATCGATGCACGCAGAGGGACAGAGCACCTGCCCGCCGCCGGCCTGACGACCATTGCCGATGCCGAATGCGAGGAACTCGCCCTGCCAGTCGAACTCCGGTCCGCGAAAGCGTCCGGACACCGAATGCACCTCGCCCAGCCGGGTGAGCCCGGTGATCAGGTAGGCCGCGCCACCGAGCATCTTCTTCAAGTCTTCCGAGGTGTTTGCGGTGACGCTGGAACCGAAGCCGCCGGTGGCCATGTTGAGGAACAGGGCTTCATTCATCTGCCCCAGGTCGATGGCAGTCGGTTCGTGATCCAGCAGCACCAGCGCTTCCATGGGATCGCCAGGGATACCGGCAGCCGTCGCAAAGTCGTTCGCGGTGCCCAATGGCAGCAGTGCAAGGCTGGCCGAGTGCGGGTGATCGGCCAGCGCCGCCGCCACCTCGCCGAGGGTACCGTCGCCGCCGCCGGCGATCAGCGTCGGGTAACCGGCCTGCAACGCCTCGTCGACCAGGCGCGCGGCATCGCCGGCTTCCCAGGTCACCCGTACATCCAGTTGCCAGCCCAGCGCGCGACGCTGCTCGACCGCGGCGCGCACCTGATCGTTCTGTGCCTGTTTGCCATGCAGAATCAGCATCGCCTTTCGTACGCTCATGCGGATCACCAGGAAGGGGAAGACCGACTTCAGACCACGGCAAGCGACAGAAAGTTGAGCGAATGTTTCAACCGAAGAGTTCGCTGAACGGAATGAAGCCAACCCGTTCGCCAACCTCGAAGGTGACGCCTTCAGGCACTTCCAGCAGCCCGTCGGCCCAGTCGGCGCTGATCAGCAGCCCCGAGCTCTGGTTCGGGTGCGCCAATGCCTGCCCGCCATCCAGTCGCACCCGCAGATACTCACGACGACCGCCCGCCTTGGGCCAGGCGAAGCCCGCCGGCACCTGCAGCCGCAACGGCTGCACCCGCTCGACGCCCAGCCGGCGCAGCAGATAGGGGCGCGCCAGCAGGGCGAAGGTGACCAGGCTCGACGCCGGATTGCCCGGCAGGCCGATCACCGGCACCCCGGCATAGCGACCACAGGTCAGCGGCTTGCCCGGCTTGAGCGCCAGCTTCCACAGCTCGAGCGCGCCCTCCTCGCGCAGCACCTGGCCAAGGAAATCGGCCTCGCCCACCGACACCCCGCCACTACTCAGGATCAGGTCGACGTCCTGCGCCTGCAGCAGCCGCGCGCGGGTCTGCTGGAGGTCGTCCGGCAGAATACCGAGGTCGAGCACGCTGCAGCCAAGTCGACGAAGCCAGCCACCCAGCAGCACCCGATTGCTGTTGTAGATCTGCCCGGGACCCAGCGGCAGGCCGGGCTCGACCAGCTCGTCACCGGTCGACAGCAGCGCGACCCGCAAGCGCCGGCGGACACCCAGTTGCGCCTGGCCAAGGGACGCCGCCAGCGCCAGCTGCACGGGTCCTAGGCGAGTACCGGCACCCAGCACCCGCTGGCCGACTCGGGTTTCCTGGCCTTGCGGGCGAATGTGCCGCTGCGCGATCAGCGGTTGCAGGAAGCGCACCCGTCCGTCTTCGAGCAGCTCGCAGTTTTCCTGCATTTCGATGCAGTCCGCGCCGTCCGGCAGAGGCGCACCGGTGAAGATCCGCGCGCAGCTGCCCGGCTGCAGCGGCGCGGGTGCCTGACCGGCGAAGATCTTCTGGCTGACCGGCAGCGGCTGCCCCTGCCAGTCCGCCAGACGCAGGGCATAGCCATCCATGGCACTGTTCGGCCAGGGCGGCAGATCGACTCCGGCGATCAGGTCTTCGGCCAGTACCCGACCCTCGGCCTCGACCAGACTCAGCGACTCGACCTCCTCGATCGGCTCTTCATCGGCTAGCCGGAGCAACAGCTCCAGTGCCTGATCCAGCGAAAGCAGCGCGGCCATGACTCAGCCCCGCGACTCGCAGGGTGCGGCCTGCTTGAGGTGCGGGACGAAATTGCACGGCCGATGGCACGCATCCAGCTGTTCGGCAAGGATGCCGTCCCAGGCCGTGCGGCAGGCATTGGTCGACCCAGGCAGGCAGCACACCAGGGTGCCATTGGCCAACCCGGCCAATGCCCGCGACTGAATAGTCGAGGTGCCGATGTCGGCGTGGGAGATATGCCGGAACAGCTCGCCGAAACCATCGACCTGTTTGTCCAGCAGGCAGGTGACCGCCTCGGGAGTGCTGTCACGACCGGTAAAGCCGGTGCCTCCGGTGATCAGCACCACCTGTACCTCATCTTCGGCAATCCAGGCGGCGACCTGCGCGCGAATCCGGTAGAGATCGTCCTTGAGCAGCACCCGCGCCGCCAGCCGATGCCCTGCCGCCTGCAGGCGATCAACGAACAACTGGCCGGAGGTGTCGTTTTCCAGCGAACGGGTATCGCTGACCGTCAGCACGGCGATGTTCAGCGCGACGAAGGAGGTCTCTGCCTGGTGGCTCATGGTGCGGGTTCCGGTTGAGGATGGGCGGGGCCGGTGTTATATCACAGCCTTTATCGAGATCAGCCCATGCTCCAGTCGACCCTGCCACCCTGTTCGATCCTCCTGCTTGCCGGTGGCCGCGGCAGCCGCATGGGCGGGCAGGACAAGGGACTGATCGACTGGCAGGGCGTGCCCCTGATCGCCCACCTGCACGCACTGGTACGCCCGCTGAGCGATGACCTGATCATCTCCTGCAACCGCAACCACGACCGCTACCGCGCCTACGCCGATCAACTGGTGAGCGACGCCGACACGAGCTTTCCCGGTCCGCTGGCGGGGATTCGCGCTGCCTTGCAGATCGCCCGACACCCCTGGCTACTGGTGCTGCCCTGCGATACCCCTGGGCTGGATGCAGTCCTGCTCACCGAGCTGCGCCAGCTTGGCGTGCAGCACCCTGCGCAGCCCTGCCTGGCGCGCGAGGACGGACAGTGGCAGCCACTGGTGAGCCTGATCCCACGTGCCCTGGCGGACGAGCTGGAAACAGCCTGGCAGAGCGGCGAACGCAGTCCGTTGCGATTCTTCCTGCGCCACGCCGCGCAGGCGCTGGACTGCCCGGCCGGCGACCCGCGCCTGGCCAACCTCAACACGCCGCAGCTGCTGCGACAGCCCTGATCCGGAACTTGTAGCGGTGCGGTGCCCTCTGAACAGCACTCATCTATGTCTTGGAGGGATATCCAACATGTTTGCACGGAACCTGACCGCTCTGATCTTCATTGGCCTGCTGGCCGGCTGCTCATCCCCGTCGGTCATCACCCTGATCGACGGCCGCGAGATCCAGACCATGGATCAGCCCGAATACGACGACGATTCCGGCTTCTACGAATACGAACAGCTCGACGGCAAGCGGGCGCGGATCAACAAGGATCAGGTACGCGGCGTCAAGGAGCTCTGATCCCAGAGAGGGGCGGCAAACCGGGAATGGAATTTTTTTTGGCCTAACCCCTTGTGGTGCAAAACTTTTTCAGTACAATTTGGCCCACTTCGGAGTGTAGCGCAGCTTGGTAGCGCGTCTCGTTCGGGACGAGAAGGTCGCAGGTTCGAATCCTGTCTCTCCGACCAATCCCGGTTTCAGCCTGTGCAGATCGCACTGAAACCCAAAAAAACCGGCCAAACTGGCCGGTTTTTTCGTTTCTGCGTAACGCAGAAATGCACCAGTCATCCTCCCCTGCCCATCACGTCGGGAACCCGTCTGGATTGTCGCCCTCCTATGCAGGGTCCATTTCAAACGAGGAATTCCGCATGCGCACCCTGCCACTCACCGCTCTGTTCGCTCTCAGCCTATCCGGCACCGCCTACGCCGAATGGCCCAGCGGGGCCCGCGCAACCTACATGGACGAATGCCTGGCGACAGCCCGTCAGACCGTCGAATCAGCGGAAGCGGAAAAGCACTGTGCCTGCGGCGCCGACGTGATCGGCAAGAATTTCAGCACCGAAGAGATTCGCCAACTCAACGACCGCCAGACAGCGCCGCCGGTCGAGCTGCGCGAGCGGCTCTACACCGGCCTGGCCGCCTGCCGTAGCGAAGCGCCCTAAACCGGCCACGGCCGGTGACAACCGCTCTCCGGCCGCCTATGGTGATCACGGTGCCGCCATGGCACCGCTTCACTCACTTGCAAGAGGTTCAAGATGCCCTGGTATGTCTGGCTGATGATTGCACTGGTTTTTGGTTCGGTAATCGGCAGCCTGCTGCTGTTGCGCAACTCCGCGAAGAAACTTCCGTTGAGCGAAGAGCAGTTGCAACGCATCAAGCGACGCAACGTCGAGCAGGACGCCAAGGACGCCAAGGAAGAACGTCGCTGAACCCGGCAGCGCCCTCCTCGTAAGGACGAGACCCGCCAGACCGGCCGCAGCCGACTGACACTCCGTCCCCTGCTATCAAGATGCCGCGCCGGCCGGTCGCGGCGCTATCATCAGCGCCTCCGTTGCCGAACCACAGCGCATGCACCCTCTTCATTTTTCGATACTACGCCTGTCGCTGCCCGCTCTGGTGCTGCTGGCCGGCGCCCTGCTCGGCGACCTGCAAGCCCACGCCCTGCTCGCCGGCGCTGCCTACACTGGCTGGGTCTTGTGCGGCCCAAGAAAGGCGGCGCCGCGTCTATGGTGGTGGCTCTCTCTGCTGGCCAGCCTGGTACTGATCGCCCAGCTGTTGCCCGGCTTTACCCCTCGAGTGCTGTGGCCTGCGCTACAACTGAGCAGCGATGCGCCACCTTATCGCTTGCGGCTGGCCTGGGAGAGCCTGCTGGTCGCCAGCACGCTGCTAGCCATCTGGGACAACGACAGCCGACAGACACGGCGTTGGCCGGCTCTGGTGGCTTGCGCCCTCTCGACCCTGCTCAGCGTACCGCTACTGGCCCTGGCACTGGATGTGGTGGATTGGCAGCCGAAATGGCCAGCCTTCCTGCCGCTGTGGCTGGTCCTGAACCTGTGTGTTACCTCGCTCAGCGAGGAGCTCATCTTCCGCGGCTGGTTGCAGTCAGCGCTGATCCGCCGCTGGGGTGCAGCGACCGGCATAACCCTCGCCGCACTCCTGTTTGGCGCCGCGCATCTGCCCTTCTCGGGCGGCTTCGCAGTGGTCGCCGCGCTGGCAGGACTGGGTTACGGACTGCTCTTCCATCTGGGTGCAAGGCTGTGGATGGCGGTGCTGCTGCATGGCACGGTCAATCTGCTGCATCTGCTGTTGCTGAGTTACCCGCTGAAACTGGGATGAGTCGCACGGCGTACGGCTCGAAGATACGCGCAAGCTCCCCCGAAGCACGCAGCTGTTGCAGCAGCTGATGCAATTGCGCAGCGGAAATCGTTGCGCCCGGACGAACCAGGGCGTGGTGGCGATAGATCTGGTCGACTCGTCGGGACACCAGCAATTGCTTGGCATGTTGCGGATTCAGGGCACTGAAGCCGGTGAGAAACGAGCGCGTGACCAGGGCGATATCGGCGCGATCCCGGGTGATCATCTGCAGGTTGCTGTCATGCGAATAGGTCAGCAGCGCGTTGTAGTTCGAGGCAAGGTAGTCCTGGTCCGAATTGAAATCGGCGAAGGCATAGTGGTAGCCCTGATACAGCGCCAGACGCTTGCCCCTGAGGTCTTCGAAATACTCCTGACCTCGGCCCGGCGCCCGCGCGGCCACGAACAGCTCTTCGTCCTCGAGGAGCATGTCCACACCTTCGAAGGCGATCTCCTGCCAGCCCCAGGTAGGCGATTCGAAAAGGATGACGTCGAAACGCGCCTGTTCGAAATCTCGATAGCGGCGCGTCGCAGAGGTCGGCACCAGGGTGAAGAAGTACGCGTCCTGCGTCCGATTGAGCGCCGTGAGCAGCGGCGCTACCAGTCCGTCGTCACCCCCCTGCTCCGGCCGCACCACGTAGGGCGGGAAGTGGTAGCCTCCGACGCGCACCTGCGCCGGCTCCGCCACGAGCCAGCTCGGGGCCGCGCAGAACAGCAGGGCACAGCAGATCCTCGCAGCACTCTTCACCGTATTTCTCCAGCACACCGACAGCAGAAAGAACGCCGCTCAGGCAGACGAGCAGGCTGCTCGAGCCGAGAACACCATCCGTTAGCACGCCACCACTACACCTAGCGCAGCACTGACGACTGCTGAGTGAATGGCTGAACTAGCTTGCGCAACTCTGCGGGCTAGAACGGAATTTAGGCGTAGCGGCCGGACCAGGCAAGCACCTCGTTCTCAGGCTGTCGACCACTGCCGACAGTCGCGGCACGGCGGGTACGATTGGCAATAACAGGCTTGCCGGCCCATCCTGCAGTATCCCGCAGGAGACTCCAGCGCATGCCCGTCGAGCCCCACCCCGTCACCTCCGCTTCCCGTCTGAGTCGACAGTTCACCCGGCGCACCTTGCCGGCGATCGTTGCGCTCCTGGTCGTGGCCAGTCTGCTGGCCTTGCTCAGCCTGGTCAAAATTGCTCGTGAGCTGGATGCACAAGCCCTGCAACAGAGCGAATTCTTTGCCGCCAAGGCAATCGAGAATCGCCGTGAAGCGTTGGCGCGGAGCATTGTCGACTACGCATTCTGGGGCGACGCCTACCGGCATCTGGTCGGCGACATCGATCTGGACTGGGCTTACCAGCGGCAGAACCTCGGCAGCACGCTGTACCCCGACTTCGGCTACGAAGCCGTGCTGGTCATCGACGACGCTCAGCGGACGCGTTATGCGGTCGTGGAAGGTGAGCTTGCGCAAACCGACGCCAGGCTCTGGCTGCAGGGCGGCCTGACGCAGTTGCTGGAACAGGCGCAAAGCGCCAGCGAGGACGACCAGGGCGCAGTCGCCCTGCTGCTCGCCGATGGGGAGCCGGCGATGGTCGCCGCAGCGCTGATCAGCCCCGGCGGAGATCCGTCGGTTTCGCTGCGCGAAGAGTCGGCGCTGCTGCTATTCGTCGACCGACTCACACCGGCCAAGCTGCGCGCGCTGGGCGAGAGCTATGCCCTGGACAACCTGCACGTTCCGCCCGAGCCCTTGCGCGGACAGACCAGGCTGCAGCTGCAACTGGCCAATGGCAACCCGCTTGAACTGGCCTGGCGAGCACCCGAGCCGGGTACTCTGCTGCTCCGACAGGTACTGCCGTGGATGGCAGTGGCAGCGGGGGTCCTCGCCCTGCTGTCCTGGGCGGTACTGCGCAACGCGATCCGCAGTACGCGGCAGATGGACGCCAGCTATCGGCAGCTGCAACGTAGCCGCGAAGCCCTCCAGGCCAGCGAGGTGCGCTTCCGCGACATCGCCGAGGCCGCCTCCGACTGGCTCTGGGAAACCGACGAGCAACTGCGCCTGAGCTATCTGTCCGGACGCTTCGAGAGTGTCACCGGATACCCGGCACACAACTGGCTCGGCCGCCCGTTGAGCGAGCTGCTGGCCGGCAGCGAACAGTCCCTGGAAAACTGGATCAAGGCCGCCCGCCCAGGCGAGTTGCGCTGCACCTACCGCGCCAGCGACCAGCATCTGCGCATCTGTCGTCTGGTCTCGCGACCGGTTTCCCGGCGCGCCGGGGGTGCCTGCGGCTATCGCGGTACGGTCAGTGACATCACCGAAGAAGTCGAAGCCCATCGCCGCATACAGCACCTCTCCCAACACGACAGCCTGACCAACCTGCCCAATCGCAGCCAGCTCTGCGCCTTTCTCGACGAGCGCCTGGCGAGCCGGCAGCCGCTCGCGGTGCTGAGCCTGGACCTGGACAGATTCAAACCGGTCAACGATACGCTCGGCCACGCGGCCGGCGACCTGGTACTGCGCGAGGTGGCCCAACGCCTGTGCGCGCGCACCCGCGACGAGGACCTGGTGGCGCGCCTGGGTGGCGACGAGTTCATCCTGATCCTCTGCGGCCTGACCGCCCAGGAGGGTCTCGAGCGTTTCTGCGCACGCCTGCTCGAAGAGCTGGCCGAACCCTATTACTACCTGGAGCAGGAGATTTTCGTTGCTGCCAGCATCGGCATCGCGCTGGCTCCACAGGATTCGCAAGACACCCAGGAGCTGCTGCGCTTTTCCGATATCGCCCTCTACCAGGCCAAGGCCGACGGCCGCGCCACCTGGCGCTTCTATGCCGCCGAGATGAACCGACGCCTGCTGCAGCGCCGCCAGCTCGAGCTCGATCTGCGCCAGGCGCTGGCGGAGAACCAGCTACGCCTGCACTACCAGCCGCGTTACCGCATCGAGGCCCGGCAGCTGCTCGGCGCCGAAGCGCTGGTGCGCTGGCAGCACCCGACCCGCGGCCTGCTGCTGCCGGAGCATTTCATTGCACTGGCCGAGGAAACCGGGCTGATCCAGCCGCTGGGGCAGTGGGTGCTGCGCGAGGCCTGCCTGGAAGCCCGGCACTGGCCGGACGATCTGGTCGTCTCGGTCAACGTCTCGCCGGTGCAGTTCAGTCGCGGCAACCTGCTGCAGGATGTTCGCGACTGCCTGGCCGAGTCGGGCCTGCCGGCGGCACGGCTGGAACTGGAGCTGACCGAACGGGTGATGCTGGAGGACGCCGATGGCGCCTGGACCACCCTCAACGAACTGAAGGCGCTCGGCCTGCGCCTGACCATGGACGACTTCGGCACCGGCTACTCGTCACTCAGTTATCTGCGCCGCTATCCGTTCGACGGGATCAAGATCGATCGCAGCTTCATCGACAAGATGACGCAGTCCAGCGGCGATCGTTCGATCATCCAGGCGATTGTCGGACTGGCCCAGGCGCTCGGCCTGAGCGTCACCGCCGAAGGCGTGGAGGACGACCAGCAACTGGCCATGCTCGAGCTGGACCACTGCGCCGAAGCGCAGGGTTTCCTGCTGGCACGGCCGCAGCCTGCAGAAGCGCTGCGCGAACTGATGGAAGGCTCATCCAGCCTCAGCTGACCTTGGCAGTACCACGGCGGAAAAGGCGCTTGCCCAGCAACACCAGCGCCAGCACAGCCGCCCCCACCAGTACGCCGAACAGGCCGTTGCAGATAGCCTTGAATCCGGGCAGCGCAACCGGCAGGGCGTGCGCCAGCTGTTCGATGAACGCCGCTACCGGCGGCAGGCCGTGGACGATGATGTCGCCACCGACCAGGAACATTGCCGCGGTACCCAGCACCGACAGCGCCTTCATCAGCCAGGGTGCCAGGCGCAGCACCGCGCGGCCCAGCATGCGCCACAGTGCGCCTAGCCCAGCGCCTTGCCGCCCGGCCAGATACAGGCCGGCATCATCGAGCTTGACGATCAACGCGACGAAGCCGTAGACCCCCACCGTCATCAGCAGCGCCAGACCGGAGAGCACCAGGACCTGGCGCACGAACTCCGCCTCCGCGACTATGCCCAGAATGATGGCGATGATCTCGGCGGAAAGGATGAAGTCGGTGCGGATGGCGCCCTTGATCTTGCTCTTCTCGAACGCCACCAGATCCACCGTGGGATCGGCCACCGCATCCAGCAGCTCGGCCTTTTCCTGTTCCGCCGAATGCATGAAGCGATGCGCCAGCTTCTCGAAGCCCTCGAAGCAGAGAAAGGCACCCCCGGCCATCAGCAGCGGCACGATCGCCCAGGGGATGAAGGCGCTGATCAGCAACGCCGCCGGCACCAGGATCGCCTTGTTCAGCAACGAGCCCTTGGCCACCGCCCAGACCACCGGCAGCTCGCGGTCGGCCTTGACGCCGGCGACCTGCTGCGCGTTCAGCGCCAGGTCGTCGCCGAGCACGCCGGCGGTCTTCTTCGCCGCGAGTTTGCTCATTACCGCTACATCGTCGAGAACGGTGGCGATATCGTCGAGAAGCGCGAGAAGACTGCTGCCGGCCATGCTGCATTCCTTGAAGGGTGCGGGAAAGTGCAGGCACCCTACTGAGCCATTGCCGTACTTTCAATGCTCACATCCGGCTACTTTTCGCCCGTGTGATCGCCAGCACCCAGCGGAGCCCCCATGCACGAGCCGAATCACCCGTCGCGACAGCTCGATCCGATTCGCTGGCAGCAGCTCTGGCTGCGGCTTGGCGGCAGCGCACCGGAAAACAGCTTCGCCGAACTGCAGGCCGCCTATCGGCAGCCCTCCCGTCACTATCACGGCGAGCAGCACATCCTCGCCTGCCTGGCTCACCTTGACCGCTACCGCGCCCTGGCAGCCCAGCCGGATCTGCTCGAGCTGGCGCTCTGGCTGCACGACCTGGTCTACGACAGCCGCCGTCAGGATAACGAGGCCGCCAGCGCCGCACAGGCCCGTCTCTGGCTCGAACAGGCGGGTCTTGAAGCGCTGGCGGCGAAGATCGAGGCACTGATTCTCGCCACCTGCCACCAGGCTCCGGCGACCAGCCCCGACGAGGCGCTGCTGGTGGACATCGACCTGGCCATCCTCGCCAGCGCGCCGGCGGTCTACGCGCGTTACGAGGCAGATGTCCGCGCCGAATACGCCTGGGTCCCCGAGCCGCTGTTTCGCGCCGGGCGCGCGCGCCTGCTGCGCGAGTTCCTGGCGATGCCCCGGCTATATCAGCGCGATGAGCTGGCGGCCGGCTGGGAAAAGCCGGCGCGCGAAAACCTGGCCGCGGCACTGAGCCGGCTTGAAGACTGATTCGGGCGAACCCCTCAGGCGTGCCAGGGTCAGACCAGAGTCTGTAACCCGCGTCGAAGGAAAGCCGCCGAGGATGATCCTGCTCAAGCTGCTGCATTTCGCCACACTGATCTGCTGGTGCGGCAGCCTGCTCTACCTGCCCGCGCTGATTGCCTCCAGCGTCCGGCCGAGCGCGCCACTGGCCGGACACCGCCTCAACCGCACCCTCTTTACCCTGGTCGCCACACCTGCCGCGCTGCTGGCGATCGGTTCCGGCAGCGCACTCTTTCTACAGGACCAGCGCTTCGGCAACTGGCTGGTGGCCAAGCTGACGCTGGTCGCCGTGCTGGTTTGTGCACATGCCTTCTGCGGCGTGCTGCTGCTACGCGCCGAGCGCCAACCCGGCAGCCGCGCACTGGCCTTGCCCAGCGCACTACTCGGCGGCCTGCTGACCCTG
Source organism: Pseudomonas mangrovi (assembly GCF_003052585.1). Taxonomy (GTDB): domain Bacteria; phylum Pseudomonadota; class Gammaproteobacteria; order Pseudomonadales; family Pseudomonadaceae; genus Aquipseudomonas; species Aquipseudomonas mangrovi. Next base: position 149,587 of record NZ_QASN01000020.1, on the reverse strand, counting down.
CTGGTGGCCGCCATTCTCTGGCTGGTCCTGGCCAAGCCCTTCTGAGCGAACCGCGATGAGACGATCAGGATTCCACCTCGACCCCCACGGCATGCTCATACACCAGTCGTCCGCCGAGGAAGGCTGCCAGGCCGATCAGTGCCGCGGTCAGCAGCGACAGGTAGAAGCACACCAGGGCGCGATCCTCGTCGCCGGCGCTGTAGCGCAATACCCAGTTCAGCGACGCCAGCGACAGCATCATCACGGCGATGATCGCGTGACACCAGGCAGTGACCTTCTCGCGGATCTGCTGCACCGACAGCAAGTCGACCAACCCGGCAATACTGGCCAGCCAGCCGCCGGCCGCGCCGGTGCCGCACAGCCAGAGCGCCGCACGTTGCCAGAACGGGTCCTCGAGCAGCAGCCAGGCGGCATCGGCCGCGACCAGGCCGATCAGCGCCGCCACCGGGAAGTGGATCATCATCGGATGCAGCGGGTGCCCGGCAATCGCTGCGCGGCTGATGATGGAACGACGCTCTTCTATGGCCATGGGGTTCTCCGGGGAGGATTCTCGTGAACGGCGCCCGCGGATGCCGGCGCCTGCCTACATTGACCGCAGCGGCGCTGACGGTTCCCCTGCTCGGTGGCTGCAGCGGGCCGCTGTCGATTCTCGACCCGGCCGGGCCCATGGCCCAGGGTGTCGCCTGGCTGTGGTGGCTGATGGCGATCTTCTTCAGCCTCGTGCTGCTGGCGGTCGGCGCACTGTGGATTCACGCGCTGCGCCGGACCCCGCGCGAAGTGACGGTGGTCGAGGCCCGACGTATCGAGAAGTGCTGGCTGATCGGCGGCGGGCTGATTCTGCCCGGGGTAAGCATCCTCGCCCTGCTGCTGCTCGGGACCCCGGTCGGCCAGCGCATGCTGCCGCTGCCGGTGGAGGGGGAACAGCCGCTGCGAATCGACATCACCGCGCACCAGTGGTGGTGGGAGGTACGTTATCCGGACAGCGGCGTGGTCACCGCCAACCAGCTGCACATTCCGGCCGGCCGGCCGGTGGATCTGCACCTGGGCAGCGCCGACGTCATCCATTCGTTCTGGGTGCCTCGTCTGGGCGGCAAGCTGGACATGATTCCCGGCCGTACCAACGTGCTGCGCCTGCAGGCGGACCAGCCCGGCACCTACCGTGGCCAGTGCGCCGAATTCTGCGGCACCCAGCACACCCATATGCAGATCGTGGTGATCGCCCACGCCGAGGCCGACTACCAGGCCTGGGTCGAGGAGCGCGCCAAACGCCGCGTGACACCCCTGGCCGGCGCGGCCGGTGAGATCTTCGCCACGCACTGCGGCACCTGCCATCGCGTCGCCGGGGTCAGCGACGGCGCGCGCGCGCCCGACCTGAGCGATATCGGCAGCCGCCCGACGCTGGGCGCTGGCGTGCTGCGCAACGAACCGGGAGCCATCGCCCGCTGGCTGCATGAACACCGTCGACTCAAACAGGGCAACGGCATGCCTGCCCACGACGATATCGACGACAACCAACTGGACGCCATCGCCGAGTGGCTGGAGACCCTCGCCCCATGACCGAACGTCAAGCCGGAGCGACGCCCGACAATCCGCAGGAAGACCAGTTCGACGCGGTCTGGGGCAACCCGCGCGGCTGGCGCGCGCTGACCATCGTCAACCACACCACCATCGGCCTGCGCTTCATGATCACCGGGCTGGTGTTCTTCCTCATCGGCGGCCTGCTGGCGATGCTGATCCGCACCCAGCTGGCGCTGCCCGGCCAGGAGGTGGTGGGGCCGGACCTGTACAACCAGGCCTTCACCATGCACGGCACGCTGATGATGTTCCTCTTCGCCGTGCCGATGATGGAGGGCCTGGCGGTCTACCTGATTCCGAAGATGATCGGCGCGCGCGACCTGGTGTTCCCGCGTCTCTCGTCGCTGGGCTACTGGTGCTACCTGTTCGGCGGCATCATCCTCTGCTCCAGCCTGTTCCTGGACCTGGCGCCCAAGGCCGGCTGGTTCATGTACACGCCGCTTTCGAGTGCCGCACACACCCCTGGCGCCCACTCCGACTTCTGGCTGCTGGGCATCACCTTCGTGGAAATCTCCGCGGTCTCCGCCGGCGTCGAGCTGGTGGTGTCGATCCTGCGTTCGCGCGCGCCGGGCATGGCGCTCAACCGCATGCCGATCTACGGCTGGTACATCCTGGTGATGGCGATGATGATCGTGGTCGGCTTCCCGCCGCTGATCCTCGGCAGCATCCTGCTGGAGCTGGAGCGTGCCGCCGGCATGCCGTTCTTCGATCCATCCCGCGGCGGTGACCCGGTCCTCTGGCAGCACCTGTTCTGGCTGTTCGGCCACCCCGAGGTGTACATCATCTTCCTGCCCGCCGCCGGCATCGTCTCGACTCTTCTGCCGGTGTTCTGCGGCCGCCCGCTGGTGGGTTACCGCTGGGTGGTGCTGGGCGTGATCAGCACCGGCTTCATCAGCTTCGGCCTGTGGGTCCACCACATGTTCACCGTGGGCATCCCGCAACTGGCCCAGGCGTTCTTCTCCGCCGCGAGCATGCTGGTGGCCATACCCACCGCGGTGCAGGTGTTTTCCTGGCTGGCCACGCTCTGGCTCGGCAAGCCGCGCTACAGCCTGCCGATGCTCTGGCTGGTGGGTTTCCTGCTGGTGTTCGTCTGTGGCGGCCTGACCGGGGTAATGCTGGCGCTGGTGCCGTTCGACTGGCAGGTGCACGACACCCACTTCGTGGTCGCGCACATGCACTACGTGCTGGTGGGCGGGATGTTCTTCCCGCTGATGGCCGGGCTCTATTACTGGATGCCGCACTTCTCCGGCCGCATGCCCTCTGAGCGTCTCGGCCGCTGGGGCTTCTGGCTGTTCTTCGCCGGCTTCAACATCACCTTCCTGATCATGCACTGGACCGGCCTGCTCGGCATGCCGCGGCGCATCTACACCTACGAGACCGGGCTGGGCTGGGATTTGCCCAACCTGATTTCCTCGGTCGGCAGCTTCATCATGGCCATCGGCGTCGCCACGCTACTGCTGGACTTCGTCCTGCACTTTCGCTTCGGCCGCCGCGCAGCGCAGAACCCCTGGCAGGCCGATACCCTGGAATGGGCCACCAGCCTGCCGCCCAGCCCGTACAACTTCGCCAGCCTGCCGCGGATCGAGGATCGTCACCCGCTCTGGACCCGACCTGACCTGCCGCAAAGCATCGCCCGCGGCGAGCACAGCCTGGCCACCGCCGACCATGGCCGGCGCGAGACCTGGGGCACCGATGCACTCACCGGCCGCCCCAGCGAGATCATCCACCTGCCCGGCAACAGCCTGCTGCCCTTCATCGCCGCGCTGTGCATCGGCGTGGTCTGCATCAGTCTGCTGGCCAAGGGTTACTGGATCGCGCTGATCGCCACTGTCGCCTCGATCGGCGTGCTGCTGCGCTGGTCCTGGGAAAACGGCGCCCATCCGGCCGCGGCGCCAGACGCCAGGACCCAGCCGGGCGATCTGCCCCTGCACTCGCGCACCTGCGACGGCCCCGGCCGTTGGGGCATGGGCGTGACGCTACTGGCGAACGGCTCTTTGTACCTGTCGATGCTGTTCGGCTGGTTCTACCTGTGGACGGTCGCGCCTGGCGGCATGACCGGCGAGGCGCGCCTGCAACACTGGCCGCTGCTACTCGGCATCGGCCTGCTGAGCGCCGCGGTGCTCTGGTTGCGGCGCTGCCTGAAACGCCTGCGTGCCGGCGACGATGCGCAACTGGCCGGGAACCTTACGGCCGTCACCGGGCTCGGCCTGGCGCAATCGGCACTGCTGCTGTGGGCACTGCTCGACGCCGGCCTGGCGCCGCGTGCCTCGGCGCATGACGCCCTGCTGATGTTCGCGGTGATCTACCTGCTGGTGCACTGCGTCCTCGGCTGCGCGCTGCTGGCACTGCAGAGCTGGCGGGTACGTCTGGGCCTGGTCAACGCCGAATGTCCCTACGAGCCGTTCGTGGTAGCGCCACTCTGGCAGTACAACCTCGGCGTACTGGCCAGCGGATATGTGGCACTGCTGCTGTTCCCGCTCAGCTGGAGCGCAAGCTGATGCGCGCGCTGCTGTCTCCCTGTCATCCGCTGCAGCTGGTACTCGGGCTGCTGCTCTGGAGCCTGTGGTTCGTGCTGATCTACGGCGGCCTGTCGGTGCTCTGCGCCTTTGCCGCGCCGCCCGCCACCCAGGGCCAGTGGACTCTCGCCAACCTGCTGCTCGGCGCCTCGGCGCTGCCGCTGTTCGCCTTCAGCGGCTGGCTGGCGCTGCGTGGCTGGCGCGCCGCGAGCAATATCGAACAGTCGTCGGCGCGGCGCTTTGTCGCCCTCACCGGGGCAGGCATCCATGTGATCGGCATGCTCGCCACGCTGTTCGTCGCCCTCCCGCTGCTGATACTGCCGCCATGCGTCTGACCTGCCTCGCTCTACTGCTGGCCTGCTCCATGCCGGCAGCCGCCCACGGCCTGTTCGATGGTCACCTCGGCGAGCGCCTGCCACTGCTGCTGGCTGCGCTGCTGCTGGGCCTGTTCTGGCTGCTCTACGAGCTCGGCGCGCGCCGGGTCAGGCCCCGGCCGCTGGAGCGCATCGGCCTGCACGCGGCAATGCTGATCGCGGTGTTCGCAAGCTTCGGCCCATTGGACGATTGGGCCGAGACCAGCAGCAGCTGGCACATGACCCAGCACATGCTGTTCATGCTGGTAATCGCCCCGCTGTGGGCATTGGCACGACCCTTCCCGCAATGGCGCGCGGTGCTCGGCGATCTGCTGCGGCCACTCTGGCAACCGTTGTTGCGCAGTGCGCGCTACCCGGTGGCGCTGGCTATGCTGCATGGCAGCCTGATCTGGATATGGCACACTCCGCGCCTTTATCTGCTCGCCCTCGACAACCTCTGGTGGCATCTGATCGAGCACGCCTGCTTCCTGCTCAGTGGCTGGCTATTCTGGTGGTCAGTGCTGCGCGCAAGTCCCGCGCGCACGCCGCAGGCGCTGATGGTCCTGCTGCTGACGCTGATGCACACCGGCCTGCTCGGTGCGCTGCTGACCTTCGGCAGCAGGTCCTTCTATGGCGCCGAACGCAGCCTGGCAGACCAGCAGCTGGCAGGGCTGATCATGTGGGTGCCCGGCGGCCTGGTTTATCTGGCCGCCGCCGCCTGGCTCGGCTGGCGCTGGATGTCCAGGCACTGGCGCAGGGCGGCAAGGCAGCAGATATCTCGATGAATGCGCGGGGCTGCCTGTTCCCGCCGAGGTAGCCCCGAGAAGGAGAAGAGAGATGTCGGAAGAAATGCAACCCACGCCCGGCGCGCGTCTTGCGGCCTGGATCGGCCTGGCCGTCGGCCCCCTGCTGCTGCTTGCCTGCCTGCTCACCGACCCGCCGGGCGAGCTGTCCCGCGCCGCCTGGAGCACCGTTGGCCTGGCGCTGCTGATGGCCGCCTGGTGGTCCACCGAGGCGATCCCGATCCCGGCCACCGCGCTGCTGCCGATCCTGCTGATTCCGGTACTGGGCATCGATACCCTGGCCAAGGCCACCGCGCCCTACGCCAACCCGACCATCTTCCTGTTCCTCGGCGGCTTCGTCCTCGGCCTGGCGATGCAGCGCTGGAACCTGCACCGACGCATCGCCCTGGTCACCCTGGCCGCGATGGGCAGCAGCCCGGCTCGCCAGATAGCCGGCTTCATGCTGGCCACTGCCTTCATCAGCATGTGGGTGAGCAACACCGCCACCAGCATCATGATGCTGCCGATCGGCCTGTCGGTGATCGGCCTGCTGGCCGGCGATGGCGAGGAAGGCGAGCGCGAACGCTTCGCCACCGCACTGCTGCTGGGCATCGCCTACGCGGCCAGCGTCGGCGGCATCGCCACCCTGATCGGCACCCCGCCCAACGCCCTGCTCGCAGGCTTCCTGAGCAAGCAGTACGACGTGCATATCGGCTTTGGCCAGTGGATGCTGCTGGGGCTACCGGTCGCACTGGGCATGCTGGTGTTCATCTGGTGGTGGCTGACCCGCGGTGGCTTCAACCTGCACGCCGGCGACAGCCATGCCCTGCTCGAGCGCGAGAAGGAAGCGCTTGGGCCGATGTCCCGTGAGGAAAAGCTGGTGGCGCTGGTATTCGTTTGCGCCGCCGCGGCCTGGATCTTCCAGCCGCTGCTGAGCAAGCTGATCGATGGGGTCAACGACACCAGCATTGCCATCGCCGCTGCGCTGATCCTGTTCCTGATCCCGGTGAACCTGCGCGAGCGCACTTTCCTGATGGACTGGAGCTGGGCCGGCAAGCTGCCCTGGGGCGTGCTGCTGCTGTTCGGCGCCGGCCTGTCGCTGGCGGCGGCGATCGACGGTTCCGGTCTTGCGCAGTGGATCGCCGCCAGCCTCAAAGGGCTGGATACGTTGCCGCTGATCCTGATGATCGGCCTGGTCGCCCTGCTGATCACCTTCCTCACCGAGGTCACCTCCAACACCGCCACCGCCGCCGCCTTCCTGCCACTGCTCGGCGCGCTGGCGGTGGCCCAGGGCCTGCCGCCCGAGATGCTGGCGATCCCCGCCGCGATTGCCGCCAGCTGCGCCTTCATGATGCCGGTGGCGACGCCGCCGAACGCCATCGTCTTCGGCACCGGGATGATGCATATCCAGTCGATGATCCGCGCCGGTTTCGTGATCAACCTGTTCGGCGTGGTCTGGGTCACCGGCCTGTGTTACCTGCTGATCGGCTGGATCTGGTCGCATTGAGGAACCGTTCGTCGCAAGCCGCCGACAACCGCGAACGGCCAACGGCCAACGGCGCAATGTTCTCTGGCTATTGCGCCCTGCGACAGACACCGACGTTCCAGCGCCTAGGGCGGATTAGCCGCCACGCGGCGTAATCCGCCGGGGAGCGGTACCGGTACCCAGAAGACACCGTCGCGCACCAGGCCCTGGCGCAATGCCCTGCGGTTATTGCGCCCCACGCGGGGCGCGTTCCGGCTACGGAGTGCGCGTCAGCCCGGTGTTGCAAGACCTGCCGCGGCCATGAACTGACGCAGCAGCCAGGCCAGCAGCCCGAGGCTGGCCACGCTGGCCAGCCAGATCCCCACCAGCCAGCCGATCCGGCGCACCCAGGAAACCGCTGGTGTCCCTTCCTCACGCTTGTCTGCGGCCATCAGTGATAGGCCTCGCCCGGGCGCACCTTGCCGCGGAACACGTAGTAGCTCCAGGCGGTGTAGACCAGGATCAGCGGGATGATGAACAGCGCACCGACCAGGGTGAAACCCTGGCTCTGCGGCGGCGCGGCGGCATCCCAGATGCTCACGCTCGGCGGGATGATGTTCGGCCACAGGCTGATGCCAAGACCGCTGTAGCCAAGGAACACCAGTACGAGGGTGAGGATGAACGGGCTGTAATGCGCATAGCGTTGAATCGAGCGCATCAGTGCGAAGGCACACAGCAGCACCAGGATCGGCACCGGCATGAACCAGAACAGGTTGGGCAGGCTGAACCAGCGCTCGGCGATCGCCGGATGCGTCAGCGGCGTCCAGATACTGACGATGCCGATCACCGCCAGCACCACCCACACCAGCGGTATACCGATATCGTGCATGCGCTTTTGCAACTCGCCCTCGGTTTTCATGATCAGCCAGGTGCAGCCGAGCAGCGCATAGGCGACGATCAGGCCAAGGCCGCAGAACAGCGAGAAAGGCGTCAGCCAATCGAAGGGGCCGCCGGCAAACTCGCGCCCTTGCACCGGAAAGCCGTGGATGAAGGCCCCCAGTGCCACGCCCTGGGTGAAGGTGGCCAGCAGCGAGCCACCGATGAAGGCCTTGTCCCAGATATGCCGGCGCGTCTTGCTCGCCTTGAAGCGAAACTCGAAGGCCACGCCGCGAAACACCAGCCCGATCAGCATCAGGATGATCGGCAGGTACAGCGCCGAGAGCACCACCGAATAGGCCAGCGGGAAGGCGGCGAACAACCCTGCCCCACCGAGCACCAGCCAGGTCTCGTTACCGTCCCAGACCGGGGCCACCGTGTTCATCATCAGGTCACGGCTGCCCGCGTCGCGCACGAACGGGAAGAGGATACCGATGCCCAGGTCGAAGCCGTCCATCACCACGTACATCATGATGCCGAAGATGATGATGACGGCCCAGATCAGCGAAAGATCGATACCCATGTCAGTTCCTCTCTCCCAGATGATCACCACCTTCGTGTTCCAGGTGCTCGTCGGCTGCCGAGATCGGCCGCGCCGGCGTGCGTTGCTGCCCCGGCCCGCCGCTGCCGGTCTCGGCGCCTTCGCCCAGTTGCGGGCCCTTGCGCACCAGGCGCAGCACGTAGCCGATGCCGACGCCAAAGACCGCGAAGTAGACCAGCACGAACAGAGCCAGGGTCACCCCCAGCTGGGTCGCGCTGTGCGAAGAGACCGCATCGGCAGTGCGCATCAGGCCGTACACCACCCAGGGCTGGCGACCGATCTCGGTGGTGTACCAGCCGGCCAGGATGGCGATGATCCCGGACGGCCCCATCCACAGCACCAGATGCAGGAACGGCCGTGACTGGTAGAGCCGGCCGCGCCAGCGCAGCCAGGACGCGATGACCCCGGTGAGGATCATCAGCAGCCCCAGCGCGACCATGAGGCGGAAGGTCCAGAACACCACCGTGGCGTTGGGCCGGTCCTCGGGCGCGAACTCCTTCAGCGCCGGCACCTGCTTGTCCAGGCTGTGGGTCAGGATCAGGCTGCCGAGCGCCGGGATCTCGAGCTTGAAGCGGGTCTCCTCGCGTTCCATGTCTGGCCAGCCGAAGAGAATCAGCGGCGTCGGCTCACCGGGTCGATTTTCCCAGTGCCCTTCCATCGCAGCGATCTTCGCCGGCTGATACTCAAGGGTGTTGAGCCCATGCAGATCGCCGATGAAGGCCTGCACCGGGGCGACCAGCAGCGCCATCCACATGGCCATCGAGAGCATCTTGCGCAGCGCCGGATTGTCCCGTCCGCGCAGCAGGTGCCAGGCCGCCGAAGCACCGACGAAGAAGGCGGTGGCGAGGAACGCGGCAACCGCCATGTGCGCCAGGCGGTAAGGGAAGGACGGGTTGAAGATCACCGCCAGCCAGTCCATCGGCACCACCCGGCCATCGATGATCTCGTGGCCCTGAGGCGTGTGCATCCAGCTGTTGGAGGCGAGGATCCAGAAGGTCGAGATCAGCGTGCCGATCGCCACCATCAGCGTCGAGAAGAAGTGCAGCCCCGGCCCGACACGGTTCCAGCCGAACAGCATGACGCCGAGAAAGCCCGCTTCGAGGAAGAATGCGGTGAGCACCTCATAGGCCAGCAAGGGCCCGGTGACCGCCCCGGCGAAATCGGAGAAGGCACTCCAGTTGGTGCCGAACTGGTAGGCCATCACCAACCCGGAAACCACCCCCATACCGAAGTTGACCGCGAAGATCTTCGCCCAGAAATGGTAGAGATCGCGGTACAGCGTGTTGCCGGTACGCAGCCAGAGACCCTCGAGCACCGCCAGGTAACTGGCCAGGCCGATGGTGATGGCCGGGAACACGATGTGAAAGGAAATGGTGAAGGCAAACTGGATACGCGCGAGGTCTAGAGCCTCCAATCCGAACATGTCCCGCTCCTCGTCAAAAATGGATCAGCACAGGACGCCGGGCCCCGAGCAGAGCATCCGACCCTGGAGAGACCTCCAGCGTTCGATGCCCGTAGCGCACGGGTACGGCCTGATTGATTGATCTGGGTCAATGCAATGCGTCGAGCTTATGGGCAGCGCACGGAAAATTAACTGTGGTTCGATGCCGCGCGGCCGCTTGTCGCAGCGCAGTCAGCCGCTGATTCGCAGTCTGCAGTCTGGGCAAGGTTCGTAGGTTGGGCAGAGCAAAGCGAAGCCCAACGGGCGGGCCATCAGCGCGCCCAACAACCCGTTCCAGGATGTTCAGCCGAGCCTGGCCTGCGCGGCGGGCTCACCCGCCTCTCGCTCCAGCAGCGCCTTTTTGCGCGCCGCCCCCCAGCGATAAGCGGACCGACCACCATCGCCGCGCACCGCGCGATGACAGGGAATCGCCACCGCCAGCAGGTTGGCCGCGCAGGCGTTGGCCACCGCCCGCACGCTGCCCGGTTTGCCGACCCGCTCGGCGAGCTGGGCATAAGTCAGCAAGGCGCCCGGCGGAATCTGCTGCAACGCGCGCCATACGCGCTGCTGGAACACCGTGCCACGCACGTCCAGCGGCAGGTCGAGAACCTCGGCCGGCGCCTCGAGAAACGCCAGCACCCGCGCCAGGACCTGCTCGGCGGCAGCTCCCTGCGCCGGCTGCGCAGCGGCAAAGCTCGCCAGCAACTCCTCGCGCAGGACTGCCGGATCGTCCCCCAGCAGAATCGCGCAGACGCCGTACTCGCTGCGCGCCACCAGCACCTCACCCAGCGAGCACTGCCCGCACAGATAGCCAACCGCCACGTCGCGGCGACGGGCCGGGATTCGCGCGAACCATTCCGAGCCTGCCGGCAGCTCGGGCAAGGGAGTCGCCTGCGCAAGTGGCAAGTCATCGCCCCGCTCGACGTTGGCGCCGGCGCCATGCGCCAGCGCATAGGCGCGCGGCGTCATCCCGGTGTGGTTCTTGAACAGCTGATGAAAGTAGAAACGGCTCAGACCCACCTCGCGCGCCAGTGTCTCCAACGTCAGCGGCACCTTGGCCGCTTCGATCAGGCGACAGGCGGCGACGATGCGCTCGGCCTGCCGCGCCTGATGCGCCGGCTGCTCCGGTCGACAGCGCCGGCAGGGCCGAAAGCCGGCCAGCTCCGCGTCCTTGCAGCTGGTGTGAAAGCGCACGTTCTCCGGACGCGGGCGGCGCGAGCTGCAGGAGGGGTTGCAGTAGATGCCGGTAGTGGCCACGGCGAAGACGAACAGCCCGTCCTGGCTGACATCGCGGGCCATCACGCTGCTCCAGCGCGGGTCCCTCAGCGTGGCGCTGGCGCGCGCTGCAATCTTGGCTGTCTTGTACATACCACTGTGTTCCGAGCATCCACCCAAGGGGCGGCAATCTACCAGCAACGCCGCCCGGCGTCGCCACGCGCACGCCCATCGCAGCAGTATCGCCGGCAGGGAAAATTCGCAGCGCCGACGACGCAGATCAATGCAACCGATCGCCGCGCCGCAATTCCAGCAAAACTTGTCGAGCGTTAAGGTTTAATAGCGCACCTGAGCCGCAGGCTGCCCCCTGCATTGATCATCCGGGAGTTCACACATGGGTCACGCGCCAACCTTCGACCGGGCTCTGGTCGAGAAGTACGACCGTCCGGGTCCGCGCTACACCTCCTACCCGACCGCGCCGCAGTTCCACAGCGCCTTCGCCATGGACGACTACCAGGCTGCTGCCACGCGCAGCAACCAGGGGCCGCTGGCCAAGCCGCTGTCGATCTATATCCATATCCCGTTCTGCAAGAGCCTTTGCTACTACTGCGCCTGCAACAAGATCATCACCCAGAAGACCCACCGCGCCGTCGAATACCTCGACTACCTCAAGCGCGAGATCGCCATGCAGGCGGCGCTGTTCGACACGTCGCGCAAGCTGACCCAGCTGCACCTGGGCGGCGGCACGCCGACCTACCTCACCGGCGAGCAGCTCGGTGAGCTGATGGACCAGCTGCGCCAGCAGTTCAACCTCGACGAGAGCGACAACCACGAGTTCTCCATCGAAGTCGATCCACGCACCATCGATATCGCGCGCATTGCCGAGCTGCGCGCCCAGGGTTTCAACCGCCTGAGTTTCGGCGTGCAGGACTTCGACGAGAAGGTCCAGGCCGCGGTCAATCGCCTGCAGAGCGAGCAGCAGGTCTATGACCTGGTCGCCGCCGCGCGCGCGGCCAAGTTCAAGTCGGTCTCGGTGGATCTGATCTACGGCTTGCCTTTGCAGACGGTGGATAGCTTCGACACCACCCTGAGCAAGATCATCGCGCTGCGCCCGGACCGCATCGCCGCCTACAGCTATGCGCATCTGCCGGAACTGGTACGCGCCCAGCGGCTGATCCTGCGCGAGGACATGCCGCCGCCGGAGCGCAAGCTGGAACTGCTGGAGCTGACCATCGCCCGGCTCACCGCCGCAGGCTACGTCTACATCGGCATGGACCACTTCGCCCTACCCGACGACGAGTTGGTCATCGCCCGCGAGAAAGGCACCCTGCAGCGCAACTTCCAGGGCTACTCGACGCACGCCCAGTGCGACCTGATCGGCCTGGGGGTTTCCTCCATCGGCATGGTCGCCGACAGCTACAGCCAGAACGTCAAGGAGCTGTCGCAGTACTACGCGCGGATCGACCAGGGCCTGCTGCCGGTGCACCGCGGCTACCGCCTGAACGACGATGATCGCCTGCGTCGCGAAGTGATCGTCGACCTGATGTGCCACGGCCGCATCGACTTCGCCAAGATCGAGCGCAATCACGGCATCGTCTTTGTCGAGTACTTCGCCGATGCGCTGGCAAAACTCGCCGAGCCGGTGGCCGACGGTCTGGTGCAGATCAGCGACGACGCGGTGCTGTTGCTGCCTCAAGGTCAGCTGATGATGCGCAACGTCGCCATGGCCTTCGATGCCTACCTGGGCGGCGAGCAGAAAGGCCGCTTCTCGCGGACCGTCTGAGAGCCCTGCCCTGCACGAACCCGTAGGGCGCAAGAACCACAGGGCGTTGCGCCAGAGGCAAGGCCGCTACTGATTGCGCGCAATAACCGGCTTTGCAGGGGTTGCAGACGAACCTCGGGAACCTATGCAGAACTCCCTGGAGCTCTGTAAACGAGCCTGCCGCGGGGCCGGAAAGATGCCCGGCCTGGCGCGCCAAACGAGGCGTTGCCGCCAGACACTCCCTCGCCAGCTTCCAGCGTTTTGCTCAGCGGTGGCGGCCGCGCAGCCCCGGAGGCACGCTGTGCAGCTCGACCGGCTCCCAGGGGCCGTCCGGGCGGCCGGCGCAGTACCAGTCGCCATCCCAGCGGTAGTAGAGCCGTTCGCGGTAATACAGATCGGAACCTTCCACCACATACACGCCCAACTGGTTGTTCCAGTGGGCCGGCGCGCCGGGCGGCGGTGCGTAACGCGGATGGCTGCGCTGGACCGCCGCAGGCGTCCTGGTCGGCGGCGCCTGGATCGGTATCCGCGTGGCCGGCACGCGGGTTTCCGGAGGCTGGACCACCGGAGGCAGCGGTGTCGGCTGCGGCCGAGGCTGCTCGATGCGGCCGGCACAGGCGGCCAGACTCAGGACGCTCGCCAGCAGAAGCAGCCTGGCAGGCAGGTGGCGGACCGCATTCACACTCATCGACTTCTCCTCCGGCCTGCGGCCGCTGTTACGGATTGCCCGTCCTGCCACAGTGGCCCTGGCGCGCGGCAGGAATGGACCTGCGCAAGGCCCCATCCGTTCCGCTGGAGGACGATCAGCGCGTCTCGGGCTGGTCGATCACCAGCTCCTGCAACGAGCGCTCGCTGCTGTCGACCGCGTCGCTGCGACCCTGCCACTCACCCGCCGTGGCATCGCCGCTGCGCGAGATGCGCGCCACCAGAGTGATCTTCGGGTAGGCCGACAGCTTGAGCTGCGGCATCATCGCGTCGGCATCGTTGAGCAGCACTTCGGCCGGCAGCTCCGCGACTGTCAGACGCCGCACCGCCAGCGGCATCGCCGGGCCCGACTCGGCGCGGGCGAAGACGAATACGCTGTCGCCAGGCGCAACCTTGTCCGCCAGCTCCGGCGCCAGGCTGACTCGCACCCGCACGCCCGGCTCGCCAGCCGCCGCCGGCGTAGCCGGGGATTCGGCGGCAAGGTTGCCGCGCTCGCGGGCCGCATCGATACCGCTCTGGATCGCCTCGCGGGTCGGATCGCCGGGCGGCAACGAAGCGGCCAGGCGCTCCCAGTGCCGCACCGCGTCGGCGAAGCGCCCGCTTTCGAACGCCGCGATGCCAAGCAGGCCGAGCGTGGTCACCTCGTCCGGATCACCGGCCAGTGCTTCATCGGCCAGCGTCTGCAGCTCGTCGTTCCATTGTTTGTCATTGGCGAAGAAACGCGCCTGCGCCAGCAGACCGAGCAGTTCCGGTTCGCGCCCGGCCAGCTCGATCGCACGTTCCAGTGCCCGCGCCGAATCGGCCGGCCGCTCCATGCCCATGTAGCCACGGGCGAGGAAGTACCAGCCTTCGGCGGAGTCCGGCTGAGCCTCGACGGTACGCTCCAGGCGCGCCACCATTTCCTCGAGACTGCGCGGCTGGGACTGGAATTCGCGGGCCAGTTGCACCTTGTCGCTCGCCCCCCAGTACAGGTAGAGCCCGTAACCCAGCAGGGGCAACAGCAACGCCAGGGCCATGGGCACCTTGCGGCCCAGCGGTGCGCGAGTTCTGCCAGATGCGTCGCCTTCGGTATCCTCGATCAGCTCGCGCCCGGCTTCGGCACGGCCAGCTTCGAACTGCTCCTCGCTGAGCACGCCAGCGGCGCGCTGCGCCTGCATTTCCGCCAGGCGCTCCTGATACAGGGCGACATTCAGCGCGGTACGGTCTTCCTCGGTCTGCTCGCCACGGCCACGCAGCAGCGGCAACAGCAGGAACGCCAGGGCAACCAGCAGCAGCAGGCCGGCACCGATCCAGAAATCGATCATGGGTCTTTTCTATCCAGCAGAGTGGCGAGGCGCTCGCGCTCCTCGGGGGAAAGCTCGGTGGCAACCGGCGAAGACTCGATCCGCCGACGCCGGCGCACGATCACCAGCAATGCCCCCATGCCGCCCAGCAGCAGCGCCGCCGGACCGAACCAGAGCAGGAAGGTACGCGCATCCAGGGGCGGCTTGTAACGAACGAAGTCGCCATAACGCAGCACCAGGTGCTGGATGATTTCGTCGTTGCTGCGACCCTCTTCCAGCATGCGGTAGATCTCCGCGCGCAGATCCATGGCGATGGGGGCGTTGGAATCGGCGATGTTCTGGTTCTGGCACTTCGGACAGCGCAGCTCCTCGACCAGGGTGCGATAGCGCTGGCGGTCAGCCTCGTTGTCGAACTCATAGGTGTCGATGGCGGCCTGCAGGTTGCCGCTCAGCGCAACGCCCAGTACCAGCGCAGGCAGGAGTCGTCTCATGGCGTCGCCTCATCGAGCAGTTGCTGGTAGATGGGCGCCAGCTTTTCGCGCCAGAGTTTCTCGTCGATCGTTCCGACGTACTTGTGCCGAATGATGCCGTTGGCATCGACGAAGAAGGTCTCGGGCGCGCCGTAGACGCCCAGGTCCAGCCCCAGGGTGCCCTTGGCATCCTCGATGTTCAGCTGGTAGGGATTGTGCAGGTCACTTAGCCATTGCCGTGCCGGCGCACGCTCGTCCTTGTAGTTGACGCCGTGGATGTTCACCCCGGCTTCCGCCAGCTTGTTCAACACCGGATGCTCGAACCGGCAAGACGGACACCAGGTCGCCCAGACGTTGACCAGCGCCGGCTTGCCCTTGAGATCGGCCTCGGTGATGGTGCGCTGCGGATCATCCAGCGCCGGCAGACTGAACGCCGGAAATGGCTTGCCGATCAGCGCCGACGGCAGCTCCGCAGGGTCACGGTAGAGGCCTGCGTAGAGAAACACCGCAACGCCAAGGAAGATCGCCAGCGGCAACAGCAGCAGCAATCGCTTCATGCATTTGCTCCGTTCATGTTCAGGGCATCACGTACCCGCGTCTTGACCTTGACCCGGTAGCGCCGATCGAGTGCTGCGAGGACGCCGCCAAAACCCATCATCAGGCCGCCCAGCCAGATCCAGCGAACGAAGGGTTTGACGTGCACCCGCACCGCCCAGGCGCCGTCCTCCAGCGACTCACCGAGCGCGACATAGAGGTCGCGGGTGAAGCCGGCATCGATCCCGGCTTCGGTCATCACCGTGCCCTGTACCCGATACAGACGCTTCTCCGGGTGCAGCACGGCGATTTCCCGACCCTCGTCGAGAACCCGCACGGTGCCCTTGTCGGAGCTGAAGTTCGGTCCTTCGTAGTGTTCGGCGCCCTCGAAGACGAAGACGTAGCCAGCCAGATCCATCGATTCGCCCGGAGCCAGACGCAGGTCGCGCTCGGCGCTGCCCAGACTGGTGAAGACCACACCCATGGCGCAGACAGCAAATCCGGCGTGGGCCAGCTGCATGGCCCAGTAGCTGCTGTTGAGGCCCAGGATGCCCTTGACCAGGCCCTTGTTGCGGGTCTTGTCGAGCAGATCGCGCACGCCGGCCAGTATCACCCAGGCAGACAGCAGGACCACCGCAGGGACCGCCCAATTGAAGTCGGCGTAGACCACCCCGGCAATCACCGCCAGCACCACGCTGGCGAGCAGTACCGGCGCGAGCATGCCCAGCAGCCACCTGCCGGGCGTGCCCTTCCAGCGCACCAGTACGCCTACGCCGAGCACCGCCATCAGCACGCCCATCAGCGGTACGAACAGCGCGTTGAAATACGGCGGTCCGACAGACAACTTGGCGCCGGTCAGCGCGTCGAGAATCAGCGGATAGAGGGTGCCGAGCAGGATCATCGCGGTCGCCACCACCAACACCAGGTTGTTGCACAGCAGCAGCGTTTCACGGGAAAACAGTGCGAAGCCGACCTTGCTCTTGACTACCGGCGCGCGCACCGCGAACAGCGCCAGCGAACTGCCGACCACCAGTAGCAGGAAGATCAGGATGAACAGGCCACGATCCGGATCGCTGGCAAAGGCATGCACCGAGGTCAGCACCCCCGAGCGAACCAGGAAGGTGCCCAGCAGGCTGAGCGAGAACGCGGCAATCGCCAGCAATACCGTCCAGCTCTTGAACACCCCGCGTTTCTCGGTCACCGCCAGCGAGTGGATCAACGCGGTGCCGACCAGCCAGGGCATGAAGGAGGCGTTCTCCACCGGATCCCAGAACCACCAGCCACCCCAACCGAGCTCGTAGTAGGCCCACCAGGAGCCCAGCGCGATACCAACGCCGAGAAAGGCCCAGGCGATGATGGTCCAGGGCCGCGACCAGCGCGCCCAGGCGGCATCCAGCTTGCCGCCGAGCAGCGCGGCAATGGCGAAGGCGAAGGCGACCGAAAAACCGACATACCCCATGTAGAGCATCGGCGGATGGACGATCAGGCCGAAGTCCTGCAGCAGCGGATTGAGGTCACGACCGTCCGCCGGTGCATTCGGCAGCAGGCGCTCGAAGGGGTTGGAGGTCACGATCAGGAACAGCAGGAAACCGATGCTGATCAATCCCATGATCGCCAGCACCCGCGCCAGCATCACCTCCGGCAACTGTCGCGAGAACACCGACACGGCGAAGGTCCAGCCGCCCAGGATCATCGCCCAGAGCAGCAGCGAGCCTTCGTGGGCACCCCAGACGGCGCTGAACTTGTAGTACCAGGGCAGCGCGCTGTTGGAGTTATGCGCCACGTAGGCGACGGTGAAGTCGTCGACCATGAATGCCCAGGTCAGGCAGCCGAAGGAAAAAGCCAGCAGGAAGAACTGCCCCCAGGCGGCCGGAACTGCCAGGCTCATCCACAGCCGGTCGCCGCGCCAGGCACCGATCAGCGGCACGCTGGACTGCATCAGCGCCATACAGAAGGCCAGTATCAGCGCCAGGTGGCCAAGTTCGGGAATCATTGCTTGCTCCCCTGCTTGCCGTCCTCGTAGTGCTTCATCATGCCGCTCTGCTCCAGCGCCTGAGTCACCTCGGGCGGCATGTAGTTCTCGTCATGTTTGGCCAGCACCTCGTCCGCCAGCAGCACGCCTTCGCCATCCAGCTTGCCCAGCGCAACAATTCCCTGCCCTTCGCGGAACAGGTCCGGAAGAATGCCCTGGAAGCGAATCGTCACCTCGGCGGCACCGTCGGTGACGACGAAGTCGACCAGCAGCGAATCCGTCGAGCGCTTGACCGAACCTTCCTTGACCAGCCCGCCCGCCCGAATGCGCGCGTCCTGCGGCGCCTCGCCGGCGGCGATCTGGGTCGGGGTGTAGAACAGATTGATGTTCTGCTGCAGCGCGGTGAGCGCCAGGGCGACAGCGATCCCGGTGCCGGCCAGGATGGCCAGGACAATCATCAGGCGTTTCTTGCGGACCGGATTCACTTCACTTCCTCCCGGCGCAAACGACGCGCCTCATCTTTCAGGTAACGCCGCCGCGCCAGGATCGGCAGGACAACATTCAACGCGAGTACCGCCAGCGTGATGCCATAGGCCGACCAGACATAGGCGCCGTGTTTGCCCATGGCGACGAACTCGGCGAAGGATTCGAAATACATCAGCGATTACCCCCGCTCAGGCGCGCCACTTCAGCTTTGACCCAGCTGGCCCGCGACTCGCGACGCAACACTTCCAGGCGCATGCGCATCAACAGCACCGTGGCGAAGAAACAGTAGAATCCCAGCACCGAAATCAGCAGCGGCAGCCACATGTCTGCGCTCATGCTGGCCTTGCCGGTGACGGTGAAGGTGGCGGGCTGGTGCAATGTGTTCCAGAACTCCACCGAGTACTTGATGATCGGGATGTTCACCGCGCCAACCAGCGCCAGCACGGCACAGGCCTTGGCGGCGCTGTCGCGATTGCTGATCGCGTTGCCCAGCGCAATGACGCCGAAGTAGAGAAACAGCAGGATCAGCATCGAGGTCAGCCGCGCATCCCAGATCCAGTAGGTGCCCCAGGTCGGCTTGCCCCAGATCGCGCCCGACACCAGCGAGACGAAGCACAGCCAGGCGCCGATGGGCGCTGCCTGCTGCAGGGCGACGTCAGCCAGTTTCATCTTCCACACCAGGCTGACGACCCCGGCAATCGCCATCAGCAGGTAGCAGCTTTGCGCCAGGAAGGCTGCCGGCACGTGGATGTAGATGATCCGGTAGCTGTCCAGCTGGTATTTTTCCGGCGGCGCGAACGCCAGACCCCAGGCCAGGCCGACCGCCAGCAGCAGAATGGCTGCCACGCCAAGCCAGGGCAGCCAGCGGCCGCTCATCTCGTAGAACCACTTGGGCGAACCCCACTTGTGGAACCAGGTCCAGTTCATAGGCCCAGGTCTCCGCTGCAGCGCCACAACCGGCCGAGATGCACGCGGCACTCGCCTACAGACTTCATCGTGTTCTCGCTACTCATGAGCTCCAGATCCGTCATTCGCCGATGCTGATCTTCAGCCCGGCGGCAATCGCAAAGGGCGCCAGCGTCACTGCCAGGGCAGTCAGACTGGCCATCCACAGCAGCTGTCCCGCTGCAGGCAGCCCCTGCAGGCTGGCCTGCAGGGCGCCGGTTCCCAGAATCAGTACCGGTATGTACAGCGGCAGGATCAGCAGCGCCAGCAGCAACCCGCCGCGCTTGAGTCCTACCGTCAGCGCCGCCCCGACTGCTCCGAGCAGGCTCAGCACCGGCGTACCGAGCAGCAGCGACACCAGCAGGACCGGCACGCAGTGCGCCGGCAGCCCCAGCATCAGTGCCAGCAGGGGCGACAGCAGCACCAGTGCCAGACCGCTGAACAGCCAGTGCGCAACCACCTTGGCCAGGACCAGCAGGGACAACGGATGAGGCGAAACCACCCATTGTTCCAGCGAGCCATCCTCGAAGTCGCTGCGGAACAGACCATCGAGCGACAACAGCACCGCAAGCAAGGCGGCAACCCACAACAACCCCGGCGAGAGATTGCGCAACTGCTGGCTCTCGGGACCTACGGCCAGCGGAAACAGAGCGATCACCACGGCGAAGAACACCAGTGGATTGGCCAGTTCCGCAGGCCGGCGAAACAGCAGACGCGCCTCGCGCACGAGCAGCAGAGTAAAGACGTTGCTCATGCCCGGCGCTGCCCCAGATCAAGTTCGCGATAACCGGCCGGCAGGTGCGCCAGGCTGTGATGGGTGGTCAGTACCACCAGGCCGCCGGCCTCGCAGTGATCGGCCAGATGTCGCTCCAGCTCCGCCACGCCCTGCTTGTCCAGGGCGGTGAATGGCTCGTCGAGTATCCACAACGGCGGCGGGTCGAGATGCAGGCGGGCCAGCGCCACGCGCCGCTGCTGACCGGCAGACAGGGTATGACAGGGCACATCCTCGAACCCCCGCAGGCCGACAGCGGCCAGCGCGGCACGTATGTCTTCCAGGCTTGCCGGACGATGCAGCGCGCACAGCCAGGCGAGATTTTCCTCGGCAGTCAGCAGCCCCTTGATGCCCGCCGCGTGCCCGATCCAGAGCATACGACGGGCCAGCTCGTCACGCTGGCGCGTCAGCGCGACGCCCTGCAGCAGGATCTCGCCCGAGGTCGGCTGCATCAGCCCGCAAAGAAGGCGCAACAGGCTGGTCTTGCCGCTGCCGTTGGGCCCGGCGACCTGCAACATTTCGCCGGCACAGAGCTGAAGATCGAGCCCCTCGAAGAGCATGCGCCAATCTCTTTCGCAACTTAGCGCCTGGGTTTCAAGGACGGGGCTGATCAAAAGCTACCTGCTGGGAAGGTTCAAGTCCGGAGGTGGCTGGCCGCTATACTGACGCAGTTGAAATCAGGGCCGAACCGATTGGGGCGGCATTATACATGCCCAGTTCACGCCTCAAGCGGGGCGTTTTCGACAGGTTGTAAGCATGGCCGAAATCAGCAGCGCGCGCCCCGCAACACCGCCTTCCGCGCCAGCGCGACCGGTTGTCGCACCCGTGGAAATGGCACTCAAACTGCTCCAGCCGCTGGACGGACTGTTGTCCTCGGGAGAGACCGCACGCGCCGAAGTGGTCGCCATTCGCGAGCAGGCGCAGCAGTTCCAGCTGCTCCTGCGCCTGACCCTGGACAACGGTCGCCAGGCCAGCCTCACGGCAAGCAGCAACAAGCCGGTGGATCAGGGCAGCGCATTGCTAGTCACCGCTCTTTCCGACACCCGCCTGCTAGCCGCACTGCAGCCCCAGGGCAAGTCTGGCGGTATGCCGCTGACCAGTATCGACCTGCAGCAGGTGCCTATCGGTACGTTGCTGCAAGGCAAGGTAGAGTCGAGTCAGACCATTGCCCAGCTCAAGGCCGGCCAGACTGTCCAGCAGGTAATTCTGACCTTGCTGAACACGCCCCTGGCAGGCAAGCAGCTGACCATCGAGACACCACTGCAATTGCCCTCCGGCAGCCTGGTCAGCGCTCAGGTGCAGGGCCATCAGACGCTGTCCTTCATACCGCTGGGCAACCGCCTGGACCTGCTGGAGCTCAATCATCAGCTTTCCGGTCAGTCCGCACGCCAAGGCTCGCTTGAGGGGCTGTTCGGTCTGATGCAGAACATACGCGGCGGCGGCAATCTGCCCGAGGGCTTGCGCGGAGCCATCGAGCGTCTGCTCGCCGGGCTCCCTGAGGCGACCCAGTTGAGCACCGCAAAAGGGCTGGCCCAGGCCATGTCCGACAGCGGCGGCCTGCTCGAAGCCAAGCTACTGGCAGGACAGACCGCGGCCCTGACCACCGACCTCAAGGCCAATCTGCTGCGCCTGGTCGGCCAGTTGCTACCCAACCTGCCCGGTGCGCTGCCAACCGCCAGTGCCAGTGCTCAGAACGTCGCCCTCGCCCTGCCCGCTCTGCTACGGGAAGCGCTCGGCCAGCAGCGTCAGCAGGCGGCAAGCTTTCCTCTGCCGTCACGCCTGCTGAACTCGCTCGACGGCGAAGCTGATCTGGAAACCCTGCTCAAGCTCGCCGCAGCGGCGATATCGAGACTGCAGACTCATCAGTTGTCGAGCCTGGCGCAGACCCAGACCACCGCCGAAGGCAATCTGCTGACGACCTGGCAGATGGAAATCCCGATGCGCGACCAGCAGCAGATGGTTGCCCTGCAACTCAAGGTCCAGTCGGAAGAACAGCCGGACAAGGAACGCAGGGAACAAAGCGAAACGCTCTGGCGGGTGGACCTGGCCTTCGATCTGGACCCTCTGGGACCGCTGCAGGTGCAGGCACAGTTGCTGCGCGGAAGTCTCTCCAGCCAGTTCTGGGCCGAACGCGGCGAAACCGCCGCGCTCATCAGTCACGAACTGACCCACCTGCGCGAGCGACTGCAGGCCAGCGGCCTGGAAGTAGGCGAGCTGGCCTGCCGTCAGGGGATGCCGCCACGCGGCCCGCGCACAGGACTTGAACAGCGCTGGGTGGACGAAACCGCATGAAGAGAAAGGCACCACCACGCCAGGCGATCGCGCTCAGCTACGATGGCCGCAGCGCGCCAGCTGTGACAGCAAAGGGTGACGACGAGCTGGCCGAGGCAATCCTGGCCATCGCCCGCGAATACGAAGTACCGATCTACGAGAACGCCGAACTGGTCAAGCTGCTGGCGCGACTGGAGTTGGGGGATGCCATTCCCGAGGCGCTCTACCGGACCATCGCCGAGATCATCGCCTTTGCCTGGCACCTCAAAGGCAAGGCGCCTGCAGGGTTCGAGCAGCAGGAGGGAGAGCGGGAGGTAGCGCCACCGCTACCCCTGCTCGAGAGTCCGCGAAGGAGCAGAGCACGGGAGTAGCCCCGTCTCGAACAGCCGCAAGACTCGGCAGAGCGGATTCAGGAACGCTGCTTGCTCTGATTGAGTTTGGCGACCAGCTCCGCCTCGGCTCGACTCAGTCCGCAGGACTGGGTTAGATCGTCGACACTGGCACCCATTCCGACCAGCCGCGCGGCCTGGGTGAACGACAGACTGGAAGGATCACGCTGCTCCATCTGACTAAGCTTGTCCGGCAGCGGCGCCACGGTGCGCCGCACTTCCTGCAGCTCTTCGCCCATGCGGATGCTGCCGGTCAGATAGGCATCGAGACGCTTGGCCAGCTCGCGAATACGCTGATCCCTGGCGGCATCCCGCTCGGCCTGCAGCAGCGCCTGACGGCGCTGATTGGAAGACAGCCAGAAACAGAACGCCGTCTGCAGCAGACAGAGGACGCAAAGTACTCCAAGCAGAATCGCTGCCAGATCGAGCATGACTCAGATGCTCTCCAACTCCGACCATTCCTCTTCGCTCATCATCTTGTCCAGCTCGACCAGGATGAGCAGCTCGCCGTTCTTGTTGCACACGCCCTGGATGAACTTGGCCGACTCGTCGTTGCCGACATTCGGCGCGGTTTCGATTTCCGACTGGCGCAAGTAGACGACCTCAGCGACGCTGTCGACCATGATCCCGACCACCTGCTTGTCCGCCTCGATGATGACGATGCGGGTGTTGTCGGTCACGGCGGCCGAGTCCAGACCGAATCGCTGGCGCGTGTCGATCACCGTCACCACGTTGCCGCGCAGATTGATGATTCCCAGAACATAACTGGGCGCTCCGGGCACCGGCGCGATCTCGGTGTAGCGCAGGACTTCCTGCACCTGCATGACATTGATCCCGTAGGTTTCATTGTCGAGTCGGAAGGTGACCCACTGAAGGATCGGATCCTCGGCACCCTGTGCTGACTTGTTCTTCATGTCCCAGCCTCGTCATAAAACCGCAACGCGCGGCATTTGCGGGAATATCCCGTCGTTATCACTATAGCGCCGGCTCGCGCCAGCGCATGCAACCTCAGGCGCGGCGCGCACCCTTGGCGATCAGTTCGGCCAGCGCCCTGACGTCGAGCAATGCGCACATGTGTTCTATCACGGTCCCAGCCAGCCAGGGGCGCTGACTGCGTTCTCCACGCCACTTGACCTCGGAAGGATCAAGCCGGATCGAGCGATTGACCTGATGCACTGCCAGCCCCCACTCGAAGCCTTCCACCGAAATCACGTACTGCAGCCCCTCGCGAAACTCTTCCCGATAGCGGTCGGCGAGAACCCAGCGCGCGGTATCCAGAACGCGCAGATTGCCGGACTGGCAAGGCAGAAGCCCGAGAAACCAGTCCGGCTGACCGAACAACGGAGTGAGCTCATGCCCCTCCAGCGGATAGATGGTACCCAGACTGACCAGCGGTACCGCGAGGGTGAGTCCGGCGACATCGAACAACAGGCACTCGAATGGCTGCCTGGACCAGTCCGGTTGCGCCTGGACCGGTGCTTGCACCGGCACGACGGGCTCGGCAGGCACCACTTCGGCAATGCGGACCTCGGCGGCAACAGGGGCCGGCGCAACGACCGGCTGCACCGGCGGCGCCTCTACCGGCATCGGCGCACTGATGGTCTTCAGAACTCGCGGCTGCGCCGTCGGCAACTCCTGCAGCAGACGCGCGCTGCTACGCGCGTCGCGCTGCTGCTCCTCGAGCACCGCGCGCTGAAATTCGTCCATCTCCGCGGCGACAGTACCCTGCAGATCGCTGAACGCGTCCTGCAACAGCGCGTCCAGATAGCTCTGGAGCGCCTGTTGCGGACGGGTTTCACTGAGGGTACTGCGGCTCATTTGGTTGACTCGATGAAATGCATTGCGTGAATTATCGGCAGCAGCGCCGCTCTACTTGAATCCTCAGGCAACCTGCGCGGCCTGCTGGCCGAGCAGGTGCTTGAGCAGGGCACGATACGCCAGAACACCACGACTGCCGCCATCGAACTGCGACGGCACCTGCCCTGCCCGACTCGCATCGCGCAGACGGGTGTCGACCGGCACGTAGGCGGGCCAGAGATGCTCGGGATAGCTGCTGCGCAGCAGCCGCAGCGTGGACATGGAAGCCTGGGTCCGACGGTCGAACAGGGTCGGCACTATGGTATAGGGCAACGCCTGGCGTCGGGAGCGGTTGATCATCGCCAGTGTACTGACCATCCGTTCAAGTCCCTTGACCGCGAGAAACTCGGTCTGCACCGGGATGACCAGATGCTGACTGGCAGCCAGCGCGTTGACCATGAGCACGCCAAGCAGTGGCGGACTGTCGATTATCGCGTGGTCGAAATCCTGCCAGAGCTGCGCCAGCGCTTTGGCAACGACCAGTCCCAACCCACTCTGGCCCGGCGACTGCCGCTCCAGCGTGGCCAGCACCGTACTGGCAGGAAGCAGATGGATGCGTTCGTGACTGGTCTTGACCAGCAGCTGTCGGGGCAGCCCGCTAGGGACCTCGCCCTGATGCTGAAAAAGGTCGAAAACACCGTGCTCGAGGCTGTCGGGATCATGCCCGAAATAGCTGGTCATCGAACCATGCGGATCGAGATCGACGAGCAGCACACGTTTGCCAGCGTCTGCCAACAGACCCGCCAGTGCAATGCTCGTGGTGGTCTTGCCGACACCGCCCTTCTGATTGGCGACTGCCCAGACTCTCATGCTCTCAATCCTCGCGGTACGCTGCTGCGCAACCAGCCCGATGCCGCGTCTCGGCAATTCGAGGCGCGTGAAATGTGAACGACGCATCCCTGACGGCGGCGTCTGCTGAACAGGCGCCTCTGCAGGTTGCATGCCAGCGCCATGCTCATTGTCCGCTAGCCGCGCGCGAGGCAGGGTTGGCACTGCGGCGCACGTCAAGATTGCGCGAGACGACCAATACCACCCTGCGATTCGTCGCTCGCCCTTCAGCGCTGGCGTTATCGGCAATCGGCTGGAACTCACCATAACCGACCGCCGCCAGCCGCCGCGGGCTCACGCCATCCATCGCCAGCATGCGCACGATGCTCGCCGCACGCGCAGATGAGAGTTCCCAGTTGGTCGGGTATTGGGCGGTATTGATGGGGAGATTATCGGTGAACCCTTCGACCTGGATCGGGTTCTCATACGGCGACAGAATCTTGGCGATTTTTTCGATAATGGCGAACGCGGAGTCCTGCGGCAGCGCGTCGCCACTGGGAAACAGGAGGCTGGACTTCAATTCGATCTCGATCCACATCTCGTTGCCGCGGACCGTCAACTGCTGGGAGTCGATCAGATCACCAAAGCTGTCGCGCACGCTGGCGGCAATCTGTTCCAGGGGATCGACTACCAGATCGGACGCCTGGTTGTTCTGATCCAGGTTGAGCTCCCCTTCGGCAGCATGCGCCCGAGGGCGTTCGTCACCGATATTGATCGGCTTGAACGAGCGATCGGGCTGATTGAAAACACCATCGAGCGATTCGGAAAATATCCGATACTTGCCTTCATTGATCGAGGAGATCGAATACATCACCACGAAAAACGCGAACAGCAGCGTGATGAAATCAGCGTACGAGACCAGCCAACGCTCGTGGTTCTCGTGCTCTTCGTGGTGGCGCCGGCGCATGGTCAGTCCATGAAGCCCTGAAGCTTCAGTTCGATGGAGCGAGGGTTCTCACCCTCGGCAATGGACAGAATGCCTTCGAGCAGCATTTCCCGATAACGCGACTGGCGCATCGCGATGCTCTTGAGCTTGGCACCCACCGGCAGCAGCAGCAGATTCGCGAAACCGACGCCATAGATGGTGGCGACGAACGCGACGGCGATACCGCTGCCCAGCATGCTCGGATCGGCGAGATTGCCCATCACGTGGATCAGCCCCATCACCGCGCCGATGATGCCGATGGTCGGGGCATAGCCGCCCATGCACTCGAATACCTTCGCCGCCTGGATATCGCGGCCTTCCTGAGTCAGCAGATCGACTTCGAGAATGCTGCGAATCGACTCCGGCTCGGCGCCGTCCACCAGCAGTTGCAGCCCCTTGCGCGCATAGCTGTCCGGCTCGGCTTCAGCCACCGGCTCAAGGCCCAGCAACCCCTCCTTGCGCGCCGTCATGCTCCAGCCGACGACCCGATCGATACCACCGGCCAGATCAATCCGTGGCGGAAAGAAGATCCAGCGCAGCACCGCCAGCGCTCGCTTGAAGACGCTCAGGGGGGTCTGCAGAAATGCCGCACCCAGGGTTCCGCCAATCACGATCAGTGCCGCCGGACCATTCATCAGGGCGCCAGCATGTCCGCCCTCGAGATAGTTGCCGCCCAGTATCGCGATGAACGCGAGAATGATCCCGATGAGGCTGAGTACATCCATCAGCTGCAGGCCTCGACCAAGTGGCGGCCGATATCGTCCAGGCCATACACCGCATCAGCCAGATTGGCCTTGACGATCGCCATCGGCATTCCGTAGATCACACAGCTGGCTTCGTCCTGGGCCCAGACCTGGCTTCCGCTCTGCTTGAGCAGGCGCGCGCCCTCGCGGCCATCAGCACCCATGCCGGTCAGAACCACGGCAAGCACCTTGTCGTTGAACGATTTGGCCGCTGAACCGAAGGTGATGTCGACACAGGGCTTGTAGTTGAGCCGTTCGTCCCCCGGCAGGATCTTCACGCTACCACGGCCGTCGATCATCATCTGCTTGCCGCCTGGCGCCAGTAGCGCAAGGCCGGGGCGCAGCAGGTCGCCGTCCTCGGCTTCCTTGACGCGAATCTTGCACAGTTTGTCGAGCCGCTCGGCAAAGGCCTTGGTAAAGGCTGCGGGCATGTGCTGAATGAGCACCAGCGGCGCCGGGAAGGACCCAGGCAGCTGGGTGAGAACCCGCTGCAACGCAACCGGACCGCCCGTGGACGTGCCGATCGCGACCAGCTTGTAGCTCTTGCGCTTGGGCGCAGCGCTTGCCGCCGTATGGGCAGGTCGACTCGGGGCTACCGGAGCGGAAGATGCGTGGGCGCTCGGCGCGGCGGCGGGCGAATTGCCCGGAGCACTGAAGCCGCTGTAGCGCCGGTTGCTGCGGGAAATGGTATGGACCTTCTCACAGAGCAGCTGGCGTACCTTGTCCGGGTTGCGGGAAATTTCCTCGAAGTTCTTCGGCAGGTAGTCGACCGCCCCGGCGTCGAGTGCGTCAAGCGTCACCCTGGCGCCTTCATGTGTCAGCGAGGAGAACATCAATACCGGAGTCGGGCAGCGCTGCATGATGTGCCGAACTGCCGTGATGCCGTCCATCATCGGCATCTCGTAATCCATGGTGATGACGTCCGGCTTCAGAGCCAGCGCCTGATCGATGGCTTCACGACCATTGGTCGCAGTCCCAACCACCTGAATATTCGGGTCGGCAGACAGAATTTCCGAGACTCGCCGGCGAAAGAAGCCGGAATCGTCCACGACCAGGACCTTGACAGCCATACACACTCCTAAACGAAGCCGGCCGCTCTGGGGCCGGCTCGCAATTGAATCAGATCCGTCGCGCGTAACGTTTGAGCATGCTCGGAACGTCGAGGATCAAAGCGATGCGACCGTCACCGGTGATGGTCGCACCGGACATGCCTGGAGTGCCTTGCAACATCTTGCCCAGTGGCTTGATTACCACCTCTTCCTGCCCGACCAGTTGATCGACGACAAAACCTATTCGCTGATTGCCCACCGAGAGGATGACCACATGCCCCTCGCGCTGCTCTTCGTGAGCCGCCTCGCGAATCAGCCAGCGCTTGAGATAGAACAGCGGCAATGCCTTGTCGCGCACGATCACCACCTCCTGCCCGTCCACCACATTGGTGCGCGACAGATCCAGATGGAAGATTTCGTTGACGCTGACCAGCGGGAAAGCGAAAGCCTGATTGGCCAGCATCACCATCAGCGTCGGCATGATTGCCAGGGTCAACGGCACCTTGATGACGATACGCGACCCCTGCCCCTTGTTGGAGAAGACGTTCACGGTGCCATTGAGCTGGGAAATCTTGGTCTTGACCACGTCCATCCCGACGCCGCGGCCGGACACGTCGGAAATTTCGGTCTTGGTGGAAAAACCGGGGGCAAAGATCAGGTTGTAGCACTCCAAATCGGTCAACCGATCCGCCGCGTCCTTGTCCAGCAGGCCCTTCTCCACAGCCTTGGCCCGCAGGACGTCCGCGTCCATGCCTTTGCCATCATCGGTGATCATCAGCAGGATGTGGTCGCCTTCCTGCTCAGCCGAAAGCACCACGCGACCGATACGCTGCTTGCCTTCTGCTTCGCGCTCCTCGGGAGACTCGATGCCGTGGTCAACGGCATTGCGTACCAGGTGGACCAACGGGTCGGCTAACGCCTCGACCAGGTTCTTGTCGAGATCAGTCTCTTCCCCGACCAGCTCCAGGTTGATTTCCTTCTTGAGCGTCCGAGCAAGGTCTCGCACCAGTCGCGGAAAGCGACCGAAGACCTTCTTGATCGGCTGCATGCGGGTCTTCATTACTGCCGTTTGCAGATCACCCGTCACCACGTCCAGATTGGAAACCGCCTTGGCCATGGCTTCGTCACTGCTGTTCAGGCCCAGACGAACCAGACGGTTGCGTACCAGCACCAGCTCGCCAACCATGTTCATGATCTCATCCAGCCGCGCGGTATCGACCCGAACGGTGGTTTCCGCCTCGCTGACCGCCGCGCCGCCGCCTGCAGCGGGAGGGGCAGCAGGTGCTCGCGGTGCGGAGTCTTTCTTTGCAGCAGGCGCTGCGGGCGCAGCGGCAGGTGTCGCAGGCGGCACGACCGCTTTGCTCGCCGGTGCCGCTTTTTTGGCAGTTACCTCAGCGGCAGGCGCAGCAGGCGGCTCGACGAACTTGCCCTTGCCGTGAAGCTGGTCCAGCAAGGCTTCGAACTCGTCGTCGGTAATTTCGTCGGACGATGCAGGCGCAGCGGACACAGCGGGAGCCGAAGTTGCCTGCGGTTCCGCCGCTACCGCGAACTTGCCCTTTCCATGCAACTGATCCAGTAGTGATTCGAATTCATCATCGCTTATCTCGTCGGAGCCGGCGGCCGCCGGACTGACTTCAACCGAAGGCGCTGAAGCAGGCGTACCCGCCGCAGGCGCTTCGAATTTACCCTTGCCGTGGAGCTGATCCAGCAGCGCTTCGAACTCGTCGTCGCTGATCTCGTCAGACGCCGCGGCAGGCGCGGCAGGCTCAGCTTCATCGAGCGCATCCAGCAGTTTCTCGAACTCGCTGTCGGTGATATCACCAGATACCGGCTGCTGGGGCTGCGCGCTCTGGGGTGCAGGTGCAGGCTCAGGCTCAGGCTTGGGCTCGGCGACTGGTTCCGCGGCGCCGGCAGGCTCAGCGAGACGCGCCAGGGCAGCCAGCAGCTCTGCGGAAGCGGGCGTGGGTTCGGCACGTTCACGCACCTGGCTGAACATGCCGTTGACGGCATCCAGCGCCTCGAGCACGACATCCATGAGCTCCGAGTCCACCCGACGCTCCCCCTTGCGCAGGATGTCGAAGACGTTCTCGGCGATGTGGCAGCACTCTACCAGCTCGTTCAGCTGCAGGAAGCCTGCCCCGCCCTTGACCGTGTGGAAGCCCCGAAAGATGGCGTTGAGCAGATCCATGTCGTCAGGCCGGCTTTCCAGCTCGACCAACTGCTCGGACAACTGTTCGAGAATCTCGCCGGCCTCAACCAGGAAGTCCTGGAGGATTTCTTCATCGGCGCCGAAGCTCATGCGTGTACTCCCTAGAATCCAAGGCTGGACAACAGATCGTCGACATCGTCCTGACCAGCGACCACGTCTTCCCGTTTATCGGCATTGATCTGCGGACCTTCACCCCGGGAAGGCTGTTTTTGTTCTTCACGCTCGGCATGGATGGAATTCAGGTCGTGCTCGATGCCAGCGAAGCGGTCGACGTTGCTCGCCATCAGCACCAGCTTGAGGAGATTGCTCTCGACATCGGTGACCAGTTTGGTCACGCGTTTGATCACCTGGCCCGTAAGATCCTGGAAGTCCTGCGCCAAGAGAATGTCATTCAGATTGGCGGACAACTTGCCGTTGTCACGCTCGCTGCGGGCGAGAAACAGCTCGATTCGCTTGGCCAGCTCGCGAAAGCTCTCCGCGCTCATCTCGCGGCGCATGAAACGCCCCCACTCCACACTCAATTGACGAGCCTCGCCGCTGAGATCATTGACCATGGGAGCACTCTGCTCGACCAGGTCCATGGTGCGGTTAGCTGCACGCTCGGTCATCTGCACGACATAGTCGAGACGCTCTGTCGCGTCGGCGATCTCGGATATTTCCTGCGCGTGCGGGACCCTCGGGTCCAGCTTGAAGTCGACAATGGAGTTGTGCAGCTCGCGCGTCAGCTTGCCGACCTCCAGATAGAGGCCACGGTCACGCGCCTTGTTCAGCTCGTGGATCAGCTGAACCGCATCGCCGAATTTACCTTGTTCAAGGCTGGCGAGCAGTGCTTGCGCGTGGGTCTTCAGGGACGACTCGAGTTCGTCCATTGGTGAATCCTTGTGATCCATAGCGCCCTCGCGGCGAACATCAGCCGTTAACCCGCTCGAAGATCTTCTCGATCTTTTCCTTCAGCACCTGGGCAGTGAAGGGCTTGACCACGTAGCCGTTCACGCCGGCCTGTGCGGCCTCGATGATTTGATCGCGCTTGGCCTCTGCGGTCACCATCAGCACCGGCAGCAGCTTCAGACGCTCGTCCGCCCGCACAGCGCGTAGCAGGTCGATGCCGGTCATCCCGGGCATGTTCCAGTCGGTGACCAGAAAATCGAAGTTGCCGCTTTGCAGCATGGGCAAGGCCGTGGTGCCGTCATCGGCCTCAGCAGTGTTGGTAAAGCCCAGATCGCGCAAGAGGTTCTTGATGATCCGTCGCATCGTCGAAAAATCGTCAACGATGAGAATTTTCATGTTTTTGTCCAAGTCGACCTCCATACAGTCCCAAGCGCGCTACTTCTCCGAGCGCGCCTTTCAATCGTGGAAACGGCGTTGTCGTCAGCGTGCCCGCCACTCGCCCAGACGTGCACGCAGACGTGCAGCACACTGGCTATGCAACTGGCTGACCCGCGACTCGCTGACCCCTAGTACCTCGCCGATCTCCTTGAGATTCAGCTCTTCGTCGTAATACAACGCCAGAACCAGCCGCTCGCGCTCAGGCAGATTGGAGATAGCGTCAGCCAAGGCTGCCTGAAATCGCTCGGTTTCCAGATCACGGGATGGTTCCAGCTGCGTAACGCCGTGTTCCTGATGCAGACCTGCATGTTCGCCATCCTGAAGGAGGTCGTCGAAACTGAACAAGCGGCTGCCCAAGGTGTCGCCCAGAATGCCGTAGTAATCTTCGAGACTCAATTGGAGTTCGGCCGCAACCTCCTGATCTTTAGCGTCTCTTCCAGTTCGAGCCTCTACTCGACGGATCGCCTCACTGACCATCCGGCTATTGCGGTGGACCGAGCGCGGCGCCCAGTCGCCCTTGCGTACCTCGTCGAGCATTGAGCCGCGTATGCGAATGCCGGCGAAGGTCTCGAAGCTGGCCCCCTTGCTGGCGTCGTATTTCTTGGAAGCCTCGAGCAGGCCGATCATGCCGGCCTGCATCAGATCCTCGACCTGAACACTGGCGGGTAGACGGGCCAGCAGATGGTAGGCGATGCGCTTGACCAGAGGCGCGTAACGCTCGATCAG
The DNA here is from genome assembly GCF_003052585.1 of Pseudomonas mangrovi. Taxonomy (GTDB): domain Bacteria; phylum Pseudomonadota; class Gammaproteobacteria; order Pseudomonadales; family Pseudomonadaceae; genus Aquipseudomonas; species Aquipseudomonas mangrovi. Next base: position 117,511 of record NZ_QASN01000020.1, on the reverse strand, counting down.
TTGGTGCTGGGAGTCCTGCGCCTGTGCCTTGCTGTACATATGCAGTCCACTCGCTGGTGTCATGCGCCGGATTCCACAGCAGGCTGTTTCACCAGACGCTCGACGAAGAATTCGAGATGTCCGCGCGGGTTGGCCGGCAACGGCCAGGTATCGACCTTCTGCGCGATGGCCTTGAACGCCAACGAGCATTTGGACCGAGGGAATGCCTCGTAGACCGCACGCTGTTTCTGTACTGCCTTGCGTACAGACTCGTCATATGGAATGGCACCCACGTACTGCAGGGCCACATCCAGAAAGCGATCCGTAACCTTGGTCAGCTTAGCAAACAGGTTGCGCCCCTCCTGGGGACTGTGCGCCATGTTCGCCAGAACCCGGAACCGCGTGATGCCATGGTCCCGGTTGAGCAGCTTGATCAGCGCATAGGCGTCGGTAATAGAGGTGGGTTCGTCGCAGACCACCACCAGCACTTCCTGGGCTGCGCGCACGAAGCTAACCACCGCATCGCCGATTCCGGCCGCAGTGTCGACGATGAGCACGTCAAGGTTTTCACTGATGTCACTGAATGCCTGGATCAGGCCGGCATGCTGCATGGGGGTCAACTGCACCATGCTCTGGGTGCCCGATGCGGCCGGCACGACGCGAATGCCGCCCGGCCCCTGGATGAGCACATCGCGCATGTCGCAGTCACCGCTGATCACGTCGGCCAGCGTCTTCTTGGGCGTCAGACCCAGCAGGACGTCAACATTCGCCAGCCCAAGGTCGGCATCCATGAGCATCACCCGGCGCCCCAGGTCTGCCAGGGCCAGCGCCAGATTGACTGATACGTTGGTCTTGCCGACGCCACCCTTGCCGCCGGTCACCGCGATCACCTGTACGGGATGCATACCCATGTTCTCTACACCTTCTGACTGCTAACGGGAGGCGATCGAAACCTTGCGCCACCACCTTGCAAAATCGTAGCGCGGGGAATTACCCGGCTAACCGACGCGACGCGTCGAACCCTGATACAGACCGGCAAACATGTCCGCCATGGTTTCCTCGCTCGGGTCTTCTTCAGCCTGAAGACTTACCGCCCGGCTTACCAACTGATGGCTTCGAGGACGATGCAGGTCTTCTGGAATCCGCGGCCCATCCGCCAGATAGGCTACCGGCAGCTGCTGGCTGATGGCCAGTCCGAGCACTTCTCCCAGATTAACCGCCTCGTCCACCTTGGTCACGATACAGCCCACCAGGCCGCAACGCTTGTATCCATGATAGGCCGCCTTCAGCACCTGAGCCTGGCTGGTCGCAGCCAGAACCAGATAATTGCGAGCCTTGACCCCACGCAGGCTCTCCAGTTGCAGACGCAGTGCCGGGTCGCTCGTCGGAAGACCGGCGGTATCGATCAGCACTACACGCTTGCGCGCCAGCGGAGCGAGCGCCTGGGTCAGGGACTGGCCCGGATCGACCTGGGTGACCGACACATTGAGGATACGCCCCAGCGTCTTCAGTTGCTCCTGGGCGCCGATGCGGAAACTGTCGAGGCTAACCAGCGCAACGTTCTGCGCGCCGTACTGCAACACGTAGCGCGCGGCCATCTTGGCCAGCGTCGTGGTCTTGCCCATGCCAGCAGGGCCCACCAGAGCGATCAAGCCGCCCTCCTCCAGCGGGTCCTGCTCGGGAGTCTTCAGCGCATGCGCCAGATGCGCCAGCAGCATCCGCCACGTCTGGCGCGGTTCGGCAACACCGGAGACGCGCGCCAGCAGGGCCTGGGAAATTTCCGCGGAGAAGCCCATCCGTTGCAGGCGCTTCCAGAGATTTGCCTGCTGCGGCTGACGATCCTGCATCTGCCCCCAGGCCATGGATCCCAACTGCACTTCGATCAGCTCGCGCAAGCCATGCAACTCGGAACGCATCGCAGCCAGGGCACGCTGATCAGTCGAGGATTCGCCAGCAACAGATGCCTGAACAGCCTGCGCGGGCTGGGCCGGACGCTGCGGCTCGCGCTCGCGCAGCGACTGGGCCAGCGTCGGGCTGGCGACTTCGGCGTGCGCAGCAGCGATTCGCGCCTGAGTCTTGCGCAATTCGAGCTCAAGCTCCGGATTCGGCTGGCGTGCCGGGGACGCAGGCATTTCGTAGTCCAGCGCAGCGGTCAGCTCAACACCGCCGGCAACCCGGCGCGTACCGATGATGGATGCGTCGGCACCCAACTCATCACGGACCAACTTCATGGCTTGGCGCATATCGGCGGCAAAAAAGCGTTTGACTTGCATGGCCTATGGACCTCAGTTCTGTCCCACGGTGGCGACGATGGTGACCTGCTTGTTGTCCGGTATCTCCTGGTAGGCCAGCACATGCATGCTTGGCACCGCCAGACGCGCAAAGCGCGAGAGCATCGCCCTGACCGGACCGGCCACCAGCAGAATCGCCGGCTTGCCGAGCATTTCCTGGCGCTGCGCCGCCTCAACCAGAGAACGCTGCAGCTTCTCGGCCATGCCGGGCTCAAGGAGGATTCCATCCTCGGCGCCCTGACCGGCCTTCTGCAGACTGTTTAGCAATATCTGTTCCAACCTTGGCTCAAGGGTTATCACAGGCAGCTCGGGCTCTAGTCCCACAATGCCTTGGACGATGGCGCGAGCCAACGACACCCTCACCGCCGCAACCATCGCGGCGGAATCTTGACTCTTGGGTGCCACGTTCGCGATCGCTTCGGCAATGGTGCGGATATCCCTGACCGGGACCTGTTCCTGCAACAGCGACTGCAGAACCTTGAGCAGGGTCGACAGCGAGATCAGTCCCGGCACCAGCTCCTCGGCCAGTTTCGGCGAGCTTTTCGCCAGCAACTGCATGAGTTGCTGGACCTCCTCATGCCCCAGCAACTCATGAGCGTGCTTGTGCAGAACCTGATTGAGATGAGTGGCGACCACCGTGCTTGCATCCACCACTGTGTAGCCCAGCGATTGCGCCTGATCGCGCTGGTTGACGTCGATCCACACTGCCTCCAGACCGAATGCGGGATCCTTGGCTGCGATGCCATTGAGCGAGCCGAAAACCTGGCCGGGATTAATTGCCAGCTCGCGATCCGGATAGACCTCGGCCTCGGCCACGCTGACCCCCATCAGGGTCAGGCGATAGGCATTGGGCAGCAGGTCGAGGTTGTCGCGAATGTGCACCGACGGCATGAGAAATCCCATCTCTTGCGACAGTTTCTTGCGTACGCCCTTGATCCGCGCCAGCAGTTGCCCACCCTGATTGCGATCAACCAGAGGAATCAGACGATAGCCCACCTCAAGGCCAACCATATCCACCGGCGTCACGTCGTCCCAGCCCAGCTCCTTGACCTCCTGCACCTTCTGCGCCGGCAGCAGGTCCTGCTGTTTCTGTACCTCGGCCGCTTCTTCCTCCGCGACCTTGCGCTTGCGCATCACGATCCAGTAAGCGCCAGCACCCGCCAGGATGCCGAGGCCGATGAAGGAAACATGTGGCATTCCCGGCACCAGGCCCATGGCGATCAGAATCGCCGAAGCCACGGCGAGGGCCTTGGGCGAGGCGAACATCTGCCGGTTGACCTGGGCACCCATGTCCTCCGAGGTCGAGACACGGGTCACCATGATCGCCGCCGCGGTAGACAGCAGCAGCGAAGGAATCTGCGCCACCAGGCCGTCACCAATCGTCAGCAGGGCGTAGACCTTGCCTGCCTCGGCAAAGCCCATTGAATGCTGGGCAATGCCGATAGCGACACCCCCGATCAGGTTGATGAACAGGATCAGCAGACCGGCGACAGCATCACCTCGCACGAACTTGCTGGCACCGTCCATCGAACCGTAGAAATCGGCTTCCTGGGAAACTTCGCTGCGCCGACGCTTGGCTTCGTTCTGGTCGATGAGTCCGGCGTTCAGGTCGGCATCGATTGCCATCTGTTTGCCGGGCATGGCATCGAGGGTGAAACGCGCGCTGACCTCGGAAATCCGCCCGGCACCCTTGGTCACTACCACGAAGTTGATGATCATCAGGATCGCGAAGACCACCGCGCCAACCACGTAGTTGCCGCCGATGACCACCTCGCCGAATGCCTGGATCACCTTGCCTGCCGCGGCCCCGCCGTCGTGGCCATTGAGCAGTACCACGCGGGTCGAGGCGACGTTCAAGGCAAGCCGCAATAGAGTGGCGACCAGCAGAATGGTGGGGAACACGGCGAAGTCCAGCGGCCGCATTGCATACACGCAAACCAGCAAAACGACGATGGACAGCGCGATATTGAAGGTGAACAGCACGTCCAGCAGAAAGGGCGGGACGGGCAGCATCATCATGCCGAGCATCACCAGCAGCAGGATGGGTACCCCCAGGTTGCCATGGCGCAGACCCGCGAGATTGCTGCGCACGTTGCCGATCATTTGTCCGCGATCCACGCAATGTCTCCCGACTACACAGATTCAATCTTTTGACGTTCACACGCCGCGTGATCGATGCACAGCAAGAACCCGGCCAACGCCCGGCAAGCTTTGCATACGGCAGGATTTGGCTTAGGTTGGCGGGTTCAGATCGGTAGCTGAACCTTTCCCCGAAGGCTCAGTCGCAGACACTGAACCCCTGCAACCCCCAATCACCGCGAAAAGGAAAAACTCATGCGCAAGTGGCTGTTCGTCGCTTTGGCAGGCTGTACCAGCCTGTCTCTCCAGGCCGCCCCTCTCAGCATTGAAATCAATCAGGTCAGCGCCAGTGGCGTTGGTAGCTCGCTGGGGCGGGTAACGATCGAGCAGACGGCATACGGGCTGCTCTTTACGCCGACATTGAAAGGGCTGGAGCCCGGCCTGCACGGCTTTCATGTTCATACCAACCCGAGCTGCGCCCCAGCCGAGAAAGACGGCAAGCCGTCAGCCGCAGAGGGTGCGGGCGGCCACTGGGACCCGGAGAAAACCGGCAAGCATGGCCATCCCTGGGATGACAACGCCCACAAGGGCGACCTTCCGGCGTTGCATGTCGCCACCGATGGCAGTGCTCAGCAGCCGGTGCTGGCGCCGCGCCTGAAAAGCCTGGACGAGATCCGTGGCCACGCGATCATGTTGCACGCCGGCGGCGACAACCACGCAGACCACCCGATGCCACTGGGCGGTGGTGGTGCGCGCATCGCCTGTGGGGTGATCGAGTAAACAAGTCTGCGCCATCGCGGCGGGGGCGCATATCCCGTACCCCGCCGCGTTACATTACTCGTCGCGACGCAGATCGGGCGGAATCGGCAGATCCGGTAGAGCGCCCGGACGCTTGCCTTTGCCAGCCTGGTACTGGCGCAATTGATAGACATAGGCAAGGACCTGCGCCACCGCAAGATAGAGGCCAGCAGGTATCTCGTGATCCACTTCGGTGGAGTAATACACCGCACGCGCAAGTTGCGGCGACTCAAGCAGTATCACTCGGTGCTCCTGGGCAATTTCGCGAATTTTCAGCGCAAGGAAATCGCCGCCCTTGGCAAGCAGCAACGGTGCCCCACCCTTTTCCGGGTCGTACTTGAGCGCCACCGCAAAGTGCGTCGGGTTGGTAATCACCACGTCCGCCGAAGGCACCGATTCCATCATTCGCCGTTCGGCCATTTCACGCTGCAGCTGACGTATGCGTGACTTGACCTCCGGCTTGCCCTCACTGTCCTTGTACTCGTCTCGGACTTCCTGCTTGGTCATCTTCAGCTTCTGCTTGCTGCTCCAGAGCTGGAAAGGAACGTCTACAGCAGCAATCAGAATAAGCCCGCAGGAAAGCCATAAAGCACTCCAGCCAACCAGCACTGCGCTGTGCATGATGGCAGCTTCGAGGGGCTCGTAAGCGATCGAAAGAAGATCGTCCTCCACCGTCGACAACACCACCAGCGCCACGCCCAGCAGTACCACGAACTTGGCTAATGCCTTGCCCAGCTCGGCCAGCGCCTGAGGCGAAAACATGCGTTTGAGCCCCGACAGAGGGCTCATCCGGCTGAATTTTGGCTGCATGGCCTCCGTGGACATCAACCAGCCGCCAAGCGAGATCGGACCGAGAATCGACGCAATCAACAGAATGACCATGAACGGAATCAGTGCAACCAGGGCATGCGTGCCGGAAGCGAGCAGCAGCTTGACCATGGAGCCGTCATCCATCAGCGCTTCGCGGCTGAAGGAAAAGCCGGCACGCATCACATCCATCAGATCGAGCGCTATCTGACCGCCGAACATCAGCGCCGCACCGGCGCCCCCGAGTGTCACAGCGAGTGTGTTGAGTTCGCGCGAGCGGGCAATCTGCCCCTTGCGGCGAGCCTCATCAAGCCGCTTCTGTGTGGGTTCCTCACTGCGATCCTGACCGCTTTCGCTCTCTGCCATGGCTCAGGCTCCGATCAAAGAGGTCAAGGGGTGCCCGCCAGTTCGCGCAGCTGTTGCAACGCATCGCTGGCAATCAGTTGGTAGTGGGCGAGGAAGTCGGCGAGGCTTAACCAGAAAATCAGCATCCCCAGAACCAGTGTCATGGGAAAGCCGATGGAGAAGATGTTCAGCTGCGGCGCGGCGCGCGTCATGACGCCGAAGGCGATATTGACCACCAGCAGCGCGGTGATCGCCGGCAGCGCCAGCAGCACACCGGCGCCAAGCACCCAACTGAGCTTGCCGGCGAGAAGCCAGTAACGCTCAAGAAGAAAGGCTTCGCCGACCGGCAGCGTAACGAAACTCTCGGCGAGCACCTCGAAGACCACCAGATGACCGTTCATGGCCAGAAAAAGCAAAGTCGACAGCATCAGCAGAAACTGACCGAGCACTGGCACCGACACGCCGTTGGCCGGATCGACCATGGAGGCAAAGGCCAACCCCATCTGCATGGCGATGATCTGCCCGGCCACCGCGAACACGTGAAACATCAGCAGCAACATGAAGCCCATCATCACGCCGACCAGGATCTGCTCGGCGATCAGCAGCATCATCGGCAGACTCAGCGCATCGACATCCGGCATCGGCGGCAGGGTCGGCACCAGCACCACCGATATCGCCAGCGCCATGTACAGACGTACGCGTACCGGCACCAGCTGAGTGCCGATGATGGGCATCACCATCAGCATCGCGGCGATGCGGAACAGCGGCAGCATGAATGCACCGAGCCAACCGCCGATCTGCGCCTCGCTGAGCTCAAGCATCGTGCTAGCCGATCAGGTACGGGATGTTCTGGATCAGCGTGCGGGTGTAATCCATCAACTCGCGCGTCAGCCAGGGTCCCGCCCAGATCAGGGTTAACAGCATGACCAGCAGTCTGGGTAGAAAACTCAAGGTCTGCTCGTTGATCTGGGTAGCCGCCTGGAACATCGCCACGATCAGGCCGACGATCAGACTGGGCACCACCATCAGGGCGACGATGGTTGCGGTCAGCCAGAGCCCGCCGCGAAACAGATCGATTGCCACTTCGGGAGTCATGAGAGCCTCGCTACAAGGTGCCGAAACTGCCGGCCAGAGTGCCCATGATCAGCGCCCAGCCGTCCACCAGGACGAACAGCATGATCTTGAACGGCAGAGAAATAATCAGCGGCGACAGCATCATCATCCCCATCGCCATCAGAATGCTCGCCACCACCATGTCGATGATCAGGAACGGTATGAAGATCATGAAGCCGATCTGGAACGCCGTCTTCAGCTCCGAGGTGACAAAGGCCGGGATCAGAATCGTCAGCGGTGCCTGCTCGGGCGAGACGATGTCGGTGCGTTTCGACAGACGCATGAACAGCTCCAGATCGCTTTCCCGGGTCTGCGCCAGCATGAAGGCCTTCAGCGGTACTTCGGCTCGGGTCAACGCTTCCTGCGCCGAGAGTTGCTCGTTCAGATAGGGCTGCAGGGCGTCACGATTCATCTCGTCGAACACCGGCGCCATGATGAACATGGTGAGGAACAACGCCAGTCCGATCAGGATCTGGTTGGACGGTGTCTGTTGCAGGCCCAGTGCCTGGCGCAGAATGGAGAAGACGATGATGATGCGGGTGAAGCTGGTCATCAGCATGACGAACGCAGGGATGAAGCTCAGCGCCGTCATGATCAGCAGGATCTGCAGGCTTACCGAGTATTCCTGCTGACCCTGGGTATCGGTGGACAGCGTGATCGCCGGAATCGACAGCGGATTGTCCGCACCCAGCGCAAAAGGCGTGGCGAGCACGCCCACGAACAACAGCAGCAGGCGCAAGGCGCTCATGTCAGGATTTGTCCTTCTGATCCTTGCCCAACAGCTCCATCAGGCGCTGGGCGAATTCCGGCGAGGCAGGCTCACCATCGGGAAGATGCACTGGTTCCGCGAGGACGTGCAGCGGGGTGATGCGGCCGGAGCTGAGCCCCAGCAGGATCTGTTCCCCGCCCACCTGGACCAGCAGCAGCCGGTCGCGCGGCCCCAGTGCCTGGCTCGCAACTAGCTTGATCACCTGACCGCCACGAGGGGTGATGTTCTGAATGCGCCGAACCACCCAGGCCAGCAGAAAGATCAGTCCTATGACCAGCAGCAACCCCACCAGCAGCTGCCCCAGCTGACCCGGCAGATTACCGGTGCTCGGCAATCTGGACGCCGCGGTCTGAGCTTCCGCGGCCAGCACCGGCGCGGGTACCCAGGCCAGGGCGGTTATCCATCTGATCATGAAAAAGGCTCTCCTCGCCTCGGCGTACGCCAGCGACCCAGCGCGATAACGACCGAGGAACGTCTGTCAGCGTAGCTTCTTGATCCGCTCGGTGGGGCTGATCACGTCGGTCAGGCGGATGCCGAACTTCTCGTTGACCACCACTACTTCGCCGTGCGCGATCAGGGTGCCATTGACCAGTACATCCAGCGGCTCGCCGGCGAGCCGGTCCAGTTCGATGACCGAGCCCTGATTCAGTTGCAGCAGATTGCGGATGCTGATCTCGGTGTTGCCCACTTCCATGGAGATGGATACCGGAATATCCAGAATCACATCCAGGTTGGGGCCTTCCAGGCCGACGGGCAGATTGACCTTGGGCGCACTGCCAAACTCCTCCATCGGTGCCTTGTGTGCGTCCGGGGGGCTTGCCGCGCCCTGCGCCATCATCGCATCGATGTCATCCTGACTCGCATCTCCCGCCTCCGACAACGCGGCGGCCCACTCGTCAGCCAGAGCCTGTTCCTCGGGGGAGGTGTGTTCGTTCTCTTCCGCCATCATCAATCCTCGCCTGGAATTCTATTTTCTGATGGCCCGCAATCAGCGCGGGCGCTCCATCGACTCGAGCACCTGCAATGCAAGGTTGCCCTTGTGGGCACCCAGCTTGACCTTGAAGGTCGGCACGCCGTTGGCACGCAGGATGATGTCTTCCGGCAGCTCGACCGGGATCACGTCACCGGGCTGCATATGCAGGATGTCGCGCACCTTGAGCTGACGGCGGGCGACAGTCGCGCCGAGCGGTACGTTGACCTCGAGAATGTCCTCGCGCAGGGCCTTGACCCAGCGCTCGTCCTGATCATCCAGGTCGGACTGGAATCCGGCGTCGAGCATTTCGCGAATCGGCTCGATCATCGAGTACGGCATAGTGATGTGCAGATCGCCACCACCGCCGTCGAGTTCGATATGGAAGGTGGATACCACCACTACTTCGCTGGGGCTGACGATATTCGCCAGCGCCGGATTGACCTCCGAGTTGATGTACTCGAAGTGCAGATCCATCACCGCATGCCAGGCTTCCTTCAGATCAATGAAAGCCTGGTCCAGCACCATGCGCACAACCCGCAGTTCGGTCGGCGTGAATTCGCGGCCTTCGATCTTCGCGTGACGGCCGTCGCCGCCGAAGAAGTTGTCCACCAGCTTGAACACCAGTTTGGCATCGAGGATGAACAGGCCCGTGCCGCGCAGCGGCTTCATCTTCACCAGGTTCAGGCTGGTCGGCACGTACAGCGAGTGAACATATTCGCCGAACTTCATTACCTGCACCCCGCCCACCGCCACATCGGCAGAGCGACGCAGCAGATTGAACATGCTGATCCGGGTGTAACGAGCAAAGCGTTCGTTGATCATTTCCAGGGTCGGCATGCGCCCGCGGACGATGCGATCCTGACTGGTCAGATCATAGGATTTGACGCTGCCGGGTTCGACGGCATCCTCGGTATCCACCAGTCCGTCATCGACACCGTGCAAGAGCGCATCGATCTCGTCCTGGGAAAGCAGGTCTTGTACGGCCATGCGCGTACCCCGTTGCTACTGCAACACGAAATTGGTGAAGAGCGCCTGTTCGATCACTGGCTTGCCAAGCTCCTTCTGCCCCAGCTCCTGCACGCTGGCAGTAATCTGCTGACGCAGCATCTCCATCCCAGCAGGCGTGCCCAGCAGAGCGAAATCCTGACTGGAGAGCAACATCACCAGATTGTTGCGCAGCAGCGGCATGTGAACCTTGAGGGCATCGAGGGCAGCCTGATCACGCCCCATCAGGGTCACGCTGACCTGCATGTAGCGCTGACGCCCCTGATGATTGAAATTCACCACGAAGGCCGGCACCAGCGGCTCGTAGATCGCGGCCTGGCGTACCGGTGCCGCAGCGACGGGAGCAGCCGACTCCTCGTCTTGCCCGGAATCACCTTTGCTGAGCAGAAACCAGGTAGCGCCCACGGAAAGCCCGATGGCCAGAAGCAGGGCCACCACCACCAGGAGAATCAACTTTAGTTTGCCCTTCCCCGCAGGTTTTACACCGGGTTCCGGGGGAGGCGAAGGCGCCTGGTTCTTAGCCATGCCAATTTTCCGTCGCTGACTGGTTGCGTAAATGGGTCAAAGGGTTAGCAGCAAGTGCTATGCCACTTTCTCGGAAAGGGCATGCTAACCCAGAGTCCTGAACTTGCGCAGCGATTATGCACAGCAACGAACTGGCAGCGCGCCAGCCGACCAGCACAGGCACGTTCCGAACCGCTCGATCAAGCGTAGTAGTCGACCAATCCCCTGTCAGCGCGGATTTCGCTGACGCTGGTCTCAACTCCGAAAATGCCCGGCTCGTCGTCGCCCGCAACATCGCCACCCACGAATGAGCGGCGAGCCTGAGGATCATCGCCCTGACTCTGCCCACGCGCCAGCGACTGATCCGAGACGTTCACGTCCAACTGGCCCATCCCCTGCTGGGAAAACAGCTCGCGCAAGCGATGCATCTGCGATTCCAGTGCGTCACGCACGTTTGGATTGGCACTGGCGAAGGTAACCTGCGCGACGTCCTGATTCATGCTGATGCGAACCTCCAGCCGCCCCAGCTCTGCCGGGTCGAGCTGGATCTCGGCAGACTTCAGGTTCTGACTGGACAGCCACATCACGCGATCGACAACCGCCTCGCTCCAACCTCCCTGCTGCATTGGCACCGGCTGCCCTGGCACCATTGGCATTGCTCTGGAAGCCTGCAATTGGGGATTCATCTGTTGCGCCAGCGCACTGAGGCGCCCAGCAAATGCCTCACCCCGCGACTCTGCAGGCGTGTCCTTGGTGACCTCGGGCGCAGCCGAGCGGACGAGAACCTCGAGTTTCTCGCCGCTTTCCGATGATGACTCCGGCGTGGCCGACAACAGGGAATCCAGGCCAAGCTCCTGCTCATCCCCCTCACCTTCAGAATTCGCTGTCAGCGCGGCGACTTCAACTCCGTCGCTCTGCGCAGCCTGACGCTTGGCAGAGGCATCAAGCTCAATCGTAAGCTTGACCGCCGCAGCGCTACTGAGTTTTTCCATTTCCGGGTCGATGCGCGCAGTATCCACCGTCGTCGATGGAGCCAGGAAAGAGGTTGTCGGTGCCCCCATCAGCGCGGCCGCCTCTTCAGTCTCAGACTCGGCTTCAGCATCGCCTTCAACCTCACCTTCGCTGAAACCCAAGCCAAGAAGCAGAAGCGGATCTACTGCACCCTCGGTCGCCTCCACCGGCAAGACATTGCCATCCGCGGCAACCACTGTCGCCTCCGCTGGTGACATTTCGTTGGCGGAATCAGCCTTGGCGGTCGACGACTTGCGGCCAGGCTCCGACTGGGTACGGGTAGGCGCCGGCTCGTTTGACTTGGCCTGGCGCTCCCGCTCGTAAACCTTCGCAAAGCTGGAAGGCTCCTTGCTTCGAGGCTGCGTTGCAGCGGCGCTGGCCTGGCTGGGCGCCTTGGGTTTCGCCTCGGCGGCTGCCGGCTTGAGAAGCAGATCAGGGACAACGGACATTCCGGCTCTCCGTCAGAAATAGGATGACGGAACACCCAAAGCAAATGTCAGGCCAGCTCAGCTACGCCCGATCACGAAGCGCTGCCGCTCGGAGCGGAACATGATCCGGACGATCGCAAGCTCGCGCTCAAGATGCTCCAACTGAGCTTCGCAACCATCGAGCTGCCCGCGACGCCCGGCCTCTTCCAGCGATCGGCAAAGGCCTGCGAGCAACGGTGCCCCCATGTTGCTGCAACTACCCTTGAAACTGTGCGCAGCCTGCCGCAATGCCTGAGCATCGCTCTGCCCGAGCGCCTCACGGAGCAGGCGCACACGCTCTTCGGAATCAGCGAGAAAGGTGTCCAGCAGGACCGGATACTCCTCACCCATGATCTCCTGCAAGCTCGAGAGAATGGCCGAATCGAGATGTTCTGACACCTGAACGCTCCTCAAACGGAGACCGGATTATGCCCCAGCGTTCCAGCAAAACTCCACGCTGACACCCCTTCCGTCCTCGTCCCAGGTGCATTCGTCGGCCAATCGACAGATTAGTCGCATACCCCGCCCGCCGAGGCTAGTCGGCGATTGCTGGCGAGCCAGTTCTTCGGCCACCGCAAAGCCTTCTCCGCTGTCCTCGACCCGCAGTAGCAAGCGTCCGCCCTCGCCGTTCGGCACAATCTGCAGATGGAAGCGGACAAACCCGGCATCCAGCTCGGACAGACGCTGATCGCGCTGGCGGTAGTACTCGGAAAAACCCGCGGCATCCTGCTTGAGTGCGGAGTTCAGGCCCATTACACCGTGCTCGAGAGCGTTCGAATAAAGCTCGGCGAGGACCGTGTATAGCTCTCCGCTGCGCGGACGCAGCCCGCGAACCTCCATCAGCAACTGCAACAGGAACGGCAACGGATTGAAGGATTTCAGCGTTTGAGCCCGGAACTCGAAGGAGGCCGACCAGTCCTGCGAGGAGATCAGCCAGCTCTTGCCGTACTCCTGCATCGGTAGCGCAGAAATTGGCTCATCGCTGACCAGTATCTCCAGCATGCTGGCATCGTCATGGGCCTCGCCATGGAAGTCTGCGAGCGCATTCTGAATCTGCGCAAACAGCCGGGCGGGCTCGTCACACTCGCGAAGCAGGGTGCGCAAACGCTCTTCGCCAAACGTCTCGCCTGTCGCATTGCTGACTTCCAGAACACCGTCGGAGAGCAGCAGCACCCGATCTCCCACAGCCAGCGGATGGACGTCGCAGGACGTATCGAAGGCGTCGTTTTCCAGAACGCCCAACGGCAGATGCCGGGAGGCCAGCTCGACATAGTGCCCATCGGCGACACGTCGCAGATAACCGGCTGGCAAGCCGCCGTTCCAGACCTCGAGCAGGCGACGCTGCGTGTCGACGCTGAGCAGCGTGGCACAGCAGAACATGCCCACCGGCAGGATGCGCTTGAGCTTCGCATTCAGTTCGCAAAGGATTTCGCTGGGCGAATAGCCTCTCGCAGTCATGCTGTAGAAGGCATCCGCAACCGGCATCGCGCCTATGGCGGCAGGCAGACCATGGCCGGTGAAGTCGCCTAGCAGCACGTGCATCTCGCCGGAGGGCTTGTACGCCGCCAGCAGCAGATCACCATTGAAAAGTGCATAGGGAGATTGCAGGTAGCGGATGTTCGCCGCTCCCAGGCAGCCCGAGTGGGTGATCTTGTCGAACACCGCCTTTGCCACCCGCTGCTCGGTCAGCAGGTGTCCGTTATGACGGGCAATCAGATCGCGTTGCTCAAGGACGGTGGCCTGCAGCCGACGCAGGCGGTTCATGGCCTTGATCTTGGCTTCGAGTATCAGCGGGTTGTAAGGCTTGGACAGAAAGTCGTCACCGCCGGCCTCGATGCTCTGTACCAGCGCCTCGCCCTCGCTCAGCGAAGTCAGAAAAATGATCGGAACCAGCTCCTCCCCGGCCAGACGCTTGATCCGTCGGGCTGCCTCGAAGCCATCCATCACCGGCATCAGGGCATCCATGAGGACCAACTGGGGACGCTCCTGCTCGAACAGTGCCACCGCTTCGAGGCCGTTGGCGGCAGTCAGCACCCGATGACCGAGACGAGCGACCAGGGTTGCCAACAGCATGCGATCGGCAGGGCCGTCCTCGGCAAGCAGGACGGTGATGAAACCCTTGTCGCCCTTGAGCTCAGGCAATCTCGAAAAGCTGTTCGAAATTGGAGATGGCGAGGATCTTGCGAACGTCCGGACGACAATTGACCAGACTGATTCGAGCGTTGTCCCCGCCCGCATGGTCGCGCAGCAACAGCAGCATGCCCAACGCCGAGCTGTCCAGGTAGTTGGCGTTGCTCAGATCCACTCGATAGCGCTTCGGTGAAGCATCGACCCGCTCATAGGCGTTGCGAAAATCCTGATGTGCCGAGAAATCAAAACGCCCTTCGACGCTGATGATCAATTCCTGTCCATCCGCCGAAAGCTGGGCGCTGATGGTCATGGCAAACTCCTTGAACTGGGGACGAACACGATGCGGCAGCTGTGAGGAACGCTGCCGTGAGACTTACCACAGGTTTAGCACCGCCCCGGACGGCCGGCAACCCGGATCAGTCGTCGCGCCGGGCATTCAGTCGCTGGGAGAGTTCGTCGAGCAGCTTCTGCTCGCGCTTGTCCTGTGCCGCGCGGGCTTCGTCGAGGTAGCGTTGTACCAGCTTGCGCAACCCCTCGAGCCGCGCGTAGCGCTGCTGCCAGAGCTCACGGGCACGTGCCAGGTTTTCCCGATGCCATTGCAGACTGCTGTTCTGCTGTCCGATCGCCGTTTCCAACTGGGTCAGAAAGCGCTGATAGTTCATCAGCCACTGACCTGAAACGCCCTGCTGCCCTTCGCTGATCCATTGCTGCTGATAGTCGCCACGGTAGCGCTCCAGCTCGCCAAGCTTAACCTCGGCCTGGCTCACCAGCCCCTGACAATGACCGAGCTTGCGCGCGGCATCACGCTCGGCGCGCTCGGCCATCTCGACCACCGGCGCCAGCCTCCGGGCTCTCTCACTCATTCATCAGGACACCGGCGCACTGAGCACTGCGGCGAGCGCTTCATGGCTGGCCGCCAGGCTCTCGCTTTCCTGCAGACCCTGGCGCAGATAGCCGACCATCAAGGGGTAACGTGCGATCGCCTGATCCGTCTCAGGGTCGCCGCCTGGCACATAGGCACCGACGCTGATCAGGTCGCGGCTCTGCTGGTAGCGCGACCACAGTTGTTTGAAGCGCTGGGCGTGGCGCAGATATTCCGGGCTGACGACCGCCGGCATCACCCGGCTGATCGAGGCTTCGATGTCGATGGCCGGATAGTGCCCTTCCTCGGCCAGCCGCCGGGAGAGCACGAAGTGCCCATCCAGAACGCCGCGCGCAGCATCGGCAATCGGATCCTGCTGATCATCCCCCTCGGACAGCACGGTATAGAAGGCCGTAATCGAACCACCGCCCGCCTCGGCATTGCCAGCACGCTCCACCAACTTGGGCAACTTGGCGAATACCGACGGCGGATAGCCTTTGGTCGCCGGCGGTTCGCCGATCGCGAGGGCGATCTCACGCTGAGCCTGGGCATAGCGCGTCAGCGAGTCCATCAGCAGCAGGACATTCTTGCCCTTGTCGCGAAAATACTCGGCGATCCGCGTGCAGTACTGCGCGGCGCGCAGGCGCATCAACGGCGCCTCGTCAGCGGGCGAAGCGACCACCACAGAGCGTTTGATGCCCTCTTCACCGAGGATCTCGTCGATGAACTCCTTCACCTCCCGGCCGCGCTCGCCGATCAGGCCGACCACGATGATCTCGGCTTCGGTGAAGCGCGTCATCATGCCAAGCAGCACCGACTTGCCCACACCGGTGCCGGCAAACAGCCCCAGACGCTGCCCGCGACCGACGGTCAGCAAGCCATTGATGCTGCGAATGCCGACATCCAGCGGCTCGCTGATCGGGTGTCGGTTGAGCGGATTGATGGTCGGCCCGTCCATCGGCACCCAGTCCTCGGCTTTCATTCCGCCTTTGTTGTCCAGTGCGCGGCCGGCGCCATCCAGTACCCGCCCGAGCATCGACATGCCCATCGGCAGGCGTCCGGTATCGGGCAGGGGCACGACTCGCGCGCCAGGCGCGATGCCCGCGAGACTGCCGACCGGCATCAGGTAGATCTTGCCATTGGCAAAACCCATCACCTCGGCCTCGACCTGGATCGGGTGGTAGCTGTCGTCGTTGATCACCAGGCAACGGTTGCCTATGGCCGCGCGCAGCCCCTCGGCCTCGAGCGTCAGACCGACCATCCGCAACAGCCGCCCCTCGACCACCGGCTGGTCCGGCAGCTGCACGGCAGCGTCGTAACCAGCCAGACGACGCTCGAAGCTGACCCGCTCAAGCTTCATCGGTCGCATCCAGGTCGACACTGATATCGGCCGCCAGAGGACTGGTGGCCTGCGAGCGCTGATGCTCGAAAAGCAGTTTCAACGCCTGCGCCATGCGCGTCTCGACGCTGGCATCGATGCGACTGCTTTCGCTCTCCACCCGGCAACCGCCGGGCAGCAAAGCTTCGTCTTCGAGTAGTCGCCAGTTCTCCTCATGGCGCTCGCGCAGCGCCTTGATCATCTCGAAGTCCTGCGGATTGACGTGAATACGTATGTTCTGCGCGCCCATTGGCAGCAGCTTGAGTGCCTCACGCAATACCAGACGAACCTGGGACGAATCGGTGGCCATCTCGCGGCGAATCACTTGCTGCACCATATGACTGACGAGGGTAACCAGGCCATGCTCAAGCTGCTTGTCCTGCTCGGCGATCGGCTCCAGCAGATGCTGCATGAGTTTTTCCAGGCGCTGTACGCGCTCGCCCAACGCCGCGTCCGCCTCCTGGCGTGCCTTGAGCTGCCCAGCGTGAAAGCCATCCTTCTCGCCGGTGGCAAAGCCCTCGTTGTAGGCCTCCTGGCGGATTGCCTCCAGCTCGTCGAGGGTGAACGGCTTGACCGCCTCCGGGGGAATCTCCTGCGCCGGCATAGGCTCAGGCTCAGCTACCGCCGCCGGCTCGGGCTGAGCCGGCTGCTCCTGGACGGGCCCCTCGGGGTCGAAACTGGGCAACGACCAGCGGTCGAAGGCGCTGACATCCTTGGCGCGAATCAGCTCGCTGGGAGCATCCTTTGCCGACATCAGGACATCCTCATCAGATCATCGCCTCGCCACCCGCACCACCCAGCACGATCTCGCCCGCTTCGGCCATGCGCCGGGCGATGGTGAGGATTTCCTTCTGCGCGGTTTCCACCTCGCTGACTCGCACCGGACCCTTGGCGTCGAGGTCGTCGCGTAGCAGTTCGGCAGCCCGTTTGGACATGTTCTTGAACACCTTTTCCTTGATCGCGTCGTCGGCGCCCTTGAGCGCCAGCACCAGGACCTCGGAGGAAACCTCACGCAGCAGCGCCTGGATGCCACGGTCGTCGACATCGGCGAGGTTGTCGAAGACGAACATCAGATCCTCGATCTGGCTCGACAGATCCTCGTCGACCTGGCGAATCGAATCCATCAGCTGGCCCTCAACCGAGCTGTCGAGGAAGTTCATGATGTCTGCCGCGCGCTTGACGCCGCCCAGCGCAGCGCGGGTAGTGCTGGCGCTGCCGGAGAACTGCTTCTCGAGAATCTGGTTGAGCTCCTTGAGCGCAGCCGGTTGCACGGTATTCAGTGAAGAGACCCGCAGGATGATGTCCAGTCGTACCTTGTGGTCGAAATGGCTGAGGACTTCGCCGGCCTGATCCGGATCCAGATATGCCACCACGATGGCCTGGATCTGCGGATGCTCGTAGCGAATCACGTCGGCGACGGCACGCGGCTCCATCCACTTCAGGCTATCCAGGCCGCTGGTGCTGCCACCCAGCAGGATGCGGTCAATAAGGCTGCCGGCCTTGTCCTCGCCCAGTGCCTGGGTCAGCATCTTGCGGATGTAGGAATCAGCGCCAACACCGACGCTGGTCTGATCGCCGACAACCTCGACGAACTCGCCTATTACCCGCTCGACCTGCTCGCGCTGCACATTGCGCATCTGCGCCATGGCCACGCCGACTTTCTGCACTTCCTTCGGACCGAGATGACGCAGCACCTGCGCGGCGTCGGTTTCGCCGAGCGACAGAAGCAGGATGGCGGCCTTCTCGACCTTGTTCAGCTTGGTGGCGGCGCGATTCTCATTCATCTGCGTTGATCCACTCTTTGACGACTTGTGCTACCCGACCCGGATCATCGGCAACCAGACTCTTGATCGCATTCAGTTGCGCATCATAGCCCTCACTGGGGTTGGGCAACATGATGGTCTGCGGTCCGCGCAGGCTGACGCGATCGGCGGACAGCTCACCTTCGAGCCCATCCATGTCGCCAAGCTCGACGTCACCCGCCTCGCCTTTCTCGGCAACGCCCTTGCCTGCCGAAGTGATATTCACCAGCGCAGGGCGCAGCACGAACCACATGAGCGCGATGATCAGCAGCGGCAGCAGGAACTGCTTGAGACCACCCAGCAGACTCCAGAACCAGGGCTGCTCCCAGAAGGACAGCTCGGCGATCTGCTCGCCGCCGTCAGCGATGAACGGCGCATTGATGACGCTAACGCTGTCACCCCGTGCTGCATCGAAGCCAACTGCATCCTGCACCAGACGCGTGAAGCGGGCCAGTTCATCGGTATTCCATGGCAGGCGAGTGACCTCACCGGTCTCTGGATTGACGCGAACCTGGTCATCCACCACTACCGCGACAGAAAGCCGACGCAAGCGTCCCTGCTGCTGCTTGGTGTAGCTCACTGAACGATCCAGTTCGAAGTTGCGGGTCGACTGCTCGCGCTTGTCGCTCGGATAGGGCGCCAGCATCGGCAGACCGGTAGCCGGATCCATCACCTGCTGGCCATTGGCGTCCAGCAGCGGCTGCCCCGGCGCGATTGCACCGGCAACCGCAGCACCACCCGCCACTTCGGGAGCGGTAGCGGGGCCAGGAGGTTGATTGCTCAGCGCGCCCGGCACGCCCTGCGGTCCCTGGCTGCTGGTGCGCTGTTCATTGACCTGCTGCTCACTGCGCAGCGCTGGCTGATCGGGATTGAAGGTTTCCGAAGTGGATTCCACTGCGCTGAAATCAACATCCGCAGAGACCTCGGCCTTGTAGCGGCCATTGCCCAGGGCCGGCAGCAGGATGTTGTGCACACGCTGGGTGTAGACCCCTTCCAGTCGGCGGCTGTAGTCGAACTGCTTACCGGCCATGGACAGCTCGGAGAGCTCATGCTGGTCAGAAAGCAGGTTGCCCTTCTGATCCACCACCGTGACCTGCGCCTTGTTCAGCTCGGGTACGCTGGTAGCCACCAGATTGACGATCGCCATGACCTGGCTGGGTTCCAGCGCTCGCCCTGGATACAGCTCGACCAGCACAGACGCACTGGGCTTGCGCTCGTCACGTACGAACACCGAGCTCTTCGGAATGGCCAGATGTACCCGCGCCGCCTTGACGTTGTTGAGGCTGGAAACGGTACGCGCCAGCTCGCCCTCCAGACTCCGACGATAGCGCGCGGCCTCCATGAACTGACTGGTACCCAGGCCCTGTTCCTTGTCGAGAATCTCGAAGCCGAAGTTGCCGTCGCTCTGCTCGATACCGGCGCCCGCGAGCTTGATCCGCGCGCGCGCCACATCTTCGGAACGGACCAGCAGCGCGCCGGAGTTGGGCTCGATGGTGTAGGCGATATCCGCAGCCGTCAGTGCCTCGATGACCTGGTTGGCGTCCATGCCGCCGAGGTTGTTGTACAGCGGGCGGTAGTCAGGCTGCTGGGACCAGAGCACGACGGCGAAGCCGACCGCCACGCTGGCGGCCAGACCAACCAACAGGCCGATCTGCCGCAGCATCGACATCTCCGAGAGATTCTCGAGAAAGGTCAGCCCGAACAGCGGCTTCTTCGGCTCATCACCACCGGTACGCGCCGGCACGTTGCTCATAACAGCTTCAGCCATGATTCAGTCCGCCCTCAAACCGGCATCTGCATGATGTCTTGGTACGCCTGGACCAGCTTGTTGCGGACCTGGGTAACCGCCTGGAAGGACACACTGGCCTTCTGCGAAGCGATCATCACGTCGCTCAGGTCGACACCCCCCACGCCCATCTCGAAAGCGGTGGCCAGTTGATTGGAGGCTTGCTGGGTAGCGCTGACCTTGCCAACCGCCTGACCAAGCAACTCGGAGAAGCTTGGTGCGCCAGGCTCCGCCGGCTTGCTTTCCGCAACCGGCCGGGAACGTGCCATGGCGTCCGCCTGGAGGGAACGCATCTCCAGCATCAGACGGTTGAATTCGATACCTTGGCTCATTTTGGCTGACTCCTCCGCGGACCACGCTTTTTTGACGCTGCGTGGATTCGATGAGGAAGACTTAGCAACAAGGGTGCCAATGCTGAAGCGCCGCGGAAGACCGGCGTCGTATTCTCAAGGCGATGCCGTTGCGGCATGGGGCGAGCGGGTGAGGAGTAGCACGGGCGAGCCTTTCCGGCACGACTCATCCCCGCCGCAGCAAACAGAGAAACAGCTTTACCGTGCAGGCGATGGGAGCACGAGCCTCGCTCTCAGCTGGCGTAGAGGAACGCCTCCACATCCATTCCCGCGTCGCGCATCTGCGCCAGCTTGTAACGCAAGGTCCGCGGACTGATGCCCAGACGATCGGCAGCCTCCTTGCGCCGGCCGCGTTCGGACTTGAGCGTCTCGATGATCATCTGAAACTCGTGTCGGCGCAGGTCGGAACCCAGCCCACCGGCATCACCCTGCGGCGAAGCTATTGGCGGTGGTGTCACAACCCCGGTAGAAACCGACTGAAGTCCGAGGGGCGAATGGCTGCCCAGGCAAAGGTCCGCCGGTTCTATGACGCTACCTCGATGCAGAATCAGCGCACGCTGCAAGGCATTGTCCAGCTCACGGACATTGCCCGGCCACGAGTGCGCAAGCAGCACTGAGCGAGCCGCAGCCGACAGGCGCACCAGCGGCTGTCGCATCTTCTGCGCGTGCCGGGTGAGCAAGCGCTCGGCCAGTGGAACTATATCCGCCGGGCGTTCGCGCAAGGCGGGCCAGGCCAGCGGAAAGACCGAGAGTCGGTAATACAGATCCTCACGAAAACGTCCCGCCAGAACCTCGGCGGAAAGATCCCGGTTGGTCGTCGCAAGGATACGGATGTCCAGCGCAATCGGCCGGCGCCCGCCGACCCGCTCGACTTCGCGCTCCTGCAACACGCGCAAGAGTTTCGCCTGGAGCCCAAGCGGCATTTCGGAAATCTCGTCCAGCAGCAGCGTCCCGCCCTCGGCCATCTCGAACTTGCCCGGCTGGGAGGCGATTGCGCCGGTGAAGGCACCCTTCTCGTGGCCGAACAGAGTAGCCTCGAGCATATTGTCCGGAATCGCCGCGCAATTGATTGCCACGAAGGGTTTAGCTCGGCGTGGCGAGTGCTGGTGAATGTAGCGTGCCAGGACTTCCTTACCGGTACCGGATTCACCAGAAATCAGCACAGTGGAATCACTGCCAGCCACCCGCGCCGCCAGCTCCAGCAACTGACGACTGGACGCCGCCTCGGCAATGGGCGCCTGCTCTCCTTCCGGATCCAGAAGACGGCCAAGCGCATGCTCTGCGATCAGGGCAAGCAGGGTACGGGGCTCAAAGGGCTTTACCAGGTAGTCGACCGCGCCCTGGCGCATCGCATCGACAGCCCGCTCCACCGCCGCGAACGCGGTCATCAGCAAAATCGGTACCTGGGGGTGACGCTCGCGTACCGACCGCAGCAGGGCATGCCCGTCCATACCCGGCATGTTCACATCGCTGAGAACCAAACTGAAGGGCTCCTCGGCCAATGCAACCAACGCCGCCTCGGCGCAGTCCACCGACCGACACTGGTAGCCGCCCAGCAACAGGGTATCGACCAGCGCTTCACGCAAGATCCGATCGTCCTCGACCAGCAGAATTTTCACGGACATGGTTATCGCTCCTCCGCGCAGGGGATACGTTCGGTCCAGGGCAGGACAACACAGGCAGTCGTGCCGCGACCGAGCCTGGAACGAATTCTCAATTCACCACGGTGCGCACGCGTCACCGCCTTGACCACCGCCAGCCCCAAGCCGGTTCCTGTGGTCCGAGAGGTAAAAAATGCTTCGCCAAGCCGTGCCAGAGTCGCCCGGTCCATTCCCGGGCCGTTATCGCTGACGCTCAGGTACAAGCGATCAACGCGCTTGAACAGATGGATCTTTACCCCAACGGCCGGACCGCCCGCCTGCAGCGCGTTCTCGATCAGATTGAGGATCGCGCCGACCAGTGTGTCGCGATTGCACAGCAGCACACCGCCGCGCACATCGCACTGCCAGCGCACATGGAAACCCTCCACAAGTGAATCAGCAGCATCCTTCAGCGCGGCGAAGAGATGTTCTGCCGGAATACGATCCGGCAGCGGCAACTCGCCGCGGGCGAAGACCAGCATGTCGCGCACCTGGTGTTCGAGCTCGTGCAGGCGCTCCTTGAGGCGTCCGGCAAAGCGCATCTGCTGCTCAAGTGGCAGCGCCTGTTCGCTCAGATGACTGGCATAGAGCAATGCCGCCGAAAGCGGCGTTCTGATCTGATGCGCCAGGGATGCGACCATGCGTCCGAGCTCGGAAAGACGTTGATGACGCGCCAGTTGCTCCTGCAGGAGCCGAGTCTCGGTCAGATCATTGAGCAGGATAAGTTGCCCAGGCTCACCCTGCAGGGAGCGAGTGGCAATCGACAACCTGCGCCCATCACGCAGGGATACTTCGTGTCCATCATCCTCGCGCGGAGCGAATTCGCTGGCGATGACGTCGCGCCACAAACGGCCCGTCAGCGGACCACCCAGAAGCGCGCAGGCCACCGGATTGGCATCGCGTACCACCCCCTGCCCATCAATTACCACCACACCGCCAGGCAGGAGATCGAGCAGGCTCTGCAAGCGCAGCGCAAGACGCTCCTTCTCGGCCAGCTGTTCGAGACGCTGCGCTCCGGCCAGGGCCAGTTGACCACTGAGCTCCGCTACGCGCTCTTCAAGGAAGGTACGGGAGTCGCCCAGCTGGCTGGAAACCCGCTCGAGCAAATCAAGCGGTGAGCCCGCCTGAGGGGCAGAGGAAGGGAGATCGTCTGGTCTTGGCAGCATGGCGCTCTCGGGACTCAGGGAGTCGAAAAACCGACCCGGTACCAAGAGCGCAAGCAAAGCGCGTGCCGCAAAAAAATTACTTTCTAAAACAGTCGGTTGCTGTCAGAGCAGGAAGAGCGCGTCAATCTTCAGACAGATCATCCTCATCGTCTTTGCGGCTCATACCGTACTTGCGCATCTTCTCCACCAGCGTGGTACGGCGAATGCGCAGGCGCTCTGCGGCTCGTGCGACTACCCCTCCGGCGTCGTCCAGCGCCTGCTGGATCAGGCTCTGCTCCAGGTTGCCCAGGTAGTCTTTCAGATCCAGGCCTTCGGGAGGCAGCAACGTGGAGGAATAGCTGCTAACAACGGCATTGGAGGCAATCATTGCGCGCTCGTCCAGATCCTCGCGCAGACTGATCGCCAACTGCTCGTCCTCGTCATCGACATGGCGAAACTTCTTCGGCAGCTCGGCCACGCCAATGACGCCGTAGGGATGCATGATCGCCATACGCTCAACCAGGTTGGCCAACTCACGAACGTTCCCGGCCCAGTCGTGCTGACACAGCGACATGATTGCTGCGGAATTGAATCGAATCGAGCCACGCTTCTCGTGCTCCATCCTCGAGATCAGCTCGTTGAGCAGTAGCGGAATATCCTCCACTCGCTCGCGCAATGGAGCCATCTCGATCGGGAACACATTCAGACGGTAGTAGAGATCCTCGCGGAACAGGCCCGCCTCGATCATCTGTTCCAGATCCTTGTGAGTAGCCGCGATGATCCGCACATCTGCAGATTGAGTCTTGTTGCTGCCGACGCGCTCGAATGTACGCTCCTGCAGCACCCGCAAGAGCTTGACCTGCATAGGCAACGGCATGTCGCCGATTTCATCGAGAAACAGCGTGCCACCCTGCGCCAGCTCGAAGCGACCTGCACGACTGCTGATCGCACCTGTGAACGCCCCTTTCTCGTGGCCAAACAGCTCGCTTTCGAGCAGCTCCGCTGGGATGGCGCCGCAGTTGACCGGCACAAAAGGACCCTCGCGACGCTTGGAGTTGTAGTGCAGATTGCGCGCCACCACCTCCTTTCCGGTGCCCGATTCGCCAAGAATCAGCACACTGGCCTCGGTGTCCGCGACCTGCTGCATCATCTGCCGCACACCCTGAATGGCTCGACTGGTGCCAACCAGGCTGCGGAAGAGATTCGGCTCACGGTGGCGACCACGGCTACGCGCCTGATCGTACATTTCCCGATACACCTGAGCTCGGTGCAGGGAATCGAGCAGCTTGTTGTAGCTGGGTGGCATCTCCAGGCTAGCCAGAACTCGCTGGCGGAGTTCTTCACCCCATTCGGCAGGAATGCCTTCGCCAAGCAGAAGCACCGGTAGAAGCTCGTCCCACTTGTCGAGCAACTTGAGCAACTCCAGAACACCACCCTTGGCCTGAACATCGCCCAACAACACGCAGAGCAGCGACTTGCCGGCTCCCAGCTTCTCGACTTCAGACTGCCAGGCGGTGCTGGTGCAGCAGAGGTGCTCTTCGCCGAGGAAATTCAGAATCACCGCCATTTCGCGACGGCGTTCGGAATCGTCATCAATCAACAGGATCTTGGTTTCACGCCACATCGGACTTCTGCTTCTCGGGCTTGAAAGGAGAAAAGACGCCGGCAGGCCAGCATTTAGCCAGCAGTAAAGTAAAAAAATGGCGCACAGTCAATTTTATGGCGTAGTTTTTTCGCATATCCGCTACAAAGGAGCTATCGCGAGGGGAAGACGCTCCAGATGCGGACCGCGTCATGCGAAAAACGTTTTGGCAGGAACCTGCGACTTCAAGAGAACAACTGATAAACCTGCGCACCCTGGCGCGCGTTGTGGGTTTGGATCAGCTCCGCGGCAAGCTTTTGCTGCTCCTCCTGGCAGACCTGCACCAACTCGCGGTACAGATCGAGCAACGTCTGCAAATTTTCTCGCAGCTGACTCTCATCCCGGGAGGCCTCGACCATGGCGGCCTCAACGGCCTGTCGGCACTGATGATCCAGCTCTCCGATTACCGTCCAATCGTGACGCTTCAAGGCTTCACGCAAGGCGCTACCGGTAGACTCCAGAAGCTGAACTGATGCACTCATTTGACTGACTCCCCGGATCATTCACTTCACTGCGCGATGGCATCCCATCCCGTTTTAACTTCGCGCAGCAGCCCCATTACTTCTTCCAGAGCTGCGGTGTCATTCTTCAGATTCGCTTCGCTCAAGCGAACCATCATGTATTCATACAACGCATCGAGTTTAACAGCGAGTTCCTCGCCCTTCTCCGCGTTCAGAGCCTCTCGCAGACCACCAACGATGGCGATGGCCTTGCCAATGAGCTCACCTTTGAGAGCAGTCTGCCCCCGCTCCAGAGCACCCTTGGCCTGAGCCATCCGCGACAGCCCGCCTTCCATCAGCATCTGTATCAGTCGATGAGGGCTAGCGTCGATTATCTGAGCCTGATTATTGACCGATTGGTACTGTCGCATCGCCGTCATCGCATTCATTTTCGCCCTCGCCTTGCGTGCATTGCCGATGCTCAAGATATCGGCTTGCGCTCACAAAGCTTTAGCAGCGAAGAACGCTCAAGACGCCTCGGACTCTCCCTCGATCCCGGCCCAGGCTTCGCTCAACTGCAGCAGCAGTTGCTCAACTTCGTCCAAGCTGGAAGCCTCACGCTCGATGGATACACCGGCCAGACGACGCGTCATGTAGTCGTACAACGCATCGAGATTGTCGGCGATCTCGCCGCCCAGCTCACGATCCAGGCTAGCCTGCAGTACACCCAGAATGCTGATGGTGTTGCCCACCGCCATGCCTCGAATCTCACTGTTGCCCTCGACCTGAGCCTGACGCGCAAGACGAACACGCTCGATGGCACCATCCAGCAGCATCTGTACGGCCCGATACTGGGAAACGTCCTGACTGGTCTTTACCTGCTTGTATGTATCGATTGGCTTACTCATTTTTTATTCGTCACCACGCCGGGGAGATTCGCCAACTGACCGCTAAGCCAGCTGCTCGTACTGTTGAGCTTGGAAACCAGCATATCCATTGCCGTGTACTGCGCCACCAAACGATCTTCAAGCTTGAGAATGCGCTCATCCAACGACTTGCGCTGATCAACGATGGAGTTGAGAGTCGTACGCAAACCTGCCTGACGCTGATCGAACACGCCGCCCGTCTTGGTATAGCCGGCAACCACATTATCCAGGCGCTTCATCAGCCCAGTGTCGCCTACAAGATACTCCGCTACGCCGTCGAAGTTCCCGTTCAACGCTGCATCCAGCTTGGTCGTATCAAGGGCCAGGCTGCCGTCCTTCTGGGTAGTGATGCCCAATTGCGCCAAAGCAGCAATGCCACCCCCGGACTGCATCTTGGAAATCTCGCCACGGATACCCGACTGCAGCGCGCGGACCGCCGCATCACCCACCAGAGGGCCCGTGGATGGCTTCACGCCCTCACCAATCGGCACCACTGCAGAAAGGCTGCCCATGGCCGTCGTCATCGCGTTGTACGCCGATACGAACTGCTGCAGGCTGGTACGAACACTGGACTTGTCGGTCCCTACGGTAAGATCAATCGTCTGGGTTGCGTCCGCCTTGGTCAGATTCAGCGTCACCCCTTCGATCACCTTGTCGATGGAGTTCGAGTCACGAACCACCTGCAGGCCGTCAACAGTGAGTCGCGCGGACCTGGCCTGAGAAATCACGCCGGCCGCACCACCAGAGGCGCTGGAGTCTGGCGCTACGAATCCGGCTGCTGGATCAAGCGGATCGGTCGGCACCGGACTGAAGGCGAGATCGGAAAGATCCACCTCACCCACGCCTACCGCAGCCTGGTCGCTTACCTGCATCCGCAGGTCCTTGCCATCACCCATGTTGGACGAGCTGACTACCAGGCGCGTACCAGAGGCATCCGTAACGAGGCTTGCAGAAAAGCCCAGACTGGCACCCTGCTCATTGATCGCGTCACGGATGCCGGCCTGGGTGTTGTTGGTTGCATCGATGTTCAGCTCCAGGCGACGAGTGCCAGTGTCCGCCGGATCGCCCGCATACAGAGTCAATTTGCCGGCACTGAAAGTATTGGGCGTAACTGCAGGACCACCCTCGGTAGCGACGGGCTCGACAAAAGACTTGAGCGCCACCTTGCTGCCAACCGCCAGTTGCTGGACCTGCAAAGAATACTTGCCGGCAGGCGCTGTGGTGGCCGTGGAGGCAGTCATGAAGCCGCTCGTGGAAAACGATGCGGTCCGCGACTGATAAAGAGATGCCTTGTTCAAATTGGCCAAGGCGGTCTGAAAGGTGCTGGTTGCGGAACGGAGCGTACCTATTGCCGAAAACTGATTTTCAGTCTTGGTATTCAGGTTATCCAGTTGTTTGGTCTTGGGAGCCCTTTCGGCATCCACCATCGCCTTGATGATGGTATCGATCGGGAGCCCTGAACCTACCCCTGTTATGCCGGCCATTGTGCACCTCGTCAGAAATATGACTGTCTACGCTTCGATCCGTAGAACAGTCAAAGGTCATGCCAATCTTTCAGGCTTCTGCCTCGAACAGCAAACTGCGAACCTCTGAAAGATTTTCTGCCAGCCTCAACGCTTCTTCGGATGGAATCTGTCGGATTACGCTTCCGGATTCGGCGTCAGTCACCTTGACCACCACCCGTCCCGAACCATCCTCCACCGAAAAGTTGATGCTGCGCTGCACCGATTGCACGAACTCCTGGATGCTGGCGACCGCATCCTCGATCTGCTCACGACCCGCTGCTTTGCCTGAACCACCTGCCGCAGCCGCTCGCGCCCCTTCTTCAGTTTCCGGCGCACCGGCTAGTGCCGATGAGTTCCGATCCTGAGCCACCGAGGCTCCAGCCGGAGCGGTGGATGCGACATTCTGGCCAAGCGGTTTGCTAACTGCGCCGATATCCATGATTTCGACCTCGCAATGAGGAAACGGGGAGCAGAGCCAAGCCCTACCCCCCGTAGTTTACGCCTATCGACCTTAGCCGAGCAGACTGAGGACAGCCTGCGGCAGCTGGTTGGCCTGAGCCAGGATTGCAGTGCCTGCCTGTTGCAGAATCTGATTCTTGGTCAGGTTCGCAGTTTCAGCTGCAAAGTCGGTGTCCTGAATTCGACTACGAGCAGCCGACGAGTTCTCGGAGATGTTCTGCAGGTTCGAGATGGTGTTCTCGAAGCGGTTCTGTACAGCACCGAGTTGAGCGCGTTGGCTGTCGATGTTGGAGATTGCGCCGCTGATGATACCCAGAGCATCCTGAGCGCCGGTCGCGGTGCTGATGTCGATGTCACGAACCGAGTCGAGGCTACTGAAGGTGTCAGCACCCAGGCCACCAGTTGCACCAGTGATCTGGAAGGCATCCGCCGCTTCGAGCTGGACCTGACCGTCAACCCGCGCACCACCACCTGCAGCGATGGTCGCTGCGGTACCCACATCGTTCTCACCCTTGAAGTCACGCGCGGTCAGCGAAGCAGCCTGCGAGGACTCACGGATCACGATGGCGTCGCCGCGATCGCTGACCAGCTCGATGGTGGAGCCTTTGGACACCGCCGAGATACCGGTTTTGCCGGTTTCCTTGTTGATCGCATCGGCCAGGGCCGACAGATCGGTGGTGTCGGTTACCACCGCGGAGACCGAGGACTTGTCGCTGTCCACGCTCTTGCTGGTAGCGCCATAGAGCGAGAAAGAGATGGTGCCGCTGGCGGTGAAGCCACCCAGGGTAGCCACGGTGCGCGCGTTGGCAGTGACGCCGGTGGTGTCGCTCTTCGAGTTGATGGCCTTGGCCACTTCGCTTGCCGAACCGCTGGCGGTCAGGCTGACGGCCTCAGCACCATCCGACAGTTTCGAGGTGATGTTGAAGCTGGTGGAGGTGTAGGCGCTGCCCGAGGTGGCACTGAAGGTCGCACCGCTCGCAGTCGCCGCAGCAGCAGCACCGGAGGTGGTCACACGGTTTACACCGATGCGGTCAGTTGCAGCCGAGCCAATGGAAACGTTGATGGTTTCGTAGGCGTTGGCACCGACCTGGAAGCTCTGCGAACCGAAGCTGCCGTCGAGGATCTTGCGACCGCCGAAGCTGGTGGTATCGGCAATACGGTTCAGCTCCTGCTGCAGCTGGGCAACTTCGCCCTGCAGAGCTGCACGTTCAGTAGCGCCGTTGGAGCCGTTGGCAGACTGCAGCGCCAGATCCCGCATACGCTGCAGAATGCCGGTGGACTGCTGCAGCGCGCCTTCAGCGGTTTGCGCCAGGGAGATACCGTCGTTGGAGTTGCGGGTCGCAACGTTCAGACCGTTGATCTGACTGGTCAGACGGTTGGAGATCTGCAGACCTGCGGCGTCGTCTTTTGCACTGTTGATGCGGAAGCCGGTGGACAGGCGCTGGAGGGAAGTATCCAGGCCCTTCGACGAGGTGTTCAGGTTGCGTTGGGTGTTGAGGGACGCAACGTTGGTGTTGACTGTAAGGGCCATGGTATTGCCTCCAGATGACCTAAGAACCGATTTGTCTGAGCTTGCGAGCTAGGGCCTGCTTGCTCAGACGCCACTTAGTTCGCATTCGAGATTTGTATCGGCGCTCCGGCGGTATCCTTTAGCGGCTTTTTCCAACTTTCTCTTGATTTTTTTTATTCATCCAAAACAAAGAGATAAGTCAGGTTTACCGTCTCGCCTAGAGGGATCGCCAAATACCTGACGGCATTTGGCTGCCACTGATGCGCTTAGCCAGGCTTATCGGCCGAGTCAGCGCTCGCTCCAGGCGGATTTCCATGCCTCAAGGTTCGTTCCCTCGAGCATCCAGTCCCTCAACACCCGGTTGCGCAGCTCATCCCCCTGCCGGGCCGTTGCATCCAGGTCGGCCAGGTGCATGCGGATCGCCTCCACCCAGTCCTTGAAACGGTTCTTCACCCGCGTCACCGGCAGATCGCCCTGATAGCAGCGGATATCGCTGCAGATCACCGGAAACCCGCAGGCGCCATATTCGAGCAGGCGCAGATTGCTCTTGCACTCGTTGAACAGATTCTGCTCCACCGGTGCCAGGGCAAGGTCCAGATCCAGCGCGGCGAGTGCCGCCGGGTAGGCCTCAATGTCGACGCCGGCATGGGCTTCGTGGACATAGGGTCGGATCTGCTCGGGACACATGCCCATGAAGACCCACTCGACCTCATCCGCCAGTTCTCGCACGACATCGACGATCAGCTCGAGATCGCCGGTATGACTGACACCGCCGGCCCAGCCGACGCGAGGCTTGCGACCCCGACGTCGCTGCCCGTGCAGGTTCTGCCACCAATCCAGAGGAAGGCGATTCTCGACCACGCGAATATCCTCGTGCAGGCCGGCGAAAGCCTCGGCAAGGGGCTGGGTGGAAACCACGAATCGGTCGACGAAGCTCAGTCCCTTGCGCAGCGACTTGAGCAGGTCCTTGGGCATCTGCTCGCGGTGCAGGTTCTTGAGCGGCAGGTTGGGTAGATAGTCATCCAGCTCGTAGACCTTGAACGCCCGCGAGAACGCCTTGAGCCGGCGCATCGCATCAAGCCTTTCATCGCCCAACTGGCGCTGCAGGATGATCACATCCGGATCGAACCGCTCCAGGTCGACGACTTGCAGCAGCCCTGGGGACAGCATCCCGTCCACCATTCCAGCATCACGCAGCGCCTCGAATGGCTTGATCACCCGATAGTTGCCGCAACCCCAGGGATCGGCGGGATGGGCAAGCACAACCGGCAGCGGGCGCCAGGTCAGCGGGCGCCAGGTCAGCGCTGTGTCGCCTTCCAGCTCGAAGCCGTTGCCGGCGCGCGAGAGGTTGCGATTGTAGGCAGGGTCGGCCGCCAGCAAAGGCAGCCACTTTTCGTACATCGCATCCTGCTCGGCGAGAAAGCGTTTGCGCTTGGCCTCGAACACGGCCACATCAACCTTCTTCTGGCTGACGCTGCCCTCGTGCATCACCACTGCATGCGGCGTCCAGACGGTCAGGTAACCGGCCTGCCGCGTCTTGAGACAGAGGTCGACATCGTTGTAAGAAACCCTGAAGTTTTCCTCGTCGAGCCCTCCAACCTCTTCATACAGCGATTTGCGAATCATCAAACAGGCAGCAGTGACTGCGCTGTAGTTCTGATCGACCTGTAAACGCTGCATGTAGCCAGGCGCATCCATAGCCTCATCGGTGAACGGATGGTTGGCCGGGCCACGAAGCCCAAGCAACACTCCCGCGTGCTGGATGCGGCCATCGGGGTAGAGAAGCTTGGCGCCGACCACCCCGACCTCCGGACGCAAGGCATGGTTGAGCATCGCGTCCAGCCAGTCGTCCCGCAGGATCGCGGTGTCGTTGTTGAGCAGCACCAGATACTCGCCGCGCGCGACACTGGCCGCCATGTTGTTGATCGCCGAATAGTTGAACGGATGCGGATAGCGCAGCACGCGGACCCGATCCTCGCCCCAGCCCTCGACGCTGTTCAGCCAGGCCTGCGCCTCGGCGGTCTGGCTGTCGTTGTCGACGATAAGCAGTTCGTAGTTGGGATAACGGGTCTTTTCCAGCAGGCTTTCGACGCAGCGCTGCAGGATCGGCAGTTGATCCTTGGTCGGCACGATGATCGAGATCAGCGGCTGCAAGCCGTGTCCGTAGTCGATGCGATAACGTCCCGGCAGATGCGGCACCAACCGGGCGTTGGCATAGCCGCGTACAGCCAGGTGGCGCTGCAGTGTGGCCTGCTCGTCCGCGTTGTCCTGTAGCTGCGGCGCCTGCGCGACCAACAACGGCTCGTCGATATGCCCGAGTCCCTGCATGCCCTGTGCCTCGATCAGGCGCAACAGCAGATCGAACTCCAGCGCGCCCGGATAGCGCGCATCGAAACCACCGGTCTCCAGCAACACCTCGCGCTGGAACAGCCAGTGCCGCGCCATGCCCGCCGGAAAGCTCAACAACATGTCGAGATTGAATCCCGGGCGGAACGCTGCGCCCATCTGTCCACCGGGGAGCCGATGCAGCTCATCGGCGTACACCGCACGACAGTCCGGCGCGCCAATCAACTCCAGCACCGTCATCAGCAAGCCACTGGGAGTAAAGGTCTCCCCAGCCCGCACCAGCATCACCCAGTTGAAATCCATTTGCCGCAGCTCGGCGTTGAGGGTCTCGACATGGCTGTCGGCATCGACCTGCAACATGTGCAGCTTGCCGCCCCGTCGGGTAACCGGCACCGGCTCGGTGGACAGCGCCAGCATCCGCACAGAGGCATACCAGCCCTGTTCGATGCTCAGACTGCGGATGGTCTGGGCCAGAGCCTTGGTATCACCCTCGAGATCGAGGATCACCACGGCAATCATCGGCCCGCCGGCATTCGCCTGCAGATACCCCTCGATAAGCCGGCTCTGCTCGGCGGTGGGTACCCGCGCCTCCAGCCAGCGGGTGAGCTCGCTCGAGCCGGATGGTGCGCCCAGGTAGCGGCCGTGCTCGGCGAACCAGGCCGGCACAGCACCATCGAACCAGGCAAACGGCCGCCACTGCGAATGGAAACCCTCGTCGAGGCAGCGCTCCAGATGCCGCTTGGCCGACAAGGCCAGGTGCGGCAGCAACTGACCAGCTTCGAGGATCAGTTGATAGGCATGGGCACAACCCAGCGACGGCTTGCCGAAGAAATTGCGGTCCACCAGTTCCAGAACGCCAGCCAGTTCGAGCAGGCCGCGCGCGCGCTCCTCGTCGGAGCCAGGTACGCCTGGCAAAATCGCTTCGAGCGGCCAGCTGCGCACGAAGCGCACTATCGTTTCCACCGTCTCGCAGCGCGCCGCAAAGTTTGGGCCGTCCTGGCCGAAGATGCTCAGATTGGCGCCATGCACTCGGTATTCGGTCAGGCACTCCGGTAGCCGGGCCAGTTCGCCGCGCAGCAACAGACGCCCCCACAGATCGTAGTCCTGCACGTAGCGCAGCAGCGGATCGTAACCACCGGCAGCCAGCAGATCGCTGCGGCGCACCATTGCCGACGGGGCATTGAGGAAGTTGCCGGTCAACAGCTGGCGACGCAGGTGGGTGATCGGCTGATTGAACAGCCCCTCCCCGCCGGAGGACTCGCCGGGACGCTGCCCTTGTGCGTCGATTACCGCGATGTCGGTAAATACGCCCACGCAGTCGAGGTTCGCAAGAAGATGGGCAACCTGGCGCTCGATGCGCTGCGGCAGCATGCGATCGTCTGAGCCCAGCAGCGCGACGAAGGCACCCCGGGCCATGGCAAAAAGCCGATTCGCGGCACGGGAAGGCCCCTCGTTTTCGCTCAGCACCAGAGCGCGGATGCGATCGGGATAACGCCTTGCGTAGCCCTCTATGACAGCGGCGCTGCCGTCCGCAGAGGCATCATCAACAACCAGAATCTCGATATTCGAGTAGCTCTGGGCAAGAACCGACTCCAGCGCCTCGCCGATGTATGCCTCGTGGTTGTAGGCGGCAATACACACACTCACCAGCGGCGTGGCACGCAGCGCCGCCTTCTCCCTGCGCAACTTTGCAAGGCCAGCCCCCAGACGCTCCAGCGCCGTTGCAGTCGGAACATTGCCTTGCGCATCGTGCGCCAACCCGTCCTGAACATTCGCAAGACTGCCCTGCGCAATTCGCTCGGCGTCCCGGACCAGCCACCGAAGCAGAGGCCCCACTGGCACCTCGACGTCCCGATGAAAGATAACGCCATGGGTGCCAGGCAGCCCCCTCACCGGGTAGTAGACCAGTCGCACACCCGCTGCTGCGGCAAGCGCGTGAAAGAACCAGTACCACATCTGCGGGTTGTCCTGGATCAGGACAACCATCGTCGCCTGCCTAGGCATCCACAACAGGTTCGCCGCAGCGGCGCCAGAGCCGAGCATCGCGAGCTCACAGGCCGCCAGGGCACGCACTTGCGAAGCAAGGTCAAGCAACTCCGGTTGAAATGCCTGGAAGCCCTGGGCACCCAGTTGCACGACCAGCTCCTGCTGATTGACGATGGCTCGGCCGTTGCCTCCCGGCGGGCGGATCAGGTAAGCCTTGCCATGGCCTTCCTCGGCCTTGCAGTGCTTCTTGACGTGGTCGGCCATCCAGGAAATGGCGGTCGGGTACAGGTGGTATTCGTCGCCCTGGTAGACATAGCCTTCGCGCGGCTCCCAGATGTCTGCAGTGTCGGAGAAGTGGTGCAGGACATCGACATCGCAGGCTTGCCACTGCTGAACGCAGAGAGTGCGCTCACGCGGCCAGAAGATGGCCAGCGAGTCCATGATCGAAGCAGGTAGCCCCGCCTCCACCAGGAGCACTGTGTCGGCCGGCAGATCCGCCTGAGAGATCCAGTAGAAGCGACCCAGTTTTTCGCTCAGCCAATGCGCGTAGTTCCGGTTCTCCCAGCCGAAGAAACTGATGGCATTGGCTACTCGAAGAGGCTCGTTCTTGCCACAGTAGAACTTGCAGTTCCCCGCATCGTCGAACAGCAGCCCATATTTCTCATACCAGGCGTTGTTCACTCGCCCCAGGTTGTCATGGACGCTATCGCAGACATATTCGGCATTGGTCACATCGCCGATACCAGCCATTCCGGCCACCAGCCGGACGTCGTGGAAGCGCGCACGCAACTGCGGCAACGTGGTCTGTCCGGCCTGACGCACACCGTCCGGCAGGGAGAACCCGACCATCTCCAGCGGCGCCGGCGACCAGGCTGACGCAGCGGCCAGCTCAGTCAGCTCCACGCAGCCTTTGGCTGCGCGGGCCGGAACGATCCGCGCGTTGACAAGCACATCTTGCAGGTGACTTTCCTGGGGCATGCAGAAAGCTCCGGTCTGGAACAATTAAAGAATGGCGAAGGCACTCAGGGGCTCCTGCCCCAGCCAGCTACCGGCCGAGCGCAGCCTGGCAAAACTGGTCGTAGTCGCGGTAGTAGTCGTCCTCGCTGTAGTGCTCGGACGCCAGCACCATGCATACCGAGCCACTGGAAAAATTGTCGATTTCGCGCCAGATCATTGGCGGAATGTAAAGACCATAGTAGGACCGGTTCAGGTGGTACTTGAACTTGGTGCGGCCATCATCCAGCAGGATGTCGAAACTTCCAGACATCGCGATCAAGAGCTGGTGAAGCCCCTTGTGCGCATGACCGCCCCGGTGAGATCCCCCAGGGACATCGTAGAGGTAATAGACGCGCTGAATGTCGAAGGGGATGTGCTTGCCCCCTTCGATGAAGGTCAGATTGCCGCGGCGATCCTCGACGATGGGCAGATCAATGAGCTTGCAGTGCTGAAGAGACATGTCGCGCTCCAAATACGCTTTTAACCCGATCCCGCCGTGCCTCGCACACCCTCAGGTGTCGAGCCTGGCAGCCATCGCGTCAGGAAAATGGGGGGGTGGTACGGCTTTTTTGCCTTCCCAGCAAAACTTGCACCAGCTTGCCATCATCCGCGGAAGGAATTGCACGCTTCGATGGTTTTCTCGACCCAGCCGTCGGGCATGCCTGGGTACATAGGCAAACTGAGCACTTCATCCGCCAGGCGAGTGGAGACCGGCAGGTCCAGCCCGGCGTACTGACGATAGGCCTGCTGAAGATGGATCGGAACGGGATAGTGGATGAGACTCGGCACACCGTTGCGCTCCAGATGATCCTGCAGCGCTGCACGCTGTTGGCTGCGCACGACGAACTGGTGCCAGACATGGCTGGCCGTCACCGCCGGCATCTGCGGCAGACGCAGCAACGGGTTGTCGATGCCTTCCAGATAACGGCGCGCCAGATAACGGCGCGCCTGTGCGTCCTGGTCCATTCTTACGAGCTTCACGCGCAGCAGCGCAGCTTGCAGCTCGTCAAGACGTGAATTGACGCCCTGGACCTCGTGGATGTACTTGCGGCTGGAACCGTAGTTGCGCAACTTGCGCACCTGTTCGGCCAAGGCATCGTCCTGAGTGGTCAGCGCGCCGGCATCCCCCAGCGCTCCCAGATTCTTCACTGGAAAGAAGCTGAAACCCGCGGCGTCGCCGAGCGCACCCGCAACGCTGCCGTCTTCATCCCGAGCGCCATGGGCCTGCGCAGCGTCCTCAAGCAACAGAAGGCCATGCTGATCGGCCAGACTCCGCAGACGGCCCATGTCGGCGAGACACCCGTACAGGTGGACGGCAATGATCGCGCGAGTCCGCGGGCCGATTGCCGATTCGACGGCGATCGGGTCGATGTTGAAGGTGTTCGCATCTGGCTCCACCAGGATGGGCACCAGCCCCGCCTCACTGACGGCCAGGGCGGTAGCGATGAAGCTGTTGTCCGGCAGGATCACCTCGTCCCCTTCCTCCAGGCGGCCCAGCTGCAGGTAGCCGCGCAGCATCAGGGTCAGGGCATCCAGACCGTTGCCTACTCCGACCGCATGGCGGACGCCGCAGGCGTTGGCGTATTCGCTTTCGAAAGCGGAGACCTCGGCGCCCAGTACGTACCAGCCGGAGCGCAGCACCCGTTGAAAGGCTTCGGTCAGGGCGCTTTCATCGCGCCGATTGAGACCAGCCAGATCGAGGAAAGGAAACATGTCATTCATCCAGATAACGCACGATACGTGCAGGATTGCCCACCACCAGGGCTCGGGCAGGCACGTCGCGAGTGACAACCGCACCGGCGCCCACCATGGCGCCAGCGCCTATGGTCAGACCAGGTAGTACGACGGCAGCGGCACCGATCGAAGCCCCGCGCTCGATCACGGTCTGCGGAAAGTGCTCGGGGTAGCGCTTGGAGCGCGGCAGGCGGTCATTGGTAAACGTCGCGTTCGGACCGATGAACACATCGTCCGCCACGCGCAGCCCATCCCACAGATACACACCGCACTTAACGGTTACCCGATCACCAAGCACGACATCGTTTTCGATGAAGCAATGGGCGTTGATGTTGCACTCCGCGCCAATGCGAGCACCCGCCAGAACAATCACGAACTGCCAGATGCGAGTCCCGTCGCCAATCGCGACAGACTGCACATCGGCCAGGGGGTGAATCATGGTCATGCGCCAAGCACCTTCTTCATGTGAGCGACGATACGCTGCCCCGCCTGCCCGTCGAACCCGGCAAAGAACTCCGGTATCACGGCCTTGCGGCGCTGCATGTCATCCTCGGGCCGCCCATCCAGTCCATCCAGGAACGCGGCCACGCCCTTCGCATCCTCGGCTTGATCGTAGTAGCGCACGACGGCTTCGCCCTCCTCGTTCAAACCGAGCCCGTGCGGATTGACCAGGTACAGCACGGGTTTGCCAGTGACGAGATACTCCATCAGAAAGGAGCCGGTATCGCTCATCATCGCGCAGCTGGCAGCGAATGCGTGACGATGATCCGGACGCTCGTCGATGATCACGCCCCTTTCACCCAGCTCCTGCCGCAAAGAGGCGATGCCGGCCGCATCCAGCAATCCCAGATTGACCAGCCGCTGCCACAGCAGCGGATGGGGTCGGAACAGCAGCGCCAGATCGGGGCGCTCCGCAAACGAGTTGAAGATATCCAGCGCCAGCAGATCGAAAGTCGACCACTGATCCGCGTCGAAGGAAAAATGCGCATTCCACAGCACCGCACGACGCGAGCCGATCTGCTCAAGCAGCTCCGGATCTATCGGGAAACTGTCCAGATCCGCCAGCCCGTCCATGCGCGGATGGCCGGAAACCACCACATGCCCGTCCCCCGTCGGGCAATGCCGGCTGTACATCGCCCGGGCGCCGTCAGAGCGCACATAGACTGCTGAAGCATGCATGGCGACCGGCTGCCCATACTGGTGCACCAGATTCTCGTCCCCACCCCCGACCTCCAGACCATAGGGGATGTAGGCAGTGAAGCGGACACGCTGCTGCAGCGAGTAAAACTGGTAGGGCAAGGGACGGGTGATGTCGTAGGGCGAGGTGAAGA
Organism: Pseudomonas mangrovi; assembly: GCF_003052585.1. Taxonomy (GTDB): domain Bacteria; phylum Pseudomonadota; class Gammaproteobacteria; order Pseudomonadales; family Pseudomonadaceae; genus Aquipseudomonas; species Aquipseudomonas mangrovi. Next base: position 79,402 of record NZ_QASN01000020.1, on the reverse strand, counting down.
ACACCGCGTCGAAACAGCTCGACTCATGATCGAGCTCATCCCAGACCACGTAGGGAATACCCAGGCGATCCAGATAGCGCTGCGAAGCTTGCCTGCTCCAGTTGTAGTCGGCATGTAGAAACGGCAGCAGGATCACGCGGGCATCTATCGAGTCGTCTTGCTCAAGCGCTCGCCAGAGGCTGCTGACGTTACCCCATGATTCCGATAGCTGGTGGAGAATCGCAACCTTCAGTCTGCTTTCAGCAGAGGCCTGCACCTGAGAAGGCACCGTTATCGCCGTGGTCGGCGGAGCATGCAGAACGTACAACACACTTACCTGCCCGGCCTGGCTGCCGCGTGCCAGCGGGAAGCGCTGAACCAGCCGCAACCCGTAACCCAGAAACTCGTTCAGATAACGCGCTTCCTCACGATAGATCGCCTCGTAATGGTCGTCGCAGTAGTAGCGTTCGGGCTCGCCGTCGAGCATCAGCGAATCCTTCAGCACCAGGTACCCACCTGGCTGCAAGGCATCCACCATCATCTTCGCGACCCGGGAAAAGTCCTCCTGCCGCACCAGGCAGGAGAACAGACCCATGCTTGCCAGCCGCTCGTAGCGGCCGTCGATGCCGGCGCTGGTGATATCGCCCACCTCGAAACGCAGGTTCGCGCCGCTCCGCTGCCGGGCCTGCTCGATAAGATTGGCTGACAGATCTATGCCCAGTGCCTCACTGCAGTCCCGCGCCAGCACCTCGGTGAATTCGCCATCGGCGCAGCCGACGTCAAGCAAACGCCCACCTTGAGGCAGCAGGGGCAGGACATAGGTATTCAGGATCTGATGCTGCAGGGCATACATCTCGGGGGCAGCCAGCTTGGAGTTCGATGCCTGCTGCCAGAAGCGATGGGACAGTTCACCTTTAACGTTGCTCATAGCGAATCCTGTAGCTGGCACTCAATAGTTGATTGGCTCACCGCTGCCGTCTGGCTCGACCCGGCTGCCTGTTGTTCTGAACTCGAAGCGCCTACGAGCATGCCGCGCAATCTCCCGCAGCGCAGGTATCCGTCATGCATCGCCGCTGGACGGCTGCATACCTATCCCGAGCAACGCCGCCCGGGCCAGCGCCGCATTCGAATCGACCACGCAGGAAAGATGACGACGACCCAGCGGTGCCAGCTCGGCAAGCTCGGTACAGCCGAGAATCAACGCACCCACACCCCGCTCCGCCAGTCCCGCCAGCAGGCTCTCGACCTGCGGCAACAGCTCGAGCGGGACATGACCAGCGACCTTTACCGCAGCGATCAGCGCATCGACAAGCGCAATCTGTTGTGTGCTCAAGACCGCCATGCTCAACCCGGCCGCGCTCAACGCCTTCTCATAAAGGCCATGCTGGTAAACCGAACGGGAGGCGAATACCGCCACCTGCCCTGAAGCTCCGGCAACGGCCGCCACGGACGCCTGCACTATGCTCGGCACGGCAACAGGCGCGTCGGCAGCCCAGGCCGGGTAAAGAATGTGCGCGGTATTGCAGGGCACGACCACCAGGCTCGCGCCCTGGTGCGCCAGCTCGGCAATGGTCTCGGCGATGAAGGGTGACGGATCACGCTCGCCCAGCTGCAGATGGCGGCCACGACTGGGCAGCTTGGTATTGATATCGCAGAGCACCCGCGGGTAATGCCAGTCCTTTTCCGCAGCCACCTGCAGGTAGAGCGCCCGGAGAAAGTCGATGGTGGCCCAGGGAGCCACGCCCACGACGCCGATCACACCCTCGTCGACAGGCCAGCTCACAGCATCATCGACCGGCAGAATCAGCGGCATCAGGCGGGTTTCCGAAACAGGAAAAGACGCAGCCGCGTCTCGGGATACTTGTTCAGCGGATGCCCCTCTTCGAACATGTTCTCGTCACGCAGCAGTTCGAAGCCCCGCCCCTCCACCGCAGCCAGATAGTGGTCGCGCGTGCGGTAGGTTGCCGAATAGTGCTCACCAAGATGCTCGGAGAAACGGTCATCGATTTCGTGACGCACTGTCACACCGGTTCCATCCCGAACCATCAACAAGCCGCCCGGCCGAACGAAGCGGATGACACGATCCAGCAAGCGCTCCGCCTGATCATCGTTCAGGTAGACGAAAAGCCCCGAGATGTAGACCAGATCGAACGTCTCGGGTGTATCGAAATCTTCCGCCGAACACACCAGAAACTCGACCTGGCTCAAGCCCCGCCTGCCAGCCTCTGCCGCACCGACTTCCGCAAGCCCCTGCGCATACTCCACGGCCAGTACCCGACTTGCCCCGCGCTCGGCAAAGCGAAACGTCCACTGACCGACACCCGCGCCCAGATCCAGCACCGACAGGCCGGCCACGTCCGGCAGCCAGTCGAAGACCTTCGCTGTTTCATCGTCGATCTTGAGCTGCAGATTGCGCTGATCCTGCTCCAGGTTCGCCACGGACTCGAAGGCGACCTTGCCGACCACCGCAGCCCTGCCCTGCCAGAAGCGCTTGACCTTGTCCGGATCTATCATTGCTGCTCCTTCTGCCGGTCGGCGGCATAGCGCCATACCGGTTCGCACAAGATGGGTTTGGATGCGCTGATACCCGGGTCCATGAGACGGCTGTCGCAAAGAAAATCCAGATTCAGCTGGGTGTACTCGTTCACCGCACGGTTGGGGATAGGCAGCAGCCGAACCCCCAGAGGCTTGCGCAGGCGCACGGCAAGCGCGGCAATATCCAGGATCAAGGCACTCAGGTCCTCACCGAACATGGTTGCCGGAACCGGCACCATGTCGATGCCGCAACCGCAGACAGTCGACAGCGCGGCAAGCTTTTCCAGGCTCAGGGCGCGCAGGTTGTTGGCTTCGGTCAGGCCATTGTCCTCGAGCACCGAGTACATCACGCCGTTGAAACCGACCGTGCGCGCTCCGGCGCGCTGCGCGGCCTGCTTGAGCGCATCGGTCAGGACGCTGGTGATGAAGATGCTGCCCAGACTGCCGACCGGCGTGGGGCCGAGCAGCTCGACCAGGCGAGCCACTGAGGTAACGCCGTCGGGGAAAGGCGCCAGCGAGCCGTCCAGCCCTCGGTAGGCGATACCGGAACGGCTTTCCAGTTCACGACCGTAGGCGTCCACCCTGCCCATCTCGCATGCCAGTCCCTCGATCAGCCGGTTCTGAAACTCCGCCAGAGACAGCCGCTGACGACGGGCCTCCTCGGCCAGCGCCAGGGCGACCGCAGTGGTTTCCATGGCAATGCTGAACGCCAGTTGATCGCCCTCGTGGCGGGAAAACGGGAAGAACGGTGTTGCCGGCGGGCAGGCGGCCGAGACCCCCACGCGAAAGTTGTCGATGCCGTTGTTGCTGCGCCGGGCCAGGCCGAGCACGAACCGGCTGGCCGCCTCCGCACCGTCCATCGAGATCGCCTCCGGCGTGGCCACGATGAGATTGAGGAACAGCTTGTTGTCGCGCACGACAAGGGCCTGCGCTTCGTCCAGCAACGCCTGACGCCCGCGGCTGGCAAACAGGTCGATCGGCATGCAGTACCAGCGCGCGCCAGCAACATCCGCCAGCTCGCGGACCATCTCGACTATCGAACGCAAGACTCCCGGAGCGGCCTCCGCATCCACCTGGGGCGGTGGCAGCGTCAACCTCACCGTGCGCAGCTCGATACCCAGCTCGGCACTCAGCGCTTCCGACTCGACGCGCAACCGGCTCAGCTGCTGGACCAGTTCGGGCTTGGCCCGATCAAAGATCGGCACACCAATGGTCAGCGAACGAATCATGGGCGTGTAGCCTCGATCAGCTCGAGGTAGTCGGTGGGCGTGTTGACTTCGTAATACAGCTCGTCAAGCAGAGGCACCGCCTTGATCGCAGCGCTATCGCACGGCAGTAGCTGACCGGCGAACAGGTTGGCGTGCTCGACGCAACGCCTGCGCCATTGCCGCAGCAGCTCGGGCGAGGAGATCTTGAACAGACCCACGGATTCGGGATGCAGCATGCTGCGAATCGGGCCCTGATAGGCCTCCACCACCTCCCCTGCATCACCCAGCACACAGTGAATGGCGGAAAGGCTGCGTTTCTCCCGATCGGAGGTGAGTACCAGATCGTCCGCCTCTGCATCCAGCCGGCGAATCAGCGCCGGATCGAGAAAGATGTCTCCGGAGACCACGTAACTCGGCTCGTCATTCAGTGCCAGACCCAGGCTCATGGCATTGTTGGTCAACGCCCACTCGGGATTGTGCACGAAGTCCAGTTGCGGATAGGCCTGCATGATCTGGATCGCGCGGAAGCCAACCACCACGGTGATGCGTTTGCCCGCGAACGCCTCTATCGCATAGTCGAGAATGGTCCTGCCGGTAACCGGATGGCGAATCAGCGCCTTGCTCTCACCGTCCAGCTGCAGACTCTTTCCTGCCGCCAGAATGATGGCCCGGGACACAGTGCTCATTGCATCAGCTCAGCAAGCTGAAAACTGCAGGCAGGCAGGCCCTCGCCGGGAAAACGGTGTTTCACCGTCTTGTAGGGATAGGGCGTGCCGGCCAGGGCGCGGTTGGTCACCAGTTGCCAGTCGAAACTATGATTAGGGCGCAGGCTCCAGACGTCGACGTCCGCGTAGTGATAGCGCACCGCCGGCACCCATTTCAGCCCTAGGCGCTTGGCCGCCTCCATCCGGTGCTGGCCATCCAGTACCAGACCATGCTCGTCGTCCAGCGCCAACGGCTTGCTCCAGACACCTTCACTCTGAATCTTGCGAACCAGCCAGTCGACGCGCTTGGCGCTGAAGCCCTCGATATGACGCAGGTTCTCCACGGGCACTCGAACTATCTCCGCTACACCACTCACGCGCTGGTCACCTTCTCTTTGTTATTCGGGGTGCTGCTATGGCTCTGCGCAAGAAAATCGGCGCGCGCCCGGTAAAAGTCATTTTCGGTATTGAACGAGCGGGCGAAGCCACCCTGCAGTTGTAGTACCCGGCTGGGCAAGCAGGCAATCCCCTCACGCCATGGCATCAGGTAATACTGGGCAATGCTCTGCTCGATTGCAGCACGACGCAGACGTCGATCCTCCTCGACCTGTTTCGGCCCGACCAGCAACAGGCCAACCATTTTCGGCCAACCGTCAAAGGCGGGATCATAAACAGGCTGATAGGCCACGGCATCTATCCGCCCATTGGGGTCGGCGTGAACGATGCCGCCGGTCAGCTGCGGATTGTAAAAGCCATCGCACACCCAGCAGGAAAGCGGCGCAGCATCGTTCACGACACTGAACACCTGGTCCCAGGCACACCGGTCCAGCAAGAGATCGGTTTCGACGATGAGATAACCGCGTTCCGGGTATTTCAGAGCTGCGACGCCAAGCTCGACCGAGAGGATGTTGACGTCGTCGACGTAACGTTCGTTGTGGACGGTGGCTACGCGTGAACCGAAACGTGAAGACAGGTGCACTACCACTTTCTCGGCCGCATAGCCGGTCACCACCACGACTTCCCCGGTCGTACGCTCGATAACCGCTTCGATCAGCCAGTCCAGCACCAGTCGGTCACCGACCGGCAGCAGGCTTTTCGGGATGCCTTCAGTCAGTGGCAGCATGCGGCTGCCACGTCCCGCAGACAGCAGGATGACGCCAGGTGGCGCGATATCGGATTTCGCCATCATCAATGAGCCTCGCCATGTTCGCCGAAGTGCTCCACTGAGCCACGCCGCGCCGGGCGGCATCCGGGTCAGTTTTCTGACACTTCGAACACTGTAGCCGACCAGAGCAAGAAACTGGCCAGAAAGCTACAGGAGGCCCTAACGCAGCTGATTGAACAGGTTGAGGCCGGCGATCTTCACATAGCTCTGCTGCGCCGCCTCCAGCACGATGGTCTGGAACGAGAGGCGCGATAACGCCTCGGCATAATCCAGCTCGCGCAGTTCGGCCTGGACTCCCTTGTTGACCAGCGTGACCGACTCGTTGTCGGTTTCGGTGGTATCGATCAGATTCAACCGGGCACCGATCTCGGTCTGCACTTCCAGCACCTGGCCGATGCTGTTGTCGAAGTTCTTCAGCGCAATGGCGACCTCGTCGCGCACGGCCAGATTGCCGTTCTGCGAGGTAGGCGAGGATTCCAGCGCCTGACGCAGACGTGCCACCGAATTGAGGATGCTGCGCTGTTCCTGGAACTGCGGCTGGACGTTGAATTCGTCACCCGCAACCGGTGTTCCGCTTACCTGCAGGGAGGCACCGAACAGGCTGACCGTATCCGGAGGGCCTGCGGTGATCGGCGCCGTCGCCAGTACCGGATTGCCCGCGCGATAGGGCTGAGCAAAGGCTTCGAAGTCGGTGCCGTTGAAGCGCAGCACCACCCCCGAGGTGGGGAACTGAGCGTTGAAAGTCGCAGGCGTCGTGACGCTGCCATTGCCGACGACCGCGGTGGACGCGTTGGTCGAGGAACGGGTGACGGCGAATTCGGTAGGCGTGGCCTGCAGGGTGAAACTGTGGGTACCCGCTCCCGGCGTACCCGGAGTTGCCGTATTGGCCAGCAGGTTGTCCAGATCGAGGGCGTTGTCGCCATCCTTGAGGATCACGTCCAACTGAAAGCGCATGCCGCGGAAGTTGATGGTATTGCCGCCACTGGCCAGCGGATCGATGCGTCCGCTACCAGGAATCTCCGATGTCACATCGGCGCCGGCGCCGTCGTACATGCGGAACTCGTTGCCGCTGACGAACACCAGTGAATAGGGCTCGCCCCCGCGGAAGCTGGAATTGAAGGCGTTGTTGTCCTCGACCAGCCCGGCCGACATGAAGACCCGCTGATCGGCTGCGGCCACCGGCGCGATGGTGGTACCGGGCAAGGGGGGAACCTGCCCCGCCAGCGCCGGGTTGTTGACCCCTCCGGCATTCACCACCCGGTTGGCGTTGGTCACGTTCTCGAACAGCCGCCTGCCGTTATCGTTGATGGCCACAGTGCTCGAGCCTGCCACCTGCAGACTGCGCTGGCCTTCATCGCCGTAGTAGGAGTAGGTGCCGTCGGGATTGCGAATGAACGGCTCGGTCTTGCCCAGATTGCCCGAGAACAGGTACTCGCCACGGGCGTTACGGCTGTTCATCAGGTTGAGCAGCTCGTTTTCACGTTCGCTCAGTTCCTTGGCGATGGACTTGCGGTCCTCCGCGGACAGCGCACCGCCGCCGGCCTGCACCGCCAGCTCGCGGATTCGCTGCAGAACCACGTTCACCGAGTTGAGCGTCGCTTCTTCCTGATTGAGGCTGTTCTTGGCCGCCGTCAGGTTGTCCTTGTACTGGCCGAGCAGGGCCTGCTGCTGCTCCAGCTGAAGCAGGCGCACCGAGGCCACCGGATCGTCCGCCGGGGTGAGAATGCGGTTGCCACTGCTGATCTGCTCCTGGGTGCGAATCACGTTGGCATAGTTGCGCCCGACTCCATTGACGCCGTTGTTGAAGGCCTGGATCGAGGATATGCGCATGACCATGAGGCTGCCCGCCGTCAGAAGGAGTTGATCAGGGTATCGAACAGATTACGCGCGACTTGAATGATCTGTGCCGACGCCTGGTAATACTGTTCGAACTGGATGAGCTTGGCGGCCTCTTCATCGAGGCTGACTGCCGACACCGAGTCGCGGTTGTCGGTCGCCTGTTTGAGAATGGCACCGGTTGCCTCCTGGTCAACCCGCGCCTGGCTGGTCAGGGTACCGACCCGCTCCACCAGATCGCCGTAGGCATCGGTGAAGTTGGCACCGGTGGTGCCAGGGAAGTTGGGATCGATGCCGACCGTCGCGCGGCTCTGCAAACCGACCAGCTGCAAGGCATTGCGGTTATCGGAGACGCCGGCGGTATTGAAGGCGATGGTGAAGTTGTCGCCAGTGGTAGGCCGACCGCTGAGCGTGAACTCGAAGGTGAACGGTGGCGTACCGGCGGTCACCTGCTGGGTGTTGTTCTGTCCCGGCACTATGGTGTTGCTGCCGACCAGCGCACCGCCGATGTCGTAGACCTCGTAGTCCGTCTCGCTGGTGAAGACGATCCGCAGCGGCGGAGTATCCCGCAGGCTGGTCTGCAACGCAGCCTGTGCGGCCGGGTCGTAGATGTCGATGCGCGTAGTCAGGGTCGGCTGAGTGATGCTGCCGGTACCAATGTTCGCCGGGCTGGTATCCGACTTCAGCGGCAGCGCGAAAGCGAGCTCTTCCGCCTGTTTCAGCGTGCTCTGCATGGTGCTGCCGGCGTTGCGCGTCGGCGTGATGAGGAAGCGATCGCCAGCGGCGAAGGTACCGGAGGCGATACTCAGCGAGAAGCCGTCAATGGTCGGCCCAGGCGCAGCGCCAATTGCAAAGGTACTGACGGGGGCAGTCAGCGGATCGTTGTCGTCATCCCAGGTCATCAGTTGGCCATCGGACACCCGACGAATCTGGTAATCGGTGCCGTTGAGAAACTCGACCTGATAGTCGCTGGTGGTCAGCTGTCCGGCGTTCTCGATCCGGGTGGTCAGATTGGCCGTCGGATCGCTGTTGCCCAGGCGGGCGAGACTGCGCTGCTGAACGAAGTTGATGTCATTGATATCGCGGAACAGCGGCTGACCGAAGTTGCCTTTCAGATCAAGCCCCTGGCCGAGCTGGGAATTGACCTGATCGGCCAGCACCAGAGCCAGCCGCCCCACCGAGTTGAGTGTGCTGTCGAGTACATCCTCGCGGTAGCGAATCAGGCCGCCCATCTCGCCGCCGGTAATCAGCGAGGTGATGCCCTGACGGGCATTGCCGCTGACGAACTGTACTTCGCTGCGCAGCGGATCGGACTGACCGGGGACCACGTCCAGGCGCGCCGCCTTCGGTCCCACCACCAGCGGCTGACCCGAGCCGATGAACAGGTTGTAGGTATTGTCATCCTGCGCAACCACGGTGACGCCAATGAACTCGGACAGCTTGCGCACCGCCTCTTCCCGGGCATCGAGAAGATCGTTGGGCGCCTTGCCGTTGGCCGCCGCGACAGCAATCGCATCGTTGTATCCGGCTATCGACGTCGCCAGTTGGTTGACCTGTTCGGTGACCGCCGAAAGCTGCTTGTTGATGAACTGGTTCTGCTCGTAAAGCCGGTCATAGACAGTGTTGAAGCGCTTGGCCAGACCCTCGGCCTCGGACAGCACCAACTGCCGGGCCGGAATGTTCGCAGGGTCTTCGGCGGCGGTCTGCAGGGATGCAAACAGGCGCTGCATACCCGGCGTGATACCGGTGGTACTGCCGGCCAGCAGCGAGTCGAGCTGGTTGATCTGACTCAGATAGGACTTCACATCGCTGTTCAGCGCCGTGCTGCTGCGTACCTGGGTGGTCAGGAACTCGTTGTAGATGCGGCGCACGTCCACCAGCGTGGTGCCTGAACCGATGTAGCCGGCGCCGCTGAATTGCGGAATACGGGTTGCCTGGATCGAGTCCTGACGGGTAAAGCCGGGCGTGTTCACGTTAGTGATGTTGTGCCCGGTTACCGCCAGCGCGGTCTTGTTCGCCGAAAGGCCCGACAGGCCTATGTTCAGAAGATCAGCCATGATTCAGTCTCAGGTCCGGGTCACGCCGCCATCGGCGGCGGCAACCATCTGGTAGGTCTGCAGCTTGCGGGCGATCTGGCTGATCTTGCGCGCGTAATTGGGGTCGGTAGCGTAGCCGGCCTTCTGCAGCTCGCGGGCGAACTGATCGGCATCGGCCGTCGAACTCAAGGCCTTTTCATAGCGCCCGTTGCTCTGCAGGAAGCTGACGAAATCCTCGAAGCTCTGCTGATAGGAGTCATAGGAGCGAAACGAGGCGGCTTCCTTGACTGCCTGACCCTGCCGGTACTCGGTGGTCAGCACCTTGGCGGACTCACCCTGCCAGCTGCCATGGGACTTGATGCCGAACAGGTTGTGGCTGCTCGAACCATCGTGCTGACGGATGATTGACTTGCCCCAGCCGGTCTCCAGCGCCGCCTGGGCGACCAGATAGTGCGGATCGACGCCGATCTTCTTGGCAGCAGACTCGGCCATCGGCAGCATGGTGGCAACGAACTCGCTCGGCGAGGTGAAGGCCTTGCGACCGTTGCTCTTGCTGCCCGCCAGTCGTTCGCTGCGGCTGCTCGTCTCGTCGCCGGTGCTCAGCTGCTTGTCCGCGGGAGCGGCGTAGGCCTGTGCCGGCACCCAATCCTGTCCGGACAGTGGCGTGCCTTCGTTGCCCGAGGGCAGAATGCCCGCCGAAAGCCTGTCGCTCAGTCGCGCCGGCAGTGACAGGCGGCGCTGATTGATTAGCTGCGCATCGTCACGCTTGAAGCCATCGATCGGTGCAACGGCGGAAGCCACTTGAGCAACCGGCGCTTCGATCTGGGCGAACGGGTTGCTGCGGGCGCGCGGCTGGTTGGTCTTGGACAGCTGCCGGCTGAGCACATCGGCCAGGCCGATGCCCTGATTCTTCGACAGGGTCAGCGACAGCTGCTGGTCGTGCATGTCCTGGTAGGTCTTGCTCTCGTTGCTGTTGAGGAAATTGCCTTCGGCGAACACCTCGTTGGCCTTACGCATGGCCTGCATCATCTGGTTGAGAAACAACGACTCGAATTCCTGCGCGACCTTACGGATATTGCCCTCGCTGTCGCGATCCGCGCCGACCTTGAACTGGTTCAACCGGTTCAGATCGGTGAAGGCGCCGCTGTCGGCCTGATGGCCAAGCCCTGCGGACAATCGGGAATCGATCATGGCTGAGTCCTCAGATGACGATCAGGTCGGCCTGAAGCGCACCGGCCTGCTTCAGCGCTTCGAGTATTGCCATCAGATCCGAAGGCGATGCACCGACCTGATTCACCGCGCGCACGATCTCGTCCAGCGTTGTACCGGGCGCGAACTTGAACATCGGCTTGGCCTCCTCCTCGGCGTTGACGCGCGAGCGCGGCACCACTGCGGTCTGCCCCTGGGAGAACGGTTCCGGCTGACTGACGATAGGGTCTTCGGTGATGGTCACCGTCAGGCTGCCGTGGGTCACCGCAGCCGGCTGAACCCGCACGTTCTGGCCGATAACGATGGTCCCGGTACGCGAGTTGATGATGATCTTGGCGACCGCCTGGCCGGCGTCCACTTCGAGGTTCTCGATGATCGACAGATAGTCCACGCGCTGTCCGGCATCGGCAGGTGCCGCGACCCGTACCGAGCCGCCATCGAGCGCCTGGGCAACGCCAGGGCCAAGCAGCTCGTTGAGCTTGTCGACGATGTTCTTGGCGGTAGTGAAGTCCGGCCGATTGAGATTCAGGGTGAGGTAGTTGCCCTGCTCGAAACCACTCGGCACCGGCCGCTCGACCGTCGCACCATTGGGGATCCGCCCGGCAGAAGGTACGTTGACGGTGATGCGAGAACCGTCCGCACCCCCGGCATCGAAACCGCCGACCACCAGGTTGCCCTGGGCGATGGCGTAGACGTTGCCATCGATACCCTTGAGCGGACTCATCAGCAGGCTGCCACCGCGCAGGCTCTTGGCGTTGCCGATCGAGGAGATGGTCACGTCGATGGTCTGGCCGGGCTTGGCGAAGGCGGGCAGGTCGGCATGGATCGACACAGCTGCAACGTTTTTCAGCTGCACGTTGCCCCCCTGCGGGACCTTGATGCCGAACTGCGCCATCATGTTGTTGAAGGTCTGCACGGTAAACGGCGTCTGGGTAGTCTGGTCGCCCGTCCCGTTCAGGCCTACCACCAGACCGTAGCCGATCAGCTGGTTGCTACGCACGCCCTGGATGCTGGCCAGGTCCTTGAGTCGCTCGGCCTGTGCAGCCGCGCTCAGCAACAGCGCGCCCAGCAGCAGAATGGATTTTCGAATGCTCATGTTCATCTGCCTCAGAACGGCCACAGCGGGCTGACGAAGAAGCGATCCAGCCAGCCAGGCTGACTGGCATCGGCAAAGGAGCCGGTACCGGAGTAGGTAATGCGTGCATCGGCGATGCGGGTCGAGGGCACGGTGTTGTCGGTGGCGATATCGTCGGCGCGGATCAGACCGGCAATACGCACCAGCTCGTCACCGGTATTGAGCGTCATCCACTTCTCGCCGCGAACGGCCAGGATGCCGTTGGGCAGCACTTCGGCAACCGTCACCGTGATCGAGCCACTGAGGCTGTTGCTCTGCCCTGCCTGGGCCGCGCCCTGGCTCTGTCGATTGGCCTCGAGGCTGGAGTTCAGGCCGAGATTCTCTGCGCCCATGCCCAACGCGCTGATACCGCTGAGGGGGTTCTGCGGTGCCACCGTCATGCCGAGGATGGTCGGCACACCGATTTCGGTGTTGCTGTTCTTCTGCACCTGCGAGTTGGCATTCTTGCTCGCCTGGGTCCGCTCGTTCAGGGTCACCGTGATGATGTCGCCAACACGATACGCCTTGCGATCGTCATAGAGATTGGTCTCGAAGCCCGCCTGATAGATCGAACCGTTGTTCTGCGCGGTCGGCAGCGGGGTGCGCGGCAGCACCGGCGAGTAGTACGGGTCGTTCGGCTTGGGCGCCGGCGCCACGCATCCGACCAGCGACAGACTGGTAAGCAGTGACAGGATGATCTTCGAGCGCATGATCTCTACCTCAAACTACGGCGGCCGTCCTGACCTGATTAGAGTTGCTGGGTAATGAAGGACAGCATCTGGTCGGCGGTGGAGATCACCTTGGAGTTCATCTCGTAGGCGCGCTGGGTGGTGATCATGTTCACCAGCTCTTCAACCACGCTGACGTTGGAATTTTCCAGGGTGTTCTGCAGGGTCGTGCCTAGGCCATTGAGGCCAGGCGTACCGACCTGGGGGGCGCCGCTGGAAGCGGTCTCCAGGAACAGGTTGTTGCCGATCGCTTCCAGTCCCGCCGGGTTGATGAAGTCGGCGATCTGCAGGTTGCCAAGAATCTGCGGCTGCGGGTTGCCGGTGGTGGTAACCGAAACGGTACCGTCCTCGCCCACGGTGAAGGTCTTCACCTCGTTCGGCAGCACGATGGCCGGTTCCAGTGCGAAGCCCTGGGAGGTCACCACCTGGCCGTCGGAGTTGAGGTGAAAGCTGCCATCGCGGCTGTAGGACACGGTGCCGTCAGGCAACAGCACCTGAAAGAAGCCACGACCATTGATGGCCATGTCCAGCGGCTGTTCGGTGGTCTGCAGGCTGCCGGCGGTAAAGATCTTCTGGGTGCCGACCACCCGCACACCGGTGCCCAACTGCAGGCCGGAGGGCAGTTGACTGTCCTGGCTCGACTGACCACCCGGTTGACGACGGATCTGATACAGCAAATCCTCGAACTCGGCACGATCGCGCTTGAAGCCGGTGGTGGAGACGTTGGCCAGGTTGTTGGAGATGGTCGTCAGGTTCATGTCCTGAGCGGCCAGACCGGTCTTGCTGACCCAGAGTGATGGAAGCATCTTGGCTCTCCTCTCGCGCCGGTTTCACGACGCCGAATGTGTTGGTTATGAGCTCATTTGCAAGACACGCGCCACGGCTGCCGAATTCTCTTCGGCGGTACGCATCATCTTTACTTGCAGCTCGAACTGACGGGACAGCGACAGCATCGCGGTCATTTCCTCGACGGCATTCACGTTGCTCGACTCAAGGAAGCCGGACGTCACTCGCACATTGGCATCAGGCTCCAACGGGATGCCGTCGCGCTGGCGGACCAAACCGTCAGGCCCCTTTTCCAGCAGCTTCTGGTCCGGATTGACCAGCTTGATACGGTCAACCTCGGCGAGCACGTTGGGAGCCTCGCCCAGCGCGCGGATACTGATGGTGCCGTCCTGACCGATCTCGATCTTCTGCTCCGGCGGCACGGCGATCGGCCCGGCATTGCCCATTACCGGCAGACCATTGCCGGTGCGCAGGATGCCGAGCGCATCGACGTTGAGGCTGGCGGTGCGTACATACGCCTCACTGCCATCGGCTGCCTGGACCGCGATCCAGCCCTGGCCACCGACGGCAAGATCCAGGTCACGCCCGGTTTCCTGTAGGGTTCCCGGGCGGAAATCTGTGCCGGGCCGTTCGCTCAGGGCGAAGACCCGTGCCGGCAGCGTCTCGCCAAATACCGGCATGGAGCGGGCCTGCTCGAAATCGCGGCGAAAACCGCTGGTGGAAATATTCGCCAGATTGTTGGCATGGGCGCGCTGGGCCAGGGTGTTCTGGCTGGCTCCGGTCATGGAGACGTAGAGCAGTTTGTCCATAGCGGTCACTCCGAAGTTGGGCGATTGACGCCCAGCAGTTAGTCAACACCAACTCAGCAAAACCCGTGCCACTGTCAAAAAATCACCTCAAGCCATTGATATAAATGAAAAAGCCCCTCGAAAGAGGGGCTTTTCAAGAGGCGGCGACGGATTGCCGGCGCGCCACTCCATCGAGCGGCGAAATCAACGCAGATTGATGATGGTCTGAGTGATGGCGCTCTCGGTTTCGATGGTCTTGGCGTTGGCCTGATAGTTGCGCTGAGCGACGATCAGATTGACCAACTGATCAGACAGCTCGACGTTGGAGTCCTCCAGAGCGCCGGCCTGCAGAGCCCCAAGGGTGCCCGTACGAGGGGTGCCGATAACGGGCTCGCCAGACTGGAACGACTGCACCCAGGCTGTCTTGCCGACCGGAGTCAGCCCCTGCACGTTGGCGAAGTTGGCCAGGATCACCTGGCCCTGAATCAGCGACTGACCATTGGTATAGCGCGCGAAGATCACGCCGGTGTCATCGATCTCGAGACCCGACAGCTGACCTGTCGTGTAGCCGTTCTGGCTGACACTGCTCACGGCAAAGGCACTGGCAAACTGGGTCGAACGACGCAGGTCGATGGTGAGGTTTTCCGGACTTGCGTCGGCACCGTTGTCACCCCAGACCGGAGGAACCGAGCTATCCGGTGCAGCCGGATTCCAGTTGGTCAAAGCAATGGTTCCATCAGGATTGACGGTGAAATCCGTGGACGTACTGGAGATCAGTTGCCCCGCTTCGCTGAAGGTCAGCGCTGCCGTGAACGGCGTCGTGCCGGCGGTGTTGTCGTAGACCGGGGGCGGCCCCGGCGCAACCAGCACCGACTCAGGGGTGGCGGGGTTGCGGCCGTCGATCAGTACATTCATGTCCCAGGAGTTTGGTCCGGTCTTGACGAAGTACTGCGTCAAGACATGGGAGTTGCCCTGGGTGTCATAGATATTGGTCGAGGTCGAGGAATTGTAGGTGGTCGGATCGGCCGGATCGAAAGGCGTCGTCGTGGGAACCAGATTGGTAGAGTTCAGGTTGAACACCTGACTCATGGTCGAGGTTGCCCGCGGCGCCTGGCTGGCGGTCTGGATACGGATATCACTGACGACACCGTTCTGCAGGTTGCCGTTCGCATCGACCGCATAGCCCTGCAGACGATAACCGAAGTTGTTGACCATGTTGCCTTCGCGGTCGGTACCGAAGTAGCCGGCACGGGTATAGCTGACCTCGCCATTGTTGCTGGTAACGAAGAAACCATTGCCGTTGATGGCCAGGTCCAGCGCGTTCTGGGTGTAGTTGATGTTGCCCTGATTGAATAGCTGGGACACTCCCGCCAGCAGCACACCACTGCCCTGGGGATTGGACCCGGTGCCCAGAACCGACGCTGCATAGACGTCGGCGAACTCGGCGCGCGACTGCTTGAAGCCGGCGGTGCCGGCGTTGGCGATGTTGTTGCCGGTGATGTTCAAATCACTGGTTGCCGCACGCAGACCGCTAAGACCGATATTGAAAGACATGGACTACTCCTCTGCCGCTACAAACGGCAATGCGAATCTGGTTATTGACCGATCATCTGAACCTGGGAAAGCGGTACGCTGCCCAGACCTGCAAGATTGAGCATGAGGCCGCTACCGTTCTGACCCAGCGTCACGCTATCGACGTTGGCCGGCAGAAGTGTGTAGAGCCCCTTGGTTTCACCCTCGTAGGTCGCCTGCGCCTCGAAGCGATAGGTTCCCGGCGGCATGAGGTTGCCGCTCGCATCCTTTCCGTCCCACATGAAGCTGACGCTTCCAGCACTCTGTTGGCCGAGGTTGATCCGGTTAACACTGGCCCCTGAGCTGTCATACACATTCACGTAGACGTTGCTGCTACTGACCGGCAGCACCGCACTAGCCTTGAAGGTCTCACTGGTATCGACCACCGCTTTCTCACTCGGAACGATCACCTTGCGGCCCACCAGCGACGAAGCTTGCAGCGCTTGCGAAGACTGGTAGCCGGACAGCAGCGACTCCATGCTGGTGTTGAGCTTTTCCACCCCCTCGACCGTGCTGAACTGCGCCAGCTGCGCAATGAACTCACCATTGCCCTGCGGCTCCAGAGGGTTCTGGTTGTTCAACTGCGCGACCAGCAGGTTAAGAAACTCGTTTTTGCCGAGGTCCTTGTTCTGGGTGTTCTCCTGCTTGATCTGATATTGATCCAGCGCGGAACCGACGCCATCAACGCTACTCATGCCCTACTCCTTCGTAACGGCTTACTGACCGAGCGTGAGCACACGCTGCAGCATCTGCTTGGCGGTGTTCATCATCTCGACGTTGGTCTGAAAGGCGCGGCTGGCGGAGATCATGTCAGCCATCTCCTCAACCACGTTGACGTTGGGGTAGAAGACGTATCCGTCGGCGTTGGCCGCGGGGTGATCCGGCTCGTAGCGCGGCGTCAGCTCGCTTTGGCTCTCGATGATGCCAAGCACCTCGACACCTGCGCCGGCACGATCCTGATCGGCAAACAGCGAGCCACGATCGCCCTGGACTGACTGCTGAAACACCGTTGCGAACACCGGGTGCCGCGCGCGGTAGGTCTGATCGATGCTCGAAGACACTGTCTCGGCATTGGCGATGTTGCTGGAGATGGTATTGAGTCGAGTGCTCTGGGCGCTCATGCCAGTACCGGCAATATTGAAAACGTTGGCAAGGGACATGACGGTTCTCCCGATCACTCGCCGCGCAAAGCGCTGACAAGGCCTTTGAATTTGCTGTTGAGGAAGGTAAAGCTGGCCTGGAAGTTCACCGCGTTCTCCGCGTACTTGGCCTGCTCAACCTGCATGTCGACGGTGTTCTGATCTATCGAGGGATGGCTGGGCGTGCGATACAGCAGGCCGGGATCAGCCAGGGAAAGGCCCTCGGCACTGATATGCAGGCTGTCGGTACGCGCCAACGCGACCGGCGTGCTTGCACCGCCCTTGTTGCCTTGCGCAGCCAGTACCGAAGCGAAATCGAGATCGCGCGCCTTGAAGTTCGGCGTATCGGCATTGGCGATATTGTTCGCCAGCACCTCGGCGCGCTGAGCACGGAAATTCAGAGCCTTCTCGTGAATGCCCAAGGCCTTGTCGAAATTGATAGTCATATCCCCAAACCTTCGCCGATGGCGCATCGCTTGACTTACAAGCCGGATAGCAAGGGGCGTGCCAAAGAACTGAGGCCGTAAATCTGGGGGCTTTCACAGGATGGAGCGGGAGAAGCGGCAAAACCTTACCGCCAGCGGCTGCGCCGGGTGGCAAGGATTCGTATGAAGGAACATGCGGAGGAGAAGAAGATTGACAACAGAACGGGAGGCCGTCCGGCCCCCCGTCAGAATTCAGGCGCTTATTTGGCTTTGTAAATGATGCCAGGGCTGCACTGAACCATCTGATAGTGATCCGGCAACCCATTCAAGGCCTCTGAGGCCCCCAGGAACAGATAGCCCCCCGGTTTCAGAGTCGCATGAATGCGCAAAAGGATCTCCCGCTTGACCTCGGCAGAGAAGTAGATGAGTACGTTGCGGCAGAAAACAATATCGAACTTGCCCAGACTGGCGTAGCTGTCGAGCAGATTGAGGGGACGGAACTCTACGCGACTGCGAATCGGCAGCTTGACCGCAAACCGGCCTCCTCCCTTCGCGTCAAAGAACCGCTGCAGACGCTCCTGTGACAGTCCCCTACCCATAGCCAGACTGTCATATTCTCCAGATTTGCAATTGCTCAGCATCGAAGGCGAAAGATCGGTCGCAACTATCTGTACGCCCGCCTTCAGCTGGCCCAGGTTGCTGCGCTCGAACTCATCAATCGTCATCGATAGCGAGTAGGGCTCCTGCCCGGACGAACATGCGGCCGACCAGATTCTCAGGCGCTGCGCCGGATAGGCCTTAATCAGTTCCGGAAGCACTCGATTCTTGAGCACTTCAAAAGGATAGGCATCGCGAAACCAGAGCGTTTCGTTGGTCGTCATGGCATCGACCACCTGTTCACGCAGGCCACTGCGAGGCTGGGACTGCATGCGCTGGACAAGCTCGCCCAGCGTCTTGATGCCGTTCTGCTCCATCAACTTGCTCAAGCGACTGGAAACCAGGTACTGCTTGTTGCTCCCCAGCAAGATGCCACAGGCCTTTTCCAGAAAAATCCGGAACTGCTCAAAATCCACGTTACCTGAAGACACTCGCGCGGCCTCGCCTGTTGAGAGAAATGACAAGAGCGACTCCTCAGCTCACATCCATCGCCTTGACCCGCTCCACTACACGAGCGGCTAGGTCATCCGGACGAAACTTGGCCAGGAAATCGTCAGCCCCGACTTTCTTGATCATTGCGTTGTTGAAGACGCCGGAAAGAGACGTATGCAGAAGGATATGCAATTTCTGCAGACGTGGATCCGAACGAATTTCCGCCGTCAGCGTGTAGCCGTCCATTTCCGGCATCTCAATATCCGAAATCAGCATCAGCAGCTCGTCTTCCGGACGCCGCCCCTCCGCCACCATCGCCTTCAGATAATCGAGTGTCTGCCTGCCATCATTGAGCGCAATAACCTCAACGCCCACGGCCTGCAGGCAACGAATGACCTGCTTGCGAGCGACCGAGGAGTCATCACAGATCAACACCCTGAGCGAAACCGCCTTGCTCTGGGTCTGCTCATCGATTACACCGGCAGAGATGACCTCCGAGGTTGGCGCCACCTCGGCCAGGATCTTTTCCACATCGATGATTTCAACCAGCTGTTCATCCAGACGAGTCACTGCCGTCAGGTAATGATCACGACCGGTACCCTTGGGAGGCGGATGAATGCCCTCCCAGTTCATGTTGACAATGCGTTCGACTGAGCGGACCAGGAATCCCTGAATCTTGGTGTTGTATTCGGTGATGATGACGAAGCTGTTCTGCAGGTCGCTTAGCGCGGCACGCCCGGTCGCCAGAGAGAGATCCAGAATGGGGATAGTTCCGCCACGAATATTGGCAACGCCCCGAACAACACGACTGGCCTTGGGCATGATCGTCAGCTTTGGACACTGCAGGACTTCTTTGACCTTGAACACGTTGATGCCGTAGAGCTGCGGACCTTCCAGGCGAAATAGCAGCAGCTCAAGCCTGTTCTGCCCGACCAGTTGCGTTCTCTGGTTGACCGAATCCATCAAGCCAGCCATATGTTTCCTCCTCGCTGAAGAGCAGCCAGCCCTCTACGCCCCGCAGACGGCACAGCATTTGCTTTGAGGTCTGCATGAACCTCAAAACGACATTTTCCTGGCTTCTCCCCTCGTTCCCGAAAAGGAAGCCTGTTCGCCTGCAGTATCTGCCACTGTTATGCGCACTGGAAGTCTGCTTGAGCAGCGCATTTGCCGCCACCCTGCCCTCCGACCTTATCGGCGCCACTGAACACTTTCTTGAGCAGAGCGTGACTGAATACTTGCAGCGTAGCGAAATCCACGGACGTCACGAGATTCAAGTCAATTCTCTTGATCCACGCTTACGCTTGGCTGGCTGCGATACACCACTGAACGTATCGCTCGAGAGCCCGGCTCAGCCAGTTGGTCGAGTAACCTGTCGAGTGCGCTGCGAGGGCAGCTCGCCTTGGACCGTCTTCGTACCCGCACAGGTCCGCCTCTACCGACAGGTACTTGTGGCGACTCGTCCACTGAGTAGAAATGCACCTATCCAGCCAGGTGATGTGATTCTCGCTGAGCGGGATGTCGGACAGCTCACCCAGGGCTATATGACCAACCTGTCACAGGTAGCCGGCAAAAAGCTCACCCGCAGCGTGCAGACCGATCAGGTCCTTGCTACTACGCACATGGTCATGGCCGAGGTCATCCGCAAGGGCGATCAAGTAGTCATCAGCGCGCGCAGCGGAGGCATCTCCGTCAAAATGCCCGGCGAGGCACTGAGTGACGGCGGCGCGGGCGAACAGATAAGGGTACGAAATACGCGCTCCCAGAGAATCGTTCGAGGCAGAGTTATCGGACCCGGCGCGGTAGAGGTGCAGATGTAGGAATGACGAATGAAGCGCCTTGAGTTAAGGTTGCAAACCGTGACCAGACGCAACAAAACACGATTAAAGTTTGTCCCACAGAAGCCGATAAGCCTGGCAAGCGTCCACAACTGTCAGAGGTTTTACCCACCATGGTCATCGACTTTAACCGCCTCAACGGCTCCGCATCCACCGCTGGAAACGGCCGCACGAGCGGGCCGCAGGCCCCTGCTGGCGAGCAGAGCAAGGCCAGCGGTACGACGCAGCAAACCCCGGCGCAAAAGACGGACGTTGATGAGAGCTCGGTTCGCCTTAGCCCTGAAGCGCAGCAATTGAAAGCCGCCTCAGACAAGATGCGCGACATGCCGGCAGTCGATAGCGAACGCGTCGCCCGACTGAAGCAAGCGGTTGCTGAGGGCAGCTACAAGATCGACAGCGCCCGTGTAGCAAGCAAGCTTCTCGAATTCGAAGCCCAGCGCTGATCACCTGGTCGCGCTGGGGAAAGTGGACGCCTGATTTCCCGAGCCCGCCATGCACGAAAAAACGCTGACCGCACTGTTTGAAACCGATATCGGCATCACCTTGCAGCTACTTGAGCTGCTTGACGCCGAATTCGATGCGCTTCGTGAGCGCGATATCGCCAAACTCCAGGAGATCCTCGGAGAAAAGCAGCCAAGCCTTACCCTCCTTGCTCAGCACGCCTCCGAGCGCAGCCTTCTACTAAGCAGGCTGGGCCTACCTGCGAACCGCGAAGGCTTGAACGCCCTGGCCGGAAACTCTGAAAGCGGCGCTTCTCTGCTGGAAAAAGCCGATCAGCTAGGACAAATCCTTGAGCAACTTCAGGGAAAAAACCAGCGCAACGGTCGCGTGATTCGCGCCAACCAGGCGGGCCTTGCGGGTGCCTTGGGGATTTTGCGTGGCACAGATGTCCCCGATCTCTATGACAGCAAAGGCAGTACCGCTAGAATCGCCCAGCAGAAGCCACTTAGCCAAGCCTGACGCACCTGAGCAAAGGCGCGCGGCAACCGCAAGGCCCCGACAAGATCGACTGGAGATTCAAGGACCGTGTCCAACCCTTTTCTAGAGGACGAAGGCCCCCAGCCTCCACAGGTGCTTCGAACACCCATAGAAATCGCTGCCAACCTCAAGCTGCTCCAGCAGGGGCACACCCCCCTTACCATCCGATTCCCCGAACGATCGCATCGATTTCAGAGCTACATCGTAGCCATTGACCGCGAACGCAACCTTGTCGCTCTTGATGAGCTCATTCCGGCCGAAGGAGAGCGCATCCTCCTCAACGGAGAACCCTTCCATATCGAAGCATTTCACGATGGCGTACGAATGGCCTGGGACTGCTCGGAGAAAGTAACCGCCAGCGAACTGGAAGGAGCTCGCTGCTACTGGAGCTGGCTACCAGCGGAGATGATTTATCATCAGCGGCGCAATGCGTTTCGCGTGCCGCTGAAACAGGGCGAGCTGATACCGGTCGAACTCGCAGGGAAAAAGCTCAACAGCTCCCTGAAAGGTCAATTGTTAGATATATCGGCAACAGGTTGCAGGCTACGGTTCCAAGGAAACATCAGCGAGCGCCTGCATAGTGGGGAGGTATACGAGCTGTTCCGGCTGAGCCTTCCCTTCGGGACGATCACGACAGCAATCGAAGCACGTCATATCCAGTATGACGAAAAGCTGGACATAACCTACGTAGGAATACGGTTCCATCGCTTAAGCGGCCTGGATCAGCGACAGATAGAGCGCTTCGTCTACCAGTTGCAAAGAGAAGCCCGGCGCACGGACTAGCTCACTCAACCAGCACTCCAAAAAAACTGGCGACCCTGGCCAGGTTCGAACTGGCAACCTTCCCCTTAGGAGGGGGATGCTCTATCCAATTGAGCTACAGAGTCCTCGCAGGGCA
Source organism: Pseudomonas mangrovi (assembly GCF_003052585.1). Taxonomy (GTDB): domain Bacteria; phylum Pseudomonadota; class Gammaproteobacteria; order Pseudomonadales; family Pseudomonadaceae; genus Aquipseudomonas; species Aquipseudomonas mangrovi. The sequence continues at coordinate 57,378 of NZ_QASN01000020.1, read as the reverse complement.
CGCATACTATCCATCTCCAGCCGCCTTGTCATTCCCCCCTAGAGCACCAAAGCGCACCTTGCAAAATGCAACACGCCTGCATGAACACATTGCATATTGCATCAAGCCCGCCACCCCGATAAATTCCAAGCAATTGATATAAAAGGATTTTTTCACATCCATCCTGCTGGCATGCAAGATGCAGTAGATCGCCTCAAGTACGACTGAGCAGCGGTTATACAGGGGAGGATTATCAGGATGAGACTTGCAACGCTAGGCATAAGCGCTTCGATTTTTGCGGGCTGCATCAGCCTTGGCCTGGCCGGGGCAATCGAACCTGCTGACAAAAGCGAGTCCTCCCCACCTCACCTGCCAAACAGCTTCGAAGGAAGATATCAGCAGCACGACTTAAGACTTTTGAGCGCCCCGGCGAGAGAGACTGGTCAAATTCACCAGGGCGCAACCCAGCGCTGGATCTTTTAAGCACGAATGAGTAGCCATCGATGAGCAGAGCAGCGTGGTACAGCCTCGTTCTTCTAGTTGCCAGCAGCGTGACGTGCGTTCTTTCGCCGGGCGGCGTTTTTGAGCTCGCCTCCAAGATAGCTCTTGGAGTCTCTGGAATATCCCTGCTAGCCAGCCTTGCAGTAGGACGAAGAATAAAGTTTGACCCCCTCCTTCCCGACTGATCCCACCCAAACAGGCCTTACGACTCCTGTTCCAGCACCAAAAAGCGCACCGCATCTAGTTTTCGCCAATTTCGACTGGAAAAGGCGAAAAATTAGGGCCACAATACGCCGCATATTTGGCGTCAAATTGACATCACTCTTGCCAATTTGTCTTTACGACCGAACGCCGTAAGCTGTGCGCTGTCCAACTTGAATCGCTTCGCACTCGTGCGCTTCGCTTCCCGAATCAACCGGTTTAAGATATGCGTCCTATGAAACAGGCACTCTACTCCAGCCGAACGGCTGACAAGTTCGTTGTTCGTCTGCCCGATGGCATGCGCGAGCGTATTGCCGACGTCGCCAGAAACCATCATCGCAGTATGAATTCCGAGATCATCGCCCGCCTCGAGCAAAGCCTGATTCAGGAAGGCGCTCTGGGTGATGAACTTTCGCTGCGCATGGATAGCCCGGACCTCTCCGCACACGAGAGAGAGCTTCTTCAACGCTTTCGCCAGTTGACCAGACGCCAGCAAAATGCCCTCGTGGCTTTAATTGCACACGATGCTGAGCTTGCAGAAGCGCAATAAACCCAAGTCCAGAAACAAGAAAGCCCGGCTCGCAGAACGCGACCGGGCTTTCTTGTTTTGATTCCCCGTCGATGATGTAGCTTCTTCATCGACGGGGCAGAACTTCAACCCACAAAACTGAGCAGCACCCCCGCCGCAACCGCCGAACCTATGACCCCGGCCACGTTCGGCCCCATGGCATGCATGAGCAGGAAGTTCTGCGGATTGGCCTCCAGCCCGACCTTGTTAGAGACTCGCGCAGCCATCGGCACTGCCGACACACCAGCCGAACCGATGAGCGGGTTGACCTTGTTGCTGCTGAAGACATTCATCAGCTTGGCCATCAGCACACCCGCTGCTGTACCGACACAGAAGGCAACCATCCCCAGCGCCAGGATACCCAGCGTCTTAAGCTGCAAGAACGCGTCCGCGGAAAGCTTGGAGCCCACAGTCAGCCCCAGGAAGATGGTCACGATATTGATCAACGCGTTGCGCGAGGTATCCGCCAGTCGCTCTACCACGCCGCTTTCGCGCAGCAGATTGCCAAGCGCGAACATGCCTATCAGCGGCGCTGCATCAGGCAACAGCATGCCGATCAGGACGCATAGCACTATCGGGAAGATGATTTTTTCGGTCTGCCCTACGGGACGCAGCTGCTGCATGACTATGCCGCGCTCTGCCTTGGTGGTCAGAGCTCGCATGATCGGCGGCTGCAACAACGGAACCAGTGCCATATAGGCATAAGCCGCTACGGCGATTGGACCAAGCAGATCCGGCGCCAGCTTGGAGGTCACGAAGATCGAGGTGGGGCCATCAGCACCGCCGATGATGGCGATGGAAGCAGCTTCCTTTAGAGTGAACTCCATACCCGGGATGCCCATCGCGGTGATCGCCAGAGCCCCCATCAGGGTACCGAAGATACCGAACTGCGCCGCCGCCCCCAGCAACAGAGTCTTGGGATTGGCCAGCATCGGCCCGAAGTCGGTCATAGCCCCCACGCCAAGAAAGATCAGCAGCGGAAAGATACTGGTAGGCAGGCCCACTTCGTAGATCAGATGCAGAAAGCCCGCACCTTCCGCCATGTTGGCCACCGGAATATTGGCCAGCAGACCGCCAAAGCCGATAGGGATCAGCAGCAGTGGTTCGAAGCCCTTACGGATAGCCAGATAAATCAACAACATACAGACCGCGATCATGAACAGCTGACCGGGCTCTACATGATACAGGCCTGTGCTCTGCCAAAGTTTGAGGAGCTTTTCCATTCAGTCGCTCCTCAACCAATGGTCAGCAGGCTGTCGCCCACCGCCACCGCATCACCGACCTTGACGTTGACTGCACCGACGGTGCCAGCCTTGAACGCACGGATCTCGGTTTCCATCTTCATCGCCTCAAGGATCATCACCAGCTCACCTTCTTCGATGCGCTGACCTGGCTGAACGAGAACCTTGAAGATATTGCCGGCCAACGGAGCCGCCTGCGGCTCCCCACCACCAACTGCAACAGCCGCCGCAGCGGTAGCGCCGGACGCCGAACCGCCAACAGGCTTGATGCCCTCGATGTCGCCGCCTTCGCCCACCTGAACCACATACGACTTGCCACTCACCTCTACGGTATACACCTCTGGCTTGCCGGGCTCGCGCTGCGACTGCTCCCTGCCGGTGGGCGCCGGCTCGAAGGCAGCCGGGTTGCCGCGGTTCTCGAGGAACTTGAGACCGATCTGGGGGAACAGCGCATAGGTCAGCACGTCATCGATCAGGTCGTTTGCCAGTTTGATGCCTTTCTCCGTGGCGATACCTTGTAGCTCTGCAGTGAGCTTGCCCATCTCCGCCTCAAGCAGATCTGCCGGACGACAGGTCACCGGGGCCGCGCCATCCAGCACGCGCGCCTGCAGTTCGGCATTGAACGGAGCGGGTGCAGCACCGTACTCACCCTTGAGTACGCCTGCGGTTTCCTTGGTGATCGACTTGTAGCGTTCACCCGTCAGGACGTTGATCACCGCCTGAGTGCCGACGATCTGGGAAGTCGGCGTCACCAGGGGAATGAACCCTAGGTCTTCACGAACGCGCGGGATCTCGGCCAGCACCTGGTCGAACTTGTCCTGGGCACCTTGCTCCTTGAGCTGGCTTTCCATGTTGGTCAGCATGCCGCCAGGCACTTGAGCCACAAGGATGCGCGAATCCACTCCCTTGAGATTCCCTTCGAACTTCGCGTACTTCTTGCGTACGTCGCGGAAATAGGCAGCCACTTCTTCCAGCAGCTCCAGATCCAGACCGGTATCGCGTTCGGTGCCCTTGAAGATCGCCACTACCGACTCGGTCGGCGAATGTCCGTAAGTCATCGACAACGAGGAAATGGCGGTATCGACGTTATCAATACCCGCCTCCACTGCCTTGAGAATGGCGGCGGTCGACAGGCCGGCAGTAGCATGACACTGCATGTGCACTGGAATGCTCAGTGTCGCCTTGAGGCGCGACACCAGCTCGAACGCAATATAGGGCGTGAGGATGCCCGCCATATCCTTGATCGCGATGGAGTCAGCGCCCATGTCTTCGATCTTCTTGGCCAGATCGACCCACATCTCAAGTGTATGAACAGGACTGGTGGTATAGGAAATGGTGCCCTGGGCGTGCTTGCCCTGTTTGCGCACGGCCTTGAGGGCCGTCTCCAGATTGCGCGGGTCATTCATCGCGTCGAAGACGCGGAACACGTCGACACCATTGACCGCGGCGCGCTCGACGAATTTCTCCACCACATCATCCGCATAGTGCCTATAGCCCAGAAGATTCTGACCACGCAGCAGCATCTGCTGGCGAGTATTGGGCATTGCCTTCTTCAACTGACGAATACGATCCCAGGGGTCTTCACCCAGATAGCGAATGCACGCATCGAAGGTGGCGCCGCCCCAGGACTCGACCGACCAGAATCCGATCCGATCCAGCTTGGGGGCGATGGGAAGCATATCTTCCAGACGCACGCGGGTGGCCAGAATGGATTGGTGCGCGTCGCGCAGCACTACGTCCGTGATGCCCAGTGCCTTGGTGGTATTGCTCATGCGAGAACTCCGTGTCGAACCTTTCAATCGCGGCGTGCGCGGTGCTGATGGATAGCCATCTGGATGGCGGCAAGCAGTTCGCCATCCGGCAAGTCACTGCGAACCGGTGCAGGCGCAGTCGCCCTAGCCGGCGCCGACTGCTCGGGGGATAAAAGCTCGACCACACGGGACATTACGCGGATGCAAAGCACCAGCAGAACCAGGAAGACAAAGACAGAGCCCATGCCGTAAAGCATGAGTTCGAAGCCTTCGGATAGAAGTTGGCCGGGGGTCATCATGGCTCCTTTGCCAGTGAGTCTCAGGTCACTTTTTTATTGTCAACGAACCGCCGTGTGCAGCGGAGCGTACCGAAAAACTGGCGAACATTAGCCTGACAGGCCCTCCGCATGCAAATCGATAACCCATTCGAATACCATGAAAAAAAGCCGCGCCAGCGTGCCAAACGCAACGCAGAGCAACCCTGGCAAGCCCAAAGGACGTAAGAATTCAGGTAAGAAAGAGACTGGCCAAACCGAGGAAAATGAAAAATCCACCGCTGTCGGTAACCGCGGTGATCATCACGCTCGAGCCCAGCGCAGGGTCTCGACCGAGGCGCACCAACGTCATCGGAATCAGCACGCCCATCAGCGCAGCCAACAGCAGATTGAGAGTCATGGCCGCCGTCATTACTACGCCGAGCGACCAACTGCCATACAGCAGCCAGGCGACAAGTCCGATCACCCCTCCCCAGACCAAGCCGTTGATCAGCGACACGCCCAGTTCCTTACGTACCAGGCGACGGGTATTGCCGGTACCCATCTGATCGAGTGCCATTGCCCGAACAATCATGGTGATCGTCTGATTGCCGGAATTGCCACCGATGCCGGCAACGATCGGCATCAGCGCCGCCAACGCCACGAGCTTCTCTATCGAGCCCTCGAACAACCCGATCACGCGAGAGGCAACGAACGCCGTCACCAGATTGATCGCCAACCAGGCCCAGCGGTTGCGCACCGACTTCCAGACCGAGGCGAAGATGTCTTCTTCTTCGCGCAGGCCGGCCATGTTGAGGACTTCAGCCTCACTTTCCTCGCGAATCAGATCGACCATCTCATCGATGGTCAGGCGACCGATGAGCTTGCCGTTACGATCCACCACCGGCGCGGAAATCAGGTCATAGCGTTCGAACGCCTGTGCCGCATCGTAGGCATCTTCATCCGGGTGGAAACTGACAGGATCATTGGCCATCACCTCGGCCACCTGCTTGTCCGGATCATTCACCAGCAGTCGCTTGACCGGCAGGACGCCCGCCAAGACGCCGTCATAGTCAACCACAAAGAGCTTGTCGGTATGCCCAGGCAGCTCCTTCAGACGCCGTAGATAGCGCAATACCACTTCGAGACTGACATCCTCGCGGATGGTCACCATTTCGAAGTCCATCAGCGCACCGACCTGGTCCTCTCCATAGGAAAGCGCAGAACGCACCCGCTCACGCTGCTGCGCATCGAGCGATTCCATGAGTTCGTGGACGACATCTCGCGGCAGCTCCTGCGCAAGATCCGCCAACTCATCGGCATCCATCTCCCGGGCCGCCGCCAGGATCTCGTGATCGTCCATGTCAGCGAGCAGGGTTTCCCTGACCGCATCGGACACTTCGAGCAGGATGTCGCCATCCCTGTCAGCCTTGACCAATTGCCAGACAGTGAGACGGTCTTCCAGCGGCAGGGCTTCAAGAATGTGCGCGATATCAGCGGAGTGCAGCTCATCCAGTTTGCGCTGCAGTTCGACCAGATTCTGGCGATGGACCAGGTTCTCCACCCGATCCTGGTGGTGACCTTCCTGACGGTGCGTCAGGTCCTCGACAAGACGATGGCGCTGCAGGAGCTCAACTACCTGCGCGAGGCGCTCCTGCAGACTTTCCTGTGGCTTCTTGGCTTCTACTTCAGTCATGGCGCGCTCCACCCCAGCTGGCGGACGCGCCAAGGGGCTCATTCAATCATTACGCGATGAGGCGATTCGGATAGTGGCTGACTACTGGGTAAGTCCATGGTGGTGGTCCATTCGCCCCAACGAGGCTGATACCGGCAATGATAACCAGCAGCAGCAGGCTTTGCACGTCAAAGCCTGCCAGGAACAAGCACTTGCAACGCTCTATTGAGACAAGCTCTGATTACCGGAATGCGACGCTGCGCGCGACCTCGACGACACGCCCTGGAAACACAAAGGAACCTAGCTAAACTCGCGTGAATCACCGTCAAGGAGGACGCTGACATGCAGACCATGATGCGCGCGGTTTTGTGCGCTGTTCTTTTCGCCGTCACCCCAGCGCAGGGTTCAACGGTCTCGCGTTGCGAGGATTCGCAGGGACGCATCACCTACTCACAGCACGGCTGCCCCCAGGATCAGGGCGAGCAGATTATCCAAGCTCACAACACTCGACCCAGTGGCAGTGGCCCAAGCAAGGAAATGGCTAGAGAGCCAGGCGTGCGCACACCTCTGAAGGAGTTCCAGACTCGCGGAATCGGACCGAAAGACGACGGTTGCGGCAATCAGCTGGACAGCCGTACTCGACGCGAGAGCATCATCAAAGGCAAGGTCCGAGCAGGCATGAGCCAATCCGATGTCGAAAGCGCCCTGGGCAAGCCGGAACGTACCAGCAGCCAGAACGGCACAACGCGCTTTCACTACCAGACGAAGAGTGGGCGGTCCCAGCAGGTAACCTTCGACGAAAACGGCTGCGTGAAAACCAAACGCTAAATGAAAAGGGCCTGCATTTCTGCAGGCCCTTTTGGGTATGGCGGACTCAGGAGGATTCGAACCTCCGACCGCTCGGTTCGTAGCCGAGTACTCTATCCAGCTGAGCTATGAGTCCGTTTTGGCGCTTTTATACCAGTCACCACTGGTTATTACCTGCAACAGCGTCATTCGACTGAAACAACGCCATTCAATATGGCGGACTCAGGAGGATTCGAACCTCCGACCGCTCGGTTCGTAGCCGAGTACTCTATCCAGCTGAGCTATGAGTCCACAGATCGCGCATTATAGTGAAACCTCGCTTCCTTTCAAGGAAATCTGATAAAAATCAGATACTTATCAGGAAAATAAAACGCTTCACATATAACACTCAACATGGCGGAGAAGGGGGGATTCGAACCCCCGACACCCTTTTGAGGTGTACTCCCTTAGCAGGGGAGCGCCTTCGGCCACTCGGCCACCTCTCCGCAACACGGGGCGCATGATACTCATCTTTACCCCGCTTGCAAAGCCAAAAATCAGAGAAAAATTAGTGGCTTGGTTCGTCGCCTTTCTCTTTCTGGATACGCTGGTAGATCTCCTCTCGGTGCACTGCAACCTCCTTGGGCGCGTTGACGCCAATGCGCACCTGGTTACCTTTCACGCCCAACACGGTGACAGTGACATCATCACCCACCATCAGGGTCTCTCCGACCCGGCGAGTCAGAATCAGCATTCCTTTCTCCTCACGGATTTACGTTTCAGGGACAACAGTCTGCAAAAGAAAATGGCGGACCCCATACCAGCAGTGTAGCGCGGGACACCCGCCAGGGTATTGACCTGTCTGGACGGAAACAAAGTTCCGCCAGGATGATCAAGAAAGACAAAAGGCGCGAGCCAGCCCGCGCCTTTTGTGAAAAAACTACTCGGCCTGTCGATCAGGCGCATCCAGCTCGAAGGCAGTGTGCAATGCACGTACAGCCAGTTCCAGGTACTTCTCCTCGATCACCACCGACACCTTGATCTCGGAAGTCGAAATCATCTGGATGTTGATGCTTTCCTTGGCCAGCGCCTCGAACATGCGGCTGGCGACTCCCGCATGGGAGCGCATGCCGACGCCGACGATGGACACCTTGGCGATCTCGGTGTTGCCGATGACTTCGCCAGCACCGATCTCGCGAGCCGTGTTTTCCAGCACCTTCAAGGCGTTGGCGTACTCGTTGCGGTGCACGGTGAAGGTGAAATCGGTGGTGTTATCGTGGCCGACGTTCTGCACGATCATGTCCACTTCGATATTCGCGGCACTTACCGGCCCGAGGATCTTGAAAGCCACCCCAGGAGTATCCGGCACACCACGGATGGTCAACTTGGCTTCGTCGCGATTGAAGGCGATGCCGGAGATGATCGGCTGTTCCATGGATTCCTCTTCATCAAGGGTAATGAGGGTGCCCGGACCCTCCTGAAAGCTGTGCAGCACGCGCAGCGGGACGTTGTACTTGCCGGCGAACTCCACCGAGCGGATCTGCAGCACCTTGGAGCCCAGGCTGGCCATCTCCAGCATTTCTTCGAAGGTGATCTTCTCCAGGCGGCGGGCACGCGGCACCACACGCGGATCGGTGGTGTAGACGCCATCGACATCGGTGTAGATCTGGCACTCGTCGGCCTTCAACGCCGCGGCCAGCGCCACGCCGGTGGTATCGGAACCGCCACGACCGAGGGTGGTGATGTTGCCCTGCTCGTCGACGCCCTGGAAACCGGCGACCACCACCACGCGACCGGCCTTGAGGTCGGCACGAATGCGCGCATCGTCGATCTGCAGGATGCGCGCCTTGGTGTGCGCGTTGTCGGTCAGAATGCGCACCTGGTTGCCGGTATAGGAAATCGCCGGCACGCCGCGCTGGATCAGCGCCATGGCCAGCAGCGCGATGGTCACCTGCTCGCCAGTGGAGACCATGACATCAAGCTCACGCGGCACCGGCTGGCCGTCGCTGACCTGTTTGGCCAGATCGATCAGGCGGTTGGTTTCGCCACTCATGGCGGAGACGACGACCACGATGTCATCGCCGTTCTCACGGAATTTCTTGACCTTCTCGGCCACCTGCTGAATCCGCTCGACGGTCCCGACGGAGGTGCCGCCAAACTTCTGTACGATCAAAGCCATGTCAAAAAGCCGCCTGAATCCTCGAAGGGCGCCCATTAGACCCGCAACGGGTCAGACTGCCAAGGTCCGCAGGGCGCACTGCGGACCCGGTTTTCGGTTGCTTAGACGGCCTGCTCGACGAAAGTCGCAGCCAGTGCCAGCGCCTCGTCCAGCTTGCCCGCCTCGCTGCCGCCACCCTGGGCCATGTCCGGGCGACCACCGCCCTTGCCGCCCACGGCTGCCGCCGCCTGTTTCATCAGATCACCCGCCTTGAGGCGGGCGGTGAGATTCTGTGTGACACCGGCGACCAGCACGACCTTGTCATCCTGCACGCCGCCGAGCAGGATCACCGCGCTGCCGAGCTTGTTCTTCAACTGATCGACCATCGCCAGCAGGGCCTTGCCGTCCAGGCCGTCGAGACGAGCGGAAAGCACCTTGACGCCCTTGATGTCGACGGCCGAACCGGCCAGATCGTTGCCGGCTGCGCTGGCAGCCTTGGCCTTGAGCTGCTCCAGCTCCTTCTCCAGCTGGCGGTTGCGCTCGAGCACCGCGGACAGCTTGTCGAGCAGATTCTCGCGACTGCCCTTGACCAGCTGTGCGGCCTCCTTGAGCTGCTCCTCGGCGCCATTCAGGTAGGCCAGTGCCTGTTCGCCGGTGACCGCTTCGATACGCCGCACCCCAGCAGCGACGCCGCCTTCGCTGGTGATCTTGAACAGACCGATGTCGCCGGTGCGTGACACATGGGTGCCGCCACACAGCTCAACGGAGAAGCCGCCGCCCATGCTTAGCACACGCACGCGATCACCGTATTTTTCGCCGAACAGCGCCATGGCGCCCTTGGCCTTGGCGGTCTCGATGTCGGTCTCGTCGGTTTCCACCGCGCTGTTGCGACGGATTTCGCCGTTCACGCGATCTTCCAGCGCCTTGATCTGCTCCGGACGGATCGCCTCGAAGTGGCTGAAGTCGAAGCGCAGGCGCTGGCTGTCGACCAGCGAGCCCTTCTGCTGCACGTGCTCACCGAGGATCTCGCGCAGCGCGGCGTGCAGCAGGTGGGTCGCCGAGTGATTCAGCGCGGTCGCCTGGCGCACGCTGGCATCCACGATCGCCTCGACACTGTCGCCAATCTTGAGCTCACCGCTGTCGAGGATGCCGTGATGCAGAAAGGCACCACCAGCCTTGCTGGTTTCACGCACATCCATGCGCAGGCCCGGCGCGCTCAGATAGCCGCAATCGCCAATCTGGCCGCCGGATTCGGCGTAGAACGGCGTCTGGTCGAGCACCACCACGCCCTCCTCGCCCGCGTTCAGACTGGGCACATTCATGCCCTCCTTGAACAGGGCGAGCACCTTGCCTTTGCCGCTGGTGCCCTGGTAGCCGGTGAAAACGGTTTCGCCCTCGACCTTGACCAGGCTGTTGTAGTCCAGACCGAAGGCGCTGGCGGAGCGGGCCCGTTCGCGCTGGGCCTGCATCTCGCGCTCAAAGCCCTCCTCGTCCAGCGTCAGCTCGCGCTCTCGGGCGATGTCACCGGTCAGGTCTACCGGAAAACCGTAGGTGTCGTAGAGTTTGAAGATCACCTCACCGGGGATGACGCTGCCCTGCAGGTCGGCCAGATCCTGCTCGAGAATCCTCAGGCCTTGCTCCAGGGTCTTGGCAAACTGCTCTTCTTCGGTCTTCAGCACGCGCTCGATGTGCGCCTGCTGCTGGCGCAACTCAGGGAAGGCTTCGCCCATCTCCAGCGCCAGCGCGGCGACGATCTGATGGAAGAACGCGCCCTTGGCGCCGAGCTTGTTGCCGTGGCGGCAGGCACGGCGAACAATGCGGCGCAGCACGTAGCCACGGCCTTCGTTGGATGGGGTCACGCCATCGGCAATCAGGAAGCTGCAGGAACGGATGTGATCGGCGACCACCTTGAGCGAGGCCTGCGCCTCGTTGGCACAACCAATGGCCTTGGCGGCGGCATTCAGCAGGCTCTGGAACAGGTCGATCTCGTAGTTCGAGTTGACGTGTTGCAGCACCGCACTGATGCGCTCAAGACCCATGCCGGTGTCGACACTCGGCGCCGGCAGCGGATGCATCACGCCATCCGCAGTGCGGTTGAACTGCATGAAGACGTTGTTCCAGATCTCGATGTAGCGGTCGCCGTCTTCCTCGGGGGAGCCTGGCGGGCCGCCCCAGATGTGCTCGCCATGGTCGAAGAAAATCTCGGTGCAGGGGCCGCACGGTCCGGTGTCGCCCATCGCCCAGAAGTTGTCCGAGGCATAGGGCGCACCCTTGTTGTCACCGATACGAACCATGCGCTCGGCCGGCACACCGACCTCCTTGGTCCAGATGTCATACGCCTCGTCATCGCTGGCATAGACGGTGACCCACAGCTTCTCCTTGGGCAGGTTCAGCCACTTGTCGCTGGTCAGGAACTCCCAGGCGTAGGTGATGGCGTCGCGCTTGAAGTAGTCGCCGAAACTGAAGTTGCCGAGCATTTCGAAGAAGGTGTGGTGGCGCGCCGTGTAGCCGACGTTCTCCAGATCGTTGTGCTTGCCGCCGGCACGCACGCATTTCTGGCTGCTCACCGCACGGGTGTAGGCGCGTTTCTCCAAGCCGAGGAAGCAGTCCTTGAACTGGTTCATGCCGGCATTGGTGAACAGCAGGGTCGGGTCGTTCGCCGGGATCAGCGAGCTGGATGCCACACGGGTGTGACCCTTCTCTTCGAAGAAGCGGAGGAAGGCTTCACGGATTTCTGCGCTTTTCATTGATCTCTCTCGGAAAACGACGGCCAGGACGCGCGATGATCACGCACGCTCATACGTGGCAGCGGCCAGTCTGCGCCGACCTGAAAGCGGCGCATTATATAGAGCAGACCGCCCGGCAGTAACTGGGCGCGGGCAAATCGGAGCAATAGGCGAAACTCAGTGGTCGTGGGCGCAATCGGGGCCATGGACGTGTTCGTCGTCGCCCTCGGCCGCTTCCATTTCCAGCTGCAGGCTGACCAGATTGGTGGCCAGCGGGCGCAGCACCAGATTGGCGTACTCGGTGTCGCCCTCATCCACATCGACGCCGATCATCAACTGACCGTTGCCGGCCTGCTGAATCCAGACCTCGCGCCCCTGCCACATCACCGCAAAACGGGTGCAGGACGTTTCCAGCTGGGTACCGTCGGTGTCTTCCAGAATCAGTTGCAGACTGTCGCTCATGGCAGTTTCCTTGAGAAAGAGCCGGCACCAGCGGCACCGGCGGGCAGAAAGGGATTCAGCTCTTGGCCAGGCGCGCTGCAGCGCGCTCGAAGCGGCCCAGACCTTCGGTCATTTCGGCATCACTGATGACCAGGCTCGGCGCAAGCCGAATCACGTCCGGCCCTGCCTGCAGCACCAGCACGCCATCCTGCTCGGCCGCCTGCTGGATGTCCTTGGCGCGGCCCTTCCAGGCCGGGGCCAGCACCGCACCGATCAGCAGGCCGGCACCACGCACCTTTTCGAACAGGCCGTACTGCTGGCCGATGCGCTCGAGCTCGCTCTTGAAACGCTGGTGCCGCGACTTGATCCCGGCCAGCACCTGCGGCGTATTGACCACATCAAGCACCGCAGAACCCACCGCACAGCCCAGCGGATTGCCGCCGTAAGTGGTGCCATGCACACCGACGCCAAAATGGCTGGCGATGGCGCTGGTGGTGAGGATGGCGCCGATCGGAAAGCCCCCGCCGAGGCCCTTGGCGCTGGAAAGAATGTCGGGGGTCACGCCGAAATACTGGTAGGCATAGAGCTCGCCGGTGCGGCCGACACCGGTCTGCACTTCGTCGAAGATCAGCAGCGCGCCGTACTGGTCGCACAGACGCCGCGCGCCTTCCAGGTAGGCCTTGTCGGCCGGCAGCACGCCGCTTTCGCCCTGGATCGGTTCCAGCACCACGGCGCAGGTCTTCTCGGAAATGGCCGCTTCCAGCGCCGCCAGATCGTTGTAGGGCACATGACTGATACCCTCGGGACGCGGACCGAAGCCGTCGGAGTACTTCGGCTGTCCACCGACGTTCACGGTGAAGATCGTCCGGCCGTGGAAGCTGTTGACCGCCGAGATGATCTCGAACTTCTCCGCGCCATGAACATCGTGGGCGTAGCGACGGGCCAGCTTGAACGCAGCCTCGTTGGCCTCGGCGCCGGAATTGCAGAAGAACACGCGTTCGGCGAAGGTCGCCTCGACCAGCTTGCGCGCCAGGCGCAGGGCCGGCTCGTTGGTGAACACGTTGGAGACGTGCCAGAGCTTCTGCGCCTGTTCGGTCAGCGCCTTGACCAGTGCCGGGTGCGCATGCCCCAGGCAGTTGACCGCAATGCCGCCGCCGAAATCGATCAGCTCTCGACCATCCTGATCCCAGACTCGCGCACCCTCGCCGCGTACCGGAATAAAGGCAGCTGGGGCGTAGTTGGGGACCATGAACTGGTCGAAGTCGGTGCGTTGCACCGCAGCGTGATCAGCGGACATCGTGGCTCTCCTGCCGGAAACAATGTTTGATGGGCGGCCGCTCTGATTGAGCGGCATCGCGACCGCACCAGCAGTGCGGCCGGCCAGTGTAAACGCGCGCGCGGCGCGCCGAAAGCAGCGACCACATCTACTCCTCAGCATCGACACGGTTTTGCGCAGGCAACAGCCGCTCGATGAACGCGAAGGTCTCCCGCAGCGCCTGTTCCCCGACCTTCTGCGTCTGCGCCGGCGTGTGGCCGATGAAGCTGTGATCAATGCCTTCCAGGGTCAGCAGACGCGCCGGCACCTTGCGCCGCTCCAGCGCCTGCTGCAGCAGCTGCGCCTGGCGGTAAGGCACGACACGGTCGGCCGTACCATGCAGGATAAGAAAGGGCGCGGCATCCGGCCCGACCTGATGCACCGGACTTGCCTGGCGGCGCAGCTCATCACAGCCGACAGCACAGCCTATAAAGTTGCGATCCATGTCGCCGAAGTCCTGGCTCAGCAGATCGCTGATGCCATACCAGACCACCGCTCCCTGCACGCAGGCCGACTCGCCATTCGCGCGAGCCGAACCCTCGCAACGTGCCGCAACCAGCGCGGCCAGATGCCCGCCGGCAGATTCGCCCCAGATCAGCACACGCTCACGGTCCACGCCGAACGCCTGCGCATTGCTGCGCAGCCAGCGGATGCTCGCCTGAATGTCGTGGAAGGCGGCCGGAAACCTCGCCTCACCGGAGAGACGATAGCTGGGCGCGGCCACCACGTAGCCCCGGGCGGCCAGACCGGCGAGTCGCTCGGGCCAGTTCCGGTAGACCGCGGCGTATCTGGGCGTGCCGATAGCCCAGCCCCCACCATGTACGAAGATCACCAGCGGACGGGGCCCCTCGAAACGCGGAGGCGGCAGGTAAAGATCGAGCGTGAGCGGACGAAAACCCGCCTCGCTGGCGTAGGTCAGCGCCGGCAATCCGGTCACGCCATCGGCAAACGCCACACGCACCTGCGGATAACCATCCCCGGCGTCACTTGCGTGCCCATGAACGGGCAAGAAGCCGACGCAGCAAAGCAGCAGAGCAAAGGTCCTGACGAATCGCATCACGCCTCCCGGAGCACCCGACAAGCTCGCAGTCTAGCCAGGGAGGTGAACAACCTCGGACCCGCTCGACGTGCGGCGGAAAAGAAAAAGCCCCGACACCAGGGCCGGGGCTTTTTCCTACGCAGGCGCTGTCAGGCGCAGGCGGCGGTCATGCTGCGATGGGTATCGATCAGGTGCTGCACCACCCCCGGATCGGCCAGGGTGGAGATATCGCCAAGCGCGTCGTACTCGGCCACGGCGATCTTGCGCAGGATGCGGCGCATGATCTTGCCGGAACGGGTCTTCGGCAGCCCTGGCGCCCACTGAATCACATCCGGCGAGGCGATCGGACCGATCTCCTTGCGCACCCACTGGCGCAGCTCCTGGCGCAGCGCCTCGCTGGGCTCCTCGCCACTGTTGAGGGTGACGTAGACATAGATGCCCTGGCCCTTGATGTCGTGCGGCACGCCGACCACGGCGGCTTCGGCAACCTTCGGGTGGGCGACCATGGCGCTTTCGATCTCGGCGGTGCCCATGCGGTGGCCGGAAACGTTGAGTACGTCGTCGACGCGGCCGGTGATCCAGTAGTAACCGTCGTCGTCTCGACGAGCGCCGTCGCCGGTGAAGTACATGCCCTTGAAGGTCTTGAAGTAGGTATCGACGTAGCGATCGTGGTCGCCATACAGAGTGCGCGCCTGGCCCGGCCAGGAGTCGATGATCACCAGGTTGCCCTCGCCCGGCCCCTCGACCAGGTTACCCAGGTTGTCGACCAGCGCCGGCTGCACGCCGAAGAACGGCCGCGCGGCGGAACCCGGCTTGAGGCCGTGGGCACCCGGCAGCGGGGTCATCAGGGTGCCGCCGGTTTCGGTCTGCCACCAGGTGTCGACGATCGGGCAGCGGCCCTGGCCAACGGTGTCGTAGTACCACTGCCAGGCTTCCGGGTTGATCGGTTCGCCGACCGAGCCGAGCAGGCGCAGGCTGGAACCGTCGGCACCTTCGACCGCCGCCCTGCCCTCGGCCATCATGGCGCGGATGGCGGTCGGTGCGGTGTAGAGGATGTTGACCTTGTGCTTGTCGATGATCTTGGCGACACGGGTGACGTCGGGATAGTTCGGGATGCCCTCGAACATGACGGTGGTCGCACCGTTGGCCAGCGGGCCATAGACGATGTAGGTGTGGCCGGTGACCCAGCCGACATCGGCGGTACACCAGAAGACCTCGCCGGGACGGTAGTCGAAGACCCGCTCATGGGTCAGCGAGGCGTACACCAGATAGCCGCCCGTGGTGTGCAGCACGCCCTTGGGCTTGCCGGTGGAACCGGAGGTATAGAGGATGAACAGCGCCTCCTCGGCACCCATTTCCTTGGGCGCGCAATGCGCCGAGGCGACCTTCATCAGGTCCTCGTACCAGATGTCGCGATGGCCGTGCCACTTGATCGCGCCGCCGGTGCGCTTGACCACGATGATCTTCTGCACGCTGGCGGTTTCCGGATTGGTCAGCGCCTCGTCGACATTTTCCTTCAACGCGGTGCGCTTGCCGCCACGCACACCCTCGTCGGCGGTGATCACCACCTTGGACTTGCAGTCGATGATGCGCCCGGCCAGCGCCTCGGGCGAGAAGCCGCCGAAGACCACCGAATGGATGGCGCCGATGCGCGCGCAGGCCAGCATGGCCACCGCCGCTTCCGGGATCATCGGCATGTAGATGGTCACCACGTCGCCACGGTGCACGTCCTGACCACGCAGCGCGTTGGCGAACTTGCACACCTGCTCATGCAGCTCGCGGTAGGTTATTTCACGGTGCTCGGAGGGGTCGTCACCCTCCCAGATGATCGCCAGCTGGTCGCCACGGGTTTCCAGGTGACGGTCCAGGCAGTTGGCGGAAACGTTGAGGGTGCCGTCGGAAAACCACTTGATGTCGACATGGTGATCGTCGAACGAGGTCTGCTTGACCTTGGTGAACGGCTGGATCCAGTCGATGCGCTGCGCCTGTTCGCGCCAGAATCCATCAGGGTTGATCACCGACTGCTGGTACATGGCTTTGTAGGTCGCCTCGTCGGTCAGGGTGGTGGCCGCAACCTCCGGACGCACGGGATACAGGGAAGCACTCATGAGCAAAACACCTCGGTGAATAGTTGTTTTTTCTGTGTGCTTTTTGTACTCCCCGGCTCGCCAGCCGAACCATACGACCAAGGTCTTAACGGGCATGGACCTTAGTCGCAGAGAGGCGGATTGGCCGCTGTACGCGCCCTGTTCGGCGCGTTTTAGCGCAGATAGCCCCTCTGAAGGAAGGCGCGCACGCCAGGCAGGAAGAGGTTCGACGCGACTGAAAAACCGGCGCGAAAGGGTCAGATCAGGTTGGGCTCCATCTCCAGCTCGACACCGAAGCGCTCGGCGATGTCGGCCTGGATTCGCCGCGCCAGTGCGAGAATCTCAGCACCACTGGCATTGCCATGGTTGACCAGCACCAGCGCCTGCAGGCGATGGACGCCGGCGTCTCCCAGGCGATAACCCTTCCAGCCGGCCTGCTCGATCAGCCAGCCGGCCGCCAACTTGACCCGACCATCGCCCTGCGGATAGCCGACCAGACCCGGATGCTCGCTCGCAAGCCGCGCCGCGTGCGCGGCATCCACCAGCGGGTTCTTGAAGAAGCTGCCGGCGTTGCCAAGCTGCGCAGGGTCCGGCAGCTTCTCGCTGCGAATGGCGCAGATCACCCGACTGACGTCCATCGGCGATGGCTCGGCAACTCCCTCTTCCGCCAGCCGCTGGCGTACCGGGCCGTATTCCAGATGCACCCGGGCAGCGCGCGACAGGGCGAAACGCACCCGCAGGATCAGCCAGCGCCCGCCACTGTGCTTGAACAGGCTCTCGCGGTAGGCAAACTCGCACTGCTCGCGATCGAACTCGCGCACCTCACCCGTCTGGCGGTCCAGTGCGCTGAGGCTGACAAAACGATCCTTCAGCTCGACCCCGTAGGCGCCGATGTTCTGCACTGGTGCGGCGCCCACGGTGCCGGGAATCAGGCTGAGGTTTTCCAGTCCGCCGAGGCCCTGCTCCAGAGTCCAGAGCACGAACGGGTGCCAGGGCTCGCCGGCTTCGGCCTCGACCACCACCTGCCCAGCAGCGTCATCGGCAATGATGCGGCGACCGCGACTGGCCATGCGCACCACCAGCGCCTCGACATCGCCGCTGAGCAGCAGGTTGCTGCCGCCACCGATCAGCAGCAGTGGCAGTGTCGACGCATCGGCCAGACGTAGCGCTTCGCGCAGCTCGTCGTCACCGCGCACCTCGACGAACTGCCGCGCGCGCGCCTCCACCCCGAGGCTGTTGTAGGGCTTGAGCGATACATCCTGCAGAGGTGAAAGACTCATAGCCGCGCACGCACCTCGGCGAGCAACGCGTCGGCGCCCTGCTCGATCAGATCGAGTACCTGATCGAAACCGTCTGCCCCGCCGTAGTAGGGATCAGGCACCTCGGCGGGCGAAAGGTCGAAGCGACGCAGAAACAGATCCACCTCTGCGCCAGCGGCACCGACATGCATACGCTGCAGATGAGCGAGATTGCTCTCGTCCATCGCCAGGATCAGGTCGAAGCGCTGGAAGTCCTCGGCCGTGACCTGACGCCCGCGCAGCGCCGAGAGATCGAAACCTCGCCGGCGCGCCGCCAGCTGGGTACGCGCATCCGGCCCCTTGCCCACGTGCCAGCCGCCAGTACCGGCAGAATCCACCAGCACCCGCTCGGCCAGGCCGGCATCAAGCAGCCGCTGGCGGAACACGCCCTCGGCGGTCGGCGAACGGCAGATGTTGCCCAGGCAGACAAACAGGATGCGCATCAGGGCGCCAGAATCCTGCGCACGCGCGCCAGGTCTTCCGGGGTATCGACGCCGGTGGGCGGCGACTGCGATGCGTCCTCGACATGGATGCGTACGCCGTGCCAGAGCGCTCGCAACTGCTCCAGGCACTCACTCTGCTCCAGCCAGCAAGGCCCCCAGGCCACGAAATCATGCAGAAAGCCGGCACGGTAGGCGTAGATACCGATGTGCCGGCGATGCGGCACACCTTCCGGCAGGCGCGTGCGGTCCACCGCAAAAGCATCGCGCGCCCAGGGCAGCGGCGCGCGGCTGAAGGTCAGTGCCAGGCCGTTGCAATCGCTGACCACCTTGACCGCATTGGGATTGAAGAAGGTCTCGGCGTCCTGGATCGGCTCCGCCAGGGTGGCGATCGCCGCCTGCGGATTGGCCGAAAGGTTCGCAGCCACCTGATCGATGATGGCCGGCGGAATCAGCGGCTCGTCACCCTGCACGTTGACCACGATGGCGTCGGTCGCAAGGCCCAATTGAGTGGCCACCTCGGCCAGACGGTCGGTGCCGGATTCGTGATCGGCCCGGGTCAGCAGCACCTCGGCCCCAAAGGCCTGGCAGACCTCGACGATGCGTGCATCGTCGGTGGCGATCAGCACCCGCTGCGCTGCACTGCGCCGTGCCTGCTCCCAGACATGCTGGACCATCGGCTTGCCGGCGATGTCCTGCAGCGGCTTGCCGGGCAGCCGACTGGAGGCATAGCGCGCCGGAATCACCACGATGAAGGGTTGCGCCATGCTCATTTGTCCAGGCGTTCGTCGCTGGACAGCGTGCGCGCCTCGCTTTCCAGCATCACCGGGATGCCGTCGCGAATCGGGAAGGCCAGGCCGGCGGCGCGACTGATCAGCTCGCTCTTGTCTTCGCTCAGCTGCAGCGGGCTCTTGGTGATCGGGCAAGCCAGAATATCGAGCAGTTTCGGGTCCATGCAGGAGTCCTCGAAGAAGGGAAAGGGTTTACTCGCCTGAGCTCAGCGCTGAGTCAGGCGGTCCAGACGCTCATCCAGCCAGGTCTGAAAAGCTGCCGAGGGCTGCGCATCGACCGCCAGATACCACCAGTCCTCGCCGGCGAATGCCCGGCATTTGACGGCATCCTTTTCGGTCATCACCAGCGGCAGCTCGGGAGCGAAGTTCAGGGCCTGGGCGCTGTATTCGGCGTGGTCGGCGAAGGCGTGGGAAATCGGGCGCCAGTGTAGCGCTTCGAGGGTAGCGAAGAAACGCTGCGGATTGCCGATGCCGGCCACCGCGTGCAACGCCTGCCCCGCCGGAAAATGCGCAAGCGAGACGCGCCGGCCGCTGCGCAGATGCACCAGCGCGGTAGGCTGCAGCTGCAGGGCAAACCCCTGCTCGCCGTCCGCCTGCGCGCCGTTGCATAGCAGCGCATCCACCGACTGCAGTCGCTCGATGGGCTCACGCAGCGGACCGGCCGGCAGGCAGCGACCGTTGCCCAGACCACGCGCGGCGTCTATCAGCACCAGTTCAAGATCCCGCGCCAGGCGATAGTGCTGCAGACCGTCGTCGGACAGCAGGATATCCAGCGATTCTTCCGCGAGAAGCGCCCTGACCGCCCGACCGCGATCCGGATCGATCATCAGCGCAACGTCGGTGCGCTGCACGATCAACAGCGGCTCGTCACCGGCCTCAGCCGCCTGCTGATCGGCCGCGACCCGCCAGGGAAGATGCGCAGGCTGCGCGCCATAACCGCGACTGACCACGCCGACGCGCAGACCGCGGGCGCGGCAGTGCTCGATCAGCCAGAGAATCATCGGGGTCTTGCCGGTACCGCCGACGGTGACATTGCCGACCACGATCAGCGGAACGGGCGCACGATAGGCCGGGCTCGAGCCATCGAGAAAGCGCTGACGCCGACGCCGCACAACCGCGCGATAGAGGCACTCGAGCGGTCGCAGCAGAACCAGGGCCGGATGACCGGAATACCAGGCTGCGAGCAGCCGCTCGGCCAGCTTCATCAGGGTTGCGCCTGCGCCTCGACAGTGGTGATGCGCAGACGGGAGAAGCCCAGCTTGGCAGCCGCATCCATCGCAATGATCACCGCCTGGTGCGGCGCCTGGCCGTCGGCGCTGATGATCAGCGGAACGCTGGCGTCACCCTGGGATTCCTTCTGCAGAGCGGCCATCAGGCTGTTCAGATCGTTCTTCGCCAACTGACGCCCGTTCAGCGAGAAGCTGCTGTCGGCCGAAACCAGGATTTCCAGCTGTTTGAGCTCGGTCGGCTGCGGCGGGTTGCCGCTGACCGCCTCGGGCAGATCGACCTTGAGCTGGGTTTCGCGGGTGAAGGTAGTGGTCACCACGAAGAACAGCAGCAGGATGAAGACCACATCGATCAGCGGCGCCAGGTTGATGTCTACCGGGTCCCGTGACTTGCGTCGAAATTTCACGCCTTGTCCTCACCCAGATCGACGTTGCGGTCACCCTGGACGACCTCGACCAGCTTGATCGCTTCTTGCTCCATGCCGACCACCAGTTCGTCGACCCGACGCATCAGGTAGCGATGGAAGAACACCGCCGGAATCGCCACGAACAGGCCGGCCGCCGTGGTGATCAGCGCCTTGGCGATACCGCCGGCAAGCTGCGGCGCGTTGGCCATGCCGCTGCCCATGAAGGCGCTGAAGATCTCGATCATGCCCAGCACGGTACCCAGCAGGCCGAGCAGCGGAGCAACCGCAGCGATGGTGCCCAGTACCGTGAGATAGCGCTCCAGCTCGTGGATGACGCGCGCGGCCGCTTCCTCGATGCACTCCTTCATGATCTCGCGACCATGCTTGGAGTTGGCCAGGCCGGCAGCGAGTATCTCGCCCAGCGGCGAATCGCCCCGCAGTTCCTTGAGCTTCTGGTTGTTGAGCTTCTTGTCCTTGATCCAGCGCCACACCTGACCGAGCAGATGCGGCGGGGTGATGCGGCTGGCACGCAGGGTCCAGAGACGTTCAGCGACTATGGCAGCCGCGGCGATGGAACAGAGGACTATCGGCAGCATCATCCAGCCACCCGCTTTGACAAGCTCCCACACGTTGAATGCACTCCCTCGAAAAAGTGGCGCCAACTCTAGCATGGGATCGCAGGTGCGCCGACCGCCGCCGTTCTCATTTTTCTCGCCAGAAGCGCGGCTTTTCACGCAGTCCCTGCGCCGGGGAAAAGTCACCCAGTAGCAGGTTCACCGCGCCTTGCTCGGCGCTGTCGAAGATCTGCAGCGAGCGCTCCCGGTAACGCGCCAGCACCAGTGGATGCGGGTGATTGAAGGCATTGTGGCGACCGCGCGAGATAAGTACCGCGCCAGGCTGCACCGCTTCCAGCAATGCCGAAGACGATGACGTGCGGCTGCCATGGTGAGGCGCGACCAGCCAGTTGGCGCGCAGATCGAGGCCTTGAGCAATCAGCGCCATCTCGGCCCTCGCGTCGATGTCGCCGGTCAACAGCAGCCTCTCGCCGTTGGCCTCGACCATCAATACGCAAGACGCCTGGTTGCTGTCGCGCGCCCCATCCCAACGCCAGACGGTGAAACGCACCTCGTCCCACACCCACTGCTCGCCGTGCCGGCACGGCCGGGCAGCCAGCGCAGCAGGCAGCGCCATGGCCTCCCCGCTGCTGACCGCCGCGACCAGCAGCCCGTTCCGGATCGCCAGCGCGCCGCCGGCATGGTCGTTGTCGGCGTGACTGAGCAGCATCAGATCCAGCCGACCCACGCCCAGGCGACGCAGCGACGGCAGAACGATCCGCTCTCCGCTATCGAACCCGGCCAGACGCGGGCCGGCGTCATAGAGCAGTGCATGCCCGCGGGTACGCAGCAGGAACGCCTGTCCCTGACCGACATCCAGCATCCATACCTCGACCCGCCCCGACGCTGGCAACTCCTGCGGCGCGAAGAACAATGCGAGCAGCAGCACCGCACCAGGCAGACGCAGCGGCACTCCTCCGGGCAACAGCACCAGCACGCAACCTAACGCACCGAGCCACCACCACAACGGCGCGATCCGCGGCGCCAGCCACGCAGGCGCGTGGTCCGCCAGCGCAGCCAGGAGCATGAACAGCAACTCGAGCATGCCGCCGGCGCTCCAGAGCAATGCCTCTCCCAGCCAGGGCACCGGCAGTAACAGTGTGCCGAGCAGCGCCAGAGGCACCACCAGCAGACCAACCCAGGGCACGGCAAGCAGATTGGCCGCAGGACCGCTCGGGCTCAAGGGCAAACCCAACGCCATCAGCATCGGCAGCAAGCCGATGGCCATCGTCCATTGCGCGCGACCCCAACTGCGCAGCCAGGACCAGCTGCCGAGCCGGCCGGAGAATACCCAGACCAGCACCGCCACGGCACCGAAGGACAACCAGAATCCCGCCTGCAGGACCACCAGCGGCTCGGCCAGCAGAACCAGATCGAGCGCCAGCAGGAACGGCAGGCTCACGCCCAGATGACGAAACCGCCAGCGCCAGAGCAGCACCAGCCCGAGCATGATGCAGGCGCGCCTCACCGGCACACCGAAGCCGGCGAGAAATCCGTAGGCCAGGGCTGCAAGGAGCGCCAGGCAACAGGCAGCCGGCAGCCAGGGCAGCTGCCGCGGCCAGCAGCCGAAGCGCGCCAGCCCCGCCACCAGCGCATAGACGAAACCGGCCAACAGCGCGATGTGCTGGCCGGAGATCACCATCAGGTGCACGGTTCCGGTGTCCTGCAGCAGCGTCCAGTCCTGAGCCGACAACCCGGAGCCATCGCCAAGCACCAGCGCGGCCAGCCCACCCTCGCGGCCGTTGGCCGGCACCGCCAGCAGGCGCTGGCGCAAGCGGTCACGCCAACTGCCGGCTCCCGCCGCAGGCGCCAGACGCTCGCCCTGCTTGATAGTGCCGGTCGCGCCGATCCGCTGGGCCAGCAGCCAGGCTTCGTAGTCGAAACTCTGCGGGTTGACCCCGCCATGCGGCCGCTTCAAGCGTACCGCCAACCGCCATTGCTCTCCGGCACGTAGTTCCGGCCCGCCATACCAGGCCAGGCGCAGACGCTCCGGAAGCTGCGCGCGCCGAGAAACGGCGTCCTCGAGCTGAAAGCGCACCACGCCTTCGCCCACCTCGGGCAAGCCGACCACCCTGCCCTCCAGCCACAGCGTCTGCCCATCCAGCTCGGGGCAGAGGCGATCATCCAGCGCCAGCGACGCACTGAAGCTGGCCCAGCTCAAACCGACCAGGAAGAAAGACAAGGGGTAAAGGCGCGTCGGCAACATGGCCAGGGCAAGACAGGCCATCCCCGCCAACACGCCGCCGCCGGGCAACTGGGGCAGGAAACGCAGCAGCAGCAATCCGGCTGCCAGCGCAAGCAGAGCAATGCGCATTAGACTCGGCTCCTTGAGTCTTTTCAGGGTAATTCCGGAGGGGAGTCTAGACCGGAAATACTTGTCACAAGCTGGAGGAGCGGAACCCCCAGCGAATGTGCATAATACCGCCGCAATTGCCTGCGAGAGCCTTCATGCCGCGTCGTTTCATCAAGCGCTACATGCCCCATCCCGATCGAATCAAGGGCAACAAGTCCTTGCGGTTTCTGGGCCAGCTGATCCATGACCCGAACCTGTGGCACCTGAACCGGCACTCAGTGGCACGGGCCATGGCGATAGGGCTGTTCTGGGCGATGATCCCGATGCCGCTGCAGATGCTGGCAGCCGCTGCAACCGCAATCCCGGCTCGAGGCAACTTGCCAATCTCTGTGGGCCTGGTGTGGATTACCAATCCGCTGACGATGCCACCGGTGTTCTACTTCAGCTACATGCTCGGCACCTGGCTGATGGATACACCAGCGGTAGAGATGCCCGAACAGATCACCCTCGCCTGGATCACCAAGATTCTCGCCAGCCACTGGCAACCGCTGTACCTGGGATCGATAGTCGCAGGCATCGCCCTGGCGTTGATCGGCTATCTGCTTACCCGGGTCTACTGGAGCTGGTGGGTCGGCCGCAGCTGGCGCAAACGTCAGGAACGCCGCCGCGCGCGCGACCAGGCCTGATCATTCGTAACGCAGCGCCTCCGCCGGCTGAATGCGCGAGGCGCGCCAGGACGGATAGAGGGTGGCGAGGAAGCTCAGCACCAGTGCTGCCGAGCAGATCAGCAGCACATCCCCACTCTGCAGATCGGACGGCAGGCTGTTGATGTAATAGACATCCGAGCTGAACACCTCGCGACCACTGGAGCGCTCGAGCCAGGCCACCAGATCGCTCACCCCCAGTGCGGCCAGTACGCCGAGCACGGCGCCGATGAGCGTACCGATCACCCCGATCATGCTGCCCTGCACCATGAACACCCGCATGATCTGCCCCGGCGTGGCGCCCAGGGTGCGCAGGATGGCGATATCCCCGCCCTTGTCCGAGACCACCATGATCAGGGTCGCAACGATATTGAAGGCGGCGACCGCCACAATCAGCAGCAGCAGCAGACCGATCATGATCTTCTCCATCTGCATCGCGCCGAACAGACTGCCCTGGGTGTGAGTCCAGTCACTGCTCGAATAGCCCAGTCGTTCGGCAATGCCGGCCGCCAGCTGCGGAGCCCGATAGATGTCGTCCACCGCCAGGCGCAGGCTGGCGACCTGTCCCGGCTGCAGGCGTTGCATGGTCGCCGCGTCGGCGATATGGATCATCGCCAGGGACCCGTCCAGTTCGGCGCCGACCTTGAACACCCCGACCACGGTCAGCCGGTGCATGCGTGGAGTAATGCCGCCGGGAACCGAGCCGACCTCAGGCACGATCAGAGTCAGCTTGTCGCCGGGAACCAGGCCGAAGCGCCGTGCTGTCAGGCTACCCAGTACGACGCCGAAATCGCCCGGGCGCAGATCGGCGAGGCGACCGCGCAGCATGTGTTCGTCGATGATCGAAACCTTGCCTTCGTGCGCAGGATCGATGCCGTTGACCAGTACCGGTTGCATGGCTCCGCGGTAGGACAGCATGCCTTCCATCTCGGCGAAAGGTGCAACGCCGGTCACGCCAGGCTGTCGCGCGACTTCCTCGGCCAGCGCCTGCCAGTCGTCCAGCGGCTCGGCGCCAAACAGGGTCGCGTGCGGCACCATGCCGAGAATCCGCGAGCTCATCTCCTTCTGGAATCCGTTCATCACCGAAAGCACCACGATCATGGCCAGTACGCCCAGCGCCAGGCCGATCATCGAGGTCAGCGAGATGAACGAAATGAAGTGATTGCGGCGCTTGGCGCGCAGATAGCGCAGGCCAATGAACAGCGAAAGCGGTTTGAACATGCGCAACGCTACCGTCTCAGAGCGACCACTTGGGTGATCGCGATTCATGGAAAGGCTCTGTCAGGCGGCGACCAGGCGACCGTCTTCCAGGCGCAGGACTCGATCCATCTGCGCGGCCAGTTGCGGATCGTGGGTGACCACCAGAAATGCGGTACCGGTGACCGACTGACTCAGCTCCAGCATCAGCTCCTGGATGCTTTGCGCCGTATGCTGGTCCAGGTTGCCGGTCGGCTCGTCGAGCAGCACCAGCGCCGGACGGTTGACCAGCGCCCGGGCGATCGCCACGCGCTGACGCTCGCCACCCGAGAGTTCCGCCGGCTTGTGCGCCAGACGATGGCCAAGTCCCACCCGCTCGAGCAGCGCCGAGGACCGCTCCCTCGCTTCGGGAATCGGCGTTCCGCCGATCAGCAGCGGCATGCAGACGTTCTCCAGCGCAGTGAACTCCGGCAACAGATGGTGGAACTGGTAGACGAACCCCAGCGCGCGATTGCGCAGCCAGCCACGCTGGGTCTCGTTGAGTGCCGACAACTGCTGGCCGGCCAGCCAGACGCTGCCCTCGCTGGGGGTATCCAGGCCACCGAGCATGTTCAGCAAGGTGCTCTTGCCCGAACCGGAGCTGCCGACGATGGCAACCCGCTCACCGGCATGCAGCTCAAGCTCCAGCCCTGCCAGGACCACGACCGATTGCGGGCCCTCCTCGTAGCGCTTGCCCAGATTGCGACAGCTCAGAACCGCTTGCTCACTCATAACGCAGGGCCTCCGCGGGCTGGGTGCGTGCCGCACGCCAGGCCGGATACAGGGTGGCGAGGAAACTCAGGATCAATGCGGCCGTGCAGACCAGAAACACGTCGAACCACATCAGTTGCGAAGGCAGATAGTCGATGAAGTAGACCTCGGCGCTGAGGAACTTGATGTCCAGAGCCTTCTCCAGCGCGGCGATCAGACTGCTGATGTTCAGCGCCGCCAGCACACCGAGGACAGCGCCGACCAGGGTACCGATCACACCGATGATGCTGCCCTGCACCATGAAGATCGCCATGATCTCGGAGGGTGTGGCCCCCAGCGTGCGCAGGATGGCGATATCACCTTTCTTGTCGGTGACCACCATCACCAGCGTGGAAATGATGTTGAACGCGGCCACCGCGACGATCAGCAGCAGCAGCAGGCCGATCATGGTCTTTTCCATGCGGATCGCCTGGTACAGGTTGCCGTGGGTGCGGGTCCAGTCACGGGCGATGTAATCGCCCTGCCCCAGGCGCGCAGACAATTCCCAGGCCAGCTGCGGCGCCTGGAACAGATCGGCGAACGCCAACCGTATGCCCTGCACCTGACCCGGCTTGAAGCGCTGCAGCCGCCCCAGATCATCCAGGTGCGCAAGCGCGACGAAACCATCGATCTCGCCAGCACCGACCCTGAAGGTTCCAACCACGGTGAAGCGTTTGAGGCGCGGGAACATGCCGGCCGGCGTGACCGTCACCTCGGGCGCGACGAAGGTGACCTTGTCGCCCACCCCAACGCCCAGTTTGGTCGCGGCGCGCTCGCCAAGCAGGATGCCGAACTCACCCGCCTGCAGCGCCTGAAGGCTGCCATCGTTCAGGATGAACTGCTCGATGATCGACACCTTGCCTTCATGCGCAGGATCGACCGCATTGATCAGGATCTTCTGCACCTTGCCATCGTTGGTCAGCAGCCCCTGCGCCTGATTGAACGGCGCCACGGCCAGTACACGCGGATCCTTCAGCGCCTCATCTGCCAACGACTGCCAGTCATCCAGCAACGCGGGGCTTTCCACGGTGGCGTGCGGCACCAGCCCCAACACCTTGGTGCGCATCTCGTGATCGAAACCATTCATCACCGAGAGCACCAGAATCATCACCAGCACGCCCAGCGCCAGGCCGACCATGGAAGTCAGGGAAATGAAGGAGACGAAGTGATTTCGACGCTTGGCCCGCGTGTAGCGTGCGCCAATGAAAAAAAACAGGGGTCTGTACATGGAGGACCGGATCGCAGAGAAAGAGGACGTCCTTGTGGCGAGGCTCGGCTTGCGCCTTTACACTCACGGCACCACTGCTGCCATGGGTTCACCATGACGATGCGAGAAGATAACGAACGCCGCGAATACTATCGTATCGACGACACGATGGCACTTGAGTTTAGCCGTCTTTCCGGCGCACAGGCGCTTGCCACCGAGGCGCTGCATGACAGCTCGCCGCTGTTCAATCTGCTCAGCGAGCTGCATGTGACGGACTTCGAGTCCCAGCATCTGCTGCGCCATATCAGCGAGCGCGATCGTACCCTGGCGAACTACCTGAAGGTCATGAACAAGCGCATCGACCTGCTCGGCCAGGCGCTGGCACAGACACTCATGCGCGACATCAGCGCACCGCGCAAGGTGTCGCTGTCCGAGGGCGGCGTCAGCTTCGTCAATCCGACCCCCGTAGAGAACGGCAGCCATCTCGCGCTGAAGATGATGCTGATGCCACAGGCCTTGGGTCTGCTGCTCAGAGCCCGGGTGGTGCATTGCACTGCACTGGAGGACGGTCAGTACGACATTGGCACGGAATTCGAGGCACTGACCGATGCCCAGCGGCAGCTGCTCGCACGCCATATCCTGCAACGTCAGGCCCTGGAGCGGCGCCTTTCGCGTGAAACTCCTGCCTCAAGCTGAACAAGGAAGCCCCCATGTCCCGTCTGCTACTGCTCGCAAGCCTCATCTTTCCGCTGTCGCTGCATGCCGATGTGCTGCAAATCCCCATCGGCCAGCAGAGCTCGATCGATGAGCACAGCCTGCCCACCCGCGGCCAGCGTCAGGGGGTGGTTCTGGAGCGCTTCGGACTGCCCGACCAGGAGCACCCTGCGGTTGGCCAGCCGCCCATCACCCGCTGGGACTATCGCGACTTCAGCGTCTACTTCGAGAGCGGCGTGGTGATCAACAGCGTCGTCCACCATCGGCCCCGTGCGGCGGAAACCATCATCGTGGAGGAGCAGGAATGACGCTGCTCTACGGCCATCGCGGGGCGAAGGGAGAGGCACCGGAAAACACCCTCGCCAGCTTCCAGCACTGCCTGGCCCAGGGCGTCAACCGCTGCGAACTGGACCTGCATCTTTCTCGCGACCACGAGCTGATGGTGATCCATGACACCACGCTCAAGCGCACCACCAGCCGCCGTGGCAAGGTTTCCCAGCACGATGCGGCGGAACTCGTGACATTCGACGCCCGCCACGGCGGACCGGGCTGGCCACAGCCCTGCCCTATCCCGCGACTCGAGGAGTTGTTCGAACAGTGCCCCTTCGAGCACTGGCAGCTTGAGGTCAAGAGCGCCTCGAAGGTGCGCGCGGCACGCACCGTACAGGCCATCGAGAAGCTGGTTGCCCGTCACGGCCTGCTCGACAAGGTCATCGTCACCAGCAGCTCCCGCGAAGTCCTGCGCGCACTGGAACGGCACGCCCCGGCACTGTCACGCGGGCTGGTTGCCGAGTACGCCTGGCTCGATCCACTCAAGGTGGCACGCCACTACGGTTGCGAGATGCTGGTGCTGAACTGGACGCTGTGTACGCCGGAGAGGCTGCAGAAGGCACAGAAACAGGGATTGCACGTATCGGTGTGGACGGTCAACGAAGTGGCACTGATGCGCCGCCTGGCCGACTTCGGCGTGGACAGCCTGATTACCGACTTCCCCGGCCTGGCGAAGCGGACACTCTCCAGCTGACCCGTGCCGCCCCGATCAG
This sequence comes from Pseudomonas mangrovi, assembly GCF_003052585.1. GTDB lineage: Bacteria > Pseudomonadota > Gammaproteobacteria > Pseudomonadales > Pseudomonadaceae > Aquipseudomonas > Aquipseudomonas mangrovi. Next base: position 27,933 of record NZ_QASN01000020.1, on the reverse strand, counting down.
GCGGCGCTGACGTCGCGCTCGCTCAACTGCAGATGCAGTTGCTTGCGTTCATCATCCAGACGCCGCAGGCGCGCCTCCAGATTCCTAAGTCGCAGCTTGAGTCGCGAGTAGACCAGCAGGCCCAGCAGCAGCCCAAGCAGCCCGCCCGCCACGAAGAACATCACCAGAAACACAGCCACCGGTAGCTCGGCAGACTGAAAGCCGAGAAATGCGAGGGTCGATGGCATCTGGTTTTCCAACACGAAAACCAGGGTTGCCAGGGCCAGAGCGAGCGCCACGGCGAAGCCCAGTACGCGTTTGAACCAGAGCATAGCTACCTCGGAACGATAAAGTAATGAAGAAAGGCACAACCCAGCTTAGTCGTTGACGCGGTCGCGCAGTTCCTTGCCTGGCTTGAAGTGCGGCACAAACTTGCCATCCAGACGGACCGATTGTCCGGTCTTCGGATTGCGCCCTACCCGTGGCGCCCGATAGTGCAGCGAGAAACTGCCGAAACCGCGAATCTCGATGCGCTCCCCCGTCGCCAGAGCCTGCGACATCTGCTCGATCATCGTCTTGATGGCGAGCTCCACATCCTTGGATGAGAGCAGCCCCTGATGCGTGACGATGCGTTCGATCAACTCCGACTTGGTCATGGTTTTCCCTTCTTTTTCAAGCGGCTAGATCAGCTAGAGGGTGGTTTTAGCATGCCCGGCAGCGTTTGAATAGCCCACGCTCTTGACAAACCGAAGAAGAACCAAAGTCAGCTGCGAAGGTCGCGAGCAGGTCTCATCCCATCGCCCGAAAATCCCCTCGCCACGCCAAAAGCACAAACCGCCGATAACCCCCAACGGTCTACCGGAGCGATCAGGGTCAGATGAAAAAAGGGGCAATAAAAAAGGGCGACCGAAGTCGCCCTTTTTCGTGCAGGTGAATCAGGACTTAGCCCTGATTCTCCATCTGCGCGCGGATCAGATCACCAATGGTGGTCGGACCGGCAGACTCGGTTTCCTGCTTGGTACGCAGTTCCTTCATCGCGTCCTTCTCGTCCTCGACGTCTTTCGACTTCACGGACAGGTTGATGACGCGGGACTTGCGGTCGATGCTGATGATCTTGGCTTCGACTTCGTCGCCTTCCTTCAGCACGTTGCGCGCATCTTCAACGCGGTCACGGCTGATTTCGGACGCCTTCAAGGTCGCTTCGATATCGTTGCCCAGATCGATGATGGCGCCCTTGGCGTCAACTTCTTTCACGGTGCCACGAACGATGGTGCCCTTGTCGTTGACCGACACGTAGTTGCTGAACGGATCATCTTCCAGCTGCTTGATGCCCAGGGAGATGCGCTCGCGCTCCGGGTCGACCGACAGGATGACGGTTTCCAGCTCGTCGCCCTTCTTGAAACGGCGCACGGCGTCTTCGCCGGTTTCGTTCCAGGAGATGTCGGACAGGTGAACCAGACCATCGATGCCGCCGTCCAGGCCGATGAAGATACCGAAATCGGTGATCGACTTGATGGTGCCGGAGATCTTGTCACCCTTGTTGAACTGACCGGAGAAGTCTTCCCACGGGTTGGTCTTGCACTGCTTGATACCCAGGGAAATACGACGACGCTCTTCGTCGATGTCCAGAACCATGACTTCCACTTCGTCGCCAACCTGAACGACTTTCGACGGGTGGATGTTCTTGTTGGTCCAGTCCATTTCCGAGACGTGTACCAGGCCTTCCACGCCCTCTTCCAGCTCGGCGAAGCAGCCGTAGTCGGTGAGGTTGGTGACCTTGGCGACAACGCGAGTGTTCTCCGGGTAGCGCGCCTTGATGGCAACCCACGGATCTTCGCCCAGTTGCTTCAGACCCAGGGAAACGCGGTTGCGCTCACGGTCGTACTTGAGGATCTTGACGTCGATCTCGTCACCCACGTTGACGATCTCGGACGGGTGCTTGATGCGCTTCCAGGCCATGTCGGTGATGTGCAGCAGGCCGTCGACGCCACCCAGATCCACGAACGCGCCGTAGTCGGTGAGGTTCTTGACGATACCCTTGACCTGCTGGCCTTCCTGCAGGGATTCCAGCAGAGCTTCGCGCTCGGCGCTGTTCTCGGCTTCCAGCACGCTGCGGCGGGAAACGACAACGTTGTTGCGCTTCTGGTCCAGCTTGATGACCTTGAACTCGAGTTCCTTGCCTTCCAGGTGAGTGGTATCACGCACCGGACGGACATCGACCAGGGAACCAGGCAGGAACGCACGGATGCCGTTAACGTCGACAGTGAAGCCGCCCTTAACCTTACCGTTGATAACGCCCTTGACCACTTCCTCGGCGGCGAAAGCTGCTTCCAGAACAATCCAGCACTCGGCGCGCTTGGCTTTCTCGCGGGACAGCTTGGTTTCACCAAAGCCATCTTCAACCGCGTCCAGCGCGACGTGGACTTCGTCACCGACCTTGATGGTCAGCTCGCCAGCGTCGTTGTAGAACTGCTCGAGCGGGATGACGCCCTCGGACTTCAGGCCGGCATGCACGGTGACCCAGTCACCGTCGATGTCGACCACTACGCCGGTGATGATGGAGCCCGGCTGCATGTCGAGGGTCTTCAGGCTTTCTTCAAAAAGTTCTGCAAAGCTTTCGCTCATGTTGATTCCTGTAGATACGGGCAGGGGATCTGCCCAAACCACACTCCAGACAATGTGGGTACGTTCATATAAAAGAAGGCAGGCAGGACGTGGACTGGTCTCCTGCATGCCTCCTGGCGGGCGTCCGGAACCGGACCATCCCTTTTATCCGGCGAGATCGCGAAGCGCGACTTCACCGAGGATTCGTTCAACCACCTGCTCGATGGAAAGATCCGTGGAATCCAGCTGAATGGCATCGGCTGCCGGCTTCAGCGGTGCGACGCTGCGCTGGGTGTCGCGCTCGTCACGCACACGGATCTCGTCGAGAAGACTCGCAAGACTAACATCGTCACCCTTCGCCTTCAACTGGTTGTAACGCCGGCGCGCACGCTCCTCGGCGCTGGCGGTAAGAAACACCTTCAGCGGCGCATCTGGAAACACCACCGTGCCCATATCCCTGCCATCGGCCACCAGACCGGGCGCCTCCTGAAAGGCGCGCTGACGCTGCAGCAACGACTCGCGCACCGCCGGCAATGACGCCGCCTGCGAAGCACCGGCCCCGATCTGTTCGTTGCGGATGCTGTCGGTGACGTCTTCCCCCTCCAGCACGATGCGCTGGCCCTGACCATCGGGACCTGCGATGAACTGAACGTCCAGGTGAGCCGCCAGCAGCTTCAGACCTTCCTCGTTGGTCAGGTCGACGCCGTGGTTGCGGGCGGAAAAAGCCAGCAGGCGGTAGAGCGCACCGGAGTCCAGCAGCCCCCAGCCCAACTGGCGGGCGACCAGCGCCGCGACAGTACCCTTGCCCGAACCGCTGGGTCCGTCGATGGTGATCACCGGCACCGGCGTCATGCCTGCCCCTCTTCCGCGACACGGATGCCGGCGGTGGCCGCAAGACCAAGGAAATTCGGGAAGGAGGTGGCGACGTTGGCACAGTCGTGGATGCGAATGGCCCCGCTGGCGCGCAGCGAAGCGACGCTGAAACTCATGGCGATGCGGTGGTCGCCATGCGCCCAGACCTCACCGCCAGCGATCGGGCCGCCCTCAATGATGATGCCGTCCGGCGTCGGTTCGGCCTTCACACCCAGCGCCTGCAGACCGTCGGCCATCACCTGGATACGGTCGGATTCCTTGACCCGCAGCTCCTCGGCGCCACGCAGCACGGTACGACCCTCGGCACAGGCCGCGGCAATGAAAAGCACCGGGAACTCGTCGATGGCCAGCGGCACCAGATCCTCGGGAATGTCGATGCCCTTGAGTTTCGCGCTGCGCACGCGCAGATCGGCAACCGGCTCGCCGCCGACCTCGCGCTCGTTCTCCAGGGTGATATCGCCGCCCATCAGCCGAAGGATGTCGATCACGCCGGTGCGAGTCGGGTTGATACCGACGTGCTCGAGCAGCAGTTCAGAGCCCTCGGCAATACTGGCTGCGACCAGGAAGAACGCGGCCGAAGAAATGTCCGCCGGCACCTCGATACGGGTAGCGCCGAGCTTGTGACCGGTCTCGACGCGGGCAGTGTTGCCCTTGACCTCGACCGGATAGCCGAAGCCACGCAGCATGCGCTCGGTATGGTCGCGGGTCGGCGCCGGCTCGCTGACCGAGGTTTCACCTGCGGCATACAGGCCGGCAAGCAGCAGGCAGGATTTGACCTGGGCGCTCGCCATCGGCATTTCGTAATGCATTCCGGTCAGGCGCTGGCCACCCCGAATGGTCAACGGCGGACGGCCTTCGGCGGCAGTCTCGATCACCGCACCCATCTCGCGCAGCGGCTTGGCGACTCGATTCATCGGCCGCTTGGACAGCGACGGGTCACCGGTCAGCACGCTGTCGAACGGCTGCGCGGCAAGCAGACCGGCGAGCAGGCGCATCGACGTACCGGAGTTGCCCAGATAGATCGGCCCCGGCGCCGGTTTCAGCCCCTTCAGCCCGACGCCATGTACGGTGACCCTGCCGTGATGCGGACCCTCGATGACCACGCCCATGTCACGGAATGCCTGGATGGTCGCCAGAGCGTCCTCACCCTCGAGAAAGCCCTCGACCTCGGTGGTGCCTTCGGCCAGTGAGCCGAGCATGATCGAGCGATGCGAGATGGACTTGTCGCCCGGCACGCGCACGCGTCCGGAGAGGCTGCCGCCCGGCTGGGCGAGGAAAATCAGGTCTTTGGAATGCATGGCGTCCACATAGGCCCGACGGGCCAGAATTTTGCTGAAATGTTCCCGGGCAACCCGGGCGCGGGTGAACACGCCCAGCAGGTGATGCCCGTCCCCCGCGTCGATCGCGGCGCGCAGGGCGTCGAGGTCGTCGCGAAATGCATCCAGTGTGCGCAGCACCGACTCGCGGTTGGCGAGAAAGATGTCGTGCCACATCACCGGGTCGCTGCCGGCGATCCGCGTGAAATCGCGAAAGCCGCCGGCGGCATAACGAAAAATTTCCAGGTTCTCGCTGCGCTTGGCCAGCGAGTCGACCAGGCCGAATGCCAGCAGGTGCGGCAGATGGCTGGTGGCAGCCAGCACATCGTCATGGTGCTCGACCTGCATGTGTTCAACATCGGCACCCAGCTCGCGCCAGAGCATGTCGACGCGTGTAAGTGCTGCCTGATCGACCTCCTCCAGCGGCGTGAGGATCACCTTGTGCCGACGGAACAGCGTCGCATTGGCCGCCTCCACCCCGCTCTTCTCGGACCCGGCAATCGGGTGGCCGGGCACGAAGCGCAGCGTCGTGTCGGCGAAGATGCGCCGCGCCGCGCGCACCACGCTGCCCTTGGCGCTCCCCACATCGGTAAGGATCGCATCACCCAGATCGAGGCGACCGAGCTGGCCGAGCAGACGCTCCATGGCCAGGATAGGCACTGCCATCTGGATCACATCGGCGCCCTGACAGGCTGTCGCCAGATCGGTCTCGCAGCGATCGACCACGCCCTTGTCCACCGCGATGCGGCGCGATTCGGCGTCCAGATCGACCCCGACCACCTCGAAGAACAGGCCACGCTCGCGCATCCCCTTGGCGAAGGAGCCGCCAATCAGACCCAGACCGATCACCACCAGGCGCCCGAGAATAGGCGAGCCCGATTGCAGGCTCATGACGTCAGCCACGCAGCACCTGCGCCAGCGCCTCGAGGAAACGTGCATTTTCCGCTTCGGTGCCGATGGAAACCCGCAGGAAATTCGGCATGCCGTAACCTGCGATCGGTCGCACGATCACGCCGCGCTGCAGTAGCCCCTGGTTGACCGGCGCCGCGTCCCGAGCGAAATCCACCGCAAGGAAATTTCCGCGCGAAGGAATCCAGTGCAGATCCAGTGCCGCCAGGCCGGCTTCAAGCTGAGCCATGCCGGCGCGGTTGAGCTGACGGCCCGCCTCCAGATAATCGGTGTCGTCCAGCGCCGCACAGGCGGCCACCAGCGCAAGGCTGTTGACGTTGAATGGCTGGCGCACGCGATTGAGCACATCGGCGATCTGTGGCGAGGACACTGCGTAACCGACCCGCAGACCGGCCAGGCCATAGGCCTTGCACAGCGTGCGCGAGACCAGCAGGTTCGGATAGCGCGCCACATAGTCCAGACCGTTGGGCAGCTCACCCGGCTCGGTGAACTCGATGTAGGCCTCGTCCAGTACCACCAGCACGTCCTGCGGCACGCGATCGAGGAAGGACTCCAGCGCAGCCGGACCGAACCAGGTACCGGTCGGATTGTTCGGATTGGCGATGAATACCACGCGGGTGTTTTCATCAATCGCAGCAAGCATCGCCTCAAGGTCATGCGCGTAGTTCCTGGCCGGCACCACCCGCCCCTCGGCACCCACCGCCTGGGTCGAGATCGGATAGACGGCGAAGGCGTACTGGCTGAACACCGCGTTGCGCCCCGGCGCCAGCCAGGCCCGCGCGACCAGGTCGAGAATGTCGTTGGAGCCGTTACCCAGGGTGATCTGCGTGCTCTGCAGGCCAAAGCGCTCGGCCAGCTTCGCCTTCAGACGAAAGCCGCTGCCATCGGGGTAGCGGGTGATCTCGCCGAGCTCGGCTCGAATGGCGTCAAGGGCTTTTGGCGAAGGCCCCAGCGGATTCTCGTTGCTCGCCAGCTTGACGATGCCTTGCGGGTCGAGCCCCAGCTCGCGGGCCAGCTCGTCTACCGGTTTGCCCGGCACGTAGGGCGACAGCTTCTGTACGCCCGGCACGGCCAGGGCGAGGAAATCACAACTCATGTTCAGCCCCGCTGAAGCTGAAAGCCTGAAGTTTGGCGCTTGAAGCTCTCGGCAGTCCGCACTGCCCCGCTTCCAGCTTCCAGCCTCCCACTTCCAGCTGCTTCTTAGAGTACGGCCTTCGGATAAGAGCCCAGCACCTTCAGCGCCACGGCCTCGTTGTTGATCTTCTCGAGCACGTCCTTGATCAGCGGATCCTTGTGGTGGCCGACGAAGTCGATGAAGAAGACGTAGGTCCACTTGCCGCTGCGCGAGGGTCGGGTCTCGATGCGTGTCAGGTCGATGCCGTTGGCATGGAAGGGCATCAGCAGCTCGTGCAGGGCACCGGGCTTGTTGCGCATGGAGACGATCACGGAAGTCTTGTCGTCGCCGGTCGGTGGCACTTCCTGGCTGCCGATGATGAGAAAGCGCGTGGAGTTGTCCGGGCGATCCTCGATCTTCTCGGCAATCCTGGTCAGGCCGTAGAGCTGGGCCGCCATGTCGCCGGCAATCGCCGCGCTGTTCCACTCGCTCTTGACCCGCCTGGCCGCATCGGCGTTGCTGGAGACCGCCACGCGCTCGACGTTGGGGAAGTTCGCATCCAGCCACTTGCGGCACTGCGCCAGCGACTGGGCATGGGAATAGATGCGGGTGATGCGATCGGTCTTGGTGGTCTCGCCTACCAGCAGGTGGTGATGGATGCGCAGCTCGACCTCGCCACAAATCACGATGTCGTGCTCGAGGAAGCTGTCCAGGGTGTGATTGACCGCGCCCTCGGTAGAATTCTCCACCGGCACCACGCCGAAGTTCACCGCGCCAGCCACCACCTCGCGAAATACCTCGTCGATTGCCGCCATCGGCTGGCTGATCACCGCATGACCGAAGTGCTTGAGCGCCGCGGCCTGACTGAAGGTGCCTTCCGGCCCCAGATAGGCAACCCGCAGCGGCTGCTCCAGTGCCAGGCACGAGGACATGATCTCGCGGAACAGTCGCGCGACTTCCTCGTTGTCCAGCGGCCCCTTGTTCAGCTCCATGATGTGCTTGAGCACCCAGGCTTCACGTTCCGGTCGATAGAAAACCGGCTTCTCGCCCTCAGCCAGCGAGGCCATCTTGACCCTGGCAACCTCCTGGGCACAGCGCGCACGATCACTGATCAGCTCGAGGATCTTCTCGTCGAGGCTGTCGATGCGAACGCGCAGCGCCTTGAGCTGATCGGCGTCGGTCATCAACCGTGCTCCTTCTCGAATTCGGCCATGTAGGCGACCAGCGCCTCGACCGCATCCAGGCCGGTGGCGTTGTAGATCGAGGCGCGCATGCCGCCGACCGAACGATGGCCCTTGAGATTGAGCAGGCCGCGCGCATCGGCGCCGGCGAGGAAGGCCTTGTCGAGCTTTTCGTCGGCCAGGCGGAAGGGCACGTTCATCCACGAGCGCGCATTGCTGGCGATCGGATTGCTGTAGAAATCGCTGCCGTCGATGGCGGCGTAAAGCAGGTCCTTCTTGGCCTTGTTGCGCTGCTCCATCGCCTCGACGCCGCCCTGCTCCTTGAGCCACTCGAAGACCAGGCCGGACAGGTACCAGGAATAGGTCGCGGGAGTGTTGTACATCGAGCCGTTGTCGGCGGCGATCTGGTAGTTGAGCATCGTCGGGCAGCTGGAGCGGGCACGCCCAAGCAGGTCTTCGCGAACGATCACCACGACCAGGCCGCTGGGGCCGATATTCTTCTGCGCGCCAGCGTAGATCAGGCCATAGCGGGAGACATCGAGACTGCGCGAGAGGATGTCCGAGGACATGTCGGCCACCAGGGGCACGTCACCCAGCTCCGGGATCCAGTCGAACTGCAGGCCACCGATGGTCTCGTTACTGGCGTAGTGCAGATAGGCTGCGTCTTTCGACAGCTGCCACTCGTTCTGCCCGGGGATCGCAAAGTAGTCGTAAGCCTTGGCGCTGGCAGCGACATTGATGTTGCCGTAGCGGCTCGCCTCCTCGATCGCCTTCTTCGACCAGATGCCGGTATCGACATAGTCGGCCACGCCACCCTCGGGCAGCAGGTTCAGCGGAATCTCGGCGAACTGCTGGCTGGCACCGCCCTGCAGGAACAGCACCTTGTAGTCCGACGGCACCAGCAGCAGATCACGCAGATCCTGCTCGGCCTTCTCGGCGATCGCCACGTAGTCGTCGCTGCGATGGCTCATCTCCATCACCGACAGACCCCGACCCTGCCAGTCGAGCATTTCCGCCTGGGCGCGCTGCAGAACCGCGGTGGGAAGCGCGGCCGGGCCGGCGCAGAAGTTATGGGCTCGTTTGCTCACGTCTGAACTCTCTCGTATCACTGAGCGCCCTCGCCCCCTGGCGATGGCGTGCTTGCACTGTGCGGATCGGCGAAACCGCACGGACGCATCGAGGATGCGCCCGTGCCTCCGGTTACTCCTCGCTGCCTTCCACGGCGTCGGTATCCTCGGCGCCCGGTTCGGTATCCGCCTCGGCGGCTACCGGATCAACGCCTTCTTCGACTACCAGCGACTCGTCGTCATCCTCGACCGAAGGCTCCTGCACCCGCTCCAGCCCCACCAGTGTCTCGTCACTGGCCAGCTTGATCAGGGTCACGCCCTGGGTGTTGCGGCTCAGGCTGGACACTTCGTCGACACGGGTGCGGACCAGGGTGCCCTGATCGGAGATCAGCATGATCTCTTCGCCTTCCTGGACCTGGATGGCACCGACCAGTGCGCCGTTGCGCTCGTTGGTGACCATGGCAATCACGCCCTGGCCGCCACGACCGCGCCGCGGGAACTCGGGCAGTGCGGTGCGCTTGCCGTAACCCCGAGCAGAGGCGGTGAGGATCTGCGCACCGGCCTCGGGGATCAGCATGGAGATGATCCGCTGACTTTCGGCCAGGCGCATGCCACGCACGCCGCGGGCGGTCCGGCCCATGGTGCGAACGTGTTTTTCCTTGAAGCGGATGACCTTGCCGGCGTCGGAGAACAGCATCACTTCCTTGGCCCCGTCGGTAATGGCGGCGGCGATCAGGGTGTCGCCCTCATCCAGACGCAAGGCGATCAGACCGGTGCTACGCGGCTTGCTGAACTGCACCAGCGGGGTCTTCTTGACGGTACCGAAGGCGGTAGCCATGAAGATGTAGGCGCCGGTCGGCTCGTCGGCGGCCAGCTCGGTGCTGCCGTCCTCGGCAGACTCCGCGACGACGTCTGTCTCGACCACTTCACCCTCGATGATGCTGCCTTCGCTCTCCTCCAGCTCGTCATCGGCACCGCCGCTCTGCTGCAGCGCCTCGAGGTCGATCTGCAGCATCGCAGTGATCCGCTCGCCCTCGTCCAGCGGTAGCAGGTTCACCAGCGGACGACCGCGAGCAGTGCGCGATGCTTCCGGAATCTCGAAGGTGCGCAGCCAGTAGACCTTGCCCTTGCTGGAGAACAGCAGCAGGGTCGCGTGGCTGTTGGCAACCAGCAGATGCTCGATGTAGTCCTCGTCCTTGACGCCGGTAGCCGACTTGCCGCGACCACCACGGCGCTGTGCCTGATAGGCCGCCAGTGGCTGACTCTTGGCGTAGCCGCCATGGGAGATGGTGACGACGCGTTCTTCTTCGGTGATCAGATCGGCGATGGTCAGATCGACCTGGGAGGCGACGATCTCGGTGCGACGCTTGTCGCCGAACTCGGCCTTGACCGCCTCCAGCTCCTCGCAGATGACTTCCATCAAGCGCGTGGCGCTGGTCAGGATGCGGATCAGCTCGCCGATCTGCAGCAGAATTTCCTGGTACTCGGCCAGCAGCTTCTCGTGCTCCAGGCCGGTCAGGCGGTGCAGACGCAGCTCGAGGATCGCCTGCGCCTGTTCGGGCGAAAGGTAGTACTTGCCATCGCGCAGGCCGTATTGCGGATCGAGATCCTCCGGGCGGCAGACGTCGGCACCGGCGCGCTCGACCATGGCCTCCACTGCGCTGGATTCCCAGGCGGTGGCAATCAGCGCTTCGCGCGCCTCGGCCGGGCTCGGCGAGGCCTTGATCAGCGCAATCACCGGATCGATGTTGGACAGCGCAACAGCCTGACCTTCGAGAATATGGCCGCGCTCGCGCGCCTTGCGCAGCTCGAACACCGTCCTGCGGGTAACCACCTCGCGGCGGTGCAGGATGAAGGCCTCGAGCATGTCCTTGAGGTTGAGCACCTTGGGCTGGCCGTCGATCAGGGCCACCACGTTGATGCCGAACACGCTCTGCATCTGGGTCTGCGCGTAAAGGTTGTTGAGGATCACCTCCGGCACTTCGCCGCGACGCAGCTCGATGACCACGCGCATGCCGTCCTTGTCTGACTCGTCGCGCAGCTCGGTGATGCCTTCGAGCTTCTTCTCCTTGACCAGCTCGGCGATCTTCTCAATCAACCGCGCCTTGTTCAGCTGGTAGGGCAGCTCGGTGATGACGATCTGCTGGCGACCGCCGACCTTGTCGATGTCCTCGACCTCGGCGCGGGCACGGATATAGATGCGCCCACGACCGGTACGGTAGGCCTCGATGATGCCGGCACGGCCGTTGATGATGCCCGCGGTCGGGAAGTCCGGGCCGGGGATGTACTGCATCAGCTCATCGACGGTCAGCTCGGGGTTCTCGATCAGCGCCAGGCAGCCGTTGATCACCTCGGTGAGGTTGTGCGGCGGGATGTTGGTCGCCATGCCCACGGCGATGCCGCTGGAACCGTTGACCAGCAGGTTCGGAACACGGGTCGGCATGACCGCCGGGATCTGCTCGGTGCCGTCGTAGTTGGGCACCCAGTCGACGGTTTCCTTGTGCAGGTCGGCCAGCAGCTCGTGGGCCAGCTTGGTCATGCGCACTTCGGTGTATCGCATGGCCGCGGCGTTGTCGCCGTCGACCGAGCCGAAGTTGCCCTGGCCGTCCACCAGCAGGTAGCGCAGCGAGAACGGCTGTGCCATGCGCACGATGGTGTCGTACACCGCGGTATCGCCGTGCGGGTGGTATTTACCGATGACGTCACCGACCACACGGGCGGATTTCTTGTAGGGCTTGTTCCAGTCGTTGCCCAGCTCGCTCATGGCGAACAGCACGCGCCGGTGTACAGGCTTCAGGCCATCACGCGCGTCCGGCAGGGCTCGTCCGACGATCACGCTCATGGCGTAGTCGAGATAGGACTGCTTCAGCTCGTCTTCGATGTTGACTGGGAGGATTTCTTTGGCCAGTTCGCCCATGGAAGCCAGGTTCCTTATTGTCCGTGGTCCAGCAATTAAGCGCGGGATGGTATCACAAGGCGCACGCGCAAGCCTCTAGCGGCAAGCGCATCCGCAGGCGGCTGCGCAGCGCGGCGGGAACGGCTCAATGCAGACGTTTGCGACTCATCAGAGCCGCCATCTTCTCGGCATTGGGCCGCTCGACCACCCCTTTCTCGGTGACGATGGCGTCAATCAGGTCCGCCGGGGTGACGTCGAAGACCGGGTTTACCGCCTCCACGTCCGCAGCGAAGCGCTGGCCATTCACTTCCAGCAGCTCGCTGCCGGCACGTTCCTCGATCGGAATCTGGTCACCATCCTCGAGGCTCATGTCGATGGTCGAACTGGGCGCCACCACCATGAAGCGCACGCCATGGTGCATGGCCAGGACCGCCAGCTGATAGGTGCCGATCTTGTTCGCCACATCGCCGTTGGCGGTGATGCGGTCGGCACCGACGACCACCCAGGTGACGCCACAGGTCTTCATCAGATGCGCGGCAGCCGAGTCCGCGTTGAGCTTTACCGGAATCCCTTCGCCAGCCAGCTCCCAGGCGGTCAGACGCGAACCCTGCAGCCAGGGCCGGGTTTCATCGGCATACACCTGCTCCACAAGCCCTTCCAGATAGGCGCCGCGAATCACCCCCAGCGCGGTGCCGAAGCCGCCGGTCGCCAGCGCCCCGGTATTGCAGTGGGTCAGCAGGCTCTGCGGGCGATCGAGATGCTTGCGGATCAGGTCGACACCGAACTGGGCCATGGTCAGGTTGGCCTCGCGATCGCTCTGATGGATCGCCTCGGCTTCGGCGACCATGCTCGCCAGCACCGGCTCATCGGGGCGCAGCCGATCCAGACGATCGATCATGCGGTTCAGCGCCCAGAACAGATTCACCGCGGTCGGCCGCGAGTCCGCCAGCAGCGCATAGTCCTGCTCCAGCGCCGCGCGCCAGTCGGCGCCTTCGGCCAGACGTACGCGCAGACCCAGCACCAGCCCGTAGGCGGCCGCGATCCCGATCGCCGGCGCGCCGCGCACCACCATGTCGCGGATCGCACCCGCCACCCCGGCGGCGCTGTCGTAGTTCAGCCAGGTCTCCTGCAACGGCAGCAGGCGTTGATCGAGCAGCTGCAGCGCGTCACCCGTCCAGCGAATGGCAGTGACCTTTTCCGCCGCCAGCAATCGTTCACGCATCTCTTACCTCGAACTTCACATCGAAAAAGCGCGGCATTATACGTGCAACCGCCAGCGACCGGGCTCAGTCTGACCGACGCGTCACGACGCGGCTTCAAACTGCGCCGCAGCCGCCTTACACTGCCCGCCCCAGACCATTTTCGACAGTCCTCCATGCACGCCAAGCCCGCCGCGCCGCTCGACCTTCTTCTTCTGCCGACCTGGCTGGTGCCGGTCGAACCGGCCGGCGTGATCCTGCGCGACCATGGCCTGGGCGTGCGTGACGGCCGCATCGTGCTGATCGCCCCGCGCGAGCAGGCGTTGCGCCACCCCGCCACGGAAACCCGCGAGTTGCCGAACATGCTGCTGGCGCCGGGCCTGGTGAATGCCCATGGCCATGCCGCCATGACCCTGTTCCGCGGCCTGGCCGACGATCTGCCGCTGATGACCTGGCTGGAGCAGCACATCTGGCCCGCCGAGGCGCGCTGGGTGAACGAGGACTTCATCCGCGACGGGACCGAACTGGCGGTCGCCGAGCAGATCATGAACGGCATCAGCGCCTGCTCGGACATGTACTTCTTCCCGCATGTAGCCAGCGAAGTCATGCACCGCAGCGGCATGCGCGCGCAGATCACCGTGCCCATTCTCGATTTCCCCGTGCCCGGCGCGCTGGACTCCGCCGAGGCACTGCGTCACGGCCTGCAGCTGTTCGATGATCTGAAACACCACCCGCGGATCAAGGTCGCATTCGGCCCCCACGCGCCCTACACGGTCGGCGACGAGCGTCTGACCGAGGTGCTGATGCTGGCCGAGGAGCTGGATGCCGGCATCCACATGCACGTCCACGAGACCGCCTTCGAGGTGGAACAGTCGATCCAGCAACTCGGTGAACGGCCACTGGCCCGGCTCGCCCGCCTCGGCCTGCTCGGCCCGCGCTTCCAGGCCGTGCACATGACCCAGATCAGCGATGACGATCTGGCCCTGCTGGTGGAGAGCAACAGCAGCGTGATCCACTGCCCCGAGTCCAACCTCAAGCTGGCCAGCGGCTTCTGCCCGGTCGAGCGCCTCTGGGAGGCCGGCGTCAACGTCGCCATCGGCACCGATGGCGCCGCCAGCAATAACGATCTCGACCTGCTCGGGGAAACCCGCACCGCCGCCCTGCTGGCCAAGGCCGTCGCTGGTTCCGCCACCGCGCTGGACGCACACCGGGCGCTGCGCATGGCGACCCTCAACGGCGCCCGCGCGCTGGGCATCGAGGCCGACTGCGGCTCGCTGGAGATCGGCAAGTTCGCCGACCTGGTGGCCTTCGATCTCTCGGCCCTGAGCCTGCAGCCGGTCTATGACCCTGTATCGCAGCTGATCTACGCCTGTGGTCGCGACTGCGTGCGGCACCTGTGGGTCGGCGGCAAGCAACTGCTCGACGACCGCCGCCTGACCCGCATCGACACCCAGGCGCTGGGCGAGCGCGCCCGGGCCTGGGGCGAGCGCATCGCCGGCGGACGCTGAGCGCGCTGCGGCAGCCCGCCGCGCCCGTCGCGTCCAAAACTGCTGAAAAAGCTGGCAAGATAGCCGGCCCAAGCCTTCCTGCCTTGCCAACGGACATGCCCATGAGCAACGTCGATCACGCCGAAATCGCCAAATTCGAGGCCCTCGCCCACCGCTGGTGGGATCGCGAAAGCGAGTTCAAGCCGCTGCACGACATCAATCCGCTGCGGGTCAACTGGATCGACGAGCGCATCCCTCTGGCCGGCAAGAAGGTTCTCGACGTCGGCTGCGGCGGCGGCATCCTCAGCGAAGCCATGGCCCTGCGCGGCGCCGACGTCACCGGCATCGACATGGGCGAGGCGCCGCTGGCCGTGGCCCGCCTGCATCAGCTGGAATCCGGGGTACAGGTCGATTACCGGCAGATCACCGCCGAAGCACTGGCCGAGGAAATGCCCGGCCAGTTCGACGTGGTCACCTGCCTGGAGATGCTCGAACACGTGCCCGACCCCGCCTCGGTCATCCGCGCCTGCCAGACCCTGGTCAAGCCCGGCGGCCAGGTGTTCTTCTCGACCATCAACCGCAACCCCAAGGCCTACCTGTTTGCCATCGTCGGTGCCGAGTACCTGCTGCGCCTGCTGCCGCGCGGCACCCACGATTTCAAGAAATTCATTCGCCCCTCCGAGCTGGGGGCCTGGTCGCGCGCGGCAGGCCTTGAAGTGCGCGACATCATCGGCCTGACCTACAACCCGCTGACCAAGCACTACAAGCTTGAGGCGGATGTCGACGTCAACTACATGATCCAGACACTCAAGGAGGCCTGATGCGCCTGCGCGCCGTACTCTTCGACATGGACGGGACCCTGCTCGACACCGCGCCGGATTTCGTCGCCGTGGTGCAGGCGATGCGCGCCGACCAGGGCCTGGCGGCACTGCCCGAACGGCAGATCCGCGACGTGGTATCCGGTGGCGCGCGAGCGATGGTGGTCAATGCCTTCGATGTCGATCCACTCTCGGATGCCTTCGAAGCCCTGCGCCTGGATTTCCTCGCACGCTACGAGCAAGGCTGCGCGCGGCATACGCGGCTGTTCGACGGCATGCCCGAGCTCCTGGCCGACATCGAGGCGGCGCACCTGCGCTGGGGCGTGGCGACCAACAAGCCGGTGCGCTTTGCCGAGCCACTGATGCGCGAGCTCGGACTGGCCGAACGCTGCTCGGTCCTGGTCTGCCCGGATCATGTCAGCAAGGCCAAGCCGGACCCGGAGATGCTCCTGCTGGCCTGCGAGCAGTTGCAGCTGGACCCGCGCGCCACACTGTTCGTCGGCGACGATCTGCGCGACATCGAGGCCGGCCGCGCCGCCGGCTGTCGCACGGTCGCGGTGACCTACGGCTATATCCATCCGGACGACAACCCGCGCCACTGGGGCGCCGACGTCGTGGTCGATGACCCGCGCGAATTGCGCACCCTGCTCGACCAGGCTCTGTGCGGCTGCTAGGCAGCTCACGCAACCACATCCCACCCTTTTCAGAACGCATAGCTGTCGCTTGAAGCCCGACGCTTGAAGCCCATAGCTCTCCGAAGGAGCCATCCATGTTCGACTACAGCGCCCGTCCCGACCTGCTCGCAGGCCGCGTGATCATGGTCACCGGGGCCGGCCGCGGCATTGGTGCCGCGGCTGCCAAGACCTTTGCCGCGCATGGCGCAACCGTCCTGCTGCTGGGCAAGGGCGAGGCCAACCTCAACCGCGTGTACGACGAGATCGAGGCAGCCGGCCACCCCCAGGCTGCAGTGATCCCGTTCAACCTGGAGACCGCGCTGCCGCACCAGTACGACGAGCTCGCCTCGATGATCGAGGATGCCTTCGGACGCGTCGACGGCCTGCTGCACAACGCTTCCATCCTCGGGCCACGCACGCCGCTGGAGCAGCTGTCCGGCGACAATTTCATGCGCGTCATGCAGGTCAACGTGAACGCCATGTTCATGCTCACCAGCACCCTGCTGCCGCTACTCAAGCTGTCCCAGGACGCCTCGGTGGTCTTTACCTCGAGCAGCGTCGGACGCAAGGGCCGCGCCTACTGGGGCGCCTACGCCGTCTCCAAGTTCGCCACCGAAGGCCTGATGCAGGTGCTCGCCGACGAGGTCGACGGCATCTGCCCAGTGCGCGCCAACAGCGTTAACCCGGGCGCAACCCGCACCGACATGCGCGCCCATGCCTACCCAGGGGAAGATCCGCAGAACAATCCGCTGCCCGAAGCGATCATGCCGGTCTATCTGTATCTGATGGGCCCCGACAGCAAGGGCGTCAACGGCCAGGCACTGGACGCCCAGTGACGCCTGCGCGCCGGAAAACCGACGGCGGGCGGCAAGCTGCAATATCAATCAGCCAGCACCCGCCACAAAACCGGCAAATGCTTGCCGCTCGCCGGCACCACCAAAAGCCAAGCATCTGATTCATAAAGAAAAATATTTATTTTTCAGAGATGGCACGAATCTAGCTCAAGCGTCCCTATCCAAGCGCCTAGCGCCAGAGGTCCGGACGATCATGCTCACCACCCACAGCAACACTATCGATTTCGATGCCGCCAAGCTGCAGCGCCTGGGCTACACCAGCAAGCGCGAGCCGCAGTTGTTGCCGATCACCCTTGGCGAGCTGCGCCAGCAACTGACCCTGCTGCTGCAGACCAGTCTCGATGTCGAACGGATCATGACTCTGTTCTTCCAGGAGATTCAGCGCCTGGTGCCGCTGGACGCGCTGACCTATCAGCACAATGGCAGCGACCTGCGCCTGGACCTCGGCCAGCGTGGCAGCCATTCGGTGAGCTACTGCCTCAACCACATGAACGACTACCTGGGCGAGCTGGTGTTCCGCCGCACTCAACGCTTCAGCGAGGACGAGCTGGCCCAGCTCGAATCGCTGCTCGCCGCCCTGCTGTTTCCGCTGCGCAATGCCCTGCTCTACCGCGACGCCGTGCGCAGCGCACTGCGTGACCCCCTGACCGGCACCGGCAACCGCATCGCCATGAACCAGTCGATGCAGCGCGAAATCGAGGTCGCTCGTCGCTCGCAGCTGCCGCTGTCGGTACTGATGCTGGATGTCGATCACTTCAAGCGCATCAACGACGTCCATGGCCACAGCGCCGGCGACGAGGCCCTGCGCAGCGTGGCGCAGACCCTCAAGTCGCAGCTGCGCAACATCGACATGATCTTTCGCTACGGCGGCGAGGAGTTCCTCGTGCTGCTCTCCAATACCAGCACCGAAGCGGCGGCCATGGTTGGCGAACGCCTGCGCCAGGCCGTGCACGATCTGCAACTGAGCAGCGAGGGTCAGCAGATGAGCCTGTCGATCAGCCTCGGCTGCGCAACCCTGCAGCCTGGGGAATCGGGCGATCGCCTGCAGCAGCGCGCCGACATGGCCCTGC
Source organism: Pseudomonas mangrovi (assembly GCF_003052585.1). Lineage (GTDB taxonomy): Bacteria > Pseudomonadota > Gammaproteobacteria > Pseudomonadales > Pseudomonadaceae > Aquipseudomonas > Aquipseudomonas mangrovi. The sequence continues at coordinate 9,892 of NZ_QASN01000020.1, read as the reverse complement.
TGGAAGCCAAGCGCGGCGGTCGCAACCGTCTGCGCATGGCCTGCTGAGCAGCGCTCCCGATCAGGCCGGGCGGCGGCGCTGCCGGGTCGACGGGAACATCAGATACAGCGCCAGCAGCAGGGTTTCGACCAGCCAGGCCAGCAGCAACGCCGAACAGACACCCCAGGCGATGGCCGCAGGATCGAGCAACACCTGGTAGCGATAACTGGCCAGCGCCTCGGCACGCAGCTCCGGATCGGCACGCAAGGCCAGATGCAGGGCCCGTGCGTACCAGGGCCCCTGCATCGCCTGCCACTCCGCCTGCAGCAATTGCGCCCGATCGATCAACCCCTGCAGGCTGTCGGCATCGCGGCGAAACACCGGATCGTCGCTGGCGCGATAGTGCGCCACCAGTGCATCCAGATCACCGCCAAAGAACTGTCGCGCCGTAGTGCGAAAGCCCTCCAGTGCCAGCTGTGCCTCGATCCGATGCGCATCGACCCGCTGCGCGTACTGCTCGATGGCGCCGGGAACCTGCACACCGACGAGCAGACCGACGGCGAACAACGCCAGGCGCAGATAGCTTCTGAACATGTCTTCTCCTTCAGGCCCGGCCCTGGGCGATGCATTCGCCCAGGCGCCAGAGACTCCAGTCGCCGGCCTCGAACAGAGTCCAGGCCTCATTGCCGGTCAGCGGCTCGGTGGCCAGGACGGTAACCACGTCATCCGGCCCGGTCTGCGAGTCGAAGTTCACACTCAGGTCGATGTCGCAGAGGGTCGCCGGACCAAAGGGCGCGCGCCGGGTGATCCGCGCCAGCTTGCTGGAGCAGAAGGCAAACAGCCAGTCGCCATCGCTGAGCAGGCAGTTGAACACGCCCTGCCGGCGAAAGTCGGCGCAGCTCTCCACCAGCAGCGGCAGCATCACTTCCGGCTCGACCGGTTCGGGGAACAGGTTGCGCAGCCGATTGAGCAGTTCGCAGAAGGCCGCCTCGCTGTCGGTATCACCCACCGGCCGGTAGAACGCCGGCGCGCCAGCCCGGGGAACCTGTGCCAGCTGACCATTGTGGGCGAAGCACCAGTTGCGCCCCCACAGCTCGCGCACGAAGGGGTGGGTATTGGCCAGGCAGACCTTGCCGACATTGGCCTGGCGAACATGGCCGATGACCGTATGACTCTTGATCGGATAGCGCTGCACCAGCGCCGCCACCTCGGACTCCGCGCTGGCCTGCGGATCCTGGAACAGACGCAGGCCGCGCCCTTCATAGAAACCCACGCCCCAGCCATCGCGGTGCGGACCGGTACGCCCGCCGCGCTGCATCAGCCCGCTGAAGCTGAAGACGATATCGGTGGGTACGTTGGCGCTCATGCCCAGCAGTTCACACACCGCCGAAAGCCTCGCGCAGGCTCTGTCGCAGCAGCTGCGCCTCACGCTCCATGCGCGCCTGCAGACGCTTGCGACCCAGCGGCAGGAAGCGCGTGAGGATGCGCCAGAGCAGCGCCGGGACATCGCCCTTGCGCCGCGGGATCAAATGCAGATGCAGATGCGGGACGTGCTGATTGGACGCCGGGCCATCGTTGAGCAGCAGATTGATCCCGCTGATGCCGTGACCGGCGCTGCGCATCACCCGGCAGATGCCGTCGGCCAGCACCAGCAGCCGGTCGCGCGCAGCGGAGGAAAGATCATGCAGGTAAGGCGCGTGCTCGCGGCTGACGATCAGCACGTGCGCCGGACGCAACGGGTAGATGTCCAGCAACACCAGGAAGTGGCTGTCCTCGTGGATCGTCAGGGCCGGCAGGCGGTCTTCGACGATGGCGCAGAACACGCAGTCCATGGGCTCTCCTCGTTCACGGAAGCGGCCATGCTGCAGCGCCGGGACAGTCGGCGCAAGCCGGGACGTTGAAAGCGTGACGGCAATTGCGCGTTCGCCCGCTGAACCGGCTGCCCGAGCAGAGGTACTCAGCCGCTGGCTCAGAGCCGCGGTTCGATCCGCAGATCCTGGCCAGCCGGACGCTGCTCGGCGTCTTCGAGACCGCGCTGCATCAGATCGCGCAAGGTCGGCTCGTCCGCCTCGTCTGTCGTCTGTGCATTGCGCTCCCCTCGCAGGCCCCGCCACCAGCGCTCCAGCGGCCAGCGCAGCAGGGCGAACAGCAGATAGGCGGCAAACGCCAGGGCAGCGAACATGCTCAGATCGGCCAGGGCGCGCAGGGCGTGATCGCCGACATTGAAGGCCAGATCCAGCGCGGTGATGGCCAGAGCCGGGGCAAACAGCTCGCGTGCCGGATCGATCAGCGTGGGGGTGAACAACAGTACCGCTACCAACACGCGCAATGGCTCGCGCAACCAGCGCCAGAGCGCTCGGGTCATGCGGCACCAGACCAGTAGGCAGCCCAGCCCGGCCACGGCATAGGCGCCCCAGGCGAGCAGGTATTCTTGTTCGTTCATCGATCGATTCCGCAGTCTTGGCCGACAGTCGCGCCGCGCCAGCAAAAGGGCGCTTATGATAGCGGCTTTTCCCCGGACCGGCGCCCCTGTCGTCCGCCCCGTCAGGAGATTCCCCTTGGCTTCCCTCCCCCCTGCGCCCATCGCCCGGCGCGATGCCGCCAGCGATCCCTACCAATGGCTGCAACAGCGCGACGCCGACGAAGTGCTCGCCTACCTGCAGGCGGAAAACGCCTACCTGGAAGCCAGCCTCGCCGACCAGGCGGGTTTGCGCGAGCAACTGTTCCTGGAGATCAAGGGCCGCATCCGCGAGACCGACCTGTCGCTGCCCTCGCCCTGGGGGCCCTGGCTGTACTACCAGCGCACCACGGCCGGTGACGAGTACCCGCGTCACTACCGCTGCCCGCGCCCGGCCGACGGCTCGCTGAACATCGACGACAGCGCCGAACAGCTGCTGCTCGATCCCAATGAGCTGGCTGGCGGCGGCTTTCTCTCGCTCGGCGCCTTCAGCGTCAGCCCCGACCACAGCCTGCTGGCCTACAGCCTGGATACCAGCGGCGACGAGATCTATCGCCTGTACGTCAAGGACCTCTACAGCGGCGCCCTCAACGAGCTGCCCTTCGACGACTGCGATGGCAGCATGACCTGGGCCAACGACAGCCGTACGCTGTTCTTCGGCGAACTGGACGACACCCATCGACCGCATCGTCTGCTGCGCCATGTGCTCGGGGACGAAGCCACCCAGGAGGTCTTCCATGAGCCGGATGGACGCTTCTTCCTGCACTGCTATCGCTCAAGCTCCGAGCGCAAGCTGATCATCGCCCTTGGCAGCAAGACCACCAGCGAGGCCTGGGTGCTGGACGCCGACCATCCGCAGCAACCGCTGCGCTGCGTCGCCCCCCGCGAGGAGAACCACGAGTATCACATCGACCACGGCATGCTCGACGGCGACTGGAGCTGGCTGGTGCGCAGCAACCAGAGCGGCATCAACTTCGCCCTCTATGCAGCGCCGGAAGCCAGCCCGGAACGGCCCAACTGGCGCGAGCTGGTGGCGCACGATCCGGCGGTGATGATCGAGGACCTGACCCTCAACCGCGATGCCTGGCTGCTGAGTCTGCGCATCGGCGGCCTGCCGGTGATCGAAGTGCATCCGCAGAACGCCGCGAGCTATCGGGTCGAGCTGCCCGACGCGGCCTACAGCCTGCATGTGCAGGACAGCCTGGAGTTCACCAGCGAGGTCGTGCGCCTGCGCTACGAGGCGCTCAACCGCCCGGCACAGGTCCGTCAGCTGGATCTGGCCAGTGGTGCGCAACAGGTGCTCAAACAGACCCCGGTGGAAGGCCCCTTCGATGCCGATGCCTATGAGAGCCGGCGGCTCTGGGCCACGGCGGCAGACGGCAGCCAGGTGCCGATCAGTCTGGTCGGGCGGCGCGACCTGCTCGACGGCGAGCTGCCTGCGCCGCTCTATCTGTATGGCTACGGTGCCTATGGCGCCTGCCTCGACCCCTGGTTCTCGCATGCCCGCCTGAGCCTGCTCGAGCGTGGCTTCGTTTTCGCCATCGCCCACGTGCGTGGCGGTGGCGAGCTGGGCGAAGCCTGGTACCGCGCCGGCAAGCTTGCGCACAAGCAGAACAGCTTCGACGACTTCATCGCCTGTGCCGAGCACCTGATCGCCGAGGGCTACAGCCGTCCCGAGCAGTTGGCCATCAGCGGCGGCAGCGCCGGCGGCCTGCTGATCGGCGCGGTGCTCAACCAGCGCCCGGAGCTGTTCGCTGCCGCCATCGCCGAGGTGCCCTTCGTCGATGTGCTCAACACCATGCTCGATCCCGACCTGCCGCTCACCGTCACCGAGTACGACGAATGGGGCAATCCGCAGGAGCCGGACGTGCATGCACGGATCAAGGCCTACGCGCCCTACGAGAACGTGCGCGCCCAGGCCTACCCGGCAATCCTTGCGGTGGCCGGCTACCACGACAGTCGCGTGCAGTACTGGGAGGCCGCCAAGTGGGTGGCCAAGCTGCGCGCCACTCGCACCGATGACCACCTGCTGCTGCTCAAGACCGAGTTCGCTGCCGGCCACGGCGGCATGAGCGGCCGCTACCAGGCCCTGCACGACGTGGCGCTGGAGTATGCCTTCCTGCTCAAGGTATTCGGTCGTCACTGAACGGCGCATTGATATTCACGGAGGAAAAACATGCAGAACCTGATCTATCGCTGGCTGCTGCTGGTCGGCTTCGGCCATATCCTGCTCGGCCTGGTGCTGGCCCTGTTCGGGGCGCTACCGCCCATGGAGCCCTATTTCCAGGAGCTCTATGCCAGTACCGGCGAGGCGACGCCGAGCCTGGCCCAGCAGGCACTGATCAAGAACCTGGTGCAACTGTTCGGTCCTACGGTGGCCAGTTGGGCGCTGTTCTACTGCCTGCTGCTGGCACTCTATCGCCGGCATGGCGACGCCTGGATCAAGACCGGCCTGTACCTGGGCCTGCTGCTGTGGTGGGGTCCGGACTGCTGGGTATCGGCTCAGGCAGGGTTGTATAGCCACCTTTATCTGAACACCGCCGTGGCCTCGGCCATCGTCATCCCGCTGGCCCTGCTGAAACCGCAGATCGGAACGCAGCCTACCGACGCCTGATCATCGGCGCCGCTACCGACCCACTCGAACTCAAGGAGGAGACATGTCCACCCAACGCTACCTGGCACTGCTCGCCGTGCCCTTTGGCCTGCTCTTCGTGCTGCTCGCCATCGCTCCCCACGACCGTGCCGACTGGGCGCTGGAAAACCTGCTGGCGGTGATATTCATCGTCGCGCTGGCCACCAGCGCACGCAGTTTCCCGCTGTCGAAGGTCTCCTATAGCCTGATCTTCGTCTTCCTCTGCCTGCACGAGGTCGGCGCGCACTACACCTATGCCGAGGTCCCCTACGACGACTTTCTGATCCGGCATTTCAATTTCAGCCTGAACGCCTTCATGGGCTGGGAGCGCAACCATTTCGATCGCTTCGTGCACTTCGCCTACGGCCTGCTGCTGGCCTATCCGGTACGCGAGGTCTACTGCCGGATCGCCGAAGCCAAGGGCTTCTGGGGCTACTTCTTCCCACTCGACCTGGTGATGGCCACCTCGATGCTCTTCGAGTTGTTCGAATGGGGCGCAGCCGAGCTGTTCGGCGGCGATCTGGGCATCGCCTACCTGGGCACCCAAGGCGATGTCTGGGACGCGCACAAGGACATGCTGCTGGCGAGCATGGGCGCGCTCATCGCCATGCTCCTGACCCTGTTCCTGAACATGCGCATCCAGAAGGATTTCGCCGGCGAGTGGCGCGACAGCCTGCGCATCAAGAGCCGCCGCCCGCTGGGCGAGGTGGAGATCCAGCGGCTGCTCGAAGAGCGCGAGTGAGGCGGCGGTGACAGCCATGTCCGATACGACCATCGCCCTGCGCGACGGCACCTCGCACACGCTGCGCATCCTGATGACCGGCGGCACCGGTTTCATCGGTCGACCGCTTGCCGCAGCACTTGGCCTGGCCGGCCACGATCTGCTGATCCTGAGCCGTGGCGGTCCGCCGCCAGCGAAGGAAGCGTGGGGACAAGCGAGGTTCGTCCGCGATCTGCAGCAACTTGGTTGCGACGAGCACATCGACTGCATCATCAACCTCGCTGGCGAGCCCCTGGCCGGGGGCCGCTGGAACGCCGAACGCAAGGCGCGCTTTCTCGGCAGTCGTCTGCAGGTCACCGATCAGCTGCTGCAACTGGTGCAACGCCTGGAACACAAACCCAAAGTACTGCTGAACGCCTCGGCCGTCGGCTACTACGGGCACCAGCAGGACCAGCCACTGGATGAAGGCGCGTCGGCTCGGGATTGTTTCTCGCACCAGCTCTGCGCCCGCTGGGAGGAGCGCGCCGGCGCTTTCGAGCCGCTGGGGCTGCGTGTCTGTCTGCTGCGCATCGGCGTGGTCCTCGGTCGCGACGGCGGACCATTGGCAGAACTTCGCCGCCCTTTCGACTGGGGCATCGCCACGCAACTGGGCAATGGCCGACAGTGGCTGCCCTGGATCCACCTGCAGGACGTCCTGGACATCTGCGCCTTCGCCCTGGGCCAGCCGCAGCTGCAGGGCGCCATCAATCTCACCGCGCCCGAGCCGGTCACCCAGGCCGAATTCAGCCGTGCGCTGAGGCGCCAGATCACGCATCCGTGCCTACCGCTGCCGGTTCCGGCGTGGCTGCTGCGACTATTGGTCGGCGAGATGGCGGACGAAATCCTGCTCAGCGGCCAGCGGGTAGTTCCGCACAAGCTGTTGCAGCATGGTTATGTGTTTCGCTACCCGACCTTGGCACAGGCACTCATCGACCTGACGAGCACTGTTGGGAATCCGCACACTTAAGAAGCGGCGCATTCTTTCACACCGCCCAGGGCGCGCCTTGCCGAGCGTCGCGATAGAAAAGGTTTCTAAGATGCCTGCTGCCCGACGAACTATGGTTTCATTCTCCTCACTCGTCATCACCCCTCAGAGCCCCAGCAAGGTCACGCCATGAGTAGCCGCAACAGCCATTTCCTCTCCGCCAAGGCGGAAGAGGATTACCGTCAGAAAGCCCTGAAGATGTACCCGCACGTCTGCGGCCGCTGCGCCCGGGAGTTCTCCGGCAAGCGCCTGAGCGAGCTGACCGTGCATCACCGCGATCACAACCACGACAACAACCCGGCCGACGGCTCCAACTGGGAGCTGCTGTGCCTGTTCTGCCATGACAACGAACACTCGCGCTACACCGACCAGCAGTACTTCGCCGAAGGCTCCACCGCCAGCCCGCAGGCGCCGAAGACCACCTACAAGGCCTTCGGCGATCTGGCCAGCCTGCTGAAGAAGAGCGACGACTGACCTCCGCCTTTCGCCCACCCGAAGAGACCCGCCGATGCACTACACAACAATAGATTGGCAACTGGACGACGGCCTGCTGACCCTCACCCTGAATCGTCCCGAGCAGCTCAACGCCTTCACCGTGGAGATGGCCAACGAGCTGGTGCACGCCTTCGAGCGCGCCAGCCTCGACGATGCGGTGCGGGTGGTGCTGGTGACCGGCGCCGGCCGCGCCTTCTGCGCCGGCATGGACCTGTCCAGGCCGGGCAACGTATTCGGCCTCGACGAGAGCCAGACCCCGACCCTCGACGACATGCACGGGCGCCTCGAGGATCCGGCGATCTTCGACGGGGTGCGCGATACCGGCGGCCGGGTGACCCTGGCGATCCATGCCTGCCGCAAGCCGGTAGTAGGTGCGATCAACGGTGCCGCGGTCGGCATCGGCGCGACCATGACCCTGGCGATGGACTTTCGCCTGGCCTCGGAAAAGGCCCGCATCGGCTTCGTCTTCGGCCGCCTGGGCATCGTTCCGGAAGCCTGCTCGTCCTGGTTCCTGCCTCGCATCGTCGGCCTGCAGCAGGCACTGGAGTGGGTCTATACCGGGGACATATTCGACGCCGAGGAAGCTCGTCGCGGCGGCCTGGTGCGCTCGGTGCACGCAGCCGACAGCCTGCTCGATGACGCCCGCACGTTCGCCCGCCGCCTGGTCGCCGGTCGCTCGCCAGTGGCCACCGCCTTCGCCCGGCAGATGCTCTATCGCAACAGCGCCCAGCCACATCCGCTGGAAGCGCACCGGATCGACTCGCTGGCGATGTTCTACACCAGCGTCGGCGACGGCAAGGAAGGCGTGGCTGCGTTTCGCGAAAAGCGCGACGCGCAGTTCAGTGGCAAGGCTTCGCAGATGCCGGCGTTCTACGAGCAGTGGCTGAACGGCGACAGCGCGTGAACAGCGCCGGGCCCTGGAAGCCCGGCGTCGGAAGCACCAGCACAGGTCTCACCAGTCTTCCTCGCCGCCACCTCTCCAGGGTTTTGGGTTCGGAAAGGTGCTGATCGGCTGCCAGCTCCGCGCTTCGGTCAGGTAGTCGATGCAGCTCGGTGGAATGGTCACGATCGCCGTGCATTCACTCGCATCCACCGCCTCCTGCATGCTCTTGAACTGGCTGCGATTGGCTGCGCTGACCACCAACTTGTCGAGATCGCTGTCCTCCAGGGTGATTCGCAGCAGGCACTGATTATCCTGCGTGGCGTAGTCCTCGGCGTAGGAACGATTGCCAGTCAGGCACTGGCCCACGCCGGTATTGTCCGCCTCGCTCAACGGGCGACCCGTGGCTGCCTGTGCCGTGGCCGTACAGCCGCCAGCAGAGTTGCGCAGGGCAGGGTCCAGCCCGCCCCGGGCAATACCGGTGGTGGGCAGGAACAGGGTCTTGCCGGTGATGTGGTAATCACGCACCGTCTTGTAGAAGTAGTAGGACATGGCAGCCTCCTTGCCGGGATCAGAAGAACCAGCCTAGCCCGTCTTCAGGCCACGTCCACCAGCACCACCTCGCTCTCCTCCAGCGCCACCACGCGCAACACGGACTCGTCGACAATAGCCACTCCGTCGCCCGCTGCGGCGACAGTGCCGTTCACCTCGATACGGCCACGTGCAGCCACCAGATAGGCCTTGCGCCGAGTGGCAAGTGGGTACTCGGCGCTCTGGCCCGGCGCCAGGGTGGCCGCCAGCAGACGCGCGTCGGCGCGGATCGGCAAGGCCTCCCCATCACCCGACATGCCGCTGGCAAGGGTTTCGAAGCGCCCGTTGCGCTGCGCGCGAGGGAACGGCTTGCTGCCCCAGGCCGGCGGCAGGCCGGACTGGTTCGGCATGATCCAGATCTGGAAGATCTCGGCTGTTTCATCCTCGAGGTTGTACTCGCTGTGGACGATGCCGGTGCCGGCGCTCATAACCTGGACGTCGCCCGCCACGGTACGACCTTCGTTGCCGAGGCTGTCCTGATGCGTGATCGCTCCCTTGCGCACATAGGTGATGATTTCCATGTCGCGGTGCGGGTGACTGGGAAAGCCGCTGTGCGGCGCGATGCGGTCATCGTTCCACACCCGCAACCGGCCCCAGTGCAGACGGCGCGGGTCGTGATACTCGGCAAAGGAAAAGTGGAAGCGGCTGTCGAGCCAGCCGTGGTTCGCTGCACCGAGCTGAGTCAAGGGACGTACTTCGATCATGGGAACCTCCGTAGAAGTCGGGGCCCGAACGCCGGACCGGATGACAACATGATCGATTCGAACAATCGAATTAAAAAGCGCAAATATTTGCCTAAATCCATCTTTAAAATAGATAGGAAAGGATCTGATTTCGTAAGAGTGCGAGTCGCCTGACCTCTCTCTCACCGCCTTGCTTCCGAACGCCGTGTAGGGTGGATGACGCTTTGTTCATCCACCAGAACCCCGCTGTGGTGGATGGCTTCGACCATCCACCCTACGAAACTCAACCCGCTCGGTACGCCCGTAATTCGTAGGGTGGATGACGCCTTGTTCATCCACCAGACCCCCGCCGTGGTGAACGTCTTCGACCATCCACCCCACGAAGATCCGCCCGCTCGGCACGCCCGCAACTCGTAGGGTGGATGACGC